>NZ_JAQMWO010000001.1:0-14091 GCF_037853785.1 Micrococcus sp. GPGPB33
CCGGCGGGCCCTGCCGGGCCCTCGCCCCGCTGGCGCGGGGCCGGCTCGCTGCGCTCGCCTGGCGCGCTCCGCGCGCCGGTTGGGTGCCCCGCGCGTTGGGTGCCCATCGGTAGGTGGGCACGGCGGGCGCCGACGCGCCGCCGGGAGGGTTGCCGAACGGTGGACCGAGGACGGGAGGGGTCAGCTGGGCGCACCACGGGCCGCTGTGCGCCCGCCTGCGCCCCGTTCCCACCCCTGCACCCCCACAAGCCCACCCGCACCCCGAACGGCCCTCAGACGCCCACACACCGGGCCAGGGGGCCGAGGGGCGGGCGGGCCGGGGCCGGCGGGGCGGCGGAGGGGCCGGGCGGGCCGAGCGGGCGGCGCAGCCCCCACCCCCGCCCATGCCATAACACCGCCAGCACACCACCACACCCCCACCACAAGCAACACCACACAACCGATTGCGTCCACACCACAAAGCGTGTATGGTTTGACTCAGCGGGAGGCAACCGGCCCCCTGCACCCCTAGCCTTGGAGGCTCTCATGCTCACGTTCAACGCCCGCCAGCTGCTCCGCGGTCTCGATGTCGCTTCCTACCCCGCCCGCCTCGCCGACGAGCCGGTCGGGGCTCGCCTGACCACGGTCCCTCTGGAGGTGACCGACCAGGGCCTGATCGCCTACAGCACGGACCGCTACCAGCTCGCCCGCACGCTGACCGAGTACGCCCTGGAGGCGCCCGCGCACGGCGCGGGCCTGCCGCCGGTGCGCCTGCACCGCTCGGGCCTGAAGGTTCTGCTCCCGGTGCTCCGCGCCGCGAAGAAGGACGGCACGGTGGAGCTGACGGCCGACGAGGACACCGTCACGTTCACCGTCCACGCGGCGAACGGGCAGGTGCAGACGGTGCCGCTGAAGAACTACGCGGACGCGGACGAGTATCCGAAGATCGCTTCCTTGTTCCGCCTGCACACCCAGCCGCGGGGCGCGCTCGAGGAGGGCACGTTCACGGTCAATCCGAAGTACGTCAAGGCGCTGGCCGACGTGACGGCGCGGTACACCAGCGACGGTGAGGTGCTCACGTTCGACCCGGACACCAACCACTCGGGCAAGCCCGTCGCGTGGGTCCACGGCCAGTGGGCGCACGGCATTCTGATGCCGATCCGTCGGGATCAGCTCCCCACGATCGACGCCGAGTACGAGGGCGTGGGACGTCTGTTCCGCGCCGTGCCGCTGATGCAGTCCCCGGAGTCCGCCAGCGTGCGGGAGGGCTCCGCCGTGGAGCGGGCCAGCACCCGCGGGACCGCCGAGGCTCCGGCCACGGCCTGATTCCCTCTCCCTCTCGGCGGGGTCGTCGCACTGCGGCGGCCCCGCCGCTGACCGCCCGGGCCGCGAGCGCCCACACCCCCGGTGGCCCCGCCCGCACGATGCGGGCGGGGCCGTCCGCCCGCGGCGGCTGCCGCTGTCTCCGCGGCACCGCGAGCTCGCAGCGCGGCGCCGGCAGCTGGCTGCCCCTCCACGACACGTCCCCCGCCGGTCGCCGGCCCAGACATCGCCCCCACGGCGGGGCCCTCCCGTGCCGCCGTCTCCGCGCCCTCCCCTCTTGCTGAGCTTCCAGCCGTCGGCGGCCCCACGCGCTCTCGGCTGCCGGCCGCGAGGGCCCCGCCGCGGACCGTGTCGGGGAGATGGCCCGGGCCCGCGGCTCCAGCTGCCGCGGCCGCCGGCAGCTCGAGCTCGCGCAGCCAGCAGCGTCCCTCCGCGACACGTCCCCGCCCGGCCCGCGCTCGCGGCCAGGCTCCCTGGCCCTGCACCGCGGCCGGCCCCAGCAGTCTCGACCCAGATCCTCCAGCGCCAGGACGGGCAGAGGCTCCCTCCGCGCGCATCCGGCCCCGACGGCGCGAGGACCAGCGCCAGAGACCCGCCGCCCCCGGCCGAGATCCGCCGCGGCGTCCCCCTCCCACCCCGCGCACCCACCGCGGCACCCAGCAACCGGCAGTCGGCAGCTGGAGCAGCCGGCCGCCCCTCTCCACGACACGTCCCCCGCAGCAGGCGCTCGCGGACCCGCCGCCCCGGCCGGGCAGGGCCGGGCCGCCGATCGCACCCGCGAGCGCCCGCACCTCGACCGTCCCAGCCCCTTCCTCGCTTCACCGGCCTGCTGGCCCCGCCGCCGAGCCCCTGGCGCTCACGAGGGACAGAGACCTACCCCCGCTCGCCCCGGGGCCCGCCGCAAGGCGGGGACATGGCGCCAAGCTCGGGCCCATCCAGCACGCGGCGCCGGCCGCCGCTGCACCACAGCCGGCCGCCCATCTCCACGACACGTCCCCGCCCGGCCCGCGCTCGCGGACCCCTGGGCGTAACACGCAGGCCGGCGCCGTGCCGCCTACCCTCGGCCGCAGCTCTGCCGGCGGACATCCACGGCACGCCGGTCTCCCCCATGCGTGGATGACACGGCAGTCATCGCCGCCAGAAGCACCACATGCCGCGGCGCTCCGCCTCCCTGCTCGTGAGCTCCTCGAGCTTGCCCTCCACGCGGGTCAACTCCTGCTCGTACCAACGCAGGTCCGCCTCGCGCTGACTCCTCTTCCGTTCGGCTTCCTCCGCAACTTGATCCTCCAGGCGCTCAGCATGGAGCGTCCGCTCGTCCTGCACGATGAGGCCACCGAAGATGGCCACAGAGGACAGGAACAACCCCCACGCCTCCATCGTGTCGACCACCGGGCTGCGCCAGAAAAATGCGGCCGCCAGCGGCACGATGGCCACGCCGGCCGCCGCATACGCCCAGATGGACCGCGCCCTGCCAGCCTGCCGCGTCGACACCAGGGCACGGAGCACGGCCACGAAGAACACCCACGCCAGGACGATCAGCCCGCGCAGCTCAGGCGACATCGCAGGCTCCTCTCCAGGGGGCGGCGGAGCTGACAATCCCAGGCTGTCGTCCCCCGGGGCCAGCACGCTCACCGTCGCCACAGCGGAAAAGCTCGCCCCCACGATGGCCCCCACCGCGGCCCACCACCTCCCGCGAGCTTTGAGCTGGGAGGCCCGCTCCGCCCGGTCCGCCGACGCCTGCTCATCGCCTGCCATCTACCCTCCTACCGGGAACCCCCGGGACTCGGCCTGGCGCCGATCCACGCCGCCGGCACCCTCCGCCCATCCTGCCCGGCATCAGCCGCCAGAGAGCCCACCTCCCGCGGAAATCGCTGTCGACCCAACGACCACGCCGGGGACATGCCCCGGACCCGCGGCCGCCGGCGCCCCGAGCTGAAGCAGCCGCGGCCGCCGGCAGCACATCTCCACGACACGTCCCCGGCCGACCCGCGCTCGCGGCCGCGTTCGCTCCGGGCCGGCCGCGCCGGGACGTCCGCACGCCGGCGTCGCCGTCGAGTGGACGGGTCCGCCGACGCTGCGACCATGGGTGGCCCTGGCGGTGCTGCCCCCGTGTGCGCGTCCCCCCGGCTCCGCAGGTGTCTTGCTGGCCCGGGGCTGGAGCGTTGGCGCATGAGACGACGGCGGCCCCCCTCCAGTGAGGGGGGCCGCCGTGGCGGGGAGGTCAGCAGAGGTTTGCCTGGCAGTCGGGGCAGATCTGGGAGATGATCCGCTCCCGCTCCACCTTGGTGCGGTGGGGCAGGACCTCGTGGACGGGCTGGCCGGCGTCCAGGGCGTCCGCCTCGTCCTGGGTGATGGAGACGTAGTCGGCCTTGCCGCAGAGGGGGCAGAGGCAGTCGATGTCGGCGCTGTCCGGGCGGTAGACGTTGTAGATGCGGTGGGCGATGCGTCCCATGGGGCGCTCCTTCGGTGAGGGGTGCAGGCCCCCTCATGGGGCCCGCTACGTGTCTAACCATACACGTCCCCCGCCTACCCCACAAGCGTCTTTCGCGGTCGGTTCAGCAGCAGCTCATGCCGCATCTCCGCGACACGTCCCCGTCCGGTCCGCGGGCCCAAGCTGCGGCCGCGAGCTCATCCGCACGCGATCGCCGAGGCCGGTCATGCCGGCTCGGCCGCGGCCTCCTTGGCTGCGGAGCTGCCCGCGATGAGCTGCGCGATGAGCTCGGCGTCACCGTGGGAGCTGGCGGCCGGCGCCTGCGGCTGCTCCAGCAGCTGCTCGACCCAGTCCGGCGTCTGGTCATGACGCTGGGCGAGCACGTAGGGCCCGCGGAGCAGGGCGGGCAGGTTGTAGGCCCACACGACGGGGTCCTGGGCGTAGGTGGCGCGCCGGCGCTCGCCGCGGCCGAGGTCGTCGACGGTGGGGGTGGGCAGCTCGAGGTCGAGGTGCCCCTCGGGGTCATGGATCTGGACGTCCTCCCCGTCAACGTGCACGTATCCGACGTGCCGCTGGAGGCCGGAGGGGCCGTCCAGGTGATGGATGGTGATGGTGAACATCAGATCTCCTTATGTTGATCTTGTATCAGTTTATCAGCGCTCGTAGAGTTTCGACAGGCTCAGGATCCGGCCCTTGCTCTGCATCAGACGAGCCCTCCGGCGCACCTCGTGGAAGCGGCCGTCCTCGATCGTGCCGCGCAGGCCCAAGCCGTCTTCAGAGTCCAGGAAGCGGGCCAGGATCGCCTTCTCCTCCCGAGTGGTCGCGCGGGCCTGCGGGTGCTGGGAGCGCGCGTCGACGAACATCGAGGCGTTCACGCCGCCGACGCCGTCGGTGAAGGCGAATCCGTTGTCGATCGCCGAGAGGCCGCGGCGGTCCATCAGGACGTTGTTGCCGTGGCGGTCGACCTGCCCGATCAGGCAGTCGAAGAAGGCCAGATCGCTGGCCTGGTCGGAGTGGTGCTCTGCCATGTGCATCACGTTCATCTTCGTCCTCATCGGCCCCCCGGGGACTCCGTAGGAGATGGAGCCCCACTGACCCTCGTACTTGACCAGGGCCACCGGAGGCACCAAAGCCGCGTACTTCGGACCCAGCGCCTGGGCGAACTGCGAGCCGCGGCCTCATGAGTGGGCTGGAGTCGGCCATCGTGGCCGTAGGACTTGGCCACTCCCGTGTTCAGCGCGTCGTAGGGCTTGAAGTAGCCGCACGCGCCGTCGTCCCACACCAGACGCTTGATGTCGTTGACGCCCTTGCCCGCGACCGGCGCACCCTCACGCGCCGAGTCCATCCGCATCAGCTGCCGCTCTTCGGCGGTGCGCCCCTGCCGCTCCACCAGCAGCGCCACGCGCGCGGCCTCTTCCTTGCCGCACTGCTCCTCCCATTCCGACCCCTCGGGTCCGCGAGCGCCCGTCGAGGCTGAGCCGGGAGCCGGGGTCGGGGTGCGGTGGTCGCGGCCGGCGCCTGCGCCTGCGCCGCCGACGGCGCCGCCGCCGACGGCGCCGCCGCCGACGCCTCCTGCTCCGCCGGCGGCTGCGGCGGCCGACGCTCCCCCGCGGGCCGGAGCGCGGCGGGCTGGGGCCTTGGGGTCGTTGCGCAGCTCGGTCTTGGCGGCCTCCCATCCCTTCTTGGCCGGGCCCGCGGCGCGGGCGAAGACGCTTTCCGGGGCACCGGCCTGGCCGGCCCAGTCCTTGATCTCGTTGATGGGCTTGCGCTGCTTCTTCAGCTCGGCCAGCTCGTCAGCCTTGCCCTCGGCCTTGGCCCATCGGGCGATCTGCTGTCCGATCGCCCGGTTCTCCCGTCGACGCTTCAGCGCGGCATCCCGTGCCGTTGCGTTCGGGGGGCATCGACGTCCGTGGGGACACCCCGCCTCGCCCTGAGCCCTGCACATGCCAACCTCCTGTTCCGATCCATCCGCCCTGCACGGGCGCCTTCACTGACCACAAGGCCGGGTTCTCCGCGGCATGTCCCTAGCTGCTGACGAGTCCGTCAGGTCAGTCGTCCAGGCCGCGGGCCCGGCGTCTGGCGGACCGATAGGCGGCGATCATGACGATGGCCACGAGCACGGCGCCGGCTCCCAGGACCAGGGGGAGGCTGACGCCGACGCCGGTGTCTGCGAGCTCGAAGGAGGCCTGGTCTGCGGGGACGAGCAGGCCGATCTCCAGCAGGCTCTGGCGCACGGAGTTCATGGCGCTGGCGGCCCAGGCGGTGAAGGCGCCGGTGCCCAGGAAGAACATGCCGGCCAGGGTGATCCAGATGATGTCGGTGCCGTCGCTGGTGCCGTTGGTGTTCGCGCTCATCTCAGTTCTCCTCGTGTTCGATGTGGCGGGTGGGCAGCATCTCGGTGGCGGCCACGGAGATGCCGCCGGCCTCCCCGGTGTCGCGCTCGATGTACTCCAGGTAGATCCCGGTCTCGTCCTCCTGGGGGTCCTCGGCGAGCACCGCCCAGGTCTCGGCGTCGGGGTCGATCTGGATCAGGTCGCCGGCCTGCAACTCCTCGGCCGGGGACTCGACGGGCTCGCCGTAGCCCTCGAAGAGGTCCTGCTCGTCGTCGGGGACGTAGGGCACGTGCTTGCGCTCGGCGATCACG
Organism: Micrococcus sp. GPGPB33; assembly: GCF_037853785.1. NCBI lineage: Bacteria > Bacillati > Actinomycetota > Actinomycetes > Micrococcales > Micrococcaceae > Micrococcus > Micrococcus sp. GPGPB33. The sequence continues at coordinate 6,378 of NZ_JAQMWO010000001.1, forward strand.
GGGCGGCTGGGGTCGGCCAGCACAGCCGGAGAGGGGCGCCCGGTCGGGCGTTCCTCGACCGCGGCAGTGGCGGGAGCAGTGTTCAGGGACTGCAAGGCCGCGAGCGCGCCGGCCGGGACGGCCGCGTTGGCGGCGGGCGCGGTGGCCGGCTGCACCTGGGGCTGGTCGGGGGCCTCGTAGACGCGGGCGTCCATGTAGTCGGCGTAGCTGGTGGGGTTCTCGTTGCCGTCCAGGTCCATCGTGACCGGCTCGAGGATCTCCACCAGCATCTTCTTGTGCACGACTTCGCGGGGGCGCACCGCGGCGACGCGCTGGGGGTCGTAGTCGTCGGATCCCGGGTCGGGGTTGGGGGCGTAGATGGTCTGGATCATGACGGGCACGCCGGCGGAGTTCAGGGCCATGCCGCGGCCCTTGATGTGCCGGGGGATGGTGGTGCCGACGATGTAGGAGTCCCACATCATCTTGGCGCCGTCGGGGCTGAGGCGGGACATGGCCACGCGCATGCCGAGGTTGTCGCGGAACTCACCGGAGATGAAGCGGGTGTCCGCGCGCTGGAGGCCGATGAGCATGTGGATCTTCGCCGAGCGGCCCAGGCGGCCGATGTTGCCCAGGCGCTTGAGCACCGCGGACTTGGAGGATCCGCCCTTGGGCTTGACCTCGGCCCACCAGTCGTCGGCGGCCTCGAGCAGCGTGGTGGCCTCGTCGACGATCAGGGCCACGGGCTCGAAGTCGGCGGAGGTCGCCTTGCCGGCCTCGATCAGCGCGTAGCGCTCGTTCATCAGGTCGTGGGCGTCCTCGATCAGCTTCACCTGGTGCTCGATGCGCGAGGCCAGCCGTTCCACGTTCGGCCAGTCCCGCAGGCCGATGAACTCGATCCGCTTGCCGTCGATCACCCAGACCTTCCAGCCGGCCTGGGTCAGGCGCTGGACGACGTTCTGCTCCACGACGGTCTTGCCCGAGCCGGTGGTGCCGACCACCACCATGTGGGGTTGCTTGCGGGGGTGCCAGGAGAGCTGCTCGCCGTCCTCGTCCACGCCCAGGGGGATCTGGAAATCTCGGTAGTCGGCGTGGGTGCGCACCAGCGGGGAGTGCTCCGGCGGGGGCAGGACCAGGGAGGGCATCGGCTCGCGGGCGGAGAACACGACGGTGTCCTCGACCAGGTTCCACTCCGGGACCCAGTCTCCTGGGACGCGGGTGGCCAGGACTCGCTCCACGCGCAGCCGCTTGGAGGCCATGGCCATGTTGCTGCCCTGCTCGTGGGCGACCTCGATGCGGGTCGCGTCGCCGTCGTCGTTGAGCTCGACCTTCACGCGGGCGGACTCGCCCAGCAGGTCCCGCACCACCCGGGAGGCGCGTTCCACGGTGGGATCGGTCTTCTCCACCTGCTCGGCCTCCACGGCACCGAGCACCACGCGTCGCTTGCGCGGCAGGTGGGCCTCCACCTTGTACTTGGCCCCGAGGCTGACCGAGGTGACCTCGGCCAGGGACTTCAGCCACTCCGGGTCTGGCACCACCCTCGCGTGGTAGGTCAGCTGCACCTGCTGGGGCAGGCCGATGAACCCCCCACGCCAGCGGGAGAGCTTCACCGCGGCCCGGGACGGCCGCGGGCGGATCAGCATCACCGGGCAGATCTGCTCGGTGAAGTGGTCGGCGATCTCCGCCCGCTGCCGCGCCCGCTCGGCCACCACCAGGGATGCCGTCGAGACGCCGGCGCCACCGCCGGCGACCGTGTAGGCCAGGGCCGGGTCGGTGGCGGCGAACATGCCGGCGGCCAGCGCGCCGGCGGCGACCAGTCCTGATCCGATCCCGAGGAACTTCGCCGGCTGCGGCTGAGGGGCCAGCACCCTGAGTCCCTCGTCGACCTCCTGGTGTGCGCCGGCCTGCGCCGTGCCCACACCCATCTGCGGCTCCATGTCCACGCTCATCTGCGGCCTCACCCTCTGGCCCCGAGGACGGGGCCGACGACTCTCGTTCACTGCCCATAAGGCCCGCCCGCGCCGCCGATGTCCCTCCCCCCGCCTCGCCGACGCACCCCACCCTCTGATCGCCTCCCGGTACCCCCTGCCGTAAAATCGCAATCATGTGGAAGGCAGATCACCCCGGTACCCCCTTCCATGGACTTGACTCGTCGGGTAGCCTCCTCAGCGAGACGGAGTCGAGAGGAGGAGGCTAACCCGAGCGAATCAGCCCATTCCAGAGGGCAATATCTCGCTTTTCTTTCTTCCCAGTCCTTCAGGATTTCCCGATGGGTGGAGGCGCTCGACTCCCGCTCTTCCCGCGGGCTTCCCGCTCGCGTTATGGCACCTGATGTCGAGTTGCAGCGAAGATTTCACAAACGCACGAATATGTTTCATACCGCGACACGCCTCTAGAGACTTGACGGCGACGACTGTTGGCGCCGCTACGGGAAGTCCGCGTTGTCTACTTTGACAGGAACCCGCAGCATCGCGGATGACAATCAGGTCTATGCCTGACCTCATCGACCGCGCCGGAATAGAGCTGAACCTTGCCGGCGACCCGCATGAACTGCTGACGCAGTTGCAGGCGGCCGGAGTGCAGGTCAACGATTCAGCGCGCACCCTGCTCTTCCATCCCGCCGTCTTCAGGGACCTACAGACCTCCCGCCCGGTGCGCGTCGTCGAGCGCTCCCTCGCCGAGGTGGGCCTGCCCAATTGAGGCACCCTGCCGCAGCTGCGCCGGGCAGTCCTGGCTGCCGGCCTCGCTCCCTGTCCGCCGGCTGTCGCCCCCTTGCTGCGTCTGCGCACCCTGGATCAGGTCAACGCCCCGGATTCCGTGCTCCGGCATGGTCGGGCGCCGGAGGGATCCGTGCATGTGCTCTCCCCCTCGTTGGGTGAGGATCCCCGCGTGCACCGTGGCTTCTACCTGCGTGTGGTGGATGAGGTCCCCTGGCTGCGGGGATTCATGTGCGATGACCTGCACGTGATGGACGCGAATGACAGGTGGGTCCTGAGCACTCCCAGGACGTCTCCCTGACCAGGGGCGCCGGCCAGCATGGCCAGCAGTGGGTGAGGCGCACAGTCTGGGCGGAGACGCGCGCATGCCTGTGCGGCCCCCGCTGCCTCTCGGCACCCACCGCCTTCAGCTACCGGGCCAGATTCCGCTCAGCCGAGCCGACTCGGAGGCAGGCCACTGCCTGTCCAACCACGCCTCAGACCCCCCGCCAGGTGTGTCCAACAGCCCGATGCTGAACCGTCTTTGACGTGTCGGTCTCGTGGGACCGGCGGTGTCCAAAGGGGTATACCCAAAAGGGTCGGCATAGAGGAGATTGCCGCCGCGAACCTCCGTAGCGGGCGAGAGTTAGCCGAAGGCGGCGATACCGGCGAGGCGTTCCCGCCCGCCGGTCGTGAGTAGCGCAGGGGCCGCGCGAAGACCTGCAGCGACGGATCCCAGCGCATTGGTGGAGCGATCTCGGAACGTGGGGTGGGTGATGTACTCCACGGCTCGCGCGGTGATCTCTTGGCGGCTCTCGACGAAGGGGCGCACCGTCTGCTCGTACTCAGCGAAGGCGGCCGGATCGTCCGGTCCGTGCTCGCGGAGCTTCTGGGCCAACGTTACGGCGCCGAGCAGGGCTCCGTGGGCGCCGAGGCCGGAGAGGGGATCGATGCAGTGCGCCGCGTCTCCGACGAGGACGACTCTGCGAGTTGACCAGTGGGTGGTGCGCACCTGGGTGAAGCGAGTAAGCAGCACGTCGGTCGTCTCGAGCATTCCGTTAGCGATCGGGTTCAGTTCTCCGCCGATGCTGCGCAGCGCCCGCGCGACAGCCACAGCCGGCGCACGCGGATCATTCCGGGGTGCGTCGGGGGACGGGAGCGCGGCTACGATCTGCGTCGCGCCGACCGCGGGCAGCGGGTAGGCGAACACGACCGTCCGGTGACGACCGACGACCACAGCGTTCGGGCCCTCCATGGCGTGATCCACCGTCGCCCAGACGTGGGAGAGGCCGTTGCGGTAGAGACTGGCCTCGCGAGGTGAGAAGACGAGGCTACGCACCGTGGAGTTCACTCCGTCGGCCCCGACGACGAGATCGAAGATGCCGCGCGTTCCGTCGTCGAATCGCGCCACGACGTCATCGGATCGGTGCTCCAGGGATGACAGCCGACAGCCGAGCCGCGTCTCCACTCCTGAGGGCACATGCGCCAGCAGCTTCTCAATCAGCCGGGCGCGATGCGCCAGGCGAGAGGTCCCGCCAGAGAAGGTCATCTGCAACGGACGGGCACCCTTGGTGAGGCGGAAGGTCGTCGCCGGACTGGGTGTGCTCACGCTGTCGATGACGTCGCTGACACCCATCCGCCGGAGGATCTTCTGCGCGACCGCGTCGAGGTCGAGGACGTAGCCGCCGCTCGGTGCTGACTCGTTCGCATCGATCAGCGTCACCTGCCAGCCGGTGTGATGCAGCCACCATGCTGTGGCGCTGCCGGCGATTCCTCCGCCGACGACCAGTGCACGTCGTCCCGTTGCGCTTGCGGGGCCCATAGATCTCCTCCTGCTCGGTACGTATACAGCTACTGTACACCAGTACTAGTACGCTGGTACAGTACTGGCGTCAAGACGAGGAAAGTGAGGATCAGATGGGTGCCGAGGGTGCATCGCCTACACGGCGGAAGAGGGATCCTGAGCGGAGACGGCAGGAGATCGTGCGGGCGGCGACGGAGATGCTCTTGGAAGGGTCGACCCTTTCGCATCGCGCGGTGGCGCAGCGCGCCGGTGTTCCTCTGGGAGCTACTACCTACTACTTCAGCTCGCTGCACGACCTGCGGGAAGCCGCGGTGTGCCAGCTTGCGGAGGAGGTGACCGTCGAGCTCACCGACCTTGCTGAGCAGGTCGCCGCCGCCGACGGCGACCCTCGAGTCCTCGCCCGGCTGCTGCACGACTACCTCACGGACACCGCGCAGGTGCGGGCAGACGCGGCCCTCTATAGCGCTGCTTCCCAGCATGAAGATCTGCGACACATCGCTCTGCGATGGGTTGACGGTTTCGTCGAGCTCGCCTCGGGCTGGACCGACCCCGCCACCGCCCGCGCCATCGTCGTCTTCATCGACGGTGCCAGCATGCACACGACGCTGACGGGCACACCGATCGACCTGAACACCCTCGAGCGCGCGTTCGTCGCGCTGCTCCGTCCTGAAAGCGAGTCGGCGTGAGCACAGACCTGACCCCGAAGACATCACCGTTGAGCAAGACGCGACGCTGGGCAGCGCTGGCGGTTCTCAGCGCCAGCCTCGTCGTCATCAGCATCGACATGACGATCCTGAACGTCGCCCTCCCCCACATCACAGCGGATCTCGAGGCGACGTCCGCGCAGCAGCTGTGGATCGTGGACATCTACTCCCTGGTCCTCGCCGGACTGTTGGTGCCCATGAGTGCGATCGCTGATCGTTTTGGTCGCAAACGAATCCTTCTCGGCGGGTTTGCGGTGTTCGCCCTTGCCTCACTGCTGGTGCTGTTCGCGCAGGATGCGGGAACCCTCATCGCGATCCGTTCGCTCCTCGGGATCGGGGGCGCGATGATCATGCCGACGACACTGTCGATGATCCGTGTCATCTTCACCGATCCGCGCGAGAGGGCCACCGCGCTCGGCATCTGGGCCGCTGTGTCCTCGGTCGGCATGGCCATCGGGCCAGTCGTCGGCGGGCTGCTGCTGGAGTACAGCACCTGGCACGCTGCTTTCTTGATCAACGTGCCCCTGATGGTGATCGCGGTGATCGCCGGGCTCTTCCTGCTGCCCGAGTACAGGGCGGCCGTCCCGCCCAGCTGGGACACGGCCGGGACCATCGCGATTGTCGGTGGGATGGTGGCGCTGGTCTGGTCGATCAAGCACATCGCGAAGGAGGGCCTGACCGACCCGGTGTCGTGGGTCTCCTTCCTGGTCGGGGCCGCGGCGCTGGCGTGGTTCGTCCGCAGGTGCCTGCGTCGGCCCAACCCGATGCTTGAGTTGCGGCTGTTCCGCAGCTCGACGTTCACTGCCGGCATCCTCGCCGCGCTGTCCTTCATGTTCGCGATGTCTGCGCTGCTGCTGCTGTCGGCACAGTGGTTGCAGGTCGTCCTCGGAGTCTCTCCGTTGCAGGCTGGCTTGGCCATGATCCCCGCGGTGTTCGCCGTGGGCATCGCCTCCCCGCTCGCGCCACGACTGGCCGCCCTCGTCGGACCCCGCGCCGTGCTCGGCGGTGGCCTCGCCATCGCTGGCCTGGGCTTCCTGGCCATCTACCTCGCCCCGCAGCCGCTGACCTACACGTCGATGGCTATCGCCTTGGTCCTGCTCGGCACCGGAGGCAGTTCGCTTGCCGTGGGGTCGGCACTGATCATGTCTGGCGCGCCGCAGGACAAGGCCGGCAACGCCGCAGCGCTGGAAGAGACCAGCTATGAGCTTGGAGCCGTCCTTGGTGTGGCGATCCTGGGCAGCGTCGCCAGCGCCGTCTACAACTCGGGATTGTCCCCGCGTGACATCAGCGCACTGGGACTGACCGATGCCCAGGCGGACGCTGTTCGGGAATCGATCAGCGGCGCTGCAAGCGTCGCCTCCTCCACCGGGTCCGCCGAGCTCATGCCGCTGGCCAACGATGCCTTCACCACCGCCCTGTCCCAGACCGGCCTTGTCGGCTTCATCGTCATGACCGCCGTCGCCATCGCGGTCACGGTCCTGGTGCCCCGCCATCACACCCTCACCTCGCAAGCGCACTGAAGACCGCCCGCCCTCCCGAGGAGCAGCGCCCGAACATCAGAAAGGAACCCGCCATGGCTTGGAAAAACCTGCTGTCCTGGCTCCCGTGGACGAGGCCTGCCTCCCACCTCATCGTCGGCGGAGGCATCACCGGTCTCATCCACGCCCTCGCACTGACCGAAGCCGGGCATACCGTCACCGTCCTGGAGAAGGAGGAACACAGCACGACAGACCCCCGCACCATCGTCTTCACCCAGACCGACCTCCCCACGCTCGACGGGATCGGGATGGAGGGAGTCGTCCTCCGCGAGAGCGTGCCCTTCACCAAGCCCGTGCTCGACATCGGGACCAGAGGTATTCCAGAGCTCTTCAGGGCTCCTGCTCTCGCGGGATCTCGAATCATGCCCCGACAGAACCTGCACCGCCTGCTCGAGCACACGGCGTACTACCAGGGCATCGACGTCCGCAACGGCCACCACGTCACCGCCATCAAGAACACCCCGGGCGGGCTCCGGCTCACCATCGACGGCAGGCCCAACATCACGGCCTCACAAGTCGTGGGTGCCGACGGTGCCGACTCCACCGTTCGTCGAGAACTACATGAGCTGCGGGGGCCGAGGAAGAACGTCCGATACCGCAGACCCTCCGTCTGGGCCATCTCCGGGAAGACCCGGCTGAGGGGCGTGGAGCCTACTGCGCGTTCCGCGCTGGAGGACGGTCTGACCCTCACCGCGGCCATCGGCGAGTCCTGGTTCGTCGCCAAACTGGCCGATCTCGTCGAAGACGGCACCGTCTTCTGGAGCATCCGGTACGACGAACTGTCGCTCACTTCAGCGACCGAACAGTCCCCTCGCACCGGGCTGAGCCCTCTGCGGAGCGCCACCAGCCTCTTGAGCGAGCATGCCGCGAAGGCTGCCGACATCGTCGCCTCCGCCTACCTCACCACCCAGAGGAAGGTCACCGGCGTCAACCAGACGCGCCTGCGCAGGAGAAAGCGGTCAGCACTCATCGGACACGCACGCACCGGCGACTTGA
>NZ_JAQMWO010000002.1:0-2590444 GCF_037853785.1 Micrococcus sp. GPGPB33
AGCTTGGCATACTCCGACGCGCTCATCACCGCCGGGGTGAGCGCTTCGGTGGGCACCGTGGGCGACTCTTACGACTGTCAGTCTCTGAGGGCCGGATTCCGCGAGGATGAGGAAGTCCTGGCCGTGGTGCTCTGACCCATCTCTACGATTGACCCACATGGTGTCTTGGCGTTGATCTGTCGGGCCCGCGGCCGGGCACGTACGACCACTGCCGCCGGTCCGGGCGTGACCTGATAGGAGCCTGGAGCATTTTCGTGACCGTGTCCCCGTGACAGTCCTGTCCGCCCACCGGCGTCGGTGCCGCCCCCGCACCCGTAGCCGAAGGACAGCCTCGTACATGAGCCAGATCGCCCCCACCCGTTCCGGTCACGTCGTGATCGGCGTGGACACCCACAAGCACATCCACGTGGCCGCCGTCATGGACTCGATCGGTGGGATTCTCGCGACCGGCACGATCGCCACCGACCGTGCCGGTTACCAGCAGCTACTGGAATGGGCCGCGGACTACGGCACCATCATCGCGTTCGGCATCGAGGGCACAGGCTCCTACGGGGCTGGTCTGGCCTCGTACATCCGTCGCCAGGGGCACAAGGTCGTGGAAGTCTCGCGCCCAGACCGACGCCTGCGTCGGTTGAACGGGAAGTCCGACACCTTGGACGCTGAGAACGCGGCCCGCGCAGTCCTCGCGGGTTTCGCTACCGCCACGCCCAAGAGCGCCGACGGGAGCGTGGAAATGATCCGTCAGCTCAAAGTCGCTCACGACACTGCGGTCAAAGACCGCTCTGCAGCGATGATCACGTTGAAGGCGATGCTCGTGCACGCCGAAGAAAATCTACGCAAGGTACTGCAGGGGAAGACGCAGAAGATGATCGCCCGCCACTGCGCTTCCCTGCGCCCCCGCGCGCTGAGCACGCCGGAGGAGGCCAATCGTCATGTGCTCCGGTCGCTGGCCAGGCGGTGGCTGTCGTTAAACGAGGAGATCCTCGAGCTCGAGGCCATGATCAAGGGGCTCGTGATCGCGCGTGCGCCGCACCTGCTCGACCAGTTCGGGATCGGCGTGGACACGGCAGCGGAGATCCTCATCGTGGCCGGGGACAATCCCGAACGGATCAAGAGCGAGGCAGCATTCGCCAAGCTCGCCGGCATCAGCCCCGTGCCTACAGGCTCAGGGATGAGCAGCGGAAAACATCGGATCAATCATGGCGGTCACCGTCAGCTGAACGCAGCCATCTACAGGACAGTCATCGTGCGGATGCGCTTCCATGAGCCCATGATCGCCTACGTGGCACGACGCACCGCGGAGGGCAAGTCCAAGCGAGACATCATTCGCTGCCTCAAGAGGTACGTGATCCGCGAGGTATACCACCTCGTGAAGACCAACCCTCGCACCGGTCAGATCGCGAGTTGACAACTTATAGGAGCATCAACGCCCTGGCCGAGACCGTGAACGGGCTCTACAAGGCCGAACTCATCCACTCCAAGCGGATCTGGGAGTCCGTGCAGGCGGTGCAGCTGGCCACCATGCGGTGGGTGCACTGGTGGAACACCACTCGCCTCCACGAGGCCCTGGGCTACCGCACTCCAGTGGAGGTCGAGGCGGCCCACACTCACGACCAAGACGTAGCACCCGTTGCGTCCTGACCTCGGAACGAAACCCAGGGCGCTTCACCTCGGGTGTATCGACGTGCCACGAGCGACCCCTTCGCGCGTCTATCAGGATCGACTCGTCCCGTCCCACCCCTTTACGGAACCCCAAATGGCGATATCATCGCCATATGACGATTGATGCGATCCCGGCCGAGCCTCAGTTCGAGGTGGCAGACAGTCATGCCGCGCTCTTCCATGCCCTCGCCGAACCCACACGCTTGGCTCTCCTCCAGCACCTCTCGACCGGTGAGCACCGAGTTCGCGACCTTGTCGAACACATGCACCTTGCCCAGTCGACCGTCAGCAAGCATCTCTCGTGCCTGCGCGACTGCGGTCTGGTCACCGCGCGCACTGAAGGCCGCGCTTCCTGGTTCACCCTCGCCGATCTGCCCCGACTAAAGGGCCTGCTCGAGGTGGCGGACGACCTGCTCGACACCTCCGGGACCACCCTCTCCCTGAAGAACCACCGCGATCACGAGAACCTCGAGGACGGGGACCTCTGATGAGCTCAGGACACGACCATTCGCACGGCGGCAGCGGGTCGAGCACCGCCCGGACGCGACTCGCCATCGCCTTCGCCATCACCTCCGTCATCGTGCTCGCGCAAGCGATCGGGAGCGTCGTCACCGGAAGTCTTGCCCTGCTCACGGACACGGCGCACGCCCTCGTCGACGCCTCCGGACTGCTGGTCGCGCTGATCGCGGCGACCATGATGTTGCGCCCGGCCAGCAGCAGCCGAACCTGGGGATTCGCTCGCATCGAGGTACTGGCAGCCTTGGCCCAGGCCACGCTCCTGATCGTGGTCGGCACCTACACCGCCGTCGAGGGTATCTCGCGACTAACCGACCCCCCGGACGTCCCCTCAGGAGAGCTGCTCATCTTCGGTGTGATCGGCCTGGTCGCGAACATCACCGCGATCCTCATCCTGGCCGGAGGCAAGGACTCGAGCCTCAACATGCGTGCCGCGTTCCTCGAGGTTCTCAATGACGCTCTCGGTTCGCTCGGCGTGATCACGGCCGCGATCGTGATCCAGCTGACCGGATTCCAACAGGCCGATGCACTGGCTGGTTTGTTCATCGCCGCGCTGATCGTGCCTCGGGCGTTCCGCATCATGGCCGAAACACTGCGGATCCTCATGGAGTACACCCCGAAGGGAGTGGATCTCGATCAGGTGCGCGAGCACATCCTCGCTCTCGACCACGTCCAGGACGTCCACGACCTGCACGCCTCAGCGATCGGGAGCAATCTGCCGATCTTCTCGGCTCACGTCGTCGTCGGGGAGGAGTGCTTCGAATCAGCCCACGCACTGCGGATCCTCGAAGAGGTCCATGTCTGCGTCAGGACGCACTTCCCGATCGCGTTCGAGCACGCCACGATCCAACTGGAGAGCCCGTCGGTGCATCGAGGTGAATCCGAACGTCCCTTGCACACTTAGCGCCCACGGATCCGCACTCCTCCTAACCGCAGGCGAGGGCGACAAAACGGCGCGCACCCCACTCGATGGTGGGGTGCGCGCCGCGGGTAGTCGCTGGGCTCAGCGGAAGGAGACGAAGGTGGGATTACCCCAGATGGTGCGCTCGGTGACAGCCCCGGGAGAGCGGCCCGCATCGACGACCTTGTCGCCGCCGGCGTAGATGCCCATGTGGCCGGGCCACACGACGAGATCGCCGGGCTGTGCCTCGGACTTGGAGACCTGGGTGCCGGCGTCGACCTGCTGGCCGGAGGTGCGCGGAAGGTCGATGCCGACCTGCTTGTAGGCGAACTGGGTCAGGCCGGAGCAGTCGAAGCTCACGCCCGGGTTGCTCGAGCCCCAGGAGTAGGCGGCACCCATCTGGGTCCGTGCGGCGTCGACGATCGCCTGCCCCGTGCTGCTCGAGGAGGACGCGGGCGCAGGAACTGAAGCGCCCTGGGTTTCGTTCCGAGGTCAGGACGCAACGGGCGCTTCACCGCTCTCTACGTGTGGCTTACCGCCCGGGGCCGTCGAACTCGGGCCTGCTCGGTGCGACTGGAATCAGGTCGATGGTGCGCTCTCCAGGTGTCTTCGCGGTCTCCCGGTGCACCATCTCCACCTGAGTCTTCCGCTCCTGATCCGAATCCATGTTCGGGACCTGCTTCACCGGCGACGCAGCCTCCCCGGTCACCCCCACTGTGGTCGGCACTGCGCCCGTGTCCGCGACAGCCCCTTCCAGAGAACGGCCTCCAAACGTGGCCGTTGCATCCAACGGCCCGTCGATCTCCCACACGTGGCCCGCATCCCGGGTGCTGACCTGGAACGTGGCCCCGTCGTCGCCGCGCAGGGTCAGCACCCCGACGTCGACGCGCTGGCCGTAGTCGGTGACCACGGTCTGTTCCTGACCGATGACCTGTCCGATCTTCACGCCGTCGCGTGACCGGTCACGCATCCGGTAGTCGGCCACCGTGTCCACCACGAGTGTCCGCCCCTGCCAGTCCGCGGACATCGCGATGTCCTTGGCCGGACACGCCTTGACCGGCTGTCCGGCCGGCGTGGCCAGCCTGGCCAACTCCTGCACCGTCAACGCGGCCCGTGTCCGGCCATGAACGTTCACCACGGTCGTTTCCTTCCGCGTGCACTCGCGCTTTTCGCCGTCCTGACCGGCGTAGGTGACGTTCTTGGTGCCTCCGTACCCGACGCTCAGGACGGTGACCGCTTCCTTGACCGTCGAGTTCCGGTCAATGTCTGCCGCCATGACTGTGTCTCCTGGCCGCAACTGACCGACCTGGACAGCCGTCGTGGCCGCGCCCCACAGCCGTGTCCGCTCCTGCTCGGACAGCTGCACCGGTGCGGCCGTCTTCCATAGGCCACGGTCCGGGGCCTCCTTCCACGCGGCACGGTCCCGGGCCTGGCCAGTGTCCGGGCTGACCGCCACCGATTGCCCGGACCCGTGCGTGGCCGGCAGCAGCCGCACGATGTCGCCCTCGTACCCGAACCCAGGCACATCCTCGAGCAGCACCTCACCCGGCAGGAACTCACGCGGCCACCGCTTCAGGGCATCCTCAGCCTCCGCCGCACGTCGAGCAGCCTCCTTCTCCGGAGAGGTCGCGTCCAGCAGGATCACCGGGGACCCGTGCGGCACGAAATCCTCGTTCGGAATGAACTCCCCCGTCCCGGAGACGATCATGTTCCCGTTTCCGTCCAGACGTCCCTGCCGGGCCTCCTTCACCTTCGGCCTCGTCCCCGGACCCCGCTGTTCTGGGTCGGCCTCGACCCAGACTTCGCGGAGCACTTCGCCGTCGTAGCCGAATGCGTCCTGCGGCCGCCTCATGATCTTGTGGCGGTCCAGGTCGGCGGTCATGCACTCCCGCTCCAGCGGACTGAGTCCGGCCTCGCGGCGCACCACGAGCTTGCCCTGGCTGCGGATTCGAAAGGCGGGGACCGCTTCGGTGGGCTCTTCACCCACCGGCCAGGCCCACAGCTCTCGCTGGTTCACCCCGACGGAATCCGTGGTGTACCCGACCGCGTAGAACCCCTTGTTGTACTCCCACACGTCTCCCTCGTGCGGAGTGTTTGCGTGACCGATGAGGCGCGTTCTTCGAGCTGCTCGGGGGTGTACTCGACCTCCTTCGGCATCGACAAGGACTGGTCCTCGTCTTCCATCTCGGCCTGCAACGCCGCCAGCTCGCGCTGTTTGTCGGCCAGCTCAGCTGCCTGCGGGAAAGCACCCTCCAGACCGGCCCGCATGTCCGGGATCGCGGCCGCCAGGCGGTCCGCCTCGGCCTTGTCGGAGACGAGCTGCTGGGGCAGGCCAGCCACGAAGTTCTCCACGGAGCGGATCGCGCCCGCCGGCGAGACCTCCCCACCGAGCACATGGCCAGCCTGCCAGTCCTTGCGCACGCTCGGGGCGCCCATCGGCACCACGAACACGCGTGTCCCCCTGACGGATCGTGCCCAGCTCCACTCCGCCGAGCGTGCCCACCGGCTCCGGTTCGGTGGCCTCCATGAAGTCGGGCTGGTCCGAGCGCGCCGCCTCCTGGCGCAGCGCGTCCACGATCACCTGCCCAGCCTCTTCACGCGAGGTCGTCGTCCGTCCGTCCGTCGTCGTGAACGCGAACGCGTCCCCGTCCGTGGGCCGAACTCCTGCGGCGATCCCGATCAGCGCGTCCTGCCGTCCGGTCAGGAACTGCTGACGTTGGGTCATCGTGTTCAACTCGACCCGCTGCGTGGCCCGCTGCTGTGCCCACCCGGACTGTGCGCGGGTCAGCTGCTCGACGTCCATCTGCAGCTGGGCCATCTCAAGCACGCGCGGGTCGTTGGCCAGCACCGCCGCCGCCGTCGCCCCGGAGATGTCCAGGCCGGCCACGACGTCCTCCATTGCACGCCCGTTGACCTGGCCGTTCTTCACCTGAGCGATGAACCCGGCCTTCCGGGCGATCATGTCCCACGAGTACACGTCGAACGTGGATTGCGTGGCCCACGAGTAGATCCGCACTTCCTCGTTCTGGTTGCCCTGCCGGATGATCCGGCCTTCACGCTGCTCCAGGTCCGCCGGACGCCACGGCACGTCCATGTGATGCAGGGCGGTGGCCCGGGCCTGGATGTTCGTGCCGGTGCCCATCTTCTGCGTCGAGCCGATGATCACGTTGATCCGCCCGTCGCGGCACTTCTCGAACAGCTCCTTGCGGGCCTCATCGGTCTTCGCGTCGTGGATGAACGCGACCTTCTCCGGGTCCATGCCCCGAGCGGCCAACTCCTCCCGGAGGCCCTCGTACACGTTCCACTCGCCATCGCCCTTCGGCGTGGACTGGTCGCAGAACACGATCTGAAGACCGCCGGTCACTGGCGATGGTTCCCCGTCGGCCCCGCGGTACACCGTGTCCTTGGTCTGCTCATGCACCGTCATGATCTGATCGGCCACGGCCGCGACACGGCCCCCATCCGGGTCAGCCGGCAGCCCCACCAGGCGCGGGTCCAGGGCGACCTTCCGCCCATCGCCAACGATCACGAGCATGTTGTCCCCGCCCTTGACCGGAGGGCTGTTCTTCACCGCCTCGATGCGCGTCTTCAACGACTCCACGTACGCGGCCACCTGATCGGAGGGCTCCCGGGCCATGAGGATGCGGTCCCCGGTGGCGACCTTCGGCAGCGTCGTCTCCAGCTGGTCCCGGAGCACCACGTCCGTGAACGTGGAGTTGATCGACAGCAGCTCGGGCACGTTCACGTACTCCGACACCTTGACCACCTGCTGGAACCCGTCGCCGGTGACCGTGGGCCGCAGCTGTGGCTTCACCTTCGTAAACGCCTGGCCCCAGGCGGTCACCGTGTCGGCGTGGGCTGCCTCCAGCAAGTCCGGGCGCAGGTAGTGCTGCATCACCCACATCTCGGCCATGTTGTTGGCCACCGGAGTGCCCGTGGCGAACGTGGCCACCGCCGGCAGATACCCCGGCCCAGCGATCCCGGCCCGCTCGGCCGCTTCGGTCTTCACCTCTCGCAGGGCACGGAGCTTGAAGTCCAGGTCCATCGCTCGGCCGGACCCGGCGCAGGCCAGCTCGGCCAGGTCCGAGGACCGGGCCAGGTTCTTGTAGTGGTGGGCCTCGTCCACCAGCAGGTAGTCGATGCCGGACTCTTCGAACGTCACGCCCGGATCGGTGTTCGCCGCGATCCGGGCGTGCTGACGCTCCAGCGTCTTCTTCGCCTTCTCCGACCGCTTCACCCAGCCGGCGTCCTGATCTTCCCCGGCCGTGGCCGAGTCCAGCTCGTTCTGGGCATCCTTCAGCCACTGGGCTTGCTTGGCCGGGTCGATCTGCACCCGCTCGAACGTGGTCTGCGGCATGACCACCAGGTCCCACTCGCCGGCGGCGACCTGACCGATCCAGTCCTGCCGCTCACCCTTGGACAGTCCCGTGGGCACCGCGATCACGTTCGCCCCCGGGTACCACTGCACGGCCTCCGTGGCGATCTGGTCCACCAGGTGGTTCGGGACCACCATGCACGGCTTGGACACGATCCCCGTGCGCTTGAGTTCCATCGCGGACATGATCATCGACCCGGTTTTGCCCGCGCCCACGACGTGGTCCAGCAGCACCGTCGGCTCGGACACCGCCCGCGCCACCGCCGCCCGCTGGTACGTGTACGGCGTCATCGCCTCCGACAGCCCCGGCAAGGACAGCCGCTCACCTGCGGCCGAGTAGTCCGGGGCCACCGTCGAGTTGAACACGTCGTTGTACCGGGCCTGCAACTGCATGACCCGGTCCGGGTCGGCCATCATCCATCGCGTGAACTCGGCCCGGATTTCCTCGACCTTCGCACGCGCGGCCGCCGTCGCGGTCTCGTCCTTGACCCGCACGCCGTCGCCCACATTCTTGGTGACGGTCACGGTCTTCATGTTCATCGCGGAGACCATCAGCTGAGCCGGAGTGCGCTCCTTGATCCCCCAGGCGTACCGGACGGACGGGTCCAGTCCTCCGCGGGGCACCTCGACCTCCCAGGCATCCGTGCCCGGGTTCAGCCGCACCTGGCACTGAGCCTTCAGCGTCTCGGACACGAACTGGCGGTACGTCTCCTCCGGCACCCAGCGGACACCGACGTTCACCGCGACGTCCTGCAACGCGATCTCGTCCGGGACCACGGCCTCCAACGCGCCGACGTTCTCGGCGAACCGGCCGTCCTCGGCCATCGCCTCTCGCGCGGCCGCGAGCTTGGCCCGCACGTTGCCCGACAGGTAGGTCGTCTTCGGGACCAGTACGCCCGTGCCCGGTTCCTCGAACACCTCCCCGGCCAGCCGGCCGCGCGCGGTCTCCGCGTCGACGTCCAGCAGCTCGGCCACCCGGTCCACGTCCACGGTCCGGGTCTCGTCCATGCTGATGGCGATCGCGTCCTCCACGGACTCGGCCCGCTCGGGCCGGGTGCGGTGCGTGACCACGTCGCGGGTCAGCAGTGCCCCCGCCGTCGCGGTCTGGCTGGCCTCGTCGAAGACCTCCATCGAGCGCAACAAGCCCAGCTTCGGGTCTCCGGCCAGCCAGGCGATGTGCGGCTGTTCCCGCTTCTTGAACTCCGGACGGCTCGCACGCTCGTCCCATTCCGCCGCCAGTTCCTCGGGCACGGGGACATCTGCTGGGGCGACGTCGCCGTCTTGGGGGAGGCTGTCCCGCCACTCCGCCTCCAACTCGCCCCGCTTCTTCTCACGGTCGGCCTTCGACGGCGGTCCGTACTTGTCCTCGCCACGCCCCAGCGCCCCGTATTCCGCCGTGTAGGCCTCCCACATGCTCCGCAGCTCACCACGCGCCCGCTCCCGCTCAGCCTCCGGCGCGCCCTGCCGCTGCGTCGTCATGACCTCCGTGGCCTTGTCGCGCAACGCGAGGATGGCCCGCGCCTCTCGGCTCAGCTTCTTCGCCACACGAACTTCTGCCCAGACCATCCCGGCGCGGTACTGCTCGAACCGGCCCTCGTCGGCGTTGAACCGGATGTGCCCGATCTGCGCCTCCGGCTCCGGCGCGAACCGCAGGCCCGCCTCCGTGTCCACCGCGACCGCCGGCGCCGGGTCGTAACCCAGACCCGAGACCATCCGCGCGTCCAGCACCTGCTCGGACAACCGCGCACGCACCTGCTCGGCCACATCCACGCCCTCGCCCGCGGCGACCTGGTACGTCGCCCCGAACGCGGACGAGGCGTACGCAGGCTCACCGATCACCGCCTCCGGGTGCGCGCTGAACCATGCCGAGTACGACACCTCATGCTCACCACCGTCACGGTCCGTCACCGTGATCTTGGCCGGCTCGACCCACCTGTTCACCCGGTCCTGGTCGATCTTCTCCCCAGGCTTGCGACGCCGGAACACGAGCACATCGGTCTTCACGTCCGTGCCCGCACTGGCCTGCATCGCCCCGTTGGGCAGACGCACCGCGCCTACCAGGTCCCCGTACCGGGCCATCTCTCGCCGCGCGGTCGCCCGCTGTGAGTCCATCGTGTACGTCGAGGTCATCACGGCCACATACCCGCCCGGGACCGTCAGCCGCAGCGACTTGATGATGAAGTGGTCGTGGATCGAGTGCCGCAGCGCATTGTGCGTCGGGTCAGTCACGGAGAACTGCCCGAAGGGCACGTTGCCCACCACAGCGTGGAACGAGTCCTCCGGCAGCACGGTCTTCTCGAACCCGGCCGCGTGGATCTGCTGGTCTGGGTGCAGGTGCGCGGCGACCCGTGCCGTCGTCTGGTCCACCTCCACACCGACCATGCGCGCACCCTCCGGGGCCAGCCCCAGGAACTCGCCTGAGCCGCACCCCGGCTCGAGCACCGCGCCGTCCTCGAACCCGGCCGTGTCCAACACGTCCCACATCGCCGCGGCCACCGCCGAGTCCGTGTAGTGCGCGTTCAGCGTCGTCGCCCGCGCCTGTGACCACCCCTCCGGCCCCAGCAGCTCCCGTACCCGCGCCCGGTCCGTCTCGCTGATCCTCGTGTCCGCGTCATCGAACACGAACGGCAGAGCACCCCAGGCCGACCACCCGGCCAGCACCTCCTGCTCTGCTTCGGTGGCCGGACGCCGCTCCTGATCGAGCGTGGTCAGCACCTCAAGTGCGGCCAGGTTGGCCGCGAACCGCTCCTGAACCCTGGCCGGACGCCGCGTGCCACCTGTCCACGGCTGGCCGGCCACCACGGCCACCTCCGGCCCGCTGTCCGCGTCGGTGGCCACCTCTGGCTCGGCTGTCTGGTCAGCGGCCACCGTGGCCGTGTTCGCTTCGTTCTGGCCGGTCAGGCTGTCCGGCTCGTACGGCAGCTGTCCGGCCAGCACCCGCTGCGTCATCTCGCTGAATCCGGACACGTCCTCGGACGTGTCCGGACCGCCCGCCCGGCCTGTCCGGTCAGTGTCCGCGTCAGAGGTCAGGCTGTCCGCCGTCGCGGACACGGCCCCCTCCGGTGTCCGATCCGTGGCCGTGCTCGTGTCCGCGTCTGCGGACTGGCCGGTCAGACCTCCTTGGCCGCCATCAGCTCCCGCAGCTTCTCGTTCACCAGACGCGGCGGGGCCTGCCGCCCCGGCCACGGGTCCATCCCCTGAGACCGCATCCAGCTGAAGACCTCGTCCACCATCGCCTCCAGCCGTTCCGCCCCGGCCAGCTGCGTCCGCGCCGGAAGCGCCTCGAACTCTGCCCGGTCCACCGGCTCCACCCGGCCCGGAGCCATCTGCGCGTGCCGACTCAGCACCATCGCCCGCAGGTACCGGCCGAACAGCTCGCTCGCCCCCTGGAACGCCTCCAGCGACATCAGCGCGTCCGCCACGGTCGGGAACTCCTCCAGAATCGCCGGGTCCTCGTACTGCCCCATCCGGTCCACCGAGTCGTCCCCGTACGGCGTCGGCTCGTCCAGTCGCTGCCACACCGCCGGGTCCGCCTCCCACTCCCGCTGCGCCTGCGCGTTCACGGTCGCCGCCAGCAGCTGGTCCTCGGTGACCTCCGCTTCGAACTGCTCCATCGTTCCGCGTCCCTTCTTCCTCGAATGCAATCGCCTCGTCCAGCGCATCGAACAGCGACAGCTGCCCCGAAACCGGACCCTTGAACTTTCTCGCCATGACCTGCTCCTGACGTACTTGACATAACTCCACAGCACCGGAGGGAAGTCAAGCGACTTCCCACCGGTGCCGTGAGCGACCGTTATTGGGTGTGACAGCGACTCAGAGGGACGGCCCGTTCAAGGACGACCCGCCCATCCCGACACCGCCGATTTCTCCGCGCTCCATCGCCTTCGCGGCATGATCCACCTCCGAGGGTCCCTTCGATCGACGGGCTGCCCGCCTGCGCGCCGTGTACCCCGGCTCTGGCGCTGCAACGTTGTTCTGCGACGCCTCCAGCGCGCGCAGCTTCTCCGCGGCCGCCCGGCCCGATTCGCCCGGCAAGAACTTCGCCCCCAGCTCCAGAGACAACCGCTGCACGCCACGCTGCAGCCGCTCCTGGCGGCGCTCGGCCTCTCGCGCTTGGCCCGTGGCGTCCGCCACCGGCCGGCCACCGACGTCCCCCCGAGGCATGACTGGGGTCTTCACGTCCTTCACCGTGAAGCCCGCCTGCATTTCTTCGGCCGTCAACTCGTAGTTCCAGTATTCAGGGCCCATCTGTGGCCAGTGATCCCACCCTTGGAAATTCCCCAGGCCCAGGGTGTTCATGCGATTCACGGAGACTGCCCCCTCACCTCGGGGTCTGCCCGTCGTCACTTCCTCCAGTCTGCCGCGCACTGACAGCCGGTCGCCTGTATGCACCTCCCGCAGAGCCGCTACAGCCGTGGCCCCCTCCCAACTTCGCTCGCCCCCGACCTCACCGGCCTCGATCAGCACCTCCAGATGCCGGTCCTTCACGTCCCTGCCCGCTTCGTCGACCTCGAGCGGGAACGCCACGTACGCGGTCTTGGCCCGGTCATCGGCACCTGCCAGCAGCAGGCGGGGCTCGGCGGTGACCACCCCGCGGCGCCACACCGGTGCATTCAGAAAGCGCCACGTCTCCGGGTCCACAGGAGCCGGCGTCGTCCACAACGCTTCCCGCGCGTCCGCGGCCGACGTCACCGGCCGCACGTCGAGGAGGCCGGGAGTGCTGAGCGCCTGTCCCTCTCGATCGCGCTGCTCTTGAACGGAGAAGACCCCGTGCGGACAGACCGGGTTTTCCCAGTCATCCGCCAGGACCGTCGGGTGCAGGTCCTCCCGCCGCAGATCGAGGTCCCGAGTCTCGGGCACCAGGTCAGACAGGGCATCCTCGCCGTTGACTCTGGACAGGCGGGTCACATCCGAGGGGATGAGCCTCTTGACCTGGACCGGCCCCTTGACCTCGGGGACGTCGAAGGCGATCCAGTCGCTCTCGCCCCGCACGGCCACCCGCTCCCCGACCTGAAGGTCGCGCAGGGCACCGACCGCGAGGCTGGACTCCCGCGTCGGTTCGTCCCACACCTCGCCCGCCGTCATCACGACCTCCGCGAACTGCCGAGTCTCGGCGGTACCGGCGTGTTCCAGCTCGATGGGAAACGCGACCTGGGCCGGTCCGGGGTTGTACCCGTCCATGACCCGCACGACACGCGGCGGCGCGACAACCGTCCCACGCGTCCACATCCCCGGTTCTTCGCTGGACACCTGCTCAAAGGTGGTAGTCATCGCCACTCACCCCTCACCGCGACGGGCCGGACATCGCGGGACCGCCCTGCTCGACCCCGAAGTACTGCTCCACCGGACGCTGGGACGCCTGCCACGCCGGATCAGCGACCACGTTCTCCGGCCCCTGGGCCTCCAGCCCCCGGCCCCGCCCAGCACCGGCCCCCGGCCCGACCTCGACCGTGTTGTGCTGCATCGACGCGGACACGTCTTCGGCCCGGATCCGGTTGTTCAGCCCGGCCTCGCCGTCCCGGTTCACGTACGGCTCCACGCTGTACCGGCCCGTCACGCTCAGCCGCTGGCCCTGCTCCACGGAGGCCAGCACGTTCTTGCCCAGCTGCTCACGCCCCACCGCGACGTCGTAGTAGATCGGGTCCACGTCCTTGTACTGCCCGGCCTCACGATCGAATACCTGCTGCGGCTCAGCCAGCCGGAACGCCACCAGCTGCCCTCGCTGGGTGTCCACGGTCTTCGGGTCCGTCGCCACGTAACCGGTCACGGTCTTCGCACGGTCGATGTTCTGACGCATCAGGATTCCTCCTCGAGTTCCGCCCGAACCCCCGTGGCCCGGACACCACTGATACGTCCCGCCCCCACCGCCCGCGTGTGACACACATCCCGTCTCAGTCGTAGTCACCCGCCCGCACCCGCGTGATCGTCCGCCTGCTCACCCCGTGCAGTGCGGCCACCTCGGCCACCGACAGCCCTGCCTCCAGCGCGGCCTTGACGGCATCCACCGCCACCGGGGACAGCGCACGCGGCCGGCCACCGACCCTGCCCTGCCGGCGGGCGTGCGCCAGCCCCTCACGAGTGCGTTCCACGATGACCTCCCGCTCCCACTCCGCCAGCGACGCGATGGTCCGCACCACCAGCCGTCCCGCCGGCGTCCCGGTGTCCAGGTCCAGGTCCAACGCCTTCAGCCGGACACCGGCTGCTTCTAGCTGCGCCACCGTCCGCAGCGTGTCCACCGTCGACCGGCCGAGCCGATCCAGCCGAGTTACTACGAGCATGTCCCCCTCACGCAGCCACCCCAGGGCTTCACGCAGACCCGGCCGCCCGGATTTCGCCCCGCTGATCACGTCCGTGAAAACCCGCTGGGCACCCACCCCAGCCAACGCGAGCTTCTGTGCTTCCAGTGACTCCGCCTGATCCCGCGTCGAGACGCGCGCATACCCGGCCACACCATTCATCCCCGGACTCCTTCAGGACGCCACTACCTAGACATGAGTGGATTCGTCCGCCGAGGCGAACATGTATGTCTCTTACGCGGGCAAGTCGTATGGTGCCCGCCAGCTCGACTCGTCCCGACTGATTCGCGTGACCCATTGCGCCGGCACCCACGCATTCCGCGGGGCAGCGCCTGGGGCCGGGATCCAGTGCAAGAGCACGTGCGTGCGAGACCACCGGGCCGCCTTCGCATCCACCACCTCATCAGGCAGCCTCGCCCGGACGTACGGCTCACGCCGGTACGGGGCACTGCCGATCTCGTCCACGGACTGCCACGCCGGCCCATCGAACACCTCAACTCCGCCTGCAAGCACCAGCCGAGGAAACATCACCGAGTGGACGGGATAGCCCGCAGCCACCATCGCGGGCGCTCAAGCCGCCCCGCACCCCGGCTGCCCGGACGCCCGGGCGGGCCGCGCCCGCCGACCGCTCGCTGCGCTCCCGGCCGGCGGGCCTAAGAACCGACACGCTCGCCCCCGACAGAGCGCCAAGAATCGGAGACAGCCCGCCTTCTGGCCCACGGGGTTCTGTCCAGAATTTTGCCCACCCTCGGAACCCTTCCCGTGGCCCTTCCCGAGCGCGCCAAAAACCTTCGTATCTGCCGCCACCACATACGACGGCGCCCGCCACTAACCAAATGGGCAGCGGCTATGACAGGAGGCTAGTAGTCGCAGCCCCACTGGCAGATGCCCACACCCCGGCGACGGCCGCGCCCGATCAAAGCCGTAGAGCAACCATGGTTGACAAGCGGGGGGATAGCAACCAAGGTTGACGTATGGACGGACAGGACCTCGCTACCTCGGCGGCCGACACCAACGATCCCCGCCGTGGCCTGCGCGCCGTTTCGGCCCTGCGACGGCTCGCCGACGAGCTGGAACTGCGGCAGGTGGAGGCCGCCCTGGCTCAGGGCATGGGCTGGCCGGAGATCGCCGACGCCCTGGGCGTCACCCGGCAGGCCGTCCACAAGAAGTTCGCCAAGCGGGTCGACCCGACCCTGCTCCACCCCACCCGTCAGGAGAAGCGATGAATCGCATCCAGAGGCTCTTCATGGGCACCGGCCGCAACATGGGCATCATCGTGACCGCCTGGCGCGAGGCACTGCTGGCCGGCGTCCAGGAGGTCACCCCTGACCACCTGCTCACCGCCCTGGCAGTCTCGGGGGCCCTGCCGCCGAGCTGTTGGCCCGCCATGGCGTGACCGTCGCGAGGTTGCGTGAGGCCACCCACACCCGCGACGTCAACGACTTGGCCAGCCTGGGAATCGATGCGAGCACCCTCGGACAGCCGCGGCGGCGCTCGATCGCCCAACTGTGGAGTACCACTCCCAAGCTTGAGATGAGCCCGCTCACCGAGCAGCTGGTCAAGTCCTTGCAGGGGGCAGGCGGGGAGCTGGAGGCGCTGCGCACCCTCATCGACCACCCCACCACGGGTGCTGCCGAGGCACTGCGCGGCTGCGGGGTCGACATCGAGGCCCTACGGGCAGACCTGGACGCCGATACGTCTGCCATTGTCCACGGCATCCGGCACGTGGCCCCGATCCCCGGGCTGCTCGACGGACTGGTTGAGTCCACGGTCGCGGTGACGCGCTTCGTGCCGGTGGACATCGAGCGCCTTGCAACGGTGACGCGCAGCCCAGAACTGGTGGTCCAGTGGTTCTACGGCGGTCCGGATGTGCACCTCGACGAGCAGCACCGCATCCTGCGCGAGCAGAAGGCGGCCACGATCGAACTGCGCAAGGTCGTCGACGAGCGCACCGGCGACCGGTTGGCGATCGCCTGGCAGGAGCACTGGAGCGGCATCAAGCACCACGACCCACGCGGCTACTACCTGCACCTGCTCATGCAGCCGGCCGGGATGGGCACGCGCATCACGTTCACCCGAGGGTTTCGTGGCTTCGGTCGGGGCGGGCGCGTGATCGCCCGACTCAGCGCCGAGCTGTCCCGGTTGAGCGTCAACCCGACCATCCAGAACTTGGTGCAGGTGGCCGAGGATGAATGAAGTCCACACCCAGGCGGTCGGCGGCACTCCGACAACCATCACCGACCCCACACAGCCTGCAGGAACCAGCCGCCCTTCTCACGATTGACCCACGCACCCGGTCAGTACACCTGGACGGGGTGGGTTGGCCGCTGGGATGCTCTGGCAGGCCCAGCTGCCCCCGCCCGCCGGGCGCCCCTATAGCGGCCTGAAATCCGCTCCCGTCGCCTGCCGCACCATCCGTGCTGTGCAACGCATGCAGTTCGCTCCCGCCGCCCACGGCTCCGATGCCCCCAGCCGCCCCTTCTCGATCCACGGACGCCCGGCCGCCGGGATCACTCCCGCGTAAGGGACAGATGGAACTCTGAGGCGAGCATCGCGTAGGTGGCACCATCCACCCAACCGCGCGTGAGGTGCAGAGACTCCTCCTTGAACGTGCCCTCGTGACGCATCCCCACCTTCTCCATGATGCGCAGGCTCGGAGCGTTGTCCGCGAAGGCATGAGCCTCCACGCGCCGCACACCCAGATCGTTGAACGCGAAGCCCAGCAGGGCTCGCGCAAGCTCGGTGCCATAGCCCTGCCCCGCCTGGCGCGGATCGATCGTCCAGCCGAGCTCGGCCTGGGCGTCCCGGGCTTCCTTGCGCGGGCCGCCTTGACTCCACGCGTCCTGCACCGCGACCTTCCCGACACCGACGACGACGTCCCCGACCCGTACAGTGAGGCGATCTCCCGCAGCGAGGTAAGAAGCCCGAAGCGCGTCCGCACTCTCCGGGCGACCGGAGGTCCACGTCCACACCTGCTCAAGCCGGCAGAAGCCCCACACGGCGGGTGCATCGAGACCCCTGAACGGGGTGAGGGTCAGCCGGCGGGTGCGCAGCGGGAAGCAGACGCCTCGACTCGCGGCGAGATCCAGGAGAGGGGTGGCCATGACAGCCAGAGTACGAACGGAAGCTCCCCAGCCCACCCGCGGGTGGAACAGTGCCCACACCCTCAACCGTCAACGGCCAGGGGAATGGGCGCCCTCCCGATCGTAGAGTCTCAGTACCGGGTCACCTTGAGGGTGGTGTTCGGGCAGGAGGCGGCCTTCTTCACCAAGAACGCCTTCTCCGTGGCATCAGCCTTCAACCCCCAACGGATCTTCACCGCCGTCCAGTCCGAGATGTACTGGCACTGATTCTTCGGCGGCAGCCACGCCTCCGGACCCCGGGCCTGCTTGGACGAGTTCAACGCCGAGGTCTGCGCATTCAAGGACCGGGCATCGCCCAAGTCGTTGTAGAACGCCACCCGCTTGGCCTGCGTCCAGTACCGGGCCCCAGAACCCCACGCCTCATGCACGGGCACCATGTGATCGATCTGCACCGTCGATGCCGAGGTGTGCGTGAGCAGATCCCAACCGGTCACCCACTTGCCCCTGGCCACCGTGCACTTACGCGTCGTGGTGTACGTCGGAATGGCCTTGGACTCTACGATCAACACCTCAGCCCGCGTGTTCTGGCAGTCCCCGTTCGCATCCTTCCAGTCACCGAACTGGGCGGCCCGGTCATAGCCGGCGTTGTTCTCCGCAGCCACCGGCAGCGAGGACACCGCGGTGCGCAACGGGGCCGAATATGTGGTGCCCGCCGAAGCAGGAGCAGCACCGCCCAAGACGGCGGTGGCGACGAAAGCAGCAGCAGTGGCCAGAGAAGCCAAAGAGCGTCGTGACATAGGCGAGTTCCTTGCTCGAGTGAACGGGGATGCGCGACTGCATCAGCGCTGATCCTAAGCAGAACCAGCCGGCACCCATGAACGGCCCTCCTACGCCGTCCCCAGTGCCTTGTAGATCGTGGGCCGGGAGACTGCGAACGAGCGGGCCACCGCGGCCACGGGCTGCCCGCCTGCCACAGCCGCCCGGACAGCCTCGACCTGCTCCGCCGAGAGCTTCGGCTTCGGCCCCGGACGCCGCCCAGCAGCCCGGGCACGGGCCACGCCCTCCCGGGTGCGCTCCCGCAGCAGATCCCGCTCCCACTCCGCCAACATCAACAGCATGTTCAGCATCAGCCGGCCCGAGGCCGTGGAGGTGTCCAGCTGAACGTCCAGGGCCTGCAACCCGATCCCCCGATCAGCCAGAGCCTGCACGGTACGCAGCGCGTCCGGCAGGGACCGGCCCAGCCGGTCCAGACGCGCGACGACGAGGGTGTCCTCGTCGTCGCGCAAGTAGGCCAGCGCATCACTGAGACCGGGCCGGTCGGCCGTGGCCCCGGAGAGACGATCCTGGAAGACCTTGGAACAGCCGGCGGCCCTCAGAGCAGCCTCTTGCCCTTCAAGGGAGCCCTCCTGGTCTCGGCTACTCACGCGGGCGTAGCCGACCTTCACTTGAGCAGCTCGTACTTCCAGAGGAACGGTGCCACCGCGGCCGCGTGGTACTCCATCGTCTGCTTGCGCATCGCCTTCACCTCACCGTTGAGCACGGGGTAGTCGTAGACCTTGATCCTCTTCTGACCCACCAGCTCGTAGTAGAACGTGTTCAGCTCCTCTTCGATCTGGAAGGTGCCGTAGGTCTTCTGCGGGTCGTAGTTCGTGGTCTGGCGAGCCAGGTCGAGCACACGGCCCCACTGGGTCATGAGCACCTGCTCCTGGGCCGTGAGCTTCATACCAGCCAGGTCACGGCTGGCCTGCGTGCCAGCGTCGAAGCACAGCTCGTTGCGGTACTCGCGCCCGTCGGAGCCCGTGAAGGATCGACACTTGTTGTGGTAGGCCAGGCCCGTGAAGATCAGGCACGCCTTGAGGAAGTCCTGGTCGTGGCTGAAGTTGTCGCCGTTGTCCGCGTTGCGGTTCACAACACCGCGAATCCAGTACCGTCCTTCGGAGGGGATGCGCGCCATTGCAAACAGCGGCAGCTTCGTCAAGTAGTTGTCGCGGCGCAGGTGGAAGCCGTTGCCGTTGTAGGCGGTGCACCGGGTGAGCTGGGAGTACAGGTCGATGTTCTCGAACGAGTTCCCGTATGCGCGCAGGTACCCCAGGATGTTGTCGTTGTAGACCGCGGTCGAGATCGCCTTGCGGCTCTCATCCGACTCGCGGCCATTGGTCTCGCAGTAGATGCCGGTCTCGTCGTCCGGGAACTTTCGGGTGTCGAAGAGTTTCGACAACACCGACGACGTGGTCTTCACATCCACCACGGGGAGCCCGTCGGCACCGGCCCGCACATTGCCGACCCCCACCTGGAAATCCTTGTGGACAGCGCCCGGAACCAGCTGATCCGTCTTGGGATCGATGTCAAACGCGCGCAACGGATAGACGGTGCGCCCCGTTTCCGGCTCGTTGGCCCACAGGATGCAGGAGACCCCGGCATCCTTCGTGGCGTGGAACCGCTTGCGGTTGAACAGGAAGCCGTCGATGAACTTCCGGTTGATCAGCCCCTGGGACTTGAAATACTTGGAGGGGGAGTAGACCACGTAGGAGTCGGTGGGCTGGCGCAGGTAGTACTTGAAGGCCGACCAGATGAACAGGTTGGTCAGGTCGCGCAGGGGCTTGGTGCCGTTGCGGCTGATTGCCGGCTCGGCGGCCATCTGAGCCTTCACCCACGACGCCTGCCATCCGAACGCCTTCTTCTTGCCACTCACGTTCGACTCCACCCCGGCGGCGTCCGCGTATGGCGGGTTCTCAAAGAGGATGACCGTGCAGTTCGGGTCGGCGACGTGCTTGTGGATCTCGTTCGGCACCCGCGATCCGTCAGCGGCCATGAGTCCCAGGACGAACCGGTCGGAGAGCGCGTCGCCGTTGAGCAGTACACCTAGGGCGGGGTCACCAGCCTTGTAGGTCGGCGGGATCACCGCACGCACGCGGTCGCCGTACTCTCGAGCCAGCTCCAGGTACTCGAACTGCTCGTAGGTGTTCACAATGACATGGCTGAGTTCTTCGTCGCTCAGGCCCTCGATCAGGTTGCCCGAGCCGGCGCAACGGTCCACGATCACGTAGTCGTTACCGGCCGGCACCCGGGCGATGGCTTCCCGCAGCAGTTCGTGCGACTTCTGCACGTACGGCTGGGGCGTATAGAAGGCGCCGAGCTCGATCTTCTTCAGCTTGTCGTTGAGCCGGTCGAGGATGTGCGCGAAAGCCTCGTAGTCGTCACCTTTGTAGGGCAGGATCAGACCGTCGAAGTGCTTGGGGGCCTTCAACTCGCCCAGCGGACCCTTGCGCGGGTCGTTGGCCAGGAAGCTCTCCTTGTTGGACCCGGGGACCTCCCGGTAGTACCGCTCGGCCCACGCCACCACGCAGTCCTCGGTGATCTCAATGGGAACGAAGTCGTTCTCCTTGAGCAATGCGGCCACCTGTCCCGCCCCGGCTCCGAAGTAGTCCTTGATCACGACCGGGTTGGACTTCGCCTGGAACCCCTGGACCGCGCGACTTGCTGAGGTGGTGTAGATCTGGTGGATCTCGGCGAAGTAGTCGGCTGAGTCGAACTTGAAGATCGTCTGCTTGTTGAGGTCGACCAGCAGGATGTTGGCTGGGACGTTGTGGCCGCGCACGCGCAGGCGAGAGAGATACTTGATGGCCTGGAACAGCACCTTGTTCACGTCTCCGATGGAGACCTTGAACTCCAGCAGGTTGCCGCGGTGGACGCCATCCGTGTTCTGGACCAGCGAGATGTCCGGGTCGATCTTGAACTCTCTGAAAAAGTCGAGCTGCCCGTCGACCTCGTTTGAGTAGTAGTAGCTGCTGCGCTCTGCGGTGCTCATGACGACCCTCCATGTCTCCGTGCGACCGTCAAGCGATCGGTCGGTCTGTTGACAGTCTCGCATGGGACGGCCACATGACCGCAGGCGGGGCGGATGCTGTAAAAAATCTACGAAGAGGACGCCTCTAGCCTGGCCGTTATCTGCGACACCATTTCTTTGCGCGCCCGCCCCAGGGTGATGGGGCTACTGCCACGCGGCAGGGAGCTGCAGGCTTGCCAGTAGCCCCCTCCAACGGCGATAGCTCGAGCGCCCGTGCGCCCAAGGCATGCGCGCAGGCGTGCATGACCGCGAGGGCATCAAGCAGCGCCCACTGCGCGGTCGACAGCGCACATGCGCGCTATATGGCAGGGAACCCCCGAGGGTCCACCTTCACCCCCCCCGGGTGCCAGCCAGCTGGGTGGAGCGGATCACGGCGCAAGAAGCTTGGTAGCGGTGTGTGCAGGGGGCGACCCAACGCCATGGCAGAACTACCCGCCGTGTCCACTTACCGCGGGCGCTCAAAGCGTCCCGCGCCCGGGGAGGCCCGGCCGTGCGGCCAGGAAGCCGATCAGGTCACCATGGCAGGTACGGCAGAAATCAGAAGCCGCCCAGCTGGTTGCTCACTGGGTGCCGTCCAACCTTTTGCCCACCTAGACCCTTCCTCGAGCCCTTACGCGAGCCTGGGCCAAAACCATCGCTTTCGCCACTTACCGCGCTTACCGCCTCTACGGATGCGCTGGAAGCACCCCAAGAAACGCGCACCTTGCCCTAGCCTCAGCCCTTGCAAATCGACTCAGCAACCAGGAATCGAACTAGGCAGATGGGATTCCCCTCATAATATCAACCAGGAGGGGCAGGGCACTCGAGGGATTAGGACCGATACGTGCAGACTTCATCTCCGGATCAATCCGTCGAGCAATCCTGCAAGCACTATCCACGCCATCAAAAGGAAATGTCCCACTAAGGCGCTTCTCCCTCATAAGGCCCAGATCTTCTGCCAGACGATCGAGCTGGGAGCTGGATAAGGCGCCGCTTCGATCCTCCGCATGCCACCTCAGCCAAACCTCGAACTTGAGATTGGATATTAGGAGCAATATCCCTTCTTCTTCCGCTAATGAACATGCCGAGGCCAGCGATGCGTGCTGATCAACATCTACAAGACAAACGCAAATGTCGAAGTCCTTATTGCTCTTTTTTGCCTTTTCGCGAAATTCGATGCATTTCCGGACAACCTTCAAAGGATCACGGCCCACAGGCACCTTCTGTACCGTCACGGCCACGCCGGCCGCGCGTAGATGCGAATTCAAACCCTCCACATACAAAGGCTCAGTAAGAATGCCCTCTGTAGCAACCAACACCCGACGTGCCATTGATCGCTTCGGCCGCGCCCGCCCCCGTGAACTTCCACCCCTGGGCATAACTTCACCTTCCCTCGCCACCGGACACCAGCGATGCGAAAAGACTTGGAGATAGACGCGGGACGCCCCCATAACGACCCAACAAGTACCGCCTCGACACATTTGCATCTCTGTGCCGTGGATAATCAGCTAGGGAAGATACGGAAGTTGCCCCATCAAGACCCTTATCCGTAAACCAAACCTGCTCGGGCTCGAGCTCAACATCGCTTAAAGGGGACAGGACGTAGCTTTCATGACTAGTAAAAATAAGCTGAGCGCCCTTCTGGTTGACCGCAGGATCCGCGAATGCACTCAGAAGCACGCCTAAGAGATGCGGATGAAGACTCGCATCAATTTCGTCAATAATCAGCAGGCCACCTTTTCGCAGAGTTTCCAACGCGGGCACAGATGCGGCGAGCCAGGCAACAGTTCCGTCGGACTCGCTCTCTACTGAAAATTGCGGGATCTCTTTGCCAACACCCCGATGGGTAAACACGAGGTGTCGAATGGTCGCAGCCAAGTCATCTTCGTCGATTGTTACTTCAAAGGAATCTTCCTCAGATTCTTCGTTATTTTCACGGTCCGTGTCGTCGCGATTTTTCTCCTGTAGGATCGTCTGCATAATTCTGCGAATCGGCTCAGGAAGCTTAGTTTCTTCAACATCGACTTTCTCTACACCGACGTCGGCAACCCTTAGTAGTGCGAGAAGATCATCAAAATCAATGCTCCCCTCAACAAGAGAATCCGCTATATCTCGGAGTCGGGATTCGCGGTGGTTGTCTTTCACTAAGACAGACTCGAAAGTAGAAGTCAGATGCCTGGCGAGACTGCTTAGCGGCGAGTCTCCCACAAGCAAGGCACGGCTAAGAACGAGCTCACGCGGAGTCACATCGAACCGGGACTGCAACGAAGGATGGAACTGTTGCCTGGCCTCTTCTCTGTCTCGCCACAGCAGTGTCCGCCAGCGGCTCCTTGGAATATCTCGAAGCCACTCCGACTTAATTCCGTCGTGGTCAACGACAAAGCCATACAGGTGGCGCCTATTTTCGTACACGAAGTCGAGTTCATACTCACTGGAAGCCGTCCTCATCGTCCCATCAAGGGCAAAAGGCGCCCGCTGCATGTATTTCGAGGCCTGCCAGGTAGTGGCCGTGTTCTCGATAGCCGCAAAAAAATAGCGCAGTGCATCCAGAACCGCAGATTTCCCGGTCGCATTACCTCCAAATATGCCCGCCAACGGATATGCGGCGCTAACCCAGTCGCCATCTGCGGGTTGCAACGTACGCAAAGAGGGTCGTGAGAGGTCCAGTGTGAACTCGTCCCTGACGCTCTTGTGGTTCCGCACAGTGAAGGCGAGGATCGTCATGAGGCGACCGTAGCACGCTTAGGACCCTCGTTCACACGGTTTTCGTTGTCTTGACGCATACCAGATCGCAGTTCAGGCTTCTCTCGATCTCCACGTGCTCCCATCATGGGAGGCTTGCCACTCCACACTGAGGTCGTCCCGGCGGTTCGCAACGGCCACCGCCAGCAGCGGATCCGACGGCGTGGACGAGGACATCTCCAGCATCACTGTTACGTCCGCGGGACACCGCACTGCGGCCAGTCCCACCGGGTTCGACACCGCGACCTCTCTGCCGTCGGCGTCCACGACCCGCGCCCGGACGTACTGCACCCCCTTGGGGGGCCGCTCTAAGCTGTCCTGCTCACGGGTGGACGACGCCCACGCGGTGAAGTCGTCCTCGTCGTAGTCCAACGTGAACGCCGGACGGTCCCCGTACGCCTCGGGCTCCTTATGCGCCCCGGTCTTCGCGCAGCCGGCCTCGTCCACCATGCGGCGCAGACGCGCGGTGAGCATCTCCACGTGGGGATGCCACATCATCATCGGCCCCAGCCCCGGAGCCTGTTCCTCCCAGACCTTGTACTCCATGCACATGGCCGCGTACAGCTCGGCGGTGAGGTCCGAGTGCTTGTACCAGCAGGGTGGCACTACCGATGTCACCAGCCGGTACTCGGCCACGAACCAGTCCACCCAGCGGCGCAGCGTGTTCCACGCCTCCCACTGGTGCTCGGCCTCGATCTCCCGCCACCGCGTGCCCATCCACACCGGCGGACCCTCGCCCGCGAGTTCCGCGGCGACCTCCGGGTCGACGTAGGGCAGCGGAGTCCCCGTCTGTCCGTCGTCATCGGCGGCCACCGGCG
Organism: Micrococcus sp. GPGPB33; assembly: GCF_037853785.1. NCBI lineage: Bacteria > Bacillati > Actinomycetota > Actinomycetes > Micrococcales > Micrococcaceae > Micrococcus > Micrococcus sp. GPGPB33. The sequence goes on from NZ_JAQMWO010000002.1 coordinate 24,220, forward strand.
CCTCCCATTCCGTGGGCTCGTCATCTTCAACCCAGGGCGATGCCATCAGTTCCGTCCTTCCCTCGTGTACCGGCGTGCTGGCCCGCCCAACAGCCTTTCGAGCCGGGCGAACAGCTCCTCAACGGCCTCGCGCCCGCCTGCCCCGGTCGAGCGCATGTAGCGATGCGCGGCGTCCTCGCACGTACCGCACAACCACACCCCGATTCCGCCGGCGGCACGACACTCGGCGCGGTCCAGGTGCCGCCCATCGGTACAGTGCCACCTCGTGGGGACGGGCCGCTGGCAGACGTGGCACCGTGCACCCCCGCCCGTGCTCATGCCTGACTCTGCCGGATCATCCTGGCCACGATCACGATCGTCGCCCGCCTGCGGTCCCATCCAAAGAACTCCTTCTTGCCGTCCATGATCTGATGCAGCCGCTGGTGATGGTCCCGGCACAACGGCATCAGGTCGTTGTGCGCTTCGCGGGCCTGCCACCGGCCCTCATCGTCCTGGCCCACGCCCTTGTACGAGACGTGGTGTAGGTCCAGGGTCCCTGCCTGGGTCAGCGTGATCCCGCAGACCTGGCAGGCCGGCTCGTGGCCGGCCTGCCGGCAGTCCGCGAACCACCGCACCCGCCTGTACCCCCATGCCTGGGACCGCAGGTACCGCTTGTACTCGGCCGAGCCGGTGCGGTGCAGCCCGAACCTGCCCATGCCCTCACCGCACCGGGATCGCCGGGGCCGTCTCTGGCACCGGGTCCAACGCCGCCACGGAGTCATCGGCCCGGTCCGCGTCGGTCGGTGTCGAGGGAGCCGGGTCCTTGGACTCCAGCTCGGCCAGCAGCGCCTTCGAGTACCGCCCCGCGGCCTCCTTGATCTGCTTGCCGTCCTTGCGGTCCCACCAACGGGTCATCTGCATCAGGATCGGACGCCCGTTGCGATTCAGCAGGATCCCCCACCCGAACGGCAGACGCCGCAGCTCCGCGACCGAGACCACCTCGGTGTCGTGGATCTGCTCGGAGACCGAGGTGTGGTCCTTGCCGCGAGACTTCGAGGTCCGCATGATCTTGCGCTGGCCGGCCAGCTTGGCGAACTGCTCCAGGTCGGACACGTTCGAGGCACCCCCGAGCTGGACCTTCACCGTGGCCGCGTCGAACAGCGCCTGGGCCTGCTGCTCGCCCCACTCGTTGCGGGCCTGCGCCATCGACTGGAACACCGCGAACGGGGAGATGCCCACGCCGCCACCGTCGGCCATCAGCTGGGTCAGCCCCGGCCAGGCACCGGAGATGTTCGCGATCTCATCGAGCACCAGCGACAGCGGGGGGTCCAGCCGGTTCCCGGGCGACTTCGCCGCCAGCTCACGGGCACGCTCGGTGATGGCGTCCATCATCGCGATCAGGAATGGGCCGGCCGACGATCCGCCGGTCTTGGTGCCCACGATGTAGAGCGTCCCGCACTCGGTGAGGAACTTGTCGATGTCCAGGGTCTCTTCGAACCGGTTGGGTCGCAGCACGTCGCGGACCTCGGGCACCGACAGCCCCTTGACCGCACCCTCGACGCCGAACCACTTGGATTGGAGCAGCTTCGGGTCGCCCTCGATGATGCCCTTGAGCACCAGGTTCCAGTTCAGCGCGGCCTTGGGATGCTCGGTGAGGATCTTCACGGCCTCCTTGGCCTCGGCCGGGTTGTTGCCCCACCGCATCAGATCATCCACGGTGCGCTCACCCAGCGCCGCGGCGTGCAGCAGGCACTCCATGATCGTGATCGCCGGGGCCTGCCACTCCGCGTTCGAGCTGGAGGACCCCAGGCCGGAGGCACCGATCAGCGACGCCGCCCGCTGATTCGCCACACGCGGCTCCTCGCAGCCCGTGATCGGGGACCACTTCAGCGTGGAGGGCTGACCGGTCAGTCCCTGCGGGTCGAACAGGGCCACCGGCCCCTTCTTCTTGCGCAGCTCGGCCGTGGCCCCCAGGTTGTCCGCGCGAGAGCTGGTCGTGATGACCGGGCCGGGCGCGTCGAGAATCGAGCCGATCAGCAGGTGCACGCCCTTGCCCGAGCGCGGCGGGCCGATCAGCACCACTGACTCCTCGTAGGACGCGAACACGTCCACGCCCTCGGCCTTGCCCAGGCGCATGGCCCCGTCCGTGATGGCCGGCTTCTTGATCGAGGGCCGGACCTTCTTCACCCGGGACAGCACCGACTTGCGGCCCACCGTCTTGGTGATCTCCGCAGACCGGGCCAGGCCCTCGCGCTCGCGCAGCTCCTTGATGAACTTCTTGTCGGACTGCTGGTATCGGCTCCACGCCGTCACCGCCACGCCGATCAGCACGAGCACCAGCACACCCAGACCGATCAGCCAGCCGATGACCCCGCCGGTGGTCGCCGTGCACCCCTGGGCGGTGGTCCCGAACGCGGCCGGGTCGTGCTCGCCCACGAGGAAGCCCAGCGGCGCGAACAGCGAGTCCGGCTTCGTCGGTGCCCCACAGTGGATACGCCCGGCCAGGAACCCGGCCAGCAGGTACGCCCCGTAGAGCAGCACGGCCGGACCGATGAGCCAGATCAGTGCCGTCTCGGCCGGGCTGTCCCCTTCCAGGACCGAGTTGTTGCCACGTTCACGTCGCATCAGGCCACCGCCTCCTTCGCCCTGTCCATGCGCTCGTCCGTGTCGAACAGCGGCAGCTCGGCCCGCGTGAGCACGTTCTGCACCTCGAACGAGGAATCCCCCAACCGCCACAGGCCCGTGCCCTTGGGCAGGGACCGCACCAGGGACCGCTCCCGGTCGGACAGCTCCATCTCCGACGTCGTGATCTTCAGCGCGGACCGGTCCTGCCGGTAGATCACCTTCACGTCCGCGTCGGCCAGCAGGGACCGGGCCATCGCGGCCATCTTCGAGCTCTGATCACCAGCCATGTCCAGGTCAGCGATCTTGTGCAGCACGAGCACGTTGAAGATGCCGTACGCGCGGCTGAGCTTCCACTGCTCGACCATGCGCCGCAGGTCGGCCTCGGAGCTGATGTTGTCCCAACCCTCTTCGTAGATCACGATCCGCTGCCCGCCATCGCGCGTGGTGACCATCGCTTCGGTCCACGCGCCCGCGCACGCGTTCACCACGCGCACCGCCTCCGGGGAGGCACCCAGCAACGCGGACGTGTCGATGCTCGTCGCGCACGCCTGCTCATCCAGGACGACCGTGGTCTCCCCGTCGAACATGCCGGCCAGGTCGCCGGAGGACACGCGACCCAACGTCATCATCGTCACCGACGCGGCCTCCGCCTTCATCGCGTCCGGGTCCGCGCGGGCCGCGTCCAGCGCCCGGATCACGTCCGGGATGATCGGCGGCCGGTCCTCGGCGTCCGCGACCGCCACGGCCGCGTCCAGGCCCGCGGAGAGCACGTGGTGCTCGGGCGAGGTCATGTCCCGGTCGGTGAGGATCTTCACCAGGGCCACCAAGATGGACATACGCCGGGTCCGCACCATCGAGGCCCACGCCCGGTCCGTCATCGGCTCGCCCTGCACGTCAGTCGATGGCCGGGTGCCCGGGTCCAGCGGGTTCAAGCGCGTGTCCAGGCCAGGGCCGACCTGGATCACCGATCCACCCAGACCCTTGACCACACGGGTCCACTCGCCCTTCTTGTCCGAGGCCACCGAGAGCTTGCGCCCGGCCAGCACCTGCCGCACCGCCAGCGACTTGGCCAGCGACGACTTCCCGGTGCCCACCTGACCGAACAGCATCATGGACATGCCCGAGATGATCCCGGCTTCATAGAGCGCCCACGGGTCGAAGCAGAACGCGCCGCCGCCGTGCATGTCCTTGCCGATCATCAGCCCGCGCGCACCCAGACCGGGGCCGGCCACGAACGGGTACGCGGTCGAGGCCGTGTGTGTCGTCGTGCGGACCGGCCGCGGGGCCAGCGTGCGCAGCCCCCGCAGCTGCCGTGCCCCGCGTGGTCCGGCCTTGCCCCACTGCGGCTGAGGGAACCGCACCTCCTTAGCCTGCGCGGCCATCGCCTTCCGCAGCGCCCGCTGGCCTCGCTCCAGCTCCCGGGCCGCACGCTTGGCCTCTCGGGCTTCGTCCTTGCCCGGTTCGATGATCTGGAACAGATCGATCTTCGGTTCTTCACGCATCAGAGCTTCATCCTTCCGAACGGCAGGGCGCCGGCCACGAACGCCGCGTCCTGCTCCATCCACACCGGGCGCAGCTCGCACTCGGCCGTGATCCCGGAGGCCACGACCTCCGCCGCCGCGGACTCCAGTTCGGACCGCGAGGACCCGGTCACCGTGACCAGCACGACGACTTCCACGCCCGTGTGCCGACGCCGCAGCTCGGCCTCCTCACGCTCGACGTCCTCCAGGGACTGGTCATGTTCCAACGAACCGATGCGACCGAGCTTGTTCATCAGCCGCGAGTTCGTGTGCCAGTCCGTCTTGCGCCGCTGCACGGACCGCACCGCGGCCCCACGCTCGACCGGCGCCAGGAACACCGAGACCGTGTGCCGGAAGTCCCCGGCGAACACCAGCTCGTCCAGGAACCCCAGCCGGGCCAGGTTCTGCGGCAGCTCGGAGACCTTGTAGGTGCGGTGGTAGGTCCCGTCCGTGACCATGTGGCCCGCATGGACCTCCACAGCCATCGGTCCCGCGCTCGAGGGCGCGGTGCCCGCCGTCTTCCCGTCCGCCTTCATGGTCGAGACCATCACCGAGGCGTCCGGGTCGAACGCCGACCGCGAGAGACCTGCCAGCGTCCGCGGGGAGTGCCAGGCGGTCACCTGGGTCCCCGAGCGCGGCAGCGTGCTCTCCACCGTCGTCATCAGCTTGAGCATGTGCTCCATGAGCGCCGGGGTGCCCCCGCCGAGCGCCTTGACCTGCGAGCTGATCTTCGACGGGGAGACCACCAGCGTCAGCCACTGCTCGTGCACCGGCATCGACTGGGCCTCCTTCATCAGCTCACGGAACGCCTGGTCCAGGAACGGGTCGATGCTTGCCCCTGACCGGCCCGCGCCCTCCTGCTTGGACTCGTAGAAGTCCTCCACGGCCGCACCGGAGATGAGCGTCGTCTGATCCGAAGCCTGAATCCGCACCACACCCGGCAGACGCGACAGCGCCGCCAGAGACGATCCCCACGACAGGGACCGTTCCTCCTGAGCGTCGAAGGACTCCAGGTCAAAGCCCCGCGTCGTCATGACCTTCGCGCAGACCACCGCTTCCCGGGCGCGCGGGTCCCAGACGAATCCGGCCCCGTTGGGCATCGCGTAGACCATCAGCTCTCCGGCCACACCCGGCAGCCGGAACCGTGCCGGCTCACCCGGCTTGATCCGCCCCTTCGCATCACGCTGGGCCTGCGGCCCTGCCTCGCTCACGGGTGCCTGCGGCTCGCCGTCCACCAGCTCCAGCACGTGTGCCGGGGCCATCCCCTGGCGATACTCGAGCTGCTCCGTTGCCCCGCGCCGCAGGTACTGCATCGCCACCCACACCCAGCCAGGCAGGGACCGGCCACGGAACCGGATCGCACCGAACGCGCCGATCACGGCCATCAGCCCGATACCCACGAACATGGCCAGCCCGCCACGCAGGATGAACGCCATGCCGATCAGCACGCCGGCCAGAACCACGATCACCTGCTCCAGGGTCAGCCCCAGGATCAGTCCCTGAGTCCGTTCCTGGGGGAACCGGACGTCGTCGTACTCCGAGTCCATCGACTCCTGAATCATCGTTGCCATCAGCGGCCTCCTCGCATCACCATCGCCCCGGCACGCTGGCGCATCCGGCCAGCCCGCGCCGAAACGCCCCGCATCGAATTCATTGCTCCACGCCCGGCCCGGCTCGCGGCCATCACGCCCGCCTGCTCAGCCTGGCCGGCACCACCGGCCAGCCACGCGGTGATCGCAAGCATGAAAATCGGCATGGCCGCGGCCACGAACACCAGCACCATGCCAGCCACGGTCTGCACCCAGTCCGTGGACAATGCCGCCATCGCCATGCCCAGCCGCACGACGGCGGCTGCGACCGGCCCGGCCATGATCAGCCCCAGCATCATCGACAGCCACCGCCCCGCCAGTGCCTTGGCCGGCTCCAGGGCCAGCGAGAAGATCGCCGGGGCCGCGAACGAGGCCAAGATCAGAATCAGCACCAGACGGAAGATCATCATCGCCATCAGCACGAAGCAGGCGAAGAAGATCACCAGCGCGATGATCCACGCGACCAGGATCATCCCGTTTTCCGCGTTCTCGCTGGCCATCTCCCACTGCGAGAAGTTCTCGTCCAGCAAGATCTTGTCGTTGGCGACGTCGTAGGTCAGACCGAACAGTCCCAGCACGCCGGCCACTGCCTGGTCCTGGCCATCGGTGCCACCGGAACCGACCTGCAAGATCCACAAGGTCAGCTGCTGGGTCGCCCCCATCGCCATCCACACCAGCCCGACCACCACGTAGGTTGCCGGGACGCTGAACACCGCCGCCAGGAACGCGCGCAGCATGCCGGCCGTAGACCCGCGCACCGCCGAGAGCGCGACCTGGATGGCCACGAAGATCATCAGCAGCGGGATCATCGCCAGCACGATGACGTTCAGCATCCCCGGGTGGTCGATCACCGTGCTCTCGCCGCCGGCCACCGTGGTCGTGACCTGACCGCCGACGACCGTGACCCACCACTCCGGGGTCAGCGCACCCACGGAGAAAGCCTGCTCGATCAGCCCGGCAGCGGCCTTCGCCAGCCCCAGGATCGAACCTCGCACGAATTCCTCGAAGTCCTTCTCCCACATCGTTCTCTCCCTCCGTGAGTGCGCTCAGGACCTCAGAACAGCGGCAGGCCGGCGCCCCAGCCGATCAGGCCCGCGGCACCGGCGATCAGGGCCGCAGCCAAGACGCCCCAGACCACGAAGCTGATACCCACGTCCTGCGCACGGCCGCTCGAGGCGAGCTTGCCGAAGATCCAGATCAGCACGCCGATGCCGAGGGCGATGATCAGGAGGACCAGGAAGGTTCCCAACGCCAGGCCCGTGACGTTCTGGATGGTGGGCATCCAGGGCGCGTTGAAGGTTGGTGCGATGTCCGGGACACCGGCAGCCACCGTGGTGGCCGCGTGAATCAGGTTGCTCATCAGAAGTCCTCCCGTAGGGATGTGATGTGACGACGGCCCGGATGTCTTCCGGCCCGAACGGGCACCTCCTGCCCGCTGCCAGATGTACGACGGGCCGCACCGCCACGCATGTCACCTGTCCCGCACACGAGAAAGCCCCCGCCCACTGCATTCGCAGCAGGTGGGGGCAACTCGCAGATCAGATCAAGAGCAGTTCTGACCCCGCGTCAGCGTCAGGGTCCGCCCGGTCTGAGCACCGTTGGTCAGCGACTGACGCGCCACGTGCACCTCGACCGGCGAGCACTCGGCCGTGGCCTCGTTCTGCGCCGAGCAGTCCGGCTCACCCGACCCGTTCACCTCGCCCGTGGCGTACCACTTCACCGATGTGACGACCGTGTACGAGGATTCCGTGCCGGTAGGCTCCTTGCCCCACTCGTACCCGTCCAGGGCGGGCTGTCCACCGAGCAACGTGCTGATCACACGCTCACGCTCTGCCCGATCCGGGGACGGCTCCTCCTTGTCGAAGTCCCGCACGGCCTGCCGGTTGCAGGTCTGCTTCGGGGCGTTCTTCTCGATCGCGACCGACTGTGGCCTGGCCCCGGCGGGCATCAGCTCGCTCGTACCCAGCCCAGCCCCCCAGCTCGTGCCGGCCGTGCCAGCGCCCAGCACCGTCGCCCCCACCGCCGCCAACGCGACCATCGTCCACCCCTTGCGCATCCCGCTAGGTGAGAACAAGGCCCTGCCCCACACCGCCAGCGCCACGCCAGCACCGACCGCCAGGATCAGCACGACCAGCGCCGTCCCGACCACCCATCCACTGATCTGTGACCACCCCGACAGCCCGTCCGGGTTGATTCCGTTCAACATGTCCGACTCCTCGTCGCTCGTCTGCCCCGTCTTGCTTCGTTGCCGTGTCTCGTCCTGGGTTCGCGGTCGCCACCGCGAAGGTCTGTCAGCGCGCCATCGCCTGCACCACCACCAGCACCCACACCACGAGCACCGCCAGCGCCACGGCCGCGATCACCCACCGACCCCGGGCCGAGTCCCACGCGTCCGGTACCCGCTCCTGCCACGACGTCGGCAGCGGCGCGTCCACGGACTCCGCCACCCACCGCCGCCCGGCCGCGTCCGTGCGCTGGCGCAGCCGCCGCACGGACGCGAACAGCCCCCGGTCCCGCTCTACGTAGACCACGCGCGGCTCCTGACCCTCCGGCCCGTCATGGCTCTGTTCGAACTCCGTCTGCTCGCTCACTTCTCTGCCCTCTCGTTTCGGATCACCGTTGCCGCCACCCTCAGCAGGTGCCGCGTCTCGGCCAGGTACTGCCGACTCGTGGAGTGGCTGAACCCGGTGGCCTGCATGACGTCCTCGACCGTGACCGCTTCCATCCGGCCCCCCGCCTGCGCGCAGGCCAACGCGACCTGCCGCGCCCAGTCCCCCGCGTCCCCGTCGTCGGGAAGGCAGCTGATCAGCACACGCATCGTCACCGCCTGCCCCGAACGGGCCACCTCCTGCGCCGCCCGGACCACCCGGGCACAGCGCACCAGCTCACGCCGGGCCTGACGCAGTGCGGTCACCGAGACGCCCATCGCCTCCGATGCCGCCACGACGTCATCCCCGAACGCCAGCACCACGGCCAGGGCACGGGCCGTCATCTCCGAGGACTCCATGACCGACTCGACCACCCGCATCACCTCCGCGACTTCCCGGTGTGCAGCCAGCGCTTCAACCACAGCCTCGGCCGGGTCCTCCATGACCGTCGACACCGCGGTCTTCTCCCGCGCCACCGCGGAAGCCTCCAGCGCCTCTTGGCCCGCCCGCGACCGGCCGACCGCCCGCAGATGATCCACCGCCCGGTTCCGGGCGATGGTGCCGACCCAGGTCCGCAGGGAACCCCGGTCCGGATCGAACCGCTCCCGGGAGTGCCACGCGGACTCCCACGTGCTCTGGAGCACGTCCTCCACGACGTCACCGTTGCCCGAGGGTCCGAGCACGGCCACCACCGTGCCTCGCACCGAGGCCACCGCTTCCGCCAGCTCGTCACCGGTCACCAGCACCATCCCCGCCGGAGCCACCCGGTCCGCCTGCCCGGCCATCACTCCACCGCCTCCACCAACGCCCGTGGCATCGCCCGCCGCTCCAGCCGGCAGTGCGGGCAATCCGCAAGTACGGCCTGTCCGTACGCCGGGACATGCACGTCCGGGTCCTGGCACGGCTCACCGGTCCGCAGCTCACGCACCTGCCCCGAAGCAACCGGGGCTTGAGCCACGGTCACCGGCCGGGGCCGGGTCACTGCGACCAACTCCTCGAACTCCGAGGCCAACGACCGCGCCACGAAGGCCGTGGGCTTGCGCACCGGCCCCGAGGCCCGCGCCAAGACCACGTCCACGATGGACCGCAGCTGCCGGTCTCCGAGGTCCGCAGCCGCCGGCACCCGCTGAACCAGGTCCGCCAGGACCACACCCCGATGGACCAGCCCCACGCCTTCCCCACCGTCGATGGCCTGATCGGTCCGTCGTCCGTCGTCCGTCGTCGTCTCCGCGCGCACTGCACCGGACTGACGGACTGACGGACGGACAGATGAGGGTTCTTGAGGGTTAGTCCGCGCGCGATCCTTATAGTCGGCAAAGTCGCGATTGTCGCCCAACTCCGTCAGGTTGTCGCCCAACTCGGAGTTGGGCGACAAATTGTCAGGGCGCGAATCCATGCGGGCCTCGGAGTTGGGCGACAAATTGTCAGAGCGCGAACTCATGCGGATCTCGGAGTTGGGCGACAAATTGTCAGGGCGCGAACTCATGCGGGTATCTGCACCCCCGCCCACGATCCCTTCCAGGGCTTCGGGATGCAGCTGGTACCGCGATCCGGTCCGCCCCTCGCGTCCCGAACCGCCGTAGACAGCCTTGACCGAGATCAGCCCCAGCTGCTCGAGCTGGTCGATCTGGCGCTGAACCGACCGCACCGACTGTGCCGTCCCGCGGGCCAGCAGCTCCTGGCTCGGGAAGCACGACCACGACTCGTCCGCATGGTCACCCAAGAGCATCAGCACGAACGCCTGCCCCGTCTTCAGCACACCGGTCTCCGTGACCCGCCGCGCCCAGATGATTGCCTCGATGGTCATGCCTGCTCCTCCCCGGTCCCGAACGCCTCGGCGTGCGTCTCACGGGCATCAGCCAAGCGGCGACGCCCGGTGCGCTCTGAGCACCCGAACTGCTCTGCGACCTCCGCTGCAGAGGGCACCTGGCCCTCCTGCGCACGGGCCACGATCCATGCGGTGATGTCCGCACCCGATGCCTTCTCTACCGTCTTCGTCTCTGCGACGACCGGCTCTGACGGCGCCACGGCCTCGACGACCTCCACCCCCTGGGCAACCTGCGATTCCTCGACCACGGCCGGCTGAACCTCACGGTCCTCGCGCTCGGCCTCGAGTTCGGCCTGACGCTCCATCCGCTCCAGCTCCTGCCGGTGCCGAGCCTCGGCCACCTCGGCCTCCCGCTCGGCCTCGCGCCGCTGGGCCTCGATCTGCCGGCGGCTCGCCGCGAGTTCGGCCTCCAGCACCGCGCGCTGACGATCCAGCTCCGCCTGAGCCTTCAGCTGCTCGGCCTCCTCCGACACCTGCGATGCGCGCTCGGCCCGCCGCGAGTCCGGGTTCTCCACCGCGACCCGCGCCAGCTGATCCGTGGCCACGAACACCGCCACCGGAACCATCACTGCGATGAGCGCACCCACCACGGACTGCCACACGCTCGCGTTCTCAGCACTCCACGCATGCGCCCCGTTGGCGATCATCGACAGCCCCGTGAACGCCCCCAGCGCCCACCACGACGCCCGCGCGGACTCCCCTCGAGACTCGTGCACCAGTACGGAGCCGGCGTAGACCAGGATCGCCAGGTCGATGAAGACCGGCACTGCCCAATGCATGAACGGCGGCAGCCCCAGCCACGCCGCGACCTCGTACAGCGCCGCGAACGAGATGGAGAACGCCACCAGCCCGGCCACAGCAGTCCCGGCCACCACGGCCCGGATGAACCGGCCATCGTTCGGGTTGACCCGGCGCGGAAGCGACCGAATCCCACTGCCCGTGGGCCGCGCCCCGGTGTTATCCTTCGAGTGCTCGACCAGCGTGTTCTTTGGAATGTGCACCGTCTCGGATTGAGCGTTTTCGGAAGCCCCGACAGCCTGCCCGCTGGCCGGGGCTTCCGCCCTTTCGGCCCAGACGTTCGGGCCTCCCACATCTGCTGCGCGCTCATCGCGTGCCCTCCTCGATCTTCTTCAGCACCTCATCCAGGTCGTCCACCGCATCCCGCAGCGTCGACCGGATCTCCGCCTGGGACTCGCCCTCGACATGCCCCACAGAACGGATCACGTGCGCCAGCGTCCGCACGCACCGCACCGAGTCCCACACGACCCCGTGCAAGTCCTCGTCCTCGACCAGCGCCTTACCCGTCGCGGGCGACACCAGCGAGGCCACCGGGGTAGCCGCCTTGATCAGCGCTGGCACCGCGGCCGCACCCGATCCGTTGAACGCAGTCAGCACACGACGCGCGCGGCCCTTCTGTTCCTCGTCGTGCCGGTCCAAGTCCAGCGGCTCGATCCCGAAGTCCTCGGCCGGCATGTCCAGTACCGAGTCCAGGCCCGCCTTGCTCTCAATCGGAGTGACCGTGTCCGCGGCCGGCGGCCGGGGCTCACGTGTCGGCTGATATGTCTTGCCGTTCATGCCCACCACAGGAACCCCGTCCATTACTGGCGCATTTGCGCCAGTAGCCGCGCTGTTGAGCTCCCGTCGCACGGTGTCCTTGGACAGTTGCGTCGCGCTGGCGATTGCTCGTGTGCTCATGCCGGCCTCACGCAGCGAAAGAACCACGTCCTGCCGGTACTCCAGTGGTGGGCGGAGATGAAGGTTCCCAAACTCCCGGATGACGTACTCATCCCACGACCCGAAGCCGAGAGCCTGCCAGGCTCGGCCGCGGTAGGCGGCGCGGATCAGGTGGTAGACGGACTCCATGCCGGTCTTGATCTGATCCGTGAGATCCCGCGCAGCATCCGCGGTCATGGCCGCGCGAGAAGAGGGATTGTTGTACGTCGTCGTCATTGCGCGACCACCTCGGCATCGAACGCAAAGAGGTCGCGCATCGGGACACCCAGAAAGTCAGCGACAGTCTCCAGCTCGGAGAAGGAGAAATCGCGGTGTCCGTTCATTCGCGCCGACACGGACGCACGGCTGAGCCCCAGAGCTTCGCCCAGGTCCCCCATGCTCTTGTCCGCCAACGCCAGCCGGGAGCGGATTTGCAGGATCAGCTGCTTCTGTCTTGTCATGCGCATCAGTGTTGCGCTTTGTGCAACATAGGTCAAGGCAAGTGTTGCGCTCTCCGCAACTTCATTCCGCTAATCGTGACCGATGGCGCGTGACTCGCTACACTGGACACATGGATGAGTCAGACATCAAAACCGCTCTCCTTGCGGAGATTCGCGCGTGGATGGGGCGCCGCCAGGTCAACCAGACGGACATGGCCCGACACATGGGCCTAACACGCAGCGCGGTCAGCCGGCGGATGAGCGGCCAGCAGGACTTCACGTTCCCCGAACTGGCCTCGATCGCGGGATGGCTCGACATCACGCTCGCGGAACTGCTCGGCCCGGTCGTCCTCCAGGCACGAAGAAGCCCCCACACCGACATGGTCGGTGCGGGGGCCTCTGCTCGGCTCCCCCGGTTGGATTCGAACCAACAACCCTTCGATTAACAGTCGAATGCTCTGCCGTTGAGCTACGGGGGAATGTGCCGCGAACCGCCGGAGCCGTTCGGACAACGGATGGAACTCTACCAGAGCCCCCGCCCGCGTGCCACCCGGCCGCGGGGCGCCGTCGTCGCCCTGCCCGCCCCCGGGGACCGGCGGCCCTTGCCAGGCACGGCTCCGGCAGGCCTACCGTGCGAGGACATCCCCAGAATCATCAGGAACGGACCCGAAGGAGAGACGTGTCCATGACCATCACGACCCTCACGCGTAAGACCGCCCTGACCGGCACGGGCGTGCTGGCCGCGCTCGCCCTCGCGGCTTGCGGCACCACGGCCGACAACGGCGACGACGGCTCCGTCTCGCCGGAGGTCGACGCCTCCTCGGCAGTGGCGAGCACCCCCGCCACGGACGACGCCTCGACCACGTCGGCCTCGGCGTCGTCGTCGGCGTCGTCGACGGCCGCCGCGGCCAGCAGCGGCTCGGGCACCGGCCAGGCCGACGACCCCGCCTACGCGGTGATCGACGCGGTCCTGGAGAAGCACGGCGACGGCATCATCGTCGAGGTGGACGCCAACGATGACGACACGACCTGGGAGGTCGACGTCGTGGTGGGCGAGGAGGTGAAGGAGCTGGACGTCACCGCCGACGGCGACATCACCGAGACCGACCGCGAGTCGGATCTCGAGGACGTCCAGAAGGCGAAGGACGCCGAGGTCACCGCCCAGCAGGCACTCGACACCGCCCGGGAGGGACGTGACGGGGTGACCCTGGACAAGATGGACCTGGACGACGACAACGGCACCCTCCAGTGGGAGGTCGAGTTCGACCGCGAGGACGGCTCGGACGGCCCCGAGGTCGAGATCGACGCCAGGTCCGGTGAGGTGCTCACGGTCGACGAGCACTGACGCCGCGCGGCCAGCCGGCCGCCGTCTCCCGAACGAAAGCGCGTCTGGGGCCGCCGTTTCCCGAACGAAAACGGGTGGGGGTCAGTCGTCGGCGCGGAGGGCCCGGCGGCGCGCCTCCAGGTCCATGAGCTCGCTGTTGAGGCGGGTGAACTCGGCGGGGTCGCCCTCGGGGCCGAGCCGCTGCAGGCGCCCGAGCAGCTCCTCCTTGCGGTGCACGATCTGCAGGGCGAACAGGCGGTTCATGATGTCCCGGCAGTACCGGTCCACATCCTCGGGAGTGCGGGCGGGCAGGTCGCGGACCGCCAGCTCGGAGACGACGCCGGCCACCTCCTGGGGCACGGCGTCCCGCACGGCGTCGACCCAGCGCTGCGGCGTCGCCCCCGCCGACCCGGCCATCTTCACGCCCTGGTGGACGGCGGCGTACTGCGGGACCGTGAAGCGGGCGGCGTACAGCGCGGTCCACTGCTCCGCGGAGAGCAGGGTCGGATGCTGCAGCACCACCTCGAGGGACTCACGCTCCCGACGGGCGACGGGGTCGCGCGGATCCACCGGCACCACGATCCGCGGCGCCGGGGCGGCGGCCTCCCCGTGGCGGCCCGTGGGCCCGATCGCCTGCCCGTCGTCCGCCAGGGCTGGCCGCGCCTCGGGCTCGGGCCCCCGCCGCGGCGCGCGCCCGGCCGCGACCACGGCGCGGTGCACGGCGTTCGGGTCCAGACCGAGCCAGCCGGCCAGCTCCCGCTCGTAGCCGGGACGCAGGACGGCGTCCTTGATGCCCGCCACGATCGGCGCCGCGTGGCGCAGGGCACCGGCGCGGCCCTCCACGGTGTCGAGGTCGTAGTCCTTGAGCCCGGCCCGGATCGCGAACTCGAAGAGCGGGCGCCGCGAGGCGATGAGCGCGCGCACCGCCTCGTCGCCCTTCTGCATGCGCAGATCGCACGGGTCCATGCCGCTGGGCTCCACGGCCACGAACGTCTTGGCGAGGAAGCGGTGGTCCTCGTCGAACGCCTTGAGCGCGGCCTTCTGCCCGGCCTCGTCGCCGTCGAAGGTGAAGATCACCTCGCCGCCCGTGCCGTCGTCGGAGATCAGGCGGCGGGCCACCTTGATGTGGTCCGCGCCGAACGCGGTGCCGCACGTGGCCACCGCCGTCCCGACACCGGCCAGGTGGGCCGCCATCACGTCCGTGTAGCCCTCGACGAGCACCAGCTGGCGCTCCTTGGCGATCGTCCGCTTGGCCAGGTCGATCCCGTAGAGCACCTGCGACTTCTTGTAGAGCGGCGTCTCGGGGGTGTTGAGGTACTTGGGCCCGGGGTCGTCGTCGTACAGCTTGCGCGCGCCGAAGCCGATGGTCGCGCCGGTCATGTCCCGGATGGGCCAGAGCAGGCGGCCGCGGAACCGGTCGTACAGGCCGCGCTGCCCCTCGGACACCAGCCCGGAGGCGCGCAGCTCCTCGTCCCGGAACCCCTTCTGCCGCAGGTGGTCCAGCAGATGCGACCACCCCTGCGGGGCGTATCCGAGGCCGAACTGCGCCGCGTGCTCCTGTGTGAATCCCCGCTGGGTGAGGAAGTCGCGGGCGGCCTGGGCCTCAGGCGAGCCGAGGGCCCGACGGAAGAACTCGTCCGCCACCTTGTTCGCCTCGAACAGGCGACGACGGCGCCCCGTCTCCGCCTTGTCCGGGCCGGTGCCGCCGTCCTCGTAGTGCAGCTCCACCCCCACGCGGGACGCCAGCCGCTCCACGGTCTCCGTGAACGTGGTGTGCTCGAGTTCCATCAGGAAGCTGATGACGTCCCCGTGCGCGCCGCAGCCGAAGCAGTGGTAGGTGCCCACGCCGGGGCGCACGTGGAACGACGGCGTCCGCTCGTCGTGGAACGGGCACAGCCCCTTGAATGAGCCCACGCCCGCCGAGCGGAGGGTGACGAACTCCTCCACGACGGCCTTCAGATCCGTGCGCTCGCGGACGAGGTCGATGTCCTTGCGCACGATCAGTCCAGCCATGCGGACCATTCTAGGGACGGGGCGGAGCGGTCAGCCCCGAGCGGAACCGGCCTCCGTGGACGGCTCGGCCTCCGCTGCGGCCTGTGCAGGACCGGTCCCCGCCGCGCGGGGCGCTTCGGTCCGCGCCGCGCCCGCTCCCTCGGACGCGGGACGCCCGGTGGCGGGGTCGATCACGGGCAGCGCGCCGGTGGCCGCCTCGACCAGCGGATGGAACAGCGCGGCCGAAGCCAGGCCGCCGTGACGGCGGCGCGCCGAGGACACGAACGAGAGGCTCATGTCGCCCACCATAGCGACCCGCGACCGTGATTCCGGTCACGGGAAGGCAACATTCTGGGCGGTCAGGTCACGGTTCGACGCGCGCCCGCCCCCGCGGACTGCCCGTGCAGCGGCAGCAGCCGGGGCACCAGCCGGACGAGGCTCACCATCACCCCGAGCTCCACGAGCGTCTGCGTCACCACCACGAGCGGGGCCGGGTCCAGGCTCGCCGGCAGGGCCAAGGTCAGCGGCAGCACGACCAGGGAGTTCCGCGTCGCGCCCGAGAACACGAGCGCCCGCCCGGCGGGCACGTCGAGGCGCGCCCACCGCGCAGCCACCACGCCGAGGGCCACCGTCACGGCGGCGAACGCCGCGAACAGGGGCACGACGGCGGCCAGCGCGGGCAGCTGCTCCCCCACCCCGCGGATCTGTGAGGCGACCACCGTGAACAGCGTGACGACCATGAGCGGGACCATCGCCGCCGTGAACCCGCGCACCACCCCGGCCGCCGCGCACCGCACCCCACCGCGGCCGCGCACCGCACCCCACTGGAGCAGCGCCGCGAGCGCGAGCGGCAACAGGATCAGCACCACCAGCGCGCGGACGAACGGCCCGGCGTCGACGGCGGCGACCGCCTCCGGACCGGCGAACGCCCGCAGCAGCACGGGCAGCACGACCAGCTGGACGAGCATAAGCAGCGGAGCGGCCGCCAGCAGCCTCTCGGCCACCCCGCCCGCGAGCGCGGTGAACGCGATGACGTAGTCCACGCACGGGGCCAGCAGCACGAGGAGCACGCCCACGAGCAGCGCGTCGTCGTGGGCCACGAACCGACTCAGCCCGAACACCACCGCCGGCACCACCACGAAGTTCAGGACCAGCAGGGACGCCAGGAACCTGCCGTCCCGCAGGCCCGCGCCCAGCGCGGGGAACGGCACCGCCAGGAACGTCGCCAGCGTACGGAGCGATCCGGACGGGGGCTGACCCCTACGCTGGGGGCCATGCCCACCGCGCCCGCCCCGCCCCAGGACGCCTCCACTCCCCTGCACGTCGCCGTCCGCACGCTCGACGCCGCGGCGCTCGCCGCGGCCGGGCACACGGCGGCGACCGCCGTGGCCGCGGTCTATGCGCACGCCGTCGTGCGCGGGGCCGCGTCGTTCTGGCTGGACTCCGCCCTGCCGGACCCGGCCGAGGCACGCTGGTCCGTGGCAGGCGACGGGCTGGATGTGCTCGGCGAGGAGCATGGCCGTGCGCCCTCCCCCGGCCCGCGGCTGGTCCGGCACGACGACCCCGCCGATCCGGACCGCGCGTGGGCGGACCTCGCGGCCGCGGCCGCACCCCGGCCGGTGGTCGGCGGCGAGGGGCTGCCCCTGCGCGGCGGCCTGGTCGGCTGGCTCGGCTACGAGCTCGGCCTGGCGGATCTGGGGGTGACACCGCCCTCACGTCGAGCCGAGGACCCCGCGTCCCTGCCCGCGCAGTTCTGGGTGCGCCCGTCCCGCTACGTCGTGGCGGACCACGCGGCCGGGGTGCTGCACTGCTGCGTGGCCTCCCTCGATCCGACCGCCGCGGAGACCGGGGCCGACCGCTGGGCAGGGGACGTGCGCCGCGCCCTCGCCGCGGCCCGCCGCGCTCTCGAGACGGCGTCGGGCGACGTCGTCGTGCCCCCGCCGCGGGACGCCGGTCCGGGACCACGGGCCGATGAGGAGGCGCCGGGCACGTGGCGCGAGGACCGGGCAGCGTACGCCGAGCAGATCGCCCGCTGCCGCGCCGCGCTGCACGCCGGCGACTCCTACGAGCTGTGCCTGACCACCCGCTTCGACGCCGACCCCGGGCTGCGCGTGGACCCGCTGGTCCTCTTCCACGAGCTCGCCGCGCACCAGCCGGCCCCGTATGCGGCGCTGCTGGAGCACGGCACGGGTGCCCGCCGGTGGGCCGTGGTCTCGGCCTCCCCCGAGCGGTTCCTCGCCGGGCGCGCGGGCCGGTACAGCACCAAGCCGATCAAGGGCACGGCCGCCCGCCTGCCCGACCCGGCCGAGGACGCCGAGGCCGCCCGCGCGCTCGCCGCCGATCCCAAGACCCGGGCCGAGAACCTCATGATCGTGGACCTGCTGCGCAACGACCTCTCGCGGGTGTGCGAGCCCGGCTCCGTGCAGGTGCCCTCCCTCATGGCGGTGGAGAGCTACGCGACCGTCCACCAGCTCGTCTCCACCGTCACGGGCACCGCACGAGCCGGCGTCGAGCCCGTGGACGTGGTGCGGTCGCTGTTCCCGGGCGGGTCGATGACGGGCGCGCCGAAGCGACGCAGCGTCGAGCTGCTGGCCGCGTGGGAGGCCTCCCCGCGCGGGGTCTACTCCGGGGCGCTGGGGATGCTGAGCGCGGACGGGACGACGTCGTTGTCCGTCGTGATCCGCACGGCCGTGCTCACCGGGGGCCGCTGGTCCGTGGGGGCCGGCGGGGCGATCGTCGCGGACTCGGACCCGGCCGCCGAGCACGACGAGGTCCTCCTCAAGGCCCGCGGCCTGCGCCGGGCCCTCGCCCGCGCCGCCGGCACGGGCCTGCCGACGACGTCGCCCGACCTCACCTGACCCCACTCACGGGTTCGGGGGCGATATTCGGCGGTATTCCGACGGAATAACGCCGCAAACCGCCCCCAAACGAAGGGGGGCGACCACCCGTGCCGCCTGCCTAGGCTGGGGACATGGCCGATCCGCACCCCGTCCTCGCCGCCTCCGCCCCCGACCTCGACCCTGACGTGCTGGACGCCGTCCGCGCGCTCGTGGCCGCCGCCGAGCGTCCCGTGGTGCTCTCCGGGGCGGGGATGAGCGCCGAGTCCGGCATCCCCACGTTCCGCGACGCCCAGACCGGCCTGTGGGAGCGGTTCTCCGCGGAGGAGCTCGCCACGGAGGAGGCATTCCTCGCGGATCCCGCGCTCGTGTGGTCCTGGTACCGGTGGCGTGCCCGGATGGTGCGGGCCCGCCAACCGAATCCGGGGCACGACGCCGTCGCCGTCTGGCAGCGCCGCACGCCCGGCCTGGAGGTGGTCACCCAGAACGTGGACGACCTGCACGAGCGCGCCGGCGCCCGGGTCCTCGCGCACCTGCACGGGTCCCTGTTCGAGCACCGCTGCGCCGACTGCGGGGCCCCCGCCGACGTCGATCCGGGCGCGCCCGCGGACGAGGCGACGGCCGGCTCCGAGGCCGACCTCGAGGCGATGCTCCGCGAGGCACCGCCGGCCTGCACCGTGTGCGGGGACGGGCTGATCCGCCCGGGGATCGTGTGGTTCGGGGAGATGCTGCCGGCCGAGCCCTGGGACCGCGCCTTCGCCGCGCTCGAGGACTGCGACCTGTGCCTGGTGGTCGGCACCTCGGGCATCGTCCAGCCGGCGGCGTCCCTGCCGTTCGTGGCGCTGGGGGCCGGGGCCGCCGTCGTGGAGATCAACCCGGTGGAGACCGAGCTGAGCGGCGCGGTCACGCACGTCCTGCGGGGTCCCGCCGGCGCGGTGCTTCCCGCGCTGCTGGACCCGCCGGTCAGAGCCAGACGCGACGGAACTCCGCGCCCTGCACCAGGGTGTGATGCCACTCGACGGCGGTCGAATCGGTGAGCGAGGCGATCTGGTCGATCACCACGCGCCGCCGGGCGGCGTCGTCGGGGGCCTGCGCCCAGTCGAACGCGAACATCGGCTCGAGGTACCGGTCCCCCGTGGCCTCCAGCAGCGCCACGAGCTCCGCGAGCACCTCGCGCTGCCGCGCGTAGAGCGGCTGGCGCTGCTCGGCGGTCATCACGTAGGCCGCCGCGATGCCCTTCATCACGGCGATCTCGGTCTCCGTCTCCTCGGGCACCACGACGTCGGCCCCGTGGCGGGTGAGCGGCTCGTTGCCGAACACCTGGCGCGTGGCGTCGAAGGCGGCGCTGCAGAACCGGCCGATCAGCTGGCTCGTCATGTCCTTCATCGCCGCGAGCGCCCGCCGGGAGCCGTCCATCTCGGAGACCCACACGTTGGTGGCCTCGAGGCGGGCCAGGGCCGCGTCGACCTCGGCCGGGTCCGTGTGCGGCAGGTACCACTGGCGGGTGGTCTCCACGACGCGCTCCCGGTGCTCCGGGATGGCCAGCCACTTGAGCTGGAACACGGCGTTGACCACGCCGTCCTCGACGTCGTGCACGGAGTAGGAGATGTCGTCCGCGAGGTCCATGACCTGCGCCTCCATGGACGTGCGCGTGCCGGGCACCCCGGCGCGGAACCAGCGGAACACGGGCAGGTCGTCCTCGTAGACGCCGAACTTGCGCGAACGCGTGCCGTCGGGGCGCAGCGGGGCGTCCTCACGGGTCCACGGGTACTTGCACGCGGCGTCGAGGGCGGCGCGCGTGAGGTTCAGGCCCGCGGAGGAGCCGTCCGCGAAGAGCTTCTTCTGCTC
Organism: Micrococcus sp. GPGPB33; assembly: GCF_037853785.1. Taxonomy (NCBI): domain Bacteria; kingdom Bacillati; phylum Actinomycetota; class Actinomycetes; order Micrococcales; family Micrococcaceae; genus Micrococcus; species Micrococcus sp. GPGPB33. The sequence continues at coordinate 44,563 of NZ_JAQMWO010000002.1, forward strand.
GAGGCGGGCCAGCAGGCGCAGGGTCTGGGCGTTGCCCTCGAAGCCGCCGACGTCCTCGCTGAGCGCGTCGAGCGCCTTCTCCCCGTTGTGCCCGAAGGGCGGGTGGCCGAGGTCGTGGGACAGGCAGGCGGTGTCCACGAGGTCGGGGTCGCAGCCCAGCGACCGGCCGAGCTCACGCCCCACCTGGGCCACCTCGAGCGAGTGCGTCAGGCGGGTGCGGGCGAAGTCGTCCGCGTCCGGGGCGACCACCTGGGTCTTGGCCCCCAGCCGGCGCAGGCCCGCGGAGTGCAGCACGCGGGCACGGTCCCGCTCGAAGTCCGAACGGTAGGAGGACTTGGGCGGCTCGGGCAGCCACCGCTCCCGGTCCCACGGCGTGTAGCCGGGGGTCTGCACGGCGCGGCCGGCATACGGGGGCCGGCCTTCCGGGCCGAACAGCACCGGCTGGTGGGCGGCGCCGGTCCAGGGCGACGACGGCGCGGCGGGCGTTCCGGCTGCGGGCACCGGCGTCGTGGGCTCAGCCACCGGAGACGTCCAGCTCGGCGGCCTGGATCATGGCCTGCTGCTCGGCATTGAGCTCGCGGGAGTCGAGCCAGCCGTCCGGCAGGTGCGGGCGCTTGGGGGCGCCGGAGCGGCCGCGCGGGCCCTCGGCGGCCTCGCCCGGGTAGGGCTGGTCGCGGTCCACGCGGGCGAGGATCTCGCGCATCGTGGCGAGGTCCGGGACGGTGGACAGGGCGGTGCGGATCTCGGAGCCCACGGGGTAGCCCTTGAAGTACCAGGCCACGTGCTTGCGGATGTCCCGCAGGGCCTTGAGCTCGTCGCCGCCGAAGGTGCCCACGAGCAGCTCGGCGTGGCGGTACAGCGTGTCCGCGACCATGCCGAGCGTCGGCTGGAACCGGTCCTGGCGGCCCTCGAACGCGGCCTGCAGGTCGCCGAACAGCCACGGCCGGCCCTGACAGCCGCGGCCGATCACGACGCCGTCCACGCCGGTCTGCTCGACCATCGCGATGGCGTCCTCCGCAGACCAGATGTCGCCGTTGCCGAGTACGGGGATGTCCGGCAGGGCCTCGCGCAGCCGGGCGATGTCGTCCCACACGGCGGTGCCCGAGTAGAACTGGCGCGTGGTGCGGCCGTGCAGGGCCACGGCGGCGACGCCGAGGTCGCGGGCCGTGCGGCCGGCGTCGAGGAAGGTCAGGTGGTCCTCATCGATGCCGCGACGCATCTTCACGGTCACCGGGATGTCCCTCTTCGCGGCCTCGGTGACGGCCGCCTTGACGATCGAGGCGAACAGCTCCGACTTCCACGGCAGGGCCGAGCCGCCGCCGCGCCGGGTCACCTTCGGCACGGGGCAGCCGAAGTTCATGTCGATGTGGTCGCAGCGGTCCTCCTCGACCAGCATCCGCACCGCCGCGCCGGTGGTGACCGGGTCCACGGAGTAGAGCTGGACGGAGCGGGGCACCTCGTCGGGGTCGTGCTGGATGATGCGCATCGACTCGGGCTTCCGCTCGACCAGCGCGCGGGCCGTGACCATCTCGTTGACGTAGAGGCCGCCACCGTACTCGCGGCACAGGCGGCGGAACGCGGTGTTGGTGATGCCGGCCATGGGGGCGAGCACCACGGGGACGTCGATGGTCAGCGGCCCCAGCCGCAGCGGGGGCAGGGCCAGGCGGTCCGTCGTCGGGGCGGGGTGGCGGGCCTCGTGGAGCTGATCGTCGTCGGTGATGCGTCGACCGGCGCCGGCGGACTTGGCGTAGTGCGCGGCGTGGAGGTCGGCGACGTCGTCGGCGTCGGTCACCGCCGCGGCGGGGAGGGTGTGGGAAGAAGTCATGTCGGACCCCATTCTTCCATTCCGCCCGGCACCCGCGTCACCGTGCCCCACCACGAGGCCCGCTGGGAGGCGATCGCAGAGGCACCCCGCCGGGACGGGCAGACCGTCCTCCCGGCGGGTCAGGCCTCCGACGCCGGCGCCGCGTCCCCGCCGTCGAGCACCGCCAGCAGGTCAGCACCGGCGAACATCTGAGCGGTCTGACGCGCCGAGGGGGTGCCCGCGTCCGGGTCCGCACCGGCCGCGAGCAGATGCCGCATTGAGGCGACATCCCGTTTGAACGTGGCGCAGGTCAGGGCGCGCTGGCCGCGATCGTTGGCGTGCTCGATCTCGGCGCCGGCCTCGATCAGCATCGCCACCGTGTCCGGGTGCTCGTGATAGGCGGCGAGGGTGAGGAAGGAGTCGCCCGCGTGGTTGCGCAGGCGCGTGCTCACCCCGGCGTCCAGGTACGCCTTCAGCTGGGCCGTGTCCCCGTCACGCGCCATGTCGAAGAGCCGGTTCGCCAGCTCGATGTCCTTCTCGCTCCACTGCTCACTCATGCCCGCCAGTATGGCGGACGCCGCGGCGATCGACCGCTCCGCAGCGACATCTCCGCGGGTCTGCCCGCAGGTGATGTCGCCGGCCGGCGGTCAGACGAGCACCGGGAACAGCCCCGCCCGCCCCGCGGTTGCACCCGGCATGACCCGCAAGCACCTCGGCTTCCTCAACTTCGGCCACTGGATCCACCGTCCCGGCGCCGAACCGGACGCGCGGCAGGCCCTCGACGACGTCGTCGCCATGGCCGTGGCCGCCGAGGACGCCGGGCTCGACGGCGCCTGGCTGCGCGTCCACCACTTCCAGCGGATGTTCTCCTCGCCGTTCCCGATCCTCGCCGCGATGGCCGCCCGCACCGAGCGGATCAGCCTCGGCACCGGCGTGATCGACCTGCGCTACGAGAACCCCCTGTACATGGCCGAGGCCGCGGCCACCACGGACCTCATCTCCGGCGGCCGGCTCGAGCTCGGCGTCTCCCGCGGCTCACCCGAGGCCGCCCTCGACGGCCAGGCGCAGTTCGGCTACACCCTCGCCGAGGGGCAGACCTGGGCCGACGTGACCCGCGAGCGCGGACGCCGCTTCCTCTCGGCCGTGCGCGGTGAGGGGATCGCGGCGCCGGACCTGACCTCCGGCTGGGCGCACAGCTCGCAGCCGCTGCGGATCGAGCCGCACTCCCCGGGCTCGCGGACCGGATCTGGTGGGGGTCGGGGTCCACGCCGTCGGCGGTCGAGGCGGGGCGGGACGGCTACAACATGCTCTCCTCCACCCTGCTCCTGCAGGACGACGGCCGCCCCTTCCACGTCCAGCAGGCCGACCAGATCGCCCGCTACCGGGAGGCCTTCGCCGCGGCCGGCCACGCCGGTCCGGGCCGCACGGCGGTCACGCGCTCCGCGTTCGTCATCCAGGACGGGGAGGACGAGCTGTACTTCGGCCGGGAGCGCGGCTCGCGCGACTCCTCCGGCATGCTCGAGGGCGGCGCCGCCCGCTCCGGCCCGACCTACGCCGGGTCCGCCGAGGAGGTCGCGGAGAAGCTCGCCGCCGACGACGCCGTCGCCGCCGCCGACTGGGTCCTGTTCGCCAACCCCAACCAGCTCGGGGTCGAGTACAACGCGAAGATCTTCGCCGGCTGGGCGGAGGTCTGGCGCCTGCTCGGCTGGGATGCATGAGCGAGGCCCCGCCGCACCTCCCGGCCGCCGACGACGGCGTCGCCCAGGCCCGTCGCGCGCGCTGGGCCGTCACCGCCGCCTTCGCGACGAACGGCGCCCTGCTCGGCGCGCTCATCCCGCACTACCCGGAGGCCAAGCCCGCGTTCGGCCTGGACCCGGCCGTCTTCGGCCTGCTCGTCATCGCACTCGCCGTGGGCGGCACGCTCGCCGGGCCCCTGCCCGCGCCGATCCTGCGCCGGTTCGGCGCCCGCCGCGTCATGCTCGCCGGCAGCGTGGCCATCGCCCTGCTCACGACGGCGGCCGGTCTCGTCCTCGACATCGCCGGGGCGGGCGCGGGGGCCGGGCACGGTGCGGGCACGGCCGCGGCCTGGCCGCTGTGGGTCTTCGCGGGCCTCGTCCTGGCATCGGGCGTGCTCGACGCCGTCGTGGACACCGCCCAGAACGCGCAGGGCCTGCAGGTGCAGACCCGGCTGGCCCGGCCCGTGCTCACGACCATGCACGCCGGCTGGAGCCTCGGAGCGGCCGCCGGTGCCGGGTTCGGTGCAGCGGTCATCACCGTGGGCGGCCCCGCGGCCCTGCACCTGGGGCTCAACGGCGCCGTGTGCGTCGCGGTGCTGCTGGGGGTCCGGCGCCTGTTCCTGGCGGAGGCTCCCGTGGACTCGGCGTCCGCCCGCGGCGCCGCGGATCAGTCACCCGCGCCGTCGGAGACGTCCGCACCGCCCGCCCCGGCCCTGCCCCGCCGCGCCGCCGTGGCCGCGCTCCTCCCCGCCGCGCCGCCGTGGCCGCGCTCCTCCCCGCCGTGGTGATCGGGATGGCCGGCTTCGGCGTGGAGGAGTTCGGCAACGCGTGGGCCACCCTGTTCCTGATCACCGAGCGCGGCCTGGACCCGGCCGCGGCGGTGCTCGGCGCGTCGACGCTGCTGGGCGCGCAGTTCGTCGGACGCCTCGCGGGCGACCGCACCCTCGCCGCCCTGGGCCGCCGCGGGGCGCTGACGGCGGGACTGGGCGCCGTCGTCGTGGGGCTGGGGCTGGCTCTGGCGCCGCTGCCGGGGCCGGTGGCCGTGCCCGCCGCGTTCGCGGGGCTGGCGCTGGCGGGGCTGGGCTGCGCCGCGGTGGTGCCCGTGGCCTATGCGCTCGGCGACGAGGCGCCCGGGCTCCGGCCGCAGACCGGGCTGGCGGTGACGAGCTGGTGCATGCGGCTGGCCGGGGTCGGGCTCAGCCCGGCGGTCGGGGCACTGGCCGGCGCCGTCGGTCTGGCACCGGCGCTGACGGTGTTCCTGGGCCTGGCCGCCGTCGGGGCGGTGTTGGCCGCCCGGCTGCCCGCCGCCCCGTAGGAACCGTAGGAACCGCTCAGTCGTCGTCGACCTCGCCGGCGAGGGCCTGGGCCGCCAGGTGCTCTTCGGTCGCAGCCTCCCAGATCTCCTTGGCGGCGGAGCCGTTGAGCAGCACCAGCAGCACGCCCACGATGATGTCTGCCCAGCCCGACGCCGTCAGGACCGTGATCCCGGACAGGGCGATCAGCACGGCACCGGCCACGAGGTCGTTGCGCGCCGCGAGCCACGCCGCCCGGGTGAGGGAGCCGCCGTCGGTGCGGACGCGGGCCAGCAGGGCCACGCACACGAGGTTCACGAGGATCGAGCCGACGGCCACCCCCAGCAGCACGCCCGCGGCCGGCGGCTCGGGGTCGCCGATCTTCGTGGCCGCCATGACGAGCGCCGCCACGGCCGGGAGCACGATGATCCCGGCCATGACCTTGCCGATGACCGCCTGCCGGGCCGCCGTCCACCCGAGCGCCACGAAGATCAGCAGGTTGACGGCGAAGTCCTCGAAGAAGTCGACGGAGTCCGCCACGAGGGCCACCGAGCCGATCCCCACCGCCAGAATGATCTCGACCACCAGGTAGGCGCCGTTGAGCAGGGCCACCGCCAGGACGGTGCCCCGCAGGGCGCGGGTGCGCCGGCGGTCCGCTTCGGCTGCCTGGTTCACGCGCCCGTCGTGTCGTCCACGAACACGTACGTGTCCACCAGGGTCCGCGCGGCGTTGCCGCCGATGAGCCCGTCCACGATCCGCTCCAGCGGGGCCATCGCCTCGTCCACCTCGATCTGCACGGGGTACTGGGCCACGAGCAGGGCGAGCAGGTCGGCCACGGCCTGCAGCGCGTCCTCCTCCCCCAGCTCCGGATCCCAGCCCACGAGCACGTCGGCCGGCGCGTCCTGGCGCTCCGGGGTGTAGGACACCGCGAACGCGCGGATGCGCCCACCCTCGGCCTTCGGCGCGTCGCGGAGCACGACGGCGCCCGCGGCCCCGGTGGCCGGGCCCAGCAGCAGCTGCTGGGCGGCTCCGACGCTCAGGGTCGACGGGTCCCAGGCGTGCACGGCGTCGTAGAACGCGGTGACCGCCTGCGTCAGCTCGACGGAGCCGGTCGAGGCCTCCTCGAGGACCACGCCGTCCGGGTGCTCCTCCCCGCGCACGTCCGGCAGGCCGATGGCCCCCGGGGCGATCGCGACGCGGCGGGAGCGCTGCACGGGGGTGAAGCCCTCGGCCACGAGGAACGCCTCGGTGCCGGCGGCCAGTGCGGCGGTCTGGGAGCGCACGGCGTCCGTGTCCACGGGCGGGCGGCCCGTCGCGCCGTCGGTCTCGGTCTGCGGGTCGGCGCCGGCCACGCCGGGCACCAGGGCGTCCTTGGCGAACCGGGCCTTCAGGGCCGTCGTCGGGATGGCGCCGGCGGCGTGCGCCTCCGCGGCGAGCCCCCGCAGGGCCGCCACGAGCGCCCGGCCGATGCCCCGGCGCCGCTCGGCAGCCGCGGTCTCGACGTACAGCCACAGCCGCCGCGGGTGCACGGACGAGGCATAGACGACGCCGGCCGCCACCGGCACGCCGGCGGCCTCGGCCACGAGCGCGCGGCGCCAGGGCCGTTCCGCGTCCTCGGCGAGCATCGCCCGGTCCTGGTGCTGCTGCGCGTTGGCCGGGTCGCCCCACACCTCGAGCAGGGCCAGGTCGTCCCCGGGTCGCCAGGGACGCAGCACGACCTCCCCGCCGGCGACCGCGGCGGAGTCGAACAACACGCCGTCGTCGTCGTGCCCCGCGGCCCCGGCCGCTCCCGTCACGTCCCCGCTCACTTGACCAGGCGCTCCAGCAGGTAGGACTTCACCTGGGACAGCGCCACGCGCTCCTGGGCCATGGTGTCCCGCTCGCGGATGGTCACGGCCTGGTCCTCGAGGGTGTCGAAGTCCACGGTGATGCAGAACGGGGTGCCGATCTCGTCCTGGCGGCGGTAGCGACGGCCGATCGCGCCGGAGTCGTCCGTCTCGATGTTCCACAGGCCGCGCAGCTCCGCGGCGAGGGACTGGGTGGCCGGCTGCAGCTCGGGCTTCTTGGACAGCGGGAGCACGGCGGCCTTGACCGGGGCCAGGCGCGGGTCCAGCTTGAGCACGGTGCGCACGTCCACCCCGCCCTTGGCGTTCGGGGCCTCGTCCTCGGCATAGGCGTCCACGAGGAACGCCATCATGGCGCGGGTCAGGCCGAAGGACGGCTCGATCACGTACGGGGTGTAGTGCTCGTTGTTGGCCTGGTCGAAGTACTGCATCTTGGTGCCCGAGTGCTCGGTGTGCCGGCCCAGGTCGTAGTCGGTGCGGTTCGCGATGCCCATCAGCTCGCCCCAGCCGTCGCCGCCGGTGAAGCCGAAGTCGTACTCGAGGTCGATCGTGGCGTCCGAGTAGTGCGCCCGCTCGTCCGCGGGGACGTCGAACTTGCGCAGGTGCGCGGGGTCGATGCCGAGGTCGATGAACCAGTCCCAGCAGTCCTCGACCCAGCGGTCGAAGTGCTGGCCCGCCTCGGCCGGCGGCACGAAGTACTCGATCTCCATCTGCTCGAACTCACGGGTGCGGAAGATGAAGTTGCCCGGGGTGATCTCGTTGCGGAACGCCTTGCCGATCTGGCCGATGCCGAACGGCGGCTTCTTCCGGGCCGCGCCCAGCACGTTGAGGAAGTTCACGAAGATGCCCTGCGCCGTCTCCGGGCGCATGTAGTGCAGGCCCTCCTCGTTGTCCACGGGGCCGAGGTAGGTCTTGACCAGGCCCGAGAACAGCTGCGGCTCGGTCCAGGCGCCCTGGGTGCCGCAGTCCGGGCACACGATCTCGGCCATGCCCTCGGCCGGCCGGCCCTTCTTGGCCTCGAACGCCTCGAGCAGGTGGTCCTGGCGGTGGCGCCTGTGGCACTGGGTGCACTCCACGAGCGGGTCGGTGAAGGTCTCGACGTGGCCGGAGGCCTCCCACACCGCGCGCGGCAGGATGATGGAGGAGTCCAGGCCCACCATGTCCTCACGGGAGCGCACGAAGGTCTTCCACCACTCGGCCTTGATGTTCTCCTTCAGCTCCACACCCAGGGGCCCGTAGTCCCACGCGGAGCGCGAACCGCCGTAGATCTCACCGGCCTGGAACACGAAGCCTCGGCGCTTGGCCAGGTTGATGACGTTGTCCAGCGGGGACTTGGCAGCCATGGGGGCATCACTTCCGTACTCATCGGCGGGGCGGGAGGGGATCACGACGACGACGGCACCCGGCCGCCTTCGACGCGGCGGGCCCGTTCCGGCGCGGCGCGCCGGTCGATCCCGTCCAGCCTACCGGCCATGATGGACACCATGACCGAGACGAACGCACCCGACGCCCAGCCCCTGCCCATCCGTGACGAGTCCATCCGCCTCGGCCAGGCGCTCAAGCTCGCCTCCCTCGTGGAGGACGGGGCCATGGCCCGCGACGCCGTCACCGACGGGCTCGTCACCGTCAACGGCGCGGTGGAGACGCGCCGCGGCGCCCAGCTGCACGACGGGGACGTCGTCGAGTTCGCCGGCGAGGCGTTCGTCGTCCAGGCCGGGCAGGCCTGAGCCGACGCCCCGTCGGGCGGCCGCGGCGCCGTCGTCGAGCAGGTCCGGCGCGTCAGCCGCGGGGCGGCACCATGTGGGCGAGGTACTCCTTCACGTGGCCCAGCTCCTGCTCGTTGATCGCGTGGCCGAGCCCGGCGTAGACGATCTTCATGAGGTCCACGTGGGCGTTCAGCCAGGCATGGGTCTCCTCGACCCGGGGCTCGGAGATGATCGGGTCCTCCTGGCCGCGGCCCCAGAAGACCTTCGGTCGGACGCGGGCGACGTCGTCGTCGCGGGTGAACAGCTCGCGCAGCCGCGGCTCGGTGAGCTCCGGGTCCACCACGAAGCCGGACAGCGCCACGGTGCACGCGTAGGCCTCCGGGTCCAGGCGCAGCAGCGACGTGGCCATCGCCATGCCCTGCGAGAAGCCGAGCAGGGAGACGGTGCGGAAGTCCCCGCGCACCGCCTGCACCCAGGCGTGCAGGGCCTCGACGGCCTCGCGGACCGGCTCGGCGGTGGAGCCCAGCTCGCCCGTGACGGGGTCCTGGGAGAGCGGGAACCAGGCGTGGGAGCCCGGCTGCAGGGGCAGGGGCGCGCGGACGGCGGCCACCGTGACGTGCTCGGGCAGGTGCGGGACGAGGCCGAACAGGTCGTCCTCGTTCGCGCCGTAGCCGTGCAGGACGATCAGCAGGTCCTCGGTGCGCTCGCCCTCGGGGCGGGACCAGCGGACGACGGGCTCGACGGCGGGGGTGGGGTTCGCGTTCACGTCCGCCAGCCTAGCGAGCGGCACGGTCGGCCCCTCCCGGAGGTTGACCCCTCCCGCGCGACGTGGGCAGAATCCTACCCGTGGGTAACCCATCCTCCTCCCAGCCTCCGCACGCCTCCGACGCGACCCCGGTCGACGACCCCGCCGCCCATCCGTGGCGCCGCTACGTCGCCATCGGGGACTCGTTCTCCGAGGGCATCGGCGACCCGGACCCGGACCGTCCCGGCTACCACCGCGGCTGGGCCGACCGCCTGGCCGAGGAGCTCTCCCGCCTGACGCCGCCCGGCGAGGACCTGGCCTACGCCAACCTGGCGGTCCGCGGGAAGCTGCTGGACCAGATCGCCGAGGACCAGGTGGAGCCGGCGCTCGCCCTGCGGCCGGACCTCATCAGCGTCTGCGCGGGCGGCAACGACATCCTGCGCGGCGCGGACCCGGACGAGATCGCGGTCCGGTTGGACGCCGTCGTCGAGCGTCTGGCCTCCGACGGCGCCACCGTGCTGCTGTTCAACGCGACCGACGTGAAGGGCACGCCCGTCATCGGCCGCATCCGCGGCACCGTGGCGATCTACAACGAGAACGTGCGCACCATCGCGCTGCGGCACGACGCGCTGGTGCCGGACATGTGGTCGCTCAAGGACCTCGCCCGGCGGGAGATGTGGGCCGAGGACCGCCTGCACTTCTCTGCGCTCGGCCACCACACGATCGCCGCGATGGTGCTGGACACCCTCGGCGTGGAGCACGGCCTCGAGCACCTGCGCCTCTCCCCGCCGGCGCCGCGCACGTGGCGCGCGGCCCGCGCGTCGGACGCCGCATGGGTGCGCACGCATCTGGCGCCGTGGGTGGTCCGCCGCCTCCGCGGCGTCTCCTCCGGCGACGGCGTCACGGCCAAGCGCCCCGTCCCCGAGCCGCTCTTCGGCGCGCCGATGCCGCAGGGCTCGGACCACACTGAGCCGCTGGACGTCGTCGAGCCCTGAGCCCGGCCGGCGGGAACCGGTGGCCGTTTCCCGAACGACAGTGCCGCGACACGCCGCCGTTTCCCGAACGAAAGTTCAGAGGGCGAGGGTGCGCTTCAGCGTGTCGGCCACCTGGCCGTATTCGGTGAGGAAGCCGTCGTGGCCGATGGGCGAGGCGATCGTGTGCACCGGCGGCCGCGCGGGCAGCGCCGCCGCGAGCGCCTCGGACTCGGCCGGCAGGTAGAGCCGGTCCGAGTCGACGGCGGCCACGAACGCCCGGCCCCGGTAGTCCGCGAGCGCCGCCGCCACGCCGCCGCGCCCGCGCCCGACGTCGTGGCCCATGAGGGCCTCGGTGACCACGAGGTAGGAGTTCGCGTCGAACCGGTCGGTGAGCTTGGCCGCCTGGTGGTCCAGGTAGGACTCCACGGCGTAGCGCCCGCGCCCGCCCGGCACCCCGACGACGGCGCCGAAGGGATCCTCGACGCCCTGCGGTTCGCGGCCGAACCGCTGGCCGAGCTCGCCGGCCGTGCGGTAGGTGGTGTGGGCGATGCGCCGGGCGATGCCCAGGCCGGCCACGGGGCCGGGGCCGGGGTAGTAGTCGCCGCCCTGGAAGTCCGGGTCGAGGCGGATGGCCGCCGTCTGCGCCTGCCCCCACGCGATCTGGTCGGCGGAGGAGGCCGCGGTGGCGGCCAGCACACCCACCCCGGCGACGCGCGCGGGGTGGGTCGCGGCCCACTCGAGGGCGCGGGCCCCGCCCATCGATCCGCCGATCACGGCGCGCCAGGCGCCGATCCCGAGGTGGTCGGCCAGGCGTCGCTCGGCCTCGACCGCGTCCCGCAGCGTGAGGAACGGGAACCGGGAGCCCCAGGGCCGCCCGTCGGGGGCCGGCGTCGAGGGCCCGGTGGAGCCGTGGCAGCCGCCGATCATGGCGGGGGCGACCACGAACCACCGGTCCGTGTCCACGGCGCGGCCCGGGCCGACGAGGGCGTCCCACCAGCCCGGCGTCGGGTCCTCCTCGTGCGCGGCCACGTGCGCGTCGCCGGTGAGGGCGTGCAGCACGAGCACGGCGTTGGCGCCGTCGGCGGCGAGGGTGCCCCAGGTCTCGTAGGCCAGCTCGACGTCGGGCAGCAGCCCGCCGGTCTCGGTGCGCAGCTCGCCGACCCGCAGGCGGTGGCGACCGCCGCGGGGCAGCGCGGTGCGCGACGGACGCGTGGCGACGGCGGTCATGCCCGCTCCCCCGCGTCGTCGTCGCCGCGGCGGGCGGCGGCCGCGAAGCCGCGCTCGAGGTCGGCGAGGATGTCCTCGATGTCCTCCACGCCGAGCGAGAGCCGCACCAGGCCGGGGGTGACGCCGGCGGCGCGCTGCTCGTCGTCGGTGAGCTGGGAGTGGGTGGTCGAGGCCGGGTGCACCACGAGCGAGCGGACGTCGCCGATGTTGGCCACGTGGTGGTGCAGGGTGAGCCCGTCCACGAACGCGGCCCCGGCCTCGCGGCCGCCCGCGATCTCGAAGGAGACGAATGCGCCCGCGCCCTTCGGCAGGTAGCGCTGGGCCCGCTCGTGCCACGGGCTGGACTCCAGGCCGGCGTAGACCACGTGCTCGACGTCGTCGCGGCCCTCCAGCCAGCGCGCCACCGCGGCCGCGTTGGCCACCTGCCGCTCCATCCGCAGGGAGAGGGTCTCCAGGCCGAGGTTCACCAGGAACGCGTTGAACGGGGAGATGGCCGAGCCGTAGTCGCGCAGCAGCTGCACGCGCGCCTTGAGGATGAAGGCCAGGTTGGCGCCGAGCGGCGAGCCCACCCCGAGGTCCCGCGCGTAGACGAGGCCGTGGTAGGACTCGTCCGGCTCGTTGAAGCCGGGGTACCGCTCGGCGTGCTGCGCGTAGTCGAACGTGCCGGCGTCGACGATCACGCCCGCGATGGCCGCGGCGTGCCCGCCGAGGTACTTCGTGGCGGAGTGGGTGACGACGTCGGCGCCGTGCTCGATCGGTCGCAGCAGGTACGGGGTGGCCAGCGTGTTGTCGACGATCAGCGGCACGCCGGCCTCGTGGGCGGTGTCGGCGACGGCGCGCACGTCCAGGACGTCGCCGCGCGGGTTGCCGAGGGTCTCGCCGAAGAACGCCTTGGTGTTCGGCCGGACGGCGGCGCGCCAGGACTCGATGTCGTCCGGGTCGGTCACGAACGTCGTCTCGACGCCGACCTTGGCGAGGGTGTGCTTGAACAGGTTCTGCGTGCCGCCGTAGAGGCTGGCCGAGGCGACCACGTGGTCGCCGGCGCCGGCGAGGTTGAGGATCGCGAACGTCGTCGCCGCCTGACCGGAGGCCAGCAGCAGCGCGCCCACACCGCCCTCGAGCGCGGCGATCTTCTCCTCCACCGGGCCCTGCGTCGGGTTGCCGATGCGGGTGTAGAGCGGGTCGAGGTCCTTGAGCGCGAACCGGTCCGCGGCCACCTGGGCGGACGGGAAGTCGTACGAGGTGGTCTGGAAGATCGGCAGGGCGGTCGCACCGAAGGCGTGCTGGCCGACGGCGACGCCCGCGTGGACCTGCGCGGTGGAGAAGCCCCAGGCGTCGGGGGTCGGGGTGGTCTGGTCGGTCATGGCGGACCCTCCTGAGGGGTTCAGGGGCCGGACCCGGCCGCCCCGCCCGCCGGCCGACGTGCCGATTCGCAGACCGGCGTCGTCGAGGTGCCGGAGATGACCCGGCGCCGTCGAGAGGGGCCGTGGGATCGGCCCGCGCTTGCCGGCGTCCGTTGTGGGGCCGGCCTGGTCGTCACCCGGGGCACCCCACCGCGGAAGGAGGGTTGCCGGTCAGCATGCCGGGGCCTGTTGCTGACTCTCGTGACCGTGCCTCCGAGTGTAGCCCGCCGCCCCGCCACGATTTCGTCACGCGTGTCACACGCGGATACGCTCTCCGCACGGGGGCGCCCGACCCGTCAAGGGCTCGACGCCCATCGACTCGCACCAGGTCAACCCCCGGGGCAGCCCGGGAACGGAGAGGAACAGCGCAGTGCACACCTGTCGCATGGACCACGTGTCCTACGCCGCCGGCCCCGAGGGCCTGGACGCCACGGTCGCCCGCATCGCCGAGACGCTGGGCATCGAGCGGATCAAGGGCGGTGTCCACCCCCGCTTCGGCACGCAGAACGCCCTGTTCCCCATGGCGGGCAGGCAGTATCTGGAGGTCGTCGAGGCCCTGGACCACCCGGCCTCCCTCAGCGCGCCGTTCGGCCAGCTCGTGCGCGCCCGCACCGAGCAGGGCGGCGGCTGGATGAGCTGGGCGGTGGCCACCACGGACATCGGCCGGTTCGAGCGCCGCCTCGGCCGTGAGGCCGTCCCCGGCAACCGTCGCTTCCCGGACGGCCGGGAGCTGTCCTGGCGGCAGATCGGCATCAAGGGCACCCTCGCGGACCCGCAGCTGCCGTACATCCTGCGCTGGGCCGACGGTCAGGAGGACATGCACCCCTCGCAGGCGGCCGAGGCGCAGGCCTCGATCGAGCGGCTGAGCATCGCCGGCTCCCCGGAGCGCCTGCTCGAGTGGCTGGGCGAGGAGGGCGAGGAGTCCGCGGTCGCGGACGTCAACGTGGAGTACGTGGCGCCGTCGGGCACCCCCGGCATCGTCTCGGTGACCTTCCAGACCCCGCGGGGCGACGTCACCCTCTGACCCGCCCCGCCGCCGCCGTGGGGGCGGTGACTCAGCCGAGCAGGCCCGCCCGGGCCAGCAGCGGATAGCCCACGAACCCGACGGCGTCGAGCAGGAAGTGCGCCACCACCAGCGGCATCACCCGGCGCACCCGCAGGAACACGAGCACGAACACCACGCCCATCAGCGCGTTGCCCACGCCCGGCCCGACCCCCTGGTACAGGTGGTAGGCCCCGCGCAGCAGCGCGAGGGCGAGCACGACGGCGGCCACGCGGGTCGGCAGGAACAGGCCCTCGGCGCTCGCCCACGACGACGGCACGGCCGGCGCCGGATCGCGGTGCAGGCCCGCGGCCCTCAGCCGCTGCAGGTAGCCGAGCCGGTCGACCAGCCAGGCCCCCACGATGACCTCCTCGAGCAGGGAGTGGCGCACGGCCGAGAGCAGCAGGACCGGGACCTGGTACCAGCTCTCGTCCATCGCGTTGGCGACGATCGCCGTCGTGATCCCGAGGGCCCGGCCGGCGGCGTAGACGCCGAGGGTGCCGAGCCCGATCACCGCGAACAGGCCCGCGCCCCAGGCCAGGTCCCGGCCGGGGCGGCGCAGGTCGAGGCCGAGGGTCCGGAACGGGTTCCGGCCGCGCAGCCACGTCAGGTGCAGCACCAGCAGCACGGGGACGAGGGCGAAGCCGATGTCCAGCAGCTGGTAGGTCAGGTCGAAGCCCCACCGCGGGCTGAGCGCGGGGTTCAGCACCGTGGTCTGCTCCCCCAGCGGGGCACGGGTGGCCTTGTCGATCAGCTGCACCACCGCGTAGACCGCGGAGCGGCCGAGGGAGAGCCCGAGCACGATCGCGATCTCCCAGCGGACCGTCCGGGCGGACGGGGCGGGCAGCGCGGGCCGGGCGGCGGGGGCGGCGTCGGAACGGAGGTCGGGGCGGCCGATCATGCGGGCCAGTATCCCCCGCGCGCCCGGACGCTAGCGTGGGGACATGACCTCCTCCCCCGTCGCGTCCGAGCTCGAGCTGGCGGCCGAGGCCCTGACCCGGCTGCTCCCGGACGTGCCCGCCGCGCTCGCGGACCGGCTGCGCGCCGCCGCGTGGTCGGCCGGGCACGTGGTGGAGTCCGGCCAGTTCCACCGCGTGCTGGTGCTCGACGGCCTGGCCGTGCTGCGCATGGCCCGGGTCAGCGAGGCCGGCGCCCCGGTCGGCGCGGCCTGGGCGCCCGAGGACTCCCCCGCCGCCCACCTGCCGCGCCGCGTGGGGCTGGTGACGGCCCTCGCGGACGCGGGCCTGCCCTTCGCGGTGCCGCGTCCGCTGTCGGCGGTGCTCCGCCGGGACGACGACGCCGGCCGCCCCCTCGCCGCGGCCGTCCTCCAGGCGTTCGTGCCGGGGCAGCCGCACCCGCCCCACGAGGGCGACCCGACCGTCCTGCGGGGAATCGTGGACGCCCTCGACACCGTGGACGTGACCGACCCGGCCGTCGCGGCGGGACTCGGCCCGGCGTTCGCGTTCCGGGGTCCGTGGACCGCGGAGCGCGTGGCGCGCGTGGGGCGGCTGGGCGCGTCCCTGCCGACAGAGCACGCCGGAGCGCTACCGGCGGACTGGGCCGGCCTCGTCGCGAGGATCGCGGGGGCGGTGACGGCGTGGGCCGCCGCGCCCCCGGACGGGCCCGCGCTGGTGCACGGGGACCTGGCCGGGCACAACATGCACTGGGTGCCCGCCCCGGACGGGGACGACGTGCGGTGGGAGCTCTCCGGGATCCTGGACTGGGACCTCGCCCACGCCGGCGACGGAGCCCGCAACGTGGCCTACCTGGGGATCTGGCACGGCGAGGAGCGGATCGAGGACATCGCCCGCACGCCCGCGGAGGCCCGCCGGGCCCGCGTGTGGCTGGGCGCCGTCGGCCTGGACTCCCTCGACGACGCCGCAGCCCGCCAGGAGCTCACCGGCCGCGCCCCCCGCTGGGGGCGGCTGCTGCGCAAGGTGGTGCCGCGCATCGAGCGGGCGTCCTGCGCCCTCGCGGGGCGCTGATAGGCCGCCCGTCAGTCTGCACGTCCCGCTCAGGACCCTCTCTCCGACGACCATGCCGTCGTTGCGCCTCCGGGGGCAGGCGACTGAGACGGCCCGACCACCAGGGTGTCCTGCAGCCTCCGGGGACACGGCGATCCGACGAAGTCCGGAGCGACGGGCGCCGCCGGGCTCAGTTGATCGCGATCCATCCGCCGGTGGACGGGGAGTTGGAGACCACCAGACCGGTGTACCCGTTGGCCGTGGTGAAGGTGCCGTAGCTGCCGGCGGTGCGGCCGAGGGCCGCGGCGGTGCCCCCGGAGTAGTAGTTGGAGAGGTAGTAGGCGGTATCCACAGCGCAGTAGCTCGTGTTGACCGCCCAGCTGCCGGTGAGGGCGGTGCCCGCCCAGCTGGTGGGACGGGTTCCTGAGGCGGTCCGATCCTGTGTCGTGGACTGAGAGCGGTTGCCGAGCCAGGTGAACGTGAACACGTCGTAGGTCTGCGTGATGCCGTCGGGGCTCGTCAGAGTGGCCGTGCGGCGGGTCGGCGCGCTCCAGTTGGCACCGGTGCCGTTGGTGAAGGTGAACGGCTGCGCAACGTTCGCGACCATCCCACTGGGGTACGCGACTACGAGCTGCACGGGGTTGGCCAGTGTGGCCGTGGTCCGCGGCGAGAGGCCGGATCCGTCGGTGCGTGGCATCTCCACGATGGAGAACCCCAGGGGCGAGGTCCCGATGGGCACCTGGTTGGACAGCGAGAGGCTGGAGAGCCGCAACCCGGAGCGACCGTACGTGGTGTTCCTGCAGCCGACGCCGTTGTTGACCAGGGAGGTGTAGATCGACCCACGGAATCGATAGGCCAGCGTCTGCGAGGGGCTGACGGCGAAGGCGGGGGGCGGCAGCGGCGGCGGCGATGGCCGGGGCGGTCCACGCCAGCCCCTGCGCGACGCGACGACGAGTCAACTGGGTCATGAGGGTGCTCCTGGGGTGAGAGTCGAGGTGACGGCAGAGGTGAGAGTCGAGGTGACGGCAGAGGTGAGAGTCGAGGTGGCGGCAGAGGCGTGTGTCGCACCCTCGGGTCCACTTTGTTCCGGATCTCAGTTTTGCCACCTCAAACTTTACCTCAAGTAATCACCGCACATGACGTTCCGATGGCGGGGAGGGGGAGCACTGCGGCCCCTCGCAGCGTTCGCACAGCAGAACGGGGCGGACCGTCGGATTCGACGCCCCGCCCCGTTGCCTGTTCCCGTCATGCCGGTACGGTCACGGCCCCACTGCGGAGCCGCTACCACCCTCTTCGCGCGAGAGGCACGACACGATGTACACCGGGTACCAGCACCCGTTGAGGCAGGTCCACTGGGAGGCCGACTCGATCCGCTCGTCCTCACACTGCTGGTGGGTCGTGGACTCCACCAGTGCGATCCACGGTACAGGCGGTACGAGTAGGTGTAACGGACTCGCACGGGCTCGCCGCCGTACATGCCGGTGCCCACGTACTCGCGGCGGTAGTAGTCGTAGGTGACCCGGGTGATCACGAGCTGGCGGTACGTGGTGGAGCCGGTGGCCGCCGAGGCGGCGGGGGCGATCAGCGCGGCGCCGACGGCGCCGAGGCCGGCTCCCAGCAGAGTGCGTCGACATGTCATGGGAGGGACCCCTTCTCTCGGATGGAAGCTACACTTCGGAGGCGCGCCGCCCACCCTGTGCCGTCAGGGGGCCGGGAGAGGACGACCTGTCAGAAGTGTGGCCATCATCTACTACACGGTCGCCGGACACCAGGGGTCTCACATCCTCCTGGGCGATCAAGTGGCGACCGCCCGTCGCGCGCCGCGCGTGAGCCCATCGGTCGGCTGCTCAGCCCACCCCGACCCGCTCCAGCACGATCTCCCGCACCCGGCCGGCGTCGGCTTGGCCGCGCGTCGCCTTCATGACCGGGCCGATCAGCGCGCCGACCGCCTGCAGCTTGCCGCCCTGGATCTTGGCGACGACGTCCGGGTTCTCCGCGATCGCGGCGTCGACGGCCTCGGTGAGCGCGCCGTCGTCGGACACCACGGCCAGGCCCTTCGCCGCGACGACCTCCTTCGGGGCGCCCTCGCCGTCGGCCACCAGACCGAGCACCTGCTTGGCGATCTTGTCGTTGATCGTCTTCGCGGCGATCAGCTCCTCGACCTCCACCACGTGCGCCGGGGTGATCCCCAGCTCGGCGACGGCGACCTCGCGGACGTTCGCCAGGCGGGCGATCTCGCCCATCCACCACTTGCGGGCGGCCGCCGCGGAGGCGCCGGCCTCCACGGTCGCGACGATCTCGTCCAGGACGCCGGCGTTGACGACGTCGCGGAACTCCTCGTCCGAGAAGCCCCACTCGGCCTTGAGCCGCTTGTTCCGCACGGCCGGCAGCTCGGGCATGGCCGCGCGCACGCGCTCGACCCACGCGGCGTCCACGTGCACGGGCACGAGGTCCGGCTCGGGGAAGTACCGGTAGTCGTCCGCGTCCGACTTCGGGCGGCCCGAGGTGGTGCTGCGGGTGTCCTCGTGCCAGTGGCGGGTCTCCTGCGTCACGGTGCCGCCCGCGGCCAGCACCGCGGCCTGGCGCTGGATCTCGTGGGTGACCGCGTGCTGCACGGCGCGCGTGGAGTTCACGTTCTTCGTCTCGGTGCGGGTGCCGAACTCGGTGGCGCCCTTGGGCATCAGCGAGACGTTCGCGTCGCAGCGGACGTTGCCGCGCTCCATCCGCGCGTCGGAGATGTCGATGGCCTGCACGATGTCCCGGATCGCGGTGACGTAGGCGCGGGCCAGCTCGGGGGCTCGCGCGCCGGCGCCGACGATCGGCTTGGTGACGATCTCGATGAGCGGCACGCCCGCACGGTTGTAGTCGACGAGGGACGCCGAGGCGCCCTGGATCCGCCCGGAGCCGCCCACGTGGGTGAGCTTGCCGGCGTCGTCCTCGAGGTGCGCGCGCTCGATCTCCACGCGGAAGACCTCGCCGTCCTCCAGCTCGACGTCCAGGTGGCCGTCGAAGACGATCGGCTCGTCGTACTGGGAGGTCTGGAAGTTCTTCGGCGTGTCCGGGTAGAAGTAGTTCTTCCGCGCGAACCGGCAGGTCTCGGCGACCTGCGCGTCCAGGGCCACGCCCAGGCGGATCGCGTACTCCACGACCTCGCGGTTGAGCACCGGCAGGGTGCCGGGCAGGCCGAGGTCGAGCGGGGTCACGTTGGTGTTCGGCTCGTCGCCGAACGCGTTGGGCGCCGAGGAGAAGATCTTCGTGGCGGTGTTCAGCTCCACGTGCACCTCGAAGCCCAGCACGGGGTCGAAGCGCTCCATCGCCTCCGCGAAGTCCATGGTCTGCTCTGCGTGGCTCATGCCCGGCCTCCTGCCGTGGTCGCGGTGGTGGCGCGCTGCGCGCCCTTCTCCAGCTCGGGGGCCTCGGCCCACACCGGCCCGCCCCGGCGCTGGGCCACGAGGCGTTCGAGCGCGGCGCCGGCCTCGTACAGGCGGGCGTCCTCGCGCGCCGGCGCCATCAGCTGCAGGCCGTAGGGCAGCCCGTCGACGACGCCGCCCGGCACGGACATGCCCGGGATGCCGGCGAGGTTGGCCGGGATGGTGGCCAGGTCGTTGACGTACATGGTCATCGGGTCGTCCGTCTTGGCGCCCAGCTCGAACGCCGGGGTCGGCGCGGTGGGCGTGAGGATGACGTCCACCTGCTCGAAGGCGCGGGCGAAGTCCTCCTGCACGAGCGTGCGGACCTTCTGCGCGGAGCCGTAGTAGGCGTCGTAGTAGCCGGCGGACAGCGCGTAGGTGCCCAGGATGATGCGGCGCTTGACCTCGGCGCCGAAGCCGGCGGCGCGGGTGGCGCCCATGACCTGCTCGATGGTGCCGCCGCCGTCGGGCACCACGCGGTGGCCGTAGCGGACGCCGTCGAAGCGGGCCAGGTTGGAGGAGGCCTCCGAGGGCATGATCAGGTAGTACGCGCCGAGGGCGGCGTCGAAGCTCGGGCAGGAGACCTCCACGATCTCCGCGCCGGCCTCCCGCAGGGCGGCGACGTGCTCGTCGAAGCCGGCCCGGATGCCCGGGTGGAACGCGTCCGCCGGCAGGTCCGTCACGACGCCGACGCGCAGCCCCGCCAGGTCGCGGCCGCGGGCCGCGGCGGTCAGGTCCGCCGGCGCGTCGGCCAGGGACGTGGAGTCCTGCGGGTCGTGGCCGCCGATGACCTGCTGCAGCGCCGCGGCGTCGGCCACGGTGCGGGCGGCGGGGCCGATCTGGTCCAGCGAGGAGGCCATCGCGATCAGGCCGTAGCGGGAGACCGCGCCGTAGGTGGGCTTCACGCCGACCGTGCCGGTGAACGCGGCGGGCTCGCGCACGGAGCCGCCCGTGTCCGAGCCGAGGGCGAACGGCGCCAGGAAGGCGGCGACGGCGGCCGCCGACCCGCCGCCCGAGCCGCCGGGCACGCGGTCCCCGTCCCACGGGTTGCGGGTGATGCCGAACGCAGAGTGCTCGGTGGAGCCGCCCATGGCGAACTCGTCGAGGTTGGTCTTGCCGAGGATCGGCAGGCGGGCCTCGCGGAGGCGGGCCACCACCGTGGCGTCGTACGGGCTGAGCCAGCCCTCGAGCATGCGGGAGGCGGCCGTGGTCGGCTGGCCGCGGGTGACGATGTTGTCCTTCACGGCCACGGGCACGCCGGCCAGCGGGTGCAGGGCGTCGGCCTCGGGGCCGCCGGCGGCGCGGATCGCGTCCACCTCGGCGGCGACGGCGAGGGCCTCGTCCGTGTTCACGTGGAGGTAGGCGCGCACGCCGCGGTCGCCGTCGGCGTCGGCGCGCACGTCGCCGTCGTGGGCCGCGATGCGGTCCAGGTGGGCCTGGACGAGCTCCACGGAGGTGGTGGTGCCGGCGCGCAGGCGCTCGGCCATCTGCAGCGCGGTGAGCCGGACGAGCTCGTCGGCGCCGAGGGTCGCGTTCACGTCGAACGTCTCGGTCATGGGGGTGATCACTCTCCGTCCAGGATGGCGGGGACCTTGAACTGGCCGTCCTCGGAGTCCGGCGCCTGGTCGAGGGCCTCCTCCTGCGTGAGCATGCCGGCCGGCACGTCCTCGCGGAACACGTTCTCCAACGCGATGGGGTGGGACGTCGGCGTCACGTCGTCGCCCGCGGCGGCCTGGACCGCGGAGACGTGCTCCAGGATCTTCTCCAGGTCGCCGGACATCGTGTCCAGCTCCTCGTCGGTCATCCGGATGTGGGCCAGGCGAGCCAGATGCTCCACCTGATCCCGGGTGATCTCAGGCATGGATCTCCTCGTGTGACGGGTCGGGGCGGGGTGGACGACGCCGGCGCGGCGGCGGCCACATCGGAATCGAGTCTAGTGCCGGGGCCTGCCCGGCCGCCGCCACCGCTTCGAGGCGGGAGATCCACCCCACCGCGGCGCTCCGGGCCCGCATGACAGGGATTTCCCGCCCCGAATGGGGTCCCGGTGCCGATGTCCCGCCCGGGGTCAGTCCAGCGCGAGCCGGTAGACGAGGAACGGGCCGGTCTCGTCGGCCGGGTCGAGGTCCGGCACCACGTCCGCGAGGAACCAGTCCCGCTCCGGGACGCGCACGAAGCCGGCGCGCTCGTACATCCGGTGGGCGTCGGTCATGGAGGGCATGGTGGTCAGCACGACGGCGTCCACGCCCTTCTCGGCGCGGGCCCGCGCCACGATCTCGGCCAGCAGGGCGCCGCCCACCCCGCGGCGGTGGAACCGCGGGTGCACGGCGAGCATGCGGAACTCGTACTCCCCGTCGCCGGAGGTCTCGGCCAGGGGCGAGCCGGGCGGGGTGAGCACCACTGACCCGGCCACCTCGCCGTCGACCTCGGCCACGAGCACCTCCGCGCGGCCGGCCCGGTCGGCCACGTCCATGAGGGTCTTCACGTAGGCGTCGTCGGGGGCGATGTGGCCGCCGTCGACATAGGACGCCAGGGTGAGCTCGGCGACCGCCTCGTGGTCCTCGGGGCGCAGCGGGCGGACGAGGGCGCTCATGCGTCGCCTCCGGCGTGCTGGCGCAGCGTGTCCTTCAGGCGGGCGCGGGTCGCGTCCGTGGCCACGACGTAGTCGCGCCGGCGCAGCCAGGCGGTGGGCACGGCCTGGTGGGGGTGGCCGTCGCGCGCCTCGTGCAGCCCTTCGAGGAACGTCGCGGCCGCCGGCTCCTGCCAGATGTTCACCCAGTAGGCGCGCTCCCGCTCCTGCGCCGTCAGTTCCGTGACCAGCCGCCTCGTGAACGAACAGCCCGGCCGCCAGAACACGACGACGCCGCCGCGCTCGACGTGCGCCTGCGCGCCGGCGAACGGCCGCGAGCGGACCCGGACCGCCCACCGGTACGTGACCGCGTAGCCGGCCAGGACGAGCCCGGCCACGATCATGCCGACCTGCTGCAGGCGCGTCCCCGCGATCATGAACGTCAGTCCGCCGGCCACGAACAGGACCGGGTAGAACCACGGGTCTCCGACGATCCGCCTCATGCCCTCTCCCCCGTCACGGCGGCCAGGGCGGCCGCGTCCACGTCGCCGGCCACCATCCAGTCGGGATGTGCCGTGCCGTCCGCCGAGGCGGGCCGCGTCACCGCGACGCCGGCCTCCTCCGCCACCAACGCGCCGGCGGCCCAGTCGTACTCCTGCGTGCCGAACTCGGCGTACGCGTCCAGGGTGCCGTCGGCGACCATGCACAGGTCCAGCGCCGCCGAGCCGATCCGCCGCACGTCCCCGAACGCGGGCAGCAGGGCCGCGAGCGCGCGCACCTGCAGGGCCCGGCGAGCGGGGTCGTAGCCGAAGCCGGTGGCGAGCAGCCGCCCCGAGCGGCCCGGCACGGGACCGGTGAGCCGCACGGGGACGGCGTCCCGGTCGGGCACGTCCACGCCCGCCGTCGTCGCGTCCGCGGTGCTGAAGGCGCCCCGGCCCGCGCTCGCGAACCAGGTGCGCCCCAGCGCGGGTGCCGCCACGACGCCGGCCAGCCAGCGTTCGGTGCCCTCGGCCACCCCCAGCAGGTCGGCGGTCTCGGCGTCCACCGGGCCGGTGACGGCCACCGAGGTGCAGAACTGCGGCAGCCCGCGCACGAAGTTGGTGGTGCCGTCCAGCGGGTCGATGGACCAGCGGTACCCGGACGGCTCGGCCGGGAGGGTGGCGCCGTACTCCTCGCCGGTGATCTCGTCCGAGGGGCGGTAGCCGGCGATGACCTGCCGGACGGCCTGTTCGGCGCGGCGGTCGTAATCGGTGACCCAGTCGGAGCCGGAGGACTTCGTCTCCGCGCCGATCTCCTCGATGCCGAGCGGGACGGCCGGGTGGTGACCGGTCCAGCGCCGGGCCAGGACGTCCGCGCCGGCGCGCGCGGCGGCCTTGGCGACCACGAGCAGGCCCGGGACCGTGGTGCGCGTGCTCATGCCGGGGCCTGCCCGTCCGCGGCGCCGTCGGTGGCATCGTCCGTGTCCGCCGGGCGCACCGCGTCCGGGCCGCCGGCCAGCAGCGCCGTGAACCCGGCCTCGTCCAGCACGGGCACACCGAGGGACTGCGCCTTGTCCAGTTTGGAGCCGGCGGCGTCGCCGGCCACCAGGAAGTCGGTCTTCTTGGACACGGACCCGGAGGCCTTGCCGCCGCGCACGAGGATCGCCTCCTTCGCGGAGTCGCGGGAGAAGCCCTCGAGCGAGCCGGTGACCACCACGGTCAGGCCCTCGAGCGTGCGCGGGGTGGACTCGTCCTGCTCGTCCTCCATGACCACGCCCGCCGCGGCCCACCGGTCCACGATCTCCCGGTGCCAGTCCTCGGCGAACCACTCGATGAGCGCGTCCGCGATGATCGGGCCGACGCCGTCGATCTCGGCCAGCCGGTCCCGGTCGCCGGCCTCGGCCGCCGCGCGCAGCGCCGCCATCGAGCCGAACGCCGTGGCCAGCGAGCGGGCCGCCGTCGGGCCCACGTGCCGGATGGACAGCGCCACGAGGGTGCGCCACAGCGGCTGGGACTTGGCCTTCTCGAGCTCGTCGAACAGGCGCAGCGTATTGGCCGTGGGCGCGGACGGCTTCTTGGCGGTGCCGGCGGTGAAGAAGTACGGCTTGAGCGTGAACACGCCCGAGGGCACCATGCGGCCGTCCACCTTCGTGCGGCCCTCGCGCCACACGCGCACCGCGCCGAGGGAGCGCTGCAGGTCGGTCAGCCCGTCCTCGCCGCGCGGGCCCGTGATCTCCTCCGGCGTGCCGGAGGCGAGGTCGAAGATCTCCGCCTCCGCCGTGATGGGGCCCGGGCCCTCGGGCCGCACGTGACCCTCGTGCTCGGCCGGGTCCTCGCCGGGGCCCTGGACGAGCCAGCGGGCGGCCTCCTCGCCGAGCGCCTCCACGTCGAACGCGCCGCGGCTGGCCAGGTGCTCGACGCGGCCGGCCAGCTGGGCCGGGCAGGAGCGGGCGTTGGGACAGCGCAGGTCCACGTCCCCCTCCTTGGCCGGGGCCAGCGGCGTGCCGCACGAGGGGCAGTGCGCGGGCATGACGAACTCGCGCAGCTCCCGGCCCGCCTCGATCGCCTTCTCGCGCAGCGGCAGCACGGGGCCCACGACCTCGGGGATCACGTCCCCGGCCTTGCGCACCACCACGGTGTCCCCGATCAGCACGCCCTTGGCCTTGACCACGTCCTGGTTGTGCAGGGTGGCCAGGGAGACGGTGGACCCGGCCACGGTGACCGGCTCCATCACCGCGAACGGGGTCACCCGCCCGGTGCGGCCCACCGAGACCGCGATGTCCCGCAGCAGCGTGTGCACCTCCTCCGGCGGGTACTTGTACGCCGCGGCCCAGCGGGGCACGCGGGAGGTGTGGCCGAGGTAGCGCTGGTCCGCGAACGCGTCCGCCTTCAGCACGATGCCGTCGATCTCGTGGATCAGCTCGTGCCGGCGCCGGCCGTACTCCTCGATCACCGCGACGACGGCGGCCAACGCCTCCTCGTCCGCGCCCTCCACCAGCCGGGTGTAGGGGCTCACGGGCAGGCCCCAGCCCGCGAGCGCGTCGTACACCTCGTGCTGGGACTCCAGCCCGAACGCCTCGACCGAGCCGATGCCGTGCACGAACATGGCCAGCGGGCGCTGCGCGGTGACGGCCGGGTCCTTCTGACGCAGGGCGCCGGCGGCGGCGTTGCGCGGGTTCGCGAACGGCGTCTGACCCTCCTCCGCGCGGCGCGCGTTGAGCTCGGCGAAGGCGGCGGAGGACATGAACACCTCGCCGCGCACCTCGAACTCGGCGGGCCAGCCCTCGCCGGAGAGCTCGTGCGGGATGTCCCCGATGGTGCGCACGTTGGCGGTGACGTCCTCGCCCGTGACGCCGTCGCCGCGGGTGGCGGCCTGCACGAGCCGCCCGTCCCGGTAGCGCAGGGCGACGGCGAGCCCGTCGATCTTCACCTCCACGAGCCAGCGGGGCGCCACGCCCGGTCGCACCTGCGTCAGGGCCTGCGCCGCGCGGCGGAACCAGACCTCGAGCTCCTCGATGGAGAACAGGTCCTCGAGCGAGTACATGCGGGCCCCGTGCCGGACGGGGGCGAACGCCTCCGAGACCTCGCCGCCGACCTCCTGGGTGGGCGAGTCGTTGGCCACGAGCTCGGGGTGCAGGGCCTCGAGGTCCTCGAGGCGGCGGTACAGCGCGTCGTACTCGGCGTCCGAGATCTCCGGGGCGTCCCGCTGGTAGTAGGCGGTCCGGGCGGCGCGGACCCGCTCCACGAGGTCCTCGTACTCCTCCCGCAGGTCCGCGGCGGGGATGTCCTGCGGATCGGGCTGGGCGGCGGATTCCTTGGGGGTGCTCACCCGGCCCAGCGTAGTCGGCGTCCCGGACGGCGCACCCGGGTCAGGGGATGCGCACGAGCACCGCCGTGATGTTGTCCCGGCCGCCGCGCCACAGGGCGGCGCCGATGAGCTTCTCGAGGGCGTCCTCGAGGGTGTCGGCGTCGTCGATCAGCGCGCGGATCTCCTCGTCCAGCAGCTCGCCGGTCAGGCCGTCGCTGCACAGCAGGACGAGGTCCCCGGAGGCGAGGGGGACCTCGGCCACGTCCACCGTGAGCGCCTCGCGCGAGCCGAGCGCGCGGGTGATGACGTTGCGGCGCGGGTGGACGCGGGCTTCGGCGGGGGTGAGCTCCCCCGCGTCGACGAGCATCTGGACCGCCGAGTGGTCCACCGTGAGCTGCTGGAGCACCGGCGAGCCGACGGGCCGCAGGTACACCCGGGAGTCGCCGACGTTCGCCACGGCCCAGCGGCCGCGCTCCGTGTCCAGGCAGGCCAGGACGGTGAGGGTGGTGCCGGAGCGCCCCAGCCCGGCCTCGACGACGGCGGCGTCCGCCTCGTGGATCAGGTGGCCGAGCTCCTGGGGCGTGTGGGCCGTTCCCGGGGCGAGCACCTCGGGGGCGCGGCGGCGCAGGGTCTCGATCGCGGCGGCCGAGGCCACCTCGCCGGCCTCGTGCCCGCCCATGCCGTCGGCCACGGCGGCGAGCACCAGCGGCTCCCCGACGAGGGTCCACGCGTCCTCGTTCAGGTCGCGGACGGCGCCCACGTGGGTGGCGCCCGCGGCCTGGGGCCGCGGCGCGGACGGGGTCTCGGGGCGGGGGTCCACGGGGTCCTCGATCAGTCGGCGAGCAGGGTCTGGGCCGACCCGTCCAAGAGCAGGGAGGGGCGGACCTCTCCGAACCCGCGGACGATCCTGGGCGGCTGCGGGACGAGCACGAAGCGCTCGTCCCGGGACAGGGCCGCAGCGGTCATGGCGTCCACGAGCACGGTACCCGGATCGGCCAGGGACGTCAGCCGCGCGGCGAGGTTCACGGTGGGCCCGTAGATGTCCCCCATGCGGGAGAGCACCCGTCCCCATGTCAGGGCGACGCGCGCCGAGGGCAGCTCCTCGTCCGCGGCGATGGTCTCGGCCAGGGAGAGCGCGATCGCGGCGCCGGCCTCGGGGGTCTCGGCGTTGAACATGACCTCGTCGCCGATGGTCTTCACGAGCCAGCCGCCGCCGGCCGAGATGGTCTCCGCGGCGAGGGACTCGAAGCGCAGCACCATGCGGGCCAGCGTCCGGTCGTCCATGGTCCGGGAGAGCGTCGTGTAGGAGACCATGTCCGCGAAGCCGACGGCGCGGGCCAGCGGCAGCGGCGCATCCGACTCGGAGCCGTCGCGGCCCTGGGCGCTGGCCGCCAGCCCGGCCTCCACGCGCACGGTCAGGCGCTGGACGGCGCGGTTGAGCTGGCGCCGATAGACGATCCGCATGGCCTTCTCGAGCGGTCCGACCATGTCCGGGAGCATGTCGACGACGGCCCGCCGTGCCTCCGGGTCCGTCAGGTCCTCGGAGGCGATCTTGTCCTCCACGAGCGCCTCGATCTGCCACACCACCATGCGGTCCGTCATCTGCCCGATCGAGCGGGCCAGCGAGATGGCGGTGTCCTCGTTCAGCGTCCCCGAGCGTACGAGCGTGAGCACGGACTCGAACGCCTCGATGTCCGCCTCGGTGAAGGCCTTGTGCCCCTCCGGCGAGGCCGGATAGCCCAGCGCACGCCAGATCTTCCGGGCGGAGGCCATCGAGACGCCGAGGCGCTGCGCCACCTCCCGAGAGGTGTAGGCGCGCGGGCCCACCACCAGGCCGGCGTCGAGCGTGCGCATCGCGCTCGTCCAGCCGGCGGGCTGGGCGGACCGCTCCTCGGCGTCGCGGGCGGTCTCGTCCTCGGCCGGCGGGACGATCGGTAGCGGTGCGGTGTCCGGTGTCTCCGGACGGCTCATCGGAGGTCTCCTGTCGGGACGGGGGCGGGCCAGGTCGCGGCGCGGGCCTGGCGGGTCAGGTGGGCCAGGGCCTTCTCGAAGCGCGCGGCCTCGGGGACGTCACGCAGCCGCCAGTGGACCTGGCGGGCGGGCTCCTGGAAGAGGATGTGCAGGTCTCCGGCGCCCGAGCCGCGGCGGCGCCGCTGCACGTCGGCGATGGACACGAGCGGCATGGCGGCCCCGGAGCCGCCGACGCCGGCGCGCTGGAGGATGCGGCGGTCGGTGACCACGGTGCGCCGGAAGACCCAGCGCCACAGCGGGCGGAAGGTGCCGGGGAGCAGGACGAGCGCCGCGACCACCCACGCGGCCGCCTCGAGCACGGCGCGGTTCGCGGCGACGATCCCGGGCAGGTCGGGGCGGGCGAGCACGCCGACGGCCAGGCCGAGCAGGAAGGCGACGGCCACGAGGACCGCGGCGGGGCGCAGCAGCGCGCGCGGGTGGGTGCGGGTGCGCACCATCACCTGCTCACCGGGCTCGAGTCGCACGGCGGTCACCTCCTGACCGGGACGGGTGTGTCATGCGCCGCGATGGACGTCTCCACGCAGGTGGGCCACGTCCCCCGCACTGACCTCGGTCTCGATTGTGCCACGGTCCGGCGTGATGTGCCTCACCCGCAGGGTGCCGCCGGGGCCGAGGCCCACGGCCGTGCCTTCCAGCACGCCGCCGCCGGGCAGCTCGGCGCGCACCGCGCGTCCCAGGGTGGAGAGGCGGTCCGCCACGGCCGCCACGGCGGGGTGACGCCCGTCCACGGCCGCCGTCTGCCCCGCCACGCCCGCGGCGAAGCGGTCCACGGCCGTCACGACGGCGTCGCGCAGCTCGACCGCGAGGTCCCGCGGCGCGGGCACGGCCTCCGCACCGATCCACTCCGCCAGGTCCGTGGCGGTGTCCACCGGGGCGGCCCCGCGGTGGTCCAGGTTCACGCCCATCCCGACGACGACGCCGGGCCCCTTGCCGTCCGAGGACAGCGCCACCGTGGCCAGCACGCCGCACAGCTTGCGCCCGTCCGTGGCGAGCACGTCGTTCGGCCACTTCACGTGCGTCGGGACGCCCCGGGCCGCGAGGCGCTCGGCGACCGTGGCGGAGGCGACGAGCGAGAGCCAGCTCAGGTGGGCCGGAGAGACCGGCACCCCGCCGGACTCGGGACGCAGGTACACGGACAGGGCGAGCGCCGCCCCCGGCGCGGCGCTCCACACGCGGGAGTGCCGACCCCGGCCGGCCCGCTGGTCCGCGGTGGCCACGGCCGCACCGTGCCGGTGCCCCTCGCGGTCCAACCGTGCGAGGAGCTCATCCTGCGTGGATCCGGCGGAGTCCAGCCAGGTCAGGTCGGGTGTGGGGGCGTCGTCGGGGTGCATGCCCCTAGATATACACGGCGTTCCCGGGGGCGGGCTGGGCGGGCCGATCCGCCGCCGGGGCGCGCGGACGGGCGGTCCGGGCCGACGTCCTCGCCGTTTGTGGGCTTCCTCCAACCGAGGGCGTCCGCGGTGGCCCGTACACTGGCCGACTGAGCCTCCGCATCTGGCGGACCACCACAAGGAGGACGTGTGACCGATCCCGATCTGACCACCACGGCCGGCCGGCTGGCCGACCTGCATCGGCGGCTCGAGGCGACGGCCGCGCCCGGCGGCCCGGACGCCGTCGAGCGCCAGCACGCTCGCGGCAAGCACACCGCGCGCGAGCGGATCGACCTCCTCCTGGACGAGGGCTCCTTCGTGGAGCTGGACGCGCTGGCCGTGCACCGCACCACCGCGTTCGGCATGGACGCCAAGCATCCGGCCGGCGACGGCCTGGTGTCCGGCTTCGGCACCGTGGACGGGCGCCAGGTGGCCGTCTACTCGCAGGACTTCACCGTGTTCGGCGGCTCGCTGTCCGAGCGCAACGGGCAGAAGATCGTGAAGGTCCAGGAGTTCGCCGCGCGCAACGGCTGCCCCGTGATCGGCATCCTCGACGGCGGCGGCGCGCGCATCCAGGAGGGCGTGGCCTCCCTCGCCCAGTTCGCGGACATCTTCCGGAACAACGTCCTGGCCTCGGGCATGATCCCGCAGATCTCGCTGATCATGGGCCCCTCCGCCGGCGGCGCCGCCTATTCGCCGGCCCTGACGGACGTCGTGGTGATGGTGGACCAGACCTCGCACATGTTCATCACCGGCCCGGACGTGATCAAGACCGTCACGGGCGAGGACGTGGACATGGAGACCCTCGGCGGCGCCCGCTCGCACAACGCCACCTCCGGCACCGCCCACTACATGGCCTCCTCGGAGGAGGACGCGATCGCCTACGTGCAGGAGCTGCTCGAGCTGCTGCCCTCCAACAACCTCGCGGAGGCCCCGACCTTCGAGGCCGCGGACCCGGAGCCCACGGACGAGGACCTCGCCCTGGACGAGATCATCCCGGACTCCGCCAACCAGCCCTACGACATGCTCGAGGTCATCGCCTCGATCGTGGACGAGGGCCACCTGCTGCAGCTGCAGGAGCTGTACGCGCCCAACGTGATCACCGGCCTGGCCCGCCTGGACGGCATGAGCGTGGGCGTCGTCGCGAACCAGCCGCTGCAGTTCGCCGGCACCCTGGACATCGCCGCCTCGGAGAAGGCCGCGCGGTTCGTGCGCTTCTGCGACGCGTTCAACATCCCGATCATCACCCTCGTGGACGTGCCCGGGTTCCTGCCCGGCACGGACCAGGAGTTCAACGGCATCATCCGCCGCGGCGCCAAGCTGATCTACGCCTACGCCGAGGCCACCGTGCCGAAGCTGACCGTGATCACGCGCAAGGCCTTCGGCGGCGCGTACATCGTGATGGGCTCCAAGAAGCTCGGCGCCGACCTGAACCTGGCCTGGCCGAGCGCACAGATCGGCGTGATGGGCGCCCAGGGCGCCGTGAACATCCTGTACCGGCGCGACCTGAAGGCGACGGCGGAGGCGGGCGGCGACGTCGACGCGCGCCGGGCCGAGATCGTGGCCGACTACGAGGCCGAACTGCTCAACCCGTACCAGGCCGCCGAGCTGGGCTACGTGGACGCCGTGGTGCCCCCGCATGCCACCCGCGGCCAGCTCATCCGCGCCCTGCGCGCCACCCTGCACAAGCGCGAGGCCCGCCCCGCCAAGAAGCACGGGAACATGCCGCTGTGAGCGCCCCGCTGGGTCCGGGCGCCCCGGACGAGAACGCCGCGGCCACGCCGGCGCCGGCCGACCCGCTGCAGCTCAACGGCCCGGAGCTGGAGCCGGAGGAGATGGCGGCGCTGGCCGCCGTCCTCGAGGCGGCCGCCGCGGCCCGGGCCGAAGCCGCCCGGCTCGCCGCCGCGGCCGCCGACCCCCGTCCCCTGGACCGCACGCTCCGCCGTCGCGGCGACCTGGGCCTGTGGGCCCGGCCCGGCCGCGGTCAGTGGCGTCAGGGCGCGGGCCCGCAGTGAGCCGGGACGCGGGCGCCAGCGCCTAGAGTGCCGGTATGACCCAGCACACCTCCGAGGCCGCCGCCGACGGCGCCCGCACCCCGTCCGCCATCGACGCGCTCGCCGAGCGCTACGTGACCGACCTCCTCGCCCTGCATCCGGACACCGCCACCGAGCTCGGCTTCCCGGGCCGGGAGACCGAGTACACGGACTTCTCCCCCGCCGGCGCCCGCGCCGACGACGAGCTCAACGCCCGCCTGCTCGAGGACCTGGCCGCGCTCGAGCCGCAGGATGAGACGGACCGCGTCACGAAGGCGGCCATGCAGGAGCGCATCGGCCTCGAGCGGGAGATCCACGCGACCGGCCGCACCGAGCTGAACAACATCGCCTCCCCCGCCCAGGGCATCCGCGCGGTCTTCGATCTCATGCCCACGGACACCGCGGAGCAGTGGGGCCACATCGCCGGCCGCCTCGAGAACCTGCCGGCCGCCCTGCGCGGTTACACGGAGTCCCTGCTCGCCTCCCGCGACGCCGGCCACGTGGCCGCGGTGCGCCAGGTGGACATCGTGGTGGAGCAGGCCCGCGCCCACGGCGCCGCGGGCGGGTTCTTCCCGGGCCTGGTCGAGCGGGCCGAGGCAGCCGACGTCGTGGACGGCGCCCTGGCCGCCCGCATCCGCTCCGGCGCGGACACCGCCGCGCAGGCCTACCGCGACTTCGCGGACACGCTCGAGGCCGAGCTGCGCCCGCACGCCCCGGAGGCGGACGGCGTCGGGATCGAGTACTACCGGCTGGCCTCCCGCGTCTTCCTCGGCGCCGAGATCGACCTCGAGGAGACCTACCGCTGGGGCCAGGAGGAGCTGGCCCGCATCATCGCCGCGCAGCAGGCGGACGCCGAGCGCATCCGGCCGGGCGCCACGATCGAGGAGGCGCGCGCGATCCTGGACGCGGACCCGGAGCGCACCCTGAAGGGCACCGAGGCCCTGCGCACATGGATGCAGCGGCTCTCCGACGACGCGGTCGAGGCCATGAAGGAGCACTTCGAGATCCCGGCCCCGATGGACCGGCTCGAGTGCATGATCGCCCCCACCCAGGAGGGCGGCATCTACTACACCGGCCCCTCGGACGACTTCTCCCGGCCCGGCCGCATGTGGTGGTCCGTGCCCCCGGGCGAGGACGAGTTCACCACGTGGGCGGAGACCACCACGGTCTACCACGAGGGCGTGCCGGGCCATCACCTGCAGATCGCCACCGCCATGATGAACCGGGCGAACCTCAACCTGTGGCGCCGCAGCTTCTGCTGGACGTCCGGCCACGGCGAGGGCTGGGCGCTGTACGCGGAGAAGCTCATGGAGGAGCTCGGCTTCCTCGACGACCCGGGCGACCACCTCGGCATGCTGGACATGCAGCGCATGCGCGCGGCCCGCGTGGTGTTCGACATCGGCTACCACTGCGGCTTCGACGCCCCCGAGTCCGAGGGCGGCGGCGCGTGGACCCCGGAGAAGGGCTACGCGTTCCTGACCAAGCACCTGAGGATCTCCGAGGGCCAGCGCCGCTTCGAGTTCACGCGCTACCTCGGCTGGCCGGGGCAGGCGCCGGCGTACAAGGTGGGTCAGCGCATCTGGGAGCAGATCCGCGCCGAGCACGAGCAGGCCGAGGGCGCCGACTTCGACCTCAAGGCCTTCCACACGCGGGCCCTGCGCCTGGGCGGCATGGGCCTGGACACCCTGCGGGAGGCGCTCGCGTGATCCCGCACGACGACGGCGCGGCCGGCCCCGGCACGGGCCTGCGGCTGGTGCTCGGCTCGGCCTCCCCGGCCGAGCGGAGGTCCTGACCCGGGCGCGGGTGCCGTTCCGCGTCGTCGTCTCGGGGGTGGACGAGGCGGCCGTGGGCGCGGCGGCGGGCGACCCGTCGCCGGCGGAGCTGGCGGGCCTGCTGGCGGAGGCCAAGGGCCGCGACGTGGCCGCCCGTGTGGCGGCCGCCGGCGTCGACGCGCCCACGCTCGTGCTCGGCTGCGACTCCGTGTTCGAGTTCGAGGGCCGCTCCCACGGAAAGCCGTATGAGCCCGAGGTCGCCGTCGAGCGCTGGCGCGCCCAGGCCGGCCGGGAGGGCGTGCTGCATTCGGGCCACTGGCTGGGCCTGGTGCTGCCGGAGTCCGGGGCCGCGTCCGGGATGGCCGCGGAGGCGGGCGTGGTGTCCGCCGTCGTGCGCTTCGGCGCCGTCACCGAGGCCGAGATCCAGGCCTACGTGGCCACGGGCGAGCCGCTGCACTGCGCGGGCGCGTTCACGGTGGACGGCGCGGGCGCGGCCCTCGTGGACGGCGTGGACGGGGACCCCAACGCGGTGATCGGGCTGTCCGTGGCGTGGCTGCGGCGGGCCGCGGCGGCCCTGGGCCAGGACTTCACCCGGTTGTGGGAACCCTCCAACGCGCAGCGCTGATCCGGCGCGACAGGGCCGCGTGCCTCGGAGGGTTCCGCCACAACGAGTAGGGTGCTGGTCAGAGTCGGCGCCGTCCCGCGCCTTTCGCCCCACCGGGTGAGGGGCACGACCCCGGACGTGGCGCCCGCACCCCCAGCCGTGATCGTCCGAGGAGTCCATCGCCCATGAGCATCGCCGACGCACCGCAGGCCTCGGTCGTCCCGCCCGTCGACCCCGCGGCGGAGCGCCGGTTCTCCCGGGTGCTGATCGCCAACCGCGGAGAGATCGCCGTGCGCATCATCCGGGCCTGCCAGGACGAGGGGCTGACCTCCGTGGCCGTCTACGCCGAGCCGGACCGGGACGCCCTGCACGTGACGCTCGCGGACGAGGCCGTGGCCCTCGGCGGGGAGACCGCCGCCGACTCCTATCTGGTGATCGGCAAGATCCTCGACGCCGCCGAGCGCGCGGGCGCGGACGCCGTGCACCCCGGCTACGGCTTCCTCTCCGAGAACGCGGACTTCGCGCGCGCCGTGGCCGACGCCGGCCTCGTGTGGATCGGCCCGCCCGCCGAGGCGATCGACCGGCTGGGCGACAAGGTCTCGGCCCGCCAGCTGGCCACCAAGGTCGGCGCCCCGCTGGCGCCGGGCACCACCTCCCCCGTGACCGGCACGGAGGAGGTCGTCGCGTTCGCGGACGAGTTCGGCCTGCCGGTGGCCATCAAGGCGGCCTACGGCGGCGGCGGCCGCGGCATCAAGGTGGCCCGCACGCGCGAGGAGATCCCCGAGTTCTACGAGTCCGCGGTCCGTGAGGCCGTGGCCGCGTTCGGCCGGGGCGAGTGCTTCGTGGAGCGGTTCCTGGACAAGCCGCGCCACGTGGAGACGCAGTGCCTGGCGGACGTGCACGGCGACGTCGTCGTGATCTCCACCCGCGACTGCTCGCTGCAGCGCCGCAACCAGAAGCTCGTGGAGGAGGCCCCGGCGCCGTTCCTCACGGACGAGCAGAACGCCCGCCTCGTGGAGTCCTCCAAGGCGATCCTGCAGGAGGCCGGCTACGTCGGCGCGGGCACGTGCGAGTTCCTCGTGGGCCAGGACGGCACCATCTCCTTCCTCGAGGTGAACACGCGCCTGCAGGTGGAGCACCCGGTCTCCGAGGAGATCACCGGCATCGACCTCGTGCGCGAGCAGTTCCGCCTGGCCCGTGGCGAGGCCCTCGGCTACACGGACCCGCAGCCCCGCGGCCACTCGATCGAGTTCCGTCTCAACGGCGAGGACCCGGGCCGCAACTTCCTGCCCGCCCCCGGCCGGCTCACCACGTTCCGCATGCCCAGCGGCCCCGGCGTCCGCGTGGACGCCGGCGTGGTGGAGGGCGAGACCGTGTCCGGGGCCTTCGACTCCATGGTCGCCAAGCTGATCGTCACCGGTGCGGACCGCCGCCAGGCCCTGCAGCGCGCCGCCCGCGCCCTGCGCGAGGCCGAGATCGTCGGCATGCCCTCGGTGCTGCCCTTCCACCGCGCCGTGGTGCGCGACCCCGCCTTCGCCCCCGAGATCGCCGGCTCGGAGGAGCCGTTCTCGGTGCACACCCGGTGGATCGAGACGGAGTTCGCGAACCGCATCGAGCCGAGCGCCCTCACCCCGGCCGAGCCGGCCCCCCGCGAGGCACGCCACACCGTGACCGTGGAGGTCAACGGCAAGCGCGTGGACGTCACCCTGCCCACGTGGGGCGAGGCCCTGCACACGATCTCCGGCGCCGCCCAGCGGGCCGGTGCGGGACGACGCCGGCCCCGCGGCAAGCGCGGCGCACCGGTGGCCGCGGCCGTCAGCACGGACGCGCTGACCGCCCCGATGCAGGGCACCGTGGTGAAGGTCGCCGCCGAGAACGGCCAGACCGTGGCCGAGGGCGACCTGATCGTGGTCGTGGAGGCCATGAAGATGGAGCAGCCGCTCGCGGCCCACCGCGCGGGCGTGGTCAGCGGTCTCGAGGTCGAGCCGGGCCAGACGGTCACGGCCGGCACGGTGATCGCCACCATCGCCGACGCGGAGTGAGCCGCCGGCGACGACGGCGGGGAGCGCCGGCGTCGCGGACTGGTTCCACATGGTGGACGACGGGGACATGACTCTCGCAGATCGGCGCGACGAAGCTTAACCTGACACGCATCTTCGTCTCACATCGTGGTCGTTCGCGACCCCCTGTGCCCGTCATACCAGGGAGACACCATGTCCCACTCCACCCCGCCCGCGAACCCGGGCGCCCCCACCGATCTCACGTCGGACGCGGTCGCCACTGCGGAGGAGGTGCCCCGCTCGCGGGTCATCATCGCCTCGCTCGTGGGCACCTCGATCGAGTTCTACGACTTCTACATCTACGCCACGGCCGCCGTCTCGGTGTTCCCGCTGATCTTCTTCGCGGGCGGCGACGACAACACGGCCCTGCTGGCCTCCATGGCCACCTTCGGCGCGGCGTTCGTCGCCCGACCGCTGGGCGCCGTCGTCTTCGGCCACCTGGGCGATCGTGTGGGCCGCAAGACCACGCTCATCGGCTCGCTGCTGACCATGGGCATCGCGACGTTCCTCATCGGCCTGCTGCCCACGTACTTCCAGATCGGCCTGTGGGCGCCGGCCATGTTGACGCTGCTGCGCTTCTTCCAGGGCCTGGGGCTCGGCGGCGAGTGGTCCGGCGCCGCCCTGCTGGCCACCGAGTACGCCAAGGACGGCAAGCGCGCGCAGGCGGCCATGTGGCCGCAGCTCGGCGCGCCGATCGGCTTCCTGCTGGCCAACGGCCTGTTCCTCGCGCTGGTGCTCGGCTTCGGCCACGACTCCACGAGCCCGGTGCTCGACGGCCCGTTCCTCACGTGGGTGTGGCGCGTGCCGTTCCTGCTCTCGATCGTGATGGTGGCCGTGGGCCTCTACGTCCGCGTCAAGCTCGAGGAGACCCCGGTCTTCCAACGCGCCCTCGACCGCGACCAGCGTGTGAAGGCGCCGCTGGGCGAGGTGTTCCGCCGCAACTGGTGGGAGCTGATCCTGGGCACCTTCGTCATGTACGCCACCTACGTGCTCTTCTACCTGATGACCACGTGGATCCTCTCCTACGCGATCGGCAAGCCGGCCAACGGCTTCCTGGGCGTCCCCTACGCCGAGTTCCTCGTGCTGCAGCTGGTCGGCATCCTGTTCTTCGCGGCGTTCGTGCCGGTCTCCGGCCTGCTGGCGGACCGCTTCGGCCGCCGCCCCACCCTGATCGTGATCTCGGTGCTCATGGTGCTGTTCGGCCTCTCGTTCGGCCTGTGGCTCGCGCCGGAGAACATGGGCGTGGGCGCGGAGCTGAACGTGCCGCTGATGCTGACGTTCCTGGCCACGGGCATGACGCTCATGGGTCTGACCTTCGGGCCCATGTCCGCAGTGCTGCCTGAGCTGTTCCCCACGAACACGCGCTACACCGGCTCCGGCATCGCCTACAACGTGTCCTCGATCCTCGGCGCCGCGCTGACCCCGTTCATCGCCGCCTGGCTGGTGCAGAAGTTCGACGTCTCCTACGTCGGCTACTACCTGGCCGCCGCCTCAGCGATCACCGTCATCGCGCTGGTGCTCTCCCCCGAGACCCGCCACACGGACCTCGACACCGTCACCTCGGCCCGGGAGCGCCGCGCCGCGCGCTGACCCCGGCCGGCCCCCGGCGCTCCCCCCGCGCCCCACGCCCGCACTGTCGAACGTGAAATCGGGGGAATGGACGCTTTCGGTCGTGAGATAGGCCCTATCTCACGACCAAAAGTCGTCTCTGGGTCAGATGCGCACGTGCAGGCGGCGCGCCGCCTCCGCGATCGACCCGGACATGGACGGGTACACGGTGAAGGTATCCGCGAGGTCGTCCACGTGCAGCTTGTGCGTGACCGCGAGCGCGAGCGCGTAGATCAGCTCGGAGGCGCGCGGCGAGACCACCACGCCGCCGATCACGGTGCCGGAACCCTGTCGCGCGAAGATCTTCACGAACCCCTCCTCCGCGCCGGACATCTTGGCGCGGGGGTTGGTGTGGAAGTCCAGGCGCAGCACGTCCGCCTGGTACTGGCCGGAGTCCACCTGCGCCTGCGTGACGCCCACGGTGGCGATCTCCGGCGAGGTGAAGATGTTCGAGGCCAGCAGGTGCGGGCGCAGCGGCTTGAGGGCGTCGCCGAGCAGGTGGGCGACGGCGATGCGCCCCTGCATGGCCGCCACCGAGGCGAGGGCGAGCTTGCCCGTGCAGTCGCCCGCCGCGTAGATGCTCGGCACGGACGTGCGGGAGACGCCGTCCACGATCACGTGGCCGGAGTCGGCCAGCTTCACGCCCACGTCGTCGAGGCCGAGGCCCGCCGTGTTCGGCACGCCGCCGACGGCCACCAGCGCGTGGGAGCCCTCGATCGACGGGGTGTCCTCGGCTCCCTCGCCGGAGAGGTGCACGCGCACGCCCGTCTCGGTCCGCTCGACGGCCTCGGCCCGGGAGCGGGCGACCACCCTGAGGCCGTTGTCCTCGAAGACCTTCTCGAGCAGCTCGGCGGCGTCGGCGTCCTCCCCGGGGAGCACGCGGTCACGCGAGGAGACGAGGGTGACCTTGGCGCCGAGGCGGTTGTAGGCCGAGGCGAACTCGGCGCCGGTGACGCCGGAGCCCACGACGATCAGGTGCTCGGGAAGCTCCTTGAGGTTGTAGACCTGCTTCCAGTTGAAGATCCGCTCGCCGTCCGGGACGGCGGTGGGCAGCTCGCGGGGGCTCGCGCCGACGGCCACGAGGATCGCGTCCGAGGTGATGATCTCGGGCTCGGCGCCGGAGTCGGCGTCGTCGAGGGCGCGGACGGACACCTCGTGGGGGCCGACGACGCGGCCCACGCCGTCGATCACCCGGACGCCGACCCGCTCGAGGCCCGCGCGGATGTCCGAGGACTGCTCGTGGGCCAGGTTCAGGATGCGGCGGCCGACCTGGCCCATGTCCGCGTGGACCTCGGCCCCGCCGAGATCGACGCCCAGGTCCACGGAGGCGCCCACGCGGCGCATCGAGTCGGCGGCGGCGATCAGCGTCTTGGAGGGGACCACGTCCGTGAGGACGGCCGCGCCGCCCAACCCCTGGCGCTCGACCAGGGTCACGCGGGCGCCCAGCTTCGCGGCCACCATGGCGGCCTCGTAGCCGCCGGGGCCGCCGCCGATGATGGTCAGGGACGGGATGAAGGTGCTGTTTTCCTCGGTCACGGGCTCCATTGTGTCCGCCGCGGACGGGAAAGTCCTAGCTGTAGGAGGGCATGACGTTGTTGACTCGGGCCGGGGCCAGTGAGGCCGGAGGAGCCTCTGCGCAGGAGGTATGAGGCCGATGGTAGTTGTAGTGGTTCACCCACACCTGCAGGGCCTCACGCCGAGCCGTCTCTGAGGTATACGGGCGGGCGTAGAGGACCTCATCGACCATCAGCCGGTTGTAGCGTTCGACCTTCCCGTTGTGACGAGGGGTGTAGGGGCGGATCCGGTGATGCCGGCCTCCGAGCGAGACCACCTTCGCGGTGAAGTCCGCGGCCCGGTAGTTGTTTCCGTTGTCCGTGATCACCCGGTCCACGGTGATGCCGTGGGCGGCGAAGAACGCCCTCGCCCGGCAGTAGAAGCTCACGGTCGTGGCCGCCCGCTCGTCCTCCAACGCTTCGGTGTACGCCAGCCGGGTGAACCCGTCGATCGCCGAGTGCAGGTAGGTGTAGCCGACCCGCCGGCCTGCACCACGCTTGGAAGCACGGCCTGCTTCACTTTCACGTCCGTGGGTGCGCCAGC
Source organism: Micrococcus sp. GPGPB33 (assembly GCF_037853785.1). Classification (NCBI taxonomy): domain Bacteria; kingdom Bacillati; phylum Actinomycetota; class Actinomycetes; order Micrococcales; family Micrococcaceae; genus Micrococcus; species Micrococcus sp. GPGPB33. The sequence continues at coordinate 83,637 of NZ_JAQMWO010000002.1, forward strand.
CGCCCCCGTCTGGGATCTTCCCGATCTTCTTCACATCCAGGTGCACCATGTGCCCTGGCCCTCTCGCGGTGATCTTCTGGGGTCGTTGGCGCAGGTCTTCTCCGGCCGGGGTCAGGTCCCGTAGGCGGGAGATCCCGAGTCGGTGCAGCCACCGTCCCACGGTACGAAGACACACCCGGTGGCCCTCGGAGACGAGGTGGTGATGGATGCGCCGTGCGGACCACTTGCGCTCCCGCCGCAGGGCGTGGATCTGGGCGACCAGGACCGGATCGAGCTGGGCAGGTGAACGGTGCGGCCGGCTGGGCAGGTCCTGAAGGCCGGCTTCTCCCTGGGCGCGGTAGCGGGCGACCCAGGTGGCCACCGTGGGCCGGCTCACCCGGAACTCGGCGGCCACGTGTGCCTGCGGGATGCCGTCGTGCAGGTGGCGGTGGACCATCCTGAGACGGCCGGTCGGGGTCAGGGGTGCGTTAGCGTGAGTCATGAGTGGGTCTTTTCGGGCAGGTGGGTTGTTGAGGAACTTCCATCCTGCGGGAGAGGCCCGCTCGTCTCATCTCAGCCCGTACCCCGTGGCAAGAACCTCATGACCCACAACACCTAGACTCCACGACGTGACCGACCAGACCAGCATCCCCTCCCCCGACTCCCCCCTGACCGGCGACCATCCGGGCTTCGCCGAGGCCCGCGCGGCCGCCGACACCATCGCCCGGGCGACGGGCGTGGCGGAGCACCGCGTCGCCGTCGTCCTCGGCTCCGGCTGGGGCGAGGCCGCCGGCCTGATCGGCGACGAGGTCGCCGCCGTGCCGCTGGCCGAGGTGCCCGGCTTCCACGCCCCGAAGGTGCCCGGTCACAACGCGGTGATCCGCTCGGTCCGCCTGCCGGACGGCACGCACGCCCTCGTCTTCGGCTCGCGCACGCACTTCTACGAGTCCCGCGACGCCCAGGCCGTGGCGCACACCGTCCGCACCGCCGCCGCCGCTGGGGCGCGCACCGTGGTGCTGACCAACGGCTGCGGCGGCCTGGACCCGGAGATCGCCCCGGGCACCCCCGTCCTGATCGCGGACCACATCAACCTCACCGGCGCCACCCCGCTCGTCGGCGCCACGTTCGTGGACCTGACCGACCTCTACTCCCCGCGGCTGCGCGCGATCGCCCGCGAGGTGGACCCGTCCCTGCGCGAGGGCGTGTACGTCCAGTTCGCCGGCCCGCAGTACGAGACCCCCGCCGAGGTGCGGATGGCGCGCACCCTCGGCGGCGATCTCGTCGGCATGTCCACGGCACTGGACGCGATCGCGGCCCGTCACGCCGGGCTGGAGGTGTTCGGCATCTCGCTGGTGACCAACCTCGGCGCCGGCATCTCGGAGACGCCGCTGTCCCACGCCGAGGTCGTCGAGGCCGGCCAGGCCGCCGGCCCGCGCATCGCGCGCCTGCTCGCGGACATCGTGGGGCGGCTCTGATGCCCGCGCATCCCCCGCACGACGACGTCGCCGCGCTCCCGGAGGACGTCCTCGCCCGGGCTGAGCGGTGGGCGGCGGAGGACCCCGATCCCGCGCACCGGGACACCCTGCGCGCCGAGCTCGATGCGGCCGCCGGCGTCGGCCCGGAGGCCGCGGCCGCCCGGGCGGTGCTCGCCGCGCGCTTCGCCGGGCCGCTCGTGTTCGGCACCGCCGGCCTGCGCGCCGAGGAGGGCCCGGGCGAGTCCCGCATGAACCGGCTCGTGGTGCGCCGCACCGCGGCGGGTCTGGCCGCCCACCTGTGGGACGGCGTCGGACGGGACGCGGCCCCGCCGCTGGCCGTCGTCGGGTACGACGCGCGGCGCGGTTCGGCCTCCTTCGCCGCGGACACGGCCGCCGTCCTGACGGCCGCGGGCGTGCAGACCGTCCTGCTGCCGGACCCGCTGCCGACGCCGGTGCTCGCCTTCGCGGTGCGCCATCTCAGCGCGGACGCGGGCGTGATGGTCACGGCCAGCCACAACCCGCCCGCGGACAACGGCTACAAGGTCTACCTCGGCGGGCGGCTCACGGACGAGGCGGGTCGCGGGGCGCAGATCGTCTCCCCCGCGGACGCGCAGATCGCCGCCCGCATCGACCACGCCGCGTGGGCCGCGGACATCCCGCTCGCCGACGACGGCTGGACCGTGGCCGGGCCGGACCTGCTGGAGGCCTACCGCGCGGCGGCCCTCGGCGTGCTCGACGACGACCGGCACGGCCACCGCGACCTGCGCGTGGTCTACACGCCCCTGCACGGGGTGGGCGGCGCCGTGGTCCCGGGCCTGCTCGAGGACGCCGGCTTCGGCCCCGTCCACGTGGTGGCCGAGCAGGCCGCCCCGGACCCGGCCTTCCCCACGGTCGCGTTCCCCAACCCGGAGGAGCCGGGGGCGATGGACCTCGCCCTCGCCCTGGCCGCCGAGGTGGACGCGGACCTGGTGATCGCCAACGACCCCGACGCCGATCGCCTGGCCCTGGCCGCGCCCGTCACCGACGCGGACGGCGTCCGCACGTGGCGGATGCTCTCGGGCGACGCCGTCGGGACGCTGCTGGGCGCGCACGCGATGCCGGCCCTGCACGCGGCCGGCCGCAGCGCCGCGAACTCCGTGGTCTCCTCCCCGCAGCTGGCCGCCCTGGCGGAGGCGAACGGGGTGAGGCACCACGTCACGCTGACCGGCTTCAAGTGGATCTCCCGCGCCCCGGACCTCGGCTTCGGCTACGAGGAGGCCCTCGGCTACTGCGTGGACCCGGACATGGTGCGGGACAAGGACGGCATCACGGCCGCCCTCATGGCCGCGGAGCTGGCCGCCGCCCTCAAGGCGCAGGGACGCGGCCTGACGGACGCCCTGGCCGACGTCGACGCGGTCACCGGCGCCATGCCCAGCGCCCAGGTCTCGGTCCGCGTGGCGGACCTGTCCCTGATCGCCCGCACCATGGCGGCCCTGCGTCAGCTGGCGCCGGCCACGCTCGCGGGCGAGCCGGTCACCGTGCGCCGGGACCTGGCCGCCGGCGGGGACGGGCTGCCGCCGACGGACGCGCTGCTGTTCGCCACCGACTCCGGCACCCGCGTCCTCGTGCGCCCGTCCGGCACCGAGCCGAAGCTCAAGTGCTACCTCGGCACCCGGGACGCCGACCCGGCCGCGGCCGCCGAGCGGCTCGAGGCGCTGCGCGCCGAGGTGACGGCCCTCGTGGGCGGCTGAGCCTCGGTAGGCTGGCGGACATGACCGTCTCCCTCACCACCGCCGAGCTGGCGAAGTACATCGACGCGACCGCCCTGAAGGCCGACACCTCGGAGGCGGACGTGCGCCGCCTCGTGGCCGAGTCCCGCGAGGCCGGGGTCAAGAGCGTCTGCATCAACCCCGTGTGGGTGCCGCTGGTGGCCGCCGAGCTCGCGGGCTCGGACGTGCTGACCTGCACCGTGATCGGCTTCCCCCTCGGCGCCAACGCCTCGGAGGTCAAGGCCTTCGAGGCCCGGCAGGCGATCGACGCTGGCGCGGACGAGGTGGACATGGTCCTCGACGTCGCCGCGGCCCGTGCCGGGGACCGCGCCCGGCTCGTCTCGGACATCCGCGCCGTGGCCGAGGCCGCGCACGCGGACGGCCCCGCGCGCGACGGCGGGGCGCTGCTCAAGGTGATCGTGGAGACCGCCCTCCTGGACGACGACGCGATCGTCCTGGCCTGCGAGGCCGCGGTCGAGGCCGGGGCGGACTTCGTGAAGACCTCCACGGGCTTCTCCACGGCGGGCGCCACCGTCGAGCACGTCGCGCTGATGCGCCGCACCGTGGGCGAGGGCATCGGCGTGAAGGCCTCCGGTGGGGTGCGCACCCGCGCGGCCGCCCTGGCGATGATCGGGGCCGGGGCCACCCGGATCGGGGCCAGCTCCGCCCTTGCTATCCTGGGGTCCGACTGACTCGCATCACTTCGGCCGGGCGTCCGCCCCGGCCGGGACCGCACCGAAGGAGCATCACGTGATCCGCAACGGCAAGGCCATCGACCACTCCAACGTGGGCGGCGTCTGGGGTTCCCTGATCGCCTTCATCGTCGCCTTCGGCGCGTTCCTCGGCTGCCTCTACGCCATGGGCTTCTGGACGCTCGAGTCGGTCTGGGTCCCCGGCCTGATCGCGCTGGCCCTGGCCACCGTGGCCTTCCTGATCCCCAAGGCGTTCCTGGGCCGCAGCGACACCGTGGACACCACCGCCATCCACACCCGTCCCGCCGTCGAGCACGCCGCCGGCGCCCACGCGGTCGAGACCGGCGCCGCGCACCGCTGAGCCATCCCGGAGCCGAGGATCGCTGACACCGGTCGTCCGGCCGCCGCGCGCCGAAGGGCGTCCACCCGCAACACGGGGGTGGACGCCCTTCGGCTTGTCTCCATCGCGGCGGTGGTGCTGGGTCATGCGTACCTGACGGACCTCACCTTCAGCCGGTACCTGGAGATCTGGCGGATGCCGCTGTTCTTCTTCCTCACCGGCTACTTCTGGACGCGCGGCCGCCCCTGGGCCACGGACGTGCGGGGCCGCTTCCGGAGCCTGATGGTGCCCTACCTGGTGTGGGCGGCGCTCATGTCCGTGGCCGCGTTCGCGTGGTTCGGCGACGACCCCGACCTGCTGCGGCGCCTGATGCTCACCGGCTGGTACGGGGGCGCGGACCAGGAGCCCCCGTGGTGGGCGTTCTGGTTCATCTCCGTCCTGTTCTTCACCACGGTGCTGCGCCGATTCCTCGAGCGCTTCCCGTCCGCCGTCGCCTGGGCCGTGGGCCTGGCCGGGCTCGCGTTGGCCCACTTCGTGCCGGACTCCGCGATCGCCCGCACGCCACTGGGCGTCGGGCTGGCCCTGCCCTGCCTGCTGTTCGTCCTCAGCGGCGAGACGTTCCGCCGCCGCGTCCAGCCGCACGTGCGGCGCCATCGGACGCTCATCGGCGTCGGCCTGGTGCTGCTCGGGCTGGTCGCGGTCCGGCTGGGCCTGGAGCCGCCCAACATCAAATTCGGCGGCTTCGGCACGCCGGTGCTCACCCCCGCCGTGGGCGTCCTGATGTCCGCGGGGATGGTGCTCGTGTTCGGTTCCACGGTGGAGGGGCTGCTGCGCTCCTTCGCCCGACGCACCGGGACGGGTCAGGCCCTGCGCCGCGCCATCACCGCCCTGGTCCGGACGGGCACGGTGGTGGTGCTGCTGCACGGCTGGGTGCTGATGTGGGTCACGCGGCACGGCGTGGAGGACAACGCCGCCAAGTTCGCCCTCGCGCTCGCCCTCAGCTGGCTGGCAGGCCTCGCCCTGCTCGCCACCCCCCTGTCCAAGCCGTTCACGGGGGCGCGCCGCCGCTGGCACCCGGTGCACCGCCTGCGACACGTGGATCCCCCGCACCCCGTCACGTCCGCGCTGCCGCGCGTCACGACCGCCTCGGAGAGGACACACCCATGAGCAGGGATCATCGCCCCCCGATCCGCAATCCGTTCCTGCCGCCGACGCCGGAGGAGCCCGAGGTGCCGGCCCGCGACGGCGGCCACCCGGCGGGTGACGGCGGTGACGCCGGCGCCCCGGCGGCCTCCACGGCGCGGGAGGATCGCCTCGCCGAGTTCCGGCTCGGCCCGGCGTTCCGCCCCCACCCGGCCGCCCGTGCCCCCGGCCCCCTGCCGAGCGCCCGCGTCCTCGTCGTGTGCACGGGCAACATCTGCCGCTCCGCCTACGTGGAGTACGCGCTGCAGGCGCAGCTCAACGCCCTGCTCGGCGACCGGGGCCGCGCGGAGGTCACGAGCGCGGGCACGGAGCCGAACCAGGCGCTGACCGTCCCCGGTCCGCTGCTCGACCTCGCGCCGAGCCGCCGAGTCCGCGCCGCGTTGACGCAGCATCGGCCGCAGCAGCTGACCGGGCGTTCGCTGGCGGACCAGGACCTCGTCCTGACCGCGACGGACGACCACCTGGACGAGGTGCTGCGCGAGGACCCCGCGGCGGTGCGCCGGACCTTCACGATCCTCGGCATGGGCACCCTCCTGCGCGACCACGGCGAGGAGCTCGCCGCGGCGGTCCCTCCGGGCGCGGGCGTCACCGCGCTCGTCACGGCGCTGGCGGAGCTGCGCTCCCGCCTGATCGCCCACGGGGAGCGACCGGACGCGGATCTGCCGGACCCGTTCCGCGGCCCCGCCGAGGGCTACGCCGCGATGGCGCAGACCGCGCAGCCGATCGTCGAGCTGCTGGCGTGGGAGATCGCCCGGGCCCTCGACGGGGACGTCGTGGACGAGGAGCCGACGGGCGCCTGACCGGCCGGCGTCAGAGATCGGGGACGGGGCCGCCTCCACTGCCACGCGCAGGGGTGCGCAGCCGGGGGGCGGACAGGCGCAGCCTAAGAATGCGTAGGCGCCGAGGATGGCGAGGACGAGCACGACGCCACCCCCATCTGCGGCGTCGACCAGAGCCACAGGACGGCGCACGCCAAGCCCGCCATGGAGGTGCAGGGCCCGTGAGGAAGACGCACACCGCGGCGGTGACGAGCAGGGCCACCTTCCACCGCCGCGTCCGCACCAGAGCGAGCGGCGACTGAGCCGACCGCGGGCGATGCAGTCAACAAGACCGATGAAGCCCGCGGTCCGCGCCCATTAGCGCAACCAGTCCAGGTCTGGGATGCCCTGCGGCAGGGGGACGATCGCCGGGAACGGCATGCTCGGTGAACATGAGAATGGAACTCTGCAGGTGGATCTAGACAGGTCGCGCAGCTCATCGCGAGTCCTGCCACGCGTTCATGGATGGTACGTCAACACGGAGCACCCGGGAGCGTGCGGGTCTCGCGCCGTCAGTCCACGAATCCACCTGAACCCCCTTTAACTTTGCACCGGGCATCCGGCACAGTCACCGCCGGCCCTCCTTTCGGTCGACTAAGCTCGCGGCCATGGGGGAACGTGCGACGGGACAGCGACCGGCCGCCCCGCCGTCCCTGGACCTCGAGGTCCGCGTCCGCCTCGCCCACGCCCGCATCACGCATCTGTTGGACCGGGCCGGCATCCGGGGCCTGCACCTCAAGGGCTACGCCACCGAGCCCGGCGTCTACCCCGAGCACCGCCGCAGTTCGGACGTGGACCTGCTGGTCCACCCGGCCGATGCCGCCGCCGTCATCGCACTCCTGCGCTCCCACGGCTGGGAACCGGTCGCCACCTTCTCGGAAGGATCGATCTTCCAGCACGCGGCCACGCTCTGGCACGACCAGCTGGGGTATGTGGACGTGCATCGGCTCTTCCCCGGCCTCGGCGCGTCCCCCGAGGCGGCCTTCGACGCCCTGTGGAGCGAGCACGTCCACCTCGTGATCGCCGGCCGGTCTGTCCCGGTGCCGAGCCCGCGCCACCAGCGGCTCGTCGTGATCGTCCACGCGGCCCGCGACCCGTTCCGCGGTGGCCGCGACGTCCGGCACATCCGGGAATCCCTCCCCGCCGAGTGCTGGGCCGCCCTTCGCCAGGAAGCCCACCGGCTGGACGCGAGTGCGGCCTGGCAGGTCGCCACGGGCGAGGCCACCGACGGCGTCGACACCCGGCAGCGGGCCCTCTTCGCGGCGCTGCACGAGAGCCAGAGCGGTCTCGAGCTGTTCCGCACCCGGTGGCAGTCGGCCGCCACCGCGCGGCAGCGGGCCGTCCTCGTGGCCCGCACGATCCCGGTGAACCGCCCCCATCTGCAGATGCGCCTGGGCCGGCCTGTCACCCGCGCGGACCTGTGGCGCGAACAGCGCGCCCGGCTCGGTGCACTCGCCGGCTGGGCCTGGACGAAGGCGGTGCGCCGTGACCGTTGAGACCGCCGAGGGCTGGGCGCTCGCCCCCGACATCGCGTGGGCCCGCACCGCCGGCGGCCAGGCCGCCGTCATGACGCTCGAGGCCGGTCAGCCGCTGCTGTTGAGCGCCTCGGGCGACGTGATCTGGGACGTCCTCGTGGGCGGCCGCACCCCGGAGGACGACCTGGTCGCGGATCCGCCGGCGCCGCTGTCGGCGGCGGACGTCACGGTCCAGGTCGCGGACGCGTTCGGTCTCGCCCCCGCCGACGTCGCGGCCGACGTCCACGCCTTCCTCGAGATGCTCGAGGCACACGGCGTCCTCGTCCGCGTGCGGACGGCCTGACCCGGCTCAGCCCTCCGGCGCGAAGATCGCGTCGACGACCTGCTGCGCCCATTCGAGCAGCGGGACGTCCACGAGGTCCTGACCCATGACCGGCTTGGTCTTGGGACGCGGGATGAGGACGCCGTTCAGGGCCGGCTTGACCTGGGCGCCCTTGTACATGCGGGTCAGGCGCATCTGACGGGACTCCGGCAGGTCCGCGGCGGGCCCGAACTTCACGTTCTGCCCCAGCAGCATCACCTCGGTGACGCCCGCGGCCCGCGCCCGGTTGCGGAACCGGGCGACGGCGACGAGTGCCTCCACCGGCTCCGGCAGCGGGCCGTACCGGTCCTTGAGCTCCTCCACCACGGCGTCCACGGCGGCGTCGTCCGCGGCCTGGGCGAGGTTGCGGTACATCTCCAGGCGCAGCCGCTCCCCCGGCACGTAGTCGTGCGGCAGATGGGCGTTGACCGGCAGCTCCACCTTCACCTCGGCGGGCGCGGTGTCCTCCTCGCCCTTGAAGTCGGCCACGGCCTCGCCCACCATCCGCAGGTAGAGGTCGAAGCCCACGCCGGCGATGTGGCCGGACTGCTCCCCGCCCAGCAGGTTGCCGGCGCCGCGGATCTCGAGGTCCTTCATGGCCAGCTGCATGCCCGCGCCGAGCTCGTTGTGGGTGGCCACGGCCTTGAGCCGTTCGAGGGCCACCTCGCCCAGGGGCTTCTGCGGGTCGTACAGGAAGTACGCGTACGCCCGCTCGCGGCCACGGCCCACGCGGCCGCGCAGCTGGTGCAGCTGCGAGAGGCCGTAGCGGTGGGCGTCCTCCACGATCAGGGTGTTGGCGTTGGCGATGTCCAGGCCGGTCTCGATGATCGTGGTGGAGACGAGCACGTCGAACTTCCGCTCCCAGAAGTCCACCATGATCTGCTCGAGCCGGGCCTCGCTCATCTTGCCGTGGGCGACGGCGATCCGCGCCTCCGGCACCAGCTCGGCGATGCGCTTGGCCACCTTGTCGATGGTGGTGACGCGGTTGTGCACGTAGAACACCTGGCCCTCGCGCATCAGCTCGCGGCGGATGGCCGCGGTGACCTGCTGGTCCGAGTACGGGCCCACCGAGGTGAGCACCGGGTGGCGCTCCTCCGGGGCGGTGGCCAGCGTGGAGGTCTCACGGATGCCGGTGAGGGACATCTCCAGGGTGCGCGGGATGGGCGTGGCGGACATGGCGAGCACGTCCACGTTGGTGCGCATCTTCTTCAGCGCCTCCTTGTGCTCGACACCGAAGCGCTGCTCCTCGTCCACGATCACCAGGCCCAGATCCTTGAACTGCACCTGGTCGGAGAGCAGCCGGTGGGTGCCGATCACCACGTCCACCTCGCCGTGCGCGAGCCCCTCGACGACCTCCTTGGACTCCTTGGCGGTCTGGAACCGGGAGAGCGCGGCCACCTTCACGGGGAAGCCGGCGAACCGGTCGGAGAACGTCTGGTGGTGCTGACGGGCGAGCAGCGTCGTCGGGACGAGCACGGCCACCTGCTTGCCGTCCTGCACCGCCTTGAACGCGGCGCGCACGGCCACCTCGGTCTTGCCGAAGCCGACGTCACCGGAGACGAGCCGGTCCATCGGCACGGCCGCCTCCATGTCCTTCTTGACGTCCTCGATGGTGGTCAGCTGGTCCGGCGTCTCGATGAACGGGAACGCCTCCTCCAGCTCGCCCTGCCACGGGGTGTCCGGGGCGAACGCGTGGCCGCGCGAGGCCATGCGGGCCGAGTACAGACGGATGAGCTCGCCGGCGATCTCGCGGGTGGCGCGCTTGGCCTTGGACTTGGTCTGGGCCCAGTCCGAGCCGCCCATCTTGGACAGCGACGGCGTCTCCCCGCCCACGTAGGAGGAGATCAGGTCGAGCTGGTCGGTGGGCACGAACAGCCGGTCGCCGGGGGCGCCGCGCTTCGAGGGCGCGTACTCAAGTACGAGGTACTCGCGGTAGGACTCCTCGGCGCCGGGGGCGGTGCGCGGGCCGCCGGTGACCTTGCGGCGCTGCAGCTCCACGAAGCGGGCGATGCCGTGCTGGGAGTGCACCACGTGGTCGCCGGGCTGCAGGGTCAGCGGGTCGACGGCGTTGCGCCGCTTCCGGGCCAGCCGCGCCCCGGGGGCGCGCGTGCCCGCGGTGCGGTGCCGGCCGAAGAGGTCGTGCTCCGTGATCAGGGCGATCTGCGCGTCCGGGATCGTGAAGCCGGAGCCGACGGGCGCCGTCGCGATGGAGACCCGCCCCGGGGCGAGGTCGGCGGGCAGGGGCCCGTCCACCACGGAGGCCGTGAGGCCGGCCTCCGCGTTGAGCTCGGCGAGACGGCGGGCGGAGCCGGGGCCGTCGGTGAGGACCACGGCATGCCACCCTTCCGCGAGCCGGACGCGGGTGTGCGCGACCATGGCCTCGATGTCGCCCGAGAAGGTCTGCGGGACGCCGAGGGTGGCGCGCAGGGTGGCGGCGTCGGGCAGCAGCTCGTCGTCCGAGACCAGCGCGGTGACGGACCAGAACCCCTGGTCCTGCTCGAGGGCGGCCGCGCGGAGTTCGGCCACGGTGAGGAAGCCGCCCGCGGCGGACTGGTCCGCCCCGGCCACGTCCACCGGGGCGACCGCTCCCTGCGCGGCACCGGCCCACGCGGCCTGGAGGAACTCCTCGTTGGTGGCCAGCAGGTCGTCGGCGCGGCCGCGCAGGCGCTCGGGCTCCACGAGGACGGTCAGCGAGCCCGTGGGCAGCATGCGGGGCAGCGACGTCATGGCCTCGGCCAGCAGCGGGGAGAGGGACTCCATGCCCTCCACGGCCACGCCCTCGGCGATGCGGTCCAGCATGTCCGCGGCGGCGGGCATGACCGGGATCAGCTCCTTCGCGCGCCGGCGCACGTGGTCCGTGATCAGCAGCTCCCGGCACGGGGGCGCGTACAGCTCGGAGGGGTGGCCCGAGCCGTCCTGGGTGGTGTCCTCGAGGGAGCGCTGGTCCGCCACGGAGAACCAGCGCATCTGCTCCACCTCGTCCCCGAAGAACTCGATGCGCACGGGGTAGTCCTCGGTGGGCGGGAACACGTCGATCAGCCCGCCGCGCACGGCGAACTCGCCGCGCCGGCTGACCATGTCCACGCGCGAGTAGGCGGCGTCCGCGAGCGCGGCCACCACGCCGTCGAAGTCCCGCTCCTCCCCCGTCCGCAGGGTCACGGGGCTCAGCTCGCCGAGCCCGGCCACGAGGGGCTGCAGCACGGCGCGCACGGGGGCGACGACGACGCGCAGCGGGCCCTCCGCATGCTCCTCCGGGTGGGCGAGGCGGCGCAGCACGGCCAGGCGCGCGCCCACGGTGTCCGAGCGCGGGGACAGGCGCTCGTGCGGCAGCGTCTCCCAGGACGGGAACATCGCGGCGGCACCGGCGGGGGCCCAGGCGGCCAGGTCGGTCACGAGGTCCTCGGCCTCGCGGGTGGTCGCGGTGACCACGAGGACGGCGGCGCGTTCGCCGTGGCCCTCGGCCAGCGCCTCGGCGAGGACGGTCAGCAGGGGCGCGCGGGCGCCGTCGGGCAGCCCGATCTCCAGCTCGACGCCCCGGGCCTCGAGCGGCCGGGCGGCGGAGGCGGCGGCCGCCTCGATGGCGCGTTCGGCGCGCAGGCGCGGCAGCAGCGGGGCGAGGACGGGGGTGGTCTCGGGGGCGCTCATGCGCGGACCTCCGGGGTGGCGGCGGGCAGTTCGGTGGTCATGATCTCCCGGATCTCTTCGAGGAAGGCGAGGACGTCGTCGGCGCCGCCCACCGGGCCGCCGGCGGTGAGCCGGTCCGTGCCGAGCAGCACCGCGGTGGGGAACGAGTGCAGGCCGAGGGCCTGCGAGGCGGCGCCGGCCGGGTCGGCGAGCACGAGCGACGCGTCGACGGCGCCGCTGTGGATCGCCCCCTCGGCGCCGGGGGCGTGCTGGGGCATGAGGACCCGCAGCCGGACCGGCCCGAGCGCGTCCTTGAACTCGTCCAGCCGCTCGATCACCCGCGCGCAGGAGCCGCACCCCGTGGACAGGCGCAGGGCCACCACGGCCCCGTCCGCGACCAGCCGGTGCAGACCGGTGTACTCGCCGTCCGCGACCACGACGGCGTCCGGGAACGGGTGGCGTTCGGGCTCGGCACCGTCGACCGGGTCGACGGCGGCCGGGGCCTCAGGCGTGGGCGTCGCCGGGGCGGCGTCGGGTGCGGCCGGGACGGACTCGCGCCCGGCCAGGAACGCGGCGGTCGCGAGCAGCACGGACACGAGCAGGGCCCACGCCCACGCCCCGGCGCCGAAGGCGGTGAGCGGCTGCCAGGCCAGGCCCGCGCCGTGCACCGCCAGCGAGACGATCCCCTCCACCAGGGCCAGGACGGCGAGCACCAGGAAGACGACGTTGCGGACCACCGTGGTGCGGGAGATCGGGGCGGCCGAGGCCTCCCCGAAGCAGCCGCACGAGACGCCGTCGTCCTTCGCCCGGACCACGAGCGCGAGGAAGGCGGCGAAGAGGGCCACGGCCACCAGGCCGACGACGGGACGCAGCAGGGTGAAGGGCTGCAGGAGGGCGGCGGCGAGCAGCAGCTCGAGCCAGGGGAACGCGCGCGCCAGGGCGGGGGCCGCGAACGGGCGGGGCACCCTGAGTCGGGTGAACGTGGCCTGCACGTCCTCGCCGGAACGGAGCTTCGCCGTCCCGCTCAGGAGCATGATGAGGGCCACGGCCCAGAGTGCCGACATGGCGGACACACCTTCCAGGGGGTTCACGAGGGGTCGCGCGGCCGGTCCCGGCGCCGTGCACGGGGCCCGGGTCGCGGAGGCCAGCATATAAGGTGAGGGATGGACGCCCATCGCCGTCGGCGAACCGGCGCCGGCCCACGCACGGCCCGCCGGGCGCGGCCCGACTTGACCCCGAGGAGACACCGTGGCCTTTTCCGCTCAGCAGTCCATCCCGCACCCGCCGGCGGCCGTGGCAGCCGCCCTGGCGTCCGAGGACTTCCACCGTTCCATGGTCGAGTCCTTCGGCGGCTCCCTGGTCTCGTTCTCCGTGGAGGGATCCCCGGAGGGCGCGATGACCGTCACCGCCGTGCGCTCCCTGCCCGCGGACCGCATCCCGGACCGGGTCCCGGACATGGCCCGCAAGCTCATCGGCTCCGCCCTCCAGGTAGAGCAGGTGGAGCGCTGGGACGCGCCCGCCGCGGACGGCTCCCGCGCCGGCACCACCACCATCACCGTGCCCTCCGCCAAGGCGACGGCGGACGGCTCCCTCCGTCTGACCGCCGCCGGTGAGGGTTCCCAGTTCTCCGTGGACGGCACCCTCGTCTGCCGGATCCCGCTGGTGGGCTCGAAGCTCGCGGCGAAGGCCGAGCCGATGGTGGGCAAGGTCGTCAATCACCAGGCCCGGGCGCTGTCCTCGTGGCTCGAGCGTGACGACGGAGCCACGCGCGGTTGATCTCGTTCTCCCGTCGCCCGGCGCTGTCGAGCTCGGCTCCGCCGGCCCGGCGGGGACGTCGGGCGCTGCCGGCGCCGGACGCCGTGCTCATCGTGTGCACCGGCAACGTGTGCCGCTCGGCCTATGCGAGCCGGGCCCTGCAGGGCCGGCTGGCGGCTCTGGTCCCCGGCCGGGTGGAGGTCGGCAGCGCCGGCTCCCAGCCGAACCAGGCCCTGACGGTGCCGCCGCCGCTCGTGCGGCTCGGCGCCGAGGCCGGCGTCACCGGGCTGGAAGGCCACCGTCCCGCCGCGTTGCAGCCGTTCATGGTCGAGGAGGCGGATCTCGTGTTGGCCGCGGCTCAGGAGCACATGCGCTTCGCACTCCAAGAAGTGCCGCAGGCCGTCGCGCGGGTGTTCACCGTGCTGGAGCTCGCGGCGCTGGTCCGCGCGATGGACCAGCGGGACGGGCGGGACTGGATCCCGGCCGGTCGCGGAGTGCGTGCCTTCGCCGCCGAGGCGGCCCGCCACCGGGCCCTCGCGCGGTCGACCGCCCAGCCCCTCGACGTCGTGGACCCGTTCCGCGGGCCGGTGGAGGGGTACGCGGAGATGATCCAGATCATGGATCCTGCCCTGGAGACCATCGCGGATGCCCTGGCCCGCGCCGTGAGCCTCGCGGACTGAGACCCGGACGGCCCGCGCGTCGTCGACGCCGCGGGGTGGAAGGTCAGTGGAACGCCTGCTGGGCGGCCTCGAGTCCGTCCGTGACGAGCTTCTCCACGGCGTCCGCCGCGCGGTCCACGTGCAGCGGCAGGACGTCCTGCTCGGGCTTGGTGAAGGGGCGCAGCACGAAGTCAGCCACGTCCATGCGGCCCGGGGGGCGGCCGATGCCGACGCGCACGCGGGCGTAGTCCTTCGTGCCGAGCGAGGCGGTGATGGACTTCAGGCCGTTGTGGCCGCCCTCTCCCCCGCCGCGTTTGAGACGCAGGGTGTCGAACGGGATGTCCAGCTCGTCGTGGACCACCACGAGGTCCTCGGGTCCGATCCCGTAGAAGGACGCCAGCGCGGAGACGGGGCGCCCGGAGACGTTCATGTAGCCGGTGGACTTCGCGAGCACGACGCGCGGCCCCCCGATGCCGAGGCGACCCGTGGCCACCACGGCGCCGGCCCGGTGGCGGGTGAACCCGACCCCCATGCGGGAGGCGAGCTCATCCGCCACCATCTGGCCGACGTTGTGACGGGTGCGCTCGTACTCGGGCCCGGGATTGCCGAGCCCGACGATGAGCGTGGTCCCCGTCGTCATGGCGTGATCAGGCCTCGGAGCCCTCGGACTCGCCCTCGGCAGACTCGGCGGCCTGCTCCTCCTGCACGGACTCGTCGCCAAGGTCCTGCTCGACGACCTCGTTGACGGTGGCGATGACGATGTCGTCCTCGAGCTGCAGGGTGGCGCCGGCCGGGACCTGCACGTCCGGGGCGTACACGTGGTCGCCGGCCTCGCGGCCCTCGATGGAGATGGTGACGACCTCGGGCAGGTCGGTGGCGTCGGCCTCGACCGGCACGGTGGCGTAGTCCAGCACGTACTCGGTGCCGGGGGCGACCTCGCCCTCGACCTGCACGGTGACCTCGACGACGACCTTCTCGCCGCGACGGACCTCGATGAGGTCCAGGTGGTCCACGGTGTCCTTGATGGCGTGGCGCTGGATGTCCTTGGGCAGGACCAGGTGCTCCTCACCGGCCTCGTTCACGACGGTGAGCAGGGCGTTGGGGTTGCGGACGGCCAGGGTGGTCTCCTGGGCCGGCAGCAGCAGGTGCACGGGCTCCTGGCCGTGGCCGTAGACGACGGCGGGGATCAGGCCGGCGCGGCGGGCCTGGCGGGCGGCACCCTTGCCGAAGTCGGTGCGGCGGGTGACCTTGATCTTGAGCTGGTCAGACATGATGCGTCCTCCTGTGGGGGTCTCGGCCGCGCAACCGGGGGCGGCGCGGGATGCGGCCAGGAGGGGGCTTCAGTGCCGCAGCGGGTCAGCATGCTGACGCGCGGCGGCGGCCTCGTCGATCACGGAGCGCGCGCTCCCTCGCCTGGGCAACCTGGACAGGATAGCACCGGCGCCGGCGGGCCGGCTCAGACGCCCGCGCGCCGGGACCGCTCCACGATGCGGTCCAGCTTGCGGCGGTGAGCCCGCTCACCCGCAGACGCGCCGTGGGATTCGTCGTCCTCCTGGGCGCTCAGCAGCAGGCCGCAGCCGAGCACGATGGCACCGAAGATCGTGATGAACACCTCACCGAGCTGAAGGGAGGTGACCAGGATGATGACCGCGGCGGCCTCGACGGCCACCCGCGACGGCGATCGGTGCGTCCGGGCGAAGGGCCGCAGGCACAGCCACAGGTAGGCGCCCACCACCACGATCAGGAACGGCCAGCCGCCCTCCACCAGCAACCCCAGATAGGAGTTGTGGAAGAACATGGTCACGTTGTCCAGATCGACGAAGGCGGTGGAGAGCCCCTGGCCGAAGAACGAGGTGTCGGCCACCTTCTCCGCGGACGCCTGCTGGATCTCGGCCCGGAACCAGTCCGTGCCCGTGCGGTCTCCGAAGATGCCGAGGTCGGCCAGGTTCTCCTCGGCCCAGCTGACGAACCAGCCCATGACGACGGCGAGTGCGATACGGAGGACCCGCCCCAGGTAGGGGCTCACGAGGATCCACACGACGGCGCAGAGCAGACCGGCCATCGAGGTCCGCGAGCCGGTGAGGAACGTCAGGGCGAAGCCGGCGCCCAGCACGAGGAGCTTGGGGCCCAGGCGCTGCATGGTGGCCACGAGCAGCACGGGCAGGAGCGCGTAGAAGAGGCCGGAGACGTTCTTGTCCCCCAGGAACCCGGTGAGGTAGCCGCCGTAGGTGTCCGGGGCCAGGCCCGCGTAGAAGAGGGGCACGTTGATCAGTGCGCCGGCCGTCATCCCGTAGAGGACGCCCTTGATGTCGATCCTCTCGCTGGCGATGGCGTAGATCAGCAGGATCAGGAGCGTGATCCTCGTGGCGCGACGCGTGGGGTCGAGGTCGTTGTGCACGGTCACCGCGACGAGATACGCCACCAGGGCCAGTGCGACGAGGGCCAGCACGCCGTAGTGGGAGAGGTCCCGGCGGGGCTGCCGGAATGAGGCGAGGAGCAGCAGAAGGATGGCGGAGAACTCCGCGAACGGGATCGGCAGGCCGGGAGCGGTGAACGCATCCATCACCAGGCCGATGGCCAGCACGGCCTCGAACAGCCGCGGTGAGGCCGGCGTGACCAAGGGGTTCCACGGGGAGCGGGTCCACGCGGCCTGACCGTCCGGGAAGAGGCCGAGTGAGGGGTGACGCCTGGCAGGCCGGGCCTCGGGTGGCGCGACGGCCCCCATGGCGCGGGCAGCCGTCCGGTCACGGGGCGTGCTCGGGCGCATGGTGCGGAACCTTTCGTGGACGCCGGGCAATACTCGGCTCAGCGTAGCGCGGTGGCGGGCCTCGTCCTCGGGGCCTCAGAGCGCACGGTGGGTGTTGGTACCGTGGACCTGTGCGTTTCCTGGCCACAACGGCCCGCGCATCCCCGTCCATGACCCCCGAGGTGCCCCGTGACGATCGTCGACTTCTTCCGCCTCCTGCGCGCCAACCTCCTGCTGCTCCTGGCAGCAGCCCTCGTGGGGGGTCTGTTGGGTTGGGGCTACTCCGCACTGCAGCCCCGGATCTACGCGTCCGAATCTCAGGGGTTCCTCGCCGCCCGGGCTGCAGATCAGAGCCTCATCACCAGCAACCTGCCCGCCGAGAGCCGGGCTCAGGCCTACGTCGCCCTGATCAACAGCGAGGCCGTGCGTGAACGCGTGGCACAGGACACGGGGCAGGACGGCGACGGCTCGCTCTCCGCGGTGCTCGTCCCCGAGTCCAGCATGATCAAGGTGACCGCCACCTCGACGGATCCCGAGACCGCCGCGCAGCTGGCGAACAGTGCACTGCAGGCGACGGCGGACGTGGCGGCGGACGTGGACAAGAACAGCCCGCTGGAGGTCGTGCCGCTGTCCGATGCCCGCGTGCCCTCTGCCCCCGTGAGCCCTGACACCCGGCGCAACGTCCTCTTGGGCGCGGTGGCCGGACTGGGTGCGGGACTCGCCATCGCCGTGCTCCGCCGCCTCCTGGACGTGAAGGTGCGCAGCCGCGCCGACGTGAAGGAGATCACCGGCGCCGGCGTCATCGGGGCCGTCCCGGAGAACGCGTCCCTGACCCGCACGGGCGAGGAGGCCGTGGACCTCGACCCCCGGGCCGGCGAGGCCATCCGGGCGCTGCGCACCAATCTCAAGTTCGTCTCCGTCGACGAGCCGCCCCGCGTCGTCTCGTTCACGAGCGCGGACCCCTCCGAGGGCAAGTCGACCGTCGCATCGAACCTGGCCCGCGCCCTGGCCCTGGCCGGCGAACGGGTGCTCGTGGTGGACGCCGACCTGCGGCGGCCCCGGCAGCACGACCTCTTCCAGGTGGCAGGCGACGTGGGCCTTTCCGAGGTGCTGGCCGGTGAGGTGCAGCCGGACGACGCCCTCGCGGCCACCGGCATCCCGAACCTCACGCTGCTCCCCGCCGGCCGGACGCCCCCGAACCCGTCGGAGCTGCTGGGCTCGAAGCGCATGCGGGCCCTGCTGAAGCTGGCATCGGAGGACTTCTTCGTCATCGTCGACTCCCCTCCCCTGCTGCCCGTCACGGACGGCTCCCTCCTAGCCACGGCCGTGGACGGGACTGTGCTCGTGGTGCGTCAGGGGCGGACCCGCAAGGACCACCTGGAGGCGGCTGTGGAGAATCTCTCCGCGGTGGACGCGCATCTGCTGGGCGTCGTCATGAACGGCGTCGCGCGCTCCCAGCGCGGCGGCGGCTACTCCTACGGCTACGGGTACGCGAGCACGTACCAAAAGTCCCATGACAAGTACCTGCAGGGCACCGGCACGGCCGGCAAGGGCGGAAAGAAGTCCCGTCGGGCCGCACGCGCGAAGAAGGGCTGACGCCAGTCCCCTCCACGCGCTGGGGCCCCGCACCGTCCGGTGCGGGGCCCCACTACGTCTGTGCACGCCGGCCAGTACTGGCGGCGACCTCGTCGATCACTGAGCGCGCGCTCCCTCGCCTGGGCAACCCGGACAGGGTTGCACCCACGCGACGGGGGCGGGTCGGCTCAGAGGCTGTGACTCTGCACCTGCGCCGCGTCCTCGGCATCCGGCGTGGCTGCCGAACGCCCCTGAGCGCGGGGAGGGTAGGGGCCGCTGTCGCCGTTGCGGCGTTCGAAGTGCAGGGTCTGGGGCGACCGCGGGCCGTTGGGCCCGTCCGGATCCACGACGATCTCCCGGTACGCCCAGTAGTCCAGGGGCACGCACCTGCCCCCCTCCATCTGAGAGAAGCTACTGGTGTGCACATGGAAGTTCTCGAGGTAGAGCCGCCCGTCATCCTTGACGTTCTTCGGGTCGATGGTGCCGGTGTACGTCCAGGTGTAGGGGGTGTACATGAAACCGTCGGCCTTGGTCTGCGGATCACCCGTCTCAGGACGCCCCCACTTCGCGGAATGCTGGGCGCCTGCACTCCAGGTGATCTTGTTCTGCTTGACGTGGTCACCGCGCACCCAGTAGACGAGCTTGGCGCCGCTGTAGCTGGCGTCCTTGGAGACGTCGTAGAGGTAGAGCCCCCAGGGCGCGCCGTCGGGCGTGCGGCCCCCGCCGGAGGGCGCCGAATTCACCTCAAGCCTACGGTTGCAATTGCTAAGCTTTGGGTACGTAACCTGCACCCAGCCGTTGATGCCGGGATCCTTGCGCGGCGAAGCGGCGAAGGACGGTGCCGCCGAGACCATGGCGACGGCGGGGACAGACCAGGCCAGACCGGTGGCGACGGCGCGCCGGCTCGGGCCTGACGCGGGGGTGGAAACAGAGCGAGCGTTCATGACGGGGCCTTTCGGGGGGCGATGTATGCCAGATGTATTTTCTCTGAGCAGACGCGATTTCTGCAAGAGTATCAGCGCGTACCACCCGTCATTTCTGACAGGTGGTCCCGCAGGCGTTCGCGCTGGTCCGGGGCGGTGTAGCCGACGGCGGCCAGGGGTCCGAGGTCGAGGGCGCTGTTGGTCGGCCGCGGGGCCACGCCCTCCTTGCCGGCCAGGTACGCGGCGGTGGTCGTGGCGGAGACGCGCGCGGCGTCGTGGCCGGTGTCCTCGAAGACCCACCGGGCGACGTCGTGCCAGGTGACCACGTCGCCGCTGTTGGTCATATGGAACGTGCCCGTGGGCGCGTCCGTGGTGACCAGGTGCAGCAGGGCGTCGGCGAGGTCGTCGGCGAAGGTGAGGCGGCCGTGCTGGTCGGTGACGACGGCCGGGTCGATCCCGCGCTCGGCGAGGGAGGCCATGGTGGCCACGAAGTTCTTCCCCTCCCCGATCACCCAGGAGGTGCGGACGATCCAATGCCGCGGCACGGTGCGCACCGCGGCCTCGCCGGCGGCCTTCGACTGGCCGTAGACGCCCAGCGGCGCGAGCGGGTGGTCCACCGGGTGCTCCTGCCCCACGGGGAGGGCGCCGTCGAACACGTAGTCCGTGGACACGTGGGCCAGCGGCACGGACGCGTCCGCGCAGCGGCGGGCGAGCTCGGCGACGGCGGTCGCGTTGACGGCCCACGCCTGGGCCCGGCCCTCGGGCGTCTCGGCGGCGTCCACGGCGGTCATGGCGGACGCGTTGACCACGGCGCGCAGGCCGCGGAAGTGCTCCCGCGGCCACGACGCCGGGTCGGCCATGTCCCACGTGTCGCGGCCGTGGGCCTCCACGGGGATGCCCGCGGCCTCGGCGCGGGCCACGAGGGCGCGGCCGAGCTGGCCGCCGGCGCCGAGCACGAGGATCGGGGCGGGCGGCATGGGGGTGACGTCCGCGAGCATCGGGTGGGCGCGGTCCTTGTCCGAGAGCTCGGCGTCCTCGAGCGGGATGGGCCAGGCGATGGCCGCCGTCGGGTCCGCGAGGTTGAGGAACGTGTACCGGCCCTGCGCGTCGGCGGACCAGTGGTCGTTCACCAGGTACGTGTAGGCGGTGTCCGGCTCGAGCGTCTGGTAGGAGTTGCCCACCCCGCGCGGCACGAAGACGGCCTTCTCCGGGCCGAGCTCCACGGTGGCGACGGCGCCGAAGGACGGCCCTTCGCGCAGGTCCACCCAGGCGCCGAAGATCCGGCCGTGGGCGACGGCCACGTACTTGTCCCACGGTTCGGCGTGGATGCCGCGGGTGGTGCCGACGGCGTCGTTGAAGGAGATGTTGTTCTGCACCGGGGCGAGCGAGGCGAGGCGGGGGTGCTCGGCGGCGAGGGCGCGGATCTTCTCGCGCTGCCAGTTCTCCTTGAACCAGCCGCGGTTGTCCCCGTGGACGTCGAGGTCGAGGACGAGCAGGCCGGGGATGGCGGTCTCGGTGATGCGCATCAGCGGTGCCCCCTCACTGGCCCTGGGCGCGGTAGGTGGCCTCGACGGCGTCCTTGGACGGGCGCCACCAGGCCTCGTTCTCGCGGTACCAGCGGACCGTGTCCGCCAGACCGGCGCGGATGTCCGTGAACTGCGGCTCCCAGCCGAGCTCGGTGCGCAGGGCGGTGTTGTCGATCGCGTAGCGCAGGTCGTGGCCCGGGCGGTCGGCCACGAGGTCGTAGTCGTCCGCGGGGCGGTCGAAGAGCTCGAGGAGGATCTCCACGATCTCCCTGTTGTTCCTCTCGCCGTCCGAACCGATCAGGTACGTGCGGCCGATCTCGCCACGCTCGAGGATGCGCAGCACGGCCGAGGAGTGGTCCTCCGTGTGGATCCAGTCCCGGACGTTGACGCCCTGGCCGTAGAGGCGGGGGCGGACGCCGTCGATCAGGTTGGTGATCTGGCGCGGGATGAACTTCTCGACGTGCTGGTACGGGCCGTAGTTGTTGGAGCAGTTGCTCAGCGTGGCCTGCACGCCGAAGGAGCGGACCCACGCGCGCACCAGGTGGTCCGAGCCGGCCTTCGAGGCCGAGTAGGGGCTGGAGGGGTTGTACGGGGTGGTCTCCGTGAACTTCGCCGGGTCGTCCAGCTCGAGGTCGCCGTAGACCTCGTCCGTGGACACGTGGTGGAACCGCTTGCCGTGCTTGCGGACCGCCTCCAGGAGGACGAAGGTTCCGACGATGTTCGTCTGGATGAACGGCGAGGGATCGTTCAGCGAATTGTCATTGTGGGACTCCGCCGCGTAGTGCACGACGGCGTCCGACTCGGCGACCAGGCGGTCCACCAGGGCCGCGTCGCAGATGTCCCCGACCTCGAGAGTGACGCGGTCCTCCGGCAGGCCGGCGAGGTTCTCCCGGTTGCCGGCGTAGGTCAGCTTGTCCAGGACGACGACGTCGTGCCCGGTCTCGCGGACGACGTGGTGGACGAAGTTCGATCCGATGAACCCGGCGCCGCCGGTGACGAGGATGCGCATGGGGTCACACTATCTGGAGCGCTTCAGCTCACCCATCGCCGCCTGCCCGGGCGATGCCGCGCGTGCGGGCCGGACGACGCCTCAGGCCCAGAAGATCCCACTAGTCTGGCAAGAGGTCTCAGGACACACCCAGTCGACGATGGAGGGCCATGTTGGAGTCACCGCGGCTGTCAATCATCATTCCCTGCCACCGCAGCGGACAGCCCCTGAAGGACCAGATCACGGCTCTGCTGTTTCAAACCGATGCGCCGCCAAGGGAAATCCTGCTGTGCGACAACGGAGGAAATGCGTGGCTGCGATCCTATGTCGCCGCTCTCCGGCCCCTGCCTGATGGCGTGACCGTCCGCGTGGTCGACGCCGAGGAACATCGCGGTGCGGCCTTCGCCCGAAACCGTGGCATCAGCGAGGCGTCGGCCGACAGACTCGCGTTCTGCGACGACGACGACGTCGTCCACCCCGACTGGTGCCGGCTCGCTCACGAGTTCCTCGCCGACTTCCCCGTCGTGACCGGTGGAGTGGTGGTCAAGGAGGACATACAGCTCGCCGGCAAGTCACTCGCAGAGAAACTCGAGATGCTGGTGGCAGAGACCGTGCCAGTCCCCCCACGTCCTGCAGGGCGGGGGTCGATGGGGCCCGCCCTCATGGGCGGGAACTTCGCCGCCCGACGGGACGTCCTCCTAGCTGTTGGGGGGTTCGATGCGGCCCTCGTCCGCGGCGGCGAGGACAACGACCTAGCCTTCCGCCTCGACCGCGCCGGCGTGCCGATCACGGACTGCGGAGCCATGAGCATCATTTACGCCCGGCCCTCCGCATGGCGTGACCGCGTCCGCACGCAGGCCCAGGCGGGACGTTCACTTGCGGAGGCCGCTTCGGCGCGGGACGCTTGGCATGCGGTGCCCGAATTTGGCTCCGCACCGACCGCAGAACTGGCCCGCGCGGGCGCGGCTACGGTCGCTATGGCCACTGGGCTGAAGGCACGCGACTGGCCTGGCGCGGTCGATCGCTTAGCGACGGCTTGGGGACTCTGCGACGGGTGGACGCGCCATCGAGTTCTCCGGCGGCAGACCAAGCCGCGAATTGGTCTGGGACTGGGCTCCTCAAGGCACCCACACAACCCGGGCACGACCGTTTTGGTGGTCGCCTACAACCACGCTCCCTACGTCATCGAGACCCTGGAGAGCATTCGACGTCAGACCGTTCCCCCGGTTCGGGTCCTCATCGCCGATGACGCATCGCCAGGAGACGGCACTGCCGAGGTGATCCGGCGCTGGCTCGCGGATGCCCCGTCGTCGTTCGAATTCCATCCCAATGCCATCAACATGGGCCTGAACCCGACCCTTAACCGGCTGCTGGCCAAGGTGGACACCGAATTCGTCACCTACATCGCGGGTGACGACACTATGCGCGAGGATCGGATCGCGATCCACGAGGATCTTCTGCGGACCGCTCCAGATGATGTCGTTCTTGCCTACAGCGACGCCGTGGTGATCGACGAGAACTCCTCGGTGCTCCACCCGTCCTCGCGCATCGAGTTCCCGTGGCCAGACGAGCCACGGCGCAGCGAGGACACCCTTGCCTGTCTCATCGAGTCCAACTGGATCCCGGCAGCGTCGTTCTTCATGCGCACAGCTGTTCTTCGAGAGAAGGGCGGCTACGCCGAGGACCTCTTCTACGAGGACTTCGAGCTCCTCACCCGTCTAGCGGCGCGATATCGCTTCGCCTACACGGAGGAGCCCCTTGTTGCCGTCAGGCGCCTGACAACCTCTCTGGGCACAGTGGGGTTCGCGCATGACAGTCCCCGTTTTGTCCGGTCCATGTTCGCGGCCTTGCGCAATGCGGAGCACGGCACATCGGAGGAGGCCAGGGAGCTTGCGCAATCACATCAGTGGGAGCTGACAAAACGGGCCGCACGCATCGGCATGCCATTACGCGAGGTGCTGGCAATGTTTCAGGGCAGCTGGCGCGGCGCAGCGACGCCGGCCCACGCGGCCGCCCACCTTGCTCGAATGATCGGGCAGCGAGTGGCCAGCTGAGGGGGCACGAGCCTCTCCAAGGCAGGCCCCAGGGTGGACAGGGCCCGCTTAGAGCGGAGCGGGGCCGATGTGTTGGAGCAGGTGGTCGGCGCGACGCTGGGTCGTCGTTTCGAAATCGTTTGTCGCTACGAGGTCGAGACCTGCCTGCCGTGCACGAAGGAGTGCCTCGGGGTCATCGATGAGAGATCGCAGAATCTCCACCATGCCGTCGATGTCTCCCCTCGGCACCGCCCAGCCCACACCATGGCGCCGCACGAGCGGGCTCAGCGTGGCGTTCGCGTAGCCGAGCACCGGTGCACCTGATCCCAGGGACTCGAAGTAGGTACAGGACGGGTCGCCCTGGAGGTGGGGCAGCAGCATGAGGTCGACGGTGTCCCGTACGTCGTTCAGCCACTCGGTGCGGTAGTCGCGGAATCCACGGAACTGGACCCAGCCTTCCGCGCGGTCCTGCAGTGTCTCGCGCATTGGCCCGGTCCCCAGAAAGGCCATCTCCACCGGCAGACCCGCCCGGCGTGCCCGATGGGCGACTTCAAGAGCGTACTCAGGGCCCTTGATCGGGTCCAGTCGACCGGAGAAGGCCATGCGAAGAGGACCCGCGCCGTCCCATGCCCGAACGGCACGCGCGGCTGCGACGTCTGCGGCGTAGATTCGATGGTCCATGAAGGCCAGCGGGGTGGCTGACTGCTTACCATAGGCCCGGAAGGCAGCAGGTCCGTTGCACTGAAGAGATCTCGCTTTCCGAGCCTGTCTGCGTAACCCGGCCTCGACACGAAGGAGTCCGACCGCTGCACGAGCGAGCGGGATTCCGGAGGACGTCGCACGGTGGATGCCGAGACGGATGCCGTAGTCCACCTCGGCCGTCAGTACTGCGGGCGTACGGGCTTCGGTCATCCCTCTCCAATGGGGTGCCAGGAGACCCAGCGTCAGGTCCAGGCCCAGGGAATCGATCTCAGCCGGGACGGGCTGAGCTTTGACGATGTCGAAACCCAGGCTGTCGACGTCTGCGGTCACGTAGGCCAGTGGGAGCGGTTCGGGGATGTCATTCACCGCAGGCGCGAGGACGATGACCCGTCCTGGCCAACTGCGAGCCAGCTCAGTCAGGCCCGAGAATCCGCGCGCCTCCATGGCAACCAGGCCACCGGAAGAGAGGATCGGACCGGGTAGCACGTATCCGAGCCGAGGGCCCGGTGTAGACGGCACATTGAGACCGAGGGGCATCAGGCGCTTCCTTCCCCGTACCGGTCCCCGGGCACGGCGAGCCATTCCGGCAAGAGGAGTGCGGACTCAGAGTACGGATAGTGGCGTCCAAAAAACAGCGGCGCTACGACCCTGCGCGGTCGCTGCCCGGGGGGTCGAGAGGAGGCGAGGTAACCGCCCCAGTATGAAAATGTAGAATTAGCCAGGATCAGGTTATCCGCGCTCGAGACCTGGGCCAGGTCTTGGAACATGTCATGTGGCGAAGGCATCACCCGGACATCGCCGCCCGCAAACAGGTCCGACAGATGGGTCACGCACCAGTCGGGATCGTCGGAGACAAAGACCACCGGCGCCCCTCCCGGGGAGTCGATTTCTTCGATCGCCACCCGCACGAATTCACGAACGTCGAATCCGTAATGACGCCGGAATTCTGGGTTGCTGTAGTAGTCGCCGCGCCGCACGTTCACCACCGTGGCCCCCGGCGTGACGGTGCCCCAGCGCTCGCTGAAGGCCGACCCCTGGAGGAGCATGTCCCGGCAGAACTGCTTCAGGTCCGGGTAGAGGAAATCCACATTGATCTCGTGACCCCATTCCACGGTCCGTGACTGGAAGAAGGAAACCTTGTCCTCCGTCACCGTCAGTTCGCGAAGTCGCGGGAATTCCTGGAGCCACGGTTCCATTTTGGGCTTGTACCTCACAAGCCAACTCACCCCGGTGGACCGTTGACGAGCCCACGCGGTCACCCACAGGAAGAGAAAATTCCCACCGTTCATGGGTTCATTTCCCCAGATCACGTACGGCTGACGTCGGCGGATCGGAGCCACACCGCGTGCGATGGCATCTCTGACGACTTGCTGCACAGGGTGATCATATCCGGCTTCTGCTCACACTGAGGGGATCCTGTACACCCACCGTGCGTACCCCTCAGACAGGACCCTCTGCTCCCGATAGCATCACAGCATGAAGGGCATCATCCTCGCCGGCGGCACGGGCTCCCGGCTGCATCCCATTACCCACGGCATCTCGAAGCAGCTCGTCCCCGTCTACGACAAGCCGATGATCTACTACCCGCTGTCCACCCTCATCCTCGCGGGCATCAGCGACATCCTTGTCATCACCACCCCACACGACGCGGAGCAGTTCCAGCGCCTCCTCGGCGACGGTTCCCAGTTCGGCGTCTCTCTGACCTATGTGCAGCAGCCTTCCCCAGACGGCCTTGCCCAGGCGTTCATCCTCGGCGAGGAGCACATCGGAACCGACCACGTCGCCCTTGTGCTCGGCGACAACATCTTCTACGGCCCCGGCATGGGCCAGCAGCTGCGCCGTCACACCCAGGTCGACGGAGCCACCGTGTTCGGCTACTGGGTGGCGGACCCCAGCGCCTACGGCGTGGTGGAGTTCGACGACGCCGGCAAGGCCGTCTCACTGGAGGAGAAGCCCGAGGAGCCCAAGAGCAACTATGCGGTGCCCGGGCTGTACTTCTACGACAACGACGTCGTCGAGATTGCGAAGAGCCTCAAGCCGTCGGCACGCGGCGAGCTGGAGATCACCGACGTGAACCGCACCTACCTGGAACGCGGCAGCCTCAACGTGGAGGTCCTGCCGCGCGGCACGGCGTGGCTAGACACGGGCACATTCCACGACCTGAACGACGCGTCCAACTTCATTCGCACGGTCGAGTCCCGCCAGGGACTCAAGGTCGGTTCTCCTGAGGAAGTGGCGTGGCGCCAGGGGCTCCTTACAGATGAGCAGCTTCAGGAACGAGCCCAGCCACTGGTGAAATCCGGCTACGGCCGCTATCTGCTCGACCTGCTCAACACCGCAAGATGAGCATGGAAACCGTCGTGCGCGCACGAGGACATCACACCGACGCCGTCATCGTGACGGCCCTGATCGTGGCCCTTGTGGTCCTCCCCGCGATTGTTGCAGGCACCGCCGGTGCGCTCTGGATTCCTCACAACGACTCGTGGGCTCATTCACGGATCGCCGCTTCGTTTGCCGAGACCGGCCGGGTGCATCTCGTCGGATTCAACCGGGCCTCGATGGTCGGGATGATGGTGCCCCTAGGTTCGCTTGCGTCCAGCGTCGTCGGCCAGCATGTGTTCGTGATGCTCTGCGGAGCCGCCATGATCGGCTTCTCTTACGGCACGGCGCGACGGGTTCTGCCGAGGGGCCGCTCGTTGCTGGTCGCGGCGTTGGTCGGAGTAGCTCCAGGCTTTGCACTGCTGTCGACGTCCTACATGACTGATGTCCCGATGATGGCGGGCATTGCGGGTGGTCTGTACTTCGGTGCCCGCTACCTCGACGGCGGCGGCGTCCTCAACCTCATCGGGAGCATGGCGTTTGGGCTGTGGGCGACCACGGTTCGAGAGCAGGGCCTGGCAGCAGTGGCGGCGGTCGCGGTGACCGCCTGGCTCGTTCGACGGGACAGACGGCGCGTCATTTTCGTCGCCTCCCTCGTCACGCTGGTCGCTATCGCCGCCTTCGAGGTCTGGCGCCGGTCACAGCCAGGTGACGATCCGCCCATGGTCGATCCCACAGTTGGAGGCGCGGTGCGGGCCCTCGCAATGGGGGTCATGACCTTGATGTTCGTGTGTTCTCCGGCGGTCCTACTCGGCGCCTCAAAGCCGCGCTCCGCCGCGGCCTGGTCTTTCGGCACGGCAGGTGCCCTCACTACGGCAGGGCTAGTGTTCCTCCTCGGGCGGGGCGCCCTGCTGGGAAATTACCTGGCCGCCGACGGCGCCTACATGGCCATGTCCCACGGCGCACGTGACACGGTGCCGGGCTGGCTTCTCTGGTGCGCCGCAGGGCTGGCGATCCTCGCCGGCACCACGGTGGCGGCCCTGTGTGGCGATGTCGTGGCGCGTGCACGTCGTCGCCCAGGCCGTCCATGGCGACCGGCTGGTCAACCCGTCGTCCTGCTCATGGCCTCGTTCTTGCTGATCTACCTCGCGGGCATCACAGTGCAGACGTTCTCGGGCCAGGCGATGTTCGAGCGGTATCTCTACCCGCTCATCGTGCCCCTGAGTGTGCTGGTGCTTCGGGCCACACGGACCCGGGCGGCCCAGAGGGCCGCCGCCGCGACGGCCGCCCTCATCGTCGTGGCCTCCACTGCCCTGGTGACTCTTCATACGTGGTCGAGCACGGGCGTCGTGTGGCAGGCGGCGGAGGAGCTCGTGGCGGAGGGGCTGGCGCCGCAGGACGTGGACGCCGGATTCGCCTGGGTAGGGCTGCACTCGAACGTGGGCGTAGCAGAAGATCCGGCTCGATCAGACGTCGTCGGCGGGTGGGCTGCACTCTTCTCCGACTCGCGTCAGTGCGCCGTCGTGTCCATGGGAGACCCCGTGGCAGCCACGGAACCCGTTCGGACGATCACCTACACGAAGTACCTGTTCTTCGGACAGGACCGTGTGGTCATCGAGCGCCTGGACCCCTGCCGCTGACGACGGCGCGGACCAAGCGGTCGCGGACTCTCGCGCCGACCGCTTCCCAGGTCAGGCGCGCTGCGTGCTGTGATGCGCGGCGCCCCGCCTCCTTGGCCACAGCCGGGTCCGCCAGACGCAGCATGGCTTCACTGACCCCCCTGGGTCTGACGGATCCACGACGATCCCACCGTCGCCGATCATGTCTGAGGCCCCGCCCACAGTGGTCCCGATGGAGGGAATGCCCATGCGGCCGGCCTCCGCGTACACGATGCCTGCGGGCTCGAGTCGGCTGGGCACGACGAGACACGTGGCTTCGGCGAAGAGGCGTCCCAGTCGCTGTTGCGCCGCCGGCTCTGAGATGGGCAGGAGCCCGTGCACCACGACCCCGTCAGCATCGATGTTGGGGACACCCGCGCCGACCAGGTGGAGGAGGGCGTCGGGGTACAGGTCGCGCACCTGCGCAAAGGCCTTGACCACGGCGTCGCCGCGTTTACGTTCCCAGTCGTGGCCGACGAAGAGGAACCGCGGCGAACTCCAATCCTTGTCCGTGGAAGGCTGCCCCTCTCGATTGACGCCCAGCCCCGTCACCGTGATCCACTCGCGAGGAATTCCGTAGTCGTCACTGATGGAGTCAGCGACCCAGGATGTAGCCGCGAAACAGATGCCCGCCTTCTCGTAGACGCTCTGCTGCAGGCGCCGTCGTCCGTCGACGAGAGCTGGCGGCAGGTCAGGAAACGGGCCCCACGCGTGCTCGACCGCCTGGGCGATCGTCATATCCTCGAAAGTGGCGAGTCGTCGGTGGTGAACTCGGTAGCCCGTGCCGATCTGGAGGACGGCGTCCACATGGCGGGGAACGCGGTACAGTGCAGTCAGCTCCACCAGGCGGGCGTAGGCAGCACTCTCACGGCCAAGCGTCAGCAACTCGTCGGCCGTCGGGCGAAGCCGTTGTGCCGTCACCCGAGTCCAGACTCGAGCGGCAGTGGACGGCGGGGTCAGGTCCACCGGCACCACCCGGACTCCCGCCGCCTCGAGGCCCCGGATGAGACCCGCCGGAGTGCCAGACCAAGACTGGGGGTCAGTCGGGTCCCCCGGGTATGTGACGGCTACGGTGAGTGTCACCCCGGGATCGTTGGCTCGCATGTGGCCATTACACCAGACGCCGAGGGATGCTCATCGCTGTCCCGCAATTCGCGGCAGATTCGTGAGCGCATTGCGAATTCGTTGGCTGAACTCCACTTCGGAAAACTGCTCGGCGTGCGCCTGCATCGCCGCCCGGTCCCAGTCATGAGCCAGCAGACGTTCCACCCCTCCGGCCACCGCATCCACCGTCGGCTCCTCCACGAACACCCCGTTGACGCCTTCCACGATGGTGTCCAGGTAACCGCCGGCCCGTAGCGCCACGGTGGGCACGCCCCACGCGCTCGCCTCGAGCGGGGTGATGCCGAAGTCCTCGTGGCTCGCTGCGATCAGTGCCGTCGCGTGCGCGTACGCCCAGCGCAGCTGCGCGTCGGTGAGGTCCTGGCCAAACACCACGTCCTCCCCCGCCATCGCGCGCAGCCGTGCCTCCTCCGGGCCCTTGCCGATCACCACGAGCGGCCGCCCCGCGCGGGCCGCTGCCTCGATCGCCACGTCCACGTGCTTGTACGGCATGAGTCGCGCGACCGACAGCAGGAAGCCGTCCTCCGCCAGCCGCTCCGCACCGGGGATCGGCTCCTGCGGGCCGTCCGTGCTCACGGAGTGCGGCGGGAACACGAGGTCCACGCCCTCGAGCCTGTAGACGTCTTCGATCCGCTTCTTCACCACCGTGGAGTTGGCCACATAGCGCGATCGACGCCGGACGGCCGCGCGGTCCCACCTGCGCAGACCCGGGCGCAGCACGCGGGCGATCCGCCCCTTGATGCTGTTCCGACCGTCCTCGCCCAGGTAGTCCTCCAGCAGGTAGACCCAGCGCGCCGGGGTGTGGCAGTAGACGAGCGTGGCGCCGTCGTAACGGAATCCGTGCGCCCAGCCCGAGGTCGAGACGACGGCGATCGGCTCCTTCACGTGCATCAGCGAGGAGGCCAGGGGCAGCAGCGGCAGTGCCCGCCGCGGGTCCTTCCGCAGCAGCCCCACCCGGTTCAGGGGTGAGGTGATGATGCGTGCGTCCTTGAACTCCGGGAAGGTTCCCTCGGGGTCGTAGAACGTCGTGTAGATGGGCGCGTCCGGCCACATCCGGTGCAGGGCGAGCACCACCCGCTCCGCCCCGCCCTTCTGGGTGAGGTAGTCGTGGGCGATGGCGATCTTTGCGGGGGTCTGTTCCGACATCGTGTCTCCTCAGATGGCCCGTTGCGCACGGTGGGGGTGGGCCCGTCCTGCCTCGGCCGCACCCTCCACCTGGAGGGCGATGAGTCGACGGGCGAGCCCCCGAGGCAGGTGGTCCGCGACGGCGTCGATCAGCGCACTGGAGCGCGTGAGAGTGGCTTCGGTGGCGCCCAACGCCACCAGGCGCACGGCAGCACCCCACACGCCTCGCGGAGCACCGATAGTGCCGAGCGGTGCCGCCCCGTGCTTGCTCACGAACAGGTTCCGCGCGGCCGTGCCGTGCAAGGCCCGCACCGCCTTCGAGTGCGTTGTCACGGCGGCAGCGTGGTGCCGCGTCTCCAGCTCGGGACGGATCACCACCGGGTAGCCTGCCGCGTGCAGCCGGTAGCCGTAGTCGATGTCCTCCCACCCGTACTGTCGGTAGTCCGGGTCGTAGCCGCCGATCTGCTGGTGCAGGGCACGGGGAACGGACACGTTGCCTGCCCAGTGTCGCCACTGTTGATCCGCCGGCAGCGCATACGCGTGCTCGCGGTGCAGGACGTCCTGGGTGTCACCGTAGGCGCGCTGATACGGGGTGGGCTCCAGGACGTTCAGACAGAGTCCGATCGCTCCGCCGGGCTCCCCCGAGTGCGCGGCCACGTGGTCCCGGATGTAGTGGGGTCCGGGCTCCAGATCGTCGTCGGTGCGGATGAGGATGCGGCCGGACGTCGCGTCGGCGCCGGCGTTGAGCCCGGCGACCCGTCCGCGGTTCTCGCCGAAGACGGTCCAACTCAGGTCCAGGCCCGGATGTTCCGCGGCCAACTGGGCGAGCACCGCCTCCGACCCGTCCACATCCCCGTCCACGACCACGTGGACCTCGAACGGCGGGGCGTCCTCCTGCGCGGCGAGGGCGCCGATCAGGCGCGGCAGCCGCTGGGCTCCGCCCCGGCTGGGGACGATCACGCTGGCCTCGGGGGTCAGGGGCGTCTCGGTCATGAGTCCTCCGCGGGGATCATAGGGACAGGTCATTCAGGAGCTCGGCGACGGCGGCGCGGCCGGCCTCGGGTGAGAACAGCGACGCCCAGCGGCGCCGCTGGGAGTGGGCCACCGCCCCCAGATCGACCGCGCGTACCGCCCGCAAGCAATTCGCGAGTGCGGCGGCGTCGCGCTGCGGAACAACGAAGGGGTGATCGCTGCCGACCACCTCGGGAACGGCCCCCGCATCGGAAGCCACCACCGGAACGCCCGCCGCCATCGCCTCGGCCGTCACCAGGCCGAAGACCTCGGCGCACTGCGACGGCACGGCCAGCACGTCCACGGTGGCCAGGAACTGGGCGGTGTCCTGCCAGCCGAGCACCTGGACGTCCTCACCGGCTGCCTTCAGGGCGGTGGCGAGCCGCTCGGCCTCGTCCTCCGCCACGAATCGACTCTCCCCCGCGACCCGGAACACGAAGGCGCGCGGGTCGGTCCTCCGCAGCAGCGCCGCGGCCTCCAGCAGGGTGAGGATGCCCTTGTCCTCGGACAGGCGGCCAAGGAATCCCACGGTCACCGGCTCATCGGCACCGCGGGCCCGCCGTGTCTGTGGCGCCGTCGGGCCCGGAACCCAGTTGTGGAGCACGCGGGCCCCGCGGATGCGGTCCGCCGCGAACCGGGAGGGCACGAGAACCGCGAGCGCACCGGGACGCGCCAGGGCGGAGAACACGCGCAGAACCGGCTTCTCGGGCACCTGGTGCAGGTGAACGATCCGGCGCGGCCGACCGGCCAGCGCCGCGGCCGGCAGCAGCCCGTTGCACCACGCGACATCGTCCTTGCCTCGGCCACGGTCCCAGGCCCGGAGAGCACGCATGTACCCCAGTCGTCCGGGCCCACCCACGCGGACCACGTCGAAACCGTCCGCGTCGAGGCGATCGGCGGTCTCGGCCGGGTGCGCCGGGGCGACGACGCCCACGTCCCGCCCCAGCTCGCGCAGGGCCGTGGCGAGGTGGTGCAGCATCACCTCGCCGCCGCCCACTTCGCCCTGGTTCGCCAGGATCCAGATGCGTCCGGTCATCGGGCCGGCTCCAGGGATCGGGGTTGTCCGGTCCGCGCTTCCACGACGGAGCGGACGCGGGTCAGCCCCCGCTTGGCCGCACGGCCGAGGTGCTCCTCGCCGTACTTCTGCAGGGCCCAGGCGAGCACGGAGACCACGGCCAAGGCCACGAGCATGGCCATGTTTCGGCCCACGTATGGCCATAGAGCATGGATGACCAGATAACCGGGAATGACGTGGATGATGTACAGGGAGTAGCTGATCCGGCCGTAGAACTGGAAGGGCGGCGTTGTGAGGAGCCACGTCCTTCGTCGGAGGGCCACAGCAGTGAACAGGGTCGCTGCTGCCAGCACCCAGAGACCAAGGGTCATGTCGCGCAGGACGAAGGGGCTCACGACAGCCGATGCATAGGCTGCGGCCACCGCTCGTCGGTGGCGACCCGTCTCCCGTGCCAGGAACACCACCATGCCCAGGACGAACATGGGCGCATACTCGGCAACAGTGATGTTGTTGACGAGTTTGACCCACGTGGGGTCCCCCGCTGGGCGTGGCGCCGCGGCCTGTGACGTCACAGCCACCACCGTCCAGGACAACACAGACCAACCCAGGCATGCCCACAGGACCAGACGGCCCGACAGGCGACACCGGCTGAGGATGAGGAGGGTCAAGACGAGTGCGTAGAACTGCATCTCGACCGCCAGGGTCCAGTAGACGTCGACCACATCGTCGACCAGCAACCATCGTTGGACCATCGTGAGGTTGACGATGATCTGCCCCGGACTCAGCGAGTACCCCGGCACCTGAACGAGGGCGAGGATCACCACGGCGAATGCAAGCGAGAGCCAGTACGGCGGGTACAGCCGGGCGGCTCGGGAGATGACGAAATCGCTGGGACGCGAGGCCCGGCGCGCGGTCATGAGGATCACGAAACCGCTGATCATGAAGAACAGCTGGACCCCCGTGCCACCCCAGACGAAGTCATGAAAAGCGGGGGGATCGTCGCGGTAGTGGAAATTGTGCGTACCGCCGAAGTGCGAGAACACCACGGCCAGCGCGGCAAGGCCGCGGAGACCGTCCAGCTCCCGGAACCGGGGTCCCGGCACTCGCTTCTCAGCCGGGGCCACCGAGGCCGCCCCCGGCTCGTTCGGGCTCGCCGCGGTCATCGGGTACCCACCTTCCCCACCCGGCGCCCGAGCACCTCGAGGGTCGCCTCGGCGGTCGCCCGGGCCATCGTCTCCACGTCGCCCACGCGCACCTCGCCCGGGCCCTCGGCGGCGGCACGCATGACGGCGTCGGCGATGGCCGCCGGCGTGGTCTCGTGGACCAGCCGCTCGGGGAGCAGGATCTCCCCGTTGCCGCCCACGTCCGTGGCGACGGCGGGCAGGCCCGCGGCCGCGGCGTCGAGCAGGGTGTAGCTGAGGTTCTCCCACGCGGAGAGCTGCACCAGCACGTCGTGCTCGGCCATGGTGCCCCACGGCTCCACGAAGCCGGGCAGGTCGACCGCATCCGCGACACCGAGCGCCTCGGCCTGGGCGCGCAGCTCCCCCTCCAGGGGGCCAGCGCCGGCCAGCGTCAACCGCGTCCCGGGGTCCCGCTCCAGCAGGGCCGGCAGCGCGGCGATCAGCCGGTCGAGGTTCTTCTCGGGCGCCAGCCGGGACAGGGAGAGGATCCGCAGCCCCTCCCCCGGTGCGCGCCGCTGCCCCGCGGCCGCGGCCCGCACCGCGGGCACGTCCACCCCGTTGCGCACCACGGTGAGAGGCGCCCCCGCACCCCACTTGCGCCGGAGCACGTCCGCGGTGGACTGCGCCACCGCGATCACGAGGTCCGTGCCGCGCAACCGGGCCCGGTGCGCGGCGTTCTTCACCCGGGCCGCCGCGGCGCGGTTGTACAGCCCGTCGTCCGGGGCGATCCCATGCTCGGTGCTGAGCAGCGCCGGCGCACCGGCCCGCTGCCGGGCCCGCCCCGGGCCGAGCGCGGTGAACGCCGCGAGGTCGGCGTAGGCCAGGTGCGTGTGGACCGCGGCCGGACGCAGGGTGCGCACCGCCGTCCGGAGCGTGCGCACCGAGGCGGCCAGGCCGGCGTCGGGACCGACGTCCCCGGTGAACACCGCCGCACCCTGCTCGCGCAGGCGCTCGGCGAGCGGTCCCTCGGGGCACAGCACCGCCAGACGCAGACCGGGCAGGCCCACGCGCGCGACGTCGAGGACGTGCCGGGCCACGCCGCCGAGGTCGGCGACGGGCACCACCCAGAGCGTCAGCGGGGCCGGGGTGCTCGTCGCCGCCTCGGGGATCACAGCCACTGCTCCAAGCGGTCCAGGGCCGTCCAGAAGCCCTCACCGTTGTTGATGTGGCCCTGCCAGATCTCCGGGATGAAGCTCACCCCGGGGGCCAGGCGGTCCAGCTGCTCGCACAGCACGGGCCAGTCCACGTCACCCTCTCCGATCTGCGGCCCCTCCCCGTCCACACCGGTGGCGTCCACCAGGTGCAGGTGGATGGTGTGCGGGGCCAGCTTCTCCACCATCTCCGAGAAGGGGATCCCCAGGAACGTGGCCGAGAGCTTGGAGTGGGAGATGTCCAGGCACAGGGGCACGCCCGTGGCCTCCACGAAGGCCACGGTGTCGTCCGGGTCCATGAAGAGGTTGTGGTACTGCTGACCGCCCATCAGCCACGGGAACGGCGGCAGCGTCTGCGCGGCGATCCGGATGCCGGAGGTGTCCAGACGCTGCACGGCCTCGGCGATGCGCTCGTACTTCGGCCGCCGCTCCTCCGGGCGGATGTGCCGGTCCAGGGTGAACCCGCCCATGGTGATGACCATGATGGGCGCCTCCTCGGACGGGAACCAGCGCTTCAGGTCCCGGGTGATGTCGATCGTGCGCTGCACCTCGGCGATCGAGCGCTCCCACACGGCGTCGTCGTCGCTGGCCAGGTCCACAAGGAAGTCGCCGGAGAAGATGTCCGGCAGGTGGGTGGTGAAGCCCATCGGCATGGGCTCGGTGAACACCGAGTCGATGTCGATCTCGAGGTCCTTGTAGGAGAAGTGGAACTCCAGGAAGTCCGGGGTGCAGTCCTTCGTCAGCGCCTCGACGTCGTGGTAGCGCACCGGCAGGCCCCAGGGGCGCCGGAACTGGAACTGGCGCCCGGTGGGCACCGTGTCCGTGAGGTCACCGGCGAAGAAGAAGTCGCCCTCGGCCATCTCGCGGTGCAGCGTGCGGCCGACCAGGCGCGGCAGCTCGTTGGGCTGCAGGCCACGGCCCGGGGACTTCACGGTCACGTCGTCGGCGGTGATCGTGGCGCCGGCCCGCAGCGGACGGGCCGCCACCAGGGACTTGGCCAGGTTGATGCGGTTCATCGCCTCACCGGTGGAGACCACGCGCTCGGTCCCGACGCCGATCGACTCCTCGATGTCCCGGGTCTGCCGGACCATCTGCGTGAACTCCTCCGGCAGCAGGGAGACCTTGTGGTCGTTGCCCTCGAGCCCGCGGTCCACGGTGAAGTGCTTCTCGATGATCGCAGCGCCCCGGGCCACCGCGGCCAGCGCCACGTGGAAGCCGCGCTCGTGGCCCGAGTAGCCCACCGGCGTCTGCGCGATCTCCGCGAGCCGGTCCAGGTAGGCCAGGTTCACGTCCTTGTAGGGGGCGGGGTACGTGGACTGGGCGTGCAGCATCGCGAAGGGGACGCCGAAGGAGCGCACCAAGGCCACCGACTCGCGGATCTCCTCCTCCCGGGACATGCCGGTGGAGAGCACCATCGGCAGGCCGGAGGCGGCCGCGTCCCGCAGCAGACCGTGGTTCGTCAGGTCCGCCGAGGCGATCTTCACGCCGTCCACCGGGTACTCGCGCAGCACCCGCATGGACGGGGCGTCCCACGGGGTGCACATCAGGGCGACGCCGGCGTCCCGGACGTGGTCGAACACCCGCACCATGTCCTCGGCGGAGAGCGAGAACTTGGCCAGCTCGTCCAGGGTGCGCTGGGCCCCCAGGTCCTCGCCGGCGGTGGCCGCGCCGGACTGCCGGTACAGGGCGTCCATGTCCCGCAGCTGGAACTTCACGGCGTCCGCGCCCGCCTCGACGGCCAGGTCCACGAGACGGCGGGCCAGGTCCACATCGCCCTGGTGGTTGTTGCCGATCTCCGCGATCAGGAACGCCGGGTGGCCCTCCCCGATCCGGTGCCCGCCGATCCGCAGCTCCGCCTCCCGGTTGATCGCCAGGGCCGTCAGGCGGCCGCGCTCGTCCAACAGCGGCAGGTGCAGCGCCCCGGCGGGCAGGGCCTCGCGCATCTCGGCCGGGGAGGCGCCCAGGGGCGCCGTCGCCGGGTCGCGATGGGCGACGTCGACCGCGGCCACGTCCAGCGACGCCTCCGGATGCGCCACGAGCCAGCGGCGCACGTCCCCGTCCGTCAGCGAGCCGACGAGGAAGCCGTGGGAGTCCACCACGAACACGGTGCGCTCGCGGTTGTCGGTCATCTTCTGCAGGGCGGCCAGGAGCGAGTCCTCGGGGAAGACGAGGTAGGGGGTGAGCCTGCGTTCGATGATCACTGCGCGCCTCCGGGGGTGCGGTTCGGGCCGGTGGTGGGGGGCTCGTCGGTGCGCGGGGCACCGAGGTCGGGGCGGTGCTGGAGCACCTTCTGGACCGCCAGGTACTGGTCCATCTGCTGCTCGGCCAGGGCGAAGTCCAGCTCGGTGTCGATGTCCACGCCCTCGAGGTCGTCGAGCTCCAGCAGGCCGATCCGGCCGCCGAGCCGGTTGTGCAGCCGGTCGTAGACCCAGGGGCGCGTCACGTACAGCGAGCCGTTCTCGCGAAACCGCAGGTCGGTACGCGTCATGTCCTGCCGGCGCTTGCGCGCCGTGACGTCGAAGTCCGGGATCGGCTCCCCGTCGGGGTCCTCGGCGTGGCGCCACAGGAACGGGGACACCGGGACGACGCCGACCAGCGAGTCCATCCCCGTGTCCCGGAACTGCCGCACGGCGCGGTCCAGGGTGCCGGGCAGGCGCAGCGGGCTGGTGGCCTGGAGCAGCATCACGCCCTCCGGTTCGACGCCGGCGGCCCGCTCGGCCGCGAGCACGTGCTCGATCACGGGCTCGGTGGGGGTCGAGTCCTGGGCCAGGTGGGCCGGGCGCAGGCCCGGCACGTCCGCGCCGTAGCGGAGGGCGACCTCGGCGATCTCGGCCGAGTCCGTGGAGACCACCACGTGCAGGTCCTCCTCCGCTTCGAGGGCGGCCTGGATGGTCCAGGCGACGAGCGGGTGGCCGCCCAGGAGGCGGATGTTCTTGCCGGGCAGCCCCCGGGACCCGCCGCGCACGGGGATGACGCACAGGATGCTCACGCGGTCTCCTTCCAGACGTGCTCGGCGATCGCGGCCGCGGGGTCCGCGGTCGGCGAGGCAAGGGGCGGGGTGGGCTCCGGGGTGCGGCCGGGCCGCCATCGGGTCATGCCGTAGCGCCGCCAGAACCCCTCGAGCCAGGCGGGCGGGTCCGGGTGGACGGCCCACGCGGGTCTGCCGGCCTGTGCGGCCTCGAGGATCCCGGTGGAGAAGACGGCGGCCACGGGCCCGCGCGTGGCGACGAGGGGCGCCCCGGCGTCGTCGATCCGCACACCGGCCCTGCGCCAGGCCGCGTGCTGGCCGCGGGAGAGGCGGTCCCGCTCGGCCGGGTGGGGGCGGTAGCCGGCGCCGGTGGCCCGCACGTACTGTTCGGCGGCCGCGGCGAAGTCCCGGCGGGGCAGCTCGGCGCCGTGCAGCTGACCGAGGAACACCCCGGGGCCGTCGTCCCCGGCACCCGAGAGCGCGGGCGCGGCCCGGCGGGCCTGCTCGAGCAGGGCCGAGCCCACCGCGACGGCCTCCACATCGGCGCGGCCCTGGGTCCACCAGTCCGCGTCCGCGCTCGTGAAGGCGTACAGGGTGGCGTCCCGCGGGACGGGCGGCGTGGACACGGCCAGCAGCCCGTGCTGGACAACGCCGATCCGCGCCCCCCGCTGCCGGGCCCAGCGCACGGCGGCGCGACCCGAGGGCAGGTACTCCCCCGCCACCAGGACGCGGCGGAGCCCGGACAGGCGATCCCTCACGACGTCGGCGGTGGCGGCGTGCTCCCGGTGGCCCGCGGCCCCGGGCAGGGCGGGTGCGTCACCGGCGGGCAGCACCCAGCCGACCCCGGCGGCTGCCTCCGGCCGCACCGTGGCCAGGGCGGCCACGGGCGAGGCCAGCGCGGCCAGCTGCGTGGGGCCGAAGGACTCCAGGGCGACGAGGGTGTGCACGTCCCCCGCCGGCAGGAGCAGGCGCGGGACGTCGTCGCCGGTGAACCGGCGGCGTGTCAGGGCGCCGGCCACGCCGCGCACGGTCGAGCGCGCGGTGTCCGCGGCCCGCCGGGTCAGTGGCCACTGGGCGCGCTGCCACGCGTGCCAGCGCGGCAGGTCCTCGGAGCGCCAGAAGAGGGGCGCGTCGGTCATGCCCACCACCCCTGGGCCATGGCCGCCCGGTGCGCGAACGTGTGCTCCGCGTGCGACCGGCGGCGGCCGGCCTCCCGGATGCGCGCTCCCCAGGCGGGATCCGCGACGACCCGGCGGCCCAGCTCGATGAGGTGGTCCGCGTCCTCGAAGACGAGCACCTCCTCGTCCGGGACGTAGAACTCGGCCACGTCGGCCCGATCGACCAGCTGGAGACCGCCCATGCCGGGCACCTCGAAGGTCCGCATCGCGTGGCCGGCCTGCAACCCGTGGATGTTGATGGCGCCCGCGGCGGCCGCCTGCACGGCGTACGCCTCCTCGAGGGGGATGTCCCGTT
Source organism: Micrococcus sp. GPGPB33 (assembly GCF_037853785.1). Lineage (NCBI taxonomy): Bacteria > Bacillati > Actinomycetota > Actinomycetes > Micrococcales > Micrococcaceae > Micrococcus > Micrococcus sp. GPGPB33. The sequence goes on from NZ_JAQMWO010000002.1 coordinate 123,282, forward strand.
CGGCCGGCAGGTCCGGCCGGGTCAGCTCCCACGTGCGCAGGCGGTCCACCGGGTGGTGGCTCCACTGACGCCCGTAGGCGCGCACCGGCACCCCGGCCGCGGCCAGGCGGGTGAGCAGTTCCACGCGATTCGGGTAGCGCGAGCCCACGAAGACGAGTTCGTCGCGCCGCGGCACCTGGGGCAGCACCATCGCCGGGTCGAAACCATTGGGCATGTAGTGGGCGTCCACGCCCTCGCCGGCCAGCAGCTCGGCCTCGGAGCGGGCGTAGCTGAGCACCGGCCCGACGGAGCGCAGGAACTCCATCGAGTAGTCGTGCCGCGCGAGGTCGTCGTACAGCCAGAGCATGCGGGGCAGGCCCGCTTCGAGGATCTCGGACCAGAAGGCCTCGCCCAGCGAGTCCCCCTTGATGACGAGCACGCGGTCCGGCCGGGCCTCCCGCAGCGCGGCCACGGCCCGCCCGGTGTCCCAGACGACCCGCGCGGCCGTGCGGTCCACGCCCGCCTTCTGCGGCAGCTCGAGCAGCCCCTTGTTCCGCAGCTTCATGCCGAGCGTGGCGTAGGCGTCGTAGCAGTGCACCGTGACGTCGAAGCACTGGGCCGCCCACGCCGCCGCGATGGAGCGGTGGTAGCCGTGGAACGCCGGCGAGACGAGGAACAGCCGTTCCGGTGAGCGGCCGCCCCGCGCGTCGGGCGGCGCGGGCACGGTGTAGCCGGTGGCGCTCATCGGCGCTGCCCCTTCCAGACCAGCGCGTGCTCGTCCCGGAGCACGGCGCGGGCGTCCACGTCCACACCCCGGGCCTGCCGGAGCGCGTTCACGGCGAAGTTCGCCCCCGTCGCCGCGGTGAGCGCGGCCTTGAGGACCCGGGGGTGACCGAACTTCCGGGCGTAGCGGTACCGGGAGTCCACCAGCCAGCCGCGCCGGCGCAGCGGGTCCGAGGAGCCGTGCAGCCCATGCGGCACACGGACGGCCGGGACCACGATCGACGGCACGCCGCGCTCGCGCAGGCGGCGCTGCAGGTCGACCTCCTCGGAGTTCATGAAGTACTCCTCGTCGAACCCGCCGACGGCGCGGACCTGCGCCATCGGCAGGAGCAGCACGGCGCCCATCACCCAGTCGACCGCCACGGGCGAGGCGGACCGGGCCGCCGCGACGTCGTGCCCCACGGCCTCGTGAAGCACGTCCAGGTGACGGAAGCGGGCCAGCGGAGTCAGCCACTCGACGGTCTGGTGCAGGACCGTGGGGAAGTGCCGCCCGGACCACTGCGGCGTGCCGTCCTCGTTGACGACCTGCGGACTGACCACGGCCGGCTGGTACGGAGCGGCCGCAACCACCAGCGCGTCGATCTGCGCCCCCGTGATCTCGGCGTCCGAGTTGAGGACCAGGGCCAGCTCGGTGGTGACCGCGGCCAGGCCGGTGTTCACGTTCGCCCCGAAGCCGCCGTTGCGCTCGCGGCGCACGACGGTCAGACGCGGATCGTGCGCCTCGGGGTACGGGGTGGGCGAGGCGTCGTCCGAGACCACGACGGCGGCCAGCGCGTCTCCGGGATCGGTCAGCAGGCGGTCGACGAGGGCGAGGGTGGGGGCCGCATCGCCGTAGTGCGGGATCACCACGGTCACCGCCGCCGTGGGCGACTGGGCTGCCATGCGGGCTCCTCCCTCGGCTCGGATGGAGGGCGCACCCAGCGCCCGAGAACCTGTGACGAGTATAGAGAGCGTCTGGCGAGGACCCGTGCCAGCCGGTGGGGCGGCCTCGTGGCCGTCGGCACGGCGCTCAGTACACTGACCGGACGGCCACGGGACGGAAAGGGTGAGCCATGCCCGGCGCCCAGGGGGAGGACGAAGCCATGAGCGAGACCACCGCGTTGCGCATCGGCACCGGTCTCGATGCCGTGACGGTGAGCGGCCTCACAGGAGACGAGCGCGCGGAGGTCATCGCGTCCTGGGCCCGGTGCGGTGTGGAGGTCGTGCAGCCGCCCGCCCACACCGATGCGCACCGGGGCGCCGACACCGCGTCTCCGTGGCTCCAGTGGCACGAGGACCTGGTGTTCCTGGCGACCTCACGGACGATCGAGTCCGCCCGCGGCACCCACCTGCTGTTCCATGCCGCGTGCCTCGCCGCACCGGACTCTGGGGCGGCGATGGTCCTGGTGGCGGCGTCCGGGACGGGCAAGACGACGGCCACGCGCCGGCTGGGACCCCATTTCGCCTACCTCACCGACGAGACGGCGATCATCGCACCAGACGGCCTGACCGTCACGCCCTACCCCAAACCGCTGTCCCTGCTGGGGTCACGGGGGGTGCGCCCGAAGACCCAGCGAGGCCCGGACGACCTGGGTCTCGGTCCGACCCTCCCCGACGCCCGGCTGGCCCGGATCGCCGTGCTGGACCGCGTGCGGGATCCGGCAGGCCCGGTGACGCCGCGGGCGGAGGCCATGGAGCTCGTGGCCGCGCTCGAGGCGCTCGTCCCCCAGACCTCCTCCCTCTCCCTGCTCCCCCGCGGTCTCGTGACGCTCTGCCGCGTCCTCGACGCGGTCGGCGGCGCCCAACGCCTGGTCTACGCCGAAGCCGAGGACCTGCGGGGCGTCGTCGACGGCCTGCTGGCGGCCCCGCCCACGCCCGTCACCCCCGCCTGGGAGGCACTCACCGAGGAAGAGCTCTCGGCCTCCGTCGGAGTGGCAACCCCGGGCGCGGTGTCCCGCTGCGCCGTCGACGACGGCATCCTGACCGACCACGGCCGCCTGGTCCTGCTCGCCTCGGACCGCCTGGTCGTGCTCGAAGGTCTGGGCCCGTCCGTCTGGCTCCTGCTGGACGAGCCGCGGACGGCCGCCGACGTGGTGGCCTGCCTCCGCACCGAAGGACCCGTGCCCGAGGACGCCGAGGCCCGGGTGCAGGAGGCGATGGAGGCCCTGATCGCCGTGCAGCTGGCCACGACCGGCTGAGCCGGCACGGGCCGCCGTCGCCCAGGAGGCCCCGCGCCTCAGGAGATCAGTGCCCGCCCCAGTGCGTGGGCGGCCACACCGTCACGAAGACCTCGCCCACGATGTCCTCGCGGGTGACGAAGCGCGCGCAGTCCCCGGCCTGGTCGGCGGGGATGCCGCGGCACGCGATCACGGAGTCGGCCGAGTTCGAGCGGTGGTCGCCGAGCACGAGCATCGAGTCGTCCGGCACGGTGACCGGGCCGAAGCAGCGCGCGGACATCACCTCGGACTCGCAGTCCAGCTCGTCCCGGATGAACGGCAGATCGTTGTGGATGTACGGCTCGTCCACGGGCTCCCCGTCCACCGTCACCGCGCCCTCGGCGGTGCAGCACTCCACGGTCTGCCCCGCGGTGCCGACCACGCGCTTGACCAACGCCTGCTCGTGCGAGCGGCCGATGCCGGTGAGGTCGCCGAACGTGCGGACGGCGTTCTCCACGGCCCCCTCCGACGACGCGGGAGTCGCCCAATCCTCGTTCGCCGTGAAGACCACCACGTCCTGGGAGTCGGCCATCCCGTCCGGATAGGCGGTGCGGTTGACCAGCATGCGGTCCCCCACCTCGAGGGTGTTCTCCATCGAGCCGGACGGCACCGAATACACCTTCACCCACAGGGCCTGCACCACGGCGACGACCGCGATGGCCACCACCACATTCACCAGCAGGGAGGCCCAGAACGGCAGGCGCGGACGGCGAGGCTGCGGCGCGGCCACCGCGCCGCCGTCGTCCCCGTGGGCCGGCTCGACGCGCTCGGCCATGGTCAGGCGACGCCGTCGAACAGGCTGGTGACCGAGCCGTCCTCGAAGACCTCGCGGATCGCGCGGGCGATCAGCGGGGCGATCGACAGCACCGTGAGGGTCTCGAAGCGCTTCTCCTCCGGGATGGGCAGGGTGTTGGTCACCACGACCTCACGGGCGCCGCACTCGCCGAGCCGCTGGGCGGCCGGATCCGAGAACACCGCGTGCGTGGCGGCGATGATGACGTCCTTCGCGCCGGCGTCCTTGAGGATCTGCACGGCGCCGGCGATGGTGCCGCCGGTGTCGATCATGTCGTCGATCAGCACGCAGACGCGGCCCTCGACGTCCCCGACCACGGTCTTGGACTCGGCCTTGTTCGGAACGGTCAGGTCCCGGCTCTTGTGCACGAAGCCCAGCGGCACGCCGCCCAGGCGGTCCGCCCACTGCTCCGCCACGCGCACGCGACCGGTGTCCGGGGAGACGACCGTGACCTCCTCGCCCGCCACGCTGGAGCGGATGTGGTCCGCCAGCAGCGGGATGGCGAACAGGTGGTCCACCGGGCCGTCGAAGAAGCCCTGGATCTGGGCGGTGTGCAGGTCCACGCTCATCACGCGGGAGGCGCCGGCGGTCTTGTACAGGTCCGCCACGAGACGGGCCGAGATCGGCTCGCGGCCGCGGCCCTTCTTGTCCTGGCGGGCGTACGGGTAGAACGGCGAGACCACCGTGATGCGGCGGGCGGAGGCGCGCTTCATGGAGTCCACCATGATCAGCTGCTCCATGAGGTGGTTGTTCAGCGGCGCCGGGTGCGACTGGATGATGAACACGTCCTTGCCGCGCACCGACTCGCCCGAGCGCACGTAGATCTCGCCGTTGGCGAAGTCGTAGGCGCTCATGGGGAGCAGCTCGGTGCCCAGCTCCTCGGCGATCTCCTGCGCGAGCTCGGGGTGGGCGCGGCCCGTGGCCAGCACCAGTCGCTTGTCCTCGCTGCGGCTCAGCTCCGTCATGACGTCCTCAACATCCTTCGTGGTCTCGCGTTCCAGGGCCGACGGCGTCCGGCGTCGGTGTCGGCCGCCCGGGGCGGCCCGGTCCTCACACCCATCCTAGGGCGCGAGGGATCAGCCCTCGGCGTCCGCGACCGTCGCCCCGGCCGCCTCAGCGGCCTGCGCGGACGTGCTGCCGGGGCGCTTGGCGGGCACCCAGCCCTCGATGGTGCGCTGCGCCACGGCGTTCAGCGCCAGGGCGCCGGCCGGGACGTCGTCGCGGACCACCGCGCCGGCACCGGTGTAGGCGCCATCGCCCACCGAGACCGGGGCCGTGAACACCGTGTTCGAGCCGGTGCGCACGTGGGCCCCGATCACGGTGCGGTGCTTGGCGACGCCGTCGTAGTTGGCGGTGATGTTGCCGCAGCCGATGTTGGTGTACTCGCCGATCTCGGCGTCCCCGGCGTAGCCCAGGTGGGAGAGCTTGGCGCCGCGGCCCACGGTCACGTTCTTGGTCTCGTAGAACGCGCCGATCTTGCCGTCCTCCCCCAGCACCGTGCCCGGGCGCAGGTAGGTGAACGGGCCGACGGTCGCGCCCGCGCCGATCACGGCCTCCGTGGCGTCGGTGCGCTTCACCACGGCGCCCTCCCCCACCTGCGTGTCCGTGAGCGTGGAGTCCGGGCCGACGACGGCGCCCGTGGCCACCGACGTCACCCCATGCAGCTGGGTGCCGGGCTTGAGCCTGACGTCCGAGGCGAGGGAGACGGTGACGTCCACCCACGTGGAGGACGGGTCGACGACCGTGACACCCTCCTTCATCCAGCCGCGCAGCACGCGGTCGTTGAGCTGGCGGCCCAGGTCGGAGAGCTGCCGGCGGTCATTGGCACCCTCGACCTCCCACACGTCGTCCGTGCCCACCGAGGCGACGCGGCCGCCCTCGGCACGGGCCATGCCGAGCACGTCCGTGAGGTACTTCTCACCCTGCACGTTGTCCGTGGAGATCTCCGGCAGGGTGCGGCGCAGCAGGGCGGCGTCGAAGGCGTAGATGCCGGAGTTGACCTCGCGGATCGCCACGAAGGAGTCATCCCCCGTGGCCTCGGCGTGGGCGAGGGCGTCCTTGTGCTCCATGATCCGCTCCACGAGGCCCTCGGCGTCGCGGACGATGCGGCCGTAGCCCGTGGCGTCCTCGAGGGTGGCGGTGAGCACGGTGACGGCGTTGCCGCCCGCCTCGTGGTCCGCGACGAGGCGGGCGAGGGTCTCCGGGGTCAGCAGCGGGACGTCGCCGTAGGTCACCACGACGGTGCCCTCCAGGTCCGCGGGCAGGGCGGCCAGGCCCAGCTCGACGGCGCGGCCGGTGCCCGGCACGTCGTCCTGGTCGGCGATCGCCAGCGCGTCGATGCCCAGCTGGTCCGCCACCGTCTCGATGTGCTCGGCCACGCGGGCCCGCTCGTGCCGGACCACGGCCACGAGGTGCTCCGGCGCGAGCGACCAGGCCGCCGCGAGCGCGTGGCCCACGAGGGAGCGCCCCCCGATCGCGTGCATGATCTTCGGCGTCGTCGACTTCATGCGGGTGCCCTGGCCCGCGGCCAGGACGATCACGGCGGAGGGACGGGCGGACGGCTGGGACATGGGGACTCCTGCACCGGTGGGGGTCAGCGGACGGGGGTTCCGCCCCTAGGATTCGAACCTAGACCGCACGGCTCCAAAGGCCGGCGTGCTGCCATTACACCAGGGCGGAGCGCCGGACCCCAGGGGGCGGCGACGACGGCCCATTCTTCCACACAGGTCGCGCGGATCCGGGGTCAATAGGCGCCGTCGGCGGCGATCACGGCCTTGACGGTCCGGCCCAGGATCACGAGGTCGCCCAGGATGGACCAGTTCTCCACGTAGTAGAGGTCCAGGCGGACCGCCTCCTCCCACGGGAGGTCGGAGCGGCCGGAGACCTGCCACAGGCCCGTGATGCCGGGCTGCACCAGGAAGCGGCGGTGCACGTACTGCCCGTAGGCTTCGACCTCGTGCGGCAGGTGGGGCCGCGGACCCACGAGGGACATGTCCCCCCGCAGCACGTTCACGAGCTGGGGCAGCTCGTCGATGCTGGTGCGGCGGATGAGCCTGCCGACCCGGGTGATGCGCGGGTCGTCCTTCATCTTGAACAGCACGTCCGCATCCCCGCCGTCCGAGACGAGCCGCTGCCGGATCTCCTCGGCGTCCACCACCATGGAACGGAACTTGAGCATGGTGAACGGCCTGCCGCCGAGACCGATGCGCTCCTGCCGGAACAGCACCGGCCCGCCGTCCGTGGCCTTGACCGCGATCGCGACGGCGATCAGCAGCGGCGAGATGGCGATCAGGCCCAGCCCCGACGCGACGACGTCGAACGCCCGCTTGGCGAACGCCTTGCCCTCGGAGAGGCGCGGGGTGGAGAGGTGGATGAGCGGCAGACCCGCGAGGGGCTGCGTGTGGAGGCGGGGTCCGGCGACGTCCACGAGGGCGGGTGCCATGATCAGGGAGACGCCGCGCTCCTGCAGCTCCCAGCCCAGCCGGCGGACGTCCGAGGGGACGAACGAGTGGCCCGAGGTGATCACCACGGCTTCGACGTCGCGCTCCTCCACGTGGGCGACCACGTCCTCCACGGTGTCCAGGTCCGTGGAGACCGGTATCGGGAGGTAGTCCTCCTGCCGGGTCTTGTATCCGGGGAGGGCCGCGGCCACGGGGGCGTAGCCGGCGCCGGCCTCGGAGTCGAGGGCCTCGAAGATGTGCCGGACGGCCTTCGGGCCGCCGACGAGCAGGAGCCGCCGCCGGAACCTGCCGCGGTGTCGCTGCCGCGCCACCCACCCGCGCACGAGGAACCGGCCCAGCAGGAGCAGGAGCACGCCCAGCGGCAGAGCCAGGCCCACGTAGCCGCGCGCCACTTCGAGACCTGCCGCATAGGCGAGGATCGCGACGGTGCCGAAGAGGTACAGGGTGGCCTGCAGGACCCGCTTGTACTCCTCGGTGCCCACCCCCAAGATCCGGATGTCCCGGGAGCCTTGGATGGTCAGCGCGAGCACCCAGGCCGCGCTCAGCGCGAGGCTGATGACGCTGTAGTCGACGAGTGCGGCGCCCGGGAGGGTGGTGCGCCGCGGTCCGCCGAAGCGGAGCTGGGCCGACACGAAGGTGGCGAGCAGGACCGCGACCACGTCCACGACCAGGACGAGTCGTGGAAGGCCTCGCTCCCAGGGCCGGCCCAGGACACGACCGCGGGCGGTCGAGCCCATGCGAAGCGTGGTCGACTCGTCACCGGGGCTCGCGAACACGCTCTGCTCCTCCGTCCTGACGCGGGGGGATGGTCCACGTCATGTGGGCCGGGCATGGTGCTGTGCCCCAACCCTCGATTATAGGGCGGAGACAGCAGCCGGCTGTGACACCTGCCGCATTCTCCTGTGAGCCCCCGCCGGTCAGTCCCCTTCGGCGAGTTCGGCAGCCTGCAGCCACTCCTCCTCCAGGACGTCCAGCTGTGCGTCGAGGTCCTTCAGGTCGGCGGAGGCCGCGGTGAGGGCGTCGAAGTCCTGCGCCTGCCCCAGCTCGGCCATCCGCGCCTCGAGGCCGGACCTGCGGTCCCGGAGCCGGGTCATCTGCTTCTCGAGCCGGGCCATCTCCTTGCGGGCCAGCCGACGCTCCGCCTCGGTGGGCCCGGTGTCCTCCTCCGGCCCGCCCATGCCCGCGCACGTCCCGACGACGTCGTTGCGGCCCCGGGCTGCGCCGGCTCCCCGGGCCGGGCCGCCGGCGTCGTCCATCGCGGCGCGCAGCTCGAGATACTGGCCCACCCCGCCGGGCAGGCCGCGGACCTTGCCGTCCCCGAGCAGGGCGACCTGGTGGTCGGTGACGCGCTCGAGCAGGTAACGGTCATGGGAGACCACCACGAGGGTCCCGGGCCACCCGTCCAGCACGTCCTCGACGGCAGCCAGGGTGTCCGTGTCCAGGTCGTTGGTCGGCTCGTCGAGCATGAGGACGTTGGGCTCGCCCACGAGCAGGCGCAGCAGCTGCAGGCGCCGGCGCTCGCCGCCCGAGAGCTCGGAGACCTGAGTCCACTGCCGGGAGGTGCCGAAGCCGAGCATCTCGAGCAGCTGGCCGGAGGACATCTCGCGGCCACCGACCTGGAAGGACGAGCCTTCGCGGGCCATGACTTCGGCGACGCGCAGGTGGGTGACGTCGTCGAGCTCCTTCACGTCCTGGGTGAGGGTGGCCGAGACCACCGTCTTGCCGCGCTTCACCCGCCCCGAGTCCGGGGCGATGCGGCCGTCGAGCAGGCGCAGCAGGGTCGACTTGCCCGCACCGTTGACGCCGACCACGCCGAGCCGCTCGCCGGGCGCCAGGCGCAGGGTGACGTCGTCGAGGATCGGCTTCTCCCCCAGCGTCAGGCTCACGTGCTCGAGGTCGAGGACGTCCTTGCCCAGCCGGGCCGTGGCCATCTTCGCCAGGGACACCGAGTCACGCGGGGCGGGGACGTCCTCGATGATGGCGTTGGCCGCCTCGATGCGGAACTTCGGCTTCGACGTGCGCGCCGGGGCGCCACGGCGCAGCCAGGCGAGTTCCTTCTTCACCAGCTGCTGACGCTTCTGCTCCGTCACCGCCGCCTGCCGGGAGCGCTCCGCGCGCGCGAGCACCCACGCCGCGTAGCCGCCGTCGAACGGGTCCACCGTGGCGTCGTGCACCTCCCACGTGCGCGTGCAGACCTCGTCGAGGAACCACCGGTCGTGGGTGACCACCACGAGGCCGCCGTCGGTGGGGCGCCAGCGCTGCTTCAGGTGGCGGGCGAGCCACGCGACGCCCTCGACGTCCAGGTGGTTGGTGGGCTCGTCGAGGAAGAGGACGTCGTCGTCCCCGGCGAGCAGACGGGCCAGGGCCACGCGACGGCGCTGGCCGCCGGAGAGGCCCCGCACGGACTGCTCCAGGTCGAAGCCGTCGAGGAGACCGCCCAGGACGTCCCGGACCTTGGGGTCTGAGGCCCACACGTGGTCGTCCACGTCCCCGACCACGGCCTGACGCACGGTGTGCTCCGGGTCGAGCCGGTCCTGCTGGTCCAGCACGCCCACGCGGACGCCGCCGCGGCGGGTGACGCGGCCCGTGTCGGGCTCCTGGAGGCCGGCGAGGATGCGCATGAGCGTGGATTTGCCGTCGCCGTTGCGGCCCACGAGTCCGATCCGGTCCCCCTCATCCACACCGAGGGAGAGGCCCTCGAGGACGGTGCGGGTTCCGAAGGCGATGCCGATGTTCTCGGCGCCGAGCAGGTGGGCCATGGAGGAGGTGGTCCTTTCCGGACGGAGGAGGGGTGGTCGGGTGCGGCGGGGTGCGCCGCCTGGTCTCACAGCACGTGGGCGCCGGGCACGGGGCCGTGGACGGGGAGGGCGCGCACGCCCGTGCGCTCCTCGATGGCCGAGGCCAGCCGCAGCGCGGAGGCCTCGTCCTGCGCCACGAAGAGCAGGGTGGGGCCGGAGCCGGAGACCATGCCGCGCAGCGCGCCTTCGTCCATACCGAGGTCGAGGACGTCCGAGAGCTCGGGGAACAGGACGACGGCCGGGGTCTGCAGGTCGTTGTCCATGGCGGTGGCGAGTTCGAGCGGGTCGGCCGCGGTGAGGGCCCGCAGGACGGCCTCGTTCACCTCCGGGCGCGCCGGCCCGTCGGGCAGGTGGCCCTCCCGGCGCAGCTCGTCCAGGGTCTGGAACACCACGGGGGTGGACAGCCCGGCGTCCGCCGGGACGAGGACGAGGTGCACCGGGGTGCGGGCCGCGACGGGGGTCAGCTCCGCCCCGGTCCCGAGCCCGACGGCGGCCCCGCCCAGCACGCTGAAGGGCACGTCCGCGCCCAGCGGGGCGGCCAGCTCGGCGAGCTCGGCGCGGGTGTGCCCGGTCTCCCACAGGACGCTGCACGCGAGCAGCGCGGCGGCCGCGTCGGCGGAGCCGCCGCCCATGCCGCCAGCGACCGGGACCTGCTTGGCGACCTCGAGGTGGACGCCGTGGGTGTCAGGATCGAGCCTGAGGGTGCGCCGCAGGTGCGCGGCGGCGCGGTGCGCGAGGTTGCGCTCGTCCCAGGGCACGTCTTCGGTGTCCACCAGACTGATGTGGCGGCCCGACGGGCCGACGGTGATCCTCCCGTCCGTGCGCGCGATCGCCGTGACGGTCTCCCGCAGGCTGACGGCCAGGTACACGGTGGCCACGGGGTGGTAGCCGTCTGCGCCGGGCGGCCCCACCCGCAGGGACAGGTTCACCTTGCCGGGGGCGCTGACCGTGACGTGCCGGGCCGTGGGGTCGAGGCCGAGGTCCTCCGTCGTCATGCGCTCACCTCCTCCGCCGCACGCCGCGGGCCGTGCTCGGCGATCCGCGCGAAGGCCGCGATGTCCAGGGCCTCGCCGCGGGCGCGCGGGTCCACGCCGGCGGCCACCAGGGCGTCCTCCGCCGCCTGCGGCGACCCCGCCCAGGAGGCGAGCGCGGCGCGCAGGGTCTTGCGGCGCTGGGCGAAGGCGGCGTCCACCACGGCGAAGACCTCCCGGCGGGACGCGCCGCCCGCCGGCGGCTCGCGCCGGGTGAAGGCGACCAGCCCGGAGTGGATGCGCGGAGCCGGCCAGAACACCTGGGTGCCGATGGTGCCCGCCTTGCGCACGTCCGCGTACCACGCCGCCTTGGCGGACGGCACGCCGTAGACCCTGGAACCGGGCCCGGCCGCGAGACGGTCCGCGACCTCCTCCTGCACCATCACCAGGCCGTGCCGCAGCCCCGGCAGGACCGCGAGCGCGTGCAGCAGCACGGGCACGGCCACGTTGTAGGGCAGGTTCGCCACGAGCGCGGTGGGGCCGCCGGCCGCGGCAGCGGGCCGGACCTCAGCCAGGGACTGCTCGTTCAGCGTCATGGCGTCCGCGTGCAGCACGGCCAGGGCGTCCTCGGCCCCGGGGCGGAACTCGGCGGCGGTGCGCGGCAGGCGGGCGGCGGTGACCGGGTCGATCTCGACGGCGGTGACGGCGGCGGCCGCGTCCAGCAGGCCGAGGGTGAGCGAGCCCAGACCGGGGCCGATCTCCAGCACGTGCTCGTCCACGGTCACGTCCGCGGCCTGCACGATGCGTCGGATCGTGTTCGGGTCGATCACGAAGTTCTGGCCCCACTGCTTGGTGGGACGCAGGTCCAGCTCGGCGGCGATGCGCCGCACGTCCGCGGCGCTCAGCAGCGGGGCGGGAACGGGGTGCGGGGAGGGCTGGACCATGCCCGCGAGTCTATCGGGGCGCCGGACAGGGTAGCCGGGACGCAGCGGCGCGGGCTCCGCTCAGGTGGAGAGGTCACCGAGCCGGACGAGCTCGCGGAACTCGGGGCTCGTCTCCTGCAGCCCGGCGAACGTGCCCTGGCCGATGATCCGCCCCTGGTCCATCAGCACGATCTGATCGCAGCGCTTGACCGTGGAGAGACGGTGGGCGACCACGATGACCGTGATCCGTCCGCGCAGCGACTCGATCACCTCGGTGACCCGGCGTTCCGTGAGGTTGTCGAGGGCCGACGTCGCCTCGTCGAGCACGAGGAGGCGGGGGCGCCGGAAGAGCGCGCGCGCGATGCCCAGGCGCTGGCGCTGGCCGCCGGAGACGCCCACGGCCCCTTCGCCGATCACGGTGTCCAGGCCGTCGGGGAGCTCGTCCAGCCACTGGCCCAGCTGGGCTTCGCGCAGCACGCGCTCCACCTCGGCCCGGTCCGCCGTCTGGGTGGCCTCGACGTCCAGGAGCACGTTGTGCAGCACCGTTCCGTTGACCACGGTGACGGACTGCGGGACGAACGCCACGTTGTCCCACCAGCCGCGCGGGTTGGCCTCGAGCTCCACCCCGTCCACGTAGACCCCACCGCGCTGGGCGTGGTGGAAGCCGATGACCAGGTCCACCAGGGTGGTCTTGCCGGCACCGCTGCCGCCCACGAAGGCGTACGAGGAGCCGAAGGGGATGCGCAGGTCGATGTCGCGCAGGACCGGTTCGGCCTTGCCGGGGTAGGTGAAGGACGCGTCCCGCACCTCGATGGACTCCTCGAACGTGATGCGCTCGTAGGGCCGGTCCGCCGCGTGCAGGACCGGCTGCGCGGCGGCGAGTTCCGCCGTCGTGCGCTCGAAGGCCGGCCAGGCGGTGCGGATCTCATTGGTGGTGGCCATGAGCGCGGCCATGGACGGCAGCACGCGGAAGCCGGCCATCGCGAGCAGGGCGAGCGAGCCGAACGCCTCCCCGCCGCGACCCTGGATGAAGGCCACGGCCACGAGCGCCGCGATAGCGGCCACGAAGGCGACCTCGAGCACGTAGCGCGGCATCATCGTGAGGATCATCTTGAGCCGCGTGGCTTCGGCGCTCTCCGCGCGGGCGGCCCGGTACTCCTCCATGAAGGCCGAGTCGTTGCCGCGGATCTTCACGTCCTTGTAGTTCTCCAGGCCCTGCAGCGCCGCCGTGTTGGCCCGCTCCCCCGTGGTCACCAGGGTCCAGCCCAGGCGGGAGGCCGGGCGGCGGATCACGGTCTTGATCACCCAGGCGACGGCGAGGAAGTACAGGGCCATCCCGAGCCCCGTCAGCGGCATGGAGACGCCCACCACGACCGCCACCGCGACGAGCGTCACGGCCTCCGTGAGGAACGTGACGGACGCGTTCACCACGCCCGTGTAGGCCATGCTGGAGGTGCCGGTGACGTTGTTGACCAGGGTGCCCACGGTGCGCGTCAGGTGCAGGCCGTAGTCGGCCCGCAGGTAGTAGCGCAGCAGCGTGGCGGACGTGCGGATGAGGTTCTGGTTGGTGAACCCCATGGTCCACCAACGGAACGCGAGCACCAGGATCGCCTTGAGCAGGAAGGCCACCACGATCACGACGGCGAAGGCCACCGTCTGCTCCGGCACCGTCACGGCCCCGAACCGGGCCAGCAGCCCCTCGAGCGCCGGGGAGCCCAGCTCACCCGAGGTCAGCAGGCTGACCAGCGGGATGATCGAGGCGAGCGCCACCATCTCGAGGCCGGCCACGAGGACGGACCCGAGGACCACGAACACGAGGCGGATCCGCATGGGGCGGTCCACCAGGTACTGCGTTCCCTCGGGCAGCCGGGCTTTGAGGAGTCGGGTCAGCACGTCGTCCATCCTAGGGGCCGGGTCTGGATCGGCTTAGAACGCCCCGTACACCCGGGCGGTGTTCTCGCTCACCGCGCGGGCGAGGGCCGCCACGTCGTCTCCGCGCGTCTCCGCCATGCCCCGCAGCGTCAGCGGGATCAGGTAGGGCGCGTTGGGGCGGCCCCGATGCGGATGCGGCGTGAGGAAGGGCGCGTCCGTCTCCACGAGCAGCAGCTCGGCCGGAGCGATCCGCAGCGCCTCGCGCAGCTCGTCGTTGGCCTTGAAGGTGACGGGACCGGCGAAGGACATGTGCCAGCCGTGCTCGGCGCACGTGCGGGCCAGATCGGGCCCGCCGGAGAAGCAGTGGAACACCACGTGCGGGGGCAGCCCGCCGTCGGCCGCCTCCTCGAGCAGGATCCGGACGACGTCGTCGTGCGCGTCCCGGTCGTGGATCTGCAGGGCCGTGCCGAGTTCGCGGGCGAGCCGGATGTGCCGGCGGAAGGACTCCTGCTGCGCCGCGTGGCCGGCCTCGTCCTGCGTCCGGAAGTAGTCGAGGCCCGTCTCGCCCACCGCACGCACGCGGGGGTGGCGGGCGAGCTCGGCGATCTCCGCGAACGCGTCCTCGAACTCGTCGCGCTCGGCCAGGCGGGCCGCGTCGTTGGGGTGCAGCGCCACGGCGCCGAGCAGGCGGGGCTCGGCCTCGATCGCCGCGATCGTGAACCGGGCCGAGGCGACGTCGCAGCCCACCTGGACCGCACCGACCACGCCCACGGCCTCCGCCGCGTCCATCGCCTGGTGGACGTCCACGCGGACCAAGCCGTCGCGGAAGTCGAGGTGCGTGTGGTTGTCCACGACGGGCACCGGCAGCGGCTCCGGCGCGGGCGGGTACTCGAGACGACGCTTGCGGCCCGACTTCTCGTCGTGGGCGTCCCGGCGCGGGCCGCCGTCGTCGTCCGGCTGCTGGGCGGGGGCGCGGTAGGCGAGCGGGGTCTCGGATGCGTGGGCCATACACCCCACTCTAGGGAGCCGAGCCCGGGGCCCCCGACACGCCTCGGGGGCGGTATCGGGTGGTATCCACGTCGGATACCACCCGATACCGCCCCCGGAGGACACGGCGCGGCGAAGAGGTCAGGCCTTCGTGGCCGCCCACGGGTCGGCGATGCCGATGTACTGCACCGAGGTGTACTCCTCGATGCCCTCGGCGCCGCCCTCGCGGCCCAGGCCCGACTGCTTCACGCCGCCGAACGGCGCGGCCGGGTTGGAGATGACGCCCACGTTGTAGCCCATGAGGCCGAACTCGATGCTCTCGGCCACGCGGTACATCCGGGCCTGATCCTTCGTGAACACGTAGGAGGCGAGGCCGTACTCGGTGTCGTTGGCCATCTCGATGGCCTCCTCCTCGGAGGAGAAGGTCACGATCGGGGCCACGGGGCCGAAGATCTCCTGCTGGAGGATCGGGTTGCCCTTCTCCACCTTGATCGCGGTCGGCGCGTAGAAGTAGCCGTCGCCCTCGATCTTGTGGCCGCCGGTGAGCACCTCGCCGCCGGCCGCCACGGCGTCCTGGACGAGCTGGTCGATGTCGTCGCGCGCGCCCTCGTCCACGATCGGGCCGAGGGTGGACTCCGGGTCGGTGCCGCGCAGGGGCTTGAGCGCCTCGAGCTTGGCCACGAACTTCTGCGTGAACTCCTCGGCCACGTCCTCGTGCACGAGGAAGCGGTTGGCGGCGGTGCAGGCCTCGCCCATGTTGCGCATCTTCGCGGCGAAGGCGCCCTCGACGGCGGCGTCCAGGTCCGCGTCCTCGAAGACGATGAGCGGGGCGTTGCCGCCGAGCTCCATGGAGGTGCGCAGCACGTTGTCCGCCGCGTCCTTCATGAGGCGCACACCGACCGGGGTGGAACCGGTGAAGGACACCTTGCGCAGGCGCCGGTCCTGCAGGATCGGGCTGGAGATCGACGAGGCGGAGGAGCCCGCGACGACGTTGAGCACGCCCTTGGGCAGGCCGGCCTCCTGCATCACCTGCGCGAACAGCTGGGTGGTCAGCGGGGTCAGCTTGGCGGCCTTGAGGACCATGGTGCAGCCGGCGGCGACGGCGGGGCCCACCTTGCGGGTGGCCATGGCCAGCGGGAAGTTCCACGGGGTGATCAGCAGGCACGGGCCCACCGGGCGATGGTGCACCTGCATGCGCAGCGTGCCCTCGGGCACGGTGAGGGTGCGGCCGTAGTGGCGGCCGGCCTCCTCGGAGAACCAGCGCAGAAAGCCGTTGCCGTACGTGACCTCGCCGCGGGCCTCGGCGAGCGGCTTGCCCATCTCGAGGGTCATCAGCAGCGCGAAGTCCTCGGCGCGCTCGTTGATCAGGTCGTAGGCGCGGCGCAGGATGTCGGCGCGCTCCTTGGCCGGGGTGCGGGCCCAGTCGGCCTGCGCGGCGCAGGCGGCGTCGAAGGCGGCCATGGCGTCGTCGGAGTTCGCGTCCTGCAGGCTCGCGATGACCTTGCCGGTGGCCGGGTCCTTCACGTCGAAGGTCTTGCCGGAGGAGGCATCGCGCCACTCGCCGTCGATCAGCAGGCCGGTGGGGACGGACTCCAGCAGCGCCTTCTCGCGCTCAGCGGTCACGGTCATGATGCACCTCTTTCGGGGTCGGTGGTCGGAGGCGGCACGCCCCGCGTCCCTCAGGGGAACGGGTGGTCGGCCACGGGTATTCCGACGCCGTCCGGCGGCGGTCGGCAGCGGCTCCACGGCTGATCCTAGCCAGGCCCCGGGGCCGCGCCCCCGCGCATGAGCATCTGTGTAGCCGGGGACGTGTCAGCCCCGGGCCGCGAGCACCGCCTGGTAGAGCTCCCGGCTCCGCATCCCGTGGGCTCCGGCCACCGCGGCCACGGCCTCCTTCAACCGGGTGCCGGACTCCACCAGCACCGCTACCTCGGCGACGGCGTCCGCCTCGGACGCCTCGCCCTCGGCGCCGGGTGCGGGCGGCCCGATCACCAGCACGATCTCCCCGCGGATCCCCTCCCCTGCGTGCCGCTCCGCAGCCCAGGCATGCACCTCGGCCGCGGTGCCGCGCACCACCTCCTCGTGCAGCTTGGTGAGCTCGCGGGCCACGCACACCGGCCGCTCCGCACCGAGGACCTCCACGACGACGGCCAGCGCGTCCGCCAGGCGCTGCGGCGACTCGAAGGCGACCACAGTGCGGGCCTCGGTCAGCAGGGAGGTGAGCCATCGCCGTCGTTCCCCGTCCTTGCGGGGGACGAAGCCGTCGAAGGCGAACCGGTCCGTCGGCAGGCCGGAGAGGGCGAGCGCGGTGGTCACGGCGGAGGGGCCGGGCGCGCAGGTCACGGGCAGCCCTGCGGACACCGCGGCCGCCACGAGCCGGTACCCCGGGTCCGAGACCGTGGGCATGCCCGCGTCCGAGACCACCGCCACCGTGGCACCGCCCCGCACCTGGTCCAGCAGCCCCTGGGTCGAGGCCGCCTCGTTGTGCTCGTGATGGGCCACCACCCTGCCCGCCGGGGTGACGCCCAGACCGGCGCACAGGCGCCGCGCGGTCCGGGTGTCCTCGGCGGCGATCACGTCCGCCTCCGCCAGCAGCTCACGCAGGCGCGCGGACGCGTCCCCGAGGTTGCCGATGGGGGTGGCGGCCAGGACGATGCGGCCCTCGGGCATGGGACGACCTTTCGACGGACGGACGGCTGCCCCGAGCCTACGGCCCCGGCCACCGTGCACGTCTCGCCGTCCACCCGTCCCCCTAGCATGGAGCCCGTGCCCGCCACCGCCCTCGCCTCCCGCCCCGCCGCCGTCGCGGTCGACGACGGCCCCTTCGGCGTCGCCGCCCTGCGCGCCCGCCTCGGGGTGAGTGCGGCGCCCCTGACGCGGTGGCACTGGATCCTGCCGCTGCTGGTCACGGCGATCGCCGGCGTCCTGCGGTTCACGAACCTGGCCCACCCGGACCAGCTGATCTTCGACGAGACCTACTACCCCAAGGACGCCTACTCCCTCCTGGAGTCCGGCTACGAGCGGCGGTGGGACGAGGACGTCAACGACGCGTTCGCGCGCGGCGAGGCGGAGCCGCTCGAGGGGGCCGCCTACGTGGTGCACCCGCCGCTGGGCAAGTGGCTGATCGGCCTGGGCATGCTCGCGTTCGGCCCGGACAACGGGGTGGGCTGGCGATTCAGTGCCGCGGTGGCCGGCACGCTGTCCGTCCTGCTGGTCGCCCTCGCCACGCAGCACCTGCTGCGCTCGGTGTCCCTGGGCGCGGTCGCCGGGCTGCTGCTGGCCGTGGAGGGCCACCACCTGGTGATGTCCCGCATCGGGCTGCTGGACATCTTCCTCTCGTTCTTCGTGCTCGCGGCCTTCGCCGCGCTCCTGGCGGACCGCGTCCACGGGCGGCGGCTGCTCGCGGAGCGGCTGGCCCACGACGTCGCCCGGTTAGGACGCGACGCCCTGGCCAGCGGGCCGTGGCTCGGCTGGCGCCCGTGGCGACTGCTGGCGGGCGTGCTGCTGGGCGCCGGCTGCGCCGTGAAGCTCTCCGGGCTGGCGTTCATGGCGGCCTTCGGCCTGCTCACGGTCCTGTGGGACATGTCCGCGCGCCGGACCGCCGGGGTGCGGCACTGGGCGTGGGCCGGCGTCGAGAAGGACGGCCTGTACGCGTTCGTGGCCGTGGTGGGCGGCGGCCTGGTCGCCTACCTGGCCTCGTGGACCGGCTGGTTCGTCACGGAGGGCGGCTACTACCGGGACTGGCACCGGGACAACCCGCCGGAGGGCCTGCTCGCCGGGCTGGTCCCCGGCCCGCTGCGCTCCCTGTGGCACTACCACGTGGAGTCCACGACCTTCCACCAGGGCCTCACCAGCCCCCACGACTACGCCGCCAACCCGTGGACCTGGCCGTTCATGGGCCGGCCCGTGAGCTACTACTACGAGGGCGCAGAGCCCGGCGAGGGGATCTGCCCGGCGGACGCCGCGGGCGCGTGCTCGTCGGCCATCACGGACATCGCCAACCCGTTCGTGTGGTGGACGGGCCTGGCCGCCGTCCTCGTGTGCGTGTGGCTGCTGGTGCGCCACCGGGACTGGCGGGCCGGCGCCCTGCTCGGCGCCTACGCGGCCGGGCAGCTGGTGTGGTTCCTGTGGCCTGAGCGGACCATGTTCTTCTTCTACACGATCGCCTACGAGCCCTTCCTCGTGATGATGATCGCCCTGGCGCTCTCGCTGCTGCTGCGGCCGGGCCGCCGGCCCGGGCCCCGCTGGGGCTCGGTCCTGGTGCTGGCGTACGTGACGATCGCCGTCGCCGTGTCCCTGTTCTTCCTGCCCGTCTGGATCGGCGACGTCATCTCGTACGACCAGTGGCGCTGGCGGATGTGGTTCAGCAGCTGGATCTGACGGCCGCGTCCCGGGCGCGGGTGTGCCGACCGCGCGCCGCACGCCCGGAAATGGATACGCTCGGACCGTGCAGAACCAGAGCCCCGTCCATGAGTCCGCCACCGAGCTCGTCGGCATGCCGCCGGCGGATTCCAACATCACGGACCTGATCGTCGCCTCCTGTGCCGACCGGCCGGACGCCCCCGTGTACGCCCTGCGCAACGGCGCGGGCGGCTGGGTGGACGTCCACTTCACCGCGTTCCTGACCCAGGTGCGCGCCGTGGCGGCCGGCCTCATCGCCCGCGGCGTCCAGCCCGGGGACCGGGTGGGCCTGTTCTCCCCCACCTCCTACGCGTGGGCCGTCCTCGACCAGGCCGTGTGGTTCGCCGGCGCCGTCTCCGTGCCGATCTACGAGACCTCCTCGGCCCACCAGGTGGAGCACATCGTCACGGACTCGGGGCTGCGGGTGGTCGCCGTCGGCAGCGAGGAGCTCGGCGAGCGCGTCGCCGAGGCCGCCGGGCACGCGGGCGTGGACGTGGCGACGTTCCTGCTGACGGACGCGGGGCTGGCGGAGCTGGCCGAGGCCGGCGCGTTCGTGTCGGACGACGCGGTCGAGCACGCCCGCTCCCTGGCGACCCTCGCCAGCCCCGCCTCGATCGTCTACACCTCCGGCACCACCGGACGGCCGAAGGGCGCCGTCATCACGCACGGCAACTTCGTGGGCGCGGCCATCAACGTGCTGCACTTCGCGCGCGAGGTGGTCCAGTGGTCCCCGGAGACGACGACGTCGCGCACCCTGCTCTTCCTCCCGCTGGCCCACGTGCTCGCCCACGCCGTCCAGGTCATCTGCCTGTACGCCCGCATCCAGGTGGCCCACTCCGGTTCCCCGGCCACGCTGCTCGGCGACCTCGCCTCCTTCCACCCCACGTGGCTGCTGGCCGTGCCGCGCGTGTTCGAGAAGGTCGAGGCCGGCATCGAGGCCAAGGCCCAGAAGGGCGGCACCGGGCCGATCTACGCGGCCGCCAAGCGCACCGCCATCGAGTGGTCCACGGCCGTGGACGAGGCCGAGTTCGGGGACGGCCCCGGGCCTTCGGCCCTGCTGCGCGCCCGGCGCGCGCTGTTCGACCGGCTGGTCTACCGCAAGATCCGGGAGGCTCTCGGCGGCGAGGTGATCTCGTGCGTGTCCGGCGCGTCCGCCCTCTCCCCGGAGCTGGTGCACTTCTTCCGCGGCGCCGGCATTCCGATCGTGGAGGGCTACGGCCTCACGGAGACCACCGCGCCGGCCACCGTGAACATCCCCGGCGCGCACCGCGTGGGCACCGTGGGCCTGCCCGTGGCCGGGGTGACGGTGAAGATCGCCGAGGACGGCGAGATCCTCATCCGCGGCCCCGTGGTGTTCGACGGCTACCACGGCATGCCGAAGGCGTCGGCGGAGGCGATGGAGGACGACTTCTTCCGCACCGGGGACATCGGCGCGCTGGACGAGCACGGCTTCCTGCGGATCACCGGCCGCAAGAAGGACCTGATCATCACCGCCGGCGGCAAGAACGTGTACCCCACGCCCATGGAGGAGGCGCTGCGCCAGCACCGGCTCATCGAGCACGTCGTGGTGGTCGGCGAGAACCGCCCGTTCGTGGGCGCCCTCATCACCCTGGACACCGAGGCCTTCACCCAGTGGGCCCTGGACCGCGAGCTCAGCCTCACGCCGGCCGAGGCCGCGACGGACCCCACCGTGCTGGCCTCGATCCAGGAGGCGGTGGACCAGGTCAACGCGGGCGTCTCCCGCGCCGAGTCCATCCGCCGCTTCCGCATCCTGGACCACCCGTTCACCGAGGACTCCGGGCACGTCACCCAGTCCCAGAAGCTCAAGCGGGCCCAGGTGATCGAGGACCACGCCGAGGACGTCGAGGCCCTCTACCGTCGCTGACCCCGCGCCCCCGGACGACGACGGGCCGGGAGGACGCCTCGTCCTCCCGGCCCGTTCCCGGTGCCATCCGGCGGCGGTCAGCGCACCACGGCGTCGTCCTCCCGAGCCCAGCGCAGGCGGGTGCGCAGCAGCTGCTCGCGGCGGTCCGCGCTCAGCTCACGACGGCGGCGCGTGGGCCACGTGAGCACGAGCGTCACGAGGGACGCCAGCAGGGTCACCAGCCCGACCACCACGGCCGCGTCCACCCAGAACTGCTGGGGGTAGAGGCGGATGAGAGCGTCCCGCACGGAGAACGTCCACGTGCCGTCCGCGAAGAACAGCGAGTGGAAGCCAGCGAAGAACGTCTCCCAGCCCAGCACCGCCAGGACCGCGAGCGCGATCACCGCGAGCGGCAGCCACACGGCACCGGCGAACAGGGCGCGGCGCACCCCGCCGGGGCTGGTGCGCAGCAGGGACGCGATGAGCAGGGCGCACACCACCAGGAGCACCACGAGCGCCGCGGCGGCGATCCACAGCACGGTCTTCACATCCGTCATGTGGTCGACCTCGACCTCGGTGAAGAGCGGCGCGCCCTGGTGCGTGAGGCTGCTGAGATACCGCGGCCCGGCCAGGTTGGTCACGTAGTCCAGCCCGGCGGAGCCGTAGTGCATGCGGTCGGCGAGGGTGAAGCCGAACCGGTCCGCGGGGAACCCGGGCCGGTGGTACTCCAGCCACAGGAACACCGGGCTCGCCACGAGGCGGACGGTGGCCAGCAGCAGGGCGAGCGGGGCGAGGATCGCCAGCAGCACCTGCGCCAGGCGCGGGCCCGCCTTGGGCAGGCGCGCGCGTTCCTCCGGCGTGGGGCCCTGCAGGGCCGCCGCCTGGGCCACGGGGGCGGCCGTGCCGTCCTCGGGGTAGCGGTCGACCGGGGCGGCGGCGCTCGACCCCGCCGCGCGGGCCCCGACGGCGGCGCTCAGCGGGCCGAGCTCGTCGGCGCCGGGCAGCGGCCGCCGGCCGCCCTCGGGCACGGCCCGGGAGGCGACGATGTCGCGGTCGGCGTCCGCGGCCGGGCGGCCGGCGTCGCGTCGGTCCGCGGCCGCCGCGTCCCCGCCGCGCAGCGCGGCGAGGTCCTCGGGGCTGAGCGCCGAGGTGTGCTGGGCGCCGCCGTCGTCGTCCCGGCCCATGGCGGGCAGCGCCTGGGTGCGGTTCGGGTCGTCCGCGGCGTCGTCCTCGACGAACGCGCCGTAGTCCAGCCCGGATTCGAAGTCCTCCGCCCCGGCGCGCTCGTCGCGCCCGCGGCCGGCCTGATGGGAAGCCATGCTCGTGCCTCTCTCGAGTGGGTCCGTCCGCCCGCGGGCGCCGGGGATCAGTAGCGGTAGTGGTCGGCCTTGTAGGGGCCGGCCACGTCCACGCCGAGGTACTCGGCCTGGGCCTTGGTCAGCTCGGTCAGCCCGACGCCGAGGGCGTCCAGGTGCAGGCGGGCGACCTTCTCGTCCAGCACCTTGGGCAGCGTGTAGACGCGCTTCTCGTAGTGCTCGCCGGTCAGGGCGCCGGTGCCCGTGGAGCCGCCGAAGAGCTCGATCTGCGCCATCACCTGGTTGGTGAAGGACGCGCTCATCACGAACGAGGGGTGGCCGGTGGCGTTGCCGAGGTTCAGCAGGCGACCCTCGGAGAGCACGATGATGCTGCGCTCGGCCTCCGTGCCGCCGTCCAGGGTCCACTCGTGGACCTGCGGCTTGATCTCCGTCTTCACGACGCCGGGGATGCGGGCCAGGCCGGCCATGTCGATCTCGTTGTCGAAGTGGCCGACGTTGCCCACGATGGCCTTGTCCTTCATGGCGGCCATGTGCTCGGCCATGATGATGTCCTTGCCGCCGGTGGTGGTGACGAAGATGTCGCCCTCGCCCACCACGTCCTCGAGGCGGGCCACCTGGTAGCCGTCCATCGCGGCCTGCAGCGCGCAGATCGGGTCGATCTCCGTGACGATCACGCGGGCACCCTGGCCGCGCAGGGCCTCGGCGGCACCCTTGCCGACGTCGCCGTAGCCGCAGACCACGGCGACCTTGCCGCCGATCAGCACGTCCGTGGCGCGCATGATGCCGTCCGGCAGGGAGTGGCGGATGCCGTACTTGTTGTCGAACTTGGACTTGGTCACGGCGTCGTTCACGTTGATCGCCGGGAAGAGCAGGCGGCCCTCCTGCGCCAGCTGGTAGAGGCGCAGCACGCCCGTGGTGGTCTCCTCGGAGACGCCGCGCAGGCTGCCGGCGGTGCGGGTCCAGTGCTGCGGGTCGCGGGCCAGCGAGCGGCGCAGCGTCTCGAGGATGATCCGGTACTCCTCGGGATCGTCCTCGGTGGCGCTGGGCACGGCGCCCGCGGCCTCGAACTCGACGCCCTTGTGCACCAGCAGGGTGGCGTCGCCGCCGTCGTCCAGGATCATGTTGGGGCCGCGCTCCGGATCCTCGTCCGCGCCCGGCCAGGTGAGGATCTGCGAGGCGGTCCACCAGTAGTCCTCGAGGGACTCGTTCTTCCAGGCGAACACGGGCACGCCCTGCGGGTCCTCGGGGGTGCCCGAGCCCACGACGACGGCGGCCGCGGCCTCGTCCTGCGTGGAGAAGATGTTGCAGGAGGCCCACCGGACCTCGGCGCCGAGGGCGATGAGGGTCTCGATGAGCACGGCGGTCTGCACGGTCATGTGCAGGGAGCCGGCGATGCGGGCGCCCTTGAGCGGCTGGGCCTCCCCGTACTCCTCGCGCAGGGACATCAGCCCCGGCATCTCGTGCTCGGCCAGGCGGATCTGGTGGCGGCCCGCCTCGGCCAGGGACAGGTCCCGGACCGTGAAGTCGAACGAGGCACCGGGCACGGTGGTGCGGTTGGCGAAGGCCGGGTCGACGTCGGGGGTGCGGAACTCTGCGGAGGTCTCAGTCATGCCCTCCAGCCTAGCGAGGCCCCGGGCGGCACGACACGTGCCGCGTCAGTCCCCGTCACGCACCACGCGCAGCCCGGGGCGGGCCGGCGGGACGGCCATGGGCCGGGTGGGGACCGTGCGCACGCCGCCGTCCGCGTCGACGGCCTCGTAGTGCTCGGGCAGCTCCAGCCGCAGCACCTCCCAGCCGCGCGGGGCCGTGGTGCGTCGAGCGTGCTCGCCGCAGAGGTCGTACGTGTGCGGCTCCGCCCGGCGCGACAGGGGCCCGATGACCACCTGCGAGTCCGCGTAGTTGTACGTCAGCGTGGCCAGGGCAGGGCTCTGGCATCCGGTCTTGCTGCAGCGTCGCATGGGTCCCACGCCCGCCACCCTACTCGGCGGACGGCCCGGAGCGGTGGCCTACCATGGCGCGCATGACCGCGTCCGCCTCCTCCGATCCCCTCGACCCCCTGCCGTTCCGGGCGGGCGACGCCGCGGGGGCCGAGCCGGGCGTCGAGGGCGGCCCGGCCGAGGCCGGCGTCTCCTCCCCCGCGGGGCGCGGCGTCCGGGACCGCCGTGGCCGAGGACTGCGGCATCCGCGCCCGTTCGGTGCGCGCTCGGAGCGGGGCCGGGGCGAGGCGCTGCTGACCGCCGTCGAGAAGGCGGTGGACCGGCTGGGCTCCCTGGACGCGCCCGGGCTGCGGCACGTGACCGCGCGGGTGGAGCGCATCCCGGACCGGCTCGACGAGCGGCTGCGCGAGCTGCACGCCGGCCGGGAACGGGATGAGGAGGCGCTGTTCGCGCGGGCCGAGCGGCAGGGCCGGGACGGGGTGCTGATCACCCTGTTCGAGCGGCCGCTGCGGGACGCGGCCGACCCGGCCGACCTCGAGGGGGCCGTCTACGGGGTGGCGCTGAGCCGTTGCGCCGACGCGCTGGGCGTGGACCCGCAGGTGCTCGACCCCAGCTGGGGCCGCGGCTGAGCCCGGACCGGGTGGTCCGCGCCGGGCACCGCGCCCGGCGGATGAGCGCGGTGCGTCAGGCGCGGGCGCGGCGCAGGCGGCGACGCTCGCGCTCGGAGAGCCCGCCCCAGATGCCGAAGCGCTCGTCGTTCGCCATGGCGTACTCCAGGCAGGCGTCCTTGACGGTGCAGGCCTCGCACACGCGCTTGGCGTCCCGCGTGGAGCCGCCCTTCTCCGGGAAGAACGCCTCGGGGTCCGTCTGCGCGCACAGGGCGTCCGCCTGCCAGGCCAGCTCGCCCTCGACGGGCTCGGTGGTCACGCCCGGGATGGCGGCCCAGTCCTGGGAGACGGGCACGGCCTCGACCGGACGCGCGTCACCGGGGAAGAGGGCGGTGACGGTGGCGGCCGGGGTGCCGGTCTCGCCGTCGAGGTCGTGGGCGGTGAGGAAGGCGGTCGCCTGGTCCTCGAGGCTCACGCCGGAGACGTCGGCCTGCGGGTCGGCGGGGTCGAGGAACCAGTCGCTGGGGACGCTCCGCGGACGAGGCGCCGGCGCCTGCGCGGGATCGGCCCGGTGCGTGTCCTCGACTCGCTGGGTCTGCTCCATGTGTGACGCCTCTTCCCGGGATCGACGTGGCGGGTGTGGGCCGGGTGATCCTGCGGTCCGCGCGGGTGCCGGGCAATCCGGCGGGCCCCTCCTGGCGGGACCGTTGGCCCGGGTTCATTACATCGGTGTGATTCATGCCGAGTCAAACCGAGCGGGTGCCACACTGGGCCCATGGTCTCCCTCTCCGCACCCCGGTCCACCGGCCCCCTCCTGCTCCGCCTCGCCTCCTCCCCGCGGCCCGCGCTCGTCCAGGAGCCGGGGGCCCCGGACGAGCCCGGCGCGGTGGACCAGCGCATCGAGCTCTCGGGCCGTGTGACCGTGAACTGGGCCGCCAAGTTCGCGGGCCTGCTCGGCGCCGAGGGCATCGGCGCGGGCGACGCCGTCGCCCTGGACCTGCCCGTCCACTGGCTGTCGCACGCCCTCGCCCTCGGCGTGCTCTGCGCCGAGGCCGAGCCCGCCCTCGAGGGCGACTCCCCCGCCGCCGTCCTCACGGACCGGCCCGAGGCGTGGCCGGACCCGTCCGTGACCGTCTTCGCCGTGGCCCTGCCGCGCGGCCTCGAGCCCGAGTTCGACGGCCCGGCCGCCGATCCGGCCGTCGTGGACGTGGCCGCCGAGATCCGCGCCCAGCCGGATGCCCTGCCCGGCCCCGTGGACCACGTGCGGCCCGCGTCGATCCCGGCCGGGGTCGACGTCGCCCCGGACGACGACGGCCCGCGCCCCCGCCTGACGTGGGCGGGAGTGCGGGCCGCGCTGGAGGCGTGGGACGCGGGTCGGGCGGTGACCGTGCGCCCCTGACGGGGCGGCGGGGTCAGGCCGGGGCGCTCAGACCCCGGCGTCGGGGGTACGGTGCCGGCCGCGCGGACGCAGCTGGTCCTCGCGCAGCACGGGCATCTGGCCGGTGATGATCGCGAGGTCGTTGGCGAAGCCGGGCTCCACGTCCAGCTTCTCCTTGAACACCCAGAACCGGTAGGCGAAGTAGCGGAACACGGTGCCGAAGAACAGGCCGATCACGTTGCCGGCGATGAACAGGCCGGTCGGGTCGGTCACGCCCAGCAGGTACTGCGCGATCGCCACGCAGCCGGCCTGGATGCCCAGCCCGATCGCGTTCATGATCAGGAACATCACGAGCTCGCGCGTCTTGTTCGAGGAGCGCTTGTCCCGGAACGTCCAGTAGCGGTTGGCGACCCAGCTGAACAGGGTGGCGACGACGCCGCCCACGATCTTGGCCTTGACGTTGGACCCCTCGAGCGGGCCGGTCATCATCCACCAGAAGACGAGCGAGTCCACCACGAACGCGGCCGCACCGACGGTGCCGAACTTGGCCACCTCCCGCCACAGCAGGGAGACCATCCCGGTCAGGCGGCCCCAGAGATCGGACAGCATGGGCGTGGACTCCTCGGTTCGGGACGGGGGTGTGCACGCGGGCCGGACCCGCGCAGGGCTGGGGAACACTGTAGCCGCGCCCCCGGCGCGCGACCTCCTCGGATCCGGCGTCAGCCGCCCCTCCGTGACGGAGTTCTCAGCCGGTCCGACTACCCTGTGCGGGTGACTTCCCCTCGACTCGGTGTG
Source organism: Micrococcus sp. GPGPB33 (assembly GCF_037853785.1). NCBI lineage: Bacteria > Bacillati > Actinomycetota > Actinomycetes > Micrococcales > Micrococcaceae > Micrococcus > Micrococcus sp. GPGPB33. The sequence goes on from NZ_JAQMWO010000002.1 coordinate 150,343, forward strand.
ATCGGTGGCGGGCAGCTGGCCCGCATGATGGCGGGCGCGGCCGCGGAGCTCGGCGTGCCCTTCCGCGTGCTCGCGGAGGCCCCGGACGCGTCAGCGGCCCAGGTCGCCCCCCACGTGGTCGGCGACCACACGGACCTGGCGGACCTGCGCGCGTTCGCGGCCACGGTGGACGTAGTCACCTTCGACCACGAGCACGTGCCCACCGAGCACCTGCGGGCCCTGCAGGAGGCCGGCGTCGCCGTGCGCCCCGGCCCCGAGGCGCTGCAGCACGCCCAGGACAAGCTGGTCATGCGCGCCGCCGTCGAGCGGCTGGGCCTGCCGAACCCGGCGTGGGCGCCGGTCGACGACCTCGAGGCCGTCCTCGCCTTCGGCGACGAGCACGGCTGGCCGATGATCCTCAAGACCGCCCGCGGCGGCTACGACGGCAAGGGCGTGCTCAAGCTCGACGACGCCGACGACGCCCGCGCCTCCGCCGCGGACGGCACCCTGGCCGCGTGGCTCGGCGCCGGCTTCACCCCGCTGCTGGCCGAGGCCCTCGTCCCCTTCTCCCGTGAGCTCTCCGCGCAGGTGGCGCGCACCCCTCCGGTGAGGTGGCCGTCTACCCCGTCGTCGACTCGGTCCAGGTGGCCGGCGTGTGCGACCTCGTGGTCGCCCCGGCCCAGGACCTCGACCCGGCCGTCGCCGCGGCCGCGACCGCCGCGGCCGTCCGCCTCGCCGAGGAGCTGGACGTCACCGGCATGCTCGCGGTCGAGCTGTTCGAGACGCCGGGGGTCGGCCCGGGCTTCCAGGTGAACGAGCTGGCCATGCGCCCCCACAACTCCGGCCACTGGTCCATGGACGGCGCCGTCACCGGCCAGTTCGAGCAGCACGTCCGCGCCGTGCTCGACCTGCCGCTGGGCGAGACGACCCCCCGCGGGGCCGGCGTCGTGATGAAGAACGTCCTCGGCGGCGCCCGCGAGGACCTGCACGCCGGCAGCGTCGCGGCCCTCGCCGCCCACCCGCAGGCCAAGGTCCACCTCTACGGCAAGGACGTGCGCCCGGGCCGCAAGGTCGGTCACGTCAACGTCGTCGCGGACCACGGCCTCAGCCTCGAGGAGGCCGTGCGGACCGCCGAGTCCGCCGCCGCACTCCTGCGCGACGACGCCCCCACCACCGGCACCGAGACGGAGGCCCGCCCATGACCGCCACGCCCCAGACCCCCGCCCAGCCCCTCCAGGACGACGCCCCGGTCGTCTCCGTCGTGATGGGCTCCGACTCCGACTGGCCCGTGATGAGCGCGGCCGCCGAGGCCCTGCGCGAGCTCGACGTGCCCGTCGAGGTCGGCGTGGTCTCCGCGCACCGCATGCCCCACGAGATGGTGGAGTTCGGCGCCCGCGCGCACGAGCGCGGCATCCGCGTGATCGTGGCCGGCGCGGGCGGCGCAGCCCACCTGCCCGGGATGCTCGCCGCCGTCACCCCCCTGCCCGTGATCGGCGTGCCCGTGAAGCTCAAGAGCCTGGACGGGATGGACTCCCTGCTCTCGATCGTCCAGATGCCCGCCGGTGTGCCGGTGGCCACCGTCTCCATCGACGGCGCCCGCAACGCCGGCCTGCTGGCCGCCCGCATCCTCGCCTCGGCCGACACCGCGGAAGGCGACCGCCTGCGCGCCGCCCTCGCCGAGCACGCCGACGAGCTCAACGCCCAGGCCCGGGCCAAGGGGGCCCGCCTGCGCGAGCGGATGGCCGCCGACCGCTGATGTCGCCCGCCACCGGATCCGTGCCCGCCGGTCACGCGCAGCCCGACCCGCTCCGGGATCCGCGCGTCGCCTCCCCCACCGAGCGCACCCGCCGGGCGCTGATCCTCACCGCCCTGACCCTGCTGGTCCCCGGCGGCGCCCAGCTCGTCGCCGGCAGCCGCCGGCTCGGCCGCGTGGCGCTGCGGGTCACCGTCACCGTGTGGGCCGTGCTGATCCTCGGGCTGCTGTGGTGGCTGGTCTCCCGCGCGAGCCTGATCTCGCTCATGGCCCGGGACGGCGTGCTGCTCGGGCTGGCGGTGGTCCTGGCGGCGTTGGCGGTGGGCTGGGCGGTGCTGTGGGTGGACACGTTCCGGCTGATCCGGCTGCACCTGCTCGCCCCCGGCCCGCGGAAGATCACGGCGACGGTCACCGCGCTCGCGCTCGTGCTCACCAGCGGCGCCCTGCTCTACGGCGGCTGGGCGGCGAACACGAGCCGCGGGGCGCTCGGCGAGGTCTTCCAGGAGGGGCCGGCCGTCCCGGAGGCCGAGGGCCGCTACAACATCCTGGTCCTGGGCGCGGACGCCGGCGAGGGCCGCCAGGGGCTGCGCCCGGACTCCATGCACGTGGTCTCCGTGGACGCCCGCACCGGCGCCATCGTGATGTTCTCCCTGCCCCGCAACCTCCAGAACGCGCCGTTCGTCGAGGGCTCCCCGCTGTGGGACGTGTACCCGAACGGCTTCGACTGCGGCGACGAGTGCATCCTCAACGCCCTCTACACGGACGTGGAGGAGCATCACGCAGACCTCTACCCGGACGCCGAACACCCCGGCGCCGAGGCCATGAAGGACGCCGCCGGCGGCATCCTCGGCCTGGACGTCTCCGGCTACGCCCTCATGGACATGGGCGGCTTCGCCCAGCTGATCGACGCCATGGGCGGGGTGGACGTCGTCAGCGGCGGCTACGTGGTGCACCGCGGCGTCCGACCCGACGGCGCCTGGGGCAACATCTGGTGGGAGCCGGGCACCCACCACTTCAACGGCGACGACGCCCTCGCCTTCGCCCGCTCCCGGCACTGGTCCACCGACTACGCCCGCATCCGCCGGCAGCAGTGCATGCAGGCGGCGATGCTGGAGCAGTTCAGCCCTGCCACCGTGCTCACCCGCTTCGAGGGGATCCTCGCGGCGGGCCAGCAGATCGTGACCACCGACCTGCCGCAGTCCCAGCTCGGCACGTTCGTGGACCTCGCCGAGCGCTCGCGCGGCCAGAAGATGCGGCGGCTGACCATCGGCCCGCCCGACTTCGGCGACACGGGCACCCACTTCACCACCTACCCCGACTACGACCTCGTCCACCGCCGCGTGGACGAGATGCTGGCCGATAAGTCCGTGACCGCCGGATCGGAGCCGACCGGGGTCTCGGCGACGCCGCTGCTCACCGTGCTGGCCGTCGTCGCGCAGGAGACGCAGGCCCCCGACGTCGACGAGGACGACCCGGCCACGTGGCCGGCCCCGCCGACCCGCACCGACGGCGAGCCCTTCACCGCTGAGGACCTGATGACGGCCGAGGACCTGGGCCAGGAGGACGTGCTGAACCACGCGTCCTCGACGAACGGGCTGTGCGTCCCCGCCCCGTGAGGCGCGGCGCGCGGGCCGACGGGCTGACCTAGGCTGGGGCGCATGCACGTCCTGAAGCCCGTGATCCGTGACTACGCCTGGGGCTCCCCCACGCTCCTCGCCGACCTGCAGGGACGCGAGCCCACCGGCCGCCCCGAGGCCGAGCTGTGGCTGGGCGACCATCCGGGCGCCCCGTGCGTCGCCGTCGTGGCGGACGGCGCCCGTGTCGGCCTGGACGAGGTGGTGGCCGCGGACCCGGAGCGCTGCCTCGGGCCCGCCGCGCCGGAGGGCCGTCTGCCCTTCCTCATGAAGCTGCTCGCCGCGGGCGCCCCGCTGTCCATCCAGGCGCACCCCACCCTGGAGCAGGCCCGCGCGGGCTTCGCCGCGGAGGAGGCCGCCGGCGTGCCGGTCGACGCCCCGGAGCGCAACTACAGGGACGCGAACCACAAGCCGGAGATGCTGCTCGCGCTGACCCCCTTCTCGGCGATGTGCGGCTTCCGCTCCCCCGAGGTCTCCTCGGACAGCTTCGAGGCCCTGGCCCGTGCCCTCACGGAGCGGGCGGACGGGGACACGTCCGCCGTCGCCATCGCCGCCGCCCGGATCAGCCAGGCCCTCGCCGCCGGGGACCTCGAGGACGCGTTCACCTCGATCCTCGACCCGGACTCCGTGTGGGGCGCCCCCGGCGCCGTGGCGCAGGTCGTGGACGTGCTGCGGGCTGCGCCGGACCTGGCCGAGCGCGACCCCTCGCTGGCCACGGCCCTCGAGGCCGCCCAGCACCACCCGGACGACCCCGGCGTGGTGGTGGCCATCCTGCTCAACCGCGTGGACCTGGCCCCGGGTCAGGCCATCCATCTGCCCGCCGGCAACGTGCACGCGTACCTGCACGGGCTGGGCGTGGAGGTCATGGCGGCCTCGGACAACGTGCTGCGCGGCGGGCTCACCCCGAAGCACATGGACGTGCCCGAGCTGCGCCGCGTGGTCACCTTCGAGGCGCTGCCGGTGCCCTCCACCGAGCCCGAGCGCGTGGCCGACTCCGTGGTGGCCTTCCGCCCGCCGTTCGAGGAGTTCGAGCTGCTCCAGGCCACGCTCGAGGACGACGCCGTCCACGGGCTCGACGTGCACGGGCCCGGGATCGCGGTGGTCACCCGCGGCACGGCAAGCCTGGCCCTGGCAGGCCAGGAGATCGAGCTGGGCCCGGGCGAGGCCGTGTTCCTGCCCGCCGCGGAGACGGCGTCCGGCCCGCTGGCCGTCCGCGCCGCGGCCGGCGCCCCGGCGACGGTGCACGTGGCCGGCCTGCCGCGGGGCTGAGCCCGGCAGACCGGCCCGCGGGCTCAGCGGGCGTCGCGGTCCCCCAGCCACTTGGACCACTTCTTCACGTCGTGCTCGGCGTCCACGGTGCGGACCGTGCCGGACGACGAGCGCATCACGATGGACTGCGTGTGCACGCGGCCGTCGGCGAAGCGCACACCGCGCAGCAGGTCGCCGTCGGTGATGCCGGTGGCCGCGAAGTAGCAGTGGTCGGAGGTGACCAGCTCGTTCGTGGTCAGCACCGCGTCGAGGTCGAGGCCGGCGTCGAGGGCCTTCTGCTTCTCGGCGTCGTCGGTGGGGGCCAGGCGACCCTGGATGATGCCGCCGGTGGCCTTGATCGCGCACGCGGTGACGATGCCCTCGGGGGTGCCGCCGATGCCCATCATCATGTCCACGCCGGTGTCCGGGCGGGCGGCGGCGATGGCGCCGGCGACGTCGCCGTCCAGGATGAACTTCACGCGGGCGCCGGCCTGGCGGATCTCCTTGACCAGGCCCTCGTGGCGGGGGCGGTCCAGCACGCACACGGTCACCTGCGAGACGGGCTTGTCCAGGGCCTTGGCCACGAGGTTCACGTTCTGCTTCACCGGCAGGCGCATGTCCACGAAGTCGGCGGCCTCGGGGCCCACCACGAGCTTGTCCATGTAGAACACGGCCGACGGGTCGAACATGGTGCCGCGCTCGGCCACCGCGAAGACGGAGAGCGCGTTGTTGTAGCCCATGGCGGTCAGGCGGGTGCCGTCGATCGGGTCCACGGCCACGTCCACGGCGGCGCCGGAGCCGTCGCCGACCTGCTCGCCGTTGAACAGCATGGGGGCCTCGTCCTTCTCGCCCTCGCCGATCACCACGGTGCCGTCCATGGCCACGGTGTCCATGAACGCGCGCATCGCGTCCACCGCGGCGCCGTCCGCCTTGTTCTTGTCCCCGTAGCCCACCCAGGGGCTCGCGGCGATGGCCGCCGCCTCGGTCACCCGCACCAACTCCATGGCCAGGTTGCGGTCCGGGACGTGATTCTCGTAGCCGGTCTTCTCCGAGGACGCGCTGGTCATCGCTGCTCCGATCCTTGCTCGCGGCGCTCCGTCCGCACGGGACGGGGCGTGAGGGCGGCTCTGCCCCGGTCCTCATCCTACGGGGGTGGTCTCCCGCGGGTGGCACAATGCTGACCGTGAGCTCCGCCGACCCCCACTCCCCCGCCCCCGCCCCGTCCTGACCGCCACGCAGGCGCAGCGGGCCCGGCAGCCGTGGATGGCCATGGTGCTCTCCCTGGTGGCTCTGCTGGCGATCGTGGCCGTGGTCCTCCTGCTCAATCCGGAGCCGCCGCAGCGGCCCCGCGAGGACCGCGTCGACGTCGCCGCCGAGGCCGCCACGGTCCCCCACGACGACGGCGACCTGCCGGCCCTGGCGCCCGAGGTGCCGGAGTCCTGGTACGCCAACTACGCCCGCCTGCAGAAGCTGGACGGCGTCTCCACGTGGGACGTCGGCTGGGTGGTCACGGACACGGTGTTCGCGGGCCTGCAGCAGGCCGAGGACGTCGACCCCACCTGGGTGAGCCTGCGGGTGGACCAGGTCCCGACGTCGGAGACGATCGAGATCGACGGGATCGCGTGGGACCTCCACGCCGATCCGAAGAAACCGGAGCGACGGCTCGTGGCGGAGGTGGACGGCAGCACCGTGGTGCTGACCACCACCGGCGACCGCGCCGTCCTCGAAGACCTGGCGCACGGCGTCGCGAAGGAGACCCGATGACCCCCCACACCCGCCCCGAGACGACGCCGGCCCCCGACGTCGTCGTCCCCACCTCCGACCTGACCCCCGCCGAGGCGTGGGAGGTCCTCGTCGAGGGCAACCGCCGCTTCGTGGCGGGCGAGCCGAGCCACCCGAACCAGAACGCCGAGCGCCGCAGCGGGCTGACGGCCGGCCAGGCCCCGGTCGCCGTGATCTTCGGCTGCGCCGACTCGCGCCTGGCGGCCGAGATCATCTTCGACCTGGGCCTCGGCGACGTGTTCGTGGTGCGCACGGCCGGCCACGTGATCGACGACGCCGTGCTGGGCTCCATCGAGTACGGCGTGGATGTGCTGGAGATCCCGCTCGTCATCGTCCTGGGCCACAACTCGTGCGGCGCCGTCACGGCGACGGTCGAGTCCTACATCTCCGGCACCATGCCGCGCGGCTTCGTGCGCCCCCTCGTGGAGCGCATCATCCCGTCCGTGCTGGCCGGGCGCCGCCGCGGTCTGGAGGAGGTCGACGAGTTCGTGGCCGAGCACGTGGACCAGACCTGCGACCACCTCCTGGAGACCTCGCAGTCCGTCCGCGCGGCCGTCGAGTCGGGGCGCACCGCCGTCGTCGGGCTCACCTACTCGCTGTCCGAGGGCACCGCGCGACCGGGCCGCGTGCACGGCGACCTGGCGGTCTGACGACGTCGGGCGTCCGGTGCGGCACCGGGCGCCCACGCCGTCCTAGGATGTGACCATGACCGCAGAGAACACCGATCAGCAGTTCCGCATCGAGCACGACACCATGGGCGAGGTGAAGGTGCCGGTGAACGCGCTCTACCGTGCACAGACCCAGCGCGCCGTGGAGAACTTCCCGATCTCCGGCAAGGGCCTCGAGCCCGCCCACATCCACGCCCTCGCGCAGGTCAAGAAGGCCGCGGCCAAGGCGAACGCCGAGCTGGGCATCATCTCGCAGGAGCGCGCGGACGCCATCGTCGCCGCCGCGGACCAGGTCATCGCCGGCGACCACGACGACCAGTACCCGATCGACGTGTTCCAGACCGGCTCCGGCACCTCCTCCAACATGAACACCAACGAGGTGCTCGCCACCCTCGCCACCCGCGCACTGAAGGAGGCCGGCTCCGAGGACGAGGTGCACCCCAACGACCACGTCAACGCCTCCCAGTCCTCGAACGACGTGTTCCCGACCTCCGTGCACGTGGCCGTCACCGCCGCCCTCGTGAACGACCTCGTCCCGGCGCTGGACCACCTGGCCGTCTCCCTCGAGAAGAAGGCGGAGGCCTTCGCCGGCGTCGTGAAGTCCGGCCGCACCCACCTCATGGACGCCACTCCGGTGACCCTGGGCCAGGAGTTCGGCGGCTACGCCGCGCAGGTCCGCTACGGCATCGAGCGCATCCAGTCCGCGCTGCCGCGCGTGGCCGAGGTCCCGCTCGGCGGCACCGCCGTGGGCACCGGCATCAACACCCCGAAGGGCTTCTCCGCCCGCGTGATCGAGCTGCTCGCCGAGGAGACCGGTCTGCCGCTGACCGAGGCCCGCAACCACTTCGAGGCCCAGGCCAACCGTGACGGCCTCGTGGAGGCCTCCGGCCAGCTGCGGAACATCGCGTTCTCGCTCATGAAGATCAACAACGACCTGCGCTGGATGGGCTCCGGCCCGAACACCGGCCTCGGCGAGATCGCCATCCCGGACCTGCAGCCGGGCTCCTCGATCATGCCGGGCAAGGTCAACCCCGTGATCTGCGAGGCCGCGATCATGGTGTGCGCCCAGGTGATCGGCAACGACACCACCGTCGCCCTGTCCTCCACCAACGGCGCGTTCGAGCTCAACGTGGGCATCCCCGTGATGGCCGCCAACCTGCTCGAGTCCATCCGCCTGCTGGCCAACACGACGCGCGTCATGGCGGACAAGATGATCGACGGCATCGAGGCCAACGAGGAGCGCTGCGCCTTCCTCGCCGGCGCCTCGCCGTCCATCGTGACCCCGCTGAACAAGGTGATCGGCTACGAGGCCGCCGCCAAGATCGCCAAGCACGCCGTCGCGAACAAGATGACCGTGCGCGAGGCCGTCGTGGACCTCGGCTACGTCGAGCGCGGCGAGATCACCGAGGAGCAGCTGGACAAGGCCCTGGACACCATGTCCATGACCCACCCGGAGTGATCCGGCGGATTCGGTGAGCGGCGCGACGCCGCCTCCCGGGCCACGACGCCGAGCGGCCGTCCTCCCGTGCGGAGGGCGGCCGCTCGTCGTTCACGCCAGCACCAGCACTCCGGCGGCCGCCGCCACCATCGCCGGCCCGAACGGCAGCGCCGTTCGCCCCGTCGCCCGGCCCGCGAGGACCAGCAGCCCCGCCACGACGCCGCCGAGCAGGATCGCGCCCACCCCGGCGGCGAGCACCGCCGTCGGACCGAGCACCCCCGTGTACACGCCCAGGCCGCCGGCCAGCTTCACGTCCCCCATCCCGAGGCCGCCGCGGCTGAGCACGTGCAGCGCGAGCATCGCCACGGTGTAGCCGAGACCGCCCAGCAGGCTGCAGAGGGCCAGGTCACCCCGGCCCGCCAGCAGCGCTCCCCCGGTCATCATCGCCAACCCGCCCAGCGCCAGCCGCAGCGTCCATCGGTTCGACAGCCGATGCTCCCGCAGGTCCGTGCGCACGAGCACGCCCGAGCACACCGCGAACCACGCCAGCCCCAGGGTCCACAGCACCGCCGTCGCCGGCGCGCCGTGCGTCCACGCCCATCCCACTCCGCTCATGCGCCCAGCCTAGGCCGGGCGGCGCACCCGCCGGGCCGCCGTCCACAGGCGATCAGGCCACCTCGCGTTCACGGTCCGGCCACCCGGTGTTCTGCCGACAGCGCAACCGGGGCCGCCCATTGCGACGACCCCGGGCACGGGTCTACTCTGAAGTCACGAGCTTCCAGCCGTCTCATGGACGTACGGGGCTCACACAGACCCCATGGCCTCAATCCCGTTTCAAAGGGGCCATGGTGGCGGGCTTCCTCGGTCCCCCATCCCCCCTCCGCGGGGCCGAGCACCCCCGCCGGGGGCCGCTGCTTCGGCAGCGGCCCCTTTTTCATGACCGACCCCGCCGCCCGGCTCAGGCCCGGCCCTCCTCCAGCAGGTCCGTGACCAGCGCGGCGATCGGGGAACGCTCGGAACGGGTCAGCGTCACGTGTCCGAACAGCGGGTGGCCCTTGAGGCGCTCCACCACGGCCGCGATGCCGTCGTGCCGGCCCACGCGCAGGTTGTCCCGCTGGGCGACGTCGTGGGTCAGCACGACCTTCGAGTTGCGGCCCATCCGGCTCAGCACCGTGAGCAGCACGTTCCGCTCGAGCGACTGCGCCTCGTCCACGATCACCCACGCATCGTGCAGCGAGCGGCCGCGGATGTGCGTCAGCGGCAGGATCTCCAGCATCCCGCGGTCCACCACCTCGTCCACCACGGACGGGGAGACCAGCGCACCCAGGGTGTCGAACACGGCCTGCGCCCACGGGCCCATCTTGTCGCCCTCGGAGCCGGGCAGGTAGCCGAGGTCCTGGCCGCCGACGGCGTACAGCGGGCGGAACACGACCACCCTGCGGTGCTCGCGGCGCTCCATCACGGCGTCGAGGCCCGCGCACAGCGCCAGCGCGGACTTGCCGGTGCCCGCGCGGCCGCCGAGGGAGACGATGCCCACGCTCGGATCCGTCAGCAGCTCGATGGCCAGCCGCTGCTCGGCGGAACGGCCGTGCAGGCCGAACACGTCGCGGTCCCCGCGCACCAGGCAGGCTCGGCCGCCCTCGCCGACCCGGGCCAGGGCGGAGCCCCGGGGCGCGGTGAGCACCAGCCCCGTGTTGACCGGCAGGCGGTCCGCCTCGGCCGGGGCCTCCTCCGGCCCGGTCTCGACGCCCGTGCCGGTCAGGGTCCCCAGCGGGACGCCGGCCAGGTCGACCTCGCCGTCGTCGTAGAGGGCGTCCAGCCGCTCCTGCGCCACGCTGAGGGAGACGGTGCCGCGCCAGCCCGAGTCACGCACGAGCTCGTGGCGGTACTCGTCCGCGGCGAGGCCCATGGCCGCCGCCTTCACGCGCATCGGCAGGTCCTTGGACACGACCGTGACCGTGGCGCCCTCGTCCGCGAGCGCCTTCGCGACGGCGAGGATGCGGGAGTCGTTGTCCGTGCCGCGGATGCCCAGGGGCAGCACGTCCACGGACACGTGGTTCAGTTCGATCCGCAGCGTGCCGCCCTCGGGGGTGATCGGCACGGGCTGGTCCAGCGCGCCGTGGCGGCCGCGCAGGTCGTCGAGCAGGCGCAGGGCCGTGCGCGCGTAGTAGCCGAGGTCGGGGTCGGCGCGCTTGGCCTCGAGCTCCGAGACCACCACGAGCGGCAGGACCACCTCGTGCTCGGCGAAGTGCAGCAGGGCGCGCGGGTCCGAGAGCAGCACGGACGTGTCCACCACGTAGGTCCGCAGGCCGGTCGCCTCCGCCGCCCCCGCCTCGGCACGCGCCTGGCCCGGCCGGCTCGACGGCTCCTGCCGGGTCTGCGCGTGCTCCACGAGCTCTGCCACCATGTCTGCCTCCTGTGCCGGTGAACCGTGCGGGCGGGGGTCCGCCCACGGGCCACGCTAGGAAGCGGCGTCGTCCGCCGGGGCCCGGCACGGTGAACCCGGGATGAAGTCGCGGTGACGGTCCGTCCGGGCCCCGCCACGGCCCCGGCGTCCCGCGCTCCCTACACTGGAGACGCGCCGCCGACGTCCCGACGGCCGCCCGCTCCCCGTCCCCAGGAGGGCCCTTGAGCATGCACCGCCCGTCCCCCGGCCTGCCCGATCTGCCGGGCGGCCCAGCCCCCGCCCCGACCCTGGCCGAGCGCGCCGGCGGCCGCCTGCTGGGCGCCGTCGCGCCCACCGCCGTGCTGATCGCGGCCATGTGGGTCGCGCAGGTCGTGCTGATCTTCCTCGGCCGGGTGATCATCCCCGGCGTGGGCCTGATCCCGCGACGCCTCGGCGGCCTCGACGGGGTCCTGTTCTCCCCCGTGCTGCACGCCGGCTGGGCCCACCTGATCGGCAACACGACGGCGCTGCTCGTCCTCGGTCCGCTGGCCGCCCTGGTCTCGCGTCGGCCGGTGGCCCTGCTCGTCTGCGCCTGGCTGGGCTCGGGCCTGCTGACCTGGGTGATCGGCACCCCGGGCGTGCACATCGGCGCCTCCGGGATCGTGTACGTGCTGATCGCGTTCCTGATCGTCTACGGGATCGCGGTGCGGCGGATCGGGGCGGTCGTCGTCTCCGTGCTCGTCGCGCTCACGCACCTGGGCTCGAGCCTGATCGGCCTGCTGCCGGCACCCGGCATCTCGTGGACCGGCCACCTGGCCGGGGCCGTCGTCGGGGTGCTGCTGGGCCTGTGGTGGGGCCGCGCCGACCGTCAGGTGCCGAACCGGCGCTGACGGCTGCCGTAGTCGCGCAGGGCACGCAGGAAGTCGACCTTGCGGAACGCGGGCCACATGGCCTCGCAGAAGTAGAACTCCGAGTACGCGGACTGCCAGAGCAGGAACCCGGAGAGCCGCTGCTCCCCGGACGTGCGGATGACCAGGTCCGGGTCCGGCTGGCCGCGCGTGTAGAGCCGGTCCGCGATCTGCTCGACGGTGACGGACTCGGCCACCTCCGCCGCGCTGTGGCCCAGGGCGTGCTCGTCCCGCAGCAGCTCGCGCACGGCGTCGAGGATCTCCTGGCGGCCCCCGTAGCCCACGGCCACGTTCACGTGCACGCCGTCGTGGCCCTTGGTCTGCTCGGCGACCTCGGCGAGCCGTCGCGCCATGGGCTCGGGGAGCAGGTCCACCGCGCCGACCGGCTGCACGCAGACGGGGGCGCGGCCCTCGGCCGGCTGGGCGAGGCGCTCCGCCGTCGTCTGGATGATCTCCAGGAGCGGGGCGAGCTCCTCCGCCGGGCGCCGCAGGTTCTCGGTGGAGAGCATGTAGAGCGTGACCACGGGGATGCCGGCCTCGTCGCACCAGCCGATGAAGTCGAGGATGCGCTCGGCGCCGGCCTGGTGGCCCTGCTGCGTGGACGCCCCGAACGCGCGGGCCCAGCGACGGTTGCCGTCCACCAGCACGCCGATGTGCCGAGGCAGGCGCTCCGGGTCCAGGCCACGCGTCAGCCGCCGCTCGTACAGGCGGTAGAAGGCCTCGGGTCGACCCACGGCGCGCTCCCCTCTCGGACGGTCCTGCGAGCCTCCAGGATACGCGCGCGGCACACAGCGACCATCCCGTGCCCCGGCCCCGGGCCGACCGACGACAATGGAGGCATGGACCCTGTGACACCCCTCCGCGAGACCGACGCCGCCCGTCGCCTGCGCTGGCGCATCGAGCGCATCCGCGACCCCGACCATCCGCTGTACAAGCCCCGACTGCGCGGTTGGATCCACGCGGTCATGGCGCCGCTGACGCTGGCGGCCGGCATCGTGCTCATCGTGCTCGCGCCGACCGCGACGCTGCGGTGGGCCAGCGCGGTCTACACCGTGACGGGCCTGCTGCTGTTCGCGGTCTCGGCGACGTACCACCTGGTGCAGTGGAACGAGGTGGTCTCCCGTGTCCTCAAGCGGCTGGACCACACGAACATCATGCTGGTCATCGCCGGCACCTACACGCCGCTCTCCCTGGCCCTGCTGCCTCCGGACCGGGCGCGGGTGCTGCTCACCCTGGTGTGGGTGGGGGCCGTGGCCGGCGTCGCGTTCCGGGTGCTGTGGACGGACGCGCCGCGCTGGCTCTACACGCCGGTGTACGTGGTGCTCGGGCTGGCGGCGCTGCTCTACCTGGGCGACTTCTTCGCCGCGGATGCGGCGGCGGGGTGGCTGATCGTGGCCGGTGGGATCGCGTACATCACGGGCGCGGTCTGCTACGCGCTGCAGGCCCCCACGATCCACCGCGAGTGGTTCGGCTTCCACGAGCTGTTCCACGCCTTCACGGTGGCCGGCTTCGTGTGCCACGCCGTCGCCATCTACCGGGCGGTGCTCGTCGTCGCCTGAGCGTGTCGAGGAAGGGGGTCTGCGCCCCGCCGGGCAGCGCCGAGGCCCGCAGACGCGCCGCTACGGTCATGCCGTAGCGGCGCGTCTGCGGGCCTCAAGGGTTCGGGCGTGGAGTCTCCGGCGTCGAGTCTCGGGCGTGCACGGGCCCGACGACGGTCAGTCGCGTCCGGTGTCCGGGGCCTGGGGCTCCGGGGCCGGCTCCTGGAGGTAGCCGGGGTACTTCTCCTGCAGGCGGCGCAGCCGGTCCTCCGAGTCCGCGTCCAGGTGCTCACCGCCCGCGCGGACCTCGTCCGGCAGGTGCTGCTGATGGCGCTCCACGAGCATGGCCTCGGCCTCCGGGGAACGCTGCTGGACGCGGCGCACCGAGCGGACCATGACGCGGAAGACGATGATCGCCATGACCACCATGAGCGCGGTGAACAGGAACCCCTCGATGCCGGGGGTGACCTCCGCCTCCTCGAGCCCGGGGCGCAGCGTCGGCTCCGGGACGGCGGGCACCGGCGCGGGGCTCGCGGCCGCGAGCGCGGTGAGGACGAGGGGAAGGCCAGACAGGGGTGTCACGCCGCCCCACTCTACCGGCCCCGGCCGCACGGACCGAGCCGGGTCGGCTCAGCGCAGGCCGGCGAAGAGGTCGTGCTCCGGCAGCTCGGAGGGCACCCGCGAGTCGATCAGCGCGAAGTCCTCCCACGGCCAGGCGCGCCGCTGCAGATCATGGGGGGCGTCGAAGAACATGCCGTCGGGGTCGATCTGCGTGCGGTGCGCCCGCAGGGCGGCGTCGCGCTCGTCGAGGAAGCCGGTGACGTCCACCTGCGTGGTGACGTCGTGGTCCGCGGTGACCCACGGCGGGATGACCTCCGGGTCGGGCACGTCCTCCCCGGCTTCACGGCGGCGCAGCACCTCGCGCATCGCGTCCATCGCATCGAACATCATCAGGCGTCGGGCGAACGGCACGTCCTCGCCGTCGGCCTCGGCCACCGCGGCCATCGTGCGGAACTTCCGCGGGTTGAAGCCGCAGTCGTAGTAGACCTTCGAGACCTCCCACGCGGGCCCGGCCTCGGGGTACTCGTCCGCGAGGCCGGCGGCCCGGTAGGCCTCCATCGTCACGGCGTGGGCCTGCAGGTGGTCCGGGTGCGGGTAGCCGCCGACCTCGTCGTAGGAGATGAGCACGTGCGGGCGGAACCGGCGCACGAGCGAGATCAGCGGGGTCGCCGCATCCTGGAGCGGGACCTCGGCGAAGCAGTTCGCCGGGAGGGCGGGCAGCGGATCCCCCTCGGGCAGGCCCGAGTCGAGGAAGCCGAGCCAGGCGTGCCGGATGCCGAGGATGCGCGCGGCCTCGGCCATCTCCTCGCGGCGCACGGCCGCGATGTCCCGGTCCGCCCGGGTGGTGTCCCCGAACGACGGGTTGAGCAGGGTGCCGGCCTCGCCGCCCGTGCACGTGACGACCATGACCTCGGCCCCGGCCGCCGCGTAGGCGGCCATCGTGCCGGCCCCCTTCGAGGACTCGTCGTCCGGGTGGGCGTGCACCGCCATGAGACGCAGCCCGGTGGAGGGCGGCAGGGCGGTGCCTGCGGCGGGCTGGGCCTGGGGGGTCTGATCGGTCACGGGGATCGCACACTCCTGTCCGGATGGCGGGGCCGCCGCGGGGGCGGCGGCGTGAGGGGTCCAGGCCGACGTCGTCATCGGCCTCCGGCGGCGGGCAGCGGCTAGGGTGGAGGGGATGTCTCACCACGCCCCCGCGGTCCGCGCGCAGGACCCCACATTAGCCAACCGGTACGGCACGGACCACACGCGTCCGGGCCGTCGTCGGCTGTGGGCGGGCCTCGGCGGGCTCGGGCTGGTCGTGGCCGTGCTGCTGTCCGTGTGGATCGGCCTGAACATGTCCGTGGGCGCCATCGAGTACAAGGACGTCGGCTTCACCATCGAGGACGACGGCCACGCGACCGTCACCTTCCAGGCCTCCGTCCCGGAGGGCGTGCAGGCCGAGTGCGATGTGCTCGTCACCGACTCCCACGCCGCCCCCGTCGGCTTCCGCACCGTCCGCCTGGAGACCCTGCCGGCCGACCGGCGGGACTCCCCCTCGGACGCGCAGCAGCGCTACACCGTGGACGTGCGCACCGTGGTGCGGGGCGACTCCGGCGTCGTCGAGACCTGCCGCAAGGTCTGAGCCCTCCCGGCCGCTCCGCCCTCGGCGTAGCGGCCGCCTTTGGTGTGACGCACGCCGCCCGGATAGACTCGTCGGAGCATTCCCGCCCCGCCGGTGAGTCAGGCAGGCGTCGCACGGAGCCCTCGGGTCACGCGCGTCCTCCTGATCGGCGGGGTCTTTCGCATGCGGGCGCGTCCGCCGGACGCGGATCGCGCACCGGATACGGTGCGCCGCGCCCCGGACTCCGCATCACCCGAGACAGAAAGGCGGAACAGAGCATGACCACCAGCCAGTCCGACGCCCCGTGGCTGACCCAGGAGGCGTACGACCGCCTCTCCAAGGAGCTCGAGTACATCTCCGGCCCCGGCCGCCAGGAGATCATCGAGCGCATCGAGGCCGCGCGCGATGAGGGCGACCTCAAGGAGAACGGCGGCTACCACGCCGCCCGCGAGGAGCAGTCCAAGAACGAGGGCCGCATCGCCGAGCTGAAGCACCTGCTCGAGACCGCCCGCGTCGGCGAGGCCGCCGAGAACGACGGCGCCGTGCACCCGGGCACCGTGGTGACCGCCGTCGTCGCCGGCGACGAGATGACGTTCCTCTTCGGCAACCGCGAGATCGCCGCGGACGACGAGTCGCTCGAGGTCTACTCCGAGCGCTCCCCGCTCGGCGAGGCCATCAACGGTGCCAAGAAGGGCGACAAGGTCTCCTACACCGCCCCGAACGGCAAGGACATCAAGGTCGAGATCAAGGACGTCCAGCCCTACTCCGGCTGACCGACCCCGGCTCCGACGACGGCCGCGGTCCCCTCCAGGGGCCGCGGCCGTCGTCCGTCCCGGGTCCCACCGCGCCCCCGTTGCTACTCTGGCCCCATGCTGACCGTCGAGAAGGCGCACCTGCTGCTCACCCGCGAGGACGGGCTCTCCGAGAGCCCCTCCCACCACCGCGTGGCCCTTGCGGCCGCCGCGCTGGCCGACCACCGCTCCGCCGGGATCGTGACCCTCGAGGACGTCCCCGTGGACCGGGCCCGCGTGCTCGTGACCGCGGCCGGCACCACCGGCGACCCCGTCCTGGACTCCTCCCTCGCACAGGTCGACGCCCTGGCCGGCCGACCGCTCGTGTCCACCGTGGCGGCCGGCAAGCCGGATCTGCGCAAGGCCGTCGTCGCCCATCTGACCGAGACCGGCTGCCTCACCGAGCGCAAGGCCTTCCTGGCCACCCGGCACGTCCCCCGGGGCACCGAGCGCACCGAGCTGCTGGCGCACCTGACCGCCGTGGTCCTCGACGAGGCCGAGCCCTCCGACGAGGACGTGCTCCTGCTCGGCGTGCTGCAGCACCTCAACCTCGCCCGACGCCTGCTGCCGGGCGCCCACGAGCGCTACGACCGCCGCGAGATGGTCCGCCGCATCGAGGCGCTGACGCGCGAGGACCTCCTGGTCCAGGCCGTGCGCCGCGCGGTGGGCGGGACCTGTGGCACCGTCACCGCGGCCGCCGCCGGCTCCGCGGCCTGAGCCGGCCCGGTCAGGGCAGCGGGGCCGGGCTGTAGCCGGCCGCGCGCAGCGCCTCCAGGACCTGGGCGGAGTGCTCGGCGCCGCGGGTCTCCATGTCGATCGTGATGTGCACGCCGCCCATGGACAGCTCCGGGCCGACGCGGGTGTGGTCCACGCGCACCACGTTGGCGTCCGTGTCCGCGATGATCCGTGAGATCGTGGCCAGCTCGCCCGGGCGGTCCCGCAGCGGGATACGCACGGTCATGTAGCGCCCCGCGGCCGACAGTCCGGCCTGGATGGACTTCAGCATGAGCATCGGATCGATGTTCCCGCCGGAGAGGATCACGGCGGTGGTGCCGAGCTCGAAGCCCAGGTCCGCCGTGCGGCCCGCCAGCAGGGCGGCCACCCCGACGGCGCCCGCCGGTTCCACCACGAGCTTGGAGCGCTCGAGGAGGTGGACGAGGGCCGCGGCGATCTCGTCGTCCGTGACGGTCACGACGGCGTCCACCAGCTCGGCGGCGATCCGCAGCGGCAGGGCCCCGGGCCTGCCGACGGCGATGCCGTCCGCGATGGTGGACACGCTCTCCAGCACCTGGACGCGGCCCTCCTCGAGGGAGCCGGGGAACGCGGCGGCGGTGGCCGCCTGCACGCCGATGACGCGCACCGTGCGCCCACGACGCCGGGCGGCCTCCTTGAGGGCCACGGCCGTGCCGGCGATGAGCCCCCCGCCGCCGATGCCCATGATCACGGTGTCCACGTCCGGCAGCACGTCGAGGATCTCGAGGCCGACGGTGCCCTGGCCCGCGATGACGGCCGGGTCGTCGAACGGCGGGATGAACACGGCACCGGTCTCCGTGGCCCACCGCTGCGCCTCGGCGAGGGACTCGTCCACGGTGGAGCCGTGCAGGACGACCTCGGCGCCGTGGTCCCGGGTGGCCTGCAGCTTGGGCAGGGCCACGCCGTGCGGCATGAAGATGCGGGCGCGGATGCCGAGCTTGGCGGCCGCGAGGGCGACGCCCTGGGCGTGGTTGCCTGCCGAGGCGGCCACGACGCCGCGGCCGCGTTCCTCCTCGCTCAGCTGCGCCATCCGCACGTAGGCGCCGCGGACCTTGAACGAGCCGGCCCGCTGCAGGTTCTCGCACTTCAGGTGCACGTCCGTGCCCACGGCACGGGAGAGCGCCCGGGAGTGCTGCAGCGGGGAGAGCTCGGCGATCCCGCGCAGCGTCGCGCGCGCCCGCTCGATCTCCTCGAGGGTGACGGGCAGCTCCGCCGGGGCCGGTGGGCCGCCGGCGGGCCGCACCCACCGGGGCGACGGCGTCGGGACGGTCCGGTCCGGGGTGTCCGTGGCCTGCGCCGCGCCCATCAGGCGTCGTCCCCGTGCCGGGTGCCCGCGTCGGCCTCGGAGGCGAGGGCGGCGTCGTCGTGCGCCGAGGGGCGGTACCGGTGGGAGCCGGCCGCCTCGTCCTCCGCGCCGCCCGGTTCGAGGGCGTGGCCCGTCCGCTCCGTGAGCTCCTCGGGGGTGTCGGCGGTGAGGGCGCGGACGAAGCTGTTCACGAAGGCCAGCACCGGCACGGCGAACACGGCGCCCGCCAGACCGAGGACGGTGGAGCCGGCGGCGACGGCCAGGAACACGGCCAGCGGGTGCAGCGCGACGGCTTTGCCCATCACGAGCGGCTGCAGGACGTTCGACTCGATCTGCTGCACGAGCAGCACCACGCCCAGCATGAGCAGCGCGTTGACCAGGCCGTTGGACATCAGCGCCAGGAGCACCGCCATCGCGCCGGTCAGGGTGGCGCCGATCATCGGGATGAACGAGGCCAGGAACACGAGCACGGCCAGCGGGATGGCCAGCGGCACCCCGAGGATCAGGGCGCCGATGCCGATGCCGACGGCGTCGATGAACGCCACGAAGATCTGGACCCGCACGTAGGAGCCGAGCGACTGCCAGCCCGAGCGGCCCGCGCGGCCCACGGTGGCCCGGTGCGCCTTCGGCACGAAGATCAGCAGGAAGCGCCAGATGCGGTCGCCGTCGTAGAGGAAGAAGATCAGGGAGAACAGGGCGATGAACAGGCCCGCACCGATGTTGACGGCCGTGGAGCCGAACGAGACGGCGCTGTTCACGACCGTGGCGGAGTTGTCCCGCAGCGTCTGCCACAGGCCCTCCAGCCCGGCACCGGAACGGGGGATCTCCACGCCCACGCCGGCCAGCCAGGCGATCGCGTCGTCGACGGCCTGGCCCAGCTGGTCGCCCAGTTGGGCGAAGCCCTGGACGATCTGCTGACCGGCGAGCCCCATGAGGCCCACCACGACGACGACCAGCAGCAGCACGCACAGCAGGGCGGCCGCGACGCCCGGCACCTTGATGCGCCGCATCGCCTGGAACACCGGGGCCAGCAGGGTGGCCAGCAGCGCGGCCACGAGGATAGGGATCACCACGAGGCTCACGAAGCCCAGCAGGTACACCACGACGCCGATGCCGATGACGACGGCCACCAGCCGCCAGGACCAGGCCGCGGCCACCGTCAGCCCGTAGGGCACGTCCTTGTCGATCTTGGTCTGGGCCGCCAGGGTCGAGCTCACGCGCGATCCTCCTCGTGTGGGTGGTCGGGGACATGGGGGGTCAGACCCCACTGGACGCTCCAGCGGGCGTGCGGGGCGAGCCGGTGCAGGCCCTCCCCGAGTTCAGGGCGTCCGCGGGAGCGGTGAGCGGCTCCACCGCGAGTGCCGTGTCACGGCCGGGCAGCCGGTCCGTGACGAAGACGTGGGTGTAGGCGAACGCGTGGTCGGTCCACAGGGTCACGGCGCGGCCGTCCGCGGCGAGCAGGGTCTGGCGGTGTCGGCCGTCGGCGTCCGGGGTCAGGCCGGTGAGGCACACGTCCAGGGCGGCCTCGCCCACGGCCCGGCCGCGGCGGAAGTCCAGGTCCGTGCCGTCCACCGGCAGGGTCTCCACGGGGATGAGGTCCTCCCCCGTGCGGATCCAGGCGTCCGCGGGCACGCGCAGGCTCAGCTCCGCCGTCGGGACGTCCCCGATGCGCAGGAACGGGTGGGCGCCGACCGCCACGGGCACGGTGGCGTCCGTGTGGTTCTGCACCTCGGCGGTGACGGTGAGGCCGCCGTCCGCCTCGAGCTCGTAGGTGACACGGTGGGTGAGCCGGAACGGCCAGCCGTGCTGGGGGTGGATCTCACCGCGCAGGGTCACCGCGTGGGCGGAGAACGTCTCGGTGACGAAGTGGGTGTTGCGCAGCAGGCCGTGGCTGGCGTGGCCGCGCGCGGGTTCGGTGACGTCCAGGCGCTGCTCGACGCCGTCCAGGATCCAGCGGGCGCCGGCGACACGGTTCGGCCACGGGCTCATCTGGATGCCGTTGGCGGCGGGCGGGACCACGTCCGGGCCGTACGGCTCGGTGAGGTCCACGCCGGCCACGCGGTACCTGCGCAGGGCACCGGCCAGGCCGACGACGACGGCCTCCGCGGACCCGCGGTGCAGGCGGTGCTGGGTGCCGGTGGCGTCCGGGGCCCCGAAGGCGGGCAGGTCGCTGGTCTCGGTCACGGGACCTCCTGGGTGACGGCGAGGGACCCCCTCAATCTACGCCCTCGCGGACGCAGACCGCCCCGGCCTGTGCAGGACCGGGGCGGCGGTGCGGGTCTCCGTGCGGGGACGGGACGGACGGGTCAGTCGTCGCTGCGCAGGATGGAGAGGATGCGCAGGATCTCGACGTACAGCCAGACCAGGGTCACGGTCAGGCCGAACGCGACGGACCAGGAGTACTTCTGCGGGGCGCCGTTCTTCACGCCCACGGCGGCCATCTCGAAGTCCATGGTCAGCGAGTACGCCGCGAGCAGCACGGCGATCGCTCCGATGATCAGGCCGAGGCCGCCGGTGCGCAGGTTCGCGATGCCCGTCCAGGTCAGGACCAGGTTGACGAGCATGAACACGAGGTAGCCCAGCATGGCCGTCATGACGATCTTCGTCATGCGCGGGGTGGGGCGGAACTTGCCCGAGGTGTACAGGGCCAGCATCACCGCGAACACGGAGAAGGTGCCGAGCACGGCCTGCACCACGATGCCCGGGTAGGCCGCCTCGAACACGGCGGAGATGCCGCCGAGGAACAGGCCCTCGGCCAGGGCGTAGAGCATGATCAGCACGGGCGAGGGCTCGCGCTTGAACGAGTTGACCAGGCCGAGGACGAGGCCGGCGATCGCGCCGACGATCATCAGGCCCGGCGAGAACCAGCCGACGGCGCCGGCCACGACGACCAGCACGAGCATGAGGCCGGTCTTGCCGACGACGTCGTTGTAGGTCATCCGGCCGGTGTGCTCCGGGCCGGCGGCGGGGGCGCGGAAGGCGTCCTCCATGGACCGCTGGTGGGCGTAGTCCTGCGCGGCCTGGCCGGCGCCGAACGCCTGGGCCCGGCCGGAGGGGTCCTGCTGGCCGTAGGGGGACTGCGCGGACTGCGTCCCGCCCTGGTACCAGCCGGGCTGCGCCTGTCCGCCGCCCTGCATCTGCTGCTGGAAGTTCTGAGAGTTCATGACCGGATTCGCCACGGCTCGCTCCTTCGGGTCGAGTCGGCCCGGTCGCACGCCGCTGCAGTGAGCAGCGCTCGTGCCCCGGGGTTCAGCACGATCCTATCGGGAGGTCTGTGTCCGCGCGCGGGGTCGGTGCGTGGATCCGCGCCGGTTCACCGGCTGTTCACGGTGGGCGCAGAAGCGAGGCGCGCGGGGAGACGCGTGGTGCCCCCGGCGGGACTCGAACCCGCAACACGCCGATTTTAAGTCGGCCGCCTCTGCCAGTTGGGCCACGGGGGCGTGGCGGGCCCGTGGACGCGGGCCCGGGTGCGGACGACGCCGGCCCCGCCCGATGCGCTCGGACGGGGCCGGCGGCCCGCTGGCTGCGGGATCAGCCCTTCGAGGACTCGAGGGCCCGCTGCCGCTCGAAGCGGCCGGGCTCGAGCTCGACGCCCGCGGCGCGGCGGAACGGGTTGAAGGGGGTGTCCAGGCCCGCCACCGAGGTGGAGTCGCGGCCGAACAGGGTCTCGGCGACCCAGCCGGACAGGATGCGGAACTTCCGCTCCAGGGTGGGCATCGCGTAGCCGTGGTAGCCGCGGTGGGCCAGGAACGCCGGGATGCCGGCGATCTTGGTGCCCAGCGGGTTGCCCACGCCGCGGCCGAAGCCCAGCCCCGCCACGGTGCCCAGGGACTTGTGCACGTACTCCTGCACCTCGCCCTCGCCGTGGCGCACGGCCATGTAGTTGGCGGCCAGACGCTTGGCCTGACGGATGGCGTGCTGGGCGTTCGGGACGCAGAAGCCGCCCGGGCCGGCCCCGGTCAGGTCCGGCACGGCGGAGACGTCGCCGCAGGACCACGCACCCTCGAGCGCGCCGGCCTCGCCGTCCTTGATCTGCAGGGTGGGGGTGGCCTCCACGCGGCCGCGGTCGTCCACCGGGAAGTCGGTGCTCTTGACCACGGAGTTGGCCACCACGCCGGCGCACCACACGAGGGTGTCCGCCGCGAAGGTCTCCGCCTCCTCCTTGGAGGGCATGGCCACGAGCTTCATGACGCCGTCCGTGGCGTCGCCCAGCGAGGTGTTCAGCAGGACCTCGACGCCGCGGGACTTCAGATGCTCCACCACGCCCTGGGCCTGCTCCTCGGAGACCTCGGGCATGATGCGGCCCATGGCCTCGACGAGGACGATCCGGATCTCCGACTGGGAGAGGCGCTCGTTGCGCTCCACGGCGTTGCGGATGAGGTTCTCCATCTCCGCGATGGCCTCGATCCCGGCGAAGCCGCCGCCCACCACCACGAAGGTCAGGGCACGCTTGCGCTCCTCGGCGTCCGTCATCAGGGAACCGGCGTCCAGGCGCTCCAGGATCTGGTTGCGCAGCTGGACGGCCTCCTCGACCGAGCGCAGACCGATGCCCTGCTCGCCCAGACCCGGGATCGGGAACACGCGGGTCACGGCGCCCGCGGTCATCACGATGTCCTGGTACGGGATCTCGAACTCGTCGCCGCCCTCGCCGCGCACCACGGCGGTGCGGCCGGCGTGGTCCACGGACACGACGGCGCCGCGGACGACCTCGGCGTCCTTGAGGTGCGTCTGCAGGTCCACGTTCACGTGGCGGCCCTCGATGTGGCCGCCCACGACCTCGGGCAGGAACGGGTAGTACGTCATGTACGGGCGGGGGTCGACGACGGTCACGACGCCGCCGCGCTCGGCGACCTTCTTCTGCAGCTCGCGGGCGACATGGAACCCGGCGTAGCCGCCGCCGACGATCAGCAGGCGCGGCTTGGGAGACAGTTCAGGAGTGAGAGACATACCGCCAGTCTACGCACGCACGGGCCCGGCCCCTCCACTCTCCGCCGTCGTGGTCAGGACCGCAGCGAGAGCACGATCCCGTCCAGGATGTCGTGCTCGCTCGCCCAGGCCTCGGTGACGCCCGCGACCTCGGCCACCCGCTCCAGGACGGTGCTCCACAGCAGCGCGCCCGCGCCGATCACGTCCACCCGTCCCGGGTGCATGAACCCCCGCTCGGCGCGTTCGGCCCGGGTCGCCGCCACGAGGCCCTCCGCCGCCGCGCGGAACTCGGCGATCGGCAGGCGCGCACCGTGGATGGCCTCGGGCTCGTACGTGCTGAGCCCGAGGGCCTCGGCGGTCACGGTGGTCACCGAGCCGGCCACGCCGACCACGCGCGCCACGCGTTCCAGCGGCAGGCGGGCGGCGGCGTCGTCGAGGAGACGGAGCGCGTCTGCGCGGGCCGCGGTGACCTCATCCGACGTCGGGGGGTCGGAGCGCAGATGACGCTCGGTGAACCGCACGCAGCCCATGTCCAGGCTGACCGCGCCCACGACCTCGCCCGCGGGCGTGCCGACGACCAGCTCGGTGGAGCCGCCGCCGAGGTCCACGACGAGCACGAGGTCCTCCGGGCCCAGGTCCGCGGTCTCGACGGCGGAGACGGCGCCCGCGAAGGACAGGCCGGCCTCCTCGGCGCCCGAGACGACCTCCGGCTCGACGCCGAGCCGCTCCCGGACGCCGTCGACGAACGCGGCCCGGTTGGAGACGTCCCGGCTGGCGGAGGTGGCCACGAACCGGACCCGGCCGGCGTGGTGGCGCTGGACCAGGCGGGCGTACTCGTCGACCGCCGCGAAGGTGCGCTCCAGCGCGGCGTCGGAGAACGCGCCGGTGGCGTCCACGCCCTCGCCCAGGCGCACCACGCGCATCTCGCGCACGACGTCGGCCAGCGGCGCCGCCGGGTCGGCCCCGGTCCCGGTGGTCTCGTCCGTCCCGGCCGGCCGGGAGATCAGCAGGCGGATGGAGTTCGTGCCGCAGTCCACGCCGGCCACCGTCACCTCCTTCAGCGCGGCGACGCGCTCGAGGTGCTTCACGTGCCGGGAGAGGTCCTTCGTGGGCACCGCCGCGGCCTCGTCCCACGCGCCCTCGCACGCGCAGACCTCGGGCGTCCACCACGGGGCCACCAGGGCGATCGCCTCGTCACCGAGCGGGTTCACCCCCGGCCCGGCCGCGAGCGCGTGGCCCACGAGGGCGTGCAGGCACTTCACGCGCTCGGGCATGCCGCCGGCCGAGACCCCGGCGATCTCCGGGACGGGCCCCGTGCCGGCCTCGGCCCCGACCCGGTCCCGCTCGGCGATGTAGGCCTCATGCGCCGCGCGGTGCGCGGCCGCGAGCGCGGGGTCCTGGGCGAGGCGGTCGTTCATGCGCGCCATCTCCCCGTCCGCCTCCACGCGCGAGACCGCCGCCGTCAGCACGGGGTGCGTCAGGTAGAAGGTCGTGGGGAACGGGATTCCGTTGGAGAGGCGCGGCGCGGTGGTGGCCACGAGGGGGTTGCCGCACACGCAGCGGGCGCCGATCTCCACGACATCCCGGACCGGGCGGCCGAGCTGGCGGGACAGGGTGTCCAGGTCCTTCTCGGTGACGGTGCGGTCCTGGGCGGGGCGGGGGCTGACGGTCATGGTGTCCTCGGGGGTACGGGGTGATGCGGGCGGGGGCGGGACGCGGGGTTCACTCGAGCCCGGCGCGGACGGCCGAGTCCCACAGGCCCTCGGCCCACGGCAGGCGGGTGTTGACGACCCCGTCCGCGCCGGCGGCGGGCGTGTCCTCGGCCTCGGTGCCGGTCTCGGTCTCGGTCTCGGGGGGCCGTCCCGTCACGGAGTACAGGGTCTCCCCCGGCATGACCAGTTCGAGACGCTCACGCGCCTGCTGGGTCACGTAGGCGGGATCGTCCCACAGCTGGATCCGCCGTTCGTAGTCCTCGCGCTGGGCCTGCATGGCGGCGATCTCCTCGCGCGCGGCCGAGATCTCCAGCTGCTGGTTCAGGAACGCGCGCAGCGTGGGCGCCACCAGGACGGCGGCCACCAGCAGCACGGCGACGACGATGAGCGAGCGGCCCGTGATCTGCCGGGCCGGCACCGGCTCCGGCAGCGGGGCCCGACGGCGGGCGGCCGTGGCGGCGGCGGATGCGGCGCGGCGGGGGGCGGGCTGGGGCCGACGCCCGGCCGGGCGGGCCGGTGCCGTCCGGCGCGGGGGTGCCGACGGGGACGCGGGGGCGGCGGTGTCCTCGGCGGGGGCCGTGTCGGCCCGGTCCACGTCCGGGTGACCGGCCTGGCGGCGCTCCTGGATGCTCTGCAGGTCGATGACCTCTGCGTCCGTCGCCGCGGGCGCCGGCGTGGGGGCCGCAGGGGCCGCGGGGGTCGGCGTGGGCGCGTCCGCCTTCGGGGAGGCCGTCGTCGGGGCCGCCGGGGCCGCGACGGCGGTCCGGCGCGGGGCGCCCGTCGTCGGGTCGACACGGGGCACGCGGGGGCGGCGCGGACTCATCGCGGACTCCTTCGGACGCACTGCGGGAACCCTCCCAGCCTACTGCCCGCCCCTGGCAGGATCCTGGTCGCGCCGGGACGGGCACGGGCCCGCCCGGAAGGATCCGGGCGGGCCCGCGCGTCGTCGTCGGGGACGGTCAGCCGCGGAAGCGCGGGAAGGCGGAGCGGCCCGCGTAGACGGCGGCGTCGGCCAGGTCCTCCTCGATGCGCAGCAGCTGGTTGTACTTGGCCACGCGGTCCGAGCGGGCCGGGGCGCCGGTCTTGATCTGGCCGGCGTTGGTGGCCACCGCGAGGTCCGCGATGAACGTGTCCTCGGTCTCGCCCGAGCGGTGCGAGATCATGCAGTGGAACATGTGGCGCTGGGCCAGGGCGATCGCGTCGAAGGTCTCGGTCAGGGAGCCGATCTGGTTGACCTTCACGAGCAGGGCGTTGCCGGCCTTCTCGTCGATGCCGCGCTGCAGCCGCTCCACGTTGGTGACGAACAGGTCGTCGCCCACCAGCTGGACGCGATCGCCCAGCTGCGCGGTCAGGTGCTGCCAGCCGTCCCAGTCGTCCTCGTCGAGCGGGTCCTCGATGGAGACGATCGGGTAGTTGTCCACCAGCTCGGTGTAGTAGGCGGCCATCTCCTCGGCGGAGCGCTGCTGGCCCTCGAAGGTGTAGGAGCCGTTGTCGAAGAACTCGGAGGAGGCGACGTCCAGCGCCAGCGCGATGTCCTCGCCCAGGCGGTAGCCGGCCTTCGTCACGGCCTCGGCGATGAGGTCCAGGGCGGCGCGGTTGGACTCCAGGGACGGGGCGAACCCGCCCTCGTCGCCCAGGCCGGTGGACAGGCCCTTCTCCTGCAGCACGGTCTTCAGGGCGTGGTAGACCTCGGTGCCCCAGCGCAGGGCCTCGCGGAAGGACGGGGCGCCGATCGGGGCGATCATGAACTCCTGGATGTCCACGTTGGAGTCCGCGTGGGCGCCGCCGTTGAGGATGTTCATCATCGGCACGGGCAGCACGTGGGCGTTCGGGCCGCCCAGGTACTTGTAGAGCATGAGGTCGGAGGCCTGCGCGGCGGCCGCGGCGACGGCCATGGACACGCCCAGGATCGCGTTCGCACCCAGATTGCCCTTGTTGGGGGTGCCGTCCAGGTCCCGCATCGCGCGGTCCACGGCGCGCTGGTCCGCGGCGAACTCGCCCTCGAGCTCCTCCGCGATGCCCTCGACGGCGGCGACGGCGTCCAGCACGCCCTTGCCGCCGTAGCGCTTCTTGTCCCCGTCACGGCGCTCGACCGCCTCGAACTCGCCGGTGGACGCGCCCGAGGGCACGGCCGCGCGGCCCAGGGAGCCGTCGGTGAGCAGGACCTCCACCTCGACGGTGGGGTTGCCCCGCGAGTCGAGGATCTCGCGAGCGTGGATGGCGTCGATCAGGGCCATGGACGGGTCTCCTTCAATCGAAGTCGGAAGTCGTGCCCGCGGCGTGGACACGGCCTCAGCCTAGCGGGGACCTCCGGTTCCGGTCGGCCGCGCGCCGGCGACAAGACCGCCGTTCCCCCCGGCTGCGATGTCGCTGGGGCGCGGTCGGGGCTGCGGCCGGGCCGGCGCGGCGCCGCGTCAGCCGGACGGACGCAGCGCCGACCAGTCCCCCGCACGCACCCGCGCCACCGTGGTGCGCAGGGCCCGTTCGGGGTCCAGCCCCGCCGCCCGGGCCCGGCGCACCAGCGCGAACAGCTCCGCCCCGAGCGCGGTCTCGTCCGGCCACCCCACCGGGCGCTCCCCCGCCTCGGCGGCCGGCGCCGGGACGTGCGCCGCGAGCGGGTCCGGCTCCTGCCGGGCCGCGCGGTCGACCACCTTCGCGGCGGCGGCCAGCGCCGGCAGCCGGGCCGGGATGTCGCCGACGTCGAGGCCCGGGCCGGTGCCGCCGTCGTCGTGGGCCGGGGCGGCGGACGAGCACCCCGCGGCGGCCCGCTCCTGCGCCTTGACCCGCTCCCAGGCCAGCTCGACGGCCTCGGGCGTGACGGCGGCGAGCTCCTCGGCCGGGCGCAGGCCGCCCTCGGGAGTGAGCACGAGCGGATTGCGCCGGATCATCTTGGCGGTGAGGGCGTCGGCGGCGTCGTCCAGGCGGAACCCGGCCGTCTCCGCCGGGGCGCCCGGCGCCCGGGAGACGGCGGCGTGCAGCACCACCTGGAACAGGACGTCCCCGAGCTCGGCGGCCAGGGCGGGATACGCGCCGTCGGCCCGACGCGCGGGCACGTCGGCCCACGCGGCGGCATCGCGGGACTCGATCTCCGCCACCGCCTCATACGCCTCCTCCACGAGGTACTCGGCGAGGTCGGCGTGCGTGAGCGCGGCCGTCCAGGGGCAGTGATCGCGCAGGGCCTCGACCACCGCCACCAGACGGTCCACACTCGCGCTCACGGGAGGATCAGTCGTCCTCGTCCTCGACGTCCAGCGCCTCGAGGACCGGGCCGACGGCGTCGCCGGAGATGACCTCGCCCCAGCCGGCCACGAGGATCTCGGCGAGGTCCTCGCGCTCGTCCACGGACAGGAAGGCGGCCTCGGCGGCGTTGAGCTGCAGGTCCAGCAGCTCGGAGAGCGAGTAGCCGAAGGTCTCGGCGAGCAGGTAGAGCTCGTCGGTCAGGGACACGTCCGAGACGAGCCGGTTGTCCGTGTTCACGGTGACGCGGAAGCCGAGCTGCACGAGCAGGTCGATGGGATGGCCCGCGATGCCCGCCGCGGCGTCCACCGCGCCGGTCTGCAGGTTCGAGGACGGGCAGACCTCCAGGGCGATCTGCCGGTCCCGCACCCACGCGGCGGTCTCGCCCAGGTCCACGAGGCCGGTCAGCTCGTCCAGCTGCTCGCCGTCCTCGTCCACGCCGCCGTACTCCACCGAGATGTCCTCGGCCAGGCGCACGCCGTGGCCCAGGCGCAGGGCGCGGCCGTCCACGAGGGCCGAGCGGACGGAGTCCAGGCCGTCGCCCTCGCCCGCGTGCACGGTGACGGGCAGGTGGTGGGCGGCCAGCCACGTGAACGTGTCGGCGAAGCGGGAGGGCGGGAACCCGGCCTCGGCGCCCGCGATGTCGAAGCCCACGACGCCGGCCTCGCGGTGGCGCACGGCCAGCTCGGCGATCTCCTGGGCCCGGTCGGCGTGCCGCATCGCGGTGATCAGCTGGCCCACGCGGATCACGTGGCCCGCGGCGTCGGCGGCCTCGACCGCCTCGTCCAGGCCGGCCTGCACGGCCTCGACGGCCTCGTCCAGGGTCAGCCCGCCGGCCAGGTGCTGCTCGGGGGCCCAGCGGATCTCGCCGTAGACGACGCCGTCGGCGACCAGGTCCTCGACGAACTCGCGGGCCACGCGGCGCAGCTGTTCGCGGGTCTGCATCACGGCGGTGGTCAGGGCGAAGACCTGCAGGTACTTCTCGAGGGACTCGCCGTTGGCGTGCTCGGCGATCCACTCGGCCAGGCCCTCGACGGTGTCCGCGGGGACGTCGACGCCGGCCTCGCGGGCCAGGTCGAGGACGGTGCCCACGCGCAGGCCGCCGTCGAGGTGGTCGTGGAGGGAGACCTTGGGCAGGACGGCCAGGTCGACCTCGAGCGGGGAGGGGGATGCGGTGTCCGGAAGCTGCGTCGTCGTCACGGGCGTCACTCTACGGCAGGGTGCTCAGCGCAGGGCCTCCTGCTCGGCCAGGGTGAGGCCCTTCACCCCGGCGCCCAGCCGGCGGCGCAGCAGGGCCTTGAGCAGACGGTCCAGCAGCAGGCCCACGAGCGCGGCACCCGTCACGGAGACGGCGATCTGCAGCACCGGGTTCTCCAGCCAGCCCGCGGTCAGGCGCGCGATCATGATCGAATACGCGGCCCAGCTGGCCGTGGAGAGCAGGTCCAGCGCCACGAACCGCACCGGCGGATAGCGGGTGGCGCCGGCGGTGAAGTTGAGGGCCACGCGGCCGCCGGGGATGAACCGGGCGGTGAACAGCAGCAGCGCGCCGTGGCTGTGCAGGTGGTGCCGGGCGACCTCGACCGTGGCCCGCACCCGCCGCAGCCGCATCCACCGGAACCGCTCCACGCCCACGGCACGGCCGATCGCGTACGCGGCCACGTCCCCCAGGAACGCGCCCGCGAAGCCGACCCCCCACAGCGCCCACAGGGAGAACGGATGCCCGTCGCGGACGATCGCGCCGAGGGCCACCAGCACCGACTCCGACGGGAAGATCGGCACGATGCCGTCGAGCAGGCACAGCAGCAACGTCAGCGGCAGGACCCACCACTGCGCGGAGGCGTGGAGGATCGCCCCCTCGAGCCACGCGAGCATCCGGTCAGCCGATCCGGTCCAGGATCACGGAGCGCTCGCGCAGGGCCCGGGCGGCGTCGTCGTCGAGCTCGCCCACGGCCCAGCCACCGGCGAGCGCGGCCTTCGCCCGCTCGAAGCGCTCCGGCGTGTCCGTGTGCAGGGTCAGGACTTTCTGACCCCGGCCCACGCGCTCGCCGGGGCGCACGTGCACCTCGACGCCGGCCGCGGCCTGGACGGCCTGGCCCTGCCGCTCCCGCCCGGCGCCGAGGCGCCACGCGGTCAGGCCCACGGCCATCGCGTCCAGCTCGGTGAGGACGCCGTCCGTCTCCGCGACGACGTCCTCGGTGTGGGCCGCCGTCGGGAGGGCCGCGCGGGGGTCGCCGCCCTGGGCCTCGATCATCCGGTTCCACACGTCCATCGCCCGGCCGTTGGCCAGGTGCTCGGCCGGGTCCACGTCCGTGACCCCGGCGCCGGCGAGCATCGCGGCGGCGAGCGCCACGGTGAGCTCCACGACGTCGGCCGGGCCGCCGCCGGCGAGCACCTCCACCGACTCGCGGACCTCGAGGGCGTTGCCGGCCGTCCGGCCCAGGGGCACGGACATGTCCGTGAGCAGCGCCGAGGTGTCCACCCCGGCGTCCCGGCCGAGATCCACCATGGTTCGGGCCAGCTCGCGGGCGGACGCCTCGTCCTTCATGAACGCGCCCGAGCCGCACTTGACGTCCAGCACCAGGGCGCCGGTGCCCTCGGCGATCTTCTTGGACATGATCGAGGAGGCGATCAGCGGGATGGCCTCCACCGTGCCGGTGACGTCGCGCAGGGCGTACAGGCGCTTGTCCGCCGGGGCCAGGCCCGAGCCGGCCGCGCAGATCACGGCGCCCACCTCGGAGAGCTGGCGCAGCATCGCCTCGTTGCTGAGGTCGGCCCGCCACCCGGGGATCGCCTCGAGCTTGTCCAGGGTGCCGCCGGTGTGGCCGAGGCCGCGGCCGGACAGCTGCGGCACCGCCACCCCGAAGGAGGCCACGAGCGGGGCCAGCGGCAGGGTGATCTTGTCCCCCACACCGCCGGTGGAGTGCTTGTCCGCGGTGGCCAGGGGGCGGCCGTCCGGGGTGGTGAGCCCGCCGAAGTCCATGCGCTCGCCCGAGGCGATCATCGCGTCCGTCCAGCGGGCGATCTCGGCGCGGTCCATGCCGTTGAGCAGGATCGCCATGGCCAGGGCGGACATCTGCTCGTCCGCCACCACGCCGCGGGTGTACGCGTCCACCACCCAGTCGATCTGCTCGGGGGACAGCGTCCCCCGGTCCCGCTTGGTGCGGATCACCTCGACGGCGTCGAAGGGCTCGGCCTGCGGCTGCGCGGTCATGGGGGTCTCCTCGGAGGACGGCTGCGACGGTCAGCCTCCGACTCTAGCGAGCGGGCCCGGGAGCGCGCCGCAGGTCAGGGACGGTCCGCCCGCTCCAGGTCGGCCGGGCCGAAGGCGTCCGGCAGCACCGCGTCGATCCCCCGCTCCCCCGCCGGGGTGAGCAGCACGAGCCCGGGGGCGCGGAACTCGTACAGCAGCTGGCGGCACCGCCCGCAGGGCATGGTGAGCACACCCGCGCCGTCCACGCACACGAACGCGGCCAGCCGGCCGCCCCCGCCCATGCGCAGGTCGGCCAGCAGCGCGCACTCGGCGCACAGCGTCAGCCCGTAGGACGCGTTCTCGATGTTGCAGCCCGAGACGAGGCGGCCGTCCTCGGTGAGCGCGGCGGCGCCCACCCGGAACCCCGAGTAGGGCACGTAGGCGTGCTCCGTGGCGGCCAGGGCCGCGGCCCGCAGCCGGTCCCAGTCCACGCGCGGCGCCGTCGTCGTGTGCTGCCCGTCCGCCACGGCTACTCCTTCACGTACGGCACGCCCGAGGCGGCCGGGCCGCGCGAGCGGCCCACGAGGCCGGCCACGGCGAACACCGTGACGAGGTACGGGAGCATCGCCATGAACTGGCTCGGCACCGGGGTGCCGAGGATCGCCAGGACGTACTGCATGTTGGTGGCGAAGCCGAACAGCAGCGCCGCGAAGAACGCGCCGATCGGGTTCCAGCGGCCGAAGATCACGGCCGCGAGCGCGATGAAGCCCTGGCCCGCCGTCATCTCCTTGGAGAAGGACGACGCCGAGACGAGCGTGAAGAACGCCCCGCCCATGCCGGCCACCGCGCCGCCCAGCAGGACGGCGGCGTACCGCGTGCGGTTCACGTCGATGCCCACGGTGTCCGCGGCCTTGGGGTGCTCGCCCACGGCGCGCACGCGCAGGCCCCAGCGGGTGCGGAACAGGGCGAACCACAGCGCGATCACGAGCAGGTACATCGCGTAGCCCAGGATCGTCTGGTCGAACAGGATGGGCCCGAGCACGGGGATGTCCGCCAGGCCCGGGATCCGCAGGTTCGGGAAGTGCGGCGGCGCGTTGAGCTCGGTGTCCCCGCCCGTGAGGACGGTGGAGTACAGGAAGCTCGTCAGGCCGGCTACGAGCACGTTGAGCACGACGCCGACGATCACCTGGTTGACCAGGTACTTGATCGAGAACACGGCGAGCAGCCAGGACACGAGGACGCCGGCCACGATGGCGGCGGCCAGGCCCGCCCAGGGCGAGCCGGTGGCGGTGCCGACGACGGCGGCCGTGAACGCGCCCGCCAGCAGCTGACCCTCGATCGCGATGTTCACCACGCCCGAGCGCTCGGCCAGGATGCCGGCCATCGAGCCGAAGATCAGCGGGACGGCCAGCGCGAACGACCCGGCGATCAGGCCGGTGAGGAACACGGTGGTGTTGTCCGCCGAGCCGATCACCCAGATGAGGAACGCGGCCACGAAGGCGACGGCGAACAGGGCCGCGGCCCAGCCGGGGGTGCGCCCCGAGCGCAGGGTCGCCAGCCAGGCCACCGCGGTCAGCACCGCCATGAGCCCGACGAGCAGCCAGCCCCCCAGCACGGGGTCGGCGGTCAGGTCCGGGAGCACGACGGCGTCGGACGCGTGGGAGAGCCGGAAGGTCGCCGTCGCCTCGGGGGCGCCGAGGGCGAAGACGGCCAGGGCCAGCAGGGTCAGGATCGTCAGGGCGATCGGGGTGGTCCAGTGCCGGACCACGACCCGGGCGGGCTCGGCGGCCTCGGGGCGGACGACGTCGGCGTGGGGCCGGGCGGCGGTCGCGCTCATCGGGCGTCCCCCTTCTGCTCGTGCGGGCGGTGGGTCGGGGCCGTGTCCGTGGGCTGCGTGGTCGGGGCCTGCGGGTCCGCGACGGCGGTGGCCGCGGCCTCCTGGACGCCCGTGGACGGGGCGGCGGCGTGGCCGCCGGCGCCGGTCACCGCGGCGCCGGCCACGGCGGGCTGGGTCACGGGGTCGGCGGCGCGGCGGGCACGGGCGGCGCCCGGGGCGGGCAGTCGGAAGATCGCACGCACCAGCGGCGGGGCCGCGATGAGCAGCACGATCACGGACTGCACCACGAGGACGATGTCGACCGGCACCCCGGTCTCGGTCTGCATGGTCACGCCGCCGGCGCGCAGGGCGCCGAAGAGCAGGCCCGCGAACAGCACGCCCACCGGGTGGGACCGGCCGAGCAGGGCCACCGTGATCGCGTCGAAGCCGAAGGACCCGGCCACGGAGGTGTTCAGCGTGCTCTCCGTGCCGGCGACGTGGGTGGCGCCGGCCAGGCCGGCGAGGCCGCCGGAGATCGCCATGGCGGCCAGGTAGGAGCCCTTGACGGAGATGCCGGCCGTGCGGGCGGCGTCCGGGTTGGCGCCCACGGCCCGCAGACGGAAGCCGAGGGTGGAGCGCTGCATCAGCCACCACGTGAAGAGCACGGCCAGCAGTGCGACGAAGAAGCCCCAGTGCAGCCGGAAGTCGGTCCCCAGCAGCCGCGGGAACATGGCGGAGCGGTCCAGCGGCGCGGACACCGGGTTCGTGGTGCCGGGCGCCCGCAGGACGGGGGTGTTCAGCAGGTACGCGAGCAGGTTCACCGCCACGTAGTTGAGCATGATCGTGAGGATCACCTCGTGCGCGCCCGTCCAGGCCTTGAGCACGCCGACGACGGAGCCCCACAGCACGCCGCCGAGCACGCCCATCACGACGACGAGCAGCAGGTGCACGCCGGGCGGCAGATGCAGGTGCACGCCGAACCACGTGGCGAACATGGCGCCGAAGATGAACTGGCCCTGGCCGCCGATGTTGAACAGGCCCGCCCGGAAGGCGATGGCGATGCCCAGCGAGATGATGATCAGCGGGGTCGCCACGGTGAGGGTCTCGGTGAGCGGGTAGAGCATGCCCGTCGCGTCCGAGGCCCGGTAGTTGAAGACGGCGCCGCGGAACAGGGCCGCGAAGGCTCCGGCGAACGCGGCCCAGGCGGCGGAGAGCAGGTCGCCCGGGCGGGCGAAGAAGTAGCCGGCGGCATCGCGGACGTCCTCGTCCACGGCGATGATCAGCAGGCCGGAGATCAGCAGGGACAGCAGGATCGCCAGGACGGTGACCGTGCCGTTGCCCGAGAGGATCCGGCGCAGGGCGGAGTCGGCGGGGGCGGGCCGGACGCGGGGGTCGGACGCGGGGGCCGGGCGCTGCGGGGCGGCGGTGCTCACGGGCGCTCTCCTTCCGTGGTGGGGTGGGCGGCGGGCGCCGCGCCGGCGGTGCCGGGCGTGTCCGCGGCGACGTCCGCGCCGGAGGCGAGGGCCGCGTCGTCGGGGGTCTGGCCGGCCATCATGAGGCCGAGCGTCTCGCGCGAGGTGTCCCCCGGCACGATGCCGACGATCCGCCCGTGGTACATCACGGCGATCCGGTCGGCCAGCTCGAGGACCTCGTCCAGCTCGGTGGAGACGATCAGCACGGGGGTGCCGGCGTCGCGCTCGGCGATGATCCGGTCGTGCAGGAACTCGATCGAGCCGACGTCCACGCCGCGCGTGGGCTGCGAGGCGATGAACAGGCGCAGCCCGTCCACGAGCTCGCGGGCCATGACGACCTTCTGCTGGTTGCCTCCCGAGAGGGAGGAGACCGGCAGGTCCACGCCCTGGGTGCGGACGTCGAACTCGGCCACGCGGCGCTCGGCGAGCGCCCGCACCGCGGCGGGGCGCATCTGCACGGCGTTGCCGGCCGGGGCGACGTCGTACCGGTTGAGCACCATGTTCTCCGCCACGGAGAACGGGCCGACGAGCCCGTCCGTGGAGCGGTCCTCGGGCACGAAGCCGACGCCGGCGCGGATGATCTGGCGGGTGGACCGGCCGATCAGCTCCCGGCCGTCCAGGGTGACGGAGCCGGTGGCCTTGACCAGGCCCATGATCGCCTCGGTCAGCTCGGTCTGCCCGTTGCCCTGCACACCGGCCACGGCGAGGACCTCGCCCTGGCGGACGGCGAAGGACACGGCGTCCAGCAGCACCTGGCCCGTGGGCGAGACGACGGAGAGGTCCTCGACGCGGAACGTCTCCTCCCCCAGGGTCGGGGCCGTCTTGCGCCGCTCGAGGACGACGTTCCGGCCCACCATGAGGGCGGCCAGCTCGGCGGCCTCGGCGGAGGGCTCCGCCGTGCCGACCACGCGGCCGCGGCGCAGCACGGTGATGTCGTCCGAGACGGCCTTGACCTCGCGCAGCTTGTGGGAGATGAACACGATCGCCGTGCCGTCCGCCCGCAGCTGCCGGATGATGCCGAGCAGCTCGTCGGTCTCCTGGGGGTGAGCACGGCGGTCGGCTCGTCCAGGATGAGGATGCGCGCGTCGCGGACGAGGGCCTTGATGATCTCGACGCGCTGCTGCACGCCCACGGGCAGGTCCTCGACGACGGCGTCCGGGTCCACGTCGAAGCCGTACTGCGCGGAGATCTCCCGGATCCGCCGGCGGGTGGCCTCGAGGTCGAGCACGCCCAGGGCGCGGGTGTGCTCGTCGCCGAGGGCCACGTTCTCGGCCACCGTGAAGACGGGCACGAGCATGAAGTGCTGGTGCACCATGCCGATGCCCGCGCGCATGGCCTCGCCGGGGCCGGAGAACCGGACGGGCTCGCCGTCGAGCAGGATCTCCCCCTCGGTGGGCTCGTAGAGCCCGAAGAGGACGTTCATCAGGGTGGACTTGCCGGCGCCGTTCTCGCCGAGGAGGGTGTGCACCCGCCCCGACTCCACGGTCAGGTTCACGTCCTCGTTCGCGGCGAACGAGCCGAAGCGCTTGGTGATCCCGCGCAGTTCGAGCCTCATCGAGGGCCTTCCGTCTGGTCGATGCTCGTGGTGCCGCGCTCGGCGGCGGGGGCGGGCCGGGCGCCCGCGCGCCGCGGGGCCGGTCCGGAGGGGTCCGGGCCGGCCCTGCGGCGGTGGCGAGGCGGGTCAGGCCTCCGGGGAGTACTCCGAGCCGACCTTCAGCTCGCCCGAGACGATCTTGGCCTCGAGATCCTTGAGCTCGTCCTTGAGCTCCTGCGGCACCGTGTCCTCGAAGTCGTGGAACGGGGCCAGCTCGACGCCCTTGTTCTCCAACGTGCCCACGTAGGGCTCGGCCGAGAACTCGTCCTTCAGGTCCGCGGCGATCACGTCGGCGACGGACTGGCCCATGTTCTTCTTCACCGAGGTGAGGATCAGGTTGCCGTCCTTGGTGGACTCGTAGCCGTCCGAGTCCGGCCAGATGACCTTGACGTCCTTGCCGCCCTGGTTCGCCTCGCGGACGGCGTCCAGGGTGCCCAGGCCCACGGGGCCGGCCACCGGCATCACGATGTCGGCGCCCTCGTTGATGAAGTTGGCGGTGTTCGTCTTGCCGTTGGCCACGTTCTTGAAGTCGCCCGTGAAGGAGCCGGTCTTCGCGTCCTTGTCCCAGCCCAGGACCTTGACGTCCTTGTCCTTGACCTCGTTGTAGTGCTCCACGCCGCGGGCGAAGCCGTCCATGAAGATGGTGACGGTGGGGATCTCCATGCCGCCATAGGTGGCCACGGTGCCGGTCTCGGTGGTGCCCGCCGCCAGGTAGCCGGCCAGGAACGCCGCCTGCGCCGTGTCGTAGGTGAGCTTCTGGACGTTGTCGGAGAAGCCCTCCGCGGTGACGTCCACGCCGAAGAAGTGGGTGTCCGAGTGCTGCGCGGCGATCGGCTTCATGGCGTCGCCGAGGAGGAAGCCCACGCCGATGACGGCGTCGCAGTCGGCGTTGACCATGGCGGTCACGTTCGGGGTGAACTCGCTGGGCTCGTTCGACTCGGCCTCGCTGGTGGTGATGCCGTAGGCCTTCTCGGCGGCCTTGAGGCCCTCGTAGGAGGACTGGTTGAAGGAGCGGTCGTCGAAGCCGCCCTCGTCCGAGACGATGCAGGCCTTGTAGTCCTTGTTGTCCGAGCCGACGCCGTCCACGGTGGCGATGGCCTCGCTCTCGGCGGCGCCGGAGCCCGAGGCCTCGGACTGCTCCGGCGGGGCGCCGCACGCGGTCAGCAGCAGGCCGGAGACGCCGAGCGCGGCGGCGGGGAGCAAGGAGACGACGGCGGCGCGCGGCCGACGGGGTGGCGATGCCCATGGGGTCCTCATTTCGGAAGGCACGGTGCGAGGCCCGCGGCCGGTGGCCGCGGAAAGACGGGGCCCGTGCGGGTGGCCCCGTCCGGATGAGCGCGAGTCTACCGAACGGTGGGCCCGTCCCCTCCGGCGGGGGCGGGCGGTGGGGTCAGTGGTGGTCCTCGCCCGTGAGCACCTGCAGCGCGGCGGCGGTGAAGACCCGCATGCCCACGCCGATGGCCCGCTCGTCCGGCGCGTAGTCCCCGCGGTGCAGATCGTAGATGGGGCCACCCGGGGACCGGGTGCCGAGGCGCAGCATGGAGCCGGGCACCTTCTGGGTCATCCAGGCGAAGTCCTCGCCGCCCATCGACTGCGGGGTCAGGACGATCGCCCGCGAGCCGAGCTCCCGCCGCGCCGCGGTCTCGATCAGCGCCGTCTCGCCCTCGGTGTTGTGCACCGGCGGGACGCCGCGCACGTGCTCGAGCTGCACGTGCACGCCGTACGGCGCGGCCACCTGTCGGACCACCTCGTCGAGCAGCGCGCCGGCCTCCTCCCACACGTCCGCGTCGAGGCAGCGCATGGTCCCGGCCAGGTAGCCGGTGTTGTCGATCGCGTTGGGCGCGCTGCCGGCGGCGATCTGCCCCCACACCACGGAGACGGCCGAGCGCACGTCGATCCGCCGGGAGAGCACGGCGGGCACGTTCACGGCGATCTGGGACAGGGCGAAGACCATGTCCTCGGTGAGGTGGGGCCGCGAGGTGTGCCCCCCGCGTCCGGTGAGGGTGATCCGGATCGTGTCCGCCGCCGAGGTGATGGCGCCGATGCGGGTGCCGATCGAGCCGACGTCGACCTGGGGGTCGCAGTGCGCCGCCAGGATGCGGGGAACGTCGTCGAGGATCCCCTGCCGCAGCACGGCCAGGGAGCCGCCGGGCAGCCGCTCCTCCGCGGGCTGGAAGATGACGCGGACCGTGCCGTGGACCCGCTCGCCGACCGCGCGCAGGTCGGGGTCGGCGGTGGCCCCGCGGAGGATGCGGCCGAGGGCGACGGCCACACCCGCCATCACGGCGGTGTGCATGTCGTGGCCGCACGCGTGCGCGACGCCGTCATTGACGGACACGTAGGGCAGGCCGGTCTCCTCCTCGACCGGCAGCGCGTCGATGTCCGCGCGCAGGGCCAGCACCACCGGCCCCTCCCCGACGTCCACGTAGGCGCCCGTGGACTCCATCCGCACGGGCGAGAGCCCGTAGCCGGAGAGCAGCTCCACGATGCGGTCGGTGGTGCGGTACTCCTCATAGGAGAGCTCGGGATGCCGGTGCAGGTCCCGGCGGAAGGACACGATCTCGTCCTCGAGCTCGGCCACCACGGGGCCCACCGAGGGGACGGAGGTCGGACGGGGCCCGGTCAGCACGGAGTCGGAGGTGGTCATGGCCCAGCACCCTACTCCGGGGGTGCCGGTCGATGCGGGCCGGACCCGGCCCAGGGCGCGGTCAGAGGACCTCGTCCACACCCTCCGCCTTGAGCGCCTCGACGGCCTTCTTGACCTCCTGGGCGTGCTCCGTGGTGGTGACCAGCAGCGCGTCCTCGGTGTCCACCACGACGACGTCCTCGATGCCGATCAGCGCGATGACGCGCTTCGTGTCCGTCACCACGACGCCGGACGCGTCGTCCGAGTACACGCGCGGGGTGTCGCCGATCACCGTGATGCCGGAGGCGTCCTTGACCGGGTTCAGGCGGGCGATCGCCGCGAAGTCCCCCACGTCGTCCCACGTGAAGGAGCCGGGGATCACGGCCACGTCGCCGACGGCGGCGGCGGGCTCGGCCACGGCGTAGTCGATGGCGGTCTTCGTCAGCTCGGGCCACACCCGGGCCATGACCTCGTCCCGCTCCGGCGTCTCCCACGCGCGGGCGATCTCCATCAGGCCGGCGTGCAGCGCGGGCTCGTTCTCCTCGAGGTGGGCCAGCATGAGGCCCACGGGCGCCACGAACATGCCCGCGTTCCAGAGGTAGCGGCCGGACTTCACGTACTGCTGGGCGACCTTCAGGTCCGGCTTCTCCACGAACGCGGCGACGTCGTGCGCGTCCGGGGCGCCGGCCACGCGGAGACGGCGGCCCCGGCGGATGTAGCCGAAGCCCGTGGCCGCGTGCGTGGGCTCGATGCCGATGGTCACGATCCGGCCCGTGGCCGCCGTCTCGACGGCCTGCCGCACCGCGTCCTGGAAGACCTCCACCGGGGAGATCACCTGATCCGCCGCGAACGAGCCCATGATCGTGTCCGGGTCGCGCAGGGAGAGGATCGCCGCGGCCAGGCCGATGGCGGCCGCGGAGTCCTTGGGCGAGGGCTCGAGCACCAGATCCGTCTCCGCCAGGGCCGGCAGCTGCATGCACACCGCCTCCCGGTGGGCCTCCCCGGTCACCACGAGCATGCCCGCGGCCAGGGGCGCCAGACGGTCCCACGTGGCACGGATCAGGGTCTGGCCCGAGCCGGTGAGGTCGTGGAGGAACTTCGGCGCGGCGGCCCGCGAGAGGGGCCACAGGCGGGTGCCCACGCCCCCGGCGGGGATCACGGCGTGGAAGCGGGACAGGGCCGTGCCCGGCGCGGCCTCGCGCGGGGCATCGGTCAGGTTCGGATCGGTGCTCACCGGGCCAGACTACGGAACCGTCCGGACGGGGGACCACTCGACGCGTCCCAGGCGGGGCACAGCCCAGACCGAACAGGACGGCGGCGGGGCGCCGCACGCGTCACAGTGGTCGCCCGGGTCCCGATCGGGCACGGAGGCGCGGGAAGGGTCTACCCTAGGTGGAGGAATCCACTCGCACACGCCCCTGCCCGTCGTCGTCCCACGGCGGAGGACCGGGATCGTGCATTCCCCCTGGAGGTATCAACCGTGTCTAGCGCCACTGCGCAGGCCCCGGCCAAGAACGGCCGCGGAACCCTGTACCGGGGCCACGGCGGCATGTGGTCCTGGGTGGGCCACCGCGTCACCGGCGTCGTCATCTTCTTCTACCTGCTCGTCCACGTGCTGGACACGGCCCTGGTCCGGGTCTCCCCCGAGGCCTACAACGCCGTGATCGGCTCGTACAAGACGTGGTACTTCGCGCTCGGCGAGGCCGGCCTCGTCGCGGCGATCATCTTCCACGCCCTGAACGGCCTGCGCATCATCCTGGTCGACTTCTGGAAGGGCGGCACCCAGCACCACAAGACCCTGCTGTGGATCGTGCTGGGGCTGTGGGTCGTCCTGACCCTGGGCTTCGCCATCCGTCACTTCAGCCTCGCACTCGGAGGTCACTGAGCCATGAGCACCACCGCTGAGACCACCATCGCGGCGCCCCGCAGCCGCCGTCTGGACCCCAAGTACACGCGCGACGGCGGCGGCCGCGGCAACTTCGAGATGCTCGCCTGGCTGTTCATGCGCATCTCGGGCGTCTTCCTCGTCGTGCTGATCGCCGTGCACCTGACCACCAACCTGCTGGTGGGCGACGGCATCCACGCCATCGACTTCGGCTTCGTGGCCGGCAAGTGGGCGCACCCGCTGTGGCAGTTCTGGGACCTGGCCCTCCTGTGGCTGGCCATGCTGCACGGCGCCAACGGCGTGCGCACGATCATCAACGACTACACCCGTCGCGGCAGCGCCCGCTTCTGGCTGACGATGATCCTGTACATCGCCACAGCCGTGATCATCATCCTCGGCACCCTGGTGATCTTCACCTTCGATCCCTGCATGGTGGACGCCTCCGGCGCCCTGCTCGAGGGCTCCCCGGCCTTCTGCGGCTGACCTCGGAAACGCTCGCCCTGCGGTGCGGCCGGCCCGAGCGGCCGCCGCGTCACAGACACCCAGAAAGAGAGACCTGAATGCAGGTGCACAAGTACGACGTGGTGATCGTCGGCGCCGGCGGCGCGGGCATGCGCGCGGCCATCGAGGCCGGTCAGCGCGCGCACACCGCCGTCCTCACCAAGATCTACCCCACGCGTTCCCACACCGGCGCGGCCCAGGGCGGCATGTGCGCGGCCCTCGCCAACGTCGAGGAGGACAACTGGGAGTGGCACACGTTCGACACCGTCAAGGGCGGCGACTACCTGGTGGACCAGGACGCCGCGGAGGTCATGGCCAAGGAGGCCATCGACGCGGTGCTCGACCTCGAGAAGATGGGCCTGCCCTTCAACCGCACCCCCGAGGGCAAGATCGACCAGCGCCGCTTCGGCGGCCACACCCGTGACCACGGCAAGGCGCCCGTGCGCCGCGCCTGCTACGCCGCGGACCGCACCGGCCACATGATCCTCCAGACGCTGTACCAGAA
Source organism: Micrococcus sp. GPGPB33 (assembly GCF_037853785.1). NCBI lineage: Bacteria > Bacillati > Actinomycetota > Actinomycetes > Micrococcales > Micrococcaceae > Micrococcus > Micrococcus sp. GPGPB33. The sequence goes on from NZ_JAQMWO010000002.1 coordinate 192,155, forward strand.
CTGCGTCAAGCACAACGTGGAGTTCTACAACGAGTTCTACGTGCTCGACCTGCTGCTGGTGGAGGAGGACGCCGTGCGCGAGGACGGCACCGCCTACAAGCAGAAGCGCACCGCCGGCGTCGTCTCCTATGAGCTGGCCACCGGCGAGATCCACGTCTTCCAGGCCAAGTCGGTCGTCTTCGCCACCGGCGGCGCCGGCAAGGTGTACAAGACCACCTCGAACGCCCACACCCTCACCGGCGACGGCATGGCCATCGCCTACCGCGCGGGCCTGCCGCTCGAGGACATGGAGTTCGTGCAGTTCCACCCGACCGGCCTGGCCGGCCTGGGCATCCTGCTCTCCGAGGCCGCACGCGGCGAGGGCGGCATCCTCCGCAACGCGGACGGTGAGCGCTTCATGGAGCGCTACGCCCCCACCATCAAGGACCTCGCCCCGCGCGACATCGTGGCCCGGTCCATGGCCGAGGAGGTCCGTCAGGGCCGCGGCGCCGGTCCCAACAAGGACTACGTGCTCCTCGACCTGACGCACCTGGAGCCCTCGCACATCGACGAGAAGCTCCCGGACATCACCGAGTTCGCCCGCACGTACCTGGGCGTCGAGCCCTACACGGAGCCGGTGCCGGTGTTCCCCACCTGCCACTACTTCATGGGCGGCATCCCCACGAACATCAAGGCCGAGGTCCTCCAGGACAACGACACCGTCGTGCCGGGCCTGTACGCCGCCGGTGAGGTGGCCTGCGTGTCCGTGCACGGGTCCAACCGCCTGGGCACCAACTCGCTGCTGGACATCAACGTGTTCGGCCGCCGCGCCGGCATCTACGCCGCCGAGTACGCTGCCCAGGCGGACTGGGTGGAGCTGCCCGAGGGCGGCGAGCTGCCGACCGTGGAGCACATCGAGAACCTGCGCTCCGCCACCGGCTCCGAGCGCGTTGCGGACATCCGCGCCGAGCTCCAGGAGTCGATGGACGCGGACATGCAGGTCTTCCGCGACGAGGACTCGATCCGCCGCGCACTGGCCAAGATCGAGGAGCTGCGCGGCCGCTACGAGAACGTGTCCGTCCAGGACAAGGGCCACCGCTTCAACCTCGACCTGCTCGAGGGCATGGAGCTGGGCTACCTCCTGGACATCGCCGAGGCGATGACCCTCGCGGCCCTGGGCCGCAAGGAGTCCCGCGGCGGGCACTACCGCGAGGACTACCCCGACCGCGACGACGAGAACTTCATGGCGCACACCATGATCTACCGTGACGAGACCGCGGAGATGGAGGGCGTCAAGGGCATCCGCTTCGAGACCAAGCCCGTCGTCGTGACCCGTTACCAGCCGATGGAGCGTAAGTACTGATGAGCCACTCAGCAACCGAGACCGAGGCCCCCGTGGCCCAGGCGCAGACCCAGTCCGCCGGCGGCGGCGTAGGCGAGGTCGAGAGCTTCGACATCGTGCTCAAGGTCCGCCGCTACCTCCCGGAGTCCTCCGAGGAGTCCTACTGGGACGAGTGGCGCCTGACCATGTACGGCACCGACCGCGTGCTGGACGCCCTGCACAAGGTCAAGTGGGACCACGACGGCACCCTGTCGTTCCGCCGCTCCTGCGCCCACGGCGTGTGCGGCTCCGACGCCATGCGCATCAACGGCCGCAACCGCCTGGCCTGCAAGACGCTCCTGAAGGACCTCGACCTGTCCAAGCCCATCCTGGTGGAGCCCATCAAGGGCCTGCCGGTGGAGAAGGACCTGATCGTGGACATGGACCCGTTCTTCCAGTCCTACCGCGAGATCATGCCGTTCCTGGTCGCCGAGGGCCACGCGCCCACCAAGGAGCGCTACCAGTCCCAGGCCGACCGGGCGATCTACGACGACACCACGAAGTGCATCCTGTGCGCCGCGTGCACCTCGTCCTGCCCGGTGTTCTGGACGGACGGCCAGTACTTCGGCCCGGCCGCCATCGTCAACGCGCACCGGTTCATCTTCGACTCGCGTGACGAGGCCGGTGACATGCGCCTGGAGATCCTGAACGACAAGGAGGGCGTGTGGCGCTGCCGCACGACCTTCAACTGCACCGACGCGTGCCCCCGCGGCATCCAGGTGACCAAGGCGATCGCCGAGGTGAAGCGGGCCATCCTGGCCCGCCAGTTCTGATCCCCGCACCACGACGGCGGCCCGTCTCCTCACGCGAGGAGGCGGGCCGCCGTCGTCGTGGGTGGTGCCCCTCCCGCCGAGGCCCGCAGACGCGCCGTCACCGGCCCGGTGTCGCGGCGTGTCTGCGGGCCTCGGCGTGGGGACGGGACCGGAGGCGGAGGCGGAGGCGGTCCGAGCTCAGCCGTCGAAGCCGTCGCGCGTCTCCCGCCGGTGCGCCACACGCAGCCACATCGCGCTGGACACGAGCATCCCGACGACGGCGCCCAGCACGACCGGACCCCCTCCCCGGCCTGCACCATCCGCCCGCCGTCGACCATCCAGAAGGCCGCCGTGAGCATCCCCAGCACCACGATCACGCTCCCCACGGGGCGCACGGCCCGGATCCGGCGGGTGATGCCGGCCAGGAGCACCAGGGTCAGGACGACCACCGCCGCGGCGGCCACCGGCCCCGCCCCCGCCGGGGTGAGGAACGCGGCGACGTCGGCGTCGGTGACCTCGCTCGCGCCCCAGGAGCGCGCCTCCAGCACGGCGCGGGCGTAGCCGGGCGTCGCCTGCAGCGCGAGCACGCCCCCCACGCCGGCCGCGCTCAGTGCCCCCGTGACCGCCGTGACGGTCTGGAACAGGCGCAGGGGACGCAGGGCCGCGCGATCGGGACCGGGGTCGCGCTCCGTGGTCTCGTGGGGATCGTCGTGGAGGGGGTGCATGCCCCCCATCATGCCCGGCGGCGCAGGAAGGTCGTCGCGAGGCCCGGGTTGAAGGCGCACACGAGCCAGGCCGCGTTCACGAGCGCGAACAGCCCGCCCAGGACCAGGGGCAGCACCACGTCCCCGGCGGGGAAGACGAACAGGCGGATGGCCCCCAGCAGCGTCACGAAGATGGCGATCGAGGCGAACAGGGCACCCATGATGCGCGCCGTGTTGCTGTGCCGGGTCAGGCCGACGAGGACGATCGCGTAGACCGCCAGACCCAGCAGGGTCGCGAACCAGACACTGCCGGTGAGGGCGCCCTCGATGGCCTCGGCGGTCATCGCGGGCGACTGCGCGCCGCCCTCGGGCAGCGAGTCCGCGATGTCCTGGGCCGCGCCCGGGAGGAGGTTGCGCAGGATCGACGCGGCATAGAGGACTGCGGACGCGACCGTCAGTCCGAGCAGCGCCCGGAACACGCCGGGGGTGCGGGCGTCGGGGCGGATCAGCGGGCGGGCGTCCGGGCCGGAGTGCCCGGCGATGCGCCGCCGCGCCTCATCCGGGCCCACCACGGGCCGCCCGCCGCCGTCCAGGTCGTCGGGGTGGGGGGACACGGGATGCGGGGGTCGATGATCGGAGGCCATGTCGTCATGGTCTCCGCTGGCCGACGCCGGGGCGAGGGCTGGCGACCCCGGACTCGCCGCCGGCGAACGGCGTCGGGATCAGGCGCGGCGGCCCTGACGGGTGTAGGCCGCGACCTGCGGGTTGAAGGCCTTGACCAGCCACAGGATGTTCACGATCACCAGCGCCAGGCTCAGCACGGAGGCCAGGACGCCGCCGATGCCGGGGTAGGTCACGAAGGAGAAGATGCCGCCGACGGCGCTGAGGGTGCCCAGGATCGCGACGACGATGCCGAGGATGCGGGCCCAGTTCTTGGCCCCGCGGAGGTTGAAGTACACCAGGGCGTACAGGGCCACGCCGATGAGCAGGACGATGATCGTGCCCACCGTCACGGAGGCGCCCACGACAGGCGCGATCTCCTCCACCTGCTCGGGGGTGAGGCCGCTCTGGCGAAGGGAGTCCCGCATGCGTTCGATGCTCTCCTCGCCGCCGAACAGGGCCGGCAGGGAGGACAGCACGTACAGCGCGAGCGACGTGAGCGTCAGCGTCAGGAGCGCGGGGAACGCGGCCGGCTCCGGGACGATGCCGTACGAGCTGCCCGGCTGGGCACCATGGCCCGGGGCCGCGTAGGGCTGCGTGCCGTAGCGGGAGCCCGCGGCGGGCTGGCCGTATGCGGGGTTCTGGCCCGGGTACGGGCCGGGGCCGCCCGCGGCGGGCTGCTCCGGGTTCGGGTCCGGGTTCGGTCGATCGGTGGTCATGGTGTGCTCCTCGGTGTCGGGGGTGCGGGTGGTGGTGATGACGGGCGCGGCGGCAGGATCACTCGTGCCGCAGTGCCTCGATGGGATCCTTGCGGGCCGCACGCAGGGCGGGCAAGGTGCCGGCGATGAACGCGATGGCCACGATCAGCAGCAGGATCAGCAGCAGGGCGAGGGGGTTGACCGCGAACAGGACCAGGCCGGTGACGCCGCTGAGGGGGCCGGTGGTCAACACCTGGTTCGCGATGAGTCCGACGGCGACGCCCAGGCCGATGCCGACCAGCGAGCCGAGCAGGCCGATCACGACGGCCTCCATGGTGAACAGGCCGAAGATCTTCCCGCCGGTCATGCCGAGGGCCTTCATGAGGCCGATCTCCCGGGTGCGCTCCTGCACCGCCATGAGCAGGGTGTTGATGATGCCGAAGCTGGCGGCGAGCAGCGCGATGAGCGCGAAGCCGGTGAGCACCCACGTGACGGCGTCGATGATGCCGCGGATCACGCCGAGCTGCTCCTCGAGGGTCTGCGCCAGCAGGCCCTGGTCGGCCAGCGCCTGCTTCACGGCGTCCTCGTTCGCCTCCGGGTCCTCCACGATCGCCGTGGCCTGGAAGTAGGTGTTCCGCTGCGACTCCGGCAGGCCCTCCGTCGTGATGTCGTAGATCGCCTGCTCCAGCGACTCCGACGGCGTCGGGGCGGTGCCCGCACCGGACGCGGCCGCCTTCGTCACACCGACCACGGTGGCCGTCACGGACTTGTGCTCCTGCAGCGGGGTCGCCGCCACGACGGTCAGCTCCGTGCCGACCAGGTCCTCGGCGTCGCCGGCGCCCAGGTCCTCCACCCACGACTCGGGCATGACGATCTCCGCGGCGCCGGCCTCGGGGGCACGGCCGGCCGAGAAGGTGAGCATGTCGATCTCGCCGGAGCTGCCCATGAAGCCGGTCTGCCACTTGCGGTCGTCCGGGCCCTGGATGTACTCCGGCTCGGCCACCCGATAGGTCTTCACCTCGGTGACGTGCTCGGTGTCCTCGATCGCGGCGAGGTCCTCCTGCGTGAGCAGCGGCATGCCGAACATCTCGCCGCCGGCGGCGTCCTGCTCCGTGTACTCCTGGGGCGAGCCGCTCGCCGCACCGGCCGAGGACATGTCCTGCTGCTTCATCACGGTCAGCTCGCCGGGCTTGCCGAAGCCCTCGACCACGTTGTCCACGTACTTGTTGATGCCCGCGCCGAGCCCCGTGGTGAGGGTCAGCGTGAATGCGCCGATCACGATCGCGACGACGGTGAGGAAGGTGCGCAGCTTGGAGCGCATCGTGTTGGCGAGCGCCGTGCCCGCGACGTCGGTGGCCTTCATGCCCGCGCTCCGTCCCGCTCGGTGCCGACGCGCTCGTCGGCGATGACCACGCCGTCCTGCAGCTCGACGCGACGGTCACACTTCGCGGCCAGGTCGTCGTCGTGCGTGACCACCACGAGGGTGATGCCCTCGTCGCGGTGCAGGCCGAAGAGGATGTCCTCCACGGCCGCCGAGGTGGCGGAGTCCAGGTTGCCCGTGGGCTCGTCCGCGAACAGCACCGTCGGGTTGTTCACGAGCGCACGGGCGATGCACACGCGCTGCTTCTGGCCGCCGGAGAGGTCCGTGGCCTTGTTCTTCGCCTTGTCCGCGAGCTCGAGCCGCTCGAGCACCGCCATGCCGCGGCGGGTGCGCTGGGCCCGGCCCACGCCGGCGATCTTCAGCGGCAGCACGGTGTTCTCCAGGACCGTCTGGTTCGGGTTCAGGAAGAACTGCTGGAACACGAAGCCGAACCGCTCGTTGCGCAGCTGGGAGATCTCCGCGGCCTTGAGCTGGGAGACGGGACGGCCGTCCATCGCGACGACGCCGGCGGAGGGCTGGTCCAGCAGCGCCAGCAGGTGCATCAGGGTGGACTTGCCGGAGCCGGACTTGCCGACGACGGCCAGGGACTCGCCGCGCTGGATCTGCAGGGTGATGCCCTTCAGCGCGTCGAAGCGGGACGCCCCGCGACCGTAGACCTTGACGAGGTTCTCCGTCTCCAGGACGGGTTCGGCGCCGGGCGGGACCTCGGCGACGGCGGGGATGGGGACAGCGGTGGACATGGCTCCGGCACTCCTCTGTCGGTGGGGCTCGCCCCCGCTGCGGCAGGAGCGGAGGCAGTGCCTCCATCCTGACAGCCGCGCACGCGCCGCCGCCTCCACCTCGAGTCGGAGAACACGACGGCCCGCGTCCCCCGCAGGTCGGGGGCGCGGGCCATCGTCGGGAGGCCGCGGGGCCGGTGCGGCCCGGCTCAGCGCAGCGGCGGCAGGAAGCCGACCTTGGCGTAGACGTCCTCGAGCACGGGCGTGGCCACGGCGCGGGCCTTCTCGGCTCCGGAGGCGAGGATGCGGTCCAGCTCAGCGGGGTCGGCGAGCAGCTCGAGGGCGCGCTCGCGCACGGGGGCCAGGCGCTCGACGACAGCGTCCGCCACCGCGACCTTGAGGTGCCCGTACATCTTGCCGACGAACTCCTCCTCGAGCTGCGGGATCGGCGTGCCGGACACCGCGGCGAGGATGGTCAGCAGGTTGGAGACGCCGGGCTTGGCCTCGCGGTCGAAGCGCACCTCGGTGCCGTCGTCGGTGACCGCGGACTTGATCTTCTTGGCGGTCTTCTTCGGCTCCTCGAGGATGTTGATGAGCCCGTTCGGGGACGCCGCGGACTTGGACATCTTCGACGTGGGGTCCTGCAGGTCGTAGATGCGCGCGCCGGTCTCCGGGTAGAAGCCGGTGGGCACCACGAACGTCTCGCCGTAGCGGTGGTTGAAGCGCTGGGCGAGGTCGCGGGTGAGCTCCACGTGCTGGCGCTGGTCGTCGCCCACGGGCACGCCATGCGGCTGGTAGAGCAGGATGTCCGCGGCCATGAGCATGGGGTACGCGAGCAGGCCGACGCCGGCCGCGTCCGCGCCCTGCTTGGCGGACTTGTCCTTGAACTGGGTCATGCGCATGGCCTCGCCCATGCCGGTCATGCAGGTCAGCACCCACGCCAGCTGCGCGTGCTCGGGCACCTGGGACTGGACGAACAGCGTGGAGCGCTCGGGGTCGATGCCGCCGGCGATGAACTGCGCGGCGGCCACCCGCGTGCGCTCCGCCAGGGCTGCCGGGTCCTGCGGCACGGTGATGGCGTGCAGGTCGGGGATGAAGAAGAACGCCTCGAAGTCGGCCTGGGTGCGCTCCCAGTTCACGAGGGCGCCGAGGTAGTTGCCCAGGTGGAGGGAGTCCGCCGATGGCTGCATGCCGGAGAGCACGCGGTGCCGGGCGGACGCGCCGGGCAGGTGGGCGGTGGCGGCGGCGTCCTGGGCCAGGACGTCCTGGACGGAGTTCTTCTTCATGGTCATCTCAGCCTCGGGTCTCTCCTGCACGGTCAGAACTGGTAGTCGACCACGAGCGGGGCGTGGTCGGAGAAGCGGGTGCCCCAGCTGGGGGCGCGGTCCACGACGGCGGTCGTCGCCCGCTCGGCCAGGCCCGCGGTCGCCATGTGGTAGTCGATGCGCCACCCGGCGTCGTTGTCGAAGGCCTTGCCGCGCATGGACCACCACGTGTACGGGCCCGGCACCGGCCCGGCGAGGGCGCGGTGCACGTCCGTGAAGCCGAGCTCGCCGAAGAACCGGTCGAAGTAGGCGCGCTCCTCGGGCAGGAAGCCGGCCTTCTTCACGTTGCCCTTCCAGTTCTTGATGTCCAGCTCGGTGTGGCCCACGTTGAGGTCGCCCGTGACGAGGGCGTGCCCCTCCCCCGCGGCCAGCTCGGAGAGGCGGCGGACCATCTCGTCGAGGAACCGGTACTTGTCCTCCTGCTTCGGGGTGTCGACCTCGCCCGAGTGCACGTACGCGGAGACCACGGTCAGCGGCGAGCCGTCCGGCAGGCGCAGGTCGGCCTCGATCCAGCGGCCGGCGTCGTCGAAGTACCCGTCGGCGTCGGCGATGCCCGTGCGGACCTCGCCGAGCGGGAACCGCGAGGCGATCGCGACGCCGGCCCGCCCCTTGGCGGCGGCCACGGCGTCCGCCAGGTGCACCTCGTCCCAGTCCTCGCCCACGATCTCGCGGACCAGCTGCGCCGTGACGTCCGCGGGGGCGCGCACCTCCTGGAGGGTGAGCACGTCCACGCCGCGGCCGGCGAACCACTCCCGCATGCCCTTGCGGTGCGAGGCGCGGATGCCGTTGACGTTCACGGTGGCCACGCGCACGGCGCCGTCGGCCTTGGGCGCCCCGGCGTGGGCGTGCACCACGGGCTCGCCCTCGGCGGGCTCGGGGTACTTCCCGGTGACGGGGTCCTTCTCGGGCAGCGCCGTCATCAGCCGATCACCGTCCCGCTCACCGGGCCCTCGGCGCCGCCGGTCCGGGACTCCTTGATCATGTCGCGGGCGTTGGAGGCCGTGATGTCGATGGTCTCCAGGGCGCGGTCCACCATCTCGCGGTCCATGCCCTCGCCTGCGGCGAGCTGCTCGCGCACCACGCGCACCTGCACCTGGGCGATCTTGAACGAGTGGTCCAGCTTGGTGTCCCGCAGGGGGTCCGCGGCCGGTGCCGGCGGGGCCACCGCGGGGGCGGCGGCGTCGGTGTCCCGGCCGCGCAGGGCGGCGACGTCGGCGCGGGCGTTCTGCATGGCGGTGTCCACCTTGCGGCCCGCGGCCTGGACGCCGCGGCGCATCTGCAGGTACACGACCACCGCGAACACGAGCCAGCCGGCGGCGACGGCGACCACGAGCCACCCGATCACGTCGTTCTGGTTCGCGGCGAAGATGATCGCCACGATCAGGATGACGATCATCGCAACGAAGCCGAGCGATCCCACGCGCAGGCCGGCGCGGGGGCCGCGGCGCGCGCCGTCGGGACCGGGGGTCAGGGACTGGGACATGGGTGCTCCTCCGGAGGGGCTCGTGGGGTCTGCCCTCCATCATCCCGCATCGTGGGGTGCGCTCCGAATCGGGCGGCCCGCATCGGCGCCTATCCTGAGACGATGACCCCCCGGCCCCCACACCCCGCCGACCCCGTGTCCGGGGCCTTCACCCCTGACCAGCACCGCATCCTCATCGCACTGCTCATGCCGCTCTTCCTCGCGCTGATGAGCGTGTCCGTGGTGAACGTGGCGCTGCCGGCCATCGAGTCGGGCCTGGACGCCACGAGCGCGGATCTGCAGTGGGTGCTGGCGGGGTACACGCTGACGTTCGGCACCGTGCTCGTGGCCGCGGGCCGCGCCGGCGACCTGTGGGGGCGCAAGAACCTGTTCCTGGCGGGCATCACGCTGTACATGCTCGGCTCCCTGCTCTCCGGCTTGGCCGGGGACACCCTGCTGCTCAACGCGGGGCGCCTGCTCACGGGCCTGGGCGCGGGCGTGTTCAACCCCCAGGTCATCGGGTTCATCCAGTCGAACTTCCACGGCCGCGCCCGCGGGCGGGCCTACGGGCTCTTCGGCACCGTGGTGGGCCTCGGCGTGGCCGTGGGGCCCCTGCTCGGCGGGCTGTTCCTCGGCGCGTTCGGCCCCGAGTGGGGCTGGCGCTCCACGTTCCTCATGAACGTGCCCGTGGGCCTGGCCGCCGTCGCGATGGGCGCCCTCTGGCTGCCGCCGCCCACCCGCGTGCACGGCCTGCCCCCGCCCCCGGACCACGCGGGATCGCCGCGCTCGACCCGGTGGGCGCCCTGCTGCTCGGCGCCGGCGGGGTGAGCCTCATGGTGCCGTTCATCGTCCCGGGCACCGCCTGGCTGCTGGTGCTCGCCGCCGCGCTCGTGACGGCGTGGTGGCTGTGGGAGAAGCGCGTGAAGGCCCGGGCGTCGGCCACCGGCGTGCAGCCCATGGTGGACCCGGCCCTGTTCCGGCGGCCGTCCTTCACGATCGGCGCGCTCGAGTCCACGATCTACCTGGCCACCATGCCGGCGGTGTTCGCGATCGTGGCGATCTTCCTGCAGCGCGGCATGGGGTTCACGCCGCTCGAGGCCGGCCTCGTGGGTCTGCCCGGCGCCGTCGTCGTGGCCTCTCTGTCCCCGTGGGTGGGCTCGATGGTGCAGCGGCGCGGGCCCGTGCTCGTGCTGCTCGGCGCTCTGGTGGGCCTCGTGTCGCTGGGGGTGCTCGCGCTCGCGTTCGAGCGCAGCGCAGCCGGCGCGTGGTCGCCGTGGATCGTGGGGGTGGGGCTGATCGTGCAGTCGGCCTCGCAGGCCCTGCTGCTCACCAGCACGCAGGTGCTGATGATGGACGACGTCGCCGGCCACGAGGCGGGGGCGGCCGGCGGCGTCGCCCAGACGGCGCAGCGCCTCGGCACCGCCCTGGGCCTGTCCGTGGTGACGGGCGCGTTCTTCGCGGCCCTGGCCGGCGCCGCAGCCGAGAGCGCCGGGCCACCGTCGGCCGCGGCGTACGCGCACGCGGCCTCGACCGCCATGGGCATGGTGGCCGTGTGCTGGGCGCTCACCGCCGTGGTCGCGGCCCTGGACGTGGTCCGGCGGCGCCGCGCGGTGCGCGCGGCCTGACCGGCCCGCGGGGGCCTCAGCGCAGGAACAGCGCGCCGAGCCGGCGGGCGGCGAGCCACACCCCGATGCCGGCCATCACCACGAAGTAGAGGACGTGGCCGGCGGTCGCCCAGCTCAGCACGCCCACCGCGAGCGCGCGCATCATCTCCACCGCGTGCCACAGCGGGAACACGCGGATCACCCACTGGATCGGCTCCGGGTAGACCGCGAGCGGGAAGAACGTGGCCGAGAACAGGAACATGGGCATCAGCACGATCTGGACCCAGTCCATGTGCTGGAACGTCTTCATCCAGCTCGTCACCGCCATGCCGAGGGAGGCGAAGCCCAGCGCCACGAGCAGGGCGCCGGGGATCATGAGCAGCGCCGTCCAGGAGGTGACGAGCCCGGCCACGGTCATGACGATCAGGAAGCCGACCGCGTAGATCAGCCCGCGCAGCAGCGCCATCGCGATCTCCCCGAGCGCCACGTCCAGCGGGCCCAGCCGTGTGGAGAGCATGGTCTGGTACGTCTTCGCGTAGCGCAGCTTGAAGAACACGTTCCACGTGGAGTCGTAGATGGCGCCGTTCATCGCCGAGACCGCCAGCAGTGCGGGGGCGAGGTACATGCCGTACGGGACGGGGGTGCCATCCGGGCCGGCCACGTCGCCGACCAGCGCACCGAGCCCCAGCCCCAAGGAGGCCAGGTAGAGCACGGGCTCGAAGAACCCGGAGAAGAACACCACCCAGTTGTTGGACTTCAGGGAGAGGAACGCCCGCTCCATCACCGCGCGCACGTTGCCCGAGTACGCGCCGGCCAGCGGGCCGCGGCGCACGGGGATCTCGGGCAGGGGCGGCACGGCGACGGCGTGTTCCCGCACCACCGACGACGACGGCGCGGCCGGGTCCGCCTGCGCGGCGGCGGGTGCGACGTCGACGCGGGCGGCCCCGGTGCGCGCGGCACGGCAGCCCAGGCGCGGGGCACGGTCCCGACGGGCGACCGTGACGGCGTCGCGGTCCGGGGTGCCGCGGACCCAGCCGAGGCGGCGCGTGTAGATCCGCACCGCGAGCCAGGCCCCGCCGAGCGCGAGGGCCAGCAGGAACGCCACGTGCACCACGGTGAGCCAGACCGGCTCGGCCATCCCGTAGGAGAGCACGCGGCCGAGCTGGGCGGCATGCCACTGCGGGGAGAGCCAGCCGATCCAGCGCAGCCACACCGGCAGCGCCTCGAGCGGGTAGAAGGTGGCGGAGAACAGGAACAGGGGCATGACCACGAGCCGCTGCAGGGTGGCGAACTGGCCCTTGTCCTCCCTCAGGGAGGCCGCGAACGCCATGATCGGCGCGCCGACGGCGAGCCCGCCGAGCGTGGCGGTGAGGACCTGCACCCACGCCCACGGGCTCGAGACCACGCCGAACGCCAGCATCACCAGCAGGAACACGGCAGCCTGGAACACGAACCGCAGGCTCACCGCCACGAGGTGGCCCAGGGCGATCTGCGCCGGAGACAGCGGAGTGACCTGCGCCGCGTAGTACGTGCGCTGCCACTGGAACCCGCCCATCACCGGGTAGGAGAACTCGACGGACGCGGTCATCAGCGCGCCCGAGGCCAGCAGCGCCGGGGCGATGAACGCGACGTAGGAGACCCCGCCCAGGGCGTCCTGCGGCATCCCGCCGCCCATGAGCTGGGCCAGGCCCAGACCCATGGCCAGCAGGTAGAGCACGGGCTCGCCGAGCGCCCCGACGAGCAGCACCGCGCCGTAGCGACGCATGGACCGCAGCTGGTGCTCGGCGTAGAGCAGGACGCCGCGGCGCTTCACGCGCTCCGCGGACGCCGCCGCGGTGACCGGCGGGCGAAGCGGCTCGGCGGGCGAGGCGGGGCCGGGGGTCGTCGTCGTGGTGGGGGACGGCACGGGTCAGTCCACCAGGGTGCGGCCGGTGAGGATGAGGAACACGTCCTCGAGGCTCGCGCGGCGGGTCAGCGTGGTGGCGGGGGCGGGCAGGGCGCCCTCGTCGACGAGGCGCTGCACGACGTCGTGCAGGTCGTCCGCGCGTCGGGCGTAGACGAGGACGCGGTCCGGGAGGACCTCGACGCGGTGCACGACGCCGTCACCTGCGTGGGCCTGGACGGTGCGGGCCGCGGCCTCGTTGCGGTCCGCGCCGAAGCGCGCCTCGAGGACCTCGCGGGAGGCGTGCTCGCGGATGAGCTCGGCGGGGGTGCCGGCGGCCATGATCTCGCCGCCGTCGACCACGACGAGCCGGTCGCACAGCTGCTCCGCCTCGTCCATGTGGTGCGTGGTCAGCAGCAGCGTGGTGCCGCGTTCCTTGAGCCGGTAGAGGCGGTCCCACAGGATGTGGCGGGCCTGCGGGTCCAGGCCCGTGGTGGGCTCGTCGAGGAGGAAGAGGGCCGGCTCGTTGACCAGGGCGCGGGCGATCACGAGCCGGCGCTTCATGCCGCCGGAGAGGTCGGTGACCTTGGCGTCCGCCTTCTCGGTGAGCTGGGCGAAGGCCAGCAGCTCCTCGGCCTTGGGCCGCAGGTACGAGTAGGGCAGGCCGAAGTAGCGGCCGTAGATCAGGATGTTCTCCCGGGCGGTGAGCTCCTCGTCCAGGTTGTCCTGCTGCGGCACCACGCCCAGGCGCGCACGGACGGCCGGCCCGTCCTCCTCCGGGTCGATGCCCAGGATGGTCAGCTCGCCCGCGGTGCGCTGCGAGGTGCCCGCGAGCATGCGCATGGTGGTGGACTTGCCCGCGCCGTTGGGGCCGAGCAGGCCGAAGCACTCCCCGGGGCGCACGTCCAGGTCGATGCCCTTCACAGCGTGGAACTCGCCGTACTGCTTGCGCAGCCCACGGGCACGGATGACGGAGGCGGGGGCCGCGTGCAGAGTGGTGTGACTCACAAGGCGACAGCATAGGCGCACCACCCGCCCGGACGCGCGCCGCCCCCTCGGCGACGAACCCTGCGATTCGCAGGGTTCGTCGCGGGGCGGGGAGAGGTCAGGCTCCGGCCCGCTCCCCCGCCCAGTCCTCGCCGTCGGCGGCGCGCTCGGCGGCCTCGACGACGTTCGCCAGCAGCATGACGCGGGTCATCGGCCCGACGCCGCCCGGGTTCGGCGCCATCCAGGCCGCCTTCTCCTTCACGGCCGGGTCCACGTCGCCCAGGACGCGCGACGTCCCGTCCTCCCCGGTCACGCGGGAGACGCCCACGTCCAGGACGATCACGCCCTCCTTGACCTGCTCCGGCTTCACCATGTGGGCGGAGCCGGCGGCGGCGATCACGACGTCGGCGCTCGCCAGCAGCTCGTCGAGGTTCGTGGTGCCGGTGTGGGCCAGGGTCACGGTGGCGTTGACCTCGCGGCGGGTGAGCACGAGGCCGGCGGGCCGGCCGATGGTCACGCCGCGGCCGATCACGAGCACGTGCTTGCCGGCCAGCTCCACACCGTGGTGGCGCAACAGCTCGACGCAGCCGGCCGGGGTGCACGGCAGCGGCGAGTCCAGCTCGCCGCCGACCGAGGCCACGAGCCGCCCCAGGTTCATGGGGTGCAGGCCGTCCGCGTCCTTGTCCGGGTCGATGGCCTCGAGCACCTTCTGGGTGTCCACGTGCTTCGGCAGCGGCAGCTGGACGATGTAGCCCGTGCAGGCCGGGTCCTCGTTCAGCTCGCGCACGACGTCGAGGATCTGCTCCTCCGTCGCGTCCGCGGGCAGCTCACGCTGGATGGACTCGATGCCCACCTCGGCGCAGTCGCGGTGCTTGCCCGCCACGTACTTCTGCGAGCCGGCGTCCTCACCGACGAGCAGGGTGCCGAGGCCGGGGGTGTGCCCGCGCTCGGCGAGGGCGGCCACGCGGCCGCGCAGCTCCTCCTTGATCGCGGCGGCGGTGGCCTTGCCGTCCAGGACCTTCGCGGTCATCGGCGGCTCACCAGCCCTCGAGGCCGTCGTACAGCGGGAAGTCCTCGGTGAGCTTCACGACGCGGGCGCGCAGCGCCTCCACGTCCGGGCTCGGCTTCAGCGCCTCGGCGATGACGTCGGACACCTCGCGGAACTCGGCCTCGCCGAAGCCGCGGGAGGCCAGCGCGGGGGTGCCGATGCGCAGGCCGGAGGTGGTCATCGGCGGACGCGGGTCCCACGGCACCGAGTTGCGGTTCACGGTGATGCCGACCTCGTGCAGGATGTCCTCGCCCTGCCTGCCGTCCAGCTGGGACTCGCGCAGGTCCACCAGGACCAGGTGCACGTCCGTGCCGCCGGTGAGCACCGAGATGCCGTGCTCGGCCATGTCCGGGGCGGTCAGGCGCTCGGCCAGGATCTGCGCGCCGGCCAGGGTCCGCTCCTGCTTCTCCTTGAAGTCCGCGGAGCCGGCGATCTTGAAGGCCACGGCCTTGCCCGCGATCGCGTGCATCAGCGGGCCGCCCTGCTGGCCCGGGAACACGGCGGAGTCGATCTTCTTCTTCAGCTCCTCGGTGGAGAGGATGAAGCCCGAACGGGGGCCGGCGAGGGTCTTGTGCACGGTGGAGGAGACGACGTCGGCGTGCGGCACCGGGTTCGGGTGCAGGCCGGCGGCCACGAGGCCGGCGAAGTGGGCCATGTCCACCCAGAGCCGGGCGCCGACCTCGTCCGCGATCGAGCGGAAGGCGGCGAAGTCGAGCTGACGGGGATAGGCGGACCAGCCGGCCACGATCACCTTCGGCCGGGCCTCGAGGGCCTTCTCGCGCACCTTGTCCATGTCGATGCGGTGGGTGTCCGGCTCCACCTCGTACGCGGCGATGCTGTAGTTCTTGCCGGAGAAGTTCAGCTTCATGCCGTGCGTCAGGTGGCCGCCGTGCGCCAGGGACAGGCCCATCATCGTGTCCCCGTGGTCCAGCAGCGAGGTCATCACGGCCACGTTGGCCTGAGCGCCGGCGTGCGGCTGGACGTTGGCGTGCTCGGCGCCGAACAGGTCCTTGGCGCGCTGGATGGCCAGGTTCTCGGCCACGTCCACGAACTCGCAGCCGCCGTAGTAGCGGCGGCCCGGGTAGCCCTCCGCGTACTTGTTGGTCAGCACCGAGCCCTGCGTCTCGAGGATGGCGCGCGGCACGAAGTTCTCCGAGGCGATCATCTCGAGCGTGCCCCGCTGGCGGCCGAGCTCGTCCGCGAGCGCCGCGGCGATCTCCGGGTCCACCTCGGCGAGGGGCTGGGTGTTGATGTCGGGCGTCTGCGTCACGGGGGTTCCCTTCGAACGGGGGTCTGTGCGGCCGGAAGGCTCCGGTGCCCTCCATCCTAGTGACCAGGCGCCGTCGTCGGGCCTGCGCGACGGCGGCCCGCGGCCCCGGCGACCGACCCCGGCACCCGGTTCTTTTGACTGATTCAGAAATATGCCAAGATCGGGGATGACGCCGCCCACCGCGCCGATCGGTGCGCGGCCGACGTCGATCGACGAAGGAGAGTTCCATGACGGAGTACCAGAAGAAGACCCCGCACGCGACCGGTTCCACCCGCCAGAACGGCGCCCCGGCCATCAGCGACCGCCAGTCCCTGACCGTGGGCAGCGAGGGGCCCATCGTCCTGCACGACACCCACCTGCTGGAGACCCACCAGCACTTCAACCGCATGAACATCCCGGAGCGCCGCCCGCACGCCAAGGGCTCCGGCGCCTTCGGCGAGTTCGAGGTGACCGAGGACGTGTCGAAGTACACCAAGGCCCTCGTGTTCCAGCCGGGCACGAAGACCGAGACCCTCCTGCGCTTCTCCACCGTGGCCGGCGAGCTCGGCTCCCCGGACACCTGGCGCGACGTGCGCGGCTTCGCACTGCGCTTCTACACCGAGGAGGGCAACTACGACATCGTCGGCAACAACACCCCGATCTTCTTCCTGCGCGACCCGATGAAGTTCACCCACTTCATCCGCTCGCAGAAGCGCCTGCCGGACTCCGGCCTGCGCGATGCCACCATGCAGTGGGACTTCTGGACCAACAACCCCGAGTCGGCGCACCAGGTGACCTACCTGATGGGCCCGCGCGGCCTGCCCCGCACCTGGCGTGAGATGAACGGCTACGGCTCCCACACCTACCTGTGGGTCAACGCCCAGGGCGAGAAGCACTGGGTGAAGTACCACTTCATCTCCCAGCAGGGCGTGCACAACCTCTCGAACGACGAGGCCACCAAGATCGCCGGCGAGAACGCCGACTTCCACCGCCAGGACCTGTTCGAGTCCATCGCCAAGGGCGACCACCCCAAGTGGGACCTCTACATCCAGGCGATCCCCTACGAGGAGGGCAAGACCTACCGGTTCAACCCCTTCGACCTGACGAAGACGATCTCCAAGAAGGACTACCCGCGCATCAAGGTCGGCACGCTGACCCTGAACCGCAACCCGGAGAACCACTTCGCGCAGATCGAGTCCGCCGCGTTCAGCCCGAGCAACACCGTGCCGGGCATCGGCCTCTCCCCGGACCGCATGCTCCTGGGCCGCGCCTTCGCGTACCACGACGCGCAGCTGTACCGCGTGGGCGCCCACGTGAACCAGCTGCCGGTGAACCGTCCCAAGAACGCGGTGCACAACTACGCCTTCGAGGGCCAGATGTGGTACGACCACACCGGCGACCGCTCCACCTACGTGCCGAACTCCAACGGCGACTCCTGGTCGGACGAGACCGGCCCGGTGGACGACGGCTGGGAGGCCGACGGCACCCTGACCCGTGAGGCCCAGGCGCTGCGCGCGGACGACGACGACTTCGGCCAGGCCGGCACCCTCGTCCGCGAGGTCTTCTCGGACCAGGAGCGTGACGACTTCGTGGAGACCGTGTCCGGCGCGCTGAAGGGTGTCCGCCAGGACGTCCAGGCCCGCGC
Organism: Micrococcus sp. GPGPB33; assembly: GCF_037853785.1. NCBI lineage: Bacteria > Bacillati > Actinomycetota > Actinomycetes > Micrococcales > Micrococcaceae > Micrococcus > Micrococcus sp. GPGPB33. Next base: position 209,631 of record NZ_JAQMWO010000002.1, read on the forward strand.
CTTCGAGTACTGGAAGAACGTGGACGCCACGATCGGCCAGCGCATCGAGGACGAGGTCAAGCGCCACGAGGGCGACGGCATCCCCGGCGTCGAGGCCGGCGGCGAGGCCCGCATCTGACGGCCCCCTCCCCCGGCGGGCGCCCGCGCGCCCTCCGCTGAACGCACGGCGGCCGCTCCCTCACACGAGGGGGCGGCCGCCGTCGTCGTGGGGCGAATGCCTTGGTCAGCGCTTGCCCCAGCGGCGCTCCTGCGCCTGGGACAGCTTGTCCTTGACCACCTTCACGACCTTGTCCTTGGCGGGCACGGCCACGTTGTCCCGCAGCGGGACGGCGACCTTGTCACGCACGGTCTCGAACGCGGAGGCCGCCACGGCGCCGGCCTGGGCCAGCTTCGACTCACCCTCGGCGTCCGAGGCTCGGGTCTCGTCGCGGTCCGCCCGCAGGTCCGGGAGGGCGGCGCCCTCGGTGTCGTCCTCGGCGGGCTCCTCATCCGTGGGGGCGGAGGAGGTGGAGGTGTCTGGGGCCACGGTCGTGGGCGTCGACGACGTCGGCGCGGCGGTCCCGGCAGTCCCGGCGGCTGCCGCCGACTGGGCGGCGCGGGCCTCGCGGCGGGTCGCCGGAGTGGCGTCCTCCGCACGGCCGGACGAGGCCGCGGTCGGATCCAGCTCCGGGGCGCCGCCCAGGGGCGTGGCCGGCGTGGTGCCGGCGTGGGTCTCCGGGGCCTCGGCCCGGCGGGTGGCCGGGGCGGCCTCGAGCGGCGGGCGCTCAGCCGCGGGCTCGACCGCCGCCGGCTGCGCGACGTCCGCGCCGTGGTCATCGGTGCGCGCCGGCTCGCGGTCCGCCTCCGCCACGCGACCGGGCACCCCGGGCGTGCCGTCGATGCGCAGGGACCCGGCGGCCGAGCGCTCCGTCCCGTCGACGCCGGTCTGCTGGGCCTGGTCCGACTCGGTGGCCACGACGGTGACCGAGCCGTGCGCGGTGGTGGCGACCGTGTGCGTCTCGAGGTGCTCGCCCTGCGGGACGGGGATCCCGTCCGTGGCGAACTCCTTGGTGGGGGTGTGCTCGGCGGCGACCTCGTCGGCGGGGACGGTCCCGTGCACGTGCTCGGGGGCCGGGGTGAGGTGGCTCCTCTGCTGCGGAGCCTCGGCCACCGGTGCCGCCGGGGCGGGGGTCTCGGTCACCGGGGACGGGGAGGCCGGGGTCGCCGGGACGTCCGCCGCGGGCGTCTGCTCGTCCAGGGTGACGCCGGAGCCGCCGGCCACACCGGCCGCGCCCAGGCCCACGGTGTCCGCCTCGCGCACCGTGCTCGGCACCGCCGGAGCGGGGCGCAGAGTGCCCCGGGTGGCCGGAGCCGCGGCGTCGCGGCGGTGGGTCTGAGCGGTGGCCTCGGTGCTCGGGGCGTCCTGCTGGTCCACGGTCACCCCGGCACCGCCGGCCACGCCGGCGCCGGACTCGTCGGTCTCGCGGTCCGCCGCGGCGGTGTCGAACGCAGCCAGACCCCCGGCGGGCCTCACGGCCGGCGCCGGGCGCGCGTCCTTCTCGGCCGCCACCTCGTCCAGGCGGGAGAGGCGGGTCGGGGCCGCGGGGGCGGCCGCCTGCTCACCCGCGGTGTCCGCGCTGACGCCCCGGCGCTCGAGCCGGGTCTCGGCGGCCTCGGCCTCGGCCTCACGACGACGGCGGGAGGCGATCACCGAGACGATGATCAGGATCAGCAGCACGACGATGATCGCCGCGATGATCCAGTAGAGGGTGGACTGTGGCATGGGGGTGCTCCTCGGTCGTCTGGGGCGACCGGCCGGGCCGGGCGCCGCGTCGTGCCTCCCCCGCCGCCGCGCGGCGGGGAACCTGGTCTTGAGGATGACACGGGGCCCGGCTCCCCGACCAGGGATCAGCCCCGTCATCCCGCGGTTCCGCGCGGCCGGCACCGCCTACCATCGACGCCATGGACACGGCAGCCCTCTCCCCCAGCCCCTCCCCCGCCTCCGGCGCGGAGCACGCCCGCGTGCTCACGCTGGCCTGCACGAACCGCAAGGGCATCGTGCACGCCGTGACGGGCGCCCTGCTGGGCGTGGAGGCGGACATCACCGAGTCGCAGCAGTACGACTCCCCGGACACCGGCGACTTCTTCATGCGCGTGGAGTTCGTGACCCCGGCCACGCGGGAGGACATCGAGCAGGCGCTCGCGCCGGTGCGCGAGGAGTTCGGCATGCGCATGGGCCTGTGGGACGCGGCGCAGCGCATGCGCACCCTCGTGATGTGCTCCAAGGACGGGCACACCCTCAACGACCTGCTCTTCCAGCAGCGCGCCGGCACCCTGCCCATCGAGATCCCCGTGGTGGTCTCGAACCACCTGGACCTGCAGCCGCTCGCCTCCTTCTACGGCGTGCCCTTCATCCACGTGCCCGTCTCGAAGGACCCCTCGAGCCGGGACTCCAAGGAGGCCGCGGAGGACCGGCTGCGCGACCTGATCGCCCAGTTCGACATCGAGCTGGTGGTCCTGGCCCGCTACATGCAGATCCTCTCGGACGAGCTGTGCCGGGACCTGGCCGGGATGGCCATCAACATCCACCACTCGTTCCTGCCCTCCTTCAAGGGCGCCCGCCCCTACCACCAGGCGCACGAACGCGGCGTGAAGCTCATCGGCGCCACCGCCCACTACGTGACCGCCGACCTGGACGAGGGCCCGATCATCGCGCAGTCCGTGCAGCCGGTGACCCACGCCCAGACCGCCGCCGACTTCGTGGCCCGCGGCCGCGACGTCGAGGGCTCCACGCTCGCGCAGGCCGTGCGCTGGCACGCCCAGCACCGCGTCCTCGCGGACGGCCGGCGGACCGTCGTCTTCAGCTGAGCCCGGGACGACGGCGCCACGCGGCGCCGTCGTCCTGCCCGCCTAGGTGTAGGAGGGCATGACGTTGTTGACTCGGGCCGGTGCCAACGAGGCCGGAGGGGCGTCCCCGCAGGAGGTATGAGGCCGATGGTAGTTGTAGTGGTTCACCCACACGGCCAGCGCCTCACGCCGAGCTTGCTCTGAGGTATACGGGCGGGCGTAGAGGACCTCATCGACCATCAGCCGGTTGTACCGCTCGACCTTCCCGTTATGGCGCGGGGTGTAGGGTCGGATCCGGTGATGCCGGCCCCCGAGCGAGACCACCTTGGCGGTGAAGTCCACGGCCCGGTAGTTGTTCCCGTTGTCCGTGACCACCCGGTCCACGGTGATGCCGTGGGCGGCGAAGAACGCGCGGGCCCGGCAGAAGAACCCGATCGTGGTCACCGCCTTCTCATCCTCCAACGCCTCGGTGTACGCCAGGCGGGTGTACCCGTCGATCGCCGAGTGCAGGTAGGTGTACCCGACCCGCCGGCCGGCACCACGCTTGGAAGCACGGCCTGCTTCACTTTCACGTCCGTGAGCACGCCAGCCGCCCCCGTCAGGGATCTTCCCGATCTTCTTCACGTCCAGGTGCACCATGTGCCCCGGGCCGCGGGCGGTGATCTTCTGGGGTCGTTGGCGCAGGTCCTCACCCGTGGGCGCGAGGTCTGGCAACCGGGAGATGCCCAGTCGGTGCAGCCACCTGCCCACAGTGCGCAGGCACAGCTGGTGGCCTTCAGAGACGAGGTGGTGATGGATGCGGCGGGCTGACCACTTCTCCCTGCGACGCAGGGTCTGGATCTGGGCCACCACCTCGGGGTCGAGCTGGGCAGGTGAACGGCGCGGACGGCTGGGCCGGTCGAGCAGCCCGGCCTCGCCCTCGGCGCGGTAGCGGGCCACCCAGGTGGCCACCGTGGGCCGGCTCACCCGGAACTCGGCGGCCACGTGTGCCTGCGGGATCCCGTCGTGCAGGTGGCGGTGGACCATCCTGAGACGGCCGGTGGGAGTCAGGGGTGCGTTAGCGTGAGTCATGAGTGGGTCTCTTCTGGCAGGTGGGTTGTTGAGGAACTTCCATCCTGCGGGAGAGGCCCACTCGTCTCATCTCAGCCCGGTACGGATGTCAAGAACCTCATGACCCACAACACCTAGGCTGGTGGCATGGCCCACATCATCACCGTCGCGGGTGCCACCCCGCGCATCCACGAGTCCGTCTTCCTCGCCCCGACCGCCGCGATCACCGGCGACGTCGAGATGGCCGAGCGCTCCTCGGCCTTCTACGGCGTCTCCGCCCGCGGTGACTCCGCCCCCATCCGCGTCGGGGCGGGCACCAACCTGCAGGACAACGTGGTGCTGCACGCGGACGAGGGCTTCCCGTGCACCCTGGGCGCCGGTGTCTCCGTGGGCCACTCCGCCGTGGTGCACGGGGCCACCGTGGAGGACGACTGCCTGATCGGCATGTCCGCCACGGTGATGAACGGCGCGGTCATCGGCGCCGGTTCGCTCGTGGCCGCCGGCGCCCTGGTGCTCGAGGGGACGCAGGTCCCGGCCGGCTCGCTCGTGGCGGGCGTCCCCGCGAAGGTCCGCCGCCCCCTCACGGACGAGGAGCGGGAGGGCCTCAAGAAGAACGCGGCCACCTACCTGCGGCTGTCCGCCGCGCACCGGGACGCCGTCGCCGGCTGAAGCGGGCCCGGAGGATGTGGGACGGTGGGCACCATGCCCACCACTTCCGCTCTCCCCCGCACCCGACCCGACGACGTCCCCGAGCGCCTGCTCGTCCTCCCCGCGGCGCAGGACGTCGCCGGCACCCCCTACGCCCACGCCCGTCGGCTGGCCGAGCAGGCCGTGGCCGACGTCGGCGGCGCCGCCGTGGCCGAGGGCGACACCTCCGCCACGGCCCTGCTGATGGTCCGCCCGATCCCGGTCGATGCGCTCGCCGCGGCCCTGGCCGCCCACCCCCACGTGAGCTGGGTGCAGCTCCCGTTCGCCGGGATCGAGCCGTTCGTCCCCCTCGTGCGCAGCCGCCCGGACATCGTGTGGACGTCCGCCAAGGGCACGTACGCGCCGCCGGTGGCCGAACACGCGCTGCTGCTCACCCTGGCCCTGCTGCGGGACCTGCCCGCGCGCGTCCGCGCCACCACATGGGGCCCCTCCTCCGGTCGCACCCTGAACGGCCTGACCGCCGTGGTCGTGGGCGGCGGCGGGATCGCACAGGAGTACATCCGCCTGCTCAAGACCTGGGACGTGCACGTCACCGCGGTCCGCCGACGCGCGGGCGACGTGCCCGGCGCGGACCGCACCGTCACGACCGACCGCCTCGACGAGGTCCTGCCCGGCGCGCAGGTCGTGATGATCGCCGCGGCGGCCACCGAGGAGACCCGCGGCATGTTCGACGCCGACCGCCTCGCCCTCCTGGACGAGGACGCCGTGCTCGTGAACGTCGCCCGCGGGGCGCTGGTGGACACGGACGCCGTCGTCCAGACCCTCGCGGCGGGCCGGCTGCACGGCTACGGCACGGACGTCACCGACCCCGAGCCCCTCCCGGACGGCCACCCGCTCTGGACCGAGGAGCGCGCCCTCATCACGCCGCACACGGCGGACACCCCGGAGATGTGCGTCCCGCTGCTCCACGCGCGGGTCGAGCGGAACCTGCGGGCCCGCGCGGCCGGGACGGAGCTGGAGGGCCTGGTGGACGCCGAGGGCGGATACTGACCCGCCCCCGGCGTCCCGCGGCGCCGGCTCAGCGGCGCGGCGCGTCCGCCTCGTGCTCGGCGGCGTCACGCTCGGCCGCCATCTCGATCTGGCGGCGGCGCTCCTCGCCGGCCCGGCGGGTCAGCTCGGCGCCGACCTCCGGGTCGCGGGTGAGGTTCTCACCGGTCGTCGGGTCGAACAGGTGCACCCGCGTGGTGTCCACCCACAGGCGGGTCGGCGTGCCCGGCCGGGCGCGGGACTCGCCGGAGAGGGTGGCCACGACGACGGGGCGCAGCTCATCCGCATCCAGGTCCTTGGCCAGCGCGGAGAGCATCTCGGCCACGGCCGGGTCCGGCTCGAACTCGATGTAGCCGTACTGCTCGTGGCCCAGCCACTCCAGGTGCGTGAGCGTCGCGTCGAAGGTGGAGCCCCGGTCGCGGCGGCTGTCCTCCACCAGCTCGGCGTCCTCGAAGAACTCCGGCCGCAGGCCGAGGAACACGATGTCCCGCCCCTCGGCGGCGCGGGCCTTCTCGGGCGGCACCGGGATGTCACCGATCGGCGAGGACAGCACGTGGCCGCCCTCCTTCTGCTTCAGCGAGGCGGGCAGGAAGTTCATCGACGGCGAGCCGATGAAGCCGGCCACGAACAGGTTGAGCGGCTGCTCGTAGAGCTCGCGCGGGCTGGCCACCTGCTGCAGCTCGCCCTTCTTGAGCACGGCCACCCGGTCGCCCAGGGTCATGGCCTCGGTCTGGTCGTGCGTCACGTAGACGGAGGTCGTGGCCAGGCGGCGCTGCAGCTGCGAGATCTCCGCGCGCATCTGCCCGCGCAGCTTGGCGTCCAGGTTGGACAGCGGCTCGTCGAAGAGGAACGCGTCCGCCTCGCGCACGATCGCCCGGCCCATGGCCACACGCTGACGCTGGCCGCCGGAGAGGTTGCCGGGCTTGCGCTCGAGGTGGTCCTCGAGCTCGAGCACGCGGGCGGCGTCGCGCACCTTGCGGTCGATCTCCTCCTCGGAGGGCTTGTTGTCCTTGATCAGCCGCAGCGGGAAGGCGATGTTCTCGTACACCGTCAGGTGCGGGTACAGCGCGTAGTTCTGGAACACCATCGCGAGGTTGCGGTCCTTGGGGGCCGCCTCGTTCACGCGGCGGCCGTCGATCAGCATCTCGCCGTCGGTGATGTCCTCGAGGCCCACGATCATGCGCAGCAGCGTGGACTTGCCGGAGCCGGAGGGGCCCACGAGGATGACGAACTCGCCGTCCTCGATCTCCAGGTTCACGTCCTTGATGGCGTGGAAGCCGTCGTCGTAGGTCTTGTCGATGTGGTTCAGGGTGATGGAGGCCATCGGGGGGTCCTTTCGGGAGGTCTCGTGTGCGGGCCTCAGCCCTTCACCGCGCCGTTGGTCAGGCCGGCCACGATCTGACGCTGGAACGCCAGCACCAGGATCACGATCGGGATGGTCACGATGATCGCGGCCGCCGAGATGGCCCCGGTCGGCGACTCGAACTGCGAGGCGCCGGTGAAGAAGGCCAGGGCGGCGGGCACGGTGCGCGCGGTCTCGGTGGAGGTCAGGGAGATGCCGAACACGAAGTCGTTCCAGGCGATGAAGAAGGCGATGATCGCCGTCGTGAAGACGCCGGGGGCGGCCAGCGGGACGATCACCTTGCGGAACGCCTCGAGCGGGGTGGCGCCGTCCACCTGCGCGGCCTGGTCGAGCTCCCACGGGATCTGGCGGAAGAACGCGGCCAGGGTCCAGATGGAGATCGGCAGGGTCAGGGACAGGTAGGGGATGATCAGGCCGACCCACGTGTCGTACAGCCCGAGGGTGCGCCACATGTTGAACAGCGGCGTCACCAGGGAGATGACGGGGAACATCGAGACCATCAGGGACACCGTGAGCACGATCCGCTTGCCCGGGAAGTCCAGGCGGGCGATCGCGTAGGCGCACAGCGTGGCCAGGATGACGGCGATGATCGTGGCGATCACGGTGATGCCGATCGAGTTGCGCAGCGCCGTGAGGAACAGCTCGCGCGAGCCGCCCACGAAGATCTCCTCGTAGTTCACCGTGGACCACTGGGTGGGCAGCAGCTTGCCGTTGGCGAGGTCGGCGGGCGTCTTGAAGCTGGTCGCGAAGATCGAGAACAGCGGGAAGAGGCACCACACGCCGATCACGACGGTGAGGATCCACCACAGTGCGGTGGCCTTCCCGGTGCCGCGACGGTGGGGCGCGCGGCCCTCAGGCGCGCGGCCCTCAGGGGCGGGAGCGGATGCGGCGGTGCTCACTTGGAACCTCCTCGGTCGGCCAGGTCCACCTTGAAGCCCTTGACGGCGATGACCGCCATGAGGGCCACGCACAGGAACAGGATCACGGAGACCGCCGAACCCATGCCGATCTCGAGCCGGCCGATGGACGTGCGGTAGGCCAGCAGCGAGAGGACCTCGGTGCCGTAGGCGCCGTTGGTCATGATGTAGATGGAGTCGAAGATGCGGAACGCGTCCATCGCGCGGAACAGGACGGCCACCATGATCGAGGCCTTCATGTTCGGCAGGATGACCAGCTTCATCCGCTGCCACCACGAGGCGCCGTCGACGGCGGCGGCCTCGGTGAGGTCGCCCGGCACCTGGGCCAGGCCGGCCAGCAGGAGCAGGGAGATGAACGGGGTGGTCTTCCAGATCTCGGAGAGCATGATCACGAACAGCGCGGTGCTGCCCTGCGCGAACCAGTTCAGGTCCGCGTCGACGCCCGGCAGCCACTCGAACCAGGCGTTGATGTAGCCCGAGTCGATCGAGAACATGTAGAACCACGCGAACGCGGAGACCACGGTGATGATGCCGTACGGCACCAGGATGATCGTGCGGATCAGGCCGCGGGTCTGCTTGATGGCGTGGTGCATGGCCAGGGCCAGCAGGAAGCCGAGGATGAGCTCGACCACCACGGTCACCACGGTGATCAGCAGGGTCACCCCGAGGTCCTTCCAGAACACGGGGTCCGTGAGGATCACGCCGTAGTTGCCCAGGCCCACGAACTCGCGGTCGCCCGGCGCGGTGAGCCGGTACGTGAACAGCGAGTCGTAGAGGGCCTGCAGGATCGGGTACAGGACCACGAACAGCATCACGAAGAACGCGGGGCCGGCCAGGAGCCAGCCGAGACGCGCCTCGGACTTCGCGCGCTGGGACTTCACCCGGCGGGGGCGGCGACCCTCGGCGGCGCGCGGGGTGGATGCGGCGGGTGCGGTGTCGACGTGGCTCACAGCAGACGCTCCCCTCTCAGGACTTCCTGGATGAAGTCGTCGGTCTCGGCCGGGGTGGACTCGGTGACGCCCGACGGCGGCGCGTAGCGCTGCTGGATCGCGGTGGAGACCTCGTTGTAGTACGGGGTCTGCGGCCGCGGGGCGCCCAGCTCGAGGGACTCCCGGATGGTGTCCGCCATGGGGTACTTCTCGGCGACCTCGGGGGCGTCGTAGGCCGCCGGGTCGGCGGGCGGGTTGCCGTTCTCGACGAAGTACTGGCTCTGGTGCTCGGTGGTGGTGATGCAGGAGATCGCGTCCCAGGCGAGGTCCTGGTGCTCGGACTTCGCGCCCACCCCCAGGTTGATGCCGCCCACGGGCGGCGCGGCGTCCTTGCCCTCGACGGTGCGGGGGTAGACGGCCCAGCCGATGTCCTCGGGCAGGTCCTCCGGCAGCGAGCCCTCCTCCACGGAGCCGAGGGTGGCCGGCCAGACGAACGGCCAGTTGACCATGAACGAGCCGTTCTTGCCCTGGAAGAGCAGCATGGAGGCGTTCTCGTCCTGGGTCGGCAGGCCGGCGCTGCCGAGACCCTCCTTGCCGATGGTGGAGATGATCCGGGCGGCCGTGCGGCCGGCCTCGGAGTCGAGGTTCGTGGTGACCTCGTCCGTGGGCGCCTCGGCGTTGGGGACGATCTGCTCCCCGCCGCCCTCGATGAGCGCGTTGAGCCACACGGTCATGGACTCCGCACGGGCGCCCTGGACGGCCAGGTCCTTGTCCTGGCTGCGGGCGGCCTCCATCAGCTGGTCCCACGTGACGGGCTGGGACATGTCCAGCCCCGCGGCCTCGGCGACCGACTTGCGGTACCAGAGCAGCTGCGTGTTGGCCCAGAACGGGACCGTGACGAGCTCGTCCTTCCAGCTGGCGGCCGCGAGCGCGCCCTCCAGGGCGTTGTCCTTCGCGTACGCCTGCATCTCCTCCGGCACGGGGGCCAGGAACCCGGGCTCGGCGAGCTCGGGGACGAACGGCGGGTCGAGGGACATGATGTCCATCGACGTGTCGCCTGCGGCGAGGCGGCGGGTCAGCTGCTCGCGCTGGGATGCGGCGTCCGTCGGAAGCATGGACGTCTCGACTCTGTACCGGCCGTTCGCGGCGTCGGTGCACTGGGCGGCGATCTTCGCCTGCCCGCCGTCGTCGGGGTTGGTGTACCAGGTCAGGGTGGGCGTCTGCTCGGCCGGAGCACACCCGGCCAGGAGCGCGCCCGCGGCGACGGCGCCGGCCAGCGTGGCCCGGCGCCGTTGACGTGCCCGCGTGTCGTGTCTCACAAGTGGAACCTCAATCGATGCGAGTCGGATGTGACGGCCATCATCACGCATCACAGCGATTCCTGCACGTTTCGCGGACCCCTTTCTCAGCGGGCGCGGCGGTTCGTCCGGGCGGTCGGCTCCGCGGCGGCGGGATCCTCGGGCCACGGGTGCTTGGGGTAGCGCCCCCGGTTCTCAGCGCGGACCTGCGCGTAGGGGCCGGCCCAGAAGGAGGGCAGGTCGGCGGTCACGGCGAGCGGGCGACCTGCCGGGGAGAGCAGGTGCAGGACCACCGGCTCACGACCGTCCGCCACAGCGGGGGTGACATGCGCCCCGAAGAACTCCTGCAGCTTGGCGGCGACCACGGGCGGGGTGTCCTCGTGGACGGCCGGATAGTCCACGACGACGGCGCGCCCGCTCGGCACGGGCAGGCGCTCGGGGGCGAGCTCGTCCAGCCGCCCCGCCTCCGGCCACGGCAGGGCACCGCGCAGCAGCGCCTCGGCGTCCAGGCGCGCGAGGGGCCGCCCCGCGGCCAGGTCGGCCGCGAGCCCGTCGACCAGCGCGTCCAGGCCGGGCAGCGCCGCGTCCGAAAGGTCCGGCCACGGGGCGCCGAGGACGCGGTGGAGCAGGTGCACCCGGCGGCGCAGGCGTTCGGTCCGACCGCTCGGGTCGAACCGGGCGAGGCCGTCGGCGGCGAGTGCGGCGCACACGGCCTGCGCGGCGGCGTCGGGGGCGACGGGGGCCGGCGTCTCCGCCAGCACGAGCGCGCCCAGCCGGTCCACGCGGCGGCCGGTGAGCCGGTCCCCGCGCCAGTCGGCGGTGTCCTCGGTGCGCCGCAGGCCCGCGCCGGCGAGTTCGGCGAGCGTCCGGTCGATCGGCGCGGCCGAGCGGATCGCGGCACCCGTGCCGGCCGCGTCCCCGGCGATGCGGGCGACCTCGGCCACGGCCAGCCACTCCTGCCCCGCCAGGCCGCCGCCGGCGGCGTCGCGGGGCAGGGCCGCGCGGGTGCCGGAGGCGAGCAGGTACGCGCCCGCCTCCCCGCGCGTCGGGCGATCCACGCGGGGAAGGCCAGGGCGGCCACGAGGCCGGCGGGGTGCCGTCGCGCGGCCGCCGTCGCCTCGGGCCCGGGCTCATCCGGGGCGTGGTGTGCGTGCCGACGGGCGAGTCGTTCCAGTCGGTCCGCCTCCCGGCGCCAGCGCCCGGCCTCCGGGTGCCGGCCGGCCCGCACGGCCGCGACCAGCGCCTCGAGGTCGGCCCCGGGGGCGCGCAGGTCCAGGGTGAGGGCCGCCGTCACCTCGGCCGCGGGGCGGGGCCCCGTCCACGGTGCCGCGCGCAGGAGGGCGTGGCCGAGGGGCGGGTCCAGGGGCAGCTCGGCCAGGACGGCGCCGTGCGGGGTGATGCGCCCGTCCTCGTCCACCGCGCCGAGGGAGGCGAGCGTGCGCTCGGCTGCGGCCATCGCGTCGGCCGGCGGGTCCTCGGGCAGGGTCAGCCCGCGCCCACCTGGGGCACCCCACGCCGCGAACGCCAGGGCCACCGGCGCGAGGTCGACGACGGCGAGGGCCGGCGTCGGGGCTGCGGGCGCGGTGCCCAGGGCTGCAGCGGTGTGGCAGCGGACCACGGTGCCGGGGCCGAGGCGGGCGGCGCGGCCCGCGCGCTGGCCGGCGGCCGCGCGCGAGGCCTGGACGGTGACGAGCCCGGCCATGCCGCGCCCCCGGTCCCGGCGCGGCTCGCGGGCCAGGCCCGAGTCGATGACGAGGCGCACCCCCGGCACGGTCAGCGAGGACTCGGCGACCGCCGTCGCGACGACGACGCGCGGCACGGCGGGGTCGGCGCGGCCGGCGAGCGCGGCGTCCTGGTCAGCGGGTTCCTGGCGGCCGTGCAGGACGCGGACCTCGGTGTCCGGGGCGAGCGCGGCGACGCGCCCCGCGACGGCCTCGACCTCGGCCACGCCGGGCAGGAAGACGAGGGCGTCCACGGTCGGGTCGGCCTCGAGCGCCTCGGCGTGGGCGCGTGCGGCCGTGGCCGCGACGTGGTCGAGGAAGGCCCGGTCCACGCGGCCCTCGGCGGTGAGGCGGTGGCCGCGGAAGGGGGCGTGCTCCTCGCGCAGCGGGTGCAGCACGGCCGGGGTGGAGACCACGGGCAGGGGCGCCTCCTCCCCCATGCCGCGGGCCCAGCGGGCGGCCAGGGCCGCCGCGTCCACGGTGGCGGACATGGCCACGAGCACGAGTTCGGGGCGCAGCTGCCGCAGGTCGGCGAGGAGGGCGAAGAGCACGTCCGTGTCCAGGTCCCGCTCGTGGACCTCGTCCAGGACCACCGCGCCCACGCCGTCGAGCCCGGGGTCGGCGAGGAGGCGGCGCAGCAGCAGGCCCGGGGTCACGAACTCGACGGCCGAGGCCCCGCCGCCCACCGCGTCGCCGCGCACGGCGTACCCGACGGCGGCGTCCGCGAGCCGAGCCTGCGCGTCGGGGTCGGCGCCGGGCTGCGCGTCGGCCGCGGCGGCCAGCACCGCCGTGCGCAGCCGCCGCCAGGCCGCGCGCACCGCGACCCGCCGCGGCTGCGTGACCAGGACGCGCCCGCCGCCGTGGTCCGCGAGCCGGACCGCGAGCGCGGGCGGGACCACGGTGGTCTTGCCCGTGCCCGGGGGCGCCTCGACGACGGCCGCCCCGCGCGCGTCCAGTGCGTCTTCGAGCTCGGGCAGGGCGGCGGCGAACGTCAGGCCGGTGCTGAGGCGGCCCAGAGCGGCGGAGAGGCAGGCGGGGACGGAGACGGGATCGACGGGGGTGGGCATCGGGACCCATTGTGCCCGCCTCCGTCGCGCTGTCCCGGGGCCGCCCCACTGACTAGGCTGTGACCCATGACCACACCCGTCCAGGAGCACCTCGATCGCCTCACGTCGGCCCACGCGGGTGAGGGGGAGGTCCCGGACGGGCTGGGCGTCGCGATGCTCCTGGTGGACGGGCACCGCTACGTCTCCGGATCCATGACGGCCGTGCCCCTGGCCACGCTCGCCTCTCCCTGTTCCACGCGCAGGCCCTCGAGGACCTCGGCGCGGTGCGGGTGGGCGAGCGAGTGGGAGCCGCCCCCGTGCGCGACCTGGACCACCGGGTCGAGGTGGACGCCGTCACGGGCCTGCCGCACAACCCGCTGCAGAACGCGGGCGCGGTGGCCACCGCCTCCCTCGTGAAGGGCCGCGGTGGCCGCGACCGGACCGCACGCATGATGCAGCTGCTCTCCGCACTGTTCGACCGCGAGGTCACCGTCACGGAGTCGGCCGCCCGCGCGGAGAACCGCGCCCAGCATCACACCCGGTCGGCTGCGTGGCTGATGAAGTCCCTCGACACGCTGGACGCCGACCCCGAGACGTTGCTCGAGGACATCGCCACGGTGCGTGCCGCCGCCGTGACCGTGGAGGACCTCGCCCTGCTCGCCGGCACCCTCGCGCACGGCGGCGTCCACCCCGTCACCGGGGACCGGGTGCTGAGCGAGGAGACGGTCCGCGGCGTGCTCTCGGTGATGGACTCCTGCGGCATGGACACCCGGGACTCCCGGTGGGCGTACGACGTCGGTCAGCCTGGCTGGGCGTCCACCCGCGGCGGCACGGTGCTCGTGGTGGTGCCGGGCCACCTCGGTCTGGCGCTGCAGTCGGACACGACGGACGAGAACGGGCTCGGCGCCGCGGCGATGGCCGCCCTGCGGACTATCGTCGAGGACTTCGAGCTGCACCCGTCGGTGGTCACCGGTTCCCCGCGCGCGGCCCTGCGCACCCACTACCGGATCGATCAGGCGCCCTCGGGCACGGTGCGCAGCGCCGTCGTCCTCGAGGCGCTCGGGCGGTTCGCGGACACCGTGCACGTCATGGAGCTGGGCGGTCACCTCGGCTTCAGCCAGGTGGACGCGATCGCCCGCGTCAGCCGCGGTCTGCCGGAGGCCCTCGAGACGCTCGTGGTGGACATGCGCTCGGTCAGCTCCATCTCCCGCCCGGCCCGCCTGCTGGTGGCCCAGTGGTTCGCCCGCGCGCTGGGCAACGGGCTCGACGTCGTCGTCGTGGACCGGGACGCCGCCGAGATGAAGGAGCTGATGTCGGCCGTCGAGGAGTCCGTGGAGGTGGACCTGCCCGAGCCGCTGCAGGATGAGGCCGAGGGGGTGGACCCCGCCGCCGAGGGCGCGCAGTTCGTGTTCTTCGACTCCCGCTCGCGGGCCGCCCAGTGGGCCGAGCAGCGGCTGCTCTCCCGGCACGCCCCCCACCTGCTGCCGCGGGACGCCCAGGAGGCGGCCGTAGCACCCCTGCTGCAGCACCTCTCCGCGGACGATGCGCGCCTGCTCGAGTCCATGATGGACGAGCGGGTCTACTCGGACGGCCAGATCATCCGTCGCGCCGGCCAGCCGTTCGGCGGCATCTACGTGATCGTCTCCGGCACCGTGGAGCTCTCGGGCCAGGGCACGGGCAGCCGTCGTGTGCGCCGCACCCTGCTCACCCCGGGGATGACGTTCGGCGAGATGGCCCTCGGCCAGCCGGGCCGTCAGCCCTCCACCGTTCGCGCGCGCGGGCCGGTGACGGCGCGAGTCCTCACCGCCCAGGTGATGGTCGCGCTCCAGGAGGGCTTCCCCCAGCTGGCCCTGGCCCTCTGGGAGGCGCTGGCCCGCGACGCGTTCACCGCGCTGAGCCAGCTCATCCGGGAGACCGGCGCGCTGCAGGACTGACAACCCGCGGGGGCGGCGTCCCGGGGGACGCCGCCCCACCCCGTCACCGCCCGAGCACGTGGCGCAACGCGCCCTCCAGCTCGGGGTCGCGCATGTCGTAGCCGGAGGCGACCAGTCGGTCCGCCACGACCTTCTGGTCCGCCGCCACGGTCTCCACCCGGCCCTCCTCACCCAACAGTAGGCGCGGCCCGGCGTCGGGCACCGGGATGACCGCCGGCCGGTGCAGCACCCGCCCGAGGACGGTGGCGAACTCCCGGGCCGTGACCGGCTCCGGCGCCACCGCGTTCACCGGGCCGGTGACGCCGTCGTCGATCACCGCGTGGGCGAAGGCGCCGGCGATGTCATCGGCACCGATCCAGCTCAGCCACGGGCTGCCGTCGTGGCTCTCCCCGCCCGAGGTCGCGACCGGGCCGCCGAGGCCCGCGAGGAACAGCGGCAGCACCTGCTGCAGCATGCCTCCGGCCGGGCTCAGCACCACGCCGGTCCGCAGCATCGCCACCCGGATGCCGGCCGCCTCGGCGCGCCGGGCCTCCGCCTCCCAGTCCGCGACGACCTCGGCGAGGAAGTCGTCCCCGGGCTCCAGATCCTCGACGAGGCCGCTGCCGAACGGGCCCGTGCCCGCGTCCGCCCCGTAGTACCCGATCGCCGAGCCGTTCACGAGTGCCCGCACCCGCGCGTCGTCCCCCTCCCGTGCGGCGATCCGGGCGAGCGCGTCCACGAGGGTGCGCGTGCCGCGGACGCGCGAGTCGTGCACGGCCTCCTTGTGCGCGTCCGTGAACCGGCCCGCGATGGGCTCGCCCGCCAGGTTCACGACGACGTCGGCCTCGGCCAGGGCGTCCTCATCCACGGTCTCCCGGCCGGGGTCCCACAGCGCCGCGTCCAGCGCACCGGCCCTCTTCGGGCTCCGCACGAGCCGGATGACGCGGTGGCCGCCGGTGGTGAGCAGGGCACAGAGCTGCCGACCGATCAGTCCACCGGACCCCGTCACGGCGACCGTGCGGGCCGGCCCGCCGACGAGGGGGCCGGGGTGGGCGGCGTGGAAGTCCAGGTCATCGGCCATCACGCGGGCGCGGTAGGCGAACTGGCGGCCCAGCTCCGCCTCGAACGCCTCGTGGGTGCGGCGCGAGGCCGCGGCGCCCAGACCGGGCACGCGGGACACCAGGGACTCCCCCGGCAGGGCGTACTCGATGTGGTCCGTCACGACCGTGCCGCGCCGGCCGTCCGCCGTGTCCGCCTCACCGGGCGCGGCGTCGTCGAGCAGGTGGGTGTGCCGCCAGGAGGCGAGGGGACCGGAGACCATCTCGTCCCGGAACATGCGGCCCTCCTCGTAGGCCGTGTGGCGGGCTCGCCACGGCACCGCGGGCGCGGCCCCACCGGGCAGGCGGGAGGCGACGGCGTCCGGCAGCAGGCCGGTGAGCATCCCGTGGGCCGCGCCGGCGAACAGGCCGGCCGCCCCGGGGGCCTGGATGCGCAGCCGCGACTCGGAGCCCACGCGGAGGCCGTCCGTGGGCCCCTGGACCACCTCGCCGGCGAAGGGCGGGGTGAGCCGCTCCAGCGCGCCGGGGTTCTCCAGCCAGCGGAAGACGACCTCACGCGGGTGGCGCAGGAGGGTGCGATGCTCGAAGACGCGGATCTCGGTCATGGACGCCAGCCTGACACAGGGAGGGGACGCGCGAACACCTGTCCGGGCCGGGCCGTGCAGGACAATGAGGGGATGGACCTGCTTCCCGAGCTGCGCTGGACCGCCGCCGCCCTGCCCGCCACCGAGCTCACCCTCGTGGCCGTCTTCTCCCCCGAGGACCAGACGGTGCGCGCCTCCGGCGTGGCCGTGCCGGAGGACTCGGAGCCCCCCGCCGCCGCGATCGGGCGCCTCCTCGAGACGCTCATGGACCGGCTCGTGGCCCTGGACCCGGAGACCGCCGACCGCGAGATGAACCCGCGCCCCGTGGAACCGCGTCCGGGTGCGTCCCAGCCCGTCGCCGACGCCCTGGCCGCCTACGCCGCGGGGGACGTGGCCGCGCTCGACGCCCTCGACGTCACCCAGCCGGGCACCGCGTTCCGGCAGCGGGCGTGGCGGGAGCTGCGCGGCATCGCCCCCGGCTCCCCCGCCACCTACGGCGGCCTGGCCGAACGGTGCGGGGCCCCGCGGGCCGTGCGCGCCGCCGGCGGGGCGTGCGCCGCCAACCTGGCGGCCGTCGTCGTGCCCTGCCACCGCGTGGTGCGCGCCGACGGCGCCGCGGGCCACTACCTCTACGGCACCGCCGCGAAGCAGGCCCTGCTGGCCCACGAGGCGGCGCGCGCGGGCTGACCGGCCCCTCCCCACGGCAACGTCGGTTGAGTTGTCACGGGTCCCGGGCACGCACACCCGTGACAACTCAACCCGCGTTGCGGACACGAGAAGGGGCCGGGCCGCGCGCTCCACGCACGCGACCCGGCCCCCGGCGCTCGAACGCTCAGACGGAGAGCTTGTCCACGATCGCGTTGAGCGTCGCGGACGGGCGCATCACCGAGGTGACCTTCTCCAGCTCCGGCGCGTAGTAGCCGCCCAGGTCCACCGGGGAGCCCTGCACGCCGTTGAGCTCGGCCAGGATGGTCTCCTCCTGGGCCTCCAGCTCCTCGGCGACCGGCTTCGCCGCGGCCGCCAGCTCGGCGTCCTCGGTCTGCTTCGCCAGCTCGCGGGCCCAGTACAGCGCCAGGTAGAAGTGGCTGCCGCGGTTGTCCAGCTCGCCGACCTTGCGTTGCGGGGACTTGCCCTCGATCAGCAGGGTGCCCGTGGCGGCGTCCAGGGTGTCCGCCAGGACCCGCGCGCGGTGGTTCTCGTTCGCGGCCGCCTCGTGCTCGAAGGACACGGCCAGCGCGAGGAACTCACCGAGGGAGTCCCAGCGCAGGTGGTTCTCCTCCACCAGCTGCTGCACGTGCTTCGGGGCGGAGCCGCCCGCACCGGTCTCGAACAGGCCGCCGCCGTTGAGCAGCGGGACGACCGAGAGCATCTTCGCGGAGGTGCCCAGCTCGAGGATCGGGAACAGGTCCGTGTTGTAGTCACGCAGCACGTTGCCGGTCACGGAGATGGTGTCCTCGCCGCGGCGGATGCGCTCCACCGAGAGCTTGGCGGCCTCCACCGGGGAGAGGATGCGCAGATCCAGGCCCTCCGTGTCGTGCTCCTTGAGGTACTCCTCGACCTTCTTGATGAGCTCGCGGTCGTGGGCGCGGGTCTCGTCCAGCCAGAACACGGCCGGGGTCTGGGACGCGCGGGCGCGGGTCACGGCCAGCTTCACCCAGTCGCGCACCGGGACGTCCTTGGTCTGGCAGGCGCGCCAGATGTCGCCGGCCTCGACCTCGTGGGAGAGCAGGGTCTCTCCGGCGGAGTTCTTCACGGCCACGGTGCCCGCGGCGTCCATGATGAACGTCTTGTCGTGCGAGCCGTACTCCTCGGCCTTCTGCGCCATGAGGCCCACGTTCGGGACGGTGCCCATGGTGGTGGGGTCGTAGGCGCCGTTGGCCTTGCAGTCGTCGATCACGGCCTGGTAGACGCCGGCGTAGGAGGAGTCCGGGATGACGGCCAGGGTGTCCTGCGTCTGGTCGTCCTTGTTCCACATGCGGCCGGAGGTGCGGATCATGGCCGGCATGGAGGCGTCCACGATCACGTCGGAGGGCACGTGGAGGTTGGTGATGCCCTTGGCGGAGTTCACCATGGCCACGTCCGGGCCGTTCTCGTAGGCGGCGGCGATGGCGGCGCGCACGCCCTCGGCGGTCTCGGCGTCGAGCTTGTCCAGGCCGCCCTCGATCGCGGCGAGGCCGTTGTTCGCGGACAGGCCGGCGGCGGCCAGCTGCTCGCCGTACTTCTCGAACAGCTCGGAGAAGTAGGCCTTCACGACGTGGCCGAAGATCACCGGGTCGGAGACCTTCATCATGGTGGCCTTCAGGTGCGCGGAGAAGAGGATGCCCTCCTCCTTGGCGCGCTTGACCTGCTCGGCGAGGAACGCGTCCAGGGCCTTGGCGGACATGAACGTGCCGTCCACGACCTCGCCCTTGAGGACCTTCAGGCCCTCCTTGAGCACGGTGGTCTTCCCGTCCTCGCCGGTGAACTCGATCGTCAGCACGTCGGCGGCCGGCAGCGTCACGGACTGCTCGTTGGCGCGGAAGTCGTCCGCGCCCATGGTGGCGACGGCGGTCTTGGAGTCCGGGGTCCACTCGCCCATCGAGTGGGGGAAGCGCTTGGCGTACGCCTTCACGGCCTTCGGGGCGCGGCGGTCCGAGTTGCCCTCGCGCAGCACCGGGTTCACGGCGGAGCCCTTGACCGAGTCGTAGCGCGCCTTCGCGTCCTTCTCCTCGTCGGTCTTCGGCTCGTCCGGGTACTCCGGCAGCGCGTAGCCGTCCGCCTGCAGCTCCTTGATCGCGGCGCGCAGCTGCGGCACGGAGGCGGAGATGTTCGGCAGCTTGATGACGTTCGCCTCGGGGGACTTCACGAGCTCGCCGAGCTCGGCGAGGGCGTCCGCGGTGCGCTGGTCCTCGGGCAGGACGTCCTTGAACGCGGCGAGGATGCGGCCGGCCAGCGAGATGTCACGGGTCTCCAGCTCCACGCCGGCGGTGCCCGCGTAGGCCCGCACGATCGGCAGCAGCGACGCGGTGGCCAGCATGGGCGCCTCGTCCGTGAGCGTGTAGATGATCTTCGACATGCGGATGATCTCTCCTTCTGGCCGCACTCGAGACGCGGCCCTCGTCGGCAGGGAACGGGTGACTCCCCGCCAATCTACCCGGCGCCCCGGACGCGCCACACCGTGTGTGGCTCGTGTGGCTCGGCGTCAGCGCCCGCGGCCGTCGCCGGTGCCCTCGCCGGGCCGGACGGGGTCGCCCGGGCACCAGGGGGGCGTCGGGTCGGCGGGGGCGCCCTCCGACGACGGCGGCGTGGATCGTGGCCGGCTCAGATGCCGAGCACGGCCTGGGCGATGAAGAAGTAGACGACCAGGCCGAGGGGCTCCTCACGACCGGCCCGCCGCGCTCAGCCGTGGAAGAAGTGGCGCGCCCCGGTCAGGTACAGGGTCACGCCGGCGGCCTCGGCCGCGGCCACGACCTCCTCGTCCCGGACGGAGCCGCCCGGCTGGACGACGGCCTTCACGCCGGCGTCGATGAGGATCTGCAGCCCGTCCGCGAACGGGAAGAACGCGTCCGAGGCGGCCACAGACCCGCGGGCCCGCTCGGGGGCCCCCTCCCCGGAGACGTTCTCCGCGCCGCCGGCGCTGCTCACGTCCTGCCCGCCGGTCTGCGCGGCGCCCAGGGTGTTGGCGCGCTCGACGGCCAGGCGGCAGGAGTCGAGGCGGTTGACCTGGCCCATGCCCACGCCGACCGTGGCGCCGTCGTGGGCCAGCAGCACGGCGTTGGACTTGGCCGCGCGCACGGCGCGCCACGCGAAGGCCAGGTCGGCCAGGACGGCCTCGTCGGCGGCCGGGCCGGCGGCGAGGGTCCAGGTGGCCGGGTCGTCGCCGTCCGCGTCCACCGCGTCCGCGATCTGCAGCAGCATGCCGCCGGAGACCTGCTTGGCCTCCACCGCGTCCCGCAGGAAGCCCTCGGGCAGGCTCAGCAGGCGCAGGTTCTTCTTGGTGGAGAGGATCTCCAGGGCCTCGGGTTCGAACGCCGGGGCCACGACGACCTCCGTGAACACGTCCTTCACCTGGGCGGCCATGGCGGCGGTGACGGGGCGGTTGGCCGCGATCACGCCGCCGAACGCGGAGACCGGATCGCACGCGTGGGCCTTGGCGTGCGCCTGCGCGATGTCCGTGCCCTCGTCCGTGACGGCCACGCCGCACGGGTTGGCGTGCTTGACGATCGCCACGGCCGGGACCGGGTGGTCGAAGGCGGCGCGCACCGCGGCGTCGGCGTCCACGTAGTTGTTGTAGCTCATCGGCTTGCCGTGCAGCAGCTCGGCCTGCGCGATGCCGGGGGCCGCCGAGGAGTCCAGGTACAGCGCCGCGGGCTGGTGCGGGTTCTCGCCGTAGCGCAGGATCTGCGCGCGCTCGAGGGAGAAGCCGGCGTAGGGCGGGAACACGGGGATCTCGTCGGCGTGCGTGTCCTCGCCGAAGTGGGCGGCGGTCCAGGCGGCCACGGCGTTGTCGTACGCCGCGGTGTGGGCGAAGGCCAGGGCGGCCAGGCGCCGGCGGGCACGCAGGTCGAAGCCGCCGGACTGGGCAGCCTGGACGACCTCGCCGTAGCGGGCCGGGTCCACGACGATCGCCACGGACGCGTGGTTCTTCGCCGCCGCGCGCACCATGGACGGCCCGCCGATGTCGATCTGCTCGACGACGGCGTCCTCCGCGGCGCCCGAGTTCACGGTGTCCACGAACGGGTAGAGGTTCACGACGACGAGGTCGAACGGCTCCACCTCGAGCGCGCGCAGCTGGGTCACGTGGTCCTCGCGACGACGGTCCGCCAGGATGCCCGCGTGCACGCGCGGGTGCAGCGTCTTCACGCGGCCGTCCAGGCACTCCTGGAACCCGGTGACCTCGGCGACCTCGGTCACCGGCACGCCGGCGGCGGCGATGCGCTGGGCGGTGGAGCCGGTCGAGACGATCTGCACGCCCGCGGCGTGGAGCCCGGTGGCGAGCTCCTCGAGGCCGGTCTTGTCGTACACGGAGATCAGGGCCCGCTTCAGGGGCACCGTGTCCAGGACGGTGGTGGTGGGCTGGGCAGAGGTCACGAGGGGGCGCTCCTTCGAGGGGGTCCGGGTGCGTCCTCCAGCATAGGCCGGGCCGCATAATGGCCCAGGCGGCCGTGTGACGGACCGCCCCCACCCACCCGACGAACGGGAGCCGACCATGTCCTCCGCCACCCCGCCCCGCCCCAGCGCCGACGGCGCGCACCCCGGGCCCGCGCCCGACGTCGTCGCCCCCGACGTCGCCCTGCCCACCGGCGAGGCGGTCGTCCAGGAGCTGCCGTGGCGCTGGTCCGTCCAGGGACGCATCTTCCTGATCGGCGGCCTGGGCTTCATGTTCGACGCATGGGACGTCACGCTCAACGGCGTGATGATCCCGCTGCTGCGCGAGGAGTGGGCCCTGGACAAGGCCGACGCCGCGTGGATCGGCACCGCCAACCTCATCGGCATGGCCGTGGGCGCGTTCCTGTGGGGCACCATCGCGGACCGCATCGGGCGCAAGGCGGCGTTCGCGTGGACGCTGGCGATCTTCTCCGTGTTCACGATCGCGGGCGCGCTGACGGACTCCCTGCTGTGGTTCGCGCTGTTCCGGTTCGTGGCCGGCATGGGCCTGGGCGGCACGATCCCCGTGGACTACGCGCTCGTGGGCGAGTTCACCCCGCGCCGCCTGCGCGGCCGCGTCCTGGCCGCGATGGACGGCTGGTGGCCCGTCGGCGCCGCGCTGTGCGGCCTCGTCTCCGCCTGGCTCGTGGGCACGTGGGGCGACTGGCGCCTGCCCCTGCTGGCCATGGTCCTGCCGGCCCTGCTCGTGTTCGTCGTGCGCCTGGGCATCCCCGAGTCCCCGCTGTTCCTGATGAGCCGGGGCCGCGAGACGGAGGCCCGCGCCGTCATCGACCGCATGGTGGCGGCCACCGGCGCGCCCCGTCGGCCCTACACGATGCCCCCGGCCGAGCCGGCCCGCTCCGGCGGCGTCGGCGCGCAGCTCGCCGCGGTCTGGCGGTTCTCCCCGCGCATCACCGCGGTCGCCTGGGCCCTGTTCGTGGCCATCATGCTCGTCTACTACATCGCGCTGCAGTGGCTGCCGACGTTCCTCATCGACGCCGGCTACGCGGAGGGCCGCGCCTTCATCATGACCTCCGGCATGGCCGCGGCCGGCTTGCTCGGCGTGGTCGTGGCCACCGTGCTGATCGAGGTCACCGGCCGCCGCTGGCTGCTGGCCGTCAGCGCCGTCGTCGCGAGCGCCCTGACCGTCTGGCTGGCGAGCGTGCTGGACGTGCCCGCCGCGGTGCTGCCGCTCGTGCTGGCGTTCGGCTTCGTGGTGCAGGTCGCGATCCCGGTGCTCTACACGTACGTCTCCGAGCTGTACCCGACGACGCTGCGCGCCTCCGGCTTCGGCTGGGCGTCGGCGGCCTCGCGGGTGGGCGCGGGCCTGGGTCCGCTGCTCTTCGTGGGCACGCTGGTCCCCGCCCTCGGGCTGCCGGGGGCGTTCGCCGTCACCGGCGGGCTCGTGGTCCTGGCCTGCGCGGCGATGCTGGCGCTGGCCCCGGAGACCCGCGGCCGCGCCCTCGAGGTCAGCGCCGACTGAGCTCGCCGAGCACGCGCAGCAGCAGGGCCCGCTCCTGGACCTTGATGCGCTCGTGCAGCTCGGCCTCGGTGTCCGTGTCCAGCACGGGCACCGCGGCCTGGGCGAGGATCGGGCCGGTGTCCACGCCCGCGTCCACCACGTGCACGGTGCAGCCGGTGACCTTCACCCCGTGCGCCAGCGCGTCCCGGACGCCGTGGGCCCCCGGGAAGGAGGGCAGCAGGGCCGGGTGGGTGTTGAGGATGCGGCCGTCGAACCGCTCGAGCAGCGGGGCGCCCAGGATCCGCATGAACCCGGAGCACACGACCCAGTCCGGCGCGTAGGCGGCGACGGCGTCCGCGAGCGCCTCGTCCCACGCGCGCCGGTCCGCGTGGTCCTTCGGGGACACCACGAACGTCTCGATCCCGTGGGCGCGGGCGCGCTCCAGGCCGCCGGCGTCGGCGACGTCGGCGCCCACCGCGGCGATCTCCACGTCCAGGGCGCCGGAGGCGACGGCGTCGAGGACGGCCTGCAGGTTGGTGCCGGAACCGGAGACGAGGGCAACGATGCGCATGCGCCCATCGTAGGGTGAGGGGGTGTCCGCCCCCGTTCCCTCCTCCCCGCCCCGCCCGCCGCAGGGCGCCCCGGACCCCGGCCGCGTCCGCACCGGCCGTGCCCTGCTGTGGCAGTCCGTGGCGCTGCTGGGGATGGTGCTCTCCTTCTCCCTCGTGCTGCCGTGGAAGCTGATCGCCCTCGCGCTGGGGCTGGTCGCCCTCGTGCTCGGCGTGCGCGTGTGGGTCACGAGCCGCGGCGCCGAGCGCTCGGGGCTGCCCCGCGCGGTGGCGTCCGCCGGCATGGCGATGGCGCTGGTGGGCATGACGACGGCGGCGCTGCCGCTGCTCGCGTGGGACGCGACGGTCCAGCTCGAGCAGTGCGGCGCCTCCGCGCTCACCGTGCGGGCGCAGCAGGCGTGCGCGGACGAGTTCACCCGTCAGGTGGAGGAGCGCACGGGGGTGCCCCAGCTGCGGCCCTGAGCCGCGGGCGTCAGTCCCGCGCCCGGCGCGGAGACGGCCGGTCGCGCGGGCCCGAGGCGCGGTCGCCGGACCGCGGCACCGTCGTCGTCCCGTCCCGGTGCCCGGCCACGGCCAGGGCCGTGAGGTAGCCGGCGGCGCAGCCCAGCGCGACCCACCCGGCGACGGCGGCGCACACCGCCCAGACGTGGGAGCCGATGTCCGTCAGCGTGCCGAGCCCGAGCGTCCCGGAGGTGAGGGCCAGCGGCACGAGCAGCAGCAGCCCCGTGAGCAGGCCGGTGAGCACGGCCAGGGCCAGCGTGGACAGCGTCAGGGACACCGCGCGGCTGCCGTGGCGGGCGTGCAGCCAGTCGTCGAGGTGGTTCTCCCCCTCCCGCAGCAGCCACACGCCGGCCACGGCGCCGGCGCCGATCGGCACGGCCAGCAGGAGCAGCTGCCACGGCGACCACGTCCCGGGCAGCGCACCCAGCGCCGGGAGGGCGGGCGCGGTGGCAGGCGTCGCGCCGAACACGGAGTAGAGGCTGTCCGCGCCCACGGAGAACCCCGGGCCCGCCGTCCACGCGATCGACCACGCGGTGAACGTGGGCAGCCAGCCGATCTGCAGCAGCGCCACCAGCAGGCCGCCCAGCGGGCCGCCCCCGATCGCCTGGGCCACGGTGACGACGGCGGCCCACTCGACGGCCAGCCGCCCCGCCACGAGCAGCGCGTTCAGGCCCGTCAGGGCGAGCACGGCGACGGCCGCGGCGCGCACCACGGACCACGCGTACGAGCCGGCCCAGCGTTCGTACTGCGAGCGCCGCGAGATCCGCTCCGTGAGGTCCAGGCCGATCAGGTGCGCCCAGGTGCCGGCCTCGCGCCGCGCCCCCGCGAGGGCGGCGACGCCGAAGAGCAGGGCGGGCAGCAGCGCCGCCGGGGCGGGGTGGGCCGTCAGCTCGTCCGTGCCGGGCAGGAACGCCACGGCCAGCCCCACCAGGGCGTAGGCCCCCACCGCGCCCACGAAGGCCTGCCACGCCTGGTCCCGGTAGGACGCGCGGGCCAGGCGCCGGCCGGCCCGCCAGGACAGCGCGAGCGGGACCAGGGTCAGGCCCCACGGCACGAGCCACGCCGTGCCGGTGATGAGGTGATCCGGCGCGGTGGGCATGGCCGTGGCCACGGTGACGGGCACCGCGTGCAGGGCCAGCCACAGGACGCCGCCCACCTGGACGGCGCCCTCGATGGTCGGCCGCTCGAACCCGCCCGTGGCCCACACCGCGAGGGTGGGGACCATGACCGCCAGCAGGCTGATCATCGCCGTGACGAGCGCCTCGACCACCCCCTGCAGCCACAGCGGCAGGGGGACGGGGCGCAGCAGACGGGGCGCAGCGGGGCGGGAACTCACCCGTCCATGGTGCCACCCGACTCCGGGCGGCGCCTGGACGGGGGCGGGCCGCGCGGGCCGGTGCGACGACCGTCACCGGACCCGAGAGTTCATCGCGGGGTCACCGGGCCGTCGTCGGCGGGTGCCCCGGCCGTGGTCCGGGGTCCTTAGCGTCGGCCACGTGCGTGTCGTCGTGGTCGCCGAATCGTTCCTGCCCCATATGAACGGGGTCACCAACTCCATCCTCCAGGTGCTGCGCCACCTGCGGGAGCGGGGCGACGAGGCGATGGTGATCGCCCCGGCTGCCTCGTGGTCCGCCGGGTGGACCCAACGCGCGGGCGCCGGTGAGGCCCCCCGCGAGGTCGAGGGCTTCCCCGTGCGCACCCTGCCCTCCGTGCCCCTGAGCGGGTACGCCTCTGTGCGGGTGGCCGCCGGCACGGTGGGCCGGCTGCGCGGCATGCTCGCCGACTTCGCCCCGGACGTGGTGCACATCGCCTCCCCCTTCGTGCTGGGCTGGCGCGCGGTGCAGGCGGCCGAGGAGCTCGGCATCCCCTCCGTGGCCGTCTACCAGACCGAGGTCCCCGGCTACGCGGCCCGGTACGGCGCCCCGTGGCTGGAGGACGTCCTGTGGAGCCACGTGGCGCGCCTGCACAACATGGCCACGCTGACGCTCGCGCCGTCGTCGTTCACCGTCCGGCAGCTGCACCGCCAGGGGGTGCGACGCGTGCACCTGTGGGGCCGCGGCGTCGACTCCCGCCGATTCCATCCCGCCAAGCGGGACGAGGCGCTGCGCGCCGAGCTCGCCCCGAACGGCGAGAAGCTCGTGGGCTTCGTGGGGCGGCTGGCGCACGAGAAGCAGGTCGGGGACCTGCGGGTGCTCTCGGACCTGCCGGGCACCCGCCTCGTGGTCATCGGCTCCGGGCCGCTGCGCGAACAGCTCGAGCGGGAGCTGCCCGGCGCGCACTTCGCCGGCTTCCAGGGGGGCGAGGACCTCGCGCGCCACGTGGCCAGCCTGGACCTGTTCGTGCACCCCGGCGAGTCCGACACCTTCGGCCAGACGCTGCAGGAGGCGATGGCCTCGGGCGTGCCCGTCGTCGCCGTCGGCCGCGGCGGCCCCCTCGACATCGTGGACGCCTCCCGCACCGGCTGGCTCTACCCGCCCGGCGAGCTGGACGAGCTGCGCCGCCACGTCGCGGACCTCGTGTACGACGACGTCAAGCGGGCCGCGTTCGCCGACGCGGCGTGGGCGTCGGTGCAGGGCCGGACCTGGCCGGTGCTGTGCGAGCAGCTCGTGGGCTACTACGAGAAGGCGATCGCGGTGCAGGAGCGCCGCCGCGTGGAGCTGGCCCGCCGGCTGCTGACGGCGCCGTCGCTGCTGGCCGCGCGCGTGTTCGGCTGAACCCCGGCCGACGTCGCCCGCCTGGCCGACCTCGTCAACGACGCGACCGTGGAAGGCCCGCGCTGAGCCGAACGCGGGGCCCGGAGTGGCCCGCGTATCATTTCGGTAACAGAGCGCGCTCCCTGTCAGGATGGGCGTCAGGCACCGCGGCCTCCTCCGACCGCGGCGCGCCACGGGGGGCACCGCGGGGCGTCTCTACCCCGACGTCCGAGGAGGACACCATGAATGAGTCTCTGGAGACCCTGCGCGACGAAGTGTTCGCGCGCAACCCCGGCGAGGCCGAGTTCCACCAGGCGGTGTCCGAGGTGTTCGAGGCGCTGGGACCGGTGATGCAGCGCCACCCCCAGTACGTCGAGGCCGGGGTCATGCACCGCCTCTGCGAGCCGGAGCGCCAGATCATCTTCCGCGTCCCGTGGATCGACGACGCCGGCGTCGTGCAGGTCAACCGCGGGTTCCGCGTGGAGTTCAACTCGGCGCTCGGCCCGTACAAGGGCGGGCTGCGCTTCCACCCCTCCGTGTACCTCGGGATCGTCAAGTTCCTGGGCTTCGAGCAGATCTTCAAGAACTCGCTCACCGGCATGCCGATCGGCGGCGGCAAGGGCGGCTCGGACTTCGACCCCGCGGGCAAGTCCGACCGCGAGATCATGCGGTTCTGCCAGTCCTTCATGACGGAGCTGCATCGCCACATCGGTGAGCACACGGACGTGCCGGCCGGCGACATCGGCGTGGGCGCCCGCGAGATCGGCTACATGTTCGGCCAGTACAAGCGACTGACCAACCGCTTCGAGGCCGGCGCCCTCACCGGCAAGGGCCTGACGTGGGGCGGCTCGCTGGTCCGCACCGAGGCCACCGGCTACGGCGCCGTGATGTTCATCGACTCCATGCTCCGCACGCGCGGCGAATCCATGGACGGTCAGCAGGTGCTGATCTCCGGCTCCGGCAACGTGGCCATCTACGCCGCGGAGAAGGCCGCCGCGCTCGGGGCCACCGTGCTCACCGCGTCCGACTCCTCGGGCTACATCGTGGACCCGGACGGCCTCGACCTGGACCTGCTCAAGCAGATCAAGGAGGTCGAGCGTGCCCGCATCTCCGAGTACGCCGAGCGCCGCGGCGGGCGGTCCCGCTACGTGACCGGCGGCAGCGTGTGGGACGTCGAGGGCACCGTGGCCCTGCCGTGTGCCACCCAGAACGAGCTCGACGAGTCCGCCGCGCGGACCCTGCTGAAGAACGGGGTGAAGGCCGTGGCCGAGGGCGCGAACATGCCCTGCACCGAGGCGGCCTCCCACCTGTTCGTCGACTCCGGGACGCTGTTCGGCCCGGGCAAGGCCGCCAACGCGGGCGGCGTGGCGACGTCGGCGCTGGAGATGCAGCAGAACGCCTCGCGGGACTCGTGGAACTTCGACTACACCCACGACCGGCTCGAGCAGATCATGCGTGACATCCACGACCGTTGCGTGGAGACCGCCGAGGAGTACGGCACGCCCGGCAACTACGTGGCGGGGGCGAACATCGCCGGGTTCATCAAGGTCGCCGACGCGATGATCGCCCAGGGCGTGGTCTGAGGCCCGGCCCTGTCCCTTCCGTGATCCTCCGCCGCCCTGCGACATCACCGCCGTTCTGACGCGCGGTGATGTCGCAGGGCGGCGGTCGCTCAAGGGCGCCCGGCTCCTGCACAGGCCCCCCGACGTCGGGTGCCCTCCACCGCCGGCGCGGCCGACCCGTCGCGCCCCCGACGGGCCCACGAGACTGGGCCGCATGACCCTGCTCTCCGACCACTCGCGTGCGCTGCTCCCGGGACGCGGGCCCCTGCTCAGCGCGGCGGACCCTCACGACGGGGCGGCGCGGCGCCGTCTCGAACGCGCCTGGACCCGCGGGGTCCTCGTGCGGCTCTGCCCGCGCGTCTACATCAGCGTCAGCGACTGGGCCGCGCTGCGTCCGTGGGACAGGGCGGTCGTGTCCGCCGTCGCCCTCTCGATCGCCCGCCCCGCGACGGTGTTCACGGGCCTGACCGCGGCCCGGTTGCACGGTCTGGGGCCGGCCGTCGAGCCGCCCGTGCTCGAGCTGCGCGCCCCCTCGCCCGGGCATCACGGCGCCGGTCCGCTGACCCGCCGTCCCTTCGCCCCCTCCGTGGTGGCCCACGATCGCCGGCTTCCCGTCCCGCCGCGCCGCCGACCCCGGTGGGGGCTGCCGGAGGCGGCCCCCGCCGCGCCTCAGCCGGTCGAGGCCGTCCTGTCGGACGGGCAGAGCCTGGGAACCGTCCTGGCGGATCCGCTGCCCACGGTGCTGCTGGTGCTCGGAGCGGCCACCCCGTTCCGCGACGCCGTGGCCCCGCTGGACGCGCTCGTCCGAGCCCGGCCCGAGGAGGCCGCACGCTGGGCGAGGCAGGCGGAGAGCCGACTCAAATCCGCGGCCGCCCTCCGCCGATTCGAGCGGGCCTGGCACTTCGCGGACGCGCGGGCGGAATCCGCCGGCGAGTCCTACAGCCGGGCCAGCATCCACGAGCTCGGCTTCGTCCCGCCCACGGCGCTGCAGCATCGCCACCGGGATGCGAACGGACGCGCGGTGGCCCGCACGGACTTCTGGTGGGAGCAGGTGCGGGTGTACGGGGAGTTCGACGGGCTGGGCAAGTACGACCTGTCGTTCTTCGACGGTGACGACACGGCCCGCCGCGCCAGCATCCGCCGGGAGAAGGAACGGGAGGTGGCCCTGCAGCTGGTCACCCGGGCGGGCGCGCATTGGACGTGGGGAGACCTCCTGCGGCCGGACCGGCTGGCGCGGATCCTCACCGCCGCGGGCGTCCCCCGCTCGGTCTGATCCGCGGCCGTCCCACGGGCCCTGTCTCGACTCGGCGAGCCCGAGCGGCGGACCTCCGCTCTGCGACATCGCAGCCACTCTGCACGGCGGTGATGTCGCTGGGCGGCTGTCGGGCGGTCAGCAGCCCACCTCGGCCCACCTCAGCCGGCCAGGGCCGCCCGCTGCTCGGGGCTGATGCGCACGGGGCGGCCCGTCTGCCCGTCGACGAACACCATGACGGACGTCGCGGTGGCGCAGAGGGTGTCGTCGACGCCGTCGTGCAGGGCGTAGCCCACGTGCACCGAGGCGGCCTTCACGGCGTCCACGCTCACCACCACGCGCAGCGGCACGGGGCGGTAGGGCATCTGGGCCCGGTACTTCACGGTGTGCTCGGAGATGAACGTCCGCACACCGGGGGCCACCCCCTCGAGCAGGTCGATCGGCGGGGCCTGCCCGCCACCGGCGCCGGTGTTCGCGGGCACGCCGAAGGCCGCCACGCGGGCCTCCTCCAGCAGCTGCACCACGGCGATGTTGTTCACGTGGCCATAGGCGTCCATGTCCGCCCAGCGCAGCGGGATGCGGACCTCGACGGAGCGCGAGGCGGTCATCGGGCGGCCTCCTCGTCCGTGGACCGGTCGTCGCGCTGCGCCGCGGCGTCGAGGGTCGCCGGCGCCTCGTCGTCGCCGAGGATGTCCTCGCGCCAGGCCTCGGGCTGCACGTCCACGAACTCGACGGGCAGGATGCCCAGGTCCTCGAGCTGATTGGACAGCGTGGCCCCGTCCGGGCCGTAGCACCACGGGATGCCCGGGGTGGAATGGCGGGTGTCCTCCGCCCGGCCGCCCGCGAGCAGCGCCTGCGAGGGGGTCAGCTGCCGGATGACGATCGCCTTGACCCGGTCGGGGTGGCGCTGCGCGAACTCGGCGTAGATCTCGGGGTCGTGCTGGCCGTCGTCGCCCACCAGGATCCACTGGATGTCCGGGAACTGCTCGGCGAGGCGCTCGAGCTGGACCCTCTTGTGCTCCTGACCGGAACGGAACCAGCGGTCCCTCGTGGGCCCCCAGCTGGTCAGCAGCAGAGCGCCGAGCGGGTAGAGGTTGCGGCCCAGGAAGCGGGTGAGGGTCTGCGCCACGTTCCACGCCCCCGTGGACAGGTACAGCACGGGGGCCTTCGGCTCGAGCTCGGCGATCCGGCGCAGCAGCACGGCGATCCCCGGAGTGGGCGTGCGGGCGTGCTCGTCGATCACGAACGAGTTCCAGGCCGCCAGCAGGGGGCGGGGCAGCGAGGTGACCACCACGGTGTCGTCGATGTCCGAGACCAGGCCGATCCGCGCGCCCGGCTCGCAGATGTACAGGTCCATGACGGCGTGCTCCTCTTGGCCGCCGACGTGGAGGGTGGCGGTCTGCCAGCCGGGCTCCAGCTCGACGTCCAGCACGACGTCGACGACGCCCATCCGGTCCGTGCGCACCGTGGTGCGCAGGTCCCCCACCTGCACCTCCACCTCGGCGTAGGCCATGGGCGGGGCCACGAAGTTGCGCCAGCCGCGCACGCCGTCCGCCACCACCTTCGACAGCCGACGGCCGTTCATGAACTCCTCGTCGGAGGCGATCACCACACGGGAGAGGATCCGCACCCAGCTGGTGCTGCCGTAGCCCGTGAACGCCATGACCGTCGGCACGTTGCCGGCACGCAGCGCGCGGGCGCGGTGCCAACGGTTCCACCCCTCCTGCAGGTGCGTGGCGACGTTCTCCACGGGAGTGGGGTCACCGGAAGGGGCCAGGCGGCCGCGCCGGGGCGCGGGCGTGGGGGCGTCGGAGGCTGCGGGCATGCGCCCAGTATTCCGCACCGTGCGCTCTCAGCGGATCTCGGGGACCAGCGCGGTCAGGCGGTCCAGCATGCGGCCGACCTTGCCGTTCTCGATCGCGGCGGCCACGTGCCCGTCCGCGAACCGCTCGCCGCGCACCAGGTAGGTGAACAGCGTGCCGAGGTCGGCCAGGGACGCCTCGGCGATGCCGGCCTCGCTCACCCGGTCCACGTTCCGCAGGTAGTCGACGTCGATGCCCGCCAGCTCCTGCGCGGCCACGAGGCCGGGGAACACGCGGTCGTCGTAGTCCGGGTAGACGCCGCCGAGGGTGCCGGGCGCGGGGGCGCCGTAGGAGGCGATCGGCCGGGCCTCGGTGCCGTAGCCGGCGGCGAGCAGCTCGCGCAGCGCACGCACGGCGGCCACGCGCTGGGGCGTGGGGGTCTGCGGGCCGGTGAGGGTGGCGTCGTCGTCGGGGGTCGGGAGGGGGTGCTCGGTCATGGCGGCTCCTCTGCTCGGGGGGGTCGGCCCCATTGTCTCGCGTGCGGTCCGACGTGTCCGGGCCCCCGCCTAGGCTCGGGGCATGAGCCCCGCCCTGCCCCGCCCCGCCGAGCTGCGCGCGATCGCCCTCGACGCCGCCCGCGCGGTCGTCGGCGACCTCGCCGCCGCCTTCCGCTCCCCCACCGCCATCGGGCCCGAGGCCAAGACCACGCACCACGACCTCGTCACCGTGCACGACCGACACACCGAGGCCCGGCTCGTCGCCGCGCTCACGACGGCGGTCCCCGGCTCCGGCGTGCTCGGCGAGGAGCTCGGGGCGCAGGCCGGCACCGGTGAGGCCGCCCGGCTGACCTGGATCGTCGACCCCATCGACGGCACCTCCAACTTCACACACGGCTTCGCGATGTTCTCGGTGTCCCTGGCCGCCGAGGTCGACGGCGAGGTGGTGGCCGGCGTCGTGCTGGACCCCGTGGGCCGGCTGGCGTTCTCCGCCGACGCGGACGGCGCCTACCTCACCCGCGGCGACGGGCCGGAGCGCCCGCTGGCCGAGGTCGGCCGGCCGGCGCCGGCCGGCGGCGAGCGCGCCCAGAACCTCGTGACCTCCTATCCGGCGGGCGAGGCGCTCGCGCGCGAGGGCGAGGACGCGCTGCGCCGCTTCGGGCGGCTCGTGACCGCCCACGCGACCGTGCGCCGCACCGTCTCCGGCGCCCTCGAGCTCGCCCACACGGCGGCGGGCTGGGCCGACGCCGCGCTGTACGTGGACACCAAGCCCTGGGACGTCGCGGCGGGGCAGCTGATCCTGCGCCGCGCCGGGGGCAGGTGGCTCACGCCGGACCCGGCCGCGCCGTCGTCGGGCCGGCTCGTCGACGACGGCCCGCGCGCCCACACGTGCCCGTTCGCGCTCGCCGTCGCCCCGGGCCGCGAGGCGCCGACGACGGCGGCGGTGCTGGGTGACATCGTCGCCTCGCGGGCGACCGACCATGTATAGAGTGGATATGAGCCCGATCTCAGCGCCGCGCCCGACGGCGCCCGTCCCGGCATGCCAGGAGGCCCCGATGACCCAGCAGCACCACGACACCGACGACGCCCCGTCGATGCAGCGCCCCGATCCGGTCGCGGAGCCCGGGGACCACCTGATGTTCGAGCACCCGGACGGCGAGGCCGTCCTGGTGCTGGACGAGGACCAGGTCTGGCGACTGCTGGGCCGCGTGGGCCACGCGCGCCTCGGGCTGGCCGTGGACGGGCGGCCGGACATCGTGCCGGTGAACGTGCGGGCCCACGACGGCGCCATCTACTTCCGCACCGCGCCCGGCTCGAAGCTCGCCGAGCTCACGGTGAACCCGCGCGTCGTGGTGCAGGCCGACGGGATCCTGGCCGACCAGGCCTGGTCCGTGCTCGTGCACGGCACCGCGCGCCGCCTGGACACGGAGGCGGAGATCGCGGAGGCCGAGTCCCTCGGCATCGAACCGTGGGTGCCGACGCTGAAGGACTTCTACGTCCGCGTGGACGTCCAGCGCGTGTCCGGCCGCCACTTCGTGTTCGGCCCGCACCCCGAGCGCAACGAGTCCCAGACCGACTGAGCCGCCGGCAGGACGCGTGGGCTGAGCCGGACGGCTCAGCCCACGTCCGCCGGGCTCAGGGCTGCGCCGGGGGCTGGCCGCCCTCGCCGCCCGCCGGGGGCTGGCCACCGCCGGGCCCGCCCATCCCGCCCTGCTCCTGCTCAGTGGTGGTGTCGATCGGGACGTCGATGGTGATGGCGAAGCCCTTTTCCACGGAGCCCGTGATCTGCGGCAGCTGCGTCTCGTAGCCGTCCGAGAAGACGTTGTCCGTCTCGAGGCTGACGTCGGCGAAGTTCTCCGTGGACCCGTCGTAGGCCGAGGTGGCGTAGACCTGCGCGGACTGCTCCTCGGGCATGGCGATCTGGGAGGTGAGGACGTTGTTCGTCGCGTCCGTGATGGACGCCTTGTCCGGGAACACCTCGAAGTGCAGGTGGGGCCACCGGCCGTCGTAGCAGCCGGGCCACACCGTGGTGAAGGTGACCGTGCCGTCGTCGCCCACCACCTGGACGCCGCGCAGGTAGGTCTCCTCCGTGATGCCGTCCGAGTACATCGAGTAGCGGCCCTGCGCGTCGGCGTGCCAGAGGTACACGGCGGCGCCGGTCATGGCGGCGTCGCCGTTGGCCATGTCGATCACGTTCATCGTCACCCTCAGCGGGACGCCCTCGGCGGCGGTGCCCGTGTCGATGCTCGTGGTCAGGTCGGAACGTTCGATGCCGGACGCGTCGAGCACGTCCGGGCCGTTGGAGCCGCCGCCCGGGTACGGGCCTGCGTTCTCGGTGACCATCTCGGTCAGGGTGGCGGACGGCGAGGCGCTCGCCGCCGACGAGGAGGAGGCCGCGGGTGACGAGGAGCCGGCGCTCGCCGACGTCGAGCCGGAGGAGGACGAGGCGCCCTCCTGGACACCGCACGCGGCGAGGACGAGGGCTCCCGCCCCCGCGCCGAAGATGCCCAGCGCGTTGCGGCGGGAGACGAGCGTGCCGACGTCGAAGGCGGCGCCCTGGTCCTCGACGTCCTCGGCCGGGCGGTGGAAGGCCCGGCCCTCGAAGGTGGGCGTGACGGCGGGGGCCTCGCCTCCCTCGGAGACCTGGGGGAAGGGACGACGGGAGCGGGTCGGGAGCCAGGGGGCCATGGAGCTCCTCTCGTGGGGCGCCCGCCGGGTGGCGGACCGCGTCGAGAGGCCAGCATGGCAACGGATGCCGGACGTTTTCGTGAGATCGGCGGGATGGTTCCAGGACATCTCCTGGGCGGTTTCTGACACGGGCGGGACCGCCGGCGCCTCGGTCGACGCCTCAACTACCTGCCGGTCCAGCTCCGTTGCTGAAACATGCACCTGGAAAGGTGGCGCACACTCTCAGGGTCGAGTCAGCGATTCCGGCGCCGGGCCGCGTCAGACCTCCGGGGCCTCCCCCAGGTGGCTCGGCGCCCACATCGCCAGGCGGGTCTGCACCACGACGACGTTCGGCCCGTCCGCCTGGAACGCGCGCTCGAGCGCGCCGCGCACGTCCTCCACTCCCACCGTCTCGGCGGGCACGCCGAAGGAGGCGGCGAGGGCCTGGAAGTCCGGCCGGTCGAGCTCGGTGGCCGTGGCCTTGCCGAACGCGCCCTCCATGTACTCGCGCAGGATGCCGTACCCGCCGTCGTCGATGATCAGCCACGTCACCGCCGCGCCGTGCTGCCTGGCGGCCGCGAGCTCGGCGAGGGAGTACATCGCCGAGCCATCGCCGGCGACGGCGAGCACGCGCCCGTCGATCCCGGTGCGGCCCTGGTGTGCCAGGCCCACCGCGCCGCCGAACGCGGCCGGGAACCCGTAGCCGAGCCCCCCGGCGCCCTGCGCCGAGTGGAACTCGCCGTCCTGCGCGTCCCAGCAGTTCCACGCCCAGTAGGCGGCGATGGTCATGTCCCAGTACGTCTGCATGGTCGACGGGACGGCGGCCCGGATGTCCGCCAGGAGCCGGCGCTCCACGCCGAGGTCCTGGGCGTCGAGCCGGGCGCCGATCCGTGCGTTGACGTCGGCGACCACCTCGGCCGGGGTGCGGCCATGCCAGACGGCGGCGTCCTGCGCCACCGAGCCCGACTCGCGCAGCGCCGCGGCGAGCGCCTCGAGCGCCTGGCCGGCGTCGGCGCGCACACCCAGCGTGGGGTGGTTGGTCTCCAGCACGCGCGGCTCCGCGTCCACCTGGATGAGGCGGCCGCGCGGCTCGAGGGTGAAGTAGTTCGAGGTGACCTCGCCGAGCGAGGAGCCCACCACGAGCAGCACCTCCGCGTCCTCGAGCAGGTCCGTGACGAGGCGGTCCTCCACCCAGCCGCCGAGGCTGAGCGGGTGCTCCCACGGGAAGGCGGTGTTGCCGCCCGGCGAGCAGACCACGGGTGCCTGGAGCAGCTCCGCGACCTCCCGCAGGCTCGCCATCGCGGCCCGGCCGGAGCGGCGCACGCCGCCGCCGGCCACGATCGCCACCCGCCCGGCCCCGCGCAGCCAGCGCACGGACTCGGCCACGAGCTCGGCGCGCGGCGGGTGGTCGTAGGGCACGGCCAGGGCGTCCTCGACCGGGGGCACCATGACCTCGCCGAGCAGCACGTCCTGCGGGATCTCGACCCACACCGGTCCCTGCGGCACGGTGACGGCCTCGGCCCACGCGTCCTGGATGGCGGACGGGATGCCCGAGGCGTGGTGGACCGTGAACTGGGCCTTGGTGACGTTGCGGGCCGAGGCCTTCTGGTCGTCCAGCTGGTGCAGCATGCCCTTGCGCCGGGCACCGAGCCCGGACAGCGGGATCTGCGAGGCGATCACGAGCATCGGCACACCGGTCGCGTAGGCCTCCTGCAGGCCGGCCAGTGAGGTGAGGGCGCCCGGGCCGGTGGACAGGAACAGGACGCCGACCTCACCGGTGGCGCGGGCGTACCCGTCCGCGGCGAAGGCGGCGTTGTTCTCCACGCGGTTCGAGACGAACTCCAGGCGGGAGCGGGACAGGGCGTCGAAGAGGCCGAGGGCGTGCTGGCCCGGGATGCCGAAGACCGTCCGTGCACCCAGGGCGTGGAGCGTCTCGACGGCGAGGTCGCCGCCGTTGCGCCGCGGAGCCGCCGCCGTCGTCGTCTGCTCGTCCGTCATCGGCCCGGCTCCTCACCGGCGGCCGCGCGGGTGGCGCGGCGGTCGGCCATCAGGGAGATGAGGTCGTAGGCCACGTGGGAGGCGGCGACGCCGGTCAGCTCGGCGTGGTCGTAGGCCGGGGCCACCTCCACCAGGTCTGCGCCCACGATGTCGAGCCCGCGCAGCCCACGCAGGATCTCGAGCAGCTCGCGGCTCGTGATGCCGCCGGCCTCGGGGGTGCCGGTGCCCGGCGCGTGCGCGGGGTCGAGGACGTCGATGTCCACCGAGATGTAGAGCGGCCGACCCTCGATGCGCTGGCGCAGCTGGTCCACGATCTCGTCCACGCCCTGACGGAACACGTCCGAGGAGGTGACGATGCCGAAGCCCATGCGGTGGTCGTCGTCGAGGTCCTTCTTGCCGTAGAGCGGACCGCGCGTGCCCACATGCGAGATGGCCTCGGTGTCCAGGATCCCCTCCTCCACGGCGCGGCGGAACGGCGTGCCGTGGGTGTACTCGGCGCCGAAGTAGGTGTCCCACGTGT
Organism: Micrococcus sp. GPGPB33; assembly: GCF_037853785.1. NCBI lineage: Bacteria > Bacillati > Actinomycetota > Actinomycetes > Micrococcales > Micrococcaceae > Micrococcus > Micrococcus sp. GPGPB33. The sequence goes on from NZ_JAQMWO010000002.1 coordinate 246,681, forward strand.
CCAGGTGGGCGTCGAAGTGCAGCAGGGCCACGGGCTCGCCCGCCCGGGCGGAGGCGGCGCGCAGCAGCGGCAGCGCGATGGTGTGGTCGCCGCCGATGGTCATGAGCGAGGAGCCGTCCTCGGTGAGGTCCATCGCGTCCTGCTGGATCGCCTCGATGGCCTCGCCGATGTCGAACGGGTTCACCGCCATGTCCCCGGCGTCCACCACCTGGGCCTGCGCGAAGGGCGAGGTGTTCGTGGCGGGGTTGTACGGGCGCAGCAGCCGCGAGGACTGCCGCACGTGGCCGGACCCGAAGCGTGCACCGGGGCGGTAGGAGACGCCGGCGTCGAACGGCACGCCGACCACCTTGATCTCCGGGGCGACGCCGGCCGCGGCCGCCTCGTCCAGGCGCGGCAGCAGCGCGTAGGTGGGGGCGCCGCCGTAGCGGGGCACGAGGGCGGAGTTCACGGGGCCGAGGCGGCCGTTGTCCTCGACGCGGGGGATCTCGAGCATCTGGATGTCCTCTCTGGGCGGTTCGGTTCGGTTTGGTCGGTCTGGGCTGTCCGGCGCGGGCGTGTCGCACGGTTCACGCGTGGCCCACGAGGGTCCACAGCACGACGGCGGGGCGGTCGTCCGGATTGGCCCACGAGTGAGGCTCGCGGCCGGGGAAGGTGACGGTGTCCCCCTCCTCCAACAGGTGCACGGCCTCGGTGGTCCGCAGCTCGAGGCGGCCGGTGACCAGGTGCACCGCCTCCACGCGGCAGTCCACGGTGTACAGCTCCGCCTCCCCGCGGCCGCGCGGCGCGATGTCAGCGCGCAGGATCTGCAGGTCACGACTGCCGCGCGGGGTGATCAGGCGCTCGCGGATGCCCTCGCCGCCGAGGCTGACCGCGGGGGCGTCGGTGAGGCGCACGACCGTCACCTCGGGCGCGTCCAGGACGTCGCCCGGGCTCGCGCCGAGCACCTGGCACAGGGTCACGAGCGTGCTCACGGACGGGCTCGTCAGGTCCCGCTCGAGGCGGGAGAGGAAGCCCTTGCTGACGCCGGCCGCCTCGGCCAGCTGGGCCACGGTGAGCCGCCGCGCCTCGCGCAGCGCACGCAGCCGACGGCCGATCAGCGCCTGGCCCGGCGCGGTCTCGAGCGGGAGGGCCTTCATCGCGCTCCTCCCGACGTCGGCCAGGCGACACCGCCGACGTCACCCTGGACGACATGTTGTCTGATAAGCAACATGTGTTTACCGTAGACCCGGATCGTGTGATCGGCAACACGCTGATCTCTTCTGTCCCGCCGCGGCGCACCGCATCCCGGCGCCTCGGATCCCTTCGCTCCAAGGACCGCCCGTGACTCTCAACCTGACCATCGTCGCCGTCTACCTGGTCGGCATGCTCGCCTTCGGCTGGTGGGGCAAGACCCGCGCCGCCAGCTCGGAGGACTACCTCGTGGCGGGCCGCCGCCTCGGGCCGGTGCTGTTCACCGGCACCATGGCCGCCGTCGTGCTCGGCGGCGCCGCCACCGTGGGCGGCGTCGGCCTGGGCTACGAGTTCGGGCTCTCCGGCGCGTGGCTCGTGGCCGCCATCGGCGTCGGCGTGCTCATCCTGTCGGTGGCGTTCGCCCCGATCCTGGCCCGCCTGAAGATCTACACCGTCTCGCAGATGCTGCGCCTGCGGTACGGCCGCGGCGGGGCCTCCCACGCCTCCTCCTTCGTGATGCTCGCCTACACGCTCATGCTCGCCGCCACCTCCACGGGCGCCTACGCGTCGATCTTCGTGGTGCTCTTCGGCTGGGACCGCTGGCTGTCCGTCCTGGTGGGCGGCGGCATCGTGCTGGCCTACTCCGTGCTCGGCGGCATGTGGTCCATCACCCTGGCCGACATGGCCCAGTTCCTCATCATGACCATCGGCCTGTTCGCCCTCATGCTCCCCCTCTCCCTGGCCAACGCCGGCGGCTGGAGCGCCATGCAGCAGCGCCTGGGCGCCGAGTTCTTCAGCTGGGACGGGATCGGCGTGCAGTCGATCGTCACCTACTTCGTGATCTACACCCTCGGCCTGCTGATCGGCCAGGACGTCTGGCAGCGCGTCTTCACGGCCCGCTCCCCGCGCGTGGCTCAGATCGGCGGCGCCACGGCGGGGCTGTACTGCATCGCCTACGGCGTCGCCGGCGCCGTGATCGGCATGGCCGCCCGCACGGTGACCGCGGACATCGCCACCACGGACGACGTGTTCGCGTGGGTCGCCCAGAACCTGCTGCCCGTCGGCGTGGGCGGCGTGGCCCTGGCGGCCGCCGTCGCGGCCATGATGTCCACCGCATCAGGGGCGATCATCGCGGCCTCGACCGTGATGCGCACCGACATCCTCCCGATCCTCCGCGGCGAGGCCACCGCCGCCGAGGACGGCGCCACCTCCGAGGACGAGGCTTCGGAGACCGCGGCGGAGCTCGCCTCGAACCGCGGCTGGGTGATGCTGCTCGGCGCCGTCGTGCTGGGGCTGGCGATCGTCGTCCCGGACGTGGTGGCGGCCCTGACCATCGCGTACGACATCCTCGTGGGCGGCCTGTTCGTCGCGATCGTCGGCGGCCTCGTGTGGAAGCGCGGCACCGGCACGGCGGCCCTGTGGTCCATGGTGGTCGGGACGGTGGGCACCCTCGGCACCATGGGCTGGCTCGAGCTGAACGCGGCCGAGCCCTTCGAGGGCGTCTTCGCGAACGAGCCGATCTACGTCGGCCTGGCCGCCTCCGCCGTCGTGTACGTCCTCCTCAGCCTGATGACCCGGCCCACCGACCCCGCGGTCCTCGAGGCCTGGCGGGTGCGCTCCCGCCACGGCGTCGACGCCGCGGTCTGAGAGTGCCTCTGGCCGACGACCCCGGGGCCTGTGATCCTCCGACGCCCACACGATGGCCGAGGCCATGCGGTGCGGCGGGCGGCGGCGGGCGACCCTTCCCGCGGGCTCCCCCCGGCCCCTAGTGTCTCCGTACAGCCTGAGACCGGGACTCCCCCTCGGGTTCGCCCCGTCTCCCGCCCCGTCGTGGCCTCGTTGGAGACAGAAAGGCAACAGTTCTCATGACCACCAAGAACCGCGCCGTGGCATTCCACGGCATCAAGGACGTGCGCGTCGACGAGCTGGACTTCCCCAAGCTGGAGATGCCCGACGGTTCCGCCGCCCCGCACGGTGTCATCCTCAAGATCATCGCGACCAACATCTGCGGCAGCGACCTGCACATCTACCGCGGGTCCTTCCCCGCCCCCGAGGGCATGGTGCTGGGTCACGAGATGACCGGCCAGGTGCTGGAGGTCGGCAGCGACGTCCAGTTCCTGCAGGAGGGCGACCTCGTCTCCGTGCCGTTCAACGTGGCCTGCGGCCGTTGCCGCAACTGCCGCGCCGGCCGGACCGAGATCTGCGAGACCGCCAACCCGGACCAGGCCTGCGCCGCCTACGGCTTCAATCTGGGCGGCTTCCAGGGCGGGCAGGCCGAGTACCTGTTCGTGCCGTACGCCGACTTCCAGCTGCTGCGCTTCCCGGACCAGGAGCAGGCGATGGAGAAGATCCTGGATCTGACCGTGCTCTCGGACATCCTCCCGACGGCGTTCCACGGCCTCGTGGAGGCCGGCGCCAAGCCCGGCTCCACCGTCTACATCGCCGGTGCCGGCCCCGTGGGCCGGTGCGCCGCGGCCGCCGCTCGGCTGCTGGGCGCCTCGTGCATCATCGTGGGCGACCAGGACGCCTCGCGGCTGGAGCTGGTGCGCAAGCACGGCTGCGAGACCATCGACCTCTCCACCACGGAGAACCTGCAGGACGCCGTGAACGACATCCTCGGCGAGCCGATGGTGGACTGCGCGGTGGACTGCGTCGGCTCCGAGGCCCACGGCCTGGGCTCCGCGTCCGATGAGATGCAGCCGATCGCCGCCGTGAACCAGGTCCTGGACATCACCCGTCCGGGCGGCGCCACGGGCATCATCGGCATCTACGGGCCGGACCCGATCGCGGAGACGAAGGCCGAGCAGGAGGGCACCTTCCCGGTGGACTTCGGCAAGGCCTGGATCAAGTCGCCCCACATCATCGGCGGCCAGGCGCCCGTCATGCGCTACAACCGCCAGCTGATGATGTCGATCCTGTGGGATCGGATGCCGTACCTGACGGAGATGGTCAACCCGCGCGTGATCAGCCTGGACGAGGCACCGCAGGCCTATGCGGAGTTCGACCAGGGCTCCCTGGAGAAGTTCGTCATCGACCCCCACGGCATGATCGCCCGCTGAGCGGTCCGCCTCCGCAGGCACGACGGCGCCCCTCACCTGCCCGCGCAGGTCAGGGGCGCCGTCGTCGTCCGCGGATCAGGCCGCGTGCAGCAACGTGGCGGTGATCCCGAGGGCCGCCAAGCCCACCACCAACGCGACCATGCAGGCCACCGACGCCAGGGCCGGTCGGGCCTGCTCCCGCGCGATCCCGTCCGCCTGCGCCACGTAGCGCCGGCGCTGCGTGGCCAGCACCGCCGCCCCGCCGACGGCCGCCACCACTGCAGGCCCGAACGCCCACCCGCCGACGGCCGGCCACCACCTCAGGAACGTGAGGCTGAGGACGCCCAGCGCCAGGACCGTGCGGCCCCAGCTCATCACGGTGCGCTCGGGCTGCAGCCCCGGGTCGTGATGCAGGCGCATCGTCTCAGCCCCGCGGCAGGACGACGGCGGCCAGCAGCACCACGACCGCCAGCACGACGCCCCCCGCCAGGACCGGGACGATCAGCGGCAGCGGCAGCGGACGGCCGTGGCGCATCGCCCGCTCCACCCGGAGCCAGCGCGCACCCGCGCCCAGGGCGAGCAGCGCCGCCAGGACGAGCAGCACCGTGCTCAGCACCACCCGGACCGGCGGCGCGAAGAGGGCACCGGTGAACGCCTCCACCGCGACCCCGCCGGCCAGCAGCGCCAGTGCCGTCCGGACCCAGGCCAGGAACGTGCGCTCGTTGGCGAGCGTGAACCGGGGGTCCGGCTCCTCCCCGCCCGCCAGGAGGCGGCGCTGCCAGGCCGGCCGGCCGCCGTCGTGGGCGGCGGTCTCGGGGCCGTCGGGGGTCTCTGCTGCGTCCATGCGGCCATGGTAGCGACGGCGTAGACTGGCCGGTCGGGCGCGCCCGGCCGCGACGGCGCCGCCCGTCCCCGCCCGCCCATCCGATGGAGCCCCATGAGCCCCGCCCACACCGCCACGCCCGCGGCACGCCCCGAGCCGACCCGCGAACAGGTCCGACGCTGGCGCCGCTACCTCGCCGACGAGATCGCCGAGGGCCAGATCTACCGCGACATCGCCGCTCGCAAGGACGGCGTGGAGCGCGACATCCTGCTCGGCCTCGCCGAGGCCGAGCGCCGCCACGAACAGCACTGGCGGGCCCTCCTGGGCGAGCACGCCGAGAACCCGCCGCGCCCCTCCCTGCACCGCGTCCTGCTGCGCTGGCTCGCACGGATCTTCGGCTCCGTGTTCGTGCTGGCCCTGGCCCAGCGCGCCGAGTCGGACACTCCCTACGCGGAGGACCAGGACGCCCCCGAGGGCATGGTGGCGGACGAGGCCATCCACGAGGAGGTCGTGCGCGGCCTCGCCGCCCGGGGTCGCGAGCAGCTGGCAGGCAACTTCCGTGCCGCCGTCTTCGGCATGAACGACGGGCTGGTCTCCAACCTGGCGCTCGTGATGGGCATCGGCGCGACGGGCGTGGCGCCGTCCGTCGTGCTGTTCACGGGCGTGGCCGGCCTGCTGGCGGGCGCGCTGTCCATGGCGGCCGGCGAGTACGTCTCGGTGCGGTCCCAGCGGGAGCTGCTCGAGGCATCCTCCCCCACCCAGATCACCCTCGAGGCGGCCCAGCACCTGGACCTGGACCACAACGAGCTCACGCTCGTCTACCTGGCCCGCGGCATGACGCCCGAGGACGCCGAGCACCGCGCGCTCGAGCGCCTCGGCTATCTCACGTGCGACTGCAACCCGCGGTTCTCCGCCCGTCCCGACGGCTCCCAGGGGCCGGTGGACCACTCGGACTCCTTCGCGGAGATCGGCTCGGCGTGGAGCGCCTCCCTGTCCAGCTTCGCGTTCTTCGCCTCCGGCGCGCTCATTCCGATCCTGCCGTACATCTTCGGCATGTCCGGGCCGTGGGCCCTGGGCCTGGCTGCGGCGATGGTGGGCGCGGCCCTGCTCTTCACCGGCGGTGTGGTCGGGCTGCTGTCCGGCTCCTCACCGCTGGCCCGGGGCCTGCGCCAGCTCGCGATCGGCTACGGCGCCGCCGCCGTGACGTACGTGCTCGGCCTGCTCTTCGGCGCGAACGTGGGCTGACGGGCGCCCACCGCCTGCTCCGCCCCGCACAGCACACGGCCCCTGCCCCTCAGGACGAGGGACAGGGGCCGTGGTGCATCCGCCTGCCGGTGCGGAGCGCCGGCATCGGCGCCCCCCACCGCGGGATCAGGCCTGGGCCTGCAGGATCTCCCGCATGAGCTGGGCGGTCTCGGACGGGGTCTTGCCGACCTTCACGCCCGCGGCCTCGAGGGCCTCCTTCTTGGCCTGCGCGGTGCCGGCGGAGCCGGAGACGATGGCGCCGGCGTGGCCCATGGTCTTGCCCTCCGGGGCGGTGAAGCCGGCCACGTAGCCGACGACCGGCTTGGTGACGTTGGCCTTGATGAACTCGGCCGCACGCTCCTCGGCGTCGCCGCCGATCTCACCGATCATCACGATGGCCTGGGTGTCCGGGTCGGCCTCGAACGCCTCGAGGGCGTCGATGTGGGTGGTGCCGATGATCGGGTCGCCGCCGATGCCGATGGCGGTGGAGAAGCCGAAGTCACGCAGCTCGTACATCATCTGGTAGGTCAGCGTGCCGGACTTGGACACGAGGCCGATGGGGCCGGAGCCGGTGATGGTGGCCGGGGTGATGCCCGCCAGGGCCTCGCCCGGGGTGATGACGCCGGGGCAGTTCGGGCCGATGATGCGGGTCTTCGGCTTGCCGTCCTCGCCGGTCTTGGACTGGGACAGGGCGAAGAACTCGGCGGTGTCCTGCACCGGGATGCCCTCGGTGATGACCACGAGCAGCGGGATCTCGGCCTCGATGGCCTCGATGGCGGCGTCCTTGGCGAAGGCCGGCGGCACGAAGGCCACGGACACGTCCGCACCGGTCTTCTCCATGGCCTCCTTGACGGTGCCGAAGACGGGCAGCTCGACGGCGTTGCCGTCCTTGTCCTCGTGGGACACGGTGGTGCCGGCCTTGCGGGCGTTCACGCCGCCCACGATGTTCGTGCCGGCCTTGAGCATGAGGCGGGTGTGCTTGGTGCCCTCACCGCCGGTGATGCCCTGGACGATGACCTTGGAGTCCTTGTTCAGGTAGATCGACATAGCTGTTTCCTCAGTCTTTCCGAACGGTCAGTTCGCGGAGTGGGCGAGCTCGGCGGCCTTGTCGGCGCCCTCGTCCATGGTGGCGGCCAGGGTGACGAGCGGGTGGTTCGCCTCCTGCAGGATGCGGCGGCCCTCCTCCACGGCGTTGCCGTCCAGGCGCACGACCAGCGGCTTGGTGGCGGTGTCACCCAGGATCTCGAGGGCCTTGACGATGCCGTTCGCGACCTGGTCGCACGCGGTGATGCCGCCGAAGACGTTCACGAACACGGACTTGACCTGCTCGTCGCCCAGGATGACGTCGAGGCCGTTGGCCATGACCTCGGCGTTGGCGCCGCCGCCGATGTCCAGGAAGTTGGCCGGCTTCACGCCGCCGTGCTGCTCGCCGGCGTACGCGACGACGTCGAGGGTGGACATCACGAGGCCGGCGCCGTTGCCGATCACGCCGACCTGGCCGTCCAGCTTCACGTAGTTGAGGCCGTTGGCCTTGGCCTTGGCCTCCAGCGGGTCCTCGGTGCGCTCGTCGACGAGGGCGGCGTGGCCCTCGTGGCGGAACGCCGCGTTGTCGTCGAGGGAGACCTTGCCGTCCAGGGCGAGGATCTTGCCGTCGCCGGTCTTCACCAGCGGGTTCACCTCGACGAGGGTGGCGTCCTCCTTCTCGAAGACCTCCCAGAGCTTCTGGATGACCTCGGCGACGTCGGCGCGCAGCTCCTCGGGGAAGCCCGCCTCGGCGACGATCTTCTGGGCGGTCTCGGCGTCGATGCCGGTCAGCGCGGAGACGGGCACCTTGGCGAGGGCCTCGGGGCGCTCCTCGGCCAGCTGCTCGATCTCCATGCCGCCCTCGACCGAGCACATGGCCAGGTAGGTGCGGTTGGCGCGGTCCAGCAGCACGGAGAAGTAGTACTCCTCGGCGATGTCGGCGCCCTGGGCGATCATGACCCGGTGCACGGTGTGGCCCTTGATGTCCATCCCCAGGATGGCCTTGGCGTGCTCGTAGGCCTCGTCGGCCGTCTTGGCGACCTTCACGCCGCCGGCCTTGCCGCGGCCGCCGACCTTCACCTGCGCCTTGACGACGGTGACGCCGCCGATCTTCTCCGCGGCCGCCTTGGCCTCGTCCGGGGTCTGCGCAACGATGCCGGCCAGCACGGGGACGCCGTGCGCCTCGAACAGATCGCGCGCCTGGTACTCATACAGGTCCACGGTGGTGTGTCCTTCTTGGTCGAAGACAGGGTCTGCCGGCCTCGCCCGCGGGCGCGGCCGACGTCGACGCCCCCTCCGTGGCCGGGCCGGGCACGGGGGCACAGCAGGGCGGCGGACGGCGGCGTTCCACGGCTCACTCTAGTCCACACCCCGGAGAGACCGGGGAGTCGGCGGGCCGGTCCCGTCAGCCCTCGACCTTCGTCAGCGGGGCGTAGCGCAGCAGCAGCCGCTTCTGCGCCCCGGTGGCGTCGAAGGTGACGGTCGCGACGGTCTTGTCCCCCGCGCCCGCGACGGCGTCCACACGCCCCTCGCCGAAGGTCGCGTGGGAGACGCGGTCGCCCGGGCTGAGCGCCACGATCTCCTTCTGCGGCTGCACCCGGCTCGGCGCCTTCCCGCGCACCACGGCGGAGGGCACCGTGAGGTCCGCCGGCTCGTCCCCGCGGGTGAGGCGCTGGGGCCGCGCGCCGTCGTCGTCCCGGGACCGCCAGGCCGGTCGCCCGCCGCCGAACCGCCCCGCGTAGCGCGAGGTGCCGGCGCCGGTCAGGCTCAACGACCCGGCCGAGCGCGAGGTGCCCTCCCGCTCCCAGTCGATGAGCGCCTCCGGGATCTCCCCGAGGAACTGGCTGGGCGGGTTGAACTGGTGCTGGCCCCACAGCGAGCGTGCCTCGGCGCGCGTCAGGAACAGGCGACGGCGGGCGCGCGTCAGGCCCACGTAGGCCAGACGGCGCTCCTCCGCGAGCTCCTTCTCGTCCGTCATCGAGCGGGCGTGCGGGAACACCCCGTGCTCCATGCCCGTCAGGAACACCACGGGGAACTCGAGGCCCTTGGCGGTGTGCAGCGTCATGAGCGTGACCTGGCCCTGCTGCTCGGCGAGCGCCTCGCCCTCCACGTCCGGGGCCGTGGGCAGCTGGTCTGCGTCCGCCACGAGCGCCACCTGCTCGAGGAAGTCGGACAGGGTGCCGTCCGGGTGCGTCGTCTCGAAGGAGCGGACGACGGCGACGAGCTCGCCGAGGTTGTCCGCGCGGGACTCGTCCTGCAGGTCCTCGGACTCGCGGAGGGCGGCCAGCATCCCGGACTGCTCGAGGACGGCCTCCAGGACGGTGGCCGGGCCGGCGGACTCGGCGACCTGGCCGAGGTCGTCCATCATCTGCACGAAGCCGCGGACGGCCTTGAGCGAGCGGGCGGCCATGCCGGGGGCGTTCTCGGCGTCGCGCAGGGCCGCGGAGAACGTGGAGCGGTTGCGCTCGGCCCACGCGGCGATGGCGCCCTCGGCCCGGTCCCCGATGCCCCGTTTGGGCTCGTTGAGGATGCGGCGCACGTTGACGTCGTCGTCGGGGTTGACGATCACCCGCAGGTAGGCGAGCGCGTCCTTGATCTCCTTGCGGTCGTAGAAGCGCGTGCCGCCGATGACCCGGTACGGGATGCCGCGCGTCACCAGCCGCTCCTCGAGCGCACGAGACTGCGCGTTGGTCCGGTAGAACACGGCGACGTCGGCCGGGCGGATCCCGTCCTCGTCCTGCAGCCGGTCGATGGTGGTGGCGATCCACTCCGCCTCGGCGGACTCGTTCTCCGCGGCGTAGCCGACGATCGCCGGGCCCTCCCCCTCGGCCGTCCACAGGCGCTTGGGACGGCGGTCCGGGTTGCGCTCGATCACCGCGTTGGCGGCGTCCAGGATGGTCTGTGTGGAGCGGTAGTTCTGCTCGAGCTTGATGGTGGCGGCGTCCGTGAAGTCCTGCTCGAACTCGACGATGTTGCGGATGTCCGCGCCGCGGAACGCGTAGATGGACTGGTCCGAGTCGCCGACGACCGTCAGCTCGCCGCCGGGGGTCTCCACGCCCTCGGGGTCATCCGCCGGGCCGGAGAGGAGCCGGATCAGGCGGTACTGGGCGTGGTTGGTGTCCTGGTACTCGTCCACGAGGACGTGGCGGAACCGGCGGCGGTAGTTGTCCAGCACGCGCGGGAACGCCTCGAACATGTGGACCGTCATGCCGATCAGGTCGTCGAAGTCCAGGGCGTTGGCTTGGCGCAGGCGGGCCGTGTAGTCCCGGTAGACGGCGGCGACGGCGCGGCCCCACGGGTCCCCCTCGGCCACGGTGGCGGCGTAGTCGTCCGCCTCCACGAGCTCGTTCTTCAGGGAGCTGATGCGGTTCAGCAGGGCCTTGGGCGCGAAGCGCTTCGGGTCCAGCTCGTGCTGCTTGGCGACGGTGGTGACCAGGCGCAGGCTGTCCGCCGAGTCGTAGATGGTGAACGTGGACTTCAGCCCGATGTTGGCAGCCTCGTTGCGCAGCAGCCGCACGGCGGAGGAGTGGAACGTGGAGATCCACATCCGCTGGGCGGTGGGACCGATCAGCCCGGCCACACGCTCGCGCATCTCCGCGGCGGCCTTGTTCGTGAAGGTGATGGCGAGGATCTCATGCGGCCGCGCCCGGCCGGTGGCGAGCAGCCACGCGATGCGGTGGGTCAGCACCCGGGTCTTGCCCGAGCCGGCGCCCGCCACGATCAGCAGGGGCGCCCCCGTGTGGGTCACCGCGGCCGCCTGCTGCGGGTTGAGCCCCGCCACGAGCGACTCGGGAGTGTGCGTCGGCGCGGCCGGCCGGACGTCCTCGCCCCATGCCTCGGGGTCCGCGGCCGCGCGCGTGACGGCCGGGGGCACGAGCCCGGGCAGGGCGGTCTCCGGGTCCGCCGGGCGGCGGGTCCGGTCGAGGTTCAGGGGCGTGCGTCCGAGCGCGGAGAAGAGGTCAGCCATGGTGCCCCGAGTCTAGGCGGGGCACCGGACAGCACAGGGCGGGGCCGGGGGACGGAGCGCGAGCCCGACGACGTCGCGGACCCGCGGGCGCCGCGCCGTCGTCTACCCTCACTGTGTGTCCGCCTCCACCATGCCCAGCACCTCACCCTCAGCCCGGAGCGCTGTCTCCGGCTCCCGCGTTCCGGGGGCCGCCGGACGGGAGCACGGGATCGACCAGATCCGCGGTATGGCGGTCTTGCTCGTGGTCATCGCCCATGTGCGCAGCATCCCGATCGGTGTGGGCGTGGACGTGAACTCGGAGCTCCTCGTCATGTTCACGAAGGAGTTCCACACCTTCCGGATGCCCGTGCTGCTCGTGCTCTCCGGTCTCCTGTTGGGCCGTTCTCTTCACAAGCCGCTGTCCACGTACTACCGGGGGAAGGCGGAGAAGATCCTCTGGCCGTTCCTCGTGTGGGCGGCGATCACGGCGTTCGCGCAGGCGGCGCCGGAGCGGCTCCTGGTCACCCCCGGCCGGTATCTGCTCGGCGGCCCGTGGCACCTCTGGTTCCTGTGGGTGCTGCTCGCCTGCTACCTCGTGGGCCCGGTGGTGCGCTGGGTCCCTGCGTGGCTGCTGGTGCCCGCCATGCTGGCCGGCGCGCTCGCGCTGGGCAAGGACGGCCCGGAGTGGCTGCTGGACCCCCTGTTCTGGGGCGCGTTCTTCTTCCTGGGCGCAGCGCTCGGCTCTCGACTCGACTCCGTCCGCCGGCTGCCCTGGCCCGTCGTCGTGGCCGCCGCCGTGTGGGCCTTGGCCGCCGTCACGCTCCACTCGACCTCCGCCGAGTTCCTCTACATCTCACCCGCCCGGCCGATCGTGGCGTTCCTGGGGCCGCTCGGGGCCGTCGTCGTCGTCCTCTGGGCGAGCGGGCGGCTCCCCCGGTTCCCGCTGTTCGAGTTCGTGGGGCGGCGGTCGATGGTGATGTACGTGGCCCATGTGCCCGTGATCATGGTGATCTCCTTGGTCCTGGGAGACTGGGCTGTCGGACACCGTTGGCACTTCTACGCGCTCACGGGTTTGGCGGCCGTCTGCGTCCCCCTGCTGCTGGCCGTCGCCTATCGTCCACTGCGCTGGCTGTTCGAGGCACCCACCTCGGGCCTCGGATCACGCTGCGCACCCTGACCTTCCATCCCGCCATCCCAGGAGTCCGCCGTGGCTAAGAAGTCCCAGAAGCACCGTCGTCCTCAACAGGCGCGCACTGGCTCGCACGCCGGGGTGCCCGCCGCCAGCCACCCGGTCGAGCGCGCCGGACCCGAGCACGCCACCCTGCTCGACGTCTCGCCGCGCGCGGACCTCGCCGCGGCCGCTGAGCGCGAGGGCAGCCCGGCGATCCCGGTGAGCGCGCTGATCGTGACCACCCTGCTCGTGGGCGCCTACTACCACCTGCTGGTGCTGCAGCAGATGACCCAGCTCAGCGGCGGACTGGCGATGCCGGACTCCCTGCTGTTCTACGGGCAGGACCACATCCGCGCGCTCTCCGCGGTCATGGACGAGGACGCCCGCGGCCAGCTGAACTGGGTGCACAAGACGGCCGGCGTGATCTTCCCGATCGCCGTGGCGCTGACGGTCACCGCCGTCGGCGCATGGCGCCTGCGTCCCGTCGGCGCCAAGTGGGCCGTCTTCGGGCTGGGCGTGCTGTTCGCGGTCGTGGACATCTGCGAGAACATCGCGATCGAGCAGGCCATCGCCGCCGGCGGCCCGGGCACCGGCCTGGCCGCCGCCCTGACGCTGACCCGCTGGGTCCTGCTGGCGCTGCTCGCGCTGGCGGTGGCCGTGATGCTGTGGGCCGGGCGGCGCCGTCGTCGTGGTCCCGCCGCGCGGGGGGCCTGAGGGGCTAGACTCGCTCACCGGACCGACGCACGGTCCGCGCCCCAGTAGCTCAGTTGGATAGAGCGACCCTCTCCTAAAGGGTAGGCCGTCGGTTCGATTCCGGCCTGGGGCACCTGGGCGGCCGGTCCGGTCGCCGCCTCATTCCGCGTCGGCGAACTGCGTGGTGTAGAGCTCCGCATACCGCCCGCCCGCCGCGAGCAGCGCGGCGTGCGTGCCGCGCTCCACGATCCGCCCGGCCTCGACCACGAGGATCTCGTCCGCACTGCGCACGGTGGAGAGCCGGTGCGCGATCACGATCGCGGTCCGCCCGGCCAGCGCCTCCCCCAGCGCCTCCTGGATGGCGCGCTCGTTGGTGGAGTCCAGCGCCGCCGTCGCCTCGTCCAGCACCACGACGCGCGGGGCCGCCAGCAGCAGCCGCGCGATCGTCATGCGCTGCCGCTCACCGCCGGAGAGGCGGTAGCCGCGCTCGCCGACCACGGTGTCCAGCCCGTCCGGCAGCGCCTCGACGACGGAGCGCAGGCGCGCCCGCTCGACGGCGTCCCACAGCTCCTCGTCCGTCGCGTCGGGGCGGGCCAGCGTCAGGTTGGCGCGCACGGTCTCGTGGAACAGGTGCCCGTCCTGGGTCACCATGCCCACGGCCCGCTGCAGGTCCGCGAACGCGAGGTCCCGCACGTCCACGCCGCCGATCTCGACGGTGCCGGAGGTGACGTCGTGCAGGCGGGTGACGAGCGAGGCGATGGTGGACTTGCCCGCACCCGAGGAGCCCACGAGGGCCACCGTGGCCCCGGCCGGCACGGTCACGTCGATCCCGTGCAGCACCTCCTCGCCGCCGCGCGTGTCCAGCACGGCGACCTCCTCGAGGGAGGCCAGGGACACCTGCTCCGCGGTGGGGTAGGCGAAGCGCACGTCCCGCAGCCGCACGGACAGGGGCCCCTCCGGCAGGGCCGCGGGCCGCGCGGGCTCCGTGATGAGCGGCTCCAGGTCCAGGACCTCGAACACGCGCTCGAAGCTCACGAGCGCGCTCATGATCTCCACGCGGGCGTTCGCCAGCGCGGTCAGGGGCGCGTAGAGGCGGGTCAGCAGCAGGGCGAGGGTGACGACGTCGCCGGCGTCGAGGGTGCCCGCGATCGCCTGGAGCCCGCCCACGCCGTACACGGCCGCGAGCGCGAGCGCGGAGACCAGGGTGAGCAGCGTGGTGAAGACCGCCTGGCGCACGGAGATGTCCACGCCGGTGGCGCGCACGCGGTCGGCACGGCGGGCGAACTCGGCGGACTCGGCGGCGGGGCGGCCGAAGAGCTTGATGAGCGTGGCGCCGGGGGCGGAGAACCGCTCGGTCATCTGGTCGCCCATGGCCGCGTTGTGTCCGGCCCGTTCGCGGGACAGGCCCGCCAGCTTCGAGCCGACCGCCCGGGCCGGCACCAGGAACAGCGGCAGCATCACGAGGGACAGGACGGTGACCTGCCAGCTGGTGGCCACCATCACGCCCAGGGTCAGCGCGACGGACACCACGTTCGCGACGACGCCGGAGAGCGTCCGCGAGATCGCCGACTGCGCCCCGATCACGTCGTTGTTCAGGCGCGAGACGAGCGCGCCGGTGCGGGTGCGCTGGAAGAACGCCACCGGCATGCGCTGCACGTGGTCGAACACGGCGGTGCGCAGGTCGTAGATGACCTGTTCCCCCAGCCCGGCGGAGAGCCACTTGGTGAACACGGACAGCGCCGCGTCGAGCACCGCCACGAGGGCGATCAGCAGGGCCAGCCGCACCACGAGCCCGCGGTCCGCGCCGCCGGTGATCGCGTTGACGACGTCGCCGGCCAGCACGGGCGAGGCCACGCCGAGCACCGCGCCCACGATGGACGCCGCGACGAACACGATCAGGCGGGTGCGGTACCGGCCCGCGAACGCGATGGTCCGGCGCACCGTGCCGCGGGCGAGGCTCTGCTGGGCGTCGGACTGCCCGCGGGTCATCCGCATCATGGACATCCGTGCCGCCGACTCCATGCTCATGGGCCCCTCCGCTCTCTCGACCGTTGGAGAGTCTAGGAACCGCCGGGCACGGGCGGGCGCGATTCCGCTTCCGGCGTCAGGCCGCCAGGCGCAGGTAGTCCCGCCACGCTTCGGCGGGCCGCTCCAGCTCGCGGATCCGCCACTGGGCCCCGCGCGGGCGCACCGGCTCCACCCGCAGCCGCCAGCCCAGGGCCTCGAGCGAGCGGTCCGCCTTCGCCCCGTTGCAGCGCAGGCAGCAGGCCACGAGGTTCTCCCACGAGTTCTCGCCGCCCCGCGAGCGCGGCCGCACGTGGTCCACGGTGGTGGCGTGGGCGCCGCAGTAGGCGCAGCGGTGTCCGTCCCGGCGCAGCACGCCCTTGCGGGAGACCGGGGCCGCATCCGTGTGGGGCACCCGGATGTACTGGTGCAGCAGGATCACGAGGGGTCGGCCCCACGCGCGGGTGGGGCTGCGCATCGGGTCACCGGCGTCCTCGAGCACGCTCGCCTTGCCGGTGGCCACGAGCAGCAGCGCCCGGCGGTCGGAGACGACCGAGAGGGGTTCGTAGCCGGCGTTGAGGACAAGTGTGCGCATCGGGGGCCTCGGAAGCGTGGGGACACAGGGGCGTCGTGTCTCCACGCTAGACGCGGGTGCATCGGCGCGCCGCGTGTCGCCTGCGGCGGCGGAAGAGGTTCACCGGCCCGTCACCGGGCCATCACGCCCCCGTCACGCACGACGACGGCGCGCCGCGCCTCAGCCGTCGAGACGCTCGACCCACACGTGCGCGGCCGTGGCCTCGGCCAGCTCGAGGGCCCCGCCGTCCGCGGCCGCGCCGTCCTCCGCCTCGCCCTCGACCCGGATGTACCCGGCGTCGCGGGCGGCCTCGGCACGCACCACGCGGCCGGGGGTCACGCCGGCGCCGGCCAGCTGGGCCAGCAGCTCGGGGTCGGTCTGCACGCCCTCGGCCAGCCCGCGGACGCGGAACCGGCCGGCGGTGGCGGCCTCCTCGGAGAGCCGGGCGCCCGCCAGGCCCATGTCGCGGCTCCAGTCCTCGGCGGAGGCCTGCTCGGGCCGGGGCGGGATCGGGGTGCCGTAGGGGGTCTCGGTGGGGTTCTCCAGCAGCGTGAGCAGGCGGCGCTCCACCTGGTCGCTCATCACGTGCTCCCAGCGGCAGGCCTCCTCGTGGACGAGCTCCCACTCGAGGCCGATCACGTCCGCGAGCAGGCGCTCGGCCAGGCGGTGCTTGCGCAGCACGGACACGGCCCGCTCGCGGCCCGCCACGGTCAGCTCCAGCCGACGGTCCGCGCCCACGTGCACCAGCCCGTCCCGCTCCATGCGGGCCACGGTCTGGGAGACGGTGGGGCCGGAGTGCTCCAGACGCTCGACGATGCGGGCGCGCAGCGGGGGATGCCCTCCTCCTCGAGCTCGAGGATCGTGCGCAGGTACATCTCGGTGGTGTCGATCAGATCCGTCATGGCACGTCCTCTTCCCTCGGGCTCTTCGTCCCGGACATCCTAGCGAGGCGTGAGTCACGTGGACGGCCGGTGGTCCCGGGCGCGGGAGAATGGGCGCGACCCGCGACCCCGAAGCGTCAGGAGCACGCATGACCTCCCCCGCCGAGATCACCATCCCCCAGGACCTGCTGCCGGCCGACGGCCGCTTCGGCGCCGGCCCCTCCAAGGTCCGCCCCGAGCAGCTGAGCGCGCTCCAGGACGCAGCCGGGCTGCTCGGCACGTCGCACCGTCAGAAGCCGGTCAAGGACCTGGTGGCGAGCGTCCGGTCGGGCGTCGCCGAGCTGTTCTCGGCGCCGGAGGGCTACGAGGTGATCCTCGGCGTCGGCGGCTCCACCGCGTTCTGGGACGCGGCCGCCTTCAGCCTGGTCCGCGAGCGCGCCCAGCATCTGAGCTTCGGCGAGTTCGGCTCGAAGTTCGCCAAGGCCACCGACCAGGCGCCGTTCCTGGCGCCGTCGGACATCCGCACCTCCGAGCCGGGCACCCGCCCCGAGCCGGAGGCCGTGGCCGGGGTCGACGTGTACGCGTGGCCGCACAACGAGACCTCCACCGGCGTGATGGCGCCCGTCGTCCGCCCCGCGGGCATCGACGAGGACGCCCTGGTCGTCGTCGACGCCACCTCGGCCGCGGGCGGCCTGCCGGTGGACGTGTCCGAGGCGGACGTGTACTACTTCGCGCCGCAGAAGAACTTCGCGTCCGACGGCGGTCTGTGGCTCGCGCTGTTCTCCCCGCGGGCCCTGGCGCGGGTCGCGGAGATCAAGGAGTCCGGCCGCTGGATCCCGGCGTTCCTGGACCTGGCCACGGCCGTGGAGAACTCCCTCAAGGACCAGACCTACAACACGCCCGCGCTGGCCACGCTCGTCATGCTGGACGCGCAGCTGCGCTGGATGAACGGTCAGGGCGGGCTGGACGCGATGACCGCCCGCACCGCCGACTCCTCCTCGCGCGTGTACGCGTGGGCCGAGGCGTCGTCGTTCGCCACGCCGTTTGTGGCCCGGTCCGAGGACCGCTCCGCCGTGGTCTGCACCGTCGACTTCTCCGACGACGTCGACGCGGCGGCGGTCGCCCAGGCCCTGCGCGCGAACGGCGTGGTGGACGTGGAGCCCTACCGCAAGCTCGGCCGGAACCAGCTGCGGATCGCGACCTTCGCCGCGACCGAGCCCGAGGACGTCGCGGCGCTGCTGCGCTGCATCGACCACGTGGTCGAGCGCCTGGCCTGAGCCGCCGGGGTGCGCCGGCTCAGCCGCGGTCGGCCGCCGCGGGCTCGGGGGCCGTCTGGGCGGCGTCGTCCGGCGCGGTCTCGGGCGCCGGGGCGCCGGGCACGCGGCCCTCGGCCACGGCCTTCAGCCGCTCGCGCTCCTCCTCGTTCACGCGCTCGGCGTACGGCACCCACGGGGGTGCCACGAGCGCGCCCTCCCCCGCCATGAGGCCGGTCTCGCACACGGTGACCTGCTTGGCACGCGGGGCCCGGGCGATCGTCACGTACCAGAGCCAGCCCGCGTAGCCGGGCATGCGGCACGCGAAGCGGTGCGTCAGGAGGCGGTCGTCGTCCACGAGCACGTCCACGTGCTCCCCCACCTCGTCCGGGGCGGCCAGCCCATCCAGCCCCGCGCGGGCGGCATCCACGGCGGCGGCGAGCAGCTCGTCGCGGCGCGGGGCCCGGCGACGCGCGGGCGGCAGGGCCGTCCTCTCCTCGGCGGGCGTGGGCTCGGCGTCGGGGCTCCGGTGGTCGACACGCGGGGCGTCGTCGTGGGTGGTCATGGCTCAGGCCTCCAGGTCGTCGGCGACACGACGCAGCACCTGCGCCATCTTCTGCGCCTGGGCGCGCTGGGGGTAGCGGCCGCGGCGCAGGCCGTTGGATGTCTGGTCCAGCCACGTGATGAGGTCCTCCATGAGGACGGCCATCTCGGTGGCGCCGGGTCGGTGGTTGCGGACCACCGAGGGCGCGGCGTCGAGCACGCGCAGCGAGAGCGCCTGCTTGCCGCGGCGGCCCTCGGCCACGCCGAACTCCACGCGGGTGCCTCCGCGCAGCTCGGTCACCCCGGCCGGCAGGGCCGAGGCGGGCACGTGGACCTCCTCGCCCTCGTCCGTCTGGGCGAACCCGAAGCCCTTGGTCGAGTCGTAGAACTTGATGCGTCCGGTGGGCATGTGCGTCACCTGCTCCTCGTCATGTGGGTCCACCGCGTCGGGCCGGCGCCGCAGGGGCGGCCGTGCTCTCGTCTCGGGTCGGCGGGGTCCGGCACCGGCGTGGCGGTGCGCCGCGGCATCGGTGGGACCAGCCTGGCCGTGCGCCCGGAGGGGACGGCGGAGGACGTGGTCGTCAATGACCTCCCAGGATAGCCCGACTAGAGTGGCGGGCATGCCTCGGACCTCCACCCTCCCCACCCCCGCGCCCGCCGACCACCGGGGCGGTCGCGGCGTCGTCCTGGTGCTGGGCGTGGCCGTGACGGCGGTGTCCGCTCTGGCCCTGGTGGCCCTGCTGGTCGCGTACTTCCTGGCGTGGCCGGCGTCCCCGGCGCTGTTCGCGCTCGCGCTGTTCGGCCTGCCCGTCGGCTTCGGCCTGATGCTGCTGCACGTGGTGCTGGGCGCCGTCCGGCGCTCGCGCCCCTGAACCGCCGGGCCCACGACGCCCCGCGACATCCAGCGCCCTTTCAGGGTGTTCCCAGGTCAGAGCGGTTGACTGGCCCCATGCAGCATCAGAACCCCGAAGCACGCCTCCTGGTGGTGGACGACGAGCCCAACATCCGCGAGCTGCTCTCCACATCCCTGCGCTACGCCGGCTTCGAGGTCACGGCCGCGGCCAACGGCCGGGAGGCCCTGGACGCCGCCGAGGAGTTCCAGCCGGACCTGGCCGTGCTGGACGTGATGCTCCCGGACATGGACGGATTCACCGTGACCCGCCGCCTGCGCTCCGCCGGCCGTCACTTCCCCGTCGTGTTCCTCACCGCGCGGGACGGCACCGAGGACAAGATCACCGGCCTGACGGTCGGCGGCGACGACTACGTGACCAAGCCGTTCTCCCTCGACGAGGTGGTCGCCCGCATCCGCGCCGTGCTGCGCCGCACCGCCTCCCTCGACGACGACGCGGCGGTGCTGCGCGTGGACGACCTCGAGCTCGACGACGACGCGCACGAGGTCCGCCGCGGCGGCGAGGTCGTGGAGCTCTCCCCCACCGAGTTCAAGCTGCTGCGCTATCTCATGATGAACCCGAACCGGGTGCTCTCGAAGGCCCAGATCCTGGACCACGTGTGGGAGTACGACTTCAACGGGGACGCCTCGATCGTCGAGTCCTACATCTCCTACCTGCGCCGCAAGATCGACGTCGGCGGCCGCGAGAAGATGATCCACACCAAGCGCGGCGTCGGCTACATGCTCCGCACCGCGGACAAGCGCTGACGTGCGTGCGCGGCTCGACGCCGCGGCGGCCCACGTCCGCCATCCGCGCGCCTGGCTGAGGGGCACGTGGCAGGGGCAGTCCCTGCGCACCAAGCTGGTCGTGATGATCGCGGCGCTCATGCTGGCCCTGGTCGCCGTCACCGCCCTGGCGACCGCGGCGCTGTTCCGCCAGGAGGCGGTGCGCCAGCTGGACGAGGACATGGCCGCCAACCGGGACACCGTCTCGATGTACCTGGCCAACGTCGCCCAGACCGGCGAGTACTACATGCCGCAGCTGCCCATCCTGCGCTTCTACGGCGTCGTGTGGGACAACGAGGGCGCGCGGGTCGTCCAGACCCCGGTGACGCCGGACGCGGACGAGCCGGCCCTCCCGGACATCACCCCGGCCGAGGCCCGCGAGCGCGGCTCCGCCTCCTTCGAGGTGCCCGGCACACAGGAGGACTCGAGCGGCTGGCGCGTGCAGCTGTACGGGCTGAGCAGCGGCGACGGCACCATGGCCGTGGCCCTGCCCCTGCAGAGCGTGACCTCCTCCGTCGAACGCGTCACCTCGATCGTCGTGACCATCGGCCTGCTCGCGACGGCGGGCACCGTGATCGTGGCCAACCTGGCGGTCCAGCGCGCGTTCCGCACCCTGAACCGCGTGGAGCGCACCGCCGCCAAGATCGCCGCCGGCGACCTGAGCCAGCGCGTGGAGAGCGCGGCGCCCGACACCGAGGTGGGCCGGCTCTCCCGCTCCCTCAACGCGATGCTCGCGCACATCGAGTCCGCGTTCCGGGACAAGGAGATCTCCGAGGACAAGATGCGCCGCTTCGTGCAGGACGCCTCCCACGAGCTGCGCACCCCCTGGTCACCATCCGCGGATTCTCCGAGCTGTACCGGCACGGCGGGCTGCGCGAGGAGGAGGACGTCGCCGCCGCCATGCAGCGCATCGAGTCCGAGGCCACCCGCATGACCCGCCTCGTGGAGGACCTGCTCACCCTGGCCCGCCTCGACGAGCAGCGCCCCCTCGAGCACGCCCCGGTGGACCTGCTCATCCTCGCGATGGACTCCATGATGGACGCGTCCGTGAACGCCCCGGACCGCAGGGTCACCCTCGTGGGCCCCGACGACGACCGGGCGGCCCCGGCGCCCATCCTCGGCGACGAGAACCGGATGCGCCAGGTGGTGGTGAACCTCATGGCCAACGCTCTGCGCTACACCCCCGCCGGCACCCCCATCGAGATCGCGGTCGGCACCGTCGACCACCTCGGCGGCCAGGCCGGGGCCGACGGCGCGGGCCGCAGCTCCGTGATCGAGATCCGTGACCACGGGCCGGGCGTGTCCGAGGAGGACCGCGCCCGCATCTTCGAGCGCTTCTACCGCGCGGACACCTCCCGGCACCGCGAGACGGGCGGCACGGGGCTCGGCCTGGCCATCGTCGCGGCGATCGTGGCCCAGCACGGCGGCTCCGTCCGGCTGCTTGAGACGGAGGGCGGCGGTGCCACCTTCTCCGTCCACCTGCCGTGGGCGCCGTTCGAGGACGAGGCGGACGAGGACTTCGAGGACGAGTGCCCGCCCGCACGGGACACCGACGACGACGCGGCCGGTCCGCCCACCGGCCCCCTCGCCCTGACCGCGCCGTCGGGCGCCGGCGCCAGCGCCGCGGACGCCGCCCGGAGCAGCCGCCTGCTGCGGGCGGCGGAGCGGTTCCGTCGCGCCTCGGCCGAGCGCCGCCGTCGGGCGTCTGCTCCTGCACAGGCGCCTCAGACCGCCGCCCCGTCCCCAGGCGAGGACGACCCAGCAGCGGAGCGGGACGCCCGTCCCTAGCGTGGTGCCCGGCGGCACCCGCCGCCCATCAGGACTCACCAGAGGGGATAGTCACATGAGCATCGTGCAGATCGACGTCGAGGACCTGCGGGCCAAGAGCGGGGCGGTGGAGGGCTCCATCGGCCGCCTCCAGGCGGAGGTGAGCACCATGGAGGCCAACCTGCGCCAGCTGCAGGACACCTGGCGCGGCCAGGCGGCCGCGAACTTCCAGGGCGTGCTCACCGAGTGGCGCGCCACCCAGCAGCGCGTGGAGGAGTCCCTGGCGGGCATCCGCCGCGCGATGGACGCCGCCGCCACCCAGTACCAGGACGCGGAGACCGCCAACGCCGCGATGTTCCGGTTCTGAGCGCCCGGCGCGGACCGGGGTGCGGCCGGCCGGCCGCGCCCCCGGTCCGCGCTTCCTAGAGTGGGGGCATGACCGTCCTGATCGACCCACCCGCGTGGCCCGCCCACGGCACCGTGTTCTCCCACCTCGTCTCCGACGCCTCCCTCGAGGAGCTCCACGCGTTCGCGCGGGCGGCGGGGCTCTCGGAGCGGGCCTTCGACCGGGACCACTACGACGTGCCCGCGCACCGACGTGCCGAGCTCGTGGCCCGCGGGGCGGTGCCCGTCAGCGGACGGGAGCTGGTGCGCCGCCTCGCCGCCTCGGGGCTGCGCGTGCCCGCCCGGAGCCGCGCCGAGAAGCGGGACGTGGTCCTCGCCCGGCGCTGGGCGCGGCTGTTCGAGGGCACGGCGGCGAGCCCAGATGCGGTGACGACGGCGGGTCGCGACCTGCTGGCCCGCTGGACGGAGCCGCATCGGCACTACCACGACCCGGCCCACCTGCTCGCGGTGCTCGAGTCCGTGGACCTGCTCGAGCGGGCGGGGGCGGAGACCGGACCGGATCCGCGTGCGGTCCGCCTGGCCGCGTGGTTCCACGACGCCGTCTACGCCGGGGACCCCACCGCGCCCGCCGGCCAGGACGAGGCGGACTCGGCCGCCCTGGCCCGGGACGTGCTCACCGATCCGCGGCTGGCCGTGCCGGCCGACGTCGTCGACGAGGTGGCACGCCTGGTGCTGCTCACCGCCGCCCACGACCCGGCCCCGCACGACGCGGCCGGGGCGGTGTTCTCGGACGCGGACCTCGAGGTCCTCGGCCGCTCCCCCGAGGCCTACGCCCGCTACGTGGCCGCGGTGCGGCGGGACTACGCGCACGTGTCCGACGCGGACTGGGCCCGCGGTCGCGGCGCGGTGCTGGACGCCCTGCTGGGCGCCGAGCGGCTGTATCGGACCGCGCCCGGCCGAGCGCGCTGGGAGGCCGCCGCCCGCCGCAATCTGGCGGCGGAACGAGCCGCGCTGTCGGCCTGAGCGGGGCGCCTCGGTGCTGGCCCGGAACGCGGCGAGGCCCGCCTCCCCGGACGGGGAGACGGGCCTCGCAGGCTGGGCGTCCGAACGGGTCGGGCCGGCTCAGCGGCTGATCACATCATGCCGCCCATGCCGCCCATCGGGTCCATGCCCTCGGCGCCGGCGGCGGCCTTCTCGGGCTTGTCCGCGACGACGGCCTCGGTGGTCAGGAACAGGCCCGCGATGGACGCGGCGTTCTGCAGGGCCGAGCGGGTCACCTTCACCGGGTCGTTGATGCCGGCGGCCAGCAGGTCCTCGTACTCGCCGGTGGCGGCGTTCAGGCCGTGGCCGTCGTCGAGGGTCTTGACCTTGTCCGCCACGACGCCGGGCTCCAGGCCCGCGTTGAAGGCGATCTGCTTCAGCGGGGCCTCGATGGCGACCTTGACGATGTTCGCGCCGGTGGCCTCGTCGCCCTCGAGCTGCAGGCCGCCGAACGCCTTGGCGCCGGCCTGGATCAGGGCCACGCCGCCGCCGGCGACGATGCCCTCCTCCACCGCGGCCTTGGCGTTGCGCACGGCGTCCTCGATGCGGTGCTTGCGCTCCTTGAGCTCCACCTCGGTGGCCGCGCCGGCCTTGATGACGGCCACGCCGCCGGCCAGCTTGGCGAGGCGCTCCTGCAGCTTCTCGCGGTCGTAGTCCGAGTCGGTGTTCTCGATCTCGGAGCGGATCTGTGCCACGCGGCCGGCGATCTGCTCGGCGTCGCCGCCACCCTCCACGATGGTGGTCTCGTCCTTGGTGATGACCACCTTGCGGGCGGAGCCCAGCAGGTCGAGGGTGGCGTTCTCCAGGGACAGGCCCACCTCGGAGGAGATGACCTGGCCGCCGGTGAGGATGGCGATGTCGGCGAGCATGGCCTTGCGGCGGTCACCGAAGCCCGGGGCCTTCACGGCCACGGACTTGAAGGTGCCGCGGATCTTGTTGACCACGAGGGTGGCCAGGGCCTCGCCCTCGACGTCCTCGGCGATGATCAGCAGCGGCTTGCCCGACTGCATGACCTTCTCGAGGATCGCCACCATGTCCTTCACGGAGGAGATCTTCGAGTTGACGATGAGGATGTAGGGATCCTCGAGGACGGCCTCCTGGCGGTCCGCGTCGGTCACGAAGTAACCGGAGATGTAGCCCTTGTCGAAGCGCATGCCCTCGGTGAGCTCGAGCTCGAGCTCGAGGCCGAAGGTGTTGGACTCCTCGACGGTGATGACGCCCTCCTTGCCGACCTTGTCCAGGGCCTCGGCGATGAGGGAGCCGATCTGCTTGTCCGCGGCGGAGATCGAGGCGGTGGCCGCGATCTGGTCCTTGGTCTCGATCTCGCGGGAGGCGGAGAGCAGCTCAGAGGTGACGGCCTCCACGGCCTTCTCGATGCCGCGCTTCAGGGACAGCGGGTCGGCGCCCGCGGCCACGTTGCGCAGGCCCTCGCGGACCAGCGCCTGGGCCAGCACGGTGGCGGTGGTGGTGCCGTCGCCGGCGACGTCGTCGGTCTTCTTGGCGACCTCCTTGACGAGCTCCGCGCCGATCTTCTCGTACGGGTCCTCGAGCTCGATCTCCTTGGCGATGGAGACGCCGTCGTTGGTGATGGTGGGGGCGCCCCACTTCTTCTCCAGCACCACGTTGCGGCCGCGGGGGCCGAGGGTCACCTTCACGGCGTCGGCCAGGGTGTTCAGGCCCTTCTCCAGGCCGCGGCGGGCCTCTTCGTCGAATGCGATGGTCTTGGCCATGTGCAGGTCCTTTCTGGACGTCGGCTTCCTACTTCTGGTGGCTGACCCGCGCCGATGCCCGCGACGGACGGCCCCTGGGGGCCTCATCGGTGGACAGGTCCTCCTCCACGGCGCCGGACCGACCGGGGTACGGCTGGCAGTCGCGCCTTCGGAGTGCTAACCCCATTATGAGCACTCGCACCGGGAGAGTGCAAAGGGTCCGCGGTGCGGGAGCCCGCTCTTCCGCGGACGGCGGACGGCCCCCGGCAGAACGCCTCGGGAGGCGCCCCGCCGGGGGGCCGGGAAGGGTGCGCGTCCGGCACGGCCGCACGGCGGGCGGGTCAGCCGGTGACGACCACCGCGACGCCGTTCACCTGCAGGTTCGGGGTCTGCATGACCGGGAAGCCGAGCTCCTTGCCGACCGCCTCGGCGGCGGCCTTGTTGGCCGAGCCGTTGTACAGGACGGTGGAGGACTGGATGCCGTAGCCGCTCCAGTTCTTCGCGTCCACCGAGGTGTAGCCGGCGCTCGTGAGCCGCTGCGCGTAGGAGGCGGCGAGGCCCTGGGTACGGGTCGCGTTGTACACGGTGACGTGGGTGCCGCGCACGGCCGCGGACTGCGCGGCCGCACGAGAGCTCGACGCGGCCGCGGACTGCGAGCGCGAGGCGTCCGCCGCGGCGGCCGAACGGGACGCGGCGGCGCGCGAGGACTCCGCCGCCTGGGCGGCCGAACGGGACGCGGCGGCGCGCGAGGACTCCGCCGCCTGGGCGGCCGAACGGGACGCGGCGGCGCGCGAGGACTCCGCCGCCTGGGCGGCCGCCGCCGACCGAGACGCCTCTGCGGACTGCGCGGCGGCCTCGGAACGCGAGGCCTCCGCCGCCTGTGCCGCGGCGGCGGCACGGGACGACTCGGCGGCCTCGGCGGCCTCGGCGGCGGCTCGGGAGGACTCGGCGGCCTCGGCGGCGGCCGCCTCCTGCGCCGCCCGCGAGGACTCGGCCGCGGCCGCGGAACGGGACGCCTCCGCCGTGTCCTCGGACGGGGTGGCGGACTCGGTCGCGGATGCAGTCGACGCCGACGCGGAGGACGCCGAGGAGGACTCGGACGACGTCGACGGCGACGGCGACGGCTCGACCGCCGGGGCCGTCGTCGAGCTCTCGGCGGCGACGGGCTCGGAGCGGTCGCCGGTGAGCCACGGCAGGACGACGCCCACGAACAGGCCGGCGAGCAGGACGAGGCCGGCCACCCAGAGCAGCGGGCTCAGGCGGCGACCCCCGCCCGCGGCGGTCGCGCCGGCAGCGGCGAAGGACTCGCGGTGCGCGCCGCGCTGGTCCGTGTACTCGGGGACCTCGTCGAAGCGGTCGGGCTGGTAGGCCATGGGTCAGTTCTCCTGGCGGGAAGCGGGCGTGGACGGCGCCGGATCCGCGGGTCCCCTCCGGGCCCGGCTGCGGGTGCCGCGCTTGCGCAGCAGCCGCGTGACCAGCAGGGGTCGGTAGGCCAGGGCGGCCTCACGGTCCAGCAATCCGTTCAACACCTGATAATAGGCGGTCGGAGACAGCCCCAGACGCTCTCGGACGGCGTGGTCCTTGGCCCCGCCGTACCGCCAGGTGGCGGCCTCCAGGTCCAGGACCGCACGCTCCAGGTCCGTCAGCTCGTCCCGCCGTGGCCGCGCGTCGGCACCCTCGTCCGGGGCCGGATCGGGCGAGACGGGCGTGGGGTGGGACATGGCGGCCACTGTACCCACCCGGTCTACCCTCGGGGCATGGAGTTCATCGCGCCCCTGGATCCGGGCTGGGAGGCGGCCCTCGCCCCGCAGGCCGCCGCGTTCGAGCAGGTCGGCGAGCGGCTGCGGGCCCGCCGGGCGGCCGGAGAGCAGGTACTGCCGGCGCCGGAGCACATCCTGCGGGCGTTCCGTCAGCCGTTCGCGGACGTCCGCGTCCTCGTGCTGGGCCAGGACCCCTACCCGACGCCGGGCCATCCGATCGGCCTGAGCTTCGCGGTGGACCGCCACGTGCGGCCGCTGCCCCGCTCCCTGGCCAACATCCACCGGGAGCTGCACGACGACCTCGGCATCGCCCCGCCTGCCCACGGCGACCTCTCCGCGTGGACGGACCAGGGCGTGCTGCTGCTGAACCGCGCCCTCAGCGTGCGGGCCGGCGCACCCGGCAGCCACCGCGGCCTCGGCTGGGAGCAGATCACGGAGGCCGCGGTGCGGGCCCTCTGCGCGCGCGGCACCCCGCTCGTGGGGCTGCTGTGGGGAGCCGACGCGCGGCGCATGGCGCCGCTGCTGACGGCGGCGGGGGCCGGCGTCGTGGAGTCCCCGCATCCCTCGCCCCTGAGCGCCCACCGCGGGTTCTTCGGCTCCCGGCCGTTCAGCCGGGTGAACCGGCTCCTCGAGGCGGCCGGCGCGGAGCCGGTGGACTGGCGCCTGCCCGACTGAGCCGGGCCGCCGGTCAGCCGCGCTGGTGCATCACGAGCTCGGTGGGCAGCAGCGTGCCCATCCGGTCGGTGATCGGCTTGGCCAGGGTGTTGCCGAAGGCGACGCCGGCCGCGATCGCCACGACGATGACCGCGGCGTTGAAGAGTCCCTCGACGCCCAGCAGCGTGGCCCCGGTCTCCACGGTGAACCCGTAGACGGACCGGAACATGGTGAGTCCGGGAAGCAGGAACAGCATGGACGGCAGGACGATCACGAGCGCCGGGGCCGCGAGCCGCTGGGCCACCAGGCGGCCGAGGAACCCGACCGCCGCCGCGGCGACCGCGGGCACCAGCCGGTCGCTGACCCCGATCTGCTGCGCTGCCAGGTACGCGCCGAAGCCGGCCCCGGACACGAGACCGCAGGCCAGGATCTGGGGCCACCGCGACTGCTCCACCACCGCGTCCGCCATGCCCGCGGCCATCACGAGGCCCAGCAGCAGCAGCGGCGGATAGCTCAGCGTCCCCGCCTCGGCCAGGTCCAGCTGTTCGAATCCCACGAGATCCCCGATGCCCACGGCGATCATGATCCCGGCCATCACGCCGGCGAACACGAGCAGCGCGGAGAGGAAGCGGCCCGCGGCGGTCACCGGGAAGCCGTGGATGGCGTCCTGCACCGCGGTGACGAACCTCGCCGTGGGCAGGAGCATCATGATGCCGCCGGCGATCACCAGCGCCGGGTTGACCGGCAGGTCGAGGGCGTGGGCCATCAGCGCGATCACCGTGGCCGTGATCGCCCCGAACATCGTGGAGAAGATCTCCGGGAAGCGCGCCTTGTCCGCCTGGACCTTGAGCCAGAAGACCAGCCAGGTGGAGACCATGCCCAGGGCCGCGCCCGTCCAGGTCCCGCCGATGAACGGCACGAAGCAGGCCACGAACACGCCGGAGAAGAGGACCTCGAAGACGGCGGGGAACGGCTTGGGCTGATGCCGGATCTCCACGAGCCGGCGCTGGGCCTCGGCCCGGTCCACCTCGCCCGCGGCGATCTCCTCGACGAGCCGGTGGACGGCCACGAGCCCCTCGAAGTTCACCGAGGACGAGCGGACCACCCGCTGGAGGGTGAACGGGGCCTCGCCGCGTGAGGAGTCGGGCGCGTAGTTCAGGGAGATGGACTGGTTGGTCAGGTCCACCTCGGTCTCGAGGATCCCGTAGGCCTGCGTGGCCACGATGATCGAGGTCTCCACGTCCAGCGAGGCCGCGCCGAAGCTGAACATCGTCTCGCCCAGCTTGAGCGCGAAGTCCAGGGTCGTGCGGGCCTCAAGGGCCTGCGCCTCCGCGCGGCGCTGCTGCAGCGTGGAGCGCATGCGGCGCCCGTACGGCGAGGAGTGAAGGCGGTCGGCCAGCACGAGCGCCTGCGTCGGCAGGTTCTCGACGAAGACCTCGCGGGAGCGCCGGCCGCGCCGACGCCCGCGCTTCTCGGCCGGGCCCACGGGGACCACCGGGTCCGGGACGGTGACGTCCGGCTCGGGGATCATCTCCGGGGCGGGCAGGGCGCCGTCGGCCTCCGCGGGCGCCAGGACGGAGGTGGGCACCTGCTCGGACAGCGGCGGCTCGGTCAGGGGCGCGTCCGCGGCCGGTTCCGGCAGCGTCTCCGCCTCCGGCTCTGCCGGCTCCTCCGGCTCCGGCTCCGGCTCCGGGACCGGATCGGCGGCGGCGGGGCGGACCACGGGCGGCAGCGGCTCCGTCGGCTCGACGGCGACCGCGGCCGGGTGGGCGGACTCCGCCGGGTCAAGGTCGAGCAGGCCGGGGTCCTCCGGGTCGAGTGCGAGGTCGCCGGCAGCCGCGGCATCCTCGGCGCCGGCCGGGCGCAGCACGGGGATGAGCGTGGGGACGGCCGGGGGCTCCGCGATGCGGGGGTCGAACCGCGCCGGCTCCTGGGTGCCCTCCTGCTCCATGCGGCTCACCCTCTCCTTCCGTGTGCGGGCGCTGGACGCGCCACGGCGGTGGGCCGAGCCCCGCCGACGCGTCCATCCAACCACGCCGGCACCTCCCCCGCCGGGGCCGTCGGCACCGCGGCCCGGGGACGCGAAAGGGCCCTCCCGGAGGAGGGCCCTGCTGCGGTGGATCTTACTGGACTCGAACCAGCGACCTCTCGCGTGTGAAGCGAACGCTCTAACCAACTGAGCTAAAGATCCGGGCGTCGCCCCATGGGGGTGACAACTCGAAAAACGATACCTCAGGCGGCGCCGCCTGTCCACCCGGGCGACGGCCACCCCGCGCACGGCGGAGCGGCCATCGAGAGCCGACGAGCACGTCAGGCGTCGGTCAGCGTGGCGCCGGGCTCGAAACCGCCCTGGGCGACCAACGAGGTCCCGGCGCCCGGGGCGGGCTCCGGTCAGGAGCTGCCACCGAGGGAGGAGACCGCCCTGGCGGCGTCCGCCAGGCCGGCGCCGCAGCCCGCGGAGCAGGACACGGGCATGGACCGGGCCGTGGACCTGAGGGTGGACTCGACCTGGGCCGGGGTGAGGCTCGGCCGCTCGGCCAGCAGCAGGGCGGCCAGGCCCGCGACGTGCGGGGTGGCCATCGAGGTGCCGTTGTAGGCGGCGTGGCCGGCCGTCGTCGGGGTGGTGGCGCCGTTGTTCACGGTCGAGATGATGTTCGCGCCCGGGGCGGTCACGTCCACGGCGGAGCCGTAGTTCGAGAACGAGGCGCGGGCGCCCTGCGAGGTGGAGGCGGCCACCACGATGGTGTTCCGGCAGTTGGCCGGGCGCACGTTGGCGGCGGGCTGGTTCTCGTTGCCCGCCGCCACGACGACGGGCACGCCGCGGGAGACGGCCGCGTTGATCGCGTTCTGGTAGGTGGTGCCGCACGTGCCGGAGCCGCCGAGGGACATGTTGATGACGTCCGCCGGGTTCGGGTTGGCCGGCACGCCCGCCACGGTGCCGCCGGCGGCCCACACGACCGCGTCGGCGATGTCGGACAGCGAACCGCCGCACTTGCCGAGCACGCGGATGGGCTGGATCTTCGCGTTCGGGGCCACGCCGACGACGCCCCGGGAGTCGGCCACGGCCGCGACGGTGCCCGCCACGTGGGTGCCGTGCCACGAGGAGTCGGAGGCACCGGCGGTGCCGCACTCGCCGGCGGCGTACCAGTCGCCCTCGTCGCGCGGATTGGAGTCGCGGCCGCCGCCGTCACGTGCCGCCGCGCTGTTGGAGATGAAGTCGTAGCCGGGCACCACGTTGCGGTCGAGATCCGGGTGGGAGGTGATGCCGGTGTCGATGACGGCCACGGTCGCACCGGAGCCCGTCGTGCGGTCCCACGCCCCCGGGACCCGCATGCCGTGGGTGCCGGTGAAGCCCCACTGCTGCGAGTAGAGGGCGTCCACGGGGCTCAGGCCGGTGGCGGTGAGGATGGCGTCCGGCTCCACGGCCTCGACCGCCCCGGAGGCCTTCAGGTCGGCCATGAACTTCGCGGACTCGGCCTGATCCAGCTTGCGGTCCGCCTTGACCACGCGGGAGCCGAGCGCGGTCTCACGCAGCTCCTTCACGGAGACGCCGGCCTCCTTCGCGGCCTTGCCCCAGGCGTTGGCTCGGCCCTTCGCGTGGGCGTTGGCGGCGGTCTCCTTGTAGGTGACGATGAAGGAGTCGTAGCCGTCGGCGTTCGGGTCCTCCACCTGCGCCGCCGCCAGGGGCGAGGCGGCGGTCGGGCTGGCTGCCGGTGCGGCGGGGGCGCCGCCGGAGGGGCCGCGAGCGCGGGGGACGAGGTCAAGGTCCCGCCGGCGAGGACGGCGCCGGCCACGAGGGCGCCGATGCGGCGGCGGGTGCTGCGGGGTGTGGAGGACTGCACGGGATCTCCTGGGAGTTCGGGGCCACCGGGTGCGGGTGCCCGAGGGGCTCGGGCCGGGGTGACTGAGATCACGGTAAGGTCACGATTCCGTCACGACGAGGCCGCGGGCCGAAGTCTGGCGGATGGTCGAGGCATCTCTGGCGGATCCGCCAGCCGTACCTGGCGGATGGCCGCAGACCCGCACAGCGGCGCCCCAGCTTCGGCCCGCGCCGGACACGACGACGGCGCCGCGCCCTCCCGGCGGAGGTGCGCGGCGCCGTCGGGCCCGCGGTGGGGTGGAGCCCCCTGCCGGATTCGAACCGGCGACCTGCTGTTTACAAGGCAGCTGCTCTGGCCAGCTGAGCTAAGGAGGCCTGCGGCCGGCGCCCGGGGCGCCGCGGCCGGCCCTTCCAGCGTACAAGGCCCGGGCGGACGGCGCGGGGCGCCCCCTGCGTGGGGACGCCCCGCGGACCTCGGCGACGGGTCAGCCGGGTCAGCCGGGTCAGCCGGCGATCTTGGCGCCCGCCCAATCGGTGAAGGTCTTGTCCTCGCCGTCGAGGGCCCAGTTCTTCCCGTCCACGAACACGGTGGGGGTGCCGGCCACGCCGGCGACGCGCGCCTGGCGGGTGGTGTGCTCGACCGCGGAGCGGAACGTGCCGTCCTCGACGCAGGAGGCGATGTCCGCGCCGTGCTCCTGCGCGAGCTGCGTGATCGCCGCGTTGTCCAGGCCCTTGCCCTGGTGCTCGTCGTAGGTGGCGAACAGGGCGGCCACGAAGCCGTTGTAGGCCTCGGGCTTCTGGTCCGCCACGCAGTACGCGGCGTTGGCGGCGCGGGCCGAGTAGTTCTGGTTGTTCGGGGCGCTCAGGTAGTCCACCATCCGGTACTCGACCGTAACCTCGCCCTGCTCGAGCCACTGCTCGATCTGGTCCCCGTTGGTGGACTCGAAGTCCG
The DNA here is from genome assembly GCF_037853785.1 of Micrococcus sp. GPGPB33. Taxonomy (NCBI): domain Bacteria; kingdom Bacillati; phylum Actinomycetota; class Actinomycetes; order Micrococcales; family Micrococcaceae; genus Micrococcus; species Micrococcus sp. GPGPB33. The sequence goes on from NZ_JAQMWO010000002.1 coordinate 278,768, forward strand.
CGCAGTGCACGCAGTTGAAGTCCGCGTAGAGCACGATCCGCGTCGGCTCGCCGTCCGCCCGGGGCTCGGTGTTCGGCAGGGTCTCGGGCTGAGAGCTCGCGGCCTGCTTCGGCACCTCGATCTTCGAGGGGTCGACCTCGCGTTCTCCCGCGCCCTCCGCCAGGGCCGTGGCCGAGGTCAACTCGATGCCGCCCTGCTCGTTCGCCACGGCGGGGATGGGGCCGGCGGCCGCGGCGTCGTCGCCGTTGCGGTTGAGCACGAACGCGACGACGAGGCCGATCACGAGCACCGCCGCGAGGACCGAGCCCCAGATGACGCCGGTGCGGCGGCGGCTGTCCTTCCTGCGCTGCTCCTCCTGGATCTGGCGGGCACGCGCACGAGCGTCCGTCGCCGAGGTGTGCGAGCCTGACGTGTTCCGGGCCAAGGGTCCTCCTCGTGGGGCAGTCGGTCCGGGTCGAGCACCGGAGCCGGCGGGCAGCGGGCGCGCCGCGCCAGGCGAGCATAGCGGCCCTGTCTGGAAGGATCGTGACCATGGACACCGTCGAGACCCCCTCCCCCGTCGATCGACTGACCATCACGGGCGCCCCGTCGGGGGACGCGACCGAGGACCCGGCGACGTCTCTGCTCGCCCTGCCCTGGGCGCTCCCCCTCGAGACGTGGCCGCGTGAGGTGCTGGCGGCCCTGCCACGCGGCATCTCCCGTCACGTGGTGCGCTTCGCCCGGATGGGCGGGGGCATCGTGGCGGTGAAGGAGACCACCGAAGAGCTCGCGTTCCACGAGTACCGGCTGCTGCGCCGGCTCGAGCGGAGCCCGGCGCCGTCGGTGGTGCCGGTGGCCGTGGTCACCGGACGCACGGAGGACGACGGCACGCCCCTGCCCGCCGCCCTCGTGACCAGGCACCTGCGCTTCTCCCTGCCGTACCGCGCCGTGTTCTCGGAGCGCCTCGAGCGCCGCACCCTCGTGCGCCTCATGGACGCACTGGCGACGCTGCTCGTGGAACTGCACCTCGAGGGGTTCTTCTGGGGTGACGTCTCCCTGTCCAACGTCCTGTTCCGGCGGGACGCGGGCGGGTTCGCCGCTCACCTGGTGGACGCCGAGACCGGCGAGCTGCGGGAGCGGCTGTCCAACGGCCAGCGCGAGCACGACCTGGACGTGGCCGCCGTGAACGTGGGCGGTGAGCTGCTGGACCTGCAGGCCAGCGGGCTGCTGGACCCGGAGGTGGACCCCGTCACCACGCCGGACCTGCTCGTGGCGTCCTACCGACGGCTGTGGGACGAGCTGACCGAGCCTCTGCTGTTCCCCCGCGCCGAGCCGTGGCGCCTGGACCGCCGCGTCCGCCGCCTGCAGGAGCTCGGGTTCGAGCTGGCCGAGTACTCACTGCGCGCCGCCGACGCTCCCGGGATGATGATCGCCCGGCCCGTCGAGATCCACGCGGGTTACCACCGCCGTCGGCTGACCCGCCTCACGGGACTCGAGGTCCAGGAGAACCAGGCCCGCCGGCTGCTCGTGGACATCGAGGCCGCCCGCCGGGAGTGGGACCCGTACATGGACATCGAGGCTGCGGCGCACCGCTGGGTGGTGGAGGTGTTCGACCCCGTGGTCCGCTCGGTGCCCCTTGAGCTGCGAGCCAAGCTCGAGCCCGCCGAGGTGATGCACCAGCTCCTCGAGCACCGCTGGTACCTCTCCGAGGCCCGCGGCCAGGCCGTGCCCCTGCAGGAGGCGGTGGACTCCTACGTGGACACGGTGCTGCGGGCCCGCCGCGACGAGGACGCGGTGGCACTGCACCCCACGACCACCATGCTGCGCGCCGTCCCGCCCGCGGACGCGGACTGAGCCCGGACGCGGCTCAGCGGCGCAGGAGCAGGAAGCCGGGGGCCGGGACCGCCGCCGGCACCGTGCCGGGGCCGAGCGGGCCGTCGTCGCCGTGGCCGGCGAGGAGCTCGGCCCGCGTCAGGTCCGCGGGCACGGGCAGCGGCTCCGCGCCGAGGGCGACGAGCAGGACGACGTCGGCGTCCTCGCCGGCGCGGGTGAGGCGCACGTGGCGCCGGGCCGCGTCCACCTCGGCCCGGACGCGGTCGCGGCGGGGGTCGGTGAGCTGGGGCAGCGTGCGGCGCAGGCCGATCAGGGTGCGGTAGGCGGCGAGCACGCGCGCTCCCCGACCGTGGCCGTCCGCGCCGCCCGCGGCCTCCGCCCAGTCCAGCACGGCCGCGTCCCGCGTGGCGGGGTCCTGCGGGTCGGGGACGTCGGCCGGGTCCCAGCCGTGGGCGGCGAACTCGCGGCGACGTCCCTGCCGGACGGCGTCCCCGAGCTCGGGCTCGCGGAACGAGGTGAAGAACGGCCACGGCGTCGAGGCCGCGAACTCCTCCCCCATGAAGAGCATCGGCACGTGCGGGCCGGTCAGCAGCAGGGCGGCCTCGGCCGCGAGCGCGCCCTCGGACAGGACGGCCGCTGTGCGGTCGCCGCCGGCGCGGTTGCCCACCTGATCATGGTTCTGGATGCTGGCCACCCACGCATGGTTGGGGATGGTGTCCGGCACGGGGCGCCCGTGGTCACGGCTGCGGAAGGTGGAGCGGGTGCCGTCGTGGAAGTAGGTGCGCTCCATGACCTTGGCCACCGCCTCCAGCGGGGCGAAGTCCGCGTAGTAGCCGTGGGTCTCCCCCGTGGCGGCCACGTGCAGGGCATGGTGGACGTCGTCGTTCCAGGCCGCGGCGAGGCCGAGCCCGCCGGCGTGGCGGGGCAACACCAGACGCGGGTCGTTGAGGTCGGACTCGGCCAGGAGGGGCACGGGTCGGCCGGCACGGGCCGCGATCCCGTCCGCGAGCGCGGCCATCTCCTCGAGCAGGTGCACGGCGCGGGCGTCCCGCAGGGCGTGCACCGCGTCGAGGCGCAGCCCGTCCACGCGCATCTCCTCGAGCCAGAAGCGGACGTTGTCCAGGACGAACCGGCGCACCTCGTCCGAGTCGGCGCCGTCCAGGTTCAGGCCGTCGCCCCAGCCGGTGCCGCCCTGACCCAGATACGGCCCGAACACCTGCAGGTAGTTGCCGGAGGGGCCCAGGTGGTTGTGCACGACGTCCTGGACCACGCCGAGGCCGGCGGCGTGGGCGGCGGCCACGAAGCGGCGGTAGGCGGCGGGGCCGCCGTAGGACTCGTCGACGGCGAACCACGCCACCCCGTCGTAGCCCCAGTTCCGCGGCCCGGAGAAGGAGTTCACGGGCAGCAGCTCGACGTGGGTGACCCCGAGGTCCGTCAGGTGCGGCAGGCGGGCGATGGCGGCGTCGAGGGTCCCCTCCGCCGTGAAGGTCCCCACGTGCAGCTCGTAGAGGACGGCGCCGCGCAGGCCGCCGCCCTGGGGCGCGGCCGGATCGGACTCCACCCCGGGCGGCCCGGCCCAGCCCTCGTCCGGCCACGCGAAGACGCGGCCGGCGACGTCGCGGCGGGAGGGCCCGTGGACCGTGTCGGGCTGGCGGCGGGAGCGGGGGTCCGGCACGGGGTCCGCCCCGTCCACGCGGTAGCCGTAGCCGGGGTCGGCCGGCGGCTGGGCGGCGTCGAGGCCGAGGGCGGCCAGCGGGTCCTCCGTGGGCGTCCACCAGCCTCCGGCGGCGGGGTCCATCGCCACGACGGCGGCGACGGGCCAGCGGTCCTCGGCGTCGTGCAGGGCGCCGGGCTCGGTGTCGACGAGGACGAGGTCGACGCTCTCGGCGTGCGGCGCCCACACGGCGTAGGGGATGGCGCGCGCGGCATCGACGGCGGCCCGCTCGGCCGCGGCGGGGTCCACGGGGTCGGAGCCGATCGGGTGCAGGCCCGGGGCGGGGGCGTCGGCCGGACGGGGCTCGGTCACGGGGCGGTCCTCTCTCGGCGGTCGGACGGGGCGTGCGCCGGGACGAGCAGCGCGACGGGCAGGGTGCTGAGCAGTTCGTCGAGGCGCACGGCGCCGCGCGCGTCCGGGTGGACGGGGTGGCCGGTGACGGCGTCCTCCCACCGCCCGGCCGGCACGGTCACGACGGTCTCGCCCCAGCCACCCGCGGCCGCGAGGCGGACGGGCCAGCGCGTGGCCACGGCGAGCGCCCCGCCCCGGTCGAACGCGATCGCGTGTTCGGCGGCGGGGCCGGAGACGTCGAGCGGGCGGTGGCCGGTGAACAGCTCGGGCCGGTCGCGGCGGGCGCGCAGCACGCCGGCCACGACGGCCAGCTTGGCGGCGGCGGGGTCGTCGAGGCCGGGCGTGTGGCCGGCGTCGAGGCGGTCCAGCAGGTCGGCCCGGGCCGCGAAGTCCACGGGGCGGCGGTTGTCCGGGTCCACGAGGGTGGGGAAGGGCACCTCCGTGCCCTGGTAGACGTCGGGGACGCCGGGGGCGGCGAGCTGGACGAGCTTGTGGCCGAGCTGGACCACGAGGCCGGGCTCGGCGATACGGTCCGCGACGGCCTGCAGCACGCCCCGCGCTGGCCCCTCGGGGGAGGTGACGGCGGCGGCGAGCGCGGCGAGCCGGGCCTCGAACTCGGGGTCCTGGTCCGTCCAGGTGGTGGCCAGGGCCGCCTCGCGGGAGGCCTTCTGCAGGAAGCCGAGGATCCGCTCCTCCTCCGGCGCGGTGCCGTCCGTGGGCCAGACGCCCACGATGGACTCCCAGAGCAGCCGCTCCGCGTCGGGGTGGCCGAGCGGGTGGAGGCGCCTCAGCTCCGCGAGCTCGGCGGCCCAGCGGTCGGGCTCCTCGGCGAGCACGGCGATGCGGGCGCGCACGTCCTCACCGCGCTTGGTGTCGTGGGTGCTCAGGGTGGTCATGGCCGTCGGCCAGGCGGCCTGGCGCGCCTGCTGGGCGGCGTGGAAGTCGGCCAGGGACAGGGCGACGTGGGAGGGGTCTCCGCCGACCTCGTTCAGATTGGCCCACCGCGTGTACCGGTAGAAGGACCGGTCCTCGACGCCCTTGGCCATCACCATGCCGGAGGTCTGCTGGAACCGGCGGGCCACGGGCGAGTCCGGGTCGGTCAGCTCGGGCCGCAGGTCACCGAGCACGTCGGCGAGGCCCGGCTCCGCCTCGGCCGCGTCCGCCAGCGCGCCCTCGAGCACGGCCAGGCCCACGGGCAGGTAGGTGCGGTACACGGGCAGGCGGGCGAGCACGGCGGCGAACGCGGCGGCCACGTCCTCGTCCGGGTGGGCGCCGAGGGCGTGCACGGCGCGGACCTCCCGGACCAGCCGGGCGGTCTCGGCCGCGAGGGAGCCGGTGGCCACGTCGTGCTTGGCCCGCACCACGGCCTCGCCCCACTCCCGACGACGGCGCGCGTCCTCGGCCGCATCGCCCGCGGCCTCGGGATGCATGAAGACGCGTTCGACCTCGCCGAGCGCGTCGTAGCCGGTGGTCCCGTCCACGGGCCAGTCAGCGGGCAGCGCCTCACCGGGCTCGAGGATCTTCTCCACCACGAGGTAGCCCTCCGGCAGGACGTGGGAGCGCAGGCGCCGCGCGTAGCCGGCCGGGTCCGCCAGGCCGTCCGGGTGGTCCACGCGCAGCCCGTCCACGAGCCCTTCGCGGACCCAGCGGGCGGGTTCGGCATGGACGACGTCGAAGACCTCGGGCTCCTCCACCCGGACGCCCGCGAGCGTGGTGACGGTGAAGAAGCGGCGGTAGTTCAGCTCGGCGTCGCCGCGGCGCCAGCCGACCAGCCGGTAGTGCTGGCGGTCGTGCACGGCGCGGGCCAGGCGGGCCTGCTCCGCGGTCGGCTCCTTCGCCGGGTCCGCCGACGCGAAGACCTCCGCGGTGCGCAGCCCGGTCTCCGTCTCGGCCGCCTCGAGCGATCCGGGGGCGAGGGGGTAGACGTTGTCCCAGTAGCGCAGACGGCCGCCCTCGGCGTCGACGACGAGACGGTCCAGTTCCGCGTCCGCGTCCCCGTCAGGGCCGTCTCCCAGCACGGGGATGAGCAGGGACCCGCCGCCGGCCGCCCAGTCCACGTCGAACCACGCCGCATGCGCCGCCTCGGGACCGTGGGTGAGCACGTCCCACCACGCCGGATTGGCCTGGGGCGTGGCCACGCCCACGTGGTTCGGCACGATGTCCACGAGCACGCCCATGCCCGCCTCGTGCGCGGCGCGCGCGACCATGTCCAGCCCCTCGGCCCCGCCGCGGGCGGCGTCCAGCCGGGTGGGGTCCACGACGTCGTACCCGTGGTCGGAGCCGGGCTCGGCCTCGAGCAGCGGCGAGAGGTAGAGCCAGTCCACGCCCAGGCGCCGCAGATAGGGCACGAGCCCGGCCACGGACTCCAGCGGCAGATCCGGGCTGACCTGGAGCCGGTAGGTGGACGCGGGGGCGGAACGGACGGTCGAGGTGCTCACGCGGCGACGCTAACAGAGGCCCCCGACGCGGCATCAGGCCCGACGGGCCGGGGCGGGAAGGTCACCGCGTCTCGACCGGACGGGCGAAGATGTCCTCCCCGACGACGGGCTCGCCCGAGGACTCCAGCAGGACCATCTCGTCGCGCAGCACGGTGCCGTCGGCCTGGGTCAGATCGGCCACGAAGCCGGGGCCGGACTGGCGGATGCGGTCCACCGCGGTGTAGCCGTACTTCGCCTCGAGGTTGCCGCGGAACGCGTCCAGACCCTGGACGTGCAGGACGGCGCCCGTCGCGCCGAGGGCGACGGCGGCCGCGAGCGCGACAGCCCCGACCCCGCGCTGGGTGCGGGTGTCCTCGAGGAGTCCGATCTCCGGGTTGCGGCCGTGGGTCGCGGCGAAGCGCCGGTGCCGCCGGGCACGCCACAGGCCGACGACCACGAGCGTGCCGCCGACCACGAGGGTCAGTGAGGCCAGCCAGTAGAGGATCCAGGGGGTCACGAGGTCGACGTTCGCAAAGTCCATGTCCCAGTGTGACACAGGCCTCACTCCGGCGGGAGGGCACGCGGCCGGTCGCGCCTCGTCAAGGCAGCGGCCGGCCCCGCGCCGCGGTCCACAGGCGGTGCCACTGCGCGGAGTCCATCGCCTCGGCCACGGAGGCCGCCTCGGCGCACGCGGCGACGCGCTCCGGGTCCTGGGTGCCGATCACGGGCCGCACGCCCCACGGCAGGCGCAGCAGCCAGGCGAGCACCACGGCCTCCCGGCTGACGCCCAGCTCCGCCGCGACCTCGCCGACGACGCCGGCCGCGCCGTCGTCGCCGGAGCTGAACCGACCCTGCCCCAGCGGACCCCAGGCCTGCAGCTCGATCCCCTCCGCGGCGCACACCGGGCCGAGGCGCCCGGCGTCGGCGTCCGCGGGGGCGTCCGGGTGGTTGGCGAGCACGACCGCCTCCACGAGGGTGCGGTGGTGCAGGCCGAGCTCGACCTGGACGCACGCCAGCCCGGTCCCGTCCGCCGCCTGGCTCTCGAGCTCGCGCTGGAACTCGAGGACGCGGCCCACGCCGAGGTTGGAGACGCCCAGCTTGCCGACCAGGCCCGCCTCCCGCGCGTCGAGGAAGGCGCGCACGGTGTCGGCCACGGGCGTGAGGACGTCGGGCCGGTGGATGATCAGGGTGTCCACGCGCTGCTCGCCGAGGCGGGACAGCGAGCCCTCCAGCGAGGCGCGCACGTGCTCGGGCGAGGAGTCGTAGCGGGTCAGACGCCGCCCGGCCGGGTCCGTCTCGTGCAGGACGATCCCGCACTTGGTCTGCACCTTCAGGGCGGAGCGCTCCTCGTAGGGCAGCTCGTGCAGCAGCCGGCCGACGGTCTCCTCGGAGCGGCCGGCCCCGTAGATGTCCGCGGTGTCCAGCAGGTCGACGCCGGCCTCGATCCCGGCGCGCAGGGCGCGGCGGGCACGCTCCACGGCCGCCTCGGCCTGCGCTGCGCCCGCGGGCCCCTCCGGCCCCGCCCCCGGATCGGCGTCCGGGGGCGGCGGGGGAACGGACCCCCAGGCCATGGTCCCGAGGACGATCGGGGTGGCCGGGGTCGGGTCGAGGTCGAGCGGCGGATGCGTGGAGGCTGTGCTCATGGCCTCACCGTCTCACGTCCGCCCGCCCCGGGTCCGGACCCGCCGCCCTGTGATGGGATGGGTCCATGAAGCTCGCCACGTTCCGCCAGCCCGACTCCGACGCCGCCTACCCCGGCGCCACGTTCGCCGCGGTCATCACCTCCGTGCACCCCGAGGACCCCGAGGTCGCCGTGCGCGCCGTCGCCCTGCCGGACTGTCGCGACGTCGGCGAGTACCTCACCGCCACGCCGGAGGAGCAGCGGGAGATGGTGGAGGGTGCCCTCCGCGCGGCGCAGGCCGACCGGTCCCTCCTGCTGGACACCTCCGGCCTCGTCTACGACACGCTCGTGCCCTTCCCCACCAAGGTGTTCTGCGTGGGCCTGAACTACACGAACCACATCGACGAGACGGGCCTGGATCGCCCCGAGCATCCGACGCTGTTCGCGAAGTTCCCGCAGTCCCTCACGGGTGCGCTGGACCCGATCGAGGTCCCCGAGGAGGACCACCGGGTCGACTACGAGGGCGAGCTGTGCATCGTGGTCGGGGAGCCGGGCCGACGCATCGCCGTCGAGGACGCCCCGGAGCACATCGCGGGCTACGCGGTGGCCAACGACATCTCCATGCGCGGCTTCCAGGGCCGCACCTCCGAGTGGCTGCAGGGCAAGGTGTGGGAGGCCTCGACGCCCGTGGGTCCGTGGCTGGTCACCCCGGAAGAGTTCCCGGCGGACGCGCGCGTCCTCACGCACGTCAACGGTGAGCTGCGTCAGGAGGACAGGGTCGCCGACGTCGTCTTCTCCCCCGCCGAGCTGGTCTCCTACGCCTCGCAGCTGATCACCCTGAACCCGGGTGACCTGATCCTGACCGGCACGCCCGCAGGGGTCGCCCTGGCCCGCCGGGACGCCGAGGGCCGCCGCCCGTGGCTGCGTCCCGACGACGTCGTCGAGGTGGAGATCACCGGGCTGGGACGCCAGCGCAATGAGCTCGTCTGAGGCGGCGCCGGCGGACGCCCTGCCCCGCGTCGTCGGCATCCTCGGTGCGGGGCGGGCGGGCACCGCGCTGGCACGTGCGATCGCGCGCATCCCCCGCCTCTCCCCGGGCACGGCCGCCCCGCGGGTGATGGTCGCGGGCACGCGGCGCCCCGCGGCGGTCCAGCGCCACCTGACGATCTACGCGCCCAAGGCCGTCGCCGTGTCGGCCGAGGACCTGGCGGCGGAGGCGGAGCTCGTCGTCGTGGCCGTGCCGCGCGAGGCGCTGGACGACGTCGACCCACTCGCCCTCGCCGGGCCGGCCACGCGCGCCGTGGTGGACCTGACCAACACGTGGGGGGACGAGCCGGTCCCGGCGTGGCTCGACGACGACGGCGCGCCCGGCTCCGTCCGGATCGCCGCGCGCTGGGCCGCCGCGGGGCTGTGCGTGCCCGTCGTGCGCGCGTTCTCGGAGATCTCGCACCACGACCTGGAGGATGCCGGGCGTGCCACGGCCCCGCGCCGCGCCCTCGCGGTGGGCACCGAGCGGACTGACGCGGCGCCCGAGCCGGCCGCGGTCGCCGCCGCGCGCGACACGGTGGTCGCCCTCGTCACCGCGATGGGCTTCGACGCGGTCCCCTACACGGGCCTCGACCGGGCCGGGGTCCTCGAGCCGGGGGCGGCGGGGTTCGGCACCGCGCACGACGCCGGCCGGCTCGCCGCGCTGCTCGCCGACGCGCCCACCGGCTGAGGCGCCACCCGCCCGGCGGTACCTAGGCTGGGCGGGACCGCCGACCCGTCCAGGAGGCCCCGTGACCCGTCCGCCGCACCGCATCGCCCGCCGCACGCTCACCGCGGTCGCCCTGTCCGCCGCCGCCCTCACCGGACCGGCGGCGTCCGCCACCGTCGTCGCCCTGCCGGTCACGGCGGGGGTGACGGGCGCCGTCGTCGCCGCCGCGCCGCAGGCCCACGCCGTGGCCTGGGACCAGGTGGAGCTCGTGGATGACGCGGGCGTGATCGACCCCGCCCAGCTGCGCCGAGACCTGGCGGGGATCGAGTTCCGGGAGCCGACCCGCGTCGCCGTGGTCACCGAGCGCGGCCCGGACCTGTCCGCGCTGGACGACGACCGCGCGTCTCAGGCGTTCAACGGGCGGGTGCTCGAGCGGGCTCGCGCCGAGTACCCGGACTGGATCAGCGCGGACGGCCAGAAATGGGCCGACGACCTCGTGATCGTGGCGCTCGACCCGGACAACCGGTTGATCGGGGTGTACGTGGGCCAGGACCGGATGCTCAGCACGGACCGGCTGCGGGAGGTGCGCGAGGCCGGACACGAGGCGGCCCGTGCGGCCCGGTGGACGGACACGGTCGTGGATGTGACGGACGCCGCCGCCGAGCTGATCGGGCGCCCCTGGTGGCAGGCTCCCGAACTGTGGTTCGGCGCGGGGATCGTCGGTGTGGCGGGCGGCGGCGCCGCGGCCGCGGCACTCGCGAGCCGACGGCGTCGCCGCCGCCGGACGGCCGACCTGCTGGCCGAGGCCCGCACCCACCTGACCTCCGTCACCCTGGAGATGGACGCCACCGAGGTGAACGCGTCCACGGTGCCCGAGGACTCGCCCCACGCGGCCGCGTTGATGGAGCGCTTCCGCAACTTCCGGCGCCAGACGCTCGACGCGTCGGCGGAGCTGGACCGCCTCGAGGCCCTGCCGGAGCGCAGCCTGCATCGCACGGAGCATGCCCGGGCCGCGGAGGACGTCCGGGACCGCGCCCGTGAGCTCGACCGCCTCGACGACGCCGTGGCCGCGGCGAACACCTTCCTCAACCGCCACCCGGGGTGGCCGGCGGCGTGGGACCAGCAGACCGCCCCGCTGCGGGCCGACCTGGACGCCGTCGGCACGCTGGCCTCCTCCGTCGGCTCCGCCGGACCCGTCCGGTCCGCGGTCGCCGCGCTGGAGTCCTTCCGCACCGAGGCCCAGGACCGGCTCGAGGCGCTGGGTGCGGACCTGCAGGACGAGCGCCTGACCCCGGCCGCGGCGTTGGACGAGCTGGACGCGCTGCGGCGTCGCCTGACCGGGCTCGTCTCCGCCCTCGCCGACGCCGAGGTGGCGGCCTTCGGCAAGGACGAGGCCGAGCGTGAGCTGCTGCGCGACGAGCTGCGCTCGCACCGTGGCCCGGCCCGGTCCGGGCGCGGCTCGATCCTGGACTCCGCGCTGCCGGCGGATGCCTACTGGACGGTGGTGGCCTTCACCACGGGCCACCAGGCCGGCGAGCGGTCCGTCCAGGACCACCGCCAGGCGCAGTCCAGCTCCTCCGGGACCGGCTACGGATCCTCGGGCGGCTCGTTCTCCGGGGCGGGCTCGTCCGGCCGATTCTGAGCCGGTCGGGGCCGGATCTGAGCCGGAAGCCCGTCCGGGCCGGGCACCCGGTCCGTGGCCCACCGCCCCGTTCTGCGAGACAGTGAAGGACCATGACCGCCGCTGACACCCCCGCACCCCGCCAGGACCCCCTCGCGTTCTTCCTCGACAAGGCCGTGCCCGAGGCGTGGCACGCGGTCGGACCGCTGGCCTCGGCCGCGCGCGGTGCCGCCGAGCAGGCCGGGCTGGACCGGCAGCTCGTGGAGCTTGTGAACCTCCGGGTCTCCCAGCTCAACGGCTGCGTGTTCTGCCTGGACCGGCACACCCGCCAGGGCGCCGACGCCGGTCTGAGCGTGCAGCGCCTGGGGCTGCTGCCGGCGTGGCGTGAGGCCGGGGCCGTGTACTCGGAGCAGGAGCGCGCCGCACTCGAGCTCGCCGAGGCGGTCACGGACCTCCCCGAGCAGGAGCAGCTGAACTACGTGCAGGCCTCCACGGCCGCCGCGCTCACGGACGCCCAGTCCGCGGCCGTGCAGTGGGTCGCGATGGTGATGAACCTGACGAACCGCATCTCGATCCTGTCTCACCACCCCGTGCGGCGCCGGGACGGCTGACCCCTTCCCCGCCGCCGGCCCGGCGGCGGGATCCACCCAGGAACGAGAGGACCGACCATGACCGAGCAGACCCCCAGCCTGGAGCACCCGCAGGTCCGCAAGAACGGGGAGAGGTACGAGATCGTCGTCGATGACGCGGGCACGGTGGCCGGCTTCACGGTGGCGATCGACGACGACACCGCCGACGGCCCGGCCCAGCGGATCTTCCCGCACACCAAGGTCGACCACCAGTACGAGGGCCGGGGCCTGGCCTCGACCCTCGTGCGCGAGGCGCTGAAGGACACCGTGGCCGCGGGCCGCCGGATCGTCCCCGTGTGCCCGTACGTGAAGGACTGGGTGGACGAACACGACGACGTGGCCGGCGAAGTGGACCCGGCGCGCCCCGAGCATCTGCAATTCCTGGAGTCCCGCCAGGACTGACGCCCCGCACCCGGTGAGCACCCGGAGACGAGAAGAGCCCCCGCCGATCCGGCGGGGGCTCTTTCTGGTCGGGGTGACAGGATTTGAACCTGCGGCCTCGTCGTCCCGAACGACGCGCGCTACCAAGCTGCGCCACACCCCGTTGGAGGTCTCAGACCTGAATCCAACAGAGAGCGACTATACCAGCCACGCCGGGTGCCGCCAAACCGAGATGCGGGGCAGAATCGCACGCGTGAGACCTCTGCGCACCCGACGAATCCGAGAGAGGCCGGCATGAGCTGGTGGCCGTTCCTGCGTTCCTCCGTGAGCCCCTCCCCCGACGACGACGGCGCCCCGGCCGCTGCCGAGCTCGAGGAGGCCGTGGCCGCCCTGCGACAGCTGTTGCGCGCGGAGCGGCACCGACTGCGCCCGGACAGCTGGGCCCTCGCGTGGGAGATGGTCGAGCACGCCGCCGAGTACGCGCCAGCCTGGACTCGCCTGCAGCGCACACGGCCCGTGGAGACCCAGGAGCTCGTGATCGCCCTCACCGGGCGCTTGGAGCCGCTGCTGCGCGACTTCCTCGCACTCCCCGACTCGGAGAAGCCGGCCCATGCCGACGCCGTGCACGCGCGCCTTCGGGAGCAGGGCACGGAGCACGGCCGGCTGCGCCGCCGACTCACCCGCGCGCTCACGGCACGACTGCGGGCCGGCGAGGAGCTCTGAGCGCCGCGGGGGGGGGAGGCACCCCGGAACGCAGAAAGCCCCGTGCAGATCGCACGGGGCCGCCCGGTGAATCCTCCCGGGAATGCGGGAAGGGCCTCGCACCCAACGGTGCGAGGCCCTCCCTCAAAGAATGTCCGGCGGCGACCTACTCTCCCACAACCTCCCGGCTGCAGTACCATCGGCGCTGTGGGCCTTAGCTTCCGGGTTCGGAATGGAACCGGGCGTTTCCCCCACGCTATGACCGCCGTAACCCTAACCCCACACCACCACCCTCAACACGGGCAACAGCAGGGAAACCTACGGGTCACACAACAGTGACACTATTCAACTCAAAACACCTCAACCACCCACCAACAAGCAGACAGCCGGTTGCAATCAGACAACCGCACAGTGGACGCGAACACCAACCCATCACCTTGAAGCAAGCAATAGGATAAGAGTGTGTGTAAGTCATCGGCCTATTAGTACTGGTCAGCTTCACGAGTCTTCAGTCCTCGCTTCCACATCCAGCCTATCAACCCAGTGTTCTAGCTGGGGGCCTCACACCCTCAAAGGGACAAGGAAATCTCATCTCGAAGCCGGCTTCCCGCTTAGATGCTTTCAGCGGTTATCCATCCCGAACGTAGCTAATCAGCCATGCACCTGGCGGTACAACTGACATACCAGAGGTTCGTCCGTCCCGGTCCTCTCGTACTAAGGACAGACCTTCTCAAATTTCCAACGCGCGCAGAGGATAGGGACCGAACTGTCTCACGACGTTCTGAACCCAGCTCGCGTACCGCTTTAATGGGCGAACAGCCCAACCCTTGGGACCTACTCCAGCCCCAGGATGCGACGAGCCGACATCGAGGTGCCAAACCATGCCGTCGATATGGACTCTTGGGCAAGATCAGCCTGTTATCCCCGAGGTACCTTTTATCCGTTGAGCGACGGCCGTTCCACAACGAGCCGCCGGATCACTAGTCCCGACTTTCGTCCCTGCTCGAGCTGCCACTCTCACAGTCAAGCTCCCTTGTGCACTTGCACTCGACACCTGATTGCCAACCAGGCTGAGGGAACCTTTGGGCGCCTCCGTTACATTTTGGGAGGCAACCGCCCCAGTTAAACTACCCATCAGGCACTGTCCCTGACCCGGATCACGGGCCGAAGTTAGATATCCAGAGTGACCAGAGTGGTATTTCAACGGCGACTCCACGAACACTGGCGTGCCCGCTTCACAGTCTCCCACCTATCCTACACAAGTCACACCGAATACCAATACCAAACTATAGTAAAGGTCACGGGGTCTTTCCGTCCTTCTGCGCGTAACGAGCATCTTTACTCGTAATGCAATTTCGCCGAGTTCATGGTTGAGACAGCGGGGAAGTCGTTACTCCATTCGTGCAGGTCGGAACTTACCCGACAAGGAATTTCGCTACCTTAGGATGGTTATAGTTACCACCGCCGTTTACTGGGGCTTAAGTTCTCCGCTTCGCCGAAGCTAACAGGTCCCCTTAACCTTCCAGCACCGGGCAGGAGTCAGTCCATATACATCGTCTTACGACTTCGCATGGACCTGTGTTTTTGATAAACAGTCGCTTCCCCCTGGTCTCTGCGGCCCCGATCCCCTCACACCAGCACGTGGTGCTCAAGGTTGGGGCCCCCCTTCTCCCGAAGTTACGGGGGCATTTTGCCGAGTTCCTTAACCATGATTCTCTCGATCGCCTTAGTATTCTCTACCTGACCACCTGTGTCGGTTTAGGGTACGGGCAGTTTGAACCTCGCGCCGATGCTTTTCTAGGCAGCATAGGATCACCGGATCACCCACCACGTGGGCGCCCATCAGGTCTCAGGCATACAGCCGGCGGATTTACCTACCGGCAGCCCTACACCCTTAGACCAGGTCATTTCCATTGCCCGGCCCGGCTACCTTCCTGCGTCACACCCGTTAATGCGCTTGCCTCCCCGGTTCAGGTCCCGCGCTCCCCACCACCGACCCCGTCAAAGACGGGGTTCGGGATGGTTCGGGCGGTTAGTATCACCGGCTCAACATGGACGGTTCTTCACTGGTACGGGAATATCAACCCGTTGTCCATCGACTACGCCTGTCGGCCTCGCCTTAGGTCCCGACTTACCCAGGGCAGATTAGCTTGACCCTGGAACCCTTAGTCATCCGGCGGACGGGTTTCTCACCCGTCTTTCGCTACTCATGCCTGCATTCTCACTCGTCCACAATCCACCAGAAGTTACCCGCTGGCTTCACCTCGTGAACGACGCTCCCCTACCCATCCAGCAAAACTGAATGCCACGGTTTCGGCGGTGTACTTGAGCCCCGCTACATTGTCGGCGCGGAATCACTTGACCAGTGAGCTATTACGCACTCTTTCAAGGGTGGCTGCTTCTAAGCCAACCTCCTGGTTGTCTCAGCAACTCCACATCCTTTCCCACTTAGCACACGCTTAGGGGCCTTAACCGGTGGTCTGGGCTGTTTCCCTCTCGACTATGAAGCTTATCCCCCACAGTCTCACTGCCACGCTCTCACTTCCCGGCATTCGGAGTTTGGCTGAAGTCAGTAACCTTGTAGGGCCCATCGTCCATCCAGTAGCTCTACCTCCGGGAAGAAACACGTGACGCTGCACCTAAATGCATTTCGGGGAGAACCAGCTATCACGGAGTTTGATTGGCCTTTCACCCCTACCCACAGCTCATCCCCTCCATTTTCAACTGAAGTGGGTTCGGTCCTCCACGCGCTCTTACACGCGCTTCAACCTGGCCATGGGTAGATCACTCCGCTTCGGGTCTAGGACACGCGACTCAATCGCCCTATTCAGACTCGCTTTCGCTACGGCTTCCCCACACGGGTTAACCTCGCCACGTATCACTAACTCGCAGGCTCATTCTTCAAAAGGCACGCTGTCACCCCACAAGGAGGCTCCAACGGTTTGTAGGCACTTGGTTTCAGGTACTATTTCACTCCCCTCCCGGGGTACTTTTCACCATTCCCTCACGGTACTGATCCGCTATCGGTCAACAGGTAGTATTCAGGCTTACCAGGTGGTCCTGGCAGATTCACACGGGATTCCTCGGGCCCCGTGCTACTCGGGCAACCCTCCAACAGCGGCGGAACACATTTCGACTACGGGACTCTCACCCTCTACGGTCCAGCATCCACACTGGTTCGTCTATATGCCCGCACCTCACTGCGCCATGCCGGCAGACATGACAAGGAGGGGCCCACAACACCGCACATGCAACCCCTGCCGGGTATCACACACATACGGTTTAGCCCCATCCGCGTTCGCTCGCCACTACTAACGGAATCACTTTTGTTTTCTCTTCCTGTGGGTACTGAGATGTTTCACTTCCCCACGTTCCCTCCACCCGGTCTATGTGTTCAACCGGGGGTCACACGACACGTCGTGCGGGGTTTCCCCATTCGGAAATCCTGGTCTCAACGTCCGGTTATCGACTCCACCAGGCTTATCGCAGATTCCCACGTCCTTCTTCGGCTCCTGTTGCCAAGGCATCCACCATGCGCCCTTGGAAACTTTCACACACAATGAAAGTCCTCAAATGAGCAATATCTAACTAAGATGTCATTCTCGGCATCACCACACCTCACACACCACCCCAGGGGGAACAGTGCGATCAACGATGCAGCAACAAAAAATAAGATGCTCGCGTCCACTATGCAGTTCTCAAACAACAACCCACACCCCATCCACCAACCCACAAGGCCAGCTTCACAAGATACGGAGACCAGAAACAACAACCCAACCCTCACAGATCAGGGTGCCTGC
This sequence comes from Micrococcus sp. GPGPB33, assembly GCF_037853785.1. Taxonomy (NCBI): domain Bacteria; kingdom Bacillati; phylum Actinomycetota; class Actinomycetes; order Micrococcales; family Micrococcaceae; genus Micrococcus; species Micrococcus sp. GPGPB33. The sequence goes on from NZ_JAQMWO010000002.1 coordinate 295,512, forward strand.
TGTTCCAGGACCCAACAGTGTGCCAACACCAGCTCGCAGCCACCAACACCACCCATTCCAACCACACCCTCACAGGCATGACGTACTCGAGCACTGCCGGCACCACCACTGGCACCATTCATTGATGTTCCACCCATGAGCAACCCGCCATCACACACGCGGTGATGCAACGGGCACTGATGCTCCTTAGAAAGGAGGTGATCCAGCCGCACCTTCCGGTACGGCTACCTTGTTACGACTTAGTCCCAATCGCTGGTCCCACCTTCGACGGCTCCCCCCACAAGGGTTAGGCCACCGGCTTCGGGTGTTACCAACTTTCGTGACTTGACGGGCGGTGTGTACAAGGCCCGGGAACGTATTCACCGCAGCGTTGCTGATCTGCGATTACTAGCGACTCCGACTTCATGGGGTCGAGTTGCAGACCCCAATCCGAACTGAGACCGGCTTTTGGGATTAGCTCCACCTCACAGTATCGCAACCCATTGTACCGGCCATTGTAGCATGCGTGAAGCCCAAGACATAAGGGGCATGATGATTTGACGTCGTCCTCACCTTCCTCCGAGTTGACCCCGGCAGTCTCCCATGAGTCCCCACCACGACGTGCTGGCAACATGGAACGAGGGTTGCGCTCGTTGCGGGACTTAACCCAACATCTCACGACACGAGCTGACGACAACCATGCACCACCTGTGAACCCGCCCCAAAGGGGAAACCGTATCTCTACGGCGATCGAGAACATGTCAAGCCTTGGTAAGGTTCTTCGCGTTGCATCGAATTAATCCGCATGCTCCGCCGCTTGTGCGGGCCCCCGTCAATTCCTTTGAGTTTTAGCCTTGCGGCCGTACTCCCCAGGCGGGGCACTTAATGCGTTAGCTGCGGCGCGGAAACCGTGGAATGGTCCCCACACCTAGTGCCCAACGTTTACGGCATGGACTACCAGGGTATCTAATCCTGTTCGCTCCCCATGCTTTCGCTCCTCAGCGTCAGTTACAGCCCAGAGACCTGCCTTCGCCATCGGTGTTCCTCCTGATATCTGCGCATTCCACCGCTACACCAGGAATTCCAGTCTCCCCTACTGCACTCTAGTCTGCCCGTACCCACCGCAGATCCGGGGTTAAGCCCCGGACTTTCACGACAGACGCGACAAACCGCCTACGAGCTCTTTACGCCCAATAATTCCGGATAACGCTCGCACCCTACGTATTACCGCGGCTGCTGGCACGTAGTTAGCCGGTGCTTCTTCTGCAGGTACCGTCACTTTCGCTTCTTCCCTACTGAAAGAGGTTTACAACCCGAAGGCCGTCATCCCTCACGCGGCGTCGCTGCATCAGGCTTGCGCCCATTGTGCAATATTCCCCACTGCTGCCTCCCGTAGGAGTCTGGGCCGTGTCTCAGTCCCAGTGTGGCCGGTCACCCTCTCAGGCCGGCTACCCGTCGTCGCCTTGGTGAGCCATTACCTCACCAACAAGCTGATAGGCCGCGAGTCCATCCAAAACCGATAAATCTTTCCAACACCCACCATGCGGTGGACGCTCCTATCCGGTATTAGACCCAGTTTCCCAGGCTTATCCCAGAGTTAAGGGCAGGTTACTCACGTGTTACTCACCCGTTCGCCACTAATCCACCCAGCAAGCTGGGCTTCATCGTTCGACTTGCATGTGTTAAGCACGCCGCCAGCGTTCATCCTGAGCCAGGATCAAACTCTCCGTAAAAAAATTACAGAACAACACCGTGGCAGCCGGAAATAACCACCACGACATCCATTCAATACCTGGCAGACCATCACCACACCACGGGGGTGGCAGGCGATGATCAACCAATATGTGTTAAAACAATTGGCATCAACAAACTTGGCACACTATTGAGTTCTCAAACAACAGGCGCTTCCAGCTTCAGCGACCCGCTCCGCGGGCCGTTTCGCTCTGGAGCAACTTCTCCATCCTAGACCATCCGTTTCGACCGTGTCAACTCCGTGTCCGAAGCATTCACCGTCCGTTCACATGGCCGGGCTAGAAAACCTTACCACGTGATCCGACCATGTCAACTCCGCTCAACGCGGTGTCAGACACTCACCGGACCATCCACGTGGAAGGCCTTGAAAAGCTTACCACATGATTCCCGGCTGTCAAACCAGATCATCTTCTTCAGGAATCCCGACCCGCATCACTGCCGGCCGCGCACCCGGTGAGCACCACCCGCCCTGGACCTGCCATTCTCGGCATGAATCCGCGGATTCTGTGTTCTTCACCCCGCCTCCCGGTCACCCGGTCGGCGTCTTGAGCACGAGATGGAACTCTACACACGAATCCCACCGAACACAAAATCAGGGGCGGCACCCGGCGTGCGGTCAAGGGTGGGCGGCCGGTTTCCGCCTGTTCTCGCGGATTCCTTCGGCCTGGCCCGCCCCGTTCGACGCTCCAGCGCCGTCACCCCCGGCCGTGACGTGCACCACTCCTCAGGGCGTGGCCGTCGTGTCCAGGGTCGGCTGGAGCCACAGGGTGGTCAGCGCCGGCACGTTCACCGTGACGCGGGCCGGCTGGCCCTGCCACTGGCCCTCGTGTGCCGCGATCACCTCGGACTGGCCGGTCTGCTCCCGCCAGCCGTCACCGTGGAAGTCGGTCGCATCGGTGTCCAGCACCACCGTCCACTCCCCCGCGGACGGCACCCCCACGCGCAGCCCCTGACGCGGCGACCCCGAGAGGTTGGTGATGCACAGCAGCGGGGCGCCGCCCGGTTCAGCGGCCGGGACCGCGGCGCCGTCGTCGTCGATCCGTGTCTCCGGCACCACCTGCGCCGCGGGCATGCGGAGGAACACGAGCGTGTTGCCGTCGGCGTCGCCGCCGTCCACCCACGAGAATCCCTCCGGGCTGTGGTCCAGCGACCACAGCGCCGGCTTGCTGCGGTAGAGCGCGTTGAGCTCCCGGATCGTCAGCTGGACCCCGCGGTGCGCCTCATCCCACGAGACGGGCCAGTCCAGGCCCTCGCCCTCGGACCACTCGCTCGGCTGCGCGTACTCCCCGCCCATGAACAGCAGCTGCTTGCCGGGGTGCGCCCACATGTACCCGTAGTAGGCGCGCAGGGTCGCCAGCTGCTGCCGTCGGTCGCCCGGGATGCGGCCCAGCAGGGAGCCCTTGCCGTGGACGACCTCATCGTGGGACAGCGGCAGCACGTAGTTCTCCGAGTAGGCGTACACCATGGAGAACGTCCACTGCTCGTGGTGCCACCGGCGGTTGACCGGGTCCTGGGACAGGTAGGCCAGGGTGTCGTGCATCCAGCCCATGTTCCACTTCTTGCCGAAGCCGAGACCGCCCGCGTCCACGGGAGCGCTCACCCCGGAGAAGGCCGTGGACTCCTCCGCGATCATGTGGACGCCGGGGTGCAGGCGGTACACGGTCGCGTTGACCTCGCGCAGGAAGTCGATGGCCTCGAGGTTGTGGTTGCCGCCGTGCACGTTGGGCTCCCACTGCCCGTCCTCGCGCGAGTAGTCCAGGTAGAGCATCGAGGCGACGGCGTCCACGCGCAGCCCGTCGATGTGGAACTCGCCGAGCCAGTAGAGCGCGTTGGCCACGAGGAAGTTGCGGACCTCGGTGCGGCCGAAGTCGAACACGAGGGTGCCCCAGTCGGGATGTTCGCCCCGCCGCGGGTCCGGGTGCTCGTACAGGGCGGTCCCGTCGAAGCGCGCGAGCGCCCACTCGTCCTTCGGGAAGTGCGCCGGCACCCAGTCCACGATGACGCCGATCCCCGCCCGGTGGAGCGCGTCCACCAGGTGCTTGAACTCGTCCGGGGAGCCGAACCGGGAGGTGGGGGCGTAGTAGCCGGTCACCTGGTAGCCCCAGGACCCGCCGAACGGATGCTCCGCGACCGGCAGGAACTCCACGTGCGTGAACCCGAGCCACTGCACGTACTCCACGAGCTGCTCGGCCAGCTCGCGGTAGTCCAGCCCGGGCCGCCACGAGCCCAGGTGCACCTCGTAGATGCTCAGCGGGCGCTCGTGCGGGTCCGTGAGACGGCGGCGCTCCATCCAGGTGCGGTCCCCGAAGGCGTAGTCGGACTCGAGCACACGCGAGGCCGTGGCCGGCGGGACCTCCGTCCAGCGGGCCATCGGGTCCGCCTTCTGCCGCCAGAGCCCGTCCCGGCCGAGGATCTCGAACTTGTAGCGGTCGCCGTGACCGACGCCAGGCACCAGCAGCTCCCACACGCCGGAGGAGCCGAGGGACCGCATGGCATGGGTCCGGCCGTCCCAGCCGTTGTGGTCGCCCACCACGCGCACGCCCCGCGCGTTCGGCGCCCAGACCGCGAAGGCCGTGCCGACGGCCTCGCCCGCGGAGGTGCGGACCACGCGGGCGCCCAGCACCTCCCACAGCCGTTCGTGCCGGCCCTCCCCGATCAGGTGCAGGTCCAGCTCGCCGAGCGTGGGCAGGTGCCGGTACGCGTCGTCCTGCTCCTGGACGGGGCCGGTCGTGCCGTCCTCGGTCTCGTACGCCACCTCGACGCGGTAGTCGCCCGCGGCAGCCCCGGCCACGCGGGGCGTCGGGGCCACGCCCGCGAACACGCCGTCGTGCTCGTGCGTCAGCTCCACCCGCTGCCCGTCGCCGGCGCGGACCACCGTGACCGTGCGCGCCAGCGGGCGCAGCACGCGGTAGGTGACCGCCGCGCCGTCGGGATGCGGGTGGGCGCCCAGCACGGTGTGCGGATCGTGGTGCCGGCCCTGCGCGACGGCGGCCAGCACCTCCGGGTCCACGGCGAGCGGGGCGACGGCGGGACGGGGGGCGGCGGACGGGGTCATGGCGATTCCTGTTCTGGGGACGGCGGGCGTCGGGAGCGGCTCAGCCGTTCCGGACGACCCGCAGGACATGGGCGGGCTCGACGTGGGGGTCCAGGCGGACGTACGGGGTGCGGCCCCACCGCCAGCGCTGGCCGGTGAGCAGGTCCTCCACCTCGACGGCCCCGGACGCGTCGCGGTCCTCGGGGCGCAGACGCAGCGCCTCGAGGTCCAGGTCCAGGGTCGCCTCGACGACGTCGTGCGGGTTCGTGGTGACGACGACGATCAGGGTGTCCTCCGCGGGACCGGCGTCGGTGACCGCCTCGGCGTCCCGGTGCGCACCCTCGGGCCGGGCCGAGCGCGTCTTCGAGAACACGAGCAGGTCAGGGTGCGTCGAGGCGTGCAGGGTCAGGTTCTGCAGGTCGCCCAGCGCCGGGTGCGCCGCGCGGATCTCATTGAGCCGGGTGAGGTACGGGGCGAGCGAGGCACCCGCGGCCTCCGCGCCCTCCCAGTCCCGGGGGCGGTACTCGTACTTCTCGTTGTCGATGTACTCCTCCGCGCCCGGCCGGGCCACGTGCTCGAACAGCTCGAACCCGGCGTAGACGCCCCACAGCGGGCTGGCCGTGGCGGCGACGACGGCGCGGATCCGGAACGCGCCCGGGCCGCCGTGCTGCAGGTACTCCGTGAGGATGTCCGGCGTGTTGACGAAGAGGTTGGGGCGATAGAACGCCGGCGTCTCGTGCGAGATCTCCTGGAGGTACTCCGCAAGCTCCTCGGCAGTGTTCCGCCAGGTGAAGTACCCGTAGGACTGCTGGAACCCGACCTTGCCCAGGGCGTGCATCATCGCGGGACGGGTGAAGGCCTCGGCGAGGAACACGACGCGCGGCTCCTCGGCGCGGACCTTCGCGATCAGCCACTCCCAGAACCACAGGGGCTTGGTGTGCGGGTTGTCCACGCGGAAGATGTGCACGCCGCGGGCCACCCAGCCCCGCACCACGTCCAGCACCGCCTGGGCGAGGCCGCCCGGGTCGTTGTCGAAGTTCAGCGGGTAGATGTCCTGGTACTTCTTCGGCGGGTTCTCCGCATACGCGATGGTGCCGTCCACGCGGGTGGTGAACCACTCCGGGTGCGCGGCGACCCACGGGTGGTCCGGGGAGCACTGCAGGGCCAGGTCCAGGGCCACTTCGAGGCCCTCGTCCGCGGCCGCGGCCACGAACGCCTCGAAGTCCTCGACGGTGCCCAGGTCCGGGTGCACGGCGTCGTGCCCGCCCTCGGGCCCACCGATCGCCCACGGCGAGCCCGGGGTCCTGCGGCCCGGCCGTCAGCGTGTTGTTCGGACCCTTGCGGTGCGTGGTGCCGATCGGGTGGATCGGCGGCAGGTAGACCACCTGGAAGCCCATCCGGGCGACCGCCGGGAGCCGGTCGGCCGCCGTCGCGAAGGTGCCAGAGGACCACGTGCCGGAGGCCTCGTCGAAGCGGGCGCCCTCGGAGCGGGGGAAGAACTCGTACCAGGCGCCGCGGCCGGCGAGCTCGCGCTGCACGTCCAGCGGGTAGAGCTCGGAGCTCGTGAGGTGCTCCCGCACGGGGCGGGCGTGGAGGACGGCGGACACCTCCGCCGACTCGGCGGAGGCCAGGCGCTGGGCCGGGATGAGCGACTCGTCCTCGAGGCCGCGAACGACCTCCTCGAACACGGCGCGGTCCTCGGCCGAGCGCTCCGCGTCCTCGGCGGCCCGGCGGAACAGGGCGGCGCCCTCGGCGAGCATCAGCTCCACGTCGACGCCGGCGGCGATCTTGACGGTGGCCGCGTGCTTCCACGTGCCCACCGGATCGTCCCAGCCCTCGACCACGAACTGGTGCAGGCCCGGCTCGGCGGGCCGCAGCGTGGCCACGACCTCGTCCAGGCCGGGCCGGCCCGGACGCATCTGCACGCGCTGCACCTCGGCGCCGGCCGGGTCGAACAGGCGGACGGTGGCGCGCACGGAGTCGTGGCCCTCGCGGAACACGGTCGCGCGGACGGGGATGTCCTCGCCGACCACGGCCTTCGCCGGGAACCGGCCGTCCAGCACAACGGGCTGCACGTCCGTCACCGGGATACGCCCCGTGACGGTCTGGAGGCGGACATCGGCTGCGGTGGCGCTCTGGGTGTCGGGCTTCACGGTGCTCACGCCACGACGCTACCCCGCGGCCGCGCCGGTGAGAACGGCCGGCCCGCCCGCCCGCCGTGGGGGGCGGAGGGGCGGGCCGGGGACGGGGCGCCGGACGGGACGCTCAGGACAGCATGGTCTTGTCGTCCACGACGGCGCCCTTGATCTTGCCGAACTCGGCCAGCAGGTCCGCCGGGGTGCGCCCGGCCTTCTCCTGCTCGTCCAGCTCGAGGATGATCCGGCCGTCGTGCATCATGATCAGCCGGTTGCCGACCTCGAGGGCCTGGGACATGTTGTGCGTGACCATCAGCGTGGTGAGCCGGTGCTCGGCCACCACCTGCCGGGTCAGGCGGGTCACCAGCTCCGCCCGGGACGGGTCCAGGGCGGCGGTGTGCTCGTCCAGCAGCAGGATCTTCGGTCCGGAGAACGTGGCCATGAGCAGGCTGAGCGCCTGACGCTGGCCACCGGAGAGCAGCCCGACCTTGGCGGTGAGGCGGTTCTCCAGGCCGAGTTCGAGCTTCGTGAGCTCGTCGCGGAACATCGCGCGCCGGGCGCGGGAGACGCCCCGCGAGAGCCCGCGGGCGTGCCCGCGTCGCCAGGCCAGGGCCATGTTCTCCTCGATCGTGAGATTCGGGGCCGTGCCCGCCGTCGGGTCCTGGAACACCCGGCCGATCGAGGCCGCGCGGCGGTGGTCCGGCATGCGGGTGACGTCCTTGCCGCCCACGGCCACGGTGCCGGTGTCCGGGAGCAGCTTGCCGGCGATCGTGTTCAGGATCGTGGACTTGCCGGCGCCGTTGGAGCCGATCACGGTGACGAAGTCGCCCTCGGCCAGGTGCAGGTCGATGCCCTGCAGGGCGCGCCGCTCGTTGACGGTGTTCGGGAAGAAGGTCTTGGAGACCTGTGAGATCTCAAGCACGGGGGGCCTCCTCGGAGACGGATGCGGCGGGGGTGGCGCCGCCCGGCTCGCCAGTCAGGGGCATGCCGGCGGTGGCCGGAGCGGCGGCGGCCGGCGCCGGGGTCGCGGCCGTGCCCCGCGTGCGCAGGCTCAGGCGCCTGGCGAAGCCGAAGCGCGGCAGCAGCAGGGCCACGACGACGAGGGCCGCGGAGATCAGCTTCATGTCGTTCGGGCTCAGGCCCGCGTTGAGGGCGAACTGGATGATCAGGCGGTAGAGCACGGCGCCGACGATCACGGCGAGCGTCGCCCAGAAGACCGTGCGCTGGCCGAACACGGCCTGGCCCACGATCACGGACGCCAGGCCCACGAGGATGAGGCCGATGCCCATGGAGATGTCCGCGAAGCCCTGGTACATGGCCAGCAGGGAGCCGCCGAGGGCCACGAGGCCGTTGGAGATCATCAGGCCGAGGATCTTCATCCGGTCCGTGGAGACGCCGTACGAGCGGATCATCTCCTCGTTGTCACCGGTCGCCTGCAGGGCGAGGCCCAGGTCCGTGTGCAGGAACCAGTCGAGGATCAGCTTCACCACGAACACACCGAGGAAGAGCACGAGGATCGAGCCCCAGTTCCGGGCCAGTCCCAGGTCGCCGAGCCACGTGAACAGGGTGTCCTGGCCGAGCAGGGGGATGTTGGCCTTGCCCATGATCCGCAGGTTGATCGAGTAGAGCGCGATCATCGTGAGGATGCCGGCGAGCAGGCCGTCGATCCGGCCCTTCGTGTGCAGCAGGCCGGTGACGAGGCCCGCGAGCGCGCCCGCCACGAAGGCGGCGAGCATGGCCAGGGGCACCGGCGTGCCGCCCGTGATGAGCACGGCGGCCGTGGCGGCGCCGGTGGTGAACGAGCCGTCCACCGTGAGGTCGGGGAAGTCGAGGATGCGGAAGGTCAGGTACACGCCGAGCGCGACGACGGCGTAGATCAGACCCAGTTCCACTGCGGTCAGCATGGGGCGGGTGCCTTTCGGGCGGTGCGAGGGGGGGACGGACGACGGCGGGACGGGGTGGGCCGGCCGTCGACGTGCTCCGCGGCGGCCCGGACCACGAGGTCCGGGCCGCCGCGGAGGCGGGCAGGCGCGGGATCAGCCCTCGACGAGCTGATCGGCCCTGTCCGTGAGCTCGGCGGGGATCTCGACGCCGTAGGCCTCGGCGGCCTTCGGGTTCAGCACGAGCTGCAGGTTGGCCGGGTCGGCGTAGCCCACGGGCAGCTCGGCCGGCTTCGCGCCGTCCTTGAGGATCTTCACGGCCATCTCGCCGGCCTGCTTGCCGTGCGCCTCGTAGTCGATGCCGTACGTGCCCAGGGCGCCGCGCTCGACGGAGTCGATGTCCGCCGAGATGACGGGGACGCGCTGCTCCTTGCCGTAGCCCACCACGGTCTCCAGCGCCGAGACGACGGCGTTGTCCGTGGGCACGTAGATGCCGTCCACGCCGGACAGGGACTGCACGCCCTGCTGGACCTCGGACGAGTTGGTGATGGTGGCCTCCTTGACCTCGAGGCCCAGCTCCTTGCCGGCCTCCTTGGCCTGGTCCACCTGGACCTTGGAGTTGGCCTCGCCGGAGTTGTAGACGATGCCGACGGTCGTGGCGTCCGGCTTCACGTCCTTGAGCAGCTGCAGCTGCTCCTTGACCGGGTTGCGGTCCGAGACGCCGGTGACGTTGCCGCCCGGGGCCTCGTCCGAGGCCACGAGCTCAGCGCCCTGGGGATCGGTGACCGCCATGAACACGACCGGCTTGTCCTTCACGGCCGAGGCGGTGCCCTGCGCGGCAGGGGTCGCGATCGCGGCCACGAGGTCCACGTCCGCGTCGTTGGCGAAGGTGGAGGCGATGGAGGTGACCGTGGCCTGCTCGCCCTGGGCGTTCTGCTCCTCGAACGTCACGTCCAGGCCGGCGTCCTTGAACGCCTCCTTGAAGCCCTCGGCCGCGCCGTCGAGCGCCGGGTGGGAGACGAGCTGGTTGATGCCCACGGTGTAGGAGCCGTCGCCGGCGGCGGAGGACGAGCCGGAGCCGCCGGAGCCGGAGTCGCCGCACGCCGTGAGCCCGAGGGCGGCGACGGCGAGGGCGGCGGTGAGGGGGAGGGAGGGGTGCTTCATGAGACGGACCTCGTTCTGATGGTGCGGTGCGGGATGCGCTCGCCGACGGGGGCCCGTCGGACACAGTGCAGACACTGTGCGCGGTGACGCGCGTCACGGGCAAGACGTGCGCGCATCCACACGACATCCTGCCATGTGACCGGCGTCACTGTGGACACTCTGCCCGCGTCGGCGCCGTGTGCGAGACCCGCGTCCCCGCCCGGCCGTCATCCCGGGCGGCGGCGCCGTCGAGGTCAACGCCCGCCGGCGCGCTGCACCGAGATCTCGTACAGCGAGATGCCCACCGCCATCGAGGCGTTGAGGGACTCCATCGTCGAGTCGATCGGGATGGACACGATCTGCTGGCAGTGCTCCCGCACCATGCGGGACAGACCCTTGCCCTCGGCCCCCACCACGAGCACGAGCGGCTCCGTGGCCAGGGCGAGCCCGGGCAGCGAGACGTCCCCGCCGCCGTCGAGGCCCAGCACGAAGTAGCCGGCCTTGTGCAGGTCGACGAGGGTGGTGTTCAGGTTGCCGGCCTGGGCCACGGGCACCCGCGCGGCCGCGCCGGCCGAGGTGCGCCAGGCGGTGGCGGTCACGCCGACGGAGCGGCGCTCGGGCACGATCACGCCGTCCGCGTCGAACGCGGAGCCGGCCCGGATGATGGCGCCGAGGTTGCGGGGGTCGGTGATGCCGTCGAGCGCGATCAGCAGCGGCGGGGTCCGCAGGTGCCCCTTCTCGTGCTTCGCGAGCGCGTCGAGGGCCAGGGCCGTGGCGTCCGCGTACTCATAGGGCGGGATCTGCAGCACGATGCCCTGGTGCACGGCCTCGCCGGAGAGGCGGTCCAGCTCCGGCTTGGTGTTCTCCAGGACCGGCACGCCCTGCTCGAGGCAGAGGCGCAGGGCCTCCTTGACGCGGTCGTCCATCTCGATGCGCACGGCCACGTGCAGCGCCTTGGCCGGGATGCCCGCGCGCAGCGCCTCGAGCACGGGATTGCGACCGGAGACCGTCTCATCCGTGAGCTTCACGCGGCCGCGGACCTGGTCCTTCACGGGACCGCGCTTGGCGGCCGAGCGCTCGGCCAGCTGCTTGGCGCGGTGCGCCTTGTGGTAGACCCGGTCCTCGGCCTTGGGGGTGGGTCCGCGGCCCTCGAGCGCCTTGCGACCGTGGCCGCCGGTGCCCTTCATGGGGCCCTTCTTGCCCTTGGGCTTGCGGGATCCGCCGGAGCGGGGTGCGGTGGACATGGCGGGACTCCTGCGGGCCGGGGACGGGGGCGGCGGCACGCGGGGCGCCGCCGGATCGCCCTCCAGTCTAGGTGTCAGTCCGCCAGGCGCCATGTGGCGCCGTCGGCGCCGTCCTCCACCACGACGCCGGCCGCGGCCAACGCGTCGCGGATGCGGTCCGCGGTGGCCCAGTCCTTGTCCGCGCGGGCCTGCGCCCGCGCCTCGATCTGCGACCGGACGAGCGAGTCGAGGGCGTCCGACACCGGGCCGGCCGCGGCGTCGTCGCCCTCGGGCACGTCGTCCAGGCCCAGCACCGCGGTCATGGCCTCCACCTCGGCCAGGCGGGCGGCCGCGGCGTCGAGGTCCTGCCCGGCCAGCGCCGAGTTGCCGGCGCGCACGGCCTCGTGCAGGGCCGCGAGCGCCTGGGGCACGTTGAGGTCGTCCTCCATGGCGGCGCGGAAGGCGGCGGGCACGCGGTCCGCGAGCGCCCCGTCGGGGGCGGGCGGGACGGCACCCGCGGCCCGGGCGCGGGCCGTGAAGCCCTCGATGCGCTCGACGGCGGCCTCGGCCTCGTCGAGGGCGCCGGGCCGGTAGTCGAGCTGGGAGCGGTAGTGGGCCTGCCCCAGGAAGTAGCGCACCGCCGTCGGGCGGGCCATGCCGAGCATCTCCTCGGGGGAGATCGTGTTGCCCACGGACTTGGACATCTTCTCGCCGCCGTAGGTGACGAGCCCGTTGTGCAGCCAGAAGCGGGCGAAGCCGTCACCGGCGGCCGCCGACTGGGCCAGCTCGTTCTCGTGGTGCGGGAACCGCAGGTCCAGGCCGCCGCCGTGGATGTCGAACTCGGCGCCGAGGTACTTCGTGGACATGGCCGAGCACTCCAGGTGCCATCCGGGGCGGCCGGCGCCCCAGGGCGACTCCCACACGGCGGTGGCGGGCTCGCCGGGCTTGGCGCCCTTCCACAGGGCGAAGTCGCGGGGGTCGCGCTTGCCGCGCGGGTCGGCGTCGGGGGCGTCCTGCATGTCCTCGACGCGCTGGCGGGTGAGCTCGCCGTAGCGCTCCCAGGACCGGACGTCGAAGTAGACGTCGCCCGAGCCGTCCTGCGCGGGGTAGGCGTGGCCGCGCTCCATCAGGCGCTCGATGAGCGCGAACATCTCGGGCACGTGGCCGGTGGCGCGCGGCTCATAGGTGGGACGGCGGACGCCGAGGGCGAGGTAGGCGGCGTCGAACGCCTTCTCGAACCGGTAGGCCAGGGCCCACCACGGCTCGCGGGCCGGGTAGAGGTCCGAGGCCTCGAAGCCGGCCTCGTGGGAGGCGGCCGAGCGGTCGAGGATCTTGTCGTCGATGTCCGTCACGTTCCGCACCGAGGTGACGCGCAGCCCGGTGGCCTCGAGCCAGCGGATGAGGATGTCGAACACGATCGCGCTGCGCACGTGGCCCACGTGCGGCATGCCCTGCACCGTGGCCCCGCAGTAGTACACCGACGCCTCGCCGGGCACGAGGGGCTCGAAGTCCCGGATCTGCGCGGTGCGGGTGTCGTAGAAGCGCTGGGCCATGGGGGCGCGGTCCTTCCGGAGGGGCGGGGTCCTGACGGGGCTCTGCCAGCCTAGTCGGTGCGCCGACGCGGGCTCAGGCCGCGGGGACGACGAGCGCGGTCGCGATCCCCACCAGCCCCTCCCTGCGCCCGATGAAGCCCAGCCGGTCCGTCGTGGCGGCGGAGACGGACACGGGGGCCCCGCCGAGGGCGGCGGACAGGGCGGCCTCCATCTCCGCGCGGCGCGTGCCCACCTTGGGCCGGGGTGCGACCACCTGGACCGCCACGTTCCCGACGGCGACGCCCGCCTCCGTCAGCAGGCGCAGCACCTCGCGGAGCATGTCCGCGCCGGAGGCGTCCGCCATCTCGGGCCGGTCGACGCCGAACACGGCCCCGAGATCGCCGAGGCCGGCGGCGGAGAGCAGGGCGTTGCACGCCGCGTGGGCGGCCACGTCCCCGTCCGAGGTCGCGGCCACCCCCGCTCGCCGGGCCAGTGGATGCCGCCGAGCCACAGGGGCCGGGGGCATCCTCGGGTGCCCACGCGTGCACGTCGGTGCCGATCCCCACGCGCGGCAGGGGGGCGGCCGCGACGGCGGGGCGGGTGGGCTGGCGCATGGAGGCCCCCTGGGGGCGCGGCGGGCGAGCTCGAGGCGGGCGAGGTCGAGGTCGGCGGGGGCGGTGACCTTGAACGCGGCCGGGTCGCCGGGCACCACCACGACCTCGTGCCCCGCGGCCTCCATGACCATCGCATCGTCGGTGAGCGCCGCGGCGTCGAGCGTGGGGTCCGTGCGCACGGCCTCGTGGGCCGCCAGCAGGGTGTCCAGGTCGAAGCCCTGCGGCGTCTGGATCGCGCGCAGTCCGGCGCGGGCCGGCGTGGCCGCGACGACGTCGACGCCGCCCCGTCCGGGGGTGACCTGCTTGACGGTGTCCGTCAGCGGCAGGCCCGGGACCGCGGCGACCGCGCCGGTCCCGAGCGCCGCCGTCACGGCCCCGAACACGCTCGGCGGGGTCAGCGCGCGGGCCGCGTCGTGGACGAGGACACAGCGGGGCGCCCCCGCCGGGGCGAGGTCGGCCAGAGCGCCGGAGGCCGCGGCGAGTCCGGCGCGGACCGAGTCCGCGCGCTCGGCGCCGCCGGGCACGCAGTGCACGGGCACGTCCAGGCGCGGGCCGGCGTCGACCTCGGCGGCCACGCGGCCGGCATCGGCCTCCACCGGCGGGGTGAGCACCACGACGGCGTCCAGGGCGAGCCCGGCGGCGCGCGCGGCGGCGACGGACTCCAGGCAGTGGCGCAGGAGGGTGCGGCCGTCCGCGAGGGGGGGCGAGGGCCTTGGGCAGCCCGGCGCCGAGGCGGGTGCCGGCGCCGGCGGCAGCGATCACGAGGGCGGTGGGCATGGCCTCATCCTAGGGAGCGCGCCGGTGCCCGTGGCCCGGGACCCCCTCCGGCGGCGCCGGACGGGCCGGGGACGAGACAGGGGAGGGGCCCGCGTCGTGGACGCGGACCCCTCCCCTGCCGTGTGCTGCCCGTCAGCCCTCGAGCACCTTGTCCAGGCGACCCTCGGCCTCCTCCTCGGTGACCTTCTTGGCCAGCGCCAGCTCGGACACGAGCACCTGGCGAGCCTTCGCGAGCATGCGCTTCTCACCGGCGGACAGGCCGCGGTCCTGGTCGCGGCGCCACAGGTCGCGGACGACCTCGGCCACCTTGTTGACGTCGCCACTGGCGAGCTTCTCCAGGTTCGCCTTGTAACGGCGGGACCAGTTGGTCGGCTCCTCCACGTGCTCGGCGCGCAGGACCTCCATGACGTGCTCGAGCCCCTCCGCATCCACGACGTCACGCACGCCGACGAGGTCGACGTTCTCCGCAGGGACCTCGATGGTCAGGTCTCCCTGCGCCACCTTGAGCTTGAGGTACATCTTCTCCTCCCCCTTGATGGTGCGCATCTTGATCTCCTCGATCCGCGCAGCACCGTGATGGGGGTAGACGACGGTCTCTCCGACCTCAAAAACCATGTTGTTGTGCCCCTTTCAGTCGTCTCATTCTATCATGCGGCCTCGTCATGCCGCGCGCGCCGTCACATCTTCGGCCTCCGGATGTGATAGTGGACGACCCGGCGCCACGGGCCGGCCGGCGTCCCGGGATGCGGTAGCCTGACCTGGCAGGACCCCTGCCTCGGGGCTCCTGAGCACGTCATCGCACCTGAGGAGACCTCTGTGAAGAACGCATCCCGGCCCGCCCGGCGCCACCTCGCCGCAGGTGCGCTGGCCGCGGTCGCCCTGCTGGGCGCCACCGGCTGCTCCGCCGTGAGCCCGATCGCCACCGCCATCCAGTACTCCCCCTCGGACGGCATCAACGGCCAGGAGCAGGACTTCCTGAGCTACCGCAACCTCGCCCTCGTCGGCGACGGCGAGTCGGGCCCCGCCCGCCTGATCGGCACCGTGGAGAACACCTCCGGCCAGGATCAGACCTACACCTTCCAGGCCGAGGGCGGCGGCTCCGCGACCCTGAAGGTCCCCGCCGGCGAGAGCCGCAAGCTCGAGGACGAGGCGAACACAACCGTCCTGGAGCGCGAGGGCGTGTGGGTCGGCGAGAACCTGCCCGTGACCGTCTCCGGCAACGGCGGCACCGCCGACCTGGCCGTCCCGCTGCTGAGCGCCACCCAGGAGCAGTACCGTGACCTGCTCCCCGAGGGAGTCGAGCCCTCGGAGGAGGATCTCGTCGGGCACCTCCACGAGGAGACCCACCACTACGGCGAGGAGCACTGACCTCCGCCGGGCCTGCGCCCGGCACGCCACGGCCCCGGCCCCACCGCGAGGTGGAGCCGGGGCCGTCGTCGTCCCGGGTGCAGCGCGCCGGTCAGGCCTCGAACTTGTAGCCCAGGCCGCGCACCGTGACGAGGTAGCGGGGGCTCGAGGGATCGGGCTCGATCTTGGAGCGCAGGCGCTTCACGTGCACGTCGAGGGTCTTGGTGTCCCCCACGTAGTCGGAGCCCCACACGCGGTCGATCAGCTGGCCGCGGGTGAGCACGCGCCCGGCGTTGCGCAGCAGCATCTCCAGCAGCTCGAACTCCTTGAGCGGCAGGGACACCTGCTCGCCGTCCACGGAGACGACGTGCCGCTCGACGTCCATGCGCACGGGGCCGGCGCTGATGGTCGCCGACATCGGCTCCTCCTGGTCCCCCTGACGGCGCAGCACGGCGCGGACGCGGGCCACCAGCTCACGCGAGGAGTACGGCTTGGTCACGTAGTCGTCCGCCCCGAGCTCGAGGCCGACGACCTTGTCGATCTCCGAGTCCTTCGCGGTCAGCATGATCACGGGGACGTTGGAGCGCTGGCGCACCTGACGACACACCTCGGTGCCGGACATCCCCGGGAGCATCAGGTCCAGGAGGATCAGGTCCGCGCTGTCGCGCTCGAAGACGCTCAGCGCCTCGTTGCCGTCGGCGGCGACGGTGACCTCGAACCCCTCCTTCTCCAGGAGGTAGGACAGGGGGTCGCTGAACGACTCCTCGTCCTCCACGATCAGAATGCGGCTCATGCGCTCGTCTCCTTCCGGGTCGGGGGTGCGGCCGAGGCGGTCACCCGGTGACCGCGCCGCTCGGTGACGTGGGCGGCACCCGGCGCGCCGTCGACGGCGACACCGTCCCCCCACTCGGGCAGGCGGATGGTGAAGGTCGACCCGCGGCCCGGCTGGGACCAGAGGGTGACCTCCCCTCCGTGGTTGATGACGACGTGCTTGACGATGCTCAGCCCCAGGCCCGTGCCGCCCGTCTGACGCGACCGCGCCGCGTCCACGCGGTAGAAGCGTTCGAAGACCCGCTCCTGCTCCTCCGGGCTGATGCCGATGCCCTGGTCCGTGACGGTGACCTGGGCGAGCCCGTCCACGGAGCTCAGGCCGATGCCCACCGTGGTGCCCTCCGGGGAGTAGCGCACCGCGTTGTCCACCAGGTTGCGCACCGCGGTCATCAGCTGGTCCTGGTCCCCGTGCACCACCGCGTCCACGCGGCCGCCCACGCGCAGCGCGATGCCGCGGTCCTCGGCGGTCAGGCGCAGGCGGTCCACGGCGTCGGCGACGACGGCGTTGAGGTCCACGGGCCCCCCGTCCTGGACCACGTCCTTGGCCTGCAGCCGGGAGAACTCGATGATGTCCTGCACGAGGGCCGAGAGCCGGCGGGACTCGACGCCCAGGCGTGCGGCGAAGCGACGCACCGCCTCCTCGTCCTCCGCGGCGTCGCCGATGGCCTCGGAGAGCAGGGAGATGGCGCCCACCGGCGTCTTGAGCTCGTGCGAGACGTTGACGACGAAGTCGTGGCGCATGGCCTCGGTGCGGGTCACGTCCGTGCGGTCGTCGGCGAGGATCAGGATGTACTCCTCGTCCAGCGGGGCCACGCGCAGCTCGACGACGAGGCTCGACTGCCCGAGGGGTCCTCGGGGCAGCTCCATGCGGCGCTCGACGATGACGCCGTCGGCCCGCACGGTCCGCGTGAGCTCCCGCAGCTGGTCCTGGACGAGCGAGTGCCCTCGCACGAGGCCCAGGGCGTAGGCGCGCGGGTTCGCGCGCACCACGCCGTCGACGTCGTCCACCACCGCGTACGCGCGGCCGACCACGGAGAGGACCTCGGCGGCGCCCGGGGCGAGGGTGGGTTCGCCGACCGTCAGGTCCACCGTCCGCGAGCGCTCGGACGCCCGGAAGGCCAGCATGGAGGCCACTCCGGTGAACAGTCCGACCGCTCCGCACAGCAGGCCGATGATGACGGGATCCACGGCACCAGACTAGCCTCTGGCGGCCCGGAGACGGGCTGCCCAGGCACCGCCAGACGCCGGACGATCGGCGTTCATGGGCCGTTCATCTTGCCCTGCCAGGGTGGACCGTTGCCCCGGGGAGTCGGGGTCGGCGGCGCACGGGCGTCGCCGGGGAGAGGAGACCATGCGCGAGCTCTACCGGGCCGACCTCGAGCGGCTGGGCCGCGACCTGAGCGAGATCGCCCGCCTCGTGCACCGCGCCATGATGGACGCGCAGGCCGCCCTCGAGGCGGCCGACGTGCACGGCGCCGAACGGGTCATCTCGGAGGACGCGCGGATCGACCAGCTGCAGGAGTCCCTCGACGAGCAGGCCGTGCGCATCCTGGCGCTGCAGGCGCCCGTGGCCACGGACCTGCGCACCGTCGTCGCCACGCTGCGGATGAGCTCCTCGCTCGAGCGCATGGGCGACCTCGCCCGCCACGTGGCCCAGCTGACCCGGCTGCGCTACCCCGAGCACGTCATCCCGGAACAGGTCCGGACCGTGATCACCGCGATGTGCGACGCCGCCGTGGAGGTGGCCGAGGAGGTCGTCCTGCTGCTCGAGACCCAGGACCTGGCGCACGGGGACCGGATCGACGCCCTCAACGAGGACGTCAACGCGCTGCACCTGTCCGTCTTCCGCGCGATCGCCGCCCCGGACTGGAGCGCGACGCCGGCCACCACCACGGACGTCACGCTGGCCTCGCGCTACCTCGAGCGGTTCACGGACCACGGCCTGTCCGTGGCCGCCAAGGTGCGCTACCTCGTCACGGGCGAGTGGGCGACCCACCGCCCGGACGCCACCGGCTCCTGACCGTCCCCGACGCCACGGGCCGGGCCCCCGGCGGGGTCCCGGCCCGTCGTCGTCGGACGCGTCAGTGCGCGGAGCCCTGGGCGGCCACGGCGGCGGCGCCGGCGGCGGCGGCCTCCGGGTCGAGGTAGCGGCCGTTCGCGGTGATCGGCTTGAAGTTCTGGTCCAGCTCGTAGACCAGCGGGATGCCCGTCGGGATGTTCAGGCCCGCGATGTCCTCGTCCGAGATGCCGTCCAGGTGCTTGACCAGGGCGCGCAGCGAGTTGCCGTGCGCGGCGATCAGCACGGTCTTGCCGGCCTTGAGGTCGGGCAGGATCTGCTCCTCCCAGTAGGGCAGCAGGCGGTCGATGACCTGCTTGAGGGCCTCGGTGCGGGGGGCGTCCTTGCCCAGGTCCGCGTAGCGCTCGTCGCCGATCTGGGAGAACTCGGAGTCGTCGTCCAGGGCGGGCGGCGGGGTGTCGAAGGACCGGCGCCAGACCATGAACTGCTCCTCGCCGAACTCCTCCTTCACCTGGGCCTTGTCCTTGCCCTGCAGGGCGCCGTAGTGGCGCTCGTTCAGGCGCCAGCTGCGCTTGACCGGGATCCACTGGCGGTCCGCGGCCTCGAGGGCCAGGTTGGCCGTGGTGATGGCGCGCTTGAGCAGGGACGTGTGGACCACGTCCGGGCGGATGCCCTCCGCCTCCAGCAGCTCACCGCCGCGGGCGGCCTCGGCGCGCCCCTTCTCGGTCAGCGGGACGTCCACCCAGCCGGTGAACAGGTTCTTCTCGTTCCATTCGCTCTGACCGTGCCGCAGCAGGACCAGCGTGTACGTGGTGTTCGCCATGTCACCATCCTAGGCGGACCCGTCCCGCCGCTCCCCTACGCTGGAGCCCATGGTGGAGAAGGCCCGGCGGCTGCGCGCGCGCACGACGCCCGGCCCAGTCCCGGCACGGGGCCCGCAGGGCCACATCACCCGCGGCACGACGGCGGCGCAGCGGATGCGCCGGGTGGACCGCTGGCTCACGGACGTGCACGGCCCCCTGCTGCGGCGCACTCCCCGCCCGCTGGCCGTGGACCTGGGCTTCGGCGCGGAGCCGGTGACCGCCGTCGAGATGGCCCAGCGGCTGCGCGTGCAGAACCCGGCCCTCGAGCTGGTGGGCCTCGAGATCGACCCCGCTCGGGTGGCCCGGGCCCGGGAGCGGGCCGGCGACCTGCCGGGGGTCACCTGGGCGGTCGGCGGCTTCGAGCTGCCCGTGCCGCGGCCGCCCACCGTGGTGCGCGCGTTCAACGTGCTGC
Source organism: Micrococcus sp. GPGPB33 (assembly GCF_037853785.1). Classification (NCBI taxonomy): domain Bacteria; kingdom Bacillati; phylum Actinomycetota; class Actinomycetes; order Micrococcales; family Micrococcaceae; genus Micrococcus; species Micrococcus sp. GPGPB33. Next base: position 315,051 of record NZ_JAQMWO010000002.1, read on the forward strand.
GCCAGTACCGGGAGGAGGACGTGCCCGCGATCTGGTCCCTGCTGTGCGCGGGGCTCGCCGACGACGGCGTCCTCGTGGAGGGCACCTGCTCCGAGGACGGCCGGCGGGCGGCCTGGGTGGACCTGCGTCGGGACGGGCCCGCGAGCCTGACCGTGGCCCTCCGGCTGGGGTCCTTCGCCCGCCCCTCGGACGTGGCGGCGCGCCTGCCGAAGGTCCTCATCCACCGGCACGTACCCGGCGAGCCCGTCCATCGGCTCCTGGCGGAGGCCGACGCCGCGTGGGCCGCGCACGCCCCGCTCGCGGCCTACGGGACGCGGCAGCGGTGGCTGGCGACGGTCGGCACGCTCCGCGCGGCGGGCTGGCCCGTGCTGGGCGGCCCGCACCAGTGGCGGCGCGGGGAGCTGAGCGTGCGCTGGGCGGCGGTGGCGCCGTCGTCATGAGGGCGGCGCCGACGGCGCGGGACCCTCAGCGGCGCAGGGCCGGGCCCATGTCCTGGCGGGGGCCGGCGAGGTAGACGCACGCCACGCACGCGGCCACGAGGCCGAACATGCCCATCCCGCCGCCGGCGAGCACGCCGAGGAGCCCGACGACGGCGGCGACGCCGGTGAGGATCAGCCAGAAGCTCCTGTCCCGGCCCCCGATGCGGGCGAAGTCGTCGGGGCGGCGCCGGACGACGTCCACCAGCGCCCAGACCTCGAGCCCGAGCGCGGCGATCGCCAGGACGCGGAACAGCCAGTGGTCGACGAGCAGGGCGAAGTGCATGGGGGCGCTCATGCCGGTCAGTCTAGGCGGTCGGCCCGGACGGGTTCCCTCCCCGTCCGGGGCGGCGTCTAGGCTCGAGGCGTGAGCACCCAGACCGAGCATCGCGGCCTGTTCGTCGCCGTCGAGGGACCGGACGGATCCGGCAAGTCCACCCAGGCCCGCGCCCTGACCGAGGCCCTGCGCGCCGCGGGCCACGAGGTGGTGCTCACGCGCGAGCCCGGCGGCTCGGACCTGGGCGAGACGCTGCGGGAGCTGCTGCTGGACCCCGGGCACGCCCCCGTGGACCCCCGCACCGAGGCGCTGCTGTTCGCCGCGGCCCGGTCCGCCCACGCCGTCCGCACGCTGCGCCCCGCGCTGGCCCGGGGCGCCGTCGTCGTCACGGACCGGTATGTGGACTCGTCCGTGGCCTACCAGGGCGCGGCGCGCGGGCTGGGCGAGGCGCGGATCGCCGCCCTGAACGAGTGGGCCACGGACGGCCTCGTCCCCGATCTGACGGTGCTGATCGACGTGGACGCGGCCACCGCCGCGGACCGGCGTGACCGGCGCGCGGCGGAGGGCGAGGGCACCCCCGACCGCATGGAGCGGGAGACGGCGGACCGGCACGAGGCCCTGCGCGCCGCCTTCCTCGCGCGCGCGGCGGCCGCGCCCGAGCGGTACCTCGTGCTCGACGGCGCGCTGCCGCCGCAGGAGCTCACCGCCCGCGCGCTGGCCCGCGTCACCGCCCAGGCGGCCGACCGATGACGGCCCCCGCCCCCGCCGTGTTCGCGGACCTCGCGGGCCAGGAGGCCGCGGTGGCCCAGCTGCGCCGCGCCGCGGCCGAGGACCGTCCCACCCACGCCTGGATGTTCACGGGCCCGCCCGGCTCCGGCCGGTCGACGGCGGCGCGTGCGTTCGCCGCGGCCCTGCAGTGCGAGGTCGCGGACCCGGCGGCGCGCGGCTGCGGCGAGTGCCACGCGTGCCGCACCGTCCTCGGCGGCACCCACCCGGACGTGACCGTGCTGGCCACCGAGGCGGTGAGCTATCGGATCGAGGACGTCCGCGCCCTCGTGGAGGCCGGCCAGTCCACCCCCGCCACCGGGCGCTGGCGGATCTTCCTCATGGAGGACGCGGACCGCATGACGGAGCGCGCCACGAACGTGCTGCTCAAGGCCATCGAGGAGCCGCCGGCCCGCACGATCTGGATGCTGTGCGCCCCGTCCCCCGCGGACGTGCTCCCCACCGTCCGCTCCCGCTGCCGGCTGATCACGCTGAGCATCCCCGCCGTGGAGCAGGTGGCGGAGCTGCTGCACCGCCGCGACGGGCTGGACCGCGAGACGGCGCTCACCACCGCCCGGATCTCCCAGTCGCACGTGGGCATGGCCCGCCGCCTCGCGCGGGACCCGGAGGCCCTCGAACGCCGCGAGCGCATCCTCTCCCTGCCGCTCCAGGCCACCGCCGTCTCCGACGCGATGGCCCTGGCCGCCACGTTGGCCGAGGTGTCCAAGGCCGAGGCCGAGTCCGCCGCCGAAGCCCGGGACGCCGAGGAGCTCGAGGCACTGCGCCGCTCCCTGGGCCTCGAGCCCGGCGAGCCCGTCCCGCCCAAGCTCCGCCACCACGTCAAACGGCTCGAGGAGGACCAGACCCGCCGGCGGCGCCGCGCCGTCCGAGACTCGCTGGACCGGGCCATGATCGACGTCATGGGCCTGTTCCGGGACGTGCTGCGCGTGCAGCTGGGGGCCGACGGCGAGCTCATCAACGAGCACCGTCGGGACGAGATCGAGGCGTACGCCCGCGGCACCGCCGGCGACTCGGCCGAGGTGCTCGCCCGGATCGACGCCGTCACCACGGCCCGCGAGCGCATCGCCGCCAACGTGCCGGAGCAGCTGGCCCTCGAAGCCATGATGCTGGCCCTGCTGCCCCGCCGGGTGCGCACCCCGCGACGTCGCTGAGCGGCCGCGCCGGGTGGACCGGCGCCGGCTCAGCGGGTGCGGACCACCAGGTCCGGCACGTCGGCCAGGCCCGGCACCACCCGGTCCGAGCCCGCCGCCAGCAGGACGTGGTCCGCGTCGCGACCCGTGCGCACGCCGACCACGAGTCCGGCCCCGGCGCGGCGCCCGGCCGTCATGTCCTCCGCGGTGTCCCCGACCACGAGGACGCTGCGGACGTCCTCCAGGTCGAGACCGAGCAGGGCGGTGAGGATCATGTCCGGGTAGGGGACGCCGCGGCCGGCGTCGTCCGGGGAGAGGCTGAGATCCGCCAGGCCCATCCACCCCAGCGACTCGAGGATCATGTTCTGGGTGTGGCGGGCGTAGCCGGTGCACAGGCACACGTGGAGGCCGAGGGCGCGCAGGCGGATGAGCGCCTCCTCCGCGCCCGGCACGGCCCGGACGCCGTGCTCAGCCAGCAGCGCGTCGAAGGTCGCCTCGAACGTGCGGGTCGCCGCCGCGGCCACCGCCCGGTCGGCGAACACGCGGGGGAAAACGGCCGTGCGCGAGGTGGGCCGGAGCGCGCGGAACCGCCGCGCGGCGTCGTCGTGCTCCGGCGTGCCCGCCGGGACGCCGTGCTGGTCCAACGAGCGGGCGAACGCCGTGTCCTGGAGCCCGTGCTCCACGATGGACGTGCCGGACATGTCCACCACGGCCAGGCGGAGGGGCACGGCCGACGAAGCCGCGGCGGGGGGTGCCGGGGTGCGAGGGGCGTGGGGCAGGCTCATGCGTCTCCCGTCGACGGTGTGTGCCCACCAGGGAACCGTCCTCGTCTGGCCACGGCATGGCCTGGGGGTGAACGCCCGCGGAAGGGGCGGGCCACACTCGGTGGCCCGCGCACCCGGCCGCGCGGTGGAATCGGGGCCGCGAAACCGGTATGCTCGTCAGCCGTGGCCGTTCACGGTCGCGTGCCTCCTTAGCTCAGCTGGCCAGAGCAGCTCCCTCGTAAAGAGCAGGTCGCCGGTTCGAATCCGGCAGGGGGCTCCCCCGGACCCCGCCGCGTGACCACGCGGCGGGGTCCTCTCGTCTCCGGGCCGGCCCTCCGGGGCGCGCCGCCGTCAGAGCCCGGCTCCCAGCTCCTCCGCCCGGTCCAGGTGGCCGAGGGTGCGTTCGGCGTGCCGGCCGACCGACTCCGCCGAGCCCTGGCCGAGCCGGTACAGGGCGAGGGCCTGGGCGGTGGCGGCCAGCTCGTGTGCGGCGCGGGAGAGCTCACGGTGGACGTCGGCGGCCTCGGCCGGGATGTGCTCGCCGTCGCCCTCGTGGTCCCGGTGCAGGCGGACGCACAGGGCACGGACCGCGGGGAGCCGTTCCGTGAGGACGTTGCCGGCGTGGACCACGCCGTTGCGCTCCTCGTGGCTCAGCACGTCCGTGCCCCGCTGGCCCTCCAGCACCTGCCAGTAGCGGTCCAGGGCCCGGCCGAGGCGGTCGTGGGCACGGCGCCACAGCCCTGTGCCGAGCTCGCGGTCGTCGGCACGCTCCTGACGGAAGCGTGCGAAGGGCCCCCTCATGCGCGGTCGCCGGACGGCCGGCGCGCGTCGGCGGGGTCGGTGACGAGCACGACCTTGCCCGTGCGGGTGGCGGAGTCGAACCAGTCGAACGCCTCGGCGGCCTCGGCGAGCGGGAAGCACGCCCCGACGCTCGCGTCGATGCGGCCCGCCGCCACCAGGGGCCACACGGCACGTTCGGCCGCGGCCACGATCCCGGCCTTGTCCACGACCGAGCGGGAGCGGAGCGTCGCCCCCGTGAGCCAGCCGCGCTTGACCACCAGCTTCATGATGTTGAAGTCCTCCGGGACGGCGCCGCCCTGGACCGCGAGCGTCACGATGCGTCCCTCGGGGGCGAGCGCGGACACGTTGGGCGCCAGGTACGGGGCGCCGACGACGTCGAGGATGACGTCCGCGCCGTGGCCGTCCGTGACCTCCTTGACCCACGGGGCGAAGGCACCGGACTCGGCGGCGCGGTGGTCGAACATGTGCTCGGCGCCCAGCCGCCGGCCGAGCGCCACCTTCTCCGGGCCGCCGGCGGTGCCCAGCACCCGTGCACCGAGCGCGGCGAGGAACTGGACGGCGAAGGAGCCGATGCCGCCGGTGGCGCCGTGCACGAGCACCCGGTCCCCGGCCTGGACGCCTGCCCGGCCCACGAGCGCCGAGTGCACCGTGCAGGCGACCTCCGGCAGGGCCGCCGCCTCGACGAGGCCGACGCCGTCGGGGACGGCCATGAGCTGGCCCGCCGGCACGGCGACGTACTCGGCGAAGCCGCCGCCGGCCAGGAGCGCGCACACCCGGTCACCGACGGCGAAGCGCCCCTCACCCGGCATCCCGGCCTCGGGTCCCAGCGCCGCCACGGTGCCGGAGACCTCGAGCCCGGGGATCTCGGAGGCGCCGCGCGGCGGCGGGTAGCGGCCCTCGCGCTGCGCGATGTCCGCGCGGTTGAGACCCGCGGCGGCCACGTGCACCAGCACCTCGCCCGGGCCGGGGTCCGGCACGGGCTCGTGGCCCACGCGGACGACGCCGTTGTCGCCGGCGCCGGTGAATCGCACGGCGCGCATCTGTGCGGGGACGTCCATGGGGGTCTCCTCCTCTGGTCGGGGGTCGAGGGTCCATCCTCGCGCGCGGGGGCCGGACTCGCCACCGGTCGCCCGCCGGGCCACGGGCTAGAGTGGGTCCTCGACGCGGCGGCCCACGCCGTCGCGGTCAGGCCCGGGATGGTTGTCCGAGCGGCCGAAGGAGCCGGTCTTGAAAACCGGTGTGCGGTGACCCCGTGCCGAGGGTTCGAATCCCTCACCATCCGCGTGCACACGACGAGAGGCGGCGGGCCGGACGGCCCGCCGCCTCTCGTTCACCTGGGGGCCACCTGGATGTGATGGACTCCGCGCGTCACCCCGCCGTCCACCGGCGGCGCACCTCTGTCATCACGCATCCCGGGGAGAGCCATGCCCAGCCTGTTCCGCCGCCGTGCCGTCACCACGGCCGCCTGCACCGTCCTCGTCCTCGCGCCCGCGAGCGCGGCGCCCGCCCTGGCCGTGGAGACGGCCGCCGCGGACGAGACCACCATCTCGATCCTGTCCTTCAACGACTTCCACGGCGCGCTGTCCGCGGACTACATCGGCACGCAGTTCGCGGACACCGTGGAGGACTACCGCACCGCGTTCGAGGCCGAGCACGGCGCCGGCTCCACGCTGCTGACCAGCGCCGGCGACCTGATCGGCGGCTCGAAGTCCGTGTCCAACGTGCAGCAGGACAACCCGACGATCGACGTGATGAACGCGCTCGGCCTGGCCTCGCTGACCGCCGGCAACCACGAGTTCGACAAGGGCCTGGACGACCTGCAGGGCCGCGTGGAGTCCCGGGCCCAGTTCCCGGTGCTCTCCGCCAACCTGGTGGACCCGACGAGCAAGGAGCCCGTCCTCACCTCGCACGCCGTCTTCGACGTCAACGGCGTGCGCGTCGCGGTCATCGGCGCCTCCCCCAACGAGCTGTACGCGACCACCACCGGCGCGGGACTGAAGGGCAACGAGGTCCTCGACGAGGTCGCCGCCGTGAACGCGGTCGCGGACGAGCTGGAGGCCCAGGACGCCGCCGACGTGATCGTGGCCTCGTACCACGACGGCGCCGCCGGCGCGGGCGAGCTGGCCGCCGAGCGGGCGGCCCGGGCCGAGTTCGACCGCATCGTCGGCGAGACCTCCTCCGCCGTGGACCTCATCTTCAACGCCCACACCCACCAGCTCTACCAGTACGACGCCGCGGCCGGCGGCGCCCACCGCCCCGTGATCCAGGCGGGTGCCTCCGGCAGCCACCTGGCCGCCGTCGAGCTGACCGTGGGCGCCGACGGCGAGGTCACCGGGCTCACCCCGCGCCTGCTGGCCCGGTCCACGCAGGCCCCCGCCGAGGCCGCCGCGGAATCCCCCGTCACCGCCCAGGTGTACGCGATCGAGCAGGAGGCCGTCGCGGTCTTCGAGGACCTGCAGGGCGAGGTCGTGGCCGACCTGTCCGCCTCCATCACCACCGACTACCAGACGCTCATCGACGCCGGCGGCTCCTGGAAGGCCGGCGGCACGCGCGCCGCCGAGACCACCCTGGGCACCTGGGTGGGCGACGCCGTCAAGCACGCCGCCGAGCAGGCGAACCCCGAGGTGGACCTCGGCGTGACCAACCCCGGCGGCCTGCGCTCCGAGCTGCTGACGGACCGCTTCACCGACGGCGGCGCGTTCCCGGCCAAGCCGGCCGACCTCGTCGGTCGCCTCACCCTGGGCGAGCTGCTCGACATGGCGCCGTTCGGCAACACCATCACCTACTTCGACATCCCGGGCTCCTCCATCAAGCTGGCCCTCGAGGAGAACTGGCGGAACGACGTGCGCAAGTTCACCCTCGGCTGGTCCGAGGAGCTGACCTGGACCTACGACGAGTCCCGCCCGCAGGGGGACAAGGTGACCGGCGTGTGGATCGACGGCGAGCCGCTCCAGGCGGACCGCATGTACACGGTGGCCAGCCAGTCGTTCCTGGCCGACGACACCTGGACGACGCTCGGGGACCCGACCAAGGCCCCCGACGGCTACACCGCCTTCGCGACCGGCCGCCAGAACTTCGTGAACATGGGCCTGTTGGACTCCCAGGCGATCACGGACTACGCCCGCGCCCAGGACGCGGCCCACGGCGCCGTCGCCCCGGACTTCGGCAAGAACGGCGTGCCGGTCACCGACGCCCCCGCCTCGGTCGAGGCCGGGCAGGCCGTCGGCCTGACCCTCGGGGACCTCGTGGTGGACTCCGACGGCGCCCCCGCGGCGACCGCGGTCGACGTCGCCTTCCGCACGGCCGACGGCACCGAGACCGCCCTGGGCACCGTGGCCGTCCCCGCGGGCTCCGAGACCGTCACGCTCTCCGGGATCACCGCCCCCGCCGCGGCGGGCACGGGCGAGCTCGTGATGACCGTGCGCTACGCCGACGGCAGCACGACCGTGGTGCGCCATGCCCTCGAGGTCACCGCGGCCCCGTCCCCCACCGAGCCGGAGCAGCCCGCCCCGACCCACCCGGGCAAGGGTCATGGCAAGGGCCATGACAAGGGCGCCGACCACCCGGGCAAGGGCCGCGTGAAGGGCGAGGACCACCCGGGCAAGGGCCGCGGCGTGCAGCGCGGCGCCGCCACGCACCCCGTCTTCTCCGCCCATGCCTGGCTGACCGCCGCGGGCCTGCCGCGCTGACCCATCGAGAACGAGACCGAGGACGACATGACCCCCCTGCCCCGCTTCGCCGCGCGCACCGCGGTGACCACCGCCGCCCTGGCCCTGCTCGCCCCCGCCGTGGCCCTGCCCTCCCAGGCCAGCCCGGCCGGCGACTCCCTCGTCATCAACGAGGCATACACCAACGGCGGCTCCGCGAACGCCGTGTACACCCACAAGTTCGTGGAGCTCTACAACCCCACCGACCAGCCGATCAACCTCGACGGCTGGTCCCTGCAGTACCGCTCCGCCGCCGGCACGGCCGCGACCCAGGGCACGGTCGCGCTGTCCGGCACGGTGCCCGCGAAGGGCCACTTCCTGGTCTCTGGCGGCTCCAACGGCACCGCGGGCGCGGCCCTGCCGCAGGCAGACCTCGTGGCCGGCGGGGCGTTCAACCCCGCGGGCACCAAGGGCACGATCGTGCTCGCGCGCCAGGCGGGCACCGTGACGGACCTGCCGGTCGGCTCCGTGGTGACCGGCCAGGTGCCGGGCGTCGCGGACGTGCTCGGCTACGGAGCCACGAACACCTTCGAAACAGCGGCTGCCGGCGCCCCCTCGGCCAACTCGGACCCGAAGTCCCTCACCCGCACGAACGGCGTGGACACGGACGACAACAGCGCCGACTTCACCGTCACCGACCAGGTCACCCCGACCAACGCCGCCGCCACCGGCGGCGAGCCGACCCCGGAGCCCGAGCCGCAGCCGACCCCGGCCGAGCGGATCACCATCGCCCAGCTCCAGGGCACCGGCACGGCCACCCCGTACGCCGGGCGCCAGGTGACCACCACCGGCGTCGTCACCGCCGTGTACTCCACGGGCGGCTACGACGGCTACTACATCCAGACCGCCGGCACCGGCGGCGACACCCCCGACGCCACCCCGGGCGCCTCCGACGGCGTGTTCGTGTACTCGCCGGACACGGTCGGCTCCGTGACGCTCGGCGACCACGTCCAGGTCACGGGCGAAGCGGCCGAGCACTACGGCCTCACGCAGATCAAGGTCGCCGCCGGCGGCGTGCTGCCGGTCGCCGAGCCCGGCGCCGTGGCCCCCACGCCGGTGGAGTTCCCGCTGGAGGAGGCCGACCGTGAGGCGCTCGAGGGCATGGTCCTCGCCCCGCAGGGCGACTGGACGGTCACGGACAACTACTCCCTCAACCAGTACGGCTCCCTCGGCATCGTCCCCGGCACCACGCCGCTGGACAACCCGACGTCGGTGGCTCGGCCCGGCGCCGAGGCCCAGGCCGTCGCGGCCGCCAACGCGCAGCAGCTGATCGTGCTCGACGACGGGGCCACCACGAACTTCATGCGCTCGCCGGGCAACCAGAATCCGCTGCCGTACCTGGACGCGGACCAGCCGGTGCGCGTGGGCGCGGGCCTGGAGTTCACCACCGGAGTCATCCTCGACTGGCGCTTCGACGCGTGGTCCTTCCAGCCGCTGGGCCACCTCACCGATGCCACGGCGGCCGCCGTCCAGCCCGTGACGATCGAGGACACCCGCCCGGCCGAGGCCGCCCCCGAGGCGGTCGGCGGCAACGTCACCGTCGGCAGCTTCAACGTGCTCAACTACTTCACGACCCTGGGTCAGGACGTGGCCGGCTGCAGCGCCTACCGCGACCGCGCCGGCAACCCCGTCACCACGAACGGCTGCCTGCCGCGCGGCGCCTACACCTCCGAGGCGTTCGCCCGCCAGCAGGAGAAGATCGCGGCCGCGATCAACGGCCTCGGCACCTCGGTGGTCGCGCTCGAGGAGATCGAGAACTCCGAGAAGTTCGGCCTCGACCGGGACCACGCGCTGGCCCACCTCGTGGAGGCCCTCAACGCGCAGGCCGGCGAGCAGCGCTGGGCCTACGTGGCCTCCCCGACCGCGCGTCCCGCGCTCGCGGACGAGGACGTCATCCGCTCCGCGTTCATCTACCAGCCGGCCGAGGTCACCCCGGTGGGCGAGTCGGTGATCCTGGACGACCAGACGAACTTCGACAACGCCCGCGAGCCGATGGCCCAGCTGTTCCGCGCCGCCGACGGCACGTCCGAGGGGGCGGCCGGCACCGACTTCGTGGCGATCACCAACCACTTCAAGTCCAAGGGCGGCTCGGGTGCGACCGGGGACAACGTGGACGCGGGCGACGGCCAGGGCGCGTACAACGCGGACCGCGTGGGCCAGGCCGAGGCCCTCGTGGCCTTCGCCGAGCGCATGAAGGCCGAGACCGGCACCGACCGCGTCCTGCTGATGGGCGACTTCAACGCCTACGAGAAGGAGGACCCGATCCGCGTGCTCGAGGCGGCCGGGTACCTCTCGCAGGGCGCGCTCACGGGCGAGTACTCGTACGCGTTCGGCGGCGCCGTCGGCAGCCTGGACGGGATCTACGCCTCGCCGTCGGCGGCGACGGCGATCACCGGCCAGGACATCTGGATGATCAACGCGAACGAATCCGTGGCACTGGAGTACTCGCGCCACAACTACGTGGTCGAGGACCTGTACTCCGCGGACCAGTGGCGGTCCTCGGACCACAACCCGATCCTGGTGGGCCTCCAGCTCGACGCGCCCGTGACCGAGCCGACCCCGGAGCCGGAGCCCTCCCCGGGCGAGACCTGCGACGGCGTGACCGATCCGCGCGGCGTGCCGGGCAAGCCCGCGAACTCCGTGCGCGAGTGGCTGCGCTGCGTCGGCGCGACCCCGGGTCACGGCGGCGACCACCCGGGCAAGGGCCACGGCCCGGAGCACCCCGGCAAGGGCCGCGGGCCGGTCCGTCCCTGACGGGACGCGGGGCGCCGCACCCGGCATGACGACGGCGGGGCCGTCCGGGAGCAACCCGGACGGCCCCGCCGTCGTCGTGGGGGCTCAGCCGGCGAGCACGGCCGTCGCGGCGGCGTCGGCGTCGGCGAGGAAGAGGGCACGTCCGGCCGGATCGGCCCCGGCCTCGGCCGCGATCGCGGTGCCCCACTGCACGCCCGAGAGCTGCAGGCCCAGCACGAACACGTCCGCGTGGACCGTGCCGTCCGCGGCCCGCAGCCGGTACGGGCGGGCCGTGACGTCGAAGCCGGTGGCGGGCACGCGCACACCCTCCTCGTCCTCCCACGTCCCGGCCGCGGCGACGCCGTCCGCCAGCATCTGACGGACCAGCGGGGAGGCGGCGGCCTGCACGCGGTTGGGCGGCATCATCGCCTCCACCAGCCAGGCCCCCTCGACGACGGCGGGCCCCAGCGAGTCCTGCGCTCCCACCTGGGGGCTGTGGGCGGTGAATGCGTGTTCCTCGGCCTCGACCACGGGCGCGGGGCCGGCCCAGGTGAGCAGGCCGGCCCGGTGCACCGCGAGCATCTGCTCCACGCGCCACAGGGGCGGGCCGGAGGCGAGGCCCTCGACCAGCGGCTCGAACCAGCCCTGGACGTCCCGGATGCGGGAGGCCTCGGTGATCCGGCCCTCGGCGACCCACGCCTTGATCCGCAGTCGGCCGGCATGAAGCGCGCCGACGGCCATCATGAACGGGGACTCCTCCCCGAGGGCGGCCTCGACGCAGGTCTGCTCCATGAGCTCCGCGACGGCCCGCTGATAGTCCTCATGGGAGGCGAACACGGCGTCCTCGAACGGGGACCCATAGGCCAGGATGTCGAGGAAGCGCCGGCCGGGGGCGTACCGCTGGAGGAGCTCCTCGGCGTGCGCGGAGGTCACGGGGGCGCCGCGGCCGGCCTCCTCGAGCTGGCCGACGAGCTCCCCGAGGAATCGGCGCGCCTCGACGGGGCCGCCGAGGATCTCGGGCTGGGCCCGGACGAGCGTGGCGTAGTAGTGCCGGACCACGTCGCGGTGCAGCAGCGGCCAGAGGTGCTCGGCGAGGTCCAGGGCCCCGTGCCGGGCGGCGAGGGCGTCCACGGCGGCGTCGGAGAGGTAGCTGAGGGTGACGCCGCGGGGCACGAAGGCGTCCACCTCAGCCTTGGGCAGGTACGGGATGCCGCGGCGGGACATCAGGTGCAGGCGCGGCTCGTCCCCCGACGGCTCGTACCGCAGGGCCCGGCCGGGTCCGTCGCCGGTGCGGCGGTACACCCCGCCCCGGCCCTGGGTGAGCTGGGCCAGCAGGTCGAACGCGTTCAGGCCCATGCCCCGCACGAGGACGTCCGCCCCGGCCTCCACGGTCTCCCAGTCCACGTCCGAGGGGATCTGCGGGCCCTGGTAGTGCAGCTCGTCCCTGCCCCGCGCGGCGGCGGCCATCCGGTTCTGGCCGGGGCTGAGCTCCGCAGGCTGATGGCCCAGACAGAGCACGACGGCGTCCGCGTCGAGCGCGGAGACCGCACCGTCGGCGTCCCGCAGCTCCAGGCGGGCGCCGCCGTCGGGCCGGGGGTGCAGGGCGGTGGCCTCCGCGCGGTGCTCGACGACCTCGACGACCTCGGGGCGGGCGCGCAGCCCCGCGACGACGTCCTTGTACAGATGCCGGAGGTAGCGCCCGTAGACCGCACGGGCCGGGTACTGGTGGCGGCGCACGCCGAGGCTGGCCTCCGGGTGCACGCGTCGCCACTGGTCGAAGGTCTGGGCGGCGGTGGAGGGGCGCAGACCGGGGTTGTCGGCGGCGCACGCGGTCGGGAAGAACGCGGGGGTGTTCATGAGGTACAGCTCGGACTGGTCAGTGCGCCACACCCGCCCTGGCCCGGGCGGATAGGGGTCCACGACGTCGATGCGCATCCGCCGAGGGTGTGCGTCCGGGGCCGCGCCCTCGAGTCGGGCGAGGATCCGCTCCAGCAGCATGACGCCGCGGGGGCCCGCTCCCACCACTGCGAGGCGGCGATCGGCCACCAGGGGCTCGGACATGGGGCCTCCACTCTCCTCGGGATCGTTATTCACGCCTGCGGCGCGCGTATTCCACACAATATCGGTGGCCGTCAAGGGTCGCGGACCGCTTGCGCCACACTCCCACCGATCCCCCAGGATCTACAGCAGGGCCGGACGGAGAATCCGCGGAATCATGCGGATCGCACCGAGATTCTGAGAGAAGTCTGGGAATTAGGAATCTGGGGGGCCGATGGTTGACGCCACTCGGGCCCATGGGGAATTGTGAATGAGCGTAAGGCAACAAAACACCGATTCAGAAGGAGAATTCCTCATGGACCGCAACGCTCTCGACCAGCTGCAGAACTCCACCGTCTTCGCCACCGACGGCGACAAGATCGGCTCCGTCGGTCAGGTCTACCTCGACGACGTCACCAACGAGCCCACCTTCGTCACGGTGAAGACCGGCCTGTTCGGCGCCCGCGAGACCTTCGTCCCGCTGCAGCAGGCCCAGACCACCGCCGACGGCATCACGGTGCCCTTCGAGAAGTCCTTCGTGAAGGATGCTCCGAACGTGGACGCGGACGGCTCGCTGACCCCCGAGGAGGAGCAGCGCATCTACGAGTACTACTCCATGGAGTACTCCGCCGCGGACTACGACGGCGACGTGCGTCGTGACGACGTGCGCACCGACGCCGGCGCCGCTGGCGTGGCTGGCACTGCGGGCGTGGCCGGCGTGGCCGACCGCCGCGACGAGGCCGTCGTGGACGGCGACCGCCACGACGTGACCGACCGCGACCGCCGCGACGTGGCCGACCATGACCGCCGCGACGTGACCGACGCCGACTCCGTCGTCGTCAAGGACGAGCACCTGAACGTCGGCACCGAGCGCCGCGCCTCCGGCCGCGTCCGTCTGCGCAAGCAGGCCTACACCACCACCGAGACCGTCGAGGTGCCCGTCACCCGCGAGGAGGTCGTGGTGGAGCGCGAGTCCGTCGACCCGAACTCCGCCGAGGCCCGCACCGCCGGCCGCGACGGCGACGTCGAGGTGACCACCTACGAGGAGACCCCGGTCGTCAACAAGACCGTGGACGCCGAGAAGGTCTCCCTGGGCAAGCGCCAGGTGCAGGACACCGAGACGGTGACCGAGGAGGTCCGCCACGAGGACGTCAAGGTCGACGGCGACGCCACCGATCGCGACCTCGACGGCCGCAACGACCGCAAGGATCGCATCTGATCTGAACGGACGCGTCGGCCTCAGGCCGGACGGCTGACAGATCACGCGGGGCCCCGGATCCATGGATCCGGGGCCCCGCTCGTGCGCGGTGGTGGTCCGACCGTGAGCACGTCGCTCCTTTGCCCTGCCCTGGCCTGGCGCGCTAAGCTGGACCGGTCTGACCGCGCGTCGCCCCGTGCGAGGCGCGCCGGACGGAGGAGACGTGCCAGAGCGGCCGAATGGACTTCACTGCTAATGAAGGGCTCGGCGAAAGTCGGGCCGGGGGTTCAAATCCCCCCGTCTCCGCCAGAGAGGGCCGGAATCCACGCGATTCCGGCCCTCTTCGCGTCTGCGCGCGGCGACCTGACATGGCGACCGGCTGGTGACTAGCCCTCCCCGCGACGCTCGCGCATGCGGCGCAGCAGCTCGTACGCCTCCGGGACGGAGAGCTCCGAGTGGCTGGACAGCTGGACGGCGGCGGACTCGAGGTTGCCGTCCCGCACCATGGCGGAGAGCTGGTCGCGCAGCCACGGCGGCAGGTCCTGCGAGGAGAGGCGGACGGACTCCGTCCCCCGCATCACCTCGACCTCGAAGGGGAACTCCTCCTCGGCGGGGGCGGCGGTCCACTCGGCCGGGACGGTCAGGGTGGTCAGCTCATCGGCGGGCGTCGCCGTCGGACGCGGCGCGGCTGAGGCGTGGTCGGTGTCCTGCCGGGCGTCGTCCTCGGCCACGGCGTCAGAGGTCTCGCGATCGGGCGTCTGAGCGTCCGGCTCCCGCTGCCCGCTCGAATCCTGTCCGGGCCGCTCCGGCCCGGGGGTCTCGGCCGGGGCCGCGTCGTCCCGGTGGGGCTCCTCATGGCCAGCGGAAACGGGCCCCGCAGCTCCGGCGGACGTGGCGTCCGGTTCCTGTGCCGGCTCGGAGTAGACCTGCGGATGCACGGCGAGGGACTGCACGTCCATGACGGCGTCCTTCAGGCCGCGCCCGGTGTGGGCGCGGTAGTCGCGCACGGCCTCCATCACGCGGCTCTGGGCGATGTGCCCATACACGCGCCGATGGGCGTCCTCGTCCAGCAGCCCCGCCGCCAGACGCGCACGCTCCGGTCCGATGTCCAGCCCGCGACCGGACGGCGTGCGCTGGTCCGCCGCCTGACGCGCTCGACCGGCCGACATCCACCGGGCGGCGGTGAACGCGAGGGCGCCGATGACGACCACCGCGAGGACAGGGACGAGATATTCCATGCCTCCATTCTAGGTGTGGCCCGCGAGGGCCATGCCGGCGGCCGCGGCGCCACATCACAACCTGGTCACAGTTCTGCCAGGGCCCCAGAGCCACCGAGGGCCTCGCCTACGGTAGAAAGTGGAGTTCTCCGTGTCTGGTCACGGCGGCCAGGGAGGAGACACTCCGCCCGCCACTCGACCGAGCCAGGAGACCGCATGTCCTTCCCCCGCCCGTCCGCCCGCACCGTCGACACCCCCTCGCCCCGGCGACGCCGCTGGTGGGGGACGTCGGTGGCGCTCGCCCTCGTGCTGGCCGGCTGCGCCGCCCCGCAGGGGGATGAGGGGACGACGGCCGGGTCCTCCAGCGCCACGGACGCTGCCGTCTCGTCGCCCGCATCTGCGGACGGATCGGAGGCCTCGTCGTCGCAGGGACGGTCCTCGGATGCGGCCTCCTCACAGGCTGCGGCGTCGTCCGGCGAGGGCTCGCCGTCGGCCGCCGCGGACCCCGCGGTCCCCCTGGCCGCCCGCTCCCATGAGGGCGTGCCGATGCGGGCCTTCACGGCGGAGGAGCGCCCGCCGCAGTTCGTCCTCTTCTCCTTCGACGGCGGCCGTCAGGATGCTCGCTGGAAGACCTTCCTGGACGCGGCGGCGGACTCCGACGCGAAGTTCACGGTGTTCCAGTCCGCGATCAACCTCATCGAGACCGCCAACCGGGAGAACTACACGGCGCCCGGCAACACTCCCGGCTACGTGGGCACGGAGTTCGGCGGCGACGAGGCCGAGGTGGCGCAGCGCATCGAGAACATCAACACGGCCCACGCCGCCGGCCACGAGATCGGCACCCACTACGCGGGCCACCTGTGCGCCCTTGCGACATACGGCGGCGACCAGTGGTCCACGGCCGAGTGGGAGCAGGAGTACGGCTCGTTCGCGGACATCCTCTCCGACCCCGGCGCCTACAACCCGGGCAGCTCCCTGCCGGCGCTGGAGGTCACCCCCGAGGACGTCAAGGGCGGACGTCTGCCCTGCCTCGACGGGGAGTGGGACCAGCTCGTCCCGATGTGGAAGGACAACGGACTCGAGTACGACACGTCGCGTGCCGCGGCCACCTCCGGCGTCGCCTGGCCCTACCAGGAGGACGGGATCTGGGAGTTCGAGATGCCGATGGCCTGGTCCCCCGTGCTCGCCGAGAAGGGTGCGGCCAGCCCGTTCGTGATGGCGATGGACTACAACTTCTGGATCGCCGGCAACGGTGGCAAGGACATCCCGGAGGACGTCGCCCGGCTCACCGACTTCCAGTACCGCACCTACCGCTACATGTACGACTCGGCGTTCGCGGGCAACCGCGCCCCGCTGGTCTTCGGCAACCACTTCAACGACTGGGGTCTCAACGCGTTCAACCCGGCCGTGGAGAAGGTCATGCGGGAGGTCTGCGTCGAGGAGGACACCTACTGCGTGACCTACCAGCAGATGAGAGCGTGGCTCGAGCTGCAGGACCCGGAGGTCCTCGCCGCCTGGCGTGACCAGGCCCGGTCTGCCACCGGCACGGATGCCGAGGCCCTCGGCTGGTCGACCCACTGACACCCGCCCCGACGACGGCCCCGGCTCAGCGCGCCGGGGCCGTCCCGCGCCCGCGCAGCACGACGACGGCGCTCGCCAGGGCGGTCAGCACCAGGGCCAGGACCATCAGCACCGTCCCCGGCCACCCGTGGGACTCGTGGAACACGCCGCCCAGCCAGCCGAAGAGGCTCGAGCCGGCGTAGTACGCGAAGTTGTACAGGGAGGTCGACTGGGCGCGGCCCGTGGGGGCGGCCGTCCCGGACCACGCGGAGGCCACGGCGTGGGCGGCGAAGAACGCGCCCGTCACGAGCACGAGGGCGGGCACCAGCACCGCCGGATGCGGGACCGACGTGAGGGCGACGCCCGCGGCCATGGCCGCCGTCGCGCCGGCCAGGACGGGCAGCCGGCCCACCCGCGCGGCCAGCCGGCCCGCGCGCGGCGACGACCACGTGCCCGCGAGATAGGCGAGGAAGACGAGGCCGGCCGCCGTCGGCGTCCAGGAGAACGGCGGGTCGAGCAGGCGGTACCCCACGAAGTTGTACAGCGCCACGAACCCGCCCATCAGCAGCGCCCCCTGCAGGTAGACGGCGACGAGCTCCGGCGAGCGCAGGTGACCGCGCACGATGCGCACGAGCGTCGCCGGGGAGGTGGGCGACGGCGTGAAACGTCGGGCACGCGGCGTGATCGCCAGGAAGCCGACCGTGCACAGCACCCCGACCACGGTGACGGCCAGCATCCCGCCGCGCCACGAGGACGCCTCCGCGACGGGCAGGGCGAGGAGCCGGCCGGAGAGCCCGCCGAGGGTGGTGCCGGCGATGTAGGTGCCGGCGGCCGCCGCGACCGCGTGCGGGGCCACCTCCTCCGCCAGCAGCGCCACGGCGAGTCCCGCGACGCCCCCGTGCGCCATGCCCTCGAGCAGGCGCAGGCCGAGCATGGCCTCGAACGTGGGTGCGAGGACGCCCGTGAGCGCGCACGCACTGGCGGAGACCATCGAGACCACCATGGCGCGTCGGCGGCCCCACCGGTCCCCGGCCACGGACCACGGCACCACCGACAGGGCGAGGCCGAGTGTGCTGGCGGAGACGAGCAGGGCGGCACGGTCCGCGGGGACGCCCAGGTCGTCGCTGACCAGCGGCAGCAGGCCCTGCGGGGAGTAGAGCTGGGCGAACGTGGCCACCCCCGCCAGGAACAGCCCGATCAGCAGCCTGCGGTACGCGGGCTCCCCGGGAGCGGCCGGCGCGGGTCCCGACGGCGGGACGGCCGGGGGCCCCGCGCTCGGGGGCGGAGTGGTCGGGGGCACGCCCTCACTGTATCCAGGCTGTCCACTACGATCGGTCGGGTGACTACCTCGACCCCCTCCCTCGACCTGCACGACTCCTTCAAGGCGTACGACGTCCGCGGCATCGTGGGCGAGTCCATCACGGCGGAGAGCGTCCGCGCGGTGGGCGCGGCCTTCGTGGACGTGCTGGGCCTGGCCGGTCAGACCGTGCTGGTCGGCGGGGACATGCGCCCCTCCTCGCCCGCGTTCATGACGGCCTTCGCCGAGGGCGCCACGCGCCGCGGCGCCGACGTCGTCACCCTGGGGCTGATTTCCACGGACATGCTCTACTACGCGGCGGGCGTGAAGCAGGCCGCGGGTGTGGTGTTCACCGCCTCGCACAACCCGGCCGAGTACAACGGCATGAAGATGGCCCAGGCCGGCGCCGTGCCGGTCTCCTCGGACACCGGGCTGTTCGAGATCCGCGACGCGGCCCAGGCGTACCTCGACGCCGGTGAGATCCCCGCGGCCGAGACCACCGGCACCGTGACGGAGGAGGACATCCTCCCCGGCTACGCCGCGTACCTGCGCTCGCTCGTGGACCTGACGGGGGTGCGCCGCCTGAAGGTCGTGGTGGACGCGGGCAACGGCATGGCGGGCAAGACCACCCCGGCCGTCCTCGGCGACGCCGAGCTGGCCGCCCTGCCGCTGGAGATCGAGCCGCTCTACTTCGAACTGGACGGCACCTTCCCGAACCACCCGGCCAATCCTCTGGAGCCGGAGAACCTGCGGGACCTGCAGGCCGCCGTCGTGGGGCACGGTGCGGACATCGGCCTGGCCTTCGACGGCGACGCCGACCGCTGCTTCGTGATCGACGAGCAGGGCGCTCCGGTCTCCCCCTCCGCGGTCACCGCCCTGGTGGCCCGCCGCGAGATCGCCCGCGCGAAGGCCGACGGCGAGCAGACCCCCGTGGTCATCCACAACCTGATCACCTCCCGCGCCGTCCCCGAGCTCGTGGCGGCCGACGGGGGCCGGGCCGTGGAGACCCGCGTGGGCCACTCCTTCATCAAGGCGGTCATGGCCGCCGAGTCCGCCGTGTTCGGCGGCGAGCACTCCGCGCACTACTACTTCCGCGACTTCTTCAACGCGGACACCGGCATGCTGGCGGCCATGCACGTGCTGGCGGCCCTGGGCGGCCAGGAGCAGCCGCTGTCCGAGCTGGCCGAGGAGTACGAGCCGTACGTGGCCTCCGGAGAGATCAACTCGCAGGTCGCGGATAAGGACGCCGCCGTGGCCGCGGTGGTGGCGCAGTTCGCCCCCGCCGTGGGCGAGGGCGTCGGCGAGGGCCGGGCCGTGCACGAGGACTTCGCCGGGGTGGCCACCACGGTGACCCGCATGGACGGCACCACGGTCGCCGCCCAGGACGGCACGTGGTGGTTCAACCTCCGCCCGTCCAACACGGAGCCGTTCCTGCGCTACAACGGCGAGGCCCGCACGGCCGCCACCATGGAGGCGCTCCGCGACGCCGTGCTGGCGATCGTCCGCGCGGAGCGCTGACCGCGGCGGCTCATCCGGCCTGGGCGAGGACGAGCGGCAGCACCCCCTGCGCGCCGGCCTCGCGCAGCACCCGCGCAGCCTCGGCGAGCGACCACCGCGAGTCGACGAGGTCGTCGACGAGCAGCACGGGGCCGTGGCGGCCGGCGTCCGGGGCGGTGCGCAGCATCTGCGCCATCGCCTCGGGGACGGCGAACCGGCCGTACACGGACCCGAGCCGGTAGGCGCTGTTGCCGCCCGGCCCGGCCGTGGGGCCGCCGCGCGCGTGCTCAAGCGAGCCGAGGAACGGCAGCCGGCCGATCCGGGCGATCCCCTCGGCGAACGACCCCACCAGCTGCGGGCGGGTGCGCGAGGGCATCGCGACGACGGCGATCGGCCGCGTCCGCCACCCCCAGCCGGCCAGGACGTCGACGGCGCCCCGCAGGACCTCCTCCGGCACCGGCGCGTCCTCCCGGTCCAGCAGGTCCCGCAGGACGGTGCCCCACCCGAGGTCCGTCAGGCGGGCGAGCGCGCGGCCCTCCTCGGCCTGCGACTCGGACGCGATGCGCCCCTTGACGGGCACGCCCAGCCGGTCCATGCCCGAGGGCCACATGCGACGGGGCTCGATCGGCACACCGGTGCGGCGCAGGGCGGCCTCCGCGCGCTCACGCGCCGCCCCGTCCGATCCCGTCGGGTACCAGGGGCCGGCGCAGACGTCGCAGCGGCCGCACGGCGCCGCGGTGGGGTCGTCCAGGGTGCGGGCCAGGAACTCCATGCGGCACCGGTCCGTGGTCTGGTAGTCGAGCATGAGCCGCTCCTCGGCCCGGCGGGCCTCGGCCACGCGGGCGTACCGCTCGGCGTCGTACGTCCACTCCCGCCCGGTGGCGCGCCAGCCGCCGCCCACCCGCTCGACCGCCCCGTCCACGGCGAGGACCTTGAGCAGCAGCTCCAGGGAGGTGCGCTTGATCCGCACGGACGGCTCGAGCGCCGCCACGGAGAGGGCCCCGCCGTGGTCCGCGAGCGCCCCCAGCACGGCGCGCGCCTGCCCCTCGTCCGGCATGGAGGCGGTGGCGAAGTACTCCCAGATGCGACGGTCCTCGGGCCCGGGCAGCAGGAGCACGTCCGCGTGGTCCGTCCCGCGGCCGGCGCGGCCGACCTGCTGGTAGTACGCCACGGGCGAGCCCGGCGCACCGAGGTGCACCACGAACGTCAGATCCGGCTTGTCGAAGCCCATGCCGAGCGCCGAGGTGGCCACGACGGCCTTCACCCGGTTGGCCTTGAGGTCCTCCTCGATCTCGGCGCGACGCTCCGGGTCCGTGCGGCCCGTGTAGGCGACCACCTCGTGCCCCGCCTCGCGCAGGGCGCGCGCCGTGTCCTCGGCGGCGGAGACGGTGAGGGCGTAGACGATCCCGGAGCCCGGCAGGTCCCCGAGGTGGTCGAGGAGCCAGGCCAGGCGCGCGGCCGGGCTGGGCATGCGCAGCACGCCCAGGCGCAGCGAGGCGCGGGCCAGGGGGCCGCGGAGCACGAACACGTCCTGCTCGGAGGCGACGCCGAGCTGCTCCACCACGTCCGCCACCACACGGGCGTTGGCCGTGGCGGTGGTGGCCAGCACGGGCACCGCGCGCGGCCCCTCGGCGGGAAGCAGCCCGATCAGGTCCCGGATGCGGCGGTAGTCCGGCCGGAAGTCGTGGCCCCAGTCGGAGATGCAGTGGGCCTCGTCCACCACGAGCAGGCCCATGCGCGCCACGAGGTCCGGCAGCTGCTCGTCCCGGAACCGGGGGTTCGTGAGGCGCTCGGGCGAGATCAGCAGCACGTCCACCTCGTCCGCCGCGAGCCGGGCCCGGACCTCGTCCCACTCCGTGGCGTTCGCCGAGCTCACGGACACCGCGCGCACGCCCGCCCGGGCGGCGGCCGCGACCTGGTCCCGCATGAGCGCGAGCAGCGGGGAGACGATCAGGGTGGGCCCTGCGCCGCGGGCGCGCAGCAGCAGGGAGGCCACGAAGTACACGGCGGACTTGCCCCAGCCGGTGCGCTGCACCACCAGGGCGCGGCGGCGGTGGGCCACGAGCGCCTCGATCGCCTCGAACTGCCCGTCCTTGAATCGCGCGTCCGGCCGGTCCACGAGCCGACGCAGGACGGCCAGGGCCTCCTCGTGCAGCGCGGCGTCGCCCCCCGGTGCGGAGGTCTCGGGGAGGCGGGGGCCGGCGTCGGGGTGCGAGGTGGCGTCCATGGCGTCAGTATGCCAACCGGCCCGGACACCGCAGGCGCGGCGGGGCCGTGCACCGGTGGGATGATGGGGGGATGAAGCTGAGCGCCTACACCGACGTCTGCCTGCGGGTGCTGATGACGCTCGCGGCCGCCGAGGGCGAACGGCTCACCAGCCAGCAGATCGCGGACCGGATCCAGGTGCCCTACAACCACGTGATCAAGGCGGTCGCCGAGCTGCGCCGCCGCGGGACCATCGAGGTGCTGCGCGGTCGGCACGGCGGGGCCATGATCGCCGCGGCCGGTCTGGACCAGCGTGTGGGCGAGCTCGTGCGCTCGCTGAGCAGCCGCGACGAGGTGATCGACTGCGCCGGGCGCGACTCCGGGGTGGCGTGCCCCTACGCCGGCGACTGCCGCCTGCGCGGCGCCCTGCACCGCGCACGCGAGGCCTTCCTCGCCGAGCTCGACACCGTGCGGATCCGGGATCTGGTGAGCGCTGGGCCTGTCGGCGGGCCCGTGCTGCTGGGCCTGCCGGAGATCCCCGTGGCGCGCTGACGGAACGGGCCGGGAGCGAGTTCCCGGCGGCGACGGCCGGGTGTAATCTGGCAAAATCAGCGCAAGATTCCCCACCGAGGAGACGGAGACCCCCGTGCTGTCCGAGAAGTCCCGCCCCGTCATCGAGGCCACCGCCGCCGTCGTCGCCGAGCACATGCCGGAGATCACGCCCCTGTTCTACGCCCACATGTTCGAGGCCCACCCCGAGCTCCTCGACGGCGTCTTCTCCCGCGCCAACCAGCGCAACGGCGAGCAGGCCCAGGCCCTCGCCGGATCCATCGTGAAGTTCGCGGTGCACCTGCTCGAGAACCCGGGCACCCTGCCCGAGGCCGTCCTGTCCCGCATCGCCCACAAGCACACCGCCCTCGGCATCGTCGAGGAGCAGTACCCGATCGTCTACGAGAACCTCTTCTGGGCCATCGGCGAGGTGCTCGGCGACGCCGTCACCCCCGCGGTGGCCGACGCCTGGACCGAGGTCTACTGGCTCATGGCCGACGCCCTCATCAAGATCGAGAAGGGCCTCTACGCCCAGCAGGCCAACGACAGGATGTGGACGGACTGGAGGGTCGTCGCGAAGGAGCCCACCGGCAACGCGGCCGTCACCTTCCGCTTCGAGCCGGCCGACGACACCCCGCAGTCCCGCGGCAGGGCCGGCGGCTACGTGTCCGTGCGCCTGAAGGTCGAGGACGGCCTGCGCCAGTGCCGCCAGTACTCCCTCTCCGAGAAGGCCGAGTCCACCACCGAACGTGTCATCACCGTGAAGCTGGACGAGGGCGGCGAGGTCTCGCCCATGCTCATCCAGAACGTGGAGGTCGGCGACGTCATCGAGCTGTCCAACCCCTACGGCGACATCACCCTCGAGGACGAGGACTCCACCGCTCCCCTGGTCCTGGCCACCGCCGGCATCGGCATCACCCCGGCCGCCGCGATCCTGGACGCGCTCGCCCAGCAGGGCTCGGACCGCCAGGTCCTCTTCTTCCACGGCGACGCGTCCTGGGAGGCGGTGGCCCTGCGCGAACAGGTGACGGAGTCCCTGGCGGCGTTGCCGCACGGCGACGCCCGCCTCTTCCTCGGGGTGCGGCCGGAGCAGGACCCCGAGGGCGTCACGACCGTCGAGGGTGTGATGCACTTCGACGACGTCGAACTGCCCCGCGACGGGCACTACATCCTGTGCGGCCCGCTCGCGTTCATGCAGTCCACCCGCTCGAAGCTGATCGACGCCGGCGTGCCCGCGACGTCCATCCGCTACGAGATCTTCGGCCCGGACCTCTGGCTCGCCGCCTGATCCGGCCCTCCTCCGGACGTCGGGTCTCAGCCCCGGCCGGCCGCCCGCCGCGCCCCGGCGACCAGCAGCAGCGTGGCCCACATGCCCAGCAGGAAAGGCCAGGTGAACACCGGGATCGCGGTCTCCACCAGCACGTGCTGGAAGGCCAGGCTCAGCGCCACGCCGACGACGACGAGCGGCACCCGCCGTCGCCAGCCGCCGAGCCCCTGGACCACCGCGCCGAGCGCGATGGCGACGAGCACGGAGCTGTACCCCCACAGGCCCGTGGACACGTCCGTGAGCTCGTGCCCCACGATGAGACGGGCCGCGGCGAAGGAGGCCACCGCGCCGAACAGCCCGTAGAGCCCCACCCGCCAGGACCCCACGAAGAGGGCCGCCAGGATCAGCGCGCCCGGGAGAGCGCCGTCCGCCAGGACCACCTCCGCGAAGCTGTTGAGCAGTCCCAGGCCGAGACCGGGCCACGGGGACCCGGATGAGGTCAGCGGGGCGGAGGGCCCGGCGAGGGCGGCCGTGAGGAGGGTCAGCATGCCCGCGGTCAGGCAGAACGGGGCGGTGGACACCGGGAGTCCCGCGGAGCGCAGGGGCCGGGTCGCGAAGAGCCGGGCCACGAGCACGTGCACGGGGACGCAGGCTGCGGCGCCGACCACCGTGGCCAGCACGGCTGTGAGGGGGGTGGGCGCGAAGACGAGCGCCGCGGCGGCCCCCACGAGCGCGCCGTTGTAGCCCATGATCCCGTGCCGCGCCTCGTCGCCGAGCACGACCGCCCGGGCCCGCAGGTCGTCCTCGGTCTCGTCGGGGTGCCGGACGGCCGAGCACAGCGCCTGCACGGCGGAGCCCAGGGCCGTCGTCACCGCCGCCCAGGGGTGCATCAGCGCCAGGGCACCCAGGATCAGCGCGCCGCTCAGGGAGTTCTCCAGAAAGAAGATCTGGGACACCCCGCGCAGCACCGTGCGGAGGGCCGTCCCGAGGGGACGCGGCGCACGGGGGGATCGGGACGGAGCCGTGGTCGACGTCGTCATGCCCCATCCCCCACGGGACAGACCCGGCCGCGCCGGTGCTCGAGCAGGGCGGCGCACAGCCAGATGAGAACGAAGACGCCGACGAGCGCCAGTCCCGCGTGGCCGAGGTCCACCTCCGCCAGCCAGGTGGTCACCGGGTCCGTCAAGCCCAGCAGCTCATGGACGAACGCGCCGAGGGTGAGCACCGCGATGAACAGGGCCGAGACCGCGGACACGGAGGTGACGACGAGGTTGAAGCGGCGCCGGCGCTCGGACTGCTGCAGAGCGCTCGAGTAGAGCCGCATCATGCCCAGCCCGTTGGTGGTGTCGCAGAGCGTCATGGCGGCGGTGAACGCCACCGGCAGCGCCAGCAGGGTCACCAGGGGGATGCCGGCGGCGGAGACGGACACGGCCAGCAGCAGCAGGCCGATGGTCGTGGCCGTGTCGAAGCCCAGGCCGAAGAGGAACCCGATGACGAAGATGTCCCGCGGGGAGCGCACACGGCGCAGCGGGGCCCGCAGGAGGCGCGTGACCAGACCCGTGGGCTCCTCCGCCGGGCCCGGACGCCGTACTGCGGACGCCCGGCGCAGCCGCAGCGCCGAGACGCCGTTGTACACGCCGAGCAGCAGCAGGTAGCCACCGGACACGCCGGTGCCGATCAGTCCGAGCACCCGGTTCGCCGGCGACCCATCGGCGAAGGCCCCCTGCATGAGCCCCGCCCCGGCGACGGCCAAGACCGCCGCGAGAGTCACCACGAGGGAGTGGCCCAGGCTGAACGCCAGGCCCACGCCGGCCGGGCTGCCGCCCTCGGAGACGAACTTGCGCGTCGAGTTGTCGATCGCGGAGATGTGGTCCCAGTCGTAGCTGTGCTTGAGCCCCGCCCCGTAGGCGGTGACGAGCGCGGCCAGGAGCACGGGCGAGGGCGACGCTCCGCCGTACCCGCCCAGCAGCAGCGCCGCGGCGAGGACGTGGAGCGCCACCACCACTGCGTAGACGGCCGCCACCCGCACCCGGAGCGGTCGCTCCGGGGCGGCTGTCCTGTGGGGCGTCACGGCGGTCGGGACGGCATGGCTCATAGGGGGTCCTCCTCCTCGGCGGGCACGGATGGGGTGGGTCAGTACTTGCGCAGGGCGAGCGGGGACTGGTCCCGCCAGCGGGCACGGAGCAGGTCCGCGAGCGCGTGGTGCAGGGCGGTGATGCGGCCGGTGGAGGCGGCGAGGGAGCGCACGCTCACGCAGTCCACCCCGTGGGCGCGGCCCGTGCCCGCCCGGGTGATGCCGGAGACCGTGTCCGAGGCGTCGACGACCTCCGTGAGCTCGGCGACGAGGTCCGCGTCCAGCCGACGGTCAGCGACCAGCAGCTGCCCGGTGTGGGAGTGGCCCTCGAGCATGCCCATCCCGGTCAGGCCCTGGCCCTCCGCGGGGTGGAGCCGGAGCTGGTCCACGACGAGCCGGCGGGGGTCCCCGCCGGGATCGACGGTCACCTCCGTGCGCATGCCGAGCCGGTCGTAGCGGAACGGCTCGGCGGTGGGCGACCACCCGGGGGTGATCACCTCGGCCAGCAGCACAGAGGCGGAGGGGTCCATCACCACGCGGGTGTCCTGCAGATAGGACCCGCCCCGGTACACGATCAGCTGGTCGGGCACGTACTCGAGGACGGCACCGGGTCCCAGCCGCAGGGTCATGTCCTGCCGGGCGGGGCCCTGCGGGGTGCGGTAGACCTTCGTGGCGGACTGCGTGGTCAGCAGCAGGGAGGCATCCTCCTCGACGTCGACCTCGATCCCGTACCGGTCGGCGCCGAAGTAGGCGCCGCCGGGGTTGATCACGGTGTAGGAGACCTGCCCGGACCGGTCCAGGTAATGGGGGCGCAGCACGCGCAGCGCCCCCTGGTGGAACTGCCGGGCGGCCACGGAGCGGCCGCCGCGGACGGCGACGCGCAGGCGCAGCTCGCCGGTGAGGCCCTCAGCCAAGGTCTGCCATCAGCACGTCGTTGCGGATCCAGTCCATGACGACGTCCAGGCCCTCGTCGGTCTTGAGGTTCGTGAAGGCGAACGGGCGGTCCTTGCGGAACACCTTCGAGTCGGACTCCATGACGGACAGGTCGGCGCCCACGTACGGGGCCAGGTCCGTCTTGTTGACGATGAACAGGTCCGACTTGATCATGCCCTGGCCGGCCTTGCGCGGGATCTTCTCACCCTGGGCGACGTCGATGATGTAGATCGAGAAGTCGACGAGCTCCGGGCTGAAGGTCGCCGAGAGGTTGTCGCCGCCGGACTCCACGAAGATCACCTGAAGGTCCGGGAAACGGGCCTTGAGCTGCTCGATGGCCGCCTCGTTCATGGAGGTGTCCTCGCGGATGGCGGTGTGGGGGCAGCCGCCCGTCTCGATGCCCACGATCCGCTCCTCCGGGAGCACCGAGGTGCGGGAGAGGATCTTGGCGTCCTCGATCGTGTAGATGTCGTTGGTGATGGCGGCCATCGAGATCTCCTCGCTCATCGCGCGGGTGAGGCGCTCCACGAGCTGGGTCTTGCCGGCCCCCACGGGGCCTCCGATGCCGATGATCACGGGATCCATGGTGTTCTCCTTCTGTGTGTGTCGGTGGTGCCGGGCCGGCCCCGCGCGGGGTACGGCCGGCCCGGTGTGGTGCGCGGGCCGCTCAGCTCATGAACATGCGGGCGCGCTGCCGCTCGTGCCGCATCTGGGCGATCTCCAGCCCCGGGGCGATGGCCCCGAGGTCGTCGGGGTCGAGGTCACGGGAGACCTCGACGGCCCGCAGGACCCACTCCTGGGCCCGGCGGACGACCCGCTGGCCCGCGTCCTGGCCCAGCGGGATGCCGCGGACGGCGTTCTGCGTCAGCGACATGACGGAGGCGTGCAGGTGCGCGGCCACCGCCTCCTCGACGGGCACCCCGATCTCCCGGGCGATGACGCCCCAGACGAGGGCCTGGTGGGCGTCGAGCGTGCCCGCCTCGACCCCCTCGTGGTAGCGGCGGACCCAGTCCCCCGGGTAGGCGGGGGCGCCGATGCGCAGCAGTCGCCGCCCCATCGTGCGCCCCGCCTCGCGGATCTGGGCGGGGAGCGCCTGCGCGGTGACGAGCTCGTCCAGGTCCGCGACGGCGTCGAAATTCTCCGCCGCGTAGACCAGGCGGACCGCCAGCGCGTCCGTGAACGTGAGCTGCTGCTCCACGAACATCTCCAGCCAGGCGGCGAAGTCCTCCTCGCCCTCGACCCGGCCGTCGCTCATGTAGGTCTCCAGGCCCAGGGAGTGGCTGAAGGCGCCCGTGGGCAGCGCGGAGTCCGTCAGCTGCAGCATCCCCAGGAGGGCGACGCCGGACGGGACGCCCGGCGCCGCCGTGGAGGTGGTCCCGGCCATGTCAGTGGGTGTGCTCGGCATGGCGGAAGGGCACGTCCATGACGCGTTCCTGCCGCTCGTGGGGCACGTCGTGGGCGCGCAGGAAGTCCTCGACGGTGTGGTCGTACTGCACCACCATCGCGTCCCGGCCGAAGGGCCCGTCCGCGTCGAAGAACTGGGCCGGCAGGTGCCGGTTGCCCAGGCTGTGCGCCACGAACGCCATCTCGCGCAGCGATCGCGCCGAGATCACCAGCACGTCCGTGGACAGCACGCGCACGATCACGGCGTTGCCGCGCTCGCCCTCGTCGTCGACGGTCAGGATGTCGCCGTCCCGCAGGTCCGGGGACCCGGCGGGCAGACGCAGCCCGTACTCATTGCCGTGGTCGGTGCGCAGCCGCTGGATGCGCTTGACGAGGGCGGAGCCCTCGAGGTGCACCTGCTCCCGGTGGCGGTCGCCCACCAGGGTGGCGCCGGCGTCGTCGTGGACGTTGCCGAGGATCTCGGTGACGATCATGCGGTCCCCTCTCTCAGAACAGGAAGTAGCGCTGGGCCATGGGCAGGACGTCCTGCGGCTCGCACGTGACGGGCTCCCCGTCCACGCAGACCTCGTACGTCTCCGGGTCCACCTCGAGGCGGGGCGTCTCGCCGTTGTGGCGCATGTCCGCCTTGGTGAGGTCGCGGATGCCGTGCACGGCGCGGATGGTCTTCTGCAGCCCCAGGGCGCGCGGCACGCCGGCCCGGATGGACGCCTCGGACATGAAGGTGATGGCAGAGGTGTGCACGGCCTGGCCGTACGCGCCGAATGACCTGCGGTACCAGCGGGGCTGTGGCGTCGGGATGGAGCCGTTGGGGTCGCCCACGACCCCGTAGGCCATCTGCCCGCCCTTGATGACCAGGTCCGGCTTCACCCCGAAGAACTGCGGCTCCCACAGCACGAGGTCGGCGAACTTGCCGACCTCCACGGAGCCGACCGAATCGGCGATGCCGTGGGCGATGGCGGGGTTGATGGTGTACTTCGACACGTAGCGCTTGATGCGGTGGTTGTCCCCCGCGGTGCCCTCGTCCTCGGGCAGCGGGCCGCGCTGACGCTTCATGGAGTCCGCGACCTGCCACGTGCGGATCAGCACCTCGCCGACGCGGCCCATCGCCTGGGAGTCGGAGGAGGTCATGGAGAAGATGCCCATGTCCTGCAGGACGTCCTCGGCCGCGATGGTCTCCTGGCGGATGCGGGAGTCAGCGAAGGCCACGTCCTCCGGCAGGTCCGCGTTCAGGTGATGCGCCACCATGAGCATGTCCACATGCTCCTCGACCGTGTTCGTCGTGTACGGCAGGGTCGGGTTGGTGGAGGCGGGCAGGATGTTCGGATACTGCGCCAGCTCGATGATGTCCGGGGCGTGGCCGCCGCCGGCGCCCTCGGTGTGGAACGTGTGGATCACGCGGCCGTCGATCGCGGCGCGGGTGTCCTCCACGAAGCCGGACTCGTTGAGGGTGTCCGTGTGGATGGCCACCTGGACGTCGTACTCGTCCGCCACCTGCAGGGCGGTGTTGATGGACGACGGCGTGGCGCCCCAGTCCTCGTGGACCTTCAGGCCGATGGCGCCGGCACGGATCTGCTCGGCCATCGGGGAGATGGAGGAGCCGTGGCCCTTGCCGAGCAGGCCGAAGTTCATGGGCCAGTGCTCGAACGAGCGGAGCATGGTGTGGATGTTCCACTCGCCGGGGGTGATGGTGGTGGCCTTCGACGACTCGGAGGGACCGGTGCCGCCGCCGATCATGGTGGTCAGACCGGAGGAGAGCGCGGTCTCGATCTGGTCCGGGCTGATGAAGTGCACGTGGGTATCGATGCCGCCGGCGGTGAGGATCTTGCCCTCGCCGGAGATGACGTCGGTGGCCACCCCGATCACGATGTCTACGCCGTCCATGGTGTGTGGGTTGCCGGCCTTGCCGATGGCCACGATGTGCGCGTCGCGCACGGCGATGTCGGCCTTGTAGATGCCGGTCCAGTCGATGACCACGACGTTGGTGATCACCAGGTCGGGGACGCCGACGTCGCGGACGAGCTGGCTGTTCTGGCCCATCCCGTCGCGGATGACCTTGCCGCCGCCGAAGACGGCCTCCTCGCCGGGCGTGGTCAGGTCCTCCTCGACGACGGCGAACAGCTCGGTGTCCGCCAGGCGGATCGCGTCGCCGGTGGTGGGTCCGTAGAGGCTCGCATACTGCTCTCGGCTGATCTCGAAGCTCATGGTGTGTCCTCTCTGCGGACTCAGCGGGTCTCGTTGTCGAAGCCGGCGCGTTCCTTCAGCGGCGACGGGGCGTCGCCCGCGGCGGACTCGTGACGGGCCGGGGTGGCGGGAGCGGCGGGCGCGGCGTGGAGGCCGGCTGCCTCGTGGGGGTCGAGCGAACCGTCGACCATGTCCCGGAAGCCGTAGACGACGCGGTCGCCGCCGAGGGGGATGAGCTTGACGGTGGTCTCGTCGCCGGGCTCGAGCCGCACGGCGGTGCCGGCCGGGATGTCCAGGCGGCAGCCGAGGGCGGCCTGACGGTCGAAGTCGAGGGCGCGGTTGGCCTCGGCGAAGTGGAAGTGCGAGCCGACCTGCACGGGGCGGTCGCCCCGGTTGGTGACGGACAGCTCGACAGCCTCACGGCCGGGGTTGCAGACGACGGGGGCGTCGGCGAGGACGTACTCTCCGGGCTTCATGGTCTCCTCCTGGGTCCGGTTCAGCGGATGGGGTCGTGGACGGTGACGAGCTTGGTGCCGTCGGGGAAGGTCGCCTCGACCTGGACCATCGAGATCATGTCGGCCACGCCCTCCTGGACGTCGTCGACGGTGAGGATGGTGCTGCCCCAGCTCATGAGGTCGGCGACGCTGCGGCCGTCGCGCGCGCCCTCCATCAGCTCATAGGTGATGATCGCGATCGCCTCCGGATGGTTCAGCTTGAGGCCGCGCTGCTGGCGACGGCGCGCCAGGTCGGCGGCCACCACCACCAGGAGCTTCTCGAGGTCCTTGGGCTGCAGATGCATGTGTGCTCCTTCATGAGGTGTGCCCGGCGGGGTCGGAACGGCCCACGCACGGGCACATTTATACGCCTCGTTTCCTGGGAGGAAACCGAACGAGACTCTGAGAGGACGTCCACGTCAGAGCAAGAGCGCGGGAAATCCGGCGGCAGTGGGAGGCGGCTCACCCACCCCGGCGTCACCCCGGGCGCGACGACGGCCCCCACCTCAGCGCGGAGGTGGGGGGCCGTCGTGGTCGGCCGGGCCGGTCAGGCCTGGGCGAACCGGGCCTTCTGCGCCTCGAAGCGCTCGCGCACGACGGCGGGCAGCGACTCGCCGAACCGGCCGAGCCACTGCTCGATGAGCTCGTTCTCCTCGGCCCACTCCGCGGCGTCGACCTTGAGGGCGTCCTCGAGGTCCTCGGCCGACACCTCGATGCCGGACAGGTCGAGCGAGCCCGCGGCCGGCACGAGACCGATCGGGGTCTCCTCGGCCTCGGCCTTGCCCTCGAGGCGCTCCACGACCCACTTCAGGACGCGCGAGTTCTCGCCGAAGCCGGGCCAGGCGAAGCCGCCGTCGCGGTTGCGGCGGAACCAGTTGACCAGGTAGATGCGCGGCAGCTTCTCCGGGTCGGCCTTGCCGGACTCCCTGACCCAGTGGGCCAGGTAGTCGCCGGCGTCGTAGCCGAGGAACGGCAGCATGGCCATCGGGTCGCGACGCACGACGCCCACGGCACCGGCGGCGGCCGCGGTGGTCTCCGAGGAGAGGGTGGCGCCCTTGAGGATGCCGTCCTCCCAGTCGAAGGCCTCGGTCACCAGCGGAACGGTGGTCTTGCGGCGGCCGCCGAACAGGATGGCGTCCAGCTTCACGCCCCGCGGGTCGCGGTACTCGTCGGCCAGCATGTCCGTCTGCTCGATGGGCGTGCAGAACCGGGAGTTCGGGTGGGCGGCCGGGGTGCCGGACTCGGGCGTCCAGTCGTTGCCGCGCCAGTCGGTGAGGTGCTCGGGGACCTCGTCCGTCATGCCCTCCCACCACACGCCGCCGTCGTCGGTGAGGGCGACGTTGGTGAAGATGGAGTTGCCCTTGGAGATCGCGCGCATGGCGTTCGGGTTGGTGGACCAGCCGGTGCCGGGGGCGACGCCGAAGTAGCCGGTCTCCGGGTTGATCACGCGGAACTCGCCGTCCTTGCCGGCGCGGATCCAGGTGATGTCGTCGCCCAGGGTCTCGGCCTTCCAGCCCTCGATCGTGGGGTCGATGAGGGCGAGGTTGGTCTTGCCGCAGGCCGACGGGAAGGCGCCGGTGATGTGGTAGGACCGGCCCTCGGGGTTGGTCAGCTTGAGGATCAGCATGTGCTCGGCGAGCCAGGCCTCGTCCCGGGCCATCACGGAGGCGATGCGCAGCGCGTAGCACTTCTTGCCGAGCAGGGCATTGCCGCCGTAACCGGAGCCGAAGGACCAGATGGAGCGCTCCTCGGGGAAGTGCACGATCCACTTGGTCTCGTTGCACGGCCACGGCACGTCCTGCTCGCCCGGCTCCAGCGGGGCGCCCACGGAGTGCACGGCCGGCACGTAGAAGGCCTGCTCGCGGGACATCTTGTCCAGCACGTCCTGGCCGATGCGGGCCATGATGCGCATCGACAGGACCACGTAGGCGGAGTCGGTGATCTCCACGCCGTACTTCGGGTCCTCGGCGTCGAGGTGGCCCATCACGAACGGGATCACGTACATGGTGCGGCCGCGCATGGCGCCGGTGAACGCGTCGTCGAGGATGCCGTGCATCTTCGCCGGGTCCATCCAGTTGTTGGTGAAGCCGGCGTCCTCCTCCTTCTCGGAGCAGATGAAGGTGCGGTCCTCCACGCGTGCGACGTCGGCGGGATCGGAGAACGCGGCGAAGGAGTTGGGGAACTTGTCCTCGGCCAGGCGGGTCAGGGTGCCCGCCGCCACGAGCTCGTCCGCGAGGCGGTCGCGCTCCTCCTCGGAGCCGTCGACCCACTGGACGGAGTCCGGCTGCGTCAGCTCTGCAATCTGAGCGACCCACTCGCGCAGCTGGGCGTAGTCCGTGGGCGCGTCCGCCAGGGCGCGATCCGCGAACGAGGTGGTGGCGTTGTCAGCCATGGTGGAGAGTCCTCCCATTGGGGTCCGGGGCCGTTCCGTCCCGTCCACTCCGATGCGTGCACCGCCGAAGCGCGCACCACATCGTTGTGGCCGCACGGTCCTGCCATGGTACCCGAGCCCGGCTATCATGGCCGCGCCCCCGCCACACCCCCGACACAGACCGCCGCAGACCGTCGATTTGCACTTCGCCGGAGAGGTCCTGTAGTGTTCTACGAGTTCGAGCCGCTCCGGCGGATCGGATGATGCGCCCATAGCTCAGCTGGATAGAGCGTCTGTCTACGGAACAGAAGGTCAGGGGTTCGAATCCCTTTGGGCGCACGATCGGAAGGCCCCGCTCCTGCTGGAGCGGGGCCTTCGTCATGTCGGCGCGCCTCTGCCACGCGCGCCGCCGCGGAGGTCAGCGCCCCGGAACCACGAAGTGCGTCAGGGCGGCGTCGCGGCCGTCGAGCTCGGCCCACGGCTTCTCCACCCGGAACACCTGCATCCCGAGCGTCGGGTAGTGCTCGCTCATGCGCAGCGCCGCGTCCTGGTCCGAGTCCAGGCTCATCAGCCGCATGCCCAGCTCCTGCACCCACGGCATGTGGCCCACCACCAGCAGCCGTCGCGTGGTCTCCTCCGTCTCGTTGACGACGGCCAGGGCCCGCGCCGCGTCGGCGCCGTAGAGCCGCGGGTCCAGGTAGGGCGTGGGTGCCAGCTCGCCCAGGCGCTCGCACACCCACACGCACGTCTGACGGGTGCGCAGCGCATCGGAGCACACGACGGCGTCCGGGACGAGGTCGTGCTCGCGGAGCCAGTCGCCGGCGGCGGGCGCCTGGGCGTGGCCTCGCTCGGCGAGCGGGCGGGCATGGTCGTCGGCCGCGTCGGGCCAGCCGGCCTTGGCGTGCCGGAGGACGATCAGGGTCTTCGCGTCGGCGGTGCTCATGCGGCCAGGCTACGGCGACGGCCCCCGCTCGGGTGAGCGGGGGCCGTCGTCGGACACGGGCGGGCGCGGGTCAGATGCTGTACTCCGGCGCCGCCCACACGACCACCTCGGGGTGGCGGTAGAAGCGGTAGCCCTGGCCGCGCACGGTGCGCACGGTGTTCGCGAGGCGGCCGAGCTTGGCGCGCAGGCGGCGGATGTGCACGTCGATGGTGCGCTCGTTGGGCACCTCGTCGGCGTTGCGCCACAGGGCGTCGAGCAGCTCCTCGCGGCCGACGGTGCGCTCGCCGTTCTCCACGAGGTAGTTCAGGAGCTCGAACTCCTTGAAGGTGAGGTTCAGCGACTCACCGTCCAGCTGCACCTCGCGCCGGGACAGATCGATCAGCACACCGGGCTGGCGCGTGGACACGGGGGCCGGCGCCTGCGCCAGGTCGGGACGGGTGCCGCCCTGCACGGTCGGGTCGCCGAGCACCTGGCGCACGACCTCGATGTCGCGGCCCTCCGCGCCGGCGGGGGCCAGGGCGACGGCGGCGTGCGACTCCGCCCCGGGGACGAGGGACTCCACGTAGTGGCGCAGCTCATTGGCCAGCCGCGTGAGGGAGGTGCCGGCGGCCGAGGCGGCCAGCTCGTCCATGCCCACGTAGATGACGAACCCACGGGCCTCGTTCTCCCGGGCCACCGCCTGGGGACCCGGGATGCCGTTCGGCGCCAGGACCGGCGTCGGCGCCGTCTGGGAGTCGGGGGCGTCGGTGCCACCGGCCAGGCGCAGGCCTGCGCGGGCCTGGCCTCGGCGGGACATGCCGTCGGCCCGGCGCTGCGCGTTGCGGACGGAGATGTGCACGTATCCGGCGGACTGACCCATGGCCACCACTCCTCTTTCGGCTCATGGCCCCTCCACCGCTCGGTCGGTGCGGCGGACGAGGCGTCACATGACAAGAATGTGACTTCACCGAGGGGACTGGCAAGTAACGTTCGCACTTTTGTCTCATTATTTGAGAAGAAGAGTCCTGAATGTGCTCAACATCACTATTCGCGGATCGGAATAGTGTCGCGCCGTCGCTCGGCTCGCCCGCGTGACTCTCTCATTGTTCAACAGGTGGGAGCGCGCCGCAGGACCAATGAGTATGCGGAATATTTATGCAGGAGACTGCCAGGTTTTCCATGTGACGCCATGATGACGGGTCACAGCGGGTCGTGACGTCCACTAGATGGACGACACATTGGCGGCCCCGCTTGACGTCCCCGCCGGAGACGCTCCCGTGAGACGACCACGGCCCCCGCCGGGTGGGGGCGGGGGCCGTGGTCGTCTCGTGGCGGACGCGGAGGTCCGATCAGGTCATTCCGCCAGACCGTAGAGCCGGTCGCCGGCGTCGCCGAGGCCGGGGACGATGTAGGACCGCTCGTCCAGGCGCTCGTCGACGGCGGCCAGGTACAGGTCCACCTCGACGTCGCCCAGCGAGGCCTCCAACCGCTCGATGCCCTCGGGCGCTCCGAGCAGGCAGAGGCAGGTGACCCGCGCCGCGCCGCGCTGGTAGAGGAAGCGGATGGCCTCGATCAGCGTGCCTCCCGTGGCCAGCATGGGGTCCAGGACGAACACGTGACGCCCGGACAGGTCGGCGGGCAGCCGCTCCGCGTAGGTGACGATGTCCAGCGTCTCCTCATTGCGGGCCATGCCGAGGAACCCGACCTCGGCGGACGGCGCCATCTTGGTCATCCCCTCCAGCATCCCGAGCCCCGCGCGCAGGATCGGCACGACCAGCGGACGCGGGCGGGCCAGCCGGAAGCCGGTGGTCTCGGTCACCGGGGTCTCGATCCGCACCTCCTCCATGGCCACGTCGCGCGTCGCCTCGTAGGCGAGCAGCATCACGAGCTCCTCCGTGAGCTGCCGGAAGATCATGGACGGGGTCTTCTTGTCCCGCAGGACGCTGAGCTTGTGGGCCACGAGCGGGTGGTCGACGATGTGGACGCGCATGGCGCCCACGGTACCGCCCGCGCGCGCCCCTCCGCCCGTGCCCGCGCCCGCGGGGGCGCCGCCACCGCCGCTAGGCTGGCCGCGTGTCCGCCCCCGCCCCCTCCCCCGCGCCCACGGCCGAGCAGGAGCACGCGTGGATGGGCCTGGCACTCCGGGCCGCCCGCGCGGCCGGAGCGGCCGGCGACGTGCCGATCGGTGCCGCCCTCGTGGCCGGCGACGGGACCGTCCTGGCCGTCGTCGGGAACGAGCGCGAGCAGCACCACGACCCCACCGCCCACGCCGAGGTCCTCGCGCTGCGCCGCGGGGCGGAGCTGCGGGCCGCCGCCGGGGCGGGCGACGGCTGGCGCCTGACGGACTGCACCCTCGTGGTGACCCTCGAGCCCTGCCCCATGTGCGCCGGTGCGCTGCTGCTGGCCCGCATCCCGCGCGTCGTGTTCGGGGCGTGGGACCCGAAGGCGGGCGCGTGCGGCTCGGTGCTGGACGTGGTCCGCGACCCCCGCTTCAACCACCGGGTGCAGGTCCGCGCCGGCGTCCGTTCCGAGGAGAGCGCGGCGCTGCTGCGGGGGTTCTTCGCCGCCCAGCGCGACTGAACGCGCCCGCGCCCGACGACGGCGGGCGGCTGGTTTGGGCGCGCCGCCGCGGCTCGGGTAGGGTGTCCTGGTCTGGTGACGTGTCCGAGCGGCCGAAGGTGCAGCACTCGAAATGCTGTGTACGGTAACCCCGTACCGTGGGTTCAAATCCCACCGTCACCGCCAGATGTGAAGCCCGGGAGCCTCGTGCTCCCGGGCTTTCGCCATGCCGGGGCGGGTCCGGCCGCCGGCTCAGCGCGGCAGGACGGCGTCCAGGAACGAGGCCACCGCGGACCACGAGATGGTGGCGTGCACGGCGCTGGCCGGCACACCGTTGCGGAGCACCTCCGCGCTGCGGGTCTTCGCGGTCATCATGCCCAGGTCGTGGCCGCCCTCGGCCACCGAGTAGAACGCGGTGCGCAGTCCGGCGGCCTCGGCGGCCCGGTACAGCTCGAGGCTCTGCCCCCACGGGACCGTGACGTCCTTGCGCCCGTGGACGACCAGCAGGGGCGGCGAGTCCGGGCGCACGTGGGTGATCGGGGAGGCCAGCCGGGTCAGGCCGCCCGAAGCCAGGACCGGCACCCCCAGCATGTCCGACTTGGTGCTGCGGTCGTCGAGGTGGCAGTGCTTCAGCCGGTTCGCGCGGTTGTAGTCCGCGCACGCGCCCGGGAGCATCTGGCGGTTCATCGTCAGGAAGTCCGTGGGGCCGAAGAAGTCCACGATCGCCTGGACGCGGTCCTCCTCCGGGATCGCGTGGCCGCCGTCGGGCACCTCCCGGCCGGGCGGCGGCACCTGCTCCCGGTCCAGGTCCTGGCCACCCGTGAGGCCGGCCATGAGGGCGTTCCAGCCGCCCGACGACGAGCCGGCCACGGCCACCCGCCCCGCGTCCAGCTGCAGGCCCGGGGCGTTGCGCCGCACCCAGCGGACCGCCGCCGTCGCGTCCTCCACCTGGGCGGGGAACGTGCCCTGCTTCGAGCTGCGCACCGAGAACGCGGCGACGGCGTAGCCGTGCGGGACCAGGCCGCGGGCGACGTCGGCGCCGTCGCTGTAGCCGCGGTCGCTGCGCCAGCCGGAACCCGCGTTCCACACGAGGACCGGGAACGGCCCCTGGCCCGGCGGCCGGTACACGTCGATGCGTCCGGCGCGCCCGGGCAGGGCCGCGTACGTATGGCCGGTGGAGCTGCGCATGCCGTACAGGGCCGTCGCGTTGGCGCCCAGCGGCCCGGCGGGCGCGCCGGCCAGGTCGGTGACGACGGCCACCCCGCCCACCGCGAGGGCGCCGACCCCGAGGCCGAGCGCGGCGCGGCGGGACACCCGCGCAGAGCGAGCCGTCGACGTCATGGGCCCCCTTCCGGTGCGGGGCCGGGCACCCCGCCCCGGCGAGCGTAACCGAGCGGCGGGGGCCGACCCCCGTACCCTGTCCGCCGCCGGTGCGATCATGGGGCCATGTCTGTTCGGGTGCTGGCCATCGGCAAGAAGCATGAGGCGTGGGTCGTCGACGGGATCGACCGCTACGAGCGGCGCCTCAAGAGGCCCTACGACCTCTCGTGGCGCCTGCTGCCGCACTCCGCGCGGCAGGAGGAGGCGGCGCGCACGGAGGAGTCGGACCGGATCCTGGGCGCGGTCGGCGCGGACGAGCACCTGATCCTGCTGGACGAGCGGGGGCCGGCGTTCGACTCGCCGGGTCTGGCGCGGCACCTGCAGAGCCGGTTCGACGTCGGCGCCCCGGTGACGATGGTGATCGGAGGCGCGTACGGGGTGGACGCCCGGGTCCACGCCCGCGCGGACCGCGTCTGGTCCCTGTCCCCGCTCGTCTTCCCGCACCAGCTCGTGCGGCTGATCCTGGCGGAGCAGGTCTACCGAGCCCAGGAGATCTCCGCCGGCCGACCATACCACCACGCATGAGCGGGCCCGCGGAGACCGCAGCGGGCTCGGCCACGCCCGCGGCCGACGTCGTCCTGGGCCGGTTCACCGAGCCCACGCGCGCCTGGTTCACGGGCGCGTTCGAGGCCCCGACGCCGGCCCAGCTCGGCGCGTGGGACGCGATCTCCTCCGGGCGGCACGCACTGGTGATCGCGCCGACCGGCTCAGGCAAGACCCTCTCCTCCTTCCTCTGGGCGCTCGACTCGTTCGTGCGCGAGCCCGCCGCCGAGGGGACGGCGGCCACCCGCGTCCTCTACGTCTCGCCGCTGAAGGCGCTCGGCGTGGACGTGGAGCGGAACCTGCGGGCCCCGCTGGTGGGCATCACACAGACCGCCGCACACCAGGGCAGGCCCGTGCCGCGCGTCCGGGTGGGTGTGCGCTCCGGAGACACCCCGGCGGCCGAGCGACGGCGCCTGCAGCAGGATCCGCCGGACATCCTCATCACCACGCCCGAGTCGCTGTACCTCATGCTCACCTCGCAGGCCCGCGCGGCGCTGGCCGGGGTCCGCACGGTGATCGTGGACGAGGTGCACGCCGTGGCCGGGACCAAACGCGGCGCCCACCTGGCCGTCTCCCTCGAACGCCTGGACACCCTGCTGGACACGCCGGTGCAGCGGATCGGCCTGTCCGCCACGGTCGAGCCGGCCGCCGAGGTGGCCCGGTTCCTCGGCGGCACGCAGCCGGTGACGGTGGTGCGGCCCGCCTCGGCCAAGCGCTGGGACCTGACGGTCACGGTGCCGGTGCCGGACCTGACGGACCTCTCCTCCCCCGCCGCCGTCCACGACCTGGGCCCCGGCTCCTCGACGGGCGGGCTCGGCGACGAGGGCGCGGTGACGGGCGGGTCCATCTGGCCGCACGTCGAGGAGCGGATCGTGGACCTGGTGGCCGAGCGGCGCTCCACACTCGTGTTCGCCAACTCCCGGCGCCTGGCCGAGCGCCTCACCGGCCGCCTCAACGAGATCTGGGAGGCCCGCGCCGAGGCGGCCGCCGCAGCCGAGCACCCGGACGCCGTCCCCGGCTTCCGCACACCGGACCCGACCGGCTTCCACGGACCCGCCCAGGTGGCCGGGCAGACCGGCACCGGATCGGGCACCGTCTCCGACTTCGCCCGCGCCCACCACGGCTCCGTGTCCAAGGAGCAGCGCGCCATCGTCGAGGAGGCGCTGAAGACCGGCCAGATCCGCTGCGTCGTGGCCACGAGCTCGCTCGAGCTGGGCATCGACATGGGCGCGGTGGACCAGGTGATCCAGGTGGAGTCGCCGCCCTCGGTGGCCTCCGGTCTGCAGCGCGTGGGCCGCGCCGGCCACCAGGTGGGCGAGGTCTCCCGCGGCGTGTTCTTCCCCAAGCACCGGGGCGACCTCGTGGACACCGCCGTCGTGGCCGAGCGCATGACGGCCGGGCGCATCGAGTCGCTGCGGATCCCCGCCAACCCGCTGGACATCCTCGCCCAGCAGACCGTGGCCGCCGTCGCCGTCGCGGACCTGGACGCACAGGAGTGGTTCGACCTCGTGCGCCGGTCCGCGCCGTTCGCGACGCTGCCGTTCTCCGCCTACGAGTCCGTGCTCGACCTGCTGGCCGGCCGCTACCCCTCGGACGAGTTCGCCGAGCTGCGCCCGCGCATCCTGTGGGACCGGGAGAACGGCACGCTCGCCGCCCGCCCCGGCGCGCAGCGCCTCGCAGTCACCTCGGGCGGCACCATCCCGGACCGCGGCCTGTTCGGGGTGTTCCTGGCCTCCGACGGCGGCGCGGACGGCACCCCCGGCGGCGCGGCGGCCGGGGACACGGCCGAGTCGGCGGGCTCCGCGTCCGCGGGCTCGGCCCGCTCCGGCGGGCGCCGGGTCGGCGAGCTCGACGAGGAGATGGTCTACGAGTCCCGCGTGGGGGACGTCATCCTGC
Source organism: Micrococcus sp. GPGPB33 (assembly GCF_037853785.1). Classification (NCBI taxonomy): domain Bacteria; kingdom Bacillati; phylum Actinomycetota; class Actinomycetes; order Micrococcales; family Micrococcaceae; genus Micrococcus; species Micrococcus sp. GPGPB33. The sequence continues at coordinate 355,309 of NZ_JAQMWO010000002.1, forward strand.
TGGGCGCCACGAGCTGGCGCATCGTGGACATCACCGCGGACCGCGTCCTGGTGCTGCCCGCCTACGGGCAGCCCGGCAAGCTCCCGTTCTGGCGGGGCGACGCCGCGGGCCGGCCGGCGGAGCTGGGCGACGCCGTCGGGCGCTTCCGCCGCGAGCTGGACGCGGACCCCGAGGCCGGCCGCACCCGCCTGGGGGCCGCGGGCCTGGACCCGTGGGCGCAGGACAACCTGCTGGCCTACCTGAAGGACCAGCGCGAGGCCACCGGGGTGCTGCCCACCGAGCAGACGCTCGTGGTGGAGCGGTTCACGGACGAGCTCGGCGACTGGCGCGTCGTGCTGCACTCCCCCTACGGCATGGCGGTGCACGCCCCGTGGGCGCTCGCGGTGGGGGCGCGGCTGGCGCAGCGGTACGGGCTGGAGACCGGCTCGGGCGCGGCGATGGCCGCCGACGACGGGATCGTGCTGCGCATCCCCCTGATGGACGCGGAGCCGCCGGGCGCGGAGCTGTTCGAGTTCACGGCCGAGGAGCTGGACGAGATCGTCACGGCGGAGGTCGGCGGGTCCGCGCTGTTCGCCGCCCGGTTCCGGGAGAACGCGGCCCGGTCCCTGCTGCTGCCGCGCCGTGATCCCGGGCGGCGGACCCCCCTGTGGCAGCAGCGGCAGCGGTCCGCGCAGCTGCTGGACGTGGCACGGAAGCACCCGCGGTTCCCCGTGATCCTGGAGACCGTGCGCGAGGTGCTCCAGGACGTCTACGACCTCCCTGCGCTCAAGGAGCTCGCGGGGCGGGTGTCCTCGCGGGCCGTCCGGCTCGTGGAGGTCACGACGACGGCGCCCTCGCCGTTCAGCCAGTCCATCCTGTTCGGCTACATCGCCCAGTTCATCTACGAGGGCGACTCCCCGCTGGCCGAGCGCCGCGCCGCCGCGCTCTCCCTCGACCCGGCACTGCTGTCCGAGCTGCTGGGCACGGAGGAGCTGCGTGAGCTGCTCGACGCCGAGGTCATCGCGGAGGTCGAGGCCCAGCTGCAGCGGCTCGCGCCCGACCGGCGCGCCCGCGGGACCGAGGGCGTGGCGGACCTGCTGCGCCTGCTGGGACCGCTGTCCGTGGCGGAGGCCGCGCGGCGCACACGCCCCGAGGGGGAGACGGAGGAGTCCGCGGACGAGGACGCCGTCGCCGGGATGCTGGCGGAGCTCGAGCGCGCCGGCCGCGCGTTCCGCCTGCGCCAGGACGGGGTCGAGCGGTTCGCCGCCGCCGAGGACGCCGCCCGCCTGCGGGACGCGCTCGGCACGCCGATCCCGCACGGAGTGCCCACCGCGTTCCTCGACCCGGTCGAGGACCCGCTCGGGGACCTCGTGGGCCGCTACGCCCGCACCCACGGTCCCTTCACCGCCGCTGAGGCGGGGGCCGCGCTGGGGCTGGGGGGCGCCGTCGTGCTCTCGGTGCTGCAGCGCCTGGCCACCGAGCGCCGCGTGAGCACGGGCGCGTTCCGGCCGGAGGGCACCCCCGGGGCCACCGGCCTGGACGCCGAGTGGTGCGACGCCGAGGTGCTGCGGCGGATCCGCATGCGCTCCCTCGCCGCGCTGCGCGCCGAGGTCGAGCCGGTGGACCAGGCCGCGTACGCCCGGTTCCTCGCCGACTGGCAGCACCTGCGGCCGCGGACGGGGCGCGACGGGGCCTGGCGGCCGCCGGCCACGCTCGAGGGCGTGGACGGGGTGGCCACCGTCCTGGACCAGCTGGCCGGCACCCCCTGCCCGCGAGCGCGTGGGAGTCCCTCGTGCTGCCCGCCCGCGTGCGGGACTACGCCCCCGCCCTGCTCGACGAGCTGCTGGCCACGGGCGAATACGTGTGGTCGGGCGTCGGGGAGGCCACCGGCAACGACGGCTGGGTGGCCCTGCACCCCGCCGACGCCGTGGACCTCACGCTGCGCCTGCCCGAGCCCGCGGAGGAGACACCGGCCGACGCCGCCCTGCGCGCGGCCGTGCTCGAGGTGCTCGCCGGCGGCGGGGCCTGGTTCTTCCCCCAGCTCGTGGAGCGGGTGCGGGCGGCGCAGGCGGCGGGCGACGACGGCGACGCGGGTGGCGCAGGCGGGGCGGGCGGCCCCGACCCGCACCGCGACCCGGCCGACCTGGCCCGCGGCCCCGCGGTGCTGGGCGCGCTGTGGGGCCTGGTGTGGGACGGCCGGGTCGGCAACGACACGTTCGCCCCTGTCCGCGGCCTGCTCTCGCTCGGCAAGACCGCGCACCGCACCGGCCGGCAGACGCCGCGGGCCCGCACCGCGCGGACGGGCGGGGCCGCGGGGGCGGCGGCCGGGCGCGGGCTCGGCGGGCGGCTGGCCGGGGTGCGCGGGCGGGGCCGGTACGCGGGGCTCACCTCGCCCGAGGGCGGCGCCCGGGGCTCGGCCGGCCTCACGGCGGGGACCGTCGGGCTCTCGGCCGCCGAACAGGCCCGCTCGGCCGGCCGCTGGTCCCTGCTGCCCGCCGCCGAGCAGGACCCCACGATCCGCGCCCACGCCACCGCCGAGCTGCTGCTGGACCGGTACGGCGTGATCACGCGCGGCTCCGTGGTGGCCGAGGAGGTCCCCGGCGGCTTCGCGGGGCAGTACCGGCTGCTCACCCGGATGGAGGACGCGGGCCAGGTGCGCCGCGGCCACTTCGTCGACGGGCTGGGCGGCGCGCAGTTCTCCACCGGCGCCGTCGTGGACCGGCTGCGCGGGTTCCAGCGGGACGAGGAGGACGCCGCCGTCGACACCGCCCCGCTCGCGCTCGCCCTGGCCGCGACGGATCCGGCGAATCCCTACGGCGCCGCGCTGGACTGGCCGTCCGTGCCGGCCGGGCCGGACGGCGTCGTGCCCACGGGCCATCGCCCGGGCCGGAAGGCGGGCGCCGTCGTCGTGCTGATCGCGGGGCGGCTGGCGCTCTACATGGAGCGCGGCGGGCGCACGCTGCTCGCGTTCACGGAGGATCCGGGCGAGCTGCGGGCCGCGGCGGAGGCGCTCGTGTGGGCGCTGCGGACCGGCCGCACCGAGCGGCTGAGCCTGGAGAAGGTCAACGGCGGGCCGGTGCTCGGCACGCCGCTGGCCGAGGCGCTGCTGGCCGCGGGGTTCTACTCGAGCCCGTCGGGGATCCGGTTCCGGAACTGAGAGCTCGACGCCGTCCGTCCGTCCGCAACGCGGGTTGAGTTGTCGCGGGTCCCGCCGTCGGACACCCGCGACAACTCAACCCGCATTGCCCGGGCGGCCCTGTCGCGGCGGCGGGTCCCGGGGGTAGGTTCGGCCCATGAGCATCGACGCCGCCCCGCCCGAGGACGTGGGCACCGCCCCCACGGGCACGTCTCCCGCCCCCGAGGCCCTCGAGGACTCCCTGCCGCACCCCTCGGACCCTTCCGTCACCCCGTTCCTCCTGTTCGAGGGTGACGCCGGTGCGGCCATGGACGCCTACCTCACCGCGTTCGTGGAGCACCTGCCGGTCACCGAGGTCCGCCGCGACCTCTTCGACGAATCCTCCCCGCGCGGCGCCGCTTGGGCGGGCAAGGTCCTGCACGGCGAGCTCGAGATCGCCGGCCAGCGGCTGCGCTTCTTCGACTCCTTCACCCCGCACGGGTTCACGTTCACCCCGGCCATCAGCCTGTTCGTCGAGCTGCCGGACGCCACCGCGGTGGACGCCATCCACGACGCGCTCCTCGCCGGCGGCGGCCGTGACTGCATGCCGCCCGACGACGACGGCTTCTCCCGCCGCTTCGCATGGGTCGGGGACCGCTTCGGCGTGACCTGGCAGCTCAACGCGGCCTGAGCCGGTGACGGCCCGTGCCTGAAGGCGACTCCCTCGTCCGCGTCGCGCACCGGCTCCGCCCCGTGCTCGAGGGCCGGGTCCTGACGCACGCGGATCTGCGCGTGCCCCGCCACGCCACCGCGGACCTGACCGGCTGGACGGTGGCCGAGGTCCTGCCGCGCGCCAAGTACCTGCTGATGCGGCTGACCCCGCCCACGGCCCGCCCCGGGGCCCGTCCGCTCACCCTGATCTCGCACCTGAAGATGGAGGGCCGCTGGCTCGTCTCGGCCATCGACGCCCGGTGGGGCGCCCCCGCCTGGCAGGTGCGGGCGGTGCTGGAGACGGCGGAGCACCGCGTGCTCGGCGCCCAGCTGGGCCTGCTCACCCTCGTGCCCACCGCCGACGAGGCCGCCGTCCTCGGCCACCTCGGCCCCGACCTGCTGGACCCGGCCTGGGACACGCCCGACGACGGCGCCGCGCTGCTCGCCGAGGGCGTGCGGCGGCTCACGGCCCGGCCCGAGCGGCCGGTCGGCCTGGCCCTGCTCGACCAGCGGCTCGTCTCCGGGATCGGCAACATCTACCGCTGCGAGACCCTCCTGCTGGCCGGCATCGACCCGCACCGGCCGATCGGCGAGGTCGAGGACGTCGCCGGACTCGTGCTGCTCGCCCGGGACCTGCTGCGCGCCAACGTCCCGCCCGCCGCCCCCGCCACGGGCGCCCGGCGCCGGACCACGGGCGTGCGTCCCAACCCGGGGCGACCCTTCGGGGTCGAGGTGCTGGTCCCGGCCGGTCCGTCACCCGGCACGGCACCCGGCCGGACACCCGGCACGGCACCCGGCCGGACGCCGTCGTACTGGGTCTACGGGCACGACCGCACCCCGTGCCTGCGCTGCCGCGGCCCCGTCCGCCAGGAGGACTACGGCTCCCCCGAGGACGACGCGCGGCGGCTGTGGTGGTGTCCGCACTGCCAGCGCTGACCCGGACGCACCCGAACGGTGGCCGCGTGTCCTCCCCGCTCCCTACGCTGAACCTGCCCCGACCCGAGGAGAAGTCATGGCCGACCCGTTCCCGAAGGACCCGGAGGGCGCCGTCGTCGCGCTCGTGCTGGCCGGCGGCACCGGCGGCCGCCTCACGCCGCTCACCGCGGCCCGCGCCAAGCCGATGGTGCCGCTGGCGGGCCAGTACCGGCTGATCGACGTCGTCCTGTCCAACCTGACCCACTCGCGCCTGCGGGACGTGTGGGTCGTGGAGCAGTACCGCCCCTTCACGCTGAACCAGCACCTGGCCGGCGGCCGGCCGTGGGATCTCGACGGCACCCGCCACGGCCTGCGGCTCCTGCCCCCGCGCAGGGCCGCGCCGAGGAGGGCTTCGCCCGCGGCAACGGGCACGCGATCGCCCAGCAGCTGCCGCTGCTGGAGCAGTTCGGCGCCGAGACCGTCGTGGTGCTCTCCGCCGACCACCTGTACCAGCTGGACCTGCGCCCCGTGCTGGCCGAGCACGCCCGCTCCGGCGCCGAGCTCACCGTGGTCACCACCGAGACGGACGAGGACCCCTCGCGCTTCGGCGTCGTGCAGGTGGACGACGACGGTGCCGTGACCGACTACGCCTACAAGCCGGAGGACCCGGCGGGCACGCTCGTGGCCACCGAGGTGTTCGTGTTCGACGTCGCCGCGCTCTCCGAGGTGGTCGGCGACCTCGTGGCGGGCGAGGACGAGGCGGCCACCAAGGACGAGGGCGAGACCGATGAGGACGGCGACCCCGTGGGCTCCTCCCTCGGCGACTACGGGGAGAGCATCATCCCGGCGTTCGTGGCGCGGGGGCGCGTGCGGGAGCACCGCCTCGTCGGGTACTGGCGGGACATCGGCACCCTGGACGCGTACGTCCGCGCCCACCGGGAGATCCTCGACGGCACCGGCCTGGACGTCGCTGCCGAAGGCTGGCCGCTGCTGACCAATCCGCACGCCGCTCCGCCGGCCTGGGTCGCCCCCGAGGCGACCGTCACCGGCTCCCTGCTCAGCCCCGGCTGCCGGATCGCGGGCGAGGTGACCGACTCGGTCGTGGGCCCCAGCGTGGTGGTCGAGGCCGGCGCCGTGGTGCGCGGGAGCATCCTGCTGGGCGAGTGCACGGTGCCCTCGGGCGCGGTGCTGGACACGGTGATCGCCGACGTCGGCGCCGCCATCCCGGCCGAGGGCGCCACGGGGCGCGCGGAGCCGGCCGACGAGGTCGTGGTCCTCGAGCCGGGCGAGCGCGGGCCCGCCTCCTCGGACGAGACCACCGGTTCGGGCGCCCCCGTCAGGGACTGATCGGCCGCGCCCTCCGGACCGGCCCGCCGGCCCGGTCTGCGGCGAGCACGGCCAGCTCCAGCATCAGGCGTCCCCGCGGGTCCTGCAGGCTGCACCCCGTCAGCTCCACCAGGCGCTTGGTGCGGTAGATGACGGTGTTGCGGTGGCAGATCAGGTCCTCCGCGGCGAGGGTCGCGGAGCCCGAGCGGCGCAGCAGCGCCCGCAGGGTCTCCATCAGAGTGGCGCGCTGGTCCGCGGGCAGCGCCCGGAGCGGTCCCAGCACCTCCTCCACCAGCAGCGCGGCGACCTCCGGGCTGGACTCCAGCAGCACCTCCGGCAGCCGATGGGAGGCCCAGGCGAGCCGCCGCTCGCCCGGCGGGAGCGTGTGCGCCGCCCGCGTCGCCAGCCGGAACGCCGCCGCCGTCTCGGGGATCCCCTGCCGGGCCCAGGCCACTCCCACCTGGCCCTCGACCAGCGGGCCCAGCGCCTCCGTGAGCCATTCCTCGTCCGTCGAGGGAGGCTCGACGACACCGTAGAGCGCCCCCTCGCGCACAGCCCAGCGGGACGTCGCCCCGAGTCGCCCCATGCGGTCCTCGGGGTGATGGAGCACGTCGCTCCCCGGGTCCTCGGCGAGGGCGACGACGCAGGCGAGGGGGGCGGTCGCCCGGACGCCCAGGATCTCCTCGGCCTGCTCCGCGTAGACGGGGTCCGCGCCCTTCCCCTCCAGCAGCCCGGCCAGGCAGTCCTCCTGACGGCGCAGGTCGCGCAGGGTGAGGCGCGCGGTCTCCCGCCGGTAGGCGGCGCTGAGGACCTCGCCCGTGACGCTCAGGTCCTCCCACAGCCGGCGCCCCGCCTCGAGGAGCTCCTCGGTCGTGATGTCGAGCCTGCCCTCGCGGACCCGCCGTCCCAGCTCCTCCCAGAGCAGCCGGTTGCCCGAGGTGTAGGTGGAGATCACGGTCTCCAGGGGCACCCCCTGGCGGGCGCGCTCGACGCCGGTGGCCCGCCACGTGTCGACCAGGCGCCCTCCCGCGCCCTCCCCGGAGGGCACGCCGGCCAGGCCCCGCAGGCCCCGACGGACGTGCTCCCGCGTGCTACGACGCAGCCTGGCCCGCAGCTCCGGCGTGGACCACGCCCCGCCCTGGTCGCCGCCCAGCGTGGCGGCGGCGATCTCGTCGGCGATCCGGTCGGCGTCCTCCAGCAGCGCCGACCAGGCCTCCCGCAGACGGCGCTCCGCGTCCCCGGACTCCTCGGGGACCCCTGCCTCCTGCACCATGCCGTCCTCCTCGCCGCCCCCGCCGGCGGCGTCCGGCCGGGCGGGACTCGTGTCCTGGCTGCACAACCGACTCTGTGCTCCGTGCCCATAGTGCCACTGTGGCGCCGGTCATACGGTGGGCGGAGACCTCGTCCGCACCCGGACCCATCCCACCCGAGCCCCCCCAGAGGAGCCGACATGAGCGAGACCCGCTCGGGCGTCCTGCCCGACCACGACATCTACCTCCTCGACGACGAGCTGACGGAGGAGCAGCGCGAGGTGCGCGACCGCGTCCGCGCGTTCGTCGACGCCGAGCTCATGCCCGTCATCAACGACTACTGGGAGCGCGCCGAGTTCCCGTTCGAGCTCGTGCCCAAGCTGGCGGAGCTGAACGTGGCGGGCACCGTCATCGAGGGGTACGGCTGCCCCGGCATGAGCCGCATGGCCGGAGCCCTGGTGTCGATGGAGCTGGCCCGCGGGGACGGATCCTTCAACACCTTCTTCGGGGTGCACTCCGGGCTGGCGATGGGCTCGATCAACGCTTTCGGCTCGGACGAGCAGAAGGAGCGCTGGCTGCCCCGGATGGCCCGGATGGAGATGATCGGCGCCTTCGCGCTCACCGAGCCCGACCACGGGTCCGACTCGGTGGCCCTCGAGACCACCGCCCGCCGAGAGGGCGACACCTGGGTGCTCGACGGCGCGAAGCGCTGGATCGGCAACGCCTCCTACGCCCACGTCATCGTCATCTACGCCCGCGACGTGGCCGACGGCCAGGTGAAGGCGTTCGTGCTGGAGCGGGAGCCGGACACGGAGTTCCCCGCCGGCTTCGAGCCGACCGTGATCACCGGCAAGATCGGCAAGCGCGCGATCCTCCAGCCGGACATCGTGATCTCCGGCCTGCGCATCCCCGAGGCGGACCGGCTCCCCGGTTGCTCCTCCTTCAAGGACGTCAACCGCGTCCTGAGCACGACCCGCGGCGGCGTGGCCGTCGAGACGCTCGGCCACGCCGTCGCCGCGTACGAGGCCGCCGTCGCCTACGCCGGGCAGCGCGTCCAGTTCGGCAAGCCGATCGCCGGCCACCAGCTGGTCCAGGGGCAGCTGGCCACCATGCTGGCCGACGTCACCAACATCAAGCTCACGTGCTTCCGCCTCCTGGAGCTGCAGGACCAGGGTCGCCTGACCGGCCCGATGGCCTCGCTCGCGAAGATGTCGGCCGCGCGCCAGGCCCGCCGGGTGACCTCCATGGCCCGGGACATCCTGGGAGGGAACGGGCTGCTGCTGGAGAACCACGTCGCCCGCCATCTGACGGACATGGAGGTCGTCTACACTTACGAGGGCACCGACTCCATGCAGTCGCTGATCGTCGGCCGCGCCATCACCGGCGTGTCGGCCTTCGCCTGAGACCTCCCCGCCCTCTCCCCGCCCCCCTTCCCGAAGGAGCACCACCATGCCTGAAGCCGTCATCGTCTCCGCCGTCCGCTCCCCCATCGGCCGCGCCCGCAAGGGGTCCCTCCGCGACCTGCGCGCCGACGACATGGCCGCCCAGATGGTCACCGCCGCCCTGGACCGGGTCCCCGAGCTGGACCGCGCCGAGGTCGAGGACCTCATCCTGGGCTGCGGCGCCCCCGGCGGGGAGCAGGGCGGCAACCTCGGCCGCGTGGTCGCGGTCTTGGCCGGCCTGCCCTCCGTGCCCGGCACCACCATCACCCGCTTCTGCTCATCCAGCCTGCAGTCCACCCGCATGGCGTTCCACGCCATCCGCGCCGGGGAGGGGGACGTGTTCGTCTCCGCCGGCGTCGAGTCGGCCAGCCGGCTGGACCGCGGCGCCTCCGACGAGGACACCCGCAACCCGGCGTTCCGCTCCGCGTGGGAGCGCTCGGCCCGCCGGGCCGAGGGCGACGCCCCCGTGTGGACGGACCCCGCCGAGGAGGGCGAGCTGCCGGACGTCTACATCGCCATGGGCCAGACGGCTGAGAACGTGGCGCAGCTGCGTGGCGTCTCCCGCCAGGCCCAGGACGAGTACGCCGTGCGCTCCCAGCAGCTCACGGAGAAGTCCCAGGCCTCCGGCTTCTGGGACCGGGAGATCTCCCCGCTCGTCCTGCCCGACGGCATCCGGGTCACCCGGGACGACAGCCCGCGCGCGGGCACCACGCTCGAGGCCGTTTCCCAGCTGAACCCCGTCTTCCGGCCCGACGGCACCGTCACCGCCGGCAACGCCTGCCCCCTCAACGACGGCGCCGCGGCGCTCGTCGTCATGAGCGACACTCGCGCCGCCGAGCTGGGGCTGACCCCGCTCGCCCGGATCGTGTCCACGGGCCTCTCCGCCCTCTCTCCCGAGATCATGGGCCTGGGCCCCGTGGAGGCGTCCCGGCAGGCGCTGGCGCGGGCCGGGATGAGCATCGACGACGTCGACCTCGTGGAGATCAACGAGGCGTTCGCGGCGCAGGTGCTCCCCCTCCGCCGAGGACCTGGGGATCCCCCTGGACAAGCTCAACGTCAACGGCGGGGCAATCGCGCTGGGCCATCCCTGGGGTATGACCGGAGCCCGGATCACCGCCACCCTGCTGAACTCGCTGCGCGAGCACGACAAGCACATCGGCCTCGAGACCATGTGCGTCGGCGGCGGCCAGGGCATGGCGATGGTCATCGAGCGCCTGTCCTGAGTCCTTCCCGCCCCGTCCGCACCCGCACCCGCACCGACCCTCCCGGAGGAACCCCATGACCGAGCCCCGCATCGCCGTCGTCACCGGAGCCGCGCGCGGCATCGGCGCCGCCCTGGCCCGACGCATGGCGGAGGACGGCTTCGCCGTCGCCGCCGTCGACCTCTCGGCCGAGGCGTGCGCCGACGTCGTCGGGCAGATCGAGGAGGCCGGCGGGACGGCCCGCGCCTTCGCCGCCGACGTCGCCCGGGAGGAGTCGGTCGCCCAGGTGATGGACGCCGTCGTCGCCGAGCTGGGTGCGCCCGCCGTGCTGATCAACAACGCGGGCGTGCTCCGGGACAACCTGCTGTTCAAGATGAGCGCCCAGGACTGGGACACGGTGATGGACGTGCACCTGCGCGGGCACTTCCTCATGACCCGCGCCGCCCAGCGCCATATGACGGAGCAGGGGTGGGGGCGGATCGTGAACATCTCCTCCACGTCCGCGCTGGGCAACCGGGGGCAGGCGAACTACGCCGCGGCCAAGGCCGGGATCCAGGGCTTCACCAAGTCCGTCGCTATCGAGCTGGGCCGCTTCGGGATCACGGTGAACGCCATCGCGCCGGGCCTGATCGAGACGGACATGACCCGGGCCACCGCCGAGCGGATCGGCGTCCCCTACGAGACGTACGTGGCCAAGGCGGCGGAGCAGATCCCCGTCGCCCGCACCGGCACCCCCGAGGACATCGCCGCCGCGGCCTCCTTCTTCGCCCGCCAGGAGGCCTCCTTCATCTCGGGCCAGGTCCTCTACGTGGCCGGCGGACCCAAGGCCTGAGCCCCCCACGAGGAGAACGCCATGCAGACCTTCGACGGACTGGACGAGTTCGAGCGGGCCGTGGGCACCCACCTGGGCCACAGCCGCTGGCGCACCGTCACCCAGGAGCAGGTGGACCTGTTCGCGGACACGACCGACGACCACCAGTGGATCCACGTGGACCCCGAGCGGGCGGCCCGGGGACCCTTCGGCTCGACGGTCGCCCACGGCTTCCTCACCCTCGCGCTGCTGCCCTCGATGGTGCGGGAGATCTACCGGGTGGAGGGGATGGCCATGGTCGTCAACTACGGATCGGACCGGGTCCGCTTCCCCATCCGACCCCCGTCGGCGCGCGCATCCGCGCCGGCGCCGAGCTCACCCGCCTGGACCGCGGCCCCCAGGGGGCGCTGGCCATGGTGACCACCACCGTGGAGATCGAGGGAGTGGCGAAGCCGGCCTGCGTGTCGGACTCGCTCTTCCTCCTCCGCCCGGGAAAGGACGCGTCATGACGTTCAACATCTCCGTGCTCCTGCGCGAGAGCGCCGCCGAGCACCCGGACCGCCCCTGCGTGATCCTGGGCGACCGTGCCTGGATCTACGCGGAGGTGGACGCCGCCGCCGACCTGGTGGCCGCGAACCTCAGCGGGCTGGGCCTGGCCCCGGGCACCTCGGTGGCGGTGCAGCTCCCGGACATCCCGCAGTTCCTGTTCGCCTACTTCGGCCTCGTCCGTGCCGGCTTCGTCATGGTCCCCCTCAACCCCCTGCTGACGCCGCGCGAGATCGCCCATCACCTGTCCGACTCGGACACGGCCGTGCTCATCACCGTGGATACGGCGGCCGAGGCGGCGGTCAAGGGCGCGGCCCAGGCGGGCGGGTCCGACGGCGGTCCGACGGTGTACGTGGTCTCCACGGGCGCCGGGGAGCGGCCCGCGGGGACCCGGGACTTCGCGGAGCTGCTGGCCCCCGGCCCCTCGGTGGACATGGCCCCCACCCAGGCCGACGACACCGCGGTGATCATCTACACGAGCGGCACGACCGGCCCCCCCCAAAGGCGCCGAGCTCACCCACTTCGGCATCTACATGAACACGACGGTCTCCGGCGCGCGCATCCCGATCCGGCCCGACGACGTGGTCCTGGCCGTGCTGCCCTTCTTCCACGTGTACGGGCTCACGAGCGTGCTGAACATCTGCGTCCGCCACGCCTGCACCATGGTCCTGCTCCCCCGCTTCGACGCCGCCGCCGCGCTCGACCTGGTGGAGCGCCACGGGATCACCCGCATCTCCGCCGTGCCGACCATGCTGATCGGCATGGTGGAGGACCCCGACACCGGGCGGGACCTCTCGTCCGTGAGCCAGGTGGTCTCCGGAGGCTCGGCCCTGCCCCAGGAGGTGCTGCGGCGCTTCGAGGCGAAGTTCCCGCGGGCGACCATCCTGGAGGGGTACGGCCTCTCCGAGTCGACCAGCTCGGTGGCGGTGAACGTCTCCCGGGAGGAGCGCCGCGTCATGTCCATCGGCAAGCCGCTGTGGGGCACCGAGTGCCGCGTGGTGGACGCGGAGGGACACCTGCTCGGCCCCGGGGAGGACCAGGTGGGGGAGCTGCTCTTCCGCGGCCCCACCATCATGAAGGGCTACTACCGCAACCCCGAGGCCACGGCGGCCACCCTCGTGGACGGGTGGCTGCGCACCGGGGACATGGGGTACCGGGACGAGGACGGGTTCATCTACGTGGTGGACCGCAAGAAGGAGCTCATCCTCCGCGGCGGGTACAACGTGTACCCCCGCGAGGTGGAGGAGGTCATCGCCACGCACCCGGCGGTCTCCGAGGTGGCCGTGGTGGGGCGTCCGCACCCCTCCCTCGGCAGCGAGGTGGTGGCGGTCGTGAGCACCCGGCCGGGCATGAGCGTGACCCCGGCGGGGGTCATCGAGCACGCCAAGGTCTCCCTGGCGGCGTACAAGTACCCGCGCGAGGTGGTCGTGGTGGACAGCCTCCCCAAGACCGCCACCGGCAAGATCCGCAAGCGGGACCTGGCGACCACGCTGGCCGAGCCGGCCTCCCCCGAGTCGCACTCCGCGACGCCGTAGCCGCCCGCGACGACGGCCGCGCTTCCCTGTCCTCCCCTCCTGGGAGAATCGGGAACGTGGCCGTCCCCTCCCCCCTTCCCCTGCGTAACGGCGTCAACGCGACCCGCCTGCGCCTGCCCGCCTCCGGACCCTGGGCGTCCGTCCAGGAGTACGTCCTGGACCGCTTCGGCCACGTGGACCCGGACGGCATCCGGCGGCGCTTCGCCTCCGGGCAGGTCGTGGCCGCGGACGGCGCCCCCATCCCGGCGGACACGCCGCTCGGCGTGCACGACGACCTCTGGTACTACCGGGACGTCCCCGACGAGGCCCCGCTGCCCGTGACGCACACGCTCCTGCACCGCGACGAGCACCTCGTGGTCATCCACAAGCCGCACTTCCTGCCCACCACCCCGGGCGGCCGCTTCGTCCAGGAGACCGCGCTGGTGCGGCTGCGCAACGAGCTCGGCCTCGATGACCTCGTGCCCCTGCACCGGCTCGACCGGGCGACGGCCGGCGTCGTGATGTTCTCCGCGAACCCGGCCACCCGCGGCGCCTACCACCTGCTCTTCGAGCGGCGGGCCGTGGCCAAGACCTACGAGGCCGTGGTGCTCCTGCCGGAGGCCCCCGACGACGGCGCCCGTCGCCCCGGCGCCCCGGCGGACCCCGTCCTGGGGCGGTTCCCGCTGACCGTGCGCAGCCGGATCCGAAAGGACAAGGGGATCCTGCGCTCCGTGGTGGAGGAGATCCCGCCGGCCGCCTCGGGACGCCGGGCGGGCGCGCCGGTGCGGATCCGGCGGTCGAACCGGCCCCACGCCGGGGCGAACGCCGAGTCCCGGGTGGAGCTGCTGGGCGTCGGCGTCTCCGCCGGGACGCTGGCGGGGCGGCGCGTGGCGCACCTGCGGCTCACCCCGCGCACGGGGCGCACCCACCAGCTGCGCATCCACCTGGCCGCCCTGGGCCTGGGCATCGCGTTCGACCCGTTCTACCCGGACCTGCTCGACCTCGCCCCGGACGACGTCACACGGCCCCTGCAGCTGCTCTCCCGGTCGCTGCGCTTCACGGACCCGGTGACGGGCGAGGAGCGGGAGTTCACCTCCCCCGCCGAGCTGCAGGAGCGACCGCGGTGACAGGCGGGGACCCGGCCGCCCTGATGGACGCGCTCGGAGCGTGGTTCCACCCGCTCACCGCGCTCCTCGTGGCCCTGGACGCCCCGATCCCGCCCGTCCCGTCGGAGGTGGTGGTCATCGGCTCGGGGGCGCTCGCGGCCGAGGGCCGGGTCTCCCCCGTGGCCGCGGTGCTGGCGGCGTGGCTGGGCTGCTGGGCCGGGGACGTCGGCCTCTACGCGCTGTTCCGCCACGGCCTCGCCGACCGCCTGGACCGCTGGGCGTGGTGGCGGCGGATCCACCGGGGGATCCGGAGCCTGCTGGTGCGGGTGGGCCCGGCGGGCAGCCTGGCGGGGCTGTCCGTGCTGCGGTTCGTCTCGGGCGGGCGGACGGCGTCGATGGCGGCGGCCGGGATCGGCGGGATCCGCTGGCCCGTGTTCCTGTGGCTGTCCGGGGCAGGCTCGCTCGCGTGGTCCGGGTCCATGGTGGGGCTCGGCTGCATCACCGGCCGGGCCACCGGCCTGCCGTGGTGGGCGTCCGCGGTGGTCGGCATGGTGTTCGGTACCCTTGCAGGGTTGATGATCGCGGGGATCATGGCCCACCGTCGCCGGGGCCGGAAGGGGTGAGCATGCAGGACGCGTCCTCCGAGTCCCGCGCCGCCCTCGAGCGCCTCCGGGGCGCCTCGGCGCCCCGTCCCGACGACGACGCGACGCGTGCCCCCGCCGCGCGCCCCCGCCGCGCCCTGGCCGCGCCCGGGGAGATCTCCCGCCGCGATCTGCGCCGTCACGAGCGCGCCCTGCGCTCGGGCCGACCCGAGACCGCCGCCGAGCGCCGCGTGCGCGAGGACCGCCGCGCGGACGTGCACCGCGCCATGGACCGCCTGCGCACTCCGGGCGCTCCCGCCGAACAGCGCCCACGCCGGGACCTCAGCGAGATCCTGGACCGCCTCGGCAGCCCGGACCTCGCCCGTTTCGCCGATCCGCTCGTCGGCACGGTCGAGCGCATCCTCCCCGCCCCGGGGCGGGACCCGGAGAAGGCCGCGGAGGCCGCACGTCGCCGCGCTGCAGCCGAGGAGCGCCTGCGAGCCGGCCGGGAGCGCGCCGCCGAGGCCGCCCGTCGCCGGGCCGCCGAGCACGAGCGGCTCGTCGCCGAGGCCGCCGCCGCGGCCCAGGCCCGCGATGCCGCCCAGGCTCGCGACGCCGCCGCCCTCCAGGCCCGCCTCGACGAGGAGGCCCGCCGGGCCCAGGCCGCGCGGGTGGCCCGCCGCCGCCGCGAGGAGGAGAAGCAGCGCCGTCGGCGTGAAGCCGATCGGCGCCGTCGGGTGGCGGCCGAGGAGAAGGCCCGTGCCGCCGTCGAGGCGGAGGCCCGCCGCCGGGAGCGGGAGGAACGGCGCCGCCGGGAGGCGGAGGTCGCCGCCGAGCGCGCCCGAGTGCAGGCAGAGCGGCGGGCCCGCGAGGAGGCCGCGCTCGCCGAGCGGGAGCGGCTGCGGCTCGAGGCGGAGGCGGAGGCGGAGCGCCGTCGGCAGGCGGCCGAGGCCGAACGCCGTCGCCTCGAGGCCGAACGCGTCGAGGCCGAGCGGCGCCGTCGGGCCGAGGAGGCCGAGCGGCGCCGTCGCGAGGCGGAGGAGGCCGCCCGCCTCGAGGCCGAGCGACGTCGTCGCCAGGCCGCACGCGTCCGCGCCCACACCGTGCTGCACGCCGAACGCGCCCTCGCCCAGGCCCGGCTCCTCGAGGACCGCGCCCGGGAGGCCGAGCGCCGTGCGGCGGAGGACGCCGCCCGCCGCCGTCGCGAGCACGAGGAGCGGGAGTCCCGCGCGCTCGCCCGGGCTGCGCGCGAGCTCGAGGGCCCCGAGGTCTTCCCGGCCGCCGCCGACCGGCCGCTGCTGTCCGACCCGGAGGAGCGGCTCACCGATGAGGAGCTGTTCGCCCGGGCCCGGGTGGCCCTGCCCGAGTGGCGGCGGCGGCAGCGGCTCTCCACGAAGGCGCAGGCAGTCCAGGCCGAGGCCACCGCCCACTCCTCGGCGGGGCCGGTCACGGGCGCCCTTCCCCTGATCCCCGGCTACACCCCCGCCCCGCCCGAGGAGCCGGCCGGCTCACCGACCCGCGCGGACCGGCGCGGCCAGACGCTGCTGACCGTCGCGTGGGCGCTGTTCGTGCTCTCCGGTGCGTGGGGCCTCGGTCTGGCCGGCCGCGTCCCGGGGCTCGGCGCCCTCGATGCCGGCGCGTACCCGCTCACCGCCGACGGCCGACACGGCCCCGGCGCGAGCGTGTTCGGGCTGTCCCCGCTGCACCCGGCGATCTGGCCGGTGCTGTGGCTGCTGACCGGGATGTACGTGCTCCGGCAGTGGGGGCCTGGCCAGGGCGCGTCGCCGCGGCACCGCCGCATCCGGGGCGCGGTCGCGGGGACCCTGCTGGCGCTGGCGCTGTGGTTCCCCCTGGCCGTCCTGGCCCCCGGGGGCCTCGACGTCGTCCCGTGGCTGCTCGCCCTGGTCCTCATGCTCCGTGTGGTCCGGCGGCTCGGCGCCCGCCCGGCGGCCCGCCGCCTCGCACGGGTGGCCGAGGACGGCGCGCTCGGCGTGCTGCTGGGCACCCTCCTCGCCGGCGCGCCCACTGCGGTGGGCGCCGCCCTCCACGCCTGGGGCGTGCACGTCGACTGGTTCCCGACCGAGCTGCTCGCCCTGCTGGTGCTGATGGCCCTGCTGCTGGCGGCCCTGCGCCTCGTGCTCGGTGGGCGCGGCCGCCTGGGTGTGGCCCTGGGCATGGCCTGGACCCTGCTCTGCCTCGCCCTGCCCCGCCTGCTGCCCAGCCCGCTCGGGGCGCAGCAGAGCGCATGGGTGGGTCTCGCGGCCGCCTTCGGGGCGCTCCTGCTGGTCACGGCCGCGGCCGTGCGCCGCTCCTGGGCCCGCCAGATCGAGCGCGACGCCGCCCGCCGGCCGCACCCGGCCGGCGCCTGAGCCCGGCCCCGTTCAGCGCCCGGGCCCAGCGGGCACCGGGACCCACCGACCGCCGTCGCGCCGGAGCACGTCCAGCCGGCCCGTCACGGCGACGCCGGACACCGCCTCCGCCATCCGCCGCGCCACCTCGGCGGCCTCGGCGTCCTCGCCGGCCCGGTGCGAGCCGTGCACCGTGAAGCGCAGCACGATCCGCGGGACGCGCGCCACGACCTCGATGTCCTTGGCCGCGAGCACGTGCGAGGCCTGGACGGCCGCCTCGGCCAGGTCCATGACCTCGTCGGGCCGGTGGCCGGGCAGGAGGTCGCCGATCTGCAGGCGGGCACGGTAGGAGGGCATGGGCCCAGGGTAGGGGTGGCCGCAGCAACGGTGACGACTTCCCTCGTCGCACGGGCCGGGCCCCTTCCGCCCGCCGCGGACGCGTGCCCTCCCGTGTCCGGACCCGCTCGTAGGGTGGGGCGCATGACTCAGACCGCCACCCCGCAGACCGACGCCCCCGCCGTGCCCGCGATCTTCGAACCGATCGAGATCAACGGCGTGCGCGTGCGCAATCGCCTGATCCTGCCGCCGATGTGCCAGTACTCGTGCGAGGCGCGCGACGGCGTCCCGCACGGCTGGCAGTTCCAGCACCTGGGCGCCCGCGCGGCCGGCGGCTTCGGGATCGTGGTGGCCGAGGCCACCGCCGTCACACCCGAGGGGCGCATCTCCCCGTGGGACACCGGCCTGTGGAACGACGAGCAGCGGGACGCGTGGGCGCCGATCGCCGAGTACATCGCCTCCGAGGGCGCCCTGCCCGCCATCCAGCTCGGCCACGCCGGCGCCAAGGCCTCCACCGTCCCCATGCACCCGGGCGCGCCCGCCGGGCAGCCGATCCTCGAGGGCCCCGACTCCTGGGAGACCCTCTCCCCCTCCGGCGTGGCCACCAACTCCATGGAGATCCGCACCCACGCGATGCGGGTGGACGAGATCCGGGAGACCGTCCAGGCCTTCGCCGACGCCGCCGAGCGCGCCGACCGTGCCGGCTTCGGCGCCGTGCAGCTGCACGCCGCCCACGGCTACCTCATCCACCAGTTCCTCTCGCCGCTGACCAACACCCGGACCGACGAGTACGGCGGGGACTTCGAGGGCCGCACCCGCTTCCTCAAGGAGGTCGTGGCGGCCGTGCGCGAGGTGTGGCCCGCGGACAAGGTCCTCGGCATCCGCATCTCCGGCTCGGACTGGATCGAGGGCGGCTGGAGCATCGAGGAGACCGTCCGCCTGGCGCAGGAGCTGCAGGGGCACGTGCACTGGTTCGACCTGTCCTCCGCGGGCATCGGCGACACCTACGAGGGCCCCCAGGGCCCGGGCTATCAGGTGCCGCTGGCCACCGCCGTGAAGGAGGGCACCGAGGGGATCGTGGTGTCCGCCGTCGGCTCGCTGACCGGCGCCGAGGAGGTCGCGGCCGTGGTGGACGAGGACCGCGCCGACGCCGTCTGCGTGGGCCGCGCCGCCCTGGCGAACCCGAACTGGCCGACCGCGGCCGCCCTCGCGCTCGACGTCCCCTCGGAGCAGGTGCCGATGGCCCGGCAGTACTTCCGAGCCAAGTGGTGAGCGGAACACGCGGGACCCGGTGTGCCCCCGGCGCGGAACTCCGGTAGAACAGAACCATGAGCGTGCGCACCCCCGACCCGAATCCGGGCTGGCTGTCCGACGAGGACCTCTACGAGGCCCGGCGCCGGCTGCCCATGGTGTATGTGGAGGCCATCCCGGTGCGGCTGGACTCCCTCGGCTACGTCACCGAGATCGGCCTGCTCTACGTGGCGGACGAGACCGGTACGTTCCAGCGGACGTTCGTCTCCGGCCGTGTCCAGTATCGGGAGACCATCCGCGCCGCGCTGATGCGCCACCTGGAGAAGGACCTCGGCCCGCTCGCCTTCCCGCAGCTGCCGCCGTCGGTGGTCCCCTGCACCGTCGCCGAGTACTTCCCGGCGCCGTCCGAGACCGGGCTGACGGACGACCGCCAGCACGCCGTGGCCCTGGTCTACGTGGTGCCGGTGACGGGTGAGTGCCAGCCGCGCCAGAACGCGCTCGAGCTGACCTGGCTCACCCCCGAGGAGGCCCTCGGCGAGGACATCCAGGCCGAGTTCATCGGCGGCCGCGGGGACCTGGTGCGCCAGGCCCTCGCCCACGTGGGATGGGGGCGCTGAGCATGGCACCGGTCGTCGGCGGCTACCTCCGCCATCTGAAGTCCCAGGACGTGCAGCCCGGGGACAGCTTCCTGACCCGCCGCGGCGAGCCCGCCCCGCCGGTGGCCTCGACCCGGGTGATGCGGGACGACTTCGGCACCCCCGCGCTCGTGATCGCCACCCTCGAGGGCGGCCGCGAGGTCAAGATCGCCCACGGCTCCGTGATCCGGGTCCGCACGGACCGCCCGGAGGAGCGCAGGGCCGTCCCGGACACCACCTTCTCCCCCGTGGACGCGGGCTCCCCGAGGAGCGGATCGTCGCCGTCGGCAAGCGCCACCTCGAGGACACCGAGCTGACCGCCACCGCGGCCCGGCTCTCGCACGGGTTGAACCTGCGCTCCGGCTCCCAGCTGGAGGACGTGTTCGGCATGGCCGAGCGGCTCTACCTGCTGCACGAGGACACCGAGGGCACGCTCGCTACCCTGGGTCTGCTGACGAACCTGCCGTGGGACGGGGCCGTGGGGCGGTGGAAGTCCATCCAGGCCGCGCTGTCCCTGGCGTCGCTGATCCTGCGCGAGGAGGGCGAGCACATCGCCGCCGCCAACCTCGGCCGGCGCCTGCTCGAGGCGGACGAGGTCCCCTCCGAGCCGGGCCGGGCGGCCCGGGTGCTCGAGGTGCGCCAACGCCAGCTCAACGAGCCGCCGCTCTACGACCGGGAGATCTCCCGCGCCCTGCAGGCCCGCGACGCCGAGGCCGAGTATCAGTGGCGCCGCGCCCGGTTCGACCAGCTGCTCTACCTGCGCGCCCGCGGCGGCTCGGAGACGCTCACGGACGCCGACCTGGATTCCCGGATCGCCCGGGAGCTCGGCACGCTGCGCACCCTCGCCGACGAGCTCGAGGCGAAGGCCGCCACGCGCCGGTGAGGCCCAGCCGCGGGACGGGCGTCGGGAGCCGGCCCCGTCCCCGGTGACACGCCCTCCGGGGTCCGGCTCGTGTGGCGCACCTCACTCTCCAGCCCCTGCCGGGGCTATGCTCCCGGCATGACCGGCTCCGCACCCGCCCAGCTCCGCCCCCTCCGCGCCACGGACGCGCCCGCCGTCCTGGCGGCCTTCCACGCGGGCACCGTCGGCATGGCCGATCCCGCAGAGGTCACCGACGACGCCTCCGCCCGCGCCTACGTCGACGGACTGGTCCAGGCGGAGGGGACGGACGCCGTCGCCGTGGTGGAGCGCGGGACGGACACGCTGATCGGCCTGGTCGCCGTCGTGCGCGACGAGGCGCACGGCACCGGCGCGCTCACCGCCTGGCTGCATCAGGGCTGGCGCGGGGACGCGATCATGTCGCGCGCGGCGACCACCGTGACGGACGCCGAGCTGGCCGAGGGCGGCCTCGAGCGGATCGAACTGGCCCACCGGGCGGACAGCCCGACGGCGGGGGCCGTCGCCCGGGCCGCCGGGCTCCGTCACGAAGGCACGCAGCGCGGCCGCCTCCGCGCGGGCGGGCGGCGGCTCGACGTGCACCTCTACGGCCGGCTGGCCGCGGACCCGCTGCCCGAGGAACGCGTCCGTCCCCTGCCGTGGGCCTCCGACGCCCGCCCCTGGGCCGACCGCTGACCGCGACCCGCCCCCGACGACGCCCCACGACGCCGTCACGCCCTCCCGGCCCGATGCCCCGCTAGTCTGCCGAGATGACCACCCCGACCGGCGCCGTCCCGAGCCCGCACCCTCGGCCGTTCCTCCTCGTCCAGACACGCCCCGAGGACGACGCCGCGGCCGCCGAGGTCGAGGCCGTCGAGCGGCTCGGCGGCTACTCGGAGGGCCGGCTGCGCGTGCTGCGCCTGGACCGCGCGGTGCAGCAGCCGGCCGCGGCCGACGGCCTGGACTGGGAGGCGGAGCTCGCGGACGTCGCCGCCGTGATCCTGCCCGGCAGCCCGTTCACGGGCACCGATCCCGAGGAGACCAAGTCCCCCGTGCAGCGCGCCGTGGAGGCGGAGCTGGGGCGGATGCTCGACGTCGTCCGGCGCCGAGACCTGCCGTTCCTCGGCTGCTGCTACGGCGTCGGCACACTGGGCCGGCACGCCGGCGGCGTCGTGGACAACGCCCATGGCGAGTCGGCCGCGCCCGTCGAGGTCACGCTCACCGACGAGGGCGTCGCCGATCCGCTGCTGGCCGGGGTGCCGCGCACGTTCGCGGCGTACGTGGGCCACAAGGAGGCGATGAGCGCGCTGCCGCCCGGCGCGGTGCTGCTCGCCGCGGGCGCCGACTGTCCCGTGCAGATGTTCCGGCTCGGCACCCGCCAGTACGCCACCCAGTTCCACCCGGAGCTGGACCAGGCCGGGATCCTCGAGCGCCTCGAGATCTACTGCGACCACGGGTACTTCGCCCCGGGCGAGTACGAGCCCACGGTGGCGGGGCTGGCCGCCGTCGACCCCGAGCACCCGCGCCGGATCCTGGCGAACTTCCGCACGCTGTTCGGCTGAGCCGCCCGGCCCACCCCGTAGCGTGGCCGCATGGACACGCACCGCGCCACCGCTTCCCTGCCCTGGATCGACGGCCCCGCCGTGCGCGCCGCCCTGAGCCCGCGCGCCGCCGTCGACGCGCTGGAGGCGGCCCTCGCCGCCGGCCTGGACCCGGAGGCCGACGCCCCCCGCACCCGCGTGGCCACCGCCGCCGGGCAGCTGCTGCAGATGCCCTCGACGCGCGGGACCGAGGTCGGCACCAAGCTGGTCACCCTCACGCCGGACAACCCGGAGCGCGGACTGCCCGTCATCCAGGGCGTCTACGTGCTGTTCGGCGCCCCGGGCGCCCCCGGCCAGGCCCCGCGGGCCGTGCTGGACGGCGTCGAGCTCACGGGCCTGCGCACCTCCGCGGTGTCCACGCTCGGGGTGCGGCTGCTCGCGGACGCCTCGCCCCGGCACCTGGTCGTGTTCGGCACGGGCGTGCAGGCGTGGGAGCACGCGCTCACGTTCCAGGACGTGTTCGGGCTGGAGCGGGTGTCCGTGGTGGGCCGCGACGCCGACCGGGCCGCCGCCCTGGCCGCGCGCATCGAAGCGGAGCTGGGCGTGACCGCGAGCACCGCGGACTCGGAAGCCGTGGCGGAGGCGGACGTCGTGGTGACGTGCACGGCCGCGACGGCCCCGCTGTTCGACGGGACGCTCGTGCCGGAGCACGCGACGGTCGTGGCGATGGGCTCGCACACCACGGACGCCCGCGAGACCGACGACGCCCTGGCCCGCCGCGCGACCGTGGCGGTGGAGTCGCGGGACTCGGCCGCCCGCGAGGCCGGCGACGTCACCCTCGCGATCGACTCCGGCGCCCTCGCCGGGATCGAGGACACGGTGACGCTGGCCGAGCTCGTGGCCGGGACCGCGCGTCGTCGGGAGGGCGCGCCCGCCCTGTTCGTCACCACCGGCATGCCCTGGCAGGACCTGGTGGTGGCGAGCGCGGTGGCGCGGGAGGTGCTGGGCTGAACCGGGGCGGCCGGGTCCAGCTGCCGGACTGAGGGCGTGTCCCGGCGGCTGACGGCGAGGAGGACGAGGGCGCCGGCGAGCCCGACCAGATTTCTCGCCACGAGCGGGGCGAGGCCGGCCTCCGCGGTGTCGGCCCAGTCGAACACGCCCCGTCTGGATAGAGTGACTCGCGCCACCCTCTTCACTGCAAGGCAGGACACATGATCGACGCACCCCTCGCCCAGCTCGCTGAGACGTACGCCCGTGACGCGCGGCTCGCCTCCACGAGCGGGGTCTCCGCCGAGCCGGAGGCGCAGCTGACGGTCCCGGTCTCCGAGTTCCTGCGCGCGTTCTCCTCCGTCACCGGGCTTGGGGACCTCAGCCTGCTGCGAGAGGCCCAGCTCGACGGCGTGCGCCCGGACTTCGCCGCCCTGATCGACGGTCGCCCCTGCGGATGGGTGGAACTCAAGGCACCCGGCCACACGGTCATCGGAGAGAAGTGGCGCGGCCGGGAGAAGGGCCAGTGGGACCTGCTCTCCCAGCTGGACGCGCTGCTCGTCTCGAACGGAGACGAGATCGCCCTCTATGTCTCCGGCTCCCTTGTGGACACCGCGTTCCTGCCCATCGACGGCGTCGCAGGCTGGGACGCAGACCGCCTGCGCACCGTCCTGGAACAGTTCACCCTGGCCCAGCCCCGGCCGATCACCCGAGTGGGCCAGCTCGCGGACCGCCTGGCCCCGCTGGCCCGCTTCCTTCGAGAGCGCCTCCAGGAAGGCCTGTCCAACAACTACCGCTCGGTGCGGGAGGCGAAGGCGGCCTGGGACCACACGGTGCACCACACGACCACGGACGCCCAGTTCGCGGGCGACGTCGCCCAGGTGGTGGCCTACTCCATGGCCATCGCCGGTCTCTCCGGCCAAGCGGACCGGAACGCCGACGGCGTGGTGACGCTCGAGGAGGCCAAGCACGCCTTGGAGACGGCCCACCGCAATGTTCTGGCGGCGTCCCTCGGACCGATCATCGGCATCCCGGCGCTCATGGAGTACATCGCCCCGGAGGTCGGGGCCATCATGCGGCTGGTGTCCAGCATGGACGTGGCCGCCATCGAGCGCTCCACGGACTCCCGTGGTGAGCCGTGGCTGTGGTTTTACGAGGACTTCCTCCAGCGCTACGACCCGGCCGCCCGTAACCGCGCGGGTGTCTACTACACGCCGATCAGTGTGGTGCAGTGCCAGGTGCGCGTGGTGGACGCGCTGCTGCGGGAACGTTTCGGTCAGACCCTGGGCTTCGGTGCCCCCTCGGTGGTGACGCTGGACCCCGCGACGGGCTCCGGCACCTACCCGCTGGCGGTCATCGACCGCGCGGAGGCAGCGGCCCGGGAGGAACGCGGCCCGGCGGGGGTGGCCCAGGTGGCCAAGAACCTCACGAAGAACCTGCTGGCCTTCGAGCTGCTGCCCGGCCCATACTCGGTGGCGCACCTGCGCATCGGCCAGCGGCTCGCTGAGGCGCAGGGTCACGCCTTCCAGGCGGAGGAGATCGGCGTGTACCTGACGGACACCCTGGAGGACCCCTCGGCGGGCATGGCGGAGGGGCTATTCGGCGACGCGCGGGTCCTCGCCGAGGCCGCCGAGGCGGCCCGCCGGATCAAGCGGGACCGGCGCATCACCGTGGCCATCGGCAACCCGCCCTATGACCGGGTGACCTCCGGCACCGGCGGCTGGGTGGAGCACGGGGACGGCGAGGACGCGCTGTTCGACGACGTGATCGGCCCCGCCCAGGAGCAGGGAGTGATCTTCTCCGCCCAGGCCTCGCTGTACAACCTGTACGTGTATTTCTGGCGGTGGGCCATCTGGAAGGCGTTCCAGCAGGACCCCGGGGACCAGGCGATCATCTCCTTCATCACGGCGTCCTCGTGGCTGACCGGCCCGGCCTTTGTGGGTCTGCGCGATCTGGCCCGTCGGACGGCCAGTGAGATCTGGGTGATGGACCTGGGCGGCGAGGGCCGCGGGGCACGCCAGGAGGAGAACGTCTTCGACATCCAGACCCCGGTGGCAATCGTGACCTTGGTGCGCACCGGCAAGGCCGCCCGGGAAGCGTCCGTGTACTACCGGCGCTTCCGGGGCACGCGCGCGGAGAAGTTCGCGGCCCTGGACGAGGTGGCCCGGTTGGATCCCGACGACGGCACATGGGAGTGCCTGCCCGGTGGGGCGGGCGACCCCTTGGCACCGGCCAGCGGCGGGGAGGACTGGGCGGCGATGCCCGCCCTGGCGGACCTCTTCCCCTGGCAGCAGCCCGGGATCAAGTACAACCGCGCCTGGCCCGTGGCCCCGGATCAGGACACTCTGCAACGGCGGTGGCGAGAGCTGTTGGCTGACCCGTCCGCGGACGCCCGTGCGGAGAAGTATGTGACGGGCCACTCTGGGCGCACCATCCACACCGCCGTGAGCGGCCTGACCCCCTTGGCGGCGCTGCCCGCCGACGCTGAGCACCGGCCGATCACACGGGTGGCGTGGCGCTCCTTCGACCGCCAGTGGACCTTCGACGATCCTCGATTGATCAACTTGGAACGCCCCGCTTTGTGGCAGGCGCTCTCGGACCGCCAGCTGTTCTTTGTCTCCCCCAAGACGGCCCGCATCAGCGGTGGCCCCGCCGTGACCGTGGCGACGGCGGTGCCAGATCTGCACTACTTCGTCGGCTCCTACGGCGGCAAGGACGTCATCCCCCTCTACCGGGACGCTGAAGCCGCCCAGCCCAACGTCACCGGCGGGCTGCTCCCGCTGCTGGGGGAGCGCTACGGCCGAGAGGTCACGCCGGAAGACCTGGCCGCCTACGTCATGGGCATCGCCGGCCATGACGCCTACGTCCAGCGGTTCGACGAAGCCCTCGAAGGCAGCCCCGTCCGCGTGCCGCTGACGGTCGACCCGGCCCTGTTCGCCCGTGCCGTGGAGCTGGGTAAGCGTCTGCTGTGGCTGCAGACCTACGGGGAGCGGTTCACTGGTGTAGACCGCCCCGCCGGCCGCGTACCCCGCATTCCTGGCCTGGGTTGGGAAGCCCCCGTGACGGCCTTGCCTGCCTCCCCGCGGGCCGTGTCCTACGACCCTGCAACCCAGCGGCTAAAGGTGGGGGACGGCGTCGTCACCGGCGTGAGTCCGGAGGTCAGGGCCTTCGCCGTGTCCGGCATGAACATCCTGGACAAGTGGCTCGGCGCCAGGACGGCCACCGGCATCGGCCGCGCCGCCGGCAAGGCAGCCACCCCGCTGGACCGTATCCGCCCCACCGAGTGGGCAGACGAGTGGAACGACGAGCTGCTCGATCTGCTCCGAGTGCTGACCGAGACCGTGTCACTGGGCGGTGACCAGGCAGACCTCCTGGACGAGATCCTCGCCGGAGACCTGATCCCGGCGAACGAACTCCCCGAACCGACCCCGGCCGAACGGAAGGTTCCCAAGACGATCAAGCGGGACCCCGGTTCCGAGCAGCGTGGGATGTTCTGAACGCCGGAGACGACGGAGGGGCGAGACCTATGCGCATCTGTTACCTGGACGAGTCGGAACAGCAACAGGACGGGGTCTACTACATCGGAGCCCTCGTGGTCACCGCTGAGCAGATTCGCTCCATCGACCGGGACCTCGATGCTCTGCATGCCCGACTCCACGAGGCGCACCCGGGCTCGGTCCCGGCCGGTCTTGAGTTCCACGGTCATGCCATATTCCAGGGAAAGGAGGGCTGGGCGGAACTGAAACCGGGCGTACGGGCGTGGGCGAGTCAGAAAGCGGTGGAACTCATCTGCCGTCACTCACCGTGGTTCGGCCTGCAAGGAGTAGACGTCGACGGACTCCGTCGACGTCGCGGCTGGGAGGCCGCAGAACCTCACGTCGTTGCCTCCAGTCATCTCCTCAACCGCGTCCACCGGCACAGTCGGTTGGTCTCTGAAGGACTCCTAGTCATCGCCGACGACCACCACCTCCGCGAGGACAGCAGGACCGCGTACCACCGGATGCGTTCGAGAGCCGTGCAAGGGCTGAGCGATGGAAAACTTCACCACCTGTTGGACACGATGTACTTCGGCCCGTCCAACCGCAGTCGCTTGCTGCAGGCCGTGGATATGCTCACCTACTTCGAGCAGCGGAGGCGCCACATCCAGGAGGATCACCGGGAGGCGGCGCGTCGCATGAAGAACATCGGTGCCTCACTCGATTCGGTACTCGAGCATTCGTACGTATGGCGGCCCTGACCCAAAGACACACGAAGCCCCCGCACTGAGGCGGGGGCTCGGTTGGACGGAAGACGCCTTACGGCGCGTCCCGTGTTGACTATCGTACCCCTCCCACCACTCCAGGGACAGTGCCCGTCCGTCTCCATGACTACCCTGAACCTATGCCCTCCCCCGAGTCGCCCTCGCCCCCATCCCAGCAGGCCCCCGCGCATCCCTCGCAGTTCGGCTTCGAGGTGACGCACCGGCTGGAGACCGGCGGCGCGGACGGCGCCCCGCTCGGGCGTACCGGCGTGATCACCACGCCGCACGGGCGGATCCAGACGCCGGCGTTCATCCCCGTCGCGACGCAGGCCTCGGTGAAGGCGGTGCTGCCCGAGTCCATGGCGGAGCTCGGCGCGCAGGCGCTGCTGGCCAACGCGTATCACCTGTACCTGCAGCCCGGTGACGACCTCCTGGACGAGGCCGGCGGCCTCGGCGCGTTCATGAACTGGCCCGGGCCGACCTTCACGGACTCGGGCGGCTTCCAGGTGATGAGCCTCGGCTCGGGCTTCAAGAAGGTCATCGACATGAAGGGCCCGGGCGCGCCCGAGGGGCAGGGCGCCGACGACGCCGTCGCCCCCGGCAAGGAGCGCCTGGCCAACGTCGACGACGACGGCGTCTGGTTCAAGTCCCACCTCACCGGGGACCGGCACCGGTTCACACCGGAGGTGTCCGTGGGCATCCAGCACAACCTCGGCGCGGACATCATGTTCGCGTTCGACGAGCTGACCACCCTGCACAACTCCCGCGGCTACCAGGAGGAGGCGCTCGAGCGCACCCGCCGCTGGGCCCAGCGCTGCCTCGACGAGCACGCCCGCCTCACCGGGGTCCGTGCTTCGCGGCCGTACCAAGCGCTGTTCGGCGTGATCCAGGGCGCCCAGTACGAGGACCTGCGCCGCAAGGCCTGCCGCGACCTCGCGGCGATGCGGGCCGAGTTCCCGGCCGCGGGGGAGCTCGACGGCGTGACGTCCGGCTTCGACGGCTACGGCGTCGGCGGGGCCCTGGAGAAGGAGAACCTCGGGACCATCGTGGGCTGGTGCGCGCAGGAGCTGCCCGAGGACAAGCCGCGCCACCTGCTCGGCATCTCCGAGCCCGATGACCTGTTCACCGCCGTCGAGAACGGCGCCGACACCTTCGACTGCGTCTCCCCCACCCGTGTGGCCCGCACCGGCGCGTTCTACACCCGCGACGGGCGCTACAACCTGCCCGGGGCGAAGTACCGCCGCGACTTCGGGCCGCTGGACCCCGAGTGCGACTGCTACACGTGCGCCCACTACTCGCGCGCGTACCTGCGGCACCTGTTCAAGGCGAAGGAGATGGTGGCGCACACGCTCCTCTCCATCCACAACGAGCGGTTCACGGTCTCGCTCGTGGACCGGATCCGCGCGGCCATGCAGGATGGCACGCTCGCCGAGCTCAAGGCCGAGACCCTCGGCCGGTACTACGCCCCGAAGGGCTGAGGGGTGCTGGGTGCGCCGGCACGCTGCGGGGGGAGCCAGCACGCTGCGACGGGCGCGAGCCAGACGTTTCTGCTGTTCTGAGGGGGCTGTCACGACCGATTCGTCTGGCTCGGCGCCGCTCGGACGCGTGGAAGACGTGAGCCAGACGATTCAGCGGCTCCTGCACAGGGCCGCCGGCCCGGCTCGCCCTCCACGGCCCTCGCGGTCGCGGCACCGGGTCCGCCCGTGGAAGGGGACGCTGGCGGCATGGTCGCCCCTCCTCCGCACGACGACGCCGCCCCCGGCCCCGTCTTCCCGGTCGCCGCGGGGCTGCAGGCCGGTCTGACGGCCTCGCAGCTGCGCGGCCCCCGGTTCGACGCCCCGCAGCACGGGCTGCGGCACACCGCCGGGGGTCAGCCCTCACTGGCCGACGTCGTCCGCGCCCTCCAGCGGACGAACCCCGGCACCGCGGCCACCCACGCCACCGCCGCTCGCCTCTGGGAGATGTGGCTGCCGCGGCAGTGGGAGCGCGGCCCCATCCATCTGGCGCGCACGCGGGCCGAGGGCGGGGCGCCGCGCCGCAGCGGCGTCGTCGGGCATGAGCTGCACCCGCAGGACCCCGTGCTGGTGCGTGCCGGGGTGCGGATCACGACGCCGGCCGCCACCTGGGCGGCGCTGGCGCAGCTGGGTCTGCCGTTGGCCGACGTCGTCGCCGCCGGGGACAGCCTGCTGCAACGGGCTGACGGCCCGGCGGGCCGACGTCGTCCCGGCGACCATCCACGGTGCACCGTGCGTGATCTGGAGGCGGAGGTGCTGCGGGTGCGCGGGAGGCGAGGGACGCGGACCCTGCGAGCGGCCCTGCCGCTGCTCAGGAACGGCGCGGATTCGAGGGCCGAGACGCTCCTCCGACTGGCGCTGACCGACGCGGGTGTGCCGGAGCCGGAGGTGAATCCGCTGCTGATGCTGAGCGACGGGTCCACCGTCCGGCCGGACCTGGTGTGGCGGGAGGCCCGCGTCTGCGTGCAGTACGAGGGCGATCATCACCGGACGGACCCGCAGCAGTGGCGCCGTGACATCGAGCGCGACCGCCGGATGCAGGCCGAGGGGTGGATCGTGCTGCGCGTGACCGCCAGCGTCTTCACTCGGCGCGGTCTCGACGCCCTGCTGCGCGACCTCGCCGCCCACCTGCGGCTCCCTCTGCCTGCGTGAGCCAGACGAATCGGCCGCCGAGCCAGACGAATCGGCGGCAGGGGGCGTGCGCACCAGCAGAAATCTCTGGCTCACGCCGCCGCCCCCGCTCGCGTCATCTCACACGAACGCGCCGACCCCCGTGATCTCGCGGCCGATGATCAGCCCCTGCACGGTCTCGGTGCCCTCGTAGGTGTGGATCGCCTCGATGTCCGCGAAGTGGCGGGCCACCTCGTTCTGGATGAGGATGCCGTTGCCACCGAGCAGGTCGCGCGCGTTCGCGGCGATGGACCGCGCGGCGCGCGTCGCCGAGTACTTGGCCATGGACGCCATCGGCCCGGTGAGCCGGCCCTCGTCCTCGAGCCGGGTCGCGCGCAGCACGAGCAGCTGCACCTGGGTGAGCTGGGAGAGCATCTCGGCCAGACGGGTCTGCACGCTCTGGGCGGCGGCCAGCGGCCGGCCGAACTGGACGCGCTGCCCCGCGTACTGCACCGCCGCCTCGTAGCAGCCCATGGCCTTCCCGAGGGCGGACCACGCCACGCCCACGCGCGTGGCGAAGAGGACGCGGGAGGTGTCCTTGAAGGAGCGGGCCTCGGGCAGGACGTCGGCGTCGGGCACGAACACGCCGTCGAGGGTGATGTGGGCCTGGTCGATGGCCCGCAGCGCGACCTTGCCCTTGATGACCTCGGCCGTGTAGCCCTCGGACTCCTGGCGCACGATGAACCCGCGGACCTTCTCGTCCTCGGCGCTGCGCGCCCACACGACGGTCACGCCGCCGGCGGCCCCGTTGCCGATCCACTTCTTGTGCCCGTGCAGCCGCCAGCCGCCGTCGACGCGCTCGGCGCGGGTCTCCAGCGAGACCGAGTCGGAGCCGTGGGTCGGCTCCGTGAGGGCGAAGGCGCCGTAGAGCTCGCCGCGCGCCATGGCCGGCAGGTGCTCGGCACGCTGCTCCTCGCTGCCGCACAGCTGGATCGAGCGCATGGCCAGACCGCCCTGCACGCCCGTCATCGTGGCGATCGAGCCGTCCAGGCGCGAGAGCTCCATCATGGCCAGGCCCGCGGCCACGCGGGAGAGGTCGGGCAGCCCGTCCACGGGGACGCCGTCGCGCAGCAGGTCGGCCTGGCCCAGGCGGGCCACGAGGTCCAGCGGGTACTCGTGACGGTCCCACGCCTCCCGGATCCGGGGCAGCACGTCCGGCTCGAGCGCGAAGGCGCGGGCCCGACGCCACACGTCCTTCTCGGCGTCGGAGACGTCCGCGAGGGCGAGGTAGAAGTCGGTGTCCAGCGGTGTGGCGACGTCGTACTCGGGCTCGACGGTGGGCAGGGTCTCGGTCATGGTGGCCTCCCGGGCGGGGTCGGAGAGATGGGTGTGTCCGCCATCACCCTACACCAACTGACACGCCATCTCACAGAATCAGACGCAGTCTCACCTCCTCTCCGCGCCCGTGGCACCATGGCCCGCATGACGACGCCCGCCGAGGACACCCTCACCGCCCTGATCCACCTGCTGGACCGCGAGGGCTACGACGCCGTCACGGCCGACCAGCTCGCCCGCCAGGCCGGCATGAGCCGGGCCAGCTTCTTCCGCCACCTCGGCGGGAAGGAGGAGGTGGTCTTCGCCGACCACGCGGCGCTGCTCGCCCGCCTGGACGACTTCCTGCGCGGCACCTCCCTCGGCGTGCGGGAGGCCCTGGAGGAGGCGGTCCTCCAGGTCTTCCGGCATCACACCGCCGATCCGGACCGGGCCCGGGCGCGCTCCCGCCTGCTGCGCGGCTCCCAGGCGCTGCGCACGCGCGAGCTGCTCACCTCGCACCGCTACACGGAGCTGTTCTCCGGCTGGCTCGCCACGGCCCTGCCGGACACGCCCGCGCGCGGCGGGGTCGCCGTCGGGCTGGCGGCGGCCGTGGTGGCCGTCCACAACCGCGCCCTGCGGGCGTGGCTCCACGCCCCGGCCGACGACGCCGAGGCCGGCCTGCGCGCGGACCTCGCGGAGGTCATCGCGCGGCTCACGGCCGAGCCGGCCGAGGCCGAACGAACGCTCGCCGCCGTGCGCCGACTCGTGGGCTGACGCCCCGCCCTCAGCGGCCGGCGACCTGCGCGTTCTCCGCCCCGAACGCGGGCGGGTAGCGGAACTCGCCGGCCGGCACCTCGGCCCCGTCCTGGAGCGTGAGGACCTGCAGCGCCTCGGGCTGCCGGGCGAAGGCCGCGTGCACGCCGTGCTCGGAGGCCCGGTGGAAGCCGAACTTCGCGTAGTACTCGGGCCAGCCGTAGACCACCACGACCTCCTCGCCGTCGGCCTGCGCCTTCTGCAGCAGGGCGTTGACGAGCGCGGTGCCGGCGCCCTCGCCCTGATGCTCGGGCAGGACGCCGTGAGGGGCGAGGGCGAGCACTTCGGCGTCGTCGATGTGGGCCCGGACCAGGGTGCCGTAGCCCATCGGGTCCGACTGCAGGTCCGTGCCGGGGATCGCGGCCGTCATGGCCACGAGGGAGTACTGGGGCAGCCAGCCCTCCGCGCCGCCGGCGAGCTCCTCGACGAGGTCGGCCTCGGCCGTGGACGCGAAGGCGAGTTCGGCGATCTGGCGGACGGCGCGGCGGTCCGCCGGATCGTCGTGATCGGCCTCGCGGGTGGACCAGCGGTGACCGAGATCCTGGCCGGCGGGGACGTAGGCGGCGCGGTAGCCGGGGGTCTGGATGCTGTTCTGCTCGGCGCTCATGCGCTCACCGTAGCCAGGGTGTGACCCCGGATACAGGGACGGCGCCCTGCGTCACGCTCGTGACGCGGGCGCCGTCGCCTCCTCCGGCCGGGGGCGGGCTCAGTCGATCTGCAGCTCGCCCATCGGGCCGAAGCCCTCCGCACCGACCTGCTCGGAGATGATCTGGGGCGTGCTCGCCAGCAGCGGGCGCATCGCGTCCAGGCCCTCCTGGAAGTGCGGGGACGCGACGTGGGCCTGCGCACCCTCGTCCGTGAACCCCTCGAGCAGGAAGTACTCGTTCGGGCCGCCTTCCACCGGGCGGTACCACTCGAAGAACAGGTTGCCGGGCTCGGAGCGCACGTCCGCGGTGTACTTCGCGACGGCGTCCATCCACTCGTCGGCACGCTCGGGCTGGACGGTGAACTTCAGGTTGATGAGGATCATGCCGTCCATTCTGGTCCACCCGGCACGGCCGCGGCACGGCCTCGCGTCCGCCGCGCGCGGAACCGCCGGGCCAGCAGCCACAGGCCCACGACGACGGCGACCACCAGCACGGCGACCAGCACCGGCAGGAACAGCGCGGCCGCGACGAGGCCGGCCGCCGAGACGTCCTCGGCCGCCGAGAGCACGGGCGCGGCGGCCCCCACCGTGACCGTGTCGGCTCCCACGACCGTCTGGACGACGTCGTTGACCGCGTCCACCCCGGGGATCTTGTCCGCGACGAGCTCGAGCGCGAGCAGGGCGCCGAGGATCCAGAGGGAGGCGTCGGCGGAGAGCCACGTCCACCCCGCGGGCAGGTCGACGAGCCCCGTGAACCGGTCCAGCAGACCCAGGGCGAGCAGGGGGATGTAGGCGTTGAGCCCGGCCGAGGTGGCCAGGCCCGTGCCGGTGAGGAACTCGAGCACGTCCGTCCCCGTCCTTCGCGGGTCGCTCGGGGCGCCCGGGCGGACGCTCCGGGTCCGAGGACCCTCGTTCCCCGGTGAACACCGCCGGCCGTCGGGCGCTTCCCGTCCGGGGTCGGTCCTACCATGGGCGCATGCCCCAGACCGCTCACTCCCCCCAGCACTCCGCCTCCGCCCCCGCGCTCGCCCTGACCATCGCCGGGTCCGAGGCCACCGGCGGCGCCGGCGCCCAGGCCGACCTCAAGACGTTCCAGGAACTCGGCGTCTTCGGCATCGTGGCGCTGACCTGCATCGTCTCCTTCGACCCGGAGGACGACTGGAACCACCGCTTCTTCCCCGTGCCCACCGAGATCCTCCAGCAGCAGCTCGACGCCATCCAGGGCGACTACCCGGAGCGGCTGCGCACCGTGAAGCTGGGCATGCAGGGCTCCCCGGAGGTCATCCGCACCTCGGCCGCGGCCCTGCGCCGCGCCGAGTGGGACCACGTGGTCCTGGACCCCGTGCTCATCTGCAAGGGCCAGGAGCCGGGCCACGCCCTGGACACGGACCAGGCGCTCAAGGCCGAGCTGCTGCCGCTGGCCACCTTCACCACCCCGAACCACTTCGAGACGGAGCAGCTCTCCGGCATGACCGTGCGCTCGGTCGAGGACCTGACGGCGGCCGCTCGGCGCATCCACGAGATCTCCGGCGCGGCCGTCCTGGCCAAGGGCGGGATGCACCTGCCCGGCCCGGACGCCGTGGACGTGTTCGTGGACGGGGACACCGTGGAGGTGCTCTCCGCCCCGAAGATCGGCCAGTCCGGCGTCTCTGGTGCGGGCTGCTCGCTCGCCGCCGCCGTCACCGCCGAGTTGGCCAAGGGTGCCACCACGCTCGAGGCCGCGCGCCGCGCCAAGGAGTTCGTGCGAGCCGGCATCGCGCAGGCGGTGGAGGGCCGCACGCCGTTCGCCGCCCTGTGGCAGGGCGGCCTGCGCTCCGCTTGAGCGCGCACGTGGGCCGCTGACTCGTCCTGAGCCGGGCGGTGCGCCACACTGGGGGCATGAAGCTCCCCTCCCCGCCCCTTCCGCCCCCGGCGAGGTCCACCACTCGGCGTCGTCCGTTCCCGTCGACGGCGTCGAGGCCGTCTTCCCCGCGCTGCGCCAGCGCGCCCTCGCCCCGGGCGGCCGGCTCTACGGGCTGGCGGCGGCGGCCGCGGTCGGCGGGCTCACCCTGCTGGATCCGCACGCCCGCCGAGGGCGCGAGCGTCGGGCCCTCGCAGAGCTCGAGGCCGCCGTCAGCGGCACGGTCCTCGCGGCCGAGACCGCCAACGCCCTCCACACCGCCGCGATCGCCGACGGCGAGGTGGCCCCCTCCCCCGCCGCGCGTGCCCTGCGCGGGCTCGGCGGGCTGGCCGTCGGCGGCGCGGTCGCGGCGGTCACGCTGCGTGCCACCGGCCTGAACGACCGGATCGACGGTGCCCTGGTGCGCGGGCTCCAGCGGGTCGGCGTCCCCGCCCCGCGCGTCGCGCTGGCCGCAGCGGCCTCCCTGGCGATGCTGCTGGCCAACGAGGACGCCCGCCGGACCCGCCGCGACGCCGTCGAACTCGCCGTCACCGGACCCGCCGGCCTGGACGAGGACCCGGTCGACGAGGTCGAGCCGGAGGCCACCGCCGAGCTGCCGGTCGAGGTGCGCGTGCTGCTCGAGACCCTGCTCGACCCGGCGCTGGCCGAGGGCCGGGACCTGCCCGGGGCTGAGGCGCTGCGCTCCCAGCTGCCGCACGCGCGCACCGTCGCATCGGTGGCCGAGGCCATCCGTGAAGCCGGCGAGGTCCCGGACTGGGTGCCGCTCGTCGTCCAGACCGACGACGTCCGGCGCGCGGTGCCGAACGACTGCGTCTGGCCCGTCCGCGGCCGCTTCGCCTCCGGATCCGCCGGAGGACACGAGCTCGAGCTGCGCCTGCAGGTGATCGACGGGGAGATCGGCGCCCTGACGGTGACCCTGCCCGCGGACGCCGAGGCGGACAGCGACGCCTGGGACGCGTTCCAGGAGATCGAGTCCTTCCCCGGCGTCGAGGACCTGGCCTTCCACGTGGACGGCGACCGGCGCGCCTGACCGGGAACTCTCCCGGGGCCCGTCCAGCCCGGCCCACTACAGTGGGGACCCGCCCGACGTCGTCGATCCCCCTCCCGGAGAGTTCCCGCCATGACCACCCCCGCCCCGGTCGCGTCCGCCGCCCGTGCCCGTCGCCGCGCGGCCCGTTCCGGCCCCCGCCCGCAGCTGCGCATGGGACTGAACGGGTTCCTCGTGGCCTGGCTGCTGCCCAACCTCGTGATGGCCGCCGTGGTGGCGATCCTGGCCGTGGTCCCGGGCCTGCAGGCCTTCGGCAGCCTGACACCGCTGCTGACGGTGGTCGGGGTCGCCGGGCTGGTGGTGGGGCTGCCGCTGTGCCTGCTCGTGAACTGGGCGTTCCGGCACGTGCTCAACCAGTGGGTCCACGTGCTGGCATACGCGCTGATCGGCATGCTCTACGGCCTGGTGGTGCTCACGCAGGGCGCTGCGGGCATCCTGCCGATGCTCATCCCGGTGATCGGCTTCCCGGCCGCCGTGCTCATGGCCCTGGGCCGGACGGCGGCCCGTCCCCTCGTCCGCACGGTCACCCCGGAGCCGTCGCCCGCCGAGCCGGCCTGAGCACGCCCGACAACGAGAAAGGACGATGGCCGGATGGCCATCGTCCTTCTCGGAACCGCGTCCGGGGCCCGCATCCCCTCAGGCATGTATCCCGGCTCGTGATTCGCACTGTGCACCGTCTCAATGGGGCATGACCCACTCTAGGAGGGACGACGGCGCCCCCGACAGTGGCGGAAGGTGCAGACTTTCGGGCCCTGATGTGATGCAGGTCACATGGGTCTGGTCCGCCGCTGCGACGGCGTCGGCCTCGTCAGACGGACCGGGGGAGCACCGCGCGCACCCGCCACCCCCAGCCCCCCGGCCCGGCCTCGATCGTGCCGCCGAAGGTGGCCACGCGATCCCGCATGGAGTTCAGGCCCACACCGGAGGAGTTCCACTGCGGCGGGCCGGACCGCTCGGTGACGGTGTTCTCCACCTCGAGCACCACGTCCGGCCCCGCGTCGCGGAGTTCGATGCACACGCGCGCGCCCTCGCCGGCGTGCTTGGCGACGTTCGTGGTGGCCTCCTGGAGCACCCGGTGCAGGGTGGAGCGCACGGAGATCGGCATCGCGTTCTGGTCGCAGCGGACGTCCGTCTCCACCGTCATTCCGAGACTGCGCAGCTCCTCGGCCAGTTGGGCCACGGACAGCACCGGATCCGCGGACGTCGCCCCGTCCGCGCCCCCCGCGGCGCCCGGCTCACCGCTCGGGTCCACGATCCCGTCCTCCTGGAGGATGGAGAGCATGCGCCGCAGGTCCCGCAGCGCGTCCTTCGCGGAGTCCCCCACCACGTCCAGCACGCCCTGAGCCGCCTCCGGGGCGCCGAGGTAGCGTGCCGTCCGAGCCTGCATCGAGATGATCGTGAGGTTGTGCGCGACCACGTCGTGCAGGTCGCGGGCCAGGGAGCGACGCTCGGCCTCGGCGGCCAGCCGGGCCCGCTCCTCCGCCTCGAACACCCGGCGGCGATCCCGCTCCCGCCGGGCCAAGCTCTCGCGGATGAAGAGCCCGCCGCCGAGGCCCATGGACATGAGCAGCAGGATGAACCACGTCGCGTTCGACTGACCCACCGCGAACGGCTGGGCGACGCCCCAGGTCAGTGCCAGGACGGCGGCCGTGACGACGAACCCCCAGGAACGGGCGGTCGCCGCGACGGCCCCGAGGACCACGGGCGCGACGACGGCGAAGAGCACCTCGGAACCGCCGACGACGGTCGCGACGGCCCCGGGCAGGAGCAGGGCGAAGCCCACCGTGCTGCGCCACCACTGGGCGAGGAAGGCGCTGGTCGCCGACGCGATGGCGATCCCGTCCAGGACCGGGATGGCGCCGTGGCCCGGGCCGAACAGACCGATGTCGGACGCGGTCGAGGCGAGCAGGAACGCCGACCCGAAGGCGAGATAGACGCGGCTCAGCGGCGCCGCGGCCCAGAACGCGCGCCACCGCAGGCTGCGCGCCTGACGCCACGCCGAAGAGCGGCGCGCCCGGGAGGGCGCGCCGCTCCGGACGGAGGGGGTCGATGGGCTCGAATCAGGCATCGGGGGCGGACCGCCCCGGGGTCAGTCGCACCAGATGCCGAAGTGGCGGCACGTCCACTCCGCAGTGCCTTTGCCGAGGCCCAGGGTCGTGACGACGTCGTCCTCGGCCGAGGCCGCCGAGGCGGCGGCGGCCGGAGCGCCGACGAGGGTGGAGGCGAGCAGGAGAGCGGAAGCGAGGAGAGCGCGAGTCTTCATGGCCCCAGTATGTATGACGCCCGTCACAAATGGTGCACGCCGCGCACAGGCCGCGCCGCGGCATGGCGCAGATGACGGCCGGCGGGCACCCCGGCCTCGCCCCGACGCCGACAAGGTGGCATGCGCCACAGCACCGGTTACGCTGACGTGCGTGTCCGAAGAGCTGCGCATCCTGATCGCCGACGACCAGCCGCTCATGAGCGGCGCGCTCCGCGTGCTCGTCGACTCTGCCCCCGGCATGACCTGCGTGGGTGTGGTCGCCAACGGCGTCGAAGCCGTGGAGGCGTGCGCCGCCATCGAGCCGGACGTGGTCCTGATGGACATGCAGATGCCCCTGATGGACGGGGTGGAGGCCACACGCCGGATCAAGGACACCCACCCCGCGATCCGGGTCCTGGCGATCACCACGTTCACGTCCGAGGACTACCTCGTGCCGGCCCTGCGCGCCGGAGCGGGCGGCTACCTCCTCAAGGACGCGGAGCCGCCGGCCATCCTGGGCGCCATTCAGGCCGTCCATCGCGGCGAGTCCGTGCTCTCCCCCGCCGTGGCGACCAAGCTGCTCGCCTCGATCGAGCGGGACCGGCCGACGGTGGGCCCCACCTCGGTGCAGCCCGGCAGCCCCGACGGCTCCGACCTCACCGAGCGGGAGCTGGGCGTGCTGCGGCTGCTGGCCAGGGGTCAGTCGAACCCGGAGATCGCCGCGAACCTCTTCGTCTCCGAGTCCACGGTCAAGGCCAACCTCACGCGGATCATGGCCAAGCTGGAGGTCCGCGACCGCGTCCAGCTGATCATCCGGGCGGCCCAGCTCGGGCTCGTCACCCTCGCCCTGGACTGAGCGCGGCGGGGTCAGCCGCGGGCCGCGATCTCGTTGCGCCGCGTGTTGAGGTCCTTCAGGACTTGCATCCCGTGCTCCACCACCGGGTCCGCCTCGGCCAGGAGCGACTCCTTGGCCGGCCCGTAGGCGAGGTCGGCGAACGTGCCGTTCTCCGGGTCGAGGGCCCGGATCTCCTGCTGCACCAGGCGCACCTGGTCCAGGCCGGCCGCGTACTCCACCGCTCGCTCGTCGATCTTCGTCAGGGACGCCTCCGCGTCCTCCGGGATCTGCTCCAGGGCGAACTGGGCCTCGTAGAGCCGGTTCTGGTACGTGCAGGGCTCCTCGATGTCGTAGAGCCCCACGCCGCGACCCACGGCCTCCTGATTGGCCTGGGCGATCTCCTCCGCCAGGCGCTTGCCGACGGCGACCTCCGTGGGGGCGGCCATGCCGGCCTCCGCCATGGCCACGTTGACGGTGCCGCCGCCGATCGAGATGACCGCGCTCTCCATCCCCTCGGGCGCGCCCTCGTCCGAGGTGGTCATGCTCGCGGTCGCCCCCTGCGGGAGCCGATCACGCAGCCAGGAGTAGGACTCCTCCCCCATGCAGAGGTTGGGGCCGACCTTGAGGCCCTCCGGGTTGCGGCCCGCGCTCGTGACGCCGGCGAGGACCACGGTCCGCTCGGTGCCGCCTTGGTTCACCACCACGGTGTTGCCGTCCAGCACGGTGACGATGTCCACGCGGGCGGCGTCGGCGGCCACGCCGCGGAGGACGGTGACGATGCCCAGCAGGAGCAGGACGGCGGCGACGGCGAGGAAGACCAGCAGCCCATTCAGGGGGACCCGGGCACGGGCGGCGACGTGAGTCATGCGGACTTCCTGCAGGTGGACGGCGGGACGGGGGGCCGCGACGACGGCCCGGAGCCCGAGTCTAGCGAAGGGCCCCGGGACCGCCGAGCGGCGGGCCGAGGGACGGCTGCGTCGGGCTCAGCGCTCCCGGCGGTAGAACGGCGTGGCCACCACGGTGAACGGCTCGCCGCGGCCGCGCAGGTCCACCTGCAGGGACGTGCCCTCGGCGGCCACGTCGCGGCGGACACGGGCCAGGGCGATGGGGTGTCCGAGGGTCGGGCTGGGGGCGCCCGAGGTCACCTCGCCCACCCGCTCGCCGGACTCGTCCAGCACGGCGTAACCGTGCCGGGCGGCACGCCGACCCGCGCCCTGCAGCCCCACGAGGACCTCCTCGACGTCGTCCCTGCCGACCAGCGCGGACCGGCCGACGAAGTCGGCCTCCTTGCTCGCGGGCACCGCGAAGCCGACGCCGGAGGCGTGCGGCTGGTGCCCGGTGTCCAGCTCGTTGCCGTAGAGCGGCATGCCCGCCTCGAGGCGCAGCGAGTCCCGCGAGGCGAGCCCGCACAGCGTCAGCTCCACGCCCGCCTCGTCCGCGGCCGAGAGCATCGTGTTCCACACGGCGGAGCCGCGGTCGCCGGCCTCGGCGGTGGAGGCGGCGGGCAGGAACAGCTCGAAGCCGTCCTCGCCGGTGTAGCCGGTGCGGGCGACGACGGCGGTGACGTCGCCGGCGTCCGTGGGCACGGTCAGGGTCAGGTGGCCGTAGTACTTCAGCTCGGCCAGCTGCGCCGCGGCCTCCGGCATGGCCCGGGCGAGGATCTTCTCGGCCTGCGGGCCCTGCACGGCCACGAGGGCGGTGGTCGAGGACTCGTCCTCGACGACGGCGTCCCAGCCCGAGGCTCGCTGGTTCAGGGCGGTGTGGACCGCGGCGATGTTGCCGGCGTTGGGCACCACCAGGTAGTCGGGCTCGGAGCCGGCCTCGCCGTCGTCCATCCGGTAGACGATCGTGTCGTCCAGGATGGTGCCGGCGTCCGTCAGGCACAGGGCGTACTTGGCGCGGCCGGGCTTCAACGTGGAGAGCACGCTCGAGAGGGCGTGGTCCAGCATGGCCCCGGCCTCCGGGCCGGTGACCCGGATCTCGCCCATGTGGGAGAGGTCGAAGAGGCCGGCGGAGGTGCGGACGGCCTTGTGCTCGGCCAGCTCGGAGCCGTACTTCAGGGGCATGTTCCAGCCGCCGAAGTCCGTGAACGTGGCGCCCGCGGCCTCGTGGACCGGGTGCAGCGGGGAGTTGCGCGTCGAATCGCTCATGGGGGTGATCCTCTCAGTCCTCGTCGGCGGTGTCGGCCACGGCGCCCTCGAACGCCTCGGGCGGCGGGCACGAGCACACGAGGTTGCGATCGCCGTAGGCGCCGTCGATGCGGCCCACCGGCGGCAGGTACTTGTCCAGACGCAGGCTCGGCACCGGCGTGCCCGCCTGGGCGCGCGAGTAGGGGCGATCCCACTCGTCGGCCATCAGGACGTTGAGGGTGTGCGGGGCGCGACGCAGGACGGAGTCCGCCACGGTCTCCGGGGTGACGGCGGTGATCTCGGCGTGGATGGCCTCCATCGCCTCGATGAACCGCTCGATCTCCTCGAGGTCCTCGGACTCGGTGGGCTCCACCATGAGCGTGCCGGCCACGGGGAACGCCAGGGTGGGGGCGTGGAACCCGTAGTCGATGAGGCGCTTGCACACGTCCTCGGCGGTCACGCCCGTGCGGGCCGTGAGCTCGCGCAGGTCGAGGATGCACTCGTGCGCCACGAGGCCGTCGTTGCCCGTGTACAGCGTCGGGTAGAGGGGCGCGAGGCGGCGGGAGATGTAGTTGGCGCCCAGCAGCGCGTGCGCGGTGGCGGAGCGCAGGCCCTCGGCGCCCATCAGGTGGATGTAGGCCCAGGAGATGGGCAGCACGCCGGCCGAGCCGTGCGGGGCCGCGGTCATCAGGGCCTCGCGGGAGGGCAGGTACGGCACGAGGTGCTCGCCCACCGCCACGGGGCCCACGCCCGGGCCCCCGCCGCCGTGCGGGATGCAGAACGTCTTGTGCAGGTTCAGGTGGGAGACGTCTCCGCCGAACTCGCCCGGCTGGGCCAGGCCCACGAGCGCGTTGAGGTTGGCGCCGTCGATGTACACCTGGCCGCCCGCGGCGTGCACCGTGGCGCAGACCTCCTTGACGTCGGCGTCGTAGACGCCGTGCGTGGAGGGGTAGGTGATCATGATGGCCGCGATGCGGCCCTCGTTCGCCGCGATCTTGGCGTCCAGGTCGGCGGCGTCGATCGTGCCGTCGTCGGCGGTGGCGACGACGACGACCTTCAGCCCCGCCAGCACGGCCGAGGCCGCGTTGGTGCCGTGGGCGGAGGCCGGGATCAGGCAGATGTCCCGCTCGCCCTCGCCGCGGGCCAGGTGGTACTGGCGGATGGCCCACAGGCCCGCGAACTCACCCTGCGAGCCGGCGTTCGGGGCCACCGAGACGCCCGCGTAGCCGGTGATCTCGGCGAGCTTGGCCTCCAGGTCCGCGATCAGGAACCGCCAGCCCTCGGTCTGGTGGTCGGGCGCGAACGGGTGGATGGAGCAGAACTCGGGCCAGGAGATGGCCTCCATCTCCGCGGTGGCGTTGAGCTTCATGGTGCACGAGCCCAGCGGGATCATGGTGCGGTCCAGCGCCAGGTCGTAGCCGGAGAGGCGGCGCAGGTAGCGCAGCATCTTCGTCTCCGAGTGGTGGGTGTTGAACACCGGGTGCGTCATGAACGCGGAGGAGCGGCGCAGCGACTCCGGCACGGCCGGGGTGGCCACGGCGCCCTCGTGCGCGGAGGCCGGCAGGGAGCCCGCGTCCAGGCCGAACGCCGTCAGGACGGCCACGAGGTCGGCGTCGACGGTGGTCTCATCGGCGGCAATCCGCAGGGTGTCCGCGTCCACCAGGCGCAGGTTCACGCCGTTCTCCTCGGCGGCCTGCAGGACCTGCTCGGCCCGGCCGGGCACGCGGACGGTGACCGTGTCGAAGAAGTGCTCCTCGGCGACCTCGACGCCACCGGCCCGCAGCGCCTCCGCCAGGCGGACGGCCTGGGCGTGGGCGTGGCGCGCGATGCGGGCGATGCCCTGGGGGCCGTGGTAGACGGCGTACATCGAGGCGACGATCGCGAGCAGCGCCTGGGCGGTGCAGATGTTGGAGGTGGCCTTCTCGCGCCGGATGTGCTGTTCGCGCGTCTGGAGGGCGAGGCGGTAGGCGGGCTTGCCGGCGTCGTCGTGGGAGACGCCCACGAGGCGGCCCGGCATGCTGCGCTGCAGGCCCTCCTTCACGGCCATGTAGGCGGCGTGGGGGCCGCCGAAGAACAGGGGCACGCCGAAGCGCTGCGTGGAGCCGACGGCGATGTCCGCGCCCTGCTCCCCGGGCGGGGTGATCAGGGCGAGGGAGAGGATGTCCGCCGCGACGGTCACGAGGGCGCCGGCCTCCTTGGCCTGCGCGATGACGGCGGCGTGGTCGTGGATGCGGCCGGAGTCGCCGGGCTGCTGCAGCACGACGCCGCACAGGCCCTTCTCCTCGACCTCGGCGCGGACGTCCTCCGGGATGCCTGCGGAGAGGTCGGCCACGCGCACGTCGATGCCCACGGCCTCGGCGCGCAGGCGCACCACGGAGAGGGTCTGCGGGAAGAGGTCCGCGTCGAGGAGGGTGACGCCGTCGGTCCTGCGGCGGTTGGCGCGGTGCATGAGGAGCACGGCCTCGGCGGCGGCGGAGGCCTCGTCCAGCAGAGAGGCGTTGGCGATGTCCAGGCCGGTGAGGTCCTGGACCATCGTCTGGTAGTTCAGGAGGGCCTCGAGGCGGCCCTGGGAGATCTCCGGCTGGTACGGCGTGTAGGCCGTGTACCAGGCCGGGTTCTCCAGCACCTTGCGGAGGATGACGCCCGGGGTGACGGTGTCCGAGAAGCCCTGCCCGATCATCTGGGTCTTCATGACGTTGCGGCCGGCGATCTCGCGCAGCTGCTCCAGGACCGCGGACTCGGTCAGCGGGGCGGGCAGCTCGAGGGGCTTCGGCTGGCGGATGCCGGCGGGGACGGCGGTGTCCACGAGGGCCTCGAGCGAGTCGTAGCCCAGGGTCTGCAGCATGTGCTCGACGTCCGCGGGGCGCGGGCCGATGTGGCGGGCCACGAAGGGGGCCGAGGCGGTGTCCTTGGGCTCGACGCGCTCGTGGGGCAGCGCGGTCGTGCTCTCGGTGGTCTGGGGGCTGGTCACGGGGTACCTCCGGGGGGATCCTGCCGTGGTCACGGCGTGGGTCTGCTCCTCCCCGCTCTGTCATGGACCTGAGAGTTTCCGACGCCCGGGTGGGCGGCTTGCACCGTCGGTGGTCTCGGTCCGGACGCGGGCGCGACGGAGTGAGACGCTTTCCAGAGCGCCTGACCCCACGCGGTACGGATGCCTGAGAGATTCCCGGGGAGGGTTTGCTCCTTCGGCGGCCTGCTCACGCGGCCGGCCGGGGCA
The DNA here is from genome assembly GCF_037853785.1 of Micrococcus sp. GPGPB33. Lineage (NCBI taxonomy): Bacteria > Bacillati > Actinomycetota > Actinomycetes > Micrococcales > Micrococcaceae > Micrococcus > Micrococcus sp. GPGPB33. The sequence goes on from NZ_JAQMWO010000002.1 coordinate 398,790, forward strand.
GGACGCGCGCCGACGCTCTCCCGCGCGGGGCATGCGGCGTGCCGCCAGTATCCCACACGTGTAGGCCGCGTCACAGGGCGACCGGGAGGGGCCGGACGGGGCGTGTCGAGGTCTTTCGTTGATGAAACGGCGGCGTGTCGAAGCGCTTTCGTTCAGGAAACGGGTGACGGGAGGAATGACTCAGTCGCATGCCGTCGGCTCACGACAGTCGGTAAGGGACGTCATTCGGCGGCGCGCGTCATCGCCGGGCCTCAATCCCACAGCCCGGCAAGCCCGCCCAGCTGGTAAACCGCGAGCCCGATGACGACAAGACAGACAAGCCCTCCCAGGGCGTTGGCCAGTGGGCCGTTCCGATGCGAGCCCATCAGCCGACGACTGTTCATCACGACCATCAGGAATACGGCCACGATGGGCAGGAGAAGCCCGTTCGCCGCCTGTGCGATGACGATGACCTCCGTGGGATTCGTTCCCGTCAGGGCAATGAGGGCACCGATCGCAAGGACTGCGCCCCACACGATGCGAGCAGGGACGCTGCGCAGATCGGTGTCCTGGCCCAGTGTGCCGGCAATCGCGTACGCCGCGCCGAGCGGGCCAGCTACGGCGGACGTGAACCCGGCCGCGAACATGCCCGCCGCGAACACCCAGCCAGCCGCGTCCCCGAGGAGGGGTTCCAGGGCGGAGGCGAGGTCCCGACCGGTCTCGGCCTGCATGCCCTTGACGTACATCCCACCGAACGCCGTCGCCATCACGGCCAGAGTGATTACACCTCCGACGGAGATCGACACCGCCGTGTCCGTTCTCGCCGCTCGGAGAGATTCCCGCGAATCCAGACCCGGCCCCCATTTCTCCTGCACCAAACTCGCGTGCAGGAAGAGGTTGTAAGGGACCACGGTGGTCCCGATCAGTGCGACCGCCAGCAACGCCGTGCCGGGTGGCAGCCGGGGAATGAACATGCCCATCAAGAGGTCGCCGATCGGAGGCTGAACTAGGACTGCAGTGACGATGAACAGCAGCCCCAATAACCCGACCATGACGGTCAGCACCCGCTCGATCAGTTTGTAGCTGCCTGTCCAGAGCAGAATGCCGATCGTGAGGACGATCCCGATGACGACCACGGGCTGACTGAGTCCGGTCACACTAGTTAAGGCGAGGGCGGTGCCGACTGTGTCACCACCGGCGTAGGACGCCCCTCCGATGCCGATCGCCGCGACGACGAGGATCGCCATGACAAGTCGTGCCGGCACCGAGGAGAACACCTCGCGCAGAGCGTGTCCGAGACTCATGCGGGTCGCGAGGCCCAACCGTCCCGACATCTCCTGCAAGACGATGGTGGCCAAAATTGAGAAGACGACAGCCCAGGCCAGGACGAATCCCTGCTCGGCTCCGGTAACGATGGAGGTTGTGATGGTCCCCGGCCCGATGAAGGACGCGGCGATGATTAGCCCCGGACCGAAACGACTAGGCCTCTCGTCTTGGGGCAACACCTCATTGGAGAACCGGCCATCCCTCGCCTGCGTTGCCATCGCGTCTCCTCCATCTCCGGCCCGCATGGGTCAAGATGAAGCGTATGCCGGGTATGATGCACATCATAGTGGATCTGGACTATTTCATCCCATATGAGCCCCCACGTGTTGCCCCTTATGGTCTGAGACGGGCATCCCTACGATGGAGCCAGGGCTACGGCCCTTTGCCCGACCCGCAGAGCTCGCCGAAAGGAACGCCATGTACACCCGTAGCCGGAACGACGTCGAGAAGGTCGAGTGGGGCGGAGGCACCTCCGAACGCCTCATCACCGCGAAGGACGAGATGGGTTTCGCCGTCGCCCACACGATCGTGCGCGCCGGATCGTCCTCGAAGCTCCAGTACCGCAACCACAAGGAGGCCTGTTACTGCATCGCGGGCAACGGCTCCGTGGTGGAGCCGGACGGCACCGTCCACGAGATCACGCCGGGTGTCATCTACGTCCTGCCGGACCACGAGCCGCACGACCTGCGCGGCGGCACCGAGGACATGCACCTGATCTCGGTGTTCAACCCCGCCATCACCGGCGACGAGAAGCACACCCTGTCGGAGGACGGCTACTCCAGCTACTGAGCCCGGGCACGGTGAGGGAGGCGTCGACGACAGCGCCTCCCGCGTCGGCGCCGACGGCGGCGTCCGGTCGTAGGGTGGCGGGGTGCTCAACCTGTGCGCCCCCGAGCGCACCGTGCGCCGCAACACCCACCTGGCGCTGGTGCTGACCGCGATCGCGGGGATCCTCAACTCCGTGGGCTTCGTCGCCGTGGCCACGTACACGTCCCACATGACGGGGATCGTGGCGTCCATGGCGGACGCGGCGGTCCTCCACGCCCCGGGTCTGGTCGGCACGGGCCTGCTCGCGCTGGCCATGTTCATCCTGGGCGCGGTCGTCTGCGCGCTGGTGTTCAACTGGGGCCGGGTCAACGGCCTCCGCTCGCGCTACGCCAACATCCTCCTGCTCGAGGGCGTCGGCATGCTGGTGTTCGGCCTGCTCGCCGAGCACGTCCGCGATGCGCACCGGCCGCTGGTCGTGGTGGCCGTGCTGTGCTTCACCATGGGCCTGCAGAACGCCTTGATCACCCGCATCGGGGCGTGGCCGATCCGCACCACGCACGTGACGGGCATGGTCACGGACATCGGCGTCGAGCTCGGCAAGATCCTGTACCGCAACGCGCCCGCGGCCGCGGCCCCCGTCGTCGGGGAACCGCGGCGCGTGGGACTGCTGGCGCTGCTCGTGGCCCTGTTCTTCCTGGGCGGGGTGGCGGGCGCGGCCGGCTACCTCTGGCTGGGCTTCGAGGTGGTCATCCCGGTGGCCGGCGTGCTGCTGCTCATCGCCCACCGCCCGCTGATCCAGGACCTGCAGGACGCGTGGCTCACACGAAGGCCGAGACGCCCGTGAGGGCACGCCCCACGATCAGGGTGTTCATGCCGTAGGAGCCCTCGTAGGAGTAGATGGCCTCCACGTCCCCCATGATCTTGGCGATCTCGTGCTCCGTGAGCAGGCCGTTGCCGCCGAGGGCGTCGCGGGCGAGCGCCGCCGAGGACCGGGCCAGCCGGGTCGAGGTGGCCTTGGCCATCGCCGCGTGCATCATCTCCATCCGCCCCTCCTGCCGCAGGGCGTCCACCTGGAGCATCATCCCGGCGGAGGCGGCCAGGTTGCCGGCGACCTCGGCGATCTGGGCCTGGATCAGCTGGAACGCGGCCAGCGGGCGACCGAACTGCTGCCGCCGCAGCGCGTAGGAGCGCAGCACGTCCAGCACGCCCATTTGCGCGCCGACGCCCTGCCAGCCGACCCACATGCGCGAGTCGCGCAGCAGGGCGCGGGTGGCGGCGAAGGTGGTGGCGCCGGGCAGGATCGCGTCCGTGGGCAGGCGCACGTCCAGGGTGATGTCCGCGTTCTGCATGATCCGCAGGCCCATCTTCCCGCTGATCTTGGTGGCCTCGTAGCCGGGGGTGTCGGTGGGCACCACGAAGCCCTTGATCTCGCCGTCGGCGGTGTCGCGCGCCCAGACGAGCGCGACGTCGGCGATCGTGCCGGCCCCGATCCAGCGCTTGGCGCCGCGGATGACCCACTCGTCGCCGTCGCGGGTGGCGGTGGTGGCGAGGCCTCCGGCGATGTCCGAGCCGTGGTCCGGCTCGGTGAGGCAGAACGCGCCCAGGGCGTCGAAGGATTCGAGGCGCCCCTGCCACGTGGCCTTCTGACGCTCTGAGCCCAGGCCGGCGATCATGCCGAGGTTGAGCTCGTTGTGGATGCCCACGAGGGCGGACAGGGACAGGTCCACACGGGCGATCTCCGCGTGCACGAGCTGCTGGAACAGCGAGGACGAGCCGTCCAGGACGAGGCGTCCCAGACCCAGCTCGGCCAGGCCCGGCAGCAGGTCGAACGCGAACTCCTCGGCGTCCCAATACCGGGTCAGGTGCGGCCGCACGCGGGTCTGCAGGTGGTCCTCGATCGCGTCGAGCCGGGCACGCTCGGCCGGCTCGAGGCGGTCCCGCAGACGGAGCAGGTCCACGTGGGGCAGGCCGGGAGGGGCGGCGGGCGCGCCGGAGTCGGGGACGGGGCGGTCGGCGATGGCGGTCATGGCTCTCCTTCGGGGGCGGTCCGACGACGGCGGGCGGTTTCGCCGCGAATCCGACTGTAGGACTTCCAACTATCCAGGTCTGCCAGTAGTGTTCCAGATCACAGGCCCCCGGCCAAGGATCCGTTCAGCAGCCATCCCGAGGAGGGACCCATGACCGTCCAGGACCCCACCGCCGTCGCCGCCCCGTCACCGACGGAGGTGTTCCGCGCGGCCCGCGACCTGCTGGTCGAGTGCCAGACCGACTATGAGCGCGCCCGCGCCGAGTTCGAGTGGCCCCGCTTCGAGCACTTCAACTTCGGCTTCGACTGGTTCGACCGCCTGGCCCAGGACCCGGCCCGCGCGGACGTGCCGGCGCTGATCATCGCCGAGGACGACGGGCGCAGCACCGAACGCACCTTCGCCGAGCTCTCCGCGGCCTCCAGCCGGGTGGCGAACTGGCTCTCCGCGCAGGGCCTGCGCCGCGGCGACCGCCTCATCCTGATGCTGAACAACCAGGTGGAGCTGTGGGAGTTCATGCTCGCCTGCATCAAGCTGCGGGTGGTCATGGTGCCCACCACCACGCAGATGACCTCCGGGGACCTCGAGGACCGCGTGACGCGCGCCGGCGCCGCGTGGGCCGTGGCCGGCGCCGAGGACCTGGCCAAGTTCGCCGGCGTCGGCGAGGGCCTGCACCTGGTGCACGTGCCGGGCGTCTTCGCGGAGGGCCCGGCGCGCCGCGCCCCCGAGGTCGCCGGCCACACCGTGCTCTCCTACGACGACGCCGCCGACGCCGCCACCGAGCTGACCCCGGCCGAGCCGACCCCCGCCGACGAGACGCTGCTCTTCTACTTCACCTCGGGCACCACCTCGAAGCCGAAGCTCGTGGAGCACACCCACACCTCGTACCCGGTCGGCCACCTCACGACGCTCTACTGGATCGGTCTGGAGCCGGGCGACGTGCACCTCAACGTGGCCTCCCCGGGCTGGGCCAAGCACGCGTGGTCCAACTTCTTCGCCCCGTGGATCGCGGAGGCCACGATCTTCGTGCACAACGCCCGCAAGTTCGACCCCGCGGCCCTGATGGCCAACATGGAGCGCTACGGCGTCACGAGCTTCTGCGCCCCGCCCACCGTGTGGCGCATGCTCATCAAGGCGGACCTGGCGCAGCTGACGACCCCGCCGACCAAGACCATCTCCGCGGGCGAGCCGCTCAACGCCGAGGTGATCGACCAGGTGCACAAGGCGTGGGGCACCACGATCCGCGACGGCTTCGGGATGACCGAGACCACCCTGCAGATCGCCAACACCCCGGGCCAGAAGGTCGTCATCGGCTCCATGGGCCGCCCGCTGCCCGGCATGGACGTCACCCTGCTCGACCCGCTCACGGGCCAGGAGGCCGAGGAGGGCGAGATCTGCCTGCGCCTGGACCCGCGTCCGGTGGGCCTGCTGAAGTCCTACTACGGCAACCAGGAGAAGACGGACGAGGTGTTCCGCGACGGCGTGTTCCACACCGGTGACATCGCCCGCCGCGACGAGAACGGCGTGCTGACCTATGTGGGCCGCGCGGACGACGTCTTCAAGTCCTCGGACTACAAGGTGTCCCCGTTCGAGCTGGAGTCGGTGCTGGTCAAGCACCCGGCCGTGATGGAGGGCGCGATCGTCCCCACCCCGGACGAGCTGCGCCTGGCCGTGCCGAAGGCCTTCGTCACCCTCGCCCCGGGCCACGAGCCCACCGCGGAGACCGCCCGGGCGATCCTGCAGTTCACGCTCACCCAGCTGCCCCCGTACAAGCGCATCCGCCGCATCGAGTTCCTCGAGCTGCCGAAGACCATCTCGGGCAAGATCCGCCGCGTGGAGCTGCGCAAGGCCGAGGTCGAGCGCGCCCAGACGGGCGCCGCTCCGGACGGCTACGGCACCGAGTTCCGCGAAGAGGACCTGGACCTGCAGCGCTGACCGGGCCGTTCCTCGCCGCCGCCCCGTCCTCGTCCGGCGGTGGCGGGGGACCCCCGGTGCGCCGCTAGTCTGGAGCGCCATGAAGAAGCCACCCCTCGCCCAGGACCCCATCCGGGAGGCCGCCCGGAACTGGGAGCGTCACGGATGGGGTGACGTCGCCCGCCCGATGGCCGCCATCACCTCCATCATGCGGGCCCAGCAGATCCTGCTGGGTCGTACGCAGGCCGCGCTCAAGCCCTACGGCCTCACCTTCGCGCGGTACGAGCTGCTGGCGCTGCTGAACTTCTCGCGCGAGAAGCGGATGCGGATGTCCAAGGCGTCCGCGCTCCTGCAGGTCCACCCCACTTCGGTGACCAATGCGGTGGACCGGCTCGAGGCCGCCGGGCTGGTGGAGCGCACCCCCCACGAGTCGGACCGCCGCGCGCTCGTGCTCGCCCTCACGGACGAGGGCCGGCGCGTCGCCGTCGCCGCCACGGAGACGCTCAACGCAGAGGTCTTCGGCCGCTCCGGCTTCGACCCGGCGGACGTGGACACCCTCATCGACGTCCTCGGCCGGTTCCGCGCCGAGGCCGGCGACTTCCAGGCCGACGGCCCCGACGCCGGCGCGCCCGCGACGGCGGAGCACACCTCCTCCTGACGCGCCCTCCGGCCTCCGGACCGTCCGGCTCAGCGGGGCTCGAGGCGCACGGCGCCGTCGAGCCGGATGACCTCGCCGTTCAGGAACGGGTTGGACACGATCTGCTCGACGAGCAGCGCGTAGTCCTCGGGTCGGCCGAGCCGGGCCGGATGCGGGGTCTTGGTGGACAGCGCCTCGCGGGCGGCCTCGGGCAGGCCGGCCATCATGGGCGTCTCCATCAGACCGGGGGCGATCGTGACCACGCGGATCTGCGAGGAGGCGAGCTCGCGGGCCGCGGGCAGGGTCAGCGCAACCACGGCGCCCTTGGAGGCGGAGTACGCGATCTGGCCGATCTGCCCGTCGTAGGCCGCCACGGAGGCGGTGTTCACGATGACGCCGCGGTCCTCGCCGAGCGGCTCCTGCGCCTTCATCGCGGCGGCGGCCTGGGCCATCATCGACACGGTGCCGACCGCGTTGATCGCCAGGACCCGGCTCAGCACCTCGGCGGACAGCGGCCCGTCGCGACCCACGAGCTTGCCCGGCGTCGCCACCCCGGCGCAGTTGACCAGCACCCGCAGCGGCCCGGCCTCCAGCGCGGCGGCCACGGCCTCCCGGGCGGTGTCCTCGGCGGTGACGTCGCCCGTCACGAAGCGCGCACGGGGACCGAGGGCGGCCACAGCGTCCGCGCGGACGGTCTCGCCCTCGCGGTCCGGCAGGTCCACCACCACGACGGCGGCGCCCGCGTCCGCCAGACGGCGGGCGGTGGCATGGCCGAGGCCCGAGGCCCCGCCGGTGACGATCGCGCTCTGGTTCGACAGGTCCATGGGCGGACCCTCCCTTCCTCCTCGGGATACCCCCGAGTTCGATAGTTGCATGTCCTACGTTCTCATTTTAGATTAGCGGATGAGTAACCCAGATCACACGCACGGCCGGGCCCGCCCCGCCCGCCGTGGGCGGCGCCCACCGACGTCCGCCCTTCCGCCTGGACCCGCGAGGAGCCCCCATGTCCGAGAAGACCGCGCCCACCGAGACCGCCCCCGTGATCCCCCACTTCGTGCACGGCGAGCGGCGCGAAGGCGCCTCCGGCCGGCACGGCGACGTCTACCACCCGGCCACGGGCGGCGTGGCGGGGCGCGTGCCGCTGGCCTCCGCCGAGGAGATCGACGCCGCCCTGGCCTCCGCCGAGGAGGGCTTCGCCGCGTGGTCGAGGCTGAACCCGCAGCGCCGCGGCCGCATCCTGCTGCGCTGGGTCGACCTGATCAACGAGAACATGAACGAGCTGGCCACCGTGCTCGCCCAGGAGCACGGCAAGACCTTCCCGGACGCCCAGGGCGACATCCAGCGCGGCATCGAGGTCGTGGAGTTCGCCGCGGGCGCCCCGCACCTGCTCAAGGGTGAGTTCACCGCCGACGCGGGCACCGGCATCGACGTGCACTCCATCCGCCAGCCGCTCGGCGTGGCCGTGGGCATCACGCCCTTCAACTTCCCGGCGATGATCCCGCTGTGGAAGGCCGGCATCGCCCTGGCGGCGGGCAACGCCTTCGTCCTCAAGCCCTCCGAGCGCGACCCCTCCGTCCCGGTGCGCCTGGCCGAGCTGGCCCTCGAGGCCGGCATGCCCGCCGGCGCCCTCAACGTGGTGCACGGCGACAAGGCCGCCGTGGACGCGCTCATCGAGGACCCGCGCGTCAAGGCCGTCGGCTTCGTCGGCTCCACCCCGATCGCGCAGTCCATCTACGCCCACGCCGGCCGCATGGGCAAGCGCGCGCAGTGCTTCGGCGGGGCCAAGAACCACGCCGTGGTCATGCCGGACGCGGACCTCGAGATGACCGCCGACGCCCTGGTCGGCGCCGCCTTCGGCTCCGCCGGCGAGCGCTGCATGGCGATCTCCGTGGCCGTCCCGGTCGGCGAGGAGACCGCCGACCGCCTGATCGCACTGCTCCGCGAGCGCGTGAAGGACCTCAGGGTCGGCCCGTCGCTCGAGGCGTCCTCGGACTTCGGCCCCGTCGTCTCGAAGGACGCGAAGGAGCGCATCGAGGGCTACATCGCGGCCGGCGTCGAGGCGGGCGCCGACCTGGTCGAGGACGGCCGGGGCGTCGTCGTCGAGGGCCACGAGGACGGCTTCTACGTGGGCGCCACCCTGTTCGACCGCGTCACCCCGGAGATGAGCATCTACCGCGAGGAGATCTTCGGCCCGGTGCTCTCCGTGGTCCGCGCGAAGGACTACGAGGAGGCGCTCACGCTCGTGAACGAGCACGAGTTCGGCAACGGCGTGGCCATCTTCACCCGCGACGGCGACGCCGCCCGCGACTTCTCCACCCGCGTGGACACCGGCATGGTCGGCGTGAACGTGCCGATCCCCGTGCCGATCGCCTACTACACCTTCGGCGGCTGGAAGGCCTCCGGCTTCGGCGACCTGAACCAGCACGGCACGGACGGGCTGAAGTTCTACACCAAGACGAAGACCGTCACCACGCGCTGGCCCTCCGGCGTGCGCGAGGGCGCCAGCTTCGTGATGCCGGCCGGCTCCTGACCGCCCCGCAGCCCGTCCTGACCAGGAGGACCCCATGACCACCGTTCTGTTCCTCGGCCTCGGCCACATGGGCGGCCCCATGGCCGCCAACCTCGCCGCCGCGGGTCACCGCGTGCTCGGCTTCGACCTCGTCCCCGAGGCCCTCGAGAAGGCCCGCGCGGCCGGCGTCGAGACCGTCACGGACACGGCCGCGGCGGCCGCGGAGGCCGACGTCGTGCTGACCATGCTCCCCCACGGACGCCTGGTGCTGGACGTCTACCGGGGTGAGGACGGCGACGGCGGCCTGCTCGCCGCCGCCCGGCCCGGCACCGTGTTCCTGGACTGCTCGACCATCGACGTCGCCGAGGCCCGCGAGGCGGCCGCGGCGGCGGAGGCGGCGGGCATGCGGGCGGCCGACGCGCCGGTCTCGGGCGGCCAGGTGGGCGCCGAGGCCGGCACCCTCGCCTTCATGGTGGGCGCCTCGGACGAGGTGTACGCCGAGGTGCTGCCGCTGCTCGAGGTCATGGGCGCGCGGATCGTGCACTGCGGGGCCGCCGGCCTGGGCCAGGCCGCGAAGATCTGCAACAACATGGTGCTGGGGGTCACGCAGATCGCCGTCGCCGAGGCCTTCGTCCTGGGCGAGCGCCTGGGCCTGCAGCACCAGGCCCTGTATGACGTGATGAGCAAGGCCTCCGGGCAGTGCTGGTCCCTGACCACCAACTGCCCGGTGCCCGGCCCCGTCCCCGGCTCCCCCGCGAACCGGGACTTCCAGCCCGGCTTCGCCGGCGCCCTGATGGCCAAGGACCTCGGGCTCGCGCTCGCGGCCCTGGACGAGCAGGGCGTGGCGGCCGACCTGGGCCGCCTCGCGCAGGCCAAATACGCCGAGTACGCCGCCGGAGAAGGCGCCGCCCGCGACTTTTCCGGCATCATCGAGGACATCCGAGCATCACACACGGACAGGAGCGAGGCATGAGCGAGCAGACCACCCCGGACGGCGCCGAGTCGCCGATCATCGTCGAGCGGCAGGGCCGGGTCGGCCACATCCGCCTGAACCGGCCGAAGGCCCTGAACGCGCTGAACGAGGCGACGATGCGTGCCGTCGTCGCGGCGGTGCAGGAGCTGGACACCGACCCGGAGATCGGGGCGATCCTGCTCTCCGGCTCCCCCAAGGCGTTCGCCGCCGGCGCGGACATCAAGGAGATGGCCACCAAGGAGTTCTCCGAGATGTACGCGGCCGACTGGTTCGCCGGCTGGGACGGGCTCACCCGTGCCCGCACCCCCATCGTGGCGTGCGTGACCGGCTACGCCCTCGGCGGCGGCTGCGAGCTGGCCATGATGGCCGATGTGCTCGTGGCCGGCGAGGGCGCGAAGTTCGGCCAGCCCGAGATCAACCTCGGCGTCATCCCCGGCATGGGAGGCTCCCAGCGCCTGACCCGCGCCGTGGGCAAGGCGAAGGCCATGGACATGATCCTCACCGGCCGCATGATCGGGGCCGAGGAGGCCGAGCGCATCGGGCTCGTCTCCCGCGTGGTGGCCGACGAGAAGGCCCTCGAGGAGGCGCTGGAGGTGGCCGCGACCATCGCGTCCAAGTCCAAGCCGGCCTCCTGGATGGCCAAGGAGGCCGTCAACGCCGCGTTCGAGACCACGCTTGCCCAGGGCATCGCCTTCGAGCGCCGCGTGTTCCACTCCGCGTTCGCCACGGCGGACCAGAAGGAGGGCATGGACGCGTTCACGGCCAAGCGCGAGGCGGGGTGGCAGCACCGATGAGCGACGCGCAGACCACGGCGACGACGGCCCCCGCGGCTGGGCAGGACGGCGCGGCGGACGAGGTGCTCCTCGAGGTCCGCGACGGCCTCGGCCGCATCACGCTGAACCGTCCGCGCGCCCTGAACGCGCTGACGCAGGACATGGTCCGGGCGATCGACGCGGCCCTGACCGACTGGGCCGCGGACCCCGCCGTGCGCGGCGTGCTCATCCGCGGCGCCGGGGAGAAGGGACTGTGCGCCGGCGGTGACGTCGTCTCCCTGCGCTCCTCGCTCCTGGCCGGGCGGTTCGCGGAGGCCGAGCAGTTCTTCCGCGACGAGTACGCGATGAACGAGCGCATCGCCACCTACCCCAAGCCGTACGTGGCCTTCATGGACGGCATCGTCCTGGGCGGCGGCATGGGCGTGTCCGCGCACGGCTCGCATCGCGTGGCCACCGAGCGGACCCGCGCCGGCATGCCCGAGACGGCGATCGGGTTCACCCCCGACGTCGGCGGCTCCTTCCACCTCGCCCGCGCACCCTTCCAGGCGGGCCGGCACCTGGCCGCGACCTCGGCGCACGCCTCCGGTTCCGACGCGGTGGCCCTGGGTCTGGCGGACGTCTTCGTGGAGTCCGCCCGGCTGGACGAGCTCGAGCAGGCCCTCGCCGCGGCGTTCGGCGCCCTCGGCTCGGCCGCGGACGCGGGCGGGCGCGACGAGGCCGCCTTCGCCGCCGCCGACGAGGTGCTGGCCCGGTTCGCGGTGGCCGAGGACGCACGGCCCGCGTCCGCGCTGGTGGCCGGCCGGGAGTGGATCGAGGACGCCTACGGCCGGGAGTCGGCCGCCGAGGTCCTCGCCGCCCTGGACGAGCGCGCCGCCGCGGGCGGGGAGCATGCCGAGGCCGCGGGGCAGGCCGCCGAGGCCATCCGCACCAAGTCCCCGACCGCCGTCGCCGTGGCCCACGAGGCCCAGCGCCGGCTGGCCGCACGCGGGGCGGACCTGACCGTGGCCGACGCGCTGCGTCAGGAGTTCACGATCGGCACCCACCTGATGCGCGAGCCGGACATGGCCGAGGGCATCCGTGCGCTGCTCGTGGACAAGGACAAGGATCCGGCGTGGAGTCCGGCCCGGCTCGAGGACGTCTCGGCCGAGGACGTGGCTGGGCACTTCGAGCCCGTGACCGGGGTGGACCCGCTGCAGCTCGGCTGAGCCCGCCCCGACGGACGGCGCCCCGTGGTCACGTGTGGTGACCGCGGGGCGCCGTGCTGTGGGGGCGACCGTGCGGGCCCCCGGCGTCAGCCGATCAGGCCGCGACCCACGATCATGCGCATGATCTCGTTGGAGCCCTCGAGGATCCGGTGGACGCGCAGGTCCCGGACGAGCTTCTCCACGCCGTACTCGTGCAGGTAGCCGTAGCCGCCGTGCAGCTGCAGGGCGGTGTCGGCGGCCTCGTAGCCGGACTCGGTGGCCACGAGCTTGGCCATGGCGCACAGGCGCACGGTGTCCGGGTCGTTGCGGTCCAGGGCGTCCGCGGCGCGCATGAGCATCGTGTGGGCGGTCTCCAGCTTCACGGACATGTCCGCCAGCTCGAAGACGAGGGCCTGCTTGGTGGTGAGCGGCTCGCCGAACGCGCTGCGCTCCTTGAGGTAGCGGGTGGCCTTGTCCAGGGCGGCCAGGCCGCCGCCGATCGAGCAGGCGCCGATGTTCAGGCGGCCGCCGTTGAGGCCCTTCATGGCGATGCGGAAGCCGTCGCCCTCCTCGCCGAGGCGGTCGGCCACGGGCACGCGGACGTCCTCGAAGATCACCTGGCGCGTGGGCTGGGTGTGCCAGCCCATCTTCTTCTCGTTGGGGCCGAAGGACAGGCCGGGGGTGTCCTTGTGGACCACGACGGCGGAGATCCCCCGGGCGCCCGTGTCCGCGGTGCGGCACATCACCACGTAGCAGTCGGACGCGCCGGCGCCGGAGATGAACTGCTTGACGCCGTTGAGGACGTAGTGGTCGCCGTCGCGGACGGCGCGGGTCTTCAGCGCGGCCGCGTCCGAGCCGGCGCCGGGCTCGGTCAGGCAGTAGCTGGCCAGGTGCGCCATGCCCACGAGATCGGGGATCCAGCGGGCGCGCTGCTCGTCGCTGCCGAAGGAGTCGATCATCCAGGCCACCATGTTGTGGATGGAGATGTAGGCGGCGAAGGCCGGGTCCGCCTTCGCGAGCTCCTCGAAGATCAGGATCGCGTCCGTGCGCTCCAGGCCGGTGCCGCCGTGCTCCTCCCCCACGTAGATGCCGCCCAGGCCGAGCTCGCCGGCCTCGGCGAGGACGTCCACCGGGAAATGCTACTCGGCGTCCCAGTCGAGGGCGTGCGGGGCGACGCGCTGCTCGGCGAAGTCGCGGACGGCGTCGACCAGGGCCTTCTGGTCGTCGGTGATGGGGAACATGGGTTCGTCCTCCTGGGGCTCGGGCCGGCCGCGCGGGCGGTCCACGACGGGGTGGTGCGGGGGTGACACCGCGGGCGGCGACAGGGTGTGACTGTCATCACCATGATAATAGGACATCCAATGATTAGCCGTGTCGCCGCCGGGCCGTGGGCTAGCGTGCTCCCCGTGCAGACCACCACCAGCCCCACCGCGGACTCGCCCACCGGCCCCCGCTCCCACCCCTCCGGCCGCACGGAACAGCTGTTCGGCATCCGCCGCCACGCGCTGATGACCGAGCGGGACGGCGCCCTCAACCCGGCCGCGTTCGAGGTCGGCCCGTGGTGCCTCGACCTGGACGGCCGGCCCACCGGCGCGGCGGCCACCGTGATCATGGACAACGCCACCGCGGTGGCCGTGCACCACGCGGCACGGGACATCGAGACCGTGGTCACCACCGAGCTGCAGGTCAACGTGCTCGGCCCGCTGCCCGCCTTCGACGCGGAGGCCGTCAAGGCCGGGGACGACGGCCCGCTGCTGGAGTGCTGGACCCGCCCGCTGGCCTGGGATGCCGGCGGTGGCGTGGCCCGCGCGTGGCTCGAGGACGCGGACGGGCGTCGCGTCGTCGAGGCGACCGGCTGGTTCCAGTCGGTGCCCGCCGGAGCGCCGGAGCGGATGGCCGCGTTCGTCGCCGCCGGACGGCTGCCCCGCGGGGCCGAGACCCGCGTGCCCATGCCGGGGCTGCTGGCCGCCCGCCCCGAGTCGCTGCCGGCGGCCGATCCGGACGTGCGCCCCGCCGTCGCTGCCGCGGCGAGCGCGGGCGCCCGCTTCGCCCCGAAGCCAGAGCTGGCCAACCCGTCGGGCGCGGTCCACGGCGGGGCCATGACGCTGCGGGCGGTCATCGCCGCGCAGGCGGCCATGCCGGACCGCGTGCGCTACGACGTCCAGGCCGTGCACGTGGTGTTCGTGCGCCCGGGGCATGGCGAGATGGTCGCCCTCACACGGGTGCGACACGCCGGCCGGTCCCTGCGCCTCGTGGAGGTGGACCTCGTGCCGGTCGGCGCCGACGGCGTCCCCGTGGCCGACAAGCCGATGGTCCAGGTGCAGGTCACCTTCCGCGCCGCCCGGAGCTGACGCCCCGCACGCCCGAGCACCCGAGCGCTTTCGAACGTGAGAAAGGGCCTATCTCACGTTCGAAAGCGCTCATTCCCCCGACATCACGTTCGAAAGTCCCGGGAGGAGGAGGGGCCGTCGTCGTGCGGCCGGCTCAGCGGCCCACGGTGCCGAACCGGGAGGCCACGGGGGCCGTGAAGGCGGGCTTCAGGAAGAACCACGCGGCGGCGGTGACCGCCACGCTCACGAGGAACACCACGAGGCCCCACGCGTCGGTGGCCCCGCCGCGCGAGGTGTACATGTGGTTCAGGTTCGTCAGCAGGCCCGTGAAGGCCACGAGGAACACGTGCACCACGATGAACGCCACGAAGAAGACCATCACCGGGAAGTGCACCTTGCGGGCCACTTCCATGGGGAACGCCTTGTTCAGTCCCTTGGCCTCCGTGGGGAACCACGAGGACATGCGCCAGCCCGTGAGGGCGGCGAGCGGGGCGGCCACGAACACCACCAGCGCGTAGGAGAGCATCTGCAGCGCGTTGTAGTGCACCCAGCCGTTCTCCGTGGGCCAGTCCAGGGACAGGTACTGGATGCCGGCGGACAGGGCGTGCTGGAACACGTGCGGGTCCGTGGGCACGATCCGCGCCCAGTGGCCGGTGACGATCAGCAGCACCACGAAGATCACGCCGTTGAGCAGCCACAGCGCGTCGAGGGCCTGGTGCGTCCAGATGGTGAGCGAGAACTTCTTCGGGGTGTTGCCCCGCGCGGAGAACAGGCCGTCCTTCGTCGGCGTGAAGTTGGCCGGAGGCCGCGTCTCGTGACGGATCTGCAGGCCCGTCCGGATGATCAGCACCATCAGGAACATGTTCAGGAAGTGCTGCCAGCCCATCCACCAGGGCATCCCCTCGGGGGTGCCCTCGGGCAGGACCGGGTGCCCGTCGTAGGTCGCGATGAAGTCCGCCACCGGGTCGAGGCTCCGCAGCCAGCGTCCGGCCAGCACTGCGAGCAGCGCCAGCACGACGACGCCGGCCACCGCCGGCAGCGCCTTGCGCAGGCGGGACGGGGCGGCGGATTCGGCGGCGTCCGTCTCCGCGGCCCGAGCGGGCGTGCCGGTGGCGGCCCCGGGGACGGCCCGGGGCGGCTGCGCGGTGGAGGCCGGCGGGGCCGAACGGGTGTCCGGCGCGGTGGGAGCCGGCTCCGCAGCCGGCGCCGCGGCCACGGGGGCGGCGACGGCCGGTTCCGCATCGGCCGGCTCCGCGGCGGCGGGCTCGGCGGTGGCCGGCTCGGCGACGACCTCCTGCGCCACCATCTCCGGCGCGGTGGGGCCGCCCACGGCGGCGAGCTCGGTGAACCACTCCCCCTCCCGGGCGAACGGCACGTACCCGGCCATGCGTCGCCGCTTCGCGAGCGGCACGAGGTCGGACTCCACGGGAGCGCCCACCCCGGCCGCGGCCGGCGCACCGGTCGCGGAGGCGACGACGGCCGCCACGTCCGGCACGACGGGCTCGGTCTCCGCGGGTGCGGGGGCCCGCGTCGGGGACGCCGAGGCGGCGATCGGCTCGGGCGCGACGGACCGCGCCGGGGCGGCGGCCGGGATCGATCCCGCGGCCGGGGCGGGGGCGCCGCCGAGCCACTCGGCCTCGCGGGCGAACGGGACGTACCCGGCCATGCGGCGTCGCGCGGACAGGGGCGTGAGGCCCGACGTCGGCGCGGTCGGCGCCACCGGGACGGCGGCCGCGGCCGAGGCGGGGGCCGCCGTCGTGGTGTCCTGCGCCGGGGCGGGGGCGGGCTCGGTCTCGGCCGGGGCGCCCTTCAGGGGGACGTAGCCGGCCATTCGCTGCTTGGGCATGCTTCTCCTCGTCCGAGGGGCGCGGTCCGCAGCGGACCGCGCCCGCACCGGTTCAGCCGCGGCGGGTGCGCAGCTGCTCGATGACCTGCGGGACCACCTGGAAGATGTCCCCGACCACGCCGAAGTCGGCGTGCTCGAAGATCTCGGCGTCCTCGTTCTTGTCGATCGCCACGATGGTCTTGGCGGTCTTCATGCCGGCCAGGTGCTGGATGGCGCCGGAGATGCCGAGGGCGATGTACAGGTTCGGGGACACGATCACGCCGGTCTGGCCCACCTGGCGCTCGGCCGCGGTGTAGCCGGAGTCGACGGCGGCACGCGAGGCGCCCACGGCGGCGCCGAGCTCGTCGGCGAGCTGCTCGACGATCGCGAAGCCCTCCTCGGAGCCCACGCCGCGACCGCCGGCGACGACGGTCTTCGCGCCGCGCAGGGGCGGACGGGCGGAGTTCTGCGTGCGGGCGTTCACCTCGAGCACCCGGGCGCCGGCGGTCACCGGGCCGAGCTCGGCGGCGGCCAGCTCCACGACCTCGGGCGCCTCGACGGCCGGGGCCCGGTCCGCGACGGCGCCGGGGCGCACGGTGATGATCCGGGGGCCGCCCTCGCCGGTGGACTCGCTGAGGTAGTCGCCGCCGAACACGGAGTGGCGGGCGATGACCTCGTCGTCGGCCCAGCGCAGCCCCACGGCATCCGCGCAGACGGGGCCGCGGGCGCGGACGGACAGGCGGCCGGCCACCGCGCGGGACTCGGGGCTGCCGGAGAGCAGCACGGCCACGGGCGCGGTGCGGGCGGTCGCGGCGGCGAGGGCCTGCACGGCGGCGTCGCCCAGGGTGGTGGCGGCGTCGTCGGCCACGAGGACGTGGACGCGCGTGGCGCCGTACTCCCCCAGACGGGCGACGGCGGCGTCCCTGCCCTCCGCGCCGGTCACGAGGACGGCCTCGGGCACGCCCACGGTGGCGGCGGCGCCGAGGAGCTCGGCCACGATCGGGCGGAGCGCTCCGTCCGCGCCGATCTCGGCGTGCACCAGCACGGTCTGGCCGCTGTTCGCGGCGTCGGTCTGCGTCGTCATCTCGGTCTCCTCCACGTTCGCGCTCACACGAGCCCCCGACCCGCGAGGAACTCCACCAGCCGCTCGGCGGCGGTGCCGTCGTCGGTGACCTTCTCGCCCGCGGCACGCTCGGGACGCGTGTCCGCCGAGACCATCACGGAGCGGTAGGCGGCCTCGGCCGGGCCCGCGGCGATGCCGAGGTCGGCCAGGGACAGCACGGTGAGCGGCTTCTTCTTGGCCGCCATGATGTTCTTGAAGTTCGGGAACCGCGGCTCCGCGGTCTTCTCCGTCAGGCCCGCCACGGCGGGCAGGGCGACGGCGGCGCGCACGTCCGCGTCCGAGGTCGCCACGGTGCCGGTCAGCTCGCCGTCGGCCAGCTCGGGGGCCTCGGCGTGCGGCAGGTAGGGCCGCTCCAGGAGCTCGGCGACCATGGCGGGCACCACGCCGGTGCCTCCGTCCGTGGACAGCGTGCCGGCGAGCACGAGGTCGGCGCCCTCCTTCTCGACGGCCGCGGCGATCACGCGAGCCGTCTGCACGGCGTCCGAGCCGACGAGTGCGTCGTCGGTGATCTGCACGGCGGAGTCCGCGCCCATGGCCAGCATCTTGCGCAGGGTCTTCGAGGAGTCCTCGGGGCCCACCGTCAGGGCCACGACCTCGATGTCCGCGCCGGCGTCCCGCCAGCCCAGGGCGACCTCCATGACGCGCTCGCTGATCTCGTCCGGCACGGGCTCGGCCGCGCCGTCGCGCACCACCCAGCCGGTCTCCAGGCTCAGCTCACGCTCCTGCCACGTGTCCGGCACCTGCTTGGCCAGCACCAGGATCTTCACGGCCTCTCCTCCTTGGGTCGCGGTCTCGCCCCGGGGCCTCCGCCCCGAGCGCGGCGACTTACGCTACAGACTACGGGTCCGCGCACATCCGGGCCGCATGACCCCCGCGCGGGAGCGGCCGGGGCCGCCGTCGTCGGCCCGCGCGTCCGGACCATGATCGCCCGAACCGAGGAGGCACCGTGAGCCCCGCCGCCCCGTCCGCCGAGCCGCCGGTCGCCGAGGACCGGCCCCGGGTCCCGGCGGTGCCCGCCTCCTCCCTCGTGCTGGTCCGACCCGGGGCCGACGGCGAGACCTCGGTGTTCACGGTCCGCCGCGCCGGGACCATGGCCTTCAGCGCCCACGCCACGGCCTTCCCCGGCGGCCGCGTGGACCCCGCGGACGACCTGCCGGACCGGCTGTGGGAGGGCACGGATCTGGCCGACTGGGGCCGGCGCCTGGGGCTGCCGCACGAGCCCGCGGACGCCCACGGCACCCTCGCGGAACTCGACCCCGCCGACGGCGCCGGCCGCGTGCTGGCCGCCGCCGTCCGCGAGACGTTCGAGGAGACCGGAGTGCTCCTGGCCCGGGACGCCGCCACCGGCACCCCCGTGGACCCGGCCCGGGTGGCCGCGTTCCCCGACGAGCTGCGCGACGCCGTCGAGCGCCACGAGGTGGACTTCGGGGATCTGCTCGACCGCGAGGGGCTGCGCCCCGACGCCGGCGCGCTCGTGCCGTGGTCCCGGTGGATCACCCCGCACGGGGGCCCGCGCCGCTACGACACGTTCTTCTTCGCCGTCCACCTGCCGCAGGGTCAGTCCCCCGAGCGGATGTCCTCCGAGGCGGCCAGCCACGGCTGGGCGTCGCCCGCCGAGCTGCTGCGCCGCTTCCGGGCCGGCGAGGTCAACCTGATGGCCCCCACGTGGTGGCAGCTGCGCACCCTGGTCGACGCCGGCGAGGACCTCCACGCGGGCCGCTCCCGGTTCGAGCCCCTCGAGGGGGTCATGCTCGTGGCCGGGCAGGGGCCCGTGTTCCGCCACGCGGACGAGTATCTGCGTGACCTGACGGCGTTCCGTGCGGCCGCGCAGGTGGAGGAGTCCAAGGACAACATCCTCTGAGCGCTCCCGGCTCCGGTCCGTGCGGCGGGCGACGGGCCGGAGAGCACCGCGGACCTCGACCCGCGACCCCATGGCCTGCCGGGCCCCGTGCCCCTAGTCTGGTCTGCACCGGATCACCCGGCTCCGCGCGTCCGGCCCGCACCCCCGGCTCCGCGCGTCCCGCTCGCACCCTAGGAGCACTGCATGGCGCTCAGCGTCCTCGACCTGTTCTCGATCGGCATCGGCCCGTCCTCGTCCCACACCGTGGGACCCATGCGCGCCGCCCGCCGCTTCACGGACAGCATGGGCCAGCACGGCGTCCTCGAGCGCACGGCCCGCGTGCACGCCGAGCTGTTCGGCTCGCTGGCGGCCACCGGCGTGGGCCACGGCTCGGACACCGCGGTGCTGCTCGGCCTGGCCGGCCAGGACCCCGAGACCATCGACCCGGACGCCTGCACCGGGCTCGTGGAGGAGATCGTCACGGGCGGTCGGCTGCCCCTGGACGGGCGCCACGAGATCGCCTTCGACCGGCGGGGCGACCTGACGCTGCACATGCGCGAGTCCCTGCCCGGGCATCCGAACGGCATGCGCCTGACCGCCTACGACGACGCCGGCGGACAGCTCCACACCCGCGACTACTACTCGGTGGGCGGCGGCTTCGTGGTCACCTCGGACGAGCTCGAGGCCGAGCTGGACGCCACCAAGGACGTCAACCGCGCCGACGACGGCGACACCGGCGAACCGTACCCCTTCTCCACGGGCGCCGAGCTCGCCGCCCGCTGCCACGAGGCGGGCCTGAGCATCGCGGAGCTCATGCTCGCCAACGAGGCCACCCGGCACGACCTCGACGAGCTGCGCACCCGGCTGCTGGCCATCTGGGCCGTCATGGAGGAATGCGTCCACAACGGCGTGACCCGCACCGAGCCGATCCTGCCCGGCGGACTGCAGGTCCGCCGTCGGGCCCCCGCGCTGCGGGAGCACCTGCTGCAGACCACCGACCGCACCGACCCCATGTGGGCCATGGAGTGGGTCAACCTCTTCGCGCTCGCGGTGAACGAGGAGAACGCCTCGGGCGGGCGCATCGTCACCGCGCCCACGAACGGCGCCGCGGGCATCATCCCGGCCGTCATGCTCTACTACATGCGCTTCGTGCTCCCCGAGGGCGCCACGCAGCAGGAGCGGGACGACAAGGTGGTCGAGTTCCTGCTCACCGCGGCGGCGATCGGCATCCTGTACAAGCGCAACGCCTCCATCTCCGGCGCCGAGGTCGGCTGCCAGGGCGAGGTCGGCTCGGCCTGCTCCATGGCGGCGGGCGCGCTGTGCGCCGTGCTCGGTGGCACCGTGGACCAGGTGGAGAACGCGGCCGAGATCGGGATCGAGCACAACCTCGGGCTGACGTGCGACCCCGTGGGCGGCCTGGTCCAGGTGCCGTGCATCGAACGCAACGCGATCGCGTCGGTGAAGGCCATCAACGCGGCCCGGCTGGCGCTGCTCGGGGACGGCTCGCACCGGGTGACCCTGGACCAGGCCATCAAGACCATGCGCGACACCGGCGCGGACATGAAGTCCAAGTACAAGGAGACCTCGCGCGGCGGCCTGGCCGTGAACGTCATCGAGTGCTGATCGCCTGGGTCCGCGGCCCAGCGCCGCCCCGGTCGGGACGGACGGGGCACCCGTCCGCTAGCGTGGGGCCCGATCCGCACCCTGCCCCCGAGCGCGAGAGGACCGACGTGGCCATTCATCCTGTGGACGCGACCCTGGAGGCCGCGAAGATCGATCCCGACCAGCGTGCCGAGCGGCTCAAGGGGGTGAAGCTCGACGGCGCCGGCTGGAAGTACGCGCTCACGCGCGCGCTCAAGGAGTTCGGCAACGACGGCGGCACCGACCTGGCCGCGAAGCTCACCTACTACCTGGTGCTCTCGCTGGCCCCCTCGCTGCTGGCCGTGTTCTCCATCCTGTCCCTCGTGCTCGCCTCCAACCGCGGAGCCATCGACGATCTGCTGGGGCAGCTGACCGGTCTGGTCCCGAGCGACTACCAGGCGCTCGTCACGAACCTGGTGACCACCATGAGCGACTCGGCCGCCTCAGGCGGCGGGATCATCGCCCTCGTCATCGGCATCGCGACCGCCCTGTGGTCCGCCTCCGCGTACGTGAAGGCGTTCAATCGCTCGGCCAACACGGTGTACGGCTACGAGGAGGGCCGCGGCCTGGTGAAGCTGACGCTGACCAACCTGCTCACCACGCTCATCCTGATCGTGGGCATCGTGGTCGTGCTGCTCTCGCTGGCGCTGAACCGCTCGCTCGTGGACGGCTTCCTCCAGCCGATCGCCGGCCCGCTCGGCATGACCGGCGTGGTGAACTTCCTGTCGGACACGTTCCTGCCGGTGTGGGCGTGGGTGAAGTGGCCCGTCGTCGTCCTGATCCTGCTGGTGCTGATCGCGACCCTGTACTACACCACCCCGAACGTCCAGAAGCCGCGCTTCCACCTCTTCGGCCCCGGCAACATCGTGGCGCTGGTGGGCATGGTGCTGGCCGCGGTGGCCCTGTCCGTGTACTTCACGCAGTTCGCCGGCTACTCGGCGTACGGCGCGATCGGCACGATCATGGCGCTGCTGTTCGCCCTGTGGATCTTCAACATCGTGCTGCTGCTCGGCCTGGAGGTCGACGCCGAGGTGGAGCGTGCCCGCCAGCTCGAGGCCGGCCTGCCCGCCGAGGCTCGGGTGCAGCTGCCCCCGAAGGACGTGGCCGGGGTGGAGAAGCGCGCCGAGAAGCAGACGGCCGTGGAGGAGCGCGGCTACGAGCTGCGGGCGGTCCACGAGGGCCGCTGACCGCACCCGATGCGGCGCCCTCAGCGCCGGGCCGCCCGGTAGCCGTCCGCCTGGGCCGCGGCGGCGGAGGCGTAGCAGTTGCGCGCGTTGGTCTTGCCGTAGTGCTGCTGACCGGGCATGTGGTAGATGCCCGAGTTGTCGTTGGCCTTGACCGGGTGGGAGTCCGGGCACACGGAGTCGGCTCCGCGCACCGGCCCCGCGTCGCCGGCCGCGGGGGCCGCCTCCGGGGCGGGGGCCGGGGCCGCCTCCGGGATGGGCTCGGCCGCGGTGCCGCACTCCCCGGAGAACCTGCCGACGCCGTTCGCCCGGGCCTGCTCCCACGCCGCCTCGACCTCGGGCAGGAAACGGTCGTTGCCGTCGAAGACCGCCGGCTCGCCATAGCCCAGGCGGGCCATCTCGGCGTTGACCAGGACGCCGTCGGCGTACACGCCGGCGAGGAGGCGGTCATAGCGGTCGTAGAGCCGGCGGTCGTACCGCAGCACCACCGTGTCGCCGGGGCTGATCATCGACTTCAGCGCCGCCGTCGCCTCCAGTCCCATGCACTCGACCGGCTTCGAGGGGTGGTGGGTCTCGGGGGTGTCGATGTTGAGCAGGCGCACCCGCGTGGACACCTCGCCGAGGGTCACGCGGAGCGTGTCGCCGTCCGAGATCGACTCGACCGTGACCACGTCTCCCTCGACGTCGGCCGGGGCGGCGGGCGCCGCCGGCTCGGCACTGCGGGAGCCCTCAGCGGCACGCGACTCGGCGGCCCCGCTCGAGGACGACGCTGCGGCGCGCGAGCTCTGCGCGGCGGAGGAGGAAGCGGCCAGCGACGACGCAGCGGCACGGCTCGTCGCAGCCGCGTCGACGGAGGGGGTGGACGTGATCGGCATCGTGCTGACCGACGCGGAGGTGTCGGCATCGCTCGCCGGGGTGACGCCGTCGTCGGTGGCGGTGCAGCCGGTGAGCAGGAGCAGGGACAGTGCGGCCGCGGGGAGCGCCGCGCGCAGACGGGCAAGGGGCACGAGGATCCTGGAGGGGAAGGGACGGGGACATGACGAAGGCCCCGCCGTGAGGCGGGGCCTTCGGATCACCACATCATCGCAGGTGGGAGGCACAGGTGTTGCCGCACGTCACGACAACATCGGTCCCCGTTCCGTCAATGACGACGGGGGTCAGCGGCGGCCGTCGATGGGGTCGCCGCCGCCGTCGAGGGCGTCGAGGACGAGGTCGCGGGCCTCGCCCGTCGCGGACCGGCGGGAGAGCAGCAGCGCGGCCAGCCAGCACAGCAGGACGATCGCGGCGCCGCCCCACGCCAGGAGGGCGAGGCTGCCCGAGAGCAGCCCCGTGCCGTCCGCGCGGCCGACGCCGATCCACACCAGACCCCACGCGAGCGCGAACGCCGGAGCCGGGCGGCCGCCGTTGTACACGGCCGTGAACGCACCGATCAGCACGGCCACCACGAGCATCACCTTCGCCCAGAGGGACGACTGCCCCGGATCGCCGACGACGCCGGTCGAGGCCAGCCACGCGGCCAGGTTCGCCACGGCGGCGATCGAGACCCAGCCCAGATGCAGGCCCTGCACCCCGTCCAGGAGGATCCGCTCACCCCAGCTGTGCGCGCGGACGGATTCGAGGAGCACCAGGATCCACGCCAGGCACGCCAGCAGCAGCGCGATCACCACGACGCTCAGCCCCAGCAGCCCGGCCTGCACCGTCCAGATCCACGCGGCGTTGAGCAGCACCGAGACCAGGATCCACGGTCGCAGGCGGTCGTGACGGGCGGACTGGGCCGAGGCGAGGAACTGCCACACGGCGTACGCCAGCAGCCCCGCGTAGATCACGGACCAGATGCCGAACGCGGGGGTCGCCGGGGACACCCAGGTGGCGTCCGGGCCGAGCCAGCCGCCCGCGGCCTCGGCCACGGGGGTCAGGCCGCCGACGACGCCGGAGCCCAGGAACGCGGCCACGACCGCGAGGATCACGACCACGAGCATGGCCACCCGGCCGCCCGTCGAGGACAGCCCCGTCCCCGAGCTGGGGACGCGCGCCGCGGCGTCGGGGCCGAAGGGGCTGCGGGACGGGCCGAGGTCGGTGGCGGTGCTCATGGGTGCTCCCGTGGGGTGATCGTCGGGGGTGTGCCCCGGGCGGGGCGGGTCTCAGGGTCAGCGTAGCCGCCGGGCCCATCGCGGGCACGGGCCACCGCGGCCTAGGGTGGGGGCATGCGCACTTCCTCCCCGATAGGACTCCTGCTGGACGTGGACGCCCCCGTGGCCTCCACCGAGACCCGGACCGTGCCGGAGGGGATCATCGACGTGCTCGTCCGCCTCGCGAGGCGCGGGGTGCCGGTCGGCTTCAACACGGGCCGCTCCACGGACTTCCTCCTGCACAACCTGATCGCCCCGCTGCGCGACGCGGGCCTCCCGGACGACGCTCTCTTCCACGCGATCTGCGAGAAGGGCGCCGTGTGGTTCCCGTTCTCCGCGGTGCCCTCCGGGGACCTGCCCGACGTCACCGTGGACGGCACCGCCCCGGACTGGCTCCGCACCGACCCGGACATGGCCATCGACGCGGACACCCGTGACGCGATCTGGGCCCTCAACGATGAGCGCGCCGGGGACCTGCAGTTCACCGACCGCACCAAGCTGGCCATGGTCTCCCTCGAGAAGACGGTCGGCGCCGACCAGACGGAGTACGAGCGGGTGCGCGACGACGTCGCCGCGGGCGTCGAGGATCTGCTCGCCGAGCGCGGACTCGCCGAGGAGGTGCGCGTGGCCCCCTCGGTGATCTCGGTGGACGTCGAGCACCGCTCCTCCGGCAAGGACCTGGGCGTCGAGCGCTGCTTCGACCTGCTGGCGGAGGCGGGCACCCCGGTGCCCGAACGCTGGCTCACCGCGGGCGACTCGCGCAGCGACTACGCCATGGCCGACCGGCTGCACGAGCGCGGACTCGCCGTGGAGCACATGGACGTGCGGCCCGCCGACGGCGTCCCCGAGAAGCCCTACGGCGTGGTGACGGCGGCGATCCTCGCCGAACGCGGCATCGGCGACGCCGACGACGTCCACGAGCGGGCGGGCGAGTCCCTGCTGCGCTGGGTGGAGCGCGACCTGCTGCGCTGACCAGGCCGGACGCCCCCTCTGCGGACGGCCGACCCTCCCCGGGCCTGGACCTCGACCCCTAGCGTGGAAGGGAATGCCGCGCCCCTGCCGAACCGGCCCGGGCGCCTCCCGACCAGAGAGAGGTTCCACCGTGGCCACCGTCGCCCAGAACATCGTCGAGACCCTCCACGCCTCGGGCGTGCGCCGCATGTACGGCGTGCCCGGGGACTCCCTCAACGGGCTGACCGAGGCCCTGCGCTCCCACGGCGGCATCCAGTGGGTGCACACCCGGCACGAGGAGACCGCGGCCTTCGCCGCCTCCGCCGAGTCCCAGCTCACGGACGAGCTCGCGGTCTGCGTGGGCTCGTGCGGTCCGGGCAACCTCCACCTGATCAACGGCCTGTTCGACGCGCAGCGCTCCCGCACCCCGGTGCTCGCGATCGCCGCGCACATCCCGTCGGAGGAGATCGGCTCGGGCTACTTCCAGGAGACCCACCCGCAGGACCTGTTCCGCGAGTGCTCCGTCTACGTGGAGCACGTCTCCTCGGCGGACCAGATGCCCCGCATGCTGCGCACCGCGATGCGGGCCGCCGTCGAGCAGCGGGGCGTGGCCGTGCTCGTGATCCCGGGCGACGTGGCCCTCACCGAGCTCTCCGCGAAGCCCGAGGTGATCCGTCACACGCCGTCCCGCGTCATCCCGGCCGACTCCGTGCTGCGCGAGGCCGCCGAGGCCCTGGACTCGTCCAAGCGGATCACCATCCTGGCCGGCGCGGGTGCGGCCGGCGCCCACGACGAGGTCGTGGCCCTGGCAGAGCGGCTGCAGGCCCCGATCGTCCACGCGCTGCGCGGCAAGGACCGGATCGAGTACGACAACCCGTATGACGTCGGCTTGACCGGCCTGCTCGGCTTCGCCTCCGGCTACCACGCGCTCAAGGAGGCCGAGACGCTGCTGATCCTCGGCTCCTCCCTGCCGTACCGGCAGTTCTACCCCGAGGACGCCACGGTCATCCAGGTGGACGTGCGCGGCGAGCAGATCGGCCGACGGGTGGCCGTGGACGTGCCGCTCGTGGGCGGCGTGAAGGAGACGGCCCAGGCCCTCCTGCCGCTGCTGCGCGGGAACTCGTCGTCGGCGTTCCTGGACAAGGCGCTCAAGCACTACGCCAAGACCCGCAAGGACCTCGACCAGCTGGCCACCCCGGGCCGTGGACGCGTGCACCCGCAGTATGTGGCCCGCCTCCTCGACGAGTTGGCCGACGACGACGTGGTGTTCCTGCCCGACGTCGGCTCCCCGGTGGTCTGGGCCTCCCGGTACCTGACGATGAACGGGCGCCGCCGGATCATCGGCTCCCTGTCCCACGGCTCCATGGCCAACGCGGTCACGCAGGCGGTCGGCGCCCAGGCGGTCGACCCTGCCCGCCAGGTGGTGGCGATGGCCGGCGACGGCGGGTTGGCCATGATGCTCGGCGAGCTGCTGTCGTTCGTGCAGAACGACCTGCCCGTGAAGACGCTCGTGTTCGACAACGACTCGCTGAACTTCGTGGAGCTCGAGATGATGGCCGCCGGGTTCGTCCCCTTCGGGACGAGCCTGGAGAACCCGGACTTCGCGGCGATCGCGGAGGCAGCCGGCATCAAGGGCTTCCGCGCGGACCACACGACGGACCTGCCTGCGGTGATGCGCGAGTTCCTCGCCCACGACGGGCCTGCGCTGCTGGTGGTCAAGACCGAGCGTCAGGAGCTGACGATCCCGCCGAGCATCGAGTTCGAGCAGGCCAAGGGCTTCGCGCTCTACGCCATGCGCACCGTCCTCGACGGCAAGGGCACCAAGCTGCTCGACCTCGCGAAGGCGAACCTGCGCCAGCTGTTCTGACCTGCCGCGCACGACGACGGCCCGGACGCTGGCGGCGTCCGGGCCGTCGTCGTGGTGGGGCGGGGAGGGCCCAGCCCCGCCGGCCCGTCAGGCGCGGTGGGCGCCGCCCTCGGTGACGATCGGGTGCTCGGCCGTGCCGGCGACGCCCTGGGTGATCAGGCCGTCGGCGCGGTGCTCCCAGAAGTCCGCGTTGCGGATGCCGAGCGGGCGCGGGTCGAACTGCGGGTCGAGACCCTGGCGCTTCTGTGCGCGGTAGTCCTTGAGGGCCTTGAGGGCCGGGCCCTGCAGCACGAGGATGCCGAGGATGTTCAGCCAGGCCATGGAGCCCACGCCGATGTCGCCGAGGCCCCAGGCCGCACCCGTGGTGGCGACGGCGCCGTAGGCCACGGACACGAGGATCAGGGCCTGCAGGAAGCGCAGCACGACGCGGCGGACCATGCCGTTGCGCAGGTTGCGCGTGAGGTACACGAGGTTGACCTCGGCCATGTAGTAGTACGCCACGATCGTGGTGAAGGCGAAGAACGCCAGGGCCACGGCCACGAACGTGGGACCGAAGCCGGAGAACACGGCGTCGAAGCCGGTCTGGACGAAGGCCGGGCCCTCGGAGGCCGTCGGCGAGACGATGCCCTCGAACAGCAGGCCGGAGCCGGACCCGTCCGAGTACACCCGGTAGGCGCCCGTGGAGATGATGATGAACGCGGTGGCCGAGCAGACGAAGAGCGTGTCGATGTACACGGCGAACGCCTGCACGAAGCCCTGCTTGGCCGGGTGCGAGACCTCGGCGGCCGCGGCGGCGTGCGGACCCGTGCCCTGGCCGGCCTCGTTGGAGTAGACGCCGCGCTTCACGCCCCACTGGATGGCGAGGCCGAGGATCGCGCCGAACACGGCGTGCACACCGAACGCGCTGGCGAAGATGGAGCCGAAGACCTCGGGGATCTGGTCGAAGTTCAGGAACAGCACGATCAGCGCGAGGATGATGTACAGCACGGCCATCACGGGCACCACGTAGACGGCGAACGTCGCGATGCGCTTCACGCCGCCCAGGACGATGAAGGCCAGCAGGATGACCATGGCCAGGGCCACGACCCAGGCGGGCACGGCCCACGCCTCGCCCACGGCCGCGGCCACGCCGTTGGCCTGCACGCCCGGCAGGAAGTAGCTGGTGGCGAAGACGGTGACGACGGCGAACAGGATCGCGTACGCCTTGAAGGCGGGGGCGGCGGCCGTGTGCTTGTAGGCCTTCTCCAGGTAGTACGCCGGGCCGCCGCGGTACTCGCCGGTGTCCGGGTCGCGCTCCTTGTAGATCTGGCCGAGCGTGGACTCGATGAAGGATGTGGCGGCGCCGAGCAGGGCCATGACCCACATCCAGAACACGGCGCCGGGGCCGCCGAACGCGATGGCCGTGGCGACGCCGCCGATGTTGCCCATGCCGACGCGGCCGGCGAGCGACATCATGAGGGACTGGAGGGACGAGGTGCCGTCCGCGGAGTCCTGGCCCTCGCGGAGCTGCTTCACCATGTCCGGGATGTTCACGAACTGCAGGAACATGGTCCGGACGGTGAAGTAGAGGCCGACGATCAGGCAGAGCCAGATCAGGGCCGGGGACCAGATGACGTCGTTCACGGCGGTGATGAGATCTGCGAAGGACATGGGGTCTCCAGATCGGGTGGGGATGGCCGGTGCGGTGCGAGCTCCGAGCGGCGGCCGCCGGCGGTCCCGGGCGACTGGGGAGAAGGATACGCGCAAATGTGACGCACGTCTCGCACCCAGCGCGGCGGATGAGGAGTCCGGGCGCATCCTCCCCCTCGACAGCGGTCCCGGACATGCGAAAAGCCCCGGAACCACTGGGGTCCCGGGGCTTACACGCGGAGGATGGGGGATTTGAACCCCCGAGGGCTGTTAACCCAACACGCGTTCCAGGCGTGCGCCATAGGCCGCTAGGCGAATCCTCCTTGGTGCGCCCTCATGCGGCGGACCGCGCGAGGGCAGGCTCCATCATAACCAGATCGTCCTGGGCCGCGCCAATCCCCCGCGGGAGGCGAGGGCCCGGTCCGGGTCTCGCCGCGGCCCGAATCGCCCCGCCCACCGCCGCCCTGGTAGAGTCGTGGGCGGCCCCTCACGTGGTGTCATCTCGCTGAACTCCCCCAGGACCGGAAGGTAGCAAGGGTAGGTGGGCTCTGGCAGGTGCGTGAGGGGTCTTCACTTTCCCCCAGGAGATCCCATGCCCGCCGGACGCTACGCCCCCTCCCCCACGGGAAGCCTGCACCTGGGCAACCTGCGCACCGCGCTCGTCGCGTGGCTCGCGGCGCGCGCCACGGACCGTGCCTTCCTGCTGCGGGTCGAGGACCTGGACCGCGTGCGCTCCGGGGCCGAGGCCGACCAGCGGGCGGACCTGGCCGCCGTCGGGCTGGATTGGGACGCCGAGCCGGTGCGCCAGTCCGAACGCACCGCCCTGTACGACGCCGCCGTGGCCGCCCTGCGAGCCGCGCACGGCGCGGACGCGGTCTACGAGTGCTTCTGCTCGCGCAAGGACATCGCCGAGGCGACGTCGGCCCCGCACCCGAGGCCCGACGACGGTGCCCCCGCCTCCGGCGGCACCGTGCCGCTGCGTCCGCCCGGCTTCTATCCGGGCACCTGCCGTGGCCTGACCGAGGCCGAGCGGTCCGAGCGACGGCGGGTGCGCCCCGCCGCCCTGCGGATCGATGCGGCGAAGGTCGCGGGCCTGCCGGCGGGCGAGATCCCGCGCGCCACCGCCGTGGACGTGCTGCACGGCGAGGTCACGGGCCTGGTCGACGACCTGGTGCTGCGCCGGAACGACGGGGCGTACGCGTACAACCTGGCCGTCGTCGTGGACGACCTGGCGCAGGGCGTGGACCAGGTGGTCCGCGGCGACGACCTGCTCGACTCGGCCCCGCGCCAGCGCTGGCTGGCCGAGGCGCTGTGCGCCGCGCGCGGGGAGCCGACGCCTGCGGTGGAGTACCTGCACGTGCCGCTCGTGCTGAACACGGAGGGGCGGCGGCTGGCCAAGCGGGACGGCGCCGTGACCCTCAAGGACCTCGCCGCGCAGGACCCGGCGTGGACCCCCGAGCGGGTGCGGGACCGGCTGCTGGAGTCCCTCGGCCTGCCCGCGGGACCGCTGGCGGCCGCCGTGCCCGCGTTCGACCCGGCCGCCCTGCCGCGTGATCCGTGGGTGTTCACCGGGCTCTGAGCGGGCCGGCGCCCTGGTCCGCCGCAGGCCCGGCCCCGGTCAGAGGACCTGGGCGGCCTGGTCGAAGTCGAGGCGGCCCTGGCGGGGCTGCTGCGCCTTCTCGTCGTCTGCGGCGGCGTGGCCCACGTTGATCACCAGGAGGGACTTCCAGGCACGGTCCGCATGGAACTCGGCGTCCACGGCGGCGGCGTCGAACCCGGCCATGGGGCCGACCTCGAGCCCGTGGGCGCGCAAGGCCACGAGCAGGTAGCCCACCTGGATGAGCGCGTTCGTGCGGCCCATCCCCTCGCGCATGCCCGGCTTGCCCTCGGCATCCTCCTCGAAGCCCTCCCGGAACGGGGCGAGGTGGCCCATGTGGCGGTGCCAGTCGAGGTCGTAGGAGGCGATCAGCGTGAGCGGGGCGCGCTCCGTCTTCTCCCGGTTGAACTCGATCATGAGCGGAGTCAGGCGGGCACGGGCCTCGGGGCTGTCCACGACGTCGAGCCGCAGCGGCTGGTTGTTCATGGCGGTCGGCGCCCATCGGAGGTCCGCGTAGGCCCGCTCGATCAGCGCGAGGTCGACGGGCTCGTCCGAGAAGAGCTGCGTCGTGTGGCGGTCCGCGAAGAGGCGGTCGATCTCGGCCTGACTCAGCGGCCCCGCGTCCGGGGCCGGCTGCGTGGGGTGGATCGTGTCCTCGGCGTCGGTGTGCATGTGCGTGGTGGTCATGGGCCAGGGAACGGGCCGGTGGGTGGGCGCATTCCCCGGCTCCCTTAGCCCGTCCGCCCGCCGGATAGGCTTTCGAGGGTGAGCACCGCCCTGTACCGCCGCTACCGCCCGGACCGTTTCGAGGACGTGATCGGGCAGGACCATGTCACGGTCCCGCTGCGCACCGCACTGGCGAAGGACCGCGTGAACCACGCCTACCTCTTCTCCGGCCCGCGCGGCTGCGGCAAGACCACGTCCGCCCGCATCCTCGCGCGCTGCCTGAACTGCGCCCAAGGCCCCACGCCCACGCCGTGCGGCGAGTGCGACTCGTGCCGGGACCTGGCCACCGGCGGGCCGGGCTCGCTGGACGTGCTGGAGATCGACGCGGCCTCGCACGGCGGTGTGGAGGACGCCCGCGGCCTGCGCGAGCGGGCCACGTTCGCCCCGGTCCGGGACCGCTACAAGATCCTCATCATCGACGAGGCGCACATGGTCACCGCGGCGGGCTTCAACGCGCTGCTCAAGATCGTGGAGGAGCCGCCGGAGCACCTGAAGTTCATCTTCGCCACCACGGAGCCGGAGAAGGTCATCGGGACCATCCGCTCCCGCACCCACCACTACCCGTTCCGGCTCGTGCCGCCGGAGCCGCTCATCGCCTACCTCGAGCAGCTGTGCGCGGAGGAGGGCGTGTCCGTGGAGAAGGGCGTGCTGCCGCTCGTGGTGCGCGCCGGCACGGGCTCGGTGCGTGACACGCTCTCCGTGCTGGACCAGCTGATCGCGGGTGCCCAGGAGGGCCAGGTCTCCTACGAGCTCGCGGTGAGCCTGCTCGGCTTCACCCCGGAAGCCCTGCTGGACGACGTGATCGACGCCGTCGCCGCGGACGACACCCCCACCGTATTCCGCGTGGTGGACCGCGTGGTGCAGTCCGGCCAGGACCCGCGCCGCTTCGTCGAGGACCTGCTGGACCGCTTCCGCGACCTCGTGATCGCCCGTGCCCTGCCGGAGGAGGCCGGGGCGATCCTGCACGGCATGCCGGAGGACCAGGTGCGGCGTCTGT
The DNA here is from genome assembly GCF_037853785.1 of Micrococcus sp. GPGPB33. Classification (NCBI taxonomy): domain Bacteria; kingdom Bacillati; phylum Actinomycetota; class Actinomycetes; order Micrococcales; family Micrococcaceae; genus Micrococcus; species Micrococcus sp. GPGPB33. Next base: position 430,716 of record NZ_JAQMWO010000002.1, read on the forward strand.
CGGCGCAGGCCGCGCAGCTCTCCCGCGCGGAGCTCTCCCGCCTCGCGGACGTCACCAACCTCGCGCTGACGGACATGGTGGGGGCCACCAGTCCCCGCCTGCACCTCGAGCTGCTCATGGCGCGCCTGCTGCTGCCTGCCTCGGACGAGACGCACCGCGGCCTGGCCGCCCGCCTCGAGGCCCTCGAACGGCGCCTCGAGCTCGGTGGCACCGCGCCCGTCGAGGACGGCGCCCCGGAGGGCACGACGACGCCGACCCGGTCCGGCACGCCCGCCGCGGACGGCGGCGGATCGGCCGGGAACGTGGAGGGCTCCGGCCCTCTGACCGGTGCCGCGCTCGCCCGGGCCGCCATGCGGCGGCCGGAGGAGTCCGCGCCGACGGCGTCCACCGCCCCGCCGGAGCGCTGGACGCCGCCTGCCCCGCAGTCCGTGGCAGAGACGCCGGAGGGGGACGTGGCCGCCGGAGCCACGGGGTCCGAGCGTCCACAGCAGCCGCCGCAGCCCGCGCGGTCCGAACCGACTGAGGTCGGGGCCCGTTCCGAGGACGCGCGCCGCCCGGAGGCCGGGAACCGCCCCGAGCCCGAGGGCCGGCCCCAGGCCCAGGACCGCACCGGTGCCGCGCCGGCCCCCGCCCACGGGCCGGAGGAGACGGCCGCGCCCTCGAACCCCACGCCCGCCCCGGCGGCGAGCCAGGTGGAGATGATCCGCCGGGCCTGGCCGGACATCCTCGCGGCCCTCGAGGACGCCTCACGCCTGGTGTGGATGCTGGTGAAGGACAACGCGAGCGTCGCGGGCTACGACGGCTCGTTGCTGACGATCGGCTTCCAGCAGGACGGGCCCCGCCAGTCGCTGCTCGGCCGGGGTGGCGACCGCGTGCTCGGCGAGGCCGTCCACCAGGTGCTCGGCATCCGCCCGCGGCTCGACCTGATCCTGGGTGGGGACGCGCCGACCGGGGACGCCCGCGCACAGTCCGGCGCTCGCCCGGCCGGTCCGGCGCGGACGGACCGGCCTGAGCGCCCGGCCCCGCCGCAGGGACGGCCCGACCGTCCGGCGGCGCCGCCGAACCGGCCCGCTCCGGCATCGGGGCAGGCCCCGCGCGAGCCGGAGTCCTCCCGCCCCACCCCGCCGCGCTCCGCCGCACCCTCCACCGCGGAGGACGACCCGGCGCCGCCGGCGGCTCCGCCCCGGGCCACACAGCAGCGTCAGACGCCGGAGCCGTCCCCCGCCTGGACGCCCGCGGCTCCCGCCACCTCCTGGGGGCCGACGCCGACGTCGTCGACGACGCCCGCCCCCGCCCCGCCGGCGGACGGCTGGGGCGGCCCGGATGAGGAGCCGCCCGCCTGGGACGACGCTCCCCCGCCCGAGGAGGACCCGTGGGACTCGCTGCCCGCGTTCGACCCGGACGCGGAGCAGGACGACTCGGACGGCCCCGAGGGCTGGACCCCGCCGGCCCGCGACGCCGAGGAGCGGCCCGTCGGCGCACCCGGCTGGGACGGTCCCGTGCCGTCGGTCGAGGACTGGGGGGCGCCGCCGCAGGCCGCACCGGCCCCCGGCGGCGCCGCGCCGGACGCCGGCCAGGACTCCCCGGTCCGGCCCGACGCCCCGACCCCCGGCGAGAGCGAGCCGAGCGCCGAGGAGGTCCGTCGGGCCTACGACCCGGGGCCGCTGGTCCGCGAGGAGGAGCACTCGATCCCCGTGTTCGCCCGTCCGGAGGCGGAGCTGCGCGCGGAGTTCGCGAAGCGCTTCGGCGCGACCCGTCCCGCCGGCTTCGACGACGGCGCGGGCGCGGCCGCGGACGGTGACTCCGCCCGGCCTGCCACGCCGTCGCCCGCCCCGGACGACGACGCAGCGGCCACGGAGCGACGCGATCTCCACCCGGCCGCCTCGGGCGCCGGCCCGTCCTCGGACGAGGAGCGGCGCCCCACGGGCTCGCCCACGGCCGACGCGACCCCTGACCCGGGCGTGCCCGCCGACGACGCGGACGCCGCGCCGCGCGCGGCTGCCGGCCCGACCGGTTCGGACTTCCCGGGTTCGGGCCATCCGGCGAGCATGTACCCGCGGCTCATGGAGCGGCTGCGGGCCGGTGGGCCCCTCGAGCCTCCGGTGAACGCGGGCTCGAGCGGCGGCGGCGGGACGGGCGGCGGCCCCGGCGCTCCCGGTGGCCCCGACCCGGACGCCTCGCCGGGCTCCCCCGCCGGGGGCCGGCCGAGCGCGGCCTCGCTCGGGGCGCGCCCCGCCGACGTCGAGCCCGCCGGGGGAGCCTCGGCGCTGCCGTCGTTGGACGCGCGGGCCGCGGCCATCCGCGCCGCCCGCGAGGCCGCCCAGGGCCGCGGCCCGACCCGGCCCGCCGACACCGGCCCCGCCGCCCCGGCGACGTCCGGGGTGGGGTGGGAGGACGAGGTCGCCAGCGACGACGACGTCCCGCTCGAGGACTCGGGCCTCGTGGGCCGGGCCGTCGTCGAACGGGTGCTCGGCGGCCGCCTGCTCGAGGAACGCCCCAACGACGCCTGAGGCGAACGCGCCCGTACGCCGTCCGGGGCCGCGGGCATGATGGACGCGGCGCCGGACCACGGCGCCGCGTCGGGGCGCACGCCCCACGAGACGCACCATCGGACGAGGGAGACGGATGTACCAGGGCGCGGTGCAGGACCTGATCGACGAGCTCGGCCGCCTGCCGGGCATCGGGCCGAAGTCCGCCCAGCGCATCGCCTTCCACATGCTGGAGGCGGACCGGGAGGACATGCTGCGGCTCGCGGACGCCATCCGCACGGTCAAGGACAGGGTGCGGCTGTGCTCGGTCTGCTTCAACGTCTCCGAGGACGAGGTGTGCTCGCTCTGCCGGGATGAACGCCGGGACCGCTCCCAGATCTGCGTCGTCGAGGAGTCGCAGGACGTCATGGCCATGGAGCGCACCCGCGCCTTCCAGGGCCGCTACCACGTGCTCGGCGGGGCCATCAACCCGATCGCCGGCATCGGCCCCGAGCAGCTGCACGTCCGCGAGCTGCTCACCCGGCTGCAGGACGAGGCCGTGCAGGAGGTCATCCTCGCCACGGATCCCAACCTCGAGGGCGAGGCCACGGCCACCTACCTCGGCCGGCTCCTCGGCGCCACGGGCATCCGCGTCACGCGCCTGGCCTCCGGTCTGCCCGTCGGGGGGGACCTCGAGTACGCGGACGAGGTCACCCTCGGCCGCGCCTTCGAGGGACGCCGCCTGATCAGCGGCTGACACCGGCCGGCGTCGAGCAGGCCCCGCCCGACGCCGGCCCGGCTCAGGCCACGCGCGTGCCGGCGGGCAGCCGCCCGGCCGGAGTGTCCAGGCGACGGTGGCCCCACCAGCCCAGCCCGGCCACCAGCACACCCTGCATCGCCAGGCCGAGCGGCCACACCGGCCAGGTGCCCTGCCGGTCCGGCACGCCGGTGCTGTCGAGACCGCGCAGCTCGCCGTCGAGGCACTCGACGTCCCGGACGGGGTCGCGCTGGGTCCAGCGCAGGCCCACGGACAGCAGGTTGAGCGGCCCGGGTTCCGCCCGGGTCCCGTCCTCGAGGAGCCCGCCCTCCCAGGGGGAGGCATCCGCGAGCACGGCGTAGGGGTTCGCCGCGAGCAGCCATCCGCTGCGCCGCGGGTCGGGGATCGTCCGGGTGGTCACCGGGCCGACGCACCGGTCGGCGATCCCGTCGTACAGCTCCGGGTGCGCCGCCTCCCACTCGGCCCAGGCCTGCTCCGCCTCCTCCGGGGTCATCTTCTCGAGCTCCGCCTCGGTGAACGGCTCCGCCGTCATGGAGCCGTACTCGGCGTCGTTGGCCCGCACCTCGGTCTGCAGGAACTGCAGGGACAGCCCGAAGGCCACCAGGGTGCCGATCGTCAGCGCCGCCACGATCAGGTACGTCACCACGACGGCGAACAGCGTGCGCCCGGCGATCGCCGAGACGGCCACGCCGATCCCCGCGATCATGCCGAACTCCACGAGGATCATCACGAGCCCCACCAGCACGGCCCACGGGGACACGCGCCCCACCACGGCTGCGACCGCCAGCCACGGCAGCGCGGCCGCGAGGAACGCGGCGGAGGCGATCCACGCGGCCAGCCACTTGCCCGTCATCAGGTGCCCGGTCCGCAGCAGGGTGACCTGGGTGATGGCCAGGGTGCCGCCGGCACGGTCGCCCGAGATCGCGTTGGCCGCCAGGGCGGGCGAGACCAGCAGCGAGAGGGTGAGGACGAAGAGCAGGACGCCGTCGAAGAGCGTCCGCCCCAGGGCGCGCATCTGCTGCTCCGCCAGCTCCGGCTCCAGGCCGGACGCCTCCATCTCCGCCACGCCCAGGCCGCGCAGCCCGAGGGCGCCGAGGGTCACCGCCCCCACCACCACGAAGAAGACGCCCAACAGCACGTACCAGCCACGCGAGCGCAGCCGCTGACGCAGTTCCATGCCCACCACGGTGGCCACGGCCTGGGCCGCGCCGAGGCGTCCCCCCGGCTGCGGCTGCGGCGGGCGGCGGTCGTGGATCGAGGTCGCGACGGCGGTGCTCACGGCCGGTCTCCTTCGGTGCGGGGGCCCTCCAGATGGAGGCCCAGGTAGGCGTTCTCGAGGCGGGAGCCCTCCGGGGCGAAGTGGCTGACGAGCACACCCTCGCGCACGAGGTCCGCGAGCAGCGCGGCCGCGGCGGCCTCACCCCGCAGCTGCACCACGACGCCGTCCCGGCGCTGGCCCGCGCCGGCGCCGGTGGCCGCGGTGACGGCGAGGCCGCGGGTCTCGAGGGCGCGGACGAGGGTGTCCCGGGCCGTCGGGTCGGGTCCGGCGATCCGGTAGGGGCGGGCGAGGTCGTCGGTGGCGCGGAACTCCTGGGTGGCCACCGTGGCGCCCTCATGGAGGAACACGGCGCGGTCGGACATCTCCTCGAGCTCGGCGAGCACGTGGGAGGAGACGAGCACGGCGGTGCCGGCTGCGGCCATGGCGCGCAGGTCGTCCCGCAGCCGGATGCGGGCGGCCGGGTCGAGGCCGTTGGCGGGTTCGTCCAGGAGCAGGACGGAGGGCCGGTGCACGGTGGCCCGAGCCAGGGACAGGCGCTGCTGCTGGCCGCGGGAGAGCACGCGGGCGGGCCGGTGGGCGAACTCCGTGAGCTCGACCCACGCGAGCTGCTCGTCCGCGCGCGCTGACGCCTCCGCCTTCCCCATGCCGTAGAGCCGGCCCAGGCTGGCGAGGATGTCGTGGCAGGTCAGCTCCTCCCACACGCCCAGGGTGTCGGGCATCCAGCCGAGCCGCCGCCGGGCCTCGACGGGCTCGCGCACCGCGTCCACCCCGGCCACGGACACGGCGCCGGCGTCCGGGCGCAGCAGGGTGGCCAAGATGAGCAGGAGCGTGGTCTTGCCCGAGCCGTTCGGGCCGACGAGGGCCGTCACGGAGCCGGCGGGCACGGTGAGGGAGACGTCCCGCACCGCATGGACGGCGCCGAACGAGCGGGGCGAGGCCGTGGGCCACGATCCCGTCGTGGGCGGCCGCCCCCAGGACGGGTGCGGCGGGCGGGGGTGCTGGAGCGGTCATGGCCCCATCCTTGCCGGGCCGTGCACGGACGCGGATCCACCCGGGGGATGATCCCGGCGCCGATCCGAGCCCGACCGGGGTCGCAGGCGGGGTCGCAGGCGGGGCCGCGGGCGCCGTCGTCCTGACCGGCCGCGGGCGCCGGGTCCAGCATCCGGAACAGGGGTTCACCTGGCGGACTCGCGCGGGTGCGCGCCCCTAGACTTGGCCCGAACCGACCCTCGATCCCGTCCGGAGCGACCCATGAGTCTCATCGTCCAGAAGTTCGGCGGCTCCTCCGTGGCCGACGCCGCCGGCATCCAGCGCGTGGCCCGCCGCGTCGCGGACACGGTCCGGGCCGGGAACCGCGTGTGCGTCGTGGTCTCAGCCATGGGCGACACCACGGACGAGCTGCTCGACCTCGCCGCCGAGCTCACGCAGGACGCGCCCGCACGCGAGATGGACATCCTGCTCTCGGCCGGCGAGCGCATCTCCATGTCCCTGCTGGCGATGGCGATCCACGCCGAGGGCGTCGAGGCCCGCTCCTACACCGGCTCCCAGGCCGGCATGCTGACGGACACCTCGTACGGCCGGGCCCGGATCGTCAAGGTCAACCCCCACCGCGTGCAGGAGGCCCTCGACGCCGGCCGCGTGGCCATCGTGGCCGGGTTCCAGGGCATGAGCCCCGAGTCCAAGGACATCACCACCATGGGCCGCGGCGGCTCGGACACCACGGCCGTCGCCCTCGCCGCCGCGCTCGGCGCGGACGTGTGCGAGATCTACACGGACGTGGACGGCGTCTACTCGGCCGACCCGCGCGTCGTGCCGACCGCCCGCAAGCTCACCGAGCTCTCCTCCGAGGAGACCCTCGAGATGGCGGCCTCCGGATCCAAGGTGCTGCACCTGCGCTCCGTGGAGTACGCGCGCCGCTTCGGCGTGCCGCTGCACGTGCGCTCCTCCTTCTCCGACCACGAGGGCACCTGGATCCTGCCCGACCCGAACGACACCATCACCCTTCAGGAAGGCGCTCCCATGGAACAGCCCATCGTCTCCGGCGTCGCCCACGACCGCTCCGAGGGCAAGGTCACGATCGTCGGCGTCCCCGACGTGCCCGGCAAGGCCGCCGAGATCTTCCGCGTGATCGCCGTGTCCAACGTGAACATCGACATGATCGTGCAGAACATCTCCCGCGAGGGCTCGGGTCGCACGGACATCTCCTTCACCCTGCCGATCGTGGAGGGCAAGGACGCCATGGCCGCCCTGCGCGCCGCCCAGGACCGGATCGGCTTCCAGGACATCGTCTCGGACCCGGAGATCGGCAAGCTCTCGCTGATCGGCGCGGGCATGCGCTCCAACCCGGGCGTCTCCGCCACCTTCTTCAAGGCGCTCGCCGACGCCGGCGTGAACGTGGACCTCATCTCCACTTCGGAGATCCGCATCTCCGTGGTCACCGCCGAGGACAAGCTCGACGACGCCGTCCGCGCCGTGCACGCCGCCTTCGGCCTCGACGCCGAGGAGGAGGCCACGGTCTACGGCGGCACCGGCCGCTGACGCCGCACCCGCCGCTGCCCCACCCACCAACGACGCCGGCCCCGCACCTTCAGCGTGAAGGTGCGGGGCCGGCGTCATGCGGGCGGTTCCTCCCGTTCCGTCAGCGAGGACGGAGGGGGTCGGCGGTCACGGGACCTGGACGGTCACGTCGGTCGTGATGCCCGCGTCCCAGGTGACGAGGCCCTTCCAGGTGCCCGAGGTCAGGCCGGACCAGGAGAGGGTCGCCTCGGTGGCCTTGCCCGAGGTCACGGGCACCGGGTTCGGGGAGACCGTGAGGTTGCCCGCGTCCTCGCGCAGCTTGAGCGTCTCGAGGGTGCCGGTGTCCTTGCCGCCGTTGGCCGCGTACAGGTGGCCGACCACGGTGTAGGCGCCCGGGGCGGGGTCGGCGATCGTCAGCGTCTCGGACTCGTCCGCGGTCGCCCGGGAGAACTGCTTGCCCTCGGGGGTGATCACGTACAGGTCCCAGTCGGCGCCGGCGGCGCCCGCGTTGATCGAGGCCACCAGGGACTGGGTGCCCTCCTCCACGGTCACCGTGGACACGGCCAGTGCGCTGGACTCGAGCGAGTTGCTCGCGGTGGCGGCGGCCACGGTGGAGTCCACCTTGCCCAGGCCCAGGACCTGCGGGGTCAGCTCACCGGTCACGCCGGGGGTGATCTCCACGTCGGCGGAGCCGGTGGCGCCGGAGCCCTCGACGGCGGAGGTGACGGTCGCGGACTTCGCCTTCACGGTGACCGGGGAGGTCACCTCCGGGACGGCCTTGCCCTTGGCGGTGGTCCAGGACATGGAGCCGTGGGTCCAGGTGTTCACGGCGGCGTCGGTGCGGGTGACGGTCAGCTCGACGTCGGCGGACTGGCCGGCCTTCAGGTCCAGCACGGCCGGGGAGGCGGTCACCTCGAAGCCGGGCACGTTCGCAGAGAACCGCCAGCGGCCGTTCTCCAGGGCGGTCACGGTGCGGGTCACGGTGGCCGAGCCGACGACGTCGGGGATCGCCAGGGACGGGACGTTCACGTCACGGCCGGCGATGTCGCCGCGCAGCAGCGCGTCCCACTGCTCCTTGCCGGAGTCGTAGACCAGGCCCGGACGGGCGGCGGCGGCCGGATCGGCGGAGCCGGCACCCGTGGCGAAGTTGTCCGTGTTCACGGTGCCGTCGGCGTTGTACACGTCGCCGGCGGTGGTCATGAGGGCGGACTTCACGGCCATCGGGGACCAGGCCGGGTACTTGCCGATCAGCAGCGTGGCCATGCCGGCCAGGTTCGGCGAGGCCATGGACGTGCCGGACATCAGGCCGAACGTGTTGCCGTGGTAGTCGGGGTCCAGCGGGGAGACGCCGGCGATCACGTTCACACCGGGGGCGGCGAGGTCGGGCTTCAGGAGCTCCTGGTTCACGGCGTTGGCCGGGCCGCGGGAGGAGAAGCCGGCGATCTGGGGCAGCGGGTCCTCCGGCAGGCCGGTGGTGTCGCCCGGGACGATCGTGGCGGTGAGGTCGGAGGACTTCACCTTCTCGATCACGCCGTTGTCGTTCATGTGCACGGTCGGCACCGCGTGGATGTCCGCGTCCAGCGAGCCGGACGGGGTGTTCACGAGGATCATGCCGACGCCGCCGGCCTCCTCCACCACCTGCGACTTCTCGGTGCGGGCGTTCCCGCCGCGCTCGCAGAGCACGATCTTGCCGGCGGCCTCCTCGGTGAGCCCGCCGGGCAGGCAGAGACGCGCGGCCTCAGCGTCGCCGGCGGCGACCTCGGACGCGTGGATGACCTCGGCCGGGCCCACGCCGGTGCGGGCCGAGGAGGCGCCCCGGAGCTGCGTGCCGTCGGAGAACTGCACGGTGGCGGTGAGCTCGTTGGAGAACGTCTCCGCGGCCACGGTGGTCAGCCACGGGGAGCCGTGGTTCACGGTGTTCGGGCCGGGGCCGGAGTTGCCGCCGGAGGCGGCCACGAAGATGCCGGCCTCGGCGGCGGACTTGAAGGCCATGGCCACCGGGTCCACGATCGAGGTGTTGGAGCCGGAGATCGAGTAGTTCAGCACGTCCACGTTGTTCTCGATGGCCTGCTCGATGGCGGCCACGGAGGCGGAGGTGTAGCAGCCGCCGGTGTTCGGGTCGGTGTCCTCCCAGCAGATCTTGTAGGAGATCAGGTGGGCGGCCGGGGCCACGCCCGCGCCCTCGCCGAAGGAGTCGTCGTCGATGGTCTGCTCCACCCCGGTGTTGCCGAGGATGGTGGTGGCCACGTGGGTGCCGTGGGAGAACACGCCCAGCGGGGAGATGCGCTCCTCCGGGGCCCGCTCGTCCACCGGGACGAAGCGCTCGAAGTCGTCGGAGAAGGCGTAGGCGCCGATCAGCTTGGAGTCGCACGACGACGCCGGGAAGTCCGGGCCGGTCTCGCACTCGGCCGTGGCGGTGGTGCCGTCCGCCTTGAGCACGGCGATCTGGCCGTCCGCGGTGCGGTACGGCACGCCGACCTTGGCCTTGCCCTTGAGCGGCTGGACGGGCTGACCGTCGATGAACGGGTTGTCCGGGTGGATGCCGGAGTCGATGACGCCGACCACCACGCCCTTGCCCGCGTTCTCGGCCTTGCCGTACACGGACTTCCAGGTGCCCTTCTTGCCGGGCAGGCCGAGGAATTCGGTGGAGCTGTAGTCCGGGGCCACCTGCTCGTCCGGTGCGACGCCGAGCACGGCCGGGTCCTTCGCGATCGCCTGGGCCTCCTCGGCGGTCAGCTCGGCGACGAACGCGTTCACGGCGCGCTGGAAGGAGATCTCGGCCTTGGCGCCGTGGGTCTTCGCGACCTTCGCCTGCTGGCGCTGGAGCTTGGCCTCGTAGTTCTTCACGCGCGGGTGCGAGGGGTCGAACTTCGCCTTCGGGGCGGCGCCCGGAACGGCGCCGGCCTCGGGGGCGGTCACCGACGGCTGGTCCTTCAGGACCACGAAGTAGCGGCCGTCCTCGAACTGCTGCTGGACCTGCACGTCGCCCTGCGGGCTGGAGACGGTGCTGCCGTCGGGCAGGTCGACGGCGGTGGCCGACACCGCGAGCGCGGGAGCGGCCACGAGGCTCGCGCCCGCGACGGCCGCGGCCAGGGCCCGACGGCGCCGGGCAGGGGTGGGGTTCTGAGGCATTGCCTCCGCCTTTCTCATCAAGGTCCGCCCAGCTCTCACCCGTGGCACGCCGGCGGGGATGACGCCGGGGGACGGGGAGATCGGCGCCCATGTGATGAGCGCCACAGCGAGACATGTGCAATCTACCGTCCGGTAGGGCGTTTGACCAGATTTTTGCCAGGCAACGTCCAGGACCGTCGAATTGGGGCCGCCGGAGTGCGCTCCCCGCGTCGGCATCACGTGGGCCCGCTCGCTCATGAGGGGCGCCACGGGGGAGGATGGTGGGGTCATGCCCGAGCCACACACCGCCCCCGCGCCCTCCGAGACCCTGCCGCCCGCCGTCGTCGCCCTGCCCGCCGACGTGTGGCGGGCCCACGCGCGGGCACACCGCGAGCGCATCGCCCGGCGCACGGACCCGCTGGTGGCCCTGCGGATGCGCGGCCAGAAGCACCCGGTGCAGGACTTCCTCTTCGGCTACTACACGCACTCCCCCGCCGCACTGCAGCGCTGGCACCCCGGGCCGGGGGTCCTCCTCGCGGACGACGACGGCGCCGCGGCCCGCGCCGAGGCGGCCGAGCTGGGCACGACCCCCGGGGCGAGTGGAAGCACTACCGGCGCGTCGAGGCCGGCGAGGTAGCAGGCGCCGTCGTCGACGGCCGCCCGGTGGGCGGCTGGCTGGTGGACGCGGCGGCGGTGCTGGCCGACCGCGCGTCGGGGGTGGCGTTCACGCGGGACCTGCTCGCGCGCACGGCGGAGCGGGCGCCACGCCTGGGCTGCTTCGGGCTGCACGAGTGGGCGATGGCGTACCGCTCGGACGTGCACGGGGTGCGGCACTCCCAGCTGCCGCTGCGGCTCGGGGCCGAGGGGACGGACGCGGTGGTGGAGGGCTCGCGGATCCGGTGCACGCACTTCGACGCGTTCCGGTTCTTCGCACCCGAGGCGCGCGACCGCAACGAGGGCGACGACGGCGTCCTGCCCACGCGCGCCGGGATGCGGGAGATGGAGCAGCCCGGCTGCCTGCACGCGGGGATGGACCTGTACAAGTGGGCGTACAAGCTGGTGCCGGTGGTCGACTCGGACCTGCTCGCGGACTGCTTCGACCTCGCGTGGGACATCCGCCGGCTGGACATGGAGGCCTCGCCGTACGACCTGACCGGAGTGGACGACCTCTCCGACGGGCGCGGCGGCTACGCGGCCGTGCGGATCGAAGAGCCGGCCGGGCGTGCCGAGTACGCGCGGCGACAGCGCGAGTTCGCCGCGCGGGGCCAGGCGCTGCGGGCGCGGCTGCTGGCGGTGCTGGACGCAGCCGCGGGGGCGGCCCCCGGGACCGGGCCGGACGCCGAGTGGACTTCCAGCGCACGTCCATGATTAGGATGGCCGCTCTACAGGCTGTGAGGCGCATCACTCGCGTCATCCGGTGACCGCCCGGCCCTCTCCGCACCGAACGACTCGAGGACCTGACGTGACCAGAACCGTTCCAGCTCGCCGCCGCACCACGCTCGCCGCCGCCGTCGCGGCCGTCTCGCTCGCCGTCGCGGCCGCCGCCCCCGCGCTCTCCGCGCCCGGCAACGGCAACGGCAACGGCAACGGGTCCGCATCGCAGGGTCAGGCCCGCTCCAACGACCTCTCCGCCACGCGCGGCAACAAGGTCAACGACGCCGCCGCGCTCGCGCCGCACCTCGTGGGCCAGACGCTGGACTGGGATGCCTGCGACTTCGGCAGCGAGCGCCTCAACGCCCGGTTCAACGCGATCCCCGGCACCGCGTGCGCCGACGTCACGGTGCCGCGGGACTGGAAGAACCCCGAGGACGGCCACACCATCACCCTGCGCGTGGCCAAGACCGAGACCTCGAAGGGCAACCCGGAGCGCCAGGGCATCGCACTGGTGAACCCCGGCGGCCCGGGCGGCTCCGGCCTGCCCTGGGGCCCCGCCATGGCCGAGCGCGCCCCGGAGCTCGCCGAGCAGTACGACTTCATCGGCTTCGACCCCCGCGGCGTGGGCCAGTCCACCGCCCTGGAGTGCACCTACACGCCGAACCCCGAGCACGACGTGTGGCAGGACACGAAGGCCCAGGTCGACGCGTGCCTCGAGAACGAGCTCACCCCCTACATCACCACCGAGCAGACCGTGTACGACATGGACTTCATCCGCGCCGTCCTGGGCGAGGAGAAGACCTCCTACATCGGCTACTCGTACGGCACCTGGCTGGGCAGCTGGTACCAGCGCGTCTTCCCCCAGCACGCGCACCGGTTCCTGCTGGACTCCGCCGTCGACATCTCCCGCGACGGGCTCCAGACCACCTGGGACCTGCAGCCGCGCTCCCGCGACCGCCAGTTCCAGGACGCGATGCTCCCCTACGTGGCCCGGCACGACGAGATCTTCGGCCTCGGGGACGACCCGATGCAGATCCGGCAGCGCTGGGAGGACGTGGGCGGCACCCGCACCCAGCTCGGCATGATCGTCGCCGGCTCGTTCCTGTTGCCTGCCATGTACGACACGTCCCAGTACCTCGACGCCGGGTCCGTCATCGCCGCCTACATCCGCATCATGGAGTCCGAGGCCGCGGCCACGGACCCCGCGGGGCAGCGCACCCAGATCGAGCGCATCCTGGCCGAGGCCCGTGCGTCGCTGCCGGCCGAGGAGCGCGACTCCTTCGACCGCTTCGCCGCCCGCGGCCTGGAGACCGTGGGCGAGCGCGAGCAGCTCGTCGCCGCCACCCAGGCCGGTGACGCCGTCACCTTCGAGGGCGCGTTCTCGGCGATCCGCTGCCAGGACGGCCAGTGGAACACCTCGCAGGGATACTGGACCTCGTGGGTGGACGACCTCGGCCGCAAGGCCCCGTGGATCGGTGTGCTGATGGGCCCGTCAGAGTGCATGTACTGGCCCGCCCAGACCTCCATGCCCGCCCAGCCCGGTGGCAAGGGCGCCCCGAACACCGTGATCGTGCAGTCCGAGCTGGACGCGGCGACCCCGTACGAGGGCGGCCACCGCGCCGCCGGCGTGCTGCGCAACACGTCCCTCATCTCCGTGGACAACGAGGGCACCCACGGCCTGTTCCCGTACGGCACCGAGTGCGTGGACACGCCCATCCGTGACTATTTCCTGACCGGCGCCCAGCCGGCCGAGAAGTCGCTGTGCGACGCCGTCCCGCTCCCGCTCGAGACCCAGCCGGTCCAGGTGGCCGGGACCCCGACGCACAAGGGCGACATCAAGATCTCGATGCGCACCGACGCCGTGCGCGAGGCCAACCGGATCACCCACGACGCGATCGAGCGTCAGCTGATCGACTCCCGCGCGGTGACCCCGGACGTCGAGGCCTTCCTGGAGGACTGACGACCCGGTCACCCGGTACCCGGTCCGCCCCCACGGCCCGGCGACTCCCCCGCGGAGACGCCGGGCCGTCGTCGCGCCCGGGGCGGCCCTGCAACGCTGGTTGGGTTGTCGCGGGTGCCGCCGCCCCACACCCCCGATAACTCAACCCGCGATGGGCAGCCGGAGGGGTGGCGTCGACGCCGAGGCCGATAGCCTCGCGCCATGATCCTGCACATCACCCTCCCGGAGGACTGGGCCGCCGCGCGTCGCACCGGCCGCTACACGGCGTCGACGCGCGGCGCCTCGATCGACGACGTCGGCTTCCTCCACGCCTCCGACGACGCCGCCCAGGTGGGAATGGTCGGCGCGGCGATCTACCCAGACCGGCCCGACGCGTTCGTCGTCGGCCTGGACGAGGACGAACTGGCGGGGGCCGGCCTGCGGGTGCGGCGCGAGCCGGGAGACCCCTCCGATCCCCACTCGGCCGAGTTCCCGCACGTCTATCCGGACGAGGCCGTCTCCGGGCACATCCCGTGCTCGATGCTCACCCCCGTGACCGACCCACGGGCGGACGCCCGCGTGCACCGCGAAGACTCGGCCGAGGCCGCCGCGCTGCTCGACGCCGGGTGGAGCGTGCGCTCCCGCTCCTGGGGCGCGCGCCTCCACCTCGACGACGACGCCGACCTGGCGCCCTACCGTGGCCACATCGCGGCGGCCGAAGCGCGGGGAATCGAGGTGCGGAGACTGACCGCCGTCGACCTGCCTGCCCTGCGCGCCCTCGACGAGGAAGCGGCTCCCCGATTCCCGCACACCGACGGCTCCCGTCACGAGCCGCTGCCGGACGACCTCGAGGCCCGACTGTCCACCCCAGAGGGGCTCGCCGTGGGGGCCTTCGAGGGAGGCGTGCTCATCGGATTCACCCTGACGTTCCGCTCCCCTGCCCGGTAGGAGGTCGACCGCACCGCGGTCGCGGCCGAGCACGAGAACCGTGGCGTGGCGAAGGCCGTCAAGGCGGCGACCGTCCTGGCGACCCATGCCCGCGGTGGGCGCGAGTGGGGAACCGGCGGCGCCGAGTCCAACGCGGCGTCCCTGCGGATGAACGCGGCCCTCGGGTTCCGTCTCGAGCCTGCCTGGCTCGGGCTGACCCCGCCCACGACGTGGGAGGAGTTCGCGCGGGCCCCGGAGTCAAGCTCCCTTGACGACAAGGTCACTTGACTGTCAAGCTTGCTTCACAACGTCCGGTCGGACGGCCCCCACAGAGCCTCCGAGGCGGGCCGGGCCACCGGCCCAGGGCATCGACCACAGGAGGGCCCCATGACCACGAACCACTCCCGCCACACCACCGCCGCCGCGGACGGCCCGGGCACCCGGTACCCGGTCCGCCCCGACGGCCCGGCGACTCCCCGCGGAGACGCCGGGCCGTCGTGGGGTCGGCTCAGCCGTCGAGGATGCAGAACTCGTTGCCCTCGGGGTCGGCGAGGACGGCCCAGCCGAGGTCGACGCGGCGGTCGTCGACCATCGCGGCGCCGAGGGCGAGCGCCCGCTCGATCTCGGCGTCGCGCGTCGAGCCGGCGGCCGCGCGCAGGTCCATGTGGGCGCGGTTCTTCACGCGCTTGGCGTCCGGGACGCGGAAGAAGAGGACGACCTGCCCGTCAGGGCCGACGAGTGAGCACTCGTCCGACCCCGGGCGGTAGAGGTGAGGCTCGTCGACCTCCCAGCCGAGCAGCGCGCGCCAGAACTCGGCGATGGCGTGGGGGTCCAGCGCGTCCCACGTGGTGTGAGAGAGACGGAGGGACATGGCGGCTCCTCAGGAACGGGCCGGGGCGGGCGGGGACGACTCCACGCGAGCCAAGGGCGCGGCACCCCGGGCAAGGCGGGTTGACTTGTCACGGGTATTCACCGCCCAGACCCGCGACAAGTCAACCCGCGTTGGCCGGACGGGCGGACGGACGGCGGAGGGCCGGGTCACCCGCGGATGTGTCGCATCACGAGCCGCGGGATCGCGCTGCGCGGGCTGATGCTGCACCACGCGACGGGCTCGCCGTCCGAGTACCGACGACGCCGGGCGCAGGCTCCCCCGCAGCGAGCGCCCGCATGGTGTCCTCGCGGGGGTCGCCGGGCGCGTGCCTCTGCGGCGCTGAGAGCCGGGGGGACAGGCACCAGCAGTGCGTGGCGCGGCGGTTCGGGTTGACGACGTGCGCGAAGTCGTCGAAGCGGTCGGCGGTGAGCGGGTGCACCTCGAAGGCCATGCGGCCAGCATCGTGGGCGGCGGTGGAGGCGTCCATGGCGAGGCCCAGCTCCGCCGCCGCCCTGTCGGGCCACCGTCAAGCAGACTTGACGTCAAACTCTCTTTACTGTCAAGCTTGCTTCACACGACGGGGACAAACCCCGGCCCCGCCCCGGAGGGACCGCCATGGCCACCACGCCGCACACCACCACCGACCTCGCCCGCGACCGCCGCCCCCGCTGGGGCCGCTCCGCCCGTCTGGGCGGCGGGTCCGGGCGACTGATCCTCGTCAGCCTCGTGGCCGGCGTCGTCATCGCCCTGCTGATCGGGGCCGCGTCCTACGGTCTGGCCTCGAGCCAGGGCGACGCCGGTCCCCGCTTCCCGGCGGTCACGGGCGCGGTCATGGCGGCGTCGGCGCTCCCGGTCGGCGCAGCCCTCGCCTGGCTGTTCCTCGTGGACCGCACCACCCTGCGCGGCGCCGTCCGGGACACCGAGGAGACCATCGAAGGCCGGTGGCTCGAGAAGGCGCAGTCCGGCGCGTTCGGCGACCTGCTCGTGGTGCTGGGCCTGGGCACGTTCGTCGTCGCCCTGGCGGGGTGGCAGCCCAGCCTCCCCCTCGTGGGCGCCGGGCTGCTCCTCTTCGCGGGCGCCTCGGTGGCCGTCCGCTACGCGCTCCAGAAGCGCCGGGGCTGAGCCGTGGAGAACACCATCCCCGACGAGCGTGCCCGCCTCGGCTGGTCGCAGCAGCGGCTCGCCGACGAGCTCGGCGTCTCCCGGCAGACCGTCATCTCCCTCGAGAAGGGCCGCTACGACCCCTCGCTCCCGCTCGCCTTCCGCCTCGCGGCCGTGTTCGGGCGGCGGATCGAGGACCTGTTCACCCCGGACGGCAACGCGGGTTGAGTTGTCGCGGGTCCAGGCGCCCAGCACCCGTGACAAGTCAACCCGCGTTGGGCCCGGGGCGGCGTGGGGCATGAGAGGCTGGGGCCATGGATCGAGAGCTGCGCACCCCTCCGGAGCTGGAGGGCGTGGACTGGCACGACGACGCCCCGCGTCGCCCCCGCCCGATCGTCACCCTGGTGGCGTGGATCGCCATCCTGGGTCTGGTCCTCAGCGTGGGCGCCGGGATCTTCTCCGCCTTCTGACGCGGCAGCGCCGGCCGCCGTCCGACGCGCCGCCCCGGCCTCAGCGCACGTCGCCGTCCACGTAGCGCCAGACCCCGTCCTCACGGCGGAACCGGCTGACCTCATGGAGTCGGAACCGCCCCTCGGCCCCCGTGCCGACGGCCACGAACTCCACGGTCCCGGCGTCCTGGAACGGCCCGCCGTCCCGCACGTCCAGCACCGCCAGGCGGGTGAACCGCGGCGCCTGTTCCCCCGCGGCCGGCAGCAGCTCGGCCGCGGTGGGCCGGTGCTCGGGAACCCAGGTCGCGGCGAGGTAGTCGGCCATCGCCTGCGCCTCTGCCGGCCCGGCCTCGCCCAGCCGCGCGAACGCCGTGTACCGGGAGCGCATGAGCGCCTCGGCGGTGGGCGCGGTCAGGGCGCCGTCCCGGGCGAAACGCGCGTGCAGGCGACCGCAGCACGCCGCGAGCCCGGCTCCGGACCCGCAGGGGCAGGGCTCGGGGCGGGTCACCGGCGCGGGCGTCCGGTCGCGCGACGCCGGGCGGAGCGGGCCTTGATGCGGCGCACTCCCGTCAGCACGACGCCGGCCGCCGCGGCGAGCAGCGCGGGGCCGAGCGGGCTGATCGGCCGGCGTCGGCCGAGCGGGGACACACGGGTCTGCTGAGGTCTCATGCCGCCAGGCTACGCCGGGCCGGCTGCCGCGTGCCGCCCCCATCACACCCACGATTCCGCGTCCGGGCGGCCGAGTAGACTGGACGGGCAAGCACGCGGAGCGCCCCGGGCCGGGCGTGAGACGGCATCACACCCTCCTGCTCCGCGGCATCGTCCCGCACCCAGGAGCGTGTTCATGCCCATCATCGTCGTCGACGTCATGCCCAAGCCCGAGATCCTCGATCCGCAGGGCAAGGCGATCAACGGGGCCCTGCCCCGCCTCGGCTTCACCGAGTTCAGCCAGGTCCGCCAGGGCAAGCGCTTCGAGCTCACCGTGGAGGGCGAGGTCACCGACGAGATCCTCGCCCAGGCGCGCACGGCCGCCGAGGAGATGCTGTCCAACCCCGTCATCGAGGACGTCGTGAACGTGGCCGTCCTGGACGAGGCCGAGGGCGCCCGATGACCGAGCTCCCCCTCATCGGCGACTACTCGACGCCGACGACGCCGCTCAGCGGCGCGCGCATCGGCGTCATCACCTTCCCCGGCACCCTGGACGACGTGGACGCGCTGCGCGCCGTCCGCCTCGCCGGCGCCGAGCCCGTCTCCCTGTGGCACGCCGACGCGGACCCGCAGCGGACGCTCGCCGGCGTGGACGCCGTCGTGATCCCGGGCGGCTTCTCCTACGGCGACTACCTGCGCGCCGGCGCGATCGCGCGCTTCGCCCCCATGATGGACGCGGTGGCGACGGCGGCCGGCGGCCCCGAGGGCGACGCGGACGGCCTGCCGGTGCTCGGCATCTGCAACGGCTTCCAGATCCTCACCGAGTCGCATCTGCTGCCGGGTTCGATGGTCAAGAACGACCACCTGCACTTCATCTGCCGCGACCAGGAGCTGGTCGTGGAGAGCACGGACACCGTGTGGACCCGCGACTTCGAGCAGGGCCAGACCATCACCGTGCCCCTGAAGAACCAGGACGGCCAGTACGTGGCGGACGAGACGACCCTCGACGCCCTCGAGGCCGAGGGCCGCGTGGTGTTCCGCTATCAGGGCTGGAACCCGAACGGCTCGCGCCGGGACATCGCGGGCATCGCGAACCCGGCCGGCAACGTCGTCGGTCTGATGCCGCACCCGGAGCACGCCGTGGAGCCGGGCTTCGGCCCGGACACCGCCGCCGGCCCCCGCTCCGGCGTGGACGGCCTCGGCTTCTTCACCTCCGTCCTGACCACCCTCGCCAGCCGTGGAGGCCATGCATGAGCCAGCAGTTCAACATCGAGACGGTCGCGGACGCCCAGGCGACGCCGGACGTCGAGCAGCCCTGGGCCGAGCTGGGCCTGAAGGAGAACGAGTACGCCGAGATCAAGAAGATCCTCGGCCGCCGACCCACCGCCGCCGAGCTGGCCATGTACTCGGTCATGTGGTCCGAGCACTGCTCGTACAAGTCCTCGAAGGTGCACCTGCGCCAGTTCGGCGAGAAGCTCACCGACGAGATGAAGCAGCACATGATGGTGGGCATCGGCGAGAACGCCGGCGTGACCGACCTCGGTGACGGCTGGGCCGTGACGTTCAAGGTCGAGTCCCACAACTCGCCCTCCTACGTGGAGCCCTATCAGGGCGCGGCCACGGGCATCGGCGGCATCGTGCGCGACATCATCTCCATGGGCGCCCGCCCGGTGGCCGTGATGGACCCGCTGCGCTTCGGCGCGATCGACCACCCGGACACCGCCCGCGTGTTCCACGGCGTGGTGGCCGGCATCGGCGGCTACGGCAACTCCCTGGGCCTGCCGAACATCGGCGGCGAGACCCGCTTCGACCCGATCTACCAGGGCAACCCGCTCGTCAACGCCCTCGCCGTGGGCGTGCTCAAGCACGAGGACCTGCGTCTGGCCAACGCCTCCGGCGTGGGCAACAAGGTGGTTCTGTTCGGCGCCCGCACCGGCGGTGACGGAATCGGCGGCGCCTCCGTGCTGGCCTCCGAGTCCTTCGACGGCGACGGCAAGCCCGCCAAGCGCCCCTCGGTGCAGGTCGGGGACCCCTTCTCCGAGAAGGTGCTCATCGAGTGCTGCCTCGAGCTGTTCCGCGACTCCCTCGTCGAAGGCATCCAGGACCTCGGCGCCGCCGGCATCTCCTGCGCCACCTCCGAGCTCGCCTCCAACGGCGAGGGCGGCATGCGCGTGGAGCTGACCGACGTGCTGCTGCGCGACTCCACGCTGACCCCGGGCGAGATCCTCATGTCCGAGTCGCAGGAGCGCATGATGGCCGTGGTGACGCCGGAGAACGTCGCCGCGTTCGAGGCCGTCATGGCCAAGTGGGACGTCGAGTACTCCTGGCTGGGCGAGGTCACCGGCGACGGCCGCCTGATCATCACCTGGGACGGCGAGGTCATCGTCGACGTGGACCCGCGCACCGTGGCCCACGACGGCCCGGTCTACGAGCGCCCGTACGCGCGTCCGGCCTGGCAGGACGAGCTCCAGGCGGACACGTTCCGCTCCTCCGAGGCCGGTCAGGACCTGCCCGCCACGGGCGAGGAGCTGCGCGCCGCCGTCGTGGAGCTGATGAGCTCCCCGAACCTGGCGGACACCTCTTGGATCACCCGCCAGTACGACCGCTACGTCCGCGGCAACACCGCCCTGGCGGCCCCGGACGACGCGGGTGTGGTGCGCGTGGACGAGGAGACCGGCATGGGCGTGGCCCTGGCCACGGACTGCAACGACCGGTTCACCTACCTGGACCCGTACACGGGCGCGCAGGCCTCCCTGGCCGAGGCGTACCGCAACGTCACCACCGCCGGGGCCGTGCCCCTGGCCGTCTCCGACTGCCTGAACTTCGGCTCCCCCGAGGACCCGGACGTGATGTGGCAGTTCGCGGAGGCCGTGCGCGGCCTGGCGGACGGCTGCCAGACCCTCGGCATCCCGGTGACTGGCGGCAACGTGTCCCTGTACAACCAGACGGGCAGCACCCCGATCCACCCCACCCCCACGGTGGCGGTGCTCGGCCAGCTCGACGACGTCCTGCGCCGCACCGCGTCCGGCTTCGCCCCGGACGCGGACGGTCAGGCGATCTACCTGCTGGGCGAGACCGGGGACGAGCTGGACGGCTCCGAGTTCGCGCGCCTGCGCGGCCACCTCGGCGGCCTGCCCCCGAAGGTCGACCTGAAGAAGGAGCGCCTGCTCGGCGAGCTGCTGGTCAACATGTCCCGGGACGGCATGATCGACGCCGCCCACGACGTCTCCGGCGGCGGCCTCGCGGCCACCCTGTCCGAGATGGTGCTGCGCTTCGGCGTGGGCGCCCGCGTGGTGCTGGACGAGGTGCTGCGCCGCGACGGCGTGGACCTGTTCACCGCACTGTTCTCCGAGACGCAGGCGCGCGCCGTCGTGGCCGTGCCCCGCACCGAGGAGGTCCGGTTCACCGACATGACCACGGCCCGCGGCTACGCGGCCGTGCGCATCGGCGTGGTGGACGCCGACTCCGCGGCCCTCGAGGTCCAGGACGCCTTCACCCTGCCGATCACGGAGCTGCGCGAGGCCTGGGAGGCCACCCTGCCGAAGCACTTCGGCTGACCCCGTGGCCCCACGGGCCCCGGCACGACGACGGCCGCTCACCCCCGGGGGTGAGCGGCCGTCGTCGTGGGACGGGACTGCGGGGACGAACGCCCCCGACCCTCGCACGGCCGTGCGCCTCAACCGTTGACGCGGCGGGCTCCGGTGACCAGAGTGATCTCAGGACAGCGCGCCAGCGCGCCGCCCGGCCCGTCCAAGAGGGTCGACGCGGTCCCGACACACGAAGGAGACCACCCATGCGCCTCATCACCCTGGGCCTCGGCGCCGCACTCGGCTACCTGCTCGGCTCCGCCGAGGGCCGCAAGAACCTCGAGAAGATGACCCAGAACGCCCAGAAGCTCTGGAACGACCCCAATACCCAGGAGAAGGTCGGCCAGGTCCAGGAGACCGCCCAGCAGAAGTTCGCTGAGGTGAAGAAGTCCGATCCGGTGCAGAAGGCCACGACGAAGGTGGAGGATGCCATGCAGGGCAACGACAAGAAGAACGACGTCCGCGAAGATCGCGTGACCGAGTCCAACAACGACAACGTCACCTCGGCGGCCCGCCACGGTGCCGAGCCGGACACCGTCTCGGACCCGTCCACCCCGCTGGGTGACGAGGGTCCGCTGACGCGCTGACCCGCGCAGACACGGCGGCCCGCCTCCCCTCGGGGAGGCGGGCCGCCGTCGTCGTGGGCCGGGTCAGCCGTCCTGCTTCAGGACCTCGTCGGCCGGCGGGGCCTGCACCGGATCCACCTCGCCCATCTCGGAGAGGGTCACCACGGCCTTCGTGCCGGCGGACTCGGTCTCCACGGTGAGCAGGCGGCCGTCCTCCTTGGACACCGTGAACGCGGTCAGCGCCACGCCCTCCTGCGGGCCCGAGACGGGCTCGTCCAGCACGTAGCGGATCGCGTCCTGACCGCTGCGGCGGATGCCGTCCGCGTCCGCCTCGACGTCGTCCAGGCCGCCCGACTCCGGCAGGGAGCCCAGCAGCGAGCTCACCATCGCGCCCATGCCGGTGGCGCGGGGATCGCTCTCGTACGGGGTGGCGGTCCAGCGCTCCACATAGGCGGGGCGGTCCTCGCCGCTCGCGCCGGCGCGCTCCACCGTGAATCGGGAGTACGCGGTGCCGTCCACGATCCGGGACTCGTCCCGGGTGATCAGGCCGTCGTCCTGGTACACGGACACGTACCGCATGGACGAGCCGTCCACGGGACCGGAGATGTCCACCGAGTCCGGGACCGCGCGGCCGTTGGTCGGGGCCTCGGACCGCAGCTCGGTGACCATGCGGACGGAGTCGGCCTCCTCGAGCTGGGTGCGGGCGCGGTCCCAGGCGCCGGGGGCGTCGTCGCCCGAGGCGCAGCCGGTCAGCAGCAGGGCGGCCGCCCCGACGGCGGCGAGGGACAGGCCGCGGCGGGTGCGGCGGGTCTGGGTCTGGCGCTGCCTCACTCGGCCACCTCCTCCGGCGCCTCGGCCGGCTCGATCTGGTTCCAGTCGCTCAGGGCGTACTGCTGGGTGGCCCGGCCGTCGTCGACGGTGAGCGCGACCAGCTCGCCGTCGTCGTCCACCGTGAAGGAGTGCACCCGGGTGGCGTCGCCCTCGGCCATTGCGGCGTCGGCGACCTCCTCGGGCACGGCATAGCGGTAGGCCGTGCCGCCGTCCCAGTCGACCTCCTCGGCGCGCACCTGGGCGCCGTCGAGGGCGTCCGCCGCGGGGAGGCCCACCTGGTCGAGGAGGGCCTTCAGGGGCGGCTCCTGCCCCTCACCGGCCGGGACACGGCGCCACTGCGGGTCGGAGTACATCACCTGGACGTCGTCCGGGACGTCGGAGCCGTCCACGTCGACCCGGACGAACACATCCTCGCCGACCTGGCGGGACTCCATGGTGATGTGTGAGTCCCGGCCGACCTGCATGACGCCCTTCGACTCGGCGTCGCCGCCGTCGAGCCGGCCGGCGATGTCCCAGCGGACCGAGTGCGGGCCCTGACGGCCGGTGGTGTAGGCGGTCTCGAGTCGGACGGTCTCGGCCTCGTCCAACTGGGTGCGGGCCTGATGCCAGGCCTCCCCCGCCGACTGCGGCTCGGATGCGCACCCGGCCAAGGCCAGGGCGCCCACGACGCCGAGCCCGGCCGCGCGGACGGCACGTCTGCGCTGCATGTTCTCCTCCTGGGGCTGCTGCCGGCCGAGGCAGGGCGCCGCGGCCATTGGCGTCACCCTACCGGCGGCGCAGGGCGAAGGATGCGCCGTGGTGGTTCTGCGGCAGGTGGTCGCCGCGGCCGAAGAGCTTGTGGCGCAGCGTGCCGTCCGTGTACGCGGTCTTGTAGCGGCCGAGCTTCTGCAGCGCCGGCACCACGAACTCCACGACGTCCTCGAAGGCGCCCGGGGTGATGTGGTAGGCGAGGTTGAAGCCGTCCACGTCGGTCTCGTCGGCCCACTCGACGAGCTGACGGGCCGCGGACTCGCCGCCGCCCACGATCACGGGGCCGAAGCCGCCGATGCCCACCCATTCGGCGAGCTTGCGCACGGTCCACTCCTCATCCGTGCCGGAGGCCTTCTGGAAGGTCTCCACGGCGGACTGGATGGCGTTCGACTTCACGTCCCCGATCGGCTCGTCCAGGTCGTACTGGGACAGGTCGATGCCCATCCAGCCGGACATGAGCACGAGGCCGCCCAGCGGGTCCACGTACTGCGCCAGGTCGTCGTACTTGGCCCGCGCGTCCTCGTCGGTGGCCCCGGTGACGATCGTCTGCATCGCGAAGATCTTCACGTCGTACGGGTCACGGCCGGCGTCCACCAGGGCCTGGCGGATCTTCTTCACGGTGGCGGCCGCCAGCTCCTTCGTGGGGGAGTTGATGAACACGGCCTCGGCGTGCTTGCCGGCGAAGGCGCGGCCGCGCGTCGAGGCGCCGGCCTGGTAGATCACGGGGGTGCGCTGCACGGACGGCTCGGTGAC
Source organism: Micrococcus sp. GPGPB33 (assembly GCF_037853785.1). Classification (NCBI taxonomy): domain Bacteria; kingdom Bacillati; phylum Actinomycetota; class Actinomycetes; order Micrococcales; family Micrococcaceae; genus Micrococcus; species Micrococcus sp. GPGPB33. The sequence goes on from NZ_JAQMWO010000002.1 coordinate 454,665, forward strand.
GGCGTGGCCGGGCACGGTGAAGTACCGGCCCTCGTGGGCGATGTCGTGGACCTTGGCCGGGTCCGCGAACACGCCGGACTCCTTGTCGTAGACGACGGCGTCGTCCTCCCACGAGCCCTCGAGGAGCTTGTAGACGACGTCGAGGTACTCGTCGGCGTGCTCGTAGCGCTCGTCGTGCTCCATCTGGTCGTCCTGGCCCATGTTCTGGGCGGCGGAGGGCAGGTAGCCGGTGACCACGTTCCAGCCCACGCGGCCGCCCGTGAGGTGGTCGAGCGTGGCGAGGCGGCGGGCGAACGGGTAGGGGTGCTCGTAGGCGGTGCCGGCGGTGACGCCGAAGCCGAGGTGCTCGGTGACCGCGGCCATCGCGGAGACGAGCAGGAACGGGTCGTTCACGGGGGTCTGCGCGCCGGTCCTGATGGCGGCCTCGGAGGTGCCGCCGTACACGGAGTACGGGCCGAGGACGTCGGCGATGAACAGGCCGTCGAACAGGCCCTTCTCCAGCGTCTGCGCCAGGTGCGTCCAGTAGCCCAGGGTGTTGCAGTCCCGGGCGTGGTCGTCGGGGTGACGCCAGAGACCCGGGGACTGGTGGGCGACGCAGTTCATGTCGAATGCGTTGAAGAGGATCGCGCGGTGCTCGTCCGGGCGGGTGGGTGCTCCGGCCCCGGCGTTCTCGGCGGTGCTCATGGGTCTCCTTTCCAGGGCCGCCCGGTCGCAGGGGCGCGGCCGGGCGAGCGACGGTTCCGCACCATGCAACGCTGACGCGGCCGGCGGTGGAAGCCGGTCCGGCCCAGGGGTTCATGACGGCCCCGCCGGGCCCGGCCACGCGTCCGGCGCCCGGTTCGTGACATGCCCCGACCATGACGGAGGACACGTCCGCGGGCGGCGGCCCTGTTGCGGCCCAGTGGCACCCCAGCGCTGAGCCAGAGAAATCTGCTGCCTCCACCCTGCAGAGACGACCGAAACGTCTGGCTCGGCGCTGGGCTCGGGCCGTGACGGCCGGCCGGGCCAGGACCGGCGGCGCCCCCGGTGTGACGCCCGTGTGACCCTCCGGCGCCGGCGGCCGGGCGACCGCGCGGCCGACCGGGCCCGCGGTGGTCTACTGGCATCCGTATCCGTCCGACACCGACGACGAAGCGACGATGGGAGCCCTCCATGAGCGTGCACGCGCCTTCCCGTGCCACCGCCTCCACCCCGGTCCGGGACGAGGACCGCCACAGCCTCGACGTCGTCTTCCGCGGCGTCGGGCGCACGTTCCCCACCGCGGACGGACCACGCGTCGTCCTGCGCGACGTGGACCTGACCGTGGCGCCCGGCGAGGTGCTCGCCGTGATCGGCGCCTCCGGCTGCGGCAAGTCCACGCTGCTGCGCGCCGTGGCCGGCCTGGACCCGGACTTCGACGGAGAGCTGCTGATCGACGGCTCGCCCGTGCGACCCTACGACGAGCGCACCGCCGTCGGCTTCCAGGAGCCGCGCCTGCTGCCCTGGCGCACCCTGCGCCGCAACGTGGAACTCGGCCTGCCCCGGGAGCTGGACCGCGCCGCGGGCCGGGACCGCGTGCAGGAGCTGCTCGAGCTCGTGGGCCTCGCGCCCTTCGCGGAGCACCGCCCCCGGGAGGTCTCCGGCGGCATGGCCCAGCGGGCCTCGCTCGCCCGCGCCCTGGCGCGCCGCCCCGGCGTGCTGCTGCTCGACGAGCCCTTCGGCGCCCTCGACGCCCTGACGCGCCTGAAGATGCAGGACCTGCTGCTGGACGTGCACGCCGCCACCGGCACCACCGTCCTGCTCATCACCCATGACGTGGAGGAGGCCCTGCAGCTCGCCGACCGCGTGCTGCTGCTCGCCCGTGACGTCCCCGCGCCCGACGGCGGGGCCCGCCCCGGAGCGACCGTGGGGCGGATCGTGGACGTGCCGGGGGCCCGTCCCCGCGACCGCGCGGACGCCCGCCTGGCCCGGCTGCGCGCCGAGCTCCTCGAGGGCCTCGGCGTCGAGAGCCACGCCCGATGAGCGGCGCCGGCTCCGCACGCCTGACCCGTCGCACGGCGCTCGGCCTGCTGGCCGCGTCCCTGCCCCTGGGCCTGAGCGGATGCGTCCTGCAGGGTGAGGCGACGACCGGGCCGGTGAACGGTCCGGACACGCTGAGCATCGACTACGCCACCTACAACCCGCTCTCCCTCGTGATCCGCCACCAGGGATGGCTGGAGGAGACGCTCGCGCCCCGCGGCGTCCGGGTGAACTGGGTGTTCTCCGCCGGCTCCAACAAGGCCAACGAGCTCCTGCGCTCGAACTCCGTGGACATCGGGTCGACGGCCGGCTCGGCCGCGCTGCTGAACCGGGCCAACGGAGCGCCCACGCGCATCGTGGGCGTCGCCTCGCGGCCGGAGTGGTCCGCGCTCATGGTCCCGCCCGGCTCGGACATCACGGACGTCGCCCAGCTCGCGGGCCGCACGGTGGCCGCCACGCGCGGGACGGACCCGTACTTCTTCGCCGTGCAGGCGCTCGAGGCCGCCGGGGTGGACCCGGCCGACGTCGAGATCCAGAACCTGCAGCACGCCGACGGCCGCGCCGCCCTCGCCGGCGGATCGGTGGCCGCGTGGTCCGGGCTCGACCCGATCATGGCCAAGGCCGAGGCCGAGGGCGCCCGCTTCCTGTACCGGGACCTCGCCCTGAACACGTTCTCCGTCCTCAACGCCACGGAGTCCTTCCTCGAGGCGGACCCGGAGACGGCCCAGACCGTCCTGGACACGTACGAACGCGCCCGCGCCTGGGCGCTCGAGCACCCGGACGAGACCGTCGGGATCCTGGCCGAGGCCGCGAAGATCTCTCCCGACGTCGCCCGCACCGTGATCCTCGAACGCACCAACGCGGACGTCAGCCCCGTGCCGGGCCAGGAGCTGCTCGACGCCCTGACGGGGGTCGGACGGATCCTGGTCGGCACCGGGTCCGTCGACTACCAGCACCAGGTGGACGCCGCCCTGGCGAGCATCCTGGACACCCGTTTCGCCGAGGAGGCCATCCGATGAGCACCGCCCTGACCACCCCCGCCGCGACGACGGGCCCCGAGGCGCGCGAGCGGTCGGGTCACGACGACGGCGACACAGGGGCGCGCCGACGGCAGCGGCCCCGGGTGCTGGACCGGCCCGGCGCCCGGGCGGTGGTGGGGCTGGCCGCGCCCGCCGTCCTCCTGGTGCTGTGGTGGGCGGTGACGGCCGCCGGGCTGCTCTCCGCGGTGCAGCTGCCCTCCCCCGGCGCGGTGCTCAGCGCCGGCGTCAACCTGCTGGAGCGGGGCGACCTGTGGCTGCACGTGGGGATCTCCACCCAGCGCGTGCTGCTGGGCTTCCTGCTCGGGGCCGCGCTCGGGCTGGCCGTGGGGTCCGCGCTCGGGCTGTCCCGGTGGGCGGACGCGCTGTTCGCCCCGCTGATCGGGGCGCTGCGCGCGGTGCCCTCGCTGGCCTGGGTGCCGCTGCTGATCCTCTGGATGCAGATCGGCGAGGAGTCCAAGGTCACCCTCATCGCGATCGGCGCGTTCTTCCCGGTGTTCACCACCGTCTACGCCGCCCTGCGCCACGTGGACCCGCACCTGGTGGAGGCCGGACGGGCCTTCGGCTACCACGGGCTGTCCCTGCTGCGGACGGTGCAGCTGCCCGCCGTGGTGCCGGCCGTGTTCTCCGGCCTGCGGCTGGCCCTGGCCCAGGCCTGGCTGTTCCTGGTGGCCGCGGAGCTGATCGCCTCCTCGATGGGCCTGGGCTTCCTGCTCACGACTCGCAGAACAACGGACGCACGGACCGCCTGATCCTGGCGATCATCCTGCTCGCCGTGCTCGGCAAGCTCACCGACTGGCTGCTCGGCCTGCTGGAGCGCCGGGCCCTGCGCCGCTGGGCCTGAGCCCGGCACGTCCGGCCGCCCGGTCGTCGGGTCAGTCCCCCTCGGGGACCTCGCCGGCCGACGTGTAGGCGGTCGGCGGGGTGCCGTTCACGAGCCAGTCGCCGGCCATGCGCACCTTGTACGCCGCCGGGTCGTGGGTGGCGAGGGTGCGGGCGTTACGCCAGTGCCGGTCGAGCCGCAGCGTGGCCGACGTCGCCGACGCGCCGAGCGTGTCGAAGATGCGGGTGCACACCTCGAGGACGGCCTCCGGCACCACGGCCTGGGCCCGGTACGCGGCGGCCATCGCCTCGGCGGACGCCGCCACGACGTCGGCCTCCGCCGGGCCGGCCCCGTCGGCGCCGTCCTCCCCCTCGTCGAGCAGACGCCCGATCTCGCGCACCATCAGCTCGGCCGCGGCCTGCCGCCCGGCCAGCTGCCCCATGATCTCGAGGAGCTGCGGGTCGTCCTTGGGCAGCGCGGCCGTGCCGGTGTTGAAGGTGCGGCGCCGCTGCCGCAGCAGCTGCGTGCCCTCCGTGAGCGCCGCCCGGCCTATCCCGGCCTGCAGCGCCAGCAGGGTCGCCTCCATGAGCACGGGCACCGGCCCGTCCTGCCGCGGCACCTCGAGCAGCTCCTCGGCCGCGGCGTCGTCGAGCACCACGGACCCGGTGGCGGTCAGGCGCTGGCCGAAGCCGTCCCAGTCGTCCTTGATGCCCACGCGCGGCTGACGCACGCGCACGACGGCGACGGCCCGGTCCGGCTCGCGGACCGCGCCCCCGGCCCGCTTCGAGTTCCGGCGCGAGACGAGGTCCGCCCCCTCGATGCCCACGGTCGCGGCGGTCCACGTGGCGAACGCCGAGCCGGTCGCGTAGTACTTCTGCCCCCGCACGACCCAGGTGCCGCCCTCGTCCCGGCTGGCCAGGGTGGCGGCACGGCCCGGTGCGGCCCCGCCGGCGCGTTCGGCCAGGGCGGAGCCGGCCCAGTCCCCGTCGACGATGTGCCGCAGCCACCGCTCCCGGCGGGCGGGCGCCTGGTCCATGGCCGTGGCGATGAACACGAGGTGGGAGCGCCAGACGTGCGCGGTGTTCACGTCCCGGGCGGCCAGGTCCATGAGCAGGCGCAGCACGGTCTCGCTGCCGCCGCCCTCGCCGCCCGCGTCCACGGGGACGCCGACCTTGCCGAACCCGGCGGCCTGCAGCTCCCCGAGCGCGGCGAACGGCAGGTGCCGGCCCGCCTCGCGGGCCCGCTCGCCGTGGGCGACGGAGTCGAAGGCGTCGGCGTACCGGGCGGCGAGGGTGGCGTAGGTGGTCATGGACCTACTCTGACACGTGCGGGCGGCCCGGCGGCCGGGGCGCCCCGGCCGTGGGACGGGGTCCACACCGGCCGCCGTCGCCGTGGCCCGCGCCAGGCGCCCGCGGGGGTCCGGCGGGCCGAGCATGACCGCCGGTGACGACGGCGGGCGCGGCGCCGTCGTCGGCGTCCCTACCCTGGTCGGACCCGCCGACCAGGAGGAACCGCCGCCCATGACGCCCACCGAGGACCCCGCCCGCCCCGACCCGGCCGAGGAGGGCGCCTCCGGGGCCGTCCGCGGACCGAACGACGGCGTGCCCGCCGCGGCCCTCGCGACGCTGCCCGGCCCCCTCCCGCAGGCGCTCGTCGACGCCGCCGACCCGGACGTCCACCCCGGCCGCCCGGCGGACCGGCTGCACGGCGGGCGCGGCGACGGCCGCCCGGTGGCCGAGTCGGACCGGCTCGCGTTCTGGGAGGCGGCCGGCCGACGTCTGAGCTGGGAGCGGCCCTTCACCCGGACGCGCTCCCTCACCGCCCCGGACCCGGCCGCCGAGCGCGGCCCGGAGATCCGCTGGTACGAGGACGGCACCCTGAACGTGGCCGTGAACTGCGTGGACCGGCACGTGGCGGCGGGGCGCGGGGAGAAGGTCGCCCTGTACTTCGAGGGCGAGCCCGGCGACCGCCGCGCCGTCACCTACGCGCAGCTGCAGCGCGAGGTCGCCCAGGCCGCGAACGCCCTCGAGGAGCTGGGCATCGAGGCGGGCGACCGCGTCGTCGTGTACCTGCCCGTGCTCGTGGAGACGATCGTCATCACGCTGGCGTGCGCGCGGATCGGCGCCGTGCACTCGCTCGTGTTCGGCGGGTTCTCGGCGGAGGCGCTGCGGTTCCGCGTCGAGGACACGGGCGCCAAGCTGCTCGTCACCACCGACGGCCAGTTCCGCCGCGGCGTCGCCGTCCCCGTGAAGGCCAACGCGGACGAGGCCGTGTCCGGGGACAACGCGATCGAGCACGTCCTCGTCCTGGACCGCACGGGCCACCGGGACATCCCGTGGACCGAGGGCCGGGACCTGTGGTGGCACGACGTCGTGGACCGCCAGCCGGACACCCACACCCCGCGCGCCTTCGACGCGGAGCACCCGCTGTTCATCATGTACACCTCCGGCACCACGGGACAGCCCAAGGGGCTCGTGCACACCTCCGGCGGGTACCTCGCCGCGGCCTCGTGGACGCACGACTTCCTGTTCTCCCACCCGGACCCGGCACGGCGCGACGACGACGTCCACTGGTGCACCGCGGACCTGGCCTGGGTCACCGCGCACACCTACGAGATCTACGGTCCGCTCTCGAACGGGGTGACGCAGGTGATCTACGAGGGCGTGCCGAACGCCCCGCACCCGGGCCGGCACTTCGAGGTGATCGAGCGCTACCGGGTGACGAGCTACTACACGGCGCCCACCCTGATCCGCTCGCTCAAGGGCTGGCATCCGGACGGGATCCCGGCGCACGCGGACGGCGGCCCGGACCTGTCCTCGATCCGCCTGATCGGGACCGTGGGCGAGTCCGTGAACCCGGAGGCCTGGACGTGGGCCCGCACCCAGATCGGCCGGGACACCCCGGACCTGCCGATGGTGGACACGTGGTGGCAGTCCGAGACCGGCGCCACCGTGCTCTCCCCCGTCCCACGGACACGGCCTTCAAGCCGGGCTGCGGCTCCCGGCCCCTGCCGGGGGTGGACGTGGCCGTGGTCGACGACGACGGCGCCCCCACGCCCGAGGGCCTGCAGGGCCGGATCGTGGTCACCCGCACCTCGCCGTCGATGGCGCGGACCGTGTGGCGGAACCCGGCCCGCTACTTCCACTCGTACTGGGAGGACTACGCGGACCAGGGCGAGGCGGGCTGGTTCCTCGCCGGCGACGGCGCCAAGCGGGACGAGGACGGCGACGTCTGGATCCTCGGGCGCGTGGACGACGTCATCAACATCTCCGGGCACCGGCTGAGCACCATCGAGATCGAGTCCGCCCTCGTGGCGCACCCGGAGGTGATCGAGGCGGGGGTGTGCCCCGTGCCGCACGAGACCACCGGGCACGCGGCCGTCGCCTTCGTGGTGGCGCACGAGAGCTGGCTGGCCGGCGACGACGGCCCCGGCGCCTCCGCCGCCGACCGCGCCGAGGAGCTGCGTCGGCACGTGGGGCGGGTGATCGGGCCGGTGGCCAAGCCCGCCGAGGTGGTCTTCGTCCCCGACGTGCCCAAGACCCGTTCGGGCAAGATCATGCGGCGGCTGCTGACGCAGCTGCACCAGGGCACCGCGCTCGGAGACACCACGAGCCTGCAGAACGAGCCGTGCGTCGGGCAGATCGCCGAGGTGCTCCGGGCCGGCCGCCGCGCTCAGGACGCCGACACCGGCGCCGTCCGCAACGCCAGCTCGGCCAGCACCTGAGCGGCCCGCGGCACCACGGCGTCGTCGAACACGGCCTGCGGGGAGTGGTTGACCGGGGCCTCGTCCGGGGCCACGCCCTCCGGGACCGCCCCGAGCAGGACGTAGGCGCCGGGCACCCGCTGGAGGACCTCGGAGAAGTCCTCGCTGCCGGGCTCGGGCTCGGGCAGCTCCCGGTAGGCGTCGGCCCCGTAGAGGTCCTCCACGGTCCGGCGGACGAAGGCCACCGCGTCCGCGTCGTTGGCCGTCACCGGGAACGCGCAGTCCGTCCGGACCTGTGCGCTCATGCCGTGCGCCGCGGCGATCCCGTGCACCATGCGCTCCACGGCCGCGCGCAGCCGGGCGCGGGCGTCCGCGGAGAAGGTCCGCAGGGTGAGGGCGAGGGTGGCGCTGTCCGGGATGACGTTGGCCGCCGTGCCCGCGCTCAGGTGCCCGACGGTCGCGACCACCGGGTCGAAGGCGTCGAACTGCCGGGTGACCACGGACTGCAGCGCCAGCACCATCTCGGCGGCCACGGGCACCGGATCCTGAGCCAGGTGCGGCACCGAGCCGTGCCCGCCTCGACCGTGCACCGTCACCACCAGGTCGTCGCAGCCGGCCTGGATCGCCCCCGGGCGGCTGAGCAGGACGCCGCGCGGGTACGTGCCCGAGGAGACATGGATCGCGTAGGCGGCGTCCACCGGTCGCCCGGCCGCCTCCAGCAGCCCCTCCTGGATCATGTGCAGGGCGCCGCCGCCGGTCTCCTCCCCGGGCTGGAACATGGCCACCACGTCGGCGGTGAGCTCCCCGCGACGGCGCACCAGCCACGCCAGCGCGCCGTAGAGGCCGGCGGTGTGCAGGTCGTGGCCGCAGGCGTGCATGGTGCCCGGCACGGAGGGGGCGTACTCCAGCCCGGTCTCCTCCGTGACGGGCAGGGCGTCCATGTCCCCCCGCAGCAGCACGACCGGCCGCCGGGCCCCCTCCGGCAGCGGGGCCCCGCCGCGCAGCACCACGACGACGGAGCTCAGCGCCCGGCCCACGCTCGTCTCCAGCGCGGGGCGGCCGGTGGCGGCATCCTCCCCCGCCTCGGCGCGCAGGGCCTCGAGCCGCTCGAGGACGGCGGCCTGGGTGCGGGGCAGGTGCAGGTCCAGCTCCGGATGCCCGTGGAGGCGGCGGCGGAAGGCGATCGCCTCGCGGGCGATGTCCTCCGGCAGGTCCGGGGCGAGGGCGTTCGCGGGCGGGGTGGGGGCGGTGCGGTCCATCAGGACATCATGCCGTGGCGGCCCGCCGGCCCACCCGGATCGCGCAGCGGGTCAGCCGGCCAGCTCCTGCAGCTCGGCCAGGTCGAAGACGTCCTCCTTGGCGGGGGCCTCGGGCGCCTCGACCGCGTTCCACTCGGTGAAGGTGGCGTTCGCGTCCACGTCCTCGTCCTCCGAGTTCACGTCCTCGAGACGGTAGAGGGTCGTGCTCTCCGGGTCGATCAGCATCGTCCGGCCGAACTCGTGGTGCTCCTCGGGCAGCGCGTACTTGAGGTACGTCCTGCCCTCGAGCTCCACCTCCTCGGCCTTCAGGTCCTTGCCGTCGAAGGCGTCCGCGGCGGGCATGTCCTCCTCGAGGTCGGACATGATCTCCTGGAGTGAGATGTCCATCTGCGCGGCCTGATCGGCGCTCGTCTTGATCCAGCGGTCGCCCACGAGGGTGGAGAACATGCCCATCTCCTGGGGCAGGTCGTCACCGTCGGCCTTGAGCTTGAAGAACACGTCGGCGTCCCGGCGCAGGACCTCGATGTCCATGGTGGCCCCCCCCCATGTCCATGTTCATGGTGCCCTTGAGGTGGGAGTCGTCGGTGGCGCCGGCGAGGTCCACGTTCAGGGACTGGCTGGCGTCCGTGCCCAGGGAGGCGGAGGGCGCCGCCGAGGCCGACGCGTCGTCCTTCTCCTCCTCCTTGTCGGCGGCGGTGCCCTCCACCCTCAGGCGCAGGCTCTCGGCGTCCACGACCTTCTGGCGGATCTCGGGCCAGCTCTCGTCCAGCGTCGGGTCGGAGGCGCAGCCGGTGAGCAGCAGACCGGAGGCGGCGAGCATGCCGACGGCGAGGCGTGCGGGCGTCTTCATGGGGACTCCTTCACAGAGGTGCGGACGTGCCGGCGGCCGGGCACCGCCGGACGATGACCCCTCGACCGTCTCACGTCACCCCTGGCCCGTCAGGCCCTGAGGGGCGGCGAAGCTGCTGCTGTGCCGAACCTGTGCGGGTCAGCCGCCGGTGGCGCCGTCCTCGAAGATCTGCCCCACCGGGGTCTGCTTCTCCGCCTGGAACACATCCTCGGCACGGCCGTAGGCCCAGTACGCGCTCACCGACAGCTGTCGCCGGTCCACGCCGCGCACGTCCGTGAGGTACGCCCGGACGCGCTTGACCTGCTCCCGCTCGCCGTGCACGAACGCGTGCACCCGTCCGTCCCGCCACGCCGCGCCCTCGACGGCGGCGGCGAACCTCGTCGTCTCCGGGGTGAAGGGGCCGCCGCGGTGCAGCCAGCGCACCTCGACGCCGGCCGGCGCGGTCAGGGGCACCTCGTCCCCGGCGTCGGTCACCTCGATCAGCGCGACGCCGGCCGCCGCGGCGTCCGTGGCGGCGAGGTCCTCGAGGGCGGCGGCGATCGCCGGCAGCGCGGCCTCGTCGCCGGCGAGCAGGTGCCAGTCGGCGGTGGGGTCGGGCCGGTAGGCGCCGCCGGGACCCAGGAACGCGACCTGCTGCCCCACCGGCTCGGACGCCGCCCACGCCCCGGCCAGGCCACCGTCGTGCCCGGGGGCGGCGCCGCCGTCGGACGCACCGTGGACCACGAAGTCGACATCCATGGTGCGGGCGGCCGCGTCCATGTGGCGCACCGTGTAGGTGCGGCGGACCGGCAGCTGCTCCGGGGCGAGGCGCTCGCGGAGGGCGTCCAGGTCGTACGGGGGCTCGAGGCCGAGCGCGGGGTCGGCGAAGAGCAGCTTCACGTACTGGTCCGTGGCGCCCTTCTCCGCCCAGCGGGCATGGACGGCGTCGAACTGCTCACCGCCGAGGGTCAGGCGCACGAGGTGCGGGGTGAGCCGGCGGGCGGCCACCACGGTGAGGACGGTCTGGGGCCGGGCCATGCGGGCCTCCTGGGGTCGGGGCGGGGTCTGCGCGGGTACGCGTCCCCCACTCTCCCACGACGAGACGGATTAGCGCACGTCAGCGTGACGTTTTCCCGTGGCGTCGGGGTCAGCGGAACCGGGCCCCCCGGTGGTCCTCCGGCAGCAGCGGTCCCCCGCCGGCCACGTTCTCGCGCAGGGTCCGCCCCGCCTCGGGCTCACGCAGCAGGCCGCGCCGCCGCAGCTCGGGGCTCACGAGCCGGGCGAACCGCTCGAGGTCCGTCGGGCGCACGGCCGCCGAGATGTTGAAGCCGTCCACGCCCGTCTCGCGGTGCCAGCGCTCGAGCTCATCGGCCACGGTGGCCGGGGACCCCACGATCACCGGCCCCCGCCCGCCCACGCTCACGAACTCCGCCACCTCGCGCACCGTCCAGCGACGGTCCGGCGACTGGGTGGTGAACGCGGCCAGCGCCGTCCGCGAGGCCTCGCTCTCCACGTGCTCCAGCTCGGCGTCCGGGTCCAGGCCGGACAGGTCCACCCCCGTCCAGCCGCCGAACAGCGCGAGCGCGGACTCCACGTCCACGTGTTCGTGGTACTCGGCCAGCCGCGCCTGCGCCTCCTCGTCCGTGTCCGCGACGACGACGGTCACCATCGCCAGCACGCGGATCGCGTCCTCGGGGCGGCCGGCCTCCCGCAGGCCCTCGCGGGTCTGCTCGACGAACCGCCGCACGTGCGCCGTCGTCGGGCCGATGTAGAAGACCGCCTCCGCGTGCTCGAGCGCGAACCGTCGCCCCCGCGAGGACGCGCCGGCCTGGAACAGGAACGGGGTGCCCTGCGGCCCGGGGTGCGCGAGCGCGACGCCGGGCAGGCGCACGTGCGGGCCCTCCACGCCGATCGGGTGCACCTTCGCCGGGTCCGCGAACACCCCGGACTCGCGGTCCGCCACGACGGCGTCCCGCTCCACGGACCCCTCGAACTGGCGGTACATGGCGTCGAGGTAGGCGTCGGCGCGGTCGTAGCGCTCGTCGTGGCCCGGCTGCCGGTCCAGGCCGAGGTTGCGTGCGGCCGAGTCCTGGTAGCCGGTCACCACGTTCCATGCGATGCGCCCCTCCGTGAAGTGGTCCAGCGAGGTCAGCGTGCGCGCCAGCAGGTAGGGCTGCTCGTAGGTGACGGACGCGGTGACGCCGAAGCCCACCCGCTCGGTGACGGCGGCCATCGCCGAGACCACCGTGAACGGGTCCAGCAGCGGCCACTGCACGCCGCCGCGCACCGTGGCGTCCACGCCGCTGCCGTGCACGTCGTACAGCCCGAGGATGTCCGCGAGGAACACGGCGGTGAACCCGCCCTCCTCCACGGTGCGGGCCAGGTCCGTCCAGAAGGACAGCCGGTCGAACTCGTGGGCGCGGGACTCGGGGTGCCGCCACAGCCCGGGCGACTGGTGCACGGGCGTCACCATGTCGAACGCGCTGAGGATGAACGGGGCGGGGGTCGCGGTCATCGGGTCTCCAGGGTCACGGGGGCACGGTCGGGGCGGGCGGTCACCGCGGCGGCACCGGGGGCGGCATCGACGGCCGGCCCGTCCGCCTGTGCGGCCAGGATGGCGGCGTCGTCGGCCACGAGGTCCGTCTCGGGGCGGGCCACGGGGTCACGGGCGAAGCGCGAGGCGATCAGCGAGAGCGTGGCCAGCAGCGTCAGGTACGCGGCGATCAGCCACGGCGTGTGGCCGCCGACCTCGTACAGCAGCGCCGCGATGAACGGGGCGAACCCGCCGCCCACCACCGTGCCGAGCTGATAGCCCAGGTTCACGCCCGAGTACCGCACGCGCACCGGGAACTGCTCGGCGAACCACGCGGCCTGCGGACCGTAGACGCTGTCGTGGGCCACGTTGATCACCAGCACCACGACGAGCGGCAGCACCGCCAGCGCGCCGGCATCCACGACGGCGAACAGCACCCAGCCCGCCACCGCCGTGAGCGCGTACCCGACCCGGGACACCCGGGCACGGCCCACCCGGTCCGAGACCGCGCCCCAGAAGGGGGTGCTCACCAGCCCGATGGCCGAGGCGACCATGATGGCGGAGACGAGGACGCCGTCGTCGGCGCCGCGGAGCACGAGGTAGCTGACCAGGTACGCGGTGACGAGGTAGTAGAGGCCGTTCTGGCCGAGACGCAGGCCGGCGGTCACGAGCACGGGGCGGGCGTGATGGCGCAGCAGCTCGACGACGGGCGCGCGGCTGACGGTCCCGGCGTCCCGGTGCACGCGGAACTCGGCCGAGTCCTCGACGCCGAGGCGGATGGCCAGGCCCACCACCACGAGCAGACCCGAGGCGAGGAACGGCAGGCGCCAGCCGAACGCGGCGAACTGCTCGTCGGTGGTGGCCAGCTTGACCAGGGAGAACGCGCCGGTGGCCAGGAGCATGCCGGCCGAGGAGCCGACCTGCGTGAACGAGCCGAACAGGCCGCGCCGGTCCGCGGGGGCGTGCTCCACGGACATCAGGGCGGCGCCGCCCCACTCCATGCCGGCGGAGAGGCCCTGCAGGCAGCGCAGCAGCACGAGCCCGGCCACCGCCCACCAGCCCGCCTGGGCGAACGTGGGCAGGACGCCGATGAGCATCGAGGCGCCGCCCATCAGCAGCAGCGAGATGACCAGCAGGGCCTTGCGGCCCACGCGGTCCCCGAAGTGGCCGGCCACGATCCCGCCCAGCGGGCGCAGCACGACGCCGACGGCGAGCGTGGCGAACGAGGCGAGGGTCGCCCCGAACGCGGTCTGGCCGGGGAAGAACTGCACGTTGAACACGAGCGCGGCGGCCAGGCCGTAGAGGTAGAAGTCGTACCACTCGATGGTGGTGCCGATGAACGAGCCGAGCACGGCCCGGCGACGGTGGGTGCGCAGGGTGCTCATCGGGCGGCCTCCCCGGAGGCGGGGGCGTCGGCGCCGAGGGGCGCGGAGGCGGCCGGGGCGTCGCCGATCGCGTTGAGGCCCTCGGGCACGGTGCCGTTGATCCAGAAGTCGCCGATCGCCCGGGCGCGGAACGCGATGGGATTGTGCGTGGCCACCGTCTGCGCGTTGCGCCAGTGCCGGTCCAGGCCCTTGGCGGTGCTCGTGGCGGAGGCCCCACCGGTGAGGAACAGCTCCTGGGCGGCGCCGAGGGCCAGCTCCGGGACGGTCACCTGGGCGTGCTCCACCGCCAGCTCGGCCCACGTGAAGGAGGCGGGCACCTCCTCGGGGGCGCCGGAGCCGGTGCGGCCGGCCTCGTGGTCCGCGAGCGCCGCATCCAGGGCGTCCGCCGCCGAGAGCACCGCGGCCTCGGCCGTGAACGCCTTGGCCGCGATCCGCCCGACGGCCTCCTGGATCAGCGGGTCCTCCCGGAACGGCAGGCCCAGGCCCGTGTTGAAGGTGCGCACGCGGACGGCCACGGCGTCGGCGGCGTCCCGACGGGCCGCCCGGGCGATCCCGGCGAGGACGGCGAGCAGGATGAGCTGGAACCACGCCGCCTCGTAGACCGCCTCGGCGCTGCCGGGTGCCCGGTCGAGCACGTCCTGCGGCGGCACGGCGACGCCGTCGAACACCGCGGTGCCGGTGCCGGTCAGGCGCTGGCCGAAGCCGTCCCAGTCGTCGTCCAGACGCACACCCGGGGCCTCCACCGGCACGACGGCGAAGCGCCGGCCCGGGGCCGGTCGCCCGTCCGCGTCGGTCTGGGCGGCGGAGACGCGCGTGTGCGAGGAGAAGATCGAGCCGGTCGCGTAGAACTTGGTGCCAGTCAGGGTCCACGGGCCGTCGCCCGCGGGTGCCGGGGTGAGGACCGTGTTGAGCGTGCCCAGCGCGTTGCCGCCCTTCTCGGTGGATGCGTTGCCGACCGTGGCGCCGGCCAGGATCCGGGCATGCCAGCGCTCGCGGACGGCCTCGGGCTGGAAGCGGAGGGAGTCGAGGAATCCCAGGTGCGAGCGGTAGAGGTGCGCGACGTTCGCGTCCGCCTCCGCCAGGTCGATCAGCAGGGCCACGGCGGTCCGCACGTCCACACCGGGCCCACCGGCCTCCGCGGGGACCCGCAGCGTGGCGAAGCCGGCCTCGTTGAGGGCACGGACCTCCTCGAACGGGAGGATCCGGCGGCGGTCGCGCTCGCGGGAGCCTTCGGCGATCCGCGCGAACACCGGGGCGAAGTGGCGGCGCAGGCCGGCCAGGTCGCGGGGCAGGTCTGCGGGGCGCTCGAGCGGCGGGACGGCGCCGAGCGGGACGGGCGTGGCGGCGGGCGGCGCGGACGCGTCCGTCGGGTCGGTGAGCGGCATGTCGATCTCCTCGGTCCGGAGGCGGGCGGCCCGCCGGGCGCGGTGCCGCGGGTCGTGGGGGTCGCTGGGTCGTATGGAGGCCCACGCTAGGAACGGTTCCGGGGCGGTGTGCCGGCGGCCGTCACATTCGGCGGGCCGGTCGCGGGGAGGGCTCCGGCCGGGGCCGGGGTGACGCGGCGCGGCCCTAGGCTGAGCCCGTGCGTCTCGTCCTGCTCGTCCTGCTCTCGCTGCTGAGTCAGCAGCTCGGCGCGTCCGTGGCGGGCCTGCTGTTCGACGACGTCGGCGCGTCCGCCATGGTCGCCCTGCGCGTGGTGTTCTCCGCGGCCGTGCTGCTGCTCGTCACCCGGCCGAGCCGCGCCGCCCTCGCCGGCCTGGGTCCCCGGGGGTGGGCCGCCGTCGTCGGGCTGGGTGCGGCCATGACCGGCATGAACCTGGCCATCTACGAGGCGTTCGCGCGGATCCCGCAGGGCGTGGCCGTGACGTTCGAGGTGCTCGGGCCGCTGGCGCTGTCCGTGGCGGCGCGGCCGTCATGGCGGTCGGCGGCGTGGGCGGCCCTCGCGCTCGTCGGGATCGGGGTGCTCGGCCGGGAGGGGTTCAGCGCGGACGGCGGGATCGGCGGCGCGGGGCTGGACCCGGTGGGGGTGGCGCTCGCGCTGGCCGCGGCGGCGTGCTGGGCGGCGTACATCCTGCTCTCCCGGCGTGCGGGGACCCATCTGCCGGGGGTGCAGGGGCTGGCCCTGGCGACGGCGGCCGGGTCCCTCGTGGCGCTGCCGGTCGGCGTCGCGACGGCGGGTACGGCCCTGCTCTCTCCCGTGGTGCTGGGCGTGGGACTGGCCGTGGCGCTGCTGTCCACGGCGGTGCCGTACGGGATCGACCTGCAGGTGCTGCGCCACATGCCGACCGCACTGTTCTCCCTGCTGACGTGCCTCTCGCCGATCGCGGCGGCGCTGACCGCGTGGGCCGTGCGCGGGCAGGAGCTCACCCCGCTGGACCTGGCGGGGATGCTGCTGGTGATCGCGGCGTGCGCGGCCGCCGTCTGGACGGGCCGGTCACCCGGTGTGGCGGGCGGGGGCCGAAGTTAGCCTGGGTCGATGACCCACCCGCCCCATCCCGTCCCCGCCGACGTCCCCGCCGCCGAGCGCGCCGCCCTGCGCCGTGGCCGGCTGCGTCCGTGGCTGCCGTTCCTGCTCGCGGCCGCGCTGTGCCTGGCGCTGCTGGGGTGGGCCCTCGTCGCCCTGCCGGGCCTGCCGGAGCGCGTGCCCACGCACTGGGGCGTCGACGGGCGACCGGATGCGTGGGAGGACGCCTCGTTCGGCACGGTGGCGACGGGGCCGCTGATCGGCCTCGGCATGACGGGGTTCCTGGCCCTGGTCTCCGCGATGGTCACTGCCCTGGTTCCCATGGATCCGGGGCTGTCCCCGTGGCGGCGCGTGCGCCAGCCGGGGGTGCACCGCGGGGTCCAGGCGTGCCTCGGGTGGTCGTGCGTGCTCATCGTGCTGGTGCTGGCCCCGACGACGGCCGAGGTGCTCGCCGCCGGGGCGTGGACGATGGCCTGGTGGCTCCTGCCCCTCACGCTGACCGTGCTCATGGTGGGCATCTTCCCGGCGATGCGGGCCGGCACCCGGCGGTGGACGCGCTGGGCGGACCGCGTCGCCGCGGACCTCGGGCACCGGCCCACGGCCGCGGAGCTCGCCGAGGACGAGGTGTGGACGCCCCTGGGGCTCAAGCGCGACCCCGAGGACCCGGCCGTCTTCCCCGCCAAACGCCCCGGCTACGGCGTGGGTGTGACGGTCAACCTCGCCACCCCGGCGGGCCGGTGGCTGGTGCGCGGATTCGTGGCGGTGTTCATCGTCGGCCTGCCGCTGGCGCTCTGGCTCGGCGCGTTCGCCGCGCGGTGAGGCGGACCGTGTCCGACGACGTCGCCGTCCGCCTGCTCCTGATCGCCGACACCCACATCCCGCGGCGTGCCCGCGCCCTGCCCGCGCAGGTGTGGGCCGGGGTGGCGCGGGCCGACGTCGTGCTCCACGCCGGCGACTGGGTGGCCGAGGACGTGCTCGACGACCTCGACGCGAGGGCCGCCCGGCTGGTGGGCGTGTGGGGCAACAACGACGGGCCTGGGCTGCGGGCGCGGCTGCCCGAGGTGGCGCGCGTGGAGATCGGCGGGGTGCGGATCGCGATGGTCCACGAGACGGGCCCGGCGGCCGGCCGCGAGCGCCGCATGGCCGCGGCGTTCCCGGACGCGGACGTGCTGGTCTTCGGGCACAGCCACATCCCGTGGGACACCGTGGCCGGTCCGGACACCGCGAACCCGGGGCTGCGGCTGCTCAACCCCGGCTCCTGCACGGACCGGAGGCGGCAGCCGGTGTGCACCCTGATGCGCGCGGTGGTGCGGGGCGGGCGGCTCGAGGACGTGGAGCTGGTGTCCGTGGACCGCACGCCGTGACCGACGGGCCGGCCGCTCCCCCTGCAACGCTGGTTGAGTTATCACGGGTCCAGGCGGCTCGCGCCCGTGATAACTCAACCCGCGTCGCGCCGGTGCCACCATGACCGGCGGGCCGGCCGCTCCTGCACAGCCACCACGACGACGGCGGCCCTCCCCAGGGCGCGTCGGTCCGGTCCGTCGCAGGGCCCGGGGGCGGCAGGCTCACCCCATGACCGCGCGCACGCCCCTGCCGTCCACCCTCGCCGCGGGCGCCTTCACGACGGCCGAGCTGCACGCCGCCGGCCTGCCGTGGCGCCGCACCCTCGCGGCAGACCTCGCCCGGATCTGCCGCGGCGTGCACACCGCGGGCATCCCCGACCCGTGCGCCCCGGACGGCGCGGCCGCGCTGGTCCGCCTCACGGGCGGGGTGGTCTCCCACGTCTCTGCCGCCCTCTGGCACGGACTGCCGCTGCCGCCCCGCCTCGCGCGGCCCGCCGGACTGCACCTGACCTTCGACCGCTCCGCGCGCACGCACCGGACCGACCTGGACGGCGTCGTCAGCCACCGGGTGCGGCTGCCCTCCGACCACGTGCTCGAGCTTCCCGACGGCCAGCGCGTCACGACGGCGGCGCGCACCTGGTTCGACCTCGCCGGGATGCTCCGCCCCCACGAGGTGGACTGGCTCATCGCGGACGGCGACCACCTGGTGCGTCCGCCGTGGACGCCGACGGGCCGGGCGGACCCCGTGGCCACCGTGTCCGAGCTGTCGGAGGTGCTCGCCCGCTGCCGTGGCCGGCCGGGTGTCCGTCTCGCACGTGCCGCGCTGGCGGAGGTGCGCGTCGGGGCCGACTCCCCGCCCGAGACCTTCCTCCGGCTCGCGCTGATCCGGGCCGGGCTGCCGGAGCCGGAGCTGCAGGTCGCCGTCGACCCGGCCGACCCGGCCTCGCCCGTCGTGGACCTCGGGTACCGGGGGCGCGCCTGGCCCTCCAGTACGACGGCGCCGGCCACCGCACGGCTCAGCAGCAGGCGAGGGACGCCCGTCGGGACGCGTACTGCCTCGAACGGGAATGGACGACCCTGCGCTGCACCTGGGAGGACCAGCGCGCTGGGTTCGGGCGGATCGTAGGGCTGGTCCGGCGTCGGCTCGCCCGCACGCGCTGATCCGCCCCCGCCCGTCCCGACGCGGGTTGAGTTGTCACGGGTCCAGACCAACGCGGGTTGAGTTGTCACGGGTCCAGGCCCGCGTAACCGGTGATAACTCAACCCGCGTTGCACGCCACCGGCCGGCCCCGCGTGACGCTCTGCGACGCGCCCACCCTGCACTCGGCGCGCCTCGCCCGGGACAATGGGTCGGACTGTCCCGAAGCCTCCATCGAAAGGACCCCCGTGGCTGACCACGAGTTCGGCTTCCGCACCCAGGCGTTGCACGCGGGCGCCGTCCCGGACGCCGTCCACGGCTCCCGTGCGGTGCCGATCCACCAGACCAGCTCCTTCGTGTTCGAGTCCGCCGAGGACGCCGCCAACCTCTTCGCGTTGCAGAAGTACGGCAACATCTACTCGCGGATCGGCAACCCCACGGTCGCGGCGTTCGAGGAGCGCATCGCCACGCTCGAGGGCGGCATCGGCGCCGTCGCGACGGCGTCCGGCATGGCCGCCGAGTTCATCACCTTCGCGGCCCTCGCCGGGGCCGGGGACCACATCGTGGCCTCCTCGAAGCTGTACGGCGGCACGATCACCCAGCTCGACGTCTCCCTGCGCCGCTTCGGCGTGGAGACCACCTTCGTGGACTCCACCGAGGCCGCGGACTTCGAGGCCGCGATCCAGGACAACACCAAGGCCGTGTACACGGAGATCGTCGCCAACCCCTCCGGCGACGTCGTGGACCTGCCGGGTCTGGCCGACGTCGCCCACCGGCACGGCATCCCGCTCGTGGTGGACGCCACGCTCACCCCGCCCTACCTGATCCGGCCGATCGAGCACGGTGCGGACATCGTGATCCACTCGGCCACCAAGTTCCTGGGCGGGCACGGCACCACTCTGGGCGGCGTCGTGGTGGAGTCCGGCCGCTTCCCGTGGGACAACGGCAAGTTCCCGTCCATGACCGAGCCCGTGCCCTCGTACGGCGGCGTGTCCTGGTGGGGCAACTTCGGCGAGTACGGGTTCCTCACCAAGCTGCGTTCCGAGCAGCTGCGTGACTTCGGCCCGTCCTTGGCCCCGCAGTCGGCGTTCCAGCTGATGATCGGCGTCGAGACGCTGGCCCCGCGCATGGATGCCCACCTCGCCAACGCCCGCGCCGTCGCCACCTGGCTGGACGAGGACCCGCGCGTCTCCTGGGTGCGCTACGCCGGCCTGCCCGACCACCCGCACCACGCCCGCGCGCAGCAGCTGCTGCCCCGGGGTGTCGGCTCGGTGTTCAGCTTCGGTGTGGTCGGCGGCCGCGAGACCGGCGCCGCGTTCATCTCCGCCCTGCAGCTGGCCAGCCACCTGGCGAACATCGGCGACGCGAAGACGCTCGTGTTGCACCCGGCCTCCACCACGCACCAGCAGCTCACCGCCGAGCAGCTCGTGGCCGCGGGCATCCCGGCGGACCTGATCCGCATCTCGGTGGGCATCGAGGACCTCGAGGACATCCTCTGGGACCTGGACCAGGCCCTGACCGAGGCCACCGGCCGCACCCGTGACGGCGCCGTCGTCCCCGCAGAGCAGGAGGCCTGAGCCATGAGCACCACCCACCCCGAGCGCACCTGGACCGGCCCCGGCGCCCCCGAGCGCCTGGCGATCCTGCGGCGCACCCGGTCGATCGCGATCGTCGGCGCCTCGGACAAGCCGGCCCGCGCGTCGTACTTCGTGGCCACGTACCTGCTGAGCTCGACCACGTACCACGTCTACTTCGTGAATCCCGTGCTCGCCGCGGCCGGCAAGGAGATCCTCGGCCACCGCGTGTATGCCTCGCTGGACGACCTGCCCGTCATCCCGGACCTCGTGGAGGTGTTCCGCAAGTCCTCCGACGCCCCCGAGGTGGTGGCGGACGCCGCCCGCGTGGGCGCCCGGACCGTGTGGCTGCAGCTGGGCATCTGGAACGAGGACGCCGCGCGTCAGGCCGGGGCCGCGGGCCTGGAGATCGTGATGGACCGCTGTGTGAAGATCGAGCACGCCCGCTTCCATGGCGGGCTCAACCTCGCCGGCTTCGTCACCGGCGTGATCAGCTCGCGGCGCCAGGAACTGGACCGCTAGGCGGACGACGCCCCGTGTCGGGCGTCGTCCGGCCCGCGTTGCGCACCCGCCGTCGATGGCGTGGGATGGTCCCATGACCTCCGAGCTCCCCTCCTCGTCCCTCTCCTCCGCCTGGACCGGCCGCACCGACGGCGACGCCCCCGAGCACCTACGCTGGCACCAGGTCGTCCGCCCCGCCGACGGCCGCGGCGAGCCCACGACGCCGCAGCGCCACCCCGGTGCCGGTGCTCCGACGTCGGGCGCGCGGTCCACGGCGCTCATCGGCTTCGCCTCGGACGAGGGCGTGCGCCGGAACCACGGCCGCGTGGGCGCCGAGGACGGCCCGGAGGCGCTGCGCGGCGCGCTCGCCTCGCTCGCGTATCTCGAGGGCACGGGCGCGCTCGTGGACGCGGGCGACGTGTCCGTGGACCGCGGAGACGACGACGCCCCGGGCGAGCTCGAGGCGGGCCAGGCCGAGCTGGGCACGGTGGTCAGCGGGCTGCTGAACGCCCACGACCTGGCCGTGGTGCTCGGCGGCGGACACGAGACCGCCTACGCATCGATCACGGGCCTGACCGGCTCCACGCGCGTGGGCGCGGGCACCCGCGTGGGCATCCTCAACCTGGACGCGCACTTCGACCTGCGCGAGGCGCCGCGGCCCAGCTCCGGCACCCCGTTCCTGCAGGCGCTGCGGGACGCCGAGGGGGCGGAGCATCAGCTCTCCTACGCGGTGGTGGGCATCAGCGAGGCAAACAACACCCGGGCCCTGTTCGACACCGCGCGCGAACGCGGGGTCACGTGGGTGACCGACGAGCAGGCCCAGACCGCCGACGTCACCGGCGTGCGCCGCTGGGTGCGCTCGTTCATCAACGCCGTGGACGTGCTCTACCTGACGATCGACCTGGATGTGCTGCCGGCCGCCGTCGCCCCGGGGGTGAGCGCACCGGCCGGCTTCGGCGTGCCGTACGAGGTGATCCACGCGTGCGCGCTGGAGGCCACCCAGTCCGGGAAGCTGGCCCTGGCCGACGTCGTGGAGCTCAACCCCGCCCTGGACGTGGACGGCCGCACGGCGAAGGCCGCGGCCCGGCTGATCCACACGATCGTCAGCCGTCACCGGACGGACGCGTCGCTGCTGGCCTGAGGCGGGCGGGGGTCCGTTCAGGCGCGGGGGCCGCGCGCGTCAGTGCCCCGCTGCCCACGGGGCTGGGGGCTCGGCGCTGCCGTGGGCCGCGCGTCGGGCGGCGTAGTCCAGCGCCGAGCGTGCCAGGAAGTCGTGCAGGGCCAGCACCCCGGCCCGGGCTCCTGCCGCGTCCCTCCGGGTCACCGCCTCCAGCGCCGGGACGTAGAACGCCCGGCCGCGTTCGACCTCGTCGGGCAGGCCCTTCGTGGTGGCGAGCCAGAACCGCCGGGAGAGCCCCTGGAGCGGGACCAGGGAGTCGGCGAGATAGCGGTTGTTCGCGATCGTGCGCAGGAGTTCGTGCGAGCGCCCGACGGCGGCGACGTACGCCGGCAGGTCCTCCACCGTGCGCAGGTGCCGCACGTGGGCCGCGACGGCGGCCAGCTGCTCCTCGTCCGCCCGCGCGCAGGCCAGTCCCACGGCCAGGGCCTCGAGCGACCGCCGCACCTCCAGCCTCTCCAGCTGGTCGTCCACGGAGATCGGGGGCACCTGCAGTCCCCGTCCCCCACCGGCCAGGAGCCAGTGGTCTCGGATGAGGCGCTGCACGGCCTCGCGCAGGGGTGTGCGCCCCGTCTCGGCGGCGTCGATGAGGTCCGCCTCGCTGAGGATGGCGCCCGGTGGCAGCTCCCCGGTCTCGATCTTCTGCGTCAGGCGGGCGTAGGCCTCCTCCGACTTGTTCATGGGCCCAGCGTAGGCAGTCATCTGCCCCCAATCCGTTTGATATATCCGGGATATGCGGCGTAGCGTGACCCACATCCTGTTACCGGCGTCACATGGAGGACTCATGAAGTACCGCCCGCAGCACGAGGCCAACCCCCTGCCCTTCTCCCCCTTCAAGAGCTCCACCGTGCCGCGGCCCATCGGCTGGCTGTCCTCCGTGAGCACGGACGGCCGGGAGAACATCGCCCCCTACAGCCAGTGGCAGAACCTCACCTTCGACCCGCCCATGGTGATGTTCTCCGCGAACCAGTACCCGGACGGACGCCGCAAGGACACCGTCCTCAACGCGGAGCAGACCGGCTGGTTCGTGTGGAACATGGCCACCTATGACCTGCGCGAGGCCGTCAACGTCTCCGCCATGGCCCTGGAGCCGGGCGAGAGCGAGTGGGACCGCATCGCCGAGCACGGCGTCACCAAGGTCTACGCGGACAACCACCCCATCCCGATGGTCGCCGAGTCCCCCGTGCGCTTCGAGTGCCGCTACCACTCGACGCACCGCATCAAGGGCGACTCGAACGTCGGCACCATCGACGTGGTCTTCGCCCACGTGGACACCATCCACATCGACGACGACGTCATCACCGCCGACGGCCGCCTCGACATCCCGCGCATCCAGCCGATCGCCCGCCTGGGCTACTTCGACTACACCGTGGTGCGGGAGACCTTCGAGATGCGGGTGCCCGGCGCCGACGGCGATGCCCAGGCCGGCCTCGAGGGACGGGCATGAGCACCGCGGCCACCGGCGCGGCCCGGCCCGCTCCCGTGCCCGGGGCCTGCCCCCGGAGCCTGAAGGACATGCTGGCCGTGAACTTCGGCAACGCGCTGGAGTGGTACGACTGGAACGTCTACACGATCTTCGCCCCGGTCTTCGCGGCGCAGATCTTCCACGCGGACAACCCCACCTCCGAGCTGCTCGCCACCCTGGCCGTCTTCGCGGTGGGCTTCGTCGCCCGCCCCATCGGCGGCTACGTGTTCGGCGCCTACGCGGACCGGGTGGGCCGCAAGCGCAGCCTCTTCGCGGCGATGATGATCACCGCGCTCGGCAGCCTGATCATCGCCTTCACCCCCACCTACGGCACGGTGGGCGTCCTCGCCTCGGTGATCCTCGTCGTCGCCCGCCTGCTGCAGGGCCTGGCGCACGGCGGCGAGATGGGCACCTCCGTGACCTACCTCGTGGAGCGGGCGCCGCAGGGCCGGCGCGGGCTGTTCGGGGCGACGTCGTGGGTGTCCGTGGTGGTGGGCACGATCCTGGCGACGCTCGTGGGCCTGGCCATCAACACGCTGCTCTCCCACGAGCAGGTGGCGTCCTGGGGCTGGCGCGTGGCGTTCGGCATCGGCGGCGTCCTCGGCCTCTACGCGCTGTATCTGCGACGGAGCCTGACGGAGTCGGAGCACTTCACGGCGGCGCAGCAGGTGGTGCCCACCGCCGACGACGCCCCGCGCCGGGAGCCGGGCGCGGTGTGGCGCGGCCTGCTGACGATCTTCCTGGTCTCCGCGGGCGGCTCCCTGATGTTCTACACGTGGCTGATCTACCTGCCCACGCACGCGCAGGTGGCCCATCAGATGGACAAGTCCACCACCCTCTCGGCCTCGCTCCTGGCCCAGGTGATCTTCCTGGCCGCCATCCTCGGGGCGGGCCTGCTGGGCGACCGGATCGGCCGCCGCCCGCTGGTCATCGCCTTCGGCCTGCTCTTCGTGGTGCTGCCGTTCCCGCTGTTCGGCATGCTGGACGGCACCTTCGCCTCGTTCCTGCTCGTGCAGACCATCGCCCTGCTGGCCGTGGCGCTGCTGTTCGGCGTCAACGGCGCCGTCTGGTCCGAGGTGCTGCCCACGGCGGTGCGCGCCAAGGGCGTGGCCACCATGCTCTCGCTGGCCACCGCGATCTTCGGCGGCACGGCGCCGTACCTGATCACGTGGCTGACGGCGCAGGGGTGGGCCAGCGCGTTCCCGATCTACCTCATGGTGGTCGGCGGCCTCACCGGCCTGACCGGCCTGTTCATGAAGGAGACGAAGGACGTGGACCTGGCGGCCTGAGCCGGGGCGACCGGGCCCGCAGGCCGCCCCCTCCGCACACAGAGTGGTCACGACACGCCGTCTCGTGCAGACGCACGCGGCGTGTCGTGACCACTCTGTGGCCTCTGACCGCTCTGCGGCGTCAGTGCCCCTCGGCCTCGGCGCCCTCGGACTCCTTGGCCAGGTCCTGCGGCTCGGCATCGGCGGACACGCCCGCGAGCGCCTCCGCCACGGCGGCCAGCACGGACCCGTCGCGCAGGGCCTGCTCGGCGGCGGCCAGCTGCGGGGCCATGTACTGGTCCGGGCCGGGGCCGGGGACGCCGGCCTCGCGGATCACGCGGACGGCGGCACCGGTCGCGGCGGAGGGCTGCAGCGGGGCGCGCAGCTCGATCGCGCGGGCGGCGGCCACGAGCTCGACGGCGAGCACGCGGCGGAAGTTCTCCACGGCCGAGCGCAGCTTGCGGGCGGCGTGCCAGCCCATGGAGACGTGGTCCTCCTGCATCGCGGAGGACGGGATCGAGTCCACGGACGCGGGCACGGCCAGACGCTTCATGTCCGAGACGAGCCCGGCCTGCGTGTACTGGGCGATCATCATGCCGGAGTCCACGCCCGGGTCGTCCACGAGGAACGCGGGCAGCCCGTGTGAGCGGGCCGGGTCCAGCATGCGGTCGGTGCGGCGCTCGGACATGCTGGCGACGTCGGCCACCGGGATGGCCAGGAAGTCCAGCACGTACGCCACGGGCGCCCCGTGGAAGTTGCCGTTCGAGCTCACCCGGCCGTCGTCGAGCACCACCGGGTTGTCCACGGTGGCGGCGAGCTCGCGCTCGGCCACGGTGCGCACGTACGCGAGGGTGTCGCGCAGGCCGCCGGCCACCTGCGGGGCGCAGCGCAGCGAGTAGGCGTCCTGCACGCGGGAGTCGCCCTCCTTGTGGCTGGCCACGATCGGCGAGCCCGCCAGGATCTTCAGCATCCGGTCGGCGGAGGTCGCCTGGCCCGGGTGGGGGCGCAGCGGCAGGTGCAGCTCCGGCACGAACACGCGGTCGGTGCCGAGCAGCGCCTCCACGGACATCGCGGCGGTGAGGTCCACGGTGTCGGCGAGCTCCTCGAGGTCGGCCAGCGCCATGATCAGCATGCCGAGCATGCCCTCGGTGCCGTTGACGAGGGCCAGGCCCTCCTTCTCCCGCAGCTCGACCGGCTCGATCCCGGCCTCGGCGAGCGCCTCGCGGGCCGGACGCAGCGCACCGTCCGCCCCGACGACGTCGCCCTCGCCCATCAGCGCCAGGGCCACGTGGGAGAGCGGGGCGAGGTCGCCCGAGCAGCCCAGCGAGCCGAACTCGCGCACGGCGGGGGTGATGCCCGCGTTGAGCATGGCCACGAAGGTCTCGACCACCACGGGGCGCACGCCCGTGCGGCCGGAGGCCAGCGTGGTGGCGCGCAGGAACATCAGCGCGCGGACGACCTCGCGCTCCACCACGGGGCCCATGCCGGCGGCGTGGGAGCGGATCAGGGACTTCTGCAGCTGCGCGCGGGACTCGAGCGGGATGTGCTTGTCCGCGAGCGCGCCGAAGCCGGTGGAGACGCCGTAGGTGGGGGTCTCGGCCTCGGCCAGCGCCTCGACGTGGCGGCGGACCGCGCCGACGGTCTCGAGCACGTCGTCGGCGAGCACCACGCGGGCGTCGTGGCGGGCCACGGCGACGACGTCGTCCAGGGTGGCCCCGGACGTGCCGAGCGTGACGGTGGCGGGAGGGGTGGTCATGGTGATGCGTTCTCCTTGCTGTCGGTCGATCAGACGGCCCGGCGGCCCGCGCGCCAGACCGCATGGGTCAGCGGCATGCCGGGGCGGTAGGCCAGGTGGATGGCGGCGGGGGCGTCGAGCACGTGCAGGTCGGCGCGCTTGCCGACCTCGAGGCTGCCGACGCGGTCCTGCGCCCGCAGGCCGATGGCCCCGCCGAGGGTGGCGGCGCGCACGGCCTCGGCGAGGGTCAGGTGCATCTGCAGCACGGCGGTGCCCACGTTGAAGTTCATGGACGTGGTGTAGCTGGTGCCCGGGTTGCAGTTCGAGGCCAGGGAGACCTCGATGCCGGCGTCGAGCAGGCGACGCGCGGGCGCCAGCGGGGCGCGGGTGGACAGGTCGCACGCCGGCAGGCAGCCGGCCACGGTGCCGGGCGTGCCGGTGGCCGAGGCGCGGTCCCAGCCGGTCCAGGTGCCGGCCAGGGCCTCGACGTCCGCGTCGGAGAGGTGGTTGACGTGGTCCACGGAGGCGGCGCCGAACTCCACGGCCACGCCCACGCCCGGGCCCTGCTCGATCTGGTTGCCGTGCAGGCGCACGCCCAGTCCCGCCGCCACGCCCGCGGCGAGCACGCGGCGGGTCTGCTCGGCGTCGAAGGCGCCGGTGTCGCAGAACACGTCCACCCAACCCGCGTGCTCCCGCACGGCCTCGAGCATCGGCCCGACGACGTCGTCGAGGTAGTCCTCCGCGTCCCGGCCCGGGGGCACGAGGTGGGCGCCGAGGAAGGTCACCTCGTCCACGAGGCCCTCCTCGCGCAGCCCGGCCAGCAGGCGCGCGTGGCGGGCCTCCTCCTCCACGGTGAGCCCGTAGCCGGTCTTGGTCTCGAGGTAGGTGGTGCCGCCGGCCACCGCGTCGGCCACCCGGCCGCGGACCAGCTCGGCCAGGCGGTCGTCCGAGGCGGCACGGGTGGCGGAGGTGGTCACACCGATGCCGCCGGCCGCGTAGGACTCCCCGGCCATGCGGGCCTCGAACTCGGCGGAGCGGTCCCCGTCGAACACGAGATGCGTGTGGGAGTCCACCCAGCCGGGCAGCACGGCGCGGCCCCCCACGGACACCCGGTCGTCCGCGTCCGGGGCGTCCGCGGCGGCGCCGATCCAGGCGATGCGCTCGTCCTCGACGACGACGGCCGCGTCCGTGAGCACCCGCCTTTCGGGGTCGACGGTGGTCAGCTCGGCGATGTCGGTGATGAGCGTGGAGCGCATGGGGGCCTCTCTCTGCGGGACGGACGGGGGGTGGGGCGGTGGGGTGGGCCTCAGGTGAGCGCCGCGACCAGATGGGCGACCGGCGTGGCGAGCAGGATGGTGAGGGCCACACGCTCGGCCCAGATCACCACGAGCTTCCACAGCGGGATGGGGATGTCCGTGGCCAGGATGGCAGGCACCACCGCGGAGAAGAAGATGATCGCGGAGACGCAGACGACGCCGATCACGAAGCGGGCGACGAGGTCCTCGTGACCGGCCGCCATCGTGGCCGGGATGAACATCTCGGCGATCGAGGTGGCGGAGGCCGAGGCCAGCAGGCCGGGATCGGAGTAGCCCAGCGCCCAGAACAGCGGGTAGAAGATCACGCCGATCCACTCGAACACGGGCGTGTAGGTGGCCAGGACCAGGGCGATCAGGCCCACGGACATGATGGAGGGCAGGATCTGGAGCACCATCACGAGGCCGTCCCGGAAGTTGACCCAGATGTTCTTCGGCAGGGACGGGGCCTCGGCGAGGGTCTGTTCGGCGGCGCGACGGGCCACCCGGAAGCGGTCCCGGGTGACGGCCAGCTCGGGCGAGTGCACCGCGCCGGGGTACACCTCGTCCGGGATGCGGCTCAGCGGCGGGATGCGCACGGTGATGGCCGTGACCGCGAACGTCACCAGGAGGGTGCCGAAGAAGTACCAGAGCCAGATGTCCATCAGGCCCAGCGTCTTGGCGACGATCACCATGAAGGTCGCGGACACCGTGGAGAAGCCGGCGGCGATGATCGCCGCCTCGCGGGCCGTATAACGGCCGCTGGTGTACATGCGGTTGGTGAGCAGCAGGCCCAGGGCGTAGGAGCCCACGAAGGAGGCCACGGCGTCGACGGCGGCGCGGCCGGGCACCCGCCAGATCGGCCGCATGGCCGGGCGCAGGTAGACGCCCACGAACTCCATGAGGCCGTAGCCGATCACGAGGGCCAGGAAGACGCCGCCGATGGGCACGATCAGGCCCACGGGCACCACGAGCTTGTCCATCAGGAACGGACCGATGCTCTTGTCCAGGATCCAGCTCGGGCC
Organism: Micrococcus sp. GPGPB33; assembly: GCF_037853785.1. Lineage (NCBI taxonomy): Bacteria > Bacillati > Actinomycetota > Actinomycetes > Micrococcales > Micrococcaceae > Micrococcus > Micrococcus sp. GPGPB33. Next base: position 483,214 of record NZ_JAQMWO010000002.1, read on the forward strand.
CACGCCGAACACGACCATCGCCGAGGCGACCAGGCCGAGCACGGCGAGGAACGCGAACACCGCCCGCGTGGTGCTGGTCCGCCAGCGACCCGAGGCGAACGGGTACACGGCGCCGGCGGCGATGATGGCCAGGCCCACCCAGCGGTCGGCCGGGCCGAGCAGCCCGCGCACCCAGGTCACCAGGTGGTCCAGCGGGATGGAGCTCGCCCCGTTGATCGTGACGGGCACGAAGAACATGACGATGCCGATCGCCGAGTAGACGATCATGCGCCAGCGCGCCGGCGGGCGGGGCGCGTCGGCCTCGATCGCGGCCATCGCGGTGGTGTCGGTGTGCAGCTCGTGGTCTGCGGGGCGGGACGAGTCCATCGTGGTGTCCTTTCGATCGCGAGCCGGACGGGCGGACGCCCGTCCGGCTCGCGGCGGTGAAGTCGTCGGACGGCGACGGCGCGGCGGCACCGTCGTCGTCCGACGACGTGACCGGGGTCAGTCCCGGATCGTGGCCTCCATGGGCACACGGACGCCGCGCTCCTTCGCCACCTCGGCGGCGCGGGAGTAGCCGGCGTCGACGTGGCGGATGACGCCCATGCCCGGGTCGTTGGTGAGCAGCGCCTCGAGCTTGGCCGCGGCCAGCTCGGTGCCGTCGGCCACGCCCACCTGGCCGGCGTGGATGGACCGGCCGATGCCGACGCCGCCGCCGTGGTGGATCGACACCCAGGTGGCACCCGAGGAGGTGGCGGTCAGCGCGTTGAGCAGCGGCCAGTCGGCGATCGCGTCGGAGCCGTCCAGCATGGACTCGGTCTCGCGGTACGGGGAGGCCACGGAGCCGGAGTCGAGGTGGTCGCGGCCGATCACGATCGGCGCCTTGACCTTGCCTTCGGCCACGAGCTGGTTGAAGAGCAGGCCGGCCTTGTGGCGCTCGCCGTAGCCCAGCCAGCAGATGCGGGCCGGCAGGCCCTCGAACTCCACGAACTCGGCGGCGCCGTCGAGCCAGCGGTGCAGGTGCTCGTTCTCGGGGAACAGCTCCTTCAGGGCCTCGTCGGTCACGCGGATGTCCTCCGGGTCGCCGGAGAGCGCGGCCCAGCGGAACGGGCCGAGGCCCTCGCAGAACAGCGGGCGGATGTAGGCCGGGACGAAGCCCGGGAACTCGAACGCGCGGGAGTAGCCGGCCTTGCGGGCCTCGTCGCGGATGGAGTTGCCGTAGTCGAACACCTCGGCGCCGATGTCCTGGAAGCCGACCATGGCCTCGACCTGGCGGGCCATGGACTCCTGGGCCTTCTTGGTGAAGGTGTCCGGGTCGGCCTCGGCCTCGGCGTGCCAGTCCTTCTCGTCGATCTCGATCGGCAGGTAGGACAGCGGGTCGTGCGCGGAGGTCTGGTCGGTGACGATGTCGATCTCGACGGTGCCGGCCTTCTGGCGCTCGAGCAGCTCGGGGAACACCTCGGCGGCGTTGCCCACGAGGCCCACGGAGACGGCCTCGCCGTCGCGCTTGGCCTGCATGACGCGCTCGACGGCCTTGTCGATGTCCGTCTCCACCTCGTCCAGGTAGCGCTTGCCCATGCGGCGGCGCAGGCGGTCCTCCGAGACGTCCACGATCAGGCAGACGCCGCCGTTGAGGGTGACGGCCAGGGGCTGGGCGCCGCCCATGCCGCCGCAGCCGCCGGTGAGGGTCAGGGTGCCCTTGAGGGAGCCGTCGTAGCGCTTGCGGCCGATCGCGGCGAAGGTCTCGTAGGTGCCCTGCAGGATGCCCTGGGTGGCGATGTAGATCCACGAGCCGGCGGTCATCTGGCCGTACATCGTCAGGCCCTCGGCCTCGAGCTCGCGGAAGGTCTTCCAGTCGGCCCAGTCGCCCACCAGGTTGGAGTTGGCGATCAGCACGCGCGGGGCCCACTTGTTGGTGCGGAACACGCCCACCGGCTTGCCGGACTGCACCAGGAGGGTCTCGTCCTCCTCGAGGTCCTTGAGGGTGGCGACGATGGCGTCGTAGGCCTCCCAGGAGCGGGCCGCACGGCCGGTGCCGCCGTAGACGACGAGGTCCTCGGGACGCTCGGCGACCTCGGGGTCCAGGTTGTTCATGAGCATCCGCAGCGGGGCCTCGGTCTGCCAGGACTTGGCGGAGAGCTCGGTGCCGCGCGGGGCGCGGATGGTGCGGGACGGGTCGTGCTGGGTGAAGCCCACGGCCATGGCAGTTCCTCTCGACGGGGTGCGTGCGCCGCCGGGACGGGTGGCCCCGGTGATTTCACGGCTCGGCATGCACTTTCCGAACATTGAAACAGTGACTCGGCTCACGCGCAAGCCCGATCCGCGCGTCCCGCACCCGTTACGCTCCCTCTCATGACCACCACCCCCACCGCCTCGACGCGCACCGTGGACCGGGCCCTGGACCTGCTCGCCGCCGTCACCGAGCAGCCCCGGCTGAGCCTGACCGAGGCCGCCCGCGCCACGGAGCTGCCGGCGTCCACGGCGCTGCGCCTGCTGCGCAGCCTCGAGGGATCCGGCTTCGTTGCCCGCGACGACGACGGCGCCTACCGCCCCGGCGTGCGCCTCATCCAGCTCGGGGCGCGGGCCTTCTCCCGGGACTCGCTCGTGCAGCTGGCCCGCGGGCCGATGGACCACGTCGTGGCCGCCACGGGCGAATCCGTCTACCTCTCGGTGACGACCCCTCCGGACTCCGCCGTCTACCTGGCGATCGTGGAGGGCACGCACTCGGTCCGCCACACGAACTGGGTCGGACGCACCGTCCCCCTGGCGGGCACGGCCGTGGGCGACGCCCTGCGCGGCAGCGTGGCCGCGGGGGACTACACGCTGCGCACCCGTTCCGTGGAGAAGGACGTCACCTCGCTGTCCGCCCCCATCAGCGTGGCGGGCACGGTGGTCGGTGCGCTCAGCACACTCGTGCCGGCCTACCGCTGCACGGACGAGCTGGCGGACCGGTGCGGGGCGGCCCTCGTCGCCGCCACCGACGAGCTGGCGCACCTGCTCGGGGCGGCGGACACTCCCAGGGAAAGCCCAGCCGACTCCCCTGGAAAGCCCAAGGCGAGTTCGTAGGCTGAAGCCACCTCATCGAAGGTGCGAGTGATGACGGAGAAGGCCCCGGGCCCGGCGAGAGCCGGAACCGGGGCCTTTCTCTGTGCCCGGCGCCCGAGGCGCCGGGTCCGGGATCAGCGGCGGGAGGAGACGACGCCCGCCCAGAGGCCGCCGAGCAGGCCGGCCACCGGCAGCATCCAGAACAGGTGCACGCCCGACCCGTAGAGGACGGTGTTGGAGAACACCGCGAACAGGCCCACGGCACCGAGGAAGCCGCCGACCACGCCGCCGACCACGTAGCGCACGACGGAGCGGGCGGCCCCGCCCATCAGCAGCACGACCAGGTAGCCGGCCGCGCCCGCCAGGGCGCCGCCCACCAGGCCGAACATGAACGACTGCACCAGCACGACCCAGCCGCGGCCGGTCTCGCCCAGCGCCACGGAGCCGTTCGGATCACCCAGGCCGCCGGTGAGCACGCGCACGACGTCGCCGATGATCACGACGAGCACCGAGAGGAGGATGACGCGGTTGGTGAAGCCCCAGCCGTCCACCGGGCGCAGCGGCTCGAGCACCTCCTCCTCCACCACGGCGTGGCGCACGGGGCGGGCCGGGGCGGTGTGGGCGTTCGCGGTGTGGGGCTGGACGGCGTGGCTGCCGTCGGCGTTGATGGTCATCTCTGATCTCCCGTCCCGCCCCGGGCGGGGCGCGTTCCGGGCGCCAGGGCGCCCGTCTGGTTGCACGTCTGACGTGATTTTAGGCTTTTCCCAGCCCGAGGGGGTAATGGTGACCCGTCCGCCGGGCGGGGGCGGCTCAGAGGACGTCGGTGCGGCGGTTGGCGAGCGAGGGGAGGAACTCCCGGACCTCGTCGATCCGCTCGCGGGTGACCTCCGCGGTCACCACGGCCTCCCGCTCGTCGGCGAGCTCGGCGACGGGCAGCGCCAGCGGGTCCACGATCATCGAGTGGCCCACGGTGCCGTCCGAGCACGTGTCCGCCGCGGCCACCCACACCGTGTTCTCCACCGCACGGGCCTTGAGCAGGGTGCGCCAGTGCTCCACCTTGTGCTCGCCGGAGAACCACGCCGCGGGGATCACGAGCACGTCCGCCCCCTCCACCGCGAGACGCCGGGACAGCTCGGGGAAGCGCAGGTCGTAGCAGGTGAGCAGGCCCAGGCGGAGCCCGCCGAGCTCGATCGCCGCGACGCCGCCGTCGCCGGGGGTGATCCGGTCCGACTCGCGATGCGCGAACGCGTCGTAGAGGTGGAGCTTGCGGTACGCACCCAGCCGGGCGCCGTCCGCGCCCACCGCCAGCAGCGTGTTGTAGGGACGCCGGTCCGGTCCCGGCTCGTAGCCGCCCGCGACGACGGCGATCCCGTGCTCCCGCGCCAGCGCGGCCAGGCCCGCGGCGAACGGCTCCCAGGCCGCGGCGACGGCGTCGGGGAACTCCTCCCCCACCTCGCGGGCCCCGAGCATGGCCTCCTCGGGCAGCACCAGGAGGTCCGCCCCCTCGCCCGCGGCGCGGGCGGCGAGGCGGGCCATCACGGCCAGGTTCTCCTCGACGTCGCCCACGGGCCCGAACTGTCCGACGCTGATCCTCATGCCCCCAGGGTAGCCAGGCCCCTGCCGGTGGCCGTCAGCCCTGGTCAGCGCCGGGGCCAGCCGCCACGCTGGAAGCCGGGCACGACGTCGGCCCGCATCGGCCGCCGTCGTCCTCCGCCCCGGATCCGCGCGGCACCGCGCGGCACGTCGACACCACAGGAGCAGACGCGATGACCACCCAGCAGCCCGACATCCCCGGCACGCCGGGGCCGATCACCCCCGACCTCGAGGAGCACACCGCCCTCACCCACCCGGACCAGCCCGTGGCCGCGCCGGCCCCGGACCAGCGCGGTCCGGCACAGGTCTCCCCCACCGGCCAGGACACCGGCGCCGACCCCGCGACCGCCGCGCAGGGCTGCCCGTACCTGACCACCGCGCACGGCGTCCGCCTGCAGGACTCGGACCACTCGCTCAAGGCCGGCCGCCGCGGCCCCACCCTGCTGCAGGACCACCACCTGCGGGAGAAGCTCAGCCACTTCGACCACGAGCGCATCCCCGAGCGCGTGGTCCACGCCCGCGGCGCCGGCGCCCACGGCGTGTTCCGCGGCTACGGCACCGCCGCGAAGATCAGCCGGGCCGGGCTGTTCGCCAAGGACAAGGAGACGGAGGTGTTCGTCCGCTTCTCCACCGTGGCCGGCTCCCGCGGCTCCATGGACCTGGCCCGCGACACCCGCGGCTTCGCCACCAAGTTCTACACGGACGAGGGCACGTGGGACCTGGTGGGCAACAACATCCCCGTGTTCTTCGTGCAGGACGCCATCAAGTTCCCGGACGTGGTGCACTCGGTGAAGCCGCACCCGGACCGCGAGATCCCGCAGGCGCAGTCCGCGCACGACACGTTCTGGGACTTCGTGTCCCTGCACACCGAGGCCCAGCACCACACCCTGTGGAACATGTCCGACCGCGGCATCCCGCGCTCCTACCGCATGATGGAGGGCTTCGGCGTCCACACCTACCGCCTGATCGCGGCGGACGGCTCCACCGTGCTGGTCAAGTTCCACTGGAAGCCGATGCTCGGCGTGCACTCCGTGACCTGGGAGGAGGCGCTGCTCACCAACGGCATGGACCCGGACTTCCACCGGCGTGACCTCGCCGACGCGATCGAGGCCGGCGCCTTCCCCGAGTGGGAGCTCGGCGTGCAGGTGTTCGAGGACAACGAGGAGCAGATGTTCGAGGGCATCGACCTGCTCGACCCCACGAAGCTGGTCCCGGAGGAGCTCGCCCCCGTGCAACCCCTCGGCCGCATGACGCTGAACGCCAACCCGTCCAACTACTTCGCGGAGACGGAGCAGGTGGCCTTCAACCCGGCCAACCTCGTGCCCGGCATCGACGTCACCAACGACCCGCTCCTGCAGGGCCGCCTCTTCTCCTACCTGGACACGCAGCTCACCCGCCTCGGCGGGCCGAACTGGACCCAGCTGCCCATCAACCGCCCGCACGCCCCGGTCAACGACATGCTGCGTGACGGCTTCCACCAGAGCGCCGTGCATCGCGGCGTGGCGCCGTACCGGCCCAACTCGCTCGACGGCGGCCTGCCGTACGAGACCCCCGCGGACGACCACGCGTTCATCGAGCACCCGGAGCCGCTGCCGGCGTCGGTGAAGGAGCGCGCGCACGCCGCCTCCTTCGACGACCACTTCTCGCAGGCGCGCCTGTTCTTCCTCTCCCTCTCCGAGGTGGAGCGCGAGCACGTGGCGCAGGCGTACACGTTCGAGCTGGGCAAGTGCTACGAGCAGACCATCCGCGAGCGCCAGCTGGCCCACCTCGCCGCGATCGACACGCGACTGGCCCAGCAGGTCGCGGACGGCCTGGGCATCCCCGTTCCCGCGCCGACCGAGACCCCGGCCGACGTGCAGCCCTCCCCCGTGCTGTCCCAGATCGGCGGGGCGTGGCCGCTCGACGGCCGTCAGGTCGGCGTCGTGGTGGGCGAGTCCGTGGACGAGAAGGAGCTGGACGCCCTCGTGCAGGGCATCCACGGTGCGGGCATGGTCCCGCTGGTCATCGCGCCGAAGGGCGGCCCCGTGGCCGGGGAGATCGTGGCCCAGCGGACCTACCTGACCGCCGCGTCCATCGAGCTGGATGCCGTGGTCGTGGCCTCGCCGGCGGCCCCCGCCGCTGACGCCGCCCCCAGCCTGGACCAGAAGGCCGGCGCCGCCGACTCCGAGGCGGTGGACCCGCGCGTCGTCAAGGTGCTGCAGGAGATGTGGCGCCACTCCAAGGCGATCCTCGCCCTCGAGCCGGCGGAGGCCGTCCTCGCGGCCGCCCAGGTGTCCGGCAAGGGCGTCGAGTCCGCGGCGGACGGCGCCTCCGCCGTCAGCCGGCTGACGGAGCTGCTGCCCGCGCACCGCGTGTGGGACCGCTTCCCGACGACGGGCCGCCTGGCCGACTGACCCGGCGGACCCCCGGGCGCTTTCGAACGTGAGATAGGGCCTATCTCACGTTCGAGAGCGCCCATTCGCCCTCTTTCACGTTCGAAAACGCGGGCCGGGGTGGGCCGGGGGCGGGGCGGCGGGCCGGGTCAGTCCTCGATGAGGTCGCGGACCTGGACCACCTGGTCGCGGCCCGGGCCCACGCCGATCGCGGAGATCCGGCACCCGGAGAGCTTCTCGAGGGCCTCCACGTAGCGCTGGGCGTTCAGCGGCAGATCCGTGAACGCGCGGGCGCCCGAGATGTCCTCGGTCCACCCGTCGAAGTGCTCGTAGACCGGCTTCGCGTGGTGGAACTCGGTCTGGGTCATGGGCATGCGGTCGTGGCGCACGCCGTCCACCTCGTAGGCCACGCACACCGGGATCTTCTCGATGCCGGTGAGCACGTCCAGCTTGGTGAGGAAGTAGTCCGTGAAGCCGTTGATCCGCGCGGCGTAGTGGGCCATGACGGCGTCGTACCAGCCGGTGCGCCGCGGGCGGCCGGTGTTCACGCCGAACTCGCCGCCGGTGGTGCGCAGCTGCTCGCCCATCTCGTCGAAGAGCTCCGTGGGGAACGGGCCGGCGCCGACGCGCGTGGTGTAGGCCTTCACGATGCCGATGGTCCGGGAGAAGCGGGTGGGGCCGATGCCCGCGCCCACGGCCGCGCCGCCGGCGGTCGGGTTGGACGAGGTCACGAACGGGTAGGTGCCGTGGTCCACGTCCAGGTAGGTGGCCTGGCCGCCCTCCATGAGCACCACCTTGCCCTCGTCCAGGGCGTCGTTGAGCAGGTTCACGGAGTCCACGACCATGGGGCGCAGGCGGTCCGCGTAGCCCAGGAAGTACTCGGCGATCTCGTCCACGGTGACGGCGCGGCGGTTGTAGAGCTTCACCAGCAGCTCGTTCTTCTGCCGCAGGGCGCCCTCGATCTTCTGGCGCAGGATCGACTCGTCGAAGATGTCCTGCACGCGGATGCCCAGGCGGGCCACCTTGTCCATGTAGGTGGGGCCGATGCCGCGGCCGGTGGTGCCGATCGCGCGCTTGCCCAGGAACCGCTCGGTCACCTTGTCCATGGTCTGGTGGTACGGCGCCACGAGGTGGGCGTTGGCGGAGATCTTCAGGTGCTCGCACGAGTGGCCGCGGGACTCGAGCCCGTCGATCTCCTCGAACAGCGCCTCCAGGTTCACCACCACGCCGTTGCCGATCACCGGCACCGCGTTGGGCGAGAGGATGCCGGCGGGCAGCAGCTTGAGCTCGAACTTCTCCCCGTTGACGACGACGGTGTGCCCGGCGTTGTTGCCGCCGTTCGGCTTGACGACGTAGTCCACTCGCCCGCCCAGCAGGTCGGTGGCCTTGCCCTTGCCCTCGTCGCCCCACTGGGCTCCGACGATCGCGATCGCTGGCATCTGCATCTCTCCTCAGGGCCGTGGGTCGTCCCGGACCGGCCCGTACATGGAAAACGCCCCCTTGCGGTGCGCACGGAGGCCGTACCCCCGAATCCTACCAGCGTGACGGATGCCACCCTCTGGCTACGCTGGCGCCATGAGCACCGCAGCGCCCGGCACCCAGCACTCGGAGTTCGCCTCCCCGACCCCCACCCGCAAGGGCCCGAGCGTGGGCACGTGGCGCCCCTGGGCCGTGCTGCCGTGGGCGCTGGCCCTCCTCGCCCTGCCCCTGATCGCGCTCGCCCTGCGCTCCAACTTCGGCGCGAACGGCTGGATGACGGTCATCTACATGGTCTTCGGCGCCCTGCCCCACGAACTCGTCCTCGTGCTCATGGTGGGGAGCCTGTTCCTCCTGCCCCGCGTGAACCCGCAGGATGAGCAGCGGGGCGGCATCCGGCTGGGGCGCCTGCTGCACACGCTGTTGGGCATCTCCTGGGGGTCCTTCGCGCTGGCCGCGATCATCTTCCCCGACGGCGGCGACCACCCGGACTCCGGCGCCACGACCCCGGTGCTCATGGACCTGCTCGGCACGAGCACCGCGATGGACGTCGGCATCGTGGGCGGCCTCGCCCTCGTGGCCGTCAGTGCGCTCACCGGTCTCGCGGTGATCGTGGTGTGCGTGGTGCGGCGGATCCGCGCCGTTCGCTGAGCACGCTCCCGACGACGGCGGTCAGCGCGCCGACATGACGCGCTGACCGTCACGGTCACGGCGTGTTCAGGCGTTGGCGGGCTCGGCCGTGCCCGCACCCCGACGGCGCAGCTCGGGCTTCACGGTGCCCTCGGCGCCCGTGTCGGGTCGGGCGTCCTCCGCGGCCCCGGCCTCCGAGGCGACGGCCGCACCGGAGCCGCACGGGCCGGCGTCGTCCGTGCCGCCGCAGCAGCCGCCGGCCGAGGCGCCGTCGTCGGCCGCGGCCTGCTGCGCACGCTCCTCGGCGCCGAGCACGGTGAAGCCGGCGTCGGCGATCATCTGCAGGTCCGCCTCGGCGTCCTGGCCCTCGGAGGTGAGGTAGTCGCCGAGGAAGATCGAGTTGGCCACCTGCAGGCCGACCGGCTGCAGGGAACGCAGGTGCATCTCGCGGCCGCCGGCGATGCGCAGCTCCTTGTCCGGGCAGGCCAGGCGGACCATGGCGAGGATCCGGAGGCACTCGAGCGGGGTGAGCTGCTGGTGGCCCTGCAGCGGGGTGCCGTCGAAGGGCATGAGGAAGTTGACGGGGATGGAGTCGGAGTCCAGGTCGCGGAGCGCGAGGACGGCCTCGACGAGCTGCTCGTGCGTCTCCCCCATGCCCGCGATCAGGCCGCTGCAGGAGGACAGGCCGGCGGCGCCGGCGCGCTGCACGGTGTCCACGCGCTGCTCGTAGGTGTGGGAGGTGCAGATGGACTCGTAGTGGGACTCGGCCGTGTTGAGGTTGTGGTTGTAGGCGTCGACGCCGGCGTCCTTGAGCTTCTCGGCCTGGCCGTCCTTGAGGAAGCCGAGGCACGCGCACACCTCGACGTCCGGGTGCTGGGCCTTGAGGTCGCCGACCATGCCGGCCACGCGGTCGACGTCGCGATCCGTGGGGCCGGTGCCGGAGGCGACCATGCACACGCGCGAGGCGCCGCCGGCGATGCCCAGGCCCGCCTGGCGGACGGCCTCCTCCGGCTTGAGCCACGTGTAGCGCAGGATCTCGGCCTCGGTGCCGAGCCGCTGGGAGCAGTAGGTGCAGTTCTCCGGGCAGAGGCCGGTCTTGAGGCTGACCAGGTAGTTGACCTTGACCGTGCGGCCGAAGTGCTTCTCGCGCAGGCGCGAGGCCGCCGCGACGATGCGGAACGTGTCCGCGTCCGGGGCGTCCAGCACAGCGACGGCCTCCTCAGCGGTGAGGCGGTGGCCCGCCTCGATGCGGTCCACGAGGGCCTCGGGGTCGAGGGCGGCGGGGCGGGGGTCGACGGCGGGGGCGTCCTGGGTGGCGGTCATGATGGCCTCTCCGGTGGGCGGGGCTCGGCCCCGGGCGGGTCTGACCCGAGGGACTCTAACAGTGTTCATTGAACAGTGTTCAGGAGCGGGGGGCCATGACCCCGACGTCAGCGCCTGCGCCGGTCCAGAGGGACCGGCTCGGGCCGGGGCTGCTCCTCGAGCGTCGTCGTCGCCGCGAGGATGCCGTGGGCGGCGGCAGTGAGCACCGCGCCGAGCAGACCGGCCCCGACCGCCCGGACGCCGGCGTCGTCGATCGCGTTCAGCACCAGCCCCGGAACGGGCGCGGCCCCCATCAGCAGCATCACCCACGCGGTGGAGCCGGCCCCGGCGTAGAACACGTTGCGGCGAGCCTGCTCCGCCTCGACCCGGTGATGCACCCCTCGCAGGGTGAGCATCGCTCCGAGGGCCGTGAAGGCCACCAGCGTCAGACCCCAGCCCAGTCCCAGGTCCTGCCGCAGTCCCGCGAACACACCGGCCGAGCCCACCAGGGCAGACGCCACACCGATGCGCCACCGCCACTCACACTCATTCCCCACCCTGCTCACAGCCCCATGCTGACACACGGCCCCCGGAGGCGGAGCGGCAGATCATGCGGTCCCGGCCGGCGGGATCACTCCTGCGTAAGGGGCGAATGGAACTCCGAGGCGAGCATCGCGTAGGTGGCGCCATCCACCCAGCCGCGCGTGAGATGCAGAGACTCCTCCTTGAACGTGCCCTCGTGACGCATCCCCACCTTCTCCATGATGCGCAGGCTCGGGGCGTTGTCCGCGAAGGCATGAGCCTCCACGCGTCGCACACCCAGATCGTCGAACGCGAAGCCCAGCAGGGCTCGAGCAAGCTCCGTGCCATAGCCCTGCCCCGCCTGGCGCGGATCGATCGTCCAGCCGAGCTCGGCCTGGGCGTCCCGGGCTTCCTCCCGCGGGCCGCCCTGACTCCACGCGTCCTGCACCGCGACCTTCCCGACACCGACAATGACGTCTCCGGCCCGCACGGTGAGGCGGTCCCCCGCCGCGAGATAGGACTCTCGCAGCGCGTCCTCACTCTCCGGGCGGCCGGAGGTCCACGTCCACACCTGCTCGAGACGGCAGAAGCCCCATACGGCGGGCGCATCGAGACCCCGGAACGGGGTGAGGGTCAGCCGGCGGGCCCGCAGCGGGAAGCAGACGCCTCGACTCGCGGCGAGCTCCAGGAGAGGGGTGGCCATGACAGACAGGGTACGAACAAGAGTCCTCGAGTCAGCCTCCGGACAGACCAGTGCCCACACCCTGCGTCGATGCCGACTCCACGCGGTCTGCCAGGGCCCGTTGACCTCAGGCAGATCCCGCCACGGAGTCCCGCACCTGCACCGGCAGATGATCGCTTCGACCATCGTGTGGACATTCGAGAAGGGTCGACCCTGCCGGCCCGTGCGGTCTGGAGCAGCGGGGCGATCAGCTCCGATCGGGCGTCGGAGGCGACGTGCAACCGGGACATGGCTCCCCGGATCTCAGCGGGTCCCTGGAGCCATTCTCAGACACGCCCTAGGCCATCTCCAGCGCCGAGGCCCGCCTCACAACAGAGGAAGTCCTGTTGCTCACTCCGGCCGGGCCGGCCGACGTCGTCGTGGGCTGGGGTGACGGCCTGTCCGGGCTGCTGGCGTTCATCACGCAGATGGCGCTCGTTCTCATGCTCGGCCACATCCTGGCGAACACCGGCCCGGTGCGCCGCCTGCTCGCCCGGCTCGCCAGCATTCCCCGCACGCCCCTGGCCGCCTACATCTTCGTGTTCGTGGTGGCGGCAGCGGCCTCCCTCATCACGTGGGGCCTGGGCCTGGTGGTCGGTGCGCTGCTGGCCAAGGAGGTCGCGGCGCAGGCCCGTGAGCGCGGGCTGGTCCTGCACTTCCCGATGCTGGTGGCCGCCGGGTTCTCCGGGTTCGTGGTGTGGCACATGGGGTACTCGGGCTCCGGCCCGCTGACGGCCGCCACCCCCGGTTCGTTCCTCACGGAGAGCCTGGACGGCCGGACGGTTCCGGTCTCGGAGACCACCTTCTCCTGGTGGAACATCACCGCCGTCGTGGTGACCGTGCTCGTCGTGGCCCTGGCCCTGTTCCTCGTCGCCCCGCGCACCGGGGACCGGATCGTGGAGCTGGAGATCGACGCGAGGGACCAGGACGCCGTGTCCGCACCGGAGATCGAGACGCCGGCGGACCGCCTCGACGCCTCCCGTGTCCCCACGCTCCTCGTGGGCGCCATGCTCGTGGTCTATCTGGTGATGCACTTCGTCGGCGGCGGCACCCTCACCCTGGACATCGTCAACTGGTCCTTCCTCGCGCTGATCCTGCTGCTGGTGCGCAGCCCGCACGAGCTGATCGGCCTCACCCAGTCGGCCGCGTCCAACGTGGGCGAGATCCTGCTGCAGTTCCCCCTCTACGCGGGCATCCTCGGCATGATGACGTCCACCGGCCTGGTGGCGGTGCTCTCGGACGCCTTCGTGGCGATCTCGAACCCGGTGACGTTCGGCCTGCTGGCGTTCCTGGCCGCGGGCCTCGTGAACTTCTTCGTCCCCTCCGGCGGCGGACAGTTCGCCGTGCAGGGCCCGATCATGCTCCAGGCCGGCGACGCGCTCGGCGTGGACCCGGCCATCACCATCATGGCCGTCTCCTACGGCGACCAGTGGACCAACATGATCCAGCCGTTCTGGGCGATCCCCCTTCTGGCGATCGCCGGCCTGAAGATGCGCGACATCCTGGGGTACACCACGGTCGTGCTGCTCGCGTCGGGGCTCGTCTTCGGCGGCACGCTCCTGCTCGTCTCGCTCTGACCCGATCGGCCGACGCCGGCCGGGGCAGGACAGACGAAGGGCCCCGGGATCACCGGGGCCCTTCGCCTGTCATCACTCGCACCTTCATCACTCGCACCTCGATGAAGCGGTTCCACCGTACGAACCGAGCATGGGCGCAGCCGTCATGCAGCCTGGCAGTTGCCTGGCAATGGCCGCCTCAGCCCAGGGCACCGCCGGACTCCGCCAGGTAGCACGTGCCGCACAGGGACTCGTAGGTCACCTGGACGCCGTCGATCGCCACCTGGTCCCCCTCGAACACGAAGTGCTCGGCGCCCGTGGCCGGGTCCACGACCTTGCGCGTGTTGAACACCGCCTTCCGGCCGCACCGGCAGATGGTCTTCAGCTCCTCGAGGGAGTGCGCCAGCTCCAGCAGCCGCGCGGAGCCCGGGAAGGAGCGGGTGCGGAAGTCGGTGCGCAGCCCGTAGGCGATCACGGGGACGCCGTCGAGCACGGCGATGCGCAGCAGGTCGTCCACCTGCGCCGGCTCGAGGAACTGCGCCTCGTCCACGAGCAGGCACGCCACGGGCGGGGCCTCCACGTGCCCCACGAGGGCGTCCGGGTCGTCACCGGTGGCGTGCCGGCGGAACAGCTCCCGCACGTCCGCTCCCGCCGGGACGAGGAAGTCCACGGCGCGGGTCACGCCGAGGCGGGAGACGACGTCGCCCTCCCCCTTCACGTCCACCTCCGGCTTGGCCAGCAGCACCCGCTGGCCGCGCTCCTCGTAGTTGAAGGCGGCCTGCAGCAGGCCCGTGGACTTGCCGGAGTTCATGGCCCCGTAGCGGAAGTAGAGCTTGGCCACGGCTCCGCTCAGCCCCGGGCGCGGCCCTGGTCGGCCTCGATCTGCTCCGCGGCCGTGGGGTCCGAATCCCGCAGGAAGGTGCGGATGCGCTCGACCTCCTCGGACTCCCCGATCCCGGCGGCCGCGCGGCCCAGCGCGTACAGGGCGCGCAGGAAGCCGCGGTTGGGCTCGTGGGCGTACGGCACCGGGCCGGCGCCGCGCCACCCCGCCCGGCGCAGCGCGTCCAGGCCCCGGTGGTAGCCGACGCGGGCGTACGCATAGGAGTCCACGGTCCGGCCCTCGGCCCACGCGTCCTCCGCCATGAGCGCCCACACCAGGGAGGACTCGGGCGCCACCGGCACGATGTCCTCGGGCAGGTCACCTGCCTCGAGCCGGGCCAGCACCTCCGGCTCCTCCGGCAGGCGCGTGGCCGGCGGCTCCATCAGGTTCTTGCCGATCAGGGACTCGGACATGGGATGCCTCTTCTCCTCGCGGACGATGCGGTCGCGGCCGAGTCTATCGACGGCGCCGGACGCCGGACGGATCGCCGTCCCCGCGTCCAGGACGGTCCGGTACCGTAGGCGCAGCGTCCGTCCGCAGCCCCACGCTCCCGGGGCCGGGCCGCCGATGCCGTCGAAGGAGCCTCCATGACCCACCCCGCGCCCGCCCGCCGCCGTGCCCCGCTGGCCGTCGGCGTCGCCGCCCTCGCCCTCGCCCTGGCCGGCTGCGGCTCGGCCGGCCAGTCCGGTGAGCCCGCCTCGTCGACCGCCGCGGCGCCCAGCGGATCGGCGGCCTCGGCCGCGGCCGGCTCGGCCACGGAGAGCCCCACCGACCCCGCGTCCGCCGCGGCGTCCCGCGTCCGTGAGGCCCTCGCGTCGGAGTCCGCCGAGGGCACCCCGCGCGCCGAGCCGCGTCAGGCGTTCGAGACCGTCGGCCCGGGCATCAAGGACGGCGCCGCCACCGAGGCCTGGAAGAACACGGCCGCGGTCCGCAACGACACCGTCTCCGTGATGGACTGCACGCGCGACGTCCTGGACCAGCGCACCCTGGACGCCGTCGCCACGCACATCCCGGACAGCTCGAACATCGAGATCGTGCAGCTGTTCGCCTCGCAGGACGAGACCCACGAGTTCCTCACCTGCGTCTACAACGGCTACTTCGAGTACAGCCCCGGCATGCCCCTGGCGCAGGTCCACTACCAGCACAACCTCGACGGCTCCCGCCTGGAGTGGTGCCAGGAGGAGCCCGCCGCCGTGGCGGACGAGTACACGTTCGACCCGAAGACCGGCAAGGGGCTGCTCGCCCTGCTGCGCCCCGGCATGGTCGGCGGCCAGGACGGCGCCCCCTGCTGCCCCAGCGCACCGCGTGGGCCTGCTCCGAGGACGGCAGCGAGATGGTCTCCGTGACCATGGGCTCCATGGAGGGCTTCGGCGACGCCAACGGCGGCCTCACCCAGGTGAAGAACTCGCCGGTCGCGCAGAGCACCACCCTCGTCACCGAGACCCGCGACCACCTCGCGGACACCGTGCTGAAGGACGCCGGGGACTTCCAGGAGGTCATCAAGCTCAGCTCGCCGTTCTTCCTGAACGCGCAGATGGACGAGGAGACCCTGGCCCAGGCCCGGGAGATCCCCACCGGCCGCGTGCCCGACGAGCTGCTGAACAACCAGTCCACGATCGACCGCCCCGAGGGCGCCCCCGGCCCCGTGGCCCCCGGCCAGCCGCCGCGGCCGTTCCAGGGCGCCGCGCGGGAGGCCGCCGAATCCCAGCGGGCCGCGGAGGCGTCCGCCTCGGCGTCGGCCAGCCCGTCACCGACGAAGTCGGCTTCGGCCTCCCCGTCCCCCTCCACGTCCGGGGACTGACACCCGGCACGACGACGGCCGGTCACCTCGTGAGGTGGCCGGCCGTCGTCGTGGGGCCCGGCGGATCAGGCCTTCGCCGCGGCGTCGTCCTGACCGGCGAAGTGCCGGCGGTACGCGCCCAGGGTGAGGAACGCCGGGTACTCCGGCGGCAGGGCCGACTCGCAGAACACGCGCACCGCGTCCTCGAACCGGTGGCCCTCGGGCAGCGGGCCGGCGAGGATCCGAGCGTGCTCCTCGCGGATCAGCTGCTCCATCCAGCCGCGGTTGGCGGTCCGCACGCCGCCCTCGGTCAGCTGCACACCGGTGCCGTTGTGGGCCCACTGCCAGATCTGGGACCGGGAGATCTCCGCCGTGGCGGCGTCCTCCATGAGTCCGTGGATCGCGGCGGCGCCGTTCCCCCGCAGCCAGGACTCGATGTAGCGGATCCCGACCTCGATGTTCATCCGCACGCCGGCCTCGGTCACCGAGCCCGTGGTCGCGGCGACGTCGAGCAGGGCGGCCTCGTCCGGCTCCACGTCCTCGCGACGGCGGGTGCGGATCTGGTTCGGGGCCTCGCCGAGCACGGCGTCGAACTCCTCCCGGGCGACCGGCACGAGGTCCGGGTGCGCCACCCACGAGCCGTCGAAGCCGTCGCCGGCCTCGCGGGCCTTGTCCGCGCGCACCTTCTCCAGCGCGGCGGCGTTGGCCTCCTCGTTCCGGCGGTCCGGGATCACGGCGGACATGCCGCCGATCGCCGAGGCGCCGCGCCGGTGGCAGGCCCGGACCAGCTGCTCCGTGTAGGCCCGCATCATCGGCTGGGTCATGGTCACCTCCGAGCGGTCCGGGAGGACGAACTCGGCCCCGCGGTCCCGGAAGTTCTTGATGATGGAGAAGATGTAGTCCCAGCGGCCGGCGTTGAGGCCCGCGGCGTGGTTGCGTAGCTGGTACAGGATCTCCTCCATCTGGAACGCCGCGGTGATCGTCTCGATCAGCACGGTGGCCCGGATGGTGCCCTGGGGGATGCCCAGCTCGTCCTGCGCCGCCACGAACACGCAGTTCCACAGCCGCGCCTCGAGATGGGACTCGAGCTTGGGCAGGTAGAAGTACGGGCCGTGGCCGCGGCGGATCAGCTCGTGGGCGTTGTGGAAGAAGTACAGGCCGAAGTCCACGAGGGCGCCGGCCATCGGCTCGCCGTCCACACGGATGTGGTCCTCGAGGAGGTGCCAGCCGCGCGGGCGGACGATGATGGTCGGCCGGTCCGTGAGCTCGCGCTCGCGCAGCCGGTACTCCTTGCCCTCGGGGGAGGTGAAGTCGATCTGGTCGCGGATCGCGTCGAACAGGTTGACCTGCCCGTCCAGCATCCGGTCCCAGGACGGCGTCGAGGAGTCCTCGAAGTCGGCGAGCCAGCCCGAGGCGCCCGAGTTGAGGGCGTTGATCGTCATCTTCCGATCCACGGGGCCGGTGATCTCCACGCGGCGGTCCTGCAGGCCGGGGGCCAGCGGCGCCACACGCCAGGAGTCGTCCTCGCGGACCCGGCGGGTGGACCGCAGGTAGTGCGGGTTCCATCCGTCGGTGATGCGGCGCTGGGTGTACTCCCGCTCCTCGAGCAGCCGCCGGCGGCGGTCCTCGGCCAGCCGGTGCAGGCGGCCGAGGAACGCCAGCGCCTCGTCCGTGAGGATCTCGGCCTGCCGCCCGTCGACCGGCCCGTGGACGGTCACCACGGGGGCGGCGCCCTCGGGGATGACGACGGGGATGGCCTGGGTGCTCACGTCATGCGGCAGGGGCGTGTGCTCCCGAGCGTCGTCGGCATGGATCTCGTGCAGGGTGGGGGTCGTGGTCTGCGGGCTCATGGGACTGCCTCCTCGCGGTCTCGGCTGAGCGGATCAGTGGAACTGGCCGGACTCCGTGGAGCCCGCCAGGGCCACCGTGGAGCTGTCCGGGTTGATGGCGGTGGACACGGCGTCGAAGTAGCCGGTGCCGACCTCGCGCTGGTGCTTGGTCGCGGTGTAGCCGCGGGCCTCGTCGGCGAACTCGCGCTCCTGCAGCTCGACGTACGCGGACATCTGGCGCTCGTTGTATCCCTTGGCCAGGTCGAACATCGAGTGGTTCAGGGCGTGGAAGCCGGCCAGCGTGATGAACTGGAAGGTGTAGCCCATGGCGCCCAGCTCGCGCTGGAACTTGGCGATGGTGTCGTCGTCGAGGTTCTTCTTCCAGTTGAAGGACGGCGAGCAGTTGTAGGCCAGCATCTGGTCCGGGAACTCGGCCTTGACGGCCTCGGCGAACTTCCGGGCCAGCTCGAGGTCCGGCGTGCCGGTCTCCATCCAGATCAGGTCCGCGTGGGGGGCGTAGGCCTTGGCGCGGGCGATGCAGGGCTCGACGCCGTTGCGGACCTTGTAGAAGCCCTCCGCGGTGCGCTCACCGGTGATGAACTCGGCGTCGCGCTCGTCCACGTCCGAGGTGATCAGGGTGGCCGCCTCGGCATCGGTGCGGGCGATGATCACGCTGGGCACGTCGGCGACGTCGGCGGCCAGGCGGGCGGCGTTGAGCGTGCGGATGTGCTGGCCGGTGGGGATGAGCACCTTGCCGCCGAGGTGGCCGCACTTCTTCTCGGAGGCCAGCTGGTCCTCCCAGTGCACACCGGAGGCGCCGGCGGTGATCATCGACTTCATGAGCTCGTAGGCGTTGAGCGGGCCGCCGAAGCCGGCCTCGGCGTCGGCCACGATCGGCACGAGCCAGTCCTCGACGGTGCTGACGCCCTCGGCGTGCTCGATCTGGTCCGCGCGCAGCAGGGCGTTGTTGATGCGGCGCACCACCTGCGGCACGGAGTTGGCCGGGTACAGGGACTGGTCCGGGTACGTGTGGCCGGAGAGGTTGGCGTCCGCGGCGACCTGCCAGCCGGAGAGGTAGATGGCGCGCAGCCCGGCCTTGACCTGCTGGACGGCCTGGTTGCCGGTGAGGGCGCCGAGGGCGTTGGTGAACTCACCGCGGGCGTTCTCGTCCTTCAGCTGGGTCCACAGCTTCTCGGCGCCGCGGCGGGCCAGCGTGTGCTCCTCCTGGACGCGGCCGCGGAGACGGACGACGTCCTCGGCGGTGAAGCTGCGCTCGACGCCGGCCCAGCGGGGGTTGTTGTCCCAGTCGTGCTGGAGCTGTTCGGCGGAGGCGGGAGTGGAGTGGTGGGGCTGGGTGGTCATGACGTCCTCCTGAGGATCGGTCCGGTTCGGTGAAGGGTTCGGTGCGACGTGTCCGTCGCTGCCGTTGACATCCACCTTGGCCCCAGGCAAGGCCCTCTGGAGCACAAAATCGGTGGAAACTCCGGCCGTTCCTGCCACTGGGTCAGAACGTGACAGTCCTTGCGCCCCCATGTGGCCTGGATCACGGCAACGGCCCCCCGCTTGTCAAGAATGTGACTTTCTTTCCGAAGCACGTGATCTCCTCCCCGGTTCCGTCTACAGTTCCGCGCATGATGACCCGCCCGCTTCCCGAGGACAGCGCGACCGTGGACGCCGTCGCGCTGGGCCGCCGCGTTCGGCACCTGCGCAAGCAGGCCGGCCTCACCCTGGACCAGCTCGCGGAGCGCACGGGAGTGAGCGGCTCGCACCTGTCCCTCGTGGAGAACGCCCGCCGCGAGCCGCGGCTCTCGCTGGTCCAGCGGATCGCCGAGGTCCTGGGCGTGCCGGTCGAGGACCTGCTCACCGGCCGGGCCCCCACCCGGCGGGCCGAACTGGAGATCGAGGTCGAACGGTTCGCGCGCTCGGAGCACTACGCCTCCCTCGGCCTGCCGCCGCTGCGCATCGGGCCCCGCACCCCCACCGAGGTCCTCGAGGTGATCGCGGGGCTGGAGGCCGAGCTGCGCCGTCGCCTGGAGGAGCAGGCCGCCACCCCCGAGGAGGCGCGCCGCGCCAACGCCCAGCTGCGCGCCCGGATGCGCGCGGTGGACAACCACTACCCCGACCTCGAGGCCGAGGCGCATCGGCTGCTCGACGCGATCGGCCACACGGGCGGGCCGCTGGGCCTGCACGCGGTCTCGGAGCTGGCCGAGCACCTCGGCTTCACCCTGCGCTTCGTCCCGGACCTGCCGCACTCCACGCGCTCCGTCACGGACCTCAAGCACGGGCGCATCCACATCAGCGGCTCCCGCTCCTCAGACCATGACCGCCGCACCGTGGTGCTCCAGGCCCTCGCCGCCGCCGTCCTGGGCCACGGCGAGCCGCGGGACTACGAGGACTTCCTCGCCCAGCGTGTGGCGGTGAACTACCTGGCGGGCGCGCTGCTCATGCCGCAGCGGGCGGCGTCGTCGCTGCTGCGGGCCGCCCAGAAGCGCCGGGACCTGTCCGTGGACGACCTGAAGGACGCGTTCGGCGTCTCCTACGAGGCCGCCGCGCACCGGTTCACCAACCTGGCCACCGTGGACCTGGGCATCCGCTGCCACTTCCAGAAGGTCCACGAGACCGGGGTGATCCACAAGGCCTACGAGAACGACGGGATCGTGTTCCCCGCCGACCACACCGGTGCGATCGAGGGCCAGCAGGCGTGCCGGAAGTGGGGCGCACGGCAGGCCTTCTCCCGCAACGACCGGTTCCGCGCCCACGCCCAGTACACGGACTCGCCCAACGGGACGTTCTGGTGCACCTCGATGATCGAGAACGGCCCCGACGGGCTGTTCGCCCTCTCCGTGGGCACCCCGTTCGAGCATGCCCGGCACTTCCGCGGCGCGGACACCCGCCACCGGGTCACCTCCACGTGCCCCGATCCGCGCTGCTGCCGCCGCCCCGACCCCGAGCTCGAGGCCGCGTGGGGCGGGCACGTGTGGCCCGCGGCCCGCATGCACGCGCATCTGCTGGCGGCCATGCCCACGCAGACCTTCCCCGGTGTGGACGAGCGTGAGGTCTTCGAGTTCCTCCAGGCCCAGGAGGAGCGGGAGGGCTGAAACGACGCCGGCCCGCACCCTCACGCGAGGGTGCGGGCCGGCGCGGCGGACGGGGGGTCAGCCGATGCTCTTGCCGGCCGAGTTCAGCTCGGTGCAGGCCTGGACCACGCGGGCGGCCATGGCCTCCTCGGCCTTGGCGCCCCACACGCGGGGGTCGTACTGCTTCTTGTCGCCGACCTCGCCGTCGACCTTCAGGACGCCGTCGTAGTTCTCGAACATGTGCCCGGCCACCGGGCGGGTGAACGCGTACTGGGTGTCCGTGTCCACGTTCATCTTCACGACGCCGTACTCCACCGAGTCGGCGATCTCCTGGGCGGCGGAGCCGGAGCCGCCGTGGAACACGAGGTCGAACGGGCGCTCCCTGCCGAACTTCTCGCCCACGGCCTGCTGGATCTCCTGCAGGATCTCCGGGCGCAGCTTCACGTTGCCCGGCTTGTAGACGCCGTGCACGTTGCCGAAGGTCAGCGCGGTGAGGTAGCGGCCGTGCTCGCCGAGCCCGAGGGCCTCCACGGTGGCGATGCCGTCCTGGACGGTGGTGTAGAGCTTCTCGTTGATCTCGTGGGCCACGCCGTCCTCCTCGCCGCCCACGACGCCGATCTCCACCTCGAGGATCTGCTTGTTGGCGTGGGTGCGCGCGAGCAGCTCGCGGCCGATCCGCAGGTTCTCCTCGAGGGTCTCGGCGGAGCCGTCCCACATGTGGGAGTTGAAGATCGGGTCGCGCCCGGCCTTCACCTCCGCCTCGGAGGCGTCCAGCAGGGGCAGGACGAAGCCCTCGAGCTTGTCCTGGGGGCAGTGGTCCGTGTGCAGGGCGATGTTCACGGAGTACTTCTTGGCGACCTCGCGCGCGAACGCGGCGAAGGCCAGCGAGCCGGCGACCATGTCCTTCACGGAGGAGCCGGAGAAGTAGGCGGCGCCGCCGGTGGAGACCTGGATGATGCCGTCCGAGCCGGCCTCGGCGAAGCCGCGGATGGCGGCGTTCAGGGTCTGGGAGCTGGTGACGTTGATCGCCGGGTAGGCGAAGGCGCCGTTCTTGGCGGCGTCGATCATCTCGGCGTACTTCTCCGGGGATGCGATGGGCATGCTGCAGCTCCTAGGCGTCGTCGACTCGGGCAGGCGGGGGGAGCGCGGCGAGCGCGACACCCTCGGGCTCATCCTATCCGCGCGGCCGGACCCGCCCCAGGGTCCCGGACCCGACGGCGACGCCGGCCTGGGCACGACCCCGCCGTTGGCCTAGGGTGAGCGGCGTCACATTCGCATCCGAGAGACCGGAGACCGCCATGGCCCCCGCACGCCGCCCCTCCCGCCCCCTCGCCCTGGCCGCCGCCCTGGCTGTCGTCGCCGGGTTCGGCGCGCCGCACGCTGCCCTGGCCCAGGAGTCCGCCCCTGCCCCGGACGCGCCGGAGGTGAGCTCCGCCGTCGAGGACCTCTCGCAGCCGGCCACGGCGGCCGAGGACGCCCGCTGGAACGCGGCCCGGGACGCCCTGGCGGCCGCCTCGGCCGACGACCCCTTCTACCTGCCGCCCACCGTCGTGCCCGCGACCCCCGGCGCCCTGATCCGCACCGAGCCCACCGCCTTCTACCTGGACCCGGTGCGGCTGGTGCAGGTGCCGGCGCACGCCACGCGCATCATGTACGCCTCGCAGGACGCCCAGGGCCGACCCATCGCCGTGACCGGCACCGTGCTGACCCCCACCGCCCCGTGGACGGGCGGCGGCGAGCGCCCCGTGATCAGCTACGCAGTGGGGACCCAGGGGGCGGCGGACCGCTGCGCCCCGTCCCGCACCCTCTCCACCGGCGTGCAGTACGAGGGCGTCGGGATCACGTCCCTGCTGAGCCGCGGCCACGCCGTGGTGGTCACCGACTACGAGGGCCTGGGCACCCCGGGCGCGCACACCTACATGGTCCGGGAGGCCCAGGCGCACGCCGTCCTCGACGCGGTGCGCGCGGCCGCCCAGGTGTCGGGGTCGGGCGTCACCGCGACCGCGCCGGTCGCGCTCGCGGGCTACTCACAGGGCGGCGGGGCGGCCGCGGCCGCCGCCGAGCTCGCGCCCGACTACGCCCCGGAGCTGGACCTCAAGGGCGCCTACGCGGGCGCCCCGCCGGCCGACCTCGTGCAGGTCGCGGGCCGGATCGACGGCGGTCTCTACGCGGCCTTCCTGCTCTACGCGATGGCCGGGCAGCTCGCCGCGTACGACGTGGACCCGGCCACGCATCTCAACGAGACCGGCCTGACGGCCCTCGCCGGCGCGGCCGAGACCTGCATGGTGGGCAGCCTCGCCTACGCGCACCTCGACTCCGCCACACTGACCCACACGGGGCAGGACTTCCCTGAGCTCGTCCGCTCCGATGCCGAGCTGGCCGGGATCCTCGCCGAGCAGCGGATCGGCGCACCGGGCCGCCGTCCGGACGTGCCGGTGATGATCGCGCACTCCGTCACGGACGACGTCATCCCGTACCGCACCGGCCGCGACCTGGGCCGCCGCTGGTGCGCGGAGGGCGCGCGGGTGCGTTTCGACCCGCTCCTCACCCCGACCCACGTGGGCGGCCACGTGGCCTCGCTGCCGCGGATGGGGGCGTTCCTGGACGCGACCCTCGCCGACCGCTGGACCGCCGACTCGTGCGGGTGGTTCTGAGCCTCGGCTAGCGTCGGGGCCAGGACCGTCCCGCCCACCGAAGGAGCAGTCATGCGCGCCGAGCAGGTCACCGATCCCATCGCCTACCACGGCGAGGGCCCCGTCTGGGCCGCCTCGTGGGGCAGCGCCGCCGAGGGCGTGACCGCCGGCGGCGGCCTGCGCTGGGTGGACATGCTCGCCGGGGACGTCCTGTCCCTGCGCACCGACGGGACGGTGGACCGCACGCACGTCGGCGACGTGGCCGCCGCGCTGCGCCCGCGTGCGGGGGTGGCGCCGTCGTCGCGGTGGAGCGGGGCTTCGCCCTGATCTCGCCCGAGGGCGAGCTGACGACGCTGCCCGAGCTGTGGGGCGCGGACGCCGGGATCCGGATGAACGAGGGCGGCTGTGACCCGGACGGCCGGTTCCACTGCGGCACCATGGCGTACGCCAAGACCCCCGGCGCCGCGAACCTCTACCGGCTCGCCCCCGGCCCCGACGGCGGCGCCGGCGAGGTGGACGTCGTGCTGACCGGCGCGACGACGTCCAACGGCCTCGAGTGGAGCCCGGACGGCACGCGGGCCTACTACAACGACACCCCCACACGGCAGGTGGCCGTGTTCGACTACTCCCGCGAGGAGGGCCTGACGAACCGCCGCGTGCTCGTGGACGTGCTCGACGGCGAGGGCAAGCCGGACGGGCTCACCGTGGACGCCGAGGGCGGGATCTGGGTGGCCGTGATCAGCCACGGGCAGATCCACCGGTACACGCCCGAGGGGACGCTCGACGAGGTGGTGGAGGTGCCCGTGCAGAAGACCACGGCGTGCACCTTCGGCGGCGACGACCTCGGCACCCTGTACATCACCACCTCCTGGGAGAACCTGGAGCGCGGCGAGGACCCGCTGGCCGGGGCCCTGTTCGCCGTCCGCCCGGGGGTGACGGGCCTGCCGGCCCGCCCCTTCGCGGGCTGAGGCCGTCACGCCGCACATCGTCGGCGCGGTCCTGCGCCACCCTGCGCCGTCCTGCGCCGTCCTGCGCCGCGAGCCAGACGAATCTGCGGTCCAGAGGCTCCTTTCAGCGCGGAATCGTCTGGCTCGCGCCGGACTCAGGGGACGGCCGCGTGCTGCCGGATCCACGCGTGCATCGCGATGCCGGCGGCCACGCCCGCGTTGATCGAGCGGGTGGAGCCGTACTGCGCGATGGACAGCACCGCGCTCGACGCCGCTCGCACCTCCGCCGAGAGCCCCGGCCCCTCCTGCCCGAAGACGAGCACGCAGGCACGCGGGAAGTCGAAGGTCTCCACCGGCACCGACTCGGGGAACAGGTCCACGCCGAGCACGGGCAGCCCCTCCCCCGCCGCCCACTCCGTGAACGCCGCCACCGTCTCGTGGTGGCGCACGTGCAGGTAGCGGTCGGTGACCATGGCGCCGCGCCGGTTCCAGCGGCGCCGCCCGATGATGTGCACCCCGGCGGCGTTGAACGCGTTGGCGGTGCGCACGACGGTGCCGATGTTCAGGTCGTGCTGCCAGTTCTCGATGGCGACGTGGAACGGGTGCCGCCGCGCGTCGAGGTCCGCGACGATCGCCTCGAGGCGCCAATAGCGGTAGCGGTCGAGGACGTTGCGGCGGTCGCCGTGCGCGAGCAGCTCCGGGTCGTAGCGGGGGTCCTCCGGCCACGGGCCGGTCCACGGGCCGACGCCGACCTCGCGGGGCGCGGCGCCGTCCTCGGCCGGCGCGGGCTCGCTCAGCGGCCGGCCTCGGACCGGTCGACGGCCGCCCAGGCGGCCCCGGCGGACACCGCGGCCACGGAGAGCACCGCCGGCCACGCACCGATCTTCTTGGCCAGCGGGTGGGAGGCGCCGAAGCCGCCGAGGTACAGGGCGGCCAGGCCACCGGCGACGGCGGGCCCACGCTTGGCCAGCCACGTGCGCCCGGCGTACAGGCCGGCGGCGGCCAGCACGACGCCGCCGAGCGGGCGGATGCCGGTCTCACGGGCGGTCAGGTAGCCGCCGATCAGACCGAACGCGGTGACCGGGGCCGTGGAGACGGCGTGGGCGGGGAGGAGGGTCTTGCCGTCGCGGACGACGGGCGGGGCATGGCGCGGAGTCTTCATGGCGCCACCGTAGCGCGCGCATCCTGGAATACGCCGGGGGCCACCGTCGGGGAGAATGTCCTGGTGAGCATGATCGACAACGCCGTGTACGTGGACGGGCGGCGCGTCCACGCCCCCTCCACCCTCGAGGACACCTGGGAGGAGTGCGAGCGCACCGGCGGCATGGCCTGGCTGGGCCTGTACCGCCCGGACGTGGCCGAGCTCCAAGCGGTCGCGGAGGAGCTGCGCCTGCACCCGCTCGCCGTCGAGGACGCCCTCGCCGGAGGCGAGCGCGCCAAGCTGGACCGCTACGGCGAGGACTCGTTCATGGTCCTGCACCCGGCCCGCTACGTCGACCGCACCGAGACCGTGGAGTTCGGCGAGCTGAGCGTCTTCACCGGTGAGCACTACGTGGTGACGGTGCGTCACGCGGAGGAGCCGGACCTGGCCGCCGTGCGACGGTCCCTGGAGACGGAGGGCCGCGAGCGCCTCGCGATGGGGCCGTGGCAGGTCACCCTGGAGATCCTGGACCGTGTCGTGGACGACTACTTCCCGGTGGCCGACGGCCTCGAACAGGACATCGCGGAGATCGAGGACCAGGTCTTCGCCGGCGACGGGCACGTCTCCCGGCGCATCTACGAGCTCTCCCGCGAGGTGCTGAACTTCCAGCACGCCATCCGCGCGCTGCCGTCCATCGTGGAGCAGCTCCAGGAGGAGGTGCGCACCCGCCTGCATGAGGACACCCGCCGCCTCGACGCCGACGGCCTGCCCCGGCGCGACGACGCCCACGCCTGGGAGGACGAGGAACTCAGCGATCAGGCGCGCCTCGAGGTGGAGAACCTGCGCCGCCTGCGCGACGTCCACGACCACGCCGTCCAGATCAACGAGCGCGTGATGACCATGCGCCAGATGCTCAACAACGCCCTCGAGCTGGACTCGACGCTGGCGTCGAAGCGGCTGGCCGAGCAGTCGATCGCCCAGAACGAACAGGTCAAGCAGATCTCGTCCTGGGCGGCGATCATCTTCGCGCCGCAGCTGGTGGGCTCGGTCTACGGCATGAACTTCGACGGCATGCCCGAGCTGCACTGGGCGTTCGGCTACCCGTTCGCCCTGGGACTCATGCTGGCGGTGGCCCTCACGCTGTTCGTGCTGTTCAAGCGCGCGGACTGGCTGTAGGCCGGGTGCGCGGGGCCGGCCGAGGCTCAGTCGAGGCCGAGCTCGTCCTTGCCGAACGCGTACAGGTACGGCACCCCCGCCTCCTCGGCCACGCGCTCGGCGGCGCCGGTCGCGCGGTCCACGATCACGGCCACGGCCTGGACGTCGCCGCCCGCGTTGCGCACGCCCTCGACGGCGGTCAGCGCGGAGCCGCCCGTCGTCGAGGTGTCCTCCAGCACGACGACGCGGCGCCCGTCCACGCCCGGGCCCTCCACCTGCCGGCCCATGCCGTACGACTTCTGCGCCTTGCGCACCACGAACGCGTCGAGCGCGCGGCCCGCGGTGCCGGCCTGATGCATCATCGCGGTGGCCACGGGGTCGGCGCCCATGGTCAGGCCGCCCACCGCGTCGAACTCGATCCCGTTCTCCTCGAGCAGGCGCAGCATCACGCGGCCGATCAGTGGGGCGGCCTCGTGGTGCAGGGTGACACGACGCAGGTCCACGTAGTAGTCCGCCTCCTTGCCGGAGGACAGGGTCACCCGGCCGTGCACCACGGCCAGCTCCTGGATGAGCTGCTTGAGCCGCTCGCGGTCCTGCTCGGGCGTGGGGACGGTGGGGGTCTGCGCGTCGGTCATGCCGCCCATGCTAGTGCGAGCCCGGCCACCCCTGCCGATTCCGTCCCGGCCTGGCTAGGCTCGGGTTATGAGCGAGATCCCGCACGACGACGCCCCCGTCCAGCATCCCTCCGGCCTGCCCCTGGCGCACTGGCTCACCCTCACCGAGGGCCTGATCGCGGCGCGCGTGGCCGAGAGCCTCGAGGAGCACGGCCTGACCCGCGTCCAGTGGCAGCTGCTGAACACCCTCACGGTGGCCCCGCAGTCCCGCGCCGAGCTCGAGGCCGGCTTCGAGGAGGAGCAGCGCGGCGCGGTGTCCGGTCAGATCGAGGAGCTGGTCGAGTCCCACTGGGTGACGATCGAGGGCGACCTCTACACCCTCACCGCCACGGGCCGCACCGCGGGCGCCCGCGTGGGTGAGGCGGTCGAGGCCCTGCGTGCCGAGGCGACGGCGGACGTCCCGCGGGACCAGATCGACGACGCCGTCCGCGTCCTGCGCCGCATCGCCCGCAACCTGGGGCACCCGGACGCGTGAGCCGTCGTCGCCGACCGCCCCTGTCCCCGTGCGCGGGGCCGGTCCTACGCTGACCGGCATGCGTGAACTCCAGCAGCGGATCATCGCCCAGCAGGGCGTCCTCCCCGAGATCGACCCGGCGGCCGAAGTCGAACGGCGCGTGGCCTTCCTCGTCGACTACCTCGCGGCCACGGGCGCGTCCGGCTTCGTCCTGGGCATCTCCGGCGGCGTGGACTCCACCGTGGGCGGCCGGCTGGCCCAGCTCGCCGTCGAGCGTCGCCGCGCCCAGCTCGGCGTCACGGACGCCGTCGCCCTGGGCGGCCCCGGCACCACCCCGCCGGGTGAGGCGGGGGTGGGCGCCGACGTCGTACCCTCCCGCGAGAACCCCCGGTTCACCGCCGTGCGCCTGCCCTACAAGGTGCAGCACGACGAGGCGGATGCGCGGGCGGCCATGGACTTCGTGGGTGCGGATCAGGACGTCACCCTGAACATCGCGGAGGCCGTGCAGGGTCTGGCCGCCGCCTTCGCTGAGGCCGTGGGGGAGCCGATCTCGGACTACAACCAGGGCAACGTGAAGGCCCGCATCCGCATGACGGCCCAGTACGCGGTGGCCGGCGCCCACGGGCAGTTGGTGATCGGCACGGACCAGGCAGCGGAGGCCATCACCGGGTTCTACACGAAGTTCGGCGACGGCGGCGCGGACGTCCTGCCGCTGGCCGGCCTGAACAAGCGGCAGGTGCGGGCGCTGGGCCGCGAACTCGGCGCCCCCGAGCCCCTGTGGAACAAGGTGCCCACCGCGGACCTGCTGGACGGCACGCCGGGCCAGACGGACGAGGCCGAACTCGGGATGACGTACGAGGACATCGACGACTACCTCGAGGGCAAGGACATCCCCGCCGAGGTCGCGGAGAAGCTCGAGGGCATCTGGCTCCGCAGCCGCCACAAGCGCACCACGCCGGTGACGATCCACGACGACTGGTGGCGCTGAGGCGCCGATCCCACGGTGTCCGCGCCCTTCGATAGCCTGGCCGGGTGAAGATCGCCACCTGGAACGTCAACTCCCTCCGTGCCCGCGCCGACCGCGTCGAGGCCTTCCTCGAGCGCCATGACATCGACGTCCTGGCCATCCAGGAGACCAAGTGCCGGGACGAGAACTTCCCCTGGGAGCTCTTCGAGCGCGCCGGCTACGAGGTGGTGCACAACGGCACCTCGCAGTGGAACGGCGTGGCCATCGCCTCCCGCGTCGGCCTGAGCGACGTGCAGCGCGGCTTCCCCGGCCAGCCGCACTTCGGCAAGGGCGGCGTGGACCCGCAGGAGGAGTCCCGCGCCATCGGGGCGACCGTGGGCGCGGAGGCGGCCGACGGCGTCGCCCCGGTGCGCCTGTGGAGCCTGTACGTGCCCAACGGGCGCGGCCTGGAGGACGAGCACATGGGCTACAAGCTCGAGTGGCTGCGCGTGCTCCAGGAGCACGCGGCCGCTCGCCTCGCCGAGGACCCGGACACCCGGCTCGCCCTGGCCGGCGACTGGAACATCGCTCCGCAGGACGAGGACGTGTGGGACATCGAGCTGTTCCAGCGCGAGGGCTACACGCACGTCTCCCCGGCCGAGCGCGCGGCGTTCCACGCGTTCGAGGACGCCGGGCTGGTGGACGTGGTGCGCCCGCGCCACCCCGGCCCCGGCGTGTACACGTACTGGGACTACACGGGCCTGGCCTTCCCCAAGAAGAAGGGCATGCGCATCGACTTCCAGCTGTGCTCCCCCGCCCTCGCACGGACGGTCACGGACGCCTGGATCGACCGCGAGGAGCGCAAGGGCAAGGGCGCCTCGGACCACGCGCCCGTGGTCGTCGAGCTGGGCTGAACCACGGACGAGCCCGCGATGACCCACGACGACGGCGGCCCGCCCCCGGGTGTCGCGCGCGGCACCGCGCACCTGCGCGTCTTCCAGCCGCTGGCCGCGTTCCCGGACGCGGTCCAGGCGCGGCTGATCGCCGGCGGCCACCGCACCCGTGCCGAGGTCGAGGCCGAGGCGGCCGAACGGGCCCGGCGTCGCCTGGCCCGGCCGGTGGCCGACCCGTTCCCGGAGCCCGGCGAGGACGACCTGGTGCGGGTCCTCCAGGACGAGCACCGCTCCGCGTTCTACTGCCCGGACGAGCGGGGCCTGCGCGCCGAGATGGCCGCGGCCATGCTCGAGGAGACGATGCTGCCGCGGCTGCACGAGGCCGCCATCCCGCCGGCGGCGCGCGCCATGAACCGCGGCCGCGCGCTCGTGGCGCTCGAGGACGAGTGGGGCCTCTCCCCCGACCCGGACGCGGCGGGCGAGGACCCGCAGGACGAGGACGGTGCGCCGGAGCACCACCGCGTGCAGACGCGCACGGCCACGTGGGGTGTGCCGCACGGCTGGCTCACGGTGTTCGACCCCGAGGAGCCCGTGCAGCGCCTCGTGGACGGCGAGCGCACGGCGTACCGGCGCGCCCCGATCGTGGCCGCCCGGGAGCGGGCCGGGCACGCGGCGGCGGTGCTCGCGCGGCACGCCCCGGATGCGGAGCTGATCGGCGAGCTCACGGTGATGGTGGAGTGGCTCGGCGCATTCCACCCCGACTCGTGGGTCGAGCTGGACTACGGCGGCCTCACGCGGCACGTGTGGCCGGACGACTCCGTCTTCGACCTGTGGACGCTCATCGACGCGCTCGAGGAGGGCGACGAGGCGACCGCCGGCGTCGCGCAGGAACGGCTGAACCGTCGCTGGGCCACCGTCGGGATGCTGGCCCGGCTGACCTGAGCCGGCCCGGCGCACCGGGGTGGGGCTGCCCCGGGCGTCCGAGACGCACACCACGCCGCCGACGCCGCCCACGCGGGGCGCGCGCTCCCGCGTCGGGCCTAGGGTGGATCCCATGACCACGCAGCGCCTGAGCACCCCGCCCTCGGAAGCCCGGAACCGGCCCGTCACCCCGTGGTGGGTGGACGCCGTGATCTACCAGGTGTACCCGCGCTCCTTCGCGGACGCGGACGGGGACGGCATGGGCGACCTGCGCGGCGTCACCTCGCGCCTCGACTACCTGGCCCAGCTCGGCGTGGACGCGATCTGGCTCTCGCCTTTCTACCTCTCCCCGCAGCACGACGCCGGCTACGACGTCGCGGACTACCGCGCCGTGGACCCGCGGTTCGGCACGCTCGCGGACGCGGACGAGATGATCGCCGCCGCGCACGAGGCCGGCATCCGCGTGGTCGTGGACCTCGTGCCGAACCACACCTCGTCCGAGCACGCGTGGTTCCAGGCCGCCCTGGCCGCCGGCCCCGGCTCCCCCGAGCGCGCCCGCTACCACTTCGCCGAGGGCCGCGGCGAGCACGGCGAGCTGCCCCCCAACAACTGGGAGTCCACGTTCGGCGGCGGGGCCTGGACCCGTGTGACCGAGGCGGACGGCACCCCGGGCCAGTGGTACCTGCACCTGTTCGACACCACGCAGCCGGACCTGAACTGGGAGAACGAGGAGGTGCGCGAGGAGTTCCGCTCCATCCTGCGGTTCTGGCTGGACCGCGGCGTGGACGGCTTCCGGGTGGACGTGGCCCACGGGCTCATCAAGCAGCCCGGCTACCCGGACGCCGAGCACTCCCGCATGGGCATGGTCACGGACGCGGGCGAGGACGCCGACCCCACGTTCGACCCGGACACCTTCGAGCCGCTCACCCCGTTCATGGACCAGGACCGCGTCCACGAGGTCTACCGGGACTGGCGGCGGGTCCTGGACTCCTACGACCACGAGCCGATGATGGTGGCCGAGGCGTGGGTGGCCCCGCTCTCGCGGATGTTCCGGTACGTCCGCCCCGGCGAGATGCACCAGACCTTCAACTTCACCTACCTCATGGCCGGCTGGGACGCCGCCTCGCTGACCCACGCGATCGACCGGTCCTTCGAGCAGGCCGGCCGGGTCGGCGCCCCGAACACCTGGGTGCTCTCGAACCACGACACGGTGCGCCACGCCTCCCGCTACGGCCTCGCCGACCCGAGCTCCTACCCCGCCGGCATCACGGCCGAGGACGAGCAGCCAGACGAGGCGGTCGGTCGCCGTCGGGCCCGCGCCGCCGCGATGGTGGAGCTGGGCCTGCCCGGCTCCGCGTACATCTACCAGGGCGACGAGCTGGGCCTGCCCGAGCACACCACCCTCGCCGCCGAGCACCGCCAGGACCCGTACTTCTTCCGCACGGACGGCAAGGAGCCCGGCCGCGACGGCTGCCGCATCCCTCTGCCGTGGGCCGCCGACGAGCCGTCCTACGGCTTCTCGACCCCCGCGGACGACGACGGCCCCGCGTCCGCCGCCGAGGGCGTCGCCGCGCCGTGGCTGCCCCAGCCCGCGTCCTTCCGAGCGCTGGCGGCGGACCGGCAGGTCGGCGTCGAGGGCTCCGTGTTCGAGCTGTACCGGCGTCTGCTGCAGATCCGCGGCGAGCTCGACCTGGGCACGGGCACGTTCGCGTGGTCCGAGCACCACGACCCCGCACGCGGCGTGCTGGCGTTCACGGTCACCTCGGGCGGTGGCCGGCACCTGGGCTCGGGCGAGCCGATCCCGGCGCGCACCGTGCTCGTGATGGCGAACCTGTCGACCGAGCCCGTCGACCTGCCCGCGAACCATTCCCGGGCCCTGTTCTCCCTCGAGGAGGCGGAGGCCGTGCAGGACGGGCGGCTCGCGCACGACGCCGCCGCGTGGCTGCTCATGGACTGAGCCCGGCGCGCCCCGGGACCCGCCGGGGCGCCACGGACCTTCCGCGGGGAATCCGCGGTGGGCGAGGTCACATCATCCGGCCTGGCCGGACGAACGCGACGTAACGTCCACGATGACTTGCATCACACCGGACAAAGTGGCATGAACGCTGTATCACGAGTCACCATGGCGTGTCCTGATCCACCCCCCCCTTCGAGCGGAGACTTCACGTGAGCACCTCCCCCTCCGGCTCCCGCGTCGCCGAGACCGGCGCGGCCACCGCGGACCGCGGGCAGCTGCACCGCGGCCTGAGCCAGCGGCACATCATGTTCATCGCCCTGGGCACGGCGGTGGGCACCGGCCTCTTCTACGGCTCGGCCGGCGGCATCCAGGCCGCCGGGCCGGGCGTGATCCTGTCCTTCCTCGTCGCGGGCGCCGCCGTGTTCCTCGTGATGCGCGCCCTCGGCGAGATGACGCTCCGGGAGCCCGTCTCCGGGTCCTTCGCCGCCTACGCCTCCCGTTATCTCGGCCCCTTCGCCGGCTACGTGACCGGCTGGACCTTCGTCTTCGAGCTGGCCGTCGTGATCGTCGCGGACACCGCCGCCATCACCACGTACATGGCGTTCTGGTTCCCGGGGGTCCCGGCCTGGGCCTGGGTCGCGGCCACGATCCTCGTGGTCGGCCTGATCAACTTCACGCACGTCGGCAACTTCGGTGAGGCCGAGTTCTGGCTGACGCTCGTGAAGGTCGGGGCCATCGTGGCGATGATCTTCGGCGGTGTGATCCTGCTCTTCACCGGAGCCTCCACCGCGGACGGCACCCAGGCCAGCCTGGCGAACCTCGTGGACCACGGCGGGTTCCTGCCGCACGGCATCCTGGGCGTGCTGACCGCACTCACCATCGTGACGTTCTCCTTCGGCGGCATCGAGACCCTCGGCGTGGCCGCGGGCGAGGCCAAGAACCCGGAGGAGGTGCTGCCCAAGGCCATCAACACGGTGCCGATCCGCATCCTGTTGTTCTACGTGCTGACGATGACGGTCATCATGGCCCTCGTCCCCTGGAACCAGGTGGACGGCAAGGCCAGCCCGTTCGTGCAGATCTTCGAGGGCCTCGGCGTCCCCTTCGCCCCGCACCTGCTGAACTTCGTGGTGCTCACCGCCGCCGTCTCCGCGATCAACGCCTGCATCTACGCGTCCGGTCGCCTGCTCTACGCGATGGCCCACGACGGCCAGGCGCCCCGGGCCTTCACCCACACCAACCGCGGCGGCGTGCCGTGGCTGTCCGTGGCCGTGATGCTGGGCGTGATGGTGCTCGGCGCGGTGCTGATCACCGTGGACCCGAACGCCTTCAGCCTGGTGGCCGGCGTCGCCTCGTTCGCCGTGGTGCTGACCTGGGCCATGATCTTCCTGTCCCACCGCACCATGCGCCGGCGCGTCGCGGAGCAGGGCGCCGAGCCGTCCCCCTTCCCCATGCCGCTGGGCGACGTCGGCACCTACCTGGGCCTGGCGTTCGTGGCCACCGTGGTGATCACCATGGCCACCATCCCGGATTCGCGCCAGGCGCTCATCATCGGTCTCGTGTGGGTCGCGGTCCTGACCCTCGCCTGGTTCGTCACGGGCACCCGTACGTCGGCCGCGGCCCACGACCGCACCGGCACCCTGCCGGTGGTCCGCACCCGCCAGTCCCACGAGGACTGACCCCCGGACGACGACGGCCCCTGTCCCGCGCGGGACAGGGGCCGTTCTCGTCGGGGCCGGGAGGGTGCCCGGGGGCCGGATGTCAGTGCTCGTGGCGGCGCAGCCGGGTGCGGCGAGGCCCCTCCGGGGCCGGGACGCCGGCGGCCGCATCGGCGATCCGCTGCTGGTGGTCCCGGCTCAGCGAGGCCCACCACTGCGTGGCCGCCACGGGGCCGGCGTCGACCACCTCGTCGTCGTCGGACTCGAGGCCCAGGCGGTCCTTGATGGAGGCCAGCATGGCCTTGCGGCGCACCGCCTCCACCCGCGCCACGGAGTAGCCGAGCGAGCGGAACGTGGCCAGGCAGATCAACAGCATCAGCACGGAGAACGGCAGGCCGATCGTGATGGCCAGGACCTGGATCGCGGACAGGCCGCCGGCGGCCAGCAGGGCCGCGGCCATGAGCGAGGTGGCGATGGCGAAGAAGATCTTCACCGTGGCCTTCGGGTTCACGTCGCCGCCCGTGGCGAGCATGCCCATCACGAGCGAGCCCGAGTCGGCGGAGGTGATGAAGAAGATGCCCGAGAGGATGATGGCGCCGACCACGAGCAGCATGCCCGCGGGCAGCTGCTCGAGCACCTGGAACAGTGCGGTGTTCGAGTCGATGGCGCCGTCCGCGCCCACCACGGAGGTGTACCCGGCCGGGCGGGTGGTCTCGAGGAAGATCGCGGTGCCGCCCAGGATGCCGAACCAGACCACGCCCACCATGGTGGGCACCAGCAGCACGCCGGCGATGAACTCGCGCACGGTGCGGCCGCGCGAGATGCGGGCGATGAAGATGCCGACGAACGGCGTCCAGGACATCCACCAGCCCCAGTAGTACGCGCTCCAGCCGGCCTGCCACGCGTCGCCCTCGGCGCCGTAGAACGCGGAGACGTTGAGCGAGTTCGCGAAGAAGTACTGCATGTAGGAGCCGAGGGACTGCACCATCTCCTTGAACAGGAACGCGGTGGGCCCCACGATCGCGATGAACAGCAGCAGGCCGGCGGCCAGGATCAGGTTGGTGTTGGACAGCCACTTCATGCCGCGCTCCACGCCGGAGACCACGGTGTAGAGCACCACGCAGGTGACCGCGCCGATCATGGCGTACTCGAGCCAGGGGCTGTCCTCGGGCACGATGCCCAGCGCGCGCAGGCCCGCGGACATCTGGGTGACCCCGAGGCCCAGCGAGGTGGCCACGCCGAAGACGGTGCCGATGAGGGCGATGTTGTCGATCAGGTGCCCCCAGCCGCCGCGCACGCGGCGCTCGCCGATCAGCGGCTCGAAGGCCCAGCGCAGCGCGAGGGGACGGCCACGCCGGTGGATGGCCAGCGCGACCGCCACGCCCACCACCGCGTAGATCGCCCAGGGCTGCAGGCCCCAGTGCAGGAACGTGGTGGCCAGCGCCGACTGGGCGGCCTCCGCCTGGGTGGGGTTGGCGGCCGCCACGTCGGGCCGCGGATCGGTGAAGTGCATGAGCGGCTCGGTCATGCCGAAGAACACGAGGCCGATGCCCATGCCCGCCGCGAAGAGCAGGGAGAACCAGGACAGCGTGGAGAACTCGGGCTTCTCATCGGGCTTGCCGAGCGTGATCTGCCCCTTCCGGGAGAACGCGAGGTAGCCGCAGAACAGCACGAAGAACAGGGCGACGAGGGCGTACCACCACGAGAAGTTCGTGATGATGGCCTGCTGGACCAGGCCGATGCCCACGGTCATCTGCTCGGGGGCGAGCAGCGCGGCCACCACGAAGGAGAGGACGATGACCGCGGAGGGCCAGAACACCCACGGCAGCAGGACGCGGTCGCGGGCGGCCGCGGCGGAGGTGGCAGGGGCGACGCCGGCGTCGGGGGCGGTCGCCGAGGACGGATGGTTCCCGGGTTGCTCGGGGATCATGGGCTCGGTCGAGGGCGGTGTCGGATCGCTCATCCTCCCGACCTTACGTGGTCCCGCGCGCAGGCCCCCCGCCTGAGACGCGGCCGAGTGGACGGTCTCACCCGGCCGGGTGACCGCGCCCACGGCCCCGGCGCGGGCGCCCCCTGGTGACGCGTGGGCGGCCTCACTAGGGTGTGGGGCACCACGACGACGGCGGGGCCGGACGGGCCCGCCCGCGAGA
The DNA here is from genome assembly GCF_037853785.1 of Micrococcus sp. GPGPB33. Classification (NCBI taxonomy): domain Bacteria; kingdom Bacillati; phylum Actinomycetota; class Actinomycetes; order Micrococcales; family Micrococcaceae; genus Micrococcus; species Micrococcus sp. GPGPB33. The sequence continues at coordinate 519,502 of NZ_JAQMWO010000002.1, forward strand.
GGAAGGACCGCACCATGACCGACGTCCCCTTCGAGGACCGCGAGGACGAACGAGAGCTCGAGACGGACCTGCTCGCCGATCCCAACGCCGCCGGCGACCCCGCGCCGCAGGACGGCCGCGACGGCCAGCCCGTGCGCGGCGGCTCGGACGACCCGCAGCACTGGGCCGGGGAGGGACGCGCCCCGGACTCCCTGCGCAATGCGGAGTCCGCCGCCATGCACATCGAGGAGGACGCCCAGGACCGCACGCGTGCGGACGAGGGCGACGTCGAAATCCTGTGACCGCCCCTCAGCCCCGGTCGGGGACGAGGCCGGTGCGCAGGAGGGTGAGTGCCTCGTCCTGCCCGAGGAGCGGCTGACGCATCTCGGCGCGGAGGAAGTCGAGCATCGCGGCGGCCAGCGCCGGCTCTTCGGAGGCGATCGCGTCCGTCGCGATCGCGGCGTGGAAGTCGAGGGCGAACGCGGCCGTGGCGGTCTCGGCGATGCAGCTGTGGGTGGAGACGCCGCACAGCAGGAGCCGATCCACCCCGCGGCCCCGCAGCTCGGCCGCCAGTCCGGTGCCGTGGAAGGCGGAGTCCCGGGTCTTCACGAGCTCGACGGCGTCCGGGGCGGCCGCCGCGACCCCGTCGAGCAGAGCGGCCTGCCGGGTGCCCGGGAAGGCGAAGCCCTCGCCGTCGGCCAGCATGTTCAACGTCCACGTGGAGCGGTCCCGCGCGTGCTCGGTCCGCACCAGGAAGACGGGACGGCCGGCCTCGTGCGCGGTCCGGAGCAGTTCCACGACCGCCGCCGTCAGCTCGGGCTGATGGGCGGCCAGCGAGGGATGCTCGAAGTAGCTGTGCTGGACGTCGATCACCACGAGCGCGGTCTCGCCGCCGGTCGCGCGGGCGGAGGGGGAATCGGGCATCGACCCAGTGTGCCCACCGCGTCGCCGCCTGTCAGCGGCCCGTCGCCCCGGACGACGAAGGCCCCCGCGTCTGCGGGGGGCCTTCTCGAAGTGGTGGCTCCGACCGGCGTCGATCCGGTGACCTTACGATTTTCAGTCGTACGCTCTACCAACTGAGCTACAGAGCCCGGCGACCTTCGTCACCAGGACCATGCGTCACCGGACTCCGTTTCCGAATGCCGGTGATCGGACGATCCGAGCGACCCTGACGGGACTTGAACCCGCGACCTCCGCCGTGACAGGGCGGCGCGCTAACCAACTGCGCTACAGGGCCATGTTCTGTTGTTCTCGCCGCTTTCGCAACGAGTGGAAACTCTAGCAGAGCCTCCGAGCGCCGTGCAAATCCACGCTCCACGTGCCGTTTCGGCCGCCGAGGGCGGCCGTTCTGCGTACCCCCAACGGGATTCGAACCCGTGTCGCCGCCGTGAAAGGGCGGTGTCCTAGGCCTCTAGACGATAGGGGCAGGTCCGGTGTCGAGATTCCCGAGGTGGACCCTGGGAGTCTATGGTGGCCGCACACCCTCCGGCAAGTCCGGCCGCCGGCCGGCCGCCCTCCGCACCGCGGAGTCCCGCACCCCCAGGAGCCACCGTGGACCACCGCCCGTCGCCCGAGCAGCCCGCCGCCACGTGGATGAGCGAGCAGGAGTTCGACGACGCCGTCTCCGCGGCCCTCACCCGCATCCCGGACGAGCTGGCACGGCTGCTGACGAACGTCGTCGTGGTGGTGGAGGACGAGTACGAGCCGCAGCGCTGGGAGGACCCGACCACCGAGCTCTTCGGCCTCTACGAGGGCGTGCCGCTGACCGAGCGCGCCGAGTTCGCGTGGCAGATGCCGGACCGGATCGTGGTGTTCCGCGGCCCGCTCACCCGCCACTGCACCTCCCGCGCCGAGCTCGAGGACGAGATCACCGTCACCGTCATGCACGAGGTGGGGCATTTCTTCGGCATCTCCGAAGAGCGCCTCCACGAGCTCGGCTGGGGCTGAGCGCCGATCAGGACTCCGGCTGGTCCTGGACCGGGCCGAACGAGGCGCGGCGGCCGAGGCGGACGTCCTCGCGGAACGGGACGACGAGCACCGGGCCCTTCGCGTGGTCCGCGACGCCGCGGCTCGTGGAGCCGACGATCGCACCGGCGAAGCCGCCCAGGCCGCGCGTGCCCACCACGGTGAGGCGGGCGGTGGCGGTCTGGTCCACCATCACGTCCACGGGGGTGCCGTCCACGAGCTCGGTGAGGACCTCGAGGCCGGGGAACTCGGAGCTGATCCACGCGGCGCCGGCGTCGAGACGCTCGCGCAGCTCCCGCTCGCGGGCCTCCTCGTCCAGGCTGACGGCCAGCCACGCGGCGTTCGCGCCCAGGGGCGGGACGGCGCACACGAGCTTCAGCGGCGCCTGGCGGAGGCGGGCCTCCTCGGCGGCCTCGAGAGCGGCGGCACGACCCTGCTCGGAACCGTCGACGCCCACCACGACGGCGGTCCTGTCCCCCGCGCGGCTGGCCTCGACCCCGGCGGGGATGATGGCGACCGGGCAGTGCGCGTGGCCGGGCAGCGCGGCGGCCACCGAGCCGAGCAGGCGGCCCATGAAGCCGCCGCGGCCGCGCGCGCCCGAGACGAGCAGGGAGGCCTCGGCGGAGAGCTCCACGAGGACGCCGGCCGCGTCCCCGATCTCCACACGCAGCTCCGGACGCACCCCGTCGGCGTCGAGCTTGCCGGCGACCTCCTCCAGGAGGGCCTGCACGCCCTCGCGGAGACGGGAGTCGTCCAGGACGGCGCCGCCGGCGTCCGCGCCGTAACCCCAGTACGCGGGGATCGAGTAGGCGGTGACGAGGGTCAGCGGCTCGCCGCGCAGGCCGGCCTCGCGCTGGGCCCAGCGGGCGGCGGAGACGGACTGGTCGGAGCCGTCCACACCCACCAGGACGCCGAGCGGTGCGTCCTCACGGCGGGTGGCGGCGGGCTGGGTCTGGGCGGACATGGCGACCTCCTCGAGTCAGGCTCGACGGGCCCCGGGCGGACCCGGCCGAGTGCCTCCAGTCTACGCCTCGGGGCCCGGGACGAGTCCCGTGATCCCGGGCGCGACGCCCGCGGGGAAGCCGCGTGGATCCTCCGCGAGCCGGGCTGGGAAGGCGTCCATGCGCAGGGCACGGGCCAGGCGGTCGCGGGGGTCGGAGCCGGGCGGGGCGTCCGCGGCGGGGCGGGCCACGGGGGCGTCCGAGGCCGCCACGATGACGTTGCCGCGGCGCCGCCCCTTGAGCATGGGCGGATCCGCGATCACCTCAACGTGCTCGAACGCGGCGACGACGGCAGCCACGTCCGCCCGCACCGACGTCAGGTCCGGCCCGCCGCCCACGTTGAGCACGTACAGCCCGCCCGGGGCGAGGACCCGCGCGGCGGCGCGGGCCGCGTCCAGGCCGGTGAGGCCCGGCGGGGTGATGTGGCGGGCACCGGTCAGGTCCGTGGGGTCCGGGGCGAAGACGTCGCGGATGATCAGGTCGCGGCTGGCCGGGTGGGCCGTGGCCAGGACCTCGGCGGCGTCTGCCACGCGGATGCGCAGGGCCGGGGCGCGGGGCAGGCCGAAGCGCTCGCGGGCGAGGGCGGCCAGGCCGGCGTCGATCTCCACCGCGGTCTGGTGGGAGCCCGGGTACGCGTGGTCCACCCAGCGGGCGAGCGCGCAGCCCGCGCCGCCCAGGTGCAGGGCCCGCAGCGGCGTGGGCTCCGGCCAGTGCGCCCGGACGGCCGCGGCGGCCCAGCGCATGTACTCGAAGGCCATGCGTTCGGGGCGCTCGGGGTCCAGCGGCGAGGACTCGACGCCGTTGACGTAGAGGATGAACGCGTCCGGCTCGAAGGCGTCCTCGCGGATCTCGGCGGTGCCGTGGGTGATCGCGTGGACGCCCGGCTCGATCCCGGCGGGGCCGGCGGATCCGCCCGCGGCCCGGCCCCGGCGCGCCGATGACCGGCGACTCACGCCGCATTCCCGTCGCGCGGGAGACGGCGCACCATCAGCTGCTCGTGCAGGCCGGCCCACGGGCCGGTCATCGGCTCCGGCGCCCCCACGGCCGCGAACCCGTGCTTGGCGTAGAACGCCACGGCCCGCGGATTCTCGGCGAGGACGCGCAGCATCGCGGGGCGATCCCCGACGACGGCGTCCAGCAGGCGCGCTCCCAGGCCGGTGCCATACGCCTCGGCCAGGACGTAGAGCACCATGAGCTCCACATCGGGCAGGCCGGCGGGCGACGCGGCCGCGTCGTCCGCACCCGTCCGGCCCGTCTCCGCCGCCGAGCGACGCGGGCCCGCGAGCGCCACGCCGAGCAGCCGGCCGCCGTCGTCGGCGACCCAGAGGTCACGGTCCGATCCGATCAGCGCGGTCCACGCGGGCACGTCCTCCGGGATCCGGGCCTCGATCGCGTCCAGGTACGCGGACGGCAGGAGCGCGCCGTAGGCCTCCCGCCACGACCGCGCCTTGACGCGCAGCAGCGCCTCGACGTCCCCGGGTGCGGCAGGGCGCACGGTCACGGACTCAGCCACGGGCTGCTCCTCCGGGCCGCCGGCGCGGCGGCCATTTCTCGAACGAAAGCGCCTCGACACGCCGCCGTTTCCCGAACGAAAGCGTCCGGGGGTCACCCGGCGTCGCCGTCGCGCGGGGCCGGGGCGGCGCGCCGCTCCTCGCCCTCGGCGAGGGCCGACTCGAGGCGCTCGAGCTTGCCGTCCAGCTCGCCGGTGTGGCCGGGGCGGATGTCCGCCTTCAGCACGAGCGAGACGCGCGAGCCGTACGGGGACACGGCGTCCACGGCGGCGCGCACCACCTCCATCACCTCGTCCCACTCCCCCTCGATCTCGGTGAACATCGAGGAGGTGCGGTGCGGCAGGCCGGAGGCGCGCACCACGGCGACGGCGGCCGCCACCGCGCGGTGCACGGACGCGGTGTCCTCGTCTCCGGGCAGGTGGTGGGCGTCGGCGGGCTGGCCGGAGGGGGCGACGGAGAAGGCGACGATCATGACACCAGTGTGCCCCTCCCCCGCCGTGGACTCACCCTCCGAGCACTGGCTGCAGGGCCTTGAGCAGCTCGTTCCCGCCGATCGCCACGAACACGGCCGCGGTCAGGCCCAGCAGGGTGTTGCGGACCCAGCCGTTGCGGAAGCGGGCCGGCACGTCCCTGCGGTTGTTCAGGAACAGCAGGGTCACGGCCAGGAACGGCATGAACAGGGCGCCGAGCGTGCCGTAGAGCAGGATCAGGAAGATCGGCCGGTCCAGGAACAGCAGCGCCATGGGCGGCAGGGTCAGCCACAGCAGGAAGAAGCGGCCGGGCTTCGAGGACAGCGACGGCGCGTCGTCCTGGTCCAGCTCCTCGGCGGGCCGGCGGAAGTTCGTCCAGAAGTCCGCGAACATCAGCGAGACGCCGTGCCACACGCCCAGCAGGGAGGAGAAGGACGCGGCGAAGAATCCGATGAGGAACACCGTGGACCACACCGAGCCGTAGCGCTCGGCCAGCACGTCGCCGACGTCGAGCAGGCCTGTAAGCGGCCATGAAAAGCTGCCCATAGGTGGCCAGGGAATGACCCGCTGACGGCCATGAGGACTGCCCAGTGATGGCCACGGGAACTGCCCGGTGCTGGCCATCTGGTTTGCCCGCGTTGCTCGTTGCCCGCCGCGTCGTGAGCCGGCGGGGGCCTCCTCCCCGGGTTGGATATCGGTGTCGAATCGAATCCAGCGAGGAAGAGGCCCTGAATGAAGGATGCCGCAGAAACCATGAAAATACTCAGTGCCTATGACCTGACCAAGTCATTGCGGGGCGCCGCCGAGCTGGCCGGTTGCTCCCATCACACCGTGGCCCGGCTGGTGCGGGCCCGCGACGCCGGCCAGACCCCTGGATCCGGAGCCAGCCGCCCGAAGGTCACCGATGTCTGGCTGCCCAAGATCGAGGAATGGGTCGAGGCCTCCACGGGCAGGATCCGCGCCGATGTCGTGCACGCCAAGCTCACCGCAATGGGCTACACCGGCTCTGAGCGCTCCACCCGGCGGGCGGTGGCCGAGGTGAAGGCCGCCTGGCGGGCCGGGAAGCGCCGGGTGCACCGGCCCTGGATCACCGAGCCGGGCGCATGGCTGCAGTACGACTTCGGCGATGGGCCGGCGATCGACGGGGCCAAGACGGTGCTGTTCGTGGCCTGGCTGGCCTGGTCCCGCTACCGGATCGTCATCGCCCTGCGTGATAGGACGGCTCCGAGTGTGTTCGCCGCCCTGGACCGGTGCTTCCGGCTGATCGGGGGCGCGCCGACCTATGTGCTGACGGATAACGAGAAGACAGTGACGGTCTCTCATGTGGCCGGGGTGCCGGTGCGTAACCAGGCCACCGTGGCGTTCGCTCGGCATTACGGCGTGGAGGTGCTGACCTGCCAGCCAGCGGATCCGGCCGCCAAGGGCGGGGTGGAGAACGCGGTGAAGCTGGCCAAGGCCGACCTGGTCCCGAAGGACACCAACCTGCGGGACCAGTACGCCTCGTTCGCTGAGCTCGAGGCCGCCTGCGCGGGGTTCATGGCCATGGTGAACTCCCGGGAGCACCGGGTGACCCGGCGCCGCCCGGACCACATGCTCGCCGAGGAGACCAGCGCGTTGCATCGGATCCCCGCCACGGCGCACACCGTGGCCTACGGGGTGGGACGGAAGGTGCCGGAGAACACGCCGATGGTCTCCTTCGAAAACGCCCAGTACTCGGTGCCCGCGCACCTGCTCGGGGCCGAGGTGTTCGTGCGCCATCACGGCACCGGACCGGACTCGATGGTGGTGATCATGCACGCCGGTGCGCAGGGGCCGGTGGAGGTCGCCCGGCACCGGGTGGCCCGGCCCGGGTCCCCGGCCATCGACGACGCGCACTTCCCCGGCCACGAGACGGACAAGGTGCCCGGGGACTACACCCCGGTGCCCCGTTCGGCGGCGGAGGCCGAGTTCCTGGCCATCGGGGCCGGAGCGAGGACCTGGCTGGTGGAGGCCGCCGCGGCCGGCACCAGCCGGATCGGTCAGAAGATGGCCGAGGCCGTCACCCTGGCCAAGCTCGCCGGCACCGACCAGGTCGACCGCGCCCTCGGGGTGGCCGCGGTGCACCAGCGCTTCGCCCACGGCGACCTGGCCTCCCTGCTCACCGCCGCCGGCCACCGCACCGGGATGCACACCGCCACCGAGGAACGGTCCCTGACCCAGGGCACCGCCGGCTGGGCCGGCCTCGGTACCTCCAACACCGAGGGGGCAGCCCGGTGAGCATCCACACCCCGAACACCGCCGCACCGGCGCTGCCGGCCGATTTGGAGGCGCTGTTGCGGCAGCTGAAGATGCCCCACGCCCGCGGTATCGCCGCCGAGGTACTGGCCACCGCCCGGGCCCAACGCTGGGAGCCGGCCGAGGTCCTCAAGGCCCTGCTGGTCGAGGAGACCACCGGTCGGGCCCGATCCATGCTCGCCGCCCGGCGCAAGGCCGCCGGGTTCCCCACCGGCAAGACCTTCACGACCTGGGATCCGGGCGCCTCCTCGATCCCGGCCCCGACCCAGCAGTCCCTGCGCACCCTGGAATGGCTCTCGCGCAGAGAGAACCTCGTGGTCTGCGGGCCCTCCGGCACCGGCAAGACCTTCTTCCTCGAGGCCCTGGGCCAGCAGGCCGTGGAGGAGGGCAAGCGGGTGGCCTGGTTCACCCTGGAGGACCTCGGGGCGATGATCCGGGCCCACCGGCCCGATGACACCATCACCAAAGCCGTCGCCCGAATCCTGCGCGCCGACCTGATCGTCATCGACGACATCGGCCTGCTGCCGGTCGCCGACGATGCCGCCGAGGGCCTCTACCGCATCGTGGACGCCGCCTACGAGAAACGCTCCGTAGCGATCAGCTCGAACCTGCACCCGGCCGGCTTCGACGAGCTGATGCCCAAGACCCTGGCCACCGCCACCGTGGACCGGCTCCTGCACCACGCCCACGTGTGCCAGACCACCGGAGACTCCGTACGGATGACCCAGGCAATGGCCGGGAAGGGAGTCATGCCACTGAACTGATCCCATCACGGTGGCCAGCACCACCACCCAAACGGGCAAACCAGCTGGCCACCAGTGGGCAGTTCTGATGGCCACCAGCGGGAAGAAACACTGGCCGCCTATGGGCAGAACTCAATGGCCCTTGACACAGGCCCTTGTCGCCCGAGGAGATCGCCAGCCCCGCCGAGTGCAGCAGCTCCACGCCCATGACCATGGTGGCGATCACGAAGATGCCCGTGAGGATGTACGAGGTCGCGTTGTCGAACCGCATGACCTTCAGGTACTTCGGGACGTTCCAGCCCTTCTCGCGCAGCCAGTAGCCGTAGGCCGCGAGCGTGATGGTGCCGCCGACGCCGCCGGCCAGGCCGAGCACGTAGAACATGGCCTGGGGATCGCCGGAGGGCAGGCGCGGCACGAGACCGGCGAGGATCTCGCCCAGGTTCGGGGCCGTCAGCGCCGCGGAGAGCAGCACCGTCACGAACATGACGCCGATCAGCACCGTCATGAGCCACTCGATGAGCCGGTACCTGTCCAGCCAGACCAGCCCCAGGCCGATCAGGCCCGAGGCGATCGCGAACACCTTGCTGTCCACCCCTGGGAACAGCGCCGCGAGCGGCAGGGCGGTGGAGGACATCGCCGTCGCCCCGTACACGATGCCCCAGATGAGGATGTACGGGCCGAAGTACCAGGACGTCCAGGCCCCGAGGTTGCGCCAACCCTGGAAGATCGTCTTGCCGGTGGAGAGGTAGTAGCGGCCCACGCCCTCCACGAGCACGATCTTGAAGATCACGCCCAGCACCACGGCCCACAGCAGCATGTAGCCGTAGCGGGAGCCGGCGGTCAGGGTGGCCACCAGATCGGCCGCGCCCACGCCCGTGGCCGCGGCGACGATGCCCGGGCCGAGGGAGTTCCAGCGCGGGCGGATCGGCGTCTCGTTCAGTTCGGCGTCGGTGAACCCGACGATGTCCGGGTTGTGCACGGGGCGCCCGGGGTCGACGGCGTGGGCCATGGGATGCTCCTGCGATCGGGGATGCGAGTGATGCAGCAAGTATCACGCACGAGGGCGACGCCGCTCACATCACTCCGCGGTGCTTCACACGTGCGTCCCGTCCGCGTCCACCGCGATGCCCAGCTCGTTGCCCGGGATCGAGGCGAGCAGCCGCCGCGTGTACGGGTGCCGCGGGTTGGTGAAGACCTCCTCGGAGCTGGCCGCCTCCACCACCCGGCCGTCCTTCATGACGCACACGTAGTCGGAGATGAGCCGCACCACCGCCAGGTCGTGCGAGATGAACAGGTAGCTCAGCCCCAGCTCGTCCTGCAGGCGGCGCAGCAGCGTGAGGATCTGGTCCTGCACGAGCACGTCCAGCGCGGAGACCGGCTCGTCGCACACGATCAGCTCGGGGTTCAGCGCGAGCGCGCGGGCGATCGCCACGCGCTGGCGCTGTCCGCCCGAGAGCTCGGCCGGGTACCGGCGGTGGAAGTGGGAGGGCAGGGCCACCTGGTCCATGAGCTCGAGCACGCGCGCCCGCCGCTGCGTGGCGTTGCCCCGCCGGTACGTCTGCAGCGGCTCCTCGATGATCCGGCCCACCGTGAACGAGGGGTTGAGCGAGGAGAAGGGGTCCTGGAACACGGCCTGCACGCGCTGCCGGAAGTCCTTGAGCCCCTCCCCCTTCAGCGCCAGCACGTCCCTGCCCTCGAAGCTGATCTCGCCCGAGGTCGGCTCGATCAGCTTGAGCAGCATGCGCGCCGTCGTCGTCTTGCCGGAGCCGGACTCGCCGACGATCGAGACGGTCTTGCCGCGCGGGATCTTCAGGGAGACGTCCTTCGCGGCGGTGAAGTCCTCGTGCCCGCGCACGGGGTAGACCTTCGTGAGGTCGCGGATCTCCACCAGCGGGGTGAGGTCCTGCTTCGCCAGGGCCACCGTGGTGAGGGCCGCGGTGTCGTCCTCGGCCAGGGCGGCGGGCACGGGATCGAAGGCCTCGGGCAGCAGGCGGGCCGCCGCCACCGACGGCGCGGCCGCCACGAGCGAGCGGGTGTAGGCGTGCTGCGGGTCCTCGAGGATGGCCCGTGCGTCGCCGGACTCCACCACGCGGCCGCGGTGCATCACCACGAGCTGCTGCGCCCGCTCGGCCGCGAGGCCGAGGTCATGGGTGATCAGCAGCACGGAACTGCCGAGCTCGCGGGTCATCTCGCCGATCTGGTCCAGGATCACCTGCTGCACCGTCACGTCCAGGGCGGAGGTCGGCTCGTCCGCGATCAGCAGCTGCGGCCGGCACGCCAGGCCGATGGCGATCAGCACGCGCTGGCGCAGACCGCCCGAGAGCTCGTGCGGATACTGCTTGGCCCGTCGCGCGGGCTCGGGGATACCGGCGCGCTCCATCACCTCGACGACGGCGGCCCCCACGTCCTTCTTCGTCGCCATGCCGTGGGTCAGCAGGGTCTCCCCGATCTGCTGACCCACCCGGGTCACGGGGTTGAGGTTGGACATCGGGTCCTGCGGCACCAGCCCGATCCGGCGGCCACGGATGCCGCGCATCCGCGACTCGGGCAGGCCCACGAGCTCCTCGCCCGCGAAGCGGACGGAGCCTGCCGTGACCCGGCCGTTGCCGGGCAGCAGGCCGATCGCGGCCATCGCGGTGGTGGACTTGCCCGAGCCGGACTCGCCCACGATCGCCAGCGTGCCTCCGGCCGGGAGCGTGAGGGACGCGCCCTCCACGGCCTGCACGGTGCCCTGCTGGGTGGTGAACTCCACGTCCAGGTCGCGGATCTCCAGCAGCGGGGCGCCGGCCGCGGGGACCGCGGGGGTCGCGCCGGGGCCGGGCGCGCCGTCGTCGTGCTTGGGGTCCATGGTCAGCGCCTCCGGGAGGTCGGGTCGAGGGCCTCGCGCAGGGACTCGCCCAGCAGGGTGAAGCCGAGCGCGGTGATGGCGATGCACAGGCCGGGCAGGAACGCGAGCCACGGGTTGATGCCCAGCTCGGCCTGCGCGTAGGTGAGCATGCGGCCCCACTCGGCGGTCTCGGGGCGGCCGCCGCCGAGGCCGAGGAAGGACAGGGCGGCCGCGTCGATCACGGCCGTGGCCAGGGTGAGCGTGGCCTGCACGATCACGGGGCCCAGCGAGTTCGGCAGCACGTGGGACATCGTGATCCGCCCGCGCGAGAGGCCGAGGGTCTGCGCCGCGAGCACGTAGTCCGACCCCTTCTGGGTGAGCATCGAGGACCGCAGCAGCCGCGCGAACACGGGCACCTGCGCCACCCCGATCGCGATCATCACCGCGAACGGGGTCTGTCCGAGGATCGCCGCGATGGACACCGCCAGCAGCAGGTTCGGCACCGAGAGAGCAGGATGTCCACGACGCGCATCACCACGGAGTCCACCCAGCCGCCGAATGTGCCGGCCACCAGGCCGAGCAGCATGCCGCCGGCCAGGCCGAACGCCGTCGAGACGACGCCGATGAGCAGCGAGGCCTGCGCGCCCCAGATCAGCTTGGAGAGCACGTCCCCGCCGAAGCGGTCCAGGCCCAGCGGGTAGCCGGCCACCTCGCCGGGGCCGGGCACGTGGGTGGGGCGGATCTCGCGCATGCCGGGTGTGGCCGTGCCCGCGTACGGGGCCAGCACCGGGGCGAGGACGGCCACGAGCACGAAGAGCAGCACGATCACGGCGCCGGCGATCGCCGCCGGGTTGCGGCGCAGCCGCTGGAACGCGGCGCCCCACACGGAGGTGCCGCGGGCGTCCGCGGCGGCCTCGGTGGACGCCTGGGTGGCCCCGGCCTCGACGGGCGCCAGCGCGTGGTCGACGGCGTGCTCGGTGGGTCCGCCGCCGGGGCTGGGGGGCAGGTTCACGCTCATGAGACACGCACCCTCGGGTCGATGAGGCCGTAGGAGACGTCCACGACCAGGTTGATCAGCGAGTAGAGCAGGGCGATGAAGATGATGAAGCCCTGCAGCACCGGGAAGTCGAGCTGGAAGATCGCCTGGGCGAGGAACCGGCCGATCCCGTTGAACGCGAACACCGTCTCGGTGAGCACCGCCCCGGAGATCAGCAGGCCCAGCTGCAGGCCGAGCGTGGTGCTCACCGGCAGCAGGGCGTTGCGCATGATGAACCGGTCCCGGATCAGGCGCGGGGCCAGGCCCTTGGCGCGGGCCGTGCGCACGAAGTCCGCGTCCTGCACGTCCAGCACGGAGGCGCGGGTGATGCGCGCGATGATCGCCAGCGGGATGGTGCCCAGCGCGATGCCGGGCAGCACCAGGTGGGTCAGCGCGTTCAGGGCCGCGTCCCACTCGGCGGTGATGATGCCGTCCCACACGTAGAAGTTCGTGTAGTGGGTGGCGTCGATCCGCGGGTCCTGTCGGCCGTCCGTCGGCAGCCAGCCCAGCTTCACCGCGAACACCCACTTGAGGATGAACGCCAGGAAGAACACGGGCACCACCACGCCGATCAGGGACAGCACGACGGCGACGTCGTCCTGCCACCGGCCCACATGGCGGGCGGCCCAGTAGCCGAGCGGGATGCCGATGACCACCGCGAACACGATCGCGAAGATCGAGAGCTCCAGCGTGGCCGGGAAGCGGTCCGCGAACTCCTCGACCACAGACCGATTCGTCATGATCGAGGTGCCGAAGTCGCCGCGCAGCAGCCGCCCCATGTAGGTGACGTACTGCTCGAGCAGGGGCTTGTCGAAGCCGTACGCCGCGTTCACCCGGGCCACGGCCTCGGGGGTGGCGCGATCGCCGAGCAGGGCGGTGGCGGGGCCGCCGGGCAGGCTGCGGACCCACACGAACAGCAGGACGGACAGTCCGAACAGGGTGGGGATCAGCAGCAGCAGGCGCTTGCCGATGAGTCTGAGCACGAGGGGCCTCCATGCCGGCGCGGGGGCCGGGCCGGTCGGTGCGAGGGACGGGCGGTGGCGGGCGGGCCCGCGACGACGGCGCCGGGGCGCGGCGCCGTCGTCGCCGGCGGGGCGGGTCGTCCCCGGCCCGCCGGGCTCACTCGGTCAGGTCGATCTCGTTGAAGACCTCGTCGTTGACCGGGCTCGCCGGGTAGGAGGCCACGCGCTTGTCGAAGGCCAGCGACGGGGCCGGGTGGGCGAGCGGGACCGCCGGGACGATCTCGGAGATCTGCTCGTTGATCTCCTGGTACTTCGGCGTCTGCTCCTCGAGCGTCGGGATCTGGCGGGCCTCCTCGAGGGCGGAGAACAGCTCCTCGTCGGTGAAGCCGAACTCGGGCTTCTCCTGGCCGAAGAACACGCCCACGAAGTTGTCCGTGTCGTTGTAGTCGCCGGTCCAGCCGAGCAGGTGGATGCCGTGGTCCGCGGAGCCCTGCACCTGGTCGAGGTAGTCCGGGCTCCACTTGGCCGGCTTCGCGTTCACCGTGATGCCCACCTCGGCCAGCTGGCTCGAGAGGTTGGAGAACGCCTGCTCGGGGGTCGGCATGTACGGGCGCGAGACGCCCGTGGGGTAGTTGAAGTCGATCGTGAAGCCGTCCGGGTAGCCGGCCTCGGCGAGCAGCGCCTTGGCCTTGGCGGGGTCGTGCTCGTACGTGGTGACGTCCTCGCTGTACCCGTTCACGGACTTCGGGATGAACTGGGTCGCGGGCTCCGTGCCCTCGGGAAGGGTCTGCGCGATCAGGGCGTCCTTGTCGATCGCGTAGGCGATCGCCTGGCGCACCCGGACGTCCTGGAGCTCCTCCTTCTCCTGGTTCAGGCCCAGGTAGAGGATGGTGAACGGGTCGCGGGCCACCACGTTGAAGCCGGCCTCGGACAGCGCCGCGGTGTCCGCGGGGGCCACGAGGTCGTAGCCGTCGATGTCCCCGGCCTCGAGCGCCTGACGGCGGGCCACCGGGTCGTCGATCACGCGGAAGGTGATGTCCGTGACCTCGCCGCCCTCGCCCCAGTAGTCCTCGTTGGCGGTGAGCTTGACGTCCTCGCCCACGCTCCAGGACTCGAACTTGTAGGGGCCGGTGCCGGTGGGGTGTGCCCGGGCGTACTCGGACATCTGGGGCGACTCGGCGGTGCCGCCGACCTCGTCCGCCTTGTACTCCTCGAGCGCCTTCGGCGACTGCATGGCGAAGGCCGGCAGGGACAGGGAGGAGATGAAGCCCGCGAACGGCTGCGCCAGCGTGATCTTCACCTCGTGCTCGCCGGTGGCCTCGCACTCCTTGTAGACGGCGTCCTCGGGCTTGTCCGCGAAGCCGCGGAACAGCTTGCCGTAGTAGTACGAGAGGGTCTCCGACTGCTGGATGCCCGTGAAGTTGTACCAGCGGTCGAAGTTGGCGCACACGGCCTCCCCGTTGAACGGCTCGCCGTCGTGGAAGGTCACGCCCTCCTTCAGCTGGAACGTGTGGGTCAGGCCGTCCTCCGAGGACTCCCAGGACTCGGCCAGCAGCGGCGCGGGGTCCGCGGTGCCCGGCTTCGTGCCCACGAGGCCCTCGAAGATCTGACGGGAGACCCGGAACGTCTCGCCATCGCTCGCGAACGCCGGATCGAGGCTCTTGGGGTCGGAGGAGGCGGCGAAGATGAACGAGCCGTCCACTTGGGCGGCGTCGCCCCCGCCCGAGCCGCCGGAGCCGCCGCCGTCGCGCTGGCTCTGGGCGCAGCCGGTGACGAGCAGGGCGCCGGCCGCGGTGAGCGCGGCGGCGGACAGGAGTCGGTGACGCAGACGGGTGGCCATGGGGGCTCCTCCGGGAGAGGTCTCAGCCGAGACGCGGGTGCGAGGGGACCGCGCCGTCGGGTGTGACCTCGGGCACGCTCCTGGACGTGACTATAGCCACAAGCGCGGGCAGGAACGCAACGCAGGCCGCGTCTGCGCGTGCGGCACGGCGCCCTCAGGCCCCGGTGGGCACCCGCTCCCGACGCGCGGCGGCCCGCTCGCGGACCCAGCGCAGCACGTCCTCCGGACGGTTGGTGGTGAGCTCCTGCACTCCCTGGGCGAGGAGGAACTCGGCGTCCTCGCGCTCGTCGACGGTCCACACCCGCAGGCGTCGCCCCGCCGCCAGCCACGCCTTCACGTCCGCCAGGTGCTCCCGCACGTAGGCCACGGAGGGCCCCGCCAGCCCGGCTCGGCCGCGCCAGACGAGCGCCTCGGACCCCGCCAGCGACTGACGCGCCGCCGCACGCACCGCCGCCCGGCTCAGCGGCCCCCGCGCGAGCCGGGTCGGCAGCTCCGTCGGCATGAGGTCCATCAGGGGGCAGAGGGGGTCCGTGCCGGCCAGCGGAGCCACGTGGCGCAGCGCGTCCGGATGGAAGCTCATGAGGGACACCTGCACCTGACCCACCCGGCCGGTCTCCGGGTCCCAGCCGGCCCGCAGCAGCTCCCGCAGCACCCGCTCCTCGAGCTCATGCCCGAACGGGGAGGGATGCTTGAGCTCCACGGCCAGACGCAGCGGCCGGTCCGCGGCCGTCGCGATCGCCAGGAGGTCGGCCAGGGTGAGCACCTGCTCCCCCGCGCCGCCGTACGCGGCGGGCGGCGCCGTCGTCGTGGCGGGCTCGGCCCCCGGACGCCGGGCGTGCCACGAGACGACGTCGAGACCGCGCAGACGATCCAGCGTGTGGTCCGCGACGGCGCCGCGCCCGTCCGAGGTGCGGTCCACGGTGGGGTCGTGCCAGCAGACGACCTCGCGGTCCCGCGTGAGCTGGACATCGCATTCGAGACCGTCCGCGCCCACGGCGAGGGCGTGGAGCATGGCGGCGCGGGTGTGCTCGGGGAAGGCGGCGGAGGCGCCGCGGTGGGCGATCACGAGGGCGGGCACGCCGCCAGGCTAGGGAGCGCGTGTGCCGGCCACGTCACCGCAGGGTG
Source organism: Micrococcus sp. GPGPB33 (assembly GCF_037853785.1). NCBI lineage: Bacteria > Bacillati > Actinomycetota > Actinomycetes > Micrococcales > Micrococcaceae > Micrococcus > Micrococcus sp. GPGPB33. Next base: position 535,235 of record NZ_JAQMWO010000002.1, read on the forward strand.
CCCGGCTGGTTAACTGGTGGGGACCATTCGGTGCGCGCGATCAGGAGCCTTCCGTGTCCCTCTCCCCCGACCCCGCCCAGCAGCTGCTCAGCGCCGGCGCCCTCGAACGCGCGGCGGGCCTGCGGCGCATGAAGGCCGTCGCCCTGGGGCTGCTCATCCTGCTGGCCGTGGTGTTCGTGGTCGCGTTCCCGTTGCAGGACACCCACCCGGTGTGGGGCTACGTGCGCGCCGCCGCGGAGGGCGGCATGGTCGGCGCGCTGGCGGACTGGTTCGCGGTCACGGCGCTGTTCCGCCACCCGATGGGGGTGCCCGTGCCGCATACCGCCCTGATCCCGCGGAAGAAGGACCAGCTCGGCGCCGCGCTGACCGAGTTCGTGCAGGAGAACTTCCTGGACTCGGAGGTCGCCCACGAGAAGGTCGACGGATTGAAGGTGGCCGAGGCCGCCGGCGGCTGGCTGCGCCGTGAGGAGAACGCGGCCCGCACCGCCCGGGAGATCGCGACGGCGGCCCGGGGCGCCATGGCCGCGGCTGACGACGACGCCGTCCAGGAGCTGCTGCGCCAGCTGATGGAACGCCACATGGTGGCCCCGGACTGGTCCCCCACGCTCGCGGGCGTGCTGGAGGACGTGGTGGCCGGCCGGCACCACGAGCGCGTGGTGGACCTCGTGGTCGCCCACACCGGGGACTGGGTGGCCGCCCACCCCGAGCTGTTCGTCGAGACGGTGCGCCGCCGCTCCCCCGAGTGGAGCCCGGACCTCGTGGACCGCCTCCTCGCCGAGCGACTGCACGCCGAGACCCTCAAATACCTCGCCGGCATCCGCCGCGACCGGCAGCACGAGGCCCGCCGCGCCGTCGACGACTGGCTCGACCGCCTCGCCGACGAGATGCGGAACGAGCCGGCCACCCGCGCCTCGGTGGAACGGTTCAAGCGGAACCTGTTCGCGGACGAACGGCTGCGCGCGTGGGCCGGGCGGGCCTGGGTCTCCCTGCGGGACTCGCTCCTGGATGCGCTCGAGGACCCGTCCTCCGACCTGCATCGCGCGCTCGTGGCCGCCCTGCGCGACCTCGGCGCCCGCCTGCAGGAGGACCCCGAGCTGCGCGACCGCGTGGACGGCCACGCCCGCCGCGCCGCGGCGTATGCGCTGAGCTCCTACGGCCCGGCGCTCACCGGGGTGATCGAGGAGACGGTCGCCCGCTGGGACGGCGAGCAGACCGCGCGCACCCTCGAGCTGTTCGTGGGCAAGGACCTGCAGTTCATCCGCATCAACGGCTCGATCGTCGGCGCGCTCGCGGGCCTGGCGATCCACGGGGTGGCCACGCTGTTCCTCTGAGCCGCCGCCCCTACCCCGCACTTTCGAACGTGAAATGGGGCGAATGGGCGCTTTCGAGCGTGAGATAGGCCCTCTCTCACGTTCGAAAGCGCGGGGGCGGGGGCGACGGACGCGCGGGGGCGGGGCCGTCAGGCGGCGGGCTTGCCCTTCTTCTGCCTGTCGTCCTTCTCGTCCTTGCCGCCGGGCAGGGCGCGACGGATCGCACCGAAGACGCCGCCGTCGTCCTTGGTGCCATCGGCGCGCCCCTGTGCGGCGCCCTCGCGGATCTCGCCGGGGATCACCATCGGCAGGGGGCCGAAGAGCTCCGCGGCGTTCTCCATCACGGCCTTGCCCATGGCGCGGTTGCCCACGCCGCCGATCACGGCGCCCACGCCGAACGGCACGGCGCGGCCCACGAAGCCGGCACCCTGCCGCAGGCGCATCTTGCGCATGAACGTCCTCTTGAGGCGATCCACCACGAACGCGCTGATGCCGGTGCCCGATGCGGTGCCCGCGAGCGCGTTGAGGCTGGACTGCGGGTCGTAGGGACGGCCGGCCTTGGCGGCGGCCTCGCGGAGCAGCTCCTTGGCGTCGTCGCCGAGCATGAGGCCCATGACGAGGGCCTGGGCGCGCTGCGGGTCCTGCGTGGTGATGCCGTGCAGCTCGGCGAGGGACTGCGCGTAGAGGGCGGTGGCCTCCATGAAGCCGGCGACCGCGGCACCGGACAGGCCGAGCGCGGCCACGGTGCCGATGCCCGGGACGATCGCGGTGCCGCCCACGGCGGCACCGGCCCCCGTGACGGTGGTCAGGTACTGCTGCCCGAGCCGCTCGGCGAGACGCTCCGGGCTCTCCCCCGGGTGCTTCGCCGCCATGCGCTGGATGTTCTTCAGGACCAGGGGGCGCTGGACCGCCAACACCGTGGAGAGGGCCTTCTCGAAGCCCTCCGTGGGCTCGCCGTTCTCATCGAGTGCCGACTTCAGCCCGAAGTCCTTCACCTTCCCGGACGCGTACCGGCCGATCGTCGAGTTCTTTGCCATGCGCGCCACAGTATCGGCGCGCGACCCCCGCGGTCAGGACCCGGGCGTCGCCGCGCGCAGGGAGTGCTCGAGGAAGATGCGCACGTCACGGACCTCGTCGGGGCCGGTCCCGTGCAGGATCCCGGGGTAGGTGCGCACGGTCAGGCGGGTGTGCTCCTCGGCCCACGCGCGGGTGTGGGCGACGGCGTCCGGATGGATCACGGGATCCTCGGCGTCCCGGCCCCAGAAGAACGGGCGCGGGCCCGGTCCCTCGGCCGGGGAGTCGAGCATGGCCAGCAGCTCGTTGTCGACGGCGAAGCCGCTCAGGCCCACACCGCAGGTGAACGCCTCGGGGCGCAGACGCAGGACCGTCGTCGCCATGGCCATGCCCTGGGAGAAGCCGAGCACCGAGACCGTGCGGAAGCCGGCCGCCACGACCTCCTCGGCGGAGAGCACGTCGAACACGCGGTGGGCGGCGGCGAGCACCTGGGCGAAGTCGGACTGCAGCAGCAGGTCGAGCAGGAACCAGCCGTGCGCGCCGGGGTCGCCCGGGCCTTCGGACGCCGTCTCGTCGATCTCGAAGCCGCCGCGCACCGCCAGGCCGGTGCACCGCTCCGGGAGCATCGGGAAGTGGCGGCGCGCCGCGCGGACCTCGTTGGAGCCGTAGCCGTGGAACACGAGCACCAGGTCCGTGCCCGCGCGCTCCGCCGGCGGGCGCGACCACACCACGCTGTGGCCGGAACTGATCGTCTCGGTGACTGGTGGGGGCGTGGGGCTCATGGCTCCATCCTAGGGAGGACCCCCGACCGGGCGTCATGCCTGGTCAGGGGCCGTTTTCGCGTGGGCCCTGCGGGGATCGAACCCGCGACCGGCGGATTAAAAGTCCGATGCTCTGCCAGCTGAGCTAAAGGCCCTCACCCGCGGCCGACGACGACGGCGTGCGGCCGACGACGGCGACCCTCGCGGGTGCCCTCCGATGGTAGCCCAGGCGCCCGGGGCACTACCGTGGACGGGGCCGCCGCCTCCGGCGACCACATCCCCACCCCGATGCGCCCTCGAAGGGAGCCCGCCCATGGCACGTCACCGCCTGCCCGCCGGCCGCGGCGCCAGCTCGAGCGCCTCGGGCGTGCTGCGCCCCCACCGGCCCCGCCTCTCGGAACCGCAGGAGCTCACGCACTTCGCCGGCGGCGAAGACCCGCAGGAAGTGGCCGCGGCGGCCTCGCGCCTGGCCCACGCCCTCGTGGCCGGCGGCCGCGCGGAGGAGGACCCGGCCATCGTCGAGCGGCTGGTCGGGCTGGTCCGCGAGCTGGGCGTCGAGACGCTCGCCGAGCTGTGGGCGGACGCCCCGCCCGTCTCGCTCGCCGGCGCCCTGTGGCGCCTGTACGCGCTCCAGGAGGCGACGACCCGCGACGGCGAGCGCTGGGCCGCCTGGTACCGCGCCGGGCATGCCGCCTACGCCTCGCGCGTCGTGGCGGGCGCCGTCGAGCCGCCGGGGCCGGCCGAGCTGCGCCGCCTCACGGACACGATCCTCACGGGCGCCTACCGCTCCGAGATCGACGTCGCGTTCGAGCGCGCCGCGGCCTACGCCCGCGTCGTGGCTCTGGGCCAGGTCGAGCACGCCGAGGGCTCCGAGGCCGCCGCCCCGGACCGCGCCGCCGCCCTCACCCGCCGGGCCGCGCGCCTGGTCAGCACCGCCGACGCCCTGGAGGCGGCGGGTCGAGCGTTTCGGGACGGATCGCTAGACTGATGGGGACGGCGCCGGGCCGCTGGTAACCCCGGGCTCCAACACATAGCCGCTGCGAGCGGCCTTCCGCCGAGAGGCGTTCCCGGTCCGGCGTCGTCGTCGACCCCTTCGCCACCCGTCGACGAGAGAGCGACCGCTGCCCATGTCCCCCCGCATGCCCTGGCTCGTCACGCGCGACACCCCGGCGCTGCGCCACATGGCGGACCTCGCCGAGGCCCTGCACCGGTCCGTGCATCTGGTGGCCCAGGTCGCGGGGACCCGCGGACCCGAGGCGGACCGTGCCGCCCGTGAGCTCGAGGAGCTCGACTCGTCCTCGAGCGCCACCCTCATGGCCTTCCTCACCGCGCTGCGCAGCGCCTACGTGACTCCGCTGCCCCGTCAGGACCTCTACCGGCTGGCCAGCGGCGTGCACGCGACCACCCGGCGCGTCGTGTCGGCGGGCGTGCTGATCCAGCGGGCCGACCTCGAGGAGCTGCCGACGCACGCCCTCGACGTCCTGGAGACCGTGGGGCGGCAGGCCGAGCTGCTCGCCCGCGGCGCCGCCGAGATGCGCGACCTCGACGCCCTGGAGGCCACGTGGATGCAGCTGCTGCGCGCCTCCCGCCGCACGGAGCGGATCATGGTCGAGTGGCTCGCCGACCTCGGCATGGACCTGCTGCAGCGCGACTACAACCGCCAGCGCGAGGTCGCCTGGGCGCTGCACGCGGCGCTCGAGGCCCTCTCCCGCGTGAACATGGACCTGGGCATGGTGCTCGTCCGTGAGTCCTGAGCCGGTGGAGGCGCCGTGACCGCGGGGCTCGCCGTCGTCCTCGTGCTGCTGTGCGCCGTCGGCGCGCTGATGGGGTTCCGCGACGCCCCCAACGCCGCGGCGCTGCCTGTCCGGTACCGGGCGCTGACACCGCGCGGGGCCCTCCTCCTGACCGGAGCGGTCAACACCGTGGGCGCGCTGCTGGGCATCGGGCTCATCACGCTGAGCGTGCACTACTTCACCTCGCCCGCGGTGCGCAGCGAGATCGGCCCCCTGGCCGTGGGCGTGTCCTGCGCGGTGACCCTCGTGTGGGGTCTGCTGCTGTGGTGGCGGCGCCTGCCCGGCTCCAGCACGCACGCGCTGATCTCCGCGCTGGCGGGCAGCCACCTCGCCGTGCGCCTGAGCCTGCACATCGACGTCGCCCACACCATCTTCGACCTCGTCCGCGCCGAGGTGCTGCTCAGCCTGCTGCTCTCGCCCCTGATCGCGTGGGCGCTCGCCCGCCTGCTCACCGCGCCCGCCACGCGGCTCGCCACCCGCGGCACCACGGTCAACGTCCAGCACCGGGCCCGCGTCGCGTTGGGCATCTCCGCCAGCGCCATGGCCATGGGCCACGGCCTGCAGGCCGGTCAGCGCATGGGGGTGCTGTGGGCCGCCGTGCTGGTGGGGTCCGGGTCCGTCCTGGCGCCGGACGCCCTGACGGCCGAGTTCGTGGGGGGCGCGTTCCTGTTCGCCCTCGCGGTCGGGCTCGGCACGCTAGGGCGGCGCCTGGCGGATCGCCTGGACCCTCACCGAGCGTCTCGTGCGCCTCGACCCCCTGCGGGCGTCCGTGGCCGCCGTCATCCCCGCGGGCCTGCTGTTCGTCGGATCCCTGGTGTTCCACCTGCCCCTGTCCTCCACCCACACGGCGACGGCGGCCATCGTGGGCGCCGGCCAGACGCAGACCTACGCGTCCGTGCGCTGGCCCACCGTGCTGCGCGTGGTCGGCTGGTGGCTGCTCACGCCGGTGGCCTGCGCCCTCCTCGGCCTCCTCGGCACGCTGGCCCTCCTCCCGCTGGCCTGAGGCCGCGCCCGACGACGACGCCCGGCCCCGCAGACGCCGCGACCCCGCCCGGCGTGCGGCCGGACGGGGTCGGGGACGGAGCGCGGGGCGGCTCAGCCGAAACGGCCGGAGACGTAGTCCTCGGTCTGCTGGCTCGAGGGGTTGTTGAAGATGACGTTGGTGTCGTCGTACTCGATCAGCTTGCCGGGCTTGCCGACGCCCTGGATGTTGAAGAACGCGGTCTTGTCCGCCACGCGCGCGGCCTGCTGCATGTTGTGCGTGACGATGATGACCGTGTACTCCTCCTTGAGCTCGTTGATCAGGTCCTCGACGGCGAGGGTGGAGATCGGGTCGAGCGCGGAGCAGGGCTCGTCCATGAGGATCACGTCGGGCTGCACCGCGATGGAGCGGGCGATGCACAGACGCTGCTGCTGACCGCCGGAGAGGCCGGAGCCGGGCTTGTCGAGGCGGTCCTTGACCTCGTTCCACAGGTTGGCGCCGCGCAGGGACTTCTCCACGAGCTCGTCCGCACGGGACTTGTTCAGGCGGGTGCCGTTGAGCTTGTAGCCGGCCAGCACGTTGTCGCGGATGGACATCGTGGGGAACGGGTTCGGGCGCTGGAAGACCATGCCGATCTGGGAACGGACGCGGACCGGGTCCACACCGGGCCCGTAGATGTCCTCGCCGTCGAGCAGGAGCTGGCCGTCCACGGTGGCGCCGGGGAGCACCTCGTGCATGCGGTTGATGCTGCGCAGGAAGGTGGTCTTGCCGCAGCCGGAAGGGCCGATGAAGGCAGTGACGGAGCGGGGGGCGATGTCGATGTTGACGCCCTCGACGGCCTTGAACTTGCCGTAGAAGACATCGACGTCGACGGCCTGGATGCGCTTGGACATGAGTGGTTCTGTTCCTTCGTGGAAGTCTCTGGGGGGGGGTGCGACGGGGTCGGGGCCGGCCGCCCGGGGGATTCCGGGCGGCCGGGCCTCACCGGCCCTTCTTGGGGGCGAACGCCTTGGCGATGAACCGTGCCGCCAGGTTGAGCAGCATGACGATGGTGACGAGCAGCAGGGCGGCTGCCCAGGCGCGGGCGGTCGAGGGGTCCGCCGCCGTAGGCGAGGTCGGGGCGACCAGCTGGCGGTAGATGTACACCGGCAGCGCGGTCATCCAGTTGTCGAACGGGTTCCAGTTGATGCTGGTGGCGAAGCCGGCCGTCACGAGGATCGGCGCGGTCTCGCCCGCCACGCGGGCGATGGCCAGGGTGACGCCGGAGGCGATGCCGGAGATCGCGGTGGGCAGGACCACCTTGGCGATGGTCTGCCACTTGCGCACGCCGAGGGCGTAGGCGCCCTCGCGCAGCTCGTTGGGCACCACACGGAGCATCTCCTCCGTGGATCGCACGACCACGGGGATCATGAGCACCGAGAGCGCGATCGCGGCCGTGAGACCCATCTGCACGGACTGCAGTGCGGTGGACTTGCTGCCGGTGACCAGGGTCAGGACCCACGTGATCGCGGCGTAGGCGAAGAGGCCGGCCACGATCGAGGGGATGCCGGTCATGACGTCCACGAAGAACACGATGGCGCGGGAGAACCAGCCGCCGCGGCTGTACTCCACCAGGTAGATGGAGGTGAGCATGCCGATCGGCACGGAGATCAGGGTCGCGATGATCGTGATCACGACGGTGCCGATCAGGGCGTGGCCGAAACCGCCCGCGAGCCCGCCGGCGGGCTTGCCGTCCTCCACCCACGCCGAGTCGTCGATGCCGGTGATGCCCTTCATGTCGTACGCCATGATCTGCGGGTTGGCGATCAGGGTCGGCAGACCGGCGGAGAGGACCGACCACAGCACGGAGACCAGCGGCACCAGGGCCACGAGGAACGCCAGCCACACGAGGTTGCGGCACAGGCCGTCTGCGGCGCGGCGCCGGTTCTCCATCACGCGGGTGGCCACGTAGAGCCCCGCGATGTAGAGGATGGCGGCGATGATCACGAAACCGACGACGTTGAAGGCGCCGCTGAGCAGCACGGTCAGGCCGGCGGCGACGACGGCCGCGGCAGCTGCGACGGCCATCCAGGTCCAGCCGGGCTTCTGACCCTCGGTCAGGGAGTGACGCCGCGGCGTCACGCTGTCCTCGGTGGCCCGGGGAGAAGTCGAGACAGTGCTCATGTCAGTTGGCTCCCGAGAATTCCTTGTGCTTGTTCACGATCGCGCGGGCGATCATGTTCACCGCCAGGGTGATGATGAAGAGCATGAGACCGGCAGCGATCAGCTCGTGCAGGCGCATGTTGAACGCCTCGGGGAAGTTGAGCGCGATCTCCGACGGGATCGTCTGGTTCCTGCCGGACTCCACGAGCGACCAGGAGAAGACGCCGCCGGAGAGCACCATGGTGACCGCCATGGTCTCGCCGAGCGCGCGGCCGAGGCCGAGCATGATCGAGGAGATGATGCCGGCCCGGGCGAACGGGAACACGGTCATCTTGATCATCTCCCAGCGCGTGGCGCCGAGGCCGAGCGCGGCCTCCTCGTGGAGCTTCGGGGTCTGGGTGAAGATCTCACGGCAGAGCGCGGTGATGATCGGCAGGACCATCACGGCCAGCACGACGCCCGAGGTCAGCAGGGTGCGGCCCGTGGTGGTGGCCGAGCCGCCGAAGAACGGGATGAAGCCCAGGTTCTCGTTGAGCCAGCCGTAGATCGGCACCATCAGCGGAGCGAGCGTCAGCCAGCCCCACACGCCGTAGACCACGGAGGGGATCGCGGCCAGCAGATCGATCACGAAGCCCACCGACTGCGCGATGCGCGGGGGCGCATAGTGCGAGATGAACAGGGCGACGCCGATCGCGACCGGGGTGGCGATGAGCAGAGCGATGATCGACACCATCACGGTGCCGGCCATGAGCGGCCACACGTACTGGAAGAAGGAGTCCGCAGACACGAGCTCCGCACCCGGCTGCAGGGCAGGCCATGCCTCCGTCAGGAGGAAGACCGCCACGAAGGCGAGCACGAGCAGGATCAGGACGGCGGCCGCCAGGGCCCCGCCGGAGAGGAGCTTGTCTCCGGCGGCTCCGCGGCGGGGGCCGCGCAGGCTGGACGGCTTCGGTGCCGCCTCGTTGGTGGTTGAGGACACAGTGCCTTCCCTCAGATCGACGTGCGTGGTGATGGACGGGCCGCGACGAACGAGCGCCCTGACGCGGCTTCAGCCGCCGGGCCCGTGGGGCCCGGCGGCCGAAGCGGCGGCGGGTCAGCCGACAAGAAGCGACATCAGCCCTTGACCGAGATGGCCTCGATGCGCTCCATGGCCTTCTTGCGGGTGTCCTCGGAGATCGGGGCGTTGCCCGCGGACTCCTCGGCGGTCTTCTGACCGTCCTCGGACACGACGTACTCGGCGAAGGCCTTGACCTGGTCCACGGTCTCCTGCGACTCGTACTGGTTGCAGTAGATGTGGTAGGAGACCAGCACGACGGGGTACACGCCGGACTCGTCGGTGGCGCGGTCGAGCTCGATCGAGCCGTCCTCCTTGGCCTCGGACTTCTCGACGGTCGCGGCCGCGGCCTCGGCGGAGTACTTCACGTACTCCTCGCCGACCTTCACGGACACGGTGCCCAGCTCGCCCACGGCGGAGGCGTCGGCGTAGGTGATGGCGCCCTCGGTCTGGGAGGCCAGGCCCACGACACCCTTGGTGCCCTGGGCGGACTCGGCGGTGATGTCGGACGGCCAGGTCTCGACCTCGTCGTAGGACCAGGCATCGCCGGCGGCCTCGGTGAGGTAGGCGGTGAAGTTCTCGGTGGTGCCCGAGTCGTCGGAACGGTGCACGACGGTGATCGGGGTGTCGGGCAGCTCGACGCCCTCGTTCTGCGCGGCGATGGCCTCGTCGTTCCAGTTCTTGATCTCGCCGGAGAACACCTTGGCGATGGTCTCGGCGTCCATCTTGACGTCATCGACGCCCGGCAGGTTGTAGGCCACGGCGATCGGGGAGATGTAGGCCGGCACGTGGAACGCGCCCTCGTCGCCGCAGTTCTTCTTGGCGGACTCAGCCTCCTCCTCCTTGAGGGCGGCGTCGGAGCCGGCGAAGGAGGTGGCACCGGCGAGGAACTTCTCACGACCGGCACCGGAGCCGTCCGGGGAGTACTGCACGGTCAGGTTCGGAGCGGTCTCGGTGACGCCCTGGGTCCAGGCGGTCATGGCCGCCTCCTGCGAGGAGGCGCCGGCGCCGACCAGGTTGCCCTGGACCTCGGAGGTGGTGCCCTGCTCGCCGCCGGCGGAGCCGGAGGCATCGGAGCCGCCGTTGCCGCTGTCCGCGGAGGAGCAGGCGGTCAGGGCGATGGCGGCCACGGACAGGAGGGCGGCGGAGCGGCCGAAGCGGAGAGCCTTCACGAAGAGCCTCTTTCAATCGGATGACGACGGTGAGGGCAGAGCGTCCGGCTGGCCCGGTTCTGCACCGCACTCGACCGTACGGTCCCGAGGTGAATCGAGTGCTCGGCCGGGGTGAACAGATGGTGAACTGGGGCGGCATTCGTAGGATCTGGCTGTGCAGTGGGTCACAATGCCTGGTTGAGCCTCGCACGGCGGGGGTTCCGCGGCGTCGGACTAGGGCATGTCTGACAATCGTTTGGACCATGCGATCACAGCATTCAGGACCACAGCGGCCCTGTAGATGATCGCGTACTTGTCATACCGGGTCGCCAGGCCCCGCCACTGCTTCAGGTGCGCGTACTGGCGCTCGATGACGTTGCGGCCCTTGTAGGCGGCCGCGTCGAGGCCAATGGGGCGCCCGCCGCGGGCACCGCGCCGTCTGCGGTGGCCCTGCTGGTCGGCCGGTTCGGGGATGACCGCTTTGATCCCACGGGCGCGTAGGTGGGTGCGGATCGCCCGGGAGGAGTACGCCTTATCGCCCAGCACGGCCTCGGGGCGGGTCCGGGGCCGCCCTACTGGCCGGGTCACGCGCAGCTGCTCCAGAAGAGGAAGCAGCATCGGGGAGTCCCCTGCCTGGCCGGGGGTGATCAGGCTGACCAGCGGCAGCCCGGTCCCATCGACGAGCTGATGGATCTTCGTGCTCAGCCCGCCACGGGAGCGCCCGATGCCGTGATCGGCCGGCTCCTCACGCGGATTCTTGTAGTTCGATCCATCCCCCTGTGTGGCGGGTGATGTTCGTCGCGTGCTGGTGGGCGCGGGCGATCGTGGAGTCCACCGAGACCGACCAATCGATCAGGCCTTCGGCGTCAGCGGCGGCGGTCAGCGTGGCCAGCACCGTGTCCCATGTGCCTTTTTCGGCCAAGCGCCGATGCCAGGTCCACACGGTCTGCCAGGGCCCGTAGACCTCGGGCAGATCCCTCCAAGCGATTCCGCACCGGTACCGGTAGATGATCGCCTCCACCATGGTGCGGGCGTCGGCGAACGGCCTGCCGGCGCGGCCGGTCCGGGTCGGGAGCATCGGGGCGATCAACTCCCATTGGGCGTCGGAGAGCATCTGGAACCGGGACATGTCCCCAGGGTCTCAGCTGACTCGTGCATCTATTCTCAGACACGCCCTAGGTGTAGGAGGGCATGACGTTGTTGACTCGGGTCGGTGCCAGTGAGGCCGGAGGAGCGTCTCCGCAGGAGGTATGAGGCCGATGGTAGTTGTAGTGGTTCACCCACACCTGCAGGGCCTCACGCCGAGCTTGCTCTGAGGTGTAGGGGCGGGCGTAGAGGACCTCATCGACCATCAGCCGGTTGTACCTCTCCACCTTCCCGTTATGGCGCGGGGTGTAGGGGCGGATCCGGTGGTGCCGGCCCCCGAGCGAGACCACCTTCGCGGTGAAGTCCGCAGCCCGATAGTTGTTCCCGTTGTCCGTGATCACCCGGTCCACGGTGATGCCGTGGGCGGCGAAGAACGCCCGCGCCCGGCAGTAGAAGCTCACGGTCGTGGCCGCCCGCTCGTCCTCCAACGCCTCGGTGTAGGCCAGGCGGGTGTACCCGTCGATCGCCGAGTGCAGGTAGGTGTAGCCGACCCGCCGGCCAGGCCCGCGCTTGGAAGCACGGCCTGCTTCACTTTCACGTCCGTGGGTGCGCCAGCCGCCCCCGTCTGGGATCTTCCCGATCTTCTTCACATCCAGGTGCACCATGTGCCCCGGCCCTCTCGCGGTGATCTTCTGGGGTCGTTGGCGCAGGTCTTCTCCGGCCGGGGTCAGGTCCCGTAGGCGGGAGATCCCGAGTCGGTGCAGCCACCGTCCCACGGTACGAAGACACACCCGGTGGCCCTCGGAGACGAGGTAGTGATGGATGCGCCGTGCGGACCACTTGCGCTCCCGCCGCAGGGCGTGGATCTGGGCGACCAAGACCGGATCGAGCTGGGCAGGTGAACGGTGCGGCCGGCTGGGCAGGTCCTGAAGGCCGGCTTCTCCCTGGGCGCGGTAGCGGGCGACCCAAGTGGCCACCGTGGGCCGGCTCACCCGGAACTCGGCGGCCACGTGCGCCTGCGGGATCCCGTCGTGCAGGTGGCGGTGGACCATCCTGAGACGGCCGGTGGGAGTCAGGGGTGCGTTAGCGTGAGTCATGAGTGGGTCTTCTCGGGCAGGTCGGTGGTGTAGGAACTTCCATCCTGCGGGGGCGTGTCAGATGGTCTGTGTAAGCCGTACCGAGAGGAACGGTAAGAATCATGACCATGATCGACGAGAAGAACCCAGGCGAGCCCTCGGGCCAGGACCTGGTCGAGCAGCTGAAAGCCTCAGGGCAGCTTGATTCCCTGTTCGCGCAGATCGACGCGGGCGGCGTCGAGCTCACCGGTGACGGCGGGTTCGTGCCCGCGCTGGTCAAGGCCGCGCTCGAGCGGGGCCTGCAGGCCGAGCTGACCAGCCATCTGGGCTACGAGAAGGGCTCGAGCGAGGCGCTGAAGCACGCCAACTCCCGCAACGGGACCACCCCGAAGACCGTGGAGTCCGAGGTCGGGCCGATCGAGCTGGACGTCCCGCGAGACCGGGGCGGGTCGTTCACCCCGCGCCTGGTGCCCAAGGGCCAGCGGCGCCTCGGGGGCCTGGATGACATGATCATCAGCCTCTATGCCGGCGGAATGACGATCCGGGACATCCAGCACCACCTGGCCTCCACGATCGGCACGGACCTGTCGCACGAGACGATCTCCAACATCACCGACGCCGTGAGCGAAGAGGTCCTGGCGTGGCAGTCGCGGCCGCTGGAGGAGTTCTATCCGGTGATCTATCTCGACGCAATCCGGATCAAGATCCGAGAGAACAGCCAGGTCCTCAACCGTGCCGCCTACATCGCCGTCGGCGTGGACCTCGAGGGCATCAAGCACGTGCTGGGGATCTGGGTCCAGGACACCGAGGGCTCGGCGTTCTGGGCCCACGTCTGCGCCGATCTCGCCAACCGGGGCGTGCAGGACGTGCTGATCGTGTGCTGCGACGGGCTCAAGGGCCTGCCGGAGGCGGTCGAGGCGACGTGGCCGGACTCGATGGTCCAGACCTGCGTGGTTCACCTGATCCGGGCCGCGATGCGGTTCGTGGCCTACCAGGACCGCAAGAAGGTCGCCGCCGCGCTGAAGCCGATCTACACCGCCCCCAACGAAGAGACCGCGAGGAAGGCGCTGGCCGAGTTCGAGGCCTCCGAGCTCGGCACGAAGTACCCGTCTGCAGCCGCGACCTGGGCGAACTCCTGGGAGCGGTTCATCCCGTTCCTGCAGTTCCCACCCATGCTCCGCAAGGTCATCTACACGACCAACAGCATCGAGTCGCTGAACTTCCAGCTACGGAAGGTGACCAAGAACCGCGGCCACTTCCCCTCGACCGAGGCGGCGGTGAAGCTGCTCTGGCTGGCGATCTGCAACATCGAAGACAAACGCGCCGCCGAACGCGCTCGGGACCGGGGCAAACCCGCCGGCCAGCGCAAAGCCCAGGGCCGGCTCGTCGAAGGTCAGGCCGTCACGAACTGGAAGCAGGCCCTCGCCCAGCTCGCCGCGGCCTACCCCGACCGGATCAACCCCTACCTGTGACCACCCCGCTTACACAGACAAGTTGACACGCCCTCCTGCGGGAGAGGCCCACTCGTCTCATCTCAGCCCGGTACCCATGTCAAGAACCTCATGACCCACAACAACTAGGCTGGCCGCATGACGGACCGCTTCGCCACCGCCACGGGCACGGTGCCGATGGTCGACCCCCAGACCCGCGGGGAGCGCCTCGGCCGCTTCCTGCGTCGGCGCGCCCGTGCGGGTTGGTCCCGCGTCCGCTCCTCCGTGGGCCAGGCCGCCCTCGTCGCGGTCTGCGCGGTGGGCGCCTATTGGTTCGCGGAGACCGTCCTGGGCCACCAGCAGCCCCTGTTCGCCTCCACCGCCCTGCTGATCGCCCTCGGCTTCCAACGGGAGCCGAAGCTGCGCAAGGTGGCCGAGGTCGCCGTCGGCTGCACCGTCGGCATCCTGATCGGGGACCTGCTCATGGTCGGGCTCGGCCGCGGCCTGTGGCAGGCCTCGGTGGTCCTGTTCGTGTCCGTGATGGTGGCCCGGTTCCTGGACTCCGGCGCCACGTTCACGATGCAGATGTCCCTGCAGTCCGTCCTCGTGGTCCTCCTGCCCATCGGCACGGGAGGGCCGTTCGTCCGCAGCCAGGACGCGATCGTGGGCGGCGTCCTGGCCCTGCTCGTCACGTTCCTCTCGCCCCAGGACGTGCGCCGTCCCGCGGTGCGTCAGCTGGGTGGGCTCTACGACTCGATCGCCACGGTGCTGCGCGACCTCTCCCGGGCCCTGCGGGAGGACGACTCCCGCACCGCCTGGATGGCGCTCGTGGCCAGCCGCGGCACGCACACCACGCTGGAGGCGCTGCGCAAGGAGCTGCGCGTCACACATGAGCAGACCGTGTTCAACCCGCTGCACCGCTCCTCGCGCTCCTTCGTGGAGGACGCGGTGAACGCGGCGGACCGCTCGGATCTGGCGGTGCGCTCCCTGCGGATCGTGGCCCGGCGGGTGGTCTCGGCCCTGGACGAGGGCGTGCTCGACGACGACGTCCGCGAGCGCCTGGCCGCCTGGTTCGACGACGCCGCGGACGCCGTCGAGATCCTGCACCGGTCCCTCGTGGAACCCCAGGCCGAGGGCCGCCATCGCTCGCTGTCCGTGGCGCGGGACGCCCTGGGGGCGTCCGCCTCCGCGTTGGACCCGCACCAGCTGGGCGGCGGATCCGTGCACGGCGAGGCGCTCGTGATGCTGCTGCGGCCCATGATGGTGGACCTCATCGAGGCCACGGGCGCCGAGCACGACGAGGCGCGGGCCTACCTGCCCCGCGTCTGAGCCCGACGGCGGCGCGCGGCCCCGGCGGTCGACGTCGGGCCGTGCGCGGGCCGGTTAACGCGTCCGCCCCGGCTCCTAGAGTGGGCGCATGGCCACCAAGACCGCCCCGAAGCGCGCCCCCGGATACCGCTGCACCGAGTGCGGCTGGACCACCGTGAAGTGGGTCGGCCGCTGCGGGGAGTGCCAGTCGTGGGGCACGGTCGAGGAGATCGGCCTGACGTCCACCACCGGTCGCACGCGCGCGGCCACCGTCGCGGAGGTCGCGCCGCGCATCGCGGACGTGGACGCCACGCTGGCCTCGTTCCGCTCCACGGGGGTGCGCGAGCTGGACCGCGTGCTCGGCGGCGGCCTCGTGCCGGGTGCGGTGATCCTGCTGGCCGGAGAGCCGGGCATCGGCAAGTCCACGCTGCTGCTGGACGTGGCCGCCCAGACGGCCCGCGGCGCGGAGGCGGCGGGCCGCGCTCGGTGCTGTACCTGACGGGTGAGGAGTCGGCGGCGCAGGTGCGCTCCCGCGCAGACCGGATCGGGGCGATCGCGGACACCCTGCGTCTGACGGCGGAGACGGACCTGGGCCGGGCACTGGGGCAGATCGAGCGGACGGACCCGGAGCTGGTGATCGTGGACTCCGTGCAGACCCTGCAGTCCACCGAGGTGGACGGGATCGCCGGGGGCGTCAGCCAGGTGCGCGAGGTGGCGGCCAGCCTCATCCGCACGGCCAAGGAGAAGGGGATCACCACGGTCCTGGTGGGCCACGTGACGAAGGACGGGACCATCGCCGGCCCGCGGCTGCTCGAGCACCTCGTGGACGTGGTCTGCCAGTTCGAGGGGGACCGCCACTCACGGCTGCGCCTGGTGCGTGCGGTGAAGAACCGCTTCGGGCCCACGGACGAGGTCGGCTGCTTCGACCTGCGGGAGGACGGCATCGAGTCCCTGGACGACCCCTCCGGCCTGTTCCTCTCGGGCGTCTCGGAGCCGGTCGAGGGCACATGCGTGACGGTGACGCTCGAGGGCCGGCGCCCGCTCGTGGCCGAGGTGCAGTCCCTGCTCACCCCGTCCGCCGGCGGCAGCCCGCGCCGCACCGTCTCCGGCGTGGACGCGGCGCGCGTGAACATGCTCCTGGCCGTGCTCCAGCGCCGGGCCCGTTTCGCCCTCGCCCAGGACGACTGCTACGTGGCCACCGTGGGCGGCGTGCGACTCTCGGAGCCCGCCTCGGACCTGGCCGTGGCCGTCGCCGTGGCCTCGGCGAAGCTCTCGGCCCCCGTCCCGCAGGGGATGATCGCGGTCGGTGAGCTCGGGCTGGCCGGGGAGGTGCGCCCCGTGCCCGGCATCGGGCGACGGGTGCGTGAGGCCGCCCGCCTGGGCTTCACCCGCGCCCTGGTCCCCCGCTCCCCCGAGCCGCTCGGGGACGTCCCGGCGGGCTTCACGGTGGCGGAGGTCGGCTCAATCGGCGAGGCCCTCGCCACGATCCCCACGTGGACCGGCGGCGGCCCGGCCGCGCGTCCGGAGGTCGGCCCCGGCCGCTGACGACGCGCCCGGCTCAGCGGGACGGCGACGGCGACGGGTCGGTGGTCGTGGCCGGTGCCGCGGACGGCGAAGCCGACGCCGATGCTGAGGCGGACGCCGAGGCTGAGGCCGACGCCGGAGCTGAGGCGGACGCCGACGGGGAGGCGCTGCCGCTCGAGGAGGGGGTGGCCGAGGAGGGGGTGGCCGAGGAGCCGCCGTCCTGGGCCCCCGGGGCGAGCTCCTCGAGGATCTTCAGCGCGACGGGGCGGGAGGTGACGTCGCCGAGGCTGACCGTCAGCAGATGGGGTCCGGGCTCCGCGAGAGCGCCGAGTCGGCCGCAGTCCTGGCTCGAGGCACGGCCGGACCAGCGGTACACGGCGGTGAGCTCCTCGTGCGGGTACAGCACCCGCTGGGCCTCCGCGGGGTCCGCCTGGCAGATGCGGGTGGAGAAGACGTCGTCGCCCTCGGCCGTGCGGATCCTGAACTCCTGTCGGGCCGTGCCCACATCCGTGCGGCACGGGGTCGAGGAGAGGTTCGTGATGCCCAGGCGCAGCTCGGCCTCCTCGCCCCGCTGGTACTCGGACCGGTCCGCGGAGGCGGTGATCCGCAGGTCCGAGGGCTGGCACTCGGCCGCGTCCTCGAGGGCCACGGTGGGCGAGGCGGAGCCGGACTCGGCGTCCGTCGCCGGGGCGGGCGACGGGGAGTGCACCGGCGTCGGGGCGGCGGAGGGGTCGGCGTCCTCGGAGGAGAAGGCGCCGATCCCGGCGCGGACGAGCGCCACGACGGCCCACCCCACCAGGAGCAGGAGCACGAGGGCGAGCAGGGCGGCCACGAGCCGCCGGCGGCGGTAGACGGCGGGGGACGGCTTCGACCCGGGGGAAGTCGGACGAGACGGCATGCGATCCAGGGTAGGCGGCGGCGCACCCTACAGTGGACGCCATGCCCGCGCCCGCCCCCTCGTCCCGCCCACGGTGGACGTGCCGCGCCTGCACGACGCGGTGCTGGGCTGGTTCGCCGTCCACGCCCGGGACCTTCCCTGGCGCAGCCCGGACTGCTCCCCGTGGGGCGTGCTCGTCTCGGAGATCATGCTCCAGCAGACACCGGTCGTGAGGGTGCTGCCCCGCTGGCGGGAGTGGCTGGAGCGCTGGCCCACCCCCGCGGACCTGGCCGTCGCCCCCACCGCAGACGTGCTCACGGCCTGGGACCGGCTCGGCTACCCGCGCCGGGCCCTGCGCCTCCAGGAGGCCGCCCGGGCCGTCGTCGAGCGCCACGACGGCCGGGTGCCGGCCGACCCCGCCGCCCTGCGCGCCCTGCCCGGCATCGGCGAGTACACGGCCGCGGCGGTCGCGAGCTTCGCGTTCGGCATCCCCGAGACCGTCGTGGACACCAACGTGCGCCGGGTGATCGCGCGCGCGGTCGCGGGTGAGGCCCTGCCCGGCAGGTCGCTGACCCGCGCCGAGATGCGCCGCGCCCAGGACCTGATGCCCGAGGACCCTGCCCGCGCCAACGCGTGGAACGCGGCCGTCATGGAGCTCGGGGCCCTCGTCTGCACGGCCCGCTCCCCCGCCTGCGACCGCTGCCCCCTGGCGGAGACGTGCGCGTGGGTCGCGGCGGGCTCCCCGCCGCCGGCGGAGGTGTCGCGCGGCCAGGCCTGGGCCGGCACGGACCGTCAGGTGCGCGGGGCCGTGATGGCCGCCGTCCGCGAGCACGGGCGCGTGGCCGAGGCGGAGGTGCCCGCCGTCGTCGTGGCCGGGGGCCGGCTCGGGTCGCACCGCCCCTACGACGCGCAGTGGGCGCGGTGCGTGGCCGGACTCGTGTCGGACGGGCTGCTGGCCCGGGACGCCGACGGCGGCCTCACCTTCCCGGCCTGACCTCGCCGGGGCACGGGGCGGCCCGCGGTGCGGCGGCTCAGAGGCGGCGGATCATCCGCGTGTTGCCGAGCGTGTTCGGCTTGACCCGGGCGAGGTCCAGGAACTCGGCGACGCCCTCGTCCGTGGAGCGCAGCAGTTCCGCATAGACCTCCGGGTCCACGGCGGACTGGTCCGCCATCACCTCGAAACCGTGCCGGCGGAAGAACTCGACCTCGAAGGTCAGGCAGAAGACCCGCTCGACGCCCACGGACCGCGCACGGTCCAGCAGCTCCTCGAGGACCAGGTGCCCGACGCCGGCCCCCCGGTGGGCCTCCGAGACGGCGAGGGTGCGGACCTCGGCGATGTCCTGCCACATCACGTGGAGGGCGCCGAAGCCGGCCAGGGTCCCATCCGGCTCCTCGGCGACCACGAACTCCTGGATGGCCTCGTAGTAGGCCACAGCCTCCTTCTGGAGCAGCACGCGCTCCCGCGCCAGCGGCTCCACGAGCGCCTGGATGACCGGGACGTCCTGGGTCCGCGCCGAGCGGAGGGTGAGGGGGCGGTCGGCAGGCATGGGGTCCAGTCTAGGCACGGACATCCCGACCCCGGACAGACGGGAGCCCCCATCCCGGCGGACCGGGCGGGGGCTCCCGCGGCGTCGACGGCAGGCTCAGGCCTGCTGCTCGCCCTCGTCCCCGGACAGGAACTTCTCCTGCGCGCCGTCGACACCCTTGTTCACGGTGTCGCCGTGCTCGCCGAGCTTGTCGCCGTGCTGCTCCTGAGCGTTGTCCACGGCCTCGTCGATCTTGTCCGAGTGCTGGTTTGCGAGGTTGTTCAGGTCACCGATACCCATGGGCGGCCTCCTTCTTCTCGGGGCTGCTCCGCGGCCGTCCCGGCGAGTGCCGGGCCGAAGCGGAGACAGGACCACCGTCGAGCGGTCGCAGACCACAGTGGCACCGATCCCGCCGCGAGGGAACCCCTCTCGCGCCTGCGGGGAGGCGGGCCGGTTCAGCGGTCCTTCGCGAGGCCGTCCTTGATGCCGGCGGCGGTGTCGCGGACCTCGGCCCCGGCGTCCCCGCGGGGGCACGACGACGGCCCGCCGCCTCCTCCCCGAGGGGGAGGGGCGACGGGCCGTGGCCACCGGACGCGCGGTCCGGCGTCGTGGGTCAGACCCCGCAGGTCACACGGAGCGGTCGGCGTCCACCGGATCGCCGGCACCGGACTCGAGCTCGGCCAGGTCCGCACCCTCCAGGGCCTCCCGGCCGCCGGAGAACGCGAACGTCAGCTCGGCGCCCTCCCCCTCGCCCGTGGCGTCCACGGTGATGAGGGAGCCGGCCGGGATCTCGCCGAAGAGGATCTTCTCCGAGAGCTGGTCCTCCACCATCTGCTGGATGGTGCGGCGCAGCGGGCGGGCGCCCATGGCCGGATCGTAGCCGCGGTCCGCGAGCAGATCCTTGGCGGACTGGGTGAGCTCGATGGACAGGTCCTGCTCCGCCAGTCGCTTGCCGAGGCGGGAGACGAACAGGTCCACGATCTCCACGATCTCGTGCTTCTGCAGCTGCGGGAACACGATCACGTCGTCCACACGGTTGAGGAACTCGGGGCGGAAGTGCTGGCGCAGCTCCTCCTTGACCTTGCCCTTCATCCGCTCGTACCCGGTGGTGGTGTCCGTGGACGACTGGAAGCCGGTCATGACGCCCTTGGAGATGTCCCGGGTGCCGAGGTTCGTGGTCATGATGATCACGGTGTTCTTGAAGTCCACCACACGGCCCTGCGAGTCGGTCAGGCGACCGTCCTCGAGGATCTGCAGCAGGGAGTTGAAGAGGTCCTGATGGGCCTTCTCCACCTCGTCGAACAGCACCACGGAGAACGGACGGCGGCGGACCTTCTCGGTGAGCTGGCCGCCCTCCTCGTAGCCCACGTAGCCGGGAGGGGCGCCGAACAGACGCGAGACGGTGTGCTTCTCCTGGAACTCGGACATGTCCAGCGTGATGAGCGCGTCCTCGTCCCCGAAGAGGAACTCCGCGAGGGACTTGGCCAGCTCCGTCTTGCCGACGCCGGTGGGGCCGGCGAAGATGAACGACCCCGAGGGGCGGTTCGGGTCCTTCAGGCCCGCGCGGGTGCGGCGGATGGCGCGGGACAGGGACTTGATGGCCTCGTCCTGGCCGATCACGCGGCGGTGGAGCTCGTCCTCCATGTTGCGCAGGCGGTCCGTCTCCTCCTCGGTGAGCTTGAACACCGGGATGCCGGTGGACTTGGAGAGCACCTCGGCGATGAGGTCCTCGTCCACCGTGGCGACGTCGGCGTCCGCGCCGGTGCGCCACGCCTGCTCCTTCTCGCGACGCTCGTCCTCAAGCTGCTGCTCCTGGTCCCGCAGGCGGGCGGCGCCCTCGAAGTCCTGGCCGTCGATGGCGGCCTCCTTCTGGGTGCGCACCTCCGCGATCCGGGACTCGTAGGCCTTGATCTCCGGCGGGACGGTCATGCGACGGATGCGCAGACGCGCTCCGGCCTCGTCGATCAGGTCGATGGCCTTGTCCGGCAGGTGCCGGTCGGAGACGTAGCGGTCCGCCAGGCCGGCGGCGGCCTTGAGCGCGCCGTCCGTGATGGAGACCTTGTGGTGCGCCTCGTAGCGGTCCCGCAGGCCGCGCAGGATCTCCGTGGCGTCCTCGACGGACGGCTCGGCGACCTGGATCGGCTGGAAGCGGCGCTCGAGCGCGGCGTCCTTCTCGATGTGCTTGCGGTACTCGTCCAGCGTGGTGGCGCCGATGGTCTGCAGCTCACCGCGGGCCAGCATCGGCTTGAGGATGCTGGCGGCGTCGATCGCGCCCTCGGCCGCACCCGCCCCGACGAGGGTGTGGATCTCGTCGATGAACAGGATGATGTCCCCGCGCGTGCGGATCTCCTTGAGCACCTTCTTCAGGCGCTCCTCGAAGTCGCCGCGGTAGCGGGAGCCGGCCACGAGCGAGCCGAGGTCCAGCGAGTAGAGCTGCTTGTCCCTGAGCGTCTCCGGGACGTCGCCGCGGTCGATCGCCTGGGCCAGGCCCTCGACGACGGCGGTCTTGCCGACGCCGGGCTCGCCGATGAGCACGGGGTTGTTCTTGGTGCGGCGGGAGAGCACCTGCATGACGCGCTCCATCTCGCCCGCACGCCCGATGACGGGATCCAGCTTGCCGTCGTGCGCGGCCGCGGTGAGGTTGCGTCCGAACTGGTCCAGCACCACGGAGCCGGCGTTCTGGCCGGCCTCGCCACCCTGGCCCACCCCGGCGCCGGCGGTCTCCTTGCCGCCCTGGGCACCGCCCTGGTAGCCGGAGAGCAGCTGGATGACCGTCTGACGGACGCGGTTCAGGTCCGCGCCGAGCTGCACGAGGACCTGGGCGGCCACGCCCTCACCCTCGCGGATCAGGCCGAGCAGGATGTGCTCGGTGCCGATGTAGTTGTGGCCGAGCTGCAGCGCCTCGCGCAGGGACAGCTCGAGCACCTTCTTGGCGCGCGGCGTGAAGGGGATGTGGCCGGGCGGGTTCTGCTGACCCTGGCCGATGTCCTCCTGCACCTTCTCTCGCACGGCGCCCAGGGAGATGTCCATGGACTCCAGTGCCTTGGCTGCGACGCCCTCACCCTCGTGGATCAGACCGAGCAGGATGTGCTCGGTACCGATGTAGCTGTGGTTGAGCATGCGCGCCTCTTCCTGGGCGAGCACGACCACCCGCCGGGCGCGGTCGGTGAATCTCTCGAACATGGGCACACTCCTTGCGTACGGTCGTGGTCGAGACTACGCACCCGGGCCGCGTGCCGCGCGACTGTTCGCCAGCGGGAGAAGCGGCCCGGCCGTCGTCGGGAGGGGCCGGAACGAGGCCCGGGGACGCCGATTCCTCGACGCACCCGGGCGGGGCGCTCACTTGCGCTTCGCGTTGCGGTAGGCCTCCACCACGTCGCGGTGCAGACGGCCCCGGCTCGAGACCTCGTAGCCGTTCTCGGCCGCCCACTTGCGGATCTGGGCGGCCTCGACCTTGGGCGACGGCGGCGCCACGGCGCGGCCCTTCTTCATGTAGGGCTTCAGGAACTCACGGAGTTCCGCAGCGTGCTCCTTCGACAGGTCGATCTCGTAATTGCGACCGTCCAATGCGAAGTTCACGGTCTCATCTGCAGGCGAACCGTCAAGATCATCCACGAGGACCACTTCTACCTTCTGTGCCAACGGTGATTCCCACTTTCTTCTCTCGTGCGCGTGTCCCTGGGTTCCGGTCTTCGCTCTCGGGGTTCTTTCCCGCGTGCTCACGATTCCGGCCGTGCACTTGTGGTGATTCAAGAATACCGCAACAAAGCCGGTCAGAAGGATTCTTCAACGCCGGGGAAGGAATCTCAGCGGGCGCGGTCCTCCGGATCGGCCTCCGGCCGGCCCTCGGCTCGGCGTCGGGCCGCCCACTCACGGGCCTCGGCCTCCTCGCGGGCCGCCCGCGCGTCCGCGCCCGAGAGCCGGCGGGCCTGACTCTCGCGCTCGCCCGTGTCCGAACGCAGCAGGGAGCGCATCACCAGCCAGAAGATGAGCCCGAGGCCGATCGAGGGGGCGAGGACGGAGAAGTAGTCCCAGAAGGCGGCCATGTCAGGCCTCCGGCTTGAGCAGCGGGAAGAGGATGGTCTCGCGGATGCCGGCGTCCGTGAACAGCATCACCAGGCGGTCGATGCCCAGGCCGATGCCGCCCATGGGCGGGGCGCCGTACTCGAGGGCGCGCAGGAAGTCCTCGTCCAGCTGCATCGCCTCGTCGTCGCCGGCGGCCGCCATCGCCGACTGGGCGGTCAGGCGCTCGCGCTGGATGACGGGGTCGATCAGCTCGGAGAACGCGGTGCCGCGCTCCATGCCGCCGATGATCAGGTCCCACGCCTCGATGACCCGGTCCTCCGAGCGGTGCGGGCGCGCGAGCGGCTGGGCGGCCGGCGGGTAGTCGTACACGAACGTGGGGTTCATCAGGGTGGGCTCCACGATCTCACCGAACAGCTCGATCACGAGCTTCTCCGCGTCCCACGCGGGGTCCACCTTGACCTCGTGCTCCGCGGCGATCGCCCGCAGCGTCTCGGCGTCCGTCTCCGGGGTGATCTCGCGGCCCACGGCCTCGGACAGCCCCGGGTACACGGCGACCCAGGCCCACTCGCCGTCGAGGTCGATGACGCCCTTCGCGGTCTCGAGCCGACGCCCGGCGCCCACCGCGTCCGCGGCGTTGAGGATGATCTCCTGCATGCGCTCGGCCATGACGTGCATGTCCGCCCACGCCTCATAGGACTCGAGGGTGGTGAACTCGGGCGAGTGGGTCGAGTCCACGCCCTCGTTGCGGAACACGCGGCCGATCTCGAACACGCGGTCGATGCCGCCGACGACGGCGCGCTTGAGGTACAGCTCGGTGGCGATGCGCAGGGTCATCGGCTGGTCGAACGCGTTGAGGTGCGTCTCGAAGGGACGCGCGAGGGCGCCGCCGTGGACCAGCTGGAGCATCGGGGTCTCCACCTCCACGTAGCCGTGGCCCTCGAGGGTGCGCCGCACCGCCGAGGTGACCTTGGCCCGGGTGTAGACCATGCGGCGGGCCTCCTCGCGCACGATCAGGTCCGCGTAGCGCTGGCGGACGCGGGTCTCCTCGTTCAGGTCCGCGTGCAGCACGGGCAGGGGGCGCAGCGCCTTGGAGGCCATCTCCCACGCCGAGGCCATGATGGACAGCTCGCCGCGGCGCGAGACGATCACCTCGCCGGTGACGGAGAGGAAGTCGCCCAGGTCCACGACCTTCTTCCACTCGGCCAGGGACTCCTCACCGACGGCGGCCAGGGACACCATGACCTGGAGGCGGACGGCCTCCCCGTCCGCACCGGACTCCTGCAGGGTGGCGAAGCAGAGCTTGCCGGTGTTGCGGAGGAAGACGACGCGCCCGGTCACCGACACGGTCTCGCCCGAGGTCCAGTCGGGCTCGTGGCCGTCGAACCGCTCACGCACCTCGGCCAGCGCGTGGGTGCGCGGCACCTGCACGGGGTAGGCCTCGCGGCCCGAGGCGAGCAGCTGCTCACGCTTAGCGGCGCGGACGGCCTGCTGATCGTGGTGGTCGACGGCGGCGGAGGCGGAGTTCTCGGTGGTCACGGTTCCCGAGTCTACCGACGGCGCCCCGCCGGTCAGCCGCGCACCTCGGGGTTGACGAGGGCCGGGACCTCCGCGCCCGTGGCCATGGCGATCGCGTTGCGCGCGGCCAGCTCGGCCATCGCGGCGCGGGTGTCCCGGGTGGCGGAGCCCAGATGCGGCAGGAGCATCACGTTCTCCAGCTCGGCCAGGCCCGGGGCGAGGGCGGGCTCGTCCTCGTAGACGTCCAGACCGGCGCCGAAGAGCCGCCCCTCGCGCAGGGCGGTGACGAGGGCCGCCTCGTCCACCACGGGGCCGCGGGCCGTGTTGACGAGGACGGCGTCGTCCTTCATCTTCGCGATCACCTCCGCATCCACGAGGTGGTGGGTGTCGTCCGTCAGGGGCACGTGGAGGGAGAGGACGTCCGCGACCTCGACGAGCTCCTCCCAGCGGACCTGACGGACGCGGCCGGCGAGGTCGCCGAGCTCCTCGGCCGCCACCTCCCGGTGCGCGGGAGGCCGCGGCGCGAACACGACGTCCATGCCGAAGGCGAGCGCGCGCTCGGCCACCGCCTTGCCGATCCGCCCGAAACCGGCCAGGCCCAGGGTCGCGCCGCGCACGTCCCGGCCCACGAGCAGGTCCGGCGCCCAGCCGTGGAAGCGCCCCTCGCGCACCATCCGCTCGCCCTCGGGGGCACGGCGGGTCACCCCGAGGATCAGGAGCATCGCGATGTCCGCGGTGGCGTCCGTGAGCACGTCCGGGGTGTTGCCGACGGCGATCCCCCGCCGCGTCGCGGCGGCCACGTCCACGTTGTTGTAGCCGACCGCGTAGTTGGCGATGCCCCTGATCCGCGCGTCGGCGAGCACGTCGGCGGTGAACTTCTGGTCCAGGGCCGCGACGACGACGTCGTAGTCCCCCGAGGCCACCAGCCGCGCGAGCGCGGCGTCCCCTCCGACGTCGGCGCCGTCCACCACCTCTCCGGCCTCGCGCAGCATCCCGAGCCCGGGCTCAGGGAGGCGGGTCATGAGCAGGAAACGGGGGGTCACGGCGGGGCCTCACTCTCGGATCGGGGGGAGGACGCGGCGTCGTCCGGCGTGACCAGGCTAACCGCGGACGGCGGGTGCGGCCCGGTCCGACGCCCCTTATGATTGACTCTCGTCAATCATTGACTCATGTCAATCACCGCGCCGCCCCTCCCGCCGAAGGACCCCATGACCCCAACCTCCCCCGCCCCCGAGGCCGTCGCGCCGGCCGGCGCCCCTCGCTCGAGCGCGCCGCCGCCGACGCCGCGCGCCACCGCTCCGTGCTCCAGGCCCTGACCGGCCTCCTGCTGGGCATGTTCGTCTCGATGATCGCCAACACGGTGGTCTCGACCTCGATGCCGGTGATCATCCACGACATCGGCGGCGACCAGACCGCCTACACCTGGGTCATCACCTCGGCCCTGCTCGCCACGGCCATCGCCACCCCGATCTGGGGCAAGCTGGCCGACCTCGTCAACCGCAAGGTCCTCTTCCAGGTCGCCCTGGCGATCTTCGTCGCCGCCTCCGCGGCGGCCGGGTTCACCCACGATCCGACCTTCCTGATCGTCTGCCGCACCGTGCAGGGCCTGGGCGGCGGCGGCCTCGTCGCGCTCAGCCAGGTGATCATGGCGGACATCATCAGCCCGCGTGAGCGCGGCCGCTACATGGGCCTGTTCGGCGCCGTGATGGCCGTGGCCACGGTGGGCGGCCCGCTCGCCGGCGGCGTGATCACCGACCTGTGGGGCTGGCGCTGGAACTTCTTCGTGGCGGTGCCCTTCGCCGTCGTCGCCCTGGTGATGGTGCAGCGCACCCTCCACCTCCCGCACCGCGAGCGCCAGAAGGTGTCCATCGACTACCTCGGCATCGTGTTCCTGACCGCGGCCACCGCGCTGCTGCTGATCTGGGTCACCAGCGCCGGCCGCGACTTCGACTGGGCCAGCACCACCACCGCGTGGATGCTCGGCGGCGCCGCCGTCGCCACCGTCCTGTTCGTCGTGACCGAGCTGCGCGTCGCCGAGCCGCTCATCCCGCTCACCCTCTTCCGCGACCGCACCTTCACCCTCGCGACGATCGCCTCGATCGCCACGGGCCTGGCCATGTTCGGCTCCTCCGTCTACCTGGCCCAGTACATGCAGCTGGCCCGCGGCGCGACGCCGACCCAGGCCGGCCTCATGACCATCCCGATGATCCTCGGCCTGCTCGTGTCCTCCACGGTGATCGGCGGCCTCATCACCCGCACCGGCGTGTGGAAGCGCTGGCTCGTGATCGGCGCCGTCCTGCTGATCGCCGGCACCGCCCTGCTCGGCACCCTGCACTACGACACCTCCTTCTGGCTGGTGTCCCTCTACATGTTCCTGCTCGGCGCCGGCGTCGGCATGACCATGCAGAACCTCGTGCTCGTGGTGCAGAACACCACCGACCCGCGGCAGATGGGCGTCGCCAGCTCCGGCGTCACCTTCTTCCGCACCCTGGGCGGCAGCATCGGTGTCGCCGTGATGGGCGCCGTGGTCTCCAACGTGGTCCCGGACCGCATCGAGGAGCGCCGCGCGGACCTCGCCGCGGCCCTGCGCAGCCTGGGCCCGGACGCCGCCGAGTGGTCCGAGAGCCTGCAGTCCAGCACCCTGCCACGCGTGGCGGAGATGCCCGACGGCCTGCGCTCGATCTTCGAGGACGTCTACGCCACCGGCATCTCCCACGCGTTCCTCGTGGGCGTGCCCCTCGCAATCGTCGCGCTGATCGCGATCCTGTTCCTGCCGAACATCCCGCTGGGTCGCATGACCACCTCCGAGCGCCTCCACGCCACCCGCGCCGACCTGGCCACCCACGCCACGGCCGAGGCCATGCAGACGCTGCCCGCGACCGGTCCGATCCCCGTGGTGACCGCGGCGCAGGGGCAGCATCCCGCCGAGGACCCGGAGGAGTCCCGGGCGGTGGCGGCCGAGCGCCCGGCGACGGCGTCGCCGGTGGCCGGCCGGCCCGTCGCCCCCGCGGCGCTGGCCGTGGCGGGGACGGCCCTGCTGGCGGCCGTCGTCACCGCGCTGGTCCGGGCCCGCCGTGGCTGACGGCGCCCCGGACCCGGGCAGAGGCGGCGACGACGCGGGCTTCGAGGCCGCCGTCCAGGGGCTCGAGCAGGCGTTCTCGCGTCTGGTCCTGCAGCACCGCCAGGTGATGGTCCGCTACGCGGCGGCCCTCAGCCCGGCCCTGTCCGTCGGGGCGATGAAGGCGTTCATGATGCTGGCCAACGAGGGGACCATGACGCCCTCGGCCGTGGCCGAGGGCCTGCTGGTGGACCGCGCCCAGGTCTCCCGCATGGTCCGCGACCTCGAGGCCGCCGGGCTGATCACCCGAGAGCCGGACCCGCGGGACCGCCGCTCCGCCCTCCTGAGCGCCAGCCCCGAGGGGCTCGCCCGCCTCGACGCGGTGCGCGGCGGCCCGGCGGGTCGCGGGCTGCGCGACGACCTGGCGCGCTGGGACCGCGAGGACATCCGGACGCTGACGCGCCTGCTGGACCGGCTGGCCGCCGAGCGTCAGACCCGGATGCAGGACCCCGCCGAGTCCGAGTGAGCCGCCGGCCGGACCCGCGGGCCCGGCCGGCGGGCGGGATCACCAGATGGTGACGCGCTCCTCCGGGGCCAGCCACATGGGATCCCCCTCGCGCGTGCCGAACGCCTCGTGGAAGGCGTCGATGTTCTTGACCACCTGGTTGCAGCGGAACTCGTTGGGCGAGTGCGGGTCCGAGGCGATGCGGGTGACCATGGCCTCCGGTCGCGTGAGCTGACGCCACACGGTGGCCCAGGCGGTGAAGAACTCGCGGTCCCCCGCCGCGGCGTCGAGGGAGGCGCCGTCGCCCTCGTCCCGCCAGATCTCCAAGGCGCGGTGGGCGATGCCCAGGCCGCCGAGGTCGCCGATGTTCTCCCCCAGGGTGAACTCGCCGTTGACGCGGTGGTCCGGGGCCTCGGCCGGGGAGAGCGCGTTGTACTGGGCCACCAGCCGGGAGGTGCGCTCGGTGAACGCCGCGCGGTCCTCCTCGGTCCACCAGTCCTCGAGCCGACCGGCGCCGTCGTACCGCGAGCCCTGGTCGTCGAAGCCGTGGCCGATCTCGTGGCCGATCACGGCGCCGATCGCCCCCAGGTTCGCGGCCATCGAGGCCTCGGGGTCGAAGAACGGGGGCTGCAGGATGGCGGCCGGGAAGACGATCGCGTTCTCGAGCGGGGAGTAGTACGCGTTCACCGTCTGCGGCGTGATGTGCCACTCCTCCGGGTCCGGCCCGTCCGCGATCTTGCGCAGGTCCCGCTCCCACTCGAGCTCCGAGGAGGAGCGGGCGTTGCCCAGCAGGTCGCCGGCGTGGACCTCGAGGGCGGAGTAGTCCAGCCACTTCGAGGGGTAGCCCACCATGGGGCGGAACATCGCCAGCTTCTCGAGCGCCCGCTGACGGGTCTCCTCGCCCATCCACTCGAGCTCCTCGATGGACCGGCGATAGGCCTCCTGGAGCAGGCCCACGAGCTCGTCCATCGCGGCCACGTGGCCCTGCGGGAAATGGCGGGCCACGTAGAGCTGCGCCACGTCCTCGCCGGCCGCCCCGTTGACGAACGCGACCGCGCGCTTCCAGCGGGGGCGGACCTCCTCGGTGCCGGCCAGGCGGCGGCCGTAGAAGGAGAAGTTCTCCTGCACGAACGCGTCCGGCAGGAAGCCGGCGAAGGAGCGCAGCACCTGCAGGATCAGCCAGTGACGCCAGTCCTCGAGGTCGGCGGCCTCGGGTCCCTCGAGCAGCCCCTGCACACCGGAGAGGAAGTCCGGCTGCCACACCACGACCTCCGCGGCGCGCTCGCCGGCGGCGTCCACGCCCTCGAGCCACGCGTCGGCCAGGGGGAAGAGCTCCGTCAGCCGGTCGTGGGTCATGGGGTTGTAGCGGGCCACGGCGTCCCGGCTGCGGACCAGGTCCCAGTGCAGGGCGGCGATGCGCTTCTCCAGCTCCACCACCCGGACGCCCAGCGCGGCGGCCTCGTCCCGGTCCGCGCCGATCCCGGCCAGCGCCAGCAGACGGCCGGTGTGCTCGGTGTACTGCTCGAGGATCTCGGCGTAGGCCTCGTCCCGGTAGTAGGACTCGTCCGGCAGGCCCAGGCCGCCCTGGAGCAGGTGCAGGAGCATGCGGTCCGGGTTCCCGGCGTCGTTGAGGGCGCCGGTGTTGATGAGGCCGGAGACGCCCTGGCGCTGCAGTCGCCCGGACAGGGCGAGCAGCTCCGCGGGGGTGGACACGGTGGCCACCGCCGCCAGGTCCGAGGCGATCGGCTCGAGGCCGCGGGCCTCCACGGTCTCGTCGTCCATGAACGAGGCGTACAGCGCGGCGATCCGGCGCTTGAGCTCCGGATGCTCCGTGCCCTCCGCGTCCTCCTCGTCCAGCGGGGCGAGCGGGACGTCCCGGTGCGCGCCGGCCGCGGCCGTGGCCTGCACGCGCGCCTGGGCGGGATCGAAGCCCGTGCCGACCTCGCGCACGGCGTCCTCGCACAGGTGCCGGACGGCGAGCTCGGCCGCGTCCCGCAGCTCGAGGAACGCGCCGTAGGCGCCCTGGTCCGCGGGGATCTCGTGGGTGTCCAGCCACCCGGCGTTGACGTGGCGGTACAGGTCCTCGCGCGGCGACGGGACTTCGGGCTCGGCGGTGGCGGTCACGGCGGATCCTCCTGGACGTGGGGGTGGACGGTCTCGCACGGCACTCTAGCCGTGACACCGGACACGACGACGGGCACCGCACCCTGGCCGGGTGCGTGCCCGTCGTCGAGGGGACGGCCGGCCCGGAGGCCGCCGTCGGGAGGCGGGGGTCAGCCGACCTCGGCGGCCAGCTTCGCGAGCGACTCCTCCATCTGCTCCTCGGAGACCATCGGGAAGAGGTTCTTCTCCAGCAGCTCCGGGTCGGTCACGGCGGTCCAGTCGTAGGTGAGGGACACGTCCGTGCTGCCGGAGCCGTTGTCCTCGAGCCGGTAGACCCACTGCCAGCCCTTGGGCTCGGTGCCGGCGGGGGCGGTCTTCCAGCCGACCAGCTTGTTCGGGTCGTAGGCGACCACGTGGTTGTCGGTCTGGTAGTCGCCACCCATGTGCTCCGCGTGCATGTTCATGGTGAACACGTCGCCGACCTTCTGGATGCGCTGGGTCTTGTCGTCCGACTGCACCATGCCCGAGCCGTCGAACTTCGCGTGGTTCGCGGGCAGGGTCAGGAAGTCGAACACGTCCTTGGCGGACGCGTCGATGGTCCGGGTGACGGTCTGCTGGGTCTCGCCGTGGGCGGTCTTGTTCATCTCGGTCATGAGATCAACCTAGGCACGGGGCCGGGGCGGGCGACAAGGTCTGAGGCTCAGTCCGGCACGTTGCGGCCACGCCGGAACGCGGACACGCTGCGGTGGCCGGCCACGCTGAACCGCCACGGGAAGCGCACGGAGCCACCCTCCCCCGAGACGCCGACGCGCGGGCCCGTCACGACCTCGATCGGCGGCTCGGCCGGATCGCGGGGCGCGGGCGGGGCCAGGAGGAAGCGGGCGGGCGCGGCCGGCGCGGCGAGGCGGGCCGGGGTGCCGCCGTCGTCGGCCACTTCCGGCGGCGCGGCGACGATCTCCACGGGCGCGTGGCCCATCTCCAGGGTGATGCCGAGGCCCTGGCCGAGGTTGCCCGGGCCGGAGAGCAGCTTGGGGCCGGTGTCCCGGCCACGGCGGGCCACCGCGAGGTCCCCTCCTGCGAGCACCTCGGCCGCACGCAGCAGCACACCGCCGGCCTCCCCCTCGGGGTGGCCCACCAGGTTCAGGCAGCGGTGGATGCCGTAGTTCAGGTACACGTACGTGCGCCGCGGCGGCCCGAACAGCGCGGCATTGCGCTCGGTGCGGCCGCGGAACGAGTGGGCGCCGGGGTCCGCTCCCGCGTTCCCGTACGCCTCGGTCTCGGTCAGCCGCACGGTGACGGCGCCGTCCGGGGCGACGACGGTCAGCCGGCACCCCAGCAGCGTCGCGGCGAGCGCGGGCGAGGGGCCGTCGAAGGCGGCGGCGAGACGCTCCGGGGTCACGGCAGCGGCCCCGCGACGGGCAGCACCATGGTGTCGATCAGCCGGACGGGCGGCACGTGCGCGGCCACGAGGGCGAGGGCCTCGCGGCGCAGCGGCTGGCACAGCAGCTCCGGACCGAGCTCGGCGAAGGTGTCCCGGTCCACCACCACGAGGTGGTCCAGCTCGACGCCCGGCTCGTCCTCGACCATCCGGCGCGCGGCCTGGACGTCGACGGGCTCACCGGCCGCCGCGGCGTCGGCCAGGGAGCGCAGCGCGCGGCTGAGGACGAGCGCGTGCTCCAGGCCCGCGGCGTCCAGGCGGGTGTTGCGGCTGGAGAGCGCGAGGCCCTCGGGCGAGCGGACGATGGGCACGGTGCGGACGTCGACGTCGATGTCCAGGTCCGTGGCCAGGCGGCGCAGGACGGTGAGCTGCTGCGCGTCCTTCTGGCCGAAGTAGCTGCGCAGGGCCGGCACGGCCGGGCGCACGATGTTCCACAGCTTCGCCACGACGGTGGCCACGCCGTCGAAGTGGCCCGGGCGGGAGGCGCCCTCGAGGACCTCCCCCATGCGGCCGGCGGAGACGGTGACGATCGGCGCGTCCGGGTAGCCCGGGTACATCTCCTGCACGTCCGGGGCGAACACGACGTCGGCGCCCGCCGCCGCCAGCAGGTCCAGGTCCGCGTCCAGGGTGCGCGGGTAGTGCTCCAGGTCGGCCGGATCGCCGAACTGGAGCGGGTTCACGAAGATGCTGACCGCGACGACGTCGTTCTCGGCGCGGGCCCGCCGCACCAGGGCCGCGTGGCCGCCGTGGAGGGCGCCCATCGTGGGGACCAGGCCGACGGTGACGGGCTCGGCGTCGCCGTCGTCCGTGGCGTGGGCGACGAGCTCACGGAGAGCGGAGCGCATCTCGGCGACGGTCCGGGCCAGACGCGGGCGCGCGGGGACGCCGTCGGCCTCGGACTCCACGGGAGCGGGGAGAGTGTCCTCGAGGGTGAGGCCGGTGCCGGCGGGGACGGGGCGCTGGTCGGGGACGCGGTCGAGAGGGGTCACCCTCCGAGTCTAGGCACGGGGCCTCGGGGAGGACTTCCGCCTCACCACGCGCATCTGGTCCAGGGCCTGAGCCGCGGGCCGGATTCGGCCCCACCATGCGCGACGCCGGCCGGTCCCGTCAACGGGACCGGCCGGCGTCGTGCTCGGGTCGGGCTCAGGCGTCCTTCGCGGTGTCCTTCACCTGGCGGGCGGCGTCCTGGGACTCCGCCTTGAGGTCCTGCGCCGTGTCCGTGCCCTGCTCCTTGAGGTGGGAAGCGGCCTCGGCGGCCGACTCCTTCACGCTCCCGGCGGCCTCGCGGGCGGCGGGCTCGAGGTCCTCGCGCAGCTGCTGGGCGGCCTGCTTGGCCTCGTCCACCAGCGGGGCGGCCTGCTCCTTGAGGCCCTCCGCGGCGCGCTGCTCCACGCGTGAGGCGGGGATCAGCGAGCTGAGCAGCAGGCCGGCGCCGAAGGCGATCAGCCCGGCGGCCAGCGGGTTGCCCGCGGTGCGGCCGCGCAGCTGAGCCGGGGCCTGCTGCAGGGCGAGCTGGGCGTCGTCGGCCCACTCGGACACGCGGTCGCCGGCATCGCCCAGGCGGTCCTGGGCCTGGCCGGCAGCGTCGTACGCGGAGGCCCGGGCGTCGTCGATCACCCCGTGGGCGCGATCGCCCAGCGAGGACTCGTGGCGGTGCTGCTCCGGGGAGCCCATGATGTTCTCCTTCGCGTGGATGAAGCCGTCCTTGATGCGGTTGGTCTGCCGGGACACGGCCTTCGTGGGGCTCACCTTCTCGGCGAGGGCGTCCACGTCCTGGCCGAGCTCGCGGCGCGTACGCTCGATGTCGGCGCGGATCTCATCGGGGTTGTTGCTCGTGGTCATCGCGTCTCCTTCGCGGGGTTCAGGGTCTCGGGGATCTCCTGAAGCGTCTCCTGGGTCTGCGGCAGACCCTTGATCTTCTCGATGTCCTTCTTGCCCTGCACGGCCAGCACGGCCGCCACGACGCCCCACAGCACGGCCACGATCAGCGCGGCCCAGCCGATCGGCAGGAACACGTCGAGCAGGTGCATCAGGGCGAGGGACAGGAACATCAGCAGGAAGAAGCCGCCGACGGCGGCGCCGGCCAGCAGCCCCGCCCCCTTGCCGGCCTTCTTCGCGGACTCGGTGGCCTCGGCCTTGGCCAGGGCGATCTCCTGGCTGACCAGCGTCGACAGCTTGGCCGACAGGCTCTGGAACATCTCGCCGAGGCTCTCGTGCTCGGCGCGGAACTCCGCCTGCGTGGGCGGCGGGGTGTGCGCGCCGGAGTGCGGCGTCGCGTCGCGGAACGGTTCGTGGGCGGTGCTCATGCGTCACCCCCGGGCCGGGTCTGGTCGAACGGCCGCTCGGCGGTCAGGCCCTGCTGGACCGGCGCCTGCGTGCCATACGGGGTGTCCCCGACGCCGGCCGCGCGGCGGGGCCCGGCGCCGTCCGCGACGCGGCCGTCGGCCTGGGAGAGCGAATCGCTCGAGTAGGCCGGGGCCTGCGAGTCCAGGTGGTGCGGGGTCACGTCCGCGTGCACCGCGTCCGGACGGGTCGTGTGACGGCGCGGCGAGGTGGAGGCGGCGGAGTCGGGCTGGGCGGCGTCGCGGATGCCGCGCGTCAGTCGACCGGCCACCAGCCCGGCGCCCAGGGCGAGGGCCAGGAACGTGCCCGGACGGCGAGCGGCGAAGCCGCGCACGTCCTGCAGCAGGTCCTGCGGGGAAGCGGTCTCCAGGCGCTGCGTCAGGGCCTCGGCACGGTCCGCCACCGAGGCGACGCCCTGGCGCACCAGGTCGGTCTGCGGCTGCTCACCGGAGACCACGCGGTGCAGGTCGTCGGTGTAGCTGCGCACCTGGCCCGCGAACCGCTCCTGCTGGGTCTGCACCTGCGCGCCGACCTGCTCCTGGGCGGAGCCGACCAGCGACTGCACCTGGTCAGCGGCCTCGTCCTTCACCTGGCCGGCCTCGTGCTTGGCGGTGGCCGCGAGGTCCTGGGCCTTGTCCTTGGCGTCCTGGGCCACGGCCTTCGCCTGGCCCTGGGCCTCGCCCGCGGCCTGCTGGGCCTTGTCCTTCGCCTGGTCCTTGGCGTCACGGCCCTCGGCTGAGGAGCCGTGGGCGTTCTTCGGCGTGTTCGTCGTCATGCTGTGCCTTCCTTCGTCCGGGTCGGCGGCCCCTCATGGCCAGCCCTTCTGGCCGTCCACGTCACCGGGTCCACCGGTCCTGAGGGCCAAGGTAAGCACCGCGACGGACGTGCCGGAAGACCTCGGGTCCGCCGGGATCGTCTCCGGTCGGGACGGGGTCAGCGCACCTTCAGGCCCCGCTGGGCGGTCTTGCCGACGCCCCGGCCCGGGTGCTCCTTCTTGCCCTGCATCCAGGTGTCCACGGCCTGCACGCCGAGGTCGGGGTGGTCGGTGAAGAAGCCGTCGATGCCGGCGTCGAGGAACGGCTGGATCATGCCGACCATGTCGCCCCGCGCGTTCGGGTCCGTGGAGGAGCGGAACTCCGTGTAGAGGAACTGGTTCTCGGCGCGGAAGGTGTACGGCACCACCTCAAGGCCCGCGCGGTGGGCGAGGGAGACGAACGCGGTCTCCTCGCCCATCGAGCCGTCCTTCTCCTTGGTGATGATCTGCGCGAAGGCCGGGCCGAGCGTGTCGACGCCGGCCGCGCGGACCTCGCGCATGCCCGCGGCGGTCTCGTAGAAGTCGTAGTCGCGGAGCCCGTCGCCGGCGGCCACGGAGTCATAGGGCGCGCCGGTGACGCTGGAGAGGAACACCGTCTCGGCCTTGAGGCCGAGGTTCTCGTTGAGATCGCGCAGGTTGGCGAGCTCGAAGGACTGCACGGTGGCGGGGGCGTTGCGCTTGTTCAGGCCGTACTCGTCGAGCAGCTCGACGACGCGCTCCTCCATGGACAGGCCGATGGAGTCGAAGTAGGTGGGGTGCTTGATCTCGGGGATGACGCCGATCTCGCGGCCGTACCGGGCAGAGAGGCGCTCCCGCAGCTCGAGCACCTCCTCGAAGGTGGGCACCTGGTACCGGCCGTCGTAGGACGCGGACTCGGGGCGGACCTGCGGCAGGCGCTCCTTGGCGCGCAGGGTCTTGAGCTCGGCGAGGGTGAAGTCCTCGGTGAACCAGCCGGTGAGGGCCACGCCGTCGACGACCTTGGTGGTCCTGCGGTCCGCGAACTCGGGTCGCTGGGCGACGTCCGTGGTGCCGTCGATCAGGTTCTCGTGGCGGACCACGAGCACGCCGTCCTTGGTGGAGACCAGGTCCGGCTCGATCACATCCGCGCCCTGGGCGGCGGCCAGCTCGTAGGCGGCCAGGGTGTGCTCGGGGCGGTAGCCGGAGGCACCACGATGACCCACGACGTCGGGGCGCACTACGGGCTTGCCCGTGACGGACTGCGCGGCGGCCGGGGTCTCCGTTGCGGCGGGGGCGGCGGCGGCCGGGGCGGCCAGCGGGGCGCTGACGGCGACGGCGGCGGCGAGGGCCACGAGGCCGCGGGCGGCGTGACGACGGACGGAGGTCATGGAACGGTCCTTTCCGGGAGGGGGATGACCGCTCCAGTGGGCCAGATCCGGGTGTCGACCGGGTGGCCCCCCACCGGCCACAGCCGGCCCGCCCGGTGAACAGCCGGTGACGGGGGCTGATCCGAGAGGTTCAGCCGCCCGTCACGATGCGCGGCGCCGGGCCCGGCGGCTCAGCCCGCCGTCGGCGACGGCCGCGTCAGTCCCAGCGTCGCCGGGGCCGTCGGGGCGCCGTCGTCGCGGACGTGCTCGCCCAGGAAGCCGAGGACGACCTCGTACCAGACCTTCGCGTGCTGCGGGGCGAGGATCCAGTGGTTCTCGTGCGGGAAGTAGAGGAACCGGTGGTCGGTGGTGCCGTCCGCGGCGGCCGGCCGCCCGGACTTCGCCAGCAGGTCCGACCACAGGCGCAGCCCCTCGCCGATCGGCACGCGGTAGTCCTTGTCGCCGTGGATGACGAGCATCGGGGAGACGATCTCGCCCACGAACCGGTGCGGCGAGTTCTCCTGCTGCATCTGCTCGTCCATCTCGCGGGCCCAGTAGAACGCGGCGTCCGTCGTCGGGCCGAAGCCGTCCAGCGCCCACAGCGAGGCGTGCGTGACCACGCACCGGAACCGGTCGGTGTGCCCGGCCACCCAGTTCGCCATGTAGCCGCCGAACGAGCCGCCCATGGCGGCGGTGCGGTCGCCGTCGACGTCCTCACGCGCCACGACGGCGTCCGTGAGCGCCATCAGGTCCGTGTAGGGCGCCTGACCCCAGCGGCCCCAGCCGCGTTCGATGAAGTCCTGGCCGTAGCCCGTGGACAGCGCCGGATCCGGCAGCAGCACCGCGTAGCCGCGCGCCGCCATGATCCACGGCGTCCAGCGCCAGCTCCACGCGTTCCACGAGCCCAGCGGCCCGCCGTGGATCCACAGCAGCAGCGGGTGGCCGCCGGCCGGCGCCGCCCCCTCGGGGAGCACGAGCCAGCCGCGCACGCGCGTGCCGTCCTCGGCGACGGTCTCCACGTCCTCGAGGGTGCCCGGGATCGCGGGGCGCTCCACGGGGTTCGGCAGGCGCGTGGTCTCACCCGTGGCCAGGTCGATCCGTGCCACCTCCGGCGGGAACAGGTAGGAGGAGCGCACGCCGTACGCGGTGGCCCCGTCCGGGGAGAGCACGACGTCGGTCCACGCCTCGTCCTCCCGGGTCACCTGCGCGACGGCGCCGGTGGCCACCTCGATGCGGAACACCGGGCGGCGGCCCTCCGAGTCCGCGAGCGCGATCACCGCGGAGTCGTCCGGCAGCCACGCGACGACGTCGGCCCACCGGTCCCAGCCGTGGGCCAGGGGCGTGGTCTGGCCCGTGGCCGTGTCCATCACGTACAGGCGCGGGTGCACGGCGGAGTGCGGGGTGGAGTCGGGGGTGCGGACGACGACGGCGCGCGTGCCGTCATGGCTCACGGGGCCGACGGCCACATCCTCACCGGGGACGTCGTGCAGGACACGGTGCTCGCCCGTGGCCAGGTCCACGCGCACCACCGTGCCCTCGCGCACGTTGCCGCGGGCCTCGGCGGTGGCGGCCGTGGTGAGCAGGAACGAGCCGTCCGGGGCCACCTGCGCGCCGATCCCGAATGCGTGGGAGCGCGGGAATCCGGAGACATGGCGCAGGTGGTGCGCCACGTCGTCGGCCTCGGGAGCCAGGCCGGAGGCGGCGGGGCCGGGCTCGGCGGCGTCGGCGTCCGTGGCGGGCTCGCCCTGCGGGTCCGGGCCGGGCTCGAGGACGAAGAGCTCGGGGCGGGCGGGGCCGAGGTCGTGGTCCCAGAAGCGGATGGGGTAG
Organism: Micrococcus sp. GPGPB33; assembly: GCF_037853785.1. Classification (NCBI taxonomy): domain Bacteria; kingdom Bacillati; phylum Actinomycetota; class Actinomycetes; order Micrococcales; family Micrococcaceae; genus Micrococcus; species Micrococcus sp. GPGPB33. The sequence continues at coordinate 573,223 of NZ_JAQMWO010000002.1, forward strand.
CCGGTGTGCAGGATGGCGTCCACGCCGGCGTCCTTGCGGGTCTGCGCGAGGGCCGCGTGCTCGGCCTCGGTGGTCGCGCCGAGCAGCCGGTCCGCCGTGACGACCACGCGGTCCGCCGCGGAGGCGCACGTGACCGCGGCGACGCCGCCCGGGCGGGAGAGCACCACGCGCGCCTCGCCGCCCCGGGGCGGCAGGGCCCACAGGGCACTGCGCTTCTCGGCCTCGGCGTCGGCGGGGTCGGGACGGGCGGAGGTGAAGAAGAGGGTGCCGTCCGCGGCGAACTGTGCGCCGGCCTCGCCCTCGCGGGAGCGGGTCAGGCGGTGGGCGGGGCGCTCGCCCGCGGGGTCGACCTCCCAGAGGGCGGTGGCGTAGCCGGTGCCCTTCGCGTCCCGGGTGGCGACGGTGGTCACCAGGCGGGCGCCGTCCGGGCTGAGGGTGAGACCGGCGACGCGCGGCAGGGCGGTGAAGGCGTCGAGGTCGTCGAAGGGGGTGGCGGGGGCGTCCGGGGTGGAGGTCATGCGTTCGTTTCTATCGGCCCGCACGTGATCCGGGCAACACGGAGGACGGCGGGGTGGTGGCCTCGACGGCGGGCCGCCCCGGTGCCCGCCGCGCCTCAGGCGCCGGGCAAGGTGCCGGCGTCGGCCCGGATCCGCTGGAGCTGCTCGCCGAGCCAGTCGACGTACCCGCCCATCCACTCCCCCGTGGCCTGGTCGTTCCAGCTCTGGCCGACCACTGGCTGCGGGAAGACGACGGCGTCCGAGAGGGTGTCCCGCAGCGCGAGGGCGGGCCCCTCCTCGTCCGCGACCGTCACCCACTGCATGCCGTGGCGCGCGCCCAGGTGCTCGCCGAGCAGCACCGCGACGACGTCCAGCAGCACCGCCAGCTCCTCGGGGTCCAGCTCCTCGGCCTCCGCCTGCGAGCGGGCCAGCACGGCGTCGTAGTAGGCGGCGACCGCGTCCAGGTCCAGGTGGTCCACGCCCTCCTGCGCGGCGAAGTCGCGACGGACGCGCACCCACTCCCGCTCGGGCTCGGTCAGGGGGCTCATCTCGGGCTGGTCGGTCATGGCCTCCATCCTGCCAGGCGCGTCGGGCGCCGCCGTCGCCGGAACCGACGGTGCCAGCCGCGCTTTCGTTCGAGAAACGGCGGCGTGTCGCAGCGCTTTCGTTCGGGAAACGGCGAGGAACCGGGGGGACACACCGCCGGAGGCCTCCGACCCTCCAGCGGGACCACTCGTGGACGCACCCGATGCCGCCCCGCCGGCGACGAGCCGAGCGTGCGGGCCGTCGTCGTCCGCCGCCCCCGCCCGGACTTGAGACACTGGCCCCATGCGCATCATGACCGTCTGCCTGGGGAACATCTGCCGCTCGCCCGCCGCCGAGGCCGTGCTGAACCGCAAGCTCGCGGAGGCCGGTCTCCACGACGTCGAGGTCACCTCCGCCGGCACGTCCGACGAGCACGTGGGCGCCCGGCCGCATCACCTCACCCGCGAGGTCGGCGGGGAACTGGGCTACGAGTTCCCGACGGTGGGGGTGCAGCTGTCCGCCGACCTCGTGGACGACGCCGACCTGATCCTGGTGATGGACGAGGCCAACCTCGCCGACGCGCGGCGGCTCGCGACCACGGACGAGCAGCGGGACCGGATCCACCTGATGGGCGAGTTCGCGTCGGATGCGGACCGCGCCGGGGTGCGCGAGGTCCCCGATCCGTACGGGTATCCGCGGCCGCAGTTCGAGGAGATGTACCGGCAGATCGAGGACGCGGCAGACGGCGTCGTCGCCGCGATCCGCGACGGGCGCCTCTGACGGACGGGGCGCGGTCCCGGGGTCCCGTCCCAGCGACGCGAACGCCGTCGGAGGCGGCCGTTTCACGAACGAAAACGGCCTGAGACCCGCCGTTTCCCGAACGAAAGCGGCCTGGGACCCGCCGTTTCCCGAACGAAAGCGGGGGCGGCGGGGGTCGGTCAGTCGTCGTGGGGGTCGTCGGAGTCGTCGAGGACCTCTCGCAGCCGCGCCGCCGTGTCCGCGCGCAGGGCGCCGCGGGTCTCGGCGCGGTCGGTCGTCGCGCGGGCGAGGGTCTCCCACACGGCCCGCACGTCCGCCGACAGTCCCCCGGCCTCGAGCTCGCCGAGGGTCTCACGGTGGGTCCGCAGCGTGTCGACGTCGCCGCGGGCCACGGGGCCGGTGAGGGCGCCGTCGCCGTCGGTGAGCGCGTTCTCCAGCGCGGCGGTCATGAGCGAGCGCAGCACCCGCTCCGGGTCGGCCACCCCGATCGTCTCGAGGATCTGACGGGCCTGCGCCGTCAGCGTCACCAGGTGGTTCGACCCGTGGGACAGCGCCAGGTGGTAGGCCGCCCGGTCGGCCTCCTTCACGACCACGGGCTCGCCGCCCATCTCCACCACGAGCGCCTGGGCCACGGGCAGCACCACGGGGTCCGCGGTCACGCCGAACACGCAGTCCTGCAGCCGGGCGACGTCGAGGCTCAGCCCCGTGAACGTCATGGCCGGGTGGATCGCCAGGGGGATCGCCCCGTGCGCGCGCACCGGCTCCATCACCCCCACCCCGTAGCGGCCGGAGGTGTGCACGAGCAGGTGGCCGGTCTGCACGTGGCCCGCGGCGGCCAGGCCGGCCACGAGCTCGCCCAGCGCGTCGTCCGGGACGGCGAAGACGACCATCTCGGAGCGGCGCAGGATCTCGGGGATCTCCAGGACGGGCACGCCCGGCAGGAGCATCTCCGCGCGGTCCCGCGAGGCCTCGGAGACGGCGTGCACGCCCGTGATCGTGTGGCCCGCAGCCCGCAGCGCCGAGCCCAGCACGGCCCCCACTCGACCCGCGCTCACCACGCCGACGCCCAGCCGCCCGGGCCGCTGCGCCGGGTCATGCGGGTCCAGGCTCAGGTCGAGTCCGCCGGTCATCGCTCCTCCTCGCCGCGCACGGCGGGGACGTGCGCCCCGCTCTCCTCCCCGACGACGGCGCCGCCGACGACGCCGGCCCGGGCCAGTTCGCGGCGGCCCACCTCGGTGGCCGCGACCTCGCGCGTGCGCTGCTCGAAGCGGGCCAGCTCCTCGGGGCGCATCCACTGGTCGCGGTCGGCGAGGCGACGCGAGACGGCCGCGTGCCGGGCCTCCCGGGCGTACAGGTCCACGGCCACGTCCTCGTCGAGGTCGCGGACCACGGCGTTCGCCCCCGCGACCCACACGCGCACCGTGGCCAGGCCCAGGCGTCGCTGCACCGGGCCCTGCGCCAGCTCGGCCGCCTGCATGCGCTCGTGCTGGAGGGTCTGCAGCCGGCGGTTCAACCAGCCGCTGCGCACCACCAGCAGGGACCGCGTCGTCGTGAAGCCGGTCCGCCGCCAGGCGAACCAGTTGAACCACCACCTGCCGCGCCGCGGCACGTGCTGGAAGCCGCCCTCCGTGCCGGTGCCGTGCACGCCGAGGTGCATGAGCCCGGCGGGGGTCAGCCCCTGCGCGGCGCGCGGATCGCCGTCCAGGCCCGGGTCCGGGGCCACGACCGTGAGGACGCGGAGCACGTCCTCCCACGGGCCGACGGGCAGCGCGACGTCCCGGGCGCCGTCGGACTCCTGCAGGTACCCGGCCACCGCCATGTTCACCCGATACCAGCCGAAGGGCCGCCAGAACAGGGGCTGGGAGACGGTCACCCCCTGCACCCGCCCCGGCGGGACGGTCTGGTGGGTGGTCTCGGTGAGCCCGTGCCGCAGTCGCAGCCCGTCGGTGGAGCGGCGCACCTGGAAACCCCAGCCGGCGTTCAGCCGGGACCACGCGACGCCGGCCACGGAGAACAGGGCGGGCAGGGCCGCGGCCGCGCCGATCCCGGTCAGGGTCTCCCCCTCGTCCAGCACCGCCTCGGGCAGCAGCGCGACCACGAGGGCGAGGCCGCCCAGCCAGATCAGGGACCCGGCCAGCACCCCCAGCACGCCTCCGGAGAGCAGGACGGAGCCGAGGAGCCGCCCCGCGGGCACCTGCAGCATGAGTTCGCCGGCGTCCGCGGCGTCGGCGTCGGGGAGGCCGGGCTCGGCCGCCCGCTCCGGCGCGGACGCGTCCGCCCCGGCTCCCCCGAGCATCCCCGACGCGCGGTCCAGGATCTCCCGGCGCACCGCTTCGGCCTCGGCGCGGCGCAGGAAGGACAGCTCGAGCGCGGACTCGCCGCCGTCGGCCGCCTCGACCTTCACCGTGGCCAGCCCGAGCAGCCGAGCCACGAGGGGGTGCTGCAGGTCCACCGCCTGGATGCGGTCGTAGCGCATCTGCCGGCGGCTGCGGAAGAGCCAGCCCTGGCGCAGCTCGATCCGGTCCTCCCCGCAGCGGAACCGGGTGAACCACCAGGAGAAGAAGAACACGAGGCTGATCAGCAGGGTGACCCCCAGCAGGATGCCGCCGGCCACGAGCAGGCTGCCGTCGCCGCCGCCCGGGGCGTCCTCCCCGCTGAGCCGGCCCGCCGCGAAGTCCTCCACCGCGTTGCGGCCCGCGAAGAACAGGATCAGCAGCAGGAAGGTCCAGCCCCGCACCCAGGGCGAGGCGGGGTGGACGCGGACCCAGCCGGCGTCGTCGGCGGGGGGCGGGGCGGCCGCGCTCACAGGCCCGCCAGCCGCGCCTGGCCGCGCGCCATGAGGACCTCGCGCAGCTCCTCGGCCCTCTCGCGGGGCACGCCCTCCAGGGTGACGTCCCCGCCCGCGGCGGCGGTCTTCAGGGTGAGGGTCTGCAGCCCGACCCGGCGCAGCAGCGGACCGTCCGACACGTCCACGTACTGCAGGCGGCCGTACGGCACCGCGTGCACGCTGCGGAACAGGATGCCCTCGCGCCACAGGACGTCGTCCTCGCGCTCGGCCCAGCCCATCGCGCGCACGCGCCGCGGGATCAGGATCAGGTCCACGATCCAGGACACGACGACGACGGCCGGCAGCCCCCACGCGACCCACGCGGCCATCCCCGCCCACGGGCCGGTGAGCTTGAGGATCAGCGGCACGGAGAACGCGGCGAGCCAGATCAGGTGGCCGATGGTCGTGGCGATGAGCTTCACCGTCGCCAGCCGCGGCGAGGCCGGCGTGAAGGCCACGCCGCTCAGGTCAATGCCGGGCACGGGCATACCCTCCTTCCGTCTCGGGACGGGCCGGTCGGCCCGGGGACCCATCCTGCCCACGGCCGCCCTCGGGCGCATCCTCCTCAGGCGGGATCCGGCACCACCGTTCGACGATCAGCCCCACCACCAGCAGGACGAGACCGCCGACGGCCTGCAGGGCGGCCTCCCGCACGGTCGGTGCCTCCACGCCGGCCCGCAGCAGCACCTGCACCGCCACCCCGGCGTGCCACCCGCCGAGGGCCGCTCCCGCGAAGCCGGAGGCCTGGCCGAGCACGAGGGTGCGGGCCGCGGCGAGCGGGTCCATCCGCGCGGCGGCGGGCTTCTCCCGGTCGCGGCGCACCCGCCAGCCCAGCGCGAGGCACAGCACGGAGACCGCGGCCACGGTGATCAGGCCGCCGCGGCCCACCACGGGCGCCGGCCAGCCCAGGGACGGCGCGGCGAGCCCGGCCAGCCAGCCGAGCACGGCGGCCACCAGCACCACGAGCAGGGTCCACCCGGAGCGCAGCGCGATCACGTGGCCTCCCTCCCGAGGGCGTCCGGGCGTGCCGGGCGGAGCGGGGCGACGTCGTCGGTGCCGGCCAGCAGCCGGTGCCGCTCGGGCTCCTGACGGCGCACCCCGGGGGCGTCCGCGGCGACGGCGGCGAGGTCGGCGACGGGCGTGCCGGCGAGCGTGGCGTCCGCGTCGAGCCACAGCCACGGCAGCAGCACGAAGGCCCGCTCGGCCGCGCGGGGGTGCGGCAGGGTGAGGTCCGGGTGGTCGCTGCGCACGTCTCCGTAGGCGATCACGTCCACGTCCAGGGTGCGCGCGCCCCAGCGGACCTCACGCCGCCGATGGTGGTCCTGCTCGAGCCGGTGCGCCACCGCGAGCAGCTCCCACGGCGCGAGGTCCGTGCGCAGCGTGACCACCTGGTTGAGGTAGTCGGGCTGGCCCGGCGGCCCGCCCACGGGTGTGGTGACGGCCCGGGGCGAGGCCCGGACGTCCGTGATGTGCGGCAGCGCGGACAGGGCGGCGACGGCGGCGTCGAGCGTCTGCGCGGGCTCGCGCAGGTTGGCGCCGAGGGCCAGCACGGCCGCGACGGGCGCGTCCGGGCGGGCGCCCAGCTCGGGGATGGGCGCGGGGCCCTCGGCCGGGTGCGACCAGTCGACGGTGCTCACGCGAGGTCCTCCCGGGTGCGGTGCACGGTGACGGCGGCGTCCGCGAAGTCGTGCGGGATGGGCGCCTGCGGCTTGTGCACGGTGACCTCGACGGCGGCCACCACGGGCTGCTCGGCGAGGACGGTGCGGGCGATCCGGTCGGCGAGGGTCTCGATCAGGTCCACCGGCTCCCCGGTGACCAGGCGGACCACCGTGTCCGCGACCTCGGCGTAGTTGGCGGTGCGGGCGAGGTCGTCGCCGGCCGCGGCGGGGCCGGCGTCGAGGTGGAGGACGACGTCCGTGACGAACGGCTGCCCGTCCCGGCGCTCGTGGTCGAAGACCCCGTGGTGCCCGACGGCGGACAGTCCGGCCAGGCGGATGCGGTCCCGGGCGCTCACGGCAGCACGTCCTCGGAGACGGGCTCACCCGGGGCGTGGGCCCCGGCCCAGGCCGCGGCGGTGCGGACGGCGTCGGCGCTGGCGCGCACGTCGTGCACGCGCACGCCCCACGCGCCCTGGGCGGCGGCGAGGGCGGAGATGGCCGCGGTGGCGGCGTCGCGCGCGGCGGGCGGGGCCGGGGTGCCGTCGTCGTCCGCCAGCAGCGTGCCCAGGAACCGCTTGCGCGAGGCGGCGACGAGCACCGGGTGGCCCATGGCGCGGAGCCACTCGAGGCCGCGCAGCAGCTCCCAGTTCTGCTCGCCGGCCTTCGCGAAGCCCAGGCCCGGGTCGACGATCAGCTGCGCGGGCTCGACGCCCGCGGCGAGGAAGCGGCCGGCCACGTCCCGCAGCTCGCACACGACGTCCGGGACGGTGTCCTCGTAGACGGCCAGCCCGTCCATGGTCTGCGGGTTCCCGCGGTTGTGCATGAGGATGTACGGCGCGCCCGACGCGGCGATCAGCGCCGGCATATCCGGCTCGTGGGCGAGGCCGGAGACGTCGTTGACGATCACCGGCCCCAGCGCCAGGGCAGCCCGGGCGGTGGCGGTGTGGCGCGTGTCCACGGAGAGGACGACGTCCTCGGCCAGCAGCGCCTCGATCACGGGCAGGATGCGCTCCTGCTCCTCGGCCGGCGGCACGGCGCGGGCCCCGGGGCGGGTGGACTCCCCGCCCACGTCCACGATGTCCGCGCCGTCCGCGACCATGCGCCGGGCGTGCTCGACGGCCGCGCGGACGGTGGCGTGCTCCCCGCCGTCCGAGAAGGAGTCAGGGGTGACGTTGAGGATGCCCATGACCAGGGTCCGGTCCGCGGGCAGCCGCCCCAGCAGGGCGCGGTTCGCCTCCCGCGCCGCCGCGTCGATGCTCTCGTCCACGTGTCCTCCTCCGCCGTCGGTGGTCCTCAGCCGTGCATGATGAGGCTCATCGCCTCCGAGCGCGTGGACGGATCCCGCAGCTGGCCGCGCACCGCCGAGGTGACGGTCTTCGCGCCCGGCTTGCGCACGCCGCGCATGGACATGCACATGTGCTCGGCCTCCACCACCACGATCGCCCCGCGCGGGGCCAGGTGCTCCATGAGCGCCTCCACCACCTGCGTGGTCAGCCGCTCCTGCACCTGCGGACGCCGCGCGTACAGCTCCACGAGACGGGCCAGCTTGGACAGCCCCGTCACGCGGCCCTCGGCGGAGGGGATGTAGCCGATGTGCGCGGCGCCGTGGAACGGCACCAGGTGGTGCTCGCACGTCGAGTAGAACGGGATGTCCTTCACGAGCACGAGCTCCTCGTGCGCGATGTCGAACGTGGTGCCGAGCACCTGGTCCGGGCTCTGGTGCAGGCCCGCGAAGAACTCCGCGTACGCCTTGGCCACCCGCGCCGGGGTGTCCGCCAGGCCCTCGCGGTCCGGGTCCTCGCCGATCGCCAGCAGGATCTCCCGCACCGCCGCCTCGATGCGGGGCCGGTCGACCGCGGTCGAGTCCGGGTCGAACGTGCCGGGGACGGCGTCGTCGGGGGTGTGGGCTGTCATGCGGGCCTCCTGCGCGGTCAAAAGGTCGGTCCCTCGCCGGGGCCCGGCGTGTTGCTCGGACCGCCGTGCGGCGGCAGGCCGGGGCCGGCCGCGTCCCCGCCCAGCGACGACGGCGGCGCACCCTCCGGACGCACCGGCACCGTGGTGCCCTCGACGCCGACGGGGGTCTGCTCCCCGCCGTCGTGGCGCGAGCGGCGCTCGGAGGGGGAGAGGACGGGCGGGATGTCCTGCGGGAGCCGGTCGTCCGAGGCCAGCCACACGCCGCGCTCGGGCCGCTTGCGGACGTCCGCGAAGATGGCGGCGATGGCCTCCTGGGTGAGCGTCTCCTTCTCGAGCAGCTCGTAGGCCAGCCGGTCCAGGACGTCCCGGTTCTCCGTGAGCACCCAGTGGGCCTCGGCGTGGGCCTGGTCCAGCAGGGTGCGGACCTCGGCGTCCACCAGGTACGCGAGCTCCTCGGAGTACTCGCGGGAGGAGCCGCCGGGGGCACCGCCCACGAAGGGCTCGGAGCTGCCGCCGCCGAGCTTGACGGCGCCCACCTTGGCGGACATGCCGTACTCGGTGACCATCTTGCGGGCCGTGTCCGTGGCCTTCTGGATGTCGTTCGCGGCGCCCGTGGACGGGTCCTTGAACACGATCTCCTCCGCCACGCGCCCGCCCATCGCGTACGCGAGCTGGTCCAGGAGCTCGTTGCGGGTGACGGAGTACTTGTCGTCCTCCGGGACCACCATCGTGTAGCCCAGGGCGCGGCCGCGGGGCAGGATCGTGATCTTGGTGACCGGGGCGGAGTTGCGCAGCCCGGCCGCGACGAGCGCGTGGCCGCCCTCGTGGTAGGCGGTGACCTTGCGCTCGTGCTCGTTCATCAGGCGGGTGCGCTTCTGCGGGCCGGCCATCACGCGGTCCACGGCCTCGTCCAGGGCGTGGTTGTCGATCACGTTGTTGTTCGAGCGCGCCGTGAGCAGCGCGGCCTCGTTGATCACGTTGGCCAGGTCCGCGCCCGTGTAGCCGGGGGTGCGCTTGGCCAGGGAGCGCAGGTCCACGTCCAGGGCGATCGGCTTGCCCTGCGCGTGCACCTCGAGGATCCTGGCGCGGCCCTCGAGGTCCGGGGCGTCCACGGGGATCTGGCGGTCGAAGCGGCCCGGGCGCAGCAGCGCCGGGTCCAGGACGTCCGGGCGGTTGGTCGCGGCGATCATGATGACGTTCGTGGAGGCGTCGAAGCCGTCCATCTCCACGAGCATCTGGTTCAGGGTCTGCTCGCGCTCGTCGTTGCCGCCGCCGATGCCTGCGCCGCGGTGCCGGCCGACGGCGTCGATCTCGTCCACGAAGATGATGGCGGGGGCGTTGGACTTGGCCTGCTCGAAGAGGTCGCGCACGCGCGAGGCGCCGACACCCACGAACATCTCCACGAAGTCCGAGCCGGAGATCGAGTAGAACGGCACGCCGGCCTCACCGGCCACGGCCTTGGCCAGGAGGGTCTTGCCCGTGCCGGGCGGGCCGTAGAGCAGCACGCCCTTGGGGATCTTGGCGCCCACCGCGCGGAAGCGGTCCGGCACGGTGAGGAACTCCTTGATCTCCTGGAGCTCCTCCACCGCCTCGTCCGCGCCCGCGACGTCCTTGAACAGCACGTCCGGGTTGTCCTTGTTGATCAGCTTGGCGCGGGACTTGCCGAACTGCATGACCTTGCCGCCGCCGCCCTGCATGCGGGACATCAGGAACCAGAACAGCAGTGCGATGAGCAGGAACGGGACCATGAAGCCGAGCAGCGAGAGGAACCAGTTGCTCCGCACCGGCTCGTCCGTGTAGCCGTCCAGGGCCGAGTCGTCCACCGCGGTGACCACGTCCGTGGCGCGCGCGCTGGCGAAGTAGAAGTAGACCTCCTTGCCGAGGTCCCGGTCGTCCTGCTTGTAGGGCTCACGCAGGGTGAGGTCCACGCGCTGGTCCCCGTCCACCACGCGGGCCTGCGCGGCCTTGTCGTCCTTCAGCAGGGCCATGCCCACGTTGGTGTCCACCATGGTGCGGCCGCTCTGTGACGTGGTCAGCGGGATCGCGACGGCGAGGACCAGCAGGCCCAGCAGGATCCAGACGTAGGGCTTGTTGAACAGCTTCTTCACGGTCCGAGTGTCTCCTGGTCTGCCGCGGGGGCCGGGCTGCCCGGGGCGGCCGCCGTGCGGCCGGGGCCGGCGAAGGGCCGACGTCGCGCCCGGGTCAAGCCCCCACGGTACCGGCCCGGCCCGGGTGGCCGCTGACTGTTCGCGTCAGGTGGACAGGGCGCGGGCGGTCGGCCGGGGTCGGCGTCGGCCAGCGCCGTCCTGACGCCCACCGGGAATGCGGGGGGTCGGAATGGCGCGTGGATCGCACCTCAGAGCGACCGCTCGCGTGACAGGAACGCTGGCGCTGCGACCGCGCCCCTGCGTCCCCGCCTGCACAGACCCCCGTGCACCCGCATCCCTCCCCAGGCCGGCGGCGGCTCAGGACGCCGCCCGCTTTACCGCGCCAGGCTGGCACCATGCGTCACCCCGCCCCGCTTCCCGCGGCCTTGCTTCACGGCCCCTTCACCGCCGCGCAGGCGAGGGCCGCCGGCATCGACCTCAACCGGCTGCGTCGCTCCGACGTCGAACGCCTCGCCCGGGGCCTCTACCGCCGGCGTGAGGTCACCCCGGCCGCCGTCGAGCGCCCCGCGGCCGGCTCCTCCCCCTACCGGTGGAGCACCCCGCTCTCGGCCACCCAACACGAGCTCCTGCTGCGACTCGCCCGGCACCGCGCCACCACGGTGGTGTCGCACCAGACCGCGGCCCGCGCCCGGGAGATCTGGCTGCCGGAGCGACTGGACGCGGGGGACGACGTCCACGTGAGCCGCCCGCGAGACCGTGGCCAGCTCTCCCTCCCCGGCGTCACCTCCCACCGAACAGCGCTCCCGCCCGCGGACGTGGAGCGCGTGCGGATCGGCGGCCTGGCCTGGTACGTCACCGCCCCGCCCCGTCTCTGGGTCGACCTCTCGGCCCTGCTCGACGACGACGAGCTCGTCATCCTCGGCGACCATCTCGTCCGCCGGGCGCAGCTGTCCGGCGGCCCGGACGCCGCCGAGCGGACCCGGGCGGCCCTGGCCCAGGCGGCCGAAGCGAGCCCGTCCGCGCACAACCGACGACGACGGCTCCGCACCGCCGCCACACTGGTCCGGGTGGGGGCGCACTCGCCGAAGGAGACGCGGCTGCGGCTCGCGCTGAGGGCCGCCGGGCTCCCCGAGCCCGCACTGCAGCTCGAGGTCTGGGACCCGGAGTTCTCCCTGCACCACCCCGCGACGGCGGACCTGGGCTATCGGCAGGCGAGAGTGGCCCTGCACTACGACGGCGGCCACCACGGCGCGGATCGCCAGATCGACCGTGACGTGCAGCGCAACGCGGCCTTCGAGCGACGGGGCTGCCGGAACATCACCGTGTCCTCCTCCGACGCTCGCCGCGGATTCACGCGCGTGATCGTGGAGGTGCGCCGTCACCTCGGGGACGCCGGCGACCTGTCACGCAAGGAGTCGGAATGGGGCGTGAATGGCACCTCAGAGCGACCGCTCACGTGACAGGTCGGTCACACCTGGCCTGGCCACTCCGGGCCGGGCCCCCGGTCAGCTGTAGACGTGCGGGGCGAGCGTGCCCACGAAGTCCAGGTTGCGGTACTTCTCCGCGTAGTCCAGGCCGTAGCCCACCACGAACTCGTTGGGGATGTCCCGCCCGACGTACTTCACGTCGATGTCCACCTTCATGGCCTCCGGCTTGCGCAGCAGGGTGCAGATCTCGACCGAGGCCGGGCCGCGGGACTCCAGGTTGGCCTTGAGCCAGGACAGCGTCAGGCCGGAGTCGATGATGTCCTCGACGATCAGGACGTGCCGGCCCGTGAGGTCCGCGTCGAGGTCCTTGAGGATGCGCACCACGCCGGAGGACTTGGTGCCGGAGCCGTAGGAGGAGACCGCCATGAAGTCCAGCTCCACGTGGGAGTGCAGGGCGCGGGTGAGGTCGGCGACCACCATCACGGCGCCCTTGAGCACGGCGACGATGAGCAGGTCCTTGTCCGCGTAGTCGCGGTCGATCTGGCGGGCCAGGTCCGTGATCGTGTCCTGCACGTCCTCGCGGGACATGAGGACGTGGCTGAGGTCGTTCTGGACATCCTGTGCGTCCATGCGCCGCTCCTGGTGAGTGCTCGTGCGGGAATGCCGGGCCGGGCCGCAGTCAGGGACCGGGCAGGCAGGGGATGAGGTCCAGTCTGGCACACGCCCGATGCGCGGCCACCCCGCCGGGCAGCTCCACCGGACCGGCCGACGTGCCCCCCGCGCGGGCGCCCGTCACGAGGGCGTCCGCCGCGAGGATCCGTTCGCGGGGCGGGGCCTGCCCTCCCGCGGCGCGGGCGGCGCGCGCGATCACGCGGTGGCGCACGGCGGCGGGCAGCGCGGCCAGGGCGTCCAGGTCCAGGGAGACGACGCGCGGGTCCCGGGCGGGCGGGTCGACACGCAGCCGGGCGACCTCGTCGCCGGCCCAGGCGTCGAGGGCCGCGGCGTCCTCGGCCGCGATGGCCGCGGTGCGCACCAGCCCGGCCCGCACACCGGGGCCGAGGCCGACGTCGGGGTCCTCGAGCGCGGGCAGCACGCGGGTGCGCACCCGCGAGCGCAGCAGCGCGGGATCGCGGTTGTGCGGGTCCTCGAACCAGGTCAGCCCGGCCCAGCGGCAGATCGTCTCGGTGTCCGCGCGGGTCAGGCCCAGCAGCGGGCGGACGACGGCGGCCCCGCCCGGCAGCGTCCCGCGCGCCGGGATCCCCGCGAGGGACCGCGTGCCGGACCCGCGTGCGAGCCCGAGGAGGACCTGCTCCGCCTGGTCGTCGGCGGTGTGGGCGGTGAGGACGACGGCGGCGCCCGCCCCCGGGACGGCGTCCCCCTGCCCCGCCTCCCGGGCGGCGGCGGCGAGGGCCTTCCGGCGGGCACGCCGGGCGTCGGCCTCGGGGCCGTCGCCGGTGCGGGCCACCTCGACCCGCGTGACGGTGACCGGGGCCAGACCGAGGATGCGGGCGACGTCGGCGGCGGCCGCCGCCACCGCGTCGCTGCCCGACTGCAGCCCGTGGTCCACCACGGCCGCGCCGATCGGGCCGAACCGCCGGCCCTCCCGGGTGCCCACGAGGACGGCGCAGGCCACGGCGAGCGCGAGGGAGTCGGCGCCGCCGGAGAGGGCGACGAGGCCGCGGGGACGACTCCCCGCCCGGCCCGGCACGACATCCGCGCGACGGGGCCCGTCGCCCGCCAGGGCCTCCCGCACCGCCGCGACGGCCCGGTGCAGGGGCTCGGGCCAGCGGGTGCGCGGCGGCCATGCGCCGACCGCGGGCAGGCCGCCGACCCCGCCCGCCGGCGTCGGCCCCGGGTCCCGCGCCTCAGGCCTGGGCACGGATGCGCGCCCCCCACGTCTCGGGGGCGTGGAGCTCGGCCTCGCTCGGCAGCAGCTCGGGGGCGTCCCAGACCACGTTGAACCCGGCCATGCCGAGCTCGGCCACGGCGGCGGCCACGAACCTCTGGCCGTCGCGGTACTGGGCCATCTTGGCGTCCATGCCCAGCAGACGGCGGAGCATGCGGTCCAGGGGCGAGCGGCGGTCGCCGCGCTCGTCGAAGCGGCGGCGGATGGTCTTGACGGAGGACACGACGGAGGAGTCGACACCGTCCATCACCACGTTCGCGTGCCCCTCGAGCAGGGACATCACGGCCGTCAGCCGGGACAGGCGTTCCCGGTCCTCCTCGTCCTGGATCGCCCCGAGCAGGCCCGGCGCGGGGCGGGCCGCGGCCGCGTCCTGCGCGTCGTGTCCGTCCCGCGTCCCGATCCGGCCGGCGTCGGCCTCCCGACCCAGCGGGTTCGCCGCCGCGAGCGCGGTGCGCAGGCGCTCGGGCAGGGACTCGGCCTTGTCGAACAGGCCGACGGTGAGCGCCGTGATCTCGGCCCGCAGGTGCTCGCGCAGCCAGGGCGCGGCCGCGAACTGCACGCGGTGGGTCTGCTCGTGCAGGCACACCCAGAGGCGGAAGTCCGCCGGTTCCACGTTGATCTCCGCGCGCACCTGCGCGACGTTCGGGGCCACGAGCAGCAGGCGTCCGCCGGCGGGGCCGGCCGCCGTCCCCCCGGGGCCGGGCAGCGCGATGAACGGGTCGTACTGGCCGAGGATCCTCCCGGACATCCAGGCGAGGATCCCGCCCATCTCCAGGGCGGTGGCGTGCCGGGTGACGCGGGTGGTGGCGGCGGCGTGCTCGCGGGGCCGGGTGTCCCGCAGGTGCGCGAACGTGGGGTCCAGCAGCGTGGCGAAGGACTGGGTGGCGGCGCGCGACCAGGTGGGGCGGTCCACCACGAGCACCTGCGAGTCGCGCAGGTCCCGTGCCGCCTCGAGCCCGGTCAGGCGGTGGACGTGCGGCACGGCGGCCTCCGCGGCGGCGCGCAGGCCCTCCGCCTCGCGCGTCGCCTCCCGCGGCGTGAACCGGGGGCCGGCGGCGGCGAGGGACCGTGCGGTCCGTGCTGCGAAGGCCCAGTCCACCGGGTGGGCGACGGCGGGGCCCGGCTCGGCGGGGGCGCCCGGCTCGGCGTCCGCGGCGGTGCGGGGGCGGTCGGTCGCGTGGTCGTCGCTCATGGGCTCCATCAGACCACAGGGCCCGGGCCTCGGATCAGAGCCCGGCGACGGCGCTGACGGCCTCGTCGACCGCCGCGCGCGCGGGCTCCAGCTTCCACTGCAGATCCGAGCAGATGATGCTGAACGCGAGGACCCGCCCGGACGTCGCGGTGACGGTGCCGGTGAGGGAGACCGTCTGGTCGAGCGTGCCGGTCTTCGCGGCCACGGCCTGCCGCGCGGGGGCATCCGGGAACCGGTCGCCCAGGGTGGAGTCTTCGCCGGGCCGCGGCAGGCCCTCCAGCACGGTGGCCAGGGCGGGCGTGCGGGCCACCCCGGCCACGACGCCGGCCAGCTGGCCCGCACTGACGCGGTTGTCCGGGGACAGGCCCGAGGAGTCCACGAGCGCCATCCCGGCGGTGTCCACGCCGAGGTCCTCGGCGGTGGCCGTCAGCAGCCGCGTGGCGCCCTCGTGGGTGGCCGGCAGGTCCGTGGCGGGCGCGGCCGTGTGGGCCAGGGCCTCGACCACCTGGTTCTCCGAGTGGGCCAGCAGGTACGCGACCTGCTCCCCCACGGACGCGGACTCCACCGCCGCGACGGGGGCGGCGGCGAGGACCGTGGCGCGCGGCACCTCGGTGGCCGGGAGCGTGTCCCGCAGGCCCACCTCGAGGTCGGCGCCGGAGGCGGCCACCGCGTCGTCGAGCGCGGCCTGGAAGGTGAGCGCGGCGAACTGCGCCGGGGCCTCGATGCGGTCCTCCCCGGTGCCGGGGGCCTCACGGCCGCCGTAGGTGGCCAACGGCTGCACCGGCGCGATGTTGCCGCTCTCCGGGATGTCCGACGTCCAGCGCGGGTTCAGGGCCGTCCGGTCCGTGAAGAGCCGCAGGTCCGTGCTGACCACCACCTGCCCGGTGACGCCGTCCTCGACCAGCCCGGCCACGGTCCGCTCCGCGAGGGTGCGCAGGCCCGCGCGGCCGGAGACGTGCGTCGAGTCCGAGGCGCCCGTGCCCAGCAGCACGTCGCCGCCGCCCACGAGCACCAGCTCGGTGGCCGCGCCGTCCGCGGTGGGCTGGGCCACCACGGTGGTCTGCAGGGTCGTCTCAGGACCCAGGGCGGAGACGATGGCCGCGGCGGCGAGCACCTTGAGCGAGGACGCGGGGGCCACGGGCTCGTCCGCGTCCCGCGCGTAGAGCACCTCGCCGGTGGCGAGGTCGCGGAACTCGGCGGAGACCGTGCCCGGGGACGTCGCCAGCCCCGGCTCGACGGCGGCCGCCACCTCGGCCGCGGTGGGGCCGGCGGACGGGGACGTCGACGTCGGCGCGGCGGTCGTCGACGCGGCGGGCGCGCTCGACGGGGCCGGCGGTGCGGTCACGGGCCCGCAGGCGACCAGGACGGCCGCGAGCGCGGCCAGGAGGACGGCGGGGAGCGAGCGGCTCCGGCGGTGTTCCGTGCGTCGATCCCGACGCCCAGCGCGCCCCGTGTCCACCTGTCCCATGCGTCCATCATGACGGACGCCCCCGGTAGGCTGACGGCAGCACCGCCGGGCGGCGCCGCGCCGCCCGGACACCCCACCCTCTGTGCGAAGGAGAGTCATGGCGCACGACGTCACCATCGAGATCCCCGCGGGCTCCCGCGTGAAGTACGAGTTCGACCACGAGACCGGCCGCCTGCGCCTGGACCGCGTGCTCTTCACCTCCATGCAGTACCCCACGCACTACGGCTACTTCGAGAACACCCTCGGCGAGGACGGCGACCCGCTGGACGCCCTCGTGTACCTGCCGGGCTTCGACCTGGTGCCGGGCTGCGTCGTCGAGGCCCGCCCGATCGGCGTGTTCAGCATGACCGACGACGGCGGCGGCGACGCCAAGCTGCTGTGCGTCCCGGCGGACAAGCGCTACGACCACATCACCGAGCTCGAGCACGTGGAGGAGTCCCTCAAGCAGGAGATCGAGCACTTCTTCACCCGCTACAAGGACCTGGAGCCGGGCAAGTGGGTCAAGGCCGAGGGCTGGGAGGGCCGCGCGGCGGCCGAGGCCGAGCTCGAGGCCTCCATCCAGCGCTTCAACGCCGAGGGCGAGGAGTCCCCGACCGACGAGCCCCAGGGCCGCGAGGTGGACACCGAGGAGGCGCAGCCGGCCACCGAGGAGGGCGAGGAGACCGACGAGCCCCAGGGCCGCTGACCCCCGCACCGCCCACGCGCGACGCCGGCCGCTCACCCCTCGGGGTGGGCGGCCGGCGTCGTCTGCGGGCTGGCAGAATCGACGACCATGTTCGTGCTCACCATCAACCAGCGGGACACCCTCGACGCCGGCGACCGCGTGGACACGTTCCTGCGCGCCCTCCAGGACGTGCCGGGGCTCGGCGACGCCGTCGTGCTCCCGTTCCAGCGCGCCGTGGGCGACGAGCTGATCGGCGCCGTCGAGGACCCGCGCGTCGCCGTGGACGTGGCGCTGCGCGCCCTGCGGCAGCGCCGCTGGAACGTGGGGGTCGGCGTCGGGACGGTGACGCACGCGGACGGTGCGGCGGGCGCGCCCGCCTCCGGGGACCTGCACGACGCCGGCGGGCCCGGTCTCGCGGCGGCGCGGCGGGCCGTGGAGGCGGCGGCCGTGTCCACCGCGCGGATCCCGTTGGCCGTGCGCGGCCGCGACGAGGAGGCGGCCGCCGAGGCCGAGGCCGTGCTGCGACTCGTCGGGCAGCTCGTGTGGTCCCGGACCGACGCCGAGTGGGCGGTGCTGGACCTGCTGGTGCCCGGCGTGCGCGGCCAGCAGAAGCCGGCGGCCGCCGCGCTCGGGATCACGGCGCAGGCCGTCTCGCAGGCGGTGCAGCGCTCCTACTGGAACGAGGAGCACGCCTGCCGCCCCGCCGCCGCGCGGCTGCTCACGCTGGCGGGGGGCTGACCCGGCGGCCCGGGCCGGTCGCGCCGCTCAGGCCGCGGCCGGCTCCTCGAGGAGCGAGCGCAGCACCGTGGCGAGCCCGTGCTCGTCCACGTGCCCGGTGACCTCGTCCGCGGCGGCCACGACCTCCTCCACGGCCTGGCCCATGGCCACGCCGCGGCCGGCCCAGCGCAGCATCTCGATGTCGTTGCGGCCGTCGCCCACGGCCACGGTGTCCTCGGGGGCCACCTTCAGCACGGTGCGCAGCGCCTCGAGCCCGGAGGCCTTGGTCACGCCCGCCGCGGCGACGTCGAGCCACGCCGTCCAGCCCACGGAGTAGGTCACGCCGGACAGGCCGATGCCCTCCACCGCGCGACCGAACTCCTCGGCGGAGGAGTCCGTGGAGAACACCACGAGGCGCACGGCCGTGGTGTCCATGAGCTCCTCGAACGTGACGCCCTCCGCGGCCACGCCGAAGGACATGTCCTGGAACCGCTCGGTGGAGCGGAAGGTGCCGTCCGGCAGCTCGAGCGCGTACTTGGCGCTGGGCAGGCGGTGGCGCAGCTGGGTCAGGACCGAGCGCGGGTCGAAGGTGCGCAGGTCCGTGACCTCGTAGCCCTCCTCCAGCTCGGGGTCCAGGCGCAGCGTGACGCCGCCGTTGGAGCACACCATGAAGCCGGCGCCGATCCCCAGGGAGCGGGCCACGGGCAGGGTGGCCGCGCGGGAGCGGCCCGTCGCGATGACCACGTGGTGCCCGGCGTCCAGCACGGCCCGCACGGCCGCGCGCACGGGCTCATGCAGATGGCCGTCATGGTCCACGATCGTTCCGTCCACGTCCAGGCACACGAGCTTCTTCGTCATGACCTCCACCCAACCACACGGCCCGGACACGACGGCGACGCGCGGGTGAACCGCAGGGGCGCCGCAGGGGCGCCGCGGGGCGGGCGGGCGAGGCGACCGGCGCCGCGGGGGACGACGTCGTCCGTTCAGACCAGCTCGAAGCGCTCCATCCCGCCGAGGTAGGGACGCAGCGCGGCGGGCACGGTGACCGAGCCGTCCGCGTTCTGGTGGTTCTCCAGGATCGCCACGATCCAGCGGGTGGTGGCCAGGGTGCCGTTGAGCGTGGCCACCATGCGGGTGCCGCCCTTGGAACCGTCCTCCGTGCGGACCCGCTCGCGGATGTTGAGACGGCGGGCCTGGAACGTGGTGCAGTTCGAGGTGGACGTCAGCTCGCGATAGGTGCCCTGCGTGGGGACCCAGGCCTCGCAGTCGAACTTGCGGGCGGCGGAGAGGCCGAGGTCGCCGGCGGCGATGTCGATCACGCGGTACGGCACCTCGATGGCGCCCAGCATCCGCTCCTCCCACGCCAGCAGGCGCTCGTGCTCCGCCTCCGCGTCCTCCTGTGCGGCGTAGATGAACATCTCCAGCTTGTTGAACTGGTGCACGCGGATGATGCCGCGGGTGTCCTTGCCCGCCGAGCCCGCCTCACGCCGGTAGCACGTGGACCAGCCCGCGTACCGGACGGGGGCGCTCACGTCCATGATCTCGTCCGCGTGGTAGCCGGCCAGGGCCACCTCGGAGGTGCCCACGAGATACAGGTCGTCGCGCTCCAGACGGTAGATCTCGTCGTCGTGCTCGACGTCGAAGCCGGTGCCCTGCATGGTCTCCGGGCGCACCAGGGTGGGCGGGATGACCGGCACGAAGCCGTTCTCCAGGGCCAGGTCCAGGCCCAGCTGCATCAGGGCGAGCTCGAGACGCGCGCCCACGCCCTTGAGGAAGCTGAACCGGGCGCCGGACACCTTCGCGCCGCGCTCCATGTCGATCGCCCCGAGCAGCTCGCCGAGCTCGAGGTGGTCGCGCGGCTCGAAGCCCTCGGCGGCGAAGTCGCGCGGGGTGCCGACCTCCTTGAGGACCACGAAGTCGTCCTCGCCGCCGGCCGGGACGCCGTCGACGATCAGGTTCGGGAAGGCGCGCTGCAGCTCCGCGAGGCGGGCCTCGGCCGCGCCGGCGGCCGACTCGGCCTCCTTCACGCGCGCGGCCAGGTCCTTCACCTCGGCCAGCAGGGCCTGCTTCTCCTCGCCCTTCGCCTGGGCGACGCGCTTGCCGAAGGCCTTCTGCTCCGCGCGCAGCTGCTCGAAGCCCGCGATGGACGAGCGGCGGGCCGCGTCCGCCTCGACCACGCGGTCCACGAGGGACGCGTCCTCCCCGCGCGCCTCCTGGGAGACGCGGTACTTCTCGGGCTGCTCGATGAGGTCCTTGACGTCGATCACGTGCGCCAGCCTAGCTGTAAGAGGTCATGACGTTGTTGACTCGGGCCGGGGCCAACGAGGCCGGAGGAGCGTCTCCGCAGGAGGTATGAGACCGATGGTAGTTGTAGTGGTTCACCCACACCGCCAGGGCCTCACGCCGAGCTTGCTCTGAGGTGTAGGGGCGGGCGTAGAGGACCTCATCGACCATCAGCCGGTTGTACCGCTCGACCTTCCCGTTATGGCGCGGGGTGTAGGGTCGGATCCGGTGATGCCGGCCCCCGAGCGAGACCACCTTCGCGGTGAAGTCCGCAGCCCGATAGTTGTTCCCGTTGTCCGTGATCACCCGGTCCACGGTGATGCCGTGGGCGGCGAAGAACGCCCGCGCCCGGCAGTAGAAGCTCACGGTCGTGGCCGCCCGCTCGTCCTCCAACGCCTCGGTGTAGGCCAGGCGGGTGTACCCGTCGATCGCCGAGTGCAGGTAGGTGTAGCCGACCCGCCGGCCAGGCCCGCGCTTGGAAGCACGGCCTGCTTCACTTTCACGTCCGTGGGTGCGCCAGCCGCCCCCGTCTGGGATCTTCCCGATCTTCTTCACATCCAGGTGCACCATGTGCCCCGGCCCTCTCGCGGTGATCTTCTGGGGTCGTTGGCGCAGGTCCTCACCTGTGGGCGCGAGGTCTGGCAACCGGGAGATGCCCAGCCGGTGCAGCCACCTGCCCACCGTTCGGAGGCACACCCGGTGGCCCTCGGAGACGAGGTGGTGATGGATCCGGCGGGCCGACCACTTGCACTCCCGGCGCAGGGTGAGGATCTGGGTGACCAGGGCCGGGTCGAGCTGGGCAGGTGAACGGCGCGGACGGCTGGGCCGGTCGAGCAGCCCGGCCTCGCCCTCGGCGCGGTAGCGGGCCACCCAGGTGGCCACCGTGGGCCGGCTCACCCGGAACTCGGCGGCCACGTGCGCCTGTGGGATCCCGTCGTGCAGGTGGCGGTGGACCATCCTGAGACGGCCGGTGGGGGTCAGGGGTGCGTTAGCGTGAGTCATGAGTGGGTCTTTTCGGGCAGGTGGGTTGTTGAGGAACTTCCATCCTGCGGGAGAGGCCCACTCGTCTCATCTCAGCCGGCGCCTCGTGGCAAGAACCTCATGACCCACAACACCTAGCGGGCGGGGCCGACGCCTAGACTCAGGGCATGACTCCCGAGTGGTGGATGGCGCTGGCCGCCCTGGTGCTCCTGGCCGTGCTGGCCGTCGTCGTGGTGGTGCTGGCGGTGCGCCAGGTCCGCCTCGGCGTGCAGCACCAACGGACGCGTCTCCTGGTGGACGCCCTCGACGCGCGGGTGGGCGGCGTGCAGCGCCGGCTGGAGGAGGTGCCCGGCATCGGCACGGGCCGCCACGAGGTCGCGCTGGTGCTGAACCCCATCAAGACGCACGCGGACCGGGTGCGGCGCGAGCTCGAGCGGCTCGCGGCGGCGGAGGGCCTCGGCGAGGTGCTCGTGCTCGAGACGCAGGAGGACGACCCCGGCACCGCCATGGCGCGGCAGGCCCTCGACGCCGGTGCCCGGCTCGTGATCGCCGCGGGCGGCGACGGCACGGTCCGCACCGTGGCCGAGCAGCTGGCCGGCACCGACGTCGCCCTCGGCGTGGTGCCGCTGGGCACCGGGAACCTGCTGGCCCGCAACCTGGACCTGCCGATCAACGACGTCGAGCAATGCCTGCGGATCGCCGTGGGGGGCCGGCAGCGACGCATCGACACCGTGGACGTCCGCTTCACGCACGAGGACGGGCGCGTCACCCGGCAGACCTTCACCGTGATCGGTGGCGCCGGCTACGACGCGGACATCATGGGCGACACCAAGGATGAGCTGAAGGATCTGGCCGGCTGGCTGGCCTACAGCGAGGCCGGCATACGGCACCTGCGCGGCAAGCGGCACGAGGTGACCGTGGCCCTCGACGGCGGTCAGCCCCGCCGGTTCAAGGTGCGCACCGTGATGGTGGCCAACTGCGGGATGCTCACGGGCGGCGTCGAGCTGCTGCCCCAGGCCAAGCTCGACGACGGCCTCCTCGACGTCATGGTCCTCTCGCCCCGGCACGCGCTCGACTGGGCGCGGATCGCCGTGAAGACCGTGACCCGGTCTCGCAGCTCCATCCCCGTGATGCACACGGAGCAGGCGCAGCGCGTGAAGGTGGAGTTCGCCGAGCCGATGCCCTCCCAGCTCGACGGCGACGCCACCGGGGTCATCACCGCCCTCGACGCCCGCGTGCAGCCGGACTCGCTCGTCGTGATGCTCGTGGCCGAGGACGACGCCTCCGTCCGCGACGACGGCGTCTCCGCCGCCGCCCCCGTCCCGGAACCGGCCCCGCACATCTGACCCCCCCGTCCCCGCTTTCGTTCGGGAAACGGCGGCTTCCCCAGCGCTTTCGTTCGGGAAACGGGCGCCGGGGCGACGCGCGGACGGGAAGCACGACGACGGCCCGTCGTCGTGGTGATCGTCCCGTTTCGGCCACGAAAGGGGCCTAGGAACCTCCCGTTTCGTCAACGAAAGTCCCTCGGGGGCCGCCGTTTCCCGAACGAAAGTGCTGCACCGCCTCAGCGGGAGCGGAGGGACTCCACCCAGGCGCGGCCGGAGCGATACGCGGCGTCGGTGAACTCGGCCGGCACCCTCGTGGGCACGGGCTCGGCCTGGGCGTAGGAGCCCAGGAACCGCAGGTCGGGGTACTCCCGGTACAGGGCCGCGAGCGCATCACCCACGCGGGCCTCCGCCAGGTGCCCCTCGAGGTCGAGGGAGAAGAAGTACCGCCCGATGCCCTCGCCGGTCGGCCGGGACTCGATGCGGGAGAGGTTCACCCCGCGCGTGGTGAACTCGGCCAGGATCTGCCCGAGGGCGCCGGGCCGGTCCTCCGGCAGCGGCACCACGAGCGTGGTCTTGTCCGCCCCCGTGGGCGCGGGCAGGGCCGTCGGCCGGGAGAGCAGCACGAAGCGCGTCACGGCGCCCGGCACGTCCTCGATCCGCTCGGCGAGCACCGGCAGCCCGGTCTGCTCGGCCACGAGCGGGGCGCACACGGCGGCGTCGAAGTCGCCCTGGGCCACGAGGCCGGCCCCGGCCGCCGTCGACGGGGCGGGCGTGAACTCCACGCCCGGCAGCGCCGTCTCGGCCCAGCCGCGCACCTGCGCCCAGGCGTGGGGGTGCGTGGTCACGCGCCGCACGTCCTCGATCGCGACGCCGGGCCGGCCCACGAGCACGAAGCTGATGGGCACGTGCACCTCCGCGAGGATCTGCAGCGTCTCCCCGAGGGCGATCTCGTCCACGGTGGCGGAGACGCCGCCCTCCACCGAGTTCTCGATGGGCACGACGGCGCGGTCCACCTCCCCCTGCGCAGCGCCGCCACGGCGCTCAGCACGGAGCCCGCAGACACGAACTCGGCCTCGGCCGGGTCCGCCACCTTGCGCAGGGCGGCCTCGGTGAAGGTGCCGGCCGGGCCGAGGAAGGCGTAGCGCAGGCGCGACGGCGTCGCGTCAGCGGAGTCCGTCCCCGTCACTTGACGGTGGGCTCGGCGTCGCCGTCGGCCTCCATCGGCTTGCCGGCCTCGAGCCACGCGCCGGAGCCGCCGGCCACGTTGATGGCCGAGTAGCCGCGGCCGGTCATGAACTCGGCGGCGCGGGCGGAGCGGCCGCCGGTGCGGCAGATCAGGTAGTAGTCCGTGTCCGGGTCCAGCTCCTCGAGCCGGTCCGGCAGCTGGCCCAGCGGGATGTGCTGGGCGCCGGCGGCGCGGCCCAGGGCCCACTCGTCGTCCTCGCGGACGTCCAGGATGGCCGCATCGGCGGGGATCTCGTTCACATCGACGGTCTCGAAGGCGCTCATGGCTTCAGCGTAGCCACCCGCCCGGACGTCCCAGGAAGGCCCCGCCGTCCATGACCCGGCCCACGCCCGTTAGGCTCGGCCGCATGCAGACCTCCGACGCCGCACCCGCCGCCGACGACGACCGCACCCCTCCGCCCCCGGCCCGGCCCGGCTCCTGGACCGCTCGGCCGTGCGCCTGCGGGAGGACCTCGCCGCCGGGGCGCTGAGCGCCCGGGAGGTCACGGAGGCGGCCCTCGCCGCGGCCCAGGCCCACGCGGACCTCGGCGCGTTCGCCCTCCTCGACGCCGAGGGCGCCCGGACCCGTGCGGCCGAGCTGGACGCGGCCCACCCGCGCGTCGCACCCCGGGCCGTGCCCGGTCCGCGCACCTCCCCCGCCCCGGACGACGACGGCGCCCCCGCCTCCCTGCACGGCCTTCCGCTGGCGTACAAGGACCTGATCGACGTGCGCGGGATGCCCACGCGGTTCGGCTCCGCCCTGCTGGCCGACGCGCCGCCGGCCGCGCAGGACGACCCGCTCGCGCTCCGCCTGCGCGGGGCCGGCACCGTCACCCTCGGCAAGACGACCGTGCCCGAGTTCGGCCTGGACTCCTACTCGGAGAACCTCGTCACGGCGCCGGCCCGCAACCCCTGGACCCCACCCGCACCGCGGGTGGCTCCTCGGGTGGGGCCGCGGCCGCCGTCGCCGCGGGGATCCTGCCGTTCGCCCCGGGCTCGGACGGGGGCGGGTCCATCCGCATCCCCGCCGCGGCGTGCGGGCTCGTGGGCCTCAAGCCCGGTCGCGGGGAGCTGCCGATGGACGAGCACGCGGACACGGTCCGCAACCTCACGGTGTCGGGCCCGCTGGCCCACACGGTCGAGGACGCCGCCCTGCTCTACGACGTGATGCTCACCCCCGAGGGCCTGCCCGGCCGGGTGCTGTCGGACCTGCGCCGCACCGTGGAGACCGCCCGGGCCGGGGACGCCGTCGACGTCCGCCGGATCGGCGTCACCACGGCCTCGCCGTTCGCCCCCGACCTGGAGATCTCCCTGGCCCGGCCCGCCGTCACCGCCCTGACGAAGGCCGCCGCCGCCCTGGACGCGGGCGGTCACGCGGTCGAGGACCTCTCCCCCTACTACGGCGAGGACTACCACCGGGACTTCCGCACGGTGTGGACCGCAGGACTGCTCCGGGCGCCGCTGCCGGAGGACGCCGAGGCCCACGTGGGCGCGGTGGCCGCGCACTTCCTGCGCACGGCCCGGGCCGCAGGGCGCGCCGAGCTCGACGACGCCGCCCACCGGCTCGAGGAGTGGGCGCGCGGGGTGCGGGCGCAGTTCGCCGCCGTCGACGTGGTGATGACCCCGGTGCTGGCCACCGCGCCCCCGCCGGTCGGCCACTTCCTGGCGATGGAGCCCGAGGCCAACTACGAGGCGCAGTGCGCGTTCACGCCCTACACCTCGATGGTCAACGTGCTCGGCCTGCCCGCGGTCGCGGTGCCCGTGCTCCGGGACGAGCGGGGCCTGAACTGGTCCGTCCAGCTCATCGGTCGGCCCGGCACGTCCGCGCCCCTGCTCGCCCTGGCCGCACATCTCGAGCTGCTGCTGGCCGGCTGAGCCGGCCGGTCAGGTCGAGGTGTAGTCGCCCAGGGAGATCCCGGCGATCACCAGGATCACGAGGAACACGACGGCGAGCAGCAGCAGGGCGAGGGACACGTAGTTCATCACGAGGCCGGCGATCGCCATGCCGCGGCCGTGGGGCTCGCGCTTGAGGCCGATGTGGCCGAGGACCACGCCCACGATCGGCGGGAGGAGGAACGTGAACCCGCCCACCACGGAGATGATGCCGAGGATCATGGACGCCACCGAGCGGCCGACGCCGTCGGTCTGGCCGGGCTGCAGCGGGGCTCCGAAGCCGTGGCCGGGCGTGCCCTGCCCGTAGCCGTAGGCGGGGACGGTGTTCGCGTCCTGGCCGTAGCCGTACGGCTGCCCGTAGGCGGGGCGGGTCTGCCCCTCCTGCTCGGCGTACGAGGGGGCCCGGTCCCAGGCGGCGCGGTCGGCGTCGCCGGCCGGGGCGTCGGGCCAGCCGGCGGCGGAGGAGCCGGTGCCGGAGGAGCCCGCACCGGCCTCGGACCCGTACCAGCTCGGCCGGGCGGCCTCACGGCGCGGGTCGTGGGAGGCGTGGGGGTCGGTCATGACGGTCCTTCCGGTTCGGGGCGTCGCGGTCCGGTGCCGAGTCTAGGCGGTGCCCCCGGACCCGGCCCGGCCCCGCACCCTGCTCCACGGCCGGCCTCACCCGGGCCGGCCCACCGCCTTGAGGTACCCGGAGAACCCGCCGGGGGTCCGCCCCTCCAGGCGGGACGAGGTGAGCACGCGGGTGGTGTCGGTGGCGATCACGCGCACCCGGCGGCCCTCACCACCGTCGCGCTCCCCCGCCAGGGCCCGCACGGCCTCGGCCAGGCCGACGTCCTCGTGCTCGGCCACCGGCGGGAATCCGCCCACGGCCTCGTAGAGCGACCACGGCAGCCCCAAGTTCGCCCCGTGCACGTGCGCGTGCCCCTCCTCGTGCCGGTAGCCGCGGAGCCAGGCCTGCCGCAGCGGTCCCTGGCGCACGTCCACCGTGCCCAGCACGAGCGCCTCGTCGCGGCCGGCGGCCACGGTCTGCGCCAGCAGCCAGTCGGCGGGGACGCGGCTGTCCGCGTCGGTGGAGGCGAGCCAGAGGCGCTCGGCGGGCACGTCGGGGAACAGCGCGCGGGCCCGGCGGGCGCCCTCGAGGCGGGCCCGCCCGACGCCGGCCTGCCCGGCGGTCGGCTCCCCCAGTTCGAGGACGTGGATGCGCGGGTCGGCGGCGCGGGCCTCGAGGGCGGCGGCCACCGTGGCGTCGTCGCAGCGGTCCGCGGCGACCACGACCGCGGCCGTGCCCTGCGCGTGGTGCTCCTCCCAGCGGTCCAGGGCGGCGGCGAGGGCCGCGAGCGCGGCCGGCAGCCGCTCCTGTTCGTCCTTGGCGGGCACCACGACGACGGCGTGGGTCGCGGCGGCGGCCCGCACGTGGAGGCTGAGCCGGAAGTCGTCCTCCACGAGCTCGGTGCGCAGCCGCCAGCGCGGGTCGGCGGCGACGCGCGCGTGCACGGCGTCCCCGTCCAGCGGCCAGCCCTCGATGGGGTGGCGCCAGTGGCACAGCAGCAGCTCGCCGCCGGGGGCGAGCGCGGCGTCGGCATCGTCGATCAGCGCGTCGAGCTCCTCGGGCTGCAGGAAGTAGCCGATCTCAGAGGCGATCACGAGGTCCGCGCCGGCGACGTCGGCCGGCCAGTCCGCGGGCAGCACGGCGCGGCGCACCTCGGCGTGCGGCGCGCCGGACAGCCGGGCGGCGGCGCGCTCGACGGCGGTGGGGGACGCCTCGAGGCCGACCACGCGGTCCGCGCGCGCGGCCACGTCCGCGGTGAGCACGCCGATGGACGCGCCCGCCTCCACCACGGTCCCGTAGCGGGGCCGGGGCAGGGCGGCGAGGGTGAGCGCCCGCTTGCGGGCCTCGTACGACGAGCTGAGGTAGCGCCACGGGTCCTCCTGGGCCCGGTAGAGCCGGTCGAAGACGGCGGCGGCCCGGTGGGCGTCGGCGTCGTCGGGGCCGGAGACGCGGTGGGCCTCGAACGGGCGCTCGTGGTGGGCGAGCACGGCGGGGCCGAGGATCGCCTCGTCACCGGGCGCGTCGGAGAGGGGCCGGACCTGGGAGGCGTGCGCGTCGAGGGCGGCACGGCGGGCGGCACGGTCGTCGTCGGTGAGCGGCAGCCGCCGGTAGCGGCGGGCGGGCAGGTCGGCCGGGTCGGCCCAGTGCCAGAACCAGATGGGGAAGGCGTAGAGCGGCAGGTCGCACTCGCCCGCGACCGCGCCGACGGCCCGGCCCACGGCCTCGTGGTCCGCGTGGCCGTCGCCCGGGTCGTGGGAGGCGAGCACGGCGGGGCCGGGGTGGGCGTCGAGGGCCGCGGCGACGGCGTCGCGCACGGCGTCCTCGTGCTCGGCCACGCCGGAGTCGGGCAGGGCCAGGGACGCCCAGGTCAGCCGGTCCCGCGCCGGGGCGCCGGGGCCCGCGGAGGCGGGCAGGCCGGCGGCGAGGGCGTCGAGGGCGTGCTCCATCTCGTCCCGGCGCAGCCGGACCAGGTCCGCGGGCGTGTGCGTGGGCGACTGCGGGTGGGATGCTTCGCCGGCGGTGGCGACCAGCACGTGCACGCGTGCCCCGCCACGCAGGGCGGAGCGGATCAGGCCGGTGGCGGCGAGGGTCTCGTCATCCGGGTGGGCCACGGTCACGAGCAGCAGCGTCTGCGCGTCCCAGACGGGCAGGCGCAGCTCCGGCAGCTCGCCGACGCCGCCCTCGGCCCAGGCCGCCTCGGACGTGCCGTCGTCGGTGTGGGAGAAGCTCACCACGTCCAGCCGCCGTCGGTCTCGCCGGCCAGGAGCGCGGCGCCCAGCCGGGCGTCGTCGCGGTGTCCGTGGTGCTGGCGCAGGTAGACCTGCAGGTCGGCCACGGCGCGGGCGTGCGCGGCGCTGCCGGTGAGCGGGCCGGGGCCGGTGGCCTGCCCGACGACGTCCATCACCTCGGTGCACAGCTGCGCCACGGTGCCGCGGATCCGGTCGGCCTCGACCATGCCGCGGCCGTGGTCCAGGCGGCCGGCGTCCACGTCGTCGGCGGCACGGGCGAGCAGGGCGGCCATCGCGTGGAGCAGCCGGTCGACGCGGCCGAGCGCGGCCTGGCCGATCTGGTCCGGGCCCGGTCCGCGGCCCTCGGCCTCGGCGGCCGCGCGGGCGGCGGTGGCGTTCCGCAGGGTGCGGGCGATGCCGACGGCGCCGCCGAACCACACGGCCGCCACGCCGATGCCGCCCCACGCGAAACCGGGCCGGCGCAGGTACCACTCGGCGCCGCCGACGGCGATGCCGGGGACGGCGTCGAAGGCCAGGCCCACCGTGCGGATCGGGGCGAGGCCGAGCGCGGGCCAGGCCGAGTCGGTCTCGGCGACGCCGGGGTGGGACAGGTCCACGAGCACGGCACGGCGGGTGCCGTCCGCCTCCCGGCCGGTCACGACGGCGGCCGCGCACCGGCCCGCGAGCGAGCACCACGGCTTCTCGCCGTCGAGCAGCCAGGCGGTGTCGGGGCCGTCCGGGGCGGGGCGCAGGGCCGGGGTGCGGCCGCCGGACTCGGAGGCGTAGACGCCGAGCAGCCCGGCCGGGGCGGGGACGCCGGCCTGGGACAGGATCGAGAGCGCGTCCAGATGGGGCTCGAGCACGCGGGCGGCCGAGAGGTCCTGCGCGGCGACGGAGGCGAGCAGCTCCCACTGCTCGCGGGTGCGCCCCGCGCCGGTCAGCGGCAGGTCGAGCGGGGCGGCGTCCTCGCCGGACGCGGCGCCGGACGCCGCACGGAGCAGCTCGACCATCGCGTCGACGTCCCCGTCGCAGGCCGCGGCGGCCGCGAGGAGGGCCTGCTCGGCCGGGCGGTCCACGGCTCCACCCGGGACGAGACGGACGGGCTCGGGCTGGGCCATGGGTGGGGACCTCCTCGTCGACGGCGCCCGGGCCGGTGCGCCCCGGGGTCGAGGATTCACCGTAGTCAGCACGGGCACGGCGGGGAATGGCCGATGCGCCGGGGGCGAAGCGGCCCGCTCTTTCTTGACATGTTCCAGAGAACCGGATGGGATCGACTGGCATGGAGACCACGACGCGGGATGAGGACGAGCGCACGCTGCTGCGCGGCGTCGGCCTGCGCGTGACCCGGCCCCGCCTGGCGGTGCTGACCGCCCTCGCCGACCACCCCCACGCGGACGCGTCCACCGTGCTGACCGCCGTGCGTCGGGCCCTGCCCGGCACCTCGCACCAGGCCGTCTACGACTGCCTCCACGCGCTCACCGAGGCCGGGCTCGTGCGCTCCCTGCAGCCCGCCGGCTCCCCGGCCCGCTACGAGATCTGCACGGGCGACAACCACCACCACCTCGTGTGCCGCGGCTGCGGCACGGTCGTCGACGTGCCGTGCCGCACCGGCTCCGCCCCGTGCCTCGACGCCCCCGAGGGCCACGGCTTCGCGGTCGACGAGGCCGAGGTCTACTACTGGGGGCTGTGCGCCGGCTGCCGGGAGTGACCGCCGGCGTCGTCCCGCTGGGCCGCGCGTCTTCCCCCGTCCGCCCGCCCGTGCCAAGGTGAGGCACATGACCGAGAACACCGCCGCCCTGCCCGCCGCCGAGCGTCCCGGCACCCCCGCCCTGCCGCAGGACCTCATCGACGTCGACGCCCTCCTGGAGGCGTACCGCACCGGTCACCCGGACGTGACGGATCCGGCGCAGAAGGTCGTGTTCGGCACCTCCGGCCACCGCGGCTCCGCGTTCACGACCTCGTTCAACGACGACCACATCGCCGCCATCACGCAGGCCGTGGTCGAGTACCGCGCGCACCACGGGATCACGGGGCCGGTCCTCGTCGGCAAGGACACGCACGCCCTGTCCGGGCCCGCGCAGGACACCGCCGTCGAGGTGCTGCTCGGCAACGACGTCGAGGTGCTCGTCGACTCCCGCGGCGGCTACACGCCCACCCCCGCCGTCTCCCACGCGATCCTGCACCTGAACGCCGGGCGCGAGCTGTCGCCGTCGGGCTTTGCGGTGGACGGGGACAACGCCGGCCTCGTGGACGGCCTCGTGATCACCCCCTCGCACAACCCGCCCGCGGACGGCGGCTTCAAGTACAACCCGCCCCACGGCGGCCCCGCGGACACCGAGGCGACCACGTGGATCGCCGACCGCGCCAACGAGCTGCTCGCCGCCGGGCTGGCGGGCGTGCACCGGGTGGCGAGCGCCGACGTCGCCGGCCACGCGAAGCTGGGCGGCTTCGACTTCCTGGACCGGTACGTGTCCGATCTGCCGCAGGTGATCGACGTGGAGGCGATCCGCGAGGCGGGCGTGCGCATCGGTGCCGACCCCATGGGCGGGGCGTCCGTGGCGTACTGGGGCGAGATCGCCGACCGCCACGGGCTGGATCTGACCGTGGTGAACCCGGAGGTGGACCCGCGATTCGGGTTCATGACCCTGGACTGGGACGGCAAGATCCGCATGGACTGCTCGTCGCCGAACGCAATGGCCTCGCTGATCGAGCGGATGACCCCGGACGCGGACGGGCAGGTGCCCTTCGACGTCGCCACCGGCAACGACGCCGACGCGGACCGGCACGGGATCGTCACCCCGGACGGCGAGCTGATGAACCCGAACCACTACCTCGCCGTGGCCATCGACTACCTGTACCGCCACCGCGAGCAGTGGCCCCAGAGCGCGGGCGTGGGCAAGACCCTGGTGAGCTCCTCGATGATCGACCGCGTGGCCGGGGACCTGGGCCGCGAGCTCGTGGAGGTGCCGGTGGGCTTCAAGTGGTTCGTGCCGGGACTGCTGACGGGCACCGGCGTGTTCGGCGGCGAGGAGTCCGCGGGCGCGTCCTTCGTGCAGTTCGACGGCAGCCCATGGTCCACGGACAAGGACGGGCTGCTGCTGTGCCTGCTGGCCGCGGAGATCATCGCCGTGACGGGCCAGTCCCCGTCCGAGCGGTACCGCGACCTCGTGGCCCTGCACGGCGACCCGGCGTACGCGCGCATCGACGCCCCCGCGACCGCCGAGCAGAAGGCGAAGCTGAAGACCCTCTCCCCCGACGACGTCCCCGTGACCGAGCTGGCCGGCGAGACCATCCTCGCGACGCTGACCAACGCCCCGGGCAACGGCGCCCCGATCGGCGGGCTCAAGGTGGTCACGCAGCACGCGTGGTTCGCGGCGCGGCCCTCCGGCACCGAGGACGTCTACAAGATCTACGCGGAGTCCTTCCGCGGCCCCGAGCACCTGACGCAGGTGCAGGCGGAGGCGCAGCGGCTGGTGGACGCGGTCATCGGCTGACCCCCACCCCCGCCCGCTTTCGTTCGGGAAACGGCGGCGTGTCGCACCGCTTTCGTTCGGGAAACGGCCGGGCGCGCGCGCCGTTTCCCGAACGAAAACGCCGTGGCGCCCGTCGGGGCGGCACCAGCGGCCGGAGGACGACGACGGCGCCCCGCCCTGCCGCCGCACAGGGCCGCTCGGTAGCGTGGCCGGCATGAGCACGCAGCCCCCCGGTCTGACCACCGACTCCCCCGACTCCCCCGCCGACGATCCGGTCCGCGAGCCGTTGCCCACCGAGGCCCTGCCGATCGCGCCGGCCGGGCCCCGACCCGAGGAGCCGCGGGCCGCCGTCGAGCGGCTGCGCGCCGCCGCCCGCTCCCGCGCCGCCCACCCGCGCGCGGTGCGGGTGCGCCAGCTCAAGGGCCTGAAGCGGATGCTGACCGAGCACGCGGACCGGTTCGTCGCGGCGCTCGGCACGGACCTGGGCAAGCCGGCCACCGAGGCGCTGATCACGGAGATCGTCTCGGTGCGCTCCGAGGTGGACCACGCGCTGCTGCACCTGACCGACTGGATGGAGCCGCGGCCCGTGAAGCTGCCGCTGGCCCTGCGGCCCGCGAGCGCGGAGGTCAGGCCGCGGCCCAAGGGTCTCGTGCTGGTCATCGGCGCGTGGAACTACCCGGTGCAGCTCGCGCTCGCCCCGGTCGTGGGTGCGCTGGCGGCCGGCAACACGGTGGTGCTCAGCCCGTCGGAGAAGGCCCCGGCCACGGCGGCGGCGCTGCGGGAGCTGGTGCCGCAGTACCTGGACTCCGCGCTGGTCTCCGTGGTGGCGGGCGGCAAGGAGTGCAACACCGCGCTGCTGGCGGAGCCGTGGGACCACATCCTCTACACCGGCGGGGAGCGCGTGGGCCGGATCGTCTACGAGGCGGCGGCGAAGACCCTCTCCCCCGTGACGCTCGAGCTGGGCGGCAAGTCGCCGGCGGTGGTGACGCCGTCGCGGAACACGGGAGCGATGGCCCGCCGCATCGCGTGGGCGAAGTTCACCAACGCGGGCCAGACGTGCGTGGCCCCGGACTACGTGCTGGCCGTCGGCGAGGCCGCGCTGCGCCAGGTGACCGCCGAGCTCCCCGCAACCCTGCGCGAGTTCTACGGCGACGACCCCCGCGCGTCGAAGGACTACGGCCGGCTCATCTCCGCCGAGCACGCGGAGCGGCTGCGGGAGATGCTCCAGACGGACCTCGACGCCGGCGCCGAGCTGCTCGTCGGCGGCGACGTGGATGTGGCAGGACGGTACATGGCGCCGACCGTGGTGACGGGCGTGCGGCCCGACGGCGCGCTCATGCAGGAGGAGCTGTTCGGCCCGATCCTGCCCGTGCTGACCGTGGACACCTTCCAGGACGCCCTGGACTTCATCGCGGAGCGCCCGCACCCGCTGGCCGCCTACCTCTTCACGGACCGGCCGAGCTACCACCGCGCGTTCGACGACCAGGTACAGGCCGGCGGCCTCGGCTACGACGTCGGCCTGCTGCACGCCGGCATCGCGACGCTGCCGTTCGGCGGGATCGGCGCGTCCGGGATGGGCGCGTACCACGGCATCCACGGGTTCGAGACGTTCTCCCACCTGCGCCCGTCCATCACGAAGTCGGACCAGGTGGACACGCTCAAGACCGCGTACCCGCCGTACGGGCGGATGAAGCGGGCGCTGCTGCCGAAGATGCTCTGAGGGGGCGGGGATCAGCGCTGCGGCCAGAAGCCGCGTCGGGCGTAGACCTCAGCGAGGACGTCGACGCGGTCGGTCATGACGCCGTCGACGCCGAGGTCGAGCAGGCGCTCGATCTCCGCGGGCTCGTCCACGACCCACACGTGCACCGGCAGGCCCGCCGCGTGGCACCGCCGCACGAAGTCGGCGGTGGCCACGGGCACGCGGCCGTGCCGGACGGGCACCTGCACGCAGTCGACGTCGAGGGCGTACCGGCGCAGCCAGCGGGTCAGTCCCAGCGGGCCCAGCGTCACGAGCGCCGCGATGGCGGCCGCCCCGCCCGACGTCGCCACCCGCTCCGGCCCGTACGCCCGCTCGGGGTGGCCGAGGCGGGCGAGGGCGCGCCGGAAGAGGCGGCGCCGCGAGTCGTGGAACGAGGCGACGAGCACGCGGTCCCACGCGCCGTGCTCGGCGAGGATGCGGGCCAGGGCCGGGGCCGACGCGCGGTCCTTGAGGTCCACGTTGAGGCGCGCCTCGGGGAGCGCCGTGAGCAGTTCGGTGAAGCGCAGCAGCGGCTCCCCGCCGACCGTGACGTCCGCCAGCCGCTCCCACGTGTGGTCGTGCAGCCGGCCGCGGCCGGTGCTGACGCGGTCCAGGGTGTCGTCGTGGAAGACGACGAGCTCGCCGTCCGCCGTGGTGCGCACGTCCAGCTCGAGGTAGGTGAACCCGGCGGCGTGGGCGTCCACGAACGCGGCCAGGGAGTTCTCCCGGTCGACGGCGGCGCCCCGGTGCGCGAACCCCAGCGGGTGGCCGCGACGGGCGGGGACGGAGTCGGTGAGGTAGGCGGGGGCGGGACGGGGCGAGGTCGGACGCACGGGATCACCGTAGCGGGGACGGACGGCCGAGTGCCCGCTGCCGCAGCCGGGAACGCGAGAGGTCGGAATGAGCGTCAGACCCGCCCTCATTCCGACCACTCACGTGACAGGTGGGGCCGACGCGCCCGCCCTCAGTCCTCCGCCGGCAACTCCAGCATGGGGCGGTGCTCGTAGAAGGTCTGCAGCACCACGGTGGTCCGGGTGGACACCGACGCCGTCTGGCGGATCTCCGTCACGAGGGCCTCGAGCTCGCGTGGCGAGCCCACGCGCACGAAGAGCATGTACGCGGCGTCGCCGGCCACGGAGTGGCACGCCTCGATCGCCGCGATGGACTCGAGGAGCTCGGGGGCGTCGTCGGGCTGGCGCGGGTCCAGCGGGCTGATCTCGATGAACGCGGAGAGCGGCCTGCCCACGGCCTCGGGGTCGAGCAGCGCACGGTAGCCCGTGATGACGCCCGTGCTCTCGAGCCGGCGCAGGCGCGCCTGCACGGCGGAGGTCGAGAGGCCGACCCGCTCGGAGAGCTGGGCGAGCGTGGCGCGCGGGTCATGGGAGACGGCGGCCGCAAGCCGCGCGTCGACAGGGTCGTCCATGCGCCGCACGCTATCAGCCGGCCCCGGCCGCCGGGTTGACAGCCCCATGCCCTCATGGAAACCTTCCGGCAAGTGATCCGCATCACCGGATATTTTCCGGCGATTCGACCTCAGGAGGGTTCCATGTCCACCACTCTGCAGCCCGCCCGGACCGACGTCGTCGTTCCGGAGACCCCGGCCGACGCGCGCACCGTCGAGACCCACCCGGCCTGGCTCCGCCTCAAGGCCGCCGCCACCGCCCTGCAGCCCCTGCAGGTCAAGGACGGCTCCATCCCGGACCCCGCGGACCACGCCGCCGCGCGCGAGCACGTGGAGACCATCGTCGCCGCCGTCGAGGAGCTCGCCCCGCTCTTCCCACACGACGCCGCCTACCTCGCCGCCCTGCCCCGCGACTTCGCCCGCTGGGCCGACGGCGGCTTCGGCGTCCCGGACTTCCTGGACTCCCTCGTCGCCTTCCAGCCGCAGGAGCACCGCGTCGACGGCGTCCGGCACCTCGTGGTCTTCCCGATGTACACGCAGAACGGCTCCCCCGACCGGCACGTGGAGGCCCTCGTCGTCGAGACCATCTGGCCCGAGTTCATCGCCGAGCTCGAGGCCGGCGACTACGGCAACCGCCTCTTCGTCTCCCTGCGCCTGATCGACTTCACCCCCGGCTACGACACGAACTCGGCCGTCCTCTTCCCCGAGACCGTGGCCATGCGCGAGATCCCCACCTTCACGTGGGGCGCCATCTTCCAGGACCGCGAGGCCGCCCGCTTCCGCCGGGTCGTCACCGCCGCCGCCGAGATCACCCAGCTCGAGCTCCCGGCCGAGCTCGCCGAACTGCTCTCCTGCCAGGAGCTCGCCGAGGGCACCTTCGTGATGTGGGACCTCATCCACGACCGCACGCACATGCGCGGCGATCTGCCCTTCGACCCGTTCATGATCAAGCAGCGCATGCCCTTCTTCCTCTACACGCTCGAGGAGATGCGCTGCGACATGACCGCCTTCCGCGAGTGCGTGGCGATCGAGCGCCGCCTCACGGCGCGCGCCGCCGCCGGTGAGCAGCTCACCGCGCTCGAGGAGCAGACCCGCCGCCACGCCGGGCTCGTGCAGCACGCCGTCCTCTTCGACCGCGTCTTCCGCTTCGCCCTCACCGGCTCCCGCGTCCGCAACTACGACGGCCTCGGCGGCCAGCTGCTCTTCGCCTGGCTGCACCGCAAGGACGTGATCCAGTGGCGCGACGTCGAGCTCAGCGTGGACTGGGACCGGCTCGCCAACGCCGTCGTCGAGCTGGGCGACGCCATCGACACGCTCTACTGGGAGTCCATCGACCGCCCCAAGACCGTGCACTGGCTCCAGGCCTACGAGCTCGTCGCCTCCGTGGTCACCCCGCACCCGGCCTCCGTGTGGGCGCAGGGCCTGCCGCGCGAGGTGCTCGCCGGCCCGCCCAAGGGCTACACCGACCTCGTGCTCGACGACGAGTTCCCGCTGTCCATGTTCTTCGAGGCCCTCGAGAAGAAGATGTGCGGCGTCATCGAGTCCACCGCCGGGATCCGCGGCACGGACGCCTGACCCGTGGCCGCCCTGACCGACCGCGCCGTCCTGATCGCGGGCGCCACGAGCGCCTCGGGCCGGGCCGCCGCCCGCACCCTCCTCGACGCCGGCGCGCACGTCGTCGCGACCGGGCGCGACGCCGCGAAGCTCGCCCCCCTCGCCGAACTCGGCGCCGAGACCGCGGCCCTGGACCTCACGGACGAGACCGCCGTCCGCGGCCTCGTCGAGGACCTGCACGCCCGCGGCACCCGGATCGACGGCCTGCTCCACCTGGTGGGCGGCTGGCGCGGCGGCGGGGGCCTCGCCGGCCAGACCGAGGAGGACTACCGCGCCCTCGAGGCCTCGTTCACGGCGCTGCGGCACGTGAGCCGGGCCCTCGACGACGACCTGCGGGCCTCGTCCGCCGGTCGCCTCGCGATCGTCTCGTCCACGGCGGTGACCCGGCCGCTCGCCGGCGGCGCGAACTACGCCGCGGTGAAGGCGGCGAGCGAGGCATGGACCCGCGCGGTCGCGCAGGGCTGGGCCAAGGCCGCCCGGGACGCGGAGGCGCCGCTGCGCTCGGCGGCCGTCGTGTTCCGCGTGAAGTCCCTCGCCGGGCTCGAGGAACGGCTGGCCGAGGAGTACGCGCGACTGTGGAAGGCTGAGGCGGGCGCGCTGAACGACGCCGTCCTCACGCTCCAGGAGAAGGGAACGGACTGACATGCAGAGGATCCACGATCCGCAGGAGCGGGGCTTCGCCTCGGACAACTACTCCGGCGTCCACCCGGAGGTGCTCGCGGCGATCGCCGAGGCCAACGGGGGCCACCAGGTCGCCTACGGCGAGGACGTGTACACGGCGCGTCTTCAGGAGGTCGTGGCCCAGCACTTCGGCAAGGACGCCACCGCGTGGCCGATGTTCAACGGGACCGGGGCGAACGTCGTCGGGCTCCAGGCCATGCTGCCCCGCTGGGGCGCGGTGATCTGCGCGGACACCGCGCACATCCACGTGGACGAGGGCGGCGCGCCCGAGAAGTCCGCCGGCATCAAGCTGCTGCCCGTGGCCACCGACGACGGCAAGCTCACCCCCGAGCTGATCGCCGCCGAGGCCTGGGGCTGGGGTGACGAGCACCGCGCCCAGCCCCTGGTCGTCTACCTCACCCAGTCCACCGAGCTCGGCACGGTCTACACCCCGGACGAGGTCAAGGCCATCACGGACTACGCCCACGAGCACGGGATGCGCGTCTACATGGACGGCGCCCGCATCGCCAATGCCGCGGCCTCCCTGGGCCTGCCGCTGCGCGCCTTCACCACCGACGTCGGCGTGGACGTGCTCTCCCTCGGCGGCACCAAGAACGGGGCGCTGCTGGCCGAGGCCGTCGTCGTGCTCGACCCGGACGCCGCGGACGGCCTCGTGTACCTGCGCAAGAACCAGATGCAGCTGGCCTCGAAGATGCGCTTCATCTCGGCGCAGCTGCTCGCCCTGTTCGACGGCGACCTGTACCTGCGCTCCGCCCGCCACGCCAACGCCATGGCCGCCCGGCTGCGCGCCGGCATCGAGGCGGGGGTCGCCGACGGCTCGCTGGCCGGCGTCGAGTTCACGCAGGCCACGGACGCCAACGCCGTGTTCGCCGTCCTGCCCGAGGGCGTGGCCGACCGGCTGCGCGCCCGCTTCCGGTTCTACGACTGGGACGCGGCGCGCCGCGAGGTGCGCTGGGTGTGCGGCTTCGACACGACCGAGGAGGACGTGGACGCGTTCACGGCGGCGCTGCGCGCCGAACTCGTCCCCGCCGTCTGACGGACGCGCCCGGCCGGGATACCCTTCTACCACCGTGCAGCAGGGTGGGACGCCGCGGTCTTCGACGCGCGTCCGACCGCTCCTCCACCGAAAGGCCACCGTGGACACCAGCGCACCCCGGACGTCCCCGTCGACGCCGGCCGCCTCCGCCGCCCACGCCACCCATGAGGGCGGCTCCCTGCAACGCACCCTCAAGTCCCGGCACCTGACGATGATCGCGATGGGCGGCGCCATCGGCACGGGCCTGTTCGTGGCCTCGGGCAACACCATCGCGACCGCCGGCCCCGGTGGCGCCCTCGTGGCCTATGTGGCCATCGGCTTCATGGTGTTCCTGCTGATGCAGTCGCTCGGCGAGATGTCCACGTACCTGCCGGTCTCCGGCGCGTTCGAGGAGTACTCGACCCGCTTCGTGAGCCCCTCGTTCGGCTTCGCCATCGGCTGGAACTACTGGTACAACTGGGCGATCACGGTGGCCGCCGAGCTCGTCGCGGCGGCCCTGATCATGCGGTACTGGCTCCCGGACGTGCCCTCGTGGATCTGGTCCGCGATCTTCCTCGCGCTGCTCTTTGGCCTCAACGCCCTCTCCACGCGCGCCTACGGCGAGAGCGAGTTCTGGTTCTCGCTCATCAAGGTCGCCACGGTGGTGATCTTCCTGGTGCTCGGCGTCCTGATGATCGTCGGCATCCTCGGCGGCTCCTCCCCCGGCTTCCACAACTGGACGGACGGCGAGGCCCCCTTCGTGGGCGGCGGCGCCGGCATCCTGGCGATCTTCATGGTGGCCGGCTTCTCCTTCCAGGGCACCGAGCTGGTCGGCGTGGCCGCGGGCGAGGCCGAGGACCCGGAGAAGAACGTGCCCAAGGCGATCCGCACCGTGTTCGTGCGCATCCTGCTCTTCTACGTCGGCGCAATCACCGTCGTCGGCTTCCTCATCCCCTACACCAGCCCCCACCTGCTGGGCAGCGACGTCGAGGACATCTCGATCTCCCCGTTCACGCTCGTCTTCGAGAACGCGGGCGTGCTCGCCGCCGCCTCCGTGATGAACGCCGTGATCCTCACGGCCATCCTCTCCGCGGGCAACTCGGGCCTGTACGCCTCCACCCGCATGCTCTGGGCCCTGGCCGACTCCGGCAAGGCCCCGCGCTTCCTGGCGAAGGTGAACCGGCGCGGCGTGCCCATGAACGCCCTCTACGCCACCACCGCGGTGGGCGCGGCGTGCTTCCTGACCACGTTCATCGGGGACGGCGCCGCCTACGTGTGGCTCGTCTCCGCCTCGGGCCTGGCCGGGTTCATCGTGTGGATGGGCATCGCCTGGAGCCACTACCGGTTCCGGCGGGCCTACGTCGCGCAGGGCCACGACCCGAAGGACCTGCCCTACCGCGCCTTCCTGTTCCCCCTGGGCCCGATCGTCGCGCTGGTCATGTGCGCCGTCGTGATCCTCGGCCAGAACTACCAGGCGTTCATGGGCGACGTGGACCTCGTGGCCGTGGCCAGCGCGTACATCGGCCTGCCCCTGTTCCTCGCGCTGTGGCTCGGCCACAAGCTCGTCACCGGCTCGAAGCCGGTCCGCTACGAGGACGCCGACCTCACCCGCGTCCTGGACTGAGTCCCCCACCTCGGAGGTCGCCGTGCCCGCCCCCTCCTCCCACGCTCCCGCCGCCACCCACACCGCCCGGGGCCGCCTGGTCTGGGTGGACGTCGCGCGCGGCCTGGCCCTGGTCGCGATGATGGTCGCCCACACGGCGCCCGCCGGCGGCCCGGGTGGGGTGCTCCACCTCTCCGAGCACCTCACCGCGCCCCTGTTCGCGGCGCTCGTGGGCGTGGGCGCGCGCCTCGAGGCGGAGTGGCTGGGCCGTGGCCGGGCCGTGCCCCGCGCGCTTGTGCGGGCGGCCGCCCTGTGCGGGGCGGCGTGGCTGACCGGGCTCTTCGGGGCGGCCGTCGTGAACGTGCTGGCGCACCTGGCTGTGCTCACGGTGCTCATGGCACTGCTGGCCGCCCTCCCCCTCGCCGCGCACCTCGTGCTCGCCGTCCTGGCCGGCGGAGGCGGCCTCCTGCTCGCCGCCACACCGACGGCCGACGTCGTCGACCGGCTCCTCCCCGCCGCGCAGGCGCTCGGGCTGAGCCGCGCGACGCTGACCCCGTGGGTCTCCGCGTTCCTCACGGACGGCCCGTTCCGCCTCCCCCTGTTCCTCGCGTGGGCGCTGCTGGGGGCGGTGCTGGTCGCCACCGTCCACGGCATGACGACGGCGGCCCCGGCCCGGCGCGCACGGCTCACGGGGCTCGCCTGGGCGGCCGGGGGGATCGCGCTGGCCGGCGTCGTGCTCGCCCTGTCCCGGACGCAGACCGGCGCCGCCCCGGCGCCCTCCGCCGCGACCCCCGCGGAGGCCCTGCTGGTCACGGGCCTGGTGCTCACCGTCCTCGGCGGGTGCGCGGCCCTCGCGCCGCCGCGGGCCGGGCTGCTGGCCGTGCCCGGCGCGATGACGCTGTCCGTGTACGTGGCGCACCTGTGGTACCTCGGCTGGGTGCGGCGGCTCGGACCCGGGCCGTGGCGCAGCGACACCGGCGCGGTCGACACGTGGTTCAACCTGGCCGTGCTGGTCGCCGGCGCGCTGCTGCTGCCGCCGCTGTGGCAGGCCGTCGTGCGCGTCGGCCCGTTCCGCGCGGGGCCGCTGGAGGGCGTCGTCCGCCTGCTGACGGCCCCGTTCGACCGCGCGCGCTGACCGACGTCCACCCCAGCGGGTAGCCTCGAGAGCGTGAGCGAGCGAACCACCTACCTGCTGATCGACGGCGAGAACATCGACGCCACCCTCGGCACGTCCATCCTGCAGCGGCGCCCCCAGCCCGACGAGCGGCCACGCTGGAAGCGCCTGCTCGGCTACCTCGAGGACCACTGGGACCAGCCGGTCAAGGGCCTGTTCTTCCTCGCCATCGACGGTGAGATCCCCATCCCGTTCGTCCAGGCGCTCACCGCCCTCGGCTTCCAGCCGATCATGCTGCGGGGCGAGGGCAAGGTCGTGGACATCGGCATCCAGCGCACCGCGGAGGCGCTGCTGGGCCGGGAGGACGACGTCGTCCTCGTCAGCCACGACGCCGACTTCGCCCCCCAGCTCACCGACCTCGCGGCCACGCCGGGCCGACGCACCGGGATCATGGGCTTCGAGGAGTTCCTCTCCCACGAGCTGCGCCGCATCCCCGGGGTCGAGTTCTTCGACCTGGAGCACGCGGTGGGCGCGTTCGACTCGTCCCTGCCGCGCCTGCGCGTGATCGACGTCGAGGCGTTCGACCCGTACGAGTTCCTCTGACCCGCCGGGGGTGGCCCGCGGCTCAGTCCGTGGGCAGCTCCAGCAGGCGTTCGACGGTGGCGGCCACCCCGTCGTCGTCGCACGCCCCGACCACGCCGTCCGCCGCGGCCAGCAGCGACGGGTGGCCCGAGGCCACGGCCAGGCCGAGACCGGCCCACTGGAGCATCTCCAGGTCGTTGGGCATGTCCCCGAACGCGACGACGTCGGCCGGCGCGACCCCCGGCTCGCGGCGAACTCCGCGAGGGTCGCCGCCTTGTGCACGCCCGGCGCGGACATCTCCACGAGCGCGATGCCGGGCGCGGAGTGCGTGGCGCTCACGAGCTCGTCCAGCTCGGCGCGGGCCGCGGCGAGGAAGGCGTCCGGGGCCAGGGTGTCCGAGCGGGCCAGCAGCTTCACGACGCCCAGCCGACCCGGCAGCGCGGCCTCGAGCGTGGCCGCCGCGTGGACCTCGGCCCGGAACTCGGCGCGCTCGGAGAACGCGTGCTCCCAGAAGAAGCCCTCGAGGGTCTCGGCGCCGAAGGACACGGTGCGGTCCAGGGCGCGCAGCCGGTCCGTGGCGGTCCACACGGCCTCGACGGGCATGGGGTGGTCGATCAGGACGTCGTCCGTGGCGGTGTCCACGACGACGGCGCCGTTGGAGCAGATCACCGGGCCGACGGGACCCAGCTGCGCGCTCAGCGGGCCGAGCCAGCGGAGGGGACGGCCGGTCACGAACACCACCTCGACGCCGGCGTCGTGGGCGTCCCGCAGCGCTGTGATGGTGCGCGGGCTCAGGCGTCCCGACCGCGTGTGCCGGTACCCGATGATGGTGCCGTCCAGGTCCGTCGCGATCATCCGCGGACGGCGCGAGGGCAGGGGCAGGGCGGGCATGCGCCCAGTCTAGGCCGGGGCCGTGCGGCGGGCCGGGGTGTCCTCCGCGGGCGAGCGGGGGCACGATGGGGGCGTGGACACCGCACAGCAGACCACCGCGCAGGACACCGCCCCGGACCCCGCGTCGACGACGCCCCGCACGGTCACCGTCACCGGCGCCGCCGGCAACATCGGCTACGCGCTGCTCTTCCGCATCGCCGCCGGCGGGATGCTCGGCCCGGACACCCCGGTCCGGCTGCGCCTGCTCGAGATCCCGGCCGCCCTGGGCGCCGCGGAGGGCACCGCCATGGAGCTCGCCGACGCGGCCTTCCCGCTGCTGGCCGACGTGGAGGTCACGGAGGACCCGGCCCGCGCCTTCGACGGGGTGCAGCACGCGCTGCTCGTCGGCGCACGGCCGCGCACGAAGGGCATGGAGCGCGGCGACCTGCTCGAGGCGAACGGCGGGATCTTCGGGCCGCAGGGCCGGGCGATCAACGACCACGCGGCGCAGGACGTGCGGGTCGTCGTCGTCGGGAACCCGGCCAACACCAACGCGCTGATCGCCGCCGCGCACGCCCCGGACGTGCCGGCCGAGCGCTTCACGGCGCTGACCCGGCTGGACCACAACCGGGCCGTGGCGCAGCTGGCGGCGCGGGCCGGCGTCGCGGTGACGGACGTGTCCGGCGTGACGATCTGGGGCAACCACTCCGCCACCCAGTTCCCGGACCTCACCCACGCCCGCGTGCGGGTGGACGGGACGTGGCGGCCGGCGCTCGAGGTGGTGGACCCGGTGTGGGCGAGCGAGGAGTTCGTGCCGCGCGTGGCGAGGCGGGGCGCGGAGATCATCGAGGTGCGCGGGGCGAGCTCGGCGGCGTCGGCGGCGTCCGCGGCGATCGATCACATGCGCGACTGGACCCTCGGCACCGGTGTGGACGCGGACGGTGCGCCGCGCCGGACGTCGGCCGCGGTGGTCTCGGACGGCTCCTACGGGGTGCCGGAGGGGCTGATCAGCTCGTTCCCCGTGACCTCCGACGGCGGCACCGCGTGGCGGATCGTGCCGGGGCTGGAGCCGGACGAGTCCGTGCTGCCGGGTGAGGGCGGGCGGCTGGCCGCGACCGTCGCCGAGCTGGAGGCCGAGCGCGACGCCGTGCGAGGGCTGGGCCTGCTCTGAGGCGGCCGGGATCGTCTGCGTCTCTGACCCTTCTGGGGGCGTCCCCGCCCGCCGGAAGGGTCG
Organism: Micrococcus sp. GPGPB33; assembly: GCF_037853785.1. Taxonomy (NCBI): domain Bacteria; kingdom Bacillati; phylum Actinomycetota; class Actinomycetes; order Micrococcales; family Micrococcaceae; genus Micrococcus; species Micrococcus sp. GPGPB33. Next base: position 616,698 of record NZ_JAQMWO010000002.1, read on the forward strand.
GATGCGCAACAGATTCGTGCGGGGACGGGCGGGCGTGGGGTCAGTCCGCCAGCTCGGCCCGCGTGGGCGGGTCCGCCCCCGGGCGGGAGGCCGTGATCGCCGACGCGCGGGAGGCGTAGATCAGCACCGACTCGACGTCGGCCGGGTCCATCGCGTGCAGGCGGCCGCGGTTCGCGGCGCCGAGCAGGGAGCGGTCGTCGAGGGCGGCGAGCAGGGCGGCGGTGAACGAGTCGCCGGCGCCCACGGTGTCCGCGACGTCCACGGGCACGATCGGGCGCTCCACCACGCCGTGCGCGGTGACGGCCACGATGTCCTCGGCGCCGCGGGTCATCACCACGAACGCCGGGCCCATCTGCTGCCACGCCTGCAGCGACTCGCGCAGCGGGCGGTCCGGGTACAGCCACGCGATGTCCTCGTCCGAGGCGTGCACCACGTCCGCCAGCCGCACGGACTCCTCCGCGCGGGCGCGCGCGAACGCCCGGTCCGGCACGATCGTGGGCCGCACGTTGGGGTCGTAGCTGATGGTCGTGACCGCGGAGATCCGCTCGAGCAGGGCCATCACCTCGGCGTCGCCGGGGGCGAGCATGGTGGCGATGGAGCCGGCATGCATGTGGTGCAGCGGGCCGCCGGCGGCGTCGTCGAAGTCCCGGGCGAGCGCGGCGGCGGGCGGCAGCGTCCAGTCCAGCTCGAACTCATAGCTGGCGGCGCCCGTGGGGTCCAGGCGGGCGGTGGCCACGGAGGTGGCGGCGGCATCCGGCTCGAGCAGGCAGCGCACGCCGTTCTCCCGCAGGTGCGAGGCGATCATGTCCCCGTGCGCATCGCGGCCGAGGCGGCCGGCGAACAGGACGGGCCGCTCCAGCCGGCTCAGGCCCACGGCCACGTTCAGGGGGCTGCCCCCGACGTGCACGCGGGGGGTCGCGGTGTCCGAGACCACGACGTCGACGAGCGCCTCTCCGATCACACCACAGTACTGAGCCACGCGCCCCACGGTACCCTAATCACCGGCGCGGAACCGGGGCTGTGCGCAGGCTTCCAGGCCCCCGAGAAACGCCCGACACCCCCATCCCCGACCCCTCGGCAGGCGGCCATGTCCCCCACCCCCACCCGGCCCTCGCGCGGCCCCGGCTGGCGCCTCCACGGCGACGGCCGCACCATCACCCCGGGCACCGTCGTCGCCCCGGACGAGCGGCTGAGCTGGCCCCGGACCGTGGGCATCGGCGTGCAGCACGTGATGGCCATGTTCGGCGCCACCGTGCTCGTGCCCGCCCTGACCGGCATGCCCGCGACGACGGCGCTGCTCTTCTCCGGCCTCGGCACCCTGCTCTTCCTGGTCATCACGGGCAACCGCCTGCCCTCGTACCTGGGCAGCTCGTTCGCGTTCATCGCGCCGCTGACGGCCGCCGCCACGATCGGCGGCACGGGGGCCGCGCTCGGCGGCATCCTCGTGACGGGCCTGCTGCTCACGGTGATCGGCGTGATCGTGCACCGCGCCGGCACCGGCTGGATCCACGCGCTCATGCCGCCGGCGGTGATGGGCACGATCGTGGCCCTGATCGGCCTGAACCTCGCCGGCGCCACGACGACGGCCATGCAGGAGGTGCCGGTCACCACGTTCGGCACGGCCCTGGCGGTGGTGCTCACGGCCGTGACGTTCCGGGGGCTCCTGGGCCGCCTGTCCATCCTCGTGGGCATCGTGGTGGGCTACGTGCTGGCCCTCGCGCAGGGCCAGGTGGACTTCGCCGCCGTCGGGGAGGCCGCCTGGATCGGGCTGCCGCCCTTCCACGGCCCGGAGCTGCGCTGGGACCTGCTGCCCCTGTTCCTGCCCGTCGTGCTCGTGCTGGTCGCGGAGAACATCGGCCATGTCAGGACCGTCGGGCTGATGACCAAGCGCGACCTGGACCCGCTCACCGGCCGTGCCCTGATCGCGGACGGCCTGTCCACCATGCTCTCCGGCGCGGGCGGCGGCGTCGGCACCACCACGTATGCGGAGAACATCGGCGTGATGGCCAGCTCGCGCGTCTACTCGACGGCGGCGTACTGGGTGGCCGGCCTCACCGCGATCGCCCTCGCGTTCCTGCCGAAGTTCGGGGCCGCCGTCGCCACCATCCCGGCCGGGGTGGCCGGCGGCGCGGGCATCATCCTCTACGGGATGATCGGCATGATGGGCGTGCGCATCTGGGTGCAGAACCGCGTGGACTTCTCCAACACCGTGAACCTCATGACGGCGGGTGCGGGCCTGATCATCGCGATCGCCGACCCCCAGCTCGTGGTCAGCGGGCTCGTGTTCGGCGGCATCACGCTCGGCACGGTCGCCGCCCTGGTGGTGTACCACCTCATGACGGCGATCGCCCGCGCCCGCGGCACCGAGCCGGTGCCCGAGGACGAGGAGCAGTTCGAGGCCTCGGAGGCCGGCCGGCTCGGCTGACCCCGATCCCGCGCCGCCCCGCCCCGCGCATCCCCCCGCCACGCGCGCTTTCGGTCGTGAGATGGGGCAAATCCCACGACCGAAAGCGCTGAGAACCCCCATTTCACGTTCGAAAACGGTGGGCCGGGCCGGGCCGGGCGGGGCTGGGGGCGGGGCCCGTCAGCCGCCTGCGACCTCCTCGTCGGCGAGGGTGAGGACCTGGTCGAGCACGTCGAGGCCGAAGTGCAGGTCCTCGTCCGAGATGTTCAGCGGCGGGCACAGGTGGAACCGGTTCTCGGCCATGAACAGCAGCAGCCCGCGGTCCTTGGCCTCGGCCATCATCCGCCCCATCACGGGCGCGACCTGACCGAGCGGGGCCAGCCGCTCCCGGGTCTGCCGGTCCTTCACCAGCTCGACGGCCCAGAACGCGCCGGCGCCGCGCACGTCGCCCACGCTCGGGTGGGCCGCGGCGATCTCGGCCAGGCGCGGCTCGATGATCTGATCGCCGATGCGCTTCGCATGGGCGACCATGCCCTCCTCCTCCATTGCGGTGATCGCGGCGACGGCGGCCGCGCAGGCGAGGGGATGGCCGGAGTAGGTCAGGCCGCCGGGGTAGGGCGTGGTCGCGAAGCTCTCGTAGACGTCGTCGCTCATGGCGACGCCGCCCAACGGCACGTACCCGGAGTTGACCCCCTTGGCGAACGTGACGATGTCCGGGGTGACGCCCGTGAGCTGGTGGCCGAACCACTCGCCCACGCGGCCGAAGCCGACCATGACCTCGTCGATGATCAGCAGGATCCCGTGCTCGCGGCACAGCTCCCCGACGCCGGCCATGTAGCCGGGCGGCGGCAGGAAGATGCCCGCGGTGCCGGGGACGGCCTCGAGGATCACGGCGGCCACGGTGGAGGGGCCCTCGAGCTCGATCACGTCGCGCAGGTGGGCCAGCGCGCGCTCGGCCTCCTGCTCGTCGCTCTCCGAGCCGAACGCGGAGCGGTACGTGTACGCGGGCTGGAAGTGCACGACGCCGTCCGACGCCGAGTCCGAGCCCACGCGCCGCAGGGAGCCGGTCAGGTTCGCCGTCAGGCGCGTGGCGCCGTGGTACGAGAGGTACGCGGAGAGCACCTTGTGCCGGCCCGTGTGCAGGCGCGCCATCCGCACCGCGTGCTCGTTGGCCTCCGCGCCCGCGTTCGTGAAGAACACGTGGTTGATGGACTCCGGCAGCCGCTCCGTGATCAGCCGGGCCGCCTCGGACCGGGCATCGTTGACGTGCTGCGGGGCCACGGTGGCGAGCGTCTCGGCCTGCTCGCGGATCGCGGCCACGATCTTCGGGTGGCGGTGGCCGACGTTCGTGAAGACGAGCTGCCCGCTGAAGTCGACCATGGGCCGACCCTCGCCGTCCCACACCCACGACCCCTCGGCGTCGAGGATGGTCATGGGCGTGAGGTCGCGCTGGGCGCTCCACGAGTGGAACACGTGCGCACGGTCGAGCTCGTGGGCGCGGCGGCCCCGCTCGATGGCCTCGTCGCTGATCCGGGGGTCCCGGCGGCCGACGTGCTGCTGATGCTCGGACATGCGCCCTCCTTGAGTGTGATGCGGCTCATTCCGAGCATAGGCGCGCCCGCCCTCAGCGCGAGCTGGCGCCCCGCCGCCCGCGCGCCACCCCCACGAACGCCTGCACGAGCTCCGAGTCGGCCGCCTTGAGCCAGGCCAGGGCGACGTCCCAGCCGGGGTGGCGGGCGTCGTCGTCGCCCTGGCCCGCGGGATCCGCCCCGTCGACGGCGGCGCCCGCCTCCGCCTCGGCCCGCGCCTGCTCGTCCGCGAGCGCGGCCCGCGTGGCGGCGGCCTCGCGGTCGGCGCGGGACAGGCCCACGGTGTCGTCGAGGGTGGAGGCCAGCGGCAGCACGATCACGTCCTTGCGGCCGAACATGCGGGCCACGGACATCGGCAGCACGACGTGGCCGGCGCCGGACGCGGCGATCTCCAGGGCCATCCGCTCGCCCGCCCCGGGCAGCTCGGCGGCGTCCATCGGCTCCGCGCTGGGGGCCGGGGCGAAGCGGGCGGGATCCAGCTCCTCGTCCGGGTCGAGCTCGGCGGGCGGCACCGGGCCGTCCGCGTCCACGTCCCACGCGGCGAGCAGGTGATCCCTGCCCACGCACACCACCGGCAGCTCGGAGTACACGCCCACGAGGTGCACGTGCCGCGGGTCGACGCCGCCGGCGCGCAGGAACTCCTCGACGGACACGTCGCGTCGGCGCCGCACGTAGCCCAGCTGCGGCAGGAAGTGGCGGGGCTGACCGGCGTCGTCGTGGGCGAGGTGGGCCAGCTGGGCCGCGTCGTCGTGGTTGACGAGCTGCACCGTGCGCTGGCGCGTGGTGAACCGCTCCACCCAGGTGGACGGCGTGGCCCCGGGGATGGTGGCCAGGAAGAGGGTCTCGGGCGGGACGGGCAGGTCGGCCGGCGGCGCGGGCGCGGGACGACGCCGGCCCTCGCCCCCGGCACGGCCCGCGGGCTTCACGCCCTTGGCCACGCCACGCCCGCCGGAGCGGGTGGACCGGGCGGGGCCGCCCCTGCTCGCGCGGGACTTCCCGCCCCGGCCGCCACGGGAGCCGCTCAGCGGACCTTCTCCTTCAGGAAGGAGACGGCGCGATCCCAGGCGAGGGCCGCGGCCTCGGGCCGGTGGTTGCCCTGGGGGTTCTCGTCGTTGTGGAAGGCGTGCGGGGCGTCGTAGTAGAAGTACTCGACGTCGGCCCCGGACTCCTCACGGATCTGCTGCTCCTGCTTCCGCGCGTCCTCGACGGGGAAGGAGTCGTCCTGCTCGGCGTAGTGGCCCTGGACGGCGGCGGTGACGCCGGAGAAGTCGCCGGGCACGCCCTGGCCCACGCCGTAGAACGGCACGGCGGCGGAGACCTTGTCCCCCTGCTGGGCCGCGAGGGCGAGCACGAAGCCGCCGCCCATGCAGAAGCCGATCGCCCCCACGGTCTGCGAGGTCACCTCGTCCCGGGCGAGCAGCCAGTCGACGGCGCCGGCCAGCTGGCGGGCGCCCTCCTCGGCGGGCAGGTTCTGCATCATCTCGCCGGCCTCGTCGCCGTCGTGGGCGATCCAGCCGCCGTAGAGGTCCGGGGCGAGCGCGACGAAGCCGAGGTCGGCGAGGCGGTCGCACACGTCCTTGATGTGATCCACCAGGCCCCACCACTCCTGGATCACGATCACGCCGGGGCCCTTCCCGGAGGCGGGCAGCGCGAGGTAGCCGTGGCCCGTCCGGTCGCCGTCCTGGCCGGCGTCCTTGGTGGGCAGGTCGAACGTGACGTTCTGGTGCGGGGTCTTCGAAGCCATCATGGGCCCCACCCTACGAGCAGACCGGGCCCCTCATCGAGGGACCCGGTCTCGCCGCGCGAGGTCGGCTCAGGCTCAGGCCTGGGCGTCGGCCTCGGGCAGCACGAAGGCGGCGCCGATCTCGAGCTTCACCTTGTCCGAGACCAGGAGGCCGCCGGCCTCGGTGGCCGCGTTCCAGGTCAGGCCGAAGTCCTTGCGGGAGATCTCGCCCGTGGCCTCGAAGCCCACGCGGGTCGCGCCGAAGGGGTCCTTGTCCTGGCCGCCGAACTCGGCCTCGAGCTCCACGGTCTGGGTGACGCCGTGCAGCGTCAGCTCGCCGACCAGGGTGAACTCCTCGGGCTCGCCGCGGACCTCGGTGGAGCGGAAGGTCATGGTGGGGAACTGCTCCACGTCGAAGAAATCGGCGGAGCGCAGGTGGGCGTCGCGGCCCTCGTTCTTGGTGCTGATGGAGGCGACGTCGACGGTCACGTCGACGGAGGACTGGGCGAACTGCTCGGCGATGGTGAGCTGGCCCTCCACGGCGTGGAAGGTGCCGCGGGCCTTGGAGATGCCCGCGTGGCGGACGACGAAGTCGACGTCCGAGTGCGCGGCGTCGAGGTTCCAGGTTCCGGTGGTGATGGCGTGCATGGGGTGCTCCTTCTCAGCGGGTCTGTCTGGTGTGTCCGGGGTGGGCCGCGGCGGCGGCGATGGCTCCTCGGCCTCCGAACTTGTTTCAAATTCAAACATCATCCGGGTGGGTCGTCCACGCTCGATCGTCAAAATTCGAAATAGAGACGGACGTCACGGGCCGTGGGGCACATCAGGCCGCGTCCGCCCACGACGACGGCCCGGAACCTCCGGGGGTTCCGGGCCGTCGGCCCGCGGGCGGGCAGCGGGGCCGCGCTCGGGCGGCCGGACGGGGTCAGGCGGCGGGGCCGCCCCCGTCACGGGTAGAGGCCGCGGGTGCGGTGGGCCTCGGCCACGCGCTGCACGGCGGTCAGGGTGGCGGCCTCGCGCAGGCTCACGCGGCGGCTCTCGGAGGTGGCCAGTACCGCCTGCCACGCGGCGACCATGCGCCGCTTCAGGCGCTCGTCCACCTCCTCGCGGCTCCACCAGTAGGCCTGGTTCGCCTGGACCCACTCGAAGTAGGAGACGATCACGCCGCCGGCATTGGCCAGGATGTCCGGGACGACCAGGACGCCCTTCTCCGCGAGGATGCGGTCGGCCTCGCCCGTGGTGGGGCCGTTGGCGCCCTCCACGACCAGCCGGGCGCGCACGCGCGGGGCGTTCTCCTCGGTCAGCACGGACTGCACGGCGGCCGGGACCACGAGGTCCACGTCCATCTCGAGCAGCTCGTCCGCGTCCATGGGCTCGGTGCCGGGGGTGTCCTTCACGGAGCCGGTGTCCCAGAGCTGCCTCTGCAGGGCGTCGTAGTGCAGGCCCTCGTCGTCGCGCACGGCGCCGTACTGGTCGGACACGGCCACGACCTTCACGCCGGCCGCCTCGAGCAGCTCGACCGTGCCGGCGCCGACCTTGCCGAAGCCCTGGACCGCCGCCGTCGCCCGCGACGGCTCGATGCCGAGGTGCTCGAGCGCGGCGAGCGCCACGTGGACCACGCCCGCCGAGGTGGCGGAGGCGCGGCCCAGCGAGCCGCCGAGCGAGACGGGCTTGCCGGTGACCACGCCGAGCGTGGTGTGGCCGACGTTCACCGAGTAGGTGTCCATCATCCAGGCCATGGTCTGCTCGTCCGTGCCCACGTCCGGGGCGGGGATGTCCACCTCGGGGCCGATGATCGGCTGGATCTCGGAGGTGTAGCGCCGGGTGACGCGCTCGAGCTCGGCCTTCGAGTACTGGCGGGGGTCGATGGTCACCCCGCCCTTGGCGCCGCCGTAGGGCACGTCCAGCAGGGCGCACTTCCAGGTCATCCACATGGCCAGCGCGCGGACCTCGTCCAGGTCCACGTCCTGACTGAAGCGCACGCCACCCTTGGCCGGGCCGCGGGAGAAGTTGTGCTGCACGCGGTAGCCGCGGAGCACCTCGGTGGAGCCGTCGTCGCGGCGCAGGGGGATGGAGACGGCCATCTCGCGGCGGGGGGCGGCGAGCATCTGGTGCAGGCCCTCGTCGTAGCCGAGCGTCTTCACGGCGGCGGAGAGCTGGGCCAGGGCGTTGTCGAGCGGGGAGGACGGCGCCGTCACGGCCTCGTCCTCGGCGGGGATCCTCGTCATTGAGCGTCCTCGTGGTCCGGTGGGCAGGGATGTGTCGCGGCCCGACCGACGCGCGGAGGGCCGCGCCCCATTGCGCGGCCGACGTCGTCCGGACCCCGATGAACGCTACGCGCTCCCCCCGCACCCGTCACCCCTTCTGAGCCGAGATCCACGCCCACCCGGGTGACGTCGGACACGGTGGCGTGTACTGTGCTGTGGACGCGCCGCACACCCGCGGCGCCCTTCGGCGTCGAACCGACGCCGCTCGCTCAGGGCCCACCTGGTCCGGCCCCCGGCCGTCCGCCGCGCGAGGCACCCCGCCCGCGACGTCGGCCCGACGCCCCAGCCCCGTGAAGGAGCCCCTCATGACCGTGACCCTGCCCGCCGCGATCACCCCCTCCCCCGCGTTCCAGCCCGTGCCCGGCCAGCGCATCGACCCGGAGCTCGCCCGCTCCTGGCTGCTGGTCAACGCCGCCCAGCCCGAACGGTTCCAGCCCGCCGAGGACTCGGCCGCGGACATCGTCATCCTCGACATCGAGGACGCCGTGGCCCCCAAGGACAAGGACCAGGCCCGCGGGGACGCCGTCGCCTGGCTGACCTCCGGGCACACCGGCTGGGTGCGGCTCAACGGCTACGGCTCGCGGTGGTGGGAGCAGGACGTCGAGGCGCTCGCCGCGGCCCTGCCCGCGCACCTGGGCGGGCCGGTCGCCGAGGGCGGCCTGGCCGGCGTCGTGCTGGCGATGGTGGAGTCCACGGACCACGTGAACGAGACCGCCCGGCGGCTGCCCGGGGTGCCCGTCGTGGCGCTCGTGGAGACGGCGCGCGGGCTGCAGCGGATCGACTCGATCGCCGCCGCGAAGGGCACGTTCCGGCTGGCCTTCGGGATCGGCGACTTCCGCCGTGACACCGGCCTGGGCGAGTCGCCGATGGCGCTGGCGTACACGCGGTCCCAGTTCACGATCGCGGCGAAGGCCACGGGGCTGCCGGGCGCGATCGACGGGCCCACCGTGGGCTCCACCGGCGTGAAGCTCGCCGAGGCGACGGCGGTGACCGCGGAGTTCGGCATGACCGGCAAGCTGTGCCTCGCGCCGGAGCAGTGCGCGGCCGTGAACGAGGGGCTCAGCCCGTCCCAGGAGGAGCTGGCGTGGGCCCACGAGTTCCTCGCGGACTTCGAGGCCGACGGCGGCGAGATCCGCAACGGCTCCGACCTGCCCCGCAAGGCGCGCGCGGAGAAGATCCTCGGGCTGGCCACCGCGTTCGGGGTGCGCTCCACGCGGTACCCGGACCAGGACAACGCGATCACGGCGCCGTCGGACACGTACCACTACTGAGCGGGGCCGCCGCCCACCAGAAACGCGGGTTGAGTTGTCACGGGTGCGGAGGCCGCACACCGGTGACAACTCAACCCGCGTTGCCTCGGGGGGTGCGGATCCCGCCTCCGCTCACACGTCCTGGCGCGTCCGGCGCACGACGGCGGCCCGCACGGAGAACGCCAGCACGATCGCCAGGATCCCGTAGATCACCCACGTGATGGGGGTGGAGACGAGCACGGCCGGGTCGCCCACCGAGCTGAGCAGGGCGTCGCGCAGGCTGGTCTCCGCGAGCGGGCCGAGCACCATGCCGATCATCAGCGGCGCCAGCGGGTAGCCGTACCGCCGCATCAGGAAGCCCAGCACGCCGATCCCCAGGAGCATCAGCAGGTCGAACACCGCGCCCGTGGTGGCGTAGATGCCCAGCCCGCAGAACAGCGTGATCCCCGCGTAGAGGTAGTGCTTCGGGATCAGCAGGAGCTTGGCCCACAGCTGCGCGAACGGCAGGTTGATCGCCAGCAGCACGATCATCGCGATGAAGAAGCTCGCCAGCAGCGCCCACACGAGGTCCGGGCTGCGGTCGAACAGCAGGGGGCCGGGCTGCAGCCCGTACTGGCGGAACGCCGCCAGCATGATGGCCGCCGTCGCGGAGACGGGCAGGCCGAGCGTGAGCAGGGCGCCCATCGCCATGCCGGTGGTCGAGTTGCCCGCGGCCTCGGGGGCCGCCAGCCCGCGGATCGCGCCGCGGCCGAACTGCGGATGCGCCCGGCGCCGGTCCAGGCGCCGCTCGGCCGAGTACGCCAAGAACGTCGGCACCTCGGAGCCGCCCACCGGCACGATGCCGAACGGCAGGCCGATCGCCGTGCCGCGCAGCCACGCCGGGGCGGCCTCACGGAACTCGGCGCCCGACAGCCACGGCCGGCCGGTGCGACGGATGCGCAGGTCCTCGTGCTCGCGGCGCACCCGGGAGGCTACGTGGAACACCTCGCCGAGCGCGAGGATCGCCACCGTGACGGTCACGAGCGGAATGCCGTCGAACAGCTGCGGGGAGCCCATCGTGAAGCGCTCGGTGCCGGTCACCGCATCGATCCCAACGACGGCGATGCCCAGTCCCAGCACCAGGGAGGCCAGGCCGCGCAGCACCGAGTCGGCGACCACCGAGGAGGTGGCCACGAACGCGAAGAGCGCGAGCGCGAAGTACTCCGCGGGCCCGAAGCTCGTGGAGAACTCCGCCAGGACGGGGGCGAGGAACACGACGCACACCGAGGCCACCATGCCGCCGATGAAGGCGCCGAGCGCCGCCGTCGCCAGGGCCTGGGCCGCCCGGCCGTCCTGGGCCATGCGGTGCCCCTCGAACGTGGAGGCGATGGCCGAGGCCTGGCCGGGGGTGTTCATGAGGATGGCCATCGTGGAGTCGCCGAAGAGGCCGCCGAAGTACACGCCGGAGAACATGATGAACGCGGCGGTGGGCTCGAGGGCGAAGGTCATGGGCAGCAGCAGGGCCACGGCCATCGAGGAGCCGAGTCCGGGCATCACGCCGACCGCGGTGCCGAGCAGGCAGCCCAGCACCACCCAGAGCAGGTTCATGGGGGTGAGGGCTCCGGCGAAGCCCTCCATGAGGAGTCCGAGGGTCTCCATGTCAGAAGCCACCTCCCAGGATGCCCGAGGGCAGGGTCAGGCCCAGGGCCACCGCGAAGCCGAGGTAGGCCAGCGAGGAGACGAACAGGGCGACGAGGATGTCGAACACGGGGTGCGGGGCGCCGAACGCCCGCGTGATGCACCAGAACAGCAGCGCCCCGGCGAGGATCCACCCCAGCCAGGGCAGCAGGACGGCGAACGCGAGGAAGCCGAGGAAGCACCAGGCCAGCGCGCCGAAGTCCGAGTGGAACAGGGTCAGCGGACCGGCCGCCTGGCCGACCTCGCCGTCCGCGTCGGCCTGACCCTCGGGGGACTGACGCACGCGCACGACCTCCACCGCGAGCGCGGCGGCGATCACGAGGCCCGCGACCGCGAGGATCAGCGGAAAGAAGTCCGGGCCGGGGAAGTCGGCGCCCTCGGTGTCCATGGCCAGGGATCCCAGCAGCAGGTAGAGGCTGAACGCGGCCAGCACGGCCGGCATGACGAGCGCAGAGAGCCCGGCGGCGCGCCCCCAGCGGGAGGGGGCGTCGGCGGCGGGGGGGACGGTGGATGCGTGGCTCACTTGATCTCCTCCGTCAGCGTGCCGATGCGCTCCTTCTCGGCGGCGATGAACTCCTCGAGTTCGGTGCCGGAGAGGGGCACGGGATTCCAGTAGTTGCGCTGCACCGCCTCCTTCCACTCGGGGGTGTCGACCGCCTCGGCGATGAGGGCCTCGAGCTCGGTGCGCTCCTCCGCGGAGACGCCCGGGGGCACGAACAGGGCGCGCCAGTTGGTGAGCGTGACGTCGTAGCCCTGGGAGCGCAGGGTCGGGATCTCCTCGACGCCGGCCAGCGGCTCGGCCGCCACCACGCCGAGGGCGCGCAGACGGCCGGCCTCGACCTGCGGGTAGATGTCGGCGAAGCCGCCGGCGGAGGCCTGGGCGGTGCCGTTGAGCAGGGCCTGGATGGCCTCGCCGCCGCCGTCGGACGGGATGTAGGTGGTGTCCGCGACCGGCACGTCGGCCGTTCGGGCGATGTCCGCCATGACGAGCTGGTCGAAGGAGCCGCCGCCGGTCCACGCCACGTGGGCGGGATCGGCGCGCCAGGCGGTCACCAGGTCGTCCATGCTCTGGTACGGCGAGTCCGCCGGGACCACCACGAGGCTGTACTCCTCGACGACGCGGCTGACCGCGGTGACCTGGGAGAGCTCGGGGCCGGTGCCACGGGCCGCGTGGGCGGCGATCTGGCCGGTGCCGCCCACCATGAGGTTGTTCGCGTCCTCGAGCGTGGTCAGCTGACCGAGGGCGATGTTGCCGCCGGCGCCGGGGATGTTGACCACCTGGACGTTGTTCACGAGCCCGTTGACGCGCATGGTCTGCTGCAGCTCGCGCTGGAACGAGTCCCAGCCGCCGCCGGCGGCCGCGGGGGCGATGAGGGTCAGGTTGGTGCGGATGTCGTTGCCTCCCGAAGCCGAGCGGATGGAGAAGGCGGAGGCCGCGAGCACGGTGAGCACCGCGATCACGCTGAAGACGATCCGGCCGACCCCCGTGCGTCGGCGCGGGGGGCCGTCGGGGGAGGTGGAGGGCATGGCGGTTCCTAACAGAGACACCCCGCCGCCAGGGAGTGGCGCCGGGGACAGGTGCGAGTGGTGGAGGTCACGGTAACAGCGCGGCGGGGCGGCGTGCACTCTGCGTCCGCAGAGTGACCGACGACAACCGGTCCGGGTGGTGACGGGGGCCGCGTCCATGACGCACAGTGGTCCCCATGACGATCATCAGCACCGGAACCAGCACCCCCGAGAGCGCCGCGGCCTGGCGGGCCGCCCTGGCCGAGGCGGCCCTGCGCGGGGAGGACGTGGTCTGGTTCTCCCTCGACGGGACCGAGCCGGACGAGGCGGAGGCACGCGAAGCCGGCGTCGACGTGTCCGTGGCACACGCCCAGGAGCGCGGCCGGGACGCCGTCGGCGACCTGCTCGAGCACGCCGAGCGTGTGGGCGCGAGCCGGATCGTGGTGGGCGTGAAGCACCGCTCCCCCGTGGGCAAGCTGCTGCTGGGATCGGCCGCGCAGCAGATCATCCTCGAGGCGCGCGTCCCGGTGGTGTGCGTCAAGCCGTGAGGGCCGGCGTCGGGCGGGCGGCCCCGCGCCCGGACCACCCTGCGGCGTTTGGGGGCGGTTTCGGGCGGTATTCGGCGTGGATACCGCCTGAAACCGCCCCCAACCGGTGAGTGGGGACCAGCCCGGGAACGCCGAAGGCCCCGGAACCACACGGTTCCGGGGCCTTCGTCCTCGGTGCGCGAGGGGGGACTTGAACCCCCACGTCCTTGCGAACACTGGCACCTGAAGCCAGCGCGTCTACCAATTCCGCCACTCGCGCGAGCGGCTTCCTGATCTCGGCTCCGGACATCCGGCGACCGTCACAGGCAGCGAGGAATACTCTAACCCCCGCCCGCCCGGGCGTGCAAATCGGCCCCGACGCCCACCCCCGCGTCCCCGCCACGCCCGTGGCTCACCCCCTCCGGCACCTCTCCCACCCGCGCTCCACCCCGCAGAATCCCGCTGTTCTCGGCGGTCTCCCAGCCCGGCCCGTAGTATCGGGACGGACAACTGTGGAAAGGGGCCCCGTCGTGGGACTTCTGGACAACCTCGAACGCGGCCTCGAGCGGGTCGTGCGCTCGGCCTTCTCGGCCGGCGGTCCGCGGGCGGTCAAGCCGGTGGAGATCGCCTCGGCCCTGCGGCAGGCGATGGACGACGAGTCGTTCGCGCTGTCCGAGGGCCACACGGTCGCGCCCAACAGCTACGTGGTCCACTTCTCCCCCGCCGACTTCGAGCGCGCCCGCTCGTGGGGGTCCACCCTCGCCAGCGAGCTGTGCGACGAGGTCATCCGCCACGCCGACTCCCAGGGCTATGCGCTGCCCGGCACGGTCCGGGTCGCCTTCCACCCGGACGCGGACGTGCGCGCCGGGGACCTGCGCGTCGTCACCCGCCTGGACGACGGCTCGCTCACCGCCCCGGCCCCCCACGACGACGGCGCCTCGCCCGCCACCGCCCACGGCCCGGGAGCCTCGGCCGCGGCGCCGGACCGACTGGTCGAGGACCTGCCGGCGGCCGCGCCCCGCAAGCCCTCCCCCGCCCCGCGCGTCGGGCCCCGTCCGGCGCCCCGCCGGGCCGCCGCCTCGACCGCGCCCGCCGCCCCCGCCCACGCCGACCAGCCGACCGTCGTGATGGGCCGCCCCGTGACCGGGCCCGCCGGCCCGGCCCTCGAGCTGGACGGCCGCATGCTCCCCCTGGACGGGGACGACCTCATCCTCGGCCGCTCGGCCGAGCGTGCCGACCTCGTGATCCCGGACTCCTCGGTGTCCCGCGAACACCTGCGCCTGCTCACCGTCGGCTCCACGGTCACGCTCCTGGACCTGGGCAGTCGCAACGGCGTGCTCGTCAACGGCCGCCGCGTGGACGGCTCCGTCACCCTGCGCGACGGGGACGTGGTGACCGTCGGCCAGACCGAGCTGCTGTTCTTCGGCGGGACGGGGGGCCGCGCATGAGCGAGCTCGCCGTCGCCGTGCTCCGCATGGGCCTGCTGCTGGCCCTGTGGGTGCTGATCATCTCCATCGTCATGGCGCAGGGCCGCGACCTCGTGGTCGGCCGACGCAACAAGACACGCCTCCAGCAGGCCCAGCGCGACGCCGGCCTGGTCACCGCGGTGCCCGCGGCCGGGGCCGCCGGGGCGGGCTCGTCCGCGGTCGACCGCCCCGCGCCCGCGTCGACGCCGTCCCCCGCCGCGTCCGCGCCGACGACGCCGGCCCCGCGGCTGTCCCGGACTCTGCGGGTGGTCGAGGGCCCGAAGGCCGGGCAGACCATCGCCCTGGAGGGCCGTCCCCTGCTGATGGGCCGCGCCCAGGACGCCGACCTGGTGCTCGTGGACGACTACGCCTCCGGCCGCCACGCCCGGCTGTTCCCCCAGGGCACCCGCTGGTTCCTCGAGGACCTCGGCTCCACGAACGGCACCTACGTCAACGGCGCCCCCGTGACCCGCGCGGTGCCCGTGGGCCCCGGCACGGCCATCCGCATCGGCAAGACCGTCATGGAGCTCGAGGCCTGACCCATGACCCTCGTCCTCCGCTACGCCGCCCGCTCCGACGTCGGCCGCGTCCGTGCCAAGAACGACGACTCCGCCTACGTGGGCCGTCATCTGGTCGTGCTCGCGGACGGCATGGGCGGGCACGTGGGCGGCGACGTGGCAAGCGCGTCCACGGTGCTGGACCTGGCCCCGCTGGATGCGGTGGGCTACGAGGACCCGGCCACGGTGCTACCGGACGAGATCCAGAACGCCAACCTGATCCTCAACGAGCTGGTGCACGCCAACCCCAAGCTCGCCGGCATGGGCACCACGTGCACCGCCGCCCTGCTCGCGGGGACCACGCTGCACATGGCGCACATCGGCGACTCCCGTGCCTACCGGCTCGCGAACGGCGAGTTCTCCCAGGTCACCACGGACCACACGTTCGTGCAGAAGCTCGTGGACGAGGGGCGTCTCGAGGCCGGGGAGGCCCCGTTCCATCCGAACAAGAACGTGCTCATGCGCGTGCTCGGCGACGTGGACGCCTCCCCCGAGCTGGACGTGTTCGAGGTGCCCGTCGCCCCCGGAGAGCGCTGGCTGTTCTGCTCGGACGGCCTCACGGACGTGGTCTCCCCCGAGAAGATCCACGAGGTGCTGCGGGACTCGGAGGCTCTCAACCAGGCCGTCGACACCCTCGTGGACCTGACCCTCAAGGGCGGCGCCCCGGACAACGTGACCGTGGTGGCGTTCGAGATCGCGGAGGGCACGGCGGAGGAGCTGGCCCCCGTCCCGGACGTCCACCTGTCCGAGCAGGCCCTCGCCGCGGCCCACCCGCCCGAGGTCGGCCCGGTCTCCGGCCTGCTGCTGCGCGAGGACCTGGACGCACGACCCCACCTGCTCGTCGGCGCGGCCTCCAACGCTGTGAGGACCGATCGCATCCCCGTGGTCACCCGCAGCTCCACGCGCCGCCGCGCCGCTGCCCTGCTCGGCGAGACGCCCGTGCCGGAGAACCGTCCCCGGCGCACCGCGGCCGTCCTCACGGACGGGCCGGATCCCGACGTCGCCGCGCGCCCGGACCCGTCCGCCCCGCCCGCCGCGCCGCGCGGCACCGCGGCCGCCGTCGGCTCCTCCTCCGCCGCCACACCGGCCGCCACCGCTGCCGACCAGCCGTCCGACGAGGCCGCCGAGGCGTCGGCCACGGCCCCCACCCCGGCCCCGGCGACCTCCGGGCCCGCCGGCGGCTCCGAGGCCAGGGCCGCGCGTCGGCGGCGTGGGAAGGACGACCGCCCGGTGCAGTACCGTCGCGGCTGGTTCATCCCCGTATTCACCACGCTGCTCGCCCTCACCCTCGCGGCCGTGGCCGTGTGGGGCTACCTGTGGACCCAGACGCAGTACTACGTGGGGGCCAACGACGGCCGGATCGCCGTGTTCAAGGGCGTCTCCCAGCGGCTGGGCCCGCTCGAGCTGTCCCACGTGGACCGCCAGACCGACCTCCCGGTGGACGCGCTGCCCGCGTACGCACGCGACCGCGTGAACGCCGGCATGGCCGCCCGGGACGTGGACCACGCGGAGCAGATCGTCGCCGAGCTGCGCGACTCGCTGCACCCGAACGCCCCCGCCCCCGCCGGTGAGCCCTCCGAGCGGGCCCGGCCGAGCGCGACGCCGTCGTCGTCCTCCGCCCGCCCCTCGGACGCGTCCGGCTCCGCCGCGCCGACGAGCCCGGCATCGTCCCCGAGCGCGACGGGAGGTGAGGCCCCGTGACCGAGGTGATCTCCCCCGCACGCCCGCGCCGGAACATCGAACTGGTCCTGCTGCTGGCCGCCCTGGCCATCGCCCTGGGGGCGGACCTGCTGGGCATGATCGGCACGGACGCCCCGCTGGACTCCACCGCCTGGGTGCCGCTGGGCATCTTCGGGGCCGCCACCCTGGTGCTGCACGTGGTCCTGCGGCTGCGCGCCCCCTACGCGGACCCGTTCATGCTGCCGATCACCGCCTTGCTCAACGGGCTGGGCCTGGCCATGATCCACCGGCTGAGCCAGGACGCCGCGATGGCCAACCCCACCTCGCAGCTCGTGTGGTCCGTCCTGGCCGTCCTGGTGGCCTCCGCCCTGGTGTTCCTGGTGCGCGACCATCGGGTGCTGCGGCGCTGGCCCTACCTGTTCCTCGTCGCGTCCGGCGTGCTGCTGCTCCTGCCGCTCGTGCCCGGGCTGGGCCTGAGCATGTACGGGGCGCGGATCTGGATCGACGTCGGATTCGGCACCTTCCAGCCCGGTGAGATCGCCAAGATCACGCTGGCCGTCTTCTTCGCCGGCTACCTCTCCGCGAACCGCGACCTGATCCTGCTGGCCGGCCGCCGCGTGGGCCCGGTGACCTTCCCCCGCGCCCGGGACCTCGGCCCGTTGCTGGCCGGCTGGCTCCTGGCGCTCGGCGTGCTCGTGTTCCAGCGCGACCTGGGCTCGGCCCTGCTGTTCTTCGGCATGTTCATGGCGATGCTCTACATCGCCACGTCCCGCGCCTCCTGGATCCTCCTCGGCCTGGGCCTCATCGCCTTCGGCGCGGCGCTGGCGTTCCTGTTCATGCCGCACGTGACCGCCCGGTTCGAGATCTGGCTGAAGGCCTTCGACCCCGAGATCTACCATCGCGACTTCGGCGGCTCCTACCAGGTGGTCCAGGGCCTGTTCGCGATGGCCTCGGGCGGGCTGATGGGCACCGGCCTGGGTGCGGGCAACCCCACCCAGGTGCCGCTGTCCTTCTCGGACATGATCCTCACGGCCATCGGCGAGGAGCTCGGCTTCGTGGGCCTGGCCGCCGTGCTCGTCCTGTACCTCCTGCTCGTCACCCGCATGATGCGCGCCGCCCTCGGCGTGCGCGACGCGTTCGGCAAGGTGCTCGCCTCCGGCCTGGCCTTCACCATGGCGTGGCAGGTGTTCGTGGTGATGGGCGGCGTGACCCTCGTGCTGCCGCTCACCGGCCTCACGACGCCGTTCCTCGCCGCCGGCGGCTCCTCGCTGCTGGCCAACTGGATCATCGTGGGGCTCGTGCTGCGCATCTCGAACGCCGCCCGCCGTCCCGTGGTCGTGGACGGGATGGTCAACGCGTCCGGGCCCGGCGCCGGCCACCTCGACCCCGGCACGGCGCTCCCGGCGGCCGCCGTGCCCACGGGAGGAGGTGAGGAGCGGTGAACGAGGCGATCCGACGCACGTGGACCGTCATGGCGGCCATGATCCTGGTGCTCGCGCTGGCCGCGTCCGTCATCCAGGTGCTGGCCGCGGACCAGCTCAAGACGCACGCCCTGAACTCGCGGCAGATGTTCCTGGAGTTCGGCGCCCCGCGCGGGCCGATCCTCGTGGACGGCGAGCCGATCGCCGAGTCCGTCCCCTCCGGCGACGCGTACCACTACCAGCGCGTCTACCACGAGACCGAGCTGTACGCCCCGCTCACGGGCTTCTATTCGCTCACCTACGGCACCGACGGGCTGGAGGCGGCCATGAACGAGCAGCTCTCCGGCACCCCCACGTCCCAGTTCGTGGACCGCGCCATGGAGATCATCACGGGTGCCACGCCTGAGGGCGACCAGGTGGAGCTGACGATCGACCCCGAGCTGCAGCGCCTGGCGTACGACGCGCTCCCGGACGGCGTGCGCGCCTCCGCCGTGGTCACGGACCCGACGACAGGCGAGATCCTGGCCATGGTGTCGAAGCCGAGCTTCGACTCCAACGCGCTCTCCTCGCACAACCCGGCCGAGGCGCAGGCGGCCATGGCCGCGATCGACCAGATCCCCGGTGCCAGCGCGTACCGCAACCGCGCCGCGGAGCAGCTCGTGTCCCCCGGCTCCACGTTCAAGCTGATCGACGCGGTGGCCATGCTCGAGTCCGGTGACTACACCCCGGACGGGACGGTGGACATCCCCGCCGCGTGGACGCTGCCCGGCACGACCACGGAGCTGCCCAATTACGACGGCTCACCGTGCAACACCGTGGGGCGTCAGACCCTCACGTGGGCGCTGGCGCAGTCCTGCAACACGCCGTTCGCCATGGCCGCCGTCGAGCTGGGCCAGGACCGGATCCGGGAGGTCGCCGAGCGGTTCGGCTTCAACGACTCCTTCGACTACCCGCTGCCCGTGACCGGCTCCGTGTTCCCCTCCGACCTGGACGACGCCGCGCTGGCGCAGTCCTCGATCGGCCAGCGGGACGTGCAGGCCACCGCGCTGCAGATGGCTATGGTGGCCGCCGGCATCGCGAACGACGGCGTGGTCATGGAGCCGCAGCTGATCAAGGCGGTCCGCCGTTCGGACCTCACCACGGTGCAGGAGTTCAGCCCCCGTGAGCGCGGCCGGGCCACGACCCCCGAGGTGGCCGGGCAGGTCTCGGACATGATGGTCTCGGCGGTGGAGGACGGCATCCTGGGATCCGTGCAGTCGGACACGGTGCGGATCGCGGCGAAGTCGGGCACGGCCGAGGTCGGGGACACGGGCAACGTGCACTCCTGGATCACCGGCTTCGACGCGAGCGAGAACCCCCGGGCGGCCGTGACGATCGTGGTGGAGGACGAGCCGCCGGGGGTTGGACATCAGACAGTCGTCAGTGGCATGAAGGCAATCATGGAAGCGGTGGTCACGGAATGAGGCCGACATCGGGCATCACCCTCGGCGGCAGGTACCAGTTGACCGATCGCATCGCGATCGGCGGCATGGGCGAGGTGTGGAAGGCGCGGGACAAGGTCCTGGGCCGGATCACCGCCGTGAAGATCCTCAAGGAGGAGTACACAGGTGACCCCAACTTCCTGCGCCGCTTCCGGGCGGAGGCCCAGCACACGGCGCTGCTGAACCACCCCGGCGTCGCCAACGTCTACGACTACGGCGAGGAGAAGGGCTCCGCCTACCTCGTCATGGAGCTCGTGCCGGGCCAGCCGCTGTCCTCCATCCTCGAGAAGGAGAAGGTGCTCTCCCCCGAGCGGACCCTGCGGATCATCGCGCAGACGGCGGCCGCGCTCTCGGCGGCCCACGCCCAGGGGCTCGTGCACCGCGACGTCAAGCCCGGCAACCTCATGATCACGCCCACCGGCCGGGTGAAGGTGACGGACTTCGGCATCGCGCGCCTGGCGGACCAGGTCCCGCTCACGGCCACCGGCCAGGTGATGGGCACCGCCCAGTACCTCGCGCCCGAGCAGGCCACGGGGCAGCAAGCCACCGGCTCCTCCGACCTCTACTCGCTGGGCATCATCGGCTACGAGGCCCTCGCCGGGCATCGCCCGTTCACGGGCGAGTCCCAGATCGCGATCGCCCTCGCCCAGGTCAACGACACCCCGCCGCCCCTGCCGGACACCGTCCCGGCCCCGGTGCGCGCCCTGATCATGTGCATGCTCTCGAAGGACCCCCGGGAGCGGCCCTCGGACGCGACCGCGCTCTCGGAGGCCGCCGACGCGCTGCGTCGCAAGGACACCCGCGGCGCCGTGGAGGCCGTGCCCGGCCTGGCCGTCTTCCTCGAGGAGCAGGGCGTGGCCGACCCCTCGGGCGCCGAGACCGCTCCCCTGGACTACGACGGCATGCGCACCACCCATCCCCGCGCCGAGGGCACCCGGACGGACGGCTTCCCCGCCACCGCGGCGCTGCCGGTGACCGCGGCCCAGCCCCGCACCGACGACGACGCCCGCGGCCCCGGCGCCGCCGGTGCGGCGGCCGTGGGCGCGGCCGGTGTGGCCGGCGCCGCCGCGAGCGCGAGCACGCGCGACCACGAGATCGCCGCCGTGCGTGATCAGCAGACCCGCCCGGGCGACGTCGTGGACTCGGGCCCGCCCGCCGGGGGCGGCTCCGCGCCCGCCCGCCGGCGACGCGCCAACCGCTGGCCGCTGTGGGCACTGCTCGGGCTCGTGGTGTTCGCCCTGCTGGGGGCGCTGCTGTGGCCGCTGCTCACGGGTGGCCGCGGCGTCGGAGGCTCGGCGCCGGCGACCTCGCAGGAGGAGTCGTCCGTGCGCGTGGACCCGGAGGCGTACAGGGGTCGCCCCGTGAGCGAGGTGCGCACCGAGCTCGAGGGCCTCGGCCTGGCGGTGCGCGAGGAGGACCGCGACGCGCAGAGCCCGCAGGGCACCGTTGAGGAGATCAACCCCGTGGGGGCGTTGCGGCGCGGTGAGACCGTCACGCTGGCCGTCTCCACCGGTGAGGGCGTCATCCCGGAGGGCCTCGTGGGCCAGCCCGTGGAGAGCGCTATCCAGACGCTGCGCGACCGCGGCTTCACCGTGGACCGGGTGGACGACCCGTCCGCCGACGGCGCCGACGGCGAGGTGGTGCGCGTGGTGCCCGGCGAGGGTGAGCGTCACCGCTACGACACGCACGTGCAGCTGATCGTGGCCACCGGCGGGTCCGACGCCGCGCCGACCCGCGAGGCGTCCCAGCCCGCCTCGGAGCCGGAGCCCAGCGCGTCGGAGGAGCCGAGCGCCGAGCCGAGCCCGTCGGCCTCGGACGAGCCCAGCCCGTCCCCCACCGCCGAATCCCCGACGGCCACCGCCGACCCGGAGCCCACGCCGGAGCCGTCCGAGGAGCCGACGACGCCCACGGGGGATCCGACGACGGAGTCCTCCGGGGAGTCCACGGCACCGACGGGCGAGCCCACCACCGACCCGTCCGCTGACGCGCGTGGTGCGGAGGCCTCGTCCGCCGACGCCACGCCCTCCGCTTGAGCGGCGGGCGGGACGGGCACGCGGACGTGTCTGTGGATGAGCAGAGGACCCTGAACGGGCGGTACCGGATCGGTGAGCTGATCGGGCGCGGCGGCATGGCGGACGTCTTCCGCGGCGAGGACCTGCGGCTGCACCGCCCGGTGGCGGTGAAGCTGATGCGCCGGGATCTGGCGCGCGACCCGCACTTCCAGGCGCGCTTCCGCAAGGAGGCGCGCTCGGCGGCCTCCCTGAACCACCCCTCAATCGTCTCCGTGTACGACACGGGCGAGGTCTCCCTCGAGGACGGCCTCCATCCGGTGGACTGCCCGTTCCTGGTGATGGAGCTCGTCTCCGGCCGGACGCTGCGGGAGATCCTGCACGCCGAGGGCGCCGTGGGCCCGGACCGCGCCGTGGCCTGGACCCGGGGCGTGCTGGAAGCGCTCGAGCACGCGCACGAGGAGGACATCGTCCACCGCGACGTGAAGCCCGCGAACGTCATGGTCACGGACACGGGCGCCGTGAAGGTGATGGACTTCGGGATCGCCCACGCGCTGGCAGACACCTCCGCCACCACGTCGCAGACCCAGGCCGTGGTGGGCACCGCCCTCTATCTGGCCCCGGAGCAGGCGACGGGCCGCACCGTGGACGGCCGCGCCGACCTCTACGCGGCCGGCTGCCTGCTGTTCGAGCTGCTCACGGGCCGGCCCCCCTTCACGGGCGACACGCCGCTGGCCGTGGCCTACCAGCACGTGCGCGAGGAGCCGCCGGCGCCCTCCGACGTCGACCCCGACCTGCCGCCCGCGTTCGACCCCGTGGTGCTGCGCGCCCTGCGCAAGGATCCACAGGACCGGTTCCCCACCGGCGCCGCGTTCCTCGCGGCCCTCGAGGAGGCCGCCGCGGATCCGCACGCCGGCCCCGGCCGTCACACCCCGCCGCTCGATGCCGTCCATCCCGCCCTCGTCGGCGCGGGCGGCGCGGTGCTGGGCGCCGCGGCCGCGGAGCACGGGGCCGACGTGCCGATGGCCGCGGTCCCGCTGACCCGGCCGACGCCCTCCGTCCCGGCCGAGCCGGACGCCGCACACCCCCAGGCGGCGAACCATGCCGTCGCGGGTGCGGGACTGCCCGGCGCCGCCTCGGCCGCGCAGCTGGCCGCCGCCGCCGCCATGGACGGCCCCCGACCGGTGACCGGCGGCCAGCCGGTGACGCCCGGTGCAGCCGCGACGCCCCGGCCCGAACCGCAAGGGGACACGCCGGCGCCAGCGACGGCCACGCACCGTCGCGTCCGCCGGCGCCTCCGCCGGCGCACGCTCCTGGCGGCCGGCGCGGTCCTGATCGCGCTGGCCCTGGTCCTGGCGCCGTGGCTCGCGGCGGCTCTGCCCACCACCGCGGAGGTGCCCGCGGTGGTGGGGCTGCAGCAGGACGAGGCGGTCGCGGCGCTCGAGGACGCAGGCCTGGTGGCCGTCGTCTCGTCCGCGTACATGGCCGACGCCCCGGACGGGACCGTCACCCAGAGCGACCCGCCGACGGGCACGGAGGTGCCCCGCGGGGCCGAGGTGCGGATCCGGGTGTCCCGCGGCGAGGAGGGCATCGCGCTGTCCGACTCCCTGCACGGGCTGTCCGAGGACGCGGCCCGCCGCGAGCTGGAACGGCTGGGCCTGCGTGTCTCCTCCGTGCAGTACCAGGACGACCGCCGACTCGAACGCGGGCTGCTCGCCCGCACCGACCCCGCGATGGGCACGCACGTGCCGCCCGGCTCCTCCGTGGTGCTGCACCTGTCCAGCGGCATGGTCGCCGTGCCGGACGTGGTGGGGATGAGCGCTCCGGACGCGCGGCGTCAGCTGGCGCTGAGCGCCCCCGAGCTGCGCGTGCGGATCCAGGACGAGGACGGCGCGACCACCGACACCGGCACGGTCGTGGCCCAGGATCCGCCCGCCGGCGTCCGCGTGGACAACCGCTCCTCTCTGACCCTGACGGCGTCCTCGTGGATCGCGCCCACGGCCGAGCCCTCCGAGCCGGCGCCGCCGTCCAGCGAGGCGCCCGAGCCCACGCCGTCGGCGTCCGCGTCACCGAGCCCCCCGCCGTCGGAGAGCCCCGAGCCCTCCGAGAGCGCGGAGCCGTCGCCCTCGCCGTCCGCCTCGGCCACGCCCACCCCCGAGCCGACGGCGACCGCGACGCCGTCGCCGACGCAGAGCCCGTCGTCGACGTCGGCGGCCCCGTCGACCTCGCCGGAGCCGGCCGAGCAGTCGCCGAGCACCTCGCCCACCGGGACGCCGGTGGACCCGCTGCCGACGCTGACGCCGGACCCCGAGCCCTCGATCGATCCGCCGCCGTCCACCTGAGCGGACGGGGCGCCGTCGGACCCGCGAACCGGGCCCCGGGACCGGTCAGTCCTGGCGGACGAGGGGCGAGAGCCGGCCGCCGCGCTCGGCGGCCCCGGAGAGCCCCACGGACTCGAGCCAGTTGCCGAGCATCCGGTAGCCGCCCTCGGTGAGGACGGACTCGGGGTGGAACTGCACGCCCCACAGGGGCGCGGTGCGGTGGGCCAGACCCATCACGACGCCGTCCTCGGTCTCTGCGGTGATCTCCAGGACCGCCTCGTCCACGGTGGGCCGCACGGCGGCCAGCGAGTGGTAGCGGGTGGCGGTGAACGGCGAGGGGACGCCCTCGAACATGGGGTGCTCGCCGTGGCGGACCAGGGACGTCTTGCCGTGCATGAGGGACTCCGCGTGCGTCACGGTCGCGCCGAACGCCTCCGCGATGGCCTGGTGCCCCAGGCACACCCCGAAGAGCGGGCGGCCGCCGTCGGCGGCGGAGCGGATGAGGTCGAGGGAGACACCGGCGTCGGCGGGTGCGCCCGGCCCGGGCGAGATGAGCACGGCCGTGTGCTCGGCCGCGAGCTCGAGGGCGCGGGCGGGGGTGACCTCGTCGTTGCGGATCACGGTGGTGCGGGCCCCGAGCTGCTCGAGGTAGCCCACCAGGGTGTAGACGAAGCTGTCGTAGTTGTCGACGACGAGGACGGAGACCTCGGGGCTCTGCACGGGGGCGCTCTTTCCTCCCCGCCGCGTGGGAGCGGGGTGCATAGACTGGCCGGGCACGTCGCTGACCCCGGTCCTGGGCAGGTCAGCAGGATACCGTCCCCGCCCCGGTCTCCGCCGGTGGGGGCGCCCATCACCCCCCCACCCGAGGAGAAGACCCGTGGCAGCACCCGCCGGCAAGCGCAAGGACTCGGCCCGTCGGAAGCGCGAGGAGCTCGAGGCCGCGCGCCGCAGCCGCTCCGCCGTGCGGACGGACCTCGGGGACGTGGACCCGGGTCCGAAGCCCCTCTCCCCCGGGTACAAGGTCGTGATGTTCGGCCTGCTGATCCTCGGCCTGCTCTGGATCATCGTCTACTACCTGACCCAGGGCCTCTTCCCGATCGTGCAGATCGGCGGCTGGAACATCCTCGTGGGCTTCGGCATCGCGCTCGTCGGGTTCCTGATGATGTCCCGCTGGAGCGAATGACACGCGTGTAGTTCTCCACAGCGGTGGACAACCCTGTGGATGGCCGATCCGCACGATCCCGCCCGGAGACGAGTTGTCCCCGGAGTTGTCCACAGGTGTGGACACCCCTGTGGGAAGAAGTGCACACCCGGCTGTGGAGAACTCCGGGGACGGTCGGGGACGACGGTCTAGCCGAGCAGGCCGGCCACCGTGACCCGTGCGGCGCCGAGCACCGTGAGCGCCGCCAGCGCCGCCGCCACGACCACGAGGCCGGCTGCCTGGGCGCCCACGGACGGCACGCGCGCGCGGCCGGGCCGCAGCCCGCCGGCCAGGGAGAACACGACGGCGACGACGGCGCCCGTCAGCAGCCCGCCCACGTGCACCTGCCAGGCCACCCCGGGCAACAGGAACGAGAACACGAGGTTCAGGCCGATCAGCACGGCGATCGAGCGCACCTGGCCGCCCCGCACCCGGGTGAGCAGGAACAGGGCCGCGAACATGCCGTACACGGCGCCGGACGCCCCGACGACGGGCTGCAGCGGGTCCGAGACCCACAGCGCGAACACCGCGCCGCCCACGGCGGAGAGCACGTAGAGAGCGAGGAACCGCCACCAGCCCAGCGCGGGCTCGAGCACGCGCCCGATCACCCACAGCGCGAGCATGTTCAGCAGCAGGTGCGTGGGACCGGAGACGTCGTGCACGAGCGCGTAGGAGGCCATCCGCCACGGCTCCATGCCGTACGGGGACGTGTAGAGCCCGGCGTACCAGAGCGCCTCGGTCACGCCGGACGCCTGGTCCCGCGTCATCCACTGCGCCGCGTAGACCACCGCCGTGACCGCCAGCAGGATCCAGGTGACGGGCGAGGCGGCGAAGCCCGTCCGCCGTCGGACCGGGACCGACGCGGCGGCGCCGGCGGGAGCCACCGTCGGAGCAGGGCCGGCCACGACGCCGGACGCACAGTCCACGCAGACCGGTCCGGCCGCGGAGCCGGGACGCTGGCAGTCGAGGCACGCGGGGCGCCGGCAGACGGCGCAGCGCACATACGCGGCACGGCCCGGATGCCGCGGGCACACCGGGGGTGTGCCGTCCGCGGAGTCCGGGCCGTGCGGGTCAGAGGGGGTGGTGCTCACCGAGGGGCTGCTCAGGCCTCGTCGATGTCGATGGACTCGATGACGACGTCCTCGAGCGGGCGGTCACGGGGATCGGTGGCGACGGCGTTGAGCTCGTCCACGACCTTCTGGGAGGCCTCGTCCTTCACCTCGCCGAAGATGGTGTGCTTGCCGTTGAGCCAGCCGGTGGGCACGGAGGTGATGAAGAACTGCGAGCCGTTGGTGCCGGGGCCGGCGTTGGCCATGGCCAGCAGGTAGGGACGGTCGAACTGCAGCTCGGGGTGGATCTCGTCGCCGAACTGGTAGCCGGGGCCGCCGATGCCCATGCCGAGCGGGTCGCCGCCCTGGATCATGAAGTCCTTGATGATGCGGTGGAACACGGTGCCGGAGTACAGCGGGGCGCCGTTGTTCTTCTCACCGGTCTGCGGGTGGGTCCACTCCTGCTCGCCGGTGGCGAGACCCACGAAGTTCTTCACGGTCTTCGGGGCGTGGTTGCCGAACAGCTCGACGACGATGTCGCCGTGGTTCGTGTGGATGGTCGCGGTGTGCGTCTTGTTCGCCATGCGCCCCATTGTTCCATCCGCGGCGGCGGGCCGTCCGGATCCCGCCGTCCGGGGGCGGGTCTTCCGCGATCGGCGTACGCACTCCCGGCGTGCCGGGACCCGTGCCACGGCGGGGGTCGGCCACTAGGCTGGGCCTCGAGGACCACCGCGTTCAACGACCATCCAGAACCCACGGGAGGCATCACATGGCTCGCACGACCCTGCACGACGAGATCCAGCACGACGGCGGCGCGAACGCGTTCGTCGCACGCCAGGCGGAGAACCTGCGCCACTGGGCCGCCCCGAAGGTGGAGTCCACCCGCGCCTGGAGCGAGGTGGCCGCGGCCTACGGGCTGATCGGCGGCTCCGCCGCGGCCGAGGAGGGCCGCCGCAAGGCCCAGGACGCCAAGCAGGAGTACGGCCCCGTGGTCGAGCGTGGGGCGCGCAAGGCCGGCGAGGCCGTCGCGCACCAGTACGGGCTGCTGGCCCCCGCCGTCGCCAAGGGCGTGGACACCGTCCAGGACTTCCTCGAGCACCTGCAGGCCCAGGCGCAGGACGCCGGCCACGAGGTGCAGCAGCAGTTCGCCGCGGCGCGCAAGGACGCTGAGAAGGCCGCGAAGAAGGGCCGCCATCGTGGGGGCCGCAAGGCCAAGCAGCTGCGCCGGGACGGCCGCCAGGCCGCCAAGGGCGCCCGTAAGGACGCGCAGCGGTCCGCCGCCCTGTTCAGCGACCGCGCTGGCCAGGCCAAGGACGCCGCCGCCGCGGGCGGCCTGACCCTCGCCGGCCTCCTCGCCACGGGTCTGTCCGCGCTGCAGGAGCAGGGCGGGAAGGTGGGCCCGCAGGTGCAGGCCCGCCTGGCCGACGCCGGCGACTACGCCCAGCGCCGCAAGGAGGAGGTCCTCCCCGTGGCCGCCGCCCGCCTGGCCGACGGTGCCGCGCACGCCCGCAAGACCGCCCACGACGTCGAGGTCCCGGACGCCCTGGAGCAGGCCCTGATCAGGCTCACCGGGGACAAGGCGATCGTGCAGCGCCTGCGCAAGGGTGCCGAGCAGTACGCCGGCGCGGCCGAGAAGGACCTGAACCGTGCCGCCGGTCGCCGGACCTCCCGCTCGGGTGGCCGCGCCTGGATCGTCGCGGGCATGGCGGCCGCCGCCGCCGGCGCCGGCTACGCCCTGTGGCGCCTGACCAAGCCGGTGCAGGATCCGTGGACCGCCCCGGTCCCGGGCCCGATCACCGCGAACATCCCGGTGGTGGAGGCGAACAACCCCTACGCCCAGCAGCAGAAGGTCGTGGCCGAGGCCGGCTCGGCCGCGGCGGGCGAGGGCGTGCGCGTGGACACCGCCGCCCCGGACCCGGTGGCCGCCGCCAACGCCAAGGTGCTGGGCGTCCAGCCCGGGCAGCAGCGCTGACCCGCTCCCCCGCGCCCTGAGCGCGCAGCGGACGGCACCCGGCCCGCGCATCCTCGGCAGGACCGAGGGGGCGCGGGCCTTGTCCACCGCCGGGAGCACGCGGGAGGCTGGGAGCGCCCGGGATCCCGACGCCGGGCGGAGGAGTGATCTGCATGAGCACGACCCTGACCCTCTTCGGCCACTCGGCCGTCCGCCTCGAGAAGGCCGGCCGGCGCCTCGCGTTCGACCCCGGCGCGTTCAGCGACGCGGCGGTCCTGGACGGCGCGGACGCCGTCCTCGTGACGCACGGCCACCCGGACCACGTGGTCCCCGAGCAGCTGGCCCGGGCGCTGGCCGGCACGGAGGCGCACGTCTGGGCGCCACGGGACCTCACGGGGCCGCTGGCGGAGGCGGGGCTCGCCGCCGGGCGCGTGCACACGGCCGTCCCCGGAGAGACGTTCGAGGCCGCCGGCTTCCGGGTGGAGGTGCTCGGCGGGGAGCACGCGGTGATCCACGCCGAGGTGCCGCGCCCGGTCAACGTGTCCTACCTCGTGGACGGGGCCGTGCTGCACCCCGGCGACTCGTTCACGGTGCCGGACGCCGACGTCGAGGTGCTCCTGCTGCCCGCCGCCGCGCCGTGGCTGCGCATCGCGGACGTGGTGGACCAGATGCGGGCCATCGCGGCGACGCACACCCGCCCCATCCACGACGGCATCCTCAGCGAGGACGGCAAGGGCGTGGTGGATCGGGTGCTCTCGGGCCTCGCCGAGGGCGTGACCGACTACCGGCGCCTGGCCCCCGGGGAGCCCTGGACGTTCTGAGGCACGGGAAGGCGACGGCGGCCGGCCCGGGGCCGGTCACCAGCTGAGGGTGATCTCCAGCTCGGCGTCGCCGCCGTCCTCGACCTCGAGCTCCACCTCGAGGCCCACGCGGTCCGGGACGGTGACGACGACGTCGCGGCCGCCGTGCTCGATCCGCACGTCGTTCTGCCGGGAGAGCTGGTCGGCGAGGTCGCGCAGGCGTGCGGCGGCCTGCTCGCGGCTGAGGGTCTGCTGCTGCTCGTGCTCGAAGAGGTCCTTGCCCATGGCACCGACGGTAGTCGCTGGGCGGGGCGTGCGCGACGGACGGGCCCCGGCGCGGCCGACGCCGGGGCCCGTGCGGGTCAGCGGGACGCGGCCGGGGTGAGGGCGGGATCGTCGTCGCGGTGGATCTCGAAGCCGGGCGCCCGGTAGGTGGGCTCCCGGCGCTTGAGAGCGCGGATGACGAGCAGGGTCACCGGCACGATGAGGATCTCCACGAACGTCTTGTAGACGAAGCCGGTCACCGTGTAGTTCGCCAGTTCCAGCAGCGAGATGGTGCCGGCGAAGGCGATGGTGCAGAAGATCAAGGTGTCGAAGAACTGGCCGACCACGGTGGAGAGGATGAGCCGGAAGGCCACGTGCCGTTCCTTCATGCGCTCCTTGAGGCGGACCACGATGGACGCGTTGAGCAGGGAGCCCACGAGGAACGCGACGAAGCCGGCCACGGTGATCCTCAGCATCGGCGCGAGGGCCTGGTCCCACACCTCGAAGCCCTCGACGGGCGTGGTCCAGGAGACCACCGTGTAGGTGAGGGCGGCGAGCACGAGCATGGCGAAGCCGAGGACGATGGCGCGGCGGGCCCGGCGCCAGCCGTACACCTCGGCGAGGATGTCGCCGACGATGTACGCGAACGGGAACAGGAAGGCGCCGCCGTCGAAGATGAGGGGGCCGCCGTCGTAGAAGAGGTCCGAGATGACCGGGACGGTGGGGCCGTAGAAGAGCTTGGCCGCGGTGACGCCGGAGAGGATGAGGAGGGCGATGAAGACGCCCACGAAGATGTCGTAGTAGCTCGCGGGCACCCGGGCGTAGGCCGGAGTGCCCTGCCCAGAGGCGGGTCGGTCGGGGGACGGGGTGTCGATGGTGGTGTTCACCGGACCATCCAACACCACACACGACGACGGCGGGCACGGTGGGCGGGTCCGTCCCCGCCCTGGGCAGACGAAAGGGCCCGGGAATCTCACGACTCCCGGGCCCTTCTTCGGTGGAGGCAAGAGGACTCGAACCCCTAACCCCCTGCTTGCAAAGCAGGTGCGCTACCAATTGCGCCATGCCCCCGTGAGGACCGGTCAGTCCTCCGGAGCCGGCTCGACGCCGTCGGCGTCCTCCGGCAGGTCGTCCGTGGCCGTGGCCGTCTACCCGCTGGCGTTCTACAGCTCGATGCACTGGGCCGGCGTCGCCATCGGCTCCGTCGTCTCCCTCGCCTCGGCTCCCCTGGCCTCCGGGCTGCTGGAACGGATCGTGGAACACCGACGCCTCAGCCGGTGATGGATGCTCGCCGCCGCCCTGGGCGTCACCGGCGCCGCTCTGCTGTGCCTGTCCCAACTCGACCAGGAGGCCGCATCGTCGACCGCGACCCTCGCCGGCGTCCTGCTCGGGCTGGTCGCCGGCGCCACCTACGCGACGTACTCCTGGGCGGCGCACCGCCTCATCCACGACGGCATCAGCCGGGCGGCCTCGATGGGCGCCGTGTTCGGTGCGGGCGGGGCGCTGCTGCTGCCCGTCCTCGTCATCACCGGAGCGCCCCTGATCGCCACCCCGCAGGCCTTCGCGGTGGCCGCCTACATTGCCCTGGTCCCGATGTTCCTCGGCTATGTGCTCTTCGGCTACGGCCTCACCCGTGTGCCCGCCAGCACCGCGACCACGATCACCCTCACCGAGCCGGCCGTCGCCGCGATCCTCGCCGTCGCCGTCGTCGGCGAACGCCTCACCCCCGTGGGCTGGACCGGCCTCGGCATCATAGCCGCCGTCCTCTTCATTCTCGCCCTCACACCTACCAACACGACCGCAGACCGGCACGGCCGCACGCCGACGACCGAAGCGATCCAGCCCTCGGCCGCACAACGAAAGTGAAGCGCCCTGGGTTTCGTTCCGACCTACTTCCTCAAGGAGGATCGGATCATGCCCCAGAAGTACACCCCCGAGTTCAAG
Source organism: Micrococcus sp. GPGPB33 (assembly GCF_037853785.1). NCBI lineage: Bacteria > Bacillati > Actinomycetota > Actinomycetes > Micrococcales > Micrococcaceae > Micrococcus > Micrococcus sp. GPGPB33. Next base: position 647,782 of record NZ_JAQMWO010000002.1, read on the forward strand.
GCAAGAGCCCTGAAGCTCATCGAAGAACGCGTCCGCGCCGAGCAGTGCTCCGCCTGGGTCGCCTGCACCGCCGTTGGCGAAGCCCTCGGCGGGATCTCCCCACACACCCTGCGGAACTGGTGGAAGCAAGATCGCGTCGATCAGGGCGAGGCTCCAGGGCTGAGCACCGCTGAAGCCGAGGAGATCACCAAGCTGCGCAGAGAGAACCTCGAGCTGCGCCGCGCGAACGAGATCCTGCGCAAAGCCTCAGCTTTTTTCGCAGCGGAACTCGACCGCCCCACGACGAGATGATCCGGTTCATCGACGAACACCGCGATCAATTCGGGGTCGAGGCCATCTGCCGCGTGCTCAGCGCGACGGAGTGTGGGTTCATCACCTCTCGCGGCTACCGGGCCGCGAAGAGACGGCCTGCCTCCGAGAGGGCTCTACGAGACGAGCTCCTCATCGAGGAGCTCGAGCGGATCCACGCGGAGAACTACAGCGTCTACGGGGTCCGGAAGATGCACCACGCGATGCGCCGCGCCGGGTGGGAGATCGGCCGGGACCAGGTCGCCCGACTGATGAAGCTCGCCGGCGTGGAAGGGGTGCGGCGCGGACGTACGCCGGTCACCACGAGGCCGACTGGTGAGCCGGATACCCGCCCTGACTTGGTGGAGCGGCAGTTCACCGCGGATGGCCCGCATCAGCTCTGGGTCGCTGACATCACCTACGTCAGGATCCTGGCCGGGTTCTGCTATGTCGCGTTCATCACCGACGTGTACTCCCGGCGCGTCGTGGGATGGGCGGTCTCGGGCAGCCTGCACACCGCAGGCCTGCCCCTGCTGGCCCTGGAGCACGCGCTGGTCTCCACCGGCGCTACCCGCGGGCGGCAGGGCCTGATCCACCACTCGGATCGGGGAAGCCAGTACGTCAGCTTGGCATATTCAGACGCGCTCATCACCGCCGGGGTGAGCGCTTCGGTGGGCACCGTGGGCGACTCCTACGACTGTCAGTCTCTGAGGGCCGGATTCCGCGAGGATGAGGAAGTCCTGGCCGTGGTGCTCTGACCCATCTCTACGATTGACCCACATGGTGTCTTGGCGTTGATCTGTCGGGCCCGCGGCCGGGCACGTACGACCACTGCCGCCGGTCCGGGCGTGACCTGATAGGAGCCTGGAGCATTTTCGTGACCGTGTCCCCGTGACAGTCCTGTCCGCCCACCGGCGTCGGTGCCGCCCCCGCACCCGTAGCCGAAGGACAGCCTCGTACATGAGCCAGATCGCCCCCACCCGTTCCGGTCACGTCGTGATCGGCGTGGACACCCACAAGCACATCCACGTGGCCGCCGTCATGGACTCGATCGGTGGGATTCTCGCGACCGGCACGATCGCCACCGACCGTGCCGGTTACCAGCAGCTACTGGAATGGGCCGCGGACTACGGCACCATCATCGCGTTCGGCATCGAGGGCACAGGCTCCTACGGGGCTGGTCTGGCCTCGTACATCCGTCGCCAGGGGCACAAGGTCGTGGAAGTCTCGCGCCCAGACCGACGCCTGCGTCGGTTGAACGGGAAGTCCGACACCTTGGACGCTGAGAACGCGGCCCGCGCAGTCCTCGCGGGTTTCGCTACCGCCACGCCCAAGAGCGCCGACGGGAGCGTGGAAATGATCCGTCAGCTCAAAGTCGCTCACGACACTGCGGTCAAAGACCGCTCTGCAGCGATGATCACGTTGAAGGCGATGCTCGTGCACGCCGAAGAGAATCTACGCAAGGTACTGCAGGGGAAGACGCAGAAGATGATCGCCCGCCGCTGCGCTTCCCTGCGCCCCCGCGCGCTGAGCACGCCGGAGGAGGCCAATCGTCATGTGCTCCGGTCGCTGGCCAGGCGGTGGCTGTCGTTAAACGAGGAGATCCTCGAGCTCGAGGCCATGATCAAGGGGCTCGTGATCGCGCGTGCGCCGCACCTGCTCGACCAGTTCGGGATCGGCGTGGACACGGCAGCGGAGATCCTCATCGTGGCCGGGGACAATCCCGAACGGATCAAGAGCGAGGCAGCATTCGCCAAGCTCGCCGGCATCAGCCCCGTGCCTACAGGCTCAGGGATGAGCAGCGGAAAACATCGGATCAATCATGGCGGTCACCGTCAGCTGAACGCAGCCATCTACAGGACAGTCATCGTGCGGATGCGCTTCCATGAGCCCACGATCGCCTACGTGGCACGACGCACCGCGGAGGGCAAGTCCAAGCGAGACATCATTCGCTGCCTCAAGAGGTACGTGATCCGCGAGGTATACCACCTCGTGAAGACCAACCCTCGCACCGGTCAGATCGCGAGTTGACAACTATAGGAGCATCAACGCCCTGGCCGAGAGCGTGAACGGGCTCTACAAGGCCGAACTCATCCACTCCAAGCGGATCTGGGAGTCCGTGTAGGCGGTGGAGCTGGCCACCATGGGGTGGGTGCACTGGTGGAACACCACCCGCCTCCACGAGACCCTCGGCTACCGCACTCCCGCAGAAGTTGAGACGGCCTACACTCACGACCAGGATTCAGCGCCCGTTGCGTCCTGACCTCGGAACGAAACCCAGGGCGCTTCACATCGAGTGTATCGACGTGCCACGAGCGACCCCTTCGCGCGTCTATCAGGATCGACTCGTCCCGTCCCACCCCTTTACGGAACCCCAAATGGCGATATCATCGCCATATGACGATTGATGCGATCCCGGCCGAGCCTCAGTTCGAGGTGGCAGACAGTCATGCCGCGCTCTTCCATGCCCTCGCCGAACCCACACGCTTGGCTCTCCTCCAGCACCTCTCGACCGGTGAGCACCGAGTTCGCGACCTTGTCGAACACATGCACCTTGCCCAGTCGACCGTCAGCAAGCATCTCTCGTGCCTGCGCGACTGCGGTCTGGTCACCGCGCGCACTGAAGGCCGCGCTTCCTGGTTCACCCTCGCCGATCTGCCCCGACTAAAGGGCCTGCTCGAGGTGGCGGACGACCTGCTCGACACCTCCGGGACCACCCTCTCCCTGAAGAACCACCGCGATCACGAGAACCTCGAGGACGGGGACCTCTGATGAGCTCAGGACACGACCATTCGCACGGCGGCAGCGGGTCGAGCACCGCCCGGACGCGACTCGCCATCGCCTTCGCCATCACCTCCGTCATCGTGCTCGCGCAAGCGATCGGGAGCGTCGTCACCGGAAGTCTTGCCCTGCTCACGGACACGGCGCACGCCCTCGTCGACGCCTCCGGACTGCTGGTCGCGCTGATCGCGGCGACCATGATGTTGCGCCCGGCCAGCAGCAGCCGAACCTGGGGATTCGCTCGCATCGAGGTACTGGCAGCCTTGGCCCAGGCCACGCTCCTGATCGTGGTCGGCACCTACACCGCCGTCGAGGGTATCTCGCGACTAACCGACCCCCCGGACGTCCCCTCAGGAGAGCTGCTCATCTTCGGTGTGATCGGCCTGGTCGCGAACATCGCCGCGATCCTCATCCTGGCCGGAGGCAAGGACTCGAGCCTCAACATGCGTGCCGCGTTCCTCGAGGTTCTCAATGACGCTCTCGGTTCGCTCGGCGTGATCACGGCCGCGATCGTGATCCAGCTGACCGGATTCCAACAGGCCGATGCACTGGCTGGTTTGTTCATCGCCGCGCTGATCGTGCCTCGGGCGTTCCGCATCATGGCCGAAACACTGCGGATCCTCATGGAGTACACCCCGAAGGGAGTGGATCTCGATCAGGTGCGCGAGCACATCCTCGCTCTCGACCACGTCCAGGACGTCCACGACCTGCACGCCTCAGCGATCGGGAGCAATCTGCCGATCTTCTCGGCTCACGTCGTCGTCGGGGAGGAGTGCTTCGAATCAGCCCACGCACTGCGGATCCTCGAAGAGGTCCATGTCTGCGTCAGGACGCACTTCCCGATCGCGTTCGAGCACGCCACGATCCAACTGGAGAGCCCGTCGGTGCATCGAGGTGAATCCGAACGTCCCTTGCACACTTAGCGCCCACGGATCCGCACTCCTCCTAACCGCAGGCGAGGGCGACAAAACGGCGCGCACCCCACTCGATGGTGGGGTGCGCGCCGCGGGTAGTCGCTGGGCTCAGCGGAAGGAGACGAAGGTGGGATTACCCCAGATGGTGCGCTCGGTGACAGCCCAGTACGTGATCCGCGAGGTATACCACCTCGTGAAGACCAACCCTCGCACCGGTCAGATCGCGAGTTGACAACTATAGGAGCATCAACGCCCTGGCCGAGACCGTGAACGGGCTCTACAAGGCCGAACTCATCCACTCCAAGCGCGTGTGGGAGTCCGTGCAGGCGGTCGAACTGGCCACCATGGGGTGGGTGCACTGGTGGAACACCACCCGCCTCCACGAGACCCTCGGCTACCGCACTCCCGCAGAGGTCGAGGCCGCCTACACTCACGACCAGGATTCAGCGCCCGTTGCGTCCTGACCTCGGAACGAAACCCAGGGCGCTTCAGTCAGCGATGGCTATCGCGTGCTGTGCTTCGAGAAGGATGCATCGTATGTTCCGCTGGTCCAGTCACGGCTGGACCGGTAGCCGAGCCGTGGTCGCGGAGCTTCTGGCGACGAACGACCTTGCGCCATCTCACCTCCGTGCTTTCAAACGGGGCCACGGCGTAGTTGCATGTTCGAGGATATTCTGAGGTCATGTCCGTCTCTGAGTTGTCCGCGAGCACCCAGAACTATTTGAAGGCTGTGTGGGGTCTGACGGAGTGGTCGTCGGTGCCGGTGACGCCGACGCTGATCGCGGAGCGGACGGGATTGAAGCTCTCGTCGGTCTCTGATGCTGTCCGTAAGCTCTCTACGCAGGGTCTTGTCGAGCATGCTCCTTACGGGTCGGTGGAGTTGACGGAGACGGGGCGCTCCTACGCGCTGGCGATGGTACGTCGGCATCGGTTGATCGAGTCGTTCCTCGTCAGTGTCTTGGGCTACTCGTGGGATCAGGTGCATGATGAGGCTGAGCACCTTGAGCATGCGGTGTCGGATTTCATGATCGACCGGATCGATGAGTTCTTGGAGTTCCCCACCCGCGATCCTCATGGTGACCCGATCCCGTCCGCTGACGGGACGGTGCAGATCCCGGATGCGACACAGTTGACCGGAGTCGGGGCGGGGCACCGGGTGGTGGTCGAGCGTATTTCGGACTCGGACCCGGCGCTGCTGCAGTTCTTCGAAGAGCATGGTTTCGTAATCGGATCAACGCTGGAGATCGGCGAAGGTGCCCCGTTCTCGGACGCGCTGGACGCGCGAGTTACGGGATCGGACACCTCGGTAGCACTGGGGCGTTCGGCGACAGATGCACTCTATGTGTCTGTCGTGGCCAGTTGATGCGGTCACCGCGCAGCTTCGTCGTGGAGTGATGCATGGAGCACGCCTGCTCCGGCAGGGAGCAACGTGCCATGCCATTCCGCCGAGCGGACCTTGATGATGTCGTTTTCCGCTGTGCAGGCCTGGATGCGTGACCGTGTGTCGGGGCGAGGGTGTCGCTCGTCGAGGAAGACCAGTGTTTCGAGTGGTGCGTCGGCGACGCGCGTGATCCTCACGGGAGCCCATCGCGGGCGTGCGAGTTCCCGCAGACGGGCATCTCGGCGGGATTCGATGTGACCGTCTGGGGTGGGGATGGGTTGCCCGTAGGGGTCGTGGGTGGGCTGGTCGAGGGAGGCTTCGATTCGCTGGAGGAAGCGGGGTGAGCTGCTGGCTTCCAATGCGTCGGCATTGGCGGCGAGTTCGCTCCAGGGCAGGTCGAGGGCGTCGTGGAGGAAGCACCGAAGTATCCGGTTCGTCCGCACTGCCCGCATCGCTTCGAGGTGTCCCGTAGGAGTGAGGGAAAGGCTTTTGTACCGTTCGTGGTCGACGAGACCGTCATCGACGAGTCGCTTCACCTGTTCGGACACGCTCCCCGGCACGAAACTCAGCGCACGGGCAATGCCCGTCACCGTAACCGGAGCGTCACTGTTCTCAGTCAGGGACCAGATGGCACGGAGATAGCGTGCTCTGGTCCCTGACCGGTCGCTCTTGCCGCGCATGCGGGATACCCCTACTGAGCGGAAACGAGTGCCCGTCTGCGGCGTGTGCTCATGATCCGGGTTCCGATGAGACCGTGCCGGGGGCTGAAAAAGTAGACGAGCGCGAACACGGCTCCCTGCGCGAGGACGACCATGCCACCGGAGGCGGTGTCGAGGTAGTAGCTCAAGTACAGGCCGACGACGGCGCAGGCTGCGGAGATCACGGGAGCGATAACGAGCATGCGCCCGAACCGGTCCGTGAGTAGGTATGCGGTAGCTCCCGGGATGATGAGCATCGCCACGACCAGGATGACGCCAACGGCCTGGAGGGCGACGACGGCGGTGAGCGCGAGGAGACCGAGGAGCGCCGCGCCGAGGATCTTCGGATTCAGTCCGATGGCGTGGGCGTGGGTGGGGTCGAAGGCGTAGAGGGTGAAGTCGCGGCGCTTGGTGACGAGGATCGTGAAGGTGATCGCGCCGAGGATGATGACCTGGATGAGGTCGGCCCAGGACACGCCGAGCAGGTTGCCGAAGATGATGTGGTTCAGGTCGGTCTGCGACGGGGTCACGGAGATCAGCACGAGCCCCAGAGCGAACAGTGTCGTGAACACGATCCCGATCGCAGCGTCCTCCTTGACCCGACTGGTGTCCCTCACCGCGCCAATGAGGGCGACCGCGAGGAACCCGAAGATCACCGCTCCGAGGGCGAAGGGTGCGCCGACGATGTAGGCGAGCACGACCCCAGGGAGGACGGCGTGGGAGACGGCGTCGCCCATGAGCGACCAGCCGATCAGGACGAGCCAGCAGGAGAGCACCGCGCACACGATCGAGGCGATCAGGGTGGTCGCGAGGGCGCGCACCATGAAGTCGTAGCTGAGCGGCTCGAGGAAGAAGTCGATCAGGTTCATCAGTTGTCGCCTCGGTTCAGGACGTCCAGCCCGAAGGCCAGAGCAAGGTTGTCGGGCCGGAGTACCTCATCAGGGTCGCCGTGCATGAGCACGCGGCGCATCAGGAGCACGGCTTCGTCAGCCAGGGCGGGCAGGGCGTGGAGATCGTGGGTGGAGACGAGGATCGTCGCCCCGTCGTCGGCGAGTTCGCGCAGCAGCCGGGTGATCGTGGCCTCGGAGCGTTTATCGACCCCGGCGAACGGCTCATCCAACAGCAGGATCGACGCGCCCTGGGCGATCCCCCTGGCCACGAACGCCCTCTTCTTCTGGCCACCGGAGAGCTGCCCAATCTGCCGGTCCGCGTACTCAGTGAGCTCCACCCGCTCCAAGGCGTGGTCGACGGCGTCGTGGTCGGCTTTCTTCGCGTGGCGGGTGAATCCCATGTGTCCGTAGCGGCCGGTCATGACGACATCGCGTACGGTCACTGGGAATGCCCAGTCGACGTCCTCGCTCTGCGGCACATAGCCGACGGCCCCCGACTTGCGTGCCTTCGTCGGGTTCTCACCGTTGACGCGGACCGTGCCGGAATCGGGACGCAGCAAACCCATGATCGTCTTGAACAGCGTCGACTTCCCCGATCCGTTCATGCCCACGAGTCCGCACACGCGTCCTGCCTGGATGTCGAGGGTGGCGTGGTCGAGGGCGAGGACCTCGCCGTAGTGGACCGTGACGTCATGTACCGAGATCGCGGTCGTCATCAGTTGCGTGCCGTCAGCGCGTCGATGATGGTGGTCGCATCGTGGCGGATCAGCTCCAGGTAGGTCGGGACCGGCCCGTCCGCTTCGGACAGGGAGTCGACGTACAGCACACCACCGAACTCGGCGTCGGTCGCTTCGACGACCTGCTGCATCGGGGCGTCGGACACGGTGGACTCGCAGAACACCGCGGGTACGTCGCCTGCGCGTACGAACTCGATCGCGGAGGTGATCTGCTGCGGGGTGGCCTGCTGCTCCGCGTTGACCGCCCAGATGTACTTCTCGGTCAGCCCGGCGTCCCGGGCGAGGTAGGAGAACGCACCTTCGCAGGTCACCAACGCCCGCTGGTTCTCGGGCAGGACCGACAGCTCGTCGACCAGCTCATCCTGCACCGTCTGCAACTCGGCCTTGTACGCCTCGCCGTTGGCCTCGTATTCGCTCGCGTTGTCGGGGTCGAGGTCGCTGAACGCCTCGACCATGTTGTCGACGTAGATCTGCACGTTCACCGGACTCATCCACGCGTGCGGGTTCGGCATCCCCGCGTAGGCATCCTCGCTGATGTCGATCGTCTCGACCCCCTCGCTGACCACGACGTGGGGCACATCCAACCCGTCGACGAACTGCGCGAACCACGCCTCCAGATTCATCCCGTTGTCGAGAATCAGATCCGCCTCCGACGCTCTGCGGATGTCTCCGGGGTGGGCTCGTAGCCGTGGATCTCCGCCCCTACCTTCGTGATCGACTCCACCCTCAGGTTGTCACCGGCGACGTTCTCGGCGATGTCCGCGAGAACGGTGAACGTCGTCAGCACCACGGGACGCTCATCGTCAGCTCCTGCATCGTTCTCGCCGGATGTTGCGCATCCGGCGAGAGAGAGCGCGAGCACGGACGCTGCCAGCAGCGGCAGGGAACGGCGGGAGAAGAAGCGGGAGTTTCGTGGCATGGATGGTTCCTTAGCTGAGCGGGTGACGAGGTGCGGGGTGGAAGTTCACGTGAGCGGTGGAAGCGGAGGGCTTGGGGGCGGGCCAGCGCGATGGGATGCGGCGATGAAGTGGTCGAGCTTGTCGGGTGCTTCTCCGCGCAGGTAGACGCCGAGCATGCGCAGGAGGTTCAGCATCACCGTTTCGGGGTCGGACGACGTTCGCAACAGGCGGGCCGCAGCGGCGTGGTCAGCGTCGCGCACGGACTGAAACAAGGTGATGGCCTCCAGCCACGCACCCTCACTGCGCTCGCCCACATACGTTCGTCCCATGCCACACATCCTAGTGTTCGGTGTGCCGTAGTTCCAAACATGGGCGTGGCATAGACAAATAAACTACATTGATGTTATTACTAGATACGCCACTCCGAACATCGGTGATGGGCTGACCCCGTTTCGTAGGTCCAGTCGTTATGAGAGTCGTCCTGTTGCCCGCGGTCGCGGGCAGGGAGACTGGTCAGATCATGACGAACAGCAGGAAGCGTCACACCCCCGAGCAGGTCGTCCGTAAGCTCGGGCAGGCCGACAGGATGCTCGCCGATGGTCAGGACGTCGCGGCGGTGTGCCGGGAGCTCGGGGTGTCCGAGCAGACGTACTACCGGTGGCGGAACCAGTACGGCGGCCTCAAGGCCGACGACGCAAAGCGCCTGAAGGAGCTGGAGAAGCAGAACGCGACCCTGAAGCGTCTGCTCGCGGAAGCGGAGCTGGAGAAGGCCGCGCTCAAGGAGCTGGCTGAGGGAAACTTCTAAGCCCGGACAGGCGCCGCGCCGCCGTCGATCACCTCAAGCGCAAGTTGCGGGTGAGCGAACGGATGGCGTGCCGTCTGGTCGGGCTGAGCCGCTCCGCGTACCGGCGACCGCTCAAGGGCGACACGGTCGCGGACCCGGATCGGGCGCTCAGGGAGTGGCTGCGCGCCTGGGCGAAGGGCCATCCCCGCTACGGGTATCGGCGGGCGTATCACGACGCCCGCGCCGAGGGGTGGGTGGTGAACCACAAGAAGATCCAACGCCTGTGGCGTGACGAAGGGCTCCGGGTCCCGCAGCGGCGTCGACGCAAGCGCGTCGGGTCCTCGACCGTCGACGCGCCGACGGCGGACGCGCCGAACGTGGTGTGGGCGGTGGACTTCCAGTTCGACGCCGACGAGCACGGACGACCGATCAAGATCTGCTCGATCGTCGACGAACACACCCGGGAGTGCATCGGCGGGCTCGTGGAGCGCTCGATTACCGCCGACCGACTCACCGCCCACCTCGAGGACCTCGTCGCCGCCCGGGGCGCCCCGGCGGTGCTCAGGTCGGACAACGGGCCGGAGTTCATCAGCGAGGCGATGGCCGACTGGGCCGGCACCCGCACCGGCCTGTCCTACATCCCTCCGGGCTCGCCGTGGCGCAACGGGTACGTCGAGTCGTTCAACAGCCGGATCCGCGACGAGTGCCTCAACATCAACAGCTTCTACTCGCTGCTGCACGCACAGGTCATCATCGGCGACTGGAAGGACGAGTACAACCACCACCGCCGGCACTCCTCGCTCGGCTACCTAACCCCAGCCGAGTACGCTCGGCAGTGCACCCATCAAATGGAAACCGACGACTCACAGAACGTCCGGACCGAATGAAGGGGGCGGCTCAGTGAGGCACAACATGTAGTGGTTGGTGGCGTGGTGCGTCACAGCCCTGGGAGCGAGGAGGACCGCCATGCCAGCCCCGTCAGCATCCGGGCGCGCAGCGCTCTCGGTGCGCGAGCTCGCCACCGCCCAGTCGCCTGATCTCGTGTTCTTCTCGAGCGTGTCGGAGAACACCCGCCGGTTCGTCGAACGGCTCGACCGGCCCGCCGTGCGCATCCCGCTACGCCTTCGTGCCGAAGGACTGATTCGAGTGGCACGGCCGTACGTGCTGGTCGTCCCCACGTACGGCGGCGGGGAACGAGCCGGGGCGGTTCCGAAACAGGTGATCTCGTTCCTGAACGACCCGGCGAACCGGGCCCTCATCCGGGGGATGATCACGGCGGGGAACACGAACTTCGGTGAGTGAAGCGTCCCGGGTTTCGTGCCGCTCCTATGTGGGTGCCAGCTCTCGGTTGAGGGCGGCGTAGTAGGCAGTCTCGTACTCGGCCGGGGTGGTCATAGCCAGGGACGAGTGGAGCCTTCGATTGTTGTACCACTCGACCCATCCGGCGGTGGCGTACTCGACGTCGGCGATGGTCTTGTACGGGCCGTTGTGGAAGATCGTGGTGGTGATGCACTCGGTCTTGTACAAGCCGATGACGCATTCCATGAGCGCGTTGTCATACGCATCGGCGACGGTCCCGATGGACGCGGCGATGCCCTCGGCGGCCAGGTGCTCGGCGAAGCGAAGGCTCGTGTACTGCGACCCGGCATCGCTGTGCGCGATCAGCTCGCCGGGCTGCACAGGGTGCCCGTGCCGGTCACGGTCCCACAACGCGATCCGCAGCGGGGTCAGGACCAGCGGGGTCGTCTTGGCCGTCGCGGCATGCCAGGCGAGGATTCTCTGCGAGTAGCAGTCCAGCACGAACGCGACGTATACGAAGCCCGCCCACGTGCGCACATAGGTGAAGTCCGCGACCCACTTCGTGTTCGGCGCGGCCGCGGTGAAGTCTCGATTGAGCAGGTCACCGGCACGGCAGCCGTCCTTGGCCGGGACGGTGGTGCGCACTGGCCTGCCTCGACGCACACCGTTCATCCCCGCAACCCGCATGAGCCGGTCCACACGAGCGGCGCCGACCTGGTGACCTTCTCGACGCAGCCACGCGGTCATCTTCCGACGCCCGTACAGCCCTTCCGGGGTGCCGACAAGGTCGTGCAGGACGTTGAGCAGGACCGCGTCGGACGTGTCACGAGCCGACGCGCTGCGGCGGCGCCACGCCCGGTAGGTGCGTGCGGCGATCTGACAGCCCTCCTGACGGAGCACCCTGCAGATCGACTCGACCGCATGCCCCTTGGCGCGCATCTGATCGATGAATCCCATGATCATCGGTTGCGGGGGTCGAGCTCCCCCGCGAAGAAAATCGAGGCCTTGCGCAGGATCTCGTTGTCCTCCCGCAATCGCTTGACCTCGCCGCGCAGGCGCTTGAGCTCGGCCAGGTCATCGCTGGTCGGCCCGTCCTTGAGGCCGGCGTCGACGCGGTGCTGACAGACCCAGCGGCGCAAGGTCTCGCGCCCCACGTCGACCTTCGGCGACACCAAAGCCACGGCCTTCGTGACTGACCCGGCTTCCTCGACACGGTCCAGGACCATCCGCACCGCGCGGTCCTTCACCTCGGGATCGAACTTCTTCGGCATGAACAACATCCTCTCGAACTCGAAAGGAAGCGGCATCACACCCGGGACGCTTCAGTACAACTCAAGCCGGTCTTCGTGCCGGTCCTCCGCGAGTCATCTGGTCCCGCCGCCTGAGCGACGAAGGGCCATTCGCCCCTGCCCGGATTCGTCCGGGTGGGGGCATTTTCATGCCCGCGGCCACTTCCGAAGGCGGGTCGGCCCCTTGTCCTGCGCCACAACTGCGGGAGAAGGCGGTTCTGGGGGCCGTTGGAGGGCATGAAAAAGGGGTCCGAGCCGCATCATCTGCGACTCGGGCCCCTCGGTGCTTCATTTCCTGGGTTCGTCGCTCCCATTCCCTGAAACACCCTCGGTGGAGGCAAGGGGACTCGAACCCCTAACCCCCTGCTTGCAAAGCAGGTGCGCTACCAATTGCGCCATGCCCCCGTGAGGACGGGTCAGTCCTCCGGTGCCGGCTCGACGCCGTCGGCGTCCTCCGGCAGGTCGTCCGTGGCCGTGGCCCAGACGTCCTTCCCCGCACTGTTCTCCCGCCAGAAACGCGCCCCATAGGCGGCTGCCGCGGCGCTGACCACGAGGGCCACGCGTGCCAGTCGACCCATGGGAAGACCTCCGGAGACGAACGGAGCCCCAGCGGACCGGGGCTCTGTGTGGTGGGAGTGGGCGTACCAAGACTTGAACTTGGGACCTCTTCGTTATCAGCGAAGCGCTCTAACCGCCTGAGCTATACGCCCTCACCGTCGCTCACGGCTGACGCCGTTCACAACAAGGAGATGACTGTACAGGAACGCCGACGCCCCGCGCAAATCCGCGCGGGGCGTCGTCGAGGGTCTGCTCAGTCGTCCGTCAGCGTGACGCCGAGGCCGCCCACGAGGCTCGCGCAGAGGTTGTAGAGCAGCGCGGCCACGGTGGCCAGGGCGGTCAGCAGGATGACGTTGACCACGGCCAGCACGGTGGCCAGCGAGGTCACGGTGCTCAGCGGGGCCAGGGACGCCACGGTGTAGCGCCCGGCCTCGGAGCCGAGCACGGTGCCGATCACGTCGTTGACCCTGTCGAAGATCCCGAGGACGTCGGACAGCGAGTACAGCGCCACCGCCGCCACCACCGTGAGGATGCCCAGCGCCACCGAGAGCAGGAACGCCAGCTTCAGCACGGACCACGGGTCCACCCGGGTCAGGACCAGGCGGGCGCGGCGCACCTTGGCCTTCGGGACGGCGCGGACCAGGTCCTCCTGCGAGGACCCGCTGGCCTTGCGCACCGGGCGGCCGGACCGCGGCTCGGCGGCCTTCCCGGTGCTCCGCCCCTGGCCGGGACGCGACGACGCGGACGTGCTCACTGCTCTCCTCCGTCTGCACCCTCACCGGCGTCCTGCGTCAGGGCGTCCTCCGGTGCGGCTACGGGGTCGGTCGGGTCGATGTCTGCGTCCAAGGGTACATCCGGCCCCGCCTCGGCCTCGGCGTCCGCCTTCGCCTCCATCTCCTGCTCATTGTTCAGGGTGACGGCGACGATCCGGTCCCGCTTGTCCGGCTTGGCGAAGATCACGCCCATCGTGTCGCGGCCCTTGGCCGGCACGCCGGCGACGGAGGAGCGCACCACCTTGCCCGAGGCCATCACCACGAGGACCTCCTGGTCCTCGCGCACCACGAGACCGCCGGCGAGCTCGCCGCGGTCGTCCACGAGCTTGGCGACCTTGATGCCGAGGCCGCCGCGGTTCTGCAGGCGGTACTCGTCCACGTGGGTGCGCTTGGCGAAGCCGCCGTCCGTGACGGTGAAGACGTAGCCGTCCTCCTCCACCACGTCCATGGTCAGCAGGGAGTCGTCGTCGCGGAACTTCATGCCCGTCACGCCCGAGGTCGCACGGCCCATGGGACGCAGCGCCTCGTCCGTGGCGGTGAACCGCAGGGACTGGCCCTTGTGCGAGATCAGGATGAGGTCGTCGTCGGGCGAGACCACGCGGGCCGAGACCAGCTCGTCCCCCTCACGCAGCTTGATGGCGATCAGGCCGGCGGTGCGGTTCGTGTCGTAGTCCAGCAGCGGCGTCTTCTTCACGAGGCCGCCGCGCGTGGCGAGCACGAGGTACGGGGCCCGGCCGTAGTCCACGAGCGGCTGGATCTGGGCGATCCGCTCGTCCGGCTGGAACGCGAGCAGGTTGGCCACGTGCTGGCCCTTCGCGTCGCGGCCGGCCTCGAGCAGCTCGTACGTCTTGATGCGGTACACGCGGCCGAAGTTCGTGAAGAACAGCAGCCAGTGGTGCGTGGACACGGTGAGGAAGTGCTCGACGACGTCGTCGCCGCGCAGCGTCGCCCCGCGCACGCCCTTGCCGCCGCGCGCCTGGGACCGGTACTGGTCGATCCGGGTGCGCTTGACGTAGCCGCCGCGGGTGATGGAGACGACCATCTCCTCCTCGGGGATCAGGTCCTCGATGGACATGTCCCCGTCGAAGCCGGCCATGATCTCGGTGCGGCGGTCATCGCCGTGCTTGGCCACGATCTCGGCGAGCTCCTCGGAGATGACCTCGCGCTGACGCTGCGGGGACTCCAGGATCCGGTTGTACTCGGCGATCTTCGCCATGAGGTCGTCGTACTCGTCCTGGATCTTCCGGGACTCCAGGGCGGCGAGCTGGCGCAGCTGCATCTGCAGGATGGCCTGGGCCTGGACGTCGTCGATGTCCAGGAGCTCCTTGAGGGCCTCGCGGGCCACGTCCGCCGAGGCCGAGCGGCGGATGGTCGCGATGACCTCGTCCAGCATGTCCAGGGCCTTGAGCAGGCCGCGCAGGATGTGCGCGCGCTCCTCGGCCTTGCGCTTGCGGAACGCGGTGCGGCGCACGATCACGTCGATCTGGTGCTTCACCCAGTGGTGCACGAAGCCGTCCAGGGACAGGGTGCGCGGCACGCCGTCCACGAGCGCGAGCATGTTGGCCGAGAAGTTCGACTGCAGCTCGGTGTGCTTGTAGAGGTTGTTCAGCACCACCTTGGCGACGGCGTCGCGCTTGAGCACGATCACCAGGCGCTGGCCGGTGCGGCCGGAGGTCTCGTCGCGCATGTCCGCGATGCCGTTGATCTTGCCGTCCCGCACCATCTCCGCGATCTTCGCGGCGAGGTTGTCCGGGTTGGTCATGTAGGGCAGCTCGGTGACCACGAGGCACGTGCGGCCCTGGATCTCCTCCACGTTGACCACAGCGCGCATGGTGATGGGGCCGCGGCCGGTCCGGTAGACCTCCTCGATGCCCTTGCGGCCCAGGATCTGCGCGCCCGTGGGGAAGTCGGGGCCGTGCACGCGGGCCAGGAGCGCCTCGAGCAGCTCCTCGCGGGTGGCCTCGGGGTGCTCGAGGTACCACTGCACACCCGCGGCCACCTCGCGCATGTTGTGCGGCGGGATGTTCGTGGCCATGCCGACGGCGATGCCCGAGGAGCCGTTGACCAGCAGGTTCGGGTACCGGGCGGGCAGGACGACGGGCTCCTGCTGCTTGCCGTCGTAGTTGTCCTGCATGTCGACGGTGTCCTCGTCGATGTCCCGGACCATCTCCATGGCCAGCGGGGCCATCTTGGTCTCGGTGTAGCGCTGGGCGGCCGCCCCATCGTTGCCCGGGGAGCCGAAGTTGCCCTGGCCGAGCGCCAGAGGGTAGCGCTGGACCCAGTCCTGGATGAGGCGCACGAGGGCGTCGTAGATCGCGGTGTCGCCGTGCGGGTGGTAGTTGCCCATCACGTCGCCCACCACGCGGGCGGACTTGTTGAACGCGCGGTCCGGGCGGTAGCCGCCGTCGTACATCGCGTAGAGCACGCGACGGTGCACGGGCTTGAGGCCGTCGCGCACGTCCGGCAGCGCGCGGCCGACGATCACGGCCATCGCGTAGTCCAGGTACGAGCGCTTCATCTCCGACTCGAGGTCGACGGGCTCGACCTTGTCGGCGGCGCCCTCGGGGAGCACGTAGTGCTCGACCTCGATGTCCAGGCCGGTCTGCGGGGGCTGCGGGGTCGGGGCGCCCTCGACGGGCTCGTCCGGGGTCTGGGGGTGGTCTCGTCGCTCACGCGGGTCCTCTCGTGCTCCCCGCGACGGCGGGGAGGGTGGTCGGCTCAGGCAGGTCTGCGGGTCCGGCTCAGACGTCCAGGAAGCGGATGTCCTTGGCGTTCTGCTGGATGAAGGTGCGGCGGGACTCCACGTCCTCGCCCATGAGCATGGAGAAGACGGCGTCCGCGGCGGCGGCGTCCTCCATGGTCACCTGCAGCAGGGTGCGGTGCTCCGGATCCATGGTGGTGTCCCAGAGCTCCTGGTAGTTCATCTCGCCCAGGCCCTTGTAGCGCTGCACGCCGTTGTCCTTGGGGTAGCGCCAGCCCTTGGCCAGGCCGGCCTCGACGGCGGCGTCGCGCTCCTCGTCGGAGAACACGTAGTCGTGCGGGGCGTTGGACCACTTGATGCGGTACAGCGGCGGCTGCGCGAGGAACACGTGGCCGGCCTCGATGAGCGGGCGCATGTACCGGAACAGCACGGTCAGCAGCAGCGTGGTGATGTGCTGGCCGTCCACGTCCGCATCCGCCATGAGCACGATCTTGTGGTACCGCAGCTTGGAGATGTCGAACTCCTCGCCGATGTTGGTGCCGAACGCCGTGATCATCGACTGGATCTCGGCGTTGCCGAGGGCCTTGTCCAGGCGGGCGCGCTCCACGTTCAGGATCTTGCCGCGCAGCGGCAGGATGGCCTGCGTCTCCGGGTTGCGGCCCTGCTTGGCCGAGCCGCCGGCGGAGTCGCCCTCCACGATGTACACCTCGCAGCGCTCGGGGTCCTTCGAGGAGCAGTCGGCCAGCTTGCCGGGCATGCCGAAGGACTCCAGCGGGGACTTGCGGCGCGCGTTGTCCCGGGCCTTGCGGGCGGCCAGGCGGGCGTGCGAGGCCATGATGGCCTTGCGGATGATCTCCTTGGCCGGGCCCGGATTGCGCTCGAACCAGTCGCCGAGGTGGTCCGTGACCGCCTTGGACACGAACCCGCGGGCCTCGGAGTTGCCGAGCTTGGTCTTGGTCTGGCCCTCGAACTGCGGCTCGGAGAGCTTCACGGAGATCACGGCGGTCAGGCCCTCGCGGATGTCCTCGCCCGTGAGGTTGTCCTCCTTGGGCTTGAGGATCTCCTTCTCCCGCGCGTAGCGGTTGACCAGGGAGGTCAGCGCGGCGCGGAAGCCCTCCTCGTGGGTGCCGCCCTCGTGGGTGTTGATCGTGTTCGCGTAGGTGTGCACGGACTCCGAGTAGGCGGAGGTCCACTGCATGGCCACCTCGACGGCCATGGAGCGGCCGTCCGAGACGTCCTCGGCCTCGAAGGCGATGACGTCGTCGTGGACGTACTCGACCTTCTTGGCGGAGTTGAGGTGCTGGACGTAGTCGAGCAGGCCGTTCTCGTACAGGTAGGTGACGGAGCGGCGCTGGGGCTCCTGCTCCGCGTCCTCCGCCAGGCCGTTCTCCGCGACGTCCTCACCGGCGGCGCCCTCGCCCGCGATCTCGTCGTCGACGACCTCGTTGGACTCCTGGACGCGCTCGTCCGTGAGGGTGATGCGCAGGCCCCTGTTGAGGAAGGCCATCTGCTGGAAGCGGGCACGCAGGGTCTCGTAGTCGAACTCGATCGAGTCGAAGATCTCCGGGTCCGGGTAGAACGTCTGCACGGTGCCCGTGGCGTCCGTGGCCTCCCCCTTCACCAGCTCGCCCTGGGGCACGCCGCCGTCCGCGAAGGACAGGTGCCACACGTGCCCCTGACGGCGGACCTCGGTGTCCACGCGGCGGGAGAGCGCGTTGACCACGGAGATGCCTACGCCGTGCAGGCCGCCCGAGACGGCGTAGCCGCCACCGCCGAACTTGCCGCCGGCGTGCAGGATCGTCATGACGACCTCGACGGTCGGCCTCCCCTCGGTGGGGTGCAGGTCCACGGGGATGCCGCGGCCGTCGTCCGCCACGCGCACGCCGCCGTCGGCCTGCAGTGTGACGTCGATGCCGGTGGCGTAGCCGGCCAGCGCCTCGTCCACGGAGTTGTCCACGACCTCGTACACGAGGTGATGCAGGCCCCGCGGCCCGGTGGAGCCGATGTACATGCCGGGGCGCTTGCGGACGGCCTCGAGGCCCTCGAGCACGGTGATGGCGCTGGCGCCGTACTCACCGGGCACCTTCCGGTCCTTCACCGGGGCCTCGGGCTGCCCGACGGCGTCCGGCACGGCCTCCGGGTTCGGCGCGGCCGACGCGGCGGTCGGCTCCTCCGCGGGGTTCTCGGGCATGGCGTCAACCACGGGTGGCTCACTTCCTCGGACGTCGGCGGCAGGGTCGACCCGCGCGCAGGCGCGCCCCGCCGCCCGGACATAACCGGCACGCGACACGCTCCCGCAGATCCACGGGGGCGGGGGACGGACGACGGCCGGCCCCCTTTCACTGGTCCCAGTGTACCGCCTGGCACCCCGAGGGCCCGCATCGACGGGGGTCCGCCGCGGGAGAACACCCGCTCAGCGGCCAGGGACACGGCTCAGGACGTGCGCAGGAGACCGCCCATGCCTCCCGGGCCGTCACCGACCCTGTGAGCGCGCCAGAGCGGCGCCCATGGCCTCGCCGCGTCCGGGACGCCGTCGTGCGCCGCGGGGGGCAGCCCGGGACTCAGCCGTAGGTGTCGCGCGGCCCGCGGCCGCCGCGCACGGTGCGCGGCCCCTTGCGCCAGCTCGGGGCCTGCGGCCCCGCCACCTCGATGCGGGTCACGACGCCGGGCCCGAGCGCCTCGTCGAAGCGCTGCAGGAGCACGGGGCTCATCAGGCGCAGCTGCGTGGCCCACGCGGTGGAGCTCGTCCGGACCCGCACCACGGAGTCCTCGAAGCTCTCCGGGCGGCAGTGCAGCGCGATCTCCGGCCCCACCAGCTCGGCCCAGCGGGTGAGCACGGAGCCGACCGCCACGGGGGTGGACCAGCCGCGGTCGCGGATGAGCCGGCCGAACACGGTGGACACCGTGGCCGGGTCCCGGTCCGCACCCCCGAACGGCCGCCGACGGTCCTGCCGCTCCCGGCCGGCCGACGGCGTGCCCGCCATGGCCCCGGCCAGGCCCGCGCCCGTCCCCCGCGCCCGCAGCGGCGCCTCGCCCCGCTCCCGGGCGGCCTCGCGGACCCGACGCAGTTGCACGAGCGCCAGGTCCGGCCGGTCCGGCTCGAACGGGGCGGGGGTCTCAGCCATCGGCGCCGCCCTCGCGCCGGGGCTCGCGGATGTCACCCTCCACGGGGGCCGCGGCGGCCACGGCCTCGGAGCCCTCCGCGTCCTGGCGGATGAGCACGCGGTGGGCCGTGAGCTCCTCGGGGACGTCCTCGAGCGCGGCGGCCGTGACGATCACCTGCTCGGCCCGGTGCACGAGCGCGGCGAGGCGGCGGCGACGGGCGGCGTCGAGCTCCGCGAACACGTCGTCCAGGATCAGGACGGGGCGGGCGTCGGGGTCCGGGTCGTCCGCCACGAGCACGTCGTAGGCCGCCATGCGCAGGGCGAGCGCCAGCGACCACGTCTCCCCGTGGGAGGCGTAGCCGCGCGCGGGCGCCGGGCCCAGGAAGAGGGCGAGCTCGTCCCGGTGCGGGCCCACCAGGGTGAGCGCCCGCGCCCGCTCCTCCTCCCGCTGGGCCTCGAGCGTCCGGCGCATGTCCGCGGCCAGGTCCGCCACGGCCGGGACCTCCGCGTGGGTGCCGCGGGCCAGCGGGACGGTGGACTCGTAGGCGTAGGCCGCCGCCTTGGAGCCGTTGGTCAACGCCGCATACATCTCCTGGAGGGGGCGGGCCAGCAGGCGCAGCACGTGCAGGCGGCCGTGGAGCAGGCGGGCGCCGGCGGCGCAGAGGTGCTCGTCCCAGACGGCGAGGGTCGCGTCCTCCTCGGGGCCCCAGCGGCGAGAGCCGCGGCTCGACTTGAGCAGGGCGTTGCGCTGGCGCAGCACGCGTTCGTAGTCGGCGGCGGCCTCGCCGAGGGCCGGACGCAGCTGCACCATGAGCTGGTCGAGGAGACGACGGCGGCCGCCCGGCTCCCCCGTCACGAGGCTCAGGTCCTCCGGAGCGAAGACCACGGTGCGCAGGATCCCGAGGCCCTCCTTCGCCCGCACGGGGGCGCCGCGGTTGATGGCCACCCGGTTGGACCGGCCCGGCAGGATCTCCAGCTCGAGGGCGACGGTGCGGGACCCGCGGTGCACGCGTCCGGCGATCCGGGCCCGGTCCCGGCCGAAGCGCACGAGCTGCGCGTCCGAGCTGACCCGGTGCGACTGCTGGGCGCCGAGGTAGCCGATCGCCTCCACGAGGTTGGTCTTGCCCACCCCGTTGGCCCCGAGCAGCACCGTGGACCCCGGCGTCAGCTCCAGATCGGCCCAGCGGTAGGACCGGAAGTTCGCGACGGTGAGGTGGGACAGGTACACGGGAGCGTCCAGCCCCCTGCGTCAGGCGATGCGCACCGGCATCACGAGGTAGCGGTAGTCGGAGACGACGCCGTCCTCCTGGTTCACGCCGGTGAGCAGGGCGGGCTTGGGCGCGGACGTGAACGCGAAGCGCACCTGCGGCTGGTCCACCACGGCCAGGCCCTCGGAGAGGTAGGACGGGTTGAACGCCACGGTGATGTCCTCGCCCTCGAGCGTGCACGGCACGGACTCGTTGGCGCTCGCGTCGTCGCCGGTGCCGGCGTCCAGGGTGACCTGGCCGTCCGTGAACACCATGCGCAGGGCGGTGTTGCGCTCGGCGACGAGGGCCACGCGGCGGGACGCCTCGACCAGGGCGGCGGTGTCCACCACGGCCTGGATGGGGCTGGACTCGGGGAAGAGCGAGCGGATCTTGGGGTACTCGCCGTCCACGAGCACGGAGGTGGTGCGACGGCCGCCGGAGGCGAAGCCCACGAGGTCGGCGGTCTGACCGAGCAGGATCTCCAGGTCGCCGCCGGAGCCGAGGGACTTGGCGACCTCGGTGAGCGTGCGCGCCTTGATGAGCAGCGACGTCGAGAGGGACGGGTCCGCCGGGGTCCAGCGGATCTCCTTCATGGCCAGCCGGTAGCGGTCCGTGGCCAGGAAGGTCATGGTGTCGCCCTCGATCTCCACCTTCACGGCGGTGAGGATCGGCAGGGTGTCGTCCTTGGAGGCGGCGACGGTGACCTGGGCGACGGCGTGGGCGAACGCGGCCCCGTCCACGGTGCCCGCGGGGGCCGGCAGCTCGGGCAGGGCCGGGTAGTCGCCCACGGGCATCGTGGCCAGGGCGAAGCGGGAGGAGCGGCAGGTGACGAGCACCTTGCCGCCGTCGAGCTCCACCGTGACCTGGGCCTGCGGCAGGGAGCGGACGATGTCGTTCAGCAGGCGGCCGGAGACGAGCACCTGGCCCGCGGTCTCGACGTCGGCCTCGATCTCCAGGCGCGCGGAGGTCTCGTAGTCGAAGCTCGCGATGGACACGACGCCGGCCTCGGCCGTGATCAGCAGGCCCGAGAGCACCGGCACCGGCGGGCGCGGGGACAGGGAGCGGGCAGCCCAGGAGACGGCGTCGGTGAGGATGTCGCGTTCGACGGTGAACTTCACGAGCTGCACTGCCTCTCTGGGGGTGATGACGGGGGTTGCGGGCCCGGGGGGAACGGCGACACGCGGGCCTCAGCATAGGCGGTCCGCGCGGCGGGTGTCAGGTCGCCGACGAATGACAGCGGTGTGATTCCACGGATCTCGGGCGCCCGGGCGCAGCCCGGGCCGTCGAGGCGCTCAGCTCGGTGCGGGACGGCGGAGTTGATGTTGCTTGGCGGGATCTCTCCAGAGGGATCAGAAGGAGTGATAGCGGGTGTGGATCCTGTGGAGAACGCCGTTCTGCCGCGGCACCATGCGGATCCGGTTGGGGGAACCGTGTGGACGCCCGCTCGTTCGGGGTGTGCATCCGGTGTGGACGAGCCCCGGAGGCCCTCCCCCCGCTCTGCACAGGCCCGACCGGAGTTGTCCAGACTCATCCCCGGATCCACCCCCCAGTTGTCCACATTACTGTCCACAGGGCACATCCACACCCGTCGAAACCCGCGAGATCATGCGGTTTTCGGCTGTGGAGACCTGTGGATACGTGTGGGCAAGCGAATGACATCCGTGTGATTCACCAGCCTGTGCACCGTCGTCGTCCCCAGGGGTGTGGACGCGGCGTGAGCGGCCTGATTCCGCCATCCACAGGGGCGGAGGTTGTCCACAGCGGCGGGGGTTCTCCACAGAGTTGTCCACACCGGTGGACAATGTGGAGGAAGACTCGAGTCCCGGTCGAAGGTTCGAACCGGGACTCGAGGGGGGGCAGTGGGTGGCTCAGGCGCCGCGCTGCTTCCGCTTGATCTCGTTGGTGAGCTCGGTGACCTGGTTGTAGATCGTCCGCCGCTCGGCCATCAGCTCGCGGATCTTGCGGTCCGCGTGGATGACGGTGGTGTGGTCGCGACCGCCCAGGACCTGGCCGATCTTGGGCAGAGACATCTCGGTCAGCTCGCGCAGCAGGTACATGGCGATCTGCCGCGCCGTCACCAGCGTGCGGGTGCGGGACTTGCTGGTCAGCTCCTCGAGGGTGAGATTGAAGTACTCCCCCGTGGCGTGCAGGATCAGCTCCGGCGTGATCTCGTGCGCCGTCTCGTCCGTGATCAGGTCCTTGAGCACATGCTCGGCCAGCTCGATGTCCACGGTCTGCCGGTTGAGCGAGGCGAACGCGGTCACGCGGATCAGCGCGCCCTCGAGCTCGCGGATGTTCGTGGAGATGCGCGAGGCGATGTACTCCAGCGCCTCCGGCGGGGCCACGAGCCCCTCGGCCTCCGCCTTCTTCCGGAGGATCGCGATGCGCGTCTCGAGGTCCGGCGGCTGGATGTCCGTGATCAGCCCCCACTCGAAGCGGGAGCGCAGCCGGTCCTCGAACCCGGAGAGCTGCTTGGGCGGCAGGTCCGAGGTGATGACCACCTGCTTGTTGTTGTTGTAGAGCGTGTTGAAGGTGTGGAAGAACTCCTCGACCGTCGCCTCCTTGTCCGCCAGGAACTGGATGTCGTCGATCAGCAGGATGTCCACGTTGCGGTAGACCTGCTTGAACGAGGCGCCCTCGTCGTGGCGGATGGAGTTGATGAAGTCGTTGGTGAACTCCTCCGAGTTCACGTACCGCACCCGCAGGCCCGGGTAGAGGCGACGGGCGTAGTGTCCGATCGCGTGCAGCAGGTGCGTCTTGCCCAGGCCGGACTCGCCGTAGATGAACAGCGGGTTGTACGCCTTCGCCGGCGCCTCGGCCACCGCGTTCGCGGCGGCGTGCGCGAACCGGTTGGACGAGCCGATCACGAACGTCTCGAAGTGGTAGCGGTCGTTGAGGCGGCTGGTCTCCGCGGACGTCGACGGCGGCGCGGGGGTCGGCTTGCCGTTCCCGTTCGGGGCCGCGGTCGCAGCGGGCGCGACGTCGGCCGGCGGCTCGATGCGGAAGCCCGGCAGCTCCTCGGCGACGGCGCGGCGGGAGGTGGCGGCGGTCGCGGCCGGGGGCAGCTCGACGTCCGGCGCCGCGGCGGCGGACGGCCCGCCGGCGAGGGAGGAGCGCCGGGCCTCCGAGGAGGGGGTCCGCGGCGGCTGCAGGTTCGCGTCGATCGAGATGGCCAGCAGGATCTCCTCGCGGAACTCCTTGGTGAGGGCGTCCGTGAGGGCGTCGGCCACCTGGGTGCCCTGGAGCGTCTCGCGGGTGGTCTCGTTCGGCACGGCCAGCAGGAGCGTGTTGCCGATGAGGCCCTGCGGCTGGGCCAGGTAGACGAAGCCCATGAGGCGGGCGCTGACCCGCGCGTCGTCCTCGAGGGAGCCCACGACGGAGCGCCACGAGCTGAGCACGGCCTGGTCTGCCACCACGGAGGCTTCCTTTCCTGGGACAGACGTCCCCGGGGAGGGGGCGGCTGCGCGAGACGGACGACGGTGCTCGGAGTCTAACGGTTGTCCACAGGGTTGTGCACAGACGGTGGACAACCCCTATCATCCTGTGGACGACCGTCCCGGGCGCCCGTGCGCGTCCGGGATCCGCGCGCACCCGTTTGACCCCCGCGCACCCCGGCCACTAGAGTTGTCTGGTCCCCCGGGTGTCGGTTGATCGTGCCCGCCGGGGATTTCATGTCAGAGCCTCACCGGTCCTTCCCCCTGGTCCACCTGCTCAGGTCGACGGTCGAAGGCACACAACACGTCGTGGAGAGATCACAGTGACCAAGCGCACGTTCCAGCCCAACAACCGCCGTCGTGCCCGCAAGCACGGCTTCCGTGCCCGCATGCGCACCCGCGCCGGCCGCGCCATCCTGTCCGCTCGCCGCGGCAAGAACCGCGCCGAGCTGTCCGCCTGAGGACGTCGGTCCAGGGACGGCGCGCCCCGTGCTGCCCCGTGACCGTCGCGTCCGCACGCCCGCGGAGTTCCGTCACCTCGGTCGCACCGGCACCCGCGCGGGTCGGCGCACCGTCGTGGTGAGCGTCGCCACGGACCCCGACCAGACCCGGTCCACGTCGCCGAGCGCCCCTCGGCCGCGGGCCGGGTTCGTCGTGTCCAAGGCCGTGGGGAACGCGGTGACCCGCAACCGGGTGAAGCGGCGGCTGCGCACCGTCGTCGCGGATCAGATGCGCCTGCCCCCGCTGCGCGACCTGCCGGTTCTGGTGCAGGTCCGCGCGCTGCCGGCCGCCGCCGAGGCGGACTACGCGCTGCTGCGCCGCGAGACCGTCGGCGCGCTCGGCAAGGCCCTGAAGCCGCACCTGCCCGCCGCCTCGGAGCACGCGTAGATGACCGTCATGCCCTCGCCCTTCGTCGTGCTCGAGCCCTCCCGTGAGTGGGGGCCGCTGCGCGCGCTGCCGTCCGCGCTGCTGGCCGGCCTGCTCACGGTCTATCGGGCCGTGGTCTCCCCGCTGTACGGACCCGTGTGCCGGTTCTTCCCCAGCTGCTCCGCCTACGGGCTGGAGGCCGTGCACGTGCACGGCGCGGTGAAGGGGTCGTGGCTCGCGGCGCGGCGCATCGGCCGGTGCCATCCCTGGAACGACGGGGGCGTGGACCCGGTCCCGCCCGGGCACCGGCGCTGGCCGCCGGGCCGGCAGCCGCGCATCCTCGCCCTGAACCACCCTCCCATCCCACCTGATCTCCCGCAGGAGGATTGACCCCCATGTTCGAAGCCATCCTCTCCCCGTTCCGCTGGCTGATGTCCTGGCTGCTCGGGGCGTTCCACAGCGTCCTGGAGTTCGCGGGCCTGTCCGCGGACTCCGGTTGGACGTGGGCCCTGTCCATCCTCCTGCTGGTGGTGCTCATCCGCACCCTGCTGATCCCGCTGTTCGTCAAGCAGATCAAGGCGCAGCGCGCCATGCAGGCCATCCAGCCGGAGCTGCAGAAGCTGCAGGCCAAGTACAAGGGCAAGAAGGACCAGCTCTCCCGCCAGGCCATGGCCATGGAGCAGCAGGCCCTCATGAAGGAGCACAAGGCGAACCCGTTCGCCGCCTGCCTGCCGCTGCTGATCCAGATGCCGTTCTTCTTCGCGCTCTACCAGGTGCTGATCGGCGCCCGCGGCGCGGCCGAGCGCGGCGAGGCCATGGACGCCCTGTCCGCGGACCAGATCCGCTCCTTCGAGGGCTCCACGATCTTCGGCGCCCGCATGTCGGACACCTTCATGAACTCGCTGGGCGCGCCGGGCAGCACGCCCGTGATCATCACGGCGATCGTGCTGATCCTGCTCATGTCGGGCTCGATGTTCTTCATGCAGAAGATGCTCATGACGAAGAACATGACGCAGCAGGCCCTCACCGGCCCGATGATGCAGACGCAGCAGGTCATGCTCTACGCCATGCCCCTGATCTTCGGCATCGGCGGCATCAACTTCCCGATCGGCGTGCTCCTGTACTGGACCTACTCCAACTTCTGGGCCGTCGGCCAGCAGTGGTGGATCATCCGCAACAACCCGACCCCGGGCTCCCTCGCCGAGAAGGAGCTCAACGAGCGCCGCGCCGCCAAGGGCCTGCCCCCCGTGGGCCAGAAGGTGTCGAACGCCGAGGCCACGCCCTCGTCCGCGCACACCCAGGCGGGCCGCGGCGGTGCCGTGCTGAACGGTGAGGTCGTCCGCCAGTCGGGTCAGCGCGTCCAGCCCCAGCGCAAGAACCGCAGGAGGAAGTGAGCATGTCCGCCGAGAACGTGACCCCGGCCCCCGAGGCCGAGGACGCCGTCGTCGAGACCCCCGTGGGTCAGGGCTCTCGCGTCGCGGAGCAGGACGGTGCCGCCGTCTCGGAGGCGGTGCGCCGCCTCGAGGAGGAGGGCGACGTCGCCGCGGACTACGTCGAGGAGCTGCTCGACATCGCGGACCTGGACGGGGACATCGACATCGAGGTCCGCGACGGGCGCACGTACGTGTCCGTCGTCTCCGAGGACCACGACGAGCGCCTGGACGGCCTCGTCGGCCCCGACGGCCGCACCCTGGAGGCCCTGCAGGAGCTCGTCCGGCTGGCCGTGCTCGCCGCCACGGGGCACCGCTCCCGGCTGATCCTGGACGTCTGCGGGCACCGGGAGCGCCGCAACGTCGCCCTGCGCACCGCCGCCCAGGCGGCCGTCGAGCGCGTCCGCGACGGCGAGGGTCCCGTGCACCTCGAGCCCATGGGCGCGTACGAGCGCAAGATCGTCCACGACGTCGTCGCGGACGCCGGCCTGACCTCCGAGTCGGAGGGCGAGGGCGCCCGCCGGCACGTGGTCATCTCCGCCGATGACTGAGCGGGGCTCGGCCTACGAGCGGCGCCCCGGGCTGGATCCGCAGGACCGGGGCGACCGCCCCGCGCCCGTGGGGCAGCCGGCGCCGCCGCTGACCGATGCGCTGCGGCCGGCCGCCGTCGAGCTGTTCGGCGAGGCCCTCCCCCGGGCCGAGGCATACGTGGCCCACCTGGCGGACACCGGCATCGAGTGGGGCCTGATCGGCCCGCGCGAGGCGCCCCGTCTCTGGGAGCGCCACGTCCTGAACTGCGCCGTGGTCGAGGAGCTCCTCCCGCAGGGCGCGCTCGTGGCCGACGTCGGCTCCGGCGCGGGCCTGCCCGGCCTGTGCCTCGCGCTCGCGCGCCCCGACTGCCAGTTCCTGCTCATCGAGCCGCTCGAGCGGCGCGTGGAGTGGCTGGACATGGTGGTCGCCGACCTCGGCCTGGAGAACGTGGACGTGATCCGCGGCCGCGCCGAGCAGGTCTCCGGAAACCTCGACGTCGACGTCGTGACCGCCCGCGCCGTGTCCGCGCTGAAGACCCTCGTGCCGCTGACCATGCCGATGCTGCAGGGCGCCGGGGAGCTGCTGGCCATCAAGGGCCGCTCCGCGGCCGACGAGATCGCCGCCGCCCGCAAGGTCCTGCGCAAGTATGGTGGTGCCGAGCCCGAGATCCTCACGGTGGGCGAGGGCCTGCTGCCCGAGACCACCACCGTCGTGCGCGTCAGCGCGCGTCCCCGCTGACCCCTCCCCCACCGGGACGGGACGGGCCGGGCGGCAGCAGATCCGCACACCCGCGACCCAGGAGGTAGAGCCGCATGGCGCAGGAGCAGGAGAGCCGGGGTGGGGCCTGGAGGGCCCTGCGCCAGAAGTGGACCGGCCGGACCGCCGAGAAGGGCGGCGCCGACGCCGAGGAGCCCGCGCGGCTCCAGCGTCGCCGTCTGACGCGCCCCGACCGCACCCGCGTGTTCACGACGTCCAACCAGAAGGGCGGCGTCGGCAAGACGACGACGACGGTCAACCTCGCCGCGGCCCTCGCCCGCGCGGGCATGCGGGTGATGGTGGTCGACATCGACCCGCAGGGCAATGCGTCCACCGCGCTGAACATCCCCCACACCGGAGACGTGGCCTCCGTGTACGACGTGCTCCTGGGCGAGATGGAGATCCAGGACGTCGTGCAGGACGCCCCGGATGTGGACGGCCTGCAGGTGGTGCCCGCGACGATCGACCTGGCCGGTGCCGAGATCGAGCTGGTCTCGCTGGTGGCCCGCGAACAGCGACTGTCGCGGGCGCTCGAGGCGTACACCGCCTGGCGCGAGGAGGACGGCCAGGAGCGGCTGGACTACGTGTT
This sequence comes from Micrococcus sp. GPGPB33, assembly GCF_037853785.1. Taxonomy (NCBI): domain Bacteria; kingdom Bacillati; phylum Actinomycetota; class Actinomycetes; order Micrococcales; family Micrococcaceae; genus Micrococcus; species Micrococcus sp. GPGPB33. The sequence goes on from NZ_JAQMWO010000002.1 coordinate 675,732, forward strand.
CATCGACTGCCCGCCGTCCCTGGGCCTGCTGACGGTCAACGCGTTCGTGGCGGCCGAGGAGGTGCTCATCCCGATCCAGGCCGAGTACTACGCCCTCGAGGGCCTCTCCCAGCTGCTCAAGAACGTGCAGATGATCCAGAAGCACCTGAACCCGCGGCTCCAGGTGAGCACCATCCTGCTGACGATGTTCGACGCGCGGACCAACCTCGCCGTGCAGGTGGCGGAGGAAGTCCGGACGCACTTCCCGGAGCAGCTGCTGAACACCGCGATCCCCCGCAACGTCCGCATCTCCGAGGCCCCCAGCTATCAGCAGACGGTGCTGACCTACGACCCGGCCTCGGCCGGCGCCGTGGCGTACCGGGAGGCGGCCGCGGAGATCGCCGGCCGCGGTGCGCCGACGGCCCTGAAGGGCTGACGCCCAGGCGGCCGCTGCTGCGGCCACCGGACGGCGCCGCTGACGACGCTGGGGCCCGCCGGAGGGATCGAACCCCCGGCGGGCTTCGTCGCGAGTAAGTGCGGCCCGGAAGGTGAGGGGTGAAAAGACAAGCGGAAACGCTGGGCATATCGGAAGTTCGTGTTTCACGTGAAACGACCTTCTCGGAGGGTGCGAGCGTGGTGCCGCCGCAGCGGGACGATGGGGAGGGGTGCCCATGGTAGACCGCTTCCGTCTGACGCGCTCCCCTCTCCTCCCCTGGCCCGGCCCCTCCGCCGCCGGCCAGGCGCACCTGTCGCGAGGCCTGGGTGCAGCTGCGGGCCGCGACGCACGAACTCACGGGGTGAACGGCATGGCGGCGGGGCGGAGACCGCGGCTGTGATGGCCGGCGGTGCACGCTGCGTTGAAGTGCTCCGCGAGGGCTGCGCGACGCGTGGGGAACGTCCTGGCCGCCGGGCGCGGCCGTGCAGGGCATGGTCCGTCCCTCCTCCTTCACCCGGGTGCGCTGCAGCCTCGAGGATGCAGCCAGCGAGCAGGCCGGGTGCTGTGACTGGGTGCCCCCTCTCCCCCACGGTCAGACCACCTCGCCGTCGGTGACGTGCAGGGAATCGGGGGACAGAGCAGAGCTCGAGCCGTGGTGTCGTCGCGAGGCGCGCGGCCGGTCTGTCGTCAGCGTGTGCGAGAGCAAGACGTCAGCGGCGTGGTGGACTGCTGCGATTCGACTGAATAGAAGGGGCCGATTGGCGGCGCCTGAAGGACAGTTCTGCTGTGCATTCCTGTGTGCGGAGAAAGAGAGCCTCCAGTGAGGAAGAGCGGTCGTGTGCCCCCAATGTATACAGAGACAAGTGGTTGAACTGGCCAACAGGCGTCTTGACGTGGTCACCAGCGGACGTCGATGTTGATATGTGGACAGTATCTGTGGACAAAGGACGTCTTAGGTGTGCGGCCGTAGATGCCTCTGCGGTGTTGATGAGCCCTGCTCAGTCTCCTGTGGCGTCTGACGGCTGGGCACGGGGACGGCGTGTGAATGGTGACTGCGGTGGAGGCCCCCGGGGAGCCCGCGGCGGCTCCGTGCGGGATGGGGCGGGCCGTGTGGTTCTGTCTTGCAGCGACGTGGGAACCAGGGCGTCGAGTAATCGGCCGGTCGCCGGGGGTTTCACGTGAAACACGATGCTCGCGCGTAGATCTAGCGTCGATCCCTGGAGGGAGCCGCGTGCGGACGGACGGGTGAAGACCCGGTTCCACACGAGTCGGACGTGAACCTTAATGGGCGGAATGGGCAGACGGGAGGAATGGGTCCGGTCTGTCGGGCGGAAGGGCCTGCCATATGACTGTACGGCCGCTGCTGACGGCAGCGACTACATCGAACAGTACGGTCAACGGCACAAGTCGGTGCAAGCTGCGCGACATGGGACCCGCGACCCGGCGTTCGTGCCCAGTACGCCGCCACGTTTCACGTGAAACCGAACGACCGACGTCCGACGCTCGACGCGCCCGGGTCACGACGTCAGCAGCGCGAGGAGTCTGAACCTCGAACGCATCTCACGTTTCCTATGGACGCCGGCGTCTGAATGCAACCCGCTCGTGGGCGGACTTCCGTGGCACGAGTGCATGGTCGAATCTTCGAACGATACGTTTCACGTGAAACGAGCTTCGGGTGAAAGCGCCGTGCCGCGAGGTCACAATCCCAGGCGATCCAGGGAGCACACGATCCGTGCCGGGAGCGAGCTGACCGAGAATGGCGCAGGAATGTGGCACTAACCCGCGGGTGAGCGAGCACGTGGCCCACCCGAACTCATGTCGTACTTGGATGACAGACTCGTCCGTGTTTCACGTGAAACGCGGATGGTGAAGCAGCGTTCAATTCGTGAGCTGCGCGGGTGTGAGGAAGCACTGACGGCGAAGCGACGAGTAGGCCGAGCTCATCCGTTCGGCGATTCGAGTGTTCACATCACACCGCGGGGAAGTGGGACGAGTGCTTCGCTGCTGGTCCGCCATTGCGCGTCCGATGAAGCACATCATCATGCGGGTAGCCAGCGATCTGAGTACCGTCCGCACGGAGGGCTGATCGGCCGGGGAGCACATGAAAAAAAACTGAACGACTGTGATTCTGATACCGTCCGCTCGTCGACGCGGGCTCGCGTTTCATGTGAAACGAGTGAACCTCGAGAGGGAACACGAGGAGGTCTTGAGGATTGCAGCGGCACCCTTTCGAAGCGCCCCCACTCGGAGTGTTCCACGTGAAACACTCACGCTCGCGGCAGGTGCTGTCCGCGCGCCCACATCCTGCCGTCCGGGCCCAATACGGACGTCTCACCCCAGAACCGAGGCCCGAACCTCGCCGCGCCCCTTGCACGTGTCAGGCCCTCGCGCGCCCCCCGGCGGTCAGGGCCAGAGCACCTCGAGGAGTGTCTTTCCGCCGCCCGGGACCAACGAGACCGAGCCGCTCACCTACACTGATCGCAGACCCACTCACTGCAGGAGGACCCGTTGAAGACGAGCCGTCGAGGAGGCCTGGGGCGAGGCCTCGGCGCCCTGATCCAGAGCACTGTAGAAGCCCCGGAAGAGAACGCCGAGGCACCCTCCCCGAAGGACTCTCCGACGCCGGCGAAGAGCGGCCCGAAGGCCGGCGCGGCAGAGGAGACCACCATGACATCGACGCGGAGCACCGCGACGACCGAGACGTCAGGGGAGCCCAGCGAGCCTGTCCCGTCGGCCTCCCAGAGAAAGACCACGGGCGGCGCCGCTCAGGTCTCGAAATCAACGTCCACGACTGGCCGGGGCACCGCGTCAGCCACGAAGGCAGGGACCACCCCGTCGAAGCGTGTCTCGCGACCCGCGCAGCGTCCCGTCGACGTGTTCTTCTCCGCAGACTCCGAGGATGCACCTGCGGCGCGGTCGACCAAGGGGCGTCCGGCCATGCCGACGGTGAAGGCGCCCAGCAAGCGTCCAACCTCCGCGACGTCGTCGAGGAAGGAACCGGCGGACTCGAGCGTTGAGTCCGCCGCGACCGAGGGGACCGTGTCCGCAGACATCGCGGTCCTGCGGGAGATCCCGGTGGGGGACATCCACCCCAACCCGCGGCAGCCGCGTGAGGTGTTCGACGAGGACCACATGGCGGAACTGGTCACCTCGATCCGCGAGGTCGGCATCCTGCAGCCGATCGTCGTGCGCGAGGTGGACGGCCCCACCCCCTATGAGCTGATCATGGGCGAGCGCCGGTGGCGCGCCACCCAGAAGGCCGGCCTGGACACCATCCCGGCGATCGTCCGCCAGACCCCGGACCAGGACCTCCTGCGGGATGCTCTGCTGGAGAACCTGCACCGCTCCCAGCTGAACCCGCTCGAAGAGGCCGCCGCCTACCAGCAGCTCATGGAGGACTTCGCCTGCACGCAGGAGGAGCTGTCCCAGCGCATCGGCCGCTCCCGTCCGCAGATCTCCAACACGCTGCGGCTGCTCAAGCTGCCGCCCCTCGTGCAGCGCCGCGTGGCCGCCGGCACGCTCTCGGCCGGCCATGCTCGTGCGCTGCTCGGACTCACGGACCCGTCGGACATGGAGCGTCTGGCGCAGCGGATCCAGTCGGAGGGCTTGTCCGTCCGGGCCACGGAGGAGGCGGTCGCGCAGCTGCAGGGCGGGCTCCGGCCGGGCCGCACGCCGCGGCGCAGCACGGACGACGCCCGCCACGAGCGCCTGGACCACTACGCCACCGCGCTCACCAGCCGCCTGGACACCGCCGTGAAGATCACCCTCGGCGCGCGCAAGGGTCGCATCGCCATCGACTTCACCACCGTGGAGGACCTGAACCGCATCATGGACCTCATCCAGGGCGGTCAGGACGGCAAGGGGAAGGGCAAGAAGTCCTGATCCGGACTTCCCGCGGACGGCGTCCACGGGCACCCGCCGCGGGTCCTGAAGATCGACGCACGACGGCCCCGCCACCCTTTCGGGTGACGGGGCCGTCGTGGTGAGTGGGGGAGGGGCTCAGCCGAGCAGGGCCGAGAACTCCTTCTCCAGCGCGGCCTTGGGCTTGGCGCCCACGGACTCGGCGACCTTCTCGCCGTTCTGGAAGCCCACGACGAGCGGGATGGAGGTGACGCCGTAGCGCGCGGCGATGGCCGGGTTCTCGTCCACGTTGAGCTTGGCGATCACGGCCTTGCCCTCGTGCTCCACGGCCATGTCCTCCAGGACGGGCCCGAGCATGCGGCACGGGCCGCACCACTCGGCCCAGAAGTCCACGAGGACGGGCAGCTCGGACTGGAGGACCTTCTGGTCGAAGTCGGCGTCGGTGACGGTGATGGTGCTCATGGCAGCCTCCTGGGGGTTGTTCTGTGTCTGACGAGGGTGGACAGGGGTGTTATCGACATGACTCATGACGCTCTGTCAGGGGTCATGAGTCAGTGGCTCATGCCGGGTTCGCGTCCGACTCCGGGCCGGCCGGCGCGGCCTCCTCCACATCGGCCACGGTCGCGAGGTAGTGCTCCACGTCCTGGGCGGCCACGCAGCCCGAGCCGGCGGCGGTGATGGCCTGGCGGTAGGTGTGGTCCGTGACGTCGCCGGCGGCGAAGACGCCCGGCTGGGAGGTCCGCGAGGACGGATGGTCGATGCGGATGGTGCCGTGCTGCGTGAGCTCCACCTGGCCCTGCACCAGGTCCGTGCGCGGGTCCTGGCCGATGGCGACGAACAGGCCGGTCACGTCCAGCGTGGACGCCTCGCCGGTGCGGGTGTCCCGCAGGCGGAGGGTGTTGACCTTGTCGTCACCCGTCACCTCCGTGACCTCGGTGTTCCAGCGGAACTCGATCTTCTCGTTCTCCATGGCACGGTGGGCCATCACCTTGGAGGCGCGCAGCTCGTCCTTGCGGACCAGCACGGTCACCTTGGACGCGAACTTCGTGAGGAACAGGGCCTCCTCCATGGCGGAGTCGCCGCCGCCCACGACCGCGATCTCCTGCTCGCGGAAGAAGAAGCCGTCGCACGTGGCGCACCAGCTGACGCCGTGGCCGGAGAGGCGCTCCTCGCCGGGAACGCCGAGCTTCCGGTAGGCGGAGCCGGTCGTGAGGATGACCGCGTGGGTGCGCAGCTGGGTGCCGTCGCCGAGCGTGAGCACCTTGGGGTTCGACGTCAGGTCGGCCTGCACGACGTCGTCGTAGACGACCTCCGTGTTGAACCGGCGGGCCTGGGCCTCGAGGTTCGCCATCAGCTCGGGCCCCTGCACACCCTCCGGGAAGCCCGGGAAGTTCTCCACCTCGGTGGTGTTCATCAGCTCGCCGCCCGCGGTCACCGCCCCGGCCACCAGGACCGGGGAGAGCTCGGCGCGGGCGGTGTAGATCGCCGCGGTGTATCCGGCGGGGCCGGATCCGACGATCACGACGTTGTGGACGCTCTGGTCCTGGGCGGTGGGGGCCACGGGTTCCTCCAGTGGATCGGGGTGGTGGACGCTCCTCCAGGACAACGGCGGAGCCACGGGCGGGTATTCCGCGGTGCCGGGGCCGCGGTGCAGCGACGTCCGGCGACGGCGGCCGGAAGGTCCGGCGCGCCGTCGCCCGGGCGCGGGGTCAGCGGACGGCGATCTCGCCGAGGCGCAGGCCGAACGGGAGGTCCGACGTCGAGCCCTCCAGCTGGGGCAGCGAGGTGAGGCTGACGATCACGTACTCGGCCTCGGCCTCGGCGCCCTCGAAGGGCACGGGGATGGAAACGGTGTTCTGGTCGAAGGTGCCGTTGCCGATCTCCTTGGCGTTCGCGCCCTCGGGGGAGTCGGCGATGTAGGCGAACCAGGCGCCGCCGGTGGCCCCCGTGCTCTGCAGGGTCACCTCGTTCACCTCGGTGCGGTCCTCGAGCTGGACCACGAGGTTCATGCTCTCCACATAGCCGCCGAAGTTCGGCCGCGTGTAGGCGAAGGTGCGCCACACGGTGGTGGGGTCGCCGTCGATGAGGTTGGGCAGGTCCGCGTCGTGCTCGGCCTCGTGCTCCGGCAGGTCCGGCACCGAGCGCAGGGCCTGGACGGGCTGCGGGGCGGCCGCGGCGCTCTCGCTGGTCGGGGTGGGGGAGGGGCTGGTGCTCTCCGACGGCGACGGGGTGTCCGATGCGGACTCGGACGACGCGGACTCGGACGACGCGGCCTGCGGGGCCGGCCCGCCGCGCAGGTTATGGGCCAGCAGCACCCCGCCCACGACGAGTGCCGCCAGCAGGCCGAGCACGAGGAGCAGGGCCAGCGGACCGCCGCCGCGCGTGCGGCCGTTGCCGTCGCCCGGGTCGGCCACCGTGGCGCCGTCGCCGCCCCCGGTGGTGGCCGGGGCGGCCAGGGCATCCGGAGCCGCGGCGGCGGACGTCGAACCGGCAGCCGCCGCGGTGGCCCCCGTTGCGGCCCCGGCAGCCACCGGCGCCGCCGTGCCGCGGGACTCCTCGTGGACGGGCGGCGCGGACTCGGCCGCGATCGCTCGGCGGGGGACGGGTCGCTGGCGCCGCACGGGGATCGCCTCGGTGTCCGGGGCGACCGGCTCCGGCGCGTCGGTCTTCTCGGCCGCCACGGGCTCGACGGGCTCGACGGGCTCGGTGGGCGGCGTGGCCCCGTCGGCATCGGCGTCGGTGGCCTGCGCGGCGGCGGCACCCGCCGCGACAGCCGGGAGTGCGGCGGTGCCCGCCTGGGCCTCGCGCTTCTCAGCCTCGCGCTCCGCGGCCTCGCGTTCCTGGGCCGCGCGCTTCTCAGCCTCGCGCCGCTCGGCCTCCCGGGCCCGCTCCTCCTCGGCACGACGGCGGGCCTCGGCCCGGCGCTCGAGCTCGCGGCGCTCGGCCTCCTCCCGCTCCGCGGCCAGCCGGGCCTGCTCGGCCTCCCGCTCGCGCGCGGCCCGCTCCTCAGCCTCCTGCTCCGCCTGGCGACGGGCGCGCTCGGCCTCGGCGCGGCGCTCCTCCTCGGCACGCTCCTCCGCCTCCCGACGCTCGCGTTCTGCGCGTTCGGCGGCTTCCTTGCGCTCCCGCTCGGCCCGCTCCGAGGCCTCCCGTTCGGCGCGTGCCTTCTCCTCGGCCTCCTTGCGCTCGCGTTCTGCACGCTCGGCGGCCTCCCGCTCCGCGCGCTCGCGCTCCTCCTGCTGCTTCCGGGTGGCGGCGTCCGCCGCGGCCAGGGCCGACGCCCCGGCGGCCGCCTTCGCCGCGGTGCCGTCGGAGGGACGGACCCGCTCGGCGAGGCGCTCGGAGAGGCGGTTCAGGAACCCGGGACGACGCTGGGCCTCGTCCTCGTCCGCGCGGAGCCGGCGGTCGAGGTCGGTGTAGTACGCCTCGTCGTCGTCGTAGGCGTGGGGGTCTCCGGTCCGCGACTCGCCGAACAGCTCGGAGCCGAGGCTGTCCGTCTGGAACGGCTCCACGTACAGCTCCTGCGGGTACGCCAGACCCAGCAGGACGTCCGGGTCGGGGTCCCCGCCGGCGATCAGGTACGTGCGGCCCTCGGACAGCCCCAGGTCGAGCACCTGCACGTCGTCGGTGCGCTCGCCCGTGGCCAGCTCCCGCGCGGACGAGGCCACCTGCGTGGCGTTCTCACGGGAGGCCACGAGCACGGTGACGTGGCGGTTGAGCACCTGGTCCGTGCCCAGGAACACCATGTCCTGGTCCGCGGACGTCACCACGTGCTGGGTGATGCGATAGCGGCCGCCCAGGACGGCGCCGACGGCGATGGGCTGGGGCACGAGCTCTTCTCCTGACGACGGGGTCGGAATCAGATGATACGTGGCGAGGCCGCTGCGGCCAGGGATCAGCCGACGCGCAGCAGACGACCCAGCGCCGGCACGCGGGCGACGAGCGGCCGGAGGGCGTCGTCCAGCTCGGGGAACCGCATGGCCCGCAGCACCATCAGGTACACCGGACCCATCGCCACGGCCGCCACCGCGCACGTGAGCAGCGCCGTCCCGATGGAGTTCCACGCGAACCCGCCGGTGTACCCGCCCAGCAGCCACACGACGACGACGCCCGCGGCCGCCGCGGCCAGCGCGGCCAGGCCGGTCTGGACGTGGGCGCGCAGCACGGATGCGAGGCCGTAGTCCCCGAACCGGCGCACGGTGAGCACATGGGTCAGGACGAACTGGTAGACGTACGAGACGGACGAGGCGACCGCGACCCACAGGGCCATGGACCACAGCGGCAGCAGCATCGCGCCCGCCCACGAGAGCAGCAGCATCAGGAGCGAGCCGCTGACCTGGACCACCATCGGCACCTTGGCGTCCTCGGCGGCGTAGAACACGCGCAGCAGGTAGAAGGAGCCCGAGCGGAACGGGATGGACAGCGCCAGCGCGAGCAGGACCGAGCCCACCGCGACGCCGGCCACCATCGCCGTCTCGGCCGTCGAGCCGAAGACGCGGCCCAGGGGGCCCGCCAGGACCACCACGCCGGCCAGGCAGAACATCAGCGGCACGGTGAACGCGCGCAGACCCTGCGCCGTCGTGCGCCGCACCGCGGACATGTCCTGGCGGCCCATGGCGCGGGCCAACCGGTTGAAGAGCACGGTGGCCAGGGAGAGCACGAACACCGAATGGGGCAGCACGGCCATCAGCATCGCCATGTTGTACGCGGCCACGCCGGGGATGGCCGCCTGCGCCATCTCGGCGCTCCAGGTCTCGGTGCCCGGGATGCGCAGCTCGCCGCGGTCGCGGGCCTCCGTGGCGGAGGTGACGTACCGCTGGCACAGCAGGAGCACCACGTTCGTGGCGACCATCGTGATCAGGGTGTACCCGGCGATCCGGCCGGTGTCCCGCAGGCCGATCCCCTTCCAGCCGAACCGCGGGCGCAGACCCAGGCCGAGCCCGCGCAGCGGCAGGAAGAGGATCACGGCCTGCAGCACGACGCCCAGGGTGTGGCCGCCGGCCAGCACGACCGTCTGTGCGCTCGTCCACCCGGCGAGGTCGTCCCCGGCCCGGTACGCCCCGAACATGCCCAGGTACAGCACGATCGCGCCGATCGCGACGACGTTGTTCAGCACCGGCGCCCACATGTAGGCGCCGAAGCGCCCGTTGGCGTTGAGCACCTGCCCCACCAGCGCGTACATGCCGTAGAAGAACACCTGGGGCAGACACCACAGGGCGAACACGGTGGCCATCTCGAGCTTCTCCGGCGACCAGCCGCGGGTCAGGGCCGTCATGAGCGGGGCCGCCGCCAGCATGACCACCACCGTGCCGGCAAGCATCACGAGCGTGCCGAGCGTCATCAGGCGGGAGGTGTAGTCCGCGCCCCGGTCGGCGTCGCGGGCGTGCTTGATCAGCTGCGGCACGAGCACGACGTTGAACACGCCGCCCACCAGGAGCAGGTAGATCACGTTCGGCAGGGAGTTGGCGATCTCGAAGATGTCGGCCATGTCCGCGGACAGGCCGATCGCCACCGTCACCAGCGTCGCACGGACGAGGCCCAGCACGCGGGAGAGGAGCGTGCCGGAGGCCATGATCGCGGTGGACCGGCCGGCGCGGCGCTCGCCCTCGGGGGTCTCGTCCGCGGGGTCCACGGCGGCCGGATCCGTGGCGGGGGCGGGGTCCGTCGTCGTCGGCTCCTCGTCGGCGACGCCGGCGTGGGCGGGGTCCTGCGCTCGGCGCGGGGCGGGTCTGCTGCTCAAGGGTCACCCAATCGTGGTCGGAAGGCCCCGTGCCGGGGGCGGCGGATCAGGGGCGGGGGCCCCGGGCACGGCCCGGGGGAAGTGCTGGTCGACCACCTGGCGGGCCAGGTCGACGATCCGGCGCTCGTTGGCGAAGGAGAGGCGGCGGGCGACGTCCTCGAGGCGCACCCATGCGACGTCCACGGCCTCGTGGTCCGGGTCGTTCTCCGTGGTCAGCTCGCCGCCCGTGGCGCGCAGCAGGAAGTGGTGCACGGTCTTGTGGACGCGGTGCTGGGCGACCGTGAACCAGTAGTCGATCGCGCCGAGCGGCTCGAGGATGTGGCCGGCGATCCCGGTCTCCTCCTCCACCTCGCGCACCGCCGCCTGCCGGTGGTCCTCCTCGCCCTCGGGATGGCCCTTGGGCAGGCACCACTCGAGCCGGCCACCGCGGTTGTAGCGGGCGATCACGGCCACCTCGAGGCCGCCGTCGTGCTCGCGGACGATGACGCCGCCGGCGGAGACCTCCTCCACCGTGGGCAGGGAGGCGGCAGCGGCGGAACGGGGTCCCGCGGGGGCCGGGGTGACGGGGCGCAGAGGCGGCTGCGGCCGGCGACGCCACGCCCCCAGCGCGGAGGGCAGGGGGGCGCCCCGGTGCGCGGAGGGATCGGGGCGGGTCATGCCGTCAACTCTAGCCCGGCCCGCGCGGGCCCGTGCCGGGACCGTCTGGCACCCTTGTAGGCATCATGGATCTGACCACCGCCACCCACGCGCTGCCCCCCGGCTTCCCCGCGGACGCCACCCTGCCCGCCGTCGTCGTGGAGCTGGGGCGGAGGTTCGAGGCCGCCGGCCATGAGCTCTCCCTGGTGGGCGGCCCGGTCCGCGACCTCTTCCTGGGACGGCCGTCGCCGGACCTGGACTTCACCACGGACGCCGACCCGGACGCGTCCGAGGCCGTCGGCGCCGGCTGGGCGGACGCCACGTGGGACGTGGGGCGGCGGTTCGGGACCATCGGCTTCCGCAAGGCCGGCTGGCAGCTCGAGGTCACCACCTACCGGGCCGAGCAGTACGACCCGGCCAGCCGCAAGCCGCAGGTGGCCTTCGGCGACAGCCTCGAGGACGACCTGCTGCGCCGCGACTTCACCGTCAACGCCATGGCCCTGCGCCTGCCCGCCCTCGAGCTCGTGGACCCCTTCGGCGGCATGCGGGACCTGCACGCCGGCGTGCTGCGCACCCCCGGCACCCCCGAGGACTCCTTCTCCGACGACCCGTTGCGCATGATGCGCGCCGCCCGCTTCGCCTCCCAGCTCGGCTTCGCCGTGGCCCCCGAGGTGGAGCAGGCCATGACCGCGATGGCCGAGCGGATCACGATCATCTCCGCCGAACGCGTCCGCGAGGAGCTCGTCAAGCTCGTGTGCGGGGCGCACCCGCGCGCGGGCCTCGACCTGCTCGTGCGCACCGGCCTGGCCGACCACGTCCTGCCCGAGCTGCCCGCCCTGCAGCTCGAGTCGGACGAGCACCACCGCCACAAGGACGTCTACGCCCACTCCCTGACCGTGCTGGAGCAGGCCATGGAGCTGGAGGGCGAGTACGCGCCGTCGACCCCCGACCCCGTGCTGCGCCTGGCGGCGCTGCTGCACGACGTCGGCAAGCCGGCCACGCGCCGCTTCGAGAAGGGCGGGGCCGTCACCTTCCGGCACCACGAGACCGTGGGGGCCAAGCTCGTCCGCAAGCGGCTGCGTGCCCTGAAGTTCGACAACGACACCATCAAGGCGGTGGCCCGTCTGGTGGAGCTGCACATGCGGTTCTACGGCTACGGCGACGCCGGCTGGACCGACTCCGCTGTCCGCCGGTACGCGCACGACGCCGGCGATCTGCTGCCCCGCCTGCACGCGCTGACCCGCTCGGACGTGACCACCCGCAACCGGCGCAAGGCCGAGCGGCTGGCCCACGCGTACGACGACCTCGAGCGGCGCATCGCCGAGATCGCCGAGGCCGAGGAGCTCGCCGCCGTGCGGCCGGATCTGGACGGGCAGCAGATCATGGCGCTGCTGGGGATCCGCCCGGGCCCGGTGGTGGGCCGGGCGTACACCCACCTGCTCGAGTGGCGCCTCGACGAGGGCCCGCACGAGCAGGCCGTGGCCGAGGCGGAGCTGCGGCGCTGGTGGGCCGAGCAGCCGGAGGCCCAGCAGGACTGAGGCGGCGCGGCGGACCTTCCACCCGTCGTCGGGCCGGGACCACACTGGCCGCATGGCTGAGAAGAAGACCGAGAAGAACGGCGCTCCCATGGGCCCCGGCACCTCCAGCATCAAGGACCCCGAGGTCTACGAGGCGCTGCGCCGCGAGGGCGCGAGCGAGGAGAAGGCCGCGCGGATCGCCAACGCGTCCGCCCGGGACGGCCGGGACGAGGTCGCCGAGCGCGGTGGCGAGGCCGGCTCCTACGAGGACTGGACCAAGGACGAGCTCGCGAAGCGGGCCCGCGAGCTCGACATCGAGGGCCGCTCCACCATGACCAAGGACGAGCTCATCGAGGCGCTGCGCAACCACTGACCGGCGCCCGCCCCCGCTTCCGGGGCGGAAACCGGTGCTTTGGGAGGGGAATACCGCCGGAAACCGCCCCCAACGCGGTGGGGGCGGGTGGGGATGGCCGGAGGCTTTGGCCCATCCAGGTTCGGATGGGATGATCGACCGCTGTGAGTTCCGACCAGCGCACCGCGTCCGCGCCCCGCCATGCCCTGCCGCCCCAGGACGGCGTGCCCGCCGTCAAGGTCGGCACGCGGGTCAGTCGCGGCCCCGGACGGGTCACCGCCCTCGACGGGCTGCGGGGGATCGCGGTGCTCGCCGTGCTCGTCTTCCACGCCTGGCCCACCTTCCTGCGCGGCGGGTTCGTGGGCGTGGACATGTTCTTCGTGCTCTCCGGCTTCCTCATCACCACCGGCCTGGTCCGTGGTGTGGACGCGGGCCGGGGCGTGGCGCTGGGCACCTTCTGGATGAAGCGCGTCCGGCGACTCATCCCGGCCATGCTGATGGCGCTCGTGGGCACCACCGCGCTCGCGTGGCTGGCGGTGGACGAGTTCCCCGCGGGCCTGGGCCGCCAATGGTTCGGCGCCCTGACCTACACCAGCAACTGGGTGATGATCCTGCAGGGCGGGGACTACTTCAACCGCGCTTCGCCGCCACTGTTCGAGCACCTGTGGTCCCTGGCGATCGAGGAGCAGTTCTACATCCTCTGGCCCCTGCTCCTCTGGGGGCTGCTCCTGCTCACCTGGCCGCCGCGCAGCACGGTGAACTCGGGGCGGGTGGCGGACCGACGTCGCATCCTGGTGGTCGCGGTCGTGGCCGTGGCCTCCGCGGCGTGGATGGCCTGGGGCTCGTGGCACGGGTTCGAGCAGGCCCGCCTCTACTTCGGCACGGACACCCACGCCTTCGGCCTGCTGTTCGGCGCGTGCGTGGCGATCGGCCTGGCCCACGTGCCCCGGCCCGAGCACGGCGGCCCCGAGCCGCGGACCTCGATCAGGCGGGTGGCCGTCGCGTGGGGCGCCGTGGCGGTGCTCGCGGCGGGTTTCGCCCTGGTCGACGGCGGCCACGCGAGCACGTACCGCGGGGTGCTGGCGGGCCTGTCCGCCGTCGTCGCGTTCATCGTCTGGCACGTCGTGCAGGGCGACCGGCGCGACTCGCTCTCGCGCGTGCTGGGCAACGGGTTCCTGCGCTGGTGGGGGCGCCGCTCCTACGCCGCGTACCTGTGGCACTGGCCGCTGCTCGTGATCATGCGCGTGATGGTGCCCGTGGACGCCCCCGGGTGGGTCGAGCCCGTGGCCGCCGGCGCGATCCTGCTGCTGACCGCCCTGATCGCCGACCTGAGCACCCGGCTGATCGAGGAGCCCATCCTCCACGAGGGGTTCAGGGGCGCCTTCGGCCGCTGGGGCGCGGCCGCGCGGCGGGCGTTCACGGGCGGGGCCGGGCCGATCGGCCGGCTCGCGGCCGCCGCCACGGCGCTGGGGCTCGTGGCCGTGCCCGCGGCGGCCGTGGCCGCCGTGGTGCACTCGCCCGCGCAGACGCAGCTGGAGCAGGACATCGCCCAGGCGGAGGAGTCCCTCAAGGCCGCCGAGGCGGCGCAGCAGGCGGCCCGCGAGTCCCGGGCGGCGGAGCAGTCGAAGCGGGCCGAGGCGTCGGCCTCGGGGGCACCCGGCTCGGCCGCCCCCGGGGACGCGGAGGACTCGGCCGGCGCGACGTCCTCGCCCGGATCGTCCGCCGAGCCGTCCGGGCTCGGGCTCGGCGACCCGGCCGTCGCGCGCCCCACGTACTCCAAGGAGCAGCTCACCGCGGCCCTGCCGCCGTCCGAGCTCGGCCCGGACGTCACCCTGATCGGCGACTCCGTCTCGCTCTCGGCCGCGCCAAAGCTCATGGACCAGCTGCCGGGGATGCTGCTGGAGGCGGAGGTGGGCTACCAGATCTGGGACGCCGCGGACGAGCTCGAGAAGCTCAAGGCGGACGGCCAGCTGAGCGACGTCGTCGTGGTGGCCCTGGGCGCCAATGGCACCACCCACCGGGGCGACTGGGAGAAGATCCTGGCGGCCGTCGGCGAGGACCGGCTGCTCGTGCTCGTGGTGCCGCACGGCCCGATGGACTGGATCGCGGACGTGCAGGTGCAGATGGAGGCGCAGGCCAAGGCCCACCCGGACCGGATCGTCCTGGCGGACTGGGACGCCGCGGCGAAGCAGCACGTCACGGACTTCTCCGCCGACGGCGTGCACCCCCGCGCCGACGGCCAGGCCATATACGCCCAGCTCGTCCGGCTCACCATCGAGGACCGGCTCGGCGCGCGGCGCTGAGCGCGGTGGCCGGGGCGCCGCGCGCCCCACGACGACGCCGGCCCGTCACCTCCACGGGGAAGGTGACGGGCCGACGTCGTGCGCGGTCCGCGGGGGACCGGGCGGGTCAGCGCTCGATGTCGCCGCGGATGAAGGCCTCCACGAGCTCGTGCGCCGCGTCGTCGTTGTGCTGCACGGGCGGGGACTTCATGAAGTAGGACGAGGCCGAGAGGATCGGGCCGCCGATGCCGCGGTCCAGGGCGATCTTCGCGGCGCGCACGGCGTCGATGATCACGCCGGCCGAGTTGGGGAGTCCCACACCTCGAGCTTGTACTCGAGCGAGACCGGGGCGTCGCCGAAGTTGCGGCCCTCGAGGCGCACGAACGCCCACTTGCGGTCGTCGAGCCAGGCCACGTAGTCGGACGGGCCGATGTGCACGTCCTTCTCGCCCAGCTGTGCGGAGGTGTTGGAGGTGACGGCCTGCGTCTTGGAGATCTTCTTGGACTCCAGGCGCTCGCGCTCGAGCATGTTCTTGAAGTCCATGTTGCCGCCCACGTTGAGCTGGTAGGTGCGGTCCAGGGTGACGCCGCGGTCCTCGAACAGCTTGGCCATCACGCGGTGGGTGATGGTGGCGCCGATCTGGGACTTGATGTCGTCGCCCACGATCGGCACGCCCGCGGCGGTGAACTTCTCGGCCCACTCCGGAGTGCCGGCGATGAACACGGGCAGGGCGTTCACGAACGCGACGCCGGCGTCGATCGCGGCCTGGGCGTAGTGCTCGGTGGCCCGCTGCGAGCCGACGGGCAGGTAGCAGACCAGCACGTCCACCTCCGCGTCGCGGAGGGCCTGGGCCACGTCCACGGGCTCGACGTCCGACTCCTCGATGGTCTCGGCGTAGTACTTGCCGAGGCCGTCCAGGGTGGGGCCGCGCTGGACGGTGACGTCCGCGTGGGGCACGTCCGCGATCTTGATGGTGTTGTTCTCGGAGGCGGTGATGGCCTCGGACAGGTCCAGGCCGACCTTCTTCGCGTCCACGTCGAACGCGGCCACGAACTCGAGGTCCGACACGTGGTAGTCGCCGAACTGCACGTGCATCAGGCCCGGGACCGTGTCCGTGGCCTTCGCCTCGCGGTAGTACTCCACACCCTGGATGAGGGATGTTGCGCAGTTGCCCACGCCGGCGATGGCGACGCGGATGGGGTTGGTGGCCACGGTCTGGTTCTCTCCTCGACTGTCCGGAACGGGTGCGGGCACGCGGGGCGCGCGCAGGGGGCCCACGCCGTTCGGCGGGGCGCTCACCCGGGGATCAACCCCGCCAGTCTACGACCGACGACGGCGGCCCCGCCCGTCCGGTGTCCGGGCGGCTTCCTAGGATGGGGGCATGAGACCGGCCCCCGCGCATGCCGCGACCCCCAGCGAGCCGCCCACTCACGCCGCGGACGGCGCCCCGAGCGACGCCGTGACCGCCCCGGGTGCCCCCGCCGGGCGTTCCGCTGACAGCGCACCGTCCGGGGCCCTGCCCGCCCCCGGTGAGCGCGGCGGCCGCTTCCAGCTCGCCGGCGGCCTCGCGGCGAACGGCCCGGGGCGGGGGACCGGCTCCTGGGCCGGGCCCGTGGCGCTGACGGGGCTGCTGGTGGCTCTGGCCGCCGTCGTGACCGTGCTGCAGAAGTCGCCGTGCCTGCTGCACGGCTGGGGTGCCCCGGACGTGTACTACGCGGGCTGCTATTCGGACTGGGCCGCGCTCTACGGCGGGCGCGGGTTCGCGGCGGACCCGTGGGCGCCGTTCCGGGCGGGCTCCACGTTCGAGTACCCCGTGCTGATGTCCGTCGTGGGCTCGGTGGCGGCCTGGATCACGCAGGCGCTGCCGTTCTCACCGGAGCAGGGCACGGTGGTGTTCTGGCTCGTGAACCTCGGGTTCGTGGTGGTGCTGTGGGCCGTCGTCGCGGTGCTGACCGTCCGGATGGCGGGGCGTCGGTGGACGGACGGGCTCATGGTGGCCGTGGCCCCGGGGATCGTGCTGGCCGGCACCATCAACTGGGACCTGTGGGCCGTGGCCCTGCTGGCGTGCGGCATGTACGCGTGGTCGCGCGGCCGGTCCCTGACGGCGGGGGTGCTGTTCGGCCTCGGCGCGGCCATGAAGCTGTATCCGCTGCTGATCCTGGGGCCGCTGCTGATCCTGGCGGTGCGCTCGCGACGGTGGCGACCGTTCCTGCTCGCGGCCGGGGGCACGGCGGCGGCGTGGGCGGCGGTCAACGTGCCGCTCATGGTCGTGAACTTCCAGGCGTGGTCCGTGTTCTTCACCTTCTCCGGCGAGCGCGGGCCGGGCCTGTCCAGCGTGTGGCACGCGTGGGACGTGACCGCCGCGCAGGCCGGGTGGGCGTTCGTGCCGGAGGACTCCCTGACCCTGCTGGCCTACGGGACCTTCGCGGTGTGCTGCCTCGGGATCTTCGTGCTCGGCGTGCGGGTGCGGCACACCCCGCGGCTGGCCCAGCTGACGTTCCTGGTGGTGGCGGCGTTCGTGCTCACCAACAAGGTGTACTCACCGCAGTTCGTGGTCTGGCTGATCCCGCTCCTGGCGCTCGCCCTGCCGCGCTGGCGGGACTTCTGGGTGTGGCAGACGGTGGAGGCGCTGCACTTCTTCGCCGTGTGGATGTACTTGGCCAAGGGGGTGGCCGAGACCCCGCCGCAGCACTCCATGGACGACTCCGTCTACGTGGCCGCGATCCTCGCGCACATGCTCGCGGTGCTGTGGCTGTGCGGGCGCGTCGTGTGGGAGATGCTGCACCCGGCGGAGGACCTCGTGAAGCGCGACCACGGCGGCCACCCGGACACCGACCCGCTCGCCGGCGCATACGCCGCGGACGCCGGCCCGGCCCGGGGCCGCTCAGACCGGCCGGCCGCGGTTCAGGCGTAGTCCCAGCGGTGGATCGGGCAGTCCGGGGACGACGGCGGCGTGCTCGTCCCCGCCTCGGCGGCGCCGCCCTCGCGGGGTGGCGGGCAGACGCACTGCGCCCCGGAGGCGGCCGTGGCCGCCTTCATCTGTTCGCGCCAGATCACGTGGGGGTCGGTGGCCGGGTCCGCGGCCGCGCCGGGGTGCGCCGGACGCGCGGCGCCGTCGTCGTGGGCGGGGGTGCGGGCCGCGTCCCCGTCCCGAGCGAAGCCCATCCGCACGATGGCCCAGCCGCCCACGGTCCACGCCACCAGGAGGAAGACCCCCACGGCGACGGCGATCATGATGTCCACGGCGGGCTCCTCCTGCGCTGACGGGGCGGGCGATGCGGCGGGCCCGCTTTCGGGCCAGGGTAGCCGGACGGGGTGGTGGGGCGCGGTACGGTCGGGGCATGACCCCCGTGACCCATGACACCGCCGCCGCGATGCCCGCCCACCTGCGGGACCTGGCCGATTTCGTGACCGCCTCGCCCTCCAGCTACCACGCCGCGGAGGAGGTCGCACGCCGCCTGGAGGCCGTCGGCTTCACCCGTCTGGACGAGACGGCCGACTTCCCGTCGGCCCCGGGCGGCTACGTGGTGGTGCGCGACGGGGCGGCGGTGGCCTGGATCGTGCCGACGGGTGTGGACGCGCCGGGTCGCCACGCTGGCGCTGAGGCGCGCGCGGCCGGGCCGGACGAGGCGGGGCCGAGCGCCGGCGTCGTGCCGGTGTTCCGCGTGCTCGGCGCACACACGGACTCGCCGGGGTTCAAGCTCAAGCCGAACCCGGCCACCGTGACGGCCGACGGCTGGGTGCAGGCCGGCGTCGAGGTGTACGGCGGCCCGCTGCTGAACTCGTGGCTGGACCGTGAGCTGCGGTTCGCCGGGCGTCTCGCCCTCGACGACGGCACGCAGGTGCTCGCCGCGACCGGGCCCGTGGGGCGCATCCCGCAGCTGGCCATCCACCTGGACCGCGAGGTCAACGAGGGGCTGACGCTGAAGCGGCAGCGGCACACGAACCCCGTCGTGGGGGCGCTCGCCCCGCGCGGCGAGGACGCCGGCGAGGCGGAGGCCGACGGTCTGGCCGCCCGCGTGCCCGGTGACGTGCTGACCGCGCTCGCGGCCGCCGCCGGCGTGGACCCGGCCGCGGTGCGCGGGCACGACGTCGTGGTGGCCGACGCCCAGGCGCCCGGACTCTTCGGGCTGTCGGGCGAGTTCTTCGCGTCGGGTCGGCTGGACAACCTGAGCTCGGTGCACGCGGGTCTCGTGGCGCTCGAGGAGCTGGCGCGCGAGCACGGCGGCGCCGGGGGTGTGATCGCGTACGAGGGGACCGTCGCGGGCGGGGTGGCCGGTGAGGCGGCCGGCGCCCCGGTGATCCCGCTGCTCGCCGCGTTCGACCACGAGGAGCTGGGGTCGGCGTCGCGGTCCGGGGCGGCCGGCCCGCTGCTCGAGGAGGTCATGGGGCGCGTGCTCGAGGCGCTCGGCGTGGCCGGGCAGGGCCGGGCGCGGGCGATCGCGGGGTCCTGGCTGCTGTCCGCGGACGCCGGCCACCTGGTGCACCCGAACTACGCCGAGCGGCACGATCCCGTGAACCACCCGCGCGTGAACCACGGCCCGCTGTTGAAGATCAACGCCAACCAGCGCTACGCCACCGACGCGGGGGGAGAGGCCGCGTTCGCCCGCTGGTGCGGCGTGGCGGGGGTGCCGTTCCAGGAGTTCGTCTCCCACAACGACGTCCCCTGCGGCTCCACCATCGGCCCGATCTCGGCGACCCGCCTGGGCATCCGGACCGTGGACGTGGGCCTGGGCCTGCTGTCCATGCACTCGGCGCGCGAGATGTGCGGCGTGCGGGACGTGGAGCACCTGACGGCGGCCGTGCGGGAGTTCTTCCGCGGGGTGTGAGGCTGCGCGTGGGGGCGCGAGCCAGAGATTTCTGCTCCTGGATGGCCGCGAGCCAGAGATTTCGGTCGTAGAAGCGGCCGGAAAACGACTGAATCATCTGGCTCGCGGACTCGACGCGCGGGAGGCGTCGGCGCGGGAGGCGCCCGCGTGCGTGGGCGCCGCGCCAGTGCCCCTCCCTCGAACTGCTAGGATGGCTCAGGTTGTCTGTGTGCCGCCGAAGAGCGCGGAGCACCACACGGACGACGAGCACAGAACCTCCTGCCGCGGAGAGACCGCGGCCGCAAGCCCAGAGGAGGTGGGTTCGCATGCGTGCTTATGAGCTGATGGTGCTGATCGACCCTGAGGTCGACGAGCGCACCGTGGAGCCGACCCTGAAGAAGTACCTCGAGGTCGTCACGAACGCCGGCGGCACCGTCGACAACATCGACGTGTGGGGTCGCCGCAAGACCGCCTACGAGATCCAGAAGAAGTCCGAGGCCATCTACGTGGTCGTCAACTTCCAGTCGGAGCCGGCCGCCACCCAGGAGCTGGACCGTCTGCTGAACCTCAACGAGACGATCCTGCGCACCAAGATCATCCGTCCGGAGGAGCAGAAGATCACCGCTGAGTGATCCTCGTACCGTGTCCGGAGGGTCTGAGAGCATCGGATCAGTCCCCGACGCCCCCACCGGAACCCCGCTGAGCAGTCCCGGATCCCCGAATCCGGTCACTGACCGGCAGAACCCCCGAAGACAGGAGTGACCATGGCAGGCGAGACCGTCATCACCGTGGTCGGCAACCTCACCGCCGACCCGGAGCTGCGCTTCACCCCGAACGGCGCGGCCGTCGCGAACTTCACCGTCGCGTCCACGCCCCGCACGTTCGACCGCCAGACCAACGAGTGGAAGGACGGCGAAGCGCTGTTCCTGCGCTGCTCGGTCTGGCGCGAGGCCGCGGAGAACGTGGCGGAGTCGCTGACCAAGGGCATGCGCGTGATCGTGCAGGGCCGCCTCAGGGCGCGCTCCTACGACGACCGGGACGGCAACCGTCGCACCAGCTGGGAGCTGGACGTGGACGAGGTCGGCCCGGCGCTGCGGTTCGCCACGGCCAAGGTCACCCGCGCCCAGCGCGGCGGTGGCGGCGGCGGTGGCTTCGGCGGCGGCCAGCAGGGGGCGGCTTCGGCGGCGCCCCGGCCGGCGGCGGCTTCGGGGGGAACAACGACGGCGGCTTCGGCGGCGCCCAGCAGGGCGGCGGCTGGGGCGGCCAGCAGCAGGGCGGCGGCCAGGCCGCACCGCAGGACCCCTGGTCCGGCGGCGGTGGCGGCGGTTGGGACACCCCGTCCTCCAACGAGCCCCCGTTCTGATCCTGCACTGACCGGGTGCGGCCCCCACGGCCGCGACGGACACGGAACACCACGGACCTCTCCGTCCGGGCGCGCGTCGCCCGGAGGGCCGCCCCCGGTGGCCCATCCCACCCGCGACCCGGCACCGCCGGGCCGCACCGCACACGGCCCCGTGCCCGGCACGGGACGCCGCGTGATCCCATCCCGCAGAACCGTTCTGCGGGCTCCAGAGAACTCTGAAGGAGCACCACGATGGCGAAGGCTGAACTCCGCAAGCCCAAACCGAAGTCCAACCCGCTCAAGGCCGCCAAGATCACCGAGATCGACTACAAGGACGTGGCCCTGCTGCGCAAGTTCATCTCCGACCGCGGGAAGATCCGTGCCCGTCGCGTGACCGGCGTGACCGTCCAGGAGCAGCGCAAGATCGCCCAGGCCGTCAAGAACGCCCGCGAGGTGGCCCTGCTGCCCTACGCCGGCGCCGGCCGCGGCTGATCGAGCGAGCGAAGGAAGGAACACCCAGATGGCAAAGCTCATCCTGACCCAGGAAGTGGCCGGTCTCGGCACCTCCGGTGACGTGGTCGAGGTCAAGAACGGGTACGCCCGCAACTACCTGCTCCCGCGCGGTTTCGCCACCGTGTGGACCAAGGGCGGGGAGAAGCAGGTCGAGTCCCTGCAGAAGGCCCGTGCGGCCCGCGCCGTGGCGAACCTGGAGGACGCGCAGGCCCAGGCCGCGCAGCTCCAGTCCGCCACCGTGAAGCTCGAGCGCACCGCCGGTGCGGAGGGCCGCCTGTTCGGCGCCGTCCAGACCGCCGACGTCGCCGAGGCGATCGAGGCCGCCGGCCTCGGCTCCGTGGACAAGCGCTCGATCACCCTGCCGGCGCACATCAAGTCCGTGGGCAACCACGAGGCCCAGGTCCGCCTGCACGAGGACGTCATCGCGACCGTCCAGCTGCAGGTCGTGGCCGCCAAGGCCAAGAAGTGATCATCCGCTTCTGAGCCCGTCGCGCCTGCGGCGCGCACCCGAGGCCCCGGTCCGCTCTTCACGAGCGGGCCGGGGCCTCGTGCCGTGGGGGAACATGGAGGCCATGCCCTCCGCCCCACCGCCCTCCGACCCCGCCGGCTCGACGGCGGCCCCGCGCCCGCCGCTGTGGACGCGTCCGTTCATCCTCGTCAGCGCCACCTACCTGTTCGTGGCGATGATCTTCTACACGCTCATGACCGCGATGGCGCTCTACGCCGTCACGTCCTTCGGCGCGTCGGACGCGGAGGCCGGCGTCGTGGTGGGGGCGTTCGTGCTGGGCGCGGTCCTCACCCGCATGACGACGACGCCCGCCACCTTCGCGTGGGGGCGGCGGCGGGTCCTGCTCGTCGCCTTGGCCTGCTACGTCCTCACGACGGCGGCGTACCTCTGGGCGGACTCCCTGGCCACGCTGACCGCGGTGCGGCTGCTCAACGGCATGTGCTTCGGCGCGGCCGGCACCGTGCTGGCCACGGCCGTGCAGCGGATCGTCCCGCCGGTGCGCCGCTCCGAGGGCACCGGCTGGTTCTCCACGTCCATGACGCTCGCGGGCGCCGTCGGGCCGATGGTGGCCCTGCAGCTGAGCACCGCCCTCGGCTACGACGCCCTGTTCTGGGCGTGCATCGGCTTCACGGGCATGGCCCTGCTGATCGCCCTGTTCCTGCGCGTGCCCGAGCCGCCGCTGACGGGCCGGTTCCGGCTGCACCGGGCGGACGTGTTCTCCGCAGAGGTGGCGCCGGCGGCGGGCGTGGCCCTGGCCTCCGGGTTCATGTACGGCGGCATCCTCGCGTTCATGGCCACGTTCGCGCAGCAGCAGGGCTACCCGGCGATGGTGCCGAGCCTGTTCTTCCTGCTCTTCGCCGCGGGCACCATCGTGGGCCGTGCCGTCCTGGGCGTGCTGCACGACCGGCACGGGGACAACGCCGTCGTCTACCCGATCCTCGCGGGCATGGCCGTCTCCTACGCGGTGCTGGCGCTGTGGCGGGAGCCGGCGGGCATGCTCGTGGCCGGCGCCCTGCTGGGGCTGACCTACGGGCCCGTGGTGAGCGTGTTCCAGACCATCGCGATCAAGGTGGTCCGGCCCACCGAGATCGGCGTCGCCACGGGCACGTTCTTCCTGCTCCTGGACCTCGGCACCGGCCTCGGCCCCATGGTGCTCGGCGCGGTGGTGGCCGCCGTCGGGATCCCGGTGATGTACCTGCTCTCCGGCGGCGTCGGGGTGGCGCTGCTGCTCTACTACCGGCTCGTGCACGGCGGCCGGGCCATCGCCCGGCGCCCGTCCCCGGCCTGAGCGGGGCGGCTTCGACGCGCGGACGGCGCCCCGCGGCTGCTCATGCGTCCCATCCCCCGATGTGCACGAGGGCGTCGCCGCGGTGCACCAGGGGTGCCTCGGTGCGGCCGATGACCACGCCGGTCAGCTCGGCCTTCACGTGCGCGAGGCGGCGGCCGAACGAGTTGTAGAGCGCGCCGATGCGGTCCCCGGCGTTCACGCGTTCGCCGAGGGAGACGTCCAGGTGCACGAGGCCGTCCGCGCGGGCGCGCACCCAGGTGGACTGCCACACCAGGTAGGGGGCGTCCTGCTCGCCGTCGACGACGTCGGGGTGCACGGCCTCGGTGTCCTCGCCGGTGGCGTCGGTCGCCTCGGGCACGTCCGTGGTCCGCTCCTCGGGGACCTCGCCGGGCAGCGGACCGGGGGCGTCGACGACGGCGTCCGGCCCGGGCTCGGTGAGCCCGACGTCCGCGGGATCCACCATGTCCAGGGCCGCGAGCACGCGCAGGACCCCGTCCACGCCGGGGGCGATCGCGTACTCGTCGAACCTCCAGGCCTCACCGGCCTCGTAGAGCAGCACGCGCGCGCCGGTCTCGCGGGCCGCGGCGCGCAGGGAGCCGTCCCGCAGGCGGGCGTGGAAGAGCACGGGCGCGCCGAACGCCTCGGCGAGCGCGCGGGTCTGGGGGTCCTCCAGGTCGCAGCGGATCTGCGGCAGGTTGGAGCGGCGGTCCGCACCGGTGTGCAGGTCGATGCCCACGGTGCAGCGGCCGATCACCTCGGTCATCATCAGGTGCGCGATGCGCGAGGCCAGCGAGCCCCGGGCAGAGCCGGGGAAGGAGCGGTTCAGGTCGCGGCGGTCGGGCAGGTAGCGGTCCCCGGCCATGACGCCGAGCACGTTGACGATGGGCACGGCCAGCAGGGTGCCGCGCAGGTGCGTGGGCTGCAGGCGCTCCAGGACGCGGCGGACGATCTCGACGCCGGCCACCTCGTCCCCGTGGATCGCGGCGGAGACCCACACGGTGGGCCCGTCCTCGCGGCCGTGCAGCACGTGCACGGGCAGGGTGACGTCCGCGCCCGTGACGAGCTGGGAGATCGGCAGGGACAGCTCGCGGCGGCGGCCGGCCGGCACTTCGACCCCGCCGAACGCGAAGGGGGCGCGGGCAGGGCGAGGGCTCACGCGCGTCCCCGGTTCCGGCGGCGCACGCCGCGGGGCGGCTGCCCGCCCACGTACGAGGCGGCGGGGTCCACGAGGAGGCCGCCGGCGGCCAGCGCGGTGCGCCCCACCAGCATGCGGAAGCCCATCTCGTCCCGGTGGGTCAGGGTCACCTCCGCCTCGATCGTGCGGCCGGCCAGGGTCAGCGGCATCACGACGACGACGCGCTCCTGCGCCTTGCCGTTCGAGGAGCGGACCGTGCGCAGGTCGGCCACCGGCAGCTCGGCCGTCCGCGCGTCCGCGGCCGAGGTCTGCCACGGGTGCACCTCGAACCGGACCCACGCGGCGCCGTCGCGGGTGAACCGCTCGATGCCGAAGGCGTGGAGCGCCGAGGTGCGGGCACCGGTGTCGATCTTGGCCTTGATCCAGGGGGTGTGGGCGGCGGGCAGGCCGACCCATTCGCGCCAGCCCACCAGCCCCGGGCGAGCGGCGCCGTCGTCGGTGGAGGGCACGCCGTGGGGGGCCGGGGCCGTGTGCTTAGATTCAGACACGCCCCTCATCCTCCCAGGAAAGCGGTCATGAAGCTCGCCATCCTCTCCCGTTCCCTGCGCGCCTACTCGACGCAGCGCCTCAAGACCGCGGCGCTCGAGCGCGGCCACCAGGTGAAGGTCCTGGACACCCTGCGCTTCGGCATCGACCTCAGCTCGGACGAGCCCGATCTGATGTTCCGCGGCCGCCCCCTCTCCGGCTACGACGCCGTGCTGCCGCGCATCGGCAACTCGGTGACCTACTTCGGCACCGCCGTGGTGC
The DNA here is from genome assembly GCF_037853785.1 of Micrococcus sp. GPGPB33. NCBI lineage: Bacteria > Bacillati > Actinomycetota > Actinomycetes > Micrococcales > Micrococcaceae > Micrococcus > Micrococcus sp. GPGPB33. The sequence continues at coordinate 700,936 of NZ_JAQMWO010000002.1, forward strand.
GCCAGTTCGAGCAGATGGACGTCTACACGCCCAACACGGCCGCCGGGATCATGAACTCGCGGGACAAGCTGCGGGCCACCCAGATCCTCTCCCGCCACGAGATCGACATGCCCGCCACCGTGTTCGTGCGCAACCGCGGCGAGGTCTCCACGGCGATCGACATGGTGGGCGGGGCGCCCGTGGTGATCAAGCTGCTCGAGGGCACCCAGGGCATCGGCGTGATCCTGGCGCCGACCAAGAAGGTGGCCGAGGCGATCATCGAGACGCTGCACGGCACCAACCAGCAGGTGCTCATCCAGCGGTTCGTGGAGGAGTCCAAGGGCACGGACATCCGCGCGCTCGTGGTGGGGGACCGCGTGGTGGCCGCGATGCGCCGCCGGGCCCAGGGGGACGAGTTCCGCTCCAACGTGCACCGCGGCGGCACCGTGGAGCGCGTCGAGCTCTCGCCCGAGTACGCGGAGACCGCCGTGCGGGCGGCCCACATCATGGGCCTGCGCGTGGCGGGCGTGGACATGCTCGAGGGCGAGCACGGCCCGCTGGTCATGGAGGTGAACTCCTCGCCGGGTCTGCAGGGCATCGAGGCCGCCACGGACCTGGACGTGGCCGGCGCGATCATCGACTACGTGGCGGACCAGGCCGGCTTCCCGGACATCGACGTGCGCCAGCGCCTGGCCGTGTCCACCGGGTACGGGGTCGGTGAGATCACCGTGCACGCCGGCTCCGGCTGGGTGGGTCAGTCCATCGAGGACTCCGGGCTGCTCGCGAAGGACCTGCAGGTGCTCACCCTGCACCGCGGCACCTCCGTGTTCCCCAACCCCGCGGACACCAAGGTCCTCGAAGAGGGCGACCGGCTGCTCTGCTTCGGCAAGACCGAGAACATGCGCGCCCTCATCCCCGCCCGCGCCCGCCGCCCCAAGCGCGTGCGGAAGCTGCCGGCCACCCCGATCCTCGCGTCCGTCGCCGAGGAGGCCCCGGCGCCCGATGCGCCCGCCGACGACGCCTGAGCCCGGGCGCGGGGCTCAGCGAGCCGGGGCGAACGCGCCGATGCCCGTGAGGTGCCGGCCGAGCGTGAGCTGGTGGACCTCGTCCGTGCCCTCGTAGGTGCGCACTGACTCGAGGTTGTTCGCGTGCCGCAGCGGCGAGTGCTCCAGGGTGATGCCGTTGCCGCCGAGCATCTCGCGGGCCTCCCGCGCGATGCCGATGGCCACGCGGCAGTTGTCCAGCTTGCCGGCGGAGATCATGGCGGGGGTGAGCGGGCCGGCGTCCTTGGCGCGGCCGATCTGGTGCGCCAGCAGGTAGCCCTTGCCGATGGCCACGGCCATGTCCGCGAGCTTGGCCTGCGTCAGCTGGTGGGAGGCCAGCGGCACCCCGAACTGCTGCCGCTGCATCGCGTAGTCGAGGACGGCGTCGAAGGAGTCGCGGGCGGCGCCCATCGCGCCCCAGATGATCCCGTAGCGGGCCTCGTTGAGGCACTGGAAGGGGCCCTTGAGCCCGACGGCGGAGTCGGCCGGCAGCATCGCGGAGGCGGGCAGGCGCACGCCGTCGAGGTGGATCTCGCACTGCACCGAGGCCCGCATGGACAGCTTCTGGGTGATCGCCTCGGCGCGGAAGCCGGGGGTGTCCGTGGGGACCACGAAGCCGCGCACCCCGCGCCCGTCGCCGGGCTCGCCGGTCTGCGCCCAGATGATCGCGACGTCGGCCAGGGTGGCCAGCCCGATCCACCGCTTGACCCCGTCGAGCACCCAGTCGCCGCCGGGCTCCTGGCGGGCCGTCGTCGTCATGGAGGCCGGGTCCGAGCCGGCGCCCGGCTCGGTGAGGCCGAAGCAGCCGACCGCCTCGCCGGTGGTCATGCGCGGCAGCCACTGCGCCTTCTGCTCCTCGGAGCCGTGCTTGTGGATCGCGCCCATCGCGAGCGAGCCCTGCACGGAGACGAAGGTGCGCAGGCCGGAGTCGCCGGCCTCGAGCTCCTGGGCGGCGAGGCCGTACTCCACCGCCGAGCGGCCGGGCATGCCGTGGCCCTCGTAGGGCATCCCGAGCACGCCGAGGCGGCCCAGCTCGGGGACGATCTCGCGCGGGAACACCGCGTCGTCGTACCAGCGGGCGATGTGCGGGCGGATGTGCTCGTCCACGAAGCCGCGCACCTGCAGCGCGACGGCCTTCTCCTCGGCGGAGAACAAGGGAGTCCAGGCCGACGACGTCGGCGCGGCCGAGGAACGAGTCGGCCTCGGCGTGGAACGGGGTGGTCATGGTGGGGATCCTCTCTGCGGGGTGGTCAGCGGGCGTCGAGTCAGCGCCGCTTGCGGGTGAACGCGGAGATGCCGGTGATCTCGCGTCCCACGATGAGGGCCTGCATCGAGTCGGTGCCCTCGTAGGTGGAGACGACCTCCATGTCGGTCATGTGGCGGGCGATGTGCTTCTCCAGGAGCAGTCCCTGGCCGCCGAGCAGGTCACGGGCCTCGCGGCACATGGCCAGCGCCTTGCGCGAGGTGATCATCTTGACCAGGGAGGCCATCGGGTCGGTGAGTCGGTCGTCCTCGGCGAGCTCGGCCATGCGCCGGCACATCAGCTGCATCGAGACGAGGTCGGAGAGCATCGTGGCCAGCTTCTCCTGGACGAGCTGATAGGAGGCGAGGGGCGCGGAGAACTGCTCGCGCTCCAGGGCGTAGCCGGCGGCGATCTCGAAGGCGGCCATGCCGTGGCCCAGAGCCTCCCAGGACGCGCCGCCGCGGGTGGCCTTGAGGACGCGGTTGACCCCCGCGAAGGACTCGCAGCCCGCGAGGCGGTTCTCGTCTTTGACGCGCAGGCCCTCGATCCGGATGTCGGCCTGGTGGATGGCGCGTTTGGCGATCTTCCCCGTGATCACCTCGGGCGTGTACCCCTCGGGGTAGGTCCCGTCCTCTTGCTTCTCGACGACGAACGCCTTGACCTGACCGTCCGCCTCGTCGCGGGCGTAGAGCACGATCACGTCTCCGGCAGCTCCGTTGCCGATCCAGCGCTTGTGGCCGTCGATGATCCACGAGTCGCCGTCGCGGCGGGCGGAGGTCTCGAGGGAGACGGAGTCGGACCCGTGGGCGGGTTCGGTGAGGGCGAAGGCGCCCGTCTTCTCGAGGCGGGCCATGGCGGGGAGCCACCGCTGGCGCTGCTCCTCGTTGCCGAGGATGTAGATGGAGCCCATCCCGAGGTTCGCATGGACCCCCAGGAAGGTGTTCACCGAGCCGTCCACGCGGCCCATCTCCCGGGCCACCAGCCCGGCTTCGAGGCGGGACATGCCGGGGCAGCCGTAACCCTGGATGTAGGTCCCCACGACGCCGGTGTCCCGCAACGCGGGGAGGATCTCGTAGGGGAACTCGGCCCGCTCCCAGTGGTCGTTGATCACCGGCTCCACCGTCTCCAGGGCGAAGCGCCGGACCCGGTCTCGGATGCCGCGGGCGCGCTCGTCCAGGTCCTCGTCCAGGAGGAAGAAGTCGGGGTGGTCGATGAGGGCGGGATGGTCGGTCATGTCAGGGGACTCCTGTCGTGTCGGGAAGGGCGGGGCGGCACGCGTCCGGGCGGTGCCGGCGGTTGTGCCCCGGGGGCGGCCTCGCACTCGGAGGAGGCGGTCACATCCGGGCGTAGCACCCGTTCGAGGACGCCGCGGAGGGGGTCGGCGAGGGGCCGGGACCGGGAGTGGTCGGCCTCCAGCTGGACCACCACCGCCTCGGCTGTGACGACATGCCGGCCCCGCTGGAGCAGGGCGTGCTGCATCACGAAGGACGAGCGGCCGAGGCGGGATACCCACAGGCGGCCGGTGAGCGGGGTGCGGTGGTGGACGGGGTGCCGGTAGTCCACGCTCAGGGTGCGCACCACGCGGGGATGGCCGGCGTCAGGCGTCGAGTCCGTCCAGTCGAGGTAGGCGGCGATGCGCAGCTCCTCGAGCAGGGTCACGACGCGGGCGTTGTTCACGTGCCCGTTCACGTCCTGATCGGACCAGCGGACCGGGAGGTCGCATTCGTAGGGCTCGGGGCGGGCCGGGGCGTTCACTGTCCGTTCCCCCCGTCGTGCCCATCCGCCTCGGAACGGGGACCCCGAGCGGGGGTCGCGGCGAGCCACGAACGCACGGCCTCCCCGTCCTCGTCCAGATGGGGCGGGGCCTTGGGGTAGGCCACCGGGGTGCGGCTGAACGTCACGGGGTTGCGGATGAGGGGAACCTGCCGGGTCTCGGGGTCGCCCACCTGGACGATCGGCGCCAGGCCGAGGTCGGCCGCGCGCTGCACGCCCTGGGCGATGTCCAGGATGGGGGCGCACGGAACGCCGAGGGCCTGCAGGGACGCGGACCAGTGGTCCACGCCATGGGTGGCGAGGGCCTCGACCATGAGGAGGCGCAGCTCGTCCCGGTTGACGTTGCGCAGGCGCACGGAGCAGAAGCGGGGGTCCGTGGCGAGATCGGGGACGCCGAGGGCCTGGCACATGCGGGAGAACTGGCTCTCGTTGCCCACGCAGATGATGATGTCCCGGTCGCCCGTCGGGAAGGGCCCGTAGGGGTAGAGGCTCGGGTGGTCGTTGCCCAGGCGCTGGGGATTGTTGCCGGCGGCCGCGTAGCCCGTGGTCTGGTTGACCAGCCCCGAGAGGGCGGAGGAGAGCAGGTTGAGGGCGACGTGCTGGCCCTCGCCGCGCTCGCCCCGCTCCATGAGGGCCGCGAGGATGCCGATGGCCGCGTGGAGCCCCGTGACGACATCGAAGATCGCCACGCCGGCGCGCTGGGGGTCGCCGTCGGGGTGGCCGGTCACGTGCATGAACCCGGACATCCCCTGGACGAGGAGGTCGTAGCCGGGCAGGGAGGCGCCGCCCTCGGTGCCGAAACCGGTGATCGTCGCGTGGATGAGGCGGGGCCAGCGTTGGCTGACGGACTCCCGGTCCAGGCCGAACCGCTCGAGCCCGCCGGGCTTGAAGTTCTCCACGAACACGTCCGCCCGGTCCAGGATGGCGTACGCGGTCTTCCGGTCCTGGGGGTCGGCGAGGTCGAGGGCGATGGACTGCTTGTTGCGGTTCACCGAGAGGTAGTAGGTGCCGATGCCGTCCCGCTCGGGGGGCATCCAGAGCCGGGTGTCGTCGCCGTCAGGGGACTCCACCTTGATGACGGTGGCGCCCATGTCGGCCAGGAGCATGGTGGCGTAGGGGCCCGCGAGGACGCGGGAGAAGTCCGCGACGACGACGCCGTCCAGGGGACGCCGGCCGGGCTCGCGCTCAGGGACCTCGACGTTCATGCGGCCTGCTCCTCACTGTGATGTGCAACACGTTCTAGACACCACGAAATCAGGATGCTTTCATTCTGTCCAATACATATTGGGGCTCACACATATGCGCCGGATGCATTAGTGGGAGCCCTGCGCCCACGAGGAAAGGCCAGGCCATGGACGTCCACCACGCCGCAGCCTTCTTGGCCCTCGCCGAGGAACTCCACTTCGGGCGCGCGGCCCAGCGGTTGCGCATGGCCCAGCCTGCCCTCAGCCGGCTCATCAAGGGCCTGGAGAACGACCTTGGCGCTGCCCTGTTCGAACGGAGCACCCGTCACGTGGCCCTGACTCCGGCCGGGGAGGCGCTGGTGGATGTGGCGCGCGAACTGGTCGCCGTCTCCGCCCGCGCCCGGGAGGCCGTCCGCGGGGCGGTGACGGGAGAGACGGGGCTGGTGCGGCTCGGGTTCGCCGGGGCTTCCATCAACCGCAGCGTCGCCCGGCTGGCCCGGGAGGTGCGGGCCCGGTGCCCCGGCGTGCGCCTGGAGCTGCACAGCTCACAGTTCTCGCCGCAGGGCCTGGACCGAGTGGTCAACGGGGACCTCGACCTCTCCCTGGGCCGGTGGGACTTCCTTCCCGCCGAGGTGCGCTCCTACGTGGTGGGCCGGGAGGCCCTGCTCGTGGCGGTCCCGCGCGGACACCGCCTCTCGGGCGCGTCGTCGGTGGCCATGGCGGACCTGCGGGACGAGGACTGGATCATCTTGCCGGGCGGCCCGACGTCCGCGCTGAGCAACCGCCTCCAGAGCCTCGCCCGCGCGGCCGGGTTCGTGCCCCGCATCCGGGAGCACGCGCCGGACTCCTGGACGCAGATCCTGCTGGTGGACGCGGGGGTGGGCGTGGCGCTGACTCTGGACTCCGTGCGGGACAACATCGGCGCCGAGGGGGTCTCCTGGCTGACCCTGGAGCCGGGCGGCGCCCCGCTGGACGTCCGCCTCATCTGGCGGGAACACGACGACAACCAGGCGGTGCAGCGGGTGACCCGCATCGCCGCGTCGCTGTTCCCTCCGCGTGACCCACGGGCCTGAACCGCTCAGTCGTGCGGGTACTCGTACCAGCCCCGCCCCGTCTTGCGGCCGAAGTCCCCGGCTTCGTACTTCTCCTTGATGGATCGGGCCGGCAGCGCGGCGGGGTCGCCCGTCTGCTCGTACTCGGCCAGGCGGATCAGGTAGACGACGTCGATCCCCACCAGGTCCATCAGCTCGAAGGGGCCCATGGGGTGCCCCAGCGCCGTCTTCGCCGCGAGGTCGATGTCCTCGAAGTCGGCGACCCCGCCCTCGTAGAGGTCCAGCGCCTCGCGACGCAGCGCGTTCAGGAGGCGATTGGCCAGGAAGCCGGGGACCTCCCGCTTGAGCTTGACCGGCGTCTTGCCGAGCGACTCGACGAAGGCGCTGGCCGCCTCTACCGTCTCCGGGTCCGTGCCCTCGTGGGGGACGATCTCCACGCACGCCATCACCAGGGCTGGGTTGAAGAAGTGCAGGTTGCACACCTTCCCCGGCCGGCCCGTGGCGTCGGCGACGCGGGAGGAGACGATGTTGGAGGAATTAGTCACGAGCAGGGTGTGTGAAGGGCACACCCGGTCGAGGTCGGCGAAGATGGACCGCTTGACGGAGAGGTCCTCCACTGCGGCCTCGATCACGAGGTCCGCGCTCGCGGCCACTCTGTCGCGGTCCGTTGTGAGGGCGAGCCTGCCCCAGGCCTCGTCGACCGCGCCGCGGTCGCGCCGGCCCTTCTCGACATCCCGGTCCAGCCGCTGCCGGAGCTGCTCGCGCGCCCGGTCGAGCTGCTTCTGCTCGATGTCCACGAGGGACGTGGTGTAGCCGGCCAGGGCCGAGACGGCCGCGATCTGCGAGCCCATGGTGCCAGCTCCGAGGACGACGACGCTGCGGATCTCTTCGGTCATGGTGGTGCCTTCCGTCGATATCGTGCGGGGGTGTCAGCGGTAGTGCGGGGCCCGCTTCTCGAAGAACGCGGTGGTGCCCTCATCCCGCTCGGTGTATGCGTAGAGGATCCCGACTGCGAGCCGTTCGAGGAGGAGGCCGGTCTCCCGATCGGAGTCGAAGGCCCGTTCGAGGACCGTCTTGGCCAGGCGGTTGGCGAGGGGGCCCCGGGCCGCGATGGACCGTGCGGTCTCCTTGGCGCGGTCCATGAGCTCCTCCGGGGTCGTCACGGCCGTCACCAGCCCCATGCGCAGGGCGTCCTCGGCGGGCACCCGTCGGCCGGTCAGGATCATCTCCGTGGCGTTGCCGACCCCCACGAGGCGCGCGAGGCGCTGCGTGCCGCCGGCGGCAGGGAGGATGCCCAGCCCGGTCTCCGGCAGGGCGAACTGGGCGCGGTCGGAGGCGATGCGCACGTCGCAGGCCAGGGCGAGTTCGCAGCCCCCGCCGAAGGCGTAGCCGTTGACGGCGGCCACGGTGGGCGTCTCCATGGCGGAGAGCCGGGCGTAGAGCCCCTGCATCCTCCCCGCCAGGCCGTCGAGGGGCCCGCGCGCCGCGATCTCCCGGATGTCCGCGCCGGCGACGAAGGCCTTGTCCCCGGCTCCCGTGACCACCAGCACGTGGATGTCCTCGCGCCGCTCGACCTCGTCGAGCGCCTCTCGGACGGCCGCCTGGACGGCCTGGTTCATGGCATTGCGGGCGGCGGGGCGATTGATGGTGAGGACGCCGATGCCGTCTTCGGCGGTGAGTAGGACCAGGCGTTCCTTGCCGGCGGTGTCCTGGGTGGGTGTGATCATCGGGGTCCTCCTTGGGACGTGGGTGGGGGTCAGGATGCTGCGCGGGTGGGGAGGCGGGGGGCCTCTCCGGAGTCCTCCACGGGCTCGGGGGGCAGGTCCCCAGGCACCGCAAGCCGGACGACGGCGACGACGGCGGCGGTGAAGGCCAGGCCGAGGAGGGTGACCCAGAGCTGGGGGAGGAACATCATGAACCCGCTGACGGCCAGGGCGGCCCGGGCCCAGACGGGCAGGCGGCGCTCGACGAACGCAAGGTAGCCGCCGAGGGCGCCCGCCACGGCGTAGACGGCCACGACACTGAAGAGGATGGCCAAGAGGATCTCCCCGCCGCTCGCCTGGGCGACGAGGGCCGGGTTGAGGGCGAAGCCGAACGGGACGATGTACTTGACGGCCCCGAGGCGCATGGCCTCGACGCACGTGGCCATCGGGGACGCCTTGGAGATGCCTGCGGCGGCGAACGCCGCGAGGCCGACCGGCGGGGTGATGTAGGACACCGATGCCCAGTAGATGACGAAGAGGTGGGCGGCCAGCGGGTCGATGCCCACCGCGATGACGGCGGGGACCATGACGATGGCCAGGAAGACGTAGGCGGCAGAGATGGTCAGGCCCATGCCGAGGACGAAGCACACGGCCGCGCCGGTGAGGAGCAGGAGGATCGCGTTGTCCCCCACGAGCGCCACGAGGTCGCGGGAGAGGGACAGGGCCACACCCGTGGCGGTGAGGCCGCCGAGGATGAGCCCGACGCCGGCGATGATGCCGATGATCTGGGCGAGGGTACGCCCGCAGTCAACGGCCATGTCCAACCACTGGCGGCGGGACATCTGCACGCGGGGACTGACGGTGGCGATGAGGATGAGCAGCCCCACGACCCAGAACGGCACCTGGGCCTCGGAGTCGAGGACGAAGAGGAGGCCCGTGAGCACCGCGAGGGCGCCGAGGTAGGGCCAGCCCTCCTTGAGGGCGAGGCCAAGGCGCGGCAGGAGGTGGCGGGGCGTGCCCTTGAGGTCGTGGACCGCCGCGTAGGCGTCGATCTGGAGGAAGACGCCGAGGAAGTACAGGAAGGCTGGGATCGTGGCCGCCACGAGGATCGTGGTGTACGGGACACCGACGAACGAGACCATGAGAAAGGCGGCGGTGCCCATGATGGGCGGCGTGATGGAGCCGCCGGAGGAAGCCGTTGCCTCCACGGCGCCGGCGACGCGGGGGGTGAAGCCGGAGCGGATCATGGCGGGGATCGTCATCGGTCCCGTGGTGAGCACATTGGACACGGCGGAGCCGGACATCATGCCCATGGTGGCGGAGGACGCCACGGCCACCTTCGCCGAACCGCCGCGGTAGCGCCCGAAGACGGCCATCGACAGGTTGTGGAAGAAATCGGCTCCGCCGGTGTGCTGCAGCACGGTGCCGAAGAGGAGGAAGCCCACCAGGATGGCCCCCGCCGTCTGGAGGGGCATGCCCAGGATGGACTCGGTCCCCATTGAGTGGACCTGGCCGATGGTGAGGAGCTCGTAGTCGATGCCCTGGAGGATCCCGATGGGGATGCCGCCCGCGATGATCGGGTAGAGGGAGAAGGCGAGGGCCAGCACGGCGACGATCCACCCCGCGGCCCGTCGCAGGATCTCCACGACGAGGGCCCAGAAGACGAGGGAGAGGACGGTGGCCACGGCGGGGGCGTTCCACTCCCACCCATACTCCTGGATGTCCACGCCGTGGGAGGCGAAGTACAGGCAGGAGATGACCGTCAGGACCATGAGGAGCACGTCGTACAGGGGGACGCCCTGGCGAGCGGTCCGCATCCCCTCGGCCTCGATGATCTGGAGGGTGCTCGTGCCGGGCGGAGGCCCGCCGGCAGCGCCGGGAGACTTGCGGGCCCTGCGGCTGAGGGCTGGCGTGACGATAAAGACGATCGGGAGGAAGCACGCCAGGAGCAGGTAGAGGAAAGTGTTCTGGAGGAGCGTAATCCCGCCCAAACGCCAGAAGAAGACCTGGTTCATCGTCACCAGAACCCCCAGGACGGTGAGGACCACCGTGACCGTGGTCCAGAACGGGGTGAGGCGGGGATTGTGGGTTGTGACGGCGTTGATGTCCGCGGCGAGCGACGCGACCGGGGCGCCGTCTGAGGCCCCGGTTCGGGGGGCTGCGGTGGGGGCGAGGTGGCTCATGCGTCCGTCTCCTGGGTGTCGGTGGGGGCGGCGTCCGTCTCGGGGAGGTCGTTGATCGGGGGGAGCTCGGGGAGGTTCTCCTGCTTCCAGTCGAACCAGTGCTTCGGAGCACCGTCCTCCTTCCCATGGGCCTCCCGGAAGCCGGGCCAGGCCTCCTTGAGTCGACCCTCGCGGTCCAGGAGGGCCTCATGGCGGGCCTGGAGCCCGGGCGTCCACACCCCCTTCTCCTTGAAGAACGCGACCGCCCCGTCGTGAAAGGGGACGACCATCGGGGTGAGCATGATCTTGTCCAGGGCGAACATCTTGGTGTCGCGGGTGGCGGATTTGTAACGGTCGAAGTTGTCGTGGATCTGCGTCACCAACTCCTGCACTTCGTCGGAGGACCGGGAGGAGAGGGCCGTCAGGGGGATTGAGTACTGCATGTTCACGGCGGACTCGCCCTCGGCCATGCCGGCCCCACCGCTGAAGCGGCCCGGGCGGGCGATGGGGGCGAGCCGCTTCCAGGAGGCGAAGCGGGCCGGGTCGTCACTGCTGAGATCGAGCCAGCGGATGGGGTACTGGGAGGCGAGCTCCTCGACGTTCGAGCCGACCACGTTCTGGTAGAGCGCGTCCAGCTGGCCCGTCTTCATGGCCTCCACCTGGCCCGCGTAGCTCACGTTCACCAGGTTCGTGTCGCTGCGGGTGAGGCCGCCGTAGTTGAGGAAGGCCTCGAGCTTGCGGTTGATGGAGGTAGCACCCACCAGGTTTGGATAGTTGCGGCCCCGGAGGTCCTCGACGGTCTCGATCCCGCTGTCCTTGCGCACCAGCACCCCATAGTTGCCCTGCGGGCTCCACACCTGGCGCACCGACTGGGGTCCCCACTGCGGGGAGCAGAACTCGTCGTCCCCCTCGAACGCGTAGAAGTACTCGTCGCCGGAGCGGGCGAGGTCCGCGGTGCCGTTGATGAGGGGGCCATACGGCCCATGCCGGTGGACGAGGTCATAAGGCGGACCTGGCGGCGGTTGACCTGGGTGAGCGTGTTGGCCACGGCGGCGAGGTCGTTGTAGGTGCCGGTGCCGACGCCGTACGTCGACCATACGGACTGCTGGCTGCCGTCGGTCGGCGCGCAGCCGGTGAGGGCGCCCAGCGTCGCCGTGGCGCTGGTGCCGAGGAGGAAACCACGTCGAGACAGGGGCATGCGGGTGATCCGTTCACTGCGGGAGTTGGGGATGGGTGCCATTCATGCATACAAGACGTGAGGCGCGCCACATTCAACGGAGATTGATGTGAAATGAGAATGACTGCCGGGGTCTGGGCGCATCGCCCGCGGGGCGGGGGCGTTGTCCCGGGGGATAGGGCCATCACACTGACTCCCCCCGGGGCCGTGCGCAGACGCTGTCAACTTCGCCGTACCCAGATCCAGGCACCTTGTCCACAGGAGTTGTCCACAGATGTGGAGGGTGTGGACGACGGTGTGGATAGGCGTGTACCAGGCGGTGTGATGATGGTGCACACGAGGGTGCTGTCAAGTCCCGTGGCCGGGGCGAAAGGGGAGTGGAGAATCTTCCTCCACAGCGCTGGGGATCGCATCATCCCAGGTCAGAGGCGGATTCTAGGAGTGGCCGAGCGGTTGTCCCCAGCGTGGTCCCCAGGCGATCCACACGACACGCCGCCGAATCCACACGTTGTCCACAAGGCCTGTGGGAAACGCGGTTGCCCAGCCTCCACGGCGCGCGTAGTGTCGCGTGGTATCCCCAACGCGAGGGCGGGTATTGGCCGCAGGTGACCACTGACAGGCGCGCATCCGCTCAGACCGTCGCCCCGGGGACCGTCGCACCGTCCGCCTGCAGGAGGGCGCGGCGGCACGGGCGGTGACAACAGAGGAATCAGGGCCGGGAAGACCGGCGAGGGCCGCCGTCGTGCGGGCTGTGGGAAGGGAGTCTCCGGACGTTGACTGAGAACTACGGAGACTCGGGCTCCTACGACGGCGGCCGTTCCTCTGAACGCTTCCTGCCGCCCCAGGACCTGGAGGCGGAGCGCTCGGTGCTGGGCGGCATGATGCTCTCCAAGGACGCGATCGCGGACGTGGTGGAGCTGCTGCGCGGCCACGACTTCTACCGGCCGAGCCACGAGATGATCTACGAGGCGATCATCGACCTCTACGGCCGCGGTGAGCCCGCGGACGCCGTCACCGTGGCGGACCTGCTGAACAAGCGCCAGGAGCTCAGCCGCGTGGGCGGCCCCGCCGTGCTGCACGAGCTGATCCAGTCCGTGCCCACCGCCGCCAACGCGAGCTTCTACGCGGAGATCGTGGCGGAGAAGGCCGTCCTGCGGCGCCTCGTCACCGCCGGCACCAAGATCACCCAGCTGGGGTATCAGGGCGACGGCGAGGTCGAGGAGATCGTCAACGAGGCGCAGTCCGAGATCTACAAGGTGGCGGAGAACCGCCAGTCCGAGGACTACGTGCGCCTCGCAGAGATCATGGAGCACGCCGTCGACGAGATCGAGGCGGCCGGCAACCAGGGAGAGGGCCTGACGGGCGTCCCCACCGACTTCTACGACTTCGACGAGCTGACGCAGGGCCTGCACGGCGGGCAGATGATCGTGATCGCGGCGCGCCCCGCCGTCGGCAAGTCCACGCTCGCGCTCGACTTCGCGCGAGCCGCGGCCATCCACCACAACATGGCCACCGTGTTCTTCAGCCTCGAGATGGGCAAGAACGAGATCGCCATGAGGCTCTTGAGCGCCGAGGCGACGATCGCGCTGCAGGACCTGCGCAAGGGCACCATCCGGGACGACCAGTGGTCCAAGATCGCGGCGACCGTGGGGCGACTGAACGAGGCGCCGTTCTTCATCGACGACTCCCCGAACATGACCATGATGGAGATCCGCGCCAAGTGCCGGCGGCTCAAGCAGAAGAACAACCTCAAGATGGTGGTGCTCGACTACCTGCAGCTCATGAGCTCGGGCAAGAAGGTCGAGTCCCGTCAGCAGGAGGTCGCCGAGTTCTCCCGTGCCCTGAAGCTGCTGGCCAAGGAGCTCGACGTGCCGGTGATCGCGTTGAGCCAGTTGAACCGTGGGTCCGAGCAGCGCACGGACAAGCGCCCGCAGGTGTCCGACCTGCGCGAGTCCGGCTCGATCGAGCAGGACGCGGACATGGTGATCCTTCTCCACCGCGAGGACGTGTACGACAAGGAGTCCCCGCGCGCCGGCGAGGCGGACCTGATCGTGGCCAAGCACCGCAACGGGCCCACGAAGACCATTGTGGTGGGGTTCCAGGGGCACTACTCGCGGTTCTCGAACCTGGCGAGTGATGCGGGTGGTGGCCCGGGCGGGTTCTGAGAGAGGCCCCATACTGACACTCTCACTTACACTTTGTCACTATGAAATGGTCCTCTGACGATCTGCTTGCCACTCTGGAGGCTCTACGTGTGCGGCGCGGCGACACCACGAACGTGGAGGTCAAGCGCGCCGCCGGGGGAGTGCCCCAGCTCGCCGAGACCCTCTGCGCCTTCGCCAACATGCCAGAGGGCGGCACCATCATTCTTGGAGTCGATGAGGCGAGAGGCGCTTTTAACGTCACAGGGGTGGTTGACGTGGCCCTCCTGGAGGCCGGTGTCGCAGCCCAGGCACGTGAAGGAGTGACGCCGAGCCCTCAGATCATCCCGCAGACCTTGCAGTTGGACGAGCGACAGGTGTTGCTCATCCACGTCGTGCCGCTGAGGACGGCGGACAAGCCGGCAACGGTGCAGGGCGTCGCCTATCTGCGCCAGTCCGACGGCGACTACCGGATGCATGAGCACGAGCTGCGGATGTTGGAGGTCGCCAAGCTCCATGCGGACGAGCGGGTTGACTACGAGTTGAAGGTGGCCACCGGCCTCGGCGAGCAGGACCTCGTTTCCTCGCTGGTGGACGAGTATGTCGCGGCTGTCCGCCGGAAGAACCGGCGGCTCCGAGACCGTACCAGCGAGGAGATCCTGCGGCAGACGAGCGTCCTGACGAGTTCTGGTGAACCCACGCTCGCGGGTCTCTATGCTCTTGGAGACTTTCCACAGGGACGTTTCCCGGGCCTGACGGTCACGGCTGCCGTCCAGCTCCCCGGCGGTGAGTGGCAGCCGCGCAACCGGAACCTTGAGGACTTTGTGGGGCCACTGCCGGACCTGCTGAGCGACCTGATGGCCTGGGTCAGTGACAACATCGACACTGTGCGGCGGTATCGCCGGGACGGCCACATGGAAGAGGTGGCGGAGCTGCCGCTCACTGCCGTGCGTGAGCTGCTGGCCAACGCCCTCGTCCACCGCGATCTCGGGCCCAGCACTCTGGGGATGGGGAAGGGCGTCCAGGTCCGTCTCACGCCGAGGAACCTCTTCATCCAGAATCCCGGCGGTCTGCAGGGGCTGTCATTGACACAGCTTCAGAGTGACGACCATGCTCAGGCTGCTGTCAATCAGCGTCTCTATCAGATCGCCAAGAAACTCACGACGTCGGACGGGGCCTCGCTCATCGAAGGTGAAGGTGGAGGAATCCGAGAGGTGTTCCGTGCAGCAGAACGACAGGGCCTGCCACGGCCCCAGCTCATTGACACTGGAGTGCAGTTCAAGGCCATTCTGTGGCGTGCCGCGGACAGGAACGCTCGCGCCGGCGTCGAGGATGCGAAGGGTGCCTCCGCGGTGGAGACGGCAGTGCCGCGGGCCGTTCAAGCGAGCACCAGCCCCACCCGTCACGAGCATGCCGTGCTGGCTGCTCTGGTGAGGATGCCCGACGGAGCAACGTTGCGTGCCCTGACGAGCGTGACAGGTTTGACCGATCGCCAGGTGCGGTACGCGCTTCGGCTCCCCCTGGATGAAGGGATCGTGGTGATGGACGGGGGCCAGGGAAATCGCCAGACTGCCTACCGCCTCATGAGTGACAGTCGGCGGCCTTGACTCACATTTCAGGTCGCGGGCCCGGAAGCCAGCGCGTGTGTGGGTACTCCGTGAACTCTTCATGGACCATCGCAGGCGGGTCTGCCATGAGTTTGCTTGACACGAGTTATCAGGCGGCGGCAGCCGCCTGGACTGATTGAACCATCTCGAACTCGACAGGGGTGAGCTTCCCGAGACGGGCCTGCCTACGACGGCGGTGATAGGTCCGCTCGATCCAGCTCACGATCGCGAGCCGGAGCTGGTCGAAGGACTGCCAGCGACGCCGGTTCAGCACGTTCTTCTGCAACAGCGCGAAGAAGGATTCCATTGCCGCGTTGTCCCCAGCAGCACCGACCCTGCCCATCGACCCGACCAGGCCGTTGACCCGGAGCGTCTCCACGAACCGCCTGGCTCGAAATTGCGATCCTCGATCCGAATGCACCCGGCAACCCTGCACCTCGGCCTTGCCTCCACGCCGGGCCAGAGCCATCTGCAGGGCATCCACGGCCAGCTGCGAGCTCATCCGCCGATTGATCGAGTAGCCCACGATCCGGTTCGAGAACACGTCCTTGACCGCGCAGAGATAGAGCTTGGAATCCCCGGCCCAATGCTCTGAGATGTCCGTGAGCCACAGCTGGTTCGGCTTCTCAGCGCGGAACTCACGACGAACCAGATCATCATGAACGGCAGGGCCAGGACGCTTGCCCGAGCCGCGACGGATCGAGTGGCAGCAGCGGACCTTCACGAGCCGACAGGCCTTCAACACCTGATGGTCTGACACGGCCAGGCCACGGCCGCGGAGCTCATCAGCCAGGAACCGGTATCCGAACTCCGGGTCATCGGCATGGGCATCGAGGACGGCGTTGGCGGCATGCGCGTCGGACCATTCCCGCTCGCTGACAGGTTCGGCCAGCCACTGGTAGTAGGCCTGACGGGAGAACCCGAGGACCCGGCAGGAGAGTTTCACGGGAATCCCGTCGCGGGCCAGGTCCTTCACGACGGGATAGGTCATTTTGGGGACTGACCCAATTTCAGGTTCGCCTGGGACAGATACGCGGCCGCACGCCGTAGGACCTCGTTCTCCATCTCCAACCCGCGGTTGCGGCGCTTGAGAGCCTTCAGCTCCTCGTTCTCAGCCTTGGTGATGCCGGGCCGGATCCCGGCCTCGACATCATCCTGGGCCAGCCAGCGCCGTAGGCAGGACTCGGCGATGCCGAAGTCCTTAGCGACCTGCGCGATCGGCATCTGACCCTTACGGGCGATCGCGACCACGTCCTGGCGGAACTCTCGGGGGTATGCAGCGGGCATGGGGTCATCCTTCCAGCAGTCCCTCCCGGGACCACAGACCAGATGTCAACCAAACTCACGGCAGACCCGGGGTCCTTCTGGAGGGGCCGGGTCGGCCCGGACCGGCCCGGGGCGCACGGGGCGCACGGGGCCGGCCGGACCGGCCTACGGATCGGACGGCTCAGCTCTGGGCCGACTCGACGTCCTCGTCGACCCAGTCGCGGGAGCGTTCCACGGCCTTCTTCCACAGCCGCAGGGCGCGCTCAGCCTCCTCCTCGTCCATGGTGGGCTCCCAGCGCTTGTCCTCTTCCCAGTTGGCCACGAGCTCGTCCTGGGACGCCCAGAACCCCACCGCCAGGCCTGCGGCGTAGGCGGCGCCGAGAGCGGTGGTCTCGATGACCTTGGGGCGCACGACGGGCACGCGCAGCAGGTCCGCCTGGAACTGCATGAGCAGCTCGTTGGCGACCATGCCACCGTCGACCTTCAGTTCGGTGAGGTCCACGCCGGAGTCCGCGTTCATGGCGTCCAGGACCTCGCGGCTCTGGAAGGCGGTGGCCTCGAGCGCCGCGCGGGCGATGTGCCCCTTGTTGACGTAACGGGTCATGCCCACCATGGCGCCGCGGGCCGCGGCGTCCCAGTGCGGGGCGAAGAGGCCGGAGAACGCGGGGACGAAGTACACGCCGCCGTTGTCCTCCACGCCGGCGGCCAGGGTCTCGACCTCCGGGGCGCTGCCGATCATCCCGAGGTTGTCCCGCAGCCACTGGATCAGCGAGCCGGTGACGGCGATCGAGCCCTCCAGCGCGTACACCGGCTTCTGGTCGCCAATGCGGTACGCCACCGTGGTGAGCAGGCCGTTGTCCGAGTGCACCGGCTCCTCGCCGGTGTTGATCAGCATGAAGTTGCCGGTGCCGTACGTGTTCTTGGCCTGGCCGACCTCGAAGCACGCCTGGCCGAAGGTCGCCGCGTGCTGGTCGCCCAGGATGCCGGTGATCGGCGTCTCGCGCAGCAGCTGCTGGCCGGATACGGTGCCCACCTCGGCGGAGGAGCTGACGATCTCCGGAAGCATGGACATCGGGATGCCCATGTCCGCGCAGATCTCCTCGTTCCAGTCGAGGGTGTCCAGGTTCATCAGCATGGTGCGGGAGGCGTTGGTGACGTCGGTGACGTGCCGGCCGCCCTCGCCGCCGCCGGTGAGATTCCACACGAGCCACGAGTCCGTGGTGCCGAAGATGAGGTCGCCGTTCTCGGCGGCCTCCCGGGCACCGTCCACGTTCTCCAGAATCCAGGCCACCTTGGGGCCGGAGAAGTACGTGGCCAGGGGCAGCCCGACGCGCTCCTTGTAGCGGTCCGCGCCGACGTCGCCGGCGAGGCGCTCGCAGAGGCGGTCGGTGCGGGTGTCCTGCCACACGATGGCGTTGTACACCGGCCTGCCGGTCCTGCGGTCCCACACCACGGTGGTCTCACGCTGGTTGGTGATGCCCACGGCGGCGACGTCGTGCCGGGTCACCTCGGCGCGGGCCAGGGCCTCGCCGATGACCTCGCGGGTGTTCGTCCAGATCTCCACCGGGTCGTGCTCCACCCAGCCGGCGCGCGGGAAGATCTGCTCGTGCTCGCGCTGACCAGTGGACACGATGGCGCCACTGTGGTCGAAGAGGATCGCGCGCGTGGACGTGGTGCCCTGGTCGATGGCCATCACGTAGCGGGGGGTGGTCATGTCCTACTCCTTCGGAGGGGGTAACGGGGGGTGGCGGGCGGGTGGACTGCTCAGAGGGACGGGCTGCTCAGACGAACAGAGGCGCGGCGAGGCCCGCCAGGACGGCGCCGACGAGCGGGCCGACGATCGGCACCCAGGCGTAGCCCCAGTCCGAGCCGCCCTTGTGCCGGATCGGCGCGACGGCGTGGAACAGGCGGGGGCCCAGGTCGCGCGCCGGGTTGATGGCGTACCCCGTGGGGCCGCCCAGGCTCGCGCCGATCGCGACGACGAGCAGGGCCACCGCGAGCGGGCCGAGCCCGGAGGGGGTGGAGCCGAAGAGCAGGATCACGAACACCAGGACGAACGTGGCGATCAGCTCGGTGACCATGTTCCACAGCGGGTTGCGGATCTCGGGACCTGTGGCGAACGTGCCCAGGATCGCGCCCTGGTCCGTCTCCGCCTGGTAGTGGTCGCGGTAGGCCAGCCAGGCCAGGGCCGCGCCGAGGAAGGCGCCGATCAGCTGCGCCGCGAAGTACGCGAGCGTGGTGCCGAGGGTCACGGCGATGCCGGGGGCGTACTCCTCGGCGCCGCTGGCGAGCAGGCCGACGGTCACGGCGGGGTTCAGGTGCGCACCGGTCGCGGCAGCGACGTAGACGCCCGCGAAGACGCCCAGCCCCCAGCCGAAGCTGATGAGCAGCCAGCCTCCGCCGTTGCCCTTGGTCTTCGTCAGGACGACGTTGGCGACGACGCCGACGCCGAGCAGGAGGAGGATCGCCGTGCCGGCGATCTCATACAGGAAGATCGTGCCCATGGACGGGCTCCTTTCAGGGGGTGGGGGCGGCGTCGGCGGCCGCGAGCGCGGCGGCGGCGGTGACGTCGTCGTGGGCGGTCTCGCCGCGGAGGCGTGCGGCGACGAGGTTCTTGTACGCCCGGATCTCACCGGCGATGCGCTCTTCATCCCAGCCCAGCTCGGGGGCCACGAGGGACGCGATCTCCTCGGCCGCCGCGACGCCGCGGTCGCGGACCTCGGTGGACAGGCGCGTGCGGCGCTCGATGACGTCGTCTAGGTGGACGACGCCCTCGGCTCGGGCCGCGTAGACGATCTCGGCGCGCAGGTAGCGCGGCGCCTCGGCGAGAGGGACGCTCAGGGACGGGTCGGCGTCGATCAGGTCGAGCACGTGGCGCAGCACGGTGCCGTAGCGGAACAGGAGCCGGTCCACGCGGGCCTCGTCCAGGCCGTAGTCGGCGGCGATGCGGTCCGCCTCCGCCTCGATCTCCGAGTAGCCGAGGCCGCCGAGCACGGGGATGCGCTCGGTGAGGCTGGGACGGGTCGGGTGGGTCTCGCGCACCACGAAGTCCACGACGTCCTCGGCCATGGCCCGGTACGTGGTCCACTTGCCGCCGGCCACGGCGGTGAGGCCGGGGGCCACCTCGGTGACGGTGTGCTCACGGGAGATCTTGGTGGAGCCGCCGTCGGATCCGGTGACCGGCTGCAGGAGCGGGCGCAGGCCGGCGTACGTGGCGATCACGTCGTCGCGCGTGAGGTCCTCCTTCAGCACCGCGTTGGCGTGCTCGAGGATGTAGTCGATGTCGTCCGCGGTGGTGGCCGGATGGGCCACGTCCTCCGCCCACGGGGTGTCCGTGGTGCCGATCACCCAGTACTCGTCCCACGGGATGAGGAACAGCACGGACTTCTCCGTCTTGGTGATCACGCCGGTGGCGGCGTCGGCGCGGATGCGGTCGCGGGGCACGGTGATGTGGGCGCCCTTGGAGGCGAGCACCTCGAGGCCGCCGTCGGCCTCGGCCAGCTCCTGCTGCTCCTGGGTCCAGACGCCCCCGGCCAGGATGACGGCGCGCGCGTGCACGTCGAACTCCTCGCCGGAGGTCTCCTCGCGGACACGCACGCCCTGCACACGGCCGTCGTCGCCGCGCAGGTAGTCGGTGACGGCGGTGTAGTTGGCGGCCACGGCGCCGTGGTCCACGGCGGAGCGCACGAGCATCATGGCCAGGCGGGCGTCGTCGAACTGGGCGTCGGCGTACTCGACCGCGCCGACGATCTTCTCGTCGTCGAGGGAGGGGAAGGTCGCGGCCATGGAGCGGCGGCTGAGATGGCGGTGCGCGCCCATCGCGCGGCGGCGGCCGAGCGACTGCATGGCGTCGTACATGGTGACGCCGGCGCCGATGAAGCCGCGGTCGATCACCTTGTGGAAGAACGGGAAGACGAAGCGCAGGGGACGCACCAGGTGGGGCGCGGTCTGGGTGAGCAGCAGGTCGCGCTCCCGCAGCGCCTCGTACACCAGCTTGACGTCCAGCATCTCGAGGTAGCGCAGGCCACCGTGCATGAGGCGGGAGGAGCGGGACGAGGTCCCGGAGGCCCAGTCGCGGGCCTCGACGATGCCCACGTCGAGGCCGCGGGTGGCCGCGTCGAACGCGGCGCCCACGCCGGTGGAGCCGCCGCCCACGACCAGGATGTCGAGGGGGGCCTCCGGGCTGGTGGCCCGGAGGCGGGCGAGGTGGTCCTCCCGCGTGGCGGCGGAGAGGGGGACGGTTCGCAGGGTCGGCATGGGGGTTGCTCCTTTATCAGTGGAAGCACAGTGTAGTGGCGTGGCTCACGATACCCAGTATCAGCACGAGCCGAGGTCCATGATGTCACTCCCGGGCCGCGGGTATGCACGCGTCGGGTACGGTCTCGCGGAACCCGAGCCGCTCGAACAGCGGCACGTCGGCGCGCGTGGAGGTGGCCCGTCTCGCACGGTCCCCGGACTGTGGCACCTCACCCTGTTCCGCTGGAACGAGGGCGGAGCGCCTCGGGTGACGCGTGCCCTCGGGTGAGGCCCCGCCCCTACACTCCGACCATGGACATCACCGTCGGCGCCGTCGGCCGCGCCTCGCTCTCGGACTGGGAGCAGGAATGCTGCGGTGACTCGATCGCCGTGGGGGAAGTCCACGAGCTGATCCTGCTGCCCTCCCGGGGAGTGAGTCAGGCTGGGCCCCTGGCCTCTGCAGGCTGGGTCGTCACCCATCACGACGACGGCAGCCCCGCCGGGTCGATCCCGTTGCGTCGTGTGCGGGCCGTGGTGAGGGCGGCACACGAGGTGTGGCCCTCGGGGCGGCTCGCCGAGATCGACCGCGTCCCCGGCCACGCTGACCTGACGATCCTTGAGCCAGAGGAGGCCACCGGCCTCGGCTTGGGGGAGGTCGTCTACGTCGGCGCCTACGAGCCGGTGCTCCCCGAGACTCCCCGCCCTGACGAGTGGCTTCTCGACCTGGAGATCCTCGAGGACCTCGGTCCGCACACCTGGTGAGCCTCGCGAGTCCACCCCCTCACGGTCTCGAGCTGCATGGGGTGAGCGTAGAAGTCCGTTCGGCGGCACGGATTGCGCCCGACACGCCGACCTCGGTGCGCATGGATGCGAACGTTCACATCACCGCATCCCCACGCCTCTCCACGATGCGCACGTGGGGGATTTCTCTTTCGCCACGGGGTCCTAGGCGGTTCTTCCGGAGCTGACGTTGCCTTCGCCGTCATAGATGGCCCCTCACCCCCCGGTCGCTCGCGAGCATCGCGTAGACGAGGGTGTCCGTCCACTCGCCCTTGCTCCACAGGTCCTGCCGGTGGTGTGCCTCTCGACGCATCCCGAGCATCTCGGCCAGTCGGGCGGACGCCGTGTTGCGGGCATCCATCTGTGCCACTACCCGGTGCAGGCCAGACGTCTCGAACCCCAGGTCCAGCAGCGCAGCCGCGGCCTCCCGGGCGAAGCCTTGACCGGCATGTCGCGGATCCAGTGCCCAGCCGATCTCCGCGACACCGCGCTCGCGGTCCGTCAGCCACAGGATCACGTCACCCACGGGGACGCCCGCGTGCTCCACCACCAGGGACGCCGCCCCGGACGGGCCGCCGAGGTCGTCCCACGTGATCCGCTTGGCCAGCTTCGCCCGCGCGGTCGCCTCGTCCCAGGGCTCGTCCAGCAGGTGGCGCACCACCTCGGGCTGCGTGTACATCTCCTGCAACCAGCCGAAGTCGTCCTCCCGGTGCGGCCGCAGCGTCAGCCGCGCGGTGGGCAACGGCCAGTCAGGGGCGCGGCCGCCCGCAGCCGCGCCCTCCTTGCGCCCCGCCGGAGGCGGGGCGTCGACGTCGGCGGGGACCGGCGTCGTCGTGCCGGACGCCCAGTCCTGGCGCAACATTGCGTAGGCCACGGACGCGAGCGGCTCGCCGCCGTCCACGGGCCAGCCGCGCCGGTAGTGCGCCTCCTTGACCCAGCCGGCCCGGCGGAAGGTGCGCAGCATGGGGACGTTGTCCTCGCGGGTCTGGCCCTCGAAGCGGTCCACCGCGGGCATCGTCTCGAAGACGTGCCGGGTGAGCGCGGTGAGGATCTGCGCGCCGAGCCCGCGCCCGCGGAACCGCTCCGCCACGCGCAGGTCGAACAAGGGGGTGGGGTCCGTGAGGTCCTCCAGGCGCACCACGCCGACGCGGCCGTGCTCGGGATGCTCGATCCAGAAGGTGCGGTGGTCCTCATCCTCCCAGGCGCCGCCATCGACGGCCTTCTCCGCCTCCGGCCGGGTGACGCGCGGGCGCGTGTGGAACGGCCACGCGTTCTCGGTGAGCAGGGCGACGAGCGCGTCCCGGTCGGCGCCTGCCGGGTCGAGCGGAGTGAAGGTGACGTCCATGGGGCCGAGAGTAGGGGAGGGGGCGTCACCGCCGCCCGTTGTCGTGACCCCATGGCCACGCCCCTCCTCGACCTCGCGGCGCGCCGCGCGAGGAAGCCCGGGACGCGCAGGCCGAGATCGGCTGGACCATAGCCCCGGCCCACGCCGGCCGGGGCCACGCCACCGAGCTGGCCTGTGCCCTGCTGGACCTCGCCTTCGCGGGCCTCGGCGTCCGACCCGTGGAGGCTCACGCCTTCGCGGACAACGCGCCCATCCTGCGCGTGATGGAGAAGGTCGGCCTGCGCCACGAGGGCACCTTCAAGGAGGAGTCACTGCACCGCACCCGCGGCTGGGTGGACGGCGTCACTTACGCGATGCTCGCCTCGGAGCATCGGGCCCGGGGCAGACGGCTTTCCACCTCACGACGCCCAGAAGTACGCAACGCTCTAGACATAACGTTGCGTAAGGTTGTGGCATGAGCAACGATCCGCGCCCGACCCCGTGGGCCGTCGGCTGGGAACAGCGCCCCTGGGCCGCGGGCCCGGATGACGCCGGGCTGCGCTCCCGCCGCGCTCGCGTGCGTGCAGCAGGCCCATATCGAGCCGCGCTCCCCGCCCGTATCGCCCGACTCGGGTTCGACCTGCCCTCCGATCTGGCGACCGAGGTCGAGGAGGCGACGGCCGCCGTCGTGCGCTTCGACGCCGAGATCAGCCACGCCCTCCCGGGGCTCACTGGAGAGATCGCCCCGATCGACGCGGTGCTCCTGCGCACTGAGTCCGCGTCCTCCTCGCAGATCGAGCACATCACCGCGGGCGCGCGAGCCCTCGCCCTGGCGACTCTCGGCGAACGCACCCGCCCGAACGCAGCGCTCGTGGCGGCGAACGTGAGGGCCATGGGCGCTGCTTCCCGGCTGGCTGCCGACCTGGACGAGCCCGCCCTGCTGGCCGCCCATCGTGCCCTCATGGACGGTCAGGAGCATGCCCGGCCGGGCGCCTACCGCGATGCGCAGGGGTGGATCGGGGGCGGGACGCCCACGCCGCACACGGCGCAGTTCGTCCCGCCCCACCCGGAGCGCCTGCGTGCCGGGATGGACGATCTCTTCGCCTACCTGCGACGCGCGGACGTACCCGCCCTCGTGCAGGCCGCCATCGCGCACGCCCAGTTCGAGACCATCCACCCGTTCGCGGACGGCAACGGCCGCACCGGGCGCGTCCTCGTGCACGCCGTATTGCATCGGGCCGGCGCGACCACCCGTATGGGGGTGCCCCTCTCAGCGGGGCTCCTCACGGACACGGCCGGATACTTCGACGCCCTCACCGCCTACCGCGACGGCGACCCCGCGCCCATCGTGCGCCGCTTCGCGCAGGCCGCCCTGGCCGCCGTCGGCAACGGCCGAGAGCTCGTCGCGGACCTGGACGAGGCCCTGACCGGCTGGCGCGAGCGGCTCACCGCCCGGCGGGACGCGGCGGTCTGGCGGGCGCTCGCGGTGATCATCGCGCAACCCGCCGTGACCGTGGACCACCTGGCCCAGGCGCTGGGTGTCTCGCGCCCGGCCGCCCAGCGGGCCGTGGACCAGCTTGTCGAGGCCGGCGCTCTGCAGGCCGCGTCCGCTCAGCGTCGGAACCGGGTGTGGCTGGCCACCGAGGTGCTCACCTGTCTGGACGAGTTCGCCGCGCGTGCGGGCCGGCGGGGTTGACCGGGGGCGGTCTACAGGGTTGACCAGCCTCAGTGCCGTATGTAGTGCCCCGGCCATGGTCAGGCGAACACACGAGGTGAGGCCCGCGGGATGACTCGCGGTCCGTCAGCCACAGGATCACGTCCCCACGGGCATGCCCACGTTCCCCACCACCAGAGACACCGATCCGGCAGGGCCAGCCAAGGTCGTCCTCCCGGGGTGGACGCAGCGTCAGGCGCGCGGTGCGCAACGGCCAGTCACAGGCGCGCGGTGCGCAACGGCCAGTCAGGGGCGGGGCCGCCCGCAATCGCGCCCTCCCCGCGCTCCACCCGGGACGTCGACGCCGGCTGGGTGCCACGCTTCGACGTCGACGTGCTGGAGGCCGCCCTGCGGCCCGTCCACGAGCGGCCCCGGTGGGAGGAATGGGGGCAGATCGCCGCGCCAACCCTGCTGATCACCGGGGAGAACGGGTACGTGCCCGCCGGAGAGCTGGACGAGATGCGGCGGCGGCGCCCGGATGTGCGGCACGTGCAGGTGCCCGGCGCGGGGCACGACGTGCACCTGGACGCGCCGCAGCGGGTGGCTGAGCTCGTGCGGGGGTTCGCGGCCTGACTGATCTGGGGCAGGATCCCCCCATGGACCACAAGCAGATCCTCCACGACGGGCTGCGCCGCCAGCGTGCGGCCCTCCTCCAGAAGCTCGAGGGCCTCAGCGAGCGCGACGCCCGCCTGCCGCGCACTCCCACCGGCACCAACCTGCTGGGACTGGTCAAGCACGCCGCCGTCGTCGAGCTGGAGTACTTCGGCGAGACGTTCGGCCGCCCCGCGGAGGTGCAGCTGCCCTGGGCGGCGGCGGGGCGGCCGGAGGAGGACACCGTGGACATGTTCGCCGCCGAGGGTGAGTCCCTCGAGGACGTCCTCGAGTTCGCCCGCCGCTGCTTCGCCCACGCGGACGCGACCATCACGGCCCTCGGCGTCGACGCCCCAGGGCGGGTGGCGTGGTGGCCCGACGACAAGGCGGAGGTCACGCTCGCGCAGATCATCGCGCACGTCGCCCTGGACGAGGCCCGGCACGCCGGCCACGCGGACATCCTGCGGGAGCAGATCGACGGGCAGGCCGGCCTGCGCGCCCCAGGAAACAACCTGCCCCCGTGGGACGCCGACCGCTGGGCCGCCCACGTGGACCGTCTGACCGCCATCGCGGAGGGGAGCGGTGGGCCGGGCCTTAACTGAAGGCACATGCCTCCCGTGCCGGTCCTTGGCCTACGGTGTGGCCATGACGAGTACTCCCGCTGCCGCCGTACCCCCTGCCCTCCAGCGCTCATTCGATGCGTGGGCTGCCGCCGGCAGGCCCGCCGACGAGCCCACGCGCTGGTCCTTCGATCACTGGACGGCCCACGTGCCCGACCTGCCCGCCTGCCTCGAGTGCGAGCCGCTGACCCGCGCCGTCGTCACCGGCTACGCCGCGAAGGTGACCGCCGAGGACCGCGCCGTGCAGCGGGACGCCTTCATCGCCGCGATGGTGTGGGGGTACGGACGGGTCGGCTACGGCCCCTCCCGGGTGGAGCGCATCATGGCGCAGCCCGGGTTTGAGGAGCAGCTCGCCGACGTCACCCGCATCACCCTCGAGCAGGGCGGGCCCGCGGCCTTCGAGCACATCCGGCAGCAGCGCAAGAGCGGGGTTGGCTGCCTCAAGCACCTCGGCGCGGCCTTCGGCACCAAGTACCTCTATTTCCTTACCAAGGCCCACCGGGAGTCCGACATCGCCCCCGTCCTCGACTCCGTGGTGCGCGCCTGGTTCGCCGAGCATGTGAAGGACGTCGACGTCCGGATCGGCGGCGGTTGGACCTACCCCCGCAAGTACGCCACGTACGTGGAGACCATGCAGGCGTGGGGTGAGGAACTCGAGATCCCGGCCGACGACGTCGAGCGGCTCATCTTCCTCCAGCAGCAGGACTCCACCCAGGAGCCCTGGCGGGAGAGCTGGAGTTCCGCCGCCGCGGACCCGGAGGCCGGCGAGCTGCTCGAGGCCCTCCGCCTCGCGCTGGCCGACCTGGGCGCCGGGGACGACGCCGAACCCCACCTGCAGGCTCTGGAGGATGTCATCGCCGACGCGGAGGACCGGGCGCCCGACGAGGCGTGAAGCCCCGCCCGCCTGTGCGCGGTTGGCGTCGAGATGAACGTGTCCGCTGAGCAGCTGATCGGCGACGAGTCCGGCGTGCACCGCGGCCTGTACCTGCGCGTCGTGGACCACGTCCCGTGGCTGCGCGACTTCGCTTGCGACGACCTCCACGTCTTCGGCCCCGAGGACCGGTGGATCCTGGCGCGGTGAGGGGTCAGCGATCCATCGCAAGGGCGCCTACCGTGTCCAGGACCCTCCGTAGGCTCGAGGCGCAGCCGGGGTAGATGTCCCGGACGAAGAGAGGACATTGGCATGACCACCAAGGTGGGGTTCATCGCGGCCGCTTCCCATGCTCTGCAGAACGGTCCCCAGCTGTTCGCACGCGTCGAGGACGGCGGTGTGGTCATCGGTGGGCGTGGCGGCGAGGTCGTGCCGGATTCGACCGGGCTATACGCGGTTGTCGCGCAGGATCCTGACGCGGCGCGAGCCGAGCTGCGATTGGACACGTCTGTCAGTCGAAGCGATGTGCTTTACATCGGCAAGGCCGAGGGCAGCCTGCGGGCCCGCCTGGAACGCAAGCATTTCGCGGGCGGCGGCACCGCGCACTCCACTCTGCGCCGCACTCTGGCCGCACTCCTGGTGGATCGGCTGGACCTGGAGCCAGTCGCCGTCGCCTCCGCGGGTCGATTCTCCCTCACCCCGGAGAGCGGCGAGCAGCTGACCACCTGGATGCGCCGTCACCTCGCCGTCCGTGTGTGGCAGGCGCCCGCCGGGTTCGCGGAAGTGACACCGCTCGGGGGCATCGAGAAGCCTGTGATCGACACGCACACCCCGCCGTTGAACCTCATCTACGGCGGCACCAGCCCCGAAGCACAGCTGCTCCGCCAGCGCATCCGGAAAGCCCGCACGGCCATGGCGGAGCAGGCGAAGCGCGATGTGGACGTGGTGGAAGTCCATTCGTCGGCGCGCGCGACCGTCGGCGACTTGTTCCGCCGCCGCCCCCGCCAGTACGGGCTGCGGGGAAGCGTGGGTCTCTGGGAGGAGCTCGCTGAACGGCTCGACGACACCCCCATGCCCGCCAGTGAGTATGAACTCGGCCGGCTCCTGCGCGATGCGCTCAATCGCTCCCTTGAGGGGGCCGAGCCTTACGACGAGGACAAGGTCAACGTGGAGCGGTTCAACCGCGGAGGCATGAGTCAGGGCCTCGTCCACCTGCCCTGGTGGGAGGACCAGGCCATCCCCCTCCTCCTCGACCGCTGGGGAGCCTGGGCGGACACCCGGGGTCTCCTCGGCCCGGAGGACTACATCGGGAGCTGGTGACCCAGCATCGTGGGGTGCCCGCCGCCGTCCTCGACGGCCTCCTTCGCCACCGGCCGGGTGATGTGGGGGCGCACAGGGAAGGGCCACGCGCTGCCGGTGAGCAGCGCAATGAGCTCCGCGCGGTCCGCGCCGGCGGGGTCGAGACAGGTGATGGCGACGGTCATGGGGCGAGGGTGGGCGCCGGCACCTTGCGCCCCTCCCCACCCGGGCGCCTTCCGAGTCCGACACAATGCATACATCCATGCATGCATCCGATTATTCTGGCCCGCATGACTCCACTCTCCGACCCCTTATGGGGCAGTCGTGCCACGGCTGCCGGCCGCCTGGCCCACGACGTCGCCTGGCGCATCGTCCGCGGTGAGATCACCGCGGGGGAGATGCTCACCGAGGTCCAGCTCTCCACGGAGGCCGGCATCTCCCGGACGCCGGCCCGGGAGGCCCTCCTCCAGCTCGAGCGCTGGGGCCTGGTGCGGCTCCTCCCCAAGAAGGGCGCGGCCGTGCAGGCCCTCACGCCGCAGAGCGTGGCCGACCTCACGGCCCTGCGCGGCCTCCTCGAGTCCACCGCCCTCGCCACGGTCGCCGCGCGGCCCGACGCCGTCGGGCCCCTCGTCGCCACGCTCACCGCCAACCTGGAGCAGCAGCGCGCCGCCCTGGACGCCGGCGACCTCGCGGCGTTCTCCGCGCTGGACGTGCGCTTCCACCGCGACGTGATCGCCACGTGCGGCAACGCCGCCTTCGACGAGGTCGTGCGCACCTTCGCCCCCCGCCTGGCCCGCCTCATCCACGCCGCCACCGGCGGATCCGTCGACGCCGCCCGCCGCCTCCTCGATGGGCACGCCGAGATCTGCGCTCAGCTGGCCGCCGGGCGCGCCGCAGACGCCCAGCGCGCCCTGCAGGCGCACCTCGACGCCGCGGGGACCGGCGTCGTCCCCGGCCTGCCCCCCGTGGGTCCGTCCGAGGCAGGTGAACCCCGATGGTCGAGGGCCTGCTGATCCTGCTGCTC
Organism: Micrococcus sp. GPGPB33; assembly: GCF_037853785.1. Taxonomy (NCBI): domain Bacteria; kingdom Bacillati; phylum Actinomycetota; class Actinomycetes; order Micrococcales; family Micrococcaceae; genus Micrococcus; species Micrococcus sp. GPGPB33. The sequence continues at coordinate 729,725 of NZ_JAQMWO010000002.1, forward strand.
TGCCAGCTGGCGGGCACGCTCGTGGCCGACACGCTGCACCTGCCGATCCCCGGGGCCGTGCTGGGCATGCTCCTGCTGCTCGGCCTGCTTGCGTGGCGCCGGCCGGCCGAGGACGCGCCGGTGATGACGGCGAGCCATCACCTGCTCCAGCACCTGCCGCTGCTGTTCGTCCCGGCGGGCGTCGGCGTCGTCGCGGTGCTGGGCCTCATCGGGGAACACCGGGCGCTGATGCTGGTCGGCTTCGTGGTGCCCTGGCTGCTGGGGCTGGTGGTCACCGCCGGCGTCGCCGCCCCGCTCGCCCGCCGCCTCACGGACAAGGAGGACGCACAATGAACGCCGCCGAACTCACCGACTCCCTCGCCGAGGCCTGGGACGCGCTCCTGCACACACCGCTGTTCGGCATCGCGCTGACCCTCGCCGTCGCCGTGCTCTCCCGCCGCCTGTGGCTCGCCGCCCGGCAGACCGCCCTGCTCACGCCCGTGCTCGTGACGATCGTGCTGGTGGCCGCGTTCCTGGCCCTGACCGGCATCGACTACGAGACCTACATGATCGGCGGCAGCTACCTCACCTTCCTGCTGGGCCCCGCCACCGTGGCCCTCGCCGTCCCCCTGTACCGGGCCGGCCCTGACATCCGGAAGCTGCTGCTGCCGGTCGCCGTCGGGGTCACCGTCGGCTCGCTGACCGCCATGGTGAGCGCCGTGCTGATCGTGCGGCTGATGGGCGGGGACGCCGCGCTGGCCGCCACGTTCGCCCCCAAGTCCGCGACGACGCCGATCGCCATGGCGGTGGCCGACGCCGGCGGCGGGATCGTCTCCCTCGCCGCCGTGCTCCCCGTGCTCACCGGCGTGCTCGGCGCCGTGTTCGCCCCCTGGGTGCTCGACCGGCTGCGCGTGCGCGACCCCCGCGTGCGCGGCCTGGCCATCGGCGTGAGCTCCCACGGCATCGGCACCGCCCGCGCCCTCGCCGAGGGGCCGAAGACCGGTGCGTTCTCCGCCCTCGCCATGGCCTGCTCCGGCGTGCTCACCGCCCTGCTGGCCCCGCTCGTGCTGGCGATGACGGGGTGAGGGGCCGGGCGGCTGCCCACCGGCCGGGCGGCCGCCTCGACCCGATCCGGCCGCGGCGGCCTCCTTACCGTGTCCGCCCCGCCTGCCACCCTGGTCCTCTTCCTTCCCCGCGGGCCGCCCGCCGGCCCGCGCAGGCGCGGTGACGCGGCCCGGTCCTGCGAACGAGAGGACCCCACCCATGATGGGCCCGTCCCACGCGGCCACCGGCGCCGCGGCCTGGCTGGCGCTCACGCACTGGCAGTCGCCGATCGCCGTGCTGCACCTGCCCGCCGAGCTCCAGCTACTCGGCGCCGTGACCACCGCCGGCGCGGCCATGATCAGCGACTGGGACCACCCCCGGGCCACCGTCGTCCACGCCCTGCCGCCCCTGACCGAGTGGCTGAGCCGCGGCATCCGCCACGTGGCCGGCGGGCATCGGCGCGGCACACACTCGCTGGTGGGGATCGCAGCGTTCACCGCCATCGCGACGGCGGCCGCCTCCATCCAGGTGCCGATCGCGGGGCACGTCTACACGCCGGGGCAGGGGGTCATCGCCGCGTTCCTGGCGGCCGTGGCCGCCAAGGCCCTCCGACTGCTCCCGAACCGGGGATGGAGGGCCGCGTGGGCGCTCGGCATCCTGGTCGCGGTGTCGGCGACCGTCCTCAGCGACGGGCTGTGGTGGATCCCCGCCTCCGTGGCCGTCGGCGTGAGCGTGCACATCCTCGGCGACGCCCTCACCAACAACGGGGTGGCCCTGCTCTGGCCGCTCATCCCGGAGCCTCCCGCGCGCCTGTGGTGGTGGCAGTCCTCCGGACGGTTCCGGCTCCCCTGCTCGGCCGGACCGGGTCCTGGCGGGAGTGGGCGCTCGTCTCGGTGGTCACCGCGTTCACCGTGGTGCGGGCCGTGCGGCTCGTCCCGCTCGCCGCTCGGGGGGTGGCGGCACTGTTCTGAGCGGCGGCACCAGGCCACCACCGCCCCCTCATGTCTCCGGGAACCACCCCGCCCGCACGGTCGCCTCGGTCCCGCGCGGCAGCCTCGGACGGCCGCCGGCGGCCAGGTCCCGGCACGCGTCCGTGAGCGCCTCGAACGACCACCCCGGGACCCGGGCCTGCCCCTCGGCCGTGCCGTCTGCTCGCACGACCGCCTGGTCCACGGCCTCGAGCAGCTCGTCCGACCCGGGGTCGCATGCGTCGCATCCGCAGTCCGGGAGCAGCGCGTGCACCTGCCCCGGGGCGCCGACCGCCACTCGGAGCACCGGAAGGACACCGCCGTCGTCGTCCTGGGGCACGTCCGTCTCCAGCAGCCACCAGGGGGAGGCGCCGTCGACGTCGGCCGGCGGCGCCACCCGCAGCGCCCGGCCCACGGGGACCGCCAGGTCTGCGCGCCCGGCCTCGTCGAGTGGGATGCCACGCACCGGGTCCGGGGCGACCGCGGCGCCCGCCTCCGCGAGCGCCTCGGCCCACACGCGGGCCCGGGCGGTCATCCCGAGCTCACTCCGTCGGCGTCAGTTCCCGCTTGAGGATCTTGCCGGTGGCGGTCTTGGGCAGCCCGTCCCGCACGGTCACGGTGCGCGGGTACTTGTAGGGCGCCACCTGGGACTTCACGTGCTGGATCAGCTCCTCCTCCGTGGCGTGCGCACCGGGGGCGAGCACCACGTGCGCGGCGACCTCCTGGCCGAGCTCCGGGTGGGGCACCCCCACCACGGCGGCCTCCGCGACGGCCGGGTGCTCGTAGAGCACCTCCTCGATCTCGCGCGGGTACACGTTGAGCCCGCCGCGCAGGATCATGTCCTTCGTGCGGTCCACGATGTAGTAGTTGCCCGCGGCATCGCGCCGGGCGAGGTCGCCGGAGCGGAACCAGCCGTCCTCGGTGATGGCCTGGGCGGTGGCCTCCGGCTTGCCCCAGTAGCCCTTCATCACGTTCTCCCCGCGGATCCACACCTCGCCCAGGGTCTCCTCATCGCCCTCGGGCACGACGGCCCCGTCCGGCGTCACCAGCTGCATCTCGCACCCGCGGACGGCGCGTCCGATCGAGCCCGGATGGTGCTCCTCGCCCGGGTGGTTGAAGCACGCCACCGGGGAGGTCTCGGACAGGCCGTAGCCCTCCAGGATCTCGCAGTCGAAGGTGGCCTCGAAACGGCGCAGCAGCTCCACGGGCATGGCGGACCCGCCGGAGACGCCCAGGCGCAGGCTGGCCAGGTCCTCCGGATGGTCCTTGGCCGCGGCCAGCACGGCCCCGTACATGGTGGGCACGCCGATGAACACGTCCACCGCGTGCTCGCGGACGGTCTGCGCGGCCACGGCGGGATCGAAGCGGGGGATCAACGCCAGGCTGGCGCCCGTGGTGACGGGCGCCATGAGCGCGCACGTGAGGCCGAACACGTGGAACAGCGGCAGGCAGCCGAGCACGGTCTCCCCGTGCTGGAGCTGGATCAGCGTCTCCGCCGCGGTGTCCGCGTTGGTGCCCATGTTCCGGTGGGTCAGCTGGGCGCCCTTGGGGCGGCCGGTGGTGCCGGAGGTGTAGAGGATGACGGCGTCGTCCTCGAGGTCCCGCTCGACGGTCTCGGTCACCGGGCCGGGGCTCTCCGCGAGGTGCGGGGCGAGGCCGTCTTCGCCGAGGGTGCGCAGCGGCACACCGCGCTCGCGGGCGCCCTCCACGGCTTCCTCGGACGGCACGGACCACAGCATCGACGCACCCGAGTCTTCCAGGTAGTACTCGATCTCGCGGCGCTTGAACAGCGGGTTCATCGGGACGACGACGGCGCCCAGCTGCAGGGCCGCGAAGAACACCACCGGGAACGCGGGGATGTTCGGCACCATGAGCGCCACGCGGTCCCCGGGGCCGATGCCCTCCTGCCGCATGAGCCCGGCCAGGCGCTGGGACTGGTCCTGCAGCTCCGCGTACGTCATGCGGTTCTCGCCGAGGATCAGGGCGGTGGAGTGCGGATGCTCGGCGGCGGTGCGCTCGAGGCGGGCGGGCAGGGTGAGGGTCACGACGGGCCTCCGGGGGGAGTCGGATGTGATGGGAACCACAGCGTAACGCCCGGCGGTGCTCGTTCGCTGTGAGCCGAGTGGGGTGTGTCGGCCGACCTCACGCCAGCGACATCACCGCGGTTCTGCCCGGCGGTGATGTCGCTGGCGCGCGGTCATCCACCGGCCCCGCCCGCGTCGCCGATGTGTCGTCTCCACGGCTCAGGGGCGCAAGACTGGTCCCCGCACACCGCCCGGACCGCCGGGCCAGACCGGAGGACAGACCATGACCGCACAGACCCCCGCCACCCCTGCCATCCCCAAGACGATGAAGGCGGTCGTCATGCGCGCGCCGGGCGACGTCGTCGTGGAGGAGGTGGACACTCCGCGCGTCGCCCAGCCCACGGACGTGGTCCTGAAGCTGGCCGCCGCGTGCGTGTGCGGCTCGGACCTGTGGCCCTACCGCGGCCACAACGACGTCGACCACCGGCGCATGGGCCACGAGTACGTCGGCACGATCGTGGAGAAGGGCGAGGACGTCGCCACCCTCGAGGTCGGCGACTTCGTGATCGGCTCGTTCATGCTCTCGGACAACACGTGCGAGATCTGCCAGGCCGGCTACCAGTCCCGCTGCGTCAACGCCGGCGAGTACACGGGCAGCCAGGCGCAGTACATGCGTGTCGAGCTCGCGGACGGCTCCCTCGTGAAGGTGCCCGGGGGTGAGCCCTCGGACCCGGACCGCCTGGCCGACTACCTCGCCGCCTCGGATGTGCTCGGCACCGGCTGGTACGCCGCCGTCGCCGCGCAGGCCGGCCCCGGCAAGACCATCGCCGTGGTCGGCGACGGCGCCGTCGGCCTGTGCGCCGTCCTGGCCGCCAAGACCCTCGGCGCGGAGAAGGTCATCGTGTTCTCCCGCCATGAGGATCGGGCCGCGCTCGCCCGGGAGTTCGGCGCGGACGTCGTGATCGCCGAGCGTGGCGAGGAGGGTGCCGCCCAGGTGCGTGAGCTCACCGGCGGCTACGGAGCGCACGGGGTGTGCGAGGCCGTCGGCACGCAGGGCTCCATGGACCAGGCCCTGGCCTCGGTGCGCCCCGGCGGGTATGTCGGGTTCGTGGGCGTCTCCCACGACCAGACCCTCGACGGCTCCGATCTCTTCGGCCGTGAGATCCACCTCGAGGGCGGGCCCGCGCCCGTCCGCCGCTTCCTGCCCGAGCTGATCGAGCGCATCCAGTCCGGGGAGATCCAGCCCGGCCGCGTGTTCACCGCGCGCATGCCGCTCGACGACGCCGCCGAGGCGTACCGGGCCATGGACGAGCGCCGCGAGATCAAGGTGCTGCTGGAGGTCTGAGGCACCCGCGCGCTGAGCGTGCCCGCCTCTGCTAGGAAGGTGGGCGGCCACGTCCGCACCACGCCCCGCGCGCCAGCCATCGGCCTCGGGTCACTGCGGCCCGAGGAGCTCCTGGACCTGCGCCTCGGTCAGCGGGCGGGTGGGGCGCCCCTCCAGCAGGAAGGCGAGCTGCGCCGACACCTCCAGCTCCTCCGCGGCGTTGACCGCGCTCTCCAACGTGGTACCGGCGACGATCGAGCCGTGGTTGGCCAGCACCACGCCGGGGGACCGGCGCCCGGCCCCGAGGATGTCGTCCAGCATCTCCGCCGAACCGGGTCGGTGGTAGGGGACGGTCGGCACGTCCCGGCCCAGCCGCATCACGAAGTACGGGGTGAGGGGCGGGATGCCCCCGTCCTCGGCCAGGCAGCTGTACGCCGTCACGTAGGTGGAGTGCAGGTGCACGATCGCCTGTGCCTCCGGGCGGGCCTCGTACATGGCCCGATGCATCACCACCTCCTTGGACGGCCGAGGACCAGCCTGGTGCCTCCAGTGTTCATCCAGCACGGAGAGCGCCTCGGGGTCCAGCCGGCCGAGGGAGGAGTTGGTGGGCGTCATGAGATACCCGCCCTCGATCCGGACGCTGATGTTGCCGGCGCTGCCCACGGAGAATCCACGGGAGAACAGGCTTGCACCGAACTCGGCGATCTGACGGCGCAGCAAGGACTCGTCGGTCACGGGGCTCCTCTCAGACGAGTGCGTTGGCGATGAGCAGGGCGACCAGGGTGGTCGCCCAGGCGATCGTGGTGGGGATGGACCACGCGAGGATCTGATGCTTGGCGTTCTTGATGCCCAGCATCCGGTTCACCACCCAGAAGAAGCTGTCGTTGAAGTAACCGAAGAACAGCGAGCCGAGGGCGGCGGCCTGCGCGGCCAACACCATGTTCACATCCGGCATGGCCGCGAGGATGGGTGCGGAGATCGAGGCGGAGGTGATGATGGCCACCGTACCGGACCCCTGGATGAGGCGGACGATGGTCGCGATGACGAACGGGATCAGGATGGTCGGCAGGGGGAGGCCGGCCACCGCCTGGCCGATGGACTCCGCCGTCCCGGACTCGCGCAGAACGCCGCCGAGGGCTCCGCCGGCGCCGGTGACCAACAGGATGATGCCCGCCGACTGTACGCCGAACTCCATGTCGTCCAGAGTCTCCTGGCGCGACTGGTTGCGGGCGAGGCCGTAGATCGCCACGAGGACGCCGAGCAGCAGGGCGATGACGGGGTTGCCGATGAAGGCGAGCGTGGAGACCAGCCCGGCAGGCAGGGCACCTTCGTTGTTCTCCACCATGGTGGCGGAGAAGGTGTTCAGGAAGATCAGGACGATCGGCAGCAGGATCGGCAGGATCGAGATGAACAGCCCGGGCAGCTCGCGTTCCCGGACGGCGGCACGCTCCTGGAACTCCTCGAAGGCCTCCGCGGGGGAGAGGCGTTCGCCCGTGTCCCGTTCGATCATGGCCTCGATCTTCGGACCCATGACCTTCGCGTACAGGGTCACCGCGATCATGGCGGGGAAGCTGAGGATGAGGCCCCAGAGGATCATCTCGCCGACGTTCACGTCGAAGATGCCGGCGGCGCCGAGCGGGCCCGGCGTCGGGGGGACGGCGTGGTGGGTGACGACCAGGCCGCCGGCGAGGGCGATGCCCAGGGTGAGGATGGACCGCCCGGAGGTCCGGGCCAGCGACCGCACGAGCGGCTGCAGGATCACGAAGGCGGAGTCCACGAAGATCGGGATGGAGATGACGAAGCCCGCGCCGGCGAGCGCCCACTCCTCCTTCCCCTTACCCAGCACGCGGATGAGGGAGTAGGCCAGCTTTTCCGCGGCCCCCGAGACCTCGAGGATGCGCCCCATCATCACGCCCATGCCGATGACGAGGCCGATGGTCCCGAGGGTCGAGCCGAAGCTGGTGGTGATGGCCTGGATCACGGCGTCCGGGGCCATCCCGGCCGCCAGACCCGCGATGGAGGCGGCGATGACCAAGGCCAGGACGGCGTGGATCTTGGTCCGGATGACGAAGAAGATGAGCAGGGCGACGGCTGCCGTGAGGCCGACCAGCGCACCGATCTCGGAGGCTCCGAGCCCGTTCATGGTGGTTCTCCTAGTGGTGTGGATCCGAGGGGTGAGGCCGACTCAGGCGACGAACTCGCGGTGGAACTGACGGACGGCGGCCTCGAAGCTGCTGTCTGGGCGGAAGCCGAGGGACAGGGTTCGCTCGACGTCGAACTCGCCGGGCCACGAGCACACGATGTCCATGACCCGCTGATCCGGGCGTGGGACGACCCGTGCCCGTGCCTCGGGCCCCCCGACGGCCTCGAGGGCGTCGAGCATCTCCGCCACGGTCACGGAGACGCCCGGGATGTTCAGCACCCGCCAGCCCCCTAGCCGCTCGGACTCCACGATGAAGGCGTGCACGAGGTTCTGCACCGCCGTGTCGGGGGAGGACAGCCACATCCGGGTGTCCTCCGGCACCGGCAGCTCAGCCTGCAGACCCTGGAGGGGCTCGCGGATGATGCCGCTGGCGAACGAGGACGCGGCCGAGTTCGGCTTCCCGGGTCGCACCGAGATGGTGGGCAGCCGGCAGACTCGGCCGTCCACGTACCCCTTGCGCGAGTACTCGTTGACCAGCAGTTCGCCGATGGCCTTCGTCGCCCCGTAGGTGGACTCGGGCTGGGTGGCCAGGTCTTCGGGGACCACCGTCGGCACGGCGCTGCCGAACACGGCCAGGGAGCTGGTGAAGACGAACCGGGGCCGGGCCCCGGTGGCACGGGCGGCCTCCAGCAGCCGCTCCGTGGCGTCCACGTTCACGCGCAGCGCGAGGTTGAAGTCCTGCTCGGCGCCGCCGGAGAGCACGGCGGCGAGGTGGAAGATCCCTGCCGTGTCTGCGGTGATGGCCTCGGCCAGGACCGCGGGGTCGGCCATGTCGCCGACCCGGGAGCTCACCCGGGGGTCCTCCACAGGGCAGGGCGCCAGGTCGAGCGAGACGACGGAGTCCACCGGCACGGGCAGGCGGCCGGCGTCCTGGGCCTGGAGGAGGGAGCGGATCACGCGGCTGCCGAGGAAGCCGGCGCCGCCGGTGACGACGATGTTCATGGGTGTTCTCCTACGTGGGAAGGGTCGGGAGGGGGGTCAACAGGAGGTCCACACCGACCGCGGTCGCCCGATCGCGGACGGCGTCGGGCAACGCGGGGTCGGTGACGATCGCGTCGAAGGCCCGGAGGGGGAGGGCCTTGAAGGTGGACACGCGCCCGTACTTCGAGGAGTCCGCGACGAGCACGCAGCGGTCCGCGTGCTCGGCGATGCTTCGCTTCACGATCGCCTTGCCTTCGGTGGGCACCGAGAGTCCGCGGAGGTCGAACGAGGACGCCGAGATGAACGCCAGGTCGATGTTGAAACCCGCCAGCTCCGCGGCGGCAGTGGGCCCGTCCGTGGACAGGTTCCCGGCGTCCAGGCGGCCGCCGAGCACGTGGATCTGGGCTCCCGGGTGCTCGCCGACGGCCGCCGCCACGGCCAGGTCGTTGGTGACCACGTCGACCCGTTCCGCGGCGGGGCGGGCCGCAAGCAGTCGGGCCAGGGCGAGCATGGTGGTCCCGGCGTCCAGATAAAGGAGGTCCCCCGGGCGGATCAGCTCTGCGGCTCGGCGGGCGATGGCCGCCTTCTCCCGGGGCCGGATCCCAAGCTTCACCCGATGCGTCGCGTCCAGGGACAGGCGCGCCGGCTTGGCGACGCCGCCAGCCACGGAGACGAGGCGGCCCTCCTCCTCGAGCCGCTTCACATCCCGCCGCACGGTCATGGAGGACACGCCCAGCTCATCCGCCAGCGCGGTCACGGAGGCAGAGCCGCGCTCCACCACGAGGTTGACCAGACGCCGCCGCCGCTCGTCCGCGATCATGCCCGTTCTCCGGGGCGCTGGGACCCGCGGTGTGCCGCGAACCAGCCGAGGCCGTCCTCGGTGCGCCCGGCGGGGCGGTACTCGCAGCCCACCCAGCCCGTGTAGCCGGCCTTGTCCAGGTGCGCGAACAGGTGCTCGTAGGCGACCTCTCCGGTGTCCGGCTCATGACGGTCCGGGACGCCGGCGATCTGCACGTGGCGGGTGAGGTCCACAGACGCGTCCACCAGTCGGGTGAGGTCCCCCTCGGTGATCTGGGCATGGTAGAGGTCCAGCTGCAATCCGACGTTGGGGCGGTCAACCTCGGCCAGCAGCTCCCGGGCCTGCGGGACGCGGGACAGGAAGTACCCCGGCATGTCCACCGCATTGATGGGCTCCAGCAGGACCTCCACGCCGTGCTGCGCCGCGGCGTCGCAGGCGCGGCGGATCCGCTCCACGTAGCGGCGTCGGGCGTCGGCGTCGTCGGGATCCGCGATGCCGGCCATCACGTGCACCCGAGGGCACGCGAGGGCACGCGCGTACTCCAGGGCGGTGGCGATGCCGCGTTCGAACTCCGCGTCGCGGCCGGGCAGGGACGCGAGCCCCCGCTCCCCCGCGTCCCAGTCACCGGCTGGGGCGTTGAACAGCGCCTGGGTCAGCCCGGCCGAGCGCAGGGCCGCCGCGACCTCTGCGGCGGGGTACTCGTACGGGAAGAGGTACTCGACACCGGTGAAGCCCGCCTCCGCGGCGGCGGCGAAGCGCTCCAGGAAGGGACGCTCGGTGAACATCATGCTGAGATTCGCGGCGAACTGCGGCATCGGTGGATCCTCGGTGTCGGGCGGGCGATGGTCGGTGGAGGGTCAGGCCCGGGGGTCGGTGAGGCGCTGAGCGGCGGAGAAGAAGTCCTCGTCCCCGAAGTTCCCGGACTTCAGCGCGAGGTCCACCGCACCGTCCAGGCTCGCCGTCCACGGGACGCCGGGGGCGATCTGGGGACCAACGCGCAGCCCGGTGACGCCGAGCGCCTGCGTCACCGCACCGGAGGTCTCGCCCCCGGCAACGACGAACCGGCTCACCCCGCGTTCGCGCAGCGCGGCCGCCAGGGTGCCGAAGAGGCGCTCGATGGCCGTGGACACGCGCTGCCTTCCGTGGACCTCCTGCAGGCGACGGACCTCGTCGGGTCCGGCCGTCGCGTACACGAGGGGGGCGGGGCCGCCGTCCTGGGCGAGGACGAAGGCGAGGATCTCGTCTCGGAGGGCCGTGGCGTCCTCCAGCGTGCGGACGACGTCGACGGCCAGGGACGGGGCGATCTTGCGATAGCGATCGACCTGTCGATTCGTCATCTCGGACGCCGAGCCGGACAGCACCACGGTGCGCCCCGGGGTGAACCGCCAGGCGTCGGCCGCGGTCGTGGCGGCGCCGGTGATCGCGCGGCCGGTGAGCGAACGGGCCAGTCCGGAGCCGAGGCCGGAGCCGCCCGTGGTCAGGCGTAGGCCGGACACTGCCGCGCCGATGGTGTCGAGGTGGGTGTCGTCCAGGGTGTCCAGCACGGCATACCGGACCCCTTCGGAGCGGAGGCGGTCTAGCTCGCCGCGCAGCACCTCGGACCCACCGCCCACCACCGTCGAGGGGACGGACGCGGCCCGTCCGCTGCTCTGCCGTTCCATGAGCCGGACCAGGTCCGAGTCCCGCATGGGCGTCACGGGATGGTCCTTCATGCCCGACTCCTGGAGGAGCCGGTCGTGCACGAACAGGTGTCCCTGGTAGACGGTGCGGCCGTTGACCGGGAGGGCCGGGGCCACGACGGTGAAGTCCTCGCCGAGGTGCTCCAGGAGAGCGTCCGTCACGGGGCCGATGTTGCCCTCGGCGGTGGAGTCGAAGGTGGAGCAGTACTTGAAGACGATCCGCTCCGCACCGAGGCGTTCGAGGGCGCGGCAGGCCTCGAGGCTCTGGGCGGCGGCGTCCCCGGGCGGGATCGAGCGGGTCTTGAGGCTGATGACCACCGCGTCCGCGTCCACGTGATCGGGGACGTGTGCGGCACCCGAGAACTGCACGGTGCGGAGCCCACCGTCCACAAGGGCCCCGGCGATGTCCGTGGCTCCGGTGAAGTCGTCGGCGATCACTCCTGCTCGCAACGGCATGGTGCACCTTTCTGATCGGGCGGGGTCGCCCGATTTGTTCGACTCTGTGAACATGGGACGGAATTTCACATAAGCTAACATCGAAGGGCCAGATTGTGAACCGCACCACGGAAGGCGCCGCCATATGACTCCTCAGGCACAGAACGTCACCTTCGTCGGCATCGGGGCCATCGGCTTGCCGATGGCCCTCTCGGTGGCGGCGGCGGGGTTCGACGTCACGGGGGTTGACTTCTCCGAACGCCAGCGACTGGCGGCGCTGGAGAAGGGGCTGCCGGCCGCGGCCGACGCCGCATCGGCGGCCGAGGCGGACGCCGTGATCGTGATGGTGGCAACCCCTGACCAGCTGTCCTCCGCAGCCCTGGGCCAGGACGGGCTCGTCGCCCGCATGCGGCCCGGGAGCACGCTGATCGTGATGAGCACCGTGGGCCCGGAGGCGGTGCGCTCGCTCGTCGCGCCGGCCGCCGAACGGGGCATCGGACTGGTGGACGCCCCCGTCACCGGCGGCATCGCGCGTGCGGCACGCGGAGAGCTGCGCATGTTCGTCTCCGGTGACCCGGCGGCCATCGACGCGGGACGCGCCGTCCTGGACGCCATGGGCGCCGTGGTGGACTGCGGGGCGGAGCCGGGGCGCGGCCAGTCGTTCAAGGTGGTCAACCAACTGCTGTGCGCGGTGCACATCGTCGCCGGAGCCGAGGCCCTGGCCCTGGCCGAGCGTCTGGGGCTGGACCCCGCCGAGGTGCTCGACGCCGTGGCGGACGGCGCCGCCGGGTCGTTCATGCTCTCCGACCGGGGGCCCCGGATGCTCGAGGGCCTGGACGCACAGGTCGCCAGCGCGATCGGGATCTTCGTGAAGGACTCCGCCCTGGTGAGCGCCACCGCCGCCGAGGCCGGGATCGCGGTGCCCGTGCTGGAGGCCGCCAAGCAGAAGTACCTGGACGCCGCCGAGGCCGGTCTGACCCTGAAGGACGATTCGCAGGTCATCCAGACTTACCGGTCCTGACCTCGCTCTGAACCGGACCCGTGTGATGGCGGCGGCGGCACGCTCCGCCCCGCCTTCGCCCTCGTGTTGCACCACCGCACGGTGCACCCGACGTCGTGATCGCCGAGCGTGGCGAGGAGGGTGCCGCCCAGGTGCGTGAGCTCGCCGGCGGCCACGGTGCGCACGGGGTGTGCGAGGCCGTCGGCACGCAGGGCTCCATGGACCGGGCCATGGACGAGCGCCGCGAGATCAAGGTGCTGCTGGAGGTCTGAGGCCCCTGCGGCGGGCGGAGGTGCCGAGGGGCTCCTCCGCCCCTCAGCCCTTCTTCACGGTGATCGTCCACTCCGCGGCGCCGCGCTTCACGAAGTCGGTGACCTCGTGGCCGTTCTCCGCGGCCCAGCGGGGCAGGGAGTCGGTGGCCTGGGTGCAGTCGAAGTCGATCACGAGCTCATCCCCCGTGGGGATCTGCTGCATCGCCTGGTTGGCCTCCACGAGCGGGAAGGGGCAGACCTGGCCGTCGGTCTCGAGCAGGTGCTTCGCCATGATGTTCTCTCCTTGATGTCGGTGGTCAGAGGTCGTTCGTGGGCGGGTCGGCTCAGCCGATCGGCGTGAGCTTCACGGGGCGGGCCGCCCCGGCGTCCGCCGCCGCGCCCTCGGCCGAGGTGGGGCCGGAGGCGGAGGCGGGGGACGGCGTCGTGCCCTTGCCGCGGTGGTTGAGGATGAAGAGCTTGGCCGCCAGGCCGGTGCCGAGCACCATGAACACGAGCGCGGTCCAGCCCTGGAAGCTGAAGGTCGCGGTGTTCACCATCGCGTTGCCGATGGTGCAGCCGCCGGCCCACGCCGCGCCCCAGCCCATGCCGAGGCCGCCGATGATCGAGCGGACGGTGGTCTGCGCGTCGGGAACACGGACGCGGAACTCGCCGGAGGCCTTCGCGGCGATGAACGAGCCGATCAGCAGGCCCGTCACCATCAGCACGCCCCAGTCCACGAGCTCGAGCTCGCCCGTGCCGAGGAACGCGCCGATGTTCGCGGACGGGCCGGTGATGCCCAGGCCGGACTCACGGCCGGTCGCCCAGGAGAGCGGCCACGCGAGGATCGCCAGCACGCCGATGATCGCCGCGGTGACGAACGGGTGCCACGCCTTCTCGGTGAGCACGTGCGCGAGCCCGGTCTTGGCAGCGGGCAGGCGGAAGCGGGTCATGGCCGCCTCGCGGCGCAGGTGATGCCGCACGGCCAGGCCGACGCCGGCCACGAGCAGCGCCACGAACACCCACGGGGACAGCCCCGTGAGCTGCTGGAACGAGCCCGTCTGCGTCTCCACGGAGCGGACGGCCTCGGTGGTGCCGGCCAGCGGACCCTTGCGGAACGCGGTCGCGCCCACGATGTAGAAGATCAGCGCGAACCACGAGCCCACGAGGCCCTCGCCCGCGCGGTAGTACGTGCCGGTGGCGCAACCGCCCGCAAGCACGATCGAGAAGCCGAAGATCAGGCCGCCGATGATCGTGCCGAGCCACGGGAACGTCTCCGCCTCCAGGGTGATCACGCCGAGCGCGTCAAGGGCGAACACGCCCACCGACTGGACGGCCACGATCACCATGAACGCGGTGAGCCATCGGGTGGACCGGATGGTGAACAGGTCACGGAAGGCGCCCGTGACGCAGAAGCGTCCGCGCTGGAACACGAAGCCCAGGACGAGGCCGAGGAGGAGTCCGGTGATGATCATGCCTGCCATGAGACAGGGTGCGGCCGGTCCCGCGCGCCGGGCAGGACGTGCGGGGTAACAGTCGCAGGGCTGTGCCGGAGACGACGCGCGGGGGCGCCGTGGGCGACGCTTGACCCTCCCCTTGGGGGAACGCCCACGCTGGGATCACCTGAGAGAAAGGTCGCCCCATGAGCCCCCCGATGACCGTCGGCGAGTTCGCCCTCGCCACCGGACTGAGCGCGAAGGCGCACGCGGCCGAGCTGCGACGCCGCCGCGACCTCGAGGACCGCGCGCTCGCGCTCGCGGCCGCCGGTGTCTACGCGGCCCCGGATCCCGACGACGACGGCGGCCCCGCCCGTCCCGGCCCCGTGGCGGAGCGCACGGTCGGGCCGACGCCGTGGGCCGGCGTCGTGCAGCGGGTGCCCCTGGATGAGGCCGGTGATGAGGCGACCACCGAGCGCGCGAACGACGCCTTCGCGACGCTGTTCCAGGCGCTCGCGGAGGCGGGGTCGGCACCCGCCGGGCCGCTGTGGACGGCGCTGCGTCCCGTGCCGGGCACCGCCGACGTCGTGGATACCGTCCTGGCGGTCCCGCTGAGCGGTCCGGCTCCCGCGGGCCTCAGGGTCGACGGGCACGAGGTGGTAACCGGGACGCTGCCGCGCCGCGTGGAGCGGTACGTGGACGTGCGGGCCGATGCGGGCGACGTCGACCTCCTCGACGACGCCCCCGGCGGCGCGCTGCCCCATCCGGATCTGCTGGGGCTCATGGACGCGTTCGACGTGGAGGACGCCGGCGCCGCGCCGGAGATCCGCCAGATCCTCGCGGACCCGGAGGCCGGACACATCGAGCTGGCGGTGACGGTGCGGGAGGAGGCGGGAGCGGGGCAGGGGTGAGCCGGTGCGGGGGCGGCACGGCGTGTCTGGCCGGCCGACCCTGCCGGTCTCACACAGACCCCCCGGGGGCTCAGGGGTGCCCGAGGTGGCCCGAATGTGATGGAGTGCACGGATCCTGTCCACGACCTGGGAAGTGACCATGGAGCAGTTCGTCACCGCCGCCAACTCGATCATGTGGAGCCTGCCCATGGTCGTCGGGCTCCTCGCCCTGGGCCTGTACTTCACGATCCGCATGGCGGCTCCCCAGGTGCGGCTGCTCAGGGACATGGTGGGCCAGCTGGTCAGGGGAGGATCGTCGTCGGCGGGGATCAGCTCGTTCCAGTCGTTCGCCATGGCCCTGGGCGGACGCATCGGCGTCGGCAACATCGCGGGCGTCGCGGCCGCGATCTACCTGGGCGGCCCGGGCGCGCTGTTCTGGATGTGGGTGACGGCGATCCTCGGCGCCCCCGTGGCGCTCGTGGAGAGCTCGCTGGCGCAGCTCTACAAGCACAAGGTCCGCGGCGAGTACCGCGGCGGGCCCGCGTACTACATCCTTGAGGGGCTCGGCCGGAACTGGCGGTGGCTGGCGGTCGCCTACGCCGCGGCCACCGTGTTCGCCACGGTCTTCACCGGCCCGCAGATCCAGGCCAACGCCGTCACCGCCGCCACGACCGAGGCGTGGGGCTGGGACCCGCTGTGGGTGGGTCTCGGGATGGCCGTGCTGTTCTGCGTGATCGTGTTCGGCGGCATGCACCGCCTGGGCCGCACGGTGGGCCTCGTGGTCCCGTTCATGGCCGGCGCGTACATCCTGGTGGGGCTGCTCGTCGTCGGGCTGATGTGGCAGCAGGTCCCCGCGATATTCGGGCTGATCATCTCCAGCGCGCTGGGCCTGGACTCGGTCTACGGCGGCATCCTCGGCGCCGCCGTCGCGTGGGGCGTGCGCCGTGCCGTGTACTCCACCGAGATCGGCACCGGTTCGGGCGCCCAGGCCTCGGCAGCCGCCCACGTCTCCCACCCCGTGAAGCAGGGCCTGGCCCAGGCGTTCTCCGCCTACGTGGACACCCTGTTCGTCTGCACCATGACCGGCCTGATGATCCTCGCCACGAACAGCTTCAACGTGCTGGGCCCGGACGGGGAGAGTCTGCTCGCGGAGCACGTGCCCGGCGTCGAGGAGGGCCCGGCGTGGGTCCAGATCGCCATCGACGAGGCACTGCCCGCCTTCGGCCCGTCCTTCGTGGCGATTGCCGTCTTCCTCTTCTCCTTCACCACCCTGCTCTCCTTCGCGTTCTACGCGGAGACGAATGTCGCCTACCTCATCCCGAACAAGACGGCGCAGCGCGCGGTCATCGCGATCGCCCGGCTGATGCTGGCCGGCTCCATGGTGTTCGGGTCCGTGCAGAGCTCGGCCCTCGTGTGGGCGTTCGCCGACTTCGGCGTCGGCCTCTACACGTGGGTGAACATCGTGGCACTCATCCTGCTGAGCCCCGTGGCCATCCGGCTGTTCAAGGACTACGACCGCCAGCGCCGTGCCGGCCAGGACCCCGTGCTGGATCCGGCGGCGATCGGCGTCCGGAACGCCCGCCTGTGGGAGCAGATCCACGCCGCCTACGAGCGCACCGGGGACGTGGACGAGGCCATGGACCACGTCGCGGACACCGCCCCGGACACCCGGGCCATCACCGTGGTCCCGCGCCGGGAGGGCTGAGGACCGACGACGGCGGCCCGGGGCGCCGGACGTCCGCGACGACGTCGGGCCACGGGCCAGGGCCGTCCGCGCGGCCTGAATCCCGGCAGGCTCACCCCATGGACCACAAGGAGATCCTCCATCAGGGGCTGCGCCGGCAGCGCGACGCCCTCTTCGCGAAGCTGGACGGCCTGCCCGAGCGGGAGGTCCGCCTGCCCCGCACCCCCACCGGCACCAACCTGCTGGGCCTGCTCAAGCACGCGGCCACGTGCGAGCTCGAGTACTTCGGCGAGGTCTTCGGCCGCCCCGCCGGCATCCCCCTGCCCTGGGACGCGCCGGGGGTGGGCGAGGAGAACGGCGCGGACCTGTTCGCCGCCGAGGACGAGACCCTCGAGGACGTCCTCGACTACGCGCGGCGATGCTTCGCGCACGCGGACGCGACCATCGAGGCCCTCGTCCTCGACGCGCGGGGGCGGGTCCCCTGGTGGCCCGCGCACCTGGCCGAGGTGACTCTGGCGCAGATCCTCTCCCACGTGGCCCTCGACGCGGCCCGCCATGCCGGCCACGCCGACATCCTGCGCGAGGGGATCGACGGGCAGGCCGGCCTGCGCGGCCCCGGGGACAACCTGCCCGGCTGGGACGCCGAGCGGTGGGCCGCGCACGTGCGGCGGCTCGAGGGGATCGCCCGGGGTGCGGGCCCGGTGCGCTAGCGTCCGCGGTGATGACTCCCCGCTCGCTCGCCGGTCTGGCCCTCACCGTCGCCGCCCTGATGTCCGCCTTCGTGCTGATGGCGCCGACGGCGCCGGGGCTGTTCGTCGGCGTGCTCACGGTGGGGACCTTCGGGTTCGGCCCGTTCTACGGGGAGCCCTCGCGGCAGCTCGTGGACCGGCCGTGGAGGCGGGACACGCGCTGGCGCGATCTCGCCCGCCGGGTCCGCACCGACTGGCTCTCCCGGCAGCTGGGCGCCGTCGGCTGGAACGCGGCCATCAGCCGCCGCATCACCGGCCGGGCCGACCTGCGGCGCATCCGCACCGCCGCCGTGGGCTCCCTCGTCAGCCACGCCGCCTCCGCGGGTCTGCACGCGGTGGCGGGCGTGGCGCTGGCGGCCGTCGGGCATCCGGTCTGGGGCGTGGTCGCGGTGGCCCTGGGGCTCGTGGTGCACACCTGGCCAGCCCTGCTGCAGGTCTCCGTGCTCGGGCGCATCGACGGACTCCAGACGCAGATCCGCGGGGACCAGCTGCTCTGGTGACCGGCCGGCACCGGGCGGCCCGGCCGAGCACTTTGTGGGCCGAATCCGACGGATGAGCCCCTGAATCGGGCACGGGAGCGTCGCATTCGGCCCGCAAAGCGGTGGGGAGGGGGCAGCGGGGAGAGGGTGGCGAGGAGAGGGCGGCGGGGAGAGGGCGGCACCGCGCGCTCAGCCCTACGCTCGGACCCATGACCGAGCACACATCCGAGCACACCCCCGAGAACCCCCACGTCGTCCGCCGCGGCTCCGGCGTCCCGCTGATCGCGGTGCACGGCAACAGCGTGGACCACCGGCTGCTGCTGCCGCTCGACGACGCCCTCGCCGAGGCCGGGGAGGTCGAGCGGATCTACGTGGACCTGCCGGGCTTCGGCCGGACCTCGGCCCTCCAGGACGACGGCGGCCTCCCCGAGCTCGCCGCCTGGCTCGTGGACTGGATCCGCGCGGAGGTCGGCGAGCGGCCGTTCGCGGTGCTCGGCAACTCCCTCGGCGGCCTGCTCGCCCGGCACGTGGCGGCCGAGTTCGGCGCGCAGGTGTTGGGGCTGGGGCTGCTCGCGCCCGTCGTCGACCCGGACGAGGACCGGCGCACCCGCACCGACCTGGTGGTGCGCGAGCGCGACGACGCCTTCATGTCTACCCTCGACCCCGACGACGCCGCCCCGTTCCTCGAGATGTCCCCGCGGCTGACGCGGGACACGTGGGAGCGGTTCCGCGAGCACGCGCTGCCGGGCGTCCGCGCCGTGGACGAGGAGGCGCTGAAGCGCCTGTCCGCGCGCTACGTCCTGGACGCCGTGCCGGAGGAGGCCGCGCCGCCGTTCGAGGGGCCCGCCCTGATCCTCACCGGCCGGGAGGACCACCTCGTCGGCTACCGGGACCAGGCCGCGCTCCTGGAGCATTACCCGCGCGCCACCTACGCGGCGCTCGACGCCGCCGGCCACAACGTGCACCTGGACCAGCCGGAGGTCGCCGAGGCGCTCGTCCGCGCGTGGGCGGTGCAGGTGGGCCGCGCGGCGTCGGACTGAGGCGGGGTCAGGGGGAGGGACGGGCCTCCACCCGGGCCTCCGCCTCGGCGCCCGCCCCCACCCCGACGCCGGCCCGCGCCAGCAGGCCGTCGGCCACCCGCAGCAGGGCGGCGACCGCCACGAAGAACACGAGGATCGCCACCACGTAGACGGCGACGCCGTCGTAGCCCAGCCGCGGGACGTCCAGGATCGTGTACGGGTACCAGTCCAGCCACGGCCCGCGCAGCAGCGTGAACGCCAGCCAGGCGAGCGGGATGAGCGTGGACAACCACACCACCCGCCACGTGATCTGCCGCCGCGGCCCGAAGACCGCCCACAGCACCGGGGTGAGGATCGGCGTGACGATGTGCTGCAGGGTGTCGTTGAACCGCTCGACGGCGGTCATCGGGTCGGCGTCCCGCAGCAGCACGTTGAACACCACGCCCGTGATCACGATGCACACCACCCCCGTCACCCGCAGCACCCGGAACAGCGTGCCCGGCCGGTGCAGGCGCAGCGCCAGCAGCAGGGACGTCAGCCCCACCAGGAAGTTCGAGAGGAACGTGAAGTACGTGGGCTGGTTGAGCATGTGCTCCCAGCCGCCCTCGAGCACGCCCGCGTAGCCCGCGTCGGCCGGCAGGTCCGAGGACTTCCACGAGCCGATCCACAGTGAGAGCAGGTTGCCGCCCAGGGACAGGGCCGCGGCGACGGCGAAGGCAGGCCGCGCCGTCGTCGTCCAGCGGCCGGAGGGGGTGGGGAGGGTCATGCGCCCATCCTGCCGGAGCGCGACGCCGCCCCCGGTGCACTGGCCGAGCCGCTCGGGCCGGCGGGCGTGTCCCGGCCGGCGGTCCGGACCCTACGCTCGGCACCATGATCCGGACCCCCTGGACCCGCACCCCCGCCGGCGCGAGGCGCGCGCGCCGCCCCCGACAGTTCCGCCGCGTGACGACGACCGGGCCCGCCGCCGTGGACGTGGCCTGGGCCCGCTACGCCGACCTGCGCCTGTGGCCGCGGTGGGCTCCGCAGATCCGCGCCGTGGAGGCGCCACGGCGCCGGCTGCGGGCCGGGCTTCGCGGCGTGGTCCACGCGCCCCTGGGGCTGCGCGTCCCGTTCGTGGTCGAGGAGGTCGACGACGACGCCCGCACCTGGCGGTGGACGGTGCGGGTGGCCGGGACGGCGGTCTCCATGACGCACGACCTCACCGCCACCCCCGCGGCACCCGGGCGGGGCTGACGGTCCACGGGCCCGCCGTCGTCGCCCTGGCCTACCGACTGCCGGCCCGCGTGGCGCTGCGGCGGCTGTGCCGGGCGCACCTCTGAGGGCGGACCGCCGGGCCGGGCCTGTGGCCAGGGGCCCCGCCCGCCTCACACCGCCGCGGCGTCGGTCCGCAGCTCGACGCGCGGCCAGTCGGCGAGGTCGGCGAGCATCTGCCGGTCGTGGGTCACCACGACGACGGCCTGCTCCGTGACCTGCAGGGCCTCGGTCATCTCGTCCACGAGCGCGGGGGAGAGGTGGTTCGTCGGCTCGTCCAGCAGCAGCACGTGGGGGCGCTCGATGAGCACCATCGCCAGGTGCAGACGGGCCTGCTGCCCCTGGGACAGGCGTCCGACCGGGGTGTCCGCGGCCTCGGCGGTGAGCAGCCCGAGCGAGGGCAGCGTGGGGGCCGGCAGGGGACGGCCCAGGTCGTCGACGCCGGCCTCGTCCGCGCCGACGCGGCGCACGTGCTCCTCGAACACGGCGGCGGCGGTGCGCTCCTCGTCCCACGCGGGGGTCTCCTGCGCCACGAGGCGCACGCGCACGTCGGCGCCCACGGTCACCAAGCCGCTCGTGGGCTCCAGGTCCCCGGCGAGCACGCGCAGCAGCGTGGACTTCCCGGCCCCGTTCGGGCCCGTCACCAGCACGCGGCCGCCCGGCACGAGGGCCGCGCCCATCGGCTGCTCGAGCCGCCCGGCCACGCGCACGGCGTCCGCGGTGAGCAGGACGTCGTCGCCCGCCGTGCCCGGCCCGCCCGCCGTGCCCGCCGCCGCGTCCGCGCCGTCCCGCGGGTCGCCGTCGGGCATGTCCGCGAACGGCCAGTCCAGGCGCAGGGGCGGCTCGGGCACGGTGATCCGGTGCGCCTCCAGCTCGTCGAAGCGCCGGTTGAACATCTGCACGATCCCCGCCGACCGGCTCGAGCGCTGGTGCTTGCCGGTGCCCTTCGGGGGCCGCCACGAGCCCTGCATCTGCTCCCGCGCGTCCTCCACGGCCAGCTCCAGCCGCTCGCGCTCGGCGTTCTGCTCGGCGTACTCCTGCTCCCAGGCGGCCCGGGCGCGGCGGCGCCCCTTCGCCCAGCCGGCGTACCCGCCGGAGTACCGCCGCGGCCGCCCGTCCTGGCTGGGATCCAGGTCCACGATGTCGGTGCACACGGCGCGCAGCAGGGCGCGGTCGTGGCTGACGACGGCGACCCCGCCCGGGTGCTCCACCAGCCGGCGGGTGAGGAAGTCCAGGGCGACGTCGTCCAGGTGGTTGGTCGGCTCGTCCAGCAGCAGCAGGTCCGGCCGGGAGCCGAGGGTGACGGCCAGGCGCACCCGGTGGCGCTGGCCGACCGAGAGCGATGTGAGGGGGTGCTCGCGGTCCGTGCACGCGTGCAGCCCCTCGAGGTCCATGTCCACGCGCCGGCCGGCGTCCCAGGCGTCGTAGAGGTGGGCCCGCTCCAGCGCGGTGGAGTACCGGTGTCCGGCGCCGGCGTCGTCGGGGGCCTCGGCCAGGGCGGCCGCGGCGGCGTCCAGGGCCTCGAGTGCGGCGTGCGGGCCCGTGAGGGCGTCGCGGACCAGGTCGCCCACCGTGCGGGAGCGCCCGTCGGCCCGCGCCCGCAGCGCCTGCGGGACGAACGCGAGCGTGCCCGCCCGCGTCACGCGGCCGACGTCGGGCGTGATCCGGCCCGTGAGCACGTGGAGCAGCGTGGTCTTGCCGCGCCCGTTCTCACCCACGATCCCGAGCCGCGAGCCGGCGTTGATCCGCACCGTGGCGTCCGTGAGCACGCGGTGCCCGCCGAGCGAGACGGTCAGGTGCTCGCCGCGCAGGTGGGCGGCGGGCCCGGCGGGCAGGGCGGGGGAGGGAGGGCCGGAGGTCATGTCCGCCAGTCTAGGGAGGGGGCGCGCTGCCGCGTCCGGGGTCGGGACTACGCTCGGGGCCATGTCCGCCGCCCCGCCGCCGCCCGCCTTCGGCACCGTCCTGCACCACCGCGCCCACGGGATGGCCCCGGGGGAGTCCATCTCCCCGCCGCTGGTCCACGCGAGCGCGTTCCACCTGCCCGGCGCGGACCCGGACGGCGCCCCCACCGCCCCCGGCGCGGACGTGCCTTTCCAGTACGCGCGCTGGGCCACGCCCACCTGGTCCGCGCTCGAGGCCGCCCTGGGCGCGCTGGAGGACGCCGACGTCGCCGTGGTCCCCTCCGGCATGGCCGCGATCGCCGCCGTCCTGCTGCCCCTGCTGCACCCGGGGGACCGCGCCCTCCTGCCCGCGGACGGCTACGGGCCCACCCGCGCCCTCGCCGCCGAGCACCTCACGCCCCGAGGCGTGCACGTGGACCTGGTCGCCACCCAGGGGCTCGCCCATGCGGACCTGAGCGGCTACGACCTGGTGCTCGTGGAGACCCCCTCCAACCCGGGGCTGCGCGTCGCGGACCTGGCGGACGTCGCCGCCCGCGCCCACGCGAACGGCCGCCGGGACGGCGCGGGGGCCCTCGTGGTGGTGGACAACACGCTGCTGACCCCCCTGGGGCAGCGCCCGCTGGAGCTGGGGGCGGACGTGGTCGTGGCCTCGGACACGAAGGCCGTCAACGGGCACACGGACGCCCTCGGCGGGCACGTGGCCAGCCGGGACCCGCAGGTGATGGCGCGGGTGCGCGGCTGGCGGACCCTGGCCGGCGGGATCCTGGGCACCCACGAGGCCTGGCTCATCCACCGCGGTCTCGAGACCCTCGAGGTCCGCTTCGCCCGGATGTGCGCCTCGGCGCAGGCGGTCGCGGAGCTGGCCGCGGGCCACCCGGCGGTGCGCGCCGTGGTCTACCCGGGGCTGGCGGACCACCCGGACGCGGAGGTCGTGGCGCGTCAGATGACGGCGGCGGGCGGCCTCGTCGGGCTGCGGTTCGCGGACGCGGCGGCGGCGGAGCGGTTCATCGGGGCGGCCGCGTACGTGGTGGCGCAGACGAGCTTCGGCGGCACCCACACCGCGGCGGAGCGTCGCGCCCGCTGGGGCGACGACGTCCCGGCCGGCTTCGTGCGCCTGTCCGTGGGCGTCGAGCCGACGGCGGAGCTGCTCGCCGACCTGGCCCGGGCGCTGGACGCGGCGGCCGGACCCGCCTGAGCCCGACCCTGCCCGCCTGAGCCGGGCCCGGCTACGCTCGCGAACCAGTCCCCGCCGCCCCGCCCCAGGAGACCCGCCCCATGCAGCTCGACCTGATCGTGGAGAACGCCCGCCTCATCACCGGTGACCCCGCCCGCCCGTCGGCCTCGCGGCTGGGGGTGTGGCGGGGCGTCGTCGTCGGGGTGGACGAGGAGATGGACGGCCTCGCGACGCGCGAACGTCTCGACGCGCGGGGGCGCACCGTCCTCGCCGGGTTCAACGACGCCCACGCGCACAGCGTCTGGTTCGGCCAGTCCCGGCTGGACGTGGACCTCGAGGGCGCGCGCACCGCGGAGGAGGTCCACCGCCGGGTCCGCGCCCGCGCCGCCGAGCTCGGCCCCGGCGCCTGGGTGACGTGCGCCGGCTTCGACCCCGGCCACCTCACCGGCCCCCAGCCGGACCGGGACAGCCTCGACGCCGCCGCCTCCGGGCGCCCCGTGCTCATCCGCCACAACACGGGCCACGCCGTCACGGTGTCCGGGGCGGTGCTGGTCCTGGCCGGCGTGGGGGAGCAGGTGCTGCAGCAGCCCGAGGGCGGGCGGATCCTCACGGACGCCGCCGGCCGGCCCACCGGTCTGTTGGAGGAGACCGCCATGAGCCTGGTGACCCGGCTGCTGCACCCGGAGTCCCACGAGCACATCGGCGCGTGCCTGGCGCGGGCGTCGCAGGAGTACGCGGCCGAGGGCATCACCTCGGTGACCGATGCGGGGGTGGCCGGCGGGTGGATCGGGCACAGCCCGCTCGAGTTTGGCGCGTATCAGCGCGCCCGGGACGCGGGGCTGCTGCGCACCCGCTTCCAGACGATGGTCACCCTGGACGCGCTGCACTCGGTGGACGGCCATCCCGACGACGGCACGCACCTCACCCTCGACGCCGGCGTGCGCACGGGCGTGGGCGACGAGTGGCTGCAGATCGGGCCGGCGAAGGTGTTCACGGACGGGTCGATGCTCGGGCAGACCGCCGCGATGACCGAGGACTACTGCGGCCACGGTCATGGCCGCGGTTACCTGCAGCAGGACGCGGGGGAGATGCGCCGGGCGTGCCTCGGTGCGGCGGCCGCCGGCTGGGCGCTGGCCCTGCACGCGATCGGCGACGCCGCCCTCGACTTCGCCCTCGACGTGATCGCCGAGGCGCGGGGCCGGTTCGGGCGGCCCGTGATGCCGCACCGCGTGGAGCACGGCGGGGTGGTCCGCGACGATCAGGTGGCCCGTATGGCCGAGCTGGAGGTCGTGATGGCCACCCAGCCGAACTTCATCAGCGCGTTCGGCGGGTCGGTGCGGGAGCGGATCGGGCCGGAGCGGGCCGCGCTGTCGTACCCGGCCGGGCGGCTGCTGCGCGCGGGCCTGGTGCTGCCGGGCAGCTCGGACCGTCCCGTGGCCGGCGGCCGCCCGCTGGAGGTCATCCAGGACTTCGTGCTGCGCCGCACCGAGACCGGCGAGCAGTACGGCCCGGACGCGGAGCGGCTCACGGTGGCCGAGGCCCTCCACGCCTACACGGTCGGCTCCGCGGAGGCGACCGGCTGGGGCGGCCGCAAGGGACGGCTCGTCGCAGGCCAGCTCGCGGACTTCACGGTGCTCAGCGAGGACCCTCGGGCGGTGCCGAGCGAGCAGATCGCGGCGATCGACGTCGTCGCCACCGCCGTGGGAGGGGAGTTCGTGCACGGCGGACTGTGACGCCCGGCCCCGGCACCGGCACCCCGCGACACCCGGCACCCCGCGACGAGCCCTGCGATATGGCCCCTAAACCCGCCGGTTAGGGGCCAAATCGCAGGGGCTCGTCGTCCAGGGGAGCGGGTGGGGCATGTCCGGTGGCCCGGCGGTCAGCCGTGGCTCTGCCGGGGGGCTGCTCCCTACGCTCGGAGGACGGCGCGCAGACCGCGCGCCGCCCCGAGACCATGAGGAGCACCCCGTGGCGCACGACGACGCGAACACCACCACCACCGACCAGCTCACCCTGCAGGACCCCACGAAGCGCTACCCCGTGATCAGCCCGCCGGAGCAGTCGTTGCCCGGCACCGGCCTGGACGCGGAGATGATGCCGAAGGCCGACCTGGGTGAGAAGTCCTACCGCGGCACCGGCCGTCTCGAGGGCCGCAAGGCGCTCATCACCGGCGGCGACTCCGGCATCGGCGCGGCCACGGCGATCGCGTTCGCGCGCGAGGGCGCCGACGTCGTGATTACCTACCTGCCCGAGGAGGAGAAGGACGCCCAGCACGTCCTCGAGGTCCTGCAGGCGGAGGGGCGCACCGCCGTCGGGATCCCCGGTGACCTCCGCGACAAGACGTTCTGCGCCGACCTCGTGGCCCAGGCGGTCGAGAAGCTCGGCGGGCTGGACGTGCTGGTGAACAACGCCGGCAAGCAGGTGGCGCAGGACTCGATCGAGGACATCGACGACGAGCAGCTCGAGGCCACCTTCGACGTCAACATCCTGGCCCAGTTCCGCCTGGTCAAGGCCGCCCTGCCGCACCTGAAGCCGGGCTCCACGATCATCAACACCACGTCCGTGGTGACCTACATGGCCCCGCCGCAGCTCGTGGACTACGCCTCCACCAAGGCCGCCATCAACACCTTCACGAAGGCCCTGGGCCAGCAGCTGGCCCCGAAGGGCATCCGCGTGAACGCCGTGGCGCCCGGGCCGATCTGGACCCCGCTGCAGCCCTCCGGCGGCCAGAAGTCGGAGGACCTGCCGGAGTTCGGCCAGTCCACTCCGCTGGGCCGCGCCGGGCAGCCCACCGAGCTGGCCCCGGCCTACGTGTTCCTGGCCTCGCCGGAGTCCTCCTATGTGGTGGGCGCGACCATCCCGGTGACCGGCGGCATGCCCACCCCGTGACCGGAGTCGGGCGTTCCTGTCCCTGGGCGGTCACACCACCAGGGACAGGAACGCGCCGAGCGCGAAGCCGACCACGGTGAGCAGC
The DNA here is from genome assembly GCF_037853785.1 of Micrococcus sp. GPGPB33. NCBI lineage: Bacteria > Bacillati > Actinomycetota > Actinomycetes > Micrococcales > Micrococcaceae > Micrococcus > Micrococcus sp. GPGPB33. Next base: position 755,906 of record NZ_JAQMWO010000002.1, read on the forward strand.
CCGGCCTTCTCCCCGCCCTTCTCTCGGGCCTCGGGGATCATCGTGTCGATCAGCATGACCAGCAGGGCGCCGGCCGCGAAGCCCTGGATGCCGCCGGTCAGGGCAGGGGAGGCGACGTCGGCGATCAGCCCGCCGCCCCACGTCGCCAGGGCGCAGACCACCGCCACGAGCGACCACTGGATCAGCAGGTGGCGACGCGTCTTGCCGCCGTCGAGGGAGTCGGCCGTGGCGGCGATGGACTCAGGCAGGTTGGACATGAAGATCGCCACGAGCAGCGCGAGGGAGACGCCTTCGCCCGCGGCCAGCCCGATGCCCAGCACGAGCTGCTCCGGGATGCCGTCCAGCAGCGCGCCCACGGTCAGCGCCGCGCCCGAGGACGAGCCGCCGGACCTCGCGGCGGAGCGCTCCACCGCACGGTCGCCGAGGAAGTAGGCGGCCGCGCCGAGCGTCAGCCCGATGCCGACGGCGGCAGGTCCGGCCGCCTGCACGCCCGCCTCCGCGAGCTCGAAGGACACGGACGCGATCAGGGCGCCGGCGCCGAAGGCGAGCACGAGCCCGATCGTGCCCATGTGCCAGCGGCGCAGGGTCGCCAGGACGGCGCCCACGAGCAGGGAGGACGCGGCGACTGCGCCCCACATCAGGGTCATCACGGCAGCCAGGCTACGCGCTGACCGGGCACGACGCCGTGACGCCGCCTCAGCTCAGCGCACGACCTCGTCCGCCTCGCCCGTGAGACCGAGCTTCTCGGCCACGTAGTCCACGTCCTTGTCCCCGCGGCCGGAGAGGTTGACGAGGATCCGCTCGTCCCGGCCCATCTGCGGGGCGAGGCGGATCGCGTGCGCCACGGCGTGCGCGGACTCGAGCGCGGGGATGACGCCTTCGAGCTTCGTGAGCCGCTGGAACGCGTCGAGCACGGCCGCGTCGTCCTCGGCCACGTACCGGACACGGCCGACGCTCGCGAAGTGGGCGTGCTGCGGGCCGACGCCCGGGTAGTCCAGGCCCGAGGCGATCGAGTGCACCGGGTCCGGGGTGCCGTCGTCGTCGGCGAGGACGAGGGTGGCCATGCCGTGGAGGACGCCGTCGCGGCCCTGGGTCATGGTCATCGCGTGCTCGCCCTTGGTCGCGGAGCGGCCGCCGGGCTCGACGCCCACGAGCGCGACATCGGCGTCGTCGAGGAACGCGGTGAACGCGCCCATCGCGTTGGAGCCGCCGCCCACCGCGGCGACGACGGCGCTCGGCAGCGCCCCGAACCGCTCCTGGAACTGGGCGCGGGCCTCGCGGCCGACCACGGACTGGAAGTCGCGGATCATCGTGGGGAACGGGTGCGGTCCCACCACGGAGCCGATCGCGAACAGGTACTTCTCCGGGTCCGCCGCGTACACCTCGAACGCCGAGTCCACGGCCTCCTTCAGGGAGCGGCCCTCGCGCTCCACCGAGACCACCTTCGTGCCGAGCAGCCGCATGCGCACGACGTTGGGGTGCTGCTTGGCCACGTCGATCGCGCCCATGTGGATCTCGCAGTCGAGGCCGACCATCGCGGCCGCCGTCGCCAGGGCCACGCCGTGCTGGCCGGCGCCGGTCTCCGCGATCAGGCTGCGCTTGCCCATGCGCTTGGCGAGCAGCGCCTCACCGATCGTGTGGTTGATCTTGTGGGCGCCCGTGTGGTTCAGGTCCTCGCGCTTGAGCACGATCCGTGCGCCGCCGAGCTCGTCGGAGAGGCGGTCCAGCGGGGTCAGGGGGAGGGACGCCCGACGGCGTCGCGCAGCAGGCGTCGGTATTCGGCGTAGAACTCGGGATCCTGGCGCGCCTCCGCGTACGCGCGGGCGACCTCGGCCATGGGGCCGGCCAGCTGCGGGGGCAGGTGGGCGCCGCCGTACTGGCCGAACATGCCGTCCGCGGAGACGTCCAGGTCCGGGGTGGTGACGAGGTCGCAGGCCTCGGCGAGGGTGCGGGGCTCGGCGGCGCCTCTCAGGGCGTTGTCCTCGGGGTTGTGGTGGGTCATCGGGGGTCCTCCTGGGATGGGGCCGCCGGAGCCGCTCATGACGGAGCCGCCCGGCAGGCGAGCGGCTCGTCGTGTCAGATGCGCATGACCGGGGCCGCCCTCAGGCGGTCGACCACTGCTGCGCGCGCATCTGCATGGGGCCAGCGTACTGCACGTCGGGGAAGGCGTGAGTCTCACCATGTGATTGCAAATCTCATAATGTGGACGCGGCTCCCCGTCTCAGTGAATCGCGATTCACGCTGGGGCCATGACCATCGCCGCCGTCGACACCCCGTCCCTGACCGCCGAGGCCACCGCTGTGCTCGCCGCCACTCCGGGCATGCGGTACGCCGAGTTCCTCACCGCCGCCCCCGCAGTGCCCGGCATCGTGGCCGTGGTGGCCGATGAGTCAGCCCGTGCCGCCCTGGGCCTCACCCCCGCTGCCGGTGACGTCCTCGCCGTCGACGTGGCCGACGAGAGCCTGCAGTGCCGCGAGGTGCGCGCCGCCTTCCAGTCCGGTCGTACCGGCGTCTCACCGCTGCGCCAGGCGTTCGCCGCCCTGCTGGCGGGCGAGCTCGCCCTGGACGTGGAGCGCACCAGCCCGGGTGCGGCGGGGGCGGGCTTCGCCCTCACCCCGGAGTCCGAGGAGACGCTCACGGCGTGGATGCGGGAGCACCTGACGCTGCGCGCCTGGGTCGCCCAGGACGCCTCCGCCCTCGAGGGGGTCGCCCGAGAGGTGGCCGCCGACCTCGCCCCGGCCCTGCAGCCGGGCGCCCTGGAGGCCCCCGTGGCGCAGCGGGTCGCGGCCATGAGGGCCTCCGCCCGCCGTTCCGCCACGCTCTGAGCCGGCCGGTCGCCCGGGCGACGCCCTCGTCCGTGGCGCTCGGTCTCGTCGTGCCGGGAGATCACCCCGAGGCCGCTGACAGGATGGGTGCATGAAGCACGAGATCGTCCTCACCCGCGGGGACCTCACCCTGCGCCCCCTCACCCCCGACGACGGCCCCGCCCTGCGCGAGCTCGTCGACGCGGCCATGTGGGCGGGGAACAGCGCGCCCCTGCCGGTGGACGGCGCGGCCATGTCGGCGCACCTCGCCGAGCTGAGCGAGCGGGAGGGCACCTTCGCGTTCGCCGTCGAGCAGGGCGGGGAGCTGGTGGGGCGCACGAGCCTCTATGACCTGGTGCCGGGGCTGCGGGTGGAGGTGGGGCACACGGTCTACGCCCGTCGGGTGTGGGGCACCTCCGTGAACCCCGGCTGCAAGCTGCTGCTGTTCGGGCACGCGTTCGAGGAATGGGCGCTGGAGCGGGTGGCCCTGCGCTGCGACCACCGCAACGCCCGTTCACACGCCGCCATCGCCCGCCTGGGGGCGACGTTCGAGGGCACTCTGCGCCGCTTCCGCCCGGCGGCGGACGGCACGATCGCCGACGTCGACTACTTCAGCGTGGTGCGCGAGGAGTGGCCCGCGGTGCGCGGCGGGCTCGAGGCGCGCCTGGCCGCCTAGAGGTGTACAACGGGGGGATGCCACCCGAACCCTCTGCCCCGTCTGGCGAGCGCGGACCCGCCCGCCCCCACCCGGCCGACGTCGCCGCCCGCCCGGACGCCCCTTCCCCGCGGGCGACCGCCCTGCTGTTCGCGCTCGCGGTGGCCGCCGGCTCGGTGATGCCGCTGCAGGGCCGCATCAACTCCCGCCTCGCCCACCTGACGGGCGACCCCGTCCTCGCCGCCCTGTGCTCCTTCGCGGTGGGCCTGGTCGTCATGGTGCTCGTGAGCGTGCTGACGCCGCGGGGCCGCCGGGGCCTGGCCCGCATCCGCCCGGCCCTGGCCGCGGGGTCCGTGCGCCCGTGGTACGCGGTGGCGGGCGTGATCGGCGGGCTCCTCGTGCTCACCCAGTCCGCGACGATCGGTCCCCTCGGCGTGGCCGTGTTCACGGTCGCCGTGGTCACCGGGCAGGTGGTCGGCGGGATGGTCGTGGACCGGCTCGGGCTCAGCCCCGCCGGGGTGCAGCGCCTGACGCCGCGGCGCCTCACGGGGGCGGCGCTCGCCCTGGCCGCGGTCGCCCTCGTGGTGTGGCCCTCGCTCGGCGAGGCCGGCGGCGGGCCCGGCTGGGCGCTGCTGGCCCTGCTGCCCCTGCTGGCCGGCCTGGCCACCGCCGGGCAGCAGGTGTTCAACGCCCGTCAGACCACGGCCTACGGCACCGCCATCCCGGCGACCCTGGTCAACTTCACCGCCGGCGTCCTCTTCCTCGGGGTCGTGTGGGGCGGGATCGCCCTGGCCTCCGGCCACGGCCTGCCCGCGCTGCCGCACGATTGGCGGCTCTACCTCGGCGGCCCGCTGGGGTGCGTGTTCATCGGGGTGGGCGCCATGGTCGTCCCGCGCCTGGGCGTCTTCGCCGCCACCCTCGGTCTGGTCTCGGGCAACCTCCTGGGCTCCCTCGTGGTGGACCTGGTGGCCCCCACCGACGGATCCACGGTCACCACGACGACGGTGCTGGGCACCCTGGGCGCCCTCGCCGCCGTCGCGCTCGCGTCCTGGCCTGCGCGGCGCCGATAGCGCCGCCCGCGGCGGCAAGCCGCCGTCACCGCGCGGGACTCAGGCGCGGGCCACGGTCCCTCGCCGCCCATGCCGGCGTCCGTGCATCACGAAGTAGTACCCGGCGGCGATCACCAGCACGCCCGCTAGGGCCGCGTACATGGCGCCGTAGCCGGCCGAGGCCACGAGCCCGCCGAGGAGCACGGGGCCCAGGCCCAGCCCCACGTCCGCGAACAGCATGAGGGTGGAGATGCCGGCGCCGAGCTGGTGGGAGGGCACCGCGTTCACGGCGATCGCCTGAGCCGCGGGCATGAGCGTGCCGTAGCCGAGGCCGCTCAGCGCCCCGGCCAGCACCACCTGCCAGTCGCGCGTGGCGAAGGCCAGCACCAGGAGCGCGGCTGTGAAGCAGAGGAGCGCGGGGTAGACGACGGCGTCGTCCCCCCGGCGGTCCTGCAGGGTGCCCAGGGTGAGGCGCATGACGAGCATCGCCGCGGCGTACGCCAGGAAGAAGAGGCCGGCGCCGGCCGTGAGCCCGCGCTCCACCGAGTAGGCGTTCAGGTAGGTGAGGATCCCGGCGTAGCTCAGGCCCACCAGCAGCATGAAGCCGCTGATCGGCAGCACCGCCGGGTGCAGCACGGAGCGCAGGCGGAAGCCCACCGCGGGGGCGGGGTGCTCCAGGGGGACCTCGCCGGCGGCGCGTTCGCCGTCGACGCCCGCCGCGGCGGGCGCCTCGCGCACCAGCAGGCCCAGCACGAGGCTGATCACCGTGATCCCCAGAGTCGCCCGGAACAGCCACGCGTAGCCGATGGAGCCGGCGAGGAAGAGCCCCAGGGCGGGGCCGATCGCGGTGGCCAGGGTGGTGCCCAGCGCGAGGTGGCCGGTGGCCTCCGCGCGTCGCCCGTCGGGGATGGCCGCCTGGGCCAGGGCCATGACGGCGGTGCTGGCGAAGGCGTAGCTGGCGCCGTGGAGCATGCGCACCGCCACGAGGGCCGGCAGTGAGGAGGCAACGAGGTAGAGCGTGCAGGACAGTGCGACGGCGACCAGGGCCGCCACCAGGACGCGGCGCTTGCCGAAGCGGTCCACCACGTGGCCGGTGACCACGCGGCTGAGGGTGGCGCCGATGACGAAGGCGCTCGAGGCCAGCCCCGCCCCGGCGTCCGAGGCGGCGAACTGCCGGACCGCGTACACGGCCATGGTGGTGACGAGGGCGTAGAACGCGAGGAACTGGAGGAAGGAGACCACCCAGGCGAGGACGAAGGTGGGGGAGGCGATGCGTTCCTGCTCGGCGATTTGCATGATGCAAAAGGTAGCATCGTTTGCATGATGCAATCATCTGAGGGGGCGTGGGTCGACCCGGTCCGCGGGATCATGTACGAGCACATGCTCCTGCTGCGGGTGGCCACGCAGGGGGTGGCCCCCTATGGCCGGTCGAGCGCGCTGGAGCGCAGCGCCACCGTGCTGCTCGCCCGCCTGGAGGCGGGCGGGGCCATGAGCGTCGCCGAGCTGGCCGAGGCCTTCGACCTCGACGTCTCCACCGTCCACCGGCAGGTGGCCGCCGCCATGAAGGCCGGCCTCGTCGAGCGGGTGGCGGACCCCGACGGCGGCTCCGCCCGGCTGCACCGTCCCACGGAGGAGGGACGCGCCCGCCTTGCCGCGGAGCTGAGCTCCCGGGCGGACAACGTGGCGCAGATCGTCGCCTCCTGGCCCGCCGAGGACGTCGTCGAGTTCAGCAGGCTCCTGCGGCGTTTCAACGAGGGGGCGGAGGAGCGCCGGGGCCACCCGTGGCCCCGGCCGCAGACGGGCCCCGGTGCGGAGGACCCCCGGCCCTGAGCACCGCTCCCGCCCTCAGGCGCGACGGATGCGGGAGGCCAGCGCGGCCGACTCCGCCGGGTCCAGCACGGCCGCCGGATGCGGCCCCGCCGCGGCGAGGCGTTCCGGGCAGCCGGCCTCTCCCAGCGGCGCCCCCGCGGCCAGCACGACGTTGCCCCAGTCCAGGCGCTCCAGCATCCCCTGGTCCGCGAGCGTCCACGGGCCGGGCACCCCGGCCTCGGCGGCCGCCTCCTCGAGGGCGCCCAGCTCGGCGCCCAGGAAACGCAGGCCGGCGTCGTCGCCGATGTTCACCAGCAGCACCCCGCCCGCCGTCAGCAGCTCGAGCAGCTCCTCGTAGAATGCGGCGCCGCGCAGGTGCTCGGCGCCCTCCTCGCCGGTGCCGATGTCCAGCACGACGGCGTCGAACCGCTCCCCGTCCATCGCGAGGTCGACGGCGGCCAGGCGCGCGTCCGCGACCACGGAGACGAGGTCCGTGCCCGCCGGCAGGGGCAGCTCGGCGAGCACGAAGGACACGAGCTCCCGGTCCAGGTCGACCACCGTCTGCTCCGAGCCGGGTCGGGTCGTCTGGAGGTAGCGCGGCAGGGTCAGCGCGCCCGCGCCGAGGTGCAGGACCCGCACCGGCGCGCCCGCCGGAGTGACGCCGTCGAGCACGTGGGCCATGCGGCGCAGGTACTCGTAGCGGATGCGAGCGGGGTCGGCCAGGTCCACGTGGGACTGGACGGCCCCGCCGATCTCCAGGACGAACCCGCCGAACTCGTCGGGGGCGATGCGGGCGTCCACGCCCGACGTGGACAGGTGGACGGTGCGGCCGGAGGGGGAGGGCTGGGCGGGCATGCCCCCAGCATCCCACCCCTCAGTACGCTGGACGGATGAGTCAGAACGTCCTCACCGTCTACGGCGCCGACTGGTGCCGAGACTGCCTGCGCACCAAGCGCCAGCTCGATGAGCTCGGCGTCGCCTACGACTATGTGGACCTCGTCGCCGACCCGGCCCAGGCCGATGCCGCCGAGCGGATCTCCGGCCGGAAGAACATCCCCGTGGTCGTGTTCCCCGACGGCGACCACCAGGTGGAGCCGACCAACGAGCAGACCGCGGCCAAGCTCACCGCGCTGGGCCTGATCTGAGATCGGGGACCGCTCCCGGAGCGAGCCCCGCCGACCCTCTCGGTGGGTGCGCATGGGGGTCTACGCTCTCCCCATGGAGCACATCGACGAGACCGCCCTGCCCGCCCCCGAGGACCGCGTCGTGTCCGCGACCCGTCACGTCGACGCGCCGGCCGGCGTCGTCTTCGAGCTGATCGCGGACCCGGCCCGCCAGCCCGAGTGGGACGGCAACGACAACCTGGCCGAGGCCGCCCCCGGGCAGCGGGTGACCGCCGTCGGGAACGTGTTCGTCATGACCCTGCAGAAGGGCGTGGACCGCGCGAACCACGTGGTCGAGTTCGAGGAGGGCCGCCGCATCGCCTGGAAGCCCTCCGAGGTCGGCGGGGAGCCGTTCGGTCAGCTCTGGCGGTGGGAGGTCGAGGGCGACGACGACGGCGGCTGCCGCGTCACCCACACCTATGACTGGACGCGGCTCGCCGACCCGAAGCGCATCCAGAAGGCGCTGCGGACCGGCGAAGAGCAGCTCCGCGCGTCGATCGACCGGCTCGCGGAGCTGGCCGAGCGCCAGAACTGACCGGCCTGCCTCGGCTCATACGGAATCCGTTGCGGTTCTGACCCTTCTGACGGCCGAACCGGCGGCCAGAAGGGTCAGATCCGCAGAAGATCCGGCCCCGGCCCCGGCCCCGGCCCGGGCGCGGGACGGTGCCGACGTGGTCTGCCCCGTCGTGCGCCGCCTCACGGCAGCGCCAGCCGGAACACCTTCTTCCACGCGGAGCCCACCTGCCGCAGCAGCGGGCCGGTCGTGTACGGCAGGCCGTAGCGGGCGCAGATCTCGCGGACCTTGGGCGCCACCTCGGCGTACCGGCTGGACGGCAGGTCCGGGAACAGGTGGTGCTCCACCTGGTGGGAGAGGTTGCCGGTCATGAAGTGCATCAGCTTCGAGCCGGAGATGTTCGCGGAGCCGATCATCTGCCGCACGTACCAGTCGCCGCGGGTCTCGCCGTCCACCATCTCCTCGGAGAACGTCTCCGCACCCTCCGGGAAGTGCCCGCAGAAGATGACCGCGTGCGCCCAGATGTTGCGCAGGCCGTTGGCCAGCAGCGTGCCCACGAGCGCAGCCTTGCCCGAGCCCGTCAGCACCTCGGCGACCGCCGGCGTGGCCACGTAGTCCTTCGCGAACTGCCGTGCGGCCTTGACGCCCACGGAGCGCAGATCCGTCATCAGCTCCTCGCGGGACTTCTCGCCGGTGTGCACCCGGTCCAGCTCGAGGTCGTAGAGCGCGATGCCCCACTCGAAGATCGGCGCCAGCCCCGCATTGATCACGGGGTTGAGCAGGTGGCGGGGCCGCCACGGCTCGGATTCGTCCATGCGCAGGACGTTGTAGCCCACGTCGCGGTCCTTGCCCACCACGTTGGTCCAGCGGTGGTGCAGGTCGTTGTGGGTGTTCTGCCAGGCCCGCGACGGCGTCACGAAGTCCCACTCCCACGTGGTGGAGTGGATGTCCGGGTCGCGCATCCAGTCCCACTGGCCGTGGAGCACGTTGTGCCCGATCTCCATGTTCTCCACGATCTTCGCGACCGTGAGCATGGCTGTTCCCGCCACGAACGCGGCGGGGTGGCGTGCGTTGAGCAGGAGGGCGCGGCCGCCGAGCTCGAGCCGGCGCTGCCAGCGGATGACGCGGCGGATGTAGGCCGCATCGGAGGCGCCGCGGCGGGAGAGCACGTCGTCGCGGATCGCGTCCAGCTCCCGGCCCAGCTCGGCCACCTGCGCGTCCGTCAGGTGGGCGGCGCCGGGCGGGCGCACAGCCGGGCTCCCGACGACGCCCGGCAGTCCCGGCGTCGTGGCGGCGGCGGTGGAGCGGGACGTGGCGGCACGGGACTCGGCGGTGTGGGGAGCCCAGCTCGTGGTGTCGGGGCGGTCCTGCGGCAGGACCCGGGCGGCGCGGCCGCGCACGGTGGTGCCGGGGATGGCCAGGGCCAGATCGTCCGGGGCGGTGGCGCCGGTGCGGCTGGGGGTGGTGGGTGTCTGGGTCATGCGGTGCTCCTGGGGACGGGAGGCGGGGGATGGTCGGGGAGGCCCGGGTCTCGGCCGGGTGTCAGGTTCAGAGGTCGAGGCTCAGCGGGCCGGCGGCGGCGCTCACGCAGGTCTGGATCAGCTCGCCGGGCTCGCCGTGGACTTCGCCGGAGCGCAGGTCGGTGACCTGGCCGGAGCGCAGGGGGGTCAGGCAGGCGTGGCAGATGCCCATGCGGCAGCCGGACGGGGCGGCGACGCCGGCCTCCTCGGCCACGATCAGCAGCGGCACGTCACCGGGAGCGTCGGCCTCGGCGTCGGCGTGCTCGAACACCACGCGGCCGCCCGCGCCGGCCACGCCCGCCGCGAAGTCCGCACGGAAGCGCTCGATGCGCAGGTCCTCGCCGGCCTCGCGCCGCCAGAGGTCCTCGGCGTCGTCGAGGAACTCGGCGGGGCCGCACGCGTAGGCGGCCCGGTCGCGCCAGTCGGGGCACAGGTCCTCGAGCTCGGCGGGGGAGGACAGGTCCAGGCGGCCCTCGTCCGCGGTGTGGCGGTGCACCACGCGCAGGCCCGGGAACTGGTCGGCCAGCTCGGCGAGCTCCTCGCGGAACAGGGCGTCCTCGGGGGTGCGGGAGGAGTGGATGAGCACGACGTCGGCGTCCGCGCGGGCCGGCACGAGCGCGCGGATCATGGACATCACCGGGGTCAGGCCCGAGCCGGCCGTGAGCATCAGCAGGGCGCGCGGCTCGTCCGGGAGGGTGAAGTCGCCCTCGGGGACGTCGAGGAACAGGACGTCGCCGGGCTTCGTGCGGCGCACGAGCGTGCCGGAGACGAGGCCGATGTCGGACACCGTGATCTCGGGGTCGGCGCCCGCGGGAGCGGAGAGCGAGTAGGAGCGCCACTGGCGCACGCCGTCCACGTCCACCCCGATGCGGGCCCACTGGCCGGCGTCGTGGGCCCGCCAGCCCGGGCCCGGGCGGAAGGCGATGGTGGCGGTGCCGGGCGTCTCGCGCGTCACGGAGGTGACCACGCCGCGCAGCTGCCGCGAGGAGTGCACGGGGTCGAGCAGGCTGAGGACGTCCTGCGGGGCGAGCGGGTGCAGGAGCGTCGACGCCAGACGGGAGAACAGAGACGGGCCGACCATGGCTCCAGTCTATGGCTCGGCATGCCGCAGTTCTTCGTCTTCAGCGTACGATCTGGGCCATCACTTCATCGCGAGGAGACAAGATTGAGTGTGACGCAGACCACCCCCGCCCCCGACTGGCGCCCGCCCTGGCAGTCCCTCCCCGACGACCTCGCGGAGCGCCTGGCCCCGGCGATCCCCGGGATCATGGAGCGCATCATCGAGACGGTCCCGGACCAGATCCCCGCCTACGCGGCGGCGCGCGACGGCCACTACGGCAAGAACCTCACCGCCGGCGTGACCACCGCCCTCGAGCAGCTGATGAGCCTGCCCGGCACCACCCGCCCGGCCCTGAACAGCGAGTCCCGCGTCCTCATGGCCCGCCTGGGGGCCGGCGAGTTCCGCGAGGGGCGCTCCATGGACGCCCTGCTCGGCGCGTACCGCACCTCCGCGCGGATCGTGTTCCGCGAGCTCTCCGCCGAGTGCGCGCGCCTGGGCCTGGAGATGTCCGTGGTGATCGAGCTGGGCGAGTCCATCTGGGCGTACATCGACGAGCTCTCCTCCGTCAGCGCCCAGGCGTACGCGGAGGCGCAGTCCGCCCAGGCGGGCGTGCTCGAGCTGCACCGCGCCGCCCTCGCCACCGCCCTGGTCCGGGGCGGGACCGAGGAGAAGGAGGTGCAACGGCTGGCCGCGCTCGCGGACTGGCGGCTGCCGCGCCGGCTGGCGGTGGTGGTGCTGCCCGCGGACGCCGGCGTCGCCGTCCGGGAGAGGCTGGGCCGGGCCGGGCTCGTGGTGGAGCGGGACTCGGAGGTGGTCGCCGTGATCGACGCGACGCCCTCCCAGGGCCGCCGCGAGCGCATGCTGCGCCTGCTGGCGGGGACGGCCGCCGTCGTCGGGCCGGCCGTGGACTGGCCGCTCGTGCCCCACTCCTACCGGGTGGCCCGCACGCTGGCCGTCCAGGAGGCGGCGGGCCGGACGGCGGAGCCCGCGCAGGGGGAGGACGACGACGGCGCCCCGTCCCCGATCCTCGCCGCGGACCACCTGGCGCGCGTGGTGCTGGGGGCCGAGCCGCGCGTCGTGACGCAGCTGGCCGAACGCGTGCTGGCGCCCCTGGACGAGGTGAGCGAGGCGAAGCGGGCGGTGCTGGAGGAGACCCTGCTCGCCTGGCTCACGCACTGGGGCCAGCGGGCGCCGATCGCCGCGGAGCTCGGCGTGCACCCCCAGACCGTGGGGTACCGGGTGGGCCGGCTGCGCGAGCTGTTCGGGGAGGCCCTCGAGGACCCCGACGCGCGGTTCGACCTGGAGATCGTGCTGCGGGCGCGGCGGGACGGGGTCGGGTGAGCGGGGCGGCAGGGGGTGCCGTCTGACGGGGGCCTTCACTAGCGTGGGTGGACCACGCATCCCGACGAGGGACCCCGACGAGAGAAGAGGGACAGTGCCATGACGAACGCCCCGAACCGCGACGAGCTCCCCCTGCCGGACTACGACCACATCCCCAACGGCACGCTGCCGACCCGGATCACCGGCCTCGACGAGTCGCAGGTGGAGCAGCTGCTCGCCTACGAGCGCGCCCACGGCGACCGCCTGCCCGTGGTGCAGGTCCTCGAGACGCGGCTCGAGGCGCTGCGCTCCGGCGCCCAGCCCTCCGGCGATCAGGTGCCGGACACCCCGGAGGTCGGCGGCTCCCGCACCGGCTCGCCCGTGACCCCGGAGACGAGCGGCCCGCCCGTGGAGCCCCTGAGCCGCGGCATCCCGGCCGACCCGCAGCACCCCGGCAACCGCTGAGCCGGCCGGGCGTCGCCTGACAGGGCGGCCCCCCGCGGAACGCGGCCACGACGCCCCGTCTCCTTCCTGTGAGAGGCGACGCGTCGTGGCCGCCTCGCGTTCCGGGCGATCCCGCGGTCCGGCCACGGAGCGCCTGCGAGGGTCCCCGTAGCGTGTTTGTGAGCTGGGTTATATTTCGACACAGCTGCGGCGGGCCTTCGGGCGCTGACGTGCGAGGCTGCCGGATTCCCGGCTGTCCGGCTCCTACTCACGGATGGGTGAAACGGCATGACTGAATTCGAGGACAAGCTTGCGCAAGTGGCTCGGCGAGCCCGCGACTACGCAAGCTCCCTGGACACGGAAGAGGCGACGAAGAACGCGCTCGTCATGCCATTCATCTCGCAGGTGTTGGGCTACGACGTGTTCGATCCCCAGGAGGTCGTCCCGGAGTTCGTCGCAGATCTGGGCCTGAAGAAGGGGGAGAAGATCGACTACGCCATCATGCGGGAGGGGAAGGTCAACATCCTCGTGGAGGCCAAGAAGGTCGGCTCGGAGCTGTCCCTGGCGCACGCGAGCCAGCTGGTGCGCTACTTCCACACCAGTGAAGCGCGGATCGGCGTGCTCACCAACGGGCGGGTGTGGAACTTCTACACGGACCTCGACAAGGCCAACATCCTCGACGAGCGTCCGTTCCTCGTCCTCGATCTTCTGGACATCGACCCGGTCACCGTGCCGAAGCTCGAGCAGCTGGCGAAGGGATCCTTCGATCTCGACTCGGTCATCGCCGCAGCCGAGGAGCTGAAGTACGTATCGGCCATCAAGCGCGAGATTTCTGCCGAGATGGCTGCGCCGAGCGATGAGTTGGTGAAGGTCCTCGCCAAGCGCGTGTACTCCGGGTACATGAACGCCAAGGCGGTGGAGACCTTCACCCGGCTCACCGAGGAGGCTGCGCGCCAGTACATCAACGATCGCGTCAACGCGCGGCTGAAGACTGCCCTGGGCGACCAGGTCGCTCCGGTACTGGCGGCTCCCGCTGAGCCCGTGGCCACCGGCGATCAGACGGTCCTGTCCGACGAGGAGAACGGTCAGGAGGGCCAGCTCAAGCCGGGCGTGGTGACGACCGAAGAGGAGATCGAGGGTTTCCGCATCATCAAGGCGATTCTCGCCGGAATCGTGCCGATGAACCGCGTCTACATGCGCGACGCAGCCTCGTACTGCAGCGTCATCCTGGACGACAACAATCGGAAGCCGATCGCGCGCCTTCACTTCGACGGGAAGGTGAAATATCTGGTGCTGTTCGATGCGGACAAGAACAGGACGCGGGCCGACCTCGAGAACTTGGAGGACATCTACGAATCCGCCGAGGCACTGCGGAGCGTCGTCAGCTCCTACGTCGGGGCCTGAGCGGACTCTGACCCGCCTACTGACCGGATCCGGCCCGCGGGCGGGCAGGACTGTGCCCCGCCGCCGTCGATGCGCCACCCTGGTGCGCACGCCCCGGTGGGACAGACCCGCCGGGCGCCGACCCGAGAGGACGTCATGACCCATCACGAGCGCGACGACCGCCAGGCCCTGGCCGCCGGCGAGACCTACCTGATCCACGTGCTGGAGACCTCCGACCCGCCCGGCAACCCGGACCACTACCGGATCACGGACGCGGTCGAGGCCCACCACGCGTCCACCGGCTCCTACGACGTCGAGGCCGGCGGCCTGGACGCCGCCCGCGAGCTGCTCGCCCGCCACGCCAAGTGAGCGACCGGGGCTGAGACGTCCGGCCGGGCCGCGCCTCACGCGCCCGGCCGGAGCCTCATCCCCAGCACGGTGCGCGCCTCGAGCCCCAGAGCCGCGCGGGCCTCGGGCGCGCCGGTGCGGTCCTCGCCCACCACGGTCATCCCGATCCGCTCGGCCACCCGGCGCGAGGCCGTGTTCTCCGGGTGGATGATCGCCACGAGCTCGTGGTGCCCCAGCACGTCCCGGGCGTGGTCCCGGCAGGCGGCGGCCGCTTCGGTGGCGTAGCCGCGCCCCCACAGGTCGGCCCGCACGTGGTAGCCGACCTCCAGGCGAGGCTCCCCGTTGACCTCCTGCCACGTCAGGCCGCAGTCGCCCACGAAGCCGGGCCCGCCGTCGTCGTGGGTCTCGATGATCCACAGCCCGTGCCCGTCCTGCGCGTACCGGCGCCGGTTGCCCGCGATCCACGCCGCCGCCTCCGCGCGCGTGCGCGGGGCGGGGTAGAAGCGCATCACCACGGGATCGGCGAGGAGGCCGGCCAGGTGGTCGAGGTCGGCGTCGGCCATCTCGCGGAAGCGCAGACGGGCGGTGGGGGCGGGCGGCATGCGCCCAGGCTAGCGGCGGGCGGATGCGCCCCGCCTCTTGTCTGCGCGGGGCCGGGCTGGTCGACTGTGCCCATGCCGCATTCCCTCTCCCTGCGCCCGTTGCGGGTGGATGACGCCGAGGCCATGGCCGCGGTCCTCGCCGACCCGGACCTGTACACGTACACCGGCGGGACGCCGCCGGGCGAGGAGGAGCTGCGGCAGCGGTACGCGATCCTCGCGCGCGGTCGCTCCGAGGACGGCGCGGAGGACTGGGCCAACTGGATCGTGGTGCTGGAGCCGGAGGGCCGGCCGGTCGGCTACGTCCAGGCCACCATCCCCGTGGACGGGGGACCCACGCAGATCGCCTGGCTGATCGGCACGCCGTGGCAGGGCCGCGGGCTGGCGAAGGAGGCCGCCGGCCTCCTCAAGGGCGAGCTGCGGGACCGGGGGGTGCGGCGCCTCGTGGCGGATGTCCACCCCGAGCACACGGCCTCCCAGCGGGTCGCCCAGGCGATCGGCCTGGCGCCGACGGACGAGGTCGTGGACGGGGAGGTCCGCTGGGCCGGGTCCGTGGACGACGGCGGCGGCCCGGTCACCGGCTGAGGCCGCGGCGCCGCTCCGGGTAGGAGCCGCCGAGCTCCACGCCCCGCTCGGCCAGGTAGGCCTCCGGGTCCACCGGCTCGCCGTCCACGCGCAGCTCCAGGTGCAGGTGCACGCCGGTGGCGGCGCCGGTCTGCCCGACGCCGGCCAGGTGGTCCCCGGCGGAGACGCGCTGGCCCGCGTCCACCACGGTGGAGTCCGGGGCGGCGTGCAGGTAGCGCCACACGTGGCCGTCCCCGGCGTCCACGGCGAGCAGGTTGCCGCCCGCGTCCCCGCCGGCCTCCACGAATAGGACTCGGCCGTCGGACACCGAGTGGAAGGGCGTGCCCTCCGGCACCCCGCCGAGGTCCACGCCGTCGTGGCGGGTCAGGGCCTCCTCGGACACCCCCGAGGGCACCACGCCCTCGCCGAACGGGTTGGGGCGGGGCCCGAAGCGGGAGGTCACGCGGCCCTGCACGGGCTCGGCGTACCCCTGCGTGTTCACCGTGGGCGGGGCGGGGGTGAAGCCGCCGTTCCAGCGCCGCCGCTCGGCGCCCGCGCCGGCGTCGTCCCGGCCGGCCGGACCGAACGCGAGGACCAGCGCCAGGACGGTCGCGATCAGGGCCAGCGCCCCCACTGCGGCCAGCACGCCCCCGGCCACACCGCTGCCCGGGGAGCCGGCGCCGGGGGTCGGGGTGGTCATCCCCTCAGTCTGTCATGCAGGGTCGGGACGGCCCCGGCCTTCGCCCACGGCATCCCGGCCCGCCACCAGCTCCCGCCCGCGCTCGTAGTCCTCGTCCGCGTTGTAGGTCAGCACGCCCACCACGCGGTCCTGCGCGTCCGTGTACCAGAGAGTGAACCCGCCGGTGCGCTCCACCATGCGGGCCTGCTCGTGGCCGTCGCCCCACGCGGCGTGCTTGAGCGTGTGCTCGCCGATGGTGCTCCAGAACCCGGGCACGGCCTCCCACCGCCGCAGGGACTCCGGGTCCGCCGTCGCCGCGTGGGCCAGCACGGAGGCCTGGCCGGCGCCGCCCGGCACGCCGACCTCGGTGCGGGCCGCGTTGTGCCCGGCGACCTCGCCCATGCCGAGGGCGTCGCCCCAGTGCTCCACGGGGATCGGCCGGCCGGCCACGGCGTGGTGGGCGCGGGCCACGTCCCCGGCCACCCACACGCCCGGCGCCGCCGCCAGGTGCTCGTCCGCCACGATCCGCCCCTCGTGCATGGTCAGCTCGGAGTCCTCGAGCCACCCGCCCCCCGGCTCGACCCCCACCGCGGCGAGGATCAGGTCCGGGGCGAGCGTGGCGCCGTCGTCGAGGTGGACGGTGCGCGGGGCGCGCACCTGCCCCACCCGCACGCCGGTGCGCAGCTCGACGCCGGCGCCGATCAGCCACTGCGCGATCCGATCGCCCGCCTCGCGGCCGAGCCGCTTCTGCTGCGGCACCTCGTCCGGGGTGACCAGCGTGGTGGCCACCCCGCGCAGGGCCAGGGAGGCGGCCGCCTCGCAGCCGATGAACCCCGAGCCGATCACGACGGCGGAGCGCGCGTGCCCGGCGGAGGCCACCAGGCGGCGGGCGTGGTCGAGAGAGCGCAGCAGGTGCACCTCGGCGTCGTCGTCCGCGACGGGCAGGGGCTTCGGGTGCGCGCCGAGGGCGAGGATCAGGCGCTCGAAGCGGACCGGCTCCTCGCCGACCCGCAGCGTCCGCGCGGCGAGGTCCGCGCCGGTGACGGTGGTGCCGCGGCGCAGCTCGACGCCGTCCGGCAGCTCCTCCCCGGCGATCGGCGTGCCCTCGGGGGCCGCCATGCCGCGCAGCAGCTCCTTGGACAGCGGCGGACGCTCATAGGGGTGGTCCACGTCCGAGGTGAGCATGAGGACGGGGCCGGGTCCCCCGGCGTCGAGGTAGGCGCGGGCGGCGCTGGCGCCGGCGGGGCCGCTGCCCACGATCACGAGCGGGTACGGGGTGGAGCTGTGCTGGGCCATACGGCCAGCATGCGCACCCGTCACGGGCGGGCGCCAGGGCCGACGGGCACCCCCGGCTCCGGCATACTGCCCGCATGGACCCCTCCCTGGTGTGGCTGCCGGCCGTCGTCGCGCTGGCCGCGATCACCCTGGGCGGCACGCTCCAGCGGGTGAGCGGAATGGGTGTGGGCATGATCGCCGCACCCACGCTGTCCCTGCTCCTGGGCCCGGTGGCGGGGGTGACGCTGTCCAACGTGGCCGCCTCGGTGTCCGCGGTGCTGCTGTTCGCGATGCTGCACCGGCATGTGGACTGGCCGCGCTTCGTCCGCCTCGCGCCGTTGCTCGTGACCGGCTCGTTCGCGGGGGCGTGGGCCGTGCGGGTCCTGGACGCCCACGCACTCGAGATCCTCCTGGGGTCCTCCGTGCTGGTGGCCGTGGCCGCCGTCCTGGGCCTGCAGCAGCGCTTCACCGCCCAGGGGGACGGGGCCGTGTTCGCCTCCGGCGCCGTCGCCGGGTTCATGAACACCACCGCGGGCATCGCCGGGCCGGCGCTCGCGGTCTACGCGGTGGCGAGCCGGTGGGACCAGCGCTCGTGGGCGGCCACCCTCCAGCCCGTGTTCCTGCTGGCCAATCTCACCTCGCTGGTCACCAAGTCGCTGTTCGGCGCGGCCGTGCCCGCGGGGCTGCACGTGCCGTGGCCGGTGTGGGTCGCCGTGGTGGTGGGCGGCCCGCTGGGTGTCCTGCCCGGTTCGGTGGTGGCCCGCCGGGTGGACCCCGCGAAGGCGCGCGTCCTCGCGATCTGCCTGGCCGGCGTCGGGGGCACGCTGGCGCTGGTGCGCGGTGTGGCCGGCACCCTGGGCTGAGGCGGGGCCGGCGCGCAGGCGTCAGGGCAGGAGGGAGCGCACGGCCGCGGCCAGCGTGTCCCGCACGTCGTCCACCGTCAGGTCCTCCGGGGCCAGGTGCCGCTCGACCGACAGCGTGTGCACGAGCATCAGGAGCATGGCCGCAGTGTGTGTGACCTGCTCGTCCGGGACGTCGGCCAGCACGCGGTGCTCGCGCAGCAGGCCGGCCAGGAAGTCCCGCCGCCGGACGGTCAGCGTCCGGTAGGCTCTCCCCACGGCGGGCTCGCGCAGGCCCACGGCCTGGAACTCGTGGAGGAGCAGGGGCCAGGAGCCCGTGGTCTCGAGCACGACGTCGGCCAGGGCCTCCGCCACGCGGGCCACCAGGTCCTCGCGCGGCAGGTCGGGGTCGTCCAGGGCGTCGGCGACGCCGTCCATGGCTCGGGTGGTCGCCCGCTCGAACTGGACGGTGCAGGCGGCGGCGAAGAGGTCCGGCTTCCCCGCGAAACCGGAATAGACGGCGCCCTTCGTGTAGCCGGCCTCCGCCGCGATGCGGGCGAGGGAGGAGCGCGCGTAACCCTCCCGTCCGAACACCCGAGCCGCGTGGTCGAGGATGGCCGCGCGGACATCCTCGCGGCGGGGTCGGGTCGCCATGTTGCCCTCTCGATGCCGATGGTATTGAATACCGATGGTATTGAATCCGCCTCGACTCGGCAAAGAGGGCCCATGTCTTCCACTCCCACCGACGCCGATCACCATGGCCCCGGGCCCGCCCCCGACCCGGCGCACCTCGACGACCTCCCGCCCGCCACCCTCGTGGCGCGCGGTCTGACCCTGCGCGGCAGTCGCGGGCCGGTGTTCGGCTCCCTCGACCTCGTGCTGCCCCCGCAGACCCACCTGGCCGTGCTCGGAACCCAGGGCTCGGGCCGCTCGGCCCTGCTGCTCGCCCTCACGGGGCGCCTGCAGGGCGTGCGGGGCGAGCTCGTGCTCACCGGCGGCCCCGTGGACGTCGCACTGGACGGGCCGGAGCGGCCCGCCGCCCGCGCGTACCGGCCCCCGATCGACGCCGCGCGCCACCCGCACGCCCTGCGCGCCCGCACCGCCGTCGCCCACACCACCGACGTGGTGGAGCTCGAGCCGGCGCTGACCGCGGCCGAGGTCGTGGACGAGCGCTGTCTCACCGACGGCGTGCGCCGCCGCGCCGGCCGCGCACGCTTCGCCCTCCTCGCCGACGCGGTGAGGCTGACCGTGGCGCCGGAGGCCGTCGTCGGGGAGCTGTCCGCGCCCGATCGCGCGCTGCTGGCCGCCGTCGTCGCCTGCCTGCGCCCGGCCCGCCTCGTCACCTTCGACGACGTGGACGCCACCCTGACCCTCGATCAGCTGGTCGCGCTCCACGCGGCCCTGGACGTCCTCAAGGACCACGGCCACCCGTTCGCGGTGAGCGCCGTGGCCTCCGCGCCCGTGCCGCGCGACGCCGTCGTCCTCACCCTGCCCCCCGTCCGGGAGAACTGATGCTGTTCCGCTACGAGCTGCGACGCTTCCGCCGTGGCCTGCCCCTGCTCGCCCTGCTGTTCATCTTCCTCGTCCCCGCCATCTACGGCGCCCTCTACCTGTCCGCGAACTGGGACCCCTACGGGGCCATGGACCGTCTGCCGGTGGCGATCGTCAACGAGGACGAACCCGTCCAGCGCGGCGACACCACGCTGCGCACCGGCGCGGACATGACCGAACGCCTCAAGGACGACCGCGCCTTCGACTGGCGCGAGACCACGCGCGAGGAGGCCGAGGAGGGACTGCGGGAGGGCCGGTACTACCTCGTCCTGGAGATCCCCGCCGAGCTCAGTCGTGACCTCGTCAGCCCCGAGGGCGGCGGGACACCGCGGCAGGCGCAGATCACCCTGCGCCGAGACGACGCCAACGGCTTCGTGATCGGCTCCGTCACGAACGCGAGCCAGGCCAAGGTCGAGGCCGCCGTGAACCGGTCCGCGATCGAGGCGTACTTCGAGGCCGTCTTCTCCAGCCTCGGCGAGCTGCGGTCGGGCATGGTGGACGCCGCCGACGGCGCCGCGCAGCTGGCCGACGGCACGGCCTCCGCGGAGGACGGCGCGAGCCAGCTGGAGGACGGGATCGTCCAGGCCCACGACGGCTCGGGCAAGCTGGCCGAGGGCGCGGGCCAGCTCGCCACGGGTGCGGGTGACCTCGCGGACGGCGCCGCCCAGGCCGACGACGGCGCCCAGCGACTCGCCGAGGGCGCCGCATCCGCGCAGGACGGGGCCGGCCGCCTGGCCGACGGGCTCGACCAGGCGCGCGAGGGATCCCAGGCCCTCGCCGACGGAGCCGGGCAGCTCGCCGAGAACGCCCCCGCCCTGCGTCAGGGCGCCACGGACCTCTCCGACGGGCTGGCCCAACTGCAGACCGGATCGGCCGAGCTCACCGACGGCGCCACGCAGGTGGCCGACGGCACCCAGCAGCTCTACGACACGGTGATCCCCGGCCTGGACCAGGTGATCGAGCGGCAGGACGCGGTGGCCGCCGACGTCGCCGCGGTGGACGAGGACGTCCAGCGGGTCGCCGAGGTGGCCGGCACGGCCGAGGACGGCGCGGGCGCCCGCATCGCCGACGCGCAGGCCGCCCTGGCCGAGCTCGCCGAAGAGGACCCGACGCTCGCCGAGTCCGAGCAGTACGCCGCGCTCCAGGAGGCGCTCACCGGCGCGGACGAGCGGGTGACCGCCGTCGCCGGCCGCGCCGAGGAGGCCGCCGCGACCTCCGCGGCCGCCAACGAGCGCGTCCAGGGCTTCGTCGAGGACGACGTCGCCGCCTCCGCCAAGGCGGATCTGACGGACCTCAACGACGGCGCCCACGCCGTGGCCGCGGGCGCGGAGAAGCTGCAGGGCGGGATCGGTGAGGCGAAGGACGGGGCCGACTCCCTCGCCGACGGCGCCGGGAAGTTCGCGGACGGCCTCGAGCAGCTGGGCTCCGGCGCGACCGAGCTCGACGGCGGCCTGGCCCAGCTCCAGGACGGCGCCGGGGAGCTGCAGTCCGGCCTCGGCGAGCTGACGGACGGGGCGACCACCCTCGCCGAGGGCAACGCCGCGCTCCACGACGGGGCGCTGACCCTGCAGGACGGTGCGGGGCAGCTGGAGTCCGGCGCCACCGAGCTCGACGGCGGCCTGGCCCAGCTCCAGGACGGCGCCGGGGAGCTGCGCGCCGGCCTCGGCACCCTCGACGACGGCGCCCACGAGCTCGCCTCCGGGCTCTCCGACGGCGTCGACCGCGTCCCCGCCCTGACCGAGGACGAGCGGGACGAGGCCGCCCTGGTGATGTCCCGGCCGGTGGAGGCCGTGATGCAGGTGGACAACTCCGCGGAGGTCTACGGCCGCGGCATGGCGCCGATGTTCTTCTCCATCGCGCTGTGGGTGTTCGGCATCGCCGCGTTCAACATCATGCGGCCCATCAGCGGGCGGCTGCTGGCCGGGCGCCGCAACCCGGTGGCGATCGCGCTGGCCGCGTGGCTGCCCGTGGGCATCGTGGCCGTGGGCGGCGGCCTGCTCATGCTGGCCGCCACGCTGCCGCTGGGCCTGGCCCCCGTGCACCCGGTGCGGGCCGTGGCCCTGACGGTGCTCGTGGCCGTGGTGTTCTCCCTCATCGCGCACCTGATGCAGACGGCGCTCGGCACCCCCGGTTCGGCGCTGCTGCTGGTCCTGCTGGTCCTGCAGCTGGCCTCCACCGGCGGCACCTACCCGGCCGAGGTGCTGCCCGGCTTCTTCCAGGCGCTGCACCCGTTCATGCCGATGAGCTACTCCATCGAGGCGTTCCGCAACGCGATCTCCGGCGGTCCGGACCAGCGCTTCTGGGTGCCGGTGGTCGTGCTGATGGGCATCGGGGCGGCGGCGCTCGCCCTGGACGTGCTCGTGGTGCGGCGCCGGCGTCGGTTCCGCATGAAGGACCTGCACCCCGCGCTGCAGGCCTGAGCGGGGATGACTTCCGCACCCCGCGCCGCCGTCGTCCGTCCGGCCCGCCCCGAGGACGCGCCCGCGATCGCCGCGATCGCCGCGGCCACCTTCCCGGACGCCTCCCCGGCCTCGCTGCCGCGTGCCGCGGTGGAGGCGCACATCGCGTTGCACCTGAGTGAGGCCGCCGTGGCCGCGTGGATCGCGGACCCGGAGCGGATCGTGCTCGTGGGCGCCGCGGCCGACGCCCCGGAGACCCTGCTCGGCTACGCCATGTACGAGACCGCCGCGGCCCCCGAGGCACCCGTCACGGAGCGGCTCGGCGACGTGCCGGCCGGCCACCTCTCGAAGCTGTACGTGCTCGCCGAGGGGCGCGGCACCGGGCTGGCCGAGGCCCTCGTGCACGACGGCGTCGAGCGGCTGCGGCGGCTGGGGTTCCGGCACGTGTGGCTCGGCACGAACGCGCAGAACGCACGGGCCAACCGGTTCTACGAGCGCCTCGGCTTCGAGACGGTCGGGGCGCGGCAGTTCGTGGTCGGCGGGGAGCGGGTCGAGGACGACTGGGTGCGGCTGCTGACGGTGGCGTGAGCCGGTCGCCGCTCAGCAGGCCTCCGGGCCGTCCGGGTCCTCGTCGGGGTCGAACCACGCGGACGGGTGATAGTGCACCGCGGCGAGCCCCTCGTCGTCGGCCAGGTGGGTCTGGGCCCCGGGCACGGAATCCGTGTTCTGCCCGGCCACCGCCTCCCACGCCCCGGTCTCGGTGCGGCGCACCACGAGCAACAGGACGCCGGTGCGCTCGCCGGCCTCGTCGCCGTCGGGCGCGGTCTGCCCCGTCATGGTCCACGGCGCGTGCACCACTGCCACGTCCCCGAGCTCCCGCACCCGCACGCGCCCGAGCTCGAGCCGCGAGTGCGGGAACATCCAGCGGAAGCCGAGCGCGTGGTTCACCCGGATCTGCCGACGCCGCCTCCACCACACGCCCACCACGTTCACGAAGTCCGCGTCCTCGGCGAACAGCTCGGCGAGCGCGTCGGCGTCGGCGGCGTTCCAGGCGGCCGCGAAGGCTTCGGCCACCGCGGCGGGGCCGGTCGGTCGGGCCGCGACGTCGGCGGTGGGGTCCGCGGGGGACATGGCTGCTCCTGGATCGGGGAAGGGCGGGTTCAGCGGGCGGGTCCGTAGGCCAGCGTCAGCACGACGGCGGCGAACAGCACCGCCATCACGGCCAGGACCGTGAGCACGGCGCGCAGGGCCGCACGCGTGCGCGGGTCGGCCGGGGGCGGTGCATCCGGACGTCGGGTCACGCTCGCCAGTGTGGCACGCGGCACGGCGCGAGGGGCGCGTGCGTCGGCGCGCGTCGAAGGCGCCTCCCAGCCGGGGCTCAGTCGACGCTGAAGCTGCGGATGTGGTTGCTGAACACGAAGCGGTCGAACACGGTCCGCGCCGAGCTCGGGTCGTCCGCGTGACCACTCTGGGCCGTCTACGGCGGATCGAGCCCCGCCGCCGGCCGGCCTCCCATGCCCGGCCGGTTCCCACCTCCGCCCGCCCGCCCGGCAGGGGTGGTCCCGGGCCGGGCGGCCTTGGGATGATGGGTGCCCCCGGAGAAAGGTGCCCGATGCCCCCGCCCGTGCCGCAGCCGACCCGCCGACAGATGCTCCTGGCCGGTTCCGCCCTGCTCGGATCGGGACTGCTGGCCGCCTGCGGGCAGGACGGGGAGGACGCGGCGTCGTCGTCCGTGCCGACCTCGTCCGCGCCCACCTCCGCCGCCCCCGCTGGTCCGCCGCCCGCCGGCGAACCGGTGGCCTGGTCGGACGTGGCCCGGGTTCCGCACCTGTTCTTCCACTCCCTCGTGGTGGACCCGGCCCGCGCCTTCGACGGCGACGACAAGGCCGGCGGCTATCTGGACTTCATGGTCACGGTGGACGAGTTCGACGCCGTCATCCGGCAGGTCTACGAGCGCGGTTACGTGCTGGTCTCCCCGCACGAGCTGTACGAGGTGGGGGAGGACGACGTCGTGCGCCCGAAGACCCTCATGGTCCCCGAGGGCCGGACCCCGCTGATCCTCTCCCTGGACGACTGCTCGTACTACCTCTACATGGACGGCGACGGCTTCGCGGACCGCCTGATCGTGGCCGAGGACGGCCGCGTCCGCAACGAGTACACGGACGCCGAGGGCACCACGCACGTCGGGGCGTTCGACGTCGTCCCGCGCCTGGACGACTTCCTCGCCGAGCACCCGGACTTCAGCCTCAACGGCGCCCGCGGCGTGCTGGCCATGACCGGCTACGACGGCGTGTTCGGCTACCGCACCTCGGCCCGCGAGTTCGGGGACAGCCCCACGTTCGACGCCGACGTCGCGGCCGCCACCGAGGTCGCCGACGCGCTCAAGGACAGCGGCTGGGAGTTCGCCTCCCACACGTGGGGCCACCGGACGGTGCCGAAGCTGACCATGGAGGAGCTCGAGTTCGACATGGGGCACTGGCACGAGGAGGTCGAGCCGATCCTCGGCCCCACGGACATGCTCATCTACCCGTTCGGCGCGGACGTCACCGGCCCCGGCACGTACACGGAGGACAACGAGCGGTACCGCTACTTCCGCGAGCTCGGCTACCGCTCCTTCTTCCTCGTGGACGGCACCTCCAAGGCGTGGGGCCAGCTCGAGCCCGGCTACTACCGCGGCTCGCGCATCAACGTGGACGGCATCAGCCTCGCCGCGGCCGTCTCGGGCGAGCGGCCCGTGCTGGAGGAGTTCTTCGACCCCCGGTCCGTCCTGGACCCGGCCCGCCCCGAGTCCATCCGCGGCCCGAAGAAGCCGAGCCCGGCGCCGTCGTCGCCCGCCGCGGCCCCGAGAACCCCGCGACCCTGAGGAGAGCACCATGTCCATCCCCGCCACCGAGGTCGAGGCCCGCTGGAACGCGGCCGCCGAGCCGTTCACCGCCGTCGTCCGGGAGGTGCGGGACTGGGACGCCGCCACCCCGTGCGAGGGCTGGGACGCGCTGGACCTGCTGGACCACGTGATCGCCGGCCAGCGCGACTTCGCCGCCCGCCAGGGCCGTGAGGTGCCCCTCTTCGACGGCTCCCGCCAGCAGATGGCCACCCAGTGGGCCAAGCACGCCGCCGCCATGTCCGCCCTCGCCGGTGACGAGGAGTTCATCCTGCGGCCCATGAAGACCGCGCTCGGGGAGATGCCCGTGGGTGAGGCGTTGATCCGCTTCCACGCGTTCGACGTGATCGTGCACCGTTGGGACCTGGCCCGCTCGCAGGGCGTGGACGCGCGGTTCACGGACGCGGAGATCGACTGCGTGGAGGAGTCGCTGGAACTGTTCGGCGACGCCGCCTACACGCCCGGCATCCTGGGCGAGCCCGTCCCCGTGGCCGACGACGCCGACCGGCAGACCCGCCTGCTCGGTCGCCTGGGCCGTCGGGGCTGAGACCAGGGCAGGACCCGTCCCCGCACCCCAGGAGGCACCGTGAGCGAGTCCACCGGTTTCAGCGCCGCGGAGCAGGCCGCGATCGCCGAGCGCGCGCAGGAGCTGCGCGCCCAGCGCGGCGGCAGGAAGAAGGCCGACGCCCTGCAGGACCTGCTGGTGAAGATCGAGGAGATGCCCGAGCAGGACCGCGCCATGGCGGTGGGGGTGCACCGGATCGTCACGGAGGCGGCCCCGGAGCTCGAACCCCGCACCTGGTACGGCATGCCCGCCTACGCGCGCGGCACGGACGTGCTCGTGTTCCTGCAGGTCAGCAGCAAGTTCGGCGTGCGGTACACAACCCTCGGCTGACGTCCGGCGCAGAGTGGTCACGACACGCCGCGTCGCGCACGCGGAGACGGCGTGTCCTGACCACTCCGCGGGCTTTCCGGCCCCTCCGAGCCCGCCGGCCCCTCCGCGGCCCGGGCTGCCCGTCGCCAGCGCCGCACCGCCCACAGGGTCAGACCGCCCACGGCGAGCCAGCCCACCCCGAGCAGCACGCCGTTCACGACGCCCGGGCGCACCGCGAACGCCCCCATCGCCACGAGGGAGAGCTGCCCGGGGATCACGCCGACCGCGGTGGAGCCGGCGAAGATCCCCAGCGGCACGGCGAGCGCGCCCGCCCCGTAGTTCACGGGCCAGTACGGCAGCCCCGGGGCGACGCGCAGGGCCAGCAGGGCGAGGAACCCGGTGTCCTCGAGCCGCCGCTCCACGGTCTCGGCGTGGCGGCCGAGCCCGCGCAGGACCACCTCGCGTCCGACCGCGCGCGCGATGCCGTACGCCCCGAGCGAGCCCAGCAGGGCTCCGACGACGGACAGCACCGTCCCCTCGATCGCGCCGAAGAGCACACCGGCGGTGACCGCCATGATCGTCACGGGGATGGGGGTGAGCGCCACGGCCGCGTACAGCACGGTGAACGCCAGCCAGCTCCACCAGCCGAAGCCGTCCAGCTGGGCGCGCAGCTCGTCCACGCCGGGCAGGCGCACGGTGAGTGCCAGCCACACGAACGCCGCCACCACGAGGACGAGGGCGGCGGTGCGCAGGATCGACACCCCGCGGTGCCCTGTGCGGGCGGGCAGGGTGGAGGCGGCGCCGGAGTCGCGCGGCGGCACGGCGGTGGAGGGCATCGGCTCAGGCTACCGGCAGCCGCTCCCTCCGCATGTCCTCCCTGGCCTGCGGTCACGCCCTGCTCTGCTTTGCTGGATCACACGCGTGTGACTCATCCACACCTGTGGACAACTCTGTGGAGAACCCTGTGCACGCGGCCCGCCGGGTGTGGACGGAGGGGCTCAGACGGTGGACGCGCCGGGCGCGTCGTCACCCGGCCGCGCCTCGCCCGGCCCCGCCGCCGGCTCGTCCTCGAAGACGGGACCGCCGTCGTCCTCCCAGGCCGCGGCGGCGTCGTCGTCCCTGTCGGTCTCCTGCACCTGGTCGTGCAGGCGCTCCATGCGGGTGTCCAGGTCCGCAGCCACGCGGGCGGCGGCCACGAGCTCGGTCGCGATGTCCGGGGGCACGCCGCCGTCGAACTTGTAGTTGATCTTGTGCTCGAGCGTGGCCCAGAAGTCCATGGCGCTCGTGCGGAACTGCATCTCCACGGTCACCGGGATCGTGCCGGTGGACAGGTGGATCGGCACCTGCACGAGGCAGTGCAGGCTGCGGTAGCCCGAGGGCTTGGGCCGGGAGATGTAGTCCTCCACCTCGAGCACCCGGATGTCCGGCTGCTGCGTGAACTGGCGGAACACGCGGTACACGTCCCGGGCGAAGCTGACGATCACGCGCGCCCCGGCGATGTCCGTGACGTTGGTGCGCAGCGCGTCCAGGTCCAGGGACAGCCCGCGGGCGGAGGCCTTGCGCAGGATCGACTCCGGCGACTTCACCCGCGTGACGATGTGCTCGATGGGGTTGTAGTCGTGCAGGTGCGTGAACTCGTCCCGCAGCACCTCGAGCCGCGCCTCCACCTGGAGCAGGGCCGAGCGGTACTCGAGGTCGAAGCGCTCGACGTCTCGGCGCAGCCGCTCCAGCGCCCCTGACGCCGCGGGGGTGAGCTGCGTCAACTCGGACACGGGGGTGCCGCGCAGCGCCTCGACGTCCGCCGAGGGCGCGGGCGCGTCCGGGGAAGGGTCCTGCTCCATGGCCTCAGAGCCTACGGCGGGATCCTGCGAGACGGCAGGCCGTCCACAGGCCCGACGGCGGCCCGTCAGTCCTCGGCGGGGATCAGCACGCGCTCGAAGGCGGCGCGCTCCTCGTCGGAGACGGCCACGGGCCGCCCGGCCGCCGGGTCCACCTGCACGAACACGGCGTCGCACAGCACGCAGCGCCGCCCGTCCTGCCACAGCTCGTGGCGCAGCGTGAAGGACGTCCGGCCGATCCGCAGGATCCACACCCGCGCCGTCACCTCGGGCCCGGCGTAGACCACGGGCGCCTCGTACTGGACCTCCATGGACCGCACGACGCGCTGGACGTCCGGGGACGCCGTCGTCGTGGCCCACGCGGCCAGGGCGCGCACGCGCGCCTCCTCGGCGAGGGTGAGCAGGCGGGCGTTGTTGACGTGGCCGTAGCGGTCTTCGTCGGACCAGCGCAGCTGCAGCCCGACCTCGAACGGGGTCGGCGTGCCGGCGTCGGCGGGGGTCTCGGGGGTGGTCGGCTGCGTCACGGGGTGAACACCTTTCCTGGGTTGAGGATGCCGTGCGGGTCGAACACGGCCTTGATGCGCTGCTGGAGGTCGTGCTGGGCGTCGCCGAGCTCGTCTCGCAGGAACGCGCGCTTGAGCAGGCCCACGCCGTGTTCGCCGGTGAGCGTGCCGCCGAGTTCCAGGCCCGCGCGGAACAGCTCGCCGGCGGCCTCCCACACGTCCGCCGGGATCGACGCGGCGTCCTCGGCCGCGCCGCCCACCTGCGCCGCCGCGCCGAACAGCAGGATCGGGTGCAGGTTGCCGTCCCCGGCGTGGGCCGTGGTGGGGATGGCGACGCCGGTGCGTGCCTCGATCTCACGGATCCGCGCGAACATCTCGGCCATGCGGCTGCGCGGGACGGCCACGTCCTCCACGAGCGGGGTGCCGAGGCGCTCGAGCGCGGGGAACGCGGTGCGGCGCAGGGCCATGAGGGCCTCCCCCTCGGCGGGGTCCACGGTCACGGTGACGTCCCCGCCGTGGGCGCGCATGAGGGCGGCCATGGCCTCCCCGTCCGCCTCGGCGCCGGCGCCGTCGGCCTGCACCAGCAGGAACGCGCCGGATTCGGGCAGGGCGGCCCCGCGCTCGGGCCCCGCGTGCGCGCGCACCGCGGCGAGCGTCGCCTCGTCCATCAGCTCCATCAGGGCGGGCACGTGACCGGCCCCGGTGATCGCCTCGGCCGCGGCGGCGCCCGCGACGACGTCCGGGAAGAACCCGCCGAGCGTCACGGGCACGCCGCGCACGGCCGGCCGCAGCGCCAGCGTCGCGCCCACGATCACGCCGAGCGTGCCCTCCGAGCCGATCATCAGCGCGACCAGGTCGTAGCCGGTCACCCCCTTGACGGTGCGGTGGCCCAGCCGCAGCAGGGTGCCGTCCGCGAGCACCACGTCCAGGCCCAGCACCGCCTCGCGCGTGACGCCGTACTTGGCGCACAGCAGCCCGCCGGCGTTCATCGCGATGTTGCCGCCCACCGTGGAGATGTCCTTCGACGCGGGATCCGGGGCCCACCACAGCCCGTGCTCGGCGAGCGCGGCGTTCAGCGCCCCGTTGAGGATCCCCGGCTCGACGACGGCCACGCGGTCCGCGGGGGAGACCTCCAGGATCCGGTCCATCGCGGTCATGTCCAGGACGATCTCGCCCGCCCCCGCGACGGCGCCGCCGGCCAACCCCGTGCCCGCTCCGCGGGTGACCAGCGGGGTGCGGGTCCCGTGCGCGATCCGGCACGCGGCCTGCACGTCCTCCACCGTCCGCGCGCGGACCACGGCCAGCGGCGCGGCGGGGGAGCGATGCCCCGAGCGGTCCGCCCGGGCGGCCTCGAGTGCGGCGGCGGAGACGTCCACGCGGCCGGGCAGCTCCGCCTGCAGGCGGGCGACGACGTCGGCGGGCGGGGCGTCCGCGGCAGGCGGGGCGGCGCGGGTCGGGTCGAGGGGTGCGGAGGAGTCCATGTCCACCAGTGTCGCCGATCACACGGGGTGGAACGTGCGTCGGCCGGTCCGATGACGCGCCCGGCCCCGTCCCTAGACTGGCGACCATGACCTCCCCGGACCCCGCTGCGCCGCGCCCCCGCGTCCACGTGCTCACCCTGCGCCCGGGTGGAGCCCGCGAGGACACCGCCCGCCGCGTGGGCGCCGTCCTCGCCGAGGCCTTCGCCACGGACCCGTACACGCTCGGGCTCGTGCCCGAGGACCGGCGCGAGGCCCGCCTCGAGCGCAAGTTCACCGCCGCCGTGCGCCACGGGCTGCGCGCGGGGGCCGACGGCGCCCCGCTCGGCGCCGTGGACGTCGCCGTGGACGCCGACGATGGCACGCTGCTCGGCGCCGCCGTGTGGACCTCCCCCGCCGCCCCCCGCGGGGTCGACGTGCCGGGCCTGCTGGCGGGGCTGCCCACCGCGGTCGCCGTCCACGGCCGCCACACCCTCGCCCTGAAGCGGATCCAGGCCGCCTGCGAGCGTGCCCGCCCGGCAGGCCGGCACTGGTACCTTGAGGAGGTCGGCACCGTCCCGTCCGCCCGCGGGCGCGGGGCGGCGAGTGCGCTGGTGCGCCACGGCCAGCGCCGCGCGTCGGGTCTGCCCGTGCACCTCGAGGCGTCCGTGCCCGCCACCGTCCCGTTCTATGAGCGGCTCGGCTTCCGTGCGACCGGCCACGTGCCCGTGCCCGGGGGCGAGCCCCTGACCTGCCTGCGCTGGGAGGCCTGAGATGAGACACCCGATCCCCGACTACCTGGCGAGCCTGATCACCGAGCTCGGCGCCGTGAACCCGGGAGAGACGGCCCAGTACATCCCCGTGCTCGCGGAGGCGGACCCGGACCGCCTCGGCATCGCGCTGGCCACCCCCACCGGGCGGCTGCACTCCGCGGGGGACGCGGACGTGGAGTTCACCATCCAGTCCGCGTCCAAGCCGTTCACGTACGCGGCCGCGCTCGTGGACCGGGGCTTCGCCGCCGTGGACCGACAGGTGGGGCTGAACCCCTCGGGCGAGGCCTTCAACGAGCTCTCCCTCGAGGCGGAGTCGCACCGCCCGGACAACGCCATGATCAACGCGGGCGCGCTCGCGGTGCACCAGCTGCTGGTGGGGCCGGAGGCGAGCCGGAAGGAGCGGCTGGACCGGGCCGTGGAGATCATGTCCCTGCTCGCCGGGCGTCGGCTCGCGGTGGACCGGGAGACGTACGAGTCCGAGATGGCGGTCTCGGACCGCAACCTCTCCCTGGGGCACATGCTCCGCAGCTACGGGGTGCTGCAGGACTCGGCCGAGGAGATCGTGGCCGGGTACGTGGCGCAGTGCGCCGTGCTCGTCACCGCCAAGGACCTCGCCGTGATGGGCGCGTGTCTGGCCACCGGGGGCATCCATCCGATGACGGGTGAGCGCGTGCTGCCGTCCATCGTGGCGCGGCGCGTGGTGTCCGTGATGACCTCCTCCGGCATGTACGACGCCGCCGGGCAGTGGCTCGCCGACGTCGGGATCCCGGCCAAGTCCGGGGTGGCCGGCGGTGTGCTCGGCGCGCTGCCGGGCCGCGTGGGGATCGGCGTGTTCTCGCCGCGCCTGGACGAGGTGGGCAACTC
Source organism: Micrococcus sp. GPGPB33 (assembly GCF_037853785.1). NCBI lineage: Bacteria > Bacillati > Actinomycetota > Actinomycetes > Micrococcales > Micrococcaceae > Micrococcus > Micrococcus sp. GPGPB33. Next base: position 787,071 of record NZ_JAQMWO010000002.1, read on the forward strand.
GGCGCGCGGCGTGCTGGCGTGCCGCCGCCTCTCCGAGGACTTCCGGCTGCACCTCATGGACGGCGACAGCCTGGGCGGAACCGCCGTGCGCTTCGTGGAACGCGAGGGTGACCGCGTGTTCCTGCACCTGCAGGGCGTGATCCGGTTCGGCGGCGCCGAGGCGGTGCTGGACGCGCTCACGGACCTGCGCACCGGTGCGGAGAAGCCCGGCACCGGCTGGGACGCCGCCGTCTACCCGCGGTGGCAGGAGGCCGCGGCGGACAGCGCGGCGCTCGCGGCCGCGACCGGCGGCGGGGCGGTGTACGAGGCCGCCGCCGTGGCCGCCCGAGATGAGAACGACGGGCCCATCCGCACCGTGGTGCTCAACCTCACGCGGGTGGACCGGATCGACGACGTCGGCCGGCGGCTGATCGCCGAGGGCGTGCGCCGGCTGCAGGCGGACGGCGTGCGCGTGGAGGTCGAGGATCCGGAGCGCATCCTGCCGCTGGAGGAGGCCGGCGCCCACTGAGGCGGCGGGGCGGGCAGGAGGGGGGCGTGGCGGTGCTCTCCGTCTCGCTCCCTTTCGTTCAACTGCTGTTCATGTGACAATGGGCGGTCTCATCCCTTGACCCCGCTGTTCGAGGACGACCCCCATGCCCCTTTCCACCCTCCGCGTCAGCCTGCCCTCCCTCCGCCGCACCCGCCCCGCCCCGCAGGGGGGTCCGTGGGCGGATCGCGCACGCCGTCGTGTCCCGGCTGCAGCCGCGTCCCGTGCCGCCGGTGGACCGTCGGACCCGCCTGGCGTGGCAGGTCTCGGGGGCACTGCCGCTGATCGGGTGCCTGACCTCGTTCCCCATCGGGATGTCCAAGGACTCCATGGTGATCCCGGGCGTCGGCTATCAGGGCGGGTTCCCCGCGGGCTGGTCCCACGCCCTCAACCAGCCGGCGTACTTCACGTGGCTGTCCAACGCGCTGGTCGCGGGCACGTCGCTGACGCTGGCCGCGCGTCGTGAGGCGCCCACGTCGGACGCGTTCTGGGCCGTGCGCACCGCCGGACTCGGCTCGGTGATGGTCACGGGGATCGTCTACAACGCGGTGCTGCGCGGCCGCGAGCAGGACACCTTCCTCTACCGGTTCAACGACGCGCTGCAGCACATCGTCAACCCCGTGCTCGCCCCGGCGGTGTGGGCGCTGTGCGACCCCCGCGGGCAGATCACGCCGCGGCGCGCCGGGCTGGCCTCGGTCATCCCGCTGATGTGGGCGGCGGCGACCATGGCGCGCGGGCCCCGCATCGACTGGTACCCGTACCCGTTCCTGGACGTGCCGCGGCTCGGCCGACGCAGCGTGGGCGTCGTGCTCGCCGGGATCCTGGCCGGCTTCACCGGGCTCATGGGCGTGCTCGGCACCGTGGACCGCCGCCTCGGCCCGGCCTGAGCGAGGGCGGTCCCCGGCGCTTTCGAACGTGAGAGAGGGCCTATCTCACGTTCGAAAGCCCCCATTCGCCCCCTTTCACGTTCGAAAGCGCGGGTGGGAGGGGCCGACGACGGCGGCGGCGCGTCAGTCGCCGCGGACGGCCTCGGCCACGGGCACGTCGCCGTCCACGAAGTCGATCTTCCGGCCCACCGTGCCCGGCTCGCTGAGCACGGCCACGATCGCCCGGGCGACGTTGCCGCGGCTGGCCCCACGCTGCGGGGCATCGGAGTCGGAGAGGTCCGGGTCCACGGTGATGCGGCCGGACGGCTCCTCGTCGGTCAGGGCGCCGGGACCGAGGATGGTCCAGGCCAGCCCGGAGTCCCGCAGCGCCTCGTCCGCCTCGGCCTTGGCCTGCGCGTAGGTGTAGAAGGGGTCGTCCTCGGGCACGTCGTGGTGCAGGGACGCGCCGAGGTAGGACACCATCACGTAGCGCCGCACGCCCGCGGCCTCGGCGGCGCGCATGCTGGCGACGGCGGCGTCGTGGTCCACGGCCCGGGTGCGCTGGGCGTCCCCGCCGCCCGCGCCCGCGGAGAACACGACGTTGTCCGCGTCGCGCAGCGCGTGGAGCAGCTCCTCCTGGTCCGCCTTCTCGATGTCCAGGACGAGCGGTTCGGCGCCGGCGGCGCGGACGTCCTCGGCGTGATCGGGGTTGCGGATGATCGAGACGACGTCGTGGCCGGCCTCCGCCAGCAGAGGTGCGGCGAGCAGGGCCACCTTGCCGTGGCCGCCGATGATCACGGTGCGGGTCATGGGAATCTCTCCTTCGGTTCGATCGGGTGCTGAACTCCCACAGTAGGGAGAGCCCGACGCCGGTGCGAGGGCGGAGCGGCGCTCCACCACCCCACTCCTCAGCTCTCCGCCTGGCCCTCCCGCCAGTAGCCCATGAAGGAGACGTGCTTCTTCGGCACGCCGCCGGGGCCCACGCTGAGCCGGCGCAGGGCGCGCACCATCGCGGACTCCCCGGCGAGGAACACGTAGGCCTCGGGCCGTTCGTCGGCCTCGAGGGCGGCGACGGTCCACTCGCGCTCGACGGAGGCCGCGGGCGGCGCGACCGGCCCGCCGGCGTCGTCGGGGTCCACGCCCAGCAGGGCGGCGAGGCGGGCGTGCGCCCAGGACCCCGACGGCGCCCCCGGCGCCCGGCGGCCCACGTGCAGGCGCACGCGGCCCCGGTCCGTCAGCTCCGTCACGGCCCGCCAGTCCCACGGCTCGGGGACGGCCAGGCGCTCGGCGATGAGGTCGGCGGCCTGCCCGTCGTGGGGCAGCTCGAGCACGAGGTCCGCCTCGCCGTCGAACCCGCCGAACGGGTCCGCGAGCTCCTCCGCCACGGACACCAGGGCGGGGACGGCGGTCTCGTCGCCCACGGCCAGCACACGGTGCGCCCCCGTCTGCCGCCAGCCGGACCACGCCGGCGCCTCCGCCGAGGGCACCAGCACGTTCACCGCGTCCCCCGCCTGGACGGCGCGCGCCCAGCGCAGGCCCGGCCCCTGATGCGGGTCGGCGGGGTCGTCCGGGTCGCCGTGCAGCACCACGTCCACGGTCAGCGAGGGCACCTGCCGCCCGTCGAGCCGCACGAGCCCGGCCGAGCGCACCGTGTACGTGCGCATCCAGCCGCGCTCCTCCTCGGGGATGGCCAGGAACCCGGCGCGGAACCCGGCGGACAGGTCCGGGTCCGCCGACGTCCCGCCCGGCGGGGGGATCAGCAGCTTCACATAGGCGTCCCGGCGCGGCCGCGCGCCCCGGTACAGGGCGTGCAGGTCGGCGACGCCGGGCGGCAGCAGTCCCAGCAGGTCCCCGCTGGCGGCCTCCAGGTCCGGGCCCGCCAGCACGATCCGCCGGAACCCGCGGCACGGCTGCTCCACGGACACCACGCGCGTGTGCGCCACGATCATGCCGTCGGCGCTCATCGGCGGTCCCCGTCCCCCCGCGGCAGCACCACGGGGTGGCCCAGCAGCGGGTCGGCCACCACGTCCGCGTCCAGGCCGAACACCTCGGCCAGCACCTCCGGCACGATCACCTCGCCCGGCGTGCCCTGCGCCACCACCCGGCCCGCGGCCATCGCCACGATGTGGTCCGCACTGCGCGCCGCCAGGTTCAGCTCGTGCAGCACCGCGACGACGGTCGCCCGGCCCTCGCCACGCGGGTCCGGGAGCGTGCGCACCAGGTCGAGCACCTCCACCTGATGGCTGAGGTCGAGGTAGCTCGTGGGCTCGTCGAGGAGCACCACCGGGGTCTGCTGGGCGAGCACGAGGGCGAGCCACGCCCGCTGCCGCTGCCCGCCGGAGAGCGTGCCGGCCTCGCGCTCGGCGAGCTCCACGAGGTCGGTGCTCTCGAGCGCCGCGGCGACCGCGGCGTCGTCGCCGGCGGCCCGGCCGCCCAGGAGCCCGCGGTGCGGGTGACGGCCGCGCGCCACGAGCTGCGCCACCGTCATGCCCTCGGGCGCCACGGGATGCTGGGGCAGCAGCGCCACGGTGCGGGCGTAGTCGCGCGCGGACACGCGGGCGGCGTCCCGACCGAGCACCTCGATGCTCCCGGCGCGCGGGGCGAGCTGGCGGGTCAGGCCGCGCAGCAGCGTGGACTTGCCGCAGCCGTTGGCGCCGATGATCGCGGTGACGCGCCCGGCGGGCACGTCCAGGTCGAGGTCCGCGACGATCGGCGGCGCCGAGGCCGGGCCGTAGCCGAGCGTCAGGCCGCGCAGGCGGATCGCGACGTCGTCGGCGGCCCCGGCGCGCGGTGCGGCGGGGGACGGGACGGTGAGCGGGGGAGCGGTCATGCGGAGCGCACGCCTCCTGGGGTCCGGCCCTGGCACAGCAGCAGCCAGAGCATGAGCGGGGCGCCGGCGGCGCCGGTGAGCACACCGGTGGGCAGGGCGGCGCCGGTGAGCAGGGGGACGGCCTCACCGGCCACGAGGTCCGCGAGCAGCACGAGCGCGGCGCCCGTGAGCGCCGCCGCGGGCAGGGAGGGCAGGCCACGGGTGAGCCCGCGCGCCACCGGGGTGGCCAGCAGCGCCACGAACGCCAGCGGCCCCACGACGGCGGTCGCCACGGCGGCCAGCACCGCGCCGAGCCCCAGCGCCGCGGCCGAGGTGGGACGCGGCCGGGCGCCGAGGGCGTGCGCGAGGTCCGGGCCGACGTCGGCGGGGGCCAGCCGCGCGTGGAGCACCCCCGCCAGCGGCAGGGCGACCACGAGCACGCCCGCGAGCAGCGCGATGCGGCCCCACGTGACCCCGTTGAGCGAGCCGGCGATCCAGACGGTGGCCGACTGCAGGTCGTGCTGGGCCAGCGAGAGCATGGCCCCGGCCACCACGGCCTGGCCCGCCGCCGCCACCGCGATGCCGGCCACGACGAACCGCTCGCCCCCCACCGAGCGGGCCGTGGCGAACACGGCGACCACCGCCGCGAGGCCACCGATCAGTGCCGTGGCGGCGCGCATCAGGTCCGATCCTCCGCCGGTCTGCCCGGCGGTCGCCAGCATCCCCAGCACGACCGCCGCCGCGGCGCCCTGGGTGACGCCCAGGATGTCCGGCGAGGCCAGGGGGTTGCGCAGCGTGCGCCGGTAGAGCGCGCCGGCCGCGCCCAGGGCGGCGCCGGTGAGCACTGCGGCCACGGCGCGGGGCAGCTTCTCCTCCAGCACGATGAAGCTCGCTCCCGGGATCGTCTCCCCGCCCAGGATCCGCACGAGGTCCGGGACGGTCACCTGGTACGTGCCCCACACCACGCGCAGCAGGGCGAGGACCAGCACGGCCACGGCGAGGCCCGCGCAGGCCCCTCCGAGGCGGCGCCGGTCGGCGCGGCGCAGGCGGGCGACGACGTCGTCCGGGGCGGTGCACTGGAGGCTCATGCGGCCACCCCCGGGCGGCGCAGCAGCGCCAGCAGCACGGGCACGCCGAGCAGGACGGTGGTCACCCCGAGGTGGATCTCCCCGGGCGCCACGACGAGCCGCCCGGCGAGGTCCGCGAGGATCACGAGGACGGCGCCCCACAGGGCGCAGCCGACCATCAGGGCCCGCGTGCTCGGCGGCCGCAGACGGCGCAGCGCGTGGGGCACGAGCAGTCCCACGAACCCGACCGGCCCGGCCAGCGCCACCGCCGCGGCCGTGAGCAGCACGACCGCGCCCAGCAGCACCGCGCGCACCCGCTCCGGGCGCCCGCCCAGGCCGTGCGCGAGGTCGTCGCCGAGGGCGAGGGCGTCGAGCCCGGGGGCCACGGCGACGGCGGCGAGCAGCCCGACGGCGATGACGGGTGCCAGGGCGAGCGCCTCGCCGAGGTCGGCGCGGGCCACCGTGCCCACGGCCCAGAACCGCAGTCGGTCCTGGACCGTGGGGGAGAGCACGAGCAGGGCCGTGGTGCCGGCGGTGGCGCCGGCGGTGAGCGCCGCGCCGGCCAGCACGAGCGCCATGGGGGAGGGGGCGCCGGGCGTCCGGCCACTCCGTGTGGCGGCCGCCGCCACCGCGTAGCCGAGCGCGGCCGCGACCAGCGTCCCGACGGCGGCCAGCGCCAGCACTCCGAACGTGGACCCGGCGACGCCGAGCGCCATGCCCGCCGCCACGGCCAGCCCCGCGCCGGCGGAGAGCCCGAGCAGCCCCGGGTCGCCGAGCGGGTTGCGGGTGGCCCCCTGCAGGGCGGCGCCGGCCACGGCCAGCGCCGCCCCCACGAGCGCCCCCGTCACCACGCGGGGCACGCGGGAGGCCACGGCCGCCGCCTCGATGCCCTCCGGCACGGGGTGCCCGGTGAGGATCGCGCCCAGGGTGTCGAGCGCCGTCGTCGCCGGCACGGTGCGCGCGCCGAGGGCGACGCCGGCCACGAGCGCCGCCAGCAGCAGCGCCGCGGGCAGGGCGCCCATCAGCACGCCCGCGCGGACGCGGGCCGGGGAGGCCAGGGCCGTGGACGGCATGGGGAGGGATCAGCCCTGCGCGGTCTTCGCGGCCTCGGCGATCGGCGGGACGACCTTCTCGAGCGCGAACGGGATGGACAGCGGGGAGATCGCGGAGACGGAGAGGACCTCCTGCTCGTCCGTCTGCAGGACGAGGGCGCCGGCCTTCACGGCCGGGATCGAGCCCAGCAGGGGGTCGGACTCGATGGCCTCGCGGACCGAGTCCTGGGCGGCCCAGGAGACGAACACGTCCGACTCCAGCTCGTCCGCGCGCTCGGGCGACCACGTGAAGAAGAACGCCTGGTCCTCCGGGGAGTTCTCCGTCACCACCGGCGCCTGCTCCATGCCGAGCAGCTCGAGGAACTTCGGGCGGTTGTCCACGTCCGTGTAGATGCTGATCTGGTCCGCGGCGGCGGGGTCGATGGTGCCGTAGACGAAGGACGCGCCCTGGAGGCCCGCGTGCTTCTCGCCGGCGTCCTTGATCTGCTGCTCGAGGTCCGCGATGAGCTCCTCCGCCTCCTGCTCCTTGCCGAGCACGCGGCCGATGACCTCCGTGGACTGCTGCCACGAGGTGCCGTAGGCGGGGACGTCCTTCGGGTAGGCCACTGTGGGGGCGATCTTCGAGAGGCGGTCGTAGTCCTCCTGCGTGATGCCGGAGTAGACGGCGAGGATGACGTCCGGCTTCACGGCGGCGATCGCCTCGGCGTCGATGCCGGAGGCCTCGGACCACTGCACGGGCTTCTGGGCGCCCTCGGTCTCGGCGAGCTTCGCGTCGAACCAGTCGGTGGACTTCTCCGCGTTCCCCCCGAACTCCACGGCGGCCATGCCCACCGGCACCACCCCGAGGGCGAGGGCCACGTCCTGGTTCACCCAGGACACGGTGGCCACGCGGGTCGGGCGCTGCGGGATCTCGGTGGTGCCGTAGACGTGCTCGATGCTGCGGGGGAACGCGGCGTCCCCGCCCGCGGCGTCCGACGACGACGCACCGGCCGACGAGGACGAGGCCGAGCCTCCGGCCGGGCCGGTGGAGCACGCGGCGAGCAGGAGGGTGAGCCCGACTCCCCCGCTGGCGAGGAGGGAGCGGCGGGACAGGGGGGACGGTGCCATGGTGGTGGCCTTTCACGGTCGCGACGCGCGGGCGCCGGGCGGAGGGGGTCGGGTCTGCGGTCGGAGGATGCGTCGGCCCTGCCGGGCCGGTATTAGCAAACACCGACGTGAGGTAACTCTGGAAGATTAGGGCAACCTAACTCCCCTGTGCAATCCCGGTGAGGGGCGTCGTCGGGGGAGGTGGGCGGGATACGGTGGCCTGGTGAGCCAGAACCCCCTCCCCGCCCCGCGCGGCGACGCGCAGCGCGGCGCCGCCGACCACCACGACCGGGTCTCCGCGATGTTCGACGCCATCGCCGGCCGCTACGACCTGATGAACGCCGTCATGACATGGGGTCAGGAGCCGCGCCTGGTGCGCCGCACGGTGGCGCGGGCCAACATCCCCGCGCAGGCCCGCGTGCTCGACCTGGCCACCGGCACCGGGGACCTCGCGTTCGAGGTGCTCAAGCAGCACCCCGACGCGCAGGTGGTGGGCGCCGACATCGCCGCCGAGATGATGGAGGTCGGCCGTGCCCGCGCGGGCGGGGACCGCATCGAGTGGGTCGTCGCGGACGCGACAGACCTGCCGTTCGAGTCCGGCTCGTTCGACGCCGTGACCCACGGCTACCTGCTGCGCAACGTCGCGGACATCCCGGCGACTCTCGCCGAGCAGTTCCGCGTGCTGCGCCCCGGCGGCTGGGTCGCGGCCCTCGAGACGTCGCCGGCGCCGGACAACGTGCTCAAGCCGTTCTCCTCCTTCTACATCCACCGGGTGATGCCGCAGCTCGCGAAGCTGATCGCCGACCGGCCCGAGGCCTACGCGTACCTGTCCTCCTCGACGAAGGCGTTCCACACGCCGGACGAGGTCGCGGACCTCTTCGCCGGGGCCGGCTTCGTGAACATCGGCCACGAGACCCACATGTTCGACACCCTGGCCACGCACTGGGCCATGAAGCCGGTCGACTGACGCCGGCCACGCGGCGCGGCGTCAGCACAGGGCGGCCCCGGTGGCGCCGCCGGATGTGTCAGGGCTGTGACGAGTCACGCTGATGTCCGCGTTCCGAGAAGACTCTGGGCCGACCCGGCTGGTCCGCGTAGCATGGGGCCCCGTCGAGGGGGATCCGCGCACCCCCGGCCCCGGTCGCCGCCCGTCCGTCATCCCCCGGAACGGCGTCGCCCCTCCGTCGCGAGGCGCTCGTCCCCGCAGTCCGCGACGTCCGCGTGGGCACCGTGAACCGTCTCCCGAACGTAGAGGAACCTTGTGAGTCCCATCCAGAGCACCACCGGCCCGTCATCCATGGCGGAGCTGAAGAAGGTCCTGCCCGAGCTCTCGCATCCGGACGGCGCACCGGTGCGGGTGCTCGTCGTGGACGACGAGCCGATGATCGCCGACCTGCTCTCCATGGGCTTCACCCTCTGCGGCTGGGAGGTGATCGTGGCCCACGACGGCGCGACCGCCGTCGAGCTGGGCACCGCGGGCCGTCCGGACCTGGCGATCCTGGACGTCATGCTGCCGGACATGGACGGCCTGGACGTCCTGGAGCGCCTGCGCGCCCACTGGTCGGAGATGCCCGCCATGTTCCTCACCGCCAAGGACGCGACGGAGGACCGCGTGGCGGGCCTGGCCGCCGGCGGCGACGACTACGTGACCAAGCCCTTCTCCATGGAGGAGGTGCTCATCCGCGCGCACCGGCTCGTGCAGCGCTCCGGCGTGGTCTCGGGCGGCTCCGAGGTGCTCGTGGTCGGCGACCTGGTGATGAACACCCGCACTCACGAGGTGACCCGCGGCGGCGACGAGATCGAGCTGACCGCCACGCAGTACAACCTGCTGAAGTTCCTCATGGCCAACGTCCGCACGGTGCTCTCCAAGGAGCGCATCCTGCAGGACGTCTGGGGCTACGACTTCGGCGGCCGCGCGAACATCGTCGAGCTGTACATCTCCTACCTGCGGAAGAAGATCGACGCGGATCGGGATCCGATGATCCACACCATCCGCGGCGCCGGGTATGTCATCCGGCCTGCCTGAGACCGCCGCGGTCCCTTCGGGGCACGGCAGCACCCGCCGCAGGCGGCCCACGTCGCTGGCCCGCCGCATCGGCGCCGGCGTCCTTCTGATCCTGGTGGCCACCATCCTGGCCTACTCGTTCTTCGCGACCGGCATCACGAAGGCCCTGCTGACCGAATCCGCCTCTCGGGATGCCTCCGAAGCCTGGATCCGCGCCTCGGAGCAGCTGACGGTCCCCTCGCCGGGCGGAGGGGACGACGTCGGCCCCGGGGAGGGGTACCTGCGCGCGCCAGGCACCCTCGGCCAGCCCGAGGGCACGGTGGTCGCGCTCGTCCCGCTCTCCGGTCTGGAGGAGCATCGGCAGGACGCCCTCACCGGGCACCGGGTCGGTGACGCCGGGCAGTCCGTGCCGCTCACGGCGCGGGAGGCCCACGACCTTCTGCGCGCCGTCCGGGACCGGCCGGGTGGGCCGATGCTGGACGCCGTCGTCGGTGACGTCTCCTATCGCGTCCAGGCCCAACTGCTGAGCGCGCCGGGCCCCTGGGTGGCCGCGGACCAGGTGCTCGTGGTGGGGGCGCCGACGGGCGCCATGTCCGACGTCGCGCGCCAGGCGCTGGTCGCGGTCGCCGTCGGACTGTCCGTCACCGTCCTCACCACCGCGATCCTGGTGACCCTGTGGCTGCGTCGGGGCCTGGCCCCGCTGCGCGAGGTCGCCGCCGTCGCCGAGCGGGTCGCCCAGGTGGACATGGCCCGCGCCGGGCTCGATCCGGAGGACTCACGCATGCCGCCTCGGCTCCTGCAGGGGCCGGACGAGGTGGCCGTCGTCGCCCAGGCGCTCGACCGGTTCACCGGCTCGGTCGAGGCGGCCCTGGAGCAGCGCCGCGTGCAGGAGCAGCAGATGCGCCGGTTCATGGCGGACGCCTCCCACGAGCTGCGCACGCCGCTCGCCTCGGTGCGCGGCTACGCCGAGATGATCGCGATGACGGAGGAGCTCTCCGCGACTGGCCGGCGGTCGCTCGACCGGGTGCTGTTCCAGGCCGACCGCATGGCCGCCCTCGTGGACGACATGCTCCTGCTCGAACGGCTCGAGTCCGTCTCCCGCGGCCGGGCCATGGGCCTGGCGCCCTCCGGGGAGGTGGCGCTGGCCGAACAGGTGGACCTGTCCGAGGTGGTCCTCGAGGGCGTGATGGACGCCCGCGCCGCGTGGCCGGACCACACGTGGGTGGTGGACCTGCCCGCAGGGGTGGAGCCGGGCACCCAGCGGTGCGTCACCGGCGACCGGTCGCAGCTGGCCCGCGTGGTCGGCAACCTGCTCTCCAACGCGGCCAAGCACACCCCCGTCGGGACCACCGTCACGGCCTCCGTGCGGCAGGACCAGCCCCGGCCCGGTTTCATGCTCGTCAGCGTCCACGACGACGGCGGCGGCATCCCGGCCGACCGACACGCCACCCTCTTCCACCGCTTCGTCCGGGGCCCCGGGAAGGGCCGGACGAGCGCCCCGGGCACGGAGCCGTCCACGGGTCTGGGTCTGGCCATCGTGCGCTCGATCGCGCGCAGCCATGGCGGAGACGTGACCGTGGCGTCCGAGGGCGGGTGGACGCGCTTCGACGTCGTCGTGCCCTGCGCCCCGGGGCGCGCCGGGCCGGGGGCTGCGGGCTCCTGCTGCGGCCCCGCCCGGGCCGGCCTGCCCTGACCCCGGGTCGGCGACCGTTGACGGACCCCCACCCTCCTGTGCGTACGGTGCTTGTGCATGACCCAGAAAGGGTCGTCCGGGACTTCCGGCCGATCCTTCCCGACGCCGGTCGGCGCAAGCCGCCGGTGAGAGGAGCACGATCATGACCGACATCCGCCGCACCGCCACCGCCCTGACCCTCGGCGCCGCCGTCGTCACCGGCCTCGGAGCCCCCGCCGCCGTCGCTCAGACCACGGCCCCGGCCACCGAGACCGCCACCACGGCGCCGGCCTCCCCGTCGCCCGTTCCCCAGCAGGAGGAGAAGGACGACAACGGCAACTGGGGTCTGTGGGGCCTGGCCGGTCTGCTGGGCCTGGCGGGCCTGGCCGGCCGCCGCAAGCGTGAGGTGCACGCCGAGCCCGTGCGGAGCGACCACCACGTGGCCGGCGCGCACCGTGACCATGACGTGCACCGCGTGGACGACCGTGCCGGCGACGTGCGCACCGAGGGCGTGGACGCCCGCCGCCGCGAGGCCGAGGGCACCCTGGGCGATGCCACCCGCCGTCCGGGCACCGGCGACGGCCGTTGACCCGACCCCGGCCGCGTCGAGCGGCCCGTGACCGCGACCCCCGCCCCTGAGGCGGGGGTCGCGGCGTGTCGGGGGCGGGTCTCGAATGCGCTCCTCAGTCCGCGGCGTCCCCCGCCGAGGGCGCGGCGCGCAGCACCGCGTCCGTGAGGCGGTCCAGGGCCGCGGTCCCGGCCGTCCAGCGCTGCCAGTGCAGGTGCACGTCGGCCGCGCCGAGGGCCACGATCGGCTCGAGGTCGGGGTGCCGGCCCTCGAGCACGCCCGGCGGGATCTGCGCCGAAGGGAGCATGCCCCAGCCCAGCCCGAGCTCCACCGCCCGCAGATACGCGTGCACGGAGGGCACGAGGTGGGTCGGCGGGTCGGCCACGGGCCGGCCGCGGGTGACGCGGCGCAGCACCGTGTGCTGCAGGCCGTCGCGGGGGCCGTAGTCCACGATCGGCAGCGAGCCGAAGTCCACCCGGCCCCGCGCGTCGCGGTGCAGCTCCAGCAGGAAGGACGCGCACACCGCGTGATAGCGCATCGTGCCCAGCGGGGTGGAGGTGCACCCGGCCACGGGCGTGGGGTCGTCCGTCACGGCCGCCACGACCGCGCCGTCCCGCAGCAGGACGGCGGTGTGCTCCTGATCCTCGGACTGCATCTGCAGGACGACGTCGTCCCACGTCGCCGCCTCGCGCAGCACGGGCTCCCACCACGTGTCGAGGGAGTCTGCGTTGAGCGCCACGCGCAGCGGCACGCGGCCGCCGTCGCCCCGGCCGAGCGCGGCGAGCGCCTCGTCCTCGAGTGCGAGGGTCTGCCGGGCGAGACGGAGCAGGCGCTCTCCGGCCGCGGTCGGCCGGACGGGGACGGTGCGGGCCAGGAGCACCTGGCCCACCTGCCGCTCGAGGGCCTTGATCCGCTGCGAGAAGGCCGAGCCGGAGATCCGCAGGGAGTCCGCGGCGGCGTCGAAGGTGCCGTGGTCGACGGCCGCGACGAGGGCGCGCAGGTGGTCGGAGTTCATGCGGTCCAGGGTAGGGGTGGTCATGAAGGATGTCTTCAGATCTTGAAGAAGATCGCGATAGCACGGACGTGGGACGGCTCCTATCCTCGCTCGGTGACCATCTTCGCCACCGGTTTCCTGACCTACCTCGCCCTCATCGTCGCCATCGGCGCGCAGACCCTGTTCCTGCTGCGCCAGATCGTCCGACGCGACCGCGTGTGGACCGTCCTGACCGTGTGCTTCGTGGCCGATGTGGCGCTGCTCGTGCTCGGCGCCGGCGGCGTGGGCGTGGTGGCCGAACGCTGGCCGTGGCTCGTGCCCGCGCTGACCGTGGCCGGCGTGGTCTACCTCCTCGCGTTCGCCGTGGGCGCGCTGCGCTCCGCCTGGCGCGGGGACCGGACCCTCACCACCGCGGCCGCGGACGTCGAGGGGACCGGGCACGGCCCTGACCGCATCGACCTCGCGGTCCTCACCGGCGAGCTGCCGCTGATCGACCCGGCGACCGGCCGCCTGGCCGATCGCGAGCCGGCCGGGGCCGGCGTCGGGCGTCACGACGACGGCGCGCCCGGCTTCGGCACCCCCTCGGGCGGTGGGTCGGTGGCGGTGCGGCAGCGCGTGCAGCCGCGCCGCGTGGCGTTGGACCGCCCGCAGACGCCGCTGCCGCGGATCATCCTGCTGGCGCTGTCCGTCTCCCTGGTGAACCCGCACGCCATCCTCGACACCGTGGTGATGATGGGCACCTTCGGGCAGACGTTCGGGGCGGCGAAGTGGGTGTACGTGGGCGGCGCGGTGGCGGCCTCGCTCGTCTGGTTCACCGCGCTCGGCTGGGGCGGGACGAAGCTCGCCCCGTCCATGGACTCGGCGCGGACGTGGCGGATCGTGGACGCCGTGGTGGGCGTGCTCATGCTGGGAATCGCCGTGAAGGTGGGGCTCACGCTCCTCTGAGCCGCCCGGGGAGGATGATGGGGACATGAGTCCTTCCCCCTCCGACTCCGCCCGCACGCCGACCGTCGCGGCCGGGGAGGTCATCCGCGTCTCCGCCGTCGTGCTGGCCCGCCCGGACCGCCGCGTGCTGACCGTCCGCAAGGCCGGCACCGCCATGTTCATGTTCCCCGGCGGCAAGCACCTGCCCGGCGAGGCCCCCGTGGACACCGCCGTCCGCGAGGTGGCCGAGGAGACCGGGCTGCGCCTGCGCCCGGACGAGCTGACCCGCCTCGGCGCGTGGGACACCGCCGCCGCCAACGAGCCCGGCGCCGCCCTGCACTCGGAGGTGTTCGCGCTCTGGCGGCCCGTCGCCCGGCACGAGGTCCCCGAGCCGACGGACGAGATCGTCGAGCTGCACTGGATGGACCCCGCCGCCCCGGCCGCACCGGGCGGGCACGGCGTGGCCCCGCTGCTGCACCCCGTGCTGGCCGCCGTCGCCGCAGCGCCCCCGTTCTGACGTCCGCGCGGGCCGGCCGGCCCGCGCTGACGTCCGCACCGGCCACTAGCCTGGCCGGGTGACGTCGCTGCTCCGCATCCTGCGCTTCGCGCCCCAGCTCCACCGCCTCTACCTCGGCATCGCCGTCAGCTCCGTGCTGGCCGCGGTGCTGGCCCTGGCCACCCCGTTCCTGATCGGTGCGGCCACGGACCGGATCGTCGCCGCCGTCGCGGGGGAGACCGACGTGGCCGAGGCCGTCACCGCGGTGACCTGGCTGGCGGTCGCGTTCCTCGCCGTCGAGGTGGCGACCACCCTGGTGGTGAGCGTGGGCGGCTACTGGGGCGACGTGATGGCCGCGCGCATGCGCACCATCCTCTCCACGCGGTACTTCGAGCAGCTGCTGCACCTGCCCCAGCGGTACTTCGACACCGCGATCACCGGGCGGGTCGTCAACCGGTTGAACCGCACCATCAACGAGATCACCCAGTTCCTGCAGTTCTTCGCGAACAACGCGTTCACCATGCTCGTCACCACCGCCGCGGTGCTCGTGATCACGGCGTTCTACTGGTGGCCGCTGGCGATCCTGCTGGCCGTCGTCTTCCCCGTGTACATGTGGCTCACCGCGCGGACGTCCGCGAAGTGGCAGGTGTGGGAGGGGAGAAGAACACGGAGGTGGACGTCGCCTCGGGGCGGTTCGCCGAGGTGGTCTCCCAGATGTCCGTGGTGCGGGCCTACAACCGGCAGGACCACGAGCTCACCGGGTTCCGCGACCGGTTCCTGCGGACCGTGGAGATCACCCGGCAGCAGTCCCGGTTCTGGCACGGCATGGACGCCGGGCGCCGGCTCGCCCTGAACGTGGCCTTCGGCGCGATGTACCTGATCGTGTTCGTCCGCACCGCGCAGGGCCTGTTCTCCGTGGGCGACATGGTGATCCTCCTGCAGCTGATGAACATGGCCCGGCAGCCGATCTTCTCCATGAGCTTCCTCGTGGACTCCGCCCAGCGCGCCGTCGCCGGGTCGAAGGACTACTTCGAGGTGCTCGCCGAGGAGCGCGAGCGGGCCGGCGGGGCGGCGCTCGCGGCGGCGAGCGCGGAGGAGCCCCGCGCGCCGGCGGAGCCGCGGGCCGACGTCGTGCCGGGTGCGCCGGACGTCCCCGCGGACGTGCCGGCCGTGCGCTTCGACGAGGTCTCCTTCGCCTACGACGCCGACGCCTCCCGCCCCGTGCTGGACCGCGTGTCCTTCGACATCCCGCGGGGTGCCAGGGTGGCGCTCGTGGGCGAGTCGGGCGGCGGGAAGTCGACCATCGCGCACCTGCTGCTGGGTCTGTACCCGGTGACGAGCGGACGCATCGAGGTGTTCGGACAGGACGTCGCCGGGCTGGACCTGGCCGCGCTGCGCGGGCGGATCGCCACCGTGTTCCAGGAGCCGAGCCTGTTCTCCGGGACGGTGCGCGAGAACATCGCCTACGCGGACCCCGACGCCTCCGACGAGCGCGTCCGGGCCGCCGCCAAGGCCGCGTACGCGCACCGGTTCGTGGCGGCGTTCGACGACGGCTACGAACAGGTGATCGGCGAGCGCGGGCTGCGGCTGTCCGGCGGGCAGAAGCAGCGGATCGCGGTGGCGCGGGCCGTGCTGAAGGACGCGCCGATCCTTGTGCTGGACGAGGCCACCTCCGCACTGGACACGAAGTCAGAACGGCTCGTGCAGGCGGCCCTCGAGGACCTGATGGTGGGGCGGTCGAGCCTGATCGTGGCGCACCGGCTGAGCACGATCGCGTCCGTGGACCGGATCGTCACGCTGCGCGGCGGGCAGGTGCAGGAGATCGGGACCCCGGCCGAGCTGGCCGCGTCCGGCGGGATCTACGCGCAGCTGCTCGAGCTGCAGAGGGCCGGCACCCAGGAGGCCCGGAAGATGCTGAAGGAGTACGGGCTGAGCGGGTGATCCCGGAATCTTCTGCGGATCCGACCCTTCCGAGCGCTGCGCGGCGGCCCAGAAGGGTCAGATGTGCAACGGATTCCCAGCGCGCGGCAGGACGTCCACGACGACGTCGGCCCGACGCCTCCGCAGGGCCTGTGGACAACCGGGCCCGCCGACGTCGGGAGCGAGCAGGATCGGGGCCATGCGCGTGCCCGGACCCTTCCCCGCCCACCTCCAGGACGCCCCGTTCACGCGGGCGCAGGCGCTGGCCGCCGGGGTGTCCGGGTCGCGGCTGCGCAGCCGGGACGTCGAACGCGTCGCGCACGGCCACTACCGCTGGATCGGCCCCGTCACCGGGGCGACGCCGCCCGCGCGTCCCCTCGCCACCGAGCTGTCCCGGCTGCAGGACCTGGCGGCGATGCGTCCCGACGTCGTGGTGACCGGAGAGTCCGTGGCCCGGTTGCTGGGCTGGCCCCTCCCGGACGACGTGAAGGCCCGGGTGCGTCCTACCGTCCTGCGGTCCCGCACCCGCCGGGTGCTACGGGAGCCCGGCGTGCGCACCCGGCTCGTGGACCTGGACCGCGTCCTCGTGCGGAGGGACCGGCTGCACGGGCTGCGATGGACCTCGCACGCCGACACCTGGTTCCACCTGGCCACCGTCCTGGACCGAGACGCGCTCGTGGCGGTCGGAGATCGGCTGGCACGGGAGGACGAACGGCGGGGGAAGGTCGCGCTGGCCACCCGCCGGGAGCTCGGCGCCGCGCTCGAGCGGCACACCGGCGAGGCCGGGATCGTGCGGGCGCGGGAGGCGCTCGCGCTCGTGCGCACCGGTTCCGACTCCCCGGCCGAGACCGAACTGCGCCTGGCGCTGATGGCCGCGGGGCTGCCCGAGCCGGACCTGCAGATCGAGCTCTGGGACCCGGACTACTCGCTGTGGCACCCCGCCAGCGCGGACCTCGGCTACCGGCGGTGGCGGATCGCGATCCACTACGAGGGCAAGACCCACGACGGCGCCGCGCAGGTCGGCAAGGACACCCGCCGGGACGCGGTGTTCCTGCGTCAGGGCTGGCTCAACATCCGGGTGGCGGGGACGGACCGGTGGCGGGGATTCGTCGAGACGGCGGCGCTGGTGCGGGCCGCGATCGCGGAGCGTGGCGGTCTCGACGCCGGTGGCGCGGAGGATCGTCTGCGGAACTGACCCTTCTGGGGCGGGAGCGGACGTCCAGAAGGGTCAGGGGCGCAGAAGATTCCGGAAGGCCGACGACGGCGCCGCGTCACGCGACGACGCACCGCGGCCCCGCTCTTACCATGACGGGATGACCGCACCGGATCCCGCCCCCACCGACGCCCGCCGCGCGGAAGACCGCTCCGCCCGCATCGCCGTCACCGTCTTCCCGCTGCTGGTGCTCGCCGCCGCGCTCGTGGGCTTCCTCGCCCCGACCGCCGCGAAGACGCTGCTGCCCCAGGTCAACCTGTTCCTCGGGATCATCATGTTCGGCATGGGCCTGACGCTGACCCTTCCGGACTTCGGCCTCGTCGCCCGCCGGCCGCTGCCCGTGCTGCTGGGCGTGGTGGCGCAGTACGCGATCATGCCGCTGCTGGGGCTCGGCGTCGCCGTCGTGCTCCAGCTGCCGCCCGAGCTCGCGGCGGGCGTGATCCTCGTGGGCTCGGCCCCGGGCGGCACGTCCTCGAACGTGGTCAGCTACCTCGCCCGCGCCGACACCGCCCTCTCCGTGGCCATGACCTCCGTGTCCACGCTCCTGGCCCCGCTGCTCACGCCGCTGCTCACCCTGTGGCTGGCCGGCCAGTACATGGCCGTCGACGGCGGCGCCATGGCCAAGTCCATCGTGAACATCGTGCTCCTGCCGGTCCTAGGCGGACTCGTCGTGCGCCTGCTGCTGCGCCGCGTCGTCGACCGCGTGCTGCCCGCCCTGCCGTGGGTCTCGGTGGTGTTCATCGCGCTGGTGGTGGCCGCCGTCGTCGGCAACAGCGCCTCCCGCGTGCTGTCGGCGGGCCTGCTGGTGTTCGCAGCGGTGGTGCTGCACAACGGGCTCGGCTACCTGCTCGGCTACGGCGCGGCGAAGCTGTTCCGGCTGCCCACGCCCGTGGCGCGCACGGTCTCGATCGAGGTCGGCATGCAGAACTCGGGCCTGGCCGCGGGCCTCGCCGCGCAGTACATCTCGCCGGCGGCAGCCCTGCCGGGCGCCGTGTTCTCGATCTGGCACAACCTCTCCGGGGCCGTGCTCGCGATGGCCTACCGCCGTTCCGACGGCCGCAGGGCCGCGGGCGCCCCCGGCTCGGCCCCGGCGAATCGTCTGCGGAACTGACCCTTCTGAGGCGGGATCAGACCCCCCAGAAGGGTCAGTTCCGCAGACGATTCCGGACGGTCGACGACGACGCCGGCCGCCGGGCAGCGCGCGAGTGAGGGCCGTGGCGTGGCCCGGCTCACACCGTGGCCCGCCCGCTCACACCGCGCCCCGCTCGCTCACACCGCGGCCAGGCCCGCCACGGGGCTCAGCCGGGCCGCCCGACGCGCGGGCAGCAGCGACGCCGCCAGGCCGGCCAGCGCCGCCACGGCCACCACCAGCCCGAGCTCGAGCCACGGCACGGCCGGGCGCACCGCGGTCCCGGCGCCCGCGGTCGCGGAGAGGTCGGCGAGGACCAGCTGCGCCCCCGCCCAGCCGTAGCACACCCCGAGGGCGCAGCCCAGCACGGCGGCCACGGCCGCGATCAGCACGGCCTCGATCGCGATCGCCCCGCGCAGTCCGCCTCGCGTCAGGCCGAGGGCCCGCAGCAGCGCGTTCTCGCGCGTCCGCTCGATTACGGACAGGCTCAGCGTGTTCGCCACGCCGATCAGCGCGATCAGCACGGACACCGCCAGCAGCGCCACCACGATCCCGAGCATCGCGTCGATGATCCGGGCGTAGAGCGCGCGCTCGCCGGCCCCGCCGTCGATCACGGCCGCCCCGGCGCCCGCGGCCCGGGTCACGTCCTCGCTCAGGCCCTGCAGGCGGTCGACGGGGACACCGGGGTCGAGCGCGATGAGCAGCTGGCCCGGCACGGCGGCGTCCGCGGTCCCGTCCCACCCGGCCTCGCGCAGCGGCTCGGCCGCCACGTACACGCCGGAGCTCAGCGAGCCGGCGCGCACCGGGACGAACGTCCGCGCGGCCCCCGCCACCTCAGCGCGGACCTGATCCGTGTCGACCCAGTCGGGCACGAGCGCCGTGCCGGGGTCGCCGAGGCCGGTCACGGCCTCGGGCAGGCGCGCGACGACGGCGCGCAGGTCCGCGGCCGGCGTCGCCAGCACGGGGGACCCGTTCTCCGTGGCGCCCACCGGGGTGGCCAGGGCCACCGCCTGCACGTCCGCCGTCGCGGCGACGGCCTCGGCCGCGTGGGCCGGGTCCGCGTCGGCGGGCAGCTGCACCACGAGGTCCACCGGGTAGGCGGTGTCCAGGGCGAGGGCCGTCTGCTCCTGGGCGGTGCGCCCGCCGGTGAGGAACAGCGCCACGAGGGTGGTGCCCACGAGCAGGGCCGCGGCGGTGGCAGCGGTCCGGGACCGGTGGCGCACCGCGTTCAGCCCGGCCAGGTGCCCGGGGACGCCGGCCGGACGCGCCAGCACGGCCGCCCCCGCACCGCGGCGGGCACGAACAGCCGTGCCAGCAGGAGCACGCCCACGAAGGACAGCGCGCCGCCGCCGATCGCTGAGACCGGCTCCCGGACGGACACACCCCCCAGCATGAGCGCGGTGCCGCCGACGGCCAGCACCAGCCCGATCGCCGTGCGGACCCGGCCGCCGCGCGATCCGGCGGTCACCTCGTCCTTGGGCCGCAGGGCCTCGAGCGGGGCGACGCGCGTCGCGGCCACCGCGGGGGCCAGCGCGGCCAGGACCGTCACCGCCACACCCACGGCCACCGAGACGGCGAGCCCGGCCGGGTGCAGACCGAACGTGAGGAACGGCAGGTCCAGCATCTCGCGGGCGGCCGCGGCCACGCCGGCCACGATCGCCACGGCGAGCCCGGCGCCCAGCACGGAGCCCACCACGCCCACGACGGCGGCCTCGGTCAGCACGGAGGCCCGCACCTGGGCCGTTGTCGCGCCGATGGTGCGCAGCAGCGCGAGGTCACGGGTGCGCTGGGCCACGAGCACCTGGAAGGTGTTCGCGATGACCAGCGCGGTCACCAGCAGGGCCAGCGCCGCGAAGCCGCCGAGCACCCAGCCCAGCAGGTCGGTGCCGCCGCTCAGCTGCGTCACCGCCGAGCGCACGGCCTCGTCCGGGGTCGCGACGTCGACGTCCACCCCGGCCGCGGTGGCCTCGGCGCGGGCGGCCTCGGCGACGGCGGGGACGTCCGCTCCGTCGGCCAGGCGCAGCAGCAGGTGGGGGTGAACCCGGCCTCCCCGTCCTGGCCCTGCACCGCGGTCAGCGCCGCGGGTGAGGCCCACACCTGTGCCTGCCCGGAGAGCATCGGGTCGGGGGAGGGCTGGGTCAGGCCCGTGACCACCGCGTCCACCGGCGTGGTGGCCGGGGCGGGCCCGGACTCGCTCGCCAGCGCGACGACGTCGCCCACGGCCACCCCGTGCCGGTCCGCGGTCTGCGCGTCGAGGGTGACGCCGCGGGCGTCGTCGGCGGCGGGCAGGGCGCCGGCGGTCACGGTCAGGCCCGCCAGGGCCGGGTCGCGGGGCAGGGGCATCACCGCGGCGCCGAACTCGGCGTCCGCGGCGCGGGCCGCCGCCCACGCCATCCGCAGGGCGTACGCCTCCTCGACGCCGTCCAGGCGGGCCAGCGGGCCGGGCTCGGCGGAGGTGCCGGCGAGGTCGGAGACGTCCTCGGACCCGCCCGGCAGGACCACGAGGTCGGCGCCGGCGTAGGTGCTGCCGAGCGTGGCGCGCAGGGTGGCCTGCGCCGTCGAGGAGACGAGGAAGGAGGCCGCGAGGAACAGGGTGCCGATCAGGATGGCCAGCACCAGGGAGACGTAGCGGCGCGGCTGGGTGCGCAGCTGGGAGAGGGCGACGGTCCACATGGTCAGCGCACCCCGCCCTCGGCCGGGGCGGACAGGGCGGTCAGGGCCGCGGTGACGGACTCGACCGTGGGGTCCACGAGCTCGCCGGCCAGCCGGCCGTCCGCGAGCAGCACGACGCGGTCGGCGGCGGAGGCCGCCACGGGGTCGTGGGTGACCATGATGACGGTCTGGCCCATCTCCCGCGCGGACCGGCGCAGCAGGCCGAGCACCTCGGCGGAGGTGGCGGTGTCCAGGTTGCCGGTGGGCTCATCCCCGAACACGACGTCCGGTCGGGTGAGCAGGGCGCGGGCCACGGCGACGCGCTGCTGCTGGCCGCCCGAGAGCTCGTGCGGCCGGTGGCCCAGCCGGTCTGCGAGGCCCAGGGTGCGGGTGATCTCGTCCAGCCAGGCGCGGTCCGGGGTGCGGCCGGCCAGCTCGAGCGGCAGCACGATGTTCTGTTCGGCCGTGAGCGTGGGCACGAGGTTGAAGGCCTGGAACACGAAGCCCACGCGGTCGCGACGCAGCCGGGTCAGGGCGGTGTCGTCCAGCCCGGTGATCTCGGTGCCGCCGATCCTCACGGAGCCCGAGGTCGGCGCGTCCAGCCCGGCCAGGCAGTGCATGAGCGTCGACTTGCCCGAGCCCGAGGGCCCCATGATCGCGGTGAACGCGCCCGAGGCGAAGTCCACGTCCACCCCGCGCAGGGCGTGCACCTGCGCGTCACCGCGCCCGTAGGCGCGGGTGAGGCCGCGGGCGCAGACGGCGGGCGCCGTCGTCGTGGTGGCGGACGACGACGGCGTGCCCGGCCCCGGCGCGACGGGGCCGGCGGTCGTGGGGGAGGCGGGGTGTGCGGAGGAAGCGGTGTCCATGGCGGCCACTCTCCCGCCCGGACCCGGCGGAGCGGATCGGAGGAGGGGACCACCTCCGTCGGCGGCGGGTCATGCCTGGGGATGAGGCGGGCCACCGGGGCGTGGGCCCGAGGGCGTCAAGTCCCCGCCGCCGGGCGGTGCGGGGTGGAGTGGGATGATGGGGACATGAGAGCCAACGCCCGCGCCAACCGCCAGGACCTGCTGGCGGCCGCCGGCCGTCTCATCGCCACCCAGGGGGCGGCGATGTCCCTGCGCGGGGTGGCGCAGGAGGCCGGGGTCGGCGTGGGGACGCTGTACCGGCACTTCCCCACGCGTCGGGATCTGCTGGACGCCGTGCTCGAGGACGTCGTGGCCCGCACCGGGGGGATCCTGCAGGCCTTCCTCGACGGGGTGGGCGGGGACGGGCACGGCGGTGGGACCGAGGCGCGGTGGCGGAGGCTCGCGGAGGACCTGGGGGCCGTGAACCTGGCCTCGCTCGCGGCGGCCCGGGACGACTTCGACCCCGCCGACCGGCCGCCCGAGGCCCTCATCGCCGAGGCCGAGCGTGTGATCCTCGAGCTCGCGGACCAGGTGGTGGCCGAGGCGCGGCGGGCCGGGCTCGTGGGCCCGGACGTGACCGGGGCGGACTACCTGTTCGGCCTGCTCATGGTCACCCGGTCGCCGGAGTGCGCGCTGCTGGGCCACGGCCCGGACCAGCGGGGCTGGCTGCTGGACACGTACCTGCGCGGCCTGCGGCCCTGAGGGCGCGGCCGGGTCAGTCGCCCGGGGCGTCGTCCTCCAGGACGGGGCGGGCGGTGGCCCACGCGACGGCGCCGGCGAGCAGGCCGGCGCCCGCGGTGAGCGCCAGGCGGAGCAGCCCCTCGACCCCCGTGAACAGGCTCAGGCCCAGCATCACGACGGCGGCCGTCACCAGCGCCACGAAGAAGGCCACGCATTCACTGTCCCGCTGCGCCTGCTCGGCGGCTGGGTCGGAGGCGCGGGACGTCGTCGGGGTGGGGTGGTCCAGGATGCTGCCGGTCATGGTGCCTCTCCTCCAGTGCG
The DNA here is from genome assembly GCF_037853785.1 of Micrococcus sp. GPGPB33. Lineage (NCBI taxonomy): Bacteria > Bacillati > Actinomycetota > Actinomycetes > Micrococcales > Micrococcaceae > Micrococcus > Micrococcus sp. GPGPB33. The sequence goes on from NZ_JAQMWO010000002.1 coordinate 809,957, forward strand.
CGTCGGGCCGGGGCGGCCATCGGCGCGTGCACCCCGGCGGCGGACCCGCTGCGGGGCCTGCGTCCAGCATCGCGGAGGGGGTGGGCGCACCGGCAGGGCCATGAGGATGAACCTCGGGGCGTCCGACTCATACCCAGGTATGACCTGTGATTGTGCTGGCAGGCGCCTGGGGAGTGGCTCAGGGAAGGGCCCCGCCGCCCCGGCCGACCGCCCCGGCCGACCGTCGAGGCCGGCCGTTGAGGCCCGCAGACACGCCGCTACGACGACGGCGTAGCGGCGTGTCTGCGGGCCTCGACGAGGGGTGGGGCAGGGGCTAGGGCGGGGGCTGCAGGGCGTGCCGGAACGGCGGGTCAGAACTGCACGAGGCCCGCGCGGTGGGCGATGAGCACGGCCTGCACGCGGTCGCGGGCGCCTAGCTTGGCCAGCACCCGGCCGACGTGCGTCTTCACCGTGGCCTCGGAGAGCACGAGCTCGGCGGCGATCTCCAGATTCGCGGCGCCCTGCGCCATGAGCACCAGCACCTCGTGCTCGCGCGGGGTCAGCGACGCCACGGCCGCCTGCTGCTCCTCGCACTCGGCGCTGCGGACCTGGTCCGAGCGCAGACGCGGGGCCATGTGCGTCAGGAGCCGGCGCGTCGTGGACGGGGCGATCACGGCGTCGCCCCGGTGCACCGTGCGGATCGCGGCGAGCAGCTCCTCGGGCGGGGCGTCCTTGAGCAGGAAGCCGCTGGCGCCCGCCTCGATCGCGTCGAAGGCGTACTCGTCCAGGTCGAAGGTGGTCAGCACCACGACGCGCGGGGCGTCCGGCCGGCGCAGCAGCGCGCGGGTGGCCTCGATGCCGTCCATCTCCGGCATGCGCACGTCCATCAGCACGACGTCGGCGCCCGCCACGGACACCGACGCCACCGCCTCGCGCCCGCTGCCCGCCTCCGCCACGACCGTCAGGTCCGGCTGCGAGTCCACGAGCATGGCCAGCCCGGAGCGGATCAGTGCCTGGTCGTCCACCAGGGCCACGCGGACGGGGACGGTCTCCTCAGAGCTCATGGGGTCATCCTCTCAAGTCGGGCGGGGTGAGCGGGCGAGACGGGGGCGGCCACCCCTCACACCGCCGAGTACGGCAGGTGGGCGGACACGCGGTACCCGGCCCCGACGCGCGGCCCCGTCTCGAGCGTCCCGCCGAACAGGGCCGTCCGCTCGGCGGCCCCCCGCAGACCCTGGCCGCTGCCCCGGGTGGCGGGGTCGGCGGCGGCGCCGCAGCCGTCGTCGTCGATCTGCAGGTCCAGGCCGTGCGCCGTCCAGGCGAGCGTGACGAAGGCGTCCGCGTCCGGCCCGCCGTGGCGCAGCGTGTTGGTGAGCGCCTCCTGCACGATCCGGTACGCCGCCAGCTCCCCACCCGCCGGCAGCGTGCGGCGGGGTGTGCCGGTCTCCAGCAGGGACACCTCGAGCCCGGACAGGCGCATCGTCTCCACGAGGGCGGGCAGGTCCGCGAGTCGCGGCTGGGGCCGGCGGCCCGGGGGCAGGCGGGTGCCGCGGCCGTCGGGGGAGGCGACGACGTCGGCGGCGGGTCGCCGGGCGTCGTCGTCGGTCACGCCGGGCACCCCGGCCACGGTCTCGCCGGTCTCGCGGAGCACGCCGAGCAGCTGGCGCATGTCCGCGAGCGCGGAACGGCCGGTCTGGCCGATGGTCTCGAGCGCGGTGACCGCGAGCGCGGGCTTGGCGGCGGCGGCGTACCGGGCGCCGTCGGCCTGGGAGATGATCACCTGCAGGGAGTGGGCGACGATGTCGTGCATCTCCCGGGCGATGTGGCTGCGCTCGTCGGCGGCGGCGAGCTCGCGCTCCTGCCGGGACTGCACCTCGAGGCGGTGGGCGCGGTCCTCGAGGGCGCGCACGGCGAGGCGGCGGTTGCGCACGACGTCGCCGAACGCCCACGCGGTGAGCACCACGAGCCCGCAGCCGATCGCCATGATGACCATGGCCAGCGGCTCCGCGGGGGAGCGGACGGTGAGGCCGTCGGGGGTGACGAACTGCGCCGGGAACAGCCACACCTTCACCCCGTTGGCCACGCCGCCGACCAGCCCCAGGAGGAGCCCGGCCACGGAGACGCTCCGGGGCGCGTTTGCAGCGAGGTTGTAGACGGTGAGCGGCACCATCAGCAGGGACAGGCTGAACTCGGGCCCGGCGAGCAGGTGCAGGACGGCCGCGGCCGTCACGACGGCGGCCGAGGCCACCGGGCGCACCCGACGCACGGCCCACGGCAGGACCATGCCGGCCCCGGCCAGGAGGGAGACGGCCGTCTGCCGGCCCTGGGGGTCCGGGGCGACCATCGGCCCGAGCGCGATCCACGGCAGCGCCACGAGCACGGTGAACAGTGCCGCGGCGGCCATCACGTCGGTGCGCACGGGGTGCAGGCGCGTCCACTGGTCGAGGCGGCGCAGGGGGTTCACGCGGGCCAGCCTAGGCCGCAGGCCGAGGGGCCGGCGTCAGTCCGCGGGATGATCCGGGACGGTCCTCAGGGCGCGAGGGAGGCGAGGACGTCGGCGGCCGGCGCCTCACGGACCCGGTGCGCCTCGGTGCCGGCCCACAGGTGGACGCGTTCGAGGTCGCCGGCGGCCGCGGCGGCGGCGCGCAGCCCCTTCGTCAGGACGTTGACCTCGGGGTACGCGGCGGGGGCGTCCGGGTGCTCCGCCATGAACGCGGTGGCCAGCGACCGCGCCCACCGCCCCGTGTAGGCGCGGGTCAGGCCGGTGCGGGCCCGGCCGTCGTCGGCGGAGAAGCGTGTCCCGGCCGCACACGCCGCGACGGCGGCCCGGTGCGCCGCCGAGGTGCCCGCCTCCGGGGTGAGGAGGAACGCGGTGCCGGCCGAGACGGCGTCCGCGCCGGCGGTCAGCAGGGCGCGCACGTCCTCGGCGGTGCCCACGCCGCCGGCGGCCACCACGGGCGCGGCGCTCGCGGCCCCCGTCCCGACGACGTCGCGCACCGCCGCCAGCACCGTCGGCATCTCGGCGCGGGTCGGCTCCGCGGCCGGGTCCGACGTGCCCCGGTGCCCGCCGGCGCGGTGGCCCTGCACCACGAGGAACGCGGCCCCGTGGTCGAGGGCGGCCCGCGCCTCGGTCGCGTCCGTCACGGTGGCTCCGGCCGGGATACCCGCGGCGGCCAGCCGGGCGAACACGTCGGCGGCCGGCAGGCCGAACGTGAAGGAGACCAGCGGCCACGCCTGCTCCTCGGCGGCGGTGAGCAGGGCGTCGAAGTCGGCCCGTTCGGCGTCCGGGTCCGGGACGACGTCCGCGGCGGTGGGCAGGCCGGCGGCGCCGTCGGCCGTCAGGCCCGCCCGGTACGCGGCGACGGCCGCCGTCCGCGCCGACCGTGCCGCCTCCGTGCGCGCCGCGTCCGGGATGGCCGTGTTCACCGCGTCCGGCACGAACAGGTTCACGCCCCAGCGGTCCGGCCCCTCCGCGCCCAGCAGCGCGCGCAGCGCGTCCACCTGCGCGCGCATCTGCGCGGCCGTCCGCATGCCGCCGGCGAGGAACCCGCCGCCGCCTGCGCCCACGACGGCGGCGACCAGCTCCGGGGTCGAGGGGCCGCCGGCCATCGGGGCCACCGCCACGGGCACGGGCGGGATCAGGCGGGCGCGGGTGACGTCGTCGGGGTGGGATGGCTGCGTCATGACCCCCAGAGTAAGGGGAGGGGTGTCGGCCCCACCCCGCGCCTACAGTGGGGCGCAGTACACGAGGGAAGGGGGTGCGCCGTGGAGGTGCTGCTCGCGCTCTCACCCATCCTGCTCACCCTCGTGCTGCTGCTCACCCGACTGCCCGCGTGGGTGGCCCCGGCCGCCGGGACGGCCGTGGCCGTGCTGCTGGCCCTCACGGCCTTCGGCGTGGCCCCGGGCGACCTGGGCGGCGCGATCGGCGCCGGCGTGCCCACGCTGCTCGAGATCCTGGCGATCATCGCGGGCGGCATCACCCTGTCCCGCGTCATGGAGTACTCGGGCGGGCACGCGCGCCTGGCCGCGTGGCTGTCGGCGGGCAACGGCCCCACGATCGCGACCGCGCTGCTCATGGTGCACGGCGTCATCCCGTTCCTCGAGACCGTGACCGGGTTCGGCGTCTCCCTGATCGTGGGTGTGCCGCTGCTGCTGGGTCTGGGCTACACGGCGTTCCGGTCCGCGCTGATCTCCGTCCTCGCGCTCACCATCGGCCCGTGGGGGTCCATGGCGCCGGGCACGCTCATGGGCGCCCGCCTGTTCGGCCTGGACTTCCGGGAGATCGGGGTCACCGCCGCGGTGTTCAACCTGCCGGCCTGCCTGGTGGCGGGCGTGGCCACGGTGCTGCTGCTGCGCGGGGCGCGCGGCATGCGAGTCGACGTCGGCCCGGCCCGGACACTGCCCTGGCTCGGCGTCGCCGTGCTCTCCGGGGTCGCCCAGTGGGCGCTGATCCTGGGGGCGAACCTCGTGGTCGGCACCGCGCCGGCGGGCGCCGTCGCCACGTTCGTGCTCACCGTGGCCTGGCTGCTCGTGATCCGCGGCGGCCGGCTGCTGCCCGGGCCGGGGCGGGACGTGGTGCCGTACCTGACGCTCATGGCCGGCACCGTGCTGGGCACCACCGTGAAGGGCGCGTTCGGGCTCGAGGGGGCGGCGGCCCTCGTGGGGACGCCGGCGCTGTGGGCGTTCGTGGCGGTGGGCGTGGGCGTGTGGCTCCTCCACCTTGACGCCGCCGCCCGCCGCCGAGTCCCCCGCGAGGCCGGGAAGCTGTGGGTGGGCACCGCCATCCCCAACGCGCTCTACGTGGCGTTCGGGCTCATCCTCTCCGCCGGCGGGGTCTCGCAGGCGCTCGCGGGCGCACTCAGCGGGATGGGGGAGTCCTACCTGGTGGCGATGCCGTTCCTCGGCGCGTTCGCCGGCTTCATCACGGCCTCGAACACCGGGGCCATGGCCCTGATCGGCCCCCTGCAGATGGACACAGGCGCCGCCCTGGGCGTCCCCCGCCCTGGTCCAACGGCCTGCACAACGCGGCCGCGGGCTGGGGCATCGTCGCCGGGCCCGCTCGCATCCAGGTGGCCCACGGCATGGCCGCGGGGGCGCAGTCGCCGCAGATGCCCGGCTGGGCCGTGACGCGGCGGAACCTGTTCGTGGTGCTGCTGCCGGCCATGCTCGCCGGGATCCTCGGCATGGCCGTGATGGGCTGGTTCCTGCTGCCGCGGTGACGCGCGGGGGTGGAGCGGGGCCCGGGTGGGGCGGCCCGGTTCCGTGGGCGGAAGCGGCAGGCCAGAGCGTTCCGTGGGCAGAAGTGCCCTCTCTTCTGCCCACGGAGGCGACGGGGTTGTGGGTTCTGCCCACGGAGGCGATGGGGTTGTGGGTTCTGCCCACGGAGGCGCCGGGACTGCGGTGGCCGGCCGGGCGCGGGAGCCGGCCCGGTCCGCCCCGAGGCGGGGGCCGACGTCGACCTTCGGTGGACGCGCGGCGGCCTGTGCGCCTCCTAGGCTGGACGCCATGATCCGAGTAGTCGTGGCCGACGACCAGGCGTTGATGCGCACCGCCCTCGAGCACTTCGTGGCCCAGGCTGAGGACCTCGAGGTGGTCGGCTCCGCCGAGGACGGGGTCCAGGCCCTCGAGGCGGCCCGCACGCTGGCCCCCGACGTCGTGCTGATGGACATGCAGATGCCCCGCATGGACGGCGTCGAGGCCACCGCGCGCATCTCCGCCGAGGCCCCGGGCGTGCGCGTCCTGGCGATCACCACCTTCTCCTCCGAGCAGTACCTCGTGCCCGCCCTGCGCGCCGGCGCCGCAGGCTACCTCGTGAAGGACGCACCGCCGGCCGAGGTCGTGGACGCCATCCGCCGCGTCCACGCCGGGGACGCCGTGTTCTCCGCCCGCGTGGCCGCGGACCTGGTGGAGGCCGTCACCGCGGCCCCCGAACACGCCGCCCCGTGCCCGGCCGAGCCCCTCGCCCCGCACGAGCGCCTCACCGAGCGCGAGCTGGACGTGGTCCGCGAGCTCGCCAAGGGCGCCTCCAACGCGGAGATCGCCGGCGCCCTGTTCCTCGCGGAGGCCACGGTGAAGTCCCACATCGGCAAGGTCCTGGACAAGTGGCAGGTCCGTGACCGCGTGCAGATCCTCATCCGCGCCGCCCGCGCGGGCCTCGTGGACATCGGATGAGCATCGCGGCGCCCGCCCCGGCTCGGACGACGACGGCGACGTCGCCCCCGCCTGCCGAGTCTCCCCTGGGCTCCCGCCTGCCGGCGATCCTGCGCACGGAACCCGTCTCCCGGCACACGCGGATCGTCCTCTATGTGATCGTCGGGCTCATGGTGCTGGGGGAGATCCTCACCCTGATGCTGGGGCCCACGGTGGCCGCCGGGCTGAGCGCCGACCCCGAACTCGCGGGCATCCTCGAGGAGGACGGCGGGCTGACGGGTGAGGGGCGGGAGCCGCTCCTGCGCTGGGTCCTGTTCCTGGCGAGCGTGCTGGTCACGCTGCTGTTCGGGTGGCAGCCCACCCTCGCGGCGGTGTTCGTGCTGCTCGGGTGCACGTTCGGTCTGGTGGGCCTCGTGGAGGCGGACCACGCGCACCTCACCCCGCAGGCGTTCAGTGGCGGGGTCGTCCTGGGCGCGGCCATGGTGACGCGGTACTCGCACCGGGTGTTCGTCTGGTTCGCCCTGGGCGCCCTCATCCTGCTCACCGTCGCGGGCGAGGTCCTCACCGACGGCACGTGGGCGGACGAGGACAGCCTCAAGGGCGTCATGGTCATCACGCTCATCGTCGCGCTGTGCGTGGCGGTGCCGGCCTTCATGATCCGCCGATCCCGGCATCGGGCCCGGGACCGCGAGGCGGCCCTGCGCCGGGCCGAGGAGGCCGCCGCCTGCGCCGCGGAGGCCGAGCGGCAGCGGATCGCGGCGGAGCTGCACGACGTCGTCGCGCACGGGCTCACCGTGATCTCGATGCAGGCCGCCATGCTGCCCACCCAGAGGGACCCGGACAAACGGGCCGCCGCGGAGAAGGCCATCGAGCAGGCCGCCCGACAGTCCCTCGTGGACCTGCGCCGCATGCTCACCGCGCTACGCGGCTCCTCCCGCAACGCGCAGACGGCGGAGGGGGACGCCGTCGTGGACCTGCCGGCCCGCCTCGACGAGTTCGAGGCCCGCCTGCACGCGGCCGGGTTCGCGGTGGAGCGCTCGCTGACCGAGCTGGACGAGCTGCCGCGCTCCCTGGAGCTGACCGTGCTGCGCGTGGTGCAGGAGTCGGTGACGAACATCCTCAAGCACGCCCCGCGCCGCGGCACCGTGCACCTGGCCTCGGAGCTCGAGGGCGCGGACCGCCTCGTGCTGCGCATCGCCAGCCCGATGGATGAGGGCGAGCCCCGCCGCGACCGCGTGGTGGTCGCGATGGCCAGCGGCTTCGGCCTGGCCGGCATGCGCGAGCGCGTGGCCGTGTTCGGCGGCACCCTCACGGCCGGCCCGCTGGGCGGCTGCTGGGTGGTCCGCGCCGAGCTGCCGCTGCGCTGAGCCGGGGCGGCAGCCGCGTCCTCCCGCGTCCTCCCGCGTCCTCCCGCGTCCGGGGGCGAAAGTGGGCGGTATCCGCGCGGGATACCGCCCACTTTCGCCCCCAAAGGGACGGGGTGGGGTGGCCGACGACGGCGGCCCTCAGTCCAGCGGGACCGTCAGCTTCTCGCCGGGGGAGAGGGTGTGCTCGCGGCCGGCGATGATCATCGGCACGTCGTGCCACATGCCCTCGCCCGCGGCCACCGTCACCTCCCGCTGGGTCATGTGGATGACCACGGGCTGCTGGCGGAACCGGATGGTGAAGCGGGCGCCGGGCAGCTGGGCGGGCATGCGGGGGTGCAGCCGGACGACGTCGTCGCGCGTCTCGAGGCCCGCGTAGCAGCGGATCACCGTGTCCACGGTGCCCGCCATCAGGCCCAGGTGGATGCCCTCCTTGGTGGTGCCGCCCTGCGTGTCCGAGAGGTCCGACTCGAGGGCCTCCGTGAACAGGTCCCAGGACCGGTCCGGGTCCGTGCGGGCCGCCACCCACGCGTGCACCAGGCGGGAGAGCGTGGAACCGTGCGTCGAGCGGGCCTCGTAGTACGTGACCATCCGCTCGAACGCCTCCTGCGGCAGCTCGTAGCCCATGCGGCGCAGGATCCGGTCCAGCTCCTCGGAGGAGAACAGATAGCCGAGCATGAGGGTGTCGGCCTGCTTGGAGAGCTTGTACCGGTTGGTGGCGTCGCCCTCGGCCTGCAGGATCAGGTCCATGCGGCCGATGTTCCCGTACTTGGCGCGGTAGGCCTCCCAGTCGAACTCGAGCAGGTCCTGGTAGCCCTCGAACTGGGCGAGGATGCCGGCCTCCTCGCCCTCCTCGAAGAACGGCACGGTCAGGCGGGTGCTGACCTCCTCCCAGCGCTCGATCTCCTCCTCGGAGATCTCCATGAGCTCGGGCAGGCCGTCGTCGATCGTGTCCAGCCAGCGGACCAGGCGGGCGGTCTCCGCGAGCACCCACGAGGTCAGCACGTTCGTGTACGCGTTGTTGCGCAGGCCGGAGCCGGGGGTCTCGGGATAGCCGTCGTGGAACTCGTCCGGGCCCATGACGCCGTGGATCTCGTAGCGGTCCGTGACGGCGTTGTGCAGGGTCATGGACATGAAGAACCGGGAGATCTCCACGAGCATCTCCGCGCCGTAGTCCGAGATGAAGGACGTGTCCTTCGTGATCTCGATGTACCGCAGCACCGAGTAGGCGATGTCCAGGGAGACGTGCCGCTGGTTGTGGGAGTTGTCCGGCATCCACATGCGCGAGCGCGGGTTCCACAGCTCGGTGGGCGTCTCCTCGGAGCCGTCCGCCCCGGACTGCCACGGGTACATGGCACCGGCCCAGCCCTCGGCCTGGGCGTTGGCGCGGGCCTCGTTGAGACGCCGGTAGCGGTACATCAGCAGGCCCCGGGTGATCTCGGGGCGGCGCAGCGTGAGCATCGGGTAGACGTAGATCTCGTCCCAGAAGATGTGGCCGCGGTAGCCCTCGCCGTGCAGGCCGCGTGCCCCCACGGAGGCGTCCAGGTCCCGGCGGCGGCCGTAGGCCGTCTGGAGCACGTGGAACGTGTGCAGGTTCAGGGCGAGCTGCTGGCGCAGCGACGCGCCGTCCTTGCCCATCGGGACCGCGGACCCCACCGGGGCCGAGTGGCCGGCGTCGACGACGGGCGGCGCGTATTCGCCGCCGGCCTCCGCCGCCGTGGAGCGGCGCTGATGCCGGTACGGCTCGGCCAGGTCGATGCGCACGGAGAACCGGTCCCAGTTGGTGCCCCAGCGCTGCTCGTGCAGGGTCAGCAGGTTGCGGAAGTTCTGGGCGCGCTGGACGTCCTTCACCGCCGACTCCCACACGGAGGCGTTGGCGTGGTCGTGGCTCGTGGCGACGGCGGCGACCTTCTCCAGCACGAGCGGCACGCCCTCGTCCACGTGGAGGAGGATGTCCTGGCCGACCACCAGGTCCGAGCCGTCCACGGGGCGGCGGATGGGCTCGTGGTGGCCCACCGGCGCCACCTGGCGGGTGCGGGTGGCCATGGCCACGTGGATGCCGGACTGGTTGGTGGCGGTCTCGAGCAGGACGGTCTCGCCGTCGATCTCCCGGGCCTGGACCGGCTCGAGGTGCTGGTTGGCGAGGGTGCGGTCGTCGGAGACGTTGAGGTTGGCCACGCGGCCCTCGATCTTCGAGCGCACCGTGAGGTCCCCGGACCAGTTCTCCGCCACCACGGTCAGCTCGATCGCGGCGAGGTGCCGATTGGCCAGCGAGGTGAACTGCCGGGTGTGGACCGTGGTGCGCCGGCCCTGCTCGTCCTCGAAGGTCATGGTGCGGGAGAGCACGCCGCGGCGCAGGTCCATCTCCTGGCCGTACTCCACGAGGTTCTCCTCACCCGGCAGCAGCGGGCGGCCGTGGCGCGGGGTCACCACGAGCGGGGTCCAGTCCTGGATGTTGACCATGTGCTCGGTCTCCACGACCCGGCCCTGGACCATCGAGGTCAGCCGGTTGAACACCCCGGCCATGTAGGTGCCGGGGTAGTGGACGGAGGAGATGCGCGTGCCGGGCACGGCGCCGCGGGTGCCCCAGTACCCGTTGGCCAGGGTGCACAGCACCTCGCGTGTGCCCTCGGAGGCCGGGTCGAAGCGGTCCCAGCGCAGCACCCACGCGGGGTCGAACGGGGTGGTGGTGCGGTCCTCCAGATGCAGGGTCCCGTAGTCCTGGACCACCAGGTGGGCGCCGGCCTCCTTGAGCCGGCCCTTGCCGAGATCGGGCTCGCGGTCCACGCCGATCACGAGGCCGAAGCGGCCGTCCGCGGCGGCCTTCACACCGGAGACGGCGTCCTCGAGGACCATCGCGTCCGCGACGTCGACGCCCAGCTCCCGGGCGGCCTCCCAGAACATCGCCGGGTCCGGCTTGCCCGGCAGCCCGCGCTCGAGGGCGGTGTTCCCGTCCACGATCACGGGGAAGAAGTCCAGCACGCCGCCGGCCGTGAGCACGGCGCGGGAGTTCTTGGAGCTGGTGACCAGTGCGACCGGCACGCCCTTGGCCCGCAGCCGCTCGAGGAGGTCCTGGGCCTCCGGGAACACGCGGACGCCGTCGCGCTCGAGCACCTGCTCGAAGTAGCCCTGCTTGCGCTCGGCGAGGGCGAGGACCGTCAGCTCCGGGGCCGCGTCCGCCTCGGGGGCGTCGGCCTCCGGGACGTGCAGGCCGCGGGAGGCGAAGAACGTGCGGACCCCGTCCTCGCGGGGGCGTCCGTCCACGTGGTGCAGGTAGTCGGCGGCGGCGTCGAAGGGACGCAGCACGTCCGGGTCCGCGGCGACGACGGCGGCGTTGGCGGGCAGCGCGCCCACGGCGGGCAGCGCCCCGTCGAAGAGCTCCTTCCACGCCTGCGCGTGCACGCCGGCGGTGTCCGTGATGACCCCGTCCATGTCGAAGATGACGGCGCGGTAGCGGCGGAGCCGGTGACGGCGGGCGTTCAGGTCCTGCGGAGCGGCGGGGGTGAGCGTCTGCGACATGGGAACCAGCCTACGGGCGGGGAAGTGGGGCCGCACGGGGAGTGCCGCGGCGATGTTCACCGCAGCGAGCGCGCCGTCGTTCCGGCCGACCGCACCGCAGCGACATCACAGCGGTTCTCAGCTGCGGTGATGTCGCTGCGGCGCGGTGGGTTCCGGGAATAGGGTCGTGCCGACGGGGCGGACGTGTGCCCCCGCGCGCCGGAAGCGTGGCCCGGGAACGAGCAGGACACACTCGGCGGAGATGGCCGGGGGGCGAAGGGCTCATGAACTGGATGATGAGCAAGTGATGGATGCGAAGCCGACGCGGTTGCGGAAGAAGGCGACGCGGGAGGAGATCCTGGCGAGTCTGCCGGTGCAGGCGCGGGTGCGTCCGGCGCGGTGGTTGCTCCTGTGGCTGATCGTCGTGGTGTGCATCGCGGTGTTCGTGTGGGTGATCTTCCGGCCGCCGGAGGATGTCTCGGCCGGGTTCGGGGTGTGGCGTGTGGCGTCGTTCATCGGGTTGGCGCTGGCGTTGGCGGTGCTTCCCGCCGCGACGATGGGTCTGTTCCGGCCTCGGCATGTCACGTTCGATGAGCGACGGGTGTGGACGCGGGACTGGTCCGTGGACTGGGCGGACGTGAAGGAAGTCCGTGCTGTGGCGCCAGAGTCGGAGCACACGATGAAGGTGGCGCTCAAGGTGGACGAGCGGCTGTGGAACGAGGGTGGTCTGCGCAAGGCCAACCGGTGGGACTCGGGACGGCCGTTGCAGGGTGGCGGGTTGACCCGTGCGCAACCGCTCGTGCTCACGCAACCCGCGCTCGCGCCGTCGGCTCTGACGCTGCTGCAGGTCTTCGTCGAGTTGAAGAAGCGGAACCGTCGGGCGGGGAGCCCGCGGTGACGCGCCCCGGCTTCCGTCACCGCCGGGTCAGCAGCGTGAGCACCTCCGCGTGCCGGGTCTGGGGGAACATGTCGAACACCTGCACCCGCGCCACCCGATAGCTCGGCATCCGGGCCAGGTCCTGCGCGAGCGTCGCCGGGTTGCAGCTGGAGTACAGGACGGTGGGCACACCCGAGTCCTCCAGCGCGTCCGCCAGCTCGGCGCCGATGCCCCGCCGGGGCGGATTCACGACGACGGCGTCCGGGCGGGGCCGCCGTTTCTTGAACGAAAGCGCCTCCGGAGCCCGCCGTTTCTCGAACGAAAGCGCGGAGGTGGCGTCGCCGGCGGAGAAGCGCGCCCGGTCGGCCAGGCCGAGCTCCGCGGCCGTCTCCCGGGCCGCGGCCACCGCCTCGGCGGAGGACTCCATGCCCCACACGTCGCGCACGCCGGCCCGGGCCAGGTGGAACGCGAACCCGCCCACCCCGCAGTACAGGTCCCACGCCGACGCCGGCAGGCCGGCCTCGGCGACCCACGCCGCCGCCGTCGCGTACAGCCCCTCGGTCACCGCGGTGTTCGTCTGGAAGAACCCCTGCGGGCGCAGCCGCAGGCCCACCCTGTTGAGCCGCATGGTGAGCGTCGGCCCGCCGGCGAGCACGATCTCCTCGTCGCCCTCGGGCAGGGCCACGTGCTCCGGCAGCAGGTTCGCGCTCACCACGGCGGCGGGTGTCCCGCGCGCCGCGAGGTCGTCCAGCAGCCCCGGCACCGCCGCGCGCAGCGCGTCCAGCCGGTCGGCGGAGCGCAGCACGAACCGGACCATCGCCTCCCGGTCGGGGGAGAGCGTCACGATCACGTTCTTCAGCTCGCCCGTGCGGGCGGCGACGTCGTAGGGCTCCAGCCCGGCCGCCGTCACCGCCGCCGCGCACGCGTCGAACACGCCTTCCATGCCGGCCTCGTACAGGCCGCAGTCGCGCAGGTCCACGCCGGCGCCGTCGTGATGGCGGGGGTGCTGGCGCGGGTCCAGGATGCCCAGCCGCGGCGCCGCCGCCGACCCCGTCACCACGAGCTTCGCCTTGTTCCGGAACCCCGCCTCCGCGGAGGCGAACGGCTCAGCCACGACCGTGTCCGCATCGAGCGCGTCCGCCAGCGCGGCCAGGACCGCGGCCTGCTTGTCCGCGAGCTGCCGGGCGTACGGCACGCCCATCAGCGGGCAGGAACGGCACTCGCCGACATCGAAGTGGGGGCACTGCACGGGCGTCGCCTCAGCCCTCGAGGCTGACCCGCAGGCCGGGCCGGTCCAGGCGGATCGCGAGCTGCTCGAGGGCCAGCTCGGCGGCCGCGGCCAGGTCCGCGTCCACGTCCATCACCATGCCGGTGAGCACGGGCAGGGCGGACTCGAGGTCCTCGGGGCGGGCGAGGGCACCCAGTGCGGACGCGGCCGACGCGCGGACCTCCGGGTCCGGGTCGGCACAGCCGGCCCGCACCGCGTCCACGAGGGTGCGGTCGACGGCGGCATCGCGGCGCAGCGAGCCGGCGCGGGAGGCGAGCACGAGGTGGGCCGCCGAGCGGACGTCCGCCTCGGGGGCGGTGAGCGCCCCGGTCAGGGCGGGCAGCGCGCTGCGGTGCCACGCGTGCATCAGGGCCAGGGCGCCGGTCGCGGCGGGGCTGAGGTCGCCGTCGTCGCCGGTGAGGGCGCGGGCGGCGCCCGAGGTGACGTCATCGGGAGTGGCCGCGCCGGTCATCAGGCGCACCGCCAGCCCGGCGACGGCGGCCTCCCCGCGCTCGGCGACGGCGGCCTCGGTGCGGCGGCGCAGGCGGTCGTGCGGAGTCTGGGGCTCCGCGGGCAGGGGGAGACGGTCGAAGGCGGTCATGGGTCCATTGTCCCCCGTGCGCGGACCCGCCTGGGGCGCGGCCGGGAGGTTCCCCGCAGACTCCTGGACGGGGCGTGACCGGCCGCACAGGGCCCGGACTCGGGTGATACGTTCGACGGCATGAGACCCCCCGGAGCCCTCGCCCTCGAATTCCGGGCGGACAGCTTCGATCATCCCACCGGCCTGGTGGACGCCGGCACCGTCATCTCCTGGATCGAGAAGGCCGGCTACGCCGTCGCGGCGAGTTGGGCCGGGACGTTCGTGCGTGCCCGCTACATGGGGCACACCCAGTTCCGGCACCCCGTGCCGGTGGACCGCCGTGCCGTGGTGCAGGCGCGCGTGGTCCACACGGACGGCGCCGAGGTGCACGTCCAGACCCGCCTGCTGCTGCCGGAGATCCGCGACGACGACGGCGACCCCGTGGTCGCCACCTCGTCCCTCGTGGTCTACGCCGCGGAGGAGGGCGGGGTGCCCGTGACCGTGCCGGTCTGGGAGCCCTCGACCCCCGGCCAGATCGAGCGCGACGAACAGGCCCGCCGCTCCACCGTGGCCCGCCGCGCCGTCGAGCGCGGCATGGCCCGACTGCCGTTCCCCGCGCCCGGGGAGGCCCCCGAGGAGATGAGCACCCTCGCGTTCCTGGCCCCCAACGCGGAGGCCACCGTGGGCGGCACCATCAACGCGGGCGCGATCCTGCGCTGGGTGGACGAGGCGGCCGCCGTCTGCGCCGCCCGCTGGACCGGACATGAATCCGTGGTCGCGGTGTTCGGCGGCGGTGTGCGCTTCGTGCGGAACATCCACGTGGGCGACCTCGTGCGCGTGGAGGCCCTCCTGGTGAACACCACGGAGCGGTCCATGCATGTGGCGCTGCGCGTCTACGCGAGCCGACGCACCGGGGCGGAGTCCCGCCTGGTGGCGCACTCGATCGCCGTCATGGTGGACGTCTCCGCGGAGGACCAGGCCCAGCGGGTGCGGCAGTACATCCCCGAGAGCGAGAGCGCCCGGAGGCTGCAGGAGACGGCGATCGAACTCGTGCGCATGCGCTCCGAGGTGAGCGCGGCCTGGACCGAGATGCGCCGCTCGACCGATCCGCGCTGACGGGGCCCTGAGTAGACTGAGCGAATGCGTCGACCGTCCCTGCCGTCCCTGTCCCGCCTGCCGGTCCGTCGTCTCCTCCGGGGAGCGGCCGTGGCCGCGGGCGTCGGTCTCGTGGGACTGCCGCTGACGGTCGCCGCCGGGCTCACCGGCGTGGACATGGTCAAGCGCGGCGGCCGAGTGCGCCGACCCGCGCCGAACCCCGGCGTGTTCGACGCCCACGTGGAGGGCTCCGAGCTGCGCATCTTCACCTCGGGTGAGGACCTCTACAAGGAGATGATCGCCGCGATCGACGGAGCGCAGCGGATCATCAAGTTCGAGACCTACATCTGGAAGAGCGACCCCACGGGCCAGCGGTTCATGGACGCCTTCAACCGGGCGGCCGCGCGCGGCGTGGAGGTCTACGTCTCCTATGACGGGTTCGGGAACCTCGTGGTCCCGCCCCGCTTCTACCGTCAGCTGGACCCGCGCATCCACGTGTTCCGGCTGCCGGCCTTCGCCCGCCCGATCTGGCGAGGCGTGGTCCGACACAGCGGGTTCAACCACTCGAAGATCATGGTGGTGGACGACGAGGTCAGCTTCGCAGGCGGCTTCAACATCGGCGACGACTACGCCCGCTTTTGGCGGGACACTCACGTGCGCGAGCGCGGCCCGGCGGTGTGGGGGCTGGACCAGTCGATCTCCATCAAGTGGAACGCGCACCACCGTGCGGGCGAGCAGATGTCCTGGCGCCCCCCGGACACGTGGGACCCGCGCATCACCGTGGCCGCGAACCAACCGCCGCTGCTGGTCTACCCGATCCGGCTGAGCTACCTCGACGCCATCCAGCGGGCGCAGCACCGCATCCTCATCAACACGCCGTACTTCATCCCGGACCAGCAGGTCCTCGAGGCGCTGCTGCACGCGGCCCGGCGGGGGTGGACGTGCAGGTGATGGTGCCGGAGGACTCCAACCACATCGTGGCGGACTGGGCCTCGCGCGGCTTCTTCGGGAAGATGCTCGAGGCCGGCATCACGATCCTGCTGTACAGGGCCAGCATGATCCACGCGAAGACCGCCACCGTGGACGGCATCTGGTCCACCGTGGGCTCGGCCAACGTCGACCGCCTCTCCCTGGGCTTCAACTACGAGTCCAACGTGGTGGTCGTGGACCGCGACTTCGCCGCCCGGATGGAGGAGATCTTCGCTCTCGACGCCCAGCGGGCCGTCCGGATCGACACCCCGCGCTGGAAGGACCGTCACCGCCTCGCCCGCGTGGTCGAGGTCCTCCTGGTCCCGCTGCGTCCCCTGCTCTGAGGGGCCCGGGCGCTGAGCCAGACGTTTCTGCGGTTCTGACGCCCGATCCGCAGCAGAAACGTCTGGCTCACGCCCCCGTCTGGCGTCGCTCAGTCCTCGTGCGGGTCCGCCAGCAGGTGGTTCGGCAGCCGGTCGTCCGGGGTGCGCCCGGGGCGTCCGACGACGACGTGCGGCGCCGGGTTCACCGTCGAGGGGCCCGAGATGAGCACGATCCCGCCCACCGGCTGAGGGACCGGCGCTCCCTCGACGACGGCTGCTGCCCGCGCCCTCCCGCGGCTGGGGCACAATGAGCCCGGCCCCCTTCGGCCCACCTCACTGCAGCCCACGCGGCCGCGCGCCCATCCCGACTCCCTGGGAGCCCCATGCTCTGGACCCTGCTCCGCCGTCACGGCCGGCGCTATCGCGGCGCCGTCGCGGCCGTCGTCGTGCTGCAGCTGCTCAGCACGCTGGCCATGCTGTACCTGCCCAGCCTCAACGCCCGCATCATCGACGAGGGCGTAGCCCGCGGTGACACCGCCCGCATCTGGGACATCGGCCTCGTGATGCTCGGCGTCGCGCTGGTGCAGGTGGTCGCCGCGATCGCCGCCGTGTGGTTCGGGGCGAAGGCCTCGATGGGCGTCGGCCGGGACCTGCGCCGCGCCGTCTACACCCGCGTGGACGCGTTCTCCGCGGAGGAGCTCGGCCGCTTCGGCGCCGCGACCCTCATCACGCGCGGCACCAACGACGTCAACCAGGTCCAGATGCTCACCCTCATGGCCCTGAACTTCATGGTGGCCGTGCCGATCATGGCGGTCGGCGGCATCATCATGGCCATCCGCGAGGACCCGGGCCTGTCCTGGCTCGTGTGGGTCTCCGTGCCGGTGCTGCTGGTGATCGTGGCGTGGATCGTCGCCCGTCTCATGCCGCTGTTCCAGCGGATGCAGGACAACATCGACGACGTCAACGGCGTGATGCGCGAGCAGATCCAGGGCATCCGCGTGGTCCGCGCGTTCGTGCGCGAGCGCCACGAGACACGCCGGTTCACGGACGCCAACGCCGCCCTGACGGAGACGTCCGTGCGGATCGGCCGGCTGTTCGTGCTGCTCGGCCCGGTCATCACGATGATCCTCCACCTCGCCACCGCCGCCGTCCTGTGGTTCGGCGGCGAGCGCGTGGACGCGGGGCTCGTGCAGGTCGGCGCGCTCACCGCGTTCATGCAGTACCTGCTGCAGATCCTCATGGCGGTGATGATGGGCACCTTCATGATGATGATGCTCCCGCGCGCCGTGATCTCCGCCCGCCGCATCGGCGAGGTCCTGGACACCGTCCCCACGCTCGCTGAGCCGGTCCGCCCGGTGACCCCCGCGCGTCGCGACGGCGCCGTGGAGCTGCGCCACGTCACCTTCCAGTACCCCGGCGCCGAGGCGCCGGTGCTCGACGACGTCAGCTTCGCCGTCGCCCCCGGCACCACGACGGCGATCATCGGCTCGACCGGCTCCGGCAAGTCCACGCTGATCAGCCTGCTGCCGCGGCTGTACGACGCGACGTCCGGCGAGGTGCTCGTGGACGGTGTGCCGGTGACCGACCTGGCCCGGGCCGAGCTGACCGAGGCCGCGGCCCTCGTGCCGCAGAAGCCGTACCTGTTCTCGGGCACCGTGCGGGAAAACATGCAGTTCGGGGCCCCGGACGCCTCGGACGAGCGCATCTGGGCGGCCCTCGAGACGGCCCAGGCCGCCGACTTCGTGCGCGCCCGCACCACCGGCAAGGCAGAGACGGCGGCCTCCGGTCTGGACTCGCGCCTCTCCCAGGGCGGCACGGACGTCTCCGGTGGCCAGCGCCAGCGCCTGTCCATCGCGCGTGCCCTCGTGGCCGAGCCGCGGATCCTCGTGTTCGACGACTCGTTCTCCGCGCTGGACGTCACCACCGACGCGCGGCTGCGGGCGGCGCTCGACCGCGCGGCGGCCGGGGTGACTCGGATCGTCGTCGCCCAGCGGGTGGCCACCATCACCGACGCCGACCAGATCATCGTGCTGGACGAGGGCCGCGTGGTCGGCCGCGGCACCCACGCCGAGCTGCTGGCGGACAACCAGACCTACCGGGAGATCGTGGACTCCCAGCTGACCGCGGAGGACGTGGCATGAGCGAGCACCTGACGGACGAGGAGATCCTCGAGATCCAGGAGCAGGGCGCCACCGACGACTGGGGCGGCGGGCCGGCCCGCAAGGCCAAGGCGTTCTGGCCGTCCGCGAAGCGGCTCATGAGCCTGTTCCGCACGGAGAAGCTGGGCCTGGTGGTGGTCGCGCTGATGGTGCTGGTCGCCGTCGTGCTCAACGTGTGGGCCCCGCACGTCCTGGGCCGGGCGATGGACGTGATCTTCGGCGGCGTGGTCTCCGCGCAGATGCCCGGCGGGCTGAGCCGCGAGCAGGTCATCGACGGGCTGCGCGCCCAGGGCGAGGACCAGGCCGCGGAGATGCTCTCCGGCATGGCGTTCACACCGGGCGAGGGGATCGACTTCACCGAGCTGGGCCGGCTGATCCTGATCGTGCTGGCCATGTACCTCGTGGCCCAGCTGTTCATGTGGCTGCAGGGCCGCGTGCTCAACGACCTCGTGATGCGCCTCGTGTTCCGCCTGCGCGAGGACATCGAGGCCAAGATCAACCGGCTGCCGCTGAGCCACTTCGACCGCGGGCAGCGTGGCGACCTGCTCTCCCGCACCACCAACGACGTGGACAACGTCCAGCAGGCCCTCCAGCAGGCGTTCGCCTCGCTCGTGTACTCGGCGCTGACCGTGATCGGCATCGTCGGCATGATGTTCTGGCTGTCCTGGCAGCTCGCGCTCATCGCCCTGATCGCCCTGCCGGTGGCCGGTGTGGTGGTGGGCGTGATCGGCAAGAAGTCCCAGGCGCTCTTCTCCGCGCAGTGGCGGGAGACGGGCCGGCTCAACGGGCACATCGAGGAGTCGTTCACGGGGCACGAGCTGGTGACCGTGTTCGGCCGTCAGCGGGACATGGCCGCGCGCTTCGACGAGCGCAACGAGGAGCTGTACGAGGCCGCGTTCACGGCGCAGTTCTACTCGGGGATGATCATGCCGATCATGCAGTGGGTGAACTGGCTGGGCTACGTGGGCATCGCGGTGGTCGGCGGCCTGCGCGTGGCCAACGGGCAGATGACCCTCGGCGCCGTGACCGCGTTCATCCAGTACTCGCGCGAGTTCAACCAGCCGCTTGGGCAGATCGCCGGCATGTCCAACATGCTGATCTCCGGCGTGGCGTCGGCCGAGCGCATCTTCGAGCTCCTCGACGAGCCGGAGGAGACCCCCGCCCGCACCCCCGACGGCACTTTCGTTTGGGAAACGGCGCCCTCCGAGAGCGCTTTCGTTCGGGAAACGGCGCCCTCCGCCATCCCCGGGCCCGACGGCGTCGCCCACCTCCCGCGCCCGCTGCGCGGTCGCGTGGAGTTCGAGCATGTGCGCTTCTCCTACACGCCGGAGAAGCCGCTCATCACGGACCTGAACTTCGTGGCGGAGCCGGGGCAGACGGTCGCGATCGTCGGGCCGACCGGTGCCGGCAAGACCACCCTGGTCAACCTGATCATGCGGTTCTACGAGGTGGACGGCGGGCGGATCCTGCTGGACGGCGTGGACACCCGCACGGTCAGCCGCGGCGAGCTGCGCGCCGCCACCGGCATGGTGCTCCAGGACGCCGTGCTCTTCGGCGGGACCATCCGGGAGAACATCCGCTACGGCCGACTCGACGCCACGGACGAGGAGGTCGTCGCGGCGGCGAAGGCCACCTACGTGGACCGTTTCGTGCACACCCTGCCCGACGGCTACGACACCGTGATCGAGCAGGACGCCGCCAACGTGTCCGCGGGCGAGCGGCAGCTCATCACCATCGCCCGTGCGTTCCTGGCCCAGCCCTCGCTCCTGATCCTGGACGAGGCCACCTCCTCCGTGGACACCCGCACCGAGGTGCTGGTCCAGGGCGCGATGGCGGCGCTGCGCTCGGACCGCACGAGCTTCGTGATCGCCCACCGCCTCTCCACCATCCGGGACGCGGACGTCATCCTCGTGATGGAGGACGGCGACATCGTGGAGCAGGGCTCGCACGATCAGCTGCTGGCCGCTCGCGGCGCGTACTTCCGGCTGTACAGGAGCCAGTTCCAGGGCGGGGAACAGGCGGAGGAGCAGGACGACGACGGCGCGCCCGCCGCGCGCGAGGACGCCCGCTGAGGCCGGGGCTGGATGGCGCCGGCGCCCAGCCACTGGCCGCTGGCGTCGCTGCGACACGGGACCACCCGATGACCTTCTCGATCCAGGTGCCGGTGAGTTTCACGAGCCCGCACCTCTCCGGAGCCGGAGGTGTACGGGGCTAGGGCGCGCGGCGGTGACGGGAGTATCGAAACCCGATCGTCGGGCCACCCCTGCCGGTGTGGCCGCGCTCATTCGTCCCCTGAGATTGCGCATCCGTCACGCGCAGGACCCTCTTGACTCCCTGGTGGGGCACGTCTGTGGACCGACCGAGAATTCTCTGGACACAGGGCGAGCACCTTCATAGAGTGTGACGCAGATCACGAATGAGCGTGAACCATAAGGAGGAGCGACATGGGTATGAAGCAGCGGATTTCTAAGGTCGGTGCCGGCGTGGCCGTCGCTGGACCGTTGGCCGTCTCCGGTGCGGTGCCAGCGCAGGCGCTGACGGACTCCGGTCGGCAGGACTGCAGCGCAGGACTCCTCCTGTCGGGCACCTACGGCTACTGCTACTACCCGTACTGACTCGCCGGCACCGATGACTTCATTACGCATTCCTGCGACGGCCGCCCTGGTGGCGGCCGTCGCCCTGACCCTCACCGGCTGCGTCGGTCGGGAGTCTGCGGGCCTCGGCGGTTCATCCACGGTCGCCGCTCCCCCCACCGCGACGGCCGAGAAGACCTGGGACGCCTCGCAGTGGGTTCCCACCGAGAGGATCGAACCCCTCCTGACGACGGAGGCGGAGAAGGAGCGCGCCTACCGTGAGCAAGTCGCGCGGCACGCTCAGGGGGCGGGAATGCCCGCGCCGCCTCAGGTGGAGCGCTCCGGGTGGTACGCCACGTCCCTCGAGTCGGACCGCATGGTGTCCACATGCCTGGCCGAGGCCGGGTGGCCGAACTCGGTCGGTCCGACCGGGGGAATTCAGATCGACACCCCACCTGAGTCCCAGAGGTCTGCTTTCGAGGCGGCCTACGTGACCTGCTACGCACAGCACCCGGTGGATCCGAGCTACACCCAGGACTGGACCGATCCGCAGCTCCGCCTCGTCTATGACTACTGGGACCAATACCTCATCCCGTGTCTCGAGGCCTACGGCTACACGGTCGACACCTCCGCGCGCCCCTCCAAAGAGGCATTCGTCTCCGCGTTCTACACTCCAGGCCGCCACCAGTGGTGGCCCTTCGCGGACAGCATGAGGGGCGTGTCGGCAGAACGCCAGGCCGAGGTCGCGCAGACATGCCCGGAGCTTCCGCCGCAGGATGTCTTCTGGGGGTCATCCGGATGAATCGCCCCGCCCGCTGGGCCGCCCTCGTCCTTGCGCTCGTGGCCGTCGCCGCGCTCGCCTTCTGGGCCGGCCGGGTCACGCTCACACCTCCGGCTCAGGCCGAGCAGCGTCCGGCCGCGAGCGCCCTCGTCACCGTCGCCGAGCAGGAGCTCGGCCGTGTCATCACCCTCGGCGTCTCCGTGTCGCGCGAGCAGACGCCGGCGGCGGTGAACGCGCTGACCGGCGTCGTCACCCGGGCCGGAGAGTCCGGCGAGGTGGCTGCCGGGGAGGTGCTGTACGCCGTCGCCCAGAAGCCCGTGCTCGTCCTCCAGGGCGAGCTTCCCCAGTGGCGCCCTCTCGGGGAGGGCACTTCCGGCGACGACGTCGCCGCGTTCCAGCGCATGCTCGCCGCCACCGGCGCGAAGGTGGAGGCCACCGGCACGTGGGACGAGGCCACCGCGGACGCCTGGGACGACTGGCTCACCGAACGCGGCTACCCCGCCGCGGACACCGTGGAGCTCGGCCAGCTCGTGGTCCTCGACGCCCTCCCCGCGCCCCTCAGCGTGGACGCGAAGACCACCGCCGTCGGCACCACCCTCGCCGGCGGCGAGAACGTGGTGGCCCGCCCCGGCGACCAACCGGACTTCGCCCTCGAGGTCAACCAGGAGCAGGCCGCCCTCATCCCGGCCGGCACCCAGGTCACCGTGCCCCACGGCGAACACGAATGGAAGGCCGTCGCCGGCGAGTCCACCTCCGACGAGCAGGGCCTGATCCGCATCACCCTCACCGCCCCGGACGGCGGCGTGGTCTGCGGCGAGGACTGCGACACCCTGCCCGCCGACGCCACCACCTCCCTGCTCTCCCAGGTCAGCGTGGTCCCGCCCGTCTCCGGGCCCGTGGTCCCCGTGTCCGCCCTGCGCACCCAGCCAGACGGCGCCGCGACGGTCACGGTGGTCCGGGACGGCGCCGCGGAGGACCGCACCGTCACCGTCCTCGGCTCCGCCGACGGCCTCGCCGTCGTGGACGGCGTGGACGCCGGCGAGCAGGTGCGCGTGCTGAACGGCACCCGATGACGGGGCCCGCCACCCCGGGCACGCCCGCCGCCCCCGTCGTCCCCGCCGCCCTCGCCGTCGAGGACCTGCGCTTTGCCTACACCCGCGCCGCCGAGGAGCTGTTCGACGGCCTCACCCACGCGTTCACGCCGGGCGCCGTCACCGCCCTCACCGGACCCTCCGGGCGCGGCAAGTCCACCCTCCTGTACGTGCTCGGGCTCATGCTCACGCCCACCTCCGGAGTGGTGCGCCTCGGCGACGTCGACGCCTCCACCCGCCCGGACCGGGAGCGCTCCCGCCTGCGCGCCACCTCCGTGGGATTCGTGTTCCAGGACTCGGAGCTGGACCCGTCCCGCCCCATCCTGGACTCCGTGGTGGAGCCCGGCCTCTACGCCGGGTTGGAGCGCCAGACGCTCGAGGACCGGGCACGGGCGCTGCTCGAGCGCTTCGGCCTCGCCCACCGCGCCGACCACCGGCCCGGGCAGGTCTCCGGCGGGCAGGCGCAGCGGGTGGCCGTGTGCCGCGCCCTCGTGAACGCGCCCGTCGTCGTCCTCGCGGACGAGCCCACGGGCAACCTCGACCCGGACAACGCCGGCCTCGTCATGGACGCCCTCGCCGATGCCGCCGCCGAGGGGCGCACCGTGGTGGTCGCCACCCACGACCCCGCCGTCGTCGCCCGCGCCGACGAGGTGGTGCGGCTGTGAACCGGGAGGACCGCCCATGAACCTGCGCACCCTGCTGCGTGAAGCCGTCACCGCCGCACGCACCTCTCCCGTGCCCTCCGCCCTCGTGCTGCTCGTGGTGGCCGCCATGTGCTTCGCCGCCGTGGCCACCGTGGGCAGGCAGGCCGCCACCGAGGCGGCCGTCGCCGCAGAGCTCTCCGGCCCCGGCGCCCGCGTGCTCACCGTCACCGACACCGGCGGCACCGGTTTCCTCACCGGCGCCACCGCGGCCACCCTCGCCGGACTCGACACCGCCGAGGCCGCCCTCGCCCGGGACTCGCCTATGGACGCCGTGAACACCGGGATCGGCCGGGGCGGCGCCCGCGTGGCCGTGACGAACGTGGTCGGCACCCTGGACCGTGGCATCGAGCTGACCCGCGGCCGCCTGCCCGCCCCCGGCGAGGTGGTGGTCCCCGAGGCCAAGCTCGCCGAGCTCGGCCTCGCCCAGCCCTCCGGAGCGATCGAGGCCACGGACGGCCGCCAGTGGGCCGTCGTCGGGGCGTTTCAGGCCCAGGACCCCTTCCAGGACCTCGACGGCTACGCCCTCACCGTCCCCGCCGCCCCGGACGCCCTCGTGATGCAGCAGGTCCGCGTCCTCGCCGCCGACACCGCCGGCACCCGCGCCATGCAGGAGGCCGCGCTCGCCGTGATCGACCCCGACCCGCGCGCCTCCTCCATCCAGACCGCCCGTGCCCTCTCCGCCGGCAACCAGGTGATCACCGGCGAGCTCGCCGGGCTCGGACGCTCCCTGCTGCTGCTGATCCTCGGAGCCGGCGCGTTCTTCGTGTCCATCGTGGTGCTCGCCGACGTCCTCATCCGCCGCCGCGACCTCGGCCGCCGCCGCACCCTCGGCATCGGCCGCGGAGACCTGATCCTGCTCGTGGCCGTGCGCACCGCCGTGCCTGCGCTGCTGGGCGCCGTGCTGGGCTCCGGAGCCGGGTACGCCGTCGTCGCCGGCCAGGGCGGGACGCTGGGGGTGGACTTCGTGGCGGCGGTGGCCGTGCTGGCCGCCCTCACCGCGCTGCTGGCCAGCCTCGCCCCGGCGGCGTTCGCCGCGTTCCGCGACCCCGTGCGGGTGATGCGGACGGCGTGAGGGGTGGCGGGCGGACCCGCTCACCGGCGGGCACCCCGCCCGCGCACCGCTACCCTCGGGAGCATGCCCGCCTTACCCGCCGCGCCCCCGCCTGCCCTCACGCCGCTCCAGCGGCAGTCCGTCCTGCGCACCCTGCGCAGCCCTCGGCTGCTGGGCACGGAGGTGCTGGCCGCCGTCGTGGTGGCGCTCGCGCTGATCCCGGAGGCCATCGCGTTCTCGATCATCGCGGGCGTGGACCCGCGCGTCGGCCTGTTCGCCTCCTTCACCATGGCGGTGACCACGGCGATCGTGGGCGGCCGGCCCGCCATGATCTCCGCGGCCACGGGGGCGGTGGCGCTCGTCGTCGCACCGCTGTCCCACGCGTACGGGGTGGGGCACCTCCTGGCCGCGATCATCCTCGGCGGCGTCATCCAGATCCTGCTCGGCGTGTTCGGGGTGGCCCGGCTCATGCGGTTCGTCCCGCGCTCGGTGATGGTGGGGTTCGTCAACGCGTTGGCCATCCTCGTGTTCACCTCGCAGCTGCCCGAGCTGATCGGCGTCCCGTGGCTCGTGTACCCGCTCACGGCGTTGGCCCTGGCGATCGTGGTGCTGTTGCCGCGGCTCACCACTGCGGTGCCTGCGACGCTCGTGGCCGTCGTCGTGGTCACCGCCCTGGTGATGGCCGCCGGCCTGGCCGTGCCGCGCGTGGGGGACCGGGGCGCGCTGCCGGATGCGCTGCCCGTGCTCGGCCTGCCGGACGTCCCGCTGACGTGGGAGACCCTCCGGTTGATCCTGCCGTTCAGCGTCGGCATCGCGTTCGTGGGGTTGCTCGAGTCCCTGCTCACCGCGAAGCTCGTGGACGACATCACCGACACCCGCTCGGACAAGACGCGCGAGTCCTGGGGGCAGGGTGTCGCGAACGTGGTCTCGGGGTTGTTCGGCGGCATGGGCGGCTGCGCCGTGGTGGGGCAGACCATGATGAACGTCAAGGCGAACGGCGCCCGCACCCGGATCTCCACGTTCCTCGCGGGCGTGTTCCTGCTGGTGCTCGTGGTGGCCTTCGGCGGCTTCGTGGCGCAGATCCCCATGGCCGCGCTCGTGGGCGTGATGATGTTCGTGGCCGCCGCCACCTTCGATTGGCATTCGGTGCGCCCCGCCACCCTGCGCGCGATGCCGCGCTCGGAGACCGCCGTCATGGTCGTGACCGTGGCGGCCACGGTGCTCACTCACAACCTCGCGATCGGCGTGGGTGTGGGCGTGCTCGCTGCGCTGGTGCTCTTCGCTCAGCGCGTCTCGCGTCTGGTCACGGTGGTCCGCGAGGTCCACGACGACGGCGACGCCGTCACGTATCGCGTGCACGGCGCCCTGTTCTTCGCGTCCTCGAACGACCTCTACTCGCAGTTCGAGTACGCCCTCGACCCGCCGCGCGTCGTGATCGACATGAGTGCCGCGCACGTGTGGGACGCCTCCACTGTGGCCGCGCTCGACTCGGTGCTGACCAAGTACGCCCGGCACGGGATCCACGCCGAGGTGACGGGGCTGAACGAGGCCTCCGCGGCGATGCACGCGCGCCTCACCGGGCGACTCGGCGCCTGAGCCGGCGGGCTCAGGCGGTGACGAACTCCCACTGGTGCCCGTCCGGGTCGACGATCTCGCGGGAGTGCATGCCGGAGTCGGCCATCTCCTCGCGCAGGTCCTCGGGCAGGGGCACCTCGGCGGCGCCGAGCTCGATCGCCCGGTCCGCCAGGGCGTCCACCGCCGCGGCGTCGCCGACGGTCAGCGCCATGAGGGCGGAGTTGGTGGTGAGGCAGTCGGCGATCTCACGGTTGCCGATGAAGTCGGTGTAGTAGCCGGGGCTGAGGTACATCGCGTACGTCGACTCGGTGAGCTCGATGCACACCGAGTGCTCGTCCGAGTAGTCGTCCATCGCGGTGGCGCCCAGGGTCGTCCAGAACTCACGGATCCGCTCGGTGTCCGTCGTCGGGAGGTTGATGAACACCGGCTGGGAGAACAAGGCCATGGGGAGCACCGTAGACGAGGCGTTCGGCCCGCCGCCACCGCGCGCGTGTCGCGGGCGCGCGGGCGTGGCGTGGGCCACGGAGCCGCTCCCGACGACGGCGCCCGCGGCCTGGCGCGTCCGCCCCCGTTGGTAGCGTGGCCGCCATGAGCGTTCCTCCCTCTGGCCCGCCGGCCGGTCCGCCCGCCGGCTGGCCGCCGTCGGGCCGGCCGTCCGCCCGCCGCGCCGCCGTCGCCCCGAGCCTGCACGGGCACCCCGGCGCCCCCGGTGGCGTCCCCGCCGGCTGGCCCGGCCGCCGGCCCGCGGCCCGCCCCGCGCCGGACTGGACCCCGGGTCGGTTCCACTGGGGCGACGCCGTCGTGGTGCTCGTGTACGTGGCGCTCATGGTGCTCGGGCTGGGGCTGTGGCTGGCGGTGTCGCTCGGCCTGGTCCCCGGTGACCTCGAGGCGTTCGACCTGGTCCGCGACGGGTTCACGGTGAACATCGTCAGCTACGCGATCCTCGTGGTGCTCGTGCTGGCCGTGGCCTGGCGCCCGCTCGTGACGTCGCTGCGGGTGTTCCGCACGGGGACGTGGTGGAAGCTGTTGCTGCTGCCCGCCACGTGGCTGGCGTGCATCGTCGTGAACGTGATCGTGCTGAGCCTCATCGGGGAGGCGCAGACCAGCGCCAACCAGGCCGCGCTCGAGGAGATGACCACGCAGGCCCCGCCCGTGCTCATGATCCTCATGACCGTGGTGGCCGCCCCGCTCGTGGAGGAGTACCTGTTCCGCCACCTGCTGATCGGCAAGCTCTCCCGCTGGATCAACGTGTGGGTGTGCGCCGTGGTCTCCGTGCTCGCGTTCACACTCCTGCACTTCCTCGGCACCGGCGGCGACTTCCGGCTCGTGGAGACCGTCCCGTACCTGACCCTCGCGGTGGCGATCACGGTGTCCTACATCCTGATGGGCCGCTCGTTCGGGTACGCGGTGCTGCTGCACATGGTGAACAACGGCATCGCCATCGCGATGCTCTACCTCGTGGCCCCCCTGCTGCCGGACACGCTGCCCGGCCCCACTGCCCCGACCACGGCGCTGGCCCCGCTGCTGGCCCTGCTGGGCTGAGATGGCAGGACCCTCCGGCTCGACGGCGGCGCCCGCCCCGCAGGACGCGCGCGCCCTCACGCGGCGCATCCTCGCGCTCGCGGTCCCCGCGTTCGGCGCGCTCATCGCGGAGCCGCTGTTCCTGCTGGCCGACACCGCGATCATCGGGCACCTGGGCACGGCCCAGCTGGCCGGCGTCGGGATCGGCACCACCATCCTGCACACGCTCACCGGCCTCATGATCTTCCTGGCCTACGCCACCACCCCGGCGGTGGCCCGGCTGATCGGGGCGGGGAACCCGGCCGCCGCGATGGACCGCGGCCGCGACGGCATCTGGCTGGGCCTGCTGCTCGGCGCGGTGCTGGCCGTCCTCGGCTGGCTCGCGGCCCCCGCGCTGACGGCGGCCCTCGGCGCGACGGGCGAGGTGCAGGCCCACGCCGTCGCCTACCTGCGCTGCTCCATGCCGGGGCTGCCGGCCCTGCTGGCCGTGCTCGCGGCCACCGGGGTGCTCCGCGGCCTCCAGGACACCGTGACGCCGCTCGTGGTGGCGGGTGTGGGCTTCGGCGCGAACATCGGGCTGAACGTGGCCCTGGTGTACGGGCTGGGCTGGGGCGTGGCCGGCTCGGCCGTCGGCACGTCCGTGGTGCAGTGGGCGATGCTCGTGACGTACCTGTTCGTGCTGGCCCCGCGCTTCCGCCGCTCGGGCACGGTGTGGGCGCCCCGTGCGTCGGGCATGCGCGCCACGGCCCAGGTGGGCTCGTGGCTGCTGCTGCGCACCGCGAGCCTGCGGGCGGCCATCCTCATCACCGTCATGGCCGCTGCCGGAGCGGGCGACCTCACCCTCGCCGCGCACCAGCTCGTCTTCACGCTGTTCTCCACGCTGGCGTTCGCCCTCGACGCCCTCGCGATCGCCGCGCAGGCCCTGATCGGCGCCGAGCTCGGGGCCGCCCGGCCGGACGCCGCCCGTCGCCTCACCCGGACGATGGTGCGCTGGGGGCTGGGCTTCGGCGTCGTGACCGGGGCCGTGCTGGCCCTGGCGGCACCGGTGCTGCCGGGGCTGTTCACCACGGACCCGACCGTGCAGGCCGCCGCCACCGTGGGCCTGTGGGTGCTGGCCGCCGGGCAGCCGGTGGCCGGCTACGTGTTCGTGCTGGACGGCGTGCTGATCGGCGCCGGCGACGCCCGCTACCTCGCCCTCGCCGGCCTCGTGAACCTCGTGGTCTACGCGCCGGCGCTCTGGGTGCTCGCGCAGCTCGCCACGGGCGGGTTCGGCTGGACCGCGGTCTGGCCCGGACCGAACGCCGCCGTGCCCGACGCCGGTGTGCAGCTGGGCCTGCTCTGGCTCGGCTTCGCGGGGGTCTACATGGGGATGCGGGCGCTCACCCTCGGCTGGCGGGCCCGGCGCGACGACTGGATGCGGCTCGGCGTCGGGTGAGCGCGTCCGGGCGGTGACGCGCGGGCCGGGCCGCGGCCGCACTGCTCCTAGACTGGGGCGGTGGCTACCGTGCAGACCCCCCTCGAGATCTCGTCCGTGGTGTTCAAGCCGATCCTGATCCGCGCCGTGGTGGCGCTGGCGTTCGGTCTGACCACCGTGTTCGTCGCCGAGCCGGGCCTGACGTGGATGAAGGTCATGTTCGCGCTGTACCTGGCGTTCTCCGGTTCGGCGATGTGGGAGTACCTGCGCCGCGACCCGGTGCCCGTGGCCATGCGCTCCCCGCTGTCCCTGGCGGCGGCCGCGTGGATGCTCGGCGTGATCGTGCTGCTGTTCCTGGGGTCCCCGGCGGCGGTGGGCGTGGCGGCCGGCGCCGCCCTCGTGCTCGGCGGCGTCGCCGAGCTCGTGGCGTGGGCCCGCCACCGCCGCGAGTTCATCCCCGCGCGGGACCAGCTGTGGACCGGACTCGTGGGCCTGCTCTCCGGGGGCGGCGTGGTCGTGGCGGCCCTGCAGGGCTTCGGCCCGCACGCCCTGCTCGGCATCGCCGGCGGCGGGGCGATCCTGATCGGGGTGCTCCTGATGGTCTCCGGGCTCGGCTTCCACCACGAGGTGCGCCGCGACCGCGGCACCGCCAAGGGGCTCTGAGTCGACCCGCCGACGCCAGCACGTAGACTGGATCCGGTCCACCGCGCCGTCTCGCCAGCAGCCGCGCCGCCGCGGACCACGCCACCCGAGCCGCCCCCAGCCGTCAGGAGTCCCGCCGTGAGCGCACCGTCCCCCCGCCCGTCCGCCGATCGCGCCGGATCCGGCCGCCCGGCACGCGGCGGTCTGCGCACCACGGTCAAGGGCCCGCTCGTCTTCTCCGCCGTGCTCGGCCTGATCGGCGGGGTGATCGCCGGCATCACGGCCTCCGGCGGCACCCAGAATCCACTGCGCGTCGACATCGCGCTGATCGCCTTCGGCGTCTTCTTCATGACCTCGCTCGTGGTGGTGGCCATGCTGCAGCTCGCCGCGCGCGAGAACCCGGACCACCTCTCCCAGGGCTCCGGCGTGAACCGCTCCTCCGAGGAGATGTTCCGCAAGGCCGCCGCCGAGCGCCGCGCCCAGGCCGCCGCCGAGCGCCGCGAGCAGGGCGGCACCGGAGGCGACGCCCCGCGCGCCTGAGGCCGGCGCCTCAGAACCCGAGGCTGCGTGCCTCCCGCCGCAGCGCGTCCGCCGAGGCGTGCAGCGCCCGCATCTCCGTGGCGTCCAGCTCGGTCTGGATCACGCGGGTCACGCCGCCGCGCCCCACCACGGACGGCAGGGACAGGGCGACGTCCGAGAGCCCGTGGACGCCGTCGAGCACGGTGGAGACCGGCAGAATGGCGTGCTGGTCGCGCAGGATCGCCTCGAGCAGGCGGGTCGTGGCCACGCCGACCGCGTACGTGGTGGCGCCCTTGCCCTGGATCACCTCGTACGCGGCGTGCACCACGGTGTCCGCGACTTCGTCCAGGTCGGCGCGGGTGAACAGCGGGTCGGCCGGCGTCGGCCACTCGAGGAGGGGCGTCGGGCCGATGCGCGCCGAGCTCCACGCGGGGAACTCCGTGTCCCCGTGCTCGCCGAGGATGGCCGCGTGCACCGACGACGCGTGGACCTGCGCCCGCGACGCCAGCAGCCACCGCAGGCGGGACGTGTCCAGCAGGGTGCCCGAGCCGATCACCCGGCCGGCCGGCAGGCCGGTGAGGCGCTGGGCCACCAGCGTGAGGACGTCCACGGGATTGGTGACGAGCACGATCAGCGCGTCCGGCGCGTGCGCCTGCACCTGGGGCAGCAGGCCGCGCAGGATCTCCACGTTGTGCGCGCCGAGGTCGAGGCGGGTCTGCCCCGGCTTCTGCTTGGCGCCGGCCGTGATCACGACGACCTCGCAGCCGGCCAGGACGTCCGGGTCCGCGCCGCCGGTCATCGCGGATGCAGAGGTGAACGGGGTGCCGTGGGCCAGGTCGAGGACCTCGGCGCGGACCTTGGGCTCGTCGATGTCGTAGAGGGCGACCTCGCGGGCGACGCCGCGGATCAGCGCCGCGTAGCAGATCGCGGTGCCGACGCCGCCGGCCCCCACGACGCCGACCTTGCGGTGGGCGGGTCCGAGGGACGCGGGGGTGTGGGCGGGGGTGTGCTCGCTCATGTCTCGCAGGCTAGGGGCGTCCGGCCGGCCGACGGAACCAGAGGCCGCCCCGTCCCCCGATGTTCAGCGGCGGGTCACCTGGCGGGTGGGGCCGGGTCAGTCCTTCTTCTTGTCCGACTTCTTCTTGCGGGCCTTCTTCTCCGCCTTCTTGCGGGCCTTCTTCTCCGCCTTCCTGCGCTCCTTCTTCTCCTTCTTGGTCTCCCGGCGGGGCTCGTCGGCGGCGGCCTCGGAGTCCACGGCGGCCTCGGGCGCCTCGGAGTCCACGACGGCCTCCGGCGCCTCCGCCTCCTCCGGCCCGGCCGGATCCGCCGCGGGGGCGGACTCCGCCGCCTCGGCCAGCCGTGCCCGGTAGGAGCGCACGTGGGTGCGGTTGGCGCAGTTGGCCTCGTCGCAGAACCGCTTGGACCGGTTCCGGCTGGCGTCCACGAGCGCGTTCTCGCAGTCCTCGCCCTCGCACACGCGCAGGCGGGTCAGCTCGCCGTCCATCGCGGTCTCCGCCAGCGCGAGGGCGGCCATCGCGGCCAGCCGCTCCACCGCGTCGGCGGGGACCTGCGCCGGTGCCAGCCCGACGACGTCGCCCCCGGCCGTCAGCCGCAGCGGCCCGGCCGCGGCGAGGAGGGCGTTCACGCGCTCCACGGCGGCCGCCTCGTCCACGGCGGCGAGGGCCCAGACCTCGGCCAGACGGCCGCGGAGTTCGCGGCCACGCACGGCCGCGGCGGCGGCCAGGCGGAGGCGGACCTCGTCCTCCTGGAGTTCAGGGACGAGGGAGGGCAGCTGCGTGGCGGCGGTGAACCGCTCGTCGGCCGGCTGACCGCCCCGCAGTCCGGGGGCGGTGTTCAGGAACGCGGCCAGGGAGGCGAGGCGGGAGAGCGTCGGCGCGGAGAGCATGGGGAAATCGTACGGCGGGCCCGCCCTCCCGTCACCGGCTTCACGCCGCGTATCGGGTCGCCTCCGGCGCCGTCCCGTCCAGTACCCTGACCCCCACGGACCCCGTCTGCACGGCGGGGTGCACCCACGGGGCCGGAGGGGCCCCCGAACCAGCACAGGAGACCTCCATGTCCCAGACCTCCCAGGCGACCGGTCGCCTCTCCGCCGGGCACGTCATCGTCAAGACCCTCGAGTCCCACGGCGTGAAGCGCGTCTACTCCGTGCCGGGCGAGTCCTACCTGGACGTCCTGGACGGCCTGCACGACTCGGGCATCGAGAACGTGGTGTGCCGCCACGAGGGCGGCGCCACGTACATGGCCGAGGCCGACGGCAAGATGAACGTGGTCCCTGGCGTCGCCATGGTGACGCGCGGCCCGGGCGCCGCGAACGCCCACGTCGGCCTGCACACCGCGTGGCAGGACTCGACGGCGCTCGTCCTGTTCGTCGGCCTGATCCCGTTCGAGCACCGCGACCGCGAGGCCTTCCAGGAGTTCGACCCGCACGCCTGGTTCGGCACCGGTGCGAAGCGCGTGATGGTCCTGGACCACCCGGAGCGCGCCTCCGAGATCGTGGCCGAGGCCATGTTCGCCGCCAGCTCGGGCCGGCCCGGGCCCGTCGTCGTCGGCCTGCCGGAGGACGTGATCCGTGAGGAGATCGATGCGCACCTGCACCCGCAGATCCCCGTGGCCTCAGGCGGCATGACCGTGGGGGACTGGAAGTCCCTGCACGCCGCGCTCAAGGAGTCCCGCAAGCCGCTGTTCATCACCGGTGGCAACGACTGGACGGACGAGGGTGCGCAGACCCTGACGACGTGGCTGGAGGAGCACAAGATCCCCGCCGCCGCCGAGTGGCGCACCGAGGGCACCGTGCCGTTCTCCTCGCCGTCCTACGTGGGCCCGATCGGCTACGGCCGCCCGAAGCCGACCTACGACATGCTCGAGGAGACCGACCTCATCGTGTTCGTCGGCACCGTGCCGGGCGACGTCGTGACCAATGGCTTCACCATCCGCCAGAACTGGGACAAGAAGAACTTCCTGGTCACCATCGACCCGTCCCTGCGCGGCCGCTCCGGCCCCGTGTCCCACCAGATCGTGGCCAAGCCGGACGGGTTCATCCGCGACCTCGTCCGCATGGAGCTCGAGGTCAAGCCGGAGTGGGAGGAGTGGACCTCCCGCATGCGCGGCGAGCAGGAGAAGTTCGCGGCCCTGCCCCCGGCCGAGCCGTCCGAGGGCCAGGCGAAGATGGCCACGCTCATGGCCAACCTGGTGCCGAAGCTGCCGAAGGACTCGATGATCTCCCTCGGCGCGGGCGAGCACACCAACTGGGCGCACCGGTACTTCCCGACCGAGGGCTATCGCTCCATGATCTCGGCCCGCAACGGCTCCATGGGCTACTCGGTGCCGGGTGCCGTGGCCGCGTCCCTGAACTTCCCGGACCGCACCGTGGTGACCATCGCCGGCGACGGCGAGTTCCTCATGAACGGCCAGGAGCTGGCGACCGCCGCGCAGTACGGCGCCACGCCCCTCGTGATCGTCATGGACAACCAGGAGTACGGCACCATCCGCACCCACCAGGAGCGCCAGTACCCCGGGCGCGTCTCCGGCACCCAGCTGAAGAACCCCGACTTCGCCGCCATGGCCCAGGCGTTCGGCGGCTTCGGGGTGCGCGTGGAGCGGGACGCGGACGTGCCGGCGGCCGTGGACGCGGCGCTCAAGGCGGTCCAGGAGGAGGGCCGGTTCGCGCTCATCCACCTGATCGTGGAGCAGCGCGTCAAGGCCTACTGAGGCCGGCGGCGCGGTCCCCGCCGTCCCTCCGGTCAGGCCGCCGTCGTGGGGACGTCGAAGCGCAGCTGGGGCACGGGGAAGGGCGCACCGTCGAGGTCCGCCTCGACCCGGTCCCGCAGCACGCCCCCGCACGCACGGATCGTGGCCACGGAGGCGGTGTTCGTCTCGTCGCACGTGAGCAGGGCGGCGGGCACCCCGCGTGCGGCCAGCAGCGTCAGGGCGCCGCGCAGCAGCCGCGCGGCGTGGCCCCGCCGCCGGAACGCGGGGCGCACCGCATAGCCCACGTGTCCGTTGACGTGCCGCAGCGCCTCGTTCAGCTCCCACCGCACGGACACCCGGCCCACCAGCTCACCGTTCTCGTCCACGCCCACGTAGAAGGAGGCGGGCGCGCGGCCGGGCTCGACGTCGCCGCGCGCCTCGGCGGCGAACGCGCGGCGGACCGCGGGGAAGGAGCGGGTGCCGGCCATCAGGAAGTCGAACCCCTCCCGATGCAGCTCGGCGTCCGCCTCGCGCGCCGCGATCTCGTCCGCGGCGCGCAGCGGGCGCAGCAGGAGGCCGTCCACGGTGACGGTGGGGCTGGGGTCCGGGAGCATGTGCCGAGTGTAGGGGGGTGGACTCCGGGCGCGGCCGCGTGAGCCACCCGCCGCCCCCGCCCTCGTGCTTTCCCCACCCCCGCGCCGTGAGCCAGACGTTTCGGTCGTGATCAGCCCCTGATTGCGGCTGAAACGTCTGGCTCGCGGCACATCCCTCGGTGCACCCTCCGGGCTGCCGCGCCCCCATCACGCCGACCGGGGTGACGTGGATCACGTTCGGGGCTAGGGTGTGGGGACCGACGATCGCCCATCCCCAGGAGGTCGCGATGACCGTGCCGTCCTCGTCGGCGGAGCATGCGCCCGCGCTCGAGGCTCGCCCCGAGATGCCGGGCGAGACCCTGTCCCGCGTCGCCATGACGTCCGCGGCGCTCGAGCTGATCCGCCGACTCCTCCCGATCCATGGCCCGCTCATGTTCCACCAGTCCGGCGGCTGCTGCGACGGGTCCGCGCCCATGTGCTATCCCGCCGGCGACTTCACGACCGGCGCCGCCGACGTCCTGCTGGGCACCTTCGCGCTGCCGGCCGAGGGGGACCAGGCCGCCGTGGAGATCCCGTTCTGGATGTCCGCCGCCCAGTTCGAATACTGGAAGCACACCCACCTCACCCTGGACGTGGTGGACGGGCGCGGCTCCGGCTTCTCCGTCGAGGCCCCCGAGGGCAAGCGGTTCCTGATCCGCTCGCGGTTGATGGCAGGCTCGGGATGAGCTCGACCCTCGCCACCGGCGCCTACCGACGCGCCGTGGACCGGGCCCACGAGTCCCTCGCCGCGGTCCGCCTGTCGCTCGCGCCGTCGTCGCCCACCGCTCCGGCCGGCGCAGACCAGGGCCTGCGCGCCGCCCTGCAGGGGCTGCGGCGAGAGGTCCGTGAGTCCTGGCTGCGCTCCCTCGGCGCCCTCACCCCCGCGGTACCCGGCCAGACCGACCCGGCCACCCTCTCCGACGACGACCTCGCCGCCGCCCGCCGAGACCAGCGCCTCGCCGTGGCCCTGCCGGTGGTCCGCCGCATGCTCATCCACCCCGCGGCCGAGGCCGGGATGCTCGCCGCGATCGGCAACGCGCGCGGCCACCTGCTGTGGGTCGAGGGCGACCGGACCGCGGTGCGCCACGCCGAGACCATGGGCTTCGTGGCGGGCGCCGACTGGTCCGAGGCGTCCATGGGCACCTCCGCCCCCGGCATCGTCCTCGCGACCGGCGCCCCCACGCAGGTCAGCCGCGGCGAGCACCTGAGCCCGCGCGTGCACCCGTGGAGCTGTTCGGCCGTCCCGCTCACGGACCCGGCCACCGGGCGGCTCGTCGGGGTCCTGGACCTCACGGGCGGGGAGGACGCCGTCAGCCACCTCGCCCTGCCGCTGCTCCAGGCCACCGTGGACGCCGTGCACGCCGCCTGGCGGGACCTGCCCGCCCCGTCCCGGGGCCGTCCCCGCGGCACCGCCCCGACGCCGGGCCCCTCGGCTCCGCCGTCCGCCTCGCCGGGGCCGAGCCCCGCCGCCGCGCCGCACCGCCACGACGCCGCCGCGGGCCTGTTGCGCGTCACCGGCCACCTGCCGCCCACGCTGGACGGGGTCGAGCTCACCGGCCGGCACGCCGAGATCCTCACCCTCCTCGCGTGGCACGGCCCGGGCCTGACCGGCGCCGAGCTCGAGGTCGCGCTGTATCCGGAGGAGACCGCCGGGCCCCGGCCCGCGCCGGGCGATTCCCCCGCCCGCGCCATCTCGCTGCGCGCCGAGGTGCATCGACTCCGCCGGGCGCTGCGGGACGTGGGGGCGCCGGTGGCACTGCTGTCCCGGCCGTACCGGCTCGTGGGGGAGGTGCACGCGGACCTGCTGTGCGCGCGGGAGGCGCTGCGCGCCGGGGATCTGGACCGTGCGCTGCACGCGGCGGCCGGGCCGGTGCTGCCGCGGTCGGCGTCCCCCGGTGTCGCCTCGATCCGCGCGGAGCTGGGGGAGGCGCTGCGCGAGGCCGTCGCCCAGGACGCGGATGTCGAACAGCTCTGGGCCTACCTGGGCCGCCCCGAGGCCCGCGACGACGTCGAGCTCTGGGGCGCCGCCCTGCGTCTGCTGCCGGCGGACTCGCCGCGGCGGGCGCTCGCCGTGGCCACGCTCGAGCGGATCGAGCGGGACCTGGCCTGACCCGGCCCGCCCCTCACCCGCGCCCGGCTGCAACCTCCGTGCAACCTCCTTGTGACTAGCGTCACAGCCACGGCAGGGCGCCACCCGGCGCCGAGGCAACCGCAGGCAAAGGAGCCAGCACCATGACCGTCTACGCATTCCCGGGCACCGAGGGAGCCAAGGTCGAGTTCAAGTCCCGCTACGAGCACTTCATCGGAGGAGAGTGGACACCCCCGGTCAAGGGCCAGTACTTCGAGAACGTCACGCCCGTGACGGGCAAGGTGTTCTGCGAGGTCGCCCGCGGCACGGCCGAGGACATCGACGTCGCCCTCGACGCCGCCTGGAAGGCCGCCCCGGCCTGGGGCGCCACCTCGGCGGCCGAGCGGGCGCTCGTGCTGCACCGCATCGCGGAACGCATGGAGGAGAACCTCGAGATGCTGGCGGTCGCGGAGACCTGGGACAACGGCAAGGCCGTCCGGGAGACCCTCAACGCGGACTTGCCGCTGGCCATCGACCACTTCCGGTACTTCGCCGGCGCGATCCGCGCGCAGGAGGGCGGCCTGTCCCAGGTGGACGAGGACACCGTCGCCTATCACTTCCACGAGCCGCTCGGCGTGGTCGGCCAGATCATCCCGTGGAACTTCCCGCTGCTGATGGGGGTGTGGAAGCTGGCGCCCGCGCTGGCCGCGGGCAACGCCGTCGTGATCAAGCCCGCCGAGCAGACCCCGGCCTCGATCATGGTGTTCATCGAGCTGATCGCGGACCTGCTGCCGGCCGGCGTCGTCAACGTGGTCAACGGCTTCGGCCTCGAGGCCGGCAAGCCGCTCGCGCAGTCGCCGCGCATCCGCAAGATCGCGTTCACGGGTGAGACGACGACGGGCCGGCTGATCATGCAGTACGCCTCGGAGAACATCATCCCGGTGACCCTGGAGCTGGGCGGCAAGTCGCCCAACGTCTTCTTCGAGGACGTCATGGCGGACGACGACGCCTACTGGGACAAGGCGCAGGAGGGCTTCACCCTGTTCGCGCTGAACCAGGGCGAGGTCTGCACGTGCCCGTCGCGTGCGCTTGTGCAGGAGTCGATCGCGGAGAAATTCCTCGACGCCGTCGTGGAGCGGACCTCGCGCATCGTCACCGGCAACCCGCTCGACACAGACGTGATGATGGGCGCCCAGGCCTCCAACGACCAGCTCGAGAAGATCACCTCCTACCTGGACATCGGCCGTCAGGAGGGCGCCGAGGTGCTGATCGGCGGCGCCCGCGCCGAGATGGAGGGCGAACTGGCCGGCGGCTACTACGTGCAGCCCATGATCTTCCGCGGGGACAACTCGATGCGCATCTTCCAGGAGGAGATCTTCGGGCCGGTGGTCTCGACGACCACGTTCACCGACTTCGACGACGCCATGCGGATCGCCAACGACACGCTCTACGGGCTCGGCGCCGGCGTGTGGTCCCGGAACGGCAACACCGCCTATCGCGCGGGCCGGGCGATCCAGGCCGGTCGCGTGTGGGTGAACAACTACCACGCCTACCCGGCCCACGCCGCGTTCGGCGGGTACAAGTCCTCCGGCATCGGCCGCGAGAACCACCTGATGATGCTCGACCACTACCAGCAGACCAAGAACCTGCTCGTCTCCTACTCCGAGGACAAGCTCGGGTTCTTCTGAGCCGGTGCCGGCACCGCACGACCCCCTCCCCATCCCACGAAAGGTGATCCCCCATGACCACGATGAAGGCAGCCGTCGTCACCCAGTTCGGCACAGAGGCCGACGTCCAGGAGGTCGAGCGCCCGACGCCCGGCCAGCACCAAGCGCTCGTGAAGCTCATCTCCTCGGGCGTCTGCCACACGGACCTGCACGCGATGGAGGGTGACTGGCCGGTGAAGCCGACCCCGCCGTTCATCCCGGGCCACGAGGGCGTGGGCATCGTCGAGGAGGTCGGGCCCGACGTCGAGAACCTCAAGGTCGGGGACATGGTCGGCAACGCGTGGCTGTGGGGCGCGTGCGGCCACTGCCAGTACTGCCGCACCGGGTGGGAGACCCTGTGCGAGGAGCAGATCAACGGCGGCTACTCCATGAACGGGTCCTTCGGCGAGTACATGCTCGTGGACGCCCGCTACGCGCCCCTGATCCCCGAGGGCGCGGACCCGATGGAGGTCGGCCCGATCCTGTGCGCCGGCGTCACGGTGTACAAGGGGCTGAAGCAGACCGAGGTGCGGCCCGGGCAGTGGGTCGTGATCTCCGGCATCGGTGGCCTGGGGCACATCGCGGTGCAGTACGCCGTGGCGATGGGCATGCGCGTGGTGGCCGTGGATGTCGCGGACGACAAGCTGGCGCTCGCCTCCCGGCACGGCGCGGAGCTGACCGTGAACGCGAACGTCGCGGACCCCTCCGTGGAGATCCAGGAGAAGATCGGCGGCGCCCACGGCGTGCTCGTCACGGCCGTGCACCCGCAGGCGTTCGGCCAGGCCATCGCGATGACCCGCCGCGGCGGCACCATCGTGTTCAACGGCCTGCCCCCGGGCGACTTCCCCGCGCCGATCTTCGACATCGTCCTCAAGGGCCTGACCATCCGCGGCTCGATCGTGGGCACCCGGCAGGACATGGTCGAGGCACTCGAGTTCTACGAGGCCGGGAAGATCCACCCGACGTTCCACACCCGCCCGCTCACCGAGATCAACGACGTGTTCGACGAGATGCGCCACGGCAAGATCGAGGGCCGCGTCGTCATCGACTACGCGATGCAGGACTGACGTGTCGCCTGGGCGTCGGCTGGGCGCGGGGTAGTATCGACACATCACGCGCACCAGTGCGACGGCGGTCGTCCCGCCCGGAGACCCGGGCCGGGGCGGCCGCCGTCGTCGTAGCGGGGACGGGACGGGCCGCAGCGATTCCGGTGCGCGAGCCTCAGCGGGCCGCGGCCGGGGCGACGCCGTCGCGCAGCCACTCCAGCGTGGCCGGCCAGAAGGCCGGCGCGAACCGCGCGTGGAACAGTCCGAAGTGCCCGATCTCCGCGACACCGAGCTCCTCCGGCCGCACCCGCCAGCGCACCGTCTGCCGACCCGGCGAGTAGGCGTCCGCGCGGTCGAGGGCGGCGTCGGTGCCGAAGTCGTCGTCCACGGGCGCCACGATCAGCGCGTCCGCCGTGAACGCGGCCAGACGACGGCGCAGCTCGTCCCGGCCGGCGCCGGTGCGGGCGCTCGCGGTGAAGTCGCGGCGACTGCGCGCCCAGTCCAGGGCGACCCCGCGCGGCAGGTCCTCGAGCCAGCCGAGCCGCCGCCCCGGGAAGTGCCCGCGGGCCAGCGTGATCGCCGGCATCGCCGCGTGCCACCGCGCCCACATCCGTGCACGCCCCGGCCGCGCCCGGTAGTCCCGCCAGTGGGCGTGCTGCCCGCCGACGGCCACGTGCCGGGCCACATGCCGCGCCTCGTCCGCGAGCCCGATGCCGAACCCGCCGTAGCTGTGGCCCACCGTCAGGAGGGGGCCGGGCAGGCGCGTCCGGGCCCAGCCGAGCACGGCGTCCGCGTCGAGGGCGCCCCAGTCCGCCCACCGCGCCCGCCGCGCCACGGCGAACGGCTCACGGGACTCCCCGACGCCCCGGTAGTCGAACGTGACCGCGTGGAACCCGTGGCCGGCGAGGAACTCCGCGTAGCGCCGGTAGTACGTGGCCTTCACCCCGGTCGCCGAGGCGATCACCACCGCGCCGGCGGGCCGGGCCGGGGGCGTCGTCGTCGTGGGGGCGAAGTGGCGGGCCGCGAGCACGAAGCCGTCGCGGGCGCGGAGGCGCACGGGGGTGGAGGGGGTCTGCGTCACGCCGCCACCCTAGGTGTAGGAGGGCATGACGTTGTTGACTCGGGCCGGTGCCAACGAGGCCGGCGGGGCGTTCCCGCAGGAGGTATGAGGCCGATGGTAGTTGTAGTGGTTCACCCACACGGCCAGCGCCTCACGCCGAGCTGTCTCTGAGGTATACGGGCGGGCGTAGAGGACCTCATCGACCATCAGCCGGTTGTACCTCTCCACCTTCCCGTTATGGCGCGGGGTGTAGGGGCGGATCCGGTGGTGCCGGCCCCCGAGCGAGACCACCTTGGCGGTGAAGTCCGCAGCCCGGTAGTTGTTTCCGTTGTCCGTGATCACCCGGTCCACGGTGATGCCGTGGGCGGCGAAGAACGCCCTCGCCCGGCAGTAGAAGCTCACGGTCGTGGCCGCCCGCTCGTCCTCCAACGCCTCGGTGTAGGCCAGCCGGGTGAACCCGTCGATCGCCGAGTGCAGATAGGTGTACCCGACCCGCCGGCCAGGCCCGCGCTTGGAAGCACGGCCTGCTTCACT
The DNA here is from genome assembly GCF_037853785.1 of Micrococcus sp. GPGPB33. Lineage (NCBI taxonomy): Bacteria > Bacillati > Actinomycetota > Actinomycetes > Micrococcales > Micrococcaceae > Micrococcus > Micrococcus sp. GPGPB33. The sequence goes on from NZ_JAQMWO010000002.1 coordinate 850,843, forward strand.
TTCACGTCCGTGGGTGCGCCAGCCGCCCCCGTCTGGGATCTTCCCGATCTTCTTCACGTCCAGGTGCACCATGTGCCCCGGCCCTCTCGCGGTGATCTTCTGGGGTCGTTGGCGCAGGTCTTCTCCGGCCGGGGTCAGGTCCCGTAGGCGGGAGATCCCGAGTCGGTGCAGCCACCGTCCCACGGTACGAAGACACACCCGGTGGCCCTCGGAGACGAGGTAGTGATGGATGCGCCGTGCGGACCACTTGCGCTCCCGCCGCAGGGCGTGGATCTGGGCGACCAAGACCGGATCGAGCTGGGCAGGTGAACGGTGCGGCCGGCTGGGCAGGTCCTGAAGGCCGGCTTCTCCCTGGGCGCGGTAGCGGGCGACCCAAGTGGCCACCGTGGGCCGGCTCACCCGGAACTCGGCGGCCACGTGCGCCTGCGGGATCCCGTCGTGCAGGTGGCGGTGGACCATCCTGAGACGGCCGGTGGGAGTCAGGGGTGCGTTAGCGTGAGTCATGAGCGGGTCTCTTCTGGCAGGTCGGTGGTGTAGGAACTTCCATCCTGCGGGAGAGGCCCACTCGTCTCATCTCAGCCCGGTACCCATGTCAAGAACCTCATGACCCACAACACCTAGGCGCGGGGCGGCGCGACCTGCGACACAGACCTGCGACACAATGGGCCCATGACTGAGACCCCCAGAGCTCGTCCGGCCAGAGCCGGGACGAGATCCTCGCCCGCCTCGAGGAGATCTACGCGAACGACCCCGCGGTGCGCGAGCACGGCGTCACCCTCGGCGAGGTGGCCGAGGGGCGCGTGGTGCTGCACCGCGACGTCACCGCGGACATGGTGAACTCCCACGAGATCTGCCACGGCGGCTTCCTGTTCCACCTCGCGGACTCGGCGCTGGCGTACTGCGTGGCGACCTTCGGCGCCGCCCCCGTCACCCGGCGCGCCGAGATCACCTACGTGGCGCCCGCCAGGCTCGGCGCGCACCTCGTGGCGACCGCCCGCCAGTCGGTGGAGTTCGGCCGCGACCGCATGATCGAGGTCGGCATCGAGGCGGACGGCCAGCTCGTCGCCTGGTTCACCGGCCACTCCACGAGCCCGCGGGTGCACGCGTGAGCGCCGGGCAGGACGCGACGACGGCCGGGCCGGTCGTCGAGTCGGTGGAGCTGCACGTGGCCGCGGGGGCGGAGGCGGCGTTCGAGGCCGCCGTCGCCGAGGCCGAGCCGCTGTTCCGGGACAAGGGCGCGACGTCCTTCGCACTGTCCCGGCAGGTGGAGGACCCGGCGCGCTACCGGCTGCTGATCGGCTGGCGCACGCTCGAGGACCACACCGTGGCCTTCCGCGAGTCCGACGCGTTCCTCGCGTGGCGTGCGCTCGTCACCCCGCACCTGGCGCAGCCGCCGGCCGCGACCCACTGGTCCGCCGTCTGACCCCCGCACCCCCCCCCGCTTTCGTTCGGGAAACGGCGGTCGTCAGCGCGTTTTCGTTCGGGAAACGGCGCGAGGGCTGACCTTTTCCCGCACGAAAGTGCGCCGACACGCCGCCGTTTCCCGAACGAAAGTGCGGAGACGCGGTCGGTTCAGAGGTGGCGGCCCGCCAGCCGCGTGAGGCTCGACTGGATGCCCCGCCCGTTGTCCGCCGGCACGCGCAGCAGCTCGTACGCGCGGCGCACGGCCGGCCGGGCCCACGAGTAGTCGAAGGTCTCGGTGACCTCGGTGGTGCCGTCCCCGTTGTCCTGGAACGCCCAGCGCCACCGGTGTCCGCCCGGGTGGGCCCACTCCACGAGCTCGTCCTCGTCCACGGCGGTGGCGGTCAGCGTCATCGTGTACGGCACCCCGTACTTCCGCATGGCCACGCGGAACCGGTCGCCCACGGCCAGCCGGTGCGGCCCGCTCACCTTCGGCCGCACGGTCCCGGACCCGTCCGCCTCGTGATGGCGGTGCGGGTCCGCGAGCATCGCCCACAGCTCGTGCGCCGGCGCGGCCACGGTGGCCCGGTAGGACACCTGGTGCTCGCCGGTCTCCACGCGCTCGGGCCACGCCGCCTGCGGGGCGGCCTGCGGCAGCCCGGACGACGACGGCGCGGCGGCGGACTCGGTCTCGGGGGTGGCGGACGAGGGGGTCGGCTCGGTGCTCATGCCGCCCAGTCTAGGAACCGCCGCGGACACCGGAAGCGGAGGCGACGGCACCCCTCGGCGGGACACCACAGGACTCTTGCCGGGGCCCGCCCCGGGCCTAGGGTCAGGTCATGGGCGCATGGGGCAGAAACGTCTTCCAGAACGACACCGCGCTGGACATCGTGGACGAGGTCCTCGACGGCACCTTCGACCTGGACGAGTTCCGCAAGAACTTCCGTCGCGACGAGGACGAGGGCCACCTGACCGCGAGCCAGGGCGCCGCACTCCTCACCCTCGGGGCGCTCGTGCGGATCGCCCGGAACGAGGACCACGCGGACCTCGAGGCCCTGCTCGAGCACGCGGAGACGGACGAGGTGGACCTCACCGCCTTCATCGACCAGTTCTCGGACGAGGACGTCGAGACCCTGCGCGAGCTGATCGGCGTGGTCATCCGCGAGCCCTCCTGCTCCGAGCTCTACCAGCTCTGGGAGGAGTCCGGGGAGCTCGAGCAGTGGCTCGAGTACTCCCGCGAATGCCTGCCCTGACCGGCCGGCCGGGCCGGGGTGGACCCGGCCCGCGCACGGCCCCGCCCCGGCTCAGCGCGCGTAGCGGGTGAGCCGCAGCGAGTTCAGCACCACGAGCACGCTCGAGGCCGCCATCGCGCCGCCGGCGATCATCGGGTTGAGCAGGCCCAGGGCCGCGACCGGGATGCCGAGCACGTTGTAGAGGAACGCCCAGAACAGGTTCATCCGGATGATCCCCAGGGTGCGGCGGCTCAGGTCGAGCGCCTGGACCACCTGGTGCAGGTCGTCGCCCATCACGGTGATCTGCGCGGCCTCGCGGGCCACGTCCGTCCCCGAGCCCATGGCGATGCCCATGTCCGCCGCGGCGAGCGCCGGGGCGTCGTTGACGCCGTCGCCCACCATGGCCACCACGGCGCCCTCGGACTGCAGGCGCGTCACCACGTCCACCTTGTCCTCGGGGCGCACGCCGGCCACCACGTCCTCGGCCGGGATCCCGACGGCGGCCGCCACCTGGGTGGCGACGGCGGCGTTGTCCCCGGTCACCAGCAGCGGGCGCAGGCCGAGCTCCTTGAGCCGGGCGATGGCGTCCGCCGAGGTGTCCTTCACGGTGTCCCGGACGGACAGGACGCCCGCCACGCGGCCGCCGACCGCGACCCACACGGCCGTGGCGCCGGCCTGCTCCGCCGCCTCGAACGCGGCCCGGTGCTCGGCGAGGATGCCGCCGTCGAGGGCGGTCTCGAGGACGGAGCCGCGGCCGACGGCCACGCGGACCGGATCCGGGCCGGCGGCGCCGTGCGCGCCGGAGCCGGGTGCGCCGTCGTCGTGGGGGAGGGCGACCAGCCCGGACACGCCGCCGCCGGCCGTGGAGGCGAAGTCCGCCACGCCGGGCACGGTCAGGCCACGCTCCTCGGCGCCGGCCACGATCGCGCGGGCGATCGGGTGCTCGGACCCGCGCTCGACGGCGGCCGCCAGGGTCAGCAGGACGTCGGCGGCCTGGTCCGGCGCCGTTTCGTCAACGAAAGCGCTCCGGGAGGCGCCCGTTTCGGCCACGAAAGCGGGGTCGAGGACGAGCACGTCCGCCAGCGCCATGCGTCCCTCGGTCACGGTGCCGGTCTTGTCCAGCACGATCGTGTCCACGGTGCGCGAGTCCTCGAGCACCTCGGGGCCGCGGATGAGGATGCCCAGCTGCGAGGCGCGGCCGGTGCCGGCCAGGAGGCCGACCGGGGTCGCCAGGCCGAGGGCGCACGGGCACGCGATCACGAGCACGGCCACGCCGGCGCGCAGCGCGGACGGCAGGTCGCCGGTCACGAGCATCCACACCACGAAGGTCAGCACGGCGATCCCGAGCACGATCGGCACGAACACGGCGGAGATCCGGTCGGCCAGCCGGGCCACGCGGGCCTTGCCGGTCTGCGCCTCGGAGACGAGCCGCCCCATCTGGGCGAGCGTCGTGTCCGAGCCGACGCGCGTCGCGCGGGCCACGAGCCGGCCCGAGGTGTTCAGGGTGGCGCCGGTGAGGGCGTCCCCGGGGCCGACCTCCACGGGCACGGACTCGCCCGTGAGCAGGGAGGCGTCCACGGCGGAGGTGCCCTCGAGCACCTCGGCGTCCGTGGGCACCTTCTCGCCGGGGCGGATCAGCACGACGTCGCCCGGCGCGAGGGACTCGGCGGGCACCGTGCGCTCGTCGTGGGTCTCGGGGTCGTAGAGGGTGGCCCGGGCCGCGCCCAGGTCCAGGAGCGCGCGCAGCGCGGCGCCGGCCTCACGCTTGGCGCGGGCCTCGAGCCAGCGGCCCAGCAGCAGGAACGTGGTGATGACTGCGGCCGCCTCGAAGTACAGGCTGTGGTGGGCCATCTCCGCCATGGTCCCGCCCACGTGGGCCGTCATGTCCGGCGCCAGGATCAGCTCCACGGCCGAGAAGAAGAAGGAGACGAGCACGCCCAGGGACACGAGGGTGTCCATCGTCGACGAGCCGTGCCGGGCCGCGCGGAACGCCGCCGAGTGGAACGGCCACGCCGCCCACAGCGCCACGGGTGCCGCCAGGGCGAACGCGACCCAGCCCCAGTGCGGGAACTGCAGCGCCGGGACCATGGAGATCAGCACGAGCGGCACGGTCAGCAGGGCCGCGCCGATCAGGCGGGGCTTCAGCACGTCCTCGCTCGGCCCGTGGGCCATGTGGTCGTGGTGGTCCACGCCGTCATGGTCCGCGGCGTGCTCCTCGCCGTGGCCCTCGCCGTGCTCGGAGGTGTGCGCGTGCCCGCCGTGCCCGGCGTGCCCCGCGTGCCCGGCCGGCGGGGCGGGACGGCGCACCGTGGCGCCGTACCCGGCCTTCTCGACGGCGGCCACGAGCTCCTCGTCCGACACGCCGGCGGGCGCGGTGACGGTGGCCTGTTCGAGCGGCAGGTTCACGGACGCCGTGACGCCCTCGAGCTTGCCCAGCTTGCGTTCGACGCGACCCACGCACGAGGCGCAGGTCATGCCGGTGACGTCCAGGTCGACGCGGCGGGTGGTCTCGTCCGGCGGGCCGGCCGGGGTGGAGGAGGCGGGGTGGGTCATGGGGTCAGGCCTCCACCAGCGTGTAGCCGGCCTCCTCGACGGCGGCGCGCGCGGCGGCGGGGTCGAGGGGGCCCTCGGAGGTGACGGTGGCGGTGGACACGCCCCCGGTGTTCAGGTCGACGTCCACGGCGGAGACGCCGGCGATCTCACCGAGCTCCTCCCGGACGGAGGCGACGCAGTGGCCGCAGGTCATGCCGGTGATCTTCAGGTCGGTGGTGGTCATCTCGAACTCCTCGTGCGGTGGTGGGTGGGCGACGGCGCCGGTCAGCGCAGCAGGCGGCCGAGGGCGGCCGTCGCCTCGGCGACCTTCTCGTCGATGAGCTCGGTGCGGCCCTCCGCCTCGGCCTGCACCGCGGCCTCGGCCACGCAGTGACGCAGGTGCTCCGAGGTGAGGTTCAGGCTGAGGGACTGCAGCGCCTTCGTGACGGCGGCGACCTGCGTGAGGATGTCGATGCAGTACACGTCCTCGTCCACCATGCGGTGGAGGCCGCGCACCTGCCCCTCGATGCGGCGCAGTCGCGCCAGGTGCTTCGCCTTGTCCCGGTGGACTTGGTGCGGGGGCCGGTGGCCGTCGCAGGCGTCCGCCGCGGCGGACGGGAGGGGCGAGGCGGCGGCGGGCGCCGTCGTCGTGCTGTCCGTGCTCATACCCCCTGTTCTATACCCCAGGGGGGTATAGGTCAAGGGGTCAGCCGGCGCGGGTGTCCGCGCTCGGCAGCGGGGCGGCGGCGGCTTCCCCCAGATCGGCGATCAGACCGCGGACCTGCAGGTCCAGGGCGTCGCGCACGCCGCGCACCTGCTCGAGGCTCATGCCGCGGATCGACGGCACGGACCAGTTCTGCACCTGTGCGCCCTCGGGGATCTCGAACGGATCCGCGCCGTCGAAGAGCACCACGATCTCGGCGGCCCGGAGCACGTCCGGGTCCAGACCCTTGGTGTACGTGTGGTGCAGCGGGATGCCGATCTCGTTCATCGCCTCGAACGCGGTGGAGATGACCTCGCCGGCGGGCTCCGTGCCGGCCGAGCGGGCCCTGACCTCGCCGTGGGTGCGGTTCTCGAGCAGGGCCGCGGCCATCTGCGAGCGGCCGGCGTTGCCGTGGCAGACGAACAGCACGCGCGGGTGGCGGGACTCGATGCTGCCCTGGTTGATCGCCCTTGCGCGCAGGCGCGAGGCGGCATGCTGCACCGCGGTGGTCGGCAGCATCTCCGGGTGGCGGCTCGTCGCGGCGAGCTCGGCGTAGGAGTCGAACAGGAGCTGACGCACCGTCGCCTCGTCGGCCACGCCGGGGAAGCGCGCCCTCAGCGGCCCGACCTCCCGCTCCAGCACGTGCGCGGCCATCCCGTGCGGCACGGGGTCCACCGCGGCGAGGGTGTCTGGCGCGGCCGGCGTGTCCAGCGGCATGTCGTCCACCGCCGGTGCGTGATCGGCGTGGGGGTCCGGGGGGATGGGGGCCATGGTGCGAGTCCTCCGGGGAAGGCGGTCGGCTGGACGCGAGGTGAACAGGTGCCCCCACCCTGCGACGGCGGGTGTGCCGGCGCAAGCCCTGGCGGGATCCCACCGCGCACGACGACGCCGCTCGCCGCCGTCGTCGGGGTGGCGGCCGAGGCCCGGGCCCGGAGCGGGGGTCCGCCGAGGTGGGAGAGAATGGGGGCCATGTCTGTCCGCTCCCTGCTCCCGGACCTCGGCACCCCCGCGACCGGGACCCCCGAGGCCGCCGTCCCCCCGTTCGCCCGGGCGGTGCTGTGGGCGCACGGGGACGACGCGTGGCGGGGCGAGGGCGGCTGGACCGTGCTCCTGGACGGCACCGACCGGCTCCGCCGGCTCTCCGTGCTGTGGCAGGCCGCCGTCGCCGGGCGACCGGACGCGACGGCCCCGCTGCGGGGCTGGATCTCCTCGACCTTCGCCGACGACTCGCCCGAGCCCGCGGTCCTGCGCATCCCCGCGGATCTGCGCCGCGCCACGCCGTCCGGCGTGCGGGACGTGGCCCAGCACGTGGACGCGGACGCGCTCGCAGCCGCCGTCGCCGCGGACGGTGCAGCCCGGCTGCTGGCCGACGGTGCGGTGCCCCTGCCCGCCGACGTCGCCGACCGCGCCTGGGACGACGCCGGCTACGCGGCCGGCGTGCGGGAGCTGCTGACGCGGATGGCCGACTCGGGCGGGGAGCTGGCGAAGGTCGTGATCAGCCGCACGATGACCGTCCCCGCGGACGACGCCGACCTGTGGCGAGCGATCGGGGCCCTGCGCCGCGAGTACCCGCAGACGTGGGTGTTCGCCGTCGGCGGGCTGCTGGGCGCTACGCCCGAGGTCCTCGCCACGCGGCACGCGGGGCTCGTGGGCTCGCGGGTGCTGGCGGGGTCCATGCCGCGCGGCGCGGACGAGGAGGAGGACGCCGCGCTGCGGGAGCGGCTGGCCTCTGATCCGCGGTTGGCGGAGGAGCATCGCTGGGCGGCGCGGTCGGTGCTGGACGCGCTGGCGCCCGTCGTCGACCTCGCCGACGACGACCCCGCACCCACCGTCCTGACCCTGCCGAACGTGCACCACCTGGCCACGTCCGTGCGCGGTCGGCTGCGGGACGGGCGGGGGACCGTGCTGGACGTGGTGGCCGCGCTGCATCCGACGGCGGCCGTCGGCGGGACCCCCACGCCGGACGCGGTGCGGGTGATCGCGGAGGTCGAGCCCGTGGACCGCGGACGCTATGCGGGTCCGGTCGGGTGGCTGGACCAGGACGGCGACGGCGAGATCGCCCTGGCACTGCGCTGCGGCCAGCAGGTGCCCGGCGGGGTGCGGCTGCAGGCCGGGGGCGGGATGGTCCCGGGAGCGGTGCCCGAGGAGGAGGTCACGGAGATCCGGGCCAAGTTCCTGCCGATGCGCCGAGCGCTGGGCGTCGCCGAGGACTGAGGTCTCCCGCGCTTTCGTTCGGGAAACGGCGGCGTGTCGCGGTGCTTTCGTGTGGGAAACGGCGCCGCACGCCGGATTCGCGTGAGCGGCGATGGAACGGCGCCCCGGAGCGGACGTGCCGGTCGACCTCGTCAGCAAGGAGCGGTGACGCCGTTTCTCGAACGAAAGCGTCCTGGGGCCCGCCGTTTCCAGAACGAAAGCGTCCTGGGGCCCGCCGTTTCCCGAACGAAAGCGTCTGGGACGCGAGAAGACCCGCCGGCCACGGCCCCTCGCGGGGCGGGCCGACGGGTCTTCGCGTCGGTGTGGGGGATCAGGCGGCGACGGCCATGGCCTCGTGGGCCGGCGTCGTGGCCTGGAGGCGGCGGGTGGCCTCGCGCTCGGCGAGGGCCGGCAGGAAGGTGGTGATGCGGGCGCCGCGCTTGAGGTCGGCGACGACCTCGCGGACGACCGAGCGGACGGTCTCGGCGGTGACGGTGCCCTCGAAGCGGCGGAGGAGGGTCTCCTCGACGCGCTGGAGCACGTGGCGCTGCATGAGGGGGCTCGGGGCGGTGGGCAGGTGGTGGCTGGTCGTGTTGATGCTCACGGTGAGCACCTCCTTCGGTTGCCGGACCACGAGTCCGGCGGATCGTCGCGGCGGGGCCGCGGGTGATGAGTTCGGTGGAGTCCCGACCTCGCGTTCCGTAAACGCTAGGTGAACTGCTTGTGAACAAGTTTACAGATTTCCTCCCAGAGTGCAACTCCGTGTTCACCAACGTGACCTGAGGCACTCCGCCACACATGCCTGGATGGCGCAAAATCAGCGCAATCATGCGGTTTTCGGATCGAGGTGCCACGAGCGGCAGGCGAACAGCAGGATGAACAGAAGGTGAACGGCACCGTTCATCTCGGCCCCCTGCCCCTCCGCCCGGCCCGGTGCGAGGCTGGGACCATGCGCCCCGACCGCCACTCCGCCCCGACCTCCGCGGCCGCCCTCGCCCGCGAGGCCGTGATCCTCGCCGGCGCCGGTGCGGCGATCCTGCTCCAGGTGGCGCACCGGCCGGTGGGGGCCGGCGTCGCCGTCCACTCCCGGTTCACCGAGGACCCGATGCGCCGGCTCCGCCACACGCTCGCCTACATCTACGCGGTCACCCTCCCCGAGGCCGCGCCGGCGCGCGACGCGGTCGTCGACCGGGTGCGGGCGGCGCACCGCCCGGTCCGCGGGGTCGACGCCGAAGGCCAGCCCTACGACGCCGCCGACCCGGACGCCCAGCTCTGGGTGGCCGCCACCCTCTACGCGATGGGGGAGCAGGTGCGCCGCCGGATGTGGGGCGCCCTCGACGCCGAGGACGCCGACCGCCTCTACCGCGGGTACGCCCCGCTCGCCACGAGCCTCGGGGTCCCCGCCTCCGCCTGGCCGGTCGACCGCGCGGCGTTCGCGGACTACTGGGACGACCGGGTGGCCCGGCTCGAGGTCACGGACGACGCGCGGCGGGTCGCCGCCGACCTGTTCTCCGGCCATGGCGTCCCCGCGCCGCTGCGAGCGGCTATGCCCCTGGCCCGGTTCGTCACCGCCGGTCTCCTCCCGGGGCGCGTGCGCGCCGGCCTCGGCTGGTCCTGGAGCGGGCGGGACTCCGTCCGGGAGGCACGCCTCTGGGGGCTGGCGCGCACCGTGTACCGGCCGCTGCCGGCGACGGTGCGCGGCGTCGTCGTGGGCTGGGCCCTGCGCGGGCTGTCCCGGATGCCGGAGCCGCGCGGCGCCGTCGTCGCGGAGGCGACCCGCCGCGATGTCCGCCCCGTCTGGGAGAATGGTGCCGATGTCTGACTACCAGCCCCGCCGCCCCGGATCGAAGCCCACCCCGAACCGCCAGAGGGACCGCGCCGGCAAGCCGGCCCTCGGCCGCCCCGAGCGCGGCCTGATCGACGAGTCCGAGGCGCGCCAGCTCGCCGAGGACCGGGAGCGCATGCGCCGCGCCGGCGTCGGCCACCAGCTCTCCGCGCCCAAGCGCCGCGAGGCCGCCACCGCCGAGCGCCCCCAGGTGATGCCGAAGACCGAGGGCTGGACCCAGCCGATGGGCCCGGACGGCCGACCGCAGCTGCAGTTCAAGCAGCCGCGCGTCTCCCAGCCGCCCACGCACCTGGCCGACCTCACGCTGAAGGAGCGGCAGGAGAAGGCCAAGGAGATCGGGCTGCCGGCGTTCCGCGCCAAGCAGCTCTCGGTGCACTACTTCGAGCACTACACCACCGATCCGGAGCAGATGACGGACCTGCCCAAGGACAAGCGGGAGGCGATCGCGGAGGCGTTCTTCCCGCCGCTGCTCACCGAGGTCCGGCGCATGGAGACCGACCGCGGGGACACCATCAAGTTCCTGTGGCGGCTGTTCGACGGCGCGCTCGTGGAGTCCGTGCTGATGCGGTATCCCGGCCGCGTGACGCTGTGCGTGTCCAGCCAGGCCGGCTGCGGGATGAACTGCCCGTTCTGCGCCACGGGCCAGGCCGGGCTGACCCGCAACATGTCCACGGCGGAGATCGTGGAGCAGATCGTGCTGGCCAACCAGGTGATCGCCCAGGGCGGACTGGGCGGCAAGCGCAAGGATGGCGGGCACGACGCCGACCGCGTCACCAACGTCGTGTTCATGGGCATGGGTGAGCCCCTGGCCAACTACAAGCGCGTGATGGCCGCCGTGCACCGCATGGTGGACCCCTCGCCTGAGGGCCTGGGCATGTCCGCGCGGAACATCACGCTGTCCACCGTCGGCCTGGTGCCGGCCATCCGGAAGCTGGCCGAGGAGGGCGTGCCGCTGACGTTCGCGCTGTCCCTGCATGCGCCGGACGACGAGCTGCGCGACGAGCTGATCCCCGTGAACTCACGCTGGAAGGCGGACGAGGCGATCGACGCCGCGTACGACTACTTCGTGGCCACCGGGCGCAGGGTGTCCATCGAGTACGCGCTCATCAAGGACATGAATGACCACGCGTGGCGCGCCGACCTGCTGGCCAAGAAGCTCAACGCCCGGGGCAAGGGCTGGGTGCACGTGAACCCGATCCCGCTGAACCCGACGCCGGGCTCCATCTGGACCGCCTCGGAGAAGGACGTGACGCGCGAGTTCGTGGACCGGCTCAACGCCGCCGGCATCCCCACCACCCTGCGCGACACCCGTGGCAAGGAGATCGACGGCGCATGCGGCCAGCTGGCGGCCGAGGACGTCGACTGACCTGCCGAGGCCCCGCGCGCGGCGCCCACCGGCCCGTCCTCGGGCAAGCCGCGGGGCCGGCGTCGGGGAGCGCCGTCAGAAGCGGACGGTCTCGCTGTCGCCCGGCTCGGCGGTCCCGCCGGTGACCTTGGCCTTGACCAGCTCGACGGCGGTGGCCACCGCGCCCGGGGACTCCCAGAACTGGGCGGTCTGCACGTCCACGCGCACGAGCACGATCTGCGGATCCTCGGGGCTCGAGCCCTCACCGAAGAAGGCCTCGGTGGCCGGGTTCCAGAACTCCTTCTTGCGCGCGTCGTCGCGGACGAGCTGACCGTGGCCCGCGAGGGAGGCCCAGAAGTCCTTGTCCTGCACGGCGACGTTGACCGGGCGCTGCGGAGCGTCCGCGGCGACGTCGGAGGTGGCGCGCGTGAGGAACCAGAGCGTGCCGCCGTCCTCGGCCTGTTGCAGGCCCATCGGGCGGGTGACGAGCGTGCCGTCCCGCTCAGCGGTGGTCAGCATGCAGACGTTCACCTTCGCGAGCTTCTCGAGCAGACGGGCGCGGGGATCCTGGGTGCCCATGGCGTGACTCCTTCGTCGTCGGGTGCCGGCGCCCTGATGTGGCCACCGGCTCGTACCACCGACCCTAGGCACGGCCAGGCGGGTCCTGACCAGCGCTCAGCCGCGCACAGCCGCGGCGAGCCAGTCGACGGCGAGGGCGTAGCCCTGGACTCCCGCCCCGGCGATCACGACGTCGGCGACGGCGGAGACGTGCGAGTGGTGCCGGAACGCCTCGCGCCGGTGGACGTTGGAGATGTGCACCTCGGCGATCGGCCGGTCGACGGCGGCGAGGGCGTCCCGGATGGCGATGGAGGTGTGCGAGTACGCGGCGGGGTTGATGAGGACGCCCGCGTGGGAGGTGCGGGCCTCCTGGATCCAGTCGATGAGCTCGCCCTCGTGGTTGGACTGTCGGAAGTCCACGGTCAGCCCGTGCTCGGCCGCGCGGGCCTCGGTGAGCGCACGGACGTCGTCGAGGGTGGCCGTGCCGTAGACCTCGGGCTCGCGGGTGCCGAGCAGGTTCAGGTTGGGGCCGTTGAGCACGAGCAGGGGCAGGGCGGGAGTGGCGGTCATGCGGTCAGTCTAGGAAGCGGCGACGACGGCTCCCGTCTCGGCCACGACAGTGCGTGCAAGGCGCCCGTTTCCCGAACGAAAGTGCCGGGACACGCCGCCGTTTCCCGAACGAAAGTGGGGTGGGGCGGAATAGGTGCGGCGGGGTGTCCGTTGTGGTCGGCAGGACGATCGCCGGCGTGAGCGCGTCGGCCCCGCTGACGAAAGGACCCACCGTGGCCACCAAGGACCTGACCCTCGAGGAGTTCGGCTCCACCGTCGCCGAGAACGACACCGTGCTCGTGGACTTCTGGGCCGGCTGGTGCGGCCCGTGCCGCCAGTTCGCCCCCGTGTTCGAGGCCGCCTCGGAGAAGCACGACGACGTCGTGTTCGCCAAGGTCGACACGGAGGACCAGCAGCAGCTGGCGGCGATGGCCGGCATCACCTCCATCCCCACGCTCATGGCCTTCCGCGGCGGCGTGCTCGTGTTCTCCCAGGCCGGCGCCCTGCCGGGCACCGCGCTCGAGCAGCTGCTCGACCAGGTCAAGGGCCTCGACATCGCAGAGGTCCGCCGCCTGGCCGAGGAGCAGCAGGGCCAGCAGGGCGACGCCGAGCCGGGGCAGGACGAGGCCGTGCAGTCCACCGCCGCCCACCTCGACGACGTCAACGGCCGCTGACGGCCCGCGCGGCGTCGCCGCGCCGGCCGCTCACCGCGGGTCGAACGCCCCCTGCTGCCACTGCTCCACGAGCCACGGGCTGAACGCCCGGGGGACGGCGGCCAGGGCGGCGGCCAGATCGGCCGGCTCCACCCAGCACCACTCCGCGACCTCGTCCCGCTCCGGGGCGGGGTCGCCGTGCATCCGGGCCCGGAACACCGGGCAGATCTCGTGCTCCTCCATGCCGGAGGCGTCCGCGGCCCGGTAGCGGAAGTCGGGGAGCACCTCGACGACGTCGGACACCTCCACGCCCAGCTCCTGCGGGGCGCGGCGCAGCACGGCCTCCGCGCGGGGACTCGCCGGGGCCGGGGTGCCCGCAGAACCCGTTGGTCCACACCCCGGGGAACGCCGCCTTGCCCAGCGCCCGGCGGGTGAGCAGGAACCGGCCGGCCTCGTCGTACACGTGACAGGAGAAGGCCAGGTGCAGGGGCGTGCCGCCGTCCTCGGTGCGGCGGTGGACCGTGGCCTTGGCCTCCGTGCCCACGGCCTCGCCCGCCGGGGACAGCAGGACCACGCGCTCGACGTCGTCGGGTCCTGCGACCGGGACGTCCGCGACCGCCATCCACGGTCGGGCGAGGGGGGAGGGGCGGTCGTGCGGGGAGGGCGTGGCCGGGGTCTGCATGCCTCTCAGTGTGGCAGGCGAGCCGGGCCGCCCATCAGATGTGGGCCACGTCACCTCCGCCCGATCCCGACGGCCGGGCGTGGCTAGAGTGCTGAGGTCGGCGCCACACCCCGGCGCGTCCCACGTCACTCGAGGAGAGCACCCCCATGGCCTTCGCCGCCCTGTCCCGTTCCGCCCGTCTTGCCGGCCTGTCCGCTGCCGCGCTGCTGGCCCTCACCGCGTGCGGCGGTCAGGACTCGTCCGACGCCGACGCGTCCGCCTCGACGACGGCGCCCGCCTCCGCGTCCGCGCAGGGTGCGGAGTCGTCGTCCGCCTCGGCGTCGTCGCTGTCCGCGGCCCCGGCCGACTACGAGGCCGGCACGTGCTTCACCGCCCCGCTCGGCGCCCGTGACCTGTCCTCCTTCGAGACCACCGACTGCGAGGGCGCCCACACCGCGGAGTACCTGTGGGCCGTGCCGGCCGTGGCCGAGGGCGAGGAGGCCGACCCGGCCGCCGCCCAGACCTGCACCGCCCAGGCCCAGCGCCTGAGCGAGGAGAAGGAGGACCAGCTGAACGGGGCCGTCCTGACCTCCTCCGAGCTGGGCAACTACGGCACCGACGAGAAGCACTGCGTCGTGTACGGGGTCTCCGGTGAGTGGGAGGGTCAGATCGTGGACCCGGAGATCACCCTGGAGACGGCGTCCGCCGACGCCTGATCCCGACGGCGGCCCCGTGCGTCGTGAGATCGCGCCGCCCGGGACCGCCGCGCATGGACGCGGGACCGGCGCGGCCCGTAGTGTCTTCTGCGTCCAGAAGTTAGACGGTCGAACAGATGCGGCGGTCGGTGCCGCGTCGTGTCCGCCACCGAGGAGGCGCCATGGGTGAAGCGAGGACGGGCGGCGAGGCCGCGCTCTCCGGGGTGACCGCCGAGCTGGACGCCGCGCTCCGACATGCCGCGGCCCAGGCACCCGGATCCGCCGCCTTCGCCGAGCTGCTCGACTCGCTCCACGTCCATGTGGGCGCCGGCAAGCTCATCCGCCCCCGTCTCGTCGAGCTCGGCTGGCGCCTGGCGACCGCCGACCCGGTCCCTCCGTCCGGCCGCGCTGCCGTCGACCGACTCGGGGCCGCCTTCGAACTGCTGCACACCGCGCTGCTCGTCCACGACGACGTCATCGATCGGGACGTGCTGCGGCGCGGCCAGCCCGCCGTGCACGCCTCCGCCCGGCACCGCCTCGAGGCCCGCGGGGTGCCCGCCGCGGACGCCGCCCACGCCGGGGTCGCCGTCGCCCTCATCGCGGGGGACGTCCTGCTCACCCAGGCGTTCCGGCTCGCCGCCACCTGTGCCGCCGACACCGCCCGGGCCGCCGAGGCCGCCGCCGTCGTCTTCGACGCCGCCGCCGTGACCGCGGCCGGCGAGCTCGAAGACGTGCTCCTGGGGCTGTCCCGCCACACCGGTGAGGAGCCCGATCCCGACCGCATCCTCGCCATGCAACGGCTCAAGACGGCGCACTACACGGTCGGCGCGCCCCTGCGCGCCGGCGCCCTCCTGGCCGGGGCGGATCCCGACCTCGCCCGGGCGATGGGCGAGGCCGGCGCCGACCTCGGCGCCGCCTACCAGGTGATCGACGACGTCCTCGGCGTGTTCGGCGATCCCGGGGAGACCGGCAAGTCCGCCGACGGCGACCTGCGCGAGGGCAAGGCCACCGTGCTCACCGCCCACGGCCGCCGCATCCCCGCCGTCCGCGCCCTGCTCGACGCGGGCCCGGCCACCCCCGCGGACATCGAGGCCGCCCGCCGCGCCCTCGAGGCGGCCGGTGCCCGGGAGCACGCCCTCGACGTCGCCGCCGAGCTCACCGTCCGCGCCCGCGAGCGCATCGCGGCCCTGCCCCTGGACGAGACGGTCCGGGCGGAGTTCGCCGACGCCTGCCACGCCGTGCTGACCCGGAGGTCCTGAGATGGCCGCGCCCACCCCGAGCCCTGCCGCGCTGTACACGCGGACGGCCCACGCCGCAGCGGCCCAGGTGATCCGCCGCTACTCCACGTCCTTCTCCTGGGCCTGCCGCACCCTGCCCCGGCAGGCACGCCAGGACGTGGCCACGATCTACGCCATGGTCCGCGTCGCCGACGAGGTGGTCGACGGCGTCGCGGTGGCCGCCGGGCTCGACGAGGCCGGGGTCCGCGCCGCCCTGGACGACTACGAGCGGGCGTGTGAGGCCGCGATGGCGTCGGGCTTCGCCACCGACCCGGTCCTGCACGCCTTCGCCGACGTGGCCCGTCGCCACGGCATCACCCCGGAGCTGACCCGTCCCTTCTTCGCCTCCATGCGCGCGGACCTGGGGATCCGCGAGCACGGCGCCGAGTCGCTGGACGCCTACATCCACGGCTCGGCCGAGGTGGTGGGGCTGATGTGCCTGCAGGTCTTCCTCTCCCTCCCCGGCACGCGGGCCCGGACCCCGGGCCAGCGGCAGGAGCTGCGCGCGCAGGCCTCCCGGCTGGGGGCGGCGTTCCAGAAGGTCAACTTCCTCAGGGACCTGGCCGCGGACCACCACGAGCTGGGCCGCACCTACCTGCCCGGTGCCGCACCGGGCGTGCTCACCGAGGCCCGCAAGGCCGAGCTCGTGGCCGAGGTCCGCGCCGACCTCGACGCCGCCCTGCCCGGCATCCGTGTCCTGGACCCCGGGGCCGGGCGCGCCGTGGCCCTGGCGCACGGACTGTTCGCGGCCCTGGTGGACCGGATCGAGGCGACCCCGGCGGCCGAGCTGGCCCACCGCCGTGTCCGGGTGCCGGACCATCAGAAGGCCCGGATCGCCGCCCGCGTCCTGGCACGGGGCCGCCGGGGAGGCCGCCGATGAGCGCCCGGGACACCGCTCTCGGCCCGCGCACCGTGGTGGTGGGCGGCGGGTTCGCCGGACTGGCCACGGCGGGCCTGTTGGCCCGCGACGGGCACCGGGTGACGCTGCTGGAGCGCGGCGCCGTCTTGGGCGGCCGTGCCGGACGCTGGTCTGAGGCGGGGTTCACCTTCGATACCGGGCCCTCCTGGTACCTGATGCCCGAGGTGATCGACCGCTGGTTCCGCCTCATGGGGACCTCCGCCGCCGAACGGCTGGACCTGCGCCGTCTGGACCCCGGCTACCGGGTGTACTTCGAGGGGCACCTCCACGAGCCCCCCGTGGACGTGCGCACCGGCCACGCGGAGACGCTGTTCGAGTCCCTCGAGCCCGGCGCCGGGCGCCGGCTGCGGGCCTACCTCGACTCCGCGTCCCGGATCTACGGGCTCGCCAAGGAGCACTTCCTCTACACGGACTTCCGCCGGCCGGCCGCCCTGGCCCACCCGGACGTCCTGCGCGCCCTGCCGGCCCTCGGGCCCCAGCTGCTGGGGGGCCTGCGCTCCCACGTGGCGGCCCGCTTCCAGGATCCCCGGCTGCGCCAGATCCTGGGCTACCCGGCGGTCTTCCTCGGCACGTCCCCCGACCGTGCCCCCGCCATGTACCACCTGATGTCCCATCTGGACCTCGCCGACGGCGTGCAGTACCCCCTCGGCGGGTTCGCGGCCCTCGTGGACGCCATGGCGGAGGTCGTGCGCGAGGCCGGCGTGGAGATCCGCACCGGGGTCGAGGCGACCGCCGTCGAGGTGGTGGACCGTCCCGCCCCCGCCGGCCGCCTCGGACGCCTGGCCGCCCGCCTGCCCAGGCCGGGAGCAGCCCGCGGGGACGAGGGCCGACGTCGCCGCCCGGGCCAGGTGACCGGCGTCGCCTGGCGGTCCGACGACGGCGCCGCGGGACGCCTCGACGCCGATGTGGTGGTGGCCGCCGCGGACCTGCACCACGTGCAGACCCGTCTGCTGCCTCCCGGCCGGCGCGTCGCGGAGTCCACGTGGGACCGGCGCGACCCCGGCCCCTCCGGCGTGCTCGTGTGCGTGGGGGTGCGCGGATCCCTGCCCCAGCTGGCCCATCACACCCTGCTGTTCACGGCGGACTGGGAGGACAACTTCGGGCGCATCGAGCGGGGAGAGGACCTCGCCGCGGACACGTCGATCTACGTCTCGCGCACCTCCGCCACGGACCCGGGCGTGGCCCCGGAGGGCGACGAGAACCTCTTCATCCTCGTCCCGGCCCCCGCCGAGCCGGGGTGGGGGCGCGGCGGCATCCGGGTCCGTGACGGCGAGGGCTGGCGGGTGGACCGCGCCGGGGACGCCCAGGTGGAGGCCGTGGCGGACCGGGCCCTCGACCAGCTGGCCCGCTGGGCCGGGATCCCGGACCTGGCCGAGCGCATCGTGGTGCGGCGCACCTACGGGCCCGGTGACTTCGCCGCGGACGTGCACGCCTGGCGGGGTTCGCTGCTGGGCCCCGGGCACACGCTGGCGCAGTCGGCCATGTTCCGTCCCTCGGTGCGGGACGCGGACGTGGCCGGCCTGATGTACGCGGGCTCCTCGGTGCGCCCGGGCATCGGGGTGCCCATGTGCCTGATCTCCGCCGAAGTGGTCCGGGACGAACTGCGCCACGACGCGCGCAGGGCCCGGCCCGCGGGCCCCGGGGGGAGCGGCGCATGATCCGCACCCTCTTCTGGGCGTCCCGGCCGGTCAGCTGGGTGAACACGGCCTACCCGTTCGCCGCCGCCGCGATCCTGACCGGGGGGCTGCCCGCGTGGCTGGTGGTCCTGGGCGTCGTGTTCTTCCTCGTGCCCTACAACCTGGCCATGTACGGCATCAATGACGTGTTCGATTTCGCCTCGGACCTGCGCAACCCCCGCAAGGGGGGCGTGGAGGGCTCCGTGCTGGGCGACCCCGCGGTGCGCCGCCGGGTGCTGGCGTGGTCGGTGCTGCTGCCCGTGCCGTTCGTGGCCGTGCTCGCGGGCTGGTCCGCCGTGCGGGGCGAGTGGGCCGCCGTGCTGGTGCTGGCGGTGAGCCTGTTCGCGGTGGTGGCGTACTCCTGGGCGGGGCTGCGGTTCAAGGAGCGGCCCTTCCTGGACGCCGCGACCTCCGCCACCCACTTCGTCTCCCCCGCGGTCTACGGCCTCGTGCTCGCCGGGGCGACCCCCACGCCCGCCCTGGCGGCGCTGCTGGGGGCGTTCTTCCTGTGGGGCATGGCCTCGCAGATGTTCGGGGCGGTGCAGGACGTGGTGCCGGACCGGGAGGGGGGCCTGGCCTCGGTGGCCACCGTGCTGGGCGCTCGGCGCACCGTCCTGCTCGCCGCCGGCCTGTACGCGGCGGCGGGCCTGCTGCTGCTGGCCACCGACCCGCCGGGCCCGCTTGCGGCGCTGCTGGCCGTGCCCTACGTGGTGAACACCCTGCGCTTCCGCCGCGTCACGGACGCCACCTCGGGCGCGGCCCACCGCGGCTGGCAGCTGTTCCTCCCCCTGAACTACGTGACCGGCTTCCTCGTGACCCTGCTGCTGATCGGGTGGGCGCTGACCCGGGGGGCGGCGGCATGATCTACCTGCTGGCCCTGCTGGGTGTCATCGGCTGCATGCTGCTGGTGGACCGGCGCTTCGAGCTGTTCCTGTGGCATCGCCCGCTCCCGGCGCTGCTGGTGCTGGCCGCCGGGGTGGCCTACTTCTTCGCCTGGGACCTGTGGGGGATCGCCGAAGGCGTGTTCCTGCACCGGCAGTCGCCCTACATGACCGGGGTGATGCTCGCCCCCCAGCTGCCCCTGGAGGAGGGGTTCTTCCTGCTCTTCCTCAGCCAGATCACGATGGTGCTGTTCACCGGGGCGCTGCGCCTGCTGCGCGGCCGGCGAGGTGACGCCCGTGCCGCGACGCCGGCCGATCCGACCGACGGGGGCAGCCGGTGACCTTCCTCGACCTCGTCCTCGTCTTCGTGGGCTTCGCCCTGGCCGTGCTCGTGGGCGCCGCCCTCGTCGGCCGCGTGCGGGGCGAGCACCTGCGGGCCGTGGCGGCCACCCTGGTGGCCCTGTGGGCCCTCACGGCGGTCTTCGACAACGTGATGATCGCCGCGGGGCTCTTCGACTACGGCCGTGAGCTGCTGGTGGGTGCCTACGTGGGCCAGGCGCCCGTGGAGGACTTCGCCTACCCGCTCGGCTCCGCCCTGCTGCTGCCGGCGCTCTGGCTGCTGCTGACGAGCCGTGGTCGTGCCGGTCGGCGCGGCCCTCGGCCGGGACGCCGCCCCCACCCGGACGATCGCTGACATGCTGCCGCTGATCCCCGCAGACCTGCTGCGCGCGCTCGGCCTGATCCTCGTCCCGGTCGCGGCGGTGCACGCCGGATGGCCGTCCGCGGCGGCGATGCTGCTCGTGTTCGGCTCCCAGTGGCTCACCCGCTGGCTCGCCCCGGGCGGTGCCCTGGACTGGGCCGCGCAGGCGGTCCTGCTGCTGGCCGGGTGGCTGAGCGTCATCGGCCTCTACCCACGGGTGCCGTGGCTGGACCTGCTCGTGCACGCCGCCGCCTCCGCCGTGGTCGCCTGCCTGACGGCACTGGTGGTGGGGGCATGGCTCCGGCGTCGGGGGACCGAGGCCGGGCAGACCGTGGCGCTGCTCGGCCCGGGCCTGGCCGGGCTGGGGATCGCGGCCGCCGCCGTGGCCCTGGGCGTGGTGTGGGAGCTGGCCGAATGGTGGGGGCACACGGCGGTGACCCCCGAGATCGGTGTGGGCTACACGGACACCATCGGCGACCTCGCCGCCGATCTCGTCGGCGCCGGGATCGGCGCCGCCCTCGCCGTGCGCCGGGAGCGCACCCGGTGACCCCGGCCCGCCCCACGGTCTCCGTGGTCGTCCCGGTGCTCGACGACGCCGAGCACCTGCGCGTGTGCCTCGCCCTGCTGGCCGCCCAGAGCCGGCCGGCGCTGGAGGTGGTGGTGGTGGACAACGGCTGCGTGGACGACTCGGCGGTGCTCGCCCGCGCCGCCGGCGCGCGGGTGGTGCACGAGCCGCGCCGCGGGGTCCCGGCCGCGGCGGCCGCCGGCCTGGACGCCGCGGTCGGGGAGCTGCTGGTGCGCTGCGACGCCGACACGCGGATGCCCGCGGACTGGCTCGAACGGATCGTGGCCCGGTTCGACGCCGACCCCGGGCTCGACGCCCTCACCGGGCCGGGGACCTTCCACGACCAGCCCGGCCTCCGGGGACAGGTGCGGGCGGCGCTCTACACCGGCGCGTACCGCTGGGGGGCGGGCGCCGCGGTGGCGGCCACCCCCGTCTGGGGCTCCAACTGCGCCCTGCGCGCCGAGGCGTGGCAGGCTGTGCGGACCCGCGTCCACCGCGAGCGCGGGGACGTGCACGATGACCTGGACCTGTCCTTCCAGCTGGCCTTGGCCGGCCGCCGGATCCGGTTCGATCCGGACCTGCGGGTGGAGGTCGCCGGGCGCATCTTCCACTCCCTGCGCCAGCGGGTGCGGCAGGGCCGGATGGCGGTCACCACCCTGCAGGTCAACTGGGCCCGGCTGTCCCCCGGGCGGCGGTGGCTGCGCCGGGCGGCCCGGTCACGCCCCCGGCCCCACTGGGGGCGTGGCCCCGACGGTCAGTCCCGCGACTGAGCCCCGCCGGCGCCGCGGGCTCGCCTGTCCAACGGGTTGCGACGCAGGGGCAGCCGGTCCACCAGCGGCCGCAGCAGGCCGCGGGTGCGGGGACGCTCGCCGCCGTCGTGCCGGCGCCTGGCCTCGGCCAGGATGTTCGCGGCCATCTCCGGGAACACCACGGCGTGGAAGGGCAGGATGGCGGTCCAGTAGGCGCGTCCGAGCAGGCCGTCCGGCATGAAGACCGCCCGCTGGCGGTAGACGGAGCCTCCGCCCTCCCGCGGCTCGGTGCTCAGCTGCAGCCAGGCCCGCCCGCCGGCCTTCATCTCCGCCCGCAGGGTCAGCCGCCGCCCCGGCTCCACGTCCTCCACCCGCCACCAGTCCACGGCGTCGCCGCGTCGCAGGTGGTTCGGGTCCCGCCGGCCGCGGGTCAGGCCGGGCCCGCCGGCCAACTTGTCCATCAGCCCGCGGATCTTCCACAGCAGCGGGGTCGAATACCAACCGTTGGCGCCGCCCACCGACTCGATCACCGGCCACACCTCCTGCGCGGGCAGGTCGGACTCGCGCTCGCGCTCGTCCGTGTAGACCGTGGTGCCGGCCCACTCGGGATCCGAGGGCAGGGGGGCGGCCGGGTCCGCGGAGCTCTGGAGGTCCGCGTCGAAGGTGACGTCCAGGGGGCCCTCCTTCTCCCGCTTCAGCGCCAGCCGCACGGCGTCCATGTAGGAGGTCAGCCCGCCCGGCGGGTCCGGGATGAGGTCGCGGACCGAGCGGTCCTCCACGACCGCCTCCTCGGCGAGGGATGCGGCCAGGGGCAGGGCCACCGCGACCGGGATGGGGGTCACCATGCCGATCCAGAAGCCCGCCAGGGTCTTCAAGGGCAACGGGGTGGGGATCACGATGCGCCGGGACAGGCCGGCGGCCTTGGCGTAGTCCACCAGCACGCTCGCGAACGGCTGGGGGTGCCCGTTGCCGATCTGGGCCCGCAGCTGCACGGGCTCCGGGAGGGCGCAGGCCTGCAGGAGGTAGTACAGGACGTCGCGGATGGCCAGCGGCTCCACCCGGTTCCTCAGCCAGGACGGGCCGGGCATCACGGGCAGCCGCTCGGCGAGGTGGCGGATCATCTCGAACGAGGTGGAGCCCGAGCCGATGATCACCCCGGCCTCGAACGTCAGTGCCGGGGTCGCCGCCCGCTCGAGACGCTCGGCCACGAGGGCGCGGGAGCGCATGTGGTCGGACAGCTCCGCGACGGGGACCGTGTCCGGGTGCAGGCCGGAGAGATAGACGAGCTGGGCCACGCCGGCCGTGTCCGCGGCGGTGCCCACGATGTCCGCGATCCGCTGCTCCTGGGCCACGAAGTCGCCGCCCCCGCCCATGGAGTGCACGAGGTAGAGCACGGTGTGCACGTCCTGCATGGCGGCTTCGACGAGGTCCGCCTCGGTGAGGTCGAGCTCCACCGCCTCGATGCTGTCCGACCACGGTCGGTCCGCGAGGTCGGAGGGGTTCCGGGCGCCGGCCCGGACGTCGAAGCCGGCGGCGAGCAGCTCGGGGATGAGGCGCCCGCCCACGTAACCGGTGGCACCGGTGACGAGGACGCGACGGCCCCGGCCGTCCGGCAGGGACAGGCCGAGGGGGGAGGTGTGGGACGCCGGCGTGGCACCGGCGGGGACGGGGGAGGGCTGTGTGGACGCCATGGGCGCACTCTAGGGTCCGGGGCGGGTCGGGCTGAAGGTCTCAGGTGTGCGGACCCGGGGCCCGTGAGTGGGCACGCCGCCGGACCTGCGTCGGTCGGAGCGGGCCCGGCACGGTCCGTGAAAGACTGCTCGCTATGGCCACTGCAGATTCCGGAGACGTCCTGCCGCACCTGCGCACCGAGGCCATCCGCGCCGTCGTCGGGCCCACCAGTGCGGACCGCGGCTTCGCCGTGGCCGCGTCGGGTGCCGTGGGGCGCCTGCGCTATGACGCCGCCACCGGCCGTCTGAGCGCCTCCGTCCAGGGCACCGCGCCCAGCCCCTACCGGGTGCAGGTGCAGCTGCAGGAGGCCTACGACGACGCCGCCGAGGACGGCGCCGGCGCCCTTATGGAGCCGGTGGGCGGGCGCTGCACGTGCCCGGTCGGGACGGACTGCAAGCACGTGGCCGCCGCGCTCTACCAGGTGGTCCGCCTCGACGCCGACCAGGCCCTCGACGACGCCCGCCGCAAGCTCGCCGAGATGGTCACCACGGCGGACGCGCTGCCCGCGCCCGCCGGCCGGGGCCACGACGGCGGCGGCCCGGCCGGCCTCGACGCCCCGGCCGCGGACGGGGCGGCGCCCCCACCCGCTGCCGGCCTGGACTGGCGACGGGTCATGGAGCCGCTGGCCGGGCTCGACGGTCCGCGCCGGCTGGGCACGCCGCCCGCGCTGGCGATCGGCGTGGAGCTCGTGGCCGAGTCCTCCCGCAACGCGTTCCAGCAGTGGGGCCCGGCGACGGCCGGGGAGGAGCAGGTGCGCGAGGGCCGCCCGCTGTACGTGACCGTGCGCCCGCTCAAGCGCGGGGCCAAGGGGACGTGGATCAAGGGCGGGCTGACGTGGAAGGCGTTCCAGTTCCCGCGCGCCGAGTTCGCCCCCGCCCAGGAGCGGGCGATGCGCCTGATCTGGCGTCAGGTCCAGGCCGAGGACTCCTACCCGGGCGACGCCTGGTTCGGTCTGCACGTCTTCGACTCCCCGCGGATCTGGCAGCTGCTCGCGGAGGCCCGCGAGGTCGGGGTGGAGCTCGTGCCGCTGGGGCTGCTGACGGACGTGGTGCTGGAGGCGCCCGCCGCCGTCGGGCTGGACGTCACCGGCGCCCCCGACGGCGGCCTGGACGTGGCCCCGGCCCTCGACCCGGCCCCGCCCGTCCCCGGGCTGAGCGGTGTGCACGCCGTGGGCGGCATCGGCTTCTACCGCGTGGAGCTCACGGACGAGGAGGCCGTGCTCCACCTGATCCCCGCCGAACGCCCCGTCCCCGAGGCCGTGCAGCAGCTCGTGCTCGCCGGCGGGCCCGTGCGCGTGCCCGCCGCGGACCGCGAGGAGTTCCTCGGCCGGATCTACCCGCGGCTGCGTGGCGCCCTGCCCGTGACCAGCGGCGACGCCTCCGTGGAGCTGCCCGAGTTCGAGCCGCCCGTGCTGCGGCTGCGCGCCGACTTCCGGCCCGACCACGAGCTCGTGCTGCGCTGGTCCTGGCTCTACTTCGACCCGCCCCGCGAACTCGGCCTCGACGCCGGCGGCGACCCCCTGCGGGACACCCGGCACGAGGACGCGGTGCTGCGCGCCGTGGCCGAGCTCTGGCCGCGCGCCGGCCGCGCCGAGGAGCAGGTCCTCGAGGGCGTGGGCGCCGCCCGGTTCTCCGAGCAGGTGCTGCCGCTGCTGCAGCGCGCCGACCACGTGCGCGTGGACGTCACCGGCGACCGCCCCGACTACCGCGAGCTGAAGGCCGCCCCGCGCATCGAGGTCGGCACGAAGGCCACGCAGAACGACTGGTTCGACCTCGGTGTGCAGGTCTCCGTGGACGGGCACGTGCTGCCGTTCGTGGAGCTGTTCACCGCGCTCGTGCAGGGCAGGACCACGCTGATCCTCTCGGACGGCTCCTACCTGGGCCTCGACCACCCCGCCTTCGACCGGCTGCGCGCCCTGCTCTCCGAGGCCGCCACCCTGCAGGAGTGGACCCCGGAGCACACCCCCGTCTCACGGCACCAGGTCGGCTTCTGGGAGGACCTCAAGGAGCTCGCGGACGAGGTGGACGAGGACCCGGAGTGGACCGCCGCCGTCGGGCGTCTGGCCGCCGTCGAGCGCCTCCCCGAGGCCCCGCGCCCCGCCGGCCTGAAGGCCGACCTGCGCCCCTACCAGGAGGAGGGCCTGCGCTGGCTCGCGTTCCTGTGGGAGCAGGACCTCGGCGGGATCCTGGCCGACGACATGGGCCTGGGCAAGACCGTCCAGACCCTCGCGCTCTTCGCCCACGCGCGCCAGGCCCGGCCCGAGCGGCCGCCGTTCCTCGTGGTCGCGCCGAGCTCCGTGGTGTCCGTGTGGGCGGCCGAGGCCGAGAAGTTCACCCCGGACCTCGACGTGCGCGTCCTGGACACCACCACCCGCAAGCGCGGCACCGCCGTGGCGGACGAGGTGGCGGGGGCGGACGTGGTGGTCACCAGCTACACGCTCCTGAGGATCGACGCCGGCCAGTACGGCGGACTCGACTGGGGCGGGGTGGTCTTCGACGAGGCACAGTTCCTGAAGAACCGCGCCGCGAAGGTGCACACGGTGGCCCGCGACCTGCGCGCCCCCTTCCGGCTGGCCATCACCGGCACGCCGATGGAGAACTCCCTCAGCGACCTGTGGGCGCTGCTGGGCGTCGTCGTGCCGGGCCTGTTCCCGAGCCACCGCCGGTTCCGCGAGACCTACGTGACCCCCATCGAGACCGGGGGGACCCCGAGCGGATGGCGGCCCTGCGCCGCCGCGTGCGCCCGTTCATGCTGCGCCGCTCCAAGGAGCTCGTGGCGAAGGACCTGCCGTCCAAGCAGGAGCAGATCCTCCAGGTGGAGCTCGAGCCGGCCCACCGCAAGCTCTACGACCGCGTGCTCCAGCGCGAGCGCCGCAAGGTGTTGGGCCTGCTCGGGGACATGGACGGCAACCGGTTCACCATCTTCAAGTCGCTCACGCTGCTGCGGATGCTCGCGCTGGCGCCGCAGATCGTCGACGACCAGTACGCCTCCGTGCCCAGCTCGAAGCTCGAGCGGTTCCTCGACGACCTCACCGAGGTGATCGGCGAGGGGCACCGCGTGATCGTGTTCAGCCAGTTCACGAGCTTCCTGCGGGTGATCGCCGAGGAGCTGGACCACCTGGAGATCGAGCACGCGTACCTCGACGGCTCCACGCGCGGGCGCGCCGAGGTGATCCGTGGCTTCCGTGAGGGCGAGGCGCCGGTGTTCCTGATCTCCCTGAAGGCGGGTGGCTTCGGCCTGACCCTGACCGAGGCGGACTACGTGTTCCTCATGGATCCGTGGTGGAACCCCGCCGCGGAGGCGCAGGCCGTGGACCGGGCGCACCGGATCGGGCAGGAGCGGACCGTGATGGTCTACCGGCTCGTGTCCGAGGGGACGATCGAGGAGAAGGTGCTCGAGCTGCAGCGGCGCAAGGCCGAGCTGTTCGGCGCGCTCATGGACGAGTCCGACGACTCCGGCGCCGGCGCCTTCACCGACTCCCTCACCGCCGAGGACATCCGGGAGCTGCTCGGCGCCGAGGAGTGAGGGCCGCGCGAGGCGGGCCGGACGTTTTCGTTCACGAAACGGCGGCGTGTCGCGACGTTTTCGTTGATGAAACGGCGTCCCGCCCGCCCGTTTCGTCAACGAAAGTCGTCCCCGGGGCGCCGTTTCCCGAACGAAAGCGGGGGGTAGCCTCGGGCCATGCGTCGCCCGTCCCGTTCCAGCACCACCACCCCCACCTTCGTGCCGTCCGCCCGGTCGCAGGTGCCGCCGTTCACGGTGATGAGCATCCTTGGCCGGGTCGCCGCACTGCGCGCCGCCGGCCACGACGTCGTCAGCCTGTGCGCGGGGGAGCCGGGCGGGGGCGCCCCGCCCGCCGTCGACGCCGCGGCCGCCGCCGTCCACGCCTCCGGCCGTGCCCTCACCTACACCCCGGCGCTGGGCCTGCCGGAGCTGCGGGCCGCCGTCGCCGGCCACTACCGCCGCTGGTACGGGCTCGACGTGCGCCCCGAGCAGGTCGCGATCACCACGGGCTCCTCGGGGGCGTTCATGCTCGGCTTCCTCGCGGCGTTCCCCCGGGGGACCGCGTGCTCCTGCCGCGCCCCGGCTATCCGGCGTACCGCAACATCCTCACGGCGCTCGGGGTGGAGGTGGTGGACGTGGACGTCGACGCCGGCACCCGCTACCAGCCCACGGTCGCCCACCTGGAGGCGGCGCTCGCGGAGGGCCCGGTCGCGGGGCTCGTGCTCGCCTCCCCGGCCAATCCCACGGGCACGATGGTCAGCGCCGCCGAGCTCGCCGAACTCGCCCGCTGGTGCGAGGAACGCGGTGTGCGGCTCGTCTCGGACGAGATCTACCACGGCATCGTGCACACGGACGGGGAGGGGCTCGGCGCCTGCGCATGGCGCACCTCCCGCACCGCGCTCGTGGTCAGCTCGTTCTCCAAGTACTGGGGCATGCCCGGCTGGCGGCTGGGCTGGATGCTCATGCCGGACGACCTCGCCGCCGCGGTCGACGGCCTCGCCGGCTCGGTCGCCCTCTGCCCGCCCGCCGCGGCCCAGGAGGCGGCCGTCCACGCGTTCAGCGAGGAGTCCTACGCGTTCTGTGCCGAGCAGGCCGGCGGCTTCACGGCGACGCGCGGCGTCGTGCTGGCCGCCCTGCCCCGGCTCGGCTGGGCCGACGCCGCCCCCGCCGACGGCGCCTTCTACCTCTGGGCCCGTCTCGCCCCGGGCATGCTGGCGGAGTTCGGCAGCGCCGTCGGCTACTGCGCCGCCCTGCTGGAGGAGGCCGGCGTCGCGCTGACCCCCGGCGACGACTTCGACGCCGTCCACGGGCCCGAGTCCGTCCGGCTCTCCTTCGCCGCCGGCCCGGACGCCGTCCACGAGGCGCTCGAGCGGATCGCCGCCTGGCATGCGGCGCGCGGCCTGGCCTGACGGGCTCCGCCGCGCGCCGCACCGCCCGACGCCTCAGCCGCCCGACCGGCGTGTCCGTGACGGCCCGGTCGCCGAGCAGTCGGGCGCGGTAGATCAGCGGGTTGTGGCTGACCAGCACCCGCGCATTGCGCCCATGCCGGTCCAGCCCGCGTGTGCGCAGGGTCGCGGAGGCCCCGCCCACCTCGAACAGGCGGGTCGCCGCGCGCTCGAGGGCGTCACGTGCCGGTTCCCGCGACGGGGGCGCGCCGTCGGCGCCGCCGGGATGACGGGCAGACGCCCCCGCCGTATTGCGAACCATCCGCAACAGTCCTTATTGTGAATCAGTCGCATCTTTCCGCCCTCGTGAAAGGCTCCCCGTGTCCCACTCCGCCCCGCAGCGCCGTTCCGCGCGCACCGCCGCTCTCTCCGCCACCCTCGCCGCCGCGGCCATCGCCCTCACGGCGTGCGGCGCGGACGCCGCCCCGTCCGGGCCGACGTCGGCCCCCGCCCCCGCCGCGGACGGCGCCGAGTCGCCGTCGGGTGAGGCGAGGGCGGCCTCCTCCGTCTCCGAGGGGGACCGCGTCGACCCGACCCGGACCACCGAGGTCTCCGCGGTGACCCCGCGCATCCTGCTCTCCCACGAGGGCGGGCTCACGCTGCTCGACGCCGAGTCCGGGGAGGTGGTGAGGGAGCAGGACGTCCCGGGCTTCACGCGGCTGAGCAACGCCGGCAACGGCAAGGACGTCCTGGTGACCACCGGGAACGGCTGGGAGGTGTTCTCCACCGGCATCCAGGCCAAGGCCCACGGCGATCACGTCCACAACTACGAGTCCGCGCCCGGCATGACCGGCGTAACGTTCCCGGGTGAGCATCCCGGCCACGTCGTCACCCACAACGGCAAGACCACCCTCTTCGCGGACGGCACGGGCGCGATCCGGACCTTCGACTCGACCCACCTGGACAAGGCGACCCCGGACCTCATGCCCGTCATGACGGAGGCCGAGACCGAGGACCCGCACCACGGCGTGGCGCTCGAGCTCTCCGACGGCACCCTCTTCACCACGCAGGGCACCGAGGACTCCCGGAACACGCTCCAGGTGATCGACCCGAAGACCGGCGAGGTCACGGCCGAGACCGACGACTGCCCCGGCAGCCACGGCGAGGCCGCGGCCCAGCCGACGGAGGCGGGCGACGTCGTCGTGATGGGCTGCGAGAACGGGCCCGTCGTGTACCGGGACGGCGAGTTCCACAAGGTGGAGGTCGAGACCGAGTACCAGCGCTCCGGGAACCTGTTCGGGTTGCATGACTCACCCATCGTCCTGGGTGATCACAAGGTCGAGGAGGAGCCGAAGGAAGCCGTCGAGCGGCCCACGGGGATCGCCCTCATCGACACCCGCACCGATGAGCTCACCACCGTGGACCTCGGCTCGTCCTACTGGTTCCGCTCGCTCGGCCGCGCTGAGGACGGCTCCGCGGTCGTGCTGACCTACGACGGCGAGGTCACCGTGATCGACGAGGAGACCGGTGAGGTCACCGCCGAGTACCCGGTGATCGAGCCGTGGAAGGAGAAGGACGAGTGGCAGGAGCCCGGTCCGATCCTGAAGGTCGCCGGGAACACCGCCTACGTGACGGACGCGGAGAACCGGAGGCTCGTGGCCGTGGACCTGGAGACCGGTGAGACCGTCCTGGAGAAGGACCTGGAGTTCGCCCCGGTCGAGATGGCCGTGGTCACCGGCCAGCCGGAGTCCGTGAAGCCCGAGGAGGGCGCTGATGCCGAGTCCGGCCACGACGAGCACGCCGACCACGATCACGGCCACGAGTCCGACGAGCACACCGACCACGATCACTGATCAGGTCGGGCCAGGGGAGCGGGGGTCAGCGCCGCGCGGCCGTGGCCCCCGCCGGCACCGGGTCCGACGCATCGGCGGGGTGTCCGAGGCGCGGGGCGGACGGCTGGAGCGCGAACACGAGCAGCGTGAGCGGGCCGACGAACGGCACCAGCCCGAGGAACAGCCACGCGCGGCTGAAGCCGGCGTCGTGGAGGCGCCGGGCGAGCAGGGCGAGCGAGGGGAGTGCGTGCGTGATCCCCACGAGGAGGACGGCCGCGTCGCGGAGGGACAGGTCCGGGGAGCCGAGGAGGAACACGTCCAGGACGGTGGACACGAAGTGAACGACGGCCTGCAGGAGCCACACGTAGAGCGCCGCGAGCCAGAAGTCGGCGCGGGACGCGCGCCCGCTGAACTGCGCGTAGCCGGCGTAGTAGCGGCGGATGGCCTGAAGCATGGTCATGGTCCGGCCCTCAGTCCTGCCGAGGGGACGCCAGCAGACCCTGTGCCGCGACGATCACGAGCATCGCAGCTCCCGCTTCGGCCGCCCCCGCGGGCCCGGCCACGGGATCGCCGAGAACCGCGACTACGGCACCGGCGAGCCCCAGCACGGCCATCGCCCCGCCGATCCACCAGAACACCGGGGCCTGGAATGCCCGGGCGAACGGGAGGAAGTGGCCGCCCACCACGGCGGCCACCAGGGCGATCTGCGCCGTCGGTGCGTCGAGCGCGAGTGCCACCAGGCGTGTCACGGGGAGGAGCGCCAGCATCGTGACGACGGCGATCCCGTAGACGCGCCGCGGGCGGGCGCCTGCACGGCGGGCAGCACCCGCCGGCGCAGCAGCACGACCACCAACGTGAAGCCGATCAGCGCGATCGCGCTGCCGCGCAGCGTGCCCTGGTGCTCGGCCGGCAGCCCCGCGATCCCGCCGAACAGGAAGGCGCCGCCGCCGACCACCCCGATCAGCCCGCCCCACACCACCGGGTGCCGGAGGTGGCCGATCCCGCGGACGGGCGGGTCGTCGTCGAAGTGGGCCGGCCGCATGGGGCGGGCCGTGGTCGTGTCCGTCATGGTTCCCCCCTCGCATCACGTGTGACATGCGTCATCCTGCCATGACGGGTGGACGGGTCAGGCCCCCTGTGGACAGGCCCCGATGATCATCAGCGGGTGCTCCGCCGCGTCGAATGGGCGGCCGTGCCAGCCGCTCCAGACGCGGTCCACCGCCAGGTCCACCGACGCCGGCTCGATCAGCTCCGCCGTGCCCCGCCGCCACTCGACGCGGTCCCCGCCGGGGCGATCCCCGCGACGACGCGGGCGTCATCGTAGGCGCGGCGGTTCGTCTCGGCCGGGTCCAGATGCATGGACGGCACCGTATCTTGAAGATGACCGCATGCACCGCCAGCTGGACCACGAGGAGTTCGACCAGCGGCTCGAGGGCTGAGCCGCCGCGGTCTGCCGCGCTCACCCCACGAAGACGCAGAAGCGCCTGGCCGGCTGGGCGCAGGGCGTGTCTCCTCAGTGGGCACGCACCCATGGCGGCAGTTCAGTGCGTCATGCCTCTTGGCCGTGGCTGCTGTAGACCACGATCGGCGCTCTACTGGGATCGCGCGTCCTCTTCCACACGGTCATGCCAATTCGTTCGGCCACGCGACGGGAAGCCATGTTGTCGGGGTTGATGATCGCGGTGACCATCGTTGCGTCGAGGGTCTCGAACCCGTGTCGCAGGCAGGCAGAGGCCCCCTCGGTTGCCAGTCCCTGTCCCTGGCGTTCAGGCAGGACGTGGTAGCCGACCTCGAGGACCTCCTGGCCGTCGACGTTCTGCCAGGTCAGGCCGCAGTCACCGATGAAGTCGCCGGTGGTCCGGTGTTCGATGACCCACAGGCCGAACCCATGCTTGGCGTAGTTGTCCTTCGACCAGTTGATCCACCGCTGCACCTCGTTGCGCGACTTGGCCCGCGGGTAGTAGCGCATGACCTCCGCGTCTCCGCGGAGCCTGCACATGTCGTCGAGGTCAGCGTCGGTCATGCACCGGAACGTGAGTCGATCGGTGGGTTGCGGGATCACCCGACGACCTTACCGACGGCACTGAACCGGCTTCTTTGTCTTCGACATGTGCGTGAAACCACCCCCGCGGTCTGCCGCGCTCACCCCACGAAGACGCAGAAGGGGTGGCCGGCCGGGTCCGCGAACACGTACAGGGGCTCGTCCTCGTCGTCGGAGCGGTCCTGGACGAGGCGCCCGCCCAGGCGCAGGGCGTGGTCGTGGGCCGCGTCGAGGGAATCGCGGTCCGGCACGGTGAAATCCAGGTGCAGCTGCATCGGCACCTCGGGTGACGGCCACGTGCTGGGCTTCAGTTCGTCGGTGCGCTGGAATGTCAGGACGCGGCGGCCGTCGTCGTCCAGCAGCACGAGCCAGTCCGCGCTGTCCGGCTCGCGACCGTCCGCGAGCTCGTCGCCCGCGCGGTAGTGGAGGCCGAGGAGCTCGCGGTAGAACTCCGCGACGGAACGGATGTCGACGGCGTCGATCACCGGCTGCTGGAGCACGGGGCGAGTGACCATGGCCACACACTAAGCGACCTCGGTGTCCGCGTCAGCGTCTCGGCCTCAGTCGACGTCGTCGCGCCCCGCATCCACCCACCGCGCGGCCGGCACGACGGCGGCCAGCGAGACCACCGCCAGGACCTGCCACCCCGCGAGCGCCCAGCCGACCCCGAGCGCACCGCCTCGATCAGTGGCTGATCCCTCGCCGCCCATCCGGTGGCGGGGGATCAGCCGTGCGGTGGGCACGAGGCCACGGATGGGACCGAGACTTGCGGCGCTCCCGCTTGCGGTGGCCGTACCGGTGGCTGAGAGGCGAATGCGAAAAGCGTGACCGGCCCGATCTTCGGATCAGACACAGGAAGATCCAGGCGCGGTTGAAGTCAGCGTCGTGGAGCCGGCGTCGTAGCGCCGGATTGCGTCGCTGAAATGCAGGGCCTTGCCCTCAGCCCTGCCGCGACGGGCGGATGCGGCAGGCGCCCCTGTGAATGACCACCGATGTCGGTCAGCCGCCGCAGGATCCCACCCGCGGCGGCTGACCGACTGGCGTTCGTCTGTCAGAGTGCGATGGTCACGGACTTCACCTGGGTGTACAGCTCCAAGCTCTCCGCGCCCAGCTCCCGGCCCCAGCCGGACTGCCGAAAGCCACCGAACGGCAGCTGCGAGTCCAGGGCATGGAAGGTATTGACCCACACCGTGCCGGCCTTGAGCCGTGCGGCCACGCGGTGGGCACGGGAGACGTCCCGGGTCCACAGGGCGGCGGCGAGGCCGTATACCGAATCGTTCGCGGCGCGGATCACTTCGTCCTCGTCGGTGAACTTCACGGAGACGGCCACCGGGCCGAAGATCTCCTCGCGGACAATGGACATCTCCGGGGTGGTCTCCGTGAAGAGGGTGGGCTCCACGTAGAAGCCGGCGTCGCCGTGCCGCTGCCCGCCCGTCAGAGCGACGGCACCGTCCCGCTTGCCCTCCTCAACGAAGCCCATCACCCGGTCCAGCTGCTCCTGGGAGACCAGCGGGGTGATGGCGGCGTCCTCGGTGCCCGGACCGATGCTCATCTGGCGCATCTTCGCGGCGAGGGCCTCGTTGAACCGGTCGTAGACGTCGGCGTGCACGAACACGCGCGTGCCGGACTCGCAGGCCTGACCCGAGTTCAGGGTGAATCCCATGAGCGCCCCGTCCACGGCGGCGTCGATGTTGGCATCCGCGAACACGATGTTGGGGGACTTGCCTCCCAGCTCGAGCGACACCTTCTTCAAGTTTTCGGCCGCCGCCCCCACGATCTTCTTGCCCACCTCGGTGGAGCCGGTGAACGCGACCTTGTCCACGTCAGGGTGGGCGGTGAGCGCAGCACCGGCGTCGCCGTGGCCGGTGACGATGTTGACGACGCCAGCCGGCACGCCTGCCTCCGTCAACAGTTCGCCCAGCATCAGTGCTGTCAGCGGCGTCTGCTCCGCGGGCTTGAGGACCACGGTGTTGCCCGTGGCCAGTGCGGGGGCGATCTTCCAGGCCGCCATCAACAGCGGGAAGTTCCATGGGATGATCTGACCGCACACGCCCACGGGCTCGCGCCGTGTGTAGGAGTGAAACTCGGCCTCGGGCGGGGCCAGCAGCATGGATGGAGCATTGACGGCCCCCTGCAGCTTCGAGGGCCAGCCCGCGTAGTAACGGAAGCAGTCCGCAGCGGCGCGGACGTCAAAGGCGCTGGCGATGCCCACGCCTTTGCCCTGGTCGAGGGACTCCAGGAGCGCGAAGTCCTCGAGGCGTTCGGTGATCAGGTTGGAGATCCGCCACAGCAGGTCCTCGCGTACATTCGGCCGCATCCGCACCCATGAGCCCTCGTCGAAGGCGGCACGGGCCGCGGCGACGGCGGCGTCGATGTCGGCCTGCTCGGCGTGCGCCACCGTGGCGAGCACCTCGCCGGTGGCAGGATCCCGGGTCTCGAAGGTCTTCCCGGACGCCGCGTCGACCCATTCACCGCCGATCAGGAGGCGGTGGGGGCGGTCCAGGAAGGCGCGTACTCGCGCGGTCATAGGGGAGTTCGATGTCTCAGTCATGGTGCGTCCTAGGAGTCGTGAGATGGGGAGTGGGGCATCAGAACGAGGTGATGACGGAACGGATCACCTCGCCGTTGAGGAGCCGCTCGTACCCGGTATTGATCTCATCGAGGGAGATCTCCTGGGAGACCATGTGGTCCAGATCCATACGTCCCTGGACGTACAGGTCGGCGTACAGCGGGATGTCGCGCTGGATGTTGGAGGAGCCCATGGCCACCGCCTGCAGGCGTCGCTGTGCGAACAGCGAATCGAGCGAGGCGCCGAACTGGGCCGTGGTCCCGGGCGGGGCAATGCCGATCAGGTACGCG
Source organism: Micrococcus sp. GPGPB33 (assembly GCF_037853785.1). Lineage (NCBI taxonomy): Bacteria > Bacillati > Actinomycetota > Actinomycetes > Micrococcales > Micrococcaceae > Micrococcus > Micrococcus sp. GPGPB33. The sequence continues at coordinate 885,330 of NZ_JAQMWO010000002.1, forward strand.
GTTCCGCCAGGTCCGAGAACGTCCTGGGCGAGTTGCTGGGTCACTGGCAACCCGATGGCCTCGAACGCGTGGTCCACTCCGGTGCCCGTGATCCCGAGGACCGCCTCGACGGCGTCCCCGGAGCCCGAGTTGACCACGTCGGTGGCGCCGAACCGGCGGGCCGCCTCAAGCTTGGAGTCGTCCAGGTCGATCGCGATCACGCGCTTGGCGCCGCATAGACGGGCACCGCTCACGGCATTGAGGCCGATGCCACCGACGCCCACGACGGCCACCGTGTCACCGGGCCGTACGTGGGCCGTGTTGATGGCCGCGCCAGCACCGGTGACGACCGAGCAACCGATGAGCGCGGCCTGCGGGAAGGGGATGTCCTCGTTGACAACGGCTAGCTGGTTCTCATGGACGAGTACCTGCTCGGCGAATCCGCCCACGTTGACGGACTGGGCGACGGGCGTGCCGTCCTGAAGTGTGAGGCGTGGCTTCTCCTCCGGCCCCCGCACCACAGCCTCCTGATTCAGGCACAGGGTGGTCTGGCCCGCGAGACACCGCGCGCAGGCCCCGCAGTAGGCGATCAGACAGGCGACGACGCGGTCGCCCGGCTTCAGGCTTGTCACGCTGGGGCCGACCGCGGCGACGACACCGGAGATCTCATGCCCTCCGGCGGCGGGCAGGGGCAGGCCGAAGTCGTGGTCGATGAGGTGCAGGTCCGAGTGGCACAGGCCGGAGGCCTTCACGTCCACCAAGACCTCCCGCCCCACCGGGTCGTCGATCACCACATCATGGATCTCGAACTTGCCCCCGACCTTCATTGCGAGCGCTGCGCGCATAATCGTTCTCCATTCACTAGGGTCGATTCCTGTCGCCTGAATATGACCTAGATCACATGTGGCAGAGTCAGGCTATGACCGGTGCCGTAGGGGCGGGGTGTGCAGTTCTGCGACACCCGCGGCGGCGGTGGCCCATCCTGACGGCGGGGGTCCTGGTGATGTGCGGACGGGCGGCCTAGGTGTAGGAGGGCATGACGTTGTTGACACGCACCGGGGCCAACGAGGCCGGAGGAGCCTCTCCGCAGGAGGTATGCGGCCGATGGTAGTTGTAGTGATTCACCCACACCTGCAGGGCCTCACGCCGAGCCCGCTCTGAGGAGTACGGGCGGGCGTAGAGGACCTCGTCGACCATCAGCCGGTTGTACCGCTCGACCTTCCCGTTATGGCGCGGGGTGTAGGGGCGGATCCGGTGATGCCGGCCCCCGAGAGAGACCACCTTCCGGGTGAAGTCCACGGCCCGGTAGTTGTTCCCGTTGTCCGTGACCACCCGGTCCACGGTGATGCCGTGAGCGGCGAAGAACGCGCGGGCCCGGCAGTAGAACCCGATCGTGGTCACCGCCCGCTCATCCTCCAGCGCCTCCGTGTACGCCAGGCGGGTGAACCCGTCGATCGCCGAGTGCAGGTAGGTGTAGCCGACCCGCTGGCCAGACCCCCGCTTGGAAGCACGCCCTGCCTCACTGTCTCTTCCGTGGGCGCGCCAGCCTCCCCCTTCAGGGATGCGTCCGATCTTCTTCACGTCCAGGTGCACCATGTGCCCTGGCCCCCTCGCGGTGATCCTCCGGGCCGGCTGCCGGCGGAGGTCTTCTCCGGCTGGGGTCAGGTCCCGTAGGCGGGAGATCCCGGCCCGGTGCAGCCATCGCCCCACGGTGCGAAGACACACCTGGTGGCCCTCGCCGACCAGATGGTGATGGATGCGCCGGGCGGACCACTTCTCGGCCCGGCGCAGGGCCTCCAGCTCGGCCACGATCGCGGGGTCGAGCCGGGCAGGTGAGCGATGGGGCCGGCTCGAGCGGTCTTGCAGTCCTGCCTCGCCTTCGGCACGGTAGCGGGCGACCCAGGTGGCCACCGTGGGCCGACTGACGCGGAACTCCGCGGCCACGTGGGACTGCGGGATCCCGTCGTTCAGGTGGCGGTGGACCATGCGCAGCCGGCCGGTGGGGGTCAGAGGTGCGTTAGCGTGAGTCACGAGCGGGCTTCCTTCCGCGGATGAGTGGATGTCGCAATTCCCATCCTGCGGGGCGGAGCCCGCTCGTCTCATCTCAGCCCGTGCCTCGTGTCAAGAACCTCATGACCCACAACACCTAGGTGTTGTGGGTCATGAGGTTCTTGCCACGAGGCGCCGGCTGAGATGAGACGAGTGGGCCTCTCCCGCAGGATGGAAGTTCCTCAACAACCCACCTGCCCGAAAAGACCCACTCATGACTCACGCTAACGCACCCCTGACCCCCACCGGCCGTCTCAGGATGGTCCACCGCCACCTGCACGACGGGATCCCACAGGCGCACGTGGCCGCCGAGTTCCGGGTGAGCCGGCCCACGGTGGCCACCTGGGTGGCCCGCTACCGCGCCGAGGGCGAGGCCGGGCTGCTCGACCGGCCCAGCCGTCCGCGCCGTTCACCTGCCCAGCTCGACCCGGCCCTGGTCACCCAGATCCTCACCCTGCGCCGGGAGTGCAAGTGGTCGGCCCGCCGGATCCATCACCACCTCGTCTCCGAGGGCCACCGGGTGTGCCTCCGAACGGTGGGCAGGTGGCTGCACCGGCTGGGCATCTCCCGGTTGCCAGACCTCGCGCCCACAGGTGAGGACCTGCGCCAACGACCCCAGAAGATCACCGCGAGAGGGCCGGGGCACATGGTGCACCTGGATGTGAAGAAGATCGGGAAGATCCCAGACGGGGGCGGCTGGCGCACCCACGGACGTGAAAGTGAAGCAGGCCGTGCTTCCAAGCGCGGGCCTGGCCGGCGGGTCGGCTACACCTACCTGCACTCGGCGATCGACGGGTACACCCGCCTGGCCTACACCGAGGCGTTGGAGGACGAGCGGGCGGCCACGACCGTGAGCTTCTACTGCCGGGCGCGGGCGTTCTTCGCCGCCCACGGCATCACCGTGGACCGGGTGATCACGGACAACGGGAACAACTATCGGGCTGCGGACTTCACCGCGAAGGTGGTCTCGCTCGGGGGCCGGCATCACCGGATCCGACCCTACACCCCGCGCCATAACGGGAAGGTCGAGCGGTACAACCGGCTGATGGTCGATGAGGTCCTCTACGCCCGCCCCTACACCTCAGAGCAAGCTCGGCGTGAGGCCCTGGCGGTGTGGGTGAACCACTACAACTACCATCGGTCTCATACCTCCTGCGGAGACGCTCCTCCGGCCTCGTTGGCCCCGGCCCGAGTCAACAACGTCATGACCTCTTACACCTAGGCTTCTCGACCGTGATGTGCATCTCAGAGTGGCCGCACGGGCGGGCATAACCGTCATGGTGTCGAATCGCCTCGAGACGGAATCCGGCTGGCGGCGGTCCCGGTTGCACGGGGTGCGCGCAGACGACACGCTGACCACTGCCACTCTCGACGTGCGGGCACGCGCGGCGGCACTCGACCATGCGGTCGCCACCACCCTGGCCGACGTGGCGCGTGATTTCGCCGGCCTTGACCTCTTCCTCTTTGCCTCCGACCGCAGCGGACGACTGATCCGCCTCGTGGGGCCATGGAAATCGGCGTTGGGGGAGCAGATTCGGCGGCGGGGGCTGGATGTGGGGGTCTGCCTGGCCGAGGAGGCGGCGGGGTTCAACGGGATCGGCGCCGCCCTTGAGCTGGGCCGAGGCGTCGCCGTCGACGGGGAGGAGCACTATCTCGACGCGTTCCGGGCCTTCTCCTGCTTCGGGGTGCCCCTCGCGCATCCGGGCGTCGGGCGCGTCCATGGGGCGCTCAGCGTGGTGACGTTCGCCGGGGCGACGCCGACGCTCGTGGAGGGCCTGGCCCGGCACCTCGGACGACAGATTGAGCAGGCGCTAGGCGCGGCCACGTACGCAGACGAGTTGCGGCTTCTGACGGAGTTCCGCCGCCTCACCCGGGGCCGGGGTAGTGCCGTGGTGGGCGTGGGTGAGGAGTCGATCCTCCTGAATGCCGCGGCGGAGCGGTTGGTGCGGTGTCTCGACGGATCGGAGCTGCGGGCCCTGGCGGTGCGAGCGCGGCGGGGGAGCTCGACGGTGGCGATGTGGGCGTGGCGGGGGGCTTCAGCGTCGCGGACGTGTCCGAGGCGTCTGGCATGACCCTGATGCGGTTGGAGAGGGCCGCGACGGAAACCACGCCGCGTCCCACGCCGGGGGCGGGGCGCGGGACCTGGGCTCCGGCCGTCGAAGCGGCCCGCGAGGCACGGGGCTCGGTGAGCGTGATCGGGGAGCCCGGCTCCGGCCGCACGGCGGCCGCCCGGAGGATCGCTGGCCCCGACGCCGTCATACTCGAGGTCGGCCGCGCCCAGACCCCCGAGGACACGACCTGGCTACGGGGGCTCGAGGCCCTCGTGCGGCGGCCCGGCCCGCCGGTGGTGGTTGACGACGTCGACGCGCTGGAACCTCGGCTCTTGCCAGGACTGAGACGAGCCCTCCGACAGGGGCGGTGCCGGATTGTCATGACCGCCCAGGTGCAGCCGACGACCGATGTCTCGGCCGTGCTCGCGTTGACGGAGCATCGCGTCCAGCTCTCGCCGCTGCGCCGTCGGCTCGCCGAGTTCCCGGCGTTGCTGGCGGCTATGGCGGCCCAGGTGCACGGCGCCTCGGCGCCGATGTTCTCCCCGGAGGCCGTGCGCGTCCTGGCGCAGCAGCACTGGCCGGGCAACCTGGTCGAGCTGGAGTACGTCGTGGGCCGTGTTGGGCGGAGGGCTGGGGGCGGCCGTGTGACGGTGGCTGAGCTGCCCGCATCACACCGTGGGGAAGGGACTGTCCCCCTCCTGGGCCTCGAACGGGCCGAGCGGGAGGCGATCATCGACGCATTGGAGTCGGCCGGCGGCAATAAGGTGCGGGCCGCCGCCGCGCTCGGGGTGAGCCGGGCGACGCTCTACCGCCGCCTGCGCACCCTGCGCATCACGCAGGAAGGCTGAGCGGGGCCAGCCGGGTGCCGGGCTGGACGCGCGGCGGGGTGGTCCCGCGCCGGGCCGACGTTCTCTACGCGGGTCGTCCTTATTCCGGACGGCCCGCGCAAGGAGCATCGGTCGCGCGGATTCAGCGCTCAGCCGTCCTCGGCCCGAGATGTCGCGCGGCCGGCACGACGGCGGCCAGCGAGACCACCGCCAGGACCTGCCACCCCGCGAGCGCCCAGCCGACCCCGAGCGTCGCCCCGAGCGCACCTCCCGCGAGGGTCGCCAGCGGCACGGAGCCCCGGGTGAGGGTGCGGCGCATCGCGGTGACCCGCCCGAGTGTGCCCTCGGGGCAGGCGCGGGCGGTCACGGCGGCCTGGGTGATGTTCCCGAGCAGGACCATGAACCCCCAGAGGGCGGCGCCGGCCAGCAGCCACGGCCCGGCATGAGCGCGGTCGGCGTAGGCCAGCAGGTGCAGCCCCACGGCCACGGCGCAGCCGACCGAGCCGAGGAGGATGCACCGGCGCTCGCCCAGGCGGTCGATGGCCCGGCCCGCCAGGGACGAGGCCGCCAGTGCCCCGACCGCACCGGCGGTGATCTGGACGCCCAGGAACTCCGGCCCGAGCCGCAGGTCGGTCAGGATCCAGACCGCCTCGACCGGGGCGAAGAGGGCCATGCCCACGTTGGCGGCCACCGACCCCATCGTCAGCAGCCACAGGACCGGGGTGCGCCGCAGCACCGTCCACCCCTCCGCGGCGTCCTTCCCGAACCGGGCCCAGCGGGACAGGACGTCCGCGACGCCGGGGTCCCCGTCGTCGTCCGGAATGTCCACCGCGGCGGAGGGCCGCAGCCGTACCCGGAGCGCGACGATCGCCGCCGCGAAGAGGAACGCCGTCGCGATGCCGAGCACGGGTCCCGCGCCCAGCGACCCGACGAGGACGCCCGCCGCGGCGGGCACGATCAACACGAGGGCGGCGTCGGCGGACTCGAGCCGCGCCGTCAGGCGGGCGACGGCGGTGGCCGGCACGACGCGCGGCACGAGCGCGGTCTGGGTGGTCTCGGCCAGCACCGTGAGCACGCCCAGCAGGGCCATGACGGCGGCGAGGTGACCGAACGTGAGCGCGTCGAACGCCCACGCCACGACGAGCGAGCCGAGCACCGCCGCCTTGGCGAGGCCGGTGGCCGCGAGCAGCCGCGGGCTGAGGTGCCGGTCCACCACGATGCCGATGGGCACGCCGAGCAGGAGGAATCCCAACCCGGAGAGCGTCATCAGCACGCCCATGCCGTCGGCGCCCACGCCGAGCAGGAGCACCGCCAGGACGTCCAGGGCGACGTCCGTGGCGGACCGGCCACCCGCGTCGAGGGCGTTGGAGGCGACCAGCCACCGCGCCCGTCCTTCCGGCGGCGGGGGCGTCTCAGCGTCAGGGGTGCGGGGGGCAGGCGTCTGACGACGCGGGTCCGTGCTCACCGCCACACGTGGAGCAGGTAGCCGTAGCTCAGCGACGTCGTTGCGGGGTGCTCGGCGAGCCACGCGTCGGCGACCCCTCGCTCGAACTCCAGCCGCAGGACGGCCTCGAGGTCGGCGCGGGAGTCGAAGGTCCACGAGCTCATGACCTCGCGGGTCTGGGCCCCGACGCCGGCCCACCACTCGCGGGCGTACGTGTCCTGGCCCTGCGCCGCGGCGTTCGTGCTCGCCCGCAGCAGCTCGGCGAACTGGCCGCGCTCGGTGTCGTTGTCGATCACCACGAGCGCGCCGCCGGGCCGCAGCACCCGGGCGACCTCGTCCAGGCCGGGTCGGACGTCCCAGCGCGGGTGCGGGAAGAAGTACGCGAACCGGGCATGCACGACGTCGACGCTCGCCTCCGGCAGCGGGATCTGCTCGGCCGAGCCGTACAGCACGCGCGCCCCGCCGGGGCGGGCGCGGGCGGCCCCCAGCAGGCGCACGTCCGGCTCGACGGCGATCGTCTCGGCCGCGTCGGCGTAGCGGGGCAGCCAGAAGCCGGTGCCCGCACCGAGGTCGAGCAGCGTCCGCCCGGCCCAAGGCGCCGCCTCCTGCAGCGCCGCCCAGAGGGCGCCCTCACGGTCCATGGCCGCGTTCTCTATCTCGTACAGCGCCGGGTCCACGCCCTGGTTGCCCGAGGGACGGAAGTCGGGCAGGCCCGTGGCCGGTCCGCCCGGTGTGCTCTGCGTCATGCCCGGGAGTCTGACACACCCCCCTCCACGCCGGTCCGTCACACGGGTCTGCCACGGCCCGCCGCGCCCCGGAGAGGCTCCGGCCGGTCCTGGATGGCGCGGTGGCGGCTCATGTGACGCGCGAGCCGGCCGCCCGCTGGACTCGCGGCGGCCCACCGCGTGGGATGGGCTCACCACCCATCCAGAGCGGCTGAGAGATCTGGCTCGACGACGCCGCAGCAACCCGCCCGCCGGACCCGGACCCCCGGGAACGGCAGGCCCGGTGCTACCGCCAGGACCGATGGAGGAGAGCAGATGCCCCGTCATGCCACACAGCAAGTCCACGCCGGCTACGAGCCCGCCGCGCCCCACCGGCCGGTCGTCCCGCCCATCCACCAGACCACGGCGTTCCGTTTCCCGGACCACGCCACGGCGGCATCGATGTTCCGGCTCGAGACCCCCGGCTTCACCTACAGCCGCACGGGCAACCCGACCGTCGCGGTGTTCGAGAACCGCCTCGCCGCGCTGGAGGGCGGCATCGGAGCGATCGCCACGGCCACCGGCCAGGCCGCCGTCGCGCTGTCCCTGCTGGCGCTGCTGCAGGGCGGCAAGCACCTGGTCGCCTCCAGCCAGCTGTACGGGGGCACCGTCGACCTGCTGACGGACACGTTCGCGGACTTCGGCATCGAGGTCACCTTCGCGGACCCGGCGGACCCGCCCGCGTGGGCCGCCGCGGTCCGGCCCGACACCCGCGCGTTCTTCCTCGAGGCCATCACCAACCCGCTCGCCACCCTCCCGGACCTGCCCGCGCTCGCGGACCTCGCCCACGCGGCCGGTGTGCCGGTGGTGGTGGACAGCACCCTCGCGACGCCGGCCCTCTACCGGCCGCTGGAGCACGGCGCCGACGTCGTCGTGCACTCGGCCACCAAGTTCCTCGGCGGACACGGCGCGGTGCTCGGCGGCGCGATCGTGGACGGCGGCACGTTCGACTACGGCGCGGCGCCGGACCGGTGGCCGCAGCTGGCCCGGCCCAAGGCCCGCTACGGCGGGCAGACGCTGGTCGAGCGGCACGGCCGTGGCGCCTACCTGACGCTGGCCCGCAGCAAGTTCCTGCACGACCTCGGCCCCACCCTCGCCCCCGCGAGCGCGGCGCAGTTCATCCAGGGGCTCGAGACGCTCGACCTGCGCGTGGCCCGCCACACCGCCACCGCGCTGGCCGTGGCCCAACACCTGGCCGGGCACCCCGCGGTCGCGCGGGTGCACCACCCCGGTGTGGCCGGGCATCCCAGCGCGGCGCTGGCCGCCCGCGACTTCCCGGACGGCGTCGGCTCGGTGTTCTCCTTCGACCTGGCCTGCGGCCCCGAGGCCGTGGCCCCGTTCCTCGACGCGCTCGAGCTGTTTCAGCTGGTGGTCAACGTCGGCGACGCCCGGTCCCTCGTCTCCCACCCGGCGACCATGACGCACTGTCGCCTGACGCGGCAGCAGCGCGAGGCCGCCGGGATCGCCGAGACCACCGTCCGGCTCTCCATCGGGCTGGAGTGTCCCGACGACCTGATCGCGGACCTGGACCATGCCCTGGCCGTGGTGACCGCCGCCGGGCCGGCCGTCCCCGCCACCACGCCCGCCGTCCCCGAGACCGCCGCCGTCACCCAGGAGGTGCGCTGAGATGACCGCCGTCCACCACACCACCCGCTCCGTCTCCCGTCCCACCGTCCGCGGCTTCACCACCACCGCCGTGCACGCCGGCCAGGAGCCCGACCCGCTGACCGGCGCCGTGGTGCCGCCGATCTACCAGACCAGCACCTTCGTGCAGGACGGCATCAACGTGCTGCGCGCCGGGCATGAGTACAGCCGCGGCTCCAACCCGACCCGGAACGGCTTCGAGACCCAGCTCGCCGCCCTCGAGCACGGCGACCGGGCGTTCGCGTTCGCCTCCGGGCTCGCCGCCGAGGACGCCCTCCTGCGGGCCGTGCTGCGCCCCGGCGACCACATCGTGCTGGGCGGCGACGGCTACGGCGGCACCCACCGCCTCATCACCACCGTCCTCGAGCCGTGGGGCGTGTCCAACACCCCCGTGGACATCACCGACCCGACGGCGGTCGCCGCGGCCGTCCGCCCCGGCCGCACCGCGCTACTGTGGGTGGAGACGCCCTCCAACCCGCTGCTCGGCATCGCGGACCTGGCCGCCTGGGCGCAGATCGCCCACGACGCCGGCGCGCTGCTGGTCGTGGACAACACGTTCGCCTCGCCCTACCTCCAGCGGCCCCTCGACCTCGGCGCGGACGTCGTGGTGCACTCCACCACCAAGTACATCGGCGGGCACTCGGACGTGCTCGGCGGCGCCGTGGTGGTGGCCGACCGCGAGTTCCGCGGCCGGGCGCTGGCCGAGGCGGTGGCCTACCAGCAGTTCGCCGCCGGCGCGGTCGCCGGCCCGCAGGACTCCTACCTCGCCGCCCGCGGCCTCAAGACGCTCGGCCTGCGCATGGACCGGCACGGCGCCAACGCCGCCGCGCTCGCGGGCTGGCTGCAGGGCCGCCCCGAGGTCGCTCAGGTCTTCTACCCCGGGCTGCCCGACCACCCGGGCCACGAGCTCGCCGCGCGGCAGATGGACGGCTTCGGCGGCATCGTCTCCATCCGGTTGGCCGGGGGAGAGGCCGCGGCCCGCGCGTTCGCCGAGGCCACCGAGCTGTTCGCGCTCTCGGTCAGCCTCGGCGGGGTCGAATCGCTGCTCTGCTACTCCTCCGAGATGACCCACGCCTCCGTGCGGGGCACGCCCCTGGCCGTCCCCACGGACCTGGTCCGGCTCTCCGTCGGCATCGAGGACGTGGCCGACCTGCAGGCGGACCTCGAGGCCGGCCTCGAGTGCGCCGCACGTGTCGCCGCCGGCCGCGGGGCGTCGTCGTCGTCCGCGGTGCCCCGTCCCGCACCCGCCCACCACCGCACCACCCGCGCTCGCACCCCGGAGAGGACCCGATGAGCCACGCCACCCTTGTCCCGAGCACCGTTCCCACCCGCGTGGACGACCTGACGTTCAGCATCCACACCACGCCGTTCGACGAGGACTACACGCCCGCCGCCAGCACGCGCGCCACCACGAACTTCGCGAACCTCGCCCGCGGCGCGGACCGGCGGGAGAACCTGCGCGCCGCCCTGGCCATGATCGACGGGCGCCTCAACGACCTCGCCCCCTGGGACAACCCGGAGCGGGACCGCTACACGGCGCGGATCGAGATCGTCTCGATCGACGTGCACTTCACCGCCGACGACGGCGCGGACGTCGACTTCCCGCTCATGGAGATGCTCGACGTGCGGGTGGTCGAGCGTGCGACGGGCGCCGTGCTCGGCCGCAGTGTGGGGAACAACTTCTCCTCCTACGTCCGCGACCACGACTTCTCCGTGGTGCTGCCCGCGCACGCGGCGACGTCGCCGGGGACCGAGGAGCCCGACGGCTTCGGTGACCTGCACGGGCGGCTGTTCCGGCACCTGCTCGACTCGCCGGCGTACCGGGAGCGGTTCCCGCAGCCGCCCGTGATCTGCATCAGCGTGTCCACGAGCCGCACCTACCGGCGGCTGACGAACGAGCACCCGGTGCTCGGGGTCGAGTACCGCCAGGACGCGCCCTCCCGCACGGACCGCTACTTCGGCCGGATGGGCCTGGGGATCCGGTGCTTCCTGCCGCGCGGGGCCGTGGCGCCGCTGGCGTTCTACTCGCGGGGCGACCTGCTCAACGACCACGCGAACCTCTCCCTGGCCGGGCTGATCGCCACCATGGAGACCTTCCAGCGGATCTACCGGCCGGAGATCTACAACGCGAACGCCGGGGCCGGAGAGGTCTACCGGCCGCGCCTGGACCACGGCGACTTCTCGCAGACCCGGATCGCCTACGACCGCGAGGAGCGGGCCCGCCTCGGCCGGGAGCAGGGGGAGTACACGCAGGAGCACTTCGTGGGACCGCACCGCGACCTGCTGGAGCGCTGGGCCGCCGCCCACGCCGCACGAGACACCGAGGAGACCCGATGACCACCCTGATCCCCACCACCCTCGTCGGCAGCCTGCCCAAGCCCGGCTGGCTCGCCGAGGAGGAGACGCTCTGGTCGCCCTGGAAGCTCGAGGGGGAGCAGCTGCGCGAGGGCCAGCTCGACGCGCTCGCCCTCGCCGTGGCCGACCAGGAGCGCGCGGGCATCGACATCGTCTGTGACGGCGAGCAGACCCGCCAGCACTTCGTCACCACGTTCATCGAGCACCTCGGCGGCGTGGACTTCGACCGGCGCGAGACGGTGCGGATCCGCGACCGGTACGACGCGAGCGTGCCGACCGTCGTCGGGGAGGTGGGCCGGCCGGCGCCGGTGTTCGTGGACGACGCGAAGGCCCTGCGCGCGCGGACGGACCGGCCCATCAAGTGGACCCTGCCCGGGCCGATGACCATGATCGACACCCTCGCCGACCGTCACTACGGCAGCCGCGAGAAGCTCGCGTGGGAGTTCGCGCGCATCCTCAACGAGGAGGCGCGGGAGCTGGCGGCGGTGGGCGTCGACGTCGTGCAGTTCGACGAGCCAGCGTTCAACGTGTTCTTCGACGACGTCCGCGACTGGGGCGTGGCGACGCTCGAGCGTGCGGCCGAGGGCGTGACGTGTGAGACGGCCGTGCACATCTGTTACGGCTACGGGATCAAGGCGAACAACGACTGGAAGGCCACGCTCGGGGAGGAGTGGCGCCAGTACGAGACGTCGTTCCCCCTGCTGCGCGAGTCCACGATCGACACGATCGCCCTGGAGCGGCACCATTCCCGGGTGCCGGCGGAGCTCATCGGGTTGCTGCGCGGCAAGAAGGTGATGGTCGGCGCGATCGACGTGGCGAGCGACGAGGTCGAGACGCCCGAGGAGGTCGCGGCGACCCTCCGGGAGACCCTCGAGTTCGTGGACGCGGACAAGCTGATCGCGAGCACCAACTGCGGCATGGCGCCGCTGGCTCGCTCGGTGGCGCGGGACAAGACGGCGGCGCTCGTGGCCGGCGCGCGGATCCTCCGGGGGAGCTGGGCGGGGAGTGAGGGGGCGGTGTCGGCTCACCCCCACACGCCGGAACCGGCGATGAGCCGGACCGCGAGCACCGCCATGACCACCGCGATCACCACGTCCACCACGCGCCACGCCTTCGGGTCGGCGAGCACCCGGGCCAGCAGGCGCGCGCCGTAGCCGAGCACGGTGAACCACAGCACCGAGGCGGCGACGGCGCCGGCGGCGAAGACCCACCGTGCGTCGGGACCGTGCTGGTTGGCGAGGCTGCCCAGCAGCACCACGGTGTCCAGGTAGACGTGCGGGTTGAGCCAGGTCAGCGCGAGCGTGGTGGCGATGACCGACCCCGCGGTGCGCGGCGCCTGCTCGGCCACGAGCCCCTGCGGGCGCAGCGCGGCACGCAGGGAGGAGACCGCGAACCAGAGCAGGTACAGGGCGCCGCCCCAGCGCAGCACCTCGAGCAGCCACGGCACGGCCTGCACGAGCGCGCCCACCCCGGCGGTGCCGGCCAGGATCAGCACGGCGTCCGAGGCCATGCACACCAGCACGACGGCGCCCACATGCTCCCGGCGCACGCCCTGGCGGAGCACGAAGGCGTTCTGGGCGCCGATGGCGACGATGAGGGCGAGTCCGGTGAGCAGGCCGGTGCCGGCGAGGGTCCACATGGGTGAGGACGCTAGGGCCCGGCCACGCCTGAGCCAAACGAAGAGAACTGCAGGTGCCTAAGCTCTGCTTCATGAACCTGGACCAGCTGCAGGCGCTGCGTGCGATCGCGGACGAGGGCTCGTTCGAGGCGGCCGCGTACGAGCTCGGCGTCAGCGCCTCCGCGGTCAGCCAGCGCATCCGCGCCCTGGAGCGGGAGGTGGGCCAGGTGCTGCTCCGGCGCGGCACACCCTGCGAGCCGACCGAGGCCGGCGTCGGCCTGGTGCGCGTGGCCCGGCACATGCGGGTGCTCGAACAGGAGGCGTGGGCCGGGCTGGGCCGCACGGCGGCCGGGCGCAGCGTCACCTCCCTGGCCGTGCCCGCCGACGTGCTGGGCACGTGGTTCGGGCCCGTCCTGGCGGAGGCCGCCGACTGGGACGACACGGTCCTCGACCTGCACGTCGAGGACCAGGACCACAGCGCCCGGCTGCTGCGCCGCGGCGAGGTGCTGGCCGCCGTCACCACGGAGCCGCAGCCGGTGCAGGGGTGCGCGGCGGAGCCGCTGGGGAGCATGCGCTACGTCCCGCTCGTGGCGCCCGCCCTGCTCGCGCGGCATGCGGCGGGCGACGTCGTCGACCTCGGCGCGATGCCCATGATGCGCTACAACGCGAAGGACGACCTGCAGCGCCTCGCGCTGAGCGGCGCCGGACTGGACGTCGCCCCGCCCACGCACCTGGCGCCGTCGTTCGACGGGTTCCACCGGTCCGTCCGGGCCGGCCTGGGGTGGGGGATGCTCGTGGACGCCCAGGCCGTCGAGGACGTGCGCGCCGGCCGACTGGTCCGCGTGCCCGGGCTCGACGACGTCCTCGTGCCCCTGTACTGGCAGGCGGCCACGCTGCCCGTGACGCGCCTGGTGCGGCTCACGCGGGCGGTGCGGGAGGCGGCCCAGCGGACGCTCGAGCGGGGGTGAGGCGGCGCCGCGGGTCGCGGACCGTCAGCGACGTCGCAGCGGTGCCGGCGCCTCCATGGACGCCTCGGCCAGCACGGGCCGGAAGCCCAGCGCCTCGTTGACGTCGAGCATGTGCCGGTTCTCCTCGGCGTTCCACGTGATGATCGCGCGGGCCCCGGGCAGCGCGTCGCGCACGGCGATGAGGTTCGCCGCCTTCACGCGCATGCCGAGGCGGTGGCCGCGGTGCTCGGGCAGCACGATGGTGTCCCATTGGTCGATGAGCCCGTCCGGGCGCGAGCGGGGCGCCACCAGCTCGCTCAGGGCGACGATCCGGCCGGTGGCACGGTGCCGCGCCACCGCGCGGAAGAGCCGCCCGGTCGTCAGGATCTGCTCGTCCATGCGACGCACGCGGGCTGCATCCCAGACCTGCTCCACCACGGTGCGTTCCCCGGAGGGCACGTCCGTGGCCATGCGGGCCTTGAGGACGGCGAGGTCGTCCTGCAGGGACGCGTCGGCCGCGCCCTCCCAGGCGTGGAGCTCGTAGTCCGACGAGACGCGTTCGGCCTCGGCCAGGGCGACGGCGGGGTCGATCCCCGGATCGGCGAAGTCATACCGGCTCACCCGCTCGATCTGGGCGAGCGCGAAGCCGTAGGACTGGGCGAGACGCACACCCGGATGCTCGGCGGGCACCGCGCCGGCGCCGTTGGGCGGGGTGAGCGCCCGTTGCCCGGCCACCGGCGGCGGCGTCAGCGGCCAGGTCTCGAAACGGGTGAGGCCGGCGGTGTCCAGGACGAGCCGCTCGGCCAGTGCCCGGCCGTGGCCGCGTCCGCGGTGCCGCGGGTGGACGTAGACGTTGAGGGCGGCCGCGTCAGGGTCGTCGACGTGGTTGATCAGGACACGGGCGTAGCCGACCGCCTCGCCGTCGACGTACGCCAGGTAGCGGCGCAGCGTGTGGTCGGTCTCGGCGGCGGCCTGGATGAGCGCGTCCGTGGGGGTCTCGTCCCACTCGGTCGTGCCGATCAGCTCGTGGTTGTACTCGTCTCCGAGCTGGCAGTAGGCCCGCCAGTGGGGGTCGTCCGACGAGGCGGGCAGGGGGAATTCGATGATGTCAGGCATGCGGTGACTGCTTTCTGAGGAAAGGGGTGGGCGCAGAGGCACCCGTCGAGCCGTGCTCGAGACGGGCGCGCGGGGAGGCCGGCGGTGGGTCGTCGGACCCACGGGGTCACTGCTGCTGCATCATGGGGTGAACTATGTCACGACGTGAACCGGTGGGCAAGGGTCTTTGTCGTCGAGATGCAGCGCAGGGGCCCCTGGCCTGCGGTGGGCTCGTGGGGCAGGGGCCCGAACCGCCCGGTGTGTCCGTTGTCGAGATGCAGCGCAGATTTCACCTGACGCGCGGGGAACTCTTCGCATATCGGGCGGGATCCGGTCGGCGGGAAAACCGGGTGTCCAGGTGGGCGCCCCCGCGCGCCCCGGGGATCGCCCGAAACGTACGGGCGGCTGCCGCTCTAGCGGGTTGGTTGTGGCGAGCCGTGCGGCGGGCTGACAGGGCCCGAGGTGGCGCACATGGCACATGGCGGGCTCCCTGGTCACAAACGACCGTTTGGGTCTGAAGCCGCAGATGAGCCAAGACGTGGGACGTGGGAGAGGTGCCGGTCATCCCCTGGTGGTCACTGGACCTTCCCATCGGACTTCGCCGTCCACGACTTCGTCGGTCGGACTCATTCCGATACGGCGCGCGACCGCGGCGGACGCCCCATGGTCGGGGTGGATATGAGCGATGACCTGTTTCACGCCCATCTCCGCAAGTTCAGCCAGCAGGAGAGCGGCGGCTGCTGAGGCGTAACCATTGCGCTGCCACGGTGCTCCCATGACCCAGGCGATTTCGGCGGGTTGGCCTGAGACCGGGATGGTGGCCTGGACGTAGCCGAGTGCTTTCCCGGAGGTCTCGAACACCACCAGGTGATTGATCCAGGTCTCGGTCCTGTCAGTTGAGTGGCCCCGACTCTGAACGGTGTATTGGCCGGTGAGCCCTTCCACGGTCGGCGGTTTGCCCCCGGTGTACTGGTAGAGGGCCGGGTCGGCGAGGACCCTGGTCATCTCGGGTGCGTCATCAGGGGACAGTGGTCGCAGGCGAATCCGTTCGGTCATAGGGGCAAGCAGAGCCCGGCGGTTTAGAGATGTCAACCAGCTCGTCGGTGCTGAATCGCCCCGGGTCTGGTGGAGGCTCTGATCCAACGGAAGGATGCAGAGCATGCCCGCACCACGGAAGTACCCCGACGAGCTCCGCGAACGCGCCACGCGGATGACGCTGGAAGCCCGGCAAGACCCCGCCACGAGGACCGGAGCGTTCCGCCGTGTGGGAGAACAGCTCGGGATCAATCCCGAGACGCTGCGCAACTGGGTCCGCCAAGCCGAGATCGACCACGGCCACCGCCCCGGAAGCACGACCAGCGAAGCCGCCCGGGTGGCCGAGCTGGAGAAGGAGAACCGTGAACTACGGCGGGCGAACGCGATCCTGCGCTCGGCGTCGGCTTTCTTCGCGGCGGATGCTCGACCGCCCACAGCGCTGATCGTGGACTACATCGACGAACACAAGCACGAGTTCGGTGTCGAGCCGATCTGCGCCACGCTGTCCGCGGCAGGCACACAGATCGCACCGAGCACGTATTACGCGGCCAAGACGCGCCCTCCTTCAGTGCGCAGCCTGCGCGATGAGCAGGTGCTCGTGGAAATCCGGCGGGTGCATGAGGCCAACTACGGGGTCTACGGGGCCCGGAAGGTCCACGCGCAACTGCGGAGGGAGGGCCTGCAGGTGGCCAGGTGCACGGTGGAGCGGCTCATGCGAGCCGCAGGCCTGCGCGGGATCAGCCGCGCGAAGGGACCGAGGACCACGGTCCCAGGCCGCGGCCCGGATGAGCGTCAAGACCTGGTGCAGCGAGACTTCACCGCGGCGGCTCCGAACCAGCTGTGGGTCGCTGACATCACCTACTGCCGCACTTTCAGCGGATGGGTGTACGCCGCGTTCATCATCGACGTGTTCTCCCGACGGGTGCTGGGTTGGCAGCTGTCGAAGTCGCTGCGCACGGACCTGGCCCTGGACGCCCTCGAGATGGCGTTCTGGACGCGTCAGCGTGCAGGCCACGACGTGGCCGGGCTACGGCATCACAGCGATAAAGGAGTCCAGTACGTCGCCGTGCGATACACCCAGCGGCTCGCCCAGGCCGGCGCAGTCGCCTCAGTCGGCACGACGGGGGACTCGTATGACAATGCCCTCGCGGAGGCGTTCAACTCGCTGTTCAAGGCGGAGCTGATCCGGAACAAGGGGCCATTCAAGTCCATCGAGGACCTGGAGATCGCGGTCGCGGAGTACATCGACTGGTTCAACCATCGTCGTGCGCACGGCGAGATCAGGCTGGTCCCTCCGGTCGAGTTCGAGGACGTCTACCATCATGAGAATCCCGTGCCGGCGCCTGCCGGGGCGGCACTTACGAGCCTCTAACAAACCCGGGGCGATTCAGTGCGCACCGCGCACCGGTAGCCGCGGGACTCAGCGAGCTCGTGAGCGATCCGGCGGGCAGTCCACTTGTGCTCCCGCCGCCAGGACTCGATGAGCTCGACAACCCAAGCTGGCACCCGCGTCGGCCGGTGCGCCGGGGCGCTGGAGGCGTCCTCCAGGCCGGCCGGGCCGTGGGCGTGGTAGCGACCGACCCACTTCGACAGCGTGGTCCGGGAGATCCGGAACTCGCCTGCAACGTGAGAGACCGGACGGCCACGGTGGAGGACCTCCTCCACGGCGCGACGACGTCCTTCGGGGGTCAGCGGGGCGTTACGGTGGGTCACGAACGGGCTCCTGATTGCGCGACGGTTGCTTAGACACCACCCATCGTGACAGCGGGGGCCCGTTCCTTCATGCCCACCCCGGTGTCAAGAACGTCATGACCCACAACACCTAGTCAGGCCGGGATTCGTTGCACTGTGCTGGGGGTGCAGGCGCAGGGGGTCAAGCGTCGGCGGAGGCGTCCGTTTTGGGGGCCTGGGGGGTGTCCGGGGTGCGCGGCGGGTCGTTCTTGTGGATCGCGTAATGAACGGCGCGTGTGCTGACGCCTTCGCGCTCGGCAATGGCGCGCATGGTCATGTCTTCGGTGCGCATGGCGCGGATACGTTCATGGAGCGCGGCGACCTTGACGAAGTACTTCTCGCAGGGCTGGGCAACCGTGCGCCGGAGCGGTCCGGGGTGCACCCCGGACCGCTCCACGAGGACGCGGGAGGGCCATTTGGGATTGGCTGGAGCTGGGTAGTCCGTGCCAGTGTGAAAAGTAGTTCAATTCTTCATAAGAAGTGAACTAATCACAGGAGGGGGTGGGGTCACAAAGCTAGAAGCGAGGCTCTCAATCAAAGCGACTATAATATTCGTCATTCTGATTTTTCTTCTAGCTTCTTTTCGAGCTTATTCTTCTTCCTGTTTAGGCGCCACCAAGAAACTGACCCCTTGAGCTGGAGGGCTCCAAGTTCGTCGAGGGATGGGAGCCCCTTGTCAGACAGCCTTTTGGAGACCTCTGTCTTGTCTGCTCCTTGCATCGTTGCAATGAGTGCGTGCGCTTCCTTGACTGGAGCGGATGCTAGAGGGTGGGTGGAGAGTTTCGCGTTGACTGCCCTTAGCTCCTCTTCAAGGGCTGAGCGGGAAATGCCTCGGAGTGGCATAGGTCACTTTCCCCTCAGGCAGGCAAGCGCAGCCCGTCCTCCTGCGGCGAGAAGCGCCTCAGGGGTCCCCCGAACCATGATCTGGGTGATCTGAGGCCCATTGAGACCGATTCCCATGAGGCACCTATAGACAGCCCAGGGCAACGCCTGCGTTTCGGCTACTTCCGGGCCGGTCTTCTTTTCCTCGATTAGAAGATCAGAGAAGTAATCATCCCACTCGCTGGATGTGCTTCCTTGATTCTCGAAGTCGCCGGGAAGCGAGGCGGCGGCTGCGTACCCGTCTGTTGCTTGAGGGGTGAAGGCGGGCTGGGCCGCCCAGGCGGTAGCCCCGAAGTTGCTGATGGTGAGGGCTCCTACGAGGGAAAACGCGGCCCCGGACTGGGCTAGACGAGAGAGGCGCGGTCGATGCTTGTCGGGCACGAGAGTCTCCTTCGAGTGGATGTGACGCGCCCCACCATACTGTGCGTTCTCTATGCACCGCTATTGCTCTCTGATCCCTCTCGCTCAAGAGGACCTCTTCCTGGGCGATGCTGATGGCCGGTTGGCGTTCATCGCGGCCCTTAGGAGCTCGCACTTTGGAGTAGAGCACGTTTCCGTGTCAGAGCCTTCTGATGTCGCTGGTCCTCCGTTGAGACGCTGAGGGGCTTTCTTGCTAGTCTCAGTCGTCCTTGTGGATCGCGTAGTGCACCGTCCCGACGGTGACGCCTTCCTTGGCGGCAATGGCGCGCATGGAGAGCCCTTCCGCGCGCAGGGCGCGGATGCGTTCATGGCGCGCGGCGGCGTCCGCCAAGTAGTCCGCGCGTTCCTGGGCGACGGTGCGGCGGATGGTGCGCGGCGAGACTCCGAATCGCTCGGCTAGTTCGCGGGCGGTCTGCTTGCGCTTGGCGCGTGTAGGTGTGCTGGTCATGCGTCCTCTCCCACGATCAAACGGGCACGCTCCTCAACGGCGTTGCGTCGCTTCGCTCCGCTCTGGCGGCCTCTGAAGGCTTGGAGCGTGGACAGGGACGCCTGCTGGACGGTGCGGGCGTCTGTCCAGCCGTAGAAGCGCGTGGTGACCCATCGGTGAATGCTGGCGGCGATGTCGCGGGCCTCATTGGCCGGGAGTGGCTCGGAGAAGGCGGCGTTGAGCTCGTGCACGTGGGCGAGCACGGCGGCGTAGTAGTCGCGGCTGTCTTCGGCGGTGGCGTGCTCGTGGCGCTGGCGAATGCGTTTGGCCTCGCAGGTCCGCGGCGTCGGGCTTCTCAGGCATGCACCTCATTGTCCTGCCTGACGGCGTCGGGGGCGGTGATCCCCATGGCCTCGAGGTTCTGTGCCGTGGCGCTGGCCGGATCGAAGGGCTTGGTGGCCGTGAAGACCACGCGTGCCTTCTCGGGGGCGATCACTTCAAGGTCACGCGAACCCCAGGGCGTGTCCACGGGCTCGCCGACTGCGCCGACACCTGCGGCGCGGCACCGTTGCTCGAGGTCATCGATCTGATCCAGCAGACACGCGAAGCTGACGCTCATGGCCGGCGCCTCCTGCTCCAGGGTGACGGGGGTCGGCACCAGCAGGACGTCCTGGAAGGCCCAGCGGCGCAGGTGGACCAGCTGACCGGGCACGCTGAACAGCTCGAAGAAGTCGAGCCCTTGCGTCCAGAAGTCCACCGAGGCGGTCAGGTCTGATGTGGGGATCGTCACGAACGAGGGCATCCGGTAGATCCCCTCGAACCGCTCCGGGGCGGTGGCCTCAGGGCCGGGGGCGAGGACAGGGCTCATCTCGACTGCGTTGTAGTAGTTGCTCATGCGCCTCAGCCTGGGCCCTCACGTGAGGTGAGGGTCAAGTGGGGTCATAGGGCCACCTGGAGCGCCGGCTCTAGCCGCCAGTGCGGGAGAAGGGTCGCACCCCCTCCCGCCGAACGGCTCGGAGGCCCGCTCCCGTTCGTGTCCAGTCGGGTATACCCCTTTACACGCCCTGCCCTGTGGCTTCGTTCGCTTGGTGGCGGGGTTTTTGCAGCGCTCCGTGGCGGTCTTGTTGCCGCGATCACGCAGGACTGGCTGCAGGTAGGTGTCGCGGTCTGAACCGAGAGGGGTGCGCCCGGTCGGGGCCGTTTGGATCGCTGCCGCTACGTCAGAGTCCGAAGGCTCCGCCGCTGACGAGGATCACGATGCCGAGGCCGATGAGAACGATGGGGAAGAGGACGTGCTCCCAGCGTTCGAGCACTTCGGCGATCGGGGGGCGGGTGGCGACGAACTTTGCCAGGGCCACCAGGACCGCGACGAGCGCGAGGAAGACGATGCAGTAGGCGACTACTGCGAGAGGTTTCACGCTGAGGAAGACAGGGGTGTAGACGCCGATGTTGTCGCCGCCGTTGGCAAGGGTGACGCCTGCGACTGTCCACACGCCGACCTTCTTGCCGGCAACCTTGGCCTCGTCGTCATCGTCGTCATCGTCTCCGCGCCAGGCCTGCCATGCGGCCCAGAGGCCGAGGCCCAGAGGGATGAGACCGAAGTACGGGATGGCTGCCGAGGGCAGGAATGCTCCGGCGCCGATGGTCACCAGGACCGCGGCACCGAGGATGCCGGCGAATCCGAGGTACTGGCCGGCCAGAATGCGGGCGGTAGTGCCGCGCTGGCCTGCCCCTCGCGCGAAGAAGAGGGAGAGCACGATGATGTCGTCGATGTTGGTCGCTGCGAACAGGCCCATCGCCTGCAAGACCGAGGTGAGGATCATGCGCCCTCCCCAGCTGCGTCGCATCCGGGAAGCGAGCAGGCGGGATCGATGCACGGGGCGTCTTCGTCCACTGCCAGGGTGGCATCGACCAGTGCCGTCAGCGCCTGCGCCAGGTGCGAATCGGCGATCTCATATCGTGTCCGACGACCCTCGGGCTCGGAGACGACGATCCCGCAATCGCGCAGGCATGCCAGGTGGTTGGACACGTTCGGGCGTGTCAGGTCCAGATCTCGGGCCAGTTCCGCCGGGTAAGCGGGATGGTCGAGCAGGGTCAAGATGATCCGGGATCGAGTGGGGTCGGCCAGTGCACGACCCAGGCGGTTCATCACGTCGAGACGCGAAGCAATAGTCATCATGGACTGAACTATACAGCGCGAACTGAACACTCGGTCACAGGCGTCAGCCCAGATCGCATGCCCGTAAGGGGATCCTTCGCCGTACGTCGAGCGAGCTCAGTCCTCGACGACGTCTTGTGAGGGATCGTCATGTACGCAAGACCCGTACGGTGACGTGGGCGGTGAGGGGAGGGTAACTGCAACAATGGGGACATGCATGTCGGCTACGCGCGCGTCTCGACTCTGGAGCAAGACCTCTCCGCCCAACGGGAAGCACTCGAGCGCCTCGGAGTCGAGAACAAGGACATCTACTTCGACCACGGCCTGACGGGAACGACCCGCGCCCGGCCCGGGCTGCGCGAAGCGCTGGCCGCGACCCGGGACGGCGACACCCTGGTGGTGACCAAGCTCGACCGGCTGGCCCGCTCGCTCCCGGACGCGAGGGACATCGCCGACGAGCTCACCATCAAGGGAGTGGCGCTCAGTCTCGGAGGCAGCGTCTACGACCCCAACGACGCCGTCGGCCGGTTGCTGTTCAACGTGCTCGGCATGGTGGCCGAGTTTGAGGCGGACCTCATCCGCCTGCGCACCCGAGAAGGCATGGCCATCGCCAGATCCAAGGGCAAACTCAAAGGCAAGAAGCCCAAGCTCTCGCCCTCTCAGCGCAAGCACCTGCTGACGTTGCACGCCGCCGGCGAGCACACCCAAGCCGAGCTGGCCGAGCTGTTCAACGTCTCCCGCACCACCATCTACCGCGAGCTGCGCCGCACCACGACCGACACCTGACCGCGCCTGCACCGCCACTGAGCGATCACAGAAACCCGCCACCAAGCCATCACATCCACAGTGGGCGGTTTCCGATTGCTCACGTACCTGCCGCGTTGGCCTGACCGGCTCCCTGGCCGCACGGCGAGGCCTCCCCGGGCGTCCGGACAGCCTGGGTGCGGGGCGGTTTGAGTGCCCGCGGGAAGTGGACACGGCGAGTATTCCCGCCATGGCGTTGGGTTGCCCCCGGCGCACACCGCCACCAGGACTCCTGAGCCGTAATCCGCTCCACCCAGCTGGCTGGCACCCAGGCGTTGAAGGTCGACCCTCGGGGGTTGCCTGCCCCAAAGTGCGCATGTGCGCGGTTGACCCAGCAGTGGGCACTACTGCTTAGATGCCCTCGCGTTCGTGCACGCGAGGGCATGCCTCGGGCGTACGGGCACTCGAGCTATCGCCGTGGGGGGCGGGGGGCACTGCCAGGGTTGCAGCTCACCGTCGCGTGACAGCAGCCCCATCACCCTGGGCGTGGGCACGTAAAGAAATGGTGTCGCAGATAACTGCCAGGCTAGAGGCATCCCCTCCATAGATATTTGACAGTATCCGCCCTGCCTGCGGTCATGTGCTCGTCTCATGTGAGACTGTCAACAGATCGACCGATTGTGCCGAGTATCGGAGCGAAGCCTCACTGGGTGGGCGGGTGTGGCGGTCGTCGCGCCTCCGGAAGGTGGTCATCTGCGGCACGGTGGGCTTCAAGGTTCAGCGGCATCTCGTTGTCATGCCGGGGGTGCGTGGACCAGCTGGCGACGTGCGGGGTTTGCCCCGTTGCCATGGGGGACTGCCCTCGGCGGGGCAGGGGTGGAGGGCGCCGTGCACAGCTGCTGAAAGGCGAGGGAGTGCGGGTCGATGCCCTCTCGAATCGACCACGTCCCCTAATGCTCGACGAGGACCTTGTCGGCCAGGGTGTCCAGGTCGTAGTTGATGGGGGGTGGGGCCGAGGTTCGGGGGCAGGTGGGGGTGGGGGCCGAGGTTCGGGGGCAGGTGGGGGCCAGGAGCATCTACATGACGTCAGGGCGGGCCGAGGAGCTGTTCATGGGGGTCCTTGCGTGCGGGGACCGCTGGGCGGTGAGCTGGTCGAGGGTGTGCATGGGGGCTCTCCTGGGTGCTGGGGGTGAGATGTAAGCAGTGCTGGTCTCAGGGGTGCTGCTCAGGTTCACGGTTTCGCTCTTAAGCACCGGGTGGGGTGCTGCGGAGCGCGTGGAGGTGGGCGTCGAGGCGTTCCTCGGCCAGGGGGATGTTCGTGGCGTACCACTTCTTCCAGGCCCCGGCCTTGTCCCCGGCCACCAACAGGATTGCCTGCCGGCGGGGGTCGAAGGCGAAGAGGATCCGGATCTCGCTGCGCCCGCTCGAGCCGGGGTGCAGCTCCTTAAGGTTCTTGTGCCTGGAGCCGGTGAGTGTGTCCACCAACGGTCGGTCCAGGGTCGGCCCGGGCTTGCTGGCGAAAGTTGTTGTCAATGACTGCTGAAACGCGAGCAGGAATCGACACCTGAAAACCGAGCAGGTGGGCCCAGCAAACAGCGGCATGAGCGCGTGTATGGCGGTGCATCCACGAAGCACGCCTCTCGGAAACGCGGGGACACCAGCGTCCAGCCGGTAGAATCATGAACAGACACGGCCGAGCCGCATGCAGGCGCTCGCCCCTTCCAGGAGAGACCATGACCAAATGGTTCCTGCTCGCCGGCGCCGTCGGTAGCGAAGTCATCGCATCGCTGTCACTCAAGGCAGCACTCACCCACCCCGCGCTGTACGCGGTCGTCCTGCTGGGCTACGTCTCAGCCTTCACCTTCCTCACCCTGGTACTGAAGCGCGGAATGGCCCTCGGTGTCGCTTACGGCATCTGGGGCGCGTTGGGTGTCGCCGCAACGGCGGTGCTGTCCGCCGTCCTGTTCGACGAACGGATCACGGCCATGATGGGGATTGGGATCGCCCTGGTGATCGCCGGCGTTCTGATGGTTGAACTGGGATCGCACCATACCCCCGACACCGACGAGCAGCAGGCGGGGGCAGCGTGATGCAGTGGCTATTCCTAGCCGGGGCCGTCCTGTCCGAGGTGGCTGCCACCCTGTGCCTGCGTGTGGCGGCCGCCGGCCGTCGTGGGTTCTACGCGGCCGTGGCCGTCGGTTACGTGCTGGCCTTTGTCTTCCTGACCCTCGCGCTGCGCGTCGGGATCGGGCTCGGTGTCGCCTACGGGATCTGGGCCGCCGCGGGGGTTGCCTTGACCGCGATCGCGTCCCATGTCCTATTCAAGGAACCCCTGACCCGCACCATGATCTTGGGGATCTTGCTGATCATGGCCGGTGTGCTGGTCATCGAAATCGGTTCCAGCTCCCACTGACCTGCGGCGGTGGCCGCGCCGCGCACTCATCGCCAAGGTGGTGATGTCACGCGCAACGTCTGATCGTGGCCGATCGGCGCGGACCAGTGGGGTGCCACCTTCCTCCGCGCCGGTTTAGTGACTAGCGTGCGGCGCATGAGCGGGGGTGCGCAGTCCGTCAGCGTCCGTGTGCACGGGGACTCGATTCTGGGGCAGGAGTGCCTGAAATCCATGATGTGGCCATGGAGTGTGGAGCGGCTCGGGTTGCCCTGTGTCGGTCTGTCGTGGGGGGTGCCGGGGGAGACGTTCAAGGTGCAGGGTGCCTATGCCCAGGAGCCGGTCCGGTATGAGGATCTCAACTTCCAGGAGATCGGTCTCGTGGGGGAGGACTTCGGCCGCGGGCGGCCGGCGTGGCCGGACCGGTGCTTCTCCCTCGAGCTGTTCCCGGAGTATTCCCCCGAGGTGGCGTGGCTTCGCCTGCGGGTGGTGGAGGAGGCAGGGGCGCAGGAGTTCCGAGCCCAGGTCACGTTGCGTCCCCGTTCGCAGGGCAGGGGCTGCCAGGCCGACCTCGACTGGTGGGAGTCTCGACTCGGAGTTGAGTCCCTGATAGTGGTGTAACCCTCCCCGGCCGCCAACACCGTCCCCAGCATGGACGCGGTCACCGTGGGAGCCTTCGAGTGAACCTTCCACAGCACTCTCGAAAGGGACATCACCACGATGACCGCTCCTCACATTGTCGACCCTGAACGCCTGCTACGCGAAGCGATCGGCGAAGCCTCGCCGGACTTGTTGCGCCACCTGCTGCAGACCGTGATCAACGCCCTGCTCAGCGCTGACGCAGACGCGGTCTGCGGCGCCGAGTACGGCACCGCTTCTGATACCCGCACCGCACAGCGCAATGGGTACCGCCACCGGCCCCTCGACACCCGCGCCGGCACGATCGACGTGGCCATCCCGAAACTGCGCGCCGGCACGTACTTCCCAGAGTGGCTGCTCGAGCGACGCAAGCGGGCCGAGTCCGCGTTGATCACGGTCGTCGCCGACTGCTACCTCGCTGGGGTCTCCACCCGACGCATGGACAAGCTCGTGCGCCAGCTGGGCATCGACTCGCTCTCGAAGTCCCAGGTCAGCCGGATGGCCGCCGAGCTGGACGAGCACATCGACGCGTTCCGGCACCGCCCGCTGGGGGATGCCGGCCCGTTCGTGTTCCTCGCCGCGGACGCCCTGACCATGAAGGTTCGCGAGGGTGGTCGGGTGATCAACGCGGTGGCCATGGTCGCCACCGGCGTCAACGCTGACGGGCGACGTGAGGTACTCGGGCTGCGGGTGGCCACCACGGAGTCAGGCGCGGCGTGGAACGAGTTCTTCGCTGATCTGGTCGCCCGCGGCCTTCACGGGGTGAGACTGGTGACTTCGGACTCCCACCGTGGCCTGGTCGAAGCCATCGCGGCGAACCTGCCCGGGGCTGTGTGGCAGCGGTGCCGCACGCACTATGCCGCGAACCTGATGGGCGGTGACCCCGAAGGCCATGTGGCCGGCGGTGAAGGCCATGCTCCACAGCGTCTACGACCAGCCTGACGGGCCCGCGGTGCACGCCCAGTTCGACCGGCTCTTGGACTACGTGGCCGAGCGGTTGCCCGCCGTGGCTGGGCACCTCGATGCTGCTCGGGAGGACATCCTCGCGTTCATCTCGTTCCCGAAGGACGTGTGGTCCCAGATCTGGTCGAACAACCCTGCCGAGCGCCTGAATCGGGAGATCCGGCGCCGCACGGACGCGGTGGGCATCTTCCCGAACCGGGATGCCGTGGTGCGGCTCGTGGGGGCCGTGTTGGCTGAGCAGACGGATGAGTGGGCCGAGGGCCGCCGGTACCTCGGTCTCGAGCTGCTGGCCCGCTGCCGCGAGCCCCTCACGCAAGAACCGGGCACCGTGATGGGCACGGAGGTGATGCCGGCCCTGGCCTGATTCTCATGCCTCGAAGACGGTTACACCACTTCCAGGGACTTGACCCGACTCGGAGCTCTTCCAGCCCAGATGAGGGAATGGGCTCGGTCCTGATCCGTTCCTCGGGGTCAGGGACCCGGGCCCTCCTTCGTCCCGGGGATGCGCACGTTTCGGACGGGGCCCCGGCGGTGCAGGGGTCTCTCTGGGTCCGTGTCCAGTCGGGTATACCCCTTTGTCAAGGGCCATTGAGTTCTGCCCATAGGCGGCCAGTGTTTCTTCCCGCTGGTGGCCATCAGAACTGCCCACTGGTGGCCAGCTGGTTTGCCCGTTTGGGTGGTGGTGCTGGCCACCGTGATGGGATCAGTTCAGTGGCATGACTCCCTTCCCGGCCATTGCCTGGGTCATCCGTACGGAGTCTCCGGTGGTCTGGCACACGTGGGCGTGGTGCAGGAGCCGGTCCACGGTGGCGGTGGCCAGGGTCTTGGGCATCAGCTCGTCGAAGCCGGCCGGGTGCAGGTTCGAGCTGATCGCTACGGAGCGTTTCTCGTAGGCGGCGTCCACGATGCGGTAGAGGCCCTCGGCGGCATCGTCGGCGACCGGCAGCAGGCCGATGTCGTCGATGACGATCAGGTCGGCGCGCAGGATTCGGGCGACGGCTTTGGTGATGGTGTCATCGGGCCGGTGGGCCCGGATCATCGCCCCGAGGTCCTCCAGGGTGAACCAGGCCACCCGCTTGCCCTCCTCCACGGCCTGCTGGCCCAGGGCCTCGAGGAAGAAGGTCTTGCCGGTGCCGGAGGGCCCGCAGACCACGAGGTTCTCTCTGCGCGAGAGCCATTCCAGGGTGCGCAGGGACTGCTGGGTCGGGGCCGGGATCGAGGAGGCGCCCGGATCCCAGGTCGTGAAGGTCTTGCCGGTGGGGAACCCGGCGGCCTTGCGCCGGGCGGCGAGCATGGATCGGGCCCGACCGGTGGTCTCCTCGACCAGCAGGGCCTTGAGGACCTCGGCCGGCTCCCAGCGTTGGGCCCGGGCGGTGGCCAGTACCTCGGCGGCGATACCGCGGGCGTGGGGCATCTTCAGCTGCCGCAACAGCGCCTCCAAATCGGCCGGCAGCGCCGGTGCGGCGGTGTTCGGGGTGTGGATGCTCACCGGGCTGCCCCCTCGGTGTTGGAGGTACCGAGGCCGGCCCAGCCGGCGGTGCCCTGGGTCAGGGACCGTTCCTCGGTGGCGGTGTGCATCCCGGTGCGGTGGCCGGCGGCGGTGAGCAGGGAGGCCAGGTCGCCGTGGGCGAAGCGCTGGTGCACCGCGGCCACCCCGAGGGCGCGGTCGACCTGGTCGGTGCCGGCGAGCTTGGCCAGGGTGACGGCCTCGGCCATCTTCTGACCGATCCGGCTGGTGCCGGCCGCGGCGGCCTCCACCAGCCAGGTCCTCGCTCCGGCCCCGATGGCCAGGAACTCGGCCTCCGCCGCCGAACGGGGCACCGGGGTGTAGTCCCCGGGCACCTTGTCCGTCTCGTGGCCGGGGAAGTGCGCGTCGTCGATGGCCGGGGACCCGGGCCGGGCCACCCGGTGCCGGGCGACCTCCACCGGCCCCTGCGCACCGGCGTGCATGATCACCACCATCGAGTCCGGTCCGGTGCCGTGATGGCGCACGAACACCTCGGCCCCGAGCAGGTGCGCGGGCACCGAGTACTGGGCGTTTTCGAAGGAGACCATCGGCGTGTTCTCCGGCACCTTCCGTCCCACCCCGTAGGCCACGGTGTGCGCCGTGGCGGGGATCCGATGCAACGCGCTGGTCTCCTCGGCGAGCATGTGGTCCGGGCGGCGCCGGGTCACCCGGTGCTCCCGGGAGTTCACCATGGCCATGAACCCCGCGCAGGCGGCCTCGAGCTCAGCGAACGAGGCGTACTGGTCCCGCAGGTTGGTGTCCTTCGGGACCAGGTCGGCCTTGGCCAGCTTCACCGCGTTCTCCACCCCGCCCTTGGCGGCCGGATCCGCTGGCTGGCAGGTCAGCACCTCCACGCCGTAATGCCGAGCGAACGCCACGGTGGCCTGGTTACGCACCGGCACCCCGGCCACATGAGAGACCGTCACTGTCTTCTCGTTATCCGTCAGCACATAGGTCGGCGCGCCCCCGATCAGCCGGAAGCACCGGTCCAGGGCGGCGAACACACTCGGAGCCGTCCTATCACGCAGGGCGATGACGATCCGGTAGCGGGACCAGGCCAGCCAGGCCACGAACAGCACCGTCTTGGCCCCGTCGATCGCCGGCCCATCGCCGAAGTCGTACTGCAGCCATGCGCCCGGCTCGGTGATCCAGGGCCGGTGCACCCGGCGCTTCCCGGCCCGCCAGGCGGCCTTCACCTCGGCCACCGCCCGCCGGGTGGAGCGCTCAGAGCCGGTGTAGCCCATTGCGGTGAGCTTGGCGTGCACGACATCGGCGCGGATCCTGCCCGTGGAGGCCTCGACCCATTCCTCGATCTTGGGCAGCCAGACATCGGTGACCTTCGGGCGGCTGGCTCCGGATCCAGGGGTCTGGCCGGCGTCGCGGGCCCGCACCAGCCGGGCCACGGTGTGATGGGAGCAACCGGCCAGCTCGGCGGCGCCCCGCAATGACTTGGTCAGGTCATAGGCACTGAGTATTTTCATGGTTTCTGCGGCATCCTTCATTCAGGGCCTCTTCCTCGCTGGATTCGATTCGACACCGATATCCAACCCGGGGAGGAGGCCCCCGCCGGCTCACGACGCGGCGGGCAACGAGCAACGCGGGCAAACCAGATGGCCAGCACCGGGCAGTTCCCGTGGCCATCACTGGGCAGTCCTCATGGCCGTCAGCGGGTCATTCCCTGGCCACCTATGGGCAGCTTTTCATGGCCGCTTACACCCCTTTACACGCCCCGCCCGCCCACGAGACCATCACGTCAGAGACGGTGTGAATCGCAGCGCTAAATGGCGTGGTTTTTGTAACGCTTTAAGGCCTGCTAATCAGGTGGGTGATCGGATCTGAGCTTTCCGCAGACGACAGGTTCTACGTCCGGCTGACGGCGGGTTTCATAGGCACCCCTGGCGCAACAAACGTTTTGTCGTGAAATCCTAGACCCCGCCCTAGAGGGCCTGTGGTTGAAGAGTCGGTCTTACGATGGACAATGGTCCAAACCAGCGACACCAGTGCGCACTGTTCGTGCTGTGGGCGGCGTCTGCCGTTGAGCAGGTTGCACGCGTTGGCGGATGGCGCGGCTTACGTCTGCCGGCGGTGCGGCTTATGGATTGCGGTCCGTCGTCGCTGAGTGATTCCGTTGAAACGTCTGGTTGTGGATGTGCCGATGATCAAAGGTAGCTACAGATGACTTCGGCATTGCACTGAGCGGGGTCGCCGGCCGCCGCGGTTCCGTGAAGGCCGGCAACGGTTTCTCTGAGCGCGGTGAGTTCGGCGATGTGCCTGTCCAGGTTCGTCAGGTGCTCGGCAAGCTGATCACGCACGTGGCCGCACGGCGCCGTGCCAGCATCCCGGATTTGGAGGATGTCGAGGATTTCGGCCAGAGTGAGGCCGGCAACTTGGCTGCGCCGGATGAATTCAAGCCTGACGATCGTGTCCTCTGGATAGTCGCGGTAGCCGTTGGTGGCTCGGTCGGCCTGCGGCAGGAGCCCTCGCTCCTCGTAAAACCTCAAGGCCTTGGTCGTCACGCCGGAGGCCGCCGCTACTTCACCGATACGCATGCTTCACCTCGTTCTCGAAAGACTCCGTAATCTTCCATTTTGCTGGAAGATCACGAAGGTGATGGGGGTCTTTGTGGTGTGCCAATTCCTTCGTGCTCCCGCCTGTACGTTTCTCGACCCGGTTAGGGGGTGAGGTCGAGTTGTTCGAGGGCGACCTGGAAGGCCTCGTGGTAGGTCGGGAATTGGGCGACCTGGTCCAGGAGCGTGTCGATCGGCAGTTGCGTGCGGATGGCGAGGGAGGCGTGGTGGATCCACTCTCCGGCCATGGGGCCGACGGCCCAGGCTCCGATGAGGATCTTCCGGTCGGCGTCGGCGAGTAGGCCGAGGTGCCCGCGGGGGTCCTGCTCGTAGGTCCAGGGTCGGGCGATGGCGTCGGCGAGGTCCAGTTCCGTGGCGATGGTGCGGATGCCCTGCTTCGTTGCCTGTTCCTGGGTTAGTCCGGCGCCGGCGATTTCGGGGTCGGTGAATACGACACGCGGTATGCCGTCGTAGGTGGCCGGGTGGGGTCGGCCGAGGATGGCGTCGGCGGCGATCCGGCCTTGGTACTTCGCGACGTGGGTGAAAGGCATGATGCCGGTGACGTCGCCGATGGCCCACGTGTTTTCGCCGGCGCGGCAGTGGTCGTCGATCTGGATTTCTCCGTGGTCGCCGAGGGTTACGCCAGCGTGTTCGAAGCCGAGTCCTTCGGTGCGTGGTGTGCGGCCGGTACCGAAGATCACGACGTCTGCTGCCACCTCACCGGCTGGATCGCCGTCGCGTGTCTGAAGCTCGATGATGCTGTCGGCTCCCTCGCGCCGCGCCTGGACGGCGGAGGTGGCCAGCCGGATGTCGATGCCGGCCTCCTGCAGGTACTGGTGGGCAAGTTCCCCCACCCGGGGCCCTTCGCGGTCCAGTAACCTCTCGCCGCAGTGGATCAGGGTGATGGCCACTCCGAAGCGGGCCAGGAACGTCGCGGTTTCCACGCCGACGGCGCTGCCGCCGATGATGACCGCCCGCTCGGGGAGCGTGCTGGTGGTGTAGGTTTCACGGTTCGTCCAGGCCGTGATCTGGTCGATGCCGTCCAACGGTGGGATCACGGCGTCGGAGCCGGTGGCGATAATGATGTGCTCGGCTGTGATCTCGCGGTCTCCAGCCTGGATCCGGCCCGGTCCGGTAATCCGAGCTTCGTCCTTGATCACCACGGCGCCCTCTTTGATGTACCCGTCGACCTGTGCCTGGTCATCGAGGTTCCGGATCATGTAGTCCCGGTACTTTGCAGTGGCAGCCCAGTCCAGTTCGGCGCCGGAGACACCGGCGGCCCGTTGAACTTCCGTGCGCGCTTCCGGCGGCCGCAGGACGGTCTTGGAAGGGATACACGCCCAGTAGGCGCATTCCCCGCCGATTAGTTCCCGCTCGAAGACCACGACGTTCTTCCCGGCTTTCAGAAGCCGGTCGGCCGCGACCTCCCCGCCTGGGCCCAGACCGAGGACGGCAACATCGAAATGTTCACTCATGAGAATTTCTCCTTCAGATTCAGCGGATCTTTCCCGGCTCTTTCCGGTCCTTCGTCAACATCTCGCACCGGCCCCGGCCCGCCTCCTGCACCGGTACTGAACCCGTGCAAGCCCTCCAGTTGCCAGTGGTGGTCCGGCGGGTAGTGGTGGGTGGTCGGTTGGTTCAGCAGGCGCAGCTTTGGACGCCGTTGCTTACCTGGTCGGTGGCGGGTCCTGGTGTGTGGGTGAGCATCTTCTCAGCCATGGAGGATCCGAGTTCGTAGGCCTCTTTGACAGGCATGATGGTGCCGCCGGGGTGGGTTTCGAGCCAGGGCGCTGCGTCGTCGGGTGAGGCGAAGAAGTGGACCTGGTTGCAGAACGATGAGCGGACGGAGCTGATGTCCTCCGGGTTCACCAGGGACACCACGGCGGTGGCCGGCTCCACGCTGGTGACACCCATCGCTGTGACAGCCACCCGTACCGGGGTGCCTGTGGCCTGATGTGAGGATTCGATACGCGCGGATGCGCCCAGCAGGGTCGGGAAGATCAGGGTGTCCAGCGCGCACCAGGTGTAGAGTTGCTCACCGTTTACCTCGAACCGGTGCTGCGTGGGGCGCTGCGTCAGGCCCTGCCCGATGATCCGCCCGGACCCGTCGTACTCCGTGTCGCCCATCGCCTTGAGGGCAGTGCGGACTTCCTCCCCGGCACGGCCGGTCGCCGCGGCGAGGTCGCTCACGTCGACCGGGTCGCCCAGGGCGAGGAGTTTCAGTAGGGGCATCCACAGCCAGGGCTCCATCCCCGTCTCGTTGGACGCAAGCCGGTCAGTGACCTCGCTGATGTTGTTCATCGCGGTCGTTCCTTTCAAGGCATGGTGTGTCAGTGTTCGGCGATCGGTGGTTCAGGTGTTCAGGCGGCGCAGCAGGAAAGTTTGGAGACATCCGTCTTGAAGGACTGGGCAACGATCTTGATGCCCTCGGCCATGGTCAGGTACGGGCTCCAGAGGTTCGCGACCTGATCGACGGTCATCCCGGCCTGCAGGATGTACACGCCTGTTGCAGCGAGGTCGCCGGCTTCCTTCGCGACGGCGGTGATACCGACGATCCTGCCGGTGTCGGCGTCTGCGACCATCTTGATGAATCCGCGGGTGTCCCGGTTCACCACGGCGCGGGGTATGTATTCCAGCGGTACAACCCGGCATTCGCACCTGATCCCGGCGTCTCTTGCCTGCTTGTCGGTCATGCCGACAACCGCGAGGTTAGGGCTGGTGAACGTGACGCGGGGCAGGTGGCTGTAGTCCACGGCGCGGCCGGCGTCGCTGAAGGCGTTGTCGACCATCAGGGTGCCGTGGGATGCGGCGACGTACACGTATTCGGGGTGCCCGGTCACGTCCCCCGCAGCCCAAACGCGTGGGTTAGAGCTCACCAGGGTGTCCTCGACGACGACTTCCCCCTTGTCCCCGGTCTTCACGCTCACCCCGGCCAGGTTTAGCCCGTCGGTGACCGGGCGCCGACCCGTGGCGATGAGGACCTTGGAGGCCCGGAGGGTTTCGCGCCCGCCGGCGATGTCGGCCTGGGCGGCAATGCCGCCGTCCGTGTCCTGGGTGATGGAGGAGACGGTGGAGCGGCGGATGACCCGGATGCCCTCGTTGGCGAAGACGCTCATCAATGCCCTGGATGCTTCGGGTTCCTCACCCGATGCCAGGCGAGAGCGCACCAGCATGGTGACCTTCGAGCCGAGGCGGGCGAAGAGTTGGGCCTGTTCCAGGGCGACGTACCCGCCGCCGATGACCAGCAAGGACTCGGGTACCTCGTCGAGTTCCATGGCCGTGGTCGATGTCAGGTAATCGACCGTGTCCAGACCATTGATCGGTGCGGCCCACGGGGTGGAGCCGGTCGCGACCAGATAGTGGGCGGCCGTGATCGTCTCCCTGGTCCCGTCCTGCGCGGTGACCTCCAGCGCAGGGTCCGCGGCGGTGCCGGTGAATACAGCATTGCCGTGGCGCAGCTCCCACCCGTAGTCCGCGACGAGGTCCACGTACTTATCGGAGCGCACGTTCTCCACCAAGGCGCGCTTTCCCGCGATGAGTGCTTCCATGTCCACGGGTCCCGCGGTGGCGGTGAGGCCGGGGAACCTGCCGGCGTCCTGGGCGGTGTGGCGTGCCTCGGCTGCGGCGAGCAGAGCCTTGGAGGGGATGCATCCGGTGTTCACGCAGGTCCCGCCCACGGTCCCGCGTTCGATCATGACGACCCGTTTGTCGAGGTTCGTTGCCCTGATCGCGGCAGCGAACGCGCCACCACCGGAACCGATGATCGCCAGATCGAAATGCGGTACTGCCTCGTTCATGCGAATCTCCCTACACTGCCATCGGGCACCGGTTCATTGCGTGACGGCAGAAGCTGATGGCTGGTTTTCCAGTGGTTGATCTTCAGTCTGCACCTTCCCCTACGGGGGAAGGTCAAGGGTTCTCTGAACGGACGACGGGCTGGGGGCCCTCGAGGTGGTCGAGGCCGGTCCAGGCGATGTCTTCAAGCGGCCCGTAGGCGGGCGAGGTCGTTCCGGCGCGGCAGGCGTACTCCCACTCGGCCTCGGTGGGCAATCGGTACCCGTCAGCGCTCGTGTTCCAGGTAACGGAGCGTCCGTCCCCAGCACGCGTGTAGGCCGGCTGCAGCTCTTCGGCATTGGATAGCTCGTTGCAGAGGTTGATGGTCTCGAACCATGTCAGAGGCGTGAGCGGGCGTCCGGTGCTCCGGTCATGGAGGGGGTGCACTGCCATCTCGAAGGGCTCCAGTTCCACATCCCGTGTGGTCCCGCGGCGGGCGTCGCGCAGGGTGATTTTTCCCGAAGACAGGGTGGCCATGGAGGGCTGGTTCATGGTGTCAGCGTCGCACACGGGCTGACTGGAGAACTATGACCCCTAGTCGATCAAGGTTCAAATGTCAATACCTAAGTGACTCATGGTCGCATGAAACATATTTGCGCGTTTGTGAAATCTTCGCTGCATCTCGACAGCGTCACTCCGCGCACCATCGCCCGGGAGCGCACCCCGGCCGCCCTCACCTCCGCCCCTGCAGTAGACTCCTGAACACTGTTCAACTCGTCGGGCACTCGCCATGCGCCCCGCGCCTCGGCAGCGCCCCCTCGCACTCGCTTCCGCACCAGGAGTCCCTCCATGAGCACTTCCGTGCCCTCGTCCCACGACGGCCACGTCCGCCCCGCGGCCACCACGACGGCGGACCGCCCCGCCGACGCCGGCCGCCCCCGCCGCGGTTCCGCCGGCGGCAGCCTCGCGCGCATCGCCGTCATGACCGCGTTGATGGCCGTCCTCGGTCTGGTGCCGCCGATCGCCGTCGCCGGTGTGCCCGCCCCGATCGTGCTGCAGAACATCGCCGTGATCCTGGCCGGTGTGATCCTCGGCCCGTGGCGCGGGGCCGCCTCGATGGCGCTGTTCGCCGGCCTCGTGGCGCTCGGCCTGCCGCTGCTCAGCGGCGGCCGCGGCGGCCTGGGCGTGTTCGCCGGCCCGACGGCCGGCTTCATCCTCGGCTGGATCCCGTCCGCGCTGATCGTCGGCCTGATCTTCTGGGCCCTCACCTCCCGGGCCCGGCCCGGCCTCGGCGCCGGACGGGTCGCGCTCGGGGCGGCCGTCGCCGGGCTGATCGGTGGCGTCGTGATGGTCTACTTCTTCGGCGTGCTCGGCTTCGTCGGGATCGCCGGGATGGAGTTCGGCGCCGCCGTCCTCTCCATGGCCCCGTTCGTGCCCGGTGACCTGCTCAAGCTCGTCGTGTCCGTCATCCTCGTCGTCGGCCTGTGGAAGGCCTACCCCCGCGCCTTCCGATGAGCCCGGACCGTTCCGTCACCCTCACGGGCGTCCGCGTCGAGGCCGATGGCCCCGAGGGCGTCGTCGTGCTCCTCGACGGCGTGGACCTCACCCTCACCGCCCCGCGTGTGGCGGTGATCGGGGAGAACGGCTCCGGCAAGTCCACGCTGGCCCGCGCGATCGCCGGGCTGGCCGACGTCGTCGCCGGGGAGGTGACCGTGCACGGGGTGGACGCCGTCCGGGACGTGAAGGCGCTGCGCCGCACCGTCGGCTTCGTGTTCGCGAACCCGGCCGCGCAGATGGTCATGCCCACCGTCCGGGAGGACGTGGAGCTGACCGTGAAGTCGCTCAGGGACGACGCCGGCCGCCGCCTGACCAAGGACGACGTCGCCGCGCGCGTGGCCGCGGCGCTCCAGGAGCACCGGCTCACCGCGCTCGCGGACCGGGCGTGCCTGTCCCTGTCTTCGGGGCAGGCGCAGCGGCTGGCGATGTGCTCGGTGATGACCACCGGGCCGTCCCTGGTGATCGCCGACGAGCCGACCTCCCTGCTGGACGGCCGGCACCGGCGGATCGTGGCCGACCGGCTGCTGGCCGCCGACCCCTCCGCCCCGGACGGGTTCCAGCTGCTGCTGGTGACCCACGACCTCGAGCTGGCCCGTGCATGCGACGAGGCCGTGTGGGTC
Organism: Micrococcus sp. GPGPB33; assembly: GCF_037853785.1. Classification (NCBI taxonomy): domain Bacteria; kingdom Bacillati; phylum Actinomycetota; class Actinomycetes; order Micrococcales; family Micrococcaceae; genus Micrococcus; species Micrococcus sp. GPGPB33. Next base: position 921,516 of record NZ_JAQMWO010000002.1, read on the forward strand.
CACGGCGGCCGTGTGGAGCGGACCGGCCCGGCCGAGGACGTGGTCGAGGCGTACGAGCACTTCCTGGATCACGCCGTGGCGGCGGAGCTGCGCTGATGCTCTCCCTGTACATCCACGGCGACTCGCCCCTGCACCACGCCCGCGCCGGCCTCAAGACGGGCCTGTTCGCGGTGTGGGTGTTGGCCCTGACCCTGCTGCCACTGTCCCTGTGGACCGCGGGCGCCGCCGTCGTGGGCGCCGTAACCGCGTATCTCGTGGGCTTCGGGCTGCGGCGCGGGGCGGCGATGATCGCCTCCGACCTGCGCGCTCTGTGGCTGTTCTACGTGGTCCTGTTCGCGGCGCAGTGGATCTTCACCGACGCGTTCGCCGCCGGACTCATGGTGGCGCGCGTGCTCGGGCTCGTGCTCACCGCGCAGGTGTTGACGCGCACCACCCGGATCGCGGACATGACCGGGGTGGCCGAGGCGGTGCTGCGGCCGGTCGAGCGGATCCCGTGGGCGGGGCCGCGCCTGGCGCGGGCGGGGTTCCGCGCCGACCGCGTGGGCCTGGCGATGGGCCTGGTGCTCTCCTCGATCGGGCACCTGCGCGCCCTGGCCGAGCAGATCCGGCATGCGCAGGCCGCCCGCGGGGTGCGGATGGCGCCGTGGGCCTGGGCGCTGCCGCTGCTGGTGCTCAGCTTCAAGCACGCGGACGACGTCGGGGACGCCCTGGCCGCCCGCGGCATCGACTAGAGCCGCCCGCCCCCGGACCGCGTGGGGCGGCGGGCCGGCTCAGAGGGGGTTGTCCAGGGGCAGACGGTCGCGGTCGTAGGTGATCTCGGTGAAGCCGTGGGGCACGGGCTTGCCGTCCTCGCCCAGGGACACGAACACGATCTTGTCGATGGTCAGGATCATCTCGCCGGTCACGATGTTCCGCACCTTCGCCCGCATGGTCAGGGACGTGCGCCCGGAACTCGGTGGCGCGCAGGCCCATCTCGATCATGTCGCCCTGCTTCGCCGAGGCCAGGAAGTTGATCTCCGAGATCAGCTTCGTCACGCACCGCGGGTTGCCCAGCTGCAGGGTCGCGTAGATGGCCGCCTCCTCGTCGACCCAGCGCAGCAGCGAGCCGCCGAAGAGGGTGTTGTTCGCGTTGAGGTCCTCCGGCTTGACCCACTTGCGGGTGCGGAAGTTGACGTCGTCGTGGGCGGCGCGGTCGGCCGAACGGGTGAAGAGCGTGGAGTCCATGGCCCCACGGTAGAGCGACGCCGACGCCGGCACGAGGGAGGGCGCCCGATGCGGAGACGTGCTCGAGCAGGCCGTAGGGTCGCCGGAAGGGATCCGCAACGGAGCACACAGGAAGGACCCGGCCGATGACCATCCGCCCCCACTCCGACCCCGTCACACCCGACGCCACCTGGCGCGATGTGCCGGTGCTCGGCTTCACGGTCGCGGCCGGCATCGCCGTCCTGTTCTGCCTGGTCTGGCTGCTCCGGGACGGACTCACCACCGACTACACGTGGGGGCTGCTGCTGTCCCCGGTGCTCATGAGTGTGCCCGGGGCGGCGGTGATGGTCCTCTGGGAGCGGCTCCTCGCCCGCGTCCCGCGGCTGGCCGCCACGCTGGTGGCCGTCGCCGCCCTCCTGGCCCTCGGGCTGGTGCTCGCATGGTGGCTCGTCGAGGTGAACGCGCAGACGCACCTGTTCACCGGGAGCACGTTCTGGCTGCTCGCCGTCGCCCCGGTCTGCGCGGGCCTCGCCTGGCTCGCGCACCGGCTGCTCCCGCCGGCCCGCCGGCCCGTGGGGGAGCCCCCGCCGCCCTCGACGACGACGCCTGGGCCCGCCGCCTCGCCGGCGTCCTGCGGCTGCGCAAGGACCTGCCCGACGCACGGGTGGCCGAGATCGTCCGTGACGCGCGGGCACGCGGGGCCGCGGCCGGGCGCCCGCTGGCCGAGGAGCTCGGCTCCCCGGAGTCGTACGCCGCGGGCTTCCAGAAGGACCGGGTCGCCGCGCCCCGCCGGCGGGCCTGGGCGGTCACCGCGCTCGTGCTGCTCATCCTGGCCACCCGTCTCCCGGGCGTGGTGGCCGGGGAGCGGCTCAGCGCGTGGGACGTCGCGTACCTGCTGGTCGCCGTCGTCGTGCTGGTGTGGACGTGGCTCGACTACCGGGCCGCCGTGCGTCGCGCCCGCCGCTGAGGGGTCTCAGGCCCCCGCGGCGGCCAGCACCCTCGCCACGTGGCGGCGGTGCACCTGGTGGATGACCTCGATCAGTCCGCACCCGAGCGCGGCGACCACCAGCGCGGCCACGAGCACGTCCGTGGGCGGGACCTCCATCCGGTGGTACCAGCGGGAGGCCGGCACCAGCACGACGGCGGCCAGCACCGCGTACATCGCCAGGATGAGGACCACCACGCGCGCGCTCAGCGGCCGGGACATCACGCTGAGCACCCACAGGCCCAGCAGGGTCAGGGTGATCATGAACGCGGCCTGCTGGCGGGCCAGGTCGACGTCGCCGGCGGTGAGGCGCACGTACGCATGCAAGGCCACCATGGACAGCAGGATCACCGCGCCGGAGGGGATCGCGAACCGCAGCGCCCGCCCCAGGAAGCCGGGCACGTAGCGGCGCGGGTTCGGCAGCAGCGCGAGGAAGAACGTGGGCGCGCCGATCATGATGAAGTCCACCGTGGAGGCCTGCCGCGGCAGCAGCGGGAACTGCCACGCGAACAGGGAGAACACCACGCCGAACAGCAGCGCGTACGTCGTCTTCGTCAGGTAGATGTGGGCGAGCCGCTCCATGTTCGCGATCACCTGGCGGCCCTCGCCGAGCACGCGCGGCAGGCGGTCGAAGCGCCCGTCCAGCAGCACCATCCGGGACACCGCCTTGGTGGCCGGGGCCGCGTTGCCCATGGCGATGCCCAGGTCCGCGGTCTTCAGGGCCAGGGCGTCGTTCACGCCGTCGCCGGTCATGGCCACCACGTGCCCGCGCGACTGCAGCGCCTGCACCATCGCCTTCTTCTGGTCCGGGCTGACGCGGCCGAACACGTCGTGCTCGGCCATCACGGCGGCGAGCTCCCCGGGCTCGTCCGGCAGGGTGCGCCCGTCATAGGCCTGGCCCGCCACCTCGAGGCCCACCTCGCGGGCCACGGCGGCCACGGTGCGTGGGCTGTCCCCGGAGATCACCACGGTCCGCACGCCCTGCGCGTGGAAGTAGTCGAGGGTCTCGGCGGCGTCCGGGCGCACGTTCTCGCGGAACGTCACGACGGCGACCGGGACGCCTCCGGCGGGCAGCGCATCCCCGATCAGGGGCGCGTCCGTGCGGGCCAGCAGCAGCACGCGGCGGCCGGCGTCCGCGTCGGCGTGGACCTGGGCGCGGACGGCCTCGGCGGCGTCGGGGCCCAGGAGCCGCTCGTCCACGAGGGCCTCGGGCGCGCCGAGCAGCCACGTGCCGGCCGCGGCCCCGGCCTCCGGGCCGAACGCGACCGCCGACCACCGGCGCGCGGAGGAGAACGCCACCTGGGCCGCGGGGTCCACGGCCGGGACGGCCGTGAAGGGCTCGCGCAGGGCCGCCGCGGTGGGGTTCACGTCCGGGTCCGCGCCGAACCAGGCGAGCACGGCCCGAGCCCCGTCGCCGACCTCGGCCGGGGCGCCGTCGTCGTGGGCGTCCGGGGACGCGTCCGCCGAGGCGGGCGCGGTGAGCCGGTCGAACCGGACGCCGCCCTCGGTGAGGGTGCCGGTCTTGTCCAGGCAGACGGTGTCCACGCGGGCCAGGACCTCCACGGCGGGCTGCTCCTGGATGAGGACCTCCTGCTGGGCCAGCTTGAGCGCGGACACGGCGAACGCGATGGTCGTCATGAGCGCCAGGCCCTGCGGGATCATGCTGGTCACCGCCGCCACGGACGCGATCAGCGCGGGCTCCAGGGCGGCCTCGCGCGGCTGGGAGAGGGCGAGGGACCAGCCGCCGACCGCCGTCATCTGGCCGTGCACGATCACCGCGATGATCGGCACCAGGGCGATCGTCAGCCAGCGGGCCACCTTCTCCAGGGCGCCGCGCAGCTCCGAGTGGATGGCGGAGTAGCGGCGGGCCTCGGCGCTGAGCCGGGCCGCGTGCGAGGCCGAGCCCACCGCCGTCGCGCGCACCAGGCCCGCGCCGGCCACGACGGCCGAGCCCGAGAGCACGGCGTCCCCGGGGGTCTTGGGCACGGGGTCGTTCTCCCCGGTGAGCAGCGCCTCGTCCATGTCCAGGCCGTCCGAGACGAGGACCTCGCCGTCCACGGGCACCTGGTCGCCGCGGCGCAGCACCACGACGTCGTCCCGCACGATCCGCGCCATCGGCAGGGGCACGCGCGCCCCGTCCCGGATGACGACGACGTCGTCCTGGTGCAGCAGCGCGATCCGGTCCAGCTTCCGCTTGGCCGAGTACTCCTGGACCACGCCGATCACCACGTTGGCCACGGCCGCCAGCGAGAACAGCAGGTCCAGCCAGCGGCCCATCAGGATCACGACGACGGCGCACAGCGCGATCGCCAGGTTGAACAGCGTGAACACGTGCACGCGCAGGATCTGCCCCAGCGAGCGGGACGTGTCCCGCGACTGGACGTTGACCAGGCCCGCGGCCTCCCGCTCGGCGACCTCGGCGGCGGTGAGCCCGGTGATCCCCGCCGCGCCGGTGAACCCCAGGCCCGTCCCGCTCTCGGGGGCGGACGGGTGCGCGGACGCAGGGGAGGGGGAGGCCATGGCACAGAATCTACCCAGCCGGCGTGGGGCCGGGCATCCGACGAGGGGATGAACCCGGGTGCGACCGCAGGCGGGACCGCGGGTGGGGCGGGCTCACTCGCCGGCCTGGCCGTCGATCCCCTCGCGCAGCAGGTCGGCGTGGCCGGCGTGGCGGCCGTACTCCTCGATCATGTGGGTGAGGATCCACCGCAGCGAGACCGGGTCCCGCCCCTCCCGGATCCGGTGGGCGCGGGCCAGGGCCGCGGCGCCGTCGTCGCCGTCCGCCGCGAGCAGGTCCACCACGATCTGCCGGGACCGCTCCACCTGGCCCTGCCAGAGGGCGCGCAGGTCCGCCGCGGAGTCCTGCGCCGCGCTGTGCCAGTCCCAGTCGGGGTCCGCGTCGAAGTCCGCGCCCACCCAGGGCGTCGAGGTGGGCTCGCCGAGGGCGACGGCCTCGAACCACCAGAACTCGACGAACGCGAGGTGCTTGAGCAGGCCGCCGAGCGTCATCGCGGACGGGTGCCCCGGCAGGCGGCGGTGCAGCGCGGCCGTGTCCAGGTCCGCCGTCTTCCACTCGATCGTGGCGCGCAGGAAGTCGAGGAAGCCCAGCAGGGTGGCGGCCTCGCCCGCGGCGAAGGGCGGCTCGGGGCGGCCCTGGTCGTCGTAGAACACGGTGGTCATGGCGGCCAGGCTACGCCCCACCTCGCGTTTTCGTTCGGGAAACGGCGCGTCCGGGGGCGGGGGCGCCCGGGAGCGGGCGGGGTGAGCTCGCGGGGTGAGCGCCGGCGGACCTGGAACGCGTGCGGTCGCTCTGAGCCTGCAAAGTGCGCCCATACCGAGCGCAGGCGTTCCCGGAACGGGCGGGCCGGCGTCGTCGGCCTGCCGGACGAGATGCACGACGTTCTCGCGGTCGGAGGCGATCCGGTGCCAGATGTTGCCCAACGTCCCGGCCTTCGTGGCGGTCTACGAGGCGCTCATGCGTCTGGGCGCGGTGATGGTGCCGCTCAACCCGCTGTTCACCGCCCGTGAGCTGGAGTACTTCCTCGAGGACTCCGGGGCGCGCATGCTCTGGGCCATGCCCGGGCTGCCGGCCGTGGACGAGGCGGCCGGGAACGTCGACGTCGAGGTGGTCACCCTGGACCTCGAAGCGGTCGGGCGGGAGTGCGCCGCCGAGGGCATCGCCCCGGTCACGGAGATCACCCTGCGGGACCCCGACGACGACGCCGTCCTGCTCTACACCTCGGGCACTACGGGGCGGCCCAAGGGTGCCCGGCTGACGCACACGAACCTGCGTTCCAACGCCATGGCGACGGCGACCGGCCTGGGCCGGCTCGGCCCGGACGACGTCGTGTTCGCGGCGCTGCCGATGTTCCACGTGTTCGGGCTTTCGGTGGTGCTCAACGGGGCGGTGTTCGCCGGGTCCGCCCTGTCCCTGATGCCGCGGTTCGAGGCGGCGGACTTCTCGAGGCTGCGCATGCCCCTCTCCGGCGGTGCGAGCCTGCCGGTGGAGACGCTGCGCGCGGCGGAGAAGCTGTACGGCGTGCCCGTGTTCGAGGGCTACGGGCTGTCCGAGAACGCGGGCGCGTGCTTCTTCAACCCCGTGGACGCGCCGACCCGTCCGGGCACCGTGGGCCGGCCGGTGGACGGCTTCGAGTTCCGGATCGTCGCGATGGACGGCGCCGAGGTGCCCGAGGAGGACCTCGAGGCCTCCGGTGAGCTGCGCATCCGGGGCGAGGGCATCATGGCCGGCTACTGGGGCCGCCCGGAGGACACGGAGGCGGCGTTCGACGAGGACGGCTGGTTCCGCACCGGGGACATCGCCCGCCGGGACGAGGCCGGGTACGTGATGATCGTGGACCGGCTCAAGGACGTGATCATCCGCGGCGGCATGAACGTGTACCCCCGCGAGGTGGAGGAGGTCCTCTACGAGCACCCGGACGTGGTCGAGGCCGCCGTGGTGGGTGTGCCGGACGAGCGGCTGGGCGAAGAGATCGCCGCCTTCGTCTCGCTGGCCCCGGGCAGCGCCGTCACGGGGGAGGAGCTCCGGGCGTTCGCGGCCGAGCGGCTGGCCCGCTACAAGCGGCCGCGGGAGGTGACCGTCCTGGACGGGCTGCCGAAGAACGCCACGGGCAAGATCCTGCGCCGCGAGCTGCGTCAGGGGTGAGGGGCGCCGGGCGGTCTGGGCGCGGGTCGTCTGGTCTGAGTGAGAGGAACGACGGACAGGTGGCCTCTCGCTACGCTCCCGGTATGACTCAGCCGCTCGTCCACCCGCCCAAGGCCCAGCCGGGCGACAGGATCGCCGTCGTCTCGCCGTCGTTCGCGGCTCCCGGCTTCGCGCCCGCGATGCACGAGCAGGCGATGCGCCGCCTGGCCGAGGTGACCGGACTGGTGCCGGTCGAGTACCCCACCACCCGGCAGCTCGGGGCGAGCGCCAAGGACCGGGCGCGGGACCTGAACGCGGCGTTCGCGGACCCGGAGATCCGTGCGGTGATCGCCACGGTGGGCGGGGAGGACCAGATCACCGTGATCGGCCACCTGGACGCGGACGCAGTGCGCGCGGACCCCAAGCCGTTCCTCGGCTACAGCGACAACACCAACCTCCACCAGTGGCTGTGGGCGAACGGCGTGGCGAGCTTCTACGGAGGCTCCACCCAGGTGCACCTGGGGCCGGGACCGGCTGTGGATGAGGTGCACGCCGCGTCCCTGCGGGCCGCCCTGCTGACGGGAGGGCGGCTGGAGATCACGGAGCCGGGGGAGTCGGAGGACCACGGCGTCGACTGGCTGGACCCGCGGGCGCTCACCGAGTTCGGGACGCGCGAGCCGGTGCCGGGCCCGCACGACGACGGCGCGCACGGCGTCGGCGCTGGCGCCTCACCGTGGCGCTGGGCCGGGCCGCGGCGTGCCGTGACTGGCCGGACGTGGGGCGGCTGCCTCGAGGTGCTGCCGTGGGTCGGGGAGGTGCGTCGGATGCTGCGCATCCTGGGGGAACGCGCTGTGCACGCCGTGCTGGCGGCCCGGCCGCCGACGAGCTCCTTCGAGGTGCCGCGCGGCGCGGTCGAGCGCGCGCGGCGGCGCAGGCCACTTGGGCTGACCCCGTTTCGTAGGTCCAGTCGTTATGAGAGTCGTCCTGTTGCCCGCGGTCGCGGGCAGGGAGACTGGTCAGATCATGACGAACAGCAGGAAGCGTCACACCCCCGAGCAGGTCGTCCGTAAGCTCGGGCAGGCCGACAGGATGCTCGCCGATGGTCAGGACGTCGCGGCGGTGTGCCGGGAGCTCGGGGTGTCCGAGCAGACGTACTACCGGTGGCGGAACCAGTACGGCGGCCTCAAGGCCGACGACGCAAAGCGCCTGAAGGAGCTGGAGAAGCAGAACGCGACCCTGAAGCGTCTGCTCGCGGAAGCGGAGCTGGAGAAGGCCGCGCTCAAGGAGCTGGCTGAGGGAAACTTCTAAGCCCGGACAGGCGCCGCGCCGCCGTCGATCACCTCAAGGGCAAGTTGCGGGTGAGCGAACGGATGGCGTGCCGTCTGGTCGGGCTGAGCCGCTCCGCGTACCGGCGACCGCTCAAGGGCGACACGGTCACGGACCCGGATCGGGCGCTCAGGCAGTGGCTGCGCGCCTGGGCGAAGGACCATCCCCGCTACGGGTATCGGCGGGCGTATCACGACGCCCGCGCCGAGGGGTGGGTGGTGAACCACAAGAAGATCCAACGCCTGTGGCGTGACGAAGGGCTCCGGGTCCCGCAGCGGCGTCGACGCAAGCGCGTCGGGTCCTCGACCGTCGACGCGCCGACGGCGGACGCGCCGAACGTGGTGTGGGCGGTGGACTTCCAGTTCGACGCCGACGAGCACGGACGACCGATCAAGATCTGCTCGATCGTCGACGAACACACCCGGGAGTGCATCGGCGGGCTCGTGGAGCGCTCGATTACCGCCGACCGACTCACCGCCCACCTCGAGGACCTCGTCGCCGCCCGGGGCGCCCCGGCGGTGCTCAGGTCGGACAACGGGCCGGAGTTCATCAGCGAGGCGATGGCCGACTGGGCCGGCACCCGCACCGGCCTGTCCTACATCCCTCCGGGCTCGCCGTGGCGCAACGGGTACGTCGAGTCGTTCAACAGCCGGATCCGCGACGAGTGCCTCAACATCAACAGCTTCTACTCGCTGCTGCACGCACAGGTCATCATCGGCGACTGGAAGGACGAGTACAACTACCACCGCCGGCACTCCTCGCTCGGCTACCTAACCCCAGCCGAGTACGCTCGGCAGTGCACCCATCAAATGGAAACCGACGACTCACAGAACGTCCGGACCGAATGAAGGGGGCGGCTCACACTGGGCAGTACTCATCGGTCGTCTTTGGGAACTCCTCCACGTGCCCGGGTGGGGTGTCTGTCAAGGGCCATTGAGTTCTGCCCATAGGCGGCCAGTGTTTCTTCCCGCTGGTGGCCATCAGAACTGCCCACTGGTGGCCAGCTGGTTTGCCCGTTTGGGTGGTGGTGCTGGCCACCGTGATGGGATCAGTTCAGTGGCATGACTCCCTTCCCGGCCATTGCCTGGGTCATCCGTACGGAGTCTCCGGTGGTCTGGCACACGTGGGCGTGGTGCAGGAGCCGGTCCACGGTGGCGGTGGCCAGGGTCTTGGGCATCAGCTCGTCGAAGCCGGCCGGGTGCAGGTTCGAGCTGATCGCTACGGAGCGTTTCTCGTAGGCGGCGTCCACGATGCGGTAGAGGCCCTCGGCGGCATCGTCGGCGACCGGCAGCAGGCCGATGTCGTCGATGACGATCAGGTCGGCGCGCAGGATTCGGGCGACGGCTTTGGTGATGGTGTCATCGGGCCGGTGGGCCCGGATCATCGCCCCGAGGTCCTCCAGGGTGAACCAGGCCACCCGCTTGCCCTCCTCCACGGCCTGCTGGCCCAGGGCCTCGAGGAAGAAGGTCTTGCCGGTGCCGGAGGGCCCGCAGACCACGAGGTTCTCTCTGCGCGAGAGCCATTCCAGGGTGCGCAGGGACTGCTGGGTCGGGGCCGGGATCGAGGAGGCGCCCGGATCCCAGGTCGTGAAGGTCTTGCCGGTGGGGAACCCGGCGGCCTTGCGCCGGGCGGCGAGCATGGATCGGGCCCGACCGGTGGTCTCCTCGACCAGCAGGGCCTTGAGGACCTCGGCCGGCTCCCAGCGTTGGGCCCGGGCGGTGGCCAGTACCTCGGCGGCGATACCGCGGGCGTGGGGCATCTTCAGCTGCCGCAACAGCGCCTCCAAATCGGCCGGCAGCGCCGGTGCGGCGGTGTTCGGGGTGTGGATGCTCACCGGGCTGCCCCCTCGGTGTTGGAGGTACCGAGGCCGGCCCAGCCGGCGGTGCCCTGGGTCAGGGACCGTTCCTCGGTGGCGGTGTGCATCCCGGTGCGGTGGCCGGCGGCGGTGAGCAGGGAGGCCAGGTCGCCGTGGGCGAAGCGCTGGTGCACCGCGGCCACCCCGAGGGCGCGGTCGACCTGGTCGGTGCCGGCGAGCTTGGCCAGGGTGACGGCCTCGGCCATCTTCTGACCGATCCGGCTGGTGCCGGCCGCGGCGGCCTCCACCAGCCAGGTCCTCGCTCCGGCCCCGATGGCCAGGAACTCGGCCTCCGCCGCCGAACGGGGCACCGGGGTGTAGTCCCCGGGCACCTTGTCCGTCTCGTGGCCGGGGAAGTGCGCGTCGTCGATGGCCGGGGACCCGGGCCGGGCCACCCGGTGCCGGGCGACCTCCACCGGCCCCTGCGCACCGGCGTGCATGATCACCACCATCGAGTCCGGTCCGGTGCCGTGATGGCGCACGAACACCTCGGCCCCGAGCAGGTGCGCGGGCACCGAGTACTGGGCGTTTTCGAAGGAGACCATCGGCGTGTTCTCCGGCACCTTCCGTCCCACCCCGTAGGCCACGGTGTGCGCCGTGGCGGGGATCCGATGCAACGCGCTGGTCTCCTCGGCGAGCATGTGGTCCGGGCGGCGCCGGGTCACCCGGTGCTCCCGGGAGTTCACCATGGCCATGAACCCCGCGCAGGCGGCCTCGAGCTCAGCGAACGAGGCGTACTGGTCCCGCAGGTTGGTGTCCTTCGGGACCAGGTCGGCCTTGGCCAGCTTCACCGCGTTCTCCACCCCGCCCTTGGCGGCCGGATCCGCTGGCTGGCAGGTCAGCACCTCCACGCCGTAATGCCGAGCGAACGCCACGGTGGCCTGGTTACGCACCGGCACCCCGGCCACATGAGAGACCGTCACTGTCTTCTCGTTATCCGTCAGCACATAGGTCGGCGCGCCCCCGATCAGCCGGAAGCACCGGTCCAGGGCGGCGAACACACTCGGAGCCGTCCTATCACGCAGGGCGATGACGATCCGGTAGCGGGACCAGGCCAGCCAGGCCACGAACAGCACCGTCTTGGCCCCGTCGATCGCCGGCCCATCGCCGAAGTCGTACTGCAGCCATGCGCCCGGCTCGGTGATCCAGGGCCGGTGCACCCGGCGCTTCCCGGCCCGCCAGGCGGCCTTCACCTCGGCCACCGCCCGCCGGGTGGAGCGCTCAGAGCCGGTGTAGCCCATTGCGGTGAGCTTGGCGTGCACGACATCGGCGCGGATCCTGCCCGTGGAGGCCTCGACCCATTCCTCGATCTTGGGCAGCCAGACATCGGTGACCTTCGGGCGGCTGGCTCCGGATCCAGGGGTCTGGCCGGCGTCGCGGGCCCGCACCAGCCGGGCCACGGTGTGATGGGAGCAACCGGCCAGCTCGGCGGCGCCCCGCAATGACTTGGTCAGGTCATAGGCACTGAGTATTTTCATGGTTTCTGCGGCATCCTTCATTCAGGGCCTCTTCCTCGCTGGATTCGATTCGACACCGATATCCAACCCGGGGAGGAGGCCCCCGCCGGCTCACGACGCGGCGGGCAACGAGCAACGCGGGCAAACCAGATGGCCAGCACCGGGCAGTTCCCGTGGCCATCACTGGGCAGTCCTCATGGCCGTCAGCGGGTCATTCCCTGGCCACCTATGGGCAGCTTTTCATGGCCGCTTACAGGTGTCAGAATCAGCACCGTGAGCACTAACGACGAAGCGGTCGCAGGGCGTCTTCTTAGGCTGCCCGCGGGAACATATGAGCAGGTAGAAACCCTGCACGTGCGGCAGCAGCTGGCCGCCGCGCAGAATCTCGAGCCGGGGTTTGAACCACTCAGTGACACTGCTTTGCCCCATCAACTTGCCGTTCATGTCGGCGGTCTGCTTCGGCATGCGCTGACGCAGGCGAAAACGCCGGAGAAGCAGGTCGAGCTGGTACAACGCGTCATCGCAGCCTTGGGGGCGGACTATGCGCCTGATCTTCCGGTCTCAGAGCCCGGACGACCGGGACGACTGCGGACGCTCCAGGAGATCCGACCTGCCGCATCGCCCGTCAAGGAGCGACTGGCCCGGCCGGCGACGCCTCTCTCCGAGGTTGCCTTGCTGACGAACGCGGTGGGGGAACCCAGCATCGGCGCTGAGATTCGCGACGAACTAGCTGTAGGAGGGCATGACGTTGTTGACTCGGGCCGGTGCCAACGAGGTTGGCGGGGCGTCCCCGCAGGAGGTATGAGGCCGATGGTAGTTGTAGTGGTTCACCCACACCGCCAGGGCCTCACGCCGAGCCTGCTCTGAGGTGTAGGGGCGGGCGTAGATGACCTCATCGACCATCAGCCGGTTGTACCTCTCCACCTTCCCGTTATGGCGCGGGGTGTAGGGCCGGATCCGGTGATGCCGGCCCCCGAGCGAGACCACCTTCGCGGTGAAGTCCGCAGCCCGGTAGTTGTTTCCGTTGTCCGTGATCACCCGGTCCACGGTGATGCCGTGGGCGGCGAAGAACGCCCTCGCCCGGCAGTAGAAGCTCACGGTCGTGGCCGCCCGCTCGTCCTCCAACGCTTCGGTGTAGGCCAGCCGGGTGAACCCGTCGATCGCCGAGTGCAGGTAGGTGTAGCCGACCCGCCGGCCTGCACCACGCTTGGAAGCACGGCCTGCTTCACTTTCACGTCCGTGGGTGCGCCAACCGCCCCCGTCTGGGATCTTCCCGATCTTCTTCACATCCAGGTGCACCATGTGCCCCGGCCCTCTCGCGGTGATCTTCTGGGGTCGTTGGCGCAGGTCTTCTCCGGCCGGGGTCAGGTCCCGTAGGCGGGAGATCCCGAGTCGGTGCAGCCACCGTCCCACGGTACGAAGACACACCCGGTGGCCCTCGGAGACGAGGTGGTGATGGATGCGCCGTGCGGACCACTTGCGCTCCCGCCGCAGGGCGTGGATCTGGGCGACCAGGACCGGATCGAGCTGGGCAGGTGAACGGTGCGGCCGGCTGGGCAGGTCCTGAAGGCCGGCTTCTCCCTGGGCGCGGTAGCGGGCGACCCAGGTGGCCACCGTGGGCCGGCTCACCCGGAACTCGGCGGCCACGTGTGCCTGCGGGATCCCGTCGTGCAGGTGGCGGTGGACCATCCTGAGTCGGCCAGTGGGGGTCAGGGGTGCGTTAGCGTGAGTCATGAGTGGGTCTTCTCGGGCAGGTCGGTGGTGTAGGAACTTCCATCCTGCGGGAGAGGCCCACTCGTCTCATCTCAGCCCGTACCCCGTGGCAAGAACCTCATGACCCACAACAACTAGCCTCGGCCGACCGCGTCGATCTGTTGTGCGCGTTCGTGAAATGGCACGGGCTGCGCACTTTAGAGAAACAGTTGGCCTCTTTGGCTGAGCGCCAGGTGCCGTTCCGCGTCATCACGACGACCTACGTGGGGGCGACCGAACGGGCAGCACTGGATCGCATCGTGGGTGAGTTCGGCGGCGAGGTGCGCGTGAACTATACGACCGCCTCGACGCGCCTCCATGCAAAGGCATGGCTGTTCCACCGCGAGAGTGGCTGGAGCACGGCTTACGTTGGATCATCCAACCTATCCAAGGCCGCGATGCTGGACGGTTTGGAGTGGAATGTCCGGTTGTCCTCCATCGCGACTCCATCACTAGTCAGGAAGTTCCAGGCCACGTTCGACACGTACTGGGCCGACCCGGCGTTTGAGCCCTACGACCCGGAGCGGGACGCCGAGCGCCTCGACCGCGAACTGCGACAGGGATCATTCACAGACCGCGGGGACCGCATCGACCTCAGCGGTCTGGACGTACACCCGTATCCGCACCAGGCGAGGATGCTTGATGACCTCAACGCTGAGCGCGCGCGTGGTCATCACCGCAACCTGCTCGTCGCGGCCACCGGCACGGGCAAGACGGTGATAGCTGGCCTTGACTACCGGGACATGGCACTGCGTGCCGGTTCGCCCCCAACTCTTCTCTTTGTGGCGCACCGGGAAGAGATTTTGCGCCAGGCCCGGAAGACCTACCGCGCCATTTTGAACGACGGCACCTTCGGGGAGCTGTTCGTCGGGGGAGAGCATCCGTCGCAGTGGAAGCACGTGTTTGCGTCCGTTCAGTCCTTGGCTCGGCTAGGTGTCGCCACGTTGTCTCCGGACCTGTTCGATGTCGTCGTCATCGACGAGTTTCATCACGCCTCTGCGAGTTCCTACGAGGCACTCCTCCGCCATCTCAGGCCACGCGAGGTCCTCGGTCTGACGGCGACACCGGAACGCGCCGATGGGGTCAACGTCAAGGACCTGTTTGAAGGACGCATTGCCTCCGAAATGCGCCTCTGGGACGCGCTTGAGGCGGACATTCTTGTGCCCTTCCACTACTTCGCCGTGAACGACGACGTCGACCTTCGAGGAATCGAATGGCGTAATGGCCAGTACGACGTGGGTGCACTGGGTCGGATCTACACCGGCGACGAGGCCCGTGCTCGGAAGATTCTGGCGGCGCTCAGCGACAAGGTATCTGACCTCGATGCCATGAAGGCCCTGGGGTTCTGTGCCACGGTGGACCATGCTCACTTTATGGCCGAGGTGTTCAACCGCGCGAAGGTCCCGGCGGCCGTGGTGGTGGGGGACACCGGGTCAGAAGAACGAGCCGCTGCCTTCAGAGACCTCCGTGCTGGGACCCTGAAGGTGCTCTTCGGCGTCGATGTGTTCAATGAGGGGCTCGACATCCCTGAGGTCAACACGGTCCTTTTTCTTCGACCGACGCAGAGTGCCACGATCTTCCTCCAGCAGCTCGGACGAGGGCTCCGCCGCTCTCCCACCAAGAGCGTGCTGACAGCGCTAGATTTTGTGGGCCATCAGCGCAAAGAATTCCGTTTCGACCTCAAACTGCGCGCGCTGACGGGCAGTGGTCGGCGCCAGTTGATCGACGACGTTGAGGCAGGATTCCCCTACCTCCCGCCGGGATCGCAGATCGTGTTGGACCGGGTGGCGGAGGAAAACATCCTGGCCAATCTCAAGAATCAGGTGGGTTTGAAACTGTCGGACCTAGTCAGGGATGTGCGGGACCACGCCACTGCGGCGCGCGTCGGACTTGCCGACTATGCGCTGGCGCGGTACCTCGAGGAGGCCGGCCGTGGGCTGGAGGACGTGTACCGGCCAGGAAAATCGGGACGGAGCTGGAGTACCGTCAAAGACCTCGCGATGGGTAACCACCTCGGGGTCATCATGACTCCCGACGACCGTGGGATGACCCTCCGTGCTATCACGCTGCGCCACGTGGACGATGCCGAGCGGGCCGATGCGTACCGCCGGTTGCTCACAAATAATACACGCTATGAAGAGCTGACTCCGCAGGATCAGCAGTACGCGCGCATGCTGTATTTCACCCTCTTGCATGGGGCGGGGCCAGCCCCATTTTCCGATTTCGACGAAGCTTTCGACTGGGTTCGGGGGTTGCCCGCATTCGTGGAGGAGGTCGACCAGTTGCTCGACGTCGTCGTGTCGAGCGCCCGGACCGCTCCCGAGCACCTGCGGTTGGGGAAGCCGACGGCCCTCCGTAGCCATGCACACTATCGACGGACGGAGATTCTGGCCGGCCTGGACATCTCATCGTGGGAGCGCACGCAGTCGAGTCACCGGGAAGGCGTGGCCTTCTCCCCGGACTACAACACCGATGCTCTCCTCGTGACCCTTAAAAAGGATGCTCGGCAGTTCTCACCCAGCACGATGTACCGCGACTTTGCCGTCAGCCGGTCCGCATTCCACTGGGAGAGTCAGAACGTCACGACCGCTCGCTCCCCCACGGGCCAGCGCTACCTCAGCAAGGAGCACGGCGAGTCGCACACCCTAATGTTTGTTCGAGGGTCGGGTAGGGATGCGATTGGAGAGGGTGCTGCCTATCTGTGTCTGGGAACGGTGCAGTTCGCGGATTGGTCGGGCACAGAACGGCCGATGCAGATCACTTGGGCACTGGATCGCGAGATGCCTACCTCGGCGTACCAGGAAGCGAGGGCCGCTAGCTAGGGAGGGAGTGGGCGTCGAGTGTGACGGTCGTCGTGCGCGATAGGCGCGGGCGCGAGTTTTCCGGAGGTGTCCGGATCCCGAACGGAAACGGCCCGGGAGTCGCCCGGATCTCAAACGGAGGCGTTCGAGATCCGGGCCCACCGTCACCGCTTCCGGTAGAGCCCCTTCTTCTGGAACTTCGGCTCGCTCGTCACGAGCATCCCCAGGGACCGGAAGATGCCCTCGTCCACGGAGCCGAGGATCGTCGTCGTGTGCACGTCGCAGCCCTCGAGGCTCGCCAGCTGCTCGACGGCCGCCTTCGCGTTCTCGTCGGTCGCCGCGGACACGGACAGCGCGATCAGCACCTCGTCCGTGTGCAGCCGCGGGTTCTTGGAGCCCAGGTGCACGGTCTTGAGCGTCTGGATCGGCTCGATCGAGGCGGGGGAGAGCAGGTGCACGTCGTCCTCGATGCCGGCCAGCACCTTGAGGGCGTTAAGCAGCACCGCGGCGGAGCAGCCCAGCAGCTCCGAGGTCTTGCCGGTCACCAGGGTGCCGTCCGCCAGCTGCACGGCCGCGCCGGGCTCACCGGTGCGCTCGGCCACCAACTGTGCGGCACCCACCACCGGGCGGTCCTCCGAGCTCAGACCCAGCTTGGACATCACCAGGGCCACGCGCTCGGACTCGGTGTCGTCCGCGCCCTCCAGGGCCTCGTTGACCTGAGCCTTGTAGTAGCGCCGGATGATCTCCTGCTTCGCGGCCTCCTGGCACACCTCGTCGTCCACGATCGCCGCGCCGGCCATGTTCACGCCCATGTCCGTGGGGGACTTGTACGGGGTGGTGCCCGTGACCTTCTCCAGCAGCGCGGACAGCAGCGGGAACACCTCGACGTCGCGGTTGTAGCTCGTCACCCGCTCGCCGTACTCGGCCAGGTGGAACGGGTCGATCAGGTTGATGTCGTCCAGGTCCACGGTGGCGGCCTCGTAGGCGGCGTTCACCGGGTGCTCGAGCGGCAGGTTCCAGATGGGGAACGTCTCGAACTTCGCGTAGCCGGCCGGGATGCCCCGCTGCCGATCGTTGTACACCTGGCTCAGGCACGTCGCCAGCTTGCCGGAGCCCGGGCCGGGGGCCGTCACGACGACGAGGTCCCGCGTGGTCTCGGACCACTCGTTGGCGCCGAAGCCCTGCTCCGAGACGATCGTGGACATGGCGTGGGGGTAGCCGGGGATCACGCGGTGGCGGGCCACCTTCAGGCCGAGCCGCTCGAGCTTCTCGAGGAACGCCAGCGCGCGGTGGTTGGCGTCCTCCAGCTGCGTGACCACCACGTGCTCCACCAGGAACCCGCGCTCCCGGAACACGTCCACGAGGCGCAGGACGTCGTCCTCGTACGTGATGCCCAGGTCCGCGCGGACCTTGTTCCGCTCGAGGTCCTTGGCGTTGAAGCACACCAGGATCTCGGTCTCGTCCTTGATGCGGTCGAGCATCGCGATCTTGTTGTCCGGGGTGAAGCCGGGCAGGACGCGGGAGGCGTGCAGGTCGTCGAAGAGCTTGCCGCCCATCTCCAGGTACAGCTTCCCGCCGATCTGGCGGCGGCGTTCCTGGATGTGCTGGGACTGGAGTTCGATGTACTTCGCGCGGTCGAACCCGACGCGGTGGAGGGGGCCGGAGGCCGCGGCCTCCGTGGTGGTGCTGGCGGGGCGGGCGGTCTCATGCGTGCCGGTCATGGACTCTCAGCATAGACCTGTCCGCGGGGCGCGTGGCCCCGGCCCGGCGTCGGGCCCCCGCATCCCTCAGTCCCTCGGGTCCTCCGGGTCGTCCGCGATCCAGTCGTGCTCGGGGTCGTCGAAGCTGCGCGTGCGCCCGGTGCGCAGGTCGGTGACGTCCATGACGCCGGTGCCGCGGTCCAGGCGCACCTGCTGGTGTGAGGCGGGGTCGACGACGGTGATCGTCTGGGTCTGCGGGTCGTAGTCGTCCACCCGCACCTGGTCCTCGTACTCCTGCCGCGGTCCGTAGGACCCGTCCGCGTCGTCGTCGGGGAAGGCGGGGGCGCCGGGGGGCGCAGCCGGCGCTCGAGGGTGCGCTCCACCCGGCGCGCGGCCGCCTCCTGCGCCTGCGTGGCCAGGCGCCGCAGACGTTCGAGGGACTCCTTGTCCTGGGAGATCTCCGCGCCGAAGAACCGCCACTGGTAGCGGTAGGCGATCATCCGCACCGCGAAGATCAGGAACGCGATGAGGAAGCCCGTGAACGCGTTGAGCGCGCCGTTCATCGCCACCACGGTCGCCAGCACCGCGCCCAGGAACGTGGGGAGCACGTAGACGCCGCGGGGGTCGAAGATGGAGGGCACCTCGTTGGCGACGATGTCCCGCAGCACGCCGCCGCCCAGCGCCGTGACCATCGCGATCACCACCGTGGACACCGGGTGCACGCCCATCGAGTGCGCCAGCAGCACACCGGACACCGTGAACAGGGCGAGACCGGCGGCGTCGAACAGGGTGATGGTCAGGTTCAGCCGGTTCGGGTGGATCACCTTGACGTACACGAGCAGGGACACCAGCACGGGCGGGGCCAGGTAGACCGGGTTCTCCAGGGACGCGGGCAGGCCGCGGTCCAGCAGGATGTCCCGCGTGAAGCCGCCGCCCAGGCCCGCCAGCAGGGACAGCGCCATCGAGCCCACCAGGTCGAACTGCTTGCGCGCCGCCAGCAGCGCCCCCGAGGTGGCGAAGAAGAAGATCCCGATCAGGTCCAGGGTCGTGAGCAGCCACGGGACGTCGGTGAGGGTGGCGAAGAACTGCTGCACGTCCACGGCGGCTCCTTCCGTCGGGTCCGGGGGGTCACCGGCCATTGTCCCGGGCGGCCCGCGCGGTGGCTCGTTTGTTCACCCGGGTGTCCCCGGAGGTGTGACGTCTTCGTCGGTTCCGGGCGTCTCCTCGTTCGCCGGGGGGCCGTCCTCACCGGGGTCGGCGGGCGGCCCGTCCCTGCCCTTGCGGTCGCGGATGTCCGGCACGGGCGGCTCGTCGTGCGGATCCAGGCGCTGGCGCTGGGTCACCCCCGAGATCTCGGCCCCCGGGGCGAGCCACTCCCTGCGCAGCGACACCACGCGCAGCACCAGCACGAGCACCATCACCGCCGCCGAGGTCAGCGGGTTCAGGAGCTCCGCCTGACCGAGGGCCGCCGTCGTGCCCGCGCCGAGGATGGCCGGCAGCGCGTACCAGCCGCGCCCGCCGAACACGGCGGGCGGTTCCCCGGCGACGACGTCGCGCAGGATGCCGCCGCCGACGGCGGTCACCAGGCCCAGCACTGCGGCGGCGACCGGGCTCAGGCCGGCGAGCAGGGCGATGCGCGTGCCCACCACGCAGTACACGGCCAGGCCGATGGCGTCGAAGGCCATGACGGCGTGGTGGCCGCGCTCGCCGTCGAAGATCCGGAGGAACACCGCCAGCGACGCGACCGCCGGCAGGATCAGGTACCAGGGGTTGTCGAAGGCCGCGGGCACGTCCCGTCCGACCACGAGGTCACGGACGACGCCGCCGCCCGTGCCCACCATGAGGGCCAGCAGCAGGGAGCCGACGATGTCGTAGCCCTTGCGCACGGCGAGCACCGCGCCCGAGATCGCGAAGAAGAACACGCCCACGAGATCCACGGCGGTGATCGCCGCGGTGATCGCGTCGGCGAGCTCGCCGTGCGCGTCGATCGGCTCGGGCACGTCCCGTTCGAGTTCGGCGGGGTCCTTGGGGGCGGCGGACAGCAGCCACACGGGGAGAAGTGGAAGCAGCACCCGCCCATCGTCCCCCGTCAGGCGGCCCGGGTCAGTCCTGCGCGGGGCCGAACTCCTTGGCCAGCTCCGCCGCCACGCCGGTGTACCCGGCCGGGGTCAGCTCCAGCAGGCGCGCCTGGGCCGCCTCCGACAGGCCGAGGCCCTGCACGAACTCGCGCATGCGCGCCCCGTCCACGCGGTGGCCGCGGGTCAGCTCCTTGAGGCGCTCGTAGGGGTTGTCCATGCCCTCGACGCCGGCGATCGCCTCGGCACGCATCACGGTCTGGACGGCCTCGCCGAGCACCTCCCAGTTCGTGTCGAGGTCCTCCGCCAGTACGGGCGCGGCGACCTGGAGCTGGCCCATGCCCTTGGTGACGTTGGTCAGGGCGAGCACCGAGTGGCCGAGGGCCACGCCGATGTTGCGCTGCGACGTCGAGTCCGTGAGGTCGCGCTGCCAACGGGACTCCACGAGGGTGGCGCCCAGCGAGTCGAGCAGGGCGCAGGAGAGCTCGAGGTTGGCCTCGGCGTTCTCGAAGCGGATCGGGTTCACCTTGTGCGGCATGGTGGAGGAGCCGGTCGCACCGGCCACGGGGATCTGCGCGAAGTAGCCGATGGAGATGTAGCTCCACACGTCCACGCAGAAGCCGTGGAGGATCCGGTTGAAGCGCGCGACGTCGGCGTACAGCTCCGCCTGCCAGTCGTGGGACTCGATCTGGGTGGTCAGCGGGTTCCAGGTGAGGCCGAGGTGCTCCACGAAGGACCGGGACAGGGCCGGCCAGTCCGCGTCCGGGGCGGCGGCGAGGTGGGCGGCGTAGGTGCCGGTGGCGCCGTTGATCTTGCCCAGGTACTCCTGGCCGGCGATGCGCCGGGTCTGGCGGGTCAGACGGTGCACGAACACGGCCATCTCCTTGCCCAGCGTGGTGGGCGTGGCCGGCTGGCCGTGCGTGCGGGAGAGCATGGGGGTCTCGGCGGCCTCGGCGGCCATCGCGGAGACGGTGGCCACGGCGGCGCGGGCGGCCGGCAGCCAGACCTGCTCGACGGCGTCGCGCACGCCCACCGCGTAGGCGAGGTTGTTGATGTCCTCGGAGGTGCACGCGAAGTGCACGAGCGGCTTCAGCCGGCCCAGACCCAGCCCCTCGAGGCGGTCGGCGATGAAGTACTCGACGGCCTTCACGTCGTGCACCGTGACCTTCTCGGTGGCCGCCAGCTCGGCCACGGACTCCGCGTCGAAGTCCGTGACGATCGCCCGCAGGCCCGCCTGCTGCTCGGCCGTGAGCGGCTCGAGACCCGGCAGCACACGGTGCTCGGCCAGGTGGATGAACCACTCGACCTCCACGTGGATGCGGTTGCGGTTCAGCGCCGCCTCGGACAGGTGCTCCACAAGCGGCTCCACCGCCGCACGGTAGCGGCCGTCCAGGGGGCCGAGGGCGATGCCGGCCTCGGCGAGGGAACGGCGGTGGGCGGTGGACGCGGGCTGTGAGGTCATGGCCCCCATTCTGGCAGGCGCCGCGGACGCCCGACGAAGGCGAGGGCCGGGTCCGTCCTCAGCCGTCCGTCGACGCCGGCCACCAGTCTCGCCGCAGCACCGCGAGTTGCACCGAGTCCCATCGCCGGCCCTCCCAGGAGCGCGCCTCGGGGATGCGGGCGACCTCGGTGTACCCGACGCGGACCGCCGACGCGATCATCCGCGCGTTGCCGGACCACGTGACCAGGCTCAGCAGGTGCGCGTCCGTCTCCGCGAACGACGCGTCCGACCACAGCGTGAGCGCCGCCCGCCCGACGCCGCGGCCCCACGTGGTCGGGTCGAACAACAGGATGCCGAGCTCCCACCAGCCCGCGCCCGCCGGATGCTGCTCCGTGCGGGTCACGAGACCGACGGGGGTGCCGTCCACCGTGACGACCCGGACGTCAGGGTCGCCGACGCGCCGGCGCGCGTGGTCGGCGTCGAAGTCCGCGCGGCTCGGCGGGGCGGCCGTGTCCGCGGCGTGGAAGTAGGGGGCGTCCCACGACTTCCACTCGGGGTCCTCGGCGCCGTGGATCCAGGTCCACAGGAAGTCGGCGTCGTCGGCGGCCACCGGGCGCAGCGCGACGTCGGTCCGGGGCGGGGCGTCCGCGCGCGTCCCTGAGGGGCGAGGGGTGGCGGGATCGAGATCAGTCATGGCGCCATCCTGCCCTCAGCCGCGACGGGGTGGCGAGTGCAACATGCGGACGCGCCCGGTGGCCCGGGGCGCGGTGGACCTACCGTGGCTGACGTCGCCGTCGCCCGGCGTCGGCATGCCGAGAGGGATGAGGAGACCGAGATGACGGAACGGACCGGGCAGGCCCACGAGGCCGGGACGATCGACCGGCTGATGGCCGGGTGGGTCGCCGACGTCGAGACCCCGGACGCCTGCGCCGCCCACCTGCTCTGCGACCGCTGGCCGGCCGACGCGGTGGCGTTCCGGTTCGTGGCGGAGGACATGTCCGCCGTCGACCTCACCTTCGGCGAGCTGGCCGACCGCTCGCGTCGCCTCGCCACCGGCCTCGCCGCCCGCGGCGTCACGCGCGGCGACCGGGTCCCCGTGATGATGTCCAAACGGGAGGAGCTCGTCATCACGCTGCTGGCCCTGTGGCGGCTCGGCGCCGTGCACGTGCCGCTGTTCACCGCGTTCGCCGCGGGCGCCGCCCGGATGCGCATCGAGGGCGCGGCGGCGCGGCTTGTCGTCGCCGAACCCCGCCAGGCCGAGAAGCTCACGGACATCCCGGGCATCGAGATCATCCGCACCGGCCCGGAGTGGGACGCGCTCGCGGACTCCGCGCCGCTGGCCGAGGACGTCGCCGTCGGCGGGGACGGGCCGATCGCCCTGCTGTTCACCTCCGGCACCACCGGCCGCCCCAAGGGGGTGCCTGTGCCGCTGCGCGCGGCCGCCGCGTTCTCCGTCTACCTCACGTGCGCGGTGGACCTGCGCCCCGAGGACCTGTTCTGGAACGCGGCCGACCACGGCTGGGCGTACGGGCTGTACTACGGGATCGTCGGCACGCTGGTGCTCGGGGCGACCTCGGTGCAGTACCGCGGCGCCTTCTCCCCGGCGACCATGGTCGAGGTGATCAGCTCGCAGGACGTCACGAACCTCGCCGGCGCCCCCACGATGTTCCGCGCGCTGGCCAAGGCCGGGGAGGTCACCGAGGACGCCCCGCTGCGGCTGCGGCGCGTGTCCACGGCGGGGGAGCCGCTGCCGCCGTCCGTGCTCGAGTGGGGCCGGGCGGCCCTCGGCACGGAGATCCGCGACCACTACGGCCAGACCGAGCTGGGCATGGTCATCTGCACCCCTGCGCACCCCGAGCTGGCCGCGCCGCCCCGCCCGGGTTCGATGGGTGTGCCCCTGCCGGGGATCGCCGCCGAGATCCGGGACGGGCAGATCGCGATCGACGCGGCCTCGCCCCTGTTCTGGTTCCCCGGCTACCTCGGGGAGCCGGAGAAGACCGCGGAGCGCTTCACCCCGGACGGGCGCTGGTACCTGACCGGGGACACCGCCCGGCAGGACGACGACGGCTGGTTCTTCTTCTCCTCCCGGGACGACGACGTGATCCTCGCCGCCGGGTACCGGATCGGCCCGTTCGACGTGGAGTCCGTGCTCATCGACCACCCGCGGGTGCAGGAGGTCGCCGTCGTCGGCCTGCCGGACCCGGAGGGGGTGCGCGGCGAGGAGGTCGTGGCGTTCGTGGTGCCCGCCGGGGCCGTCGCGGACCCGGACGCCCTGGCGGCCGAGCTGCAGGCGAAGGTCCGCGACGAGTACTCCAAGCACGCCTACCCGCGCCGGGTGCACTTCGTGGACCGGCTGCCCAAGACCCCCTCCGGCAAGCTGCAGCGGTTCGTGCTGCGCCAGGGTGCCGCCGACTGAGTCAGCGGTGCACGAGCCGCAGGAACGCGCCGATCATCGGCAGGTCCTCGGGGCTGGTGGGCAGCGCGTCCGCGAGGGCGGGGGAGTGGACGAGGTAGGCGGCCCACTGTCCGCGCGAGATCGACACGTTGAGCCGGTTCCGGTTCAGGAGGAAGTCCAGCCCGCGCGGCACCTCCTGCGGTGAGGACGCCGCCATCGTCAGGATCGCGACGGCGGCCTCCCGGCCCTGGAACTTGTCCACGGTGCCGACGGTGGTGCCCTCGAGACCGGCGGCGTCGAGCGTCTCCCGGACCGTGGCGACCTGCGCGTTGTACGGGGCCACCACGATCACGTCGGACGGCTCGAGCGGTCGGCCGGGGTCGTCCGGGCCGGTGGACCAGGTGCGGCCGAGCAGTGACCGGATGATCTCGACGACGGCCGCGGCCTCCTCCGGCGAGGACACCGCGTTGCCCGTGTGGGAGACCGGCCACGGGTGCAGCCCGGGCTCCACGCCGTCGAGGCGGCGGGCGTCCGTGACCTCCTCCCGTGCGCCGAGCCGGCCGGCGTAGGAGAGCTCGGAGACCGCGCGGGTGAGCGCCGAGTGCATGCGCCACGAGGTGTCCAGGAAGAAGCCGCGCTCGGCGCGGAGCACGGGGGCGCCCTCCGCGATCCAGGTCAGGGCCGCGTCGCCGATGGGCTGGGGGTGCTCGCCCCTGCTGACCTGGGGGAGCTGCTGCGGGTCACCCAGCAGCAGCACCGTCTCGGCCAGGGCGCTCGCGCCCAGGAGGTGCGCGAGGGAGAGCTGCCCTGCCTCGTCCACCACCAGGAGGTCGACCGGCTGGGCCGCGGCGTTCGCGAAGGTCCACGCGGTGCCGCCCAGGACCCGGCCCGGTGCCAGGAAGGCATGGACCTCCGATGAGCCCAGGGACGTCCAGCGGTGCGGTCCGTCCGGGTCCTTGGGCTCCTTGCCCACGCGGTCGGGGTCCACGCCGACGCCGATCAGCTGGTCGAGGAAGTTCTCCACCACCGCGTGGGACTGGGCGGTGACGCCGACCGTCCAGCCCCGGTCCAGGAGCTCCTTCACCGCGCGGCTGCCCACGTACGTCTTGCCGGTGCCGGGAGGGCCCTGCACGGCCACGTAGGAGCCGCGTGCGGACTCGACCGCCTCGACCAGGCCCCCGACGCCGTCCCGCCGGCCGTCTCGTACGTCCGCCCCGATCGCGGCGAGGGTCCGGCCCGCGGTGCGCGGGGCACGGCGCGCCAGGATGTCGAACACCGCTCCGTCCGGCAGTCGGCCGCGGCGGGCGGCCTCGGCGGCCTGCTCCCGGATGCGTTCGAGGAGGCCACCGGGCCGGACGTAGTTGAGGTGGAAGACCGCCATGGGCACCTCCGCGTGCGGTTCCGGCTCGTACTTGGTGCTGAGGCGCTGCAGCAGGCTGACGCGGAACCGGCCCGGTGCGATCTCCTCCACCTCGGTCACGTCCACGGGCGATCGGCTCTGCCAGCGGACGGCGTTGGGGGCCAGCTCCGCCCAGCGCGGCGGCTGCTCGTACAGGGCGTTGAGCTTGAACCTCTCCTGGCTGTTCCGACGCGGCCGGACCTCGGTGCCCGGCTCGAGGCGCCCGGTCACGGTCAGCGTCCGGGCGGGGTTGCTCCGCGGGGTGGGCCGTTCCCACGCACCCACCGACTCGACGGTGTCGAACACCAGGTTCGCGCGCGGCTCCTGCCACTCGTCCGGGGCGGACACGGCCCGATCGAACATAGCCCACCACAGCGGCTTGTTCTCCCTGGCGAAGTAGCCCAGCCCCGCGGCCAGCAGGGCGATACCGCGCCGCCCGCCGTCGAGCTCCGCCTCCGGGGCCCCCGTCCCACCCGCCTCGTCCCTCTCGGCGCCCGCCAGCGCCTGCAGCGAGGCGGCGAGGGCCGCGTCCTGCTCTTGGACCGACGGCGCGGCCTCGACCAGCGGCTCGTTCCCGGTCGCGGCGTCGTCGACGGGACGCTCCGCGACGGCGGCCTCCTCGGGCTCGACCTGCGCCCGCAGCCAGTCCCGCAGCCGCGCCGTGGAGACGCAGTCGTACCGGTTGTAGTCCTCGATGTCGGCGCGGATCGCCCTCGCGACCTCGGTGTCCCCGGCCTCCATCGCGGCGACGTACCGGTGGTACTCGGTGACGCTGTCCGCCGCCGTCGTGACGCCGTCCTCCGCCCGGTGCTCCGCCCCCATGTAGAGGGGCTCCAGCTTCTTGATGGAGTAGCTCGGCACACCGGCCCGCAGGGCGGCGCGGACCGTGGAGTAGAGGTCCACGAACAGCCCCGCGCGCAGCCAGTCGTCCAGCTCGCGCTCGCCCACACCGTGGCGCACGGTCAGGCGTTTCAGCGCGGTGACCTCGTACGCGGCGTAGTGGTAGATCCGCATCCCCGGGTGGGCCGCGCGTCGCGCCTCCACGAACGCCACGAACTGCTCGAGCGCCGCCCGCTCGGCGGCACGGGTGTCCGCCCACAGACCCGTGAACCGGAAGTCGGCCGAGGCGGTGCGCGCGGTGTCCCCACCCGGCGCCTCGACCCAGCCCCACAGGTACTCGAGGCCCTCCATGCTCCCGTCCGCGGAGACCCACAGCGGGTCCCCCTCGAAGTCGAAGAAGACGTCTCCGGCGTCCGGCGCGGGCAGCCCCGCCACGGCGCGCGGGTCCACGATCCGATGCGGCGGCAGCCCGTCCGCCCCGGCCGGCTCCAGCTGGATCGCCGCCTGTTCCCGCAGCGCCTCCCACGTGCGGCGGGCCATGCCCTCCGGCGGTGCGACGGACACCGCGAGCTGCTCGATGGTCGTGATGCCGGCCTCGCGCAGCCGGGTGCGCTGCAACCGCGTGGCCCCCGCCGTGAGCAGCACGTCCCGGTGCTCGGCGACGGCCTCCTCGCACGCCTCGCATGCGCCGCAGACGCTCAGGCGGTCGTCGCCCCAGCGAGTGGGCTCCCCGGCGGCCACGTGATCCTGCAGCAGCGCCTCCAGCCGGGCGCGCTGGTGCCGGTACACCGGGATCACCTCGTCCAGGTCCGCGACGTGCCGGGAACCGTCCCCGAGCCACAGGCTGCCCTGCCGCGCCCGCGGCACGTCCATGCCGTCCAGCAGGTCTGCGTACGCGGCGATCTGCAGCAGCGCCGTCACGCGCGCATGCCGGGCCAGCTTCGTGTCCACCACCTCGTACGCGCCCTCGGGGTGCTCCTCGTCCGTGCGGAGCACGAGGAAGTCGGCCAGGCCGCCGAACGCGCCGTCGTGCAGCATCCCCTGGAACACGACGGCGGGGCGCGCGGCCAACGCCGCCGCGGTGCGCTCGCGGGCGGCCCGCACACCCTCGGGCGTGTAGCGCTCCGGGCGGGCGAGCCGGACCACCTGGTCCGCGCCGTGCTCCGCCTCGAGGCGCGCGAGCACGCGAGACTCGTGCTCGTCCCCGAGGCGGGAGACCCGCTCGAGGAACGCGTCCTCCGCGCCGATCCGCGGGGCACGTCCGAGCGCGGGGTCCACCGTCCCGCGCAGCCACCCATAGGTACACGTGGCGGCGGCGGTGATGTCCGAGGGGCTGAGCATGAAGGAGGCGCGGTCCGGCGCGAAGGTCACCATGCGGTCACCCTAGACAGGCGCCGCGGACACGATAGGCGGGGGCCGCGCACAGGTCCCCCGGTGTGCCCCGCTCCCACGGCATGACGGCGGGGGGCGGCGCGCGTCACACACCGGACCGGACTTGACGTGGGTCACATCCAGAGAGTTACCTAATGATCGTTCAGTAATTCTCTGCGCCGCCGCGCCGGCGCGCCCGTGCCGGCAGGGAGGCCCGCCCATGACCGAGACCGCCCACCACCCCATGCTCGCGGAGGACCGCGTGGCACGGTGGCTCGGCGTCACCCTCGAGGCCGCCGAGAAGGACCACGCGCGCATCCGGATGACGCTCACCGAGGACCAGCACAACGGCTTCGGCCTGGCCCACGGCGGCGCCGTCTTCGCGTTCGCGGACACATGCTTCGCGCTGTCCTGCAACGACCCCGCCTCGGACGGCTCCACCCTCACCGTGGCCTCCGGCGTGGACGTCAACTTCCTCGCGGCCACCCGCGCCGGGCAGACCCTCGTCGCGGAGGGCCGCCTGGTCGCCGCCGCCGGCCGCTCGGCCGTCTATGACATCACCGTCACCACCGACGACGGCACCCCGGTGGCCGCCTTCCGCGGCCGCTCCCGCACCATCCCCGCCCCCGGACGCTGACCGGCGGACGCACCCGCCGGTGCGCCGCCGTCGTCGACCGCCGCCCGACCCCGCATCCCCAGGAGAACGCCATGCTCGAGGCCTCGATCCCCAACCCGTACACGCCGGCACCCCTGCCCGCCCCCGCCGACCGCGGGGCCCCGGACCCCGAGGAGACGATGAGCCGGGACCAGATCGAGGCGCTCCAGTTCGAACGCCTCCGCTGGACCCTGCACCACGCCTACGAGAACGTGCCCGCGTATCGGGAGCACTTCGACGCGCACGGCGTCCACCCCTCGGACTTCACGGAGCTCGGGGACCTCGCCAAGTTCCCGTACACGGACAAGGAGTTCCTGCGGAAGAGCTACCCGTTCGGCGCCTTCGCCGCCACGGGCCCCGAGCTGCGTCGCATCCACGCCTCCTCCGGCACCACCGGCCAGCCCACCGTGGTCGGCTATACCGACGACGACCTGGCCACGTGGGCCACCCTCGTCGCCCGCTGCTTCCGCGCCGGCGGCATCCGCCCCGGTGACCGCGTGCACAACGCGTACGGCTACGGCCTGTTCACCGGCGGCCTCGGCGCCCACTACGGCGCCGAGCGCATCGGGGCGGCCGTGATCCCGATGTCCGGCGGGCAGACGGAGAAGCAGGTGCAGCTGATCACCGACTTCCAGCCGCGCGCCATCCTCTCCACGCCCACCTACCTGCTGACCATTGCGGACGGCTTCAAGAAGCTCGGCCTGGACCCCCGCGAGTCCTCCCTCGAGGTCGCGATCCTCGGCGCCGAGCCGTGGACCGAGGAGATGCGCCGCGAGATCGAGCAGACCTTCGACCTCGACGCCCTGGACATCTACGGCCTCTCCGAGGTCATGGGCCCGGGCGTGGCCGGCGAGTCCGCGGCCACCAAGGACGGCTCCCACATCTGGGAGGACCACTTCCGCCCCGAGATCATCGACCCGCTCACGGACGAGGTCCTCGAGACCGGCCGCCACGGCGAGCTCGTCTTCACCTCGCTCACCAAGCAGGCGCTGCCGATCATCCGGTACCGCACCCACGACCTCACCCGCCTGCTGCCGGGCACCACGCACCCGGGCCACCGCCGCATGGGCCGCATCACCGGCCGCTCGGACGACATGATCATCCTGCGCGGTGTGAACCTGTTCCCGTCGCAGATCGAGGAGCTGGCCCTCAAGGAGCCGGCCCTGTCGCCGCACTTCACCCTCGAGATCACCCGCCCGGACCGCATGGACCAGATGGCCGTGAACATCGAGCGCCGCGATCATGCGACCCTCGAGGAGGCCCAGGCCTGCGCCGCGCACCTGCGCATGGAGATCAAGACGAAGATCGGCTCCTCGTGCGTGATCAACGTGGTGGAGCCGGAGACCCTCGCCCGCTCCTCCGGCAAGCTCAAGCGCATCTACGACCTGCGCGACCAGGCCTGATCCCGTCCCCGCGGCCGAACCCGACGCCGGCGTGCCCGGTAGAGTGGACCGGTGCACCGTCGTCGTCGTCGGCGTCCGCCCGCCCCCGAAGGAGCCCCGTGCCCCAGAGCAGCCCCACCCCGCGCCGCGGCCGGCCCGGCTATGACCGGCAGACGCTGCTGGCCGAGTGCGTCGAGCTTTTCAACCGGCACGGCTACGAGGCGACGTCCATGGGCATGCTCGCCACCCACCTGGGCATCTCCAAGTCCGCGATCTACCACCACGTGGAGTCCAAGGAGGCGATCCTCGACCACGCGGTGACGGAGGCGCTCGACGCCCTCGAGGCGTGCCTGGACGATGTGGTGGCCAGCGGGGACGACGCCGGCGCGCAGGTCGAGGCGGCCATCCGCGGCACGCTCGGGGTGCTGGCGGAGAAGCAGCCCGAGGTGACCCTGCTGCTGCGCCTGCGCGGGAACTCGGCGGTCGAGGTGGCCGCCGTCGAACGCCGGCGCGAGATCACCCGGCGTCTGGGCGACCTGCTCGAGGCAGCCCAGGCCGCGGGGGCGGTGCGCTCCGACGTGAGCCCGCGCAACCTCGCCCGCCTGGCGCTCGGCATGATCAACTCGATCGTCGACTGGTACCGGCCGGATCGCGGCGCCCCCGGCCAGCAGGGACCGGGCCAGATGATCGACGCCGTCACGGGCGTGGTGCTCGGGGGTCTGCGGGGCTGAGGGCCCTCAGCCCTCGCCGTCGAGCGCGGCGAGCACGTCGGCCACGATCGAGGCCGCACGGTCCTCGGCGTCCGCGGGCACCCCGCCGTCCGCGTCGGCCTGGGCCACGGCCACGGTCCGGTCGCCGTCCTGCACGGCCGTGAGGTGGGCGTAGACGGACCCCCCGGGGGCCGGGATCGCCGTGTACCCGGTGCCGCCCTCGTGCTCGGTCCGCGTCACGCTCTCCACGCCGAGCCCGGCCAGGTCCACCCCGGTGCAGGCCTGCGCCGCCGCCCGGGCGTCCTCCAGGGCGGCGCGGGCGGCCTCCTCCGTGGGGTACACGGTGACGCGCACGCCGAGCGGAGTGACCTCGGCGTCGGGGGACGCCGTGAAGGAGGGCGCCGGCGTCGTGGTGGGCCCGCCGCCGGTGGTGGCGGCCGTCTCCGGCTGGGCCGTGAGCCCCAGGTCCGCCGCCCCGGCCTCGGCGTCCCGCTCCAGGGCGGAGCGGGTGGCGTCCAGGCAGGCCTGCTGTTCCGCGCTGCGGGTGGGCGCCGGGCTCGCGCCGGCGTCGACCGCCTGCTCCAGTCCGTCGGCCCGCTGGCGCAGCTCCGTCTGCCGCTCCAGCGGCGAGGCGGCGCTCAGCCCCACCTCGGACCCCGGCCCCGCGGCCCGCTGCACGGCGGCCTGCACCGCCAGGGTCCGCTGCCCGTCCAGCGCGGGGGGCATCTCGAGGGACAGGCTGCTGGAGGCGGAGGCGCTGGCCGTGCTCTCCGCCGCGCCCGTGCTCTCCGTGGAGCTGCTGGCCGCGGGTGACGTGGACGCGGACGAGGCCGCCGTCGTCGTGGACGACACCGACGACGGGGCGGGGGAGGAGGGCTCCGCGCCGCCGCCGCCCGCGCACCCGGTGAGGGCGAGTGCGCCCACGGCGAGGGCGCCGAACAGGGGGAGTCGGGAGGTCGTCATGGCCCGACTCTACGTGCGCTGTGACGGATGCCACAAGGAAGCGGCGGGGGCACGCAACGGGGCCGCCCGATGCGTGGTGCGCACCGGACGGCCCCTGATCCGTCAGCGGAGGAGGTCAGCCGAGCGGGGTGTCCTTGTCGCCCAGGTTCCAGTCCTCCACCGGGCCGAGGTTCTCCCCGTCCGGCCCGTAGCGGTAGAACCCCTGGCCGTCGGCCACGCCGCTGTGGCCCTCGGCGATGCTCTTCTCGAGCAGCTCAGCGAAGCCGAGCTGCCAGTCGACGCCCGTGTTGCGGGAGACGTTGGCGGCCACGTGGAAGCCCACGATGTCATAGGTCTGGAACGGGCCGCGCTCGTTGCCGGTGGCCACGCGCCACGTGCGGTCGATGTCCGCCGGGTTGCCCACTCCGTGCATGTACAGCTTGGAGCCGGCCTGCAGCCACGGGATGAGCAGGGAGTTGAGGAAGTAGCCCGGGATCTCCTTGCGCACGTGCACGGGGACCATGCCGGTCTCCTCGGCGAACTGCAGGGCTCCCGCGACGGCCTCCGGCGAGGTCGCGGCGGTGCCCATGACCTCGGCGGTGTTCTGCGCCCAGATGCGGTTGGCGTAGTGCAGGGCCAGGAAGCGCTCCGGATGGCCGCTGGCGTCGGCGAAGTCCGAGGGCAGCAGGGAGGAGGTGTTCGTGGCGAACAGGGTCGTGGCGGGGGCGAGCTCGCCCACCTGGGCCCACACCTTGCGCTTGAGCTCCAGGTTCTCCGGGACGGCCTCGACCACGATGTCCGCATCCGCCAGGGCCTCGCCGAGGTCCGAGGTCGGCGTGATGCGGGCGATGGCCTCGTCGAAGCGCTGCGGGTCGTAGCCCTCCCCGAGGTCTGCTTCGTAGCCCTGGCGGATCCACGCCCAGCGGCGCTCGATCCCCTCGAGGGCGGCGGGGACGGCGTCGTAGGCCATCACCTTCTTGCCGTGGTACGCCGCCTGCATGATGATCTGCGAACCCAGCACGCCGGTGCCCAGCACGGCGACCTGCTCGAAACGGGTGAACTCGGACATGTGTGTCGACCTTCTTCTCTCGCGGTCCGAATGGGACGTACAGGTGAACGCCCCGGGCACGCTCCTTGTTCCCGGGGACGACGACGGGCCGCCCGGCGCGCAGCGGGCGCACGGGACGGCCCGTCGAAGCAGGGGGGCTCAGCCCTGGGAGGTCTCGGACGGGGCCATCGGCCAGGTCTTGGCCACGAGCGTCAGCACGTCGTACTGGGCGCAGAGCTCGTCCTTCTGGTTGTGGATCCGGCAGTCCCAGGCCACCTCGCCGTACTCGTCGCTCACGCGCGGGGTGATGCGCTTGGCCGTCAGGGTCACGCGGATGGCGTCGTCGTAGGTCACCGGCGTGATGAAGCGCAGGTTCTCCAGGCCGTAGTTGGCCAGCACCGGGCCCGGATCCGGGGCCACGAACAGCCCCGCGGCCCACGAGACCAGCAGGTAGCCGTGGGCCACCCGGCGCGGGAAGAACGGGTTGGCCATGGCGGCCTCCTCGTCCGTGTGGGCGTAGAACCTGTCCCCGGTCTCCTCCGCGAAGGCGGTGATGTCCTCCAGGGTGACGGTGCGCAGGCCGGAGGCGAACTGGTCGCCCACCGTCAGCTCGGCCAGGGACTTGTAGAACGGGTGCACGGCCGTGCCGGCCTCCACGTCCTCGCGCGTCACCGTGTGGGCCGCGGCGCCCTGATGCCACACGCCGGTGATGGCCGTGAGCATGTCCGGGGAGCCCTGGATCGCCGTGCGCTGCATGTAGTGCTTCACGGCGCGGACCCCGCCGAGCTCCTCGCCGCCGCCGGCGCGGCCGGGGCCGCCGTGGATCAGCACCGGCACGGGGGCGCCGTGACCGGTGGTGGTCGTGGCGGTCTGGCGGTTCAGGACGTGCACGCGGCCGTGGTGGGCGCCGATCCCGGCGGCGAACGCGCGGGCGGTCTCACCGTCGTTCGTGGCGACCGTGGCCACGAGCGAACCCGACCCCAGGGCGGCCAGGGCCACGGCGTCGGCCACGTCCGTGTAGCCGATCACCGAGGTGACCGGACCGAACGCCTCGACGCTGTGCACCTCGGGGGTGCGCGCGTCCTCGAAGGTGAGCACCGTGGGGGCGAAGAACGCGCCGGACTCGGCGTCGGCGTCGCCGGTCGAGCCCTCGGGGCCGCCGAGGCGGACCTGACCGCCGGCGTCGACCAGGCGCTGCACCGCGCCGCGGACCTCGCCTTGCTGCTCCTTCGAGGCCAGGGCGCCCATGGTGGTGCCCTCGACGCGCGGGTCGCCCAGGACGACCCTCGCGGCCAGGCGCTCGGTGAGGGCGGCGGTCACGGCCTCGACCCGATCCTGCGGGACGATCACCCGGCGGATGGCCGTGCACTTCTGGCCGGCCTTGACCGTCATCTCCTGGAAGACGACCTTCACGAACGCCTCGAACTCGGGGGACTCCGGGTCCGCGTCCGGGCCGAGGATGGCGGCGTTGAGGGAGTCGGTCTCCGTGGTGAAGCGGACGCCGCCCTCCTGCACGTTCGGGTGCTTCTTCAGCGTGGCCGCGGTGGCGGCGGAGCCGGTGAACGCGACGTGGTCGCGGTAGTCCAGGTGGTCCAGCAGGTCGCGGGCGGAGCCGGAGATCAGCTGGATCGAGCCCTCGGGCAGCACGCCGGACTCGAGCATCAGCTCGACGCACTTCTGCGTGACGTAGCCGGTGGGGGTGGCCGGCTTGACCACGGTGGGCACGCCCGCGACGAAGGCCGGGGCGAACTTCTCCAACATGCCCCACACGGGGAAGTTGAAGGCGTTGATCTGCACGGCCACGCCCGGGATGCGCTGGTAGATGTGCTCGCCGATGAAGGAGCCGTCGCGGGAGAGGGGCTCCACGTCGCCGTCGATGATCACGGTGGAGTTCGGCAGCTCGCGGCGGCCCTTGCCGGAGAACGTGAAGAGGGTGCCGATGCCGCCGTCGACGTCGAAGGCGTGGTCGCGCTGCGTGGCGCCGGTGGCGAAGGAGACGTCGTAGAGCTCCTGGACGCGGGAGTTCAGGTAGAGCGCGAGCTCCTTGAGCTTGAGGGCGCGCTCGTGGATGGTCAGCTCGCCCAGGGCCTGCTGGCCGACGGTGCGGGCGTGCTCGATGGCGGCGGCCGTGTCGAGGCCGTCGGTGGAGACGCCGGTCAGGCGCGCGCCGGTGTTCGCGTCCGTCACGTCGGTGACCTTGGACGGGTGCGACGGCGTCCACCAGCTGCCGGCGACGTAGCTGGGGAGGATCTCCGGGAGGGAGGGGGCGGTGACGGTCACGGGGTCTCCTGGTGTCGGGGGCGCGGACGAGTCCCGACCGATCGGTCGGTTATTGCTCCTCACCCTAGCCGAGACGTGCATCACGCGGGAGGGGGAGCCGGGCCGGTGACGCCGTCGTCGTGGGGAGTGGGGTGGGGTCTGGCGGCGCGACCCGTGGCGCCGAGGCCCGCAGACACGCCGCTATGGCCAGGACATAGCGGCGTGTCTGCGGGCCTCGGCGGGGCGTCGTCCACAGATCCCGGCGGACGACGACGGCGGCGCGCCCGGATCGGGCACGCTCGGCGCATGCCCCGCTCGCCCGCGCCCCTGCCTCCGATGCGCTGCGGACTGGACGGCCTCCTCCGCGCTCCGACCGTGTTCTCGACCCCGGCCGCGCGCGAGGCGGGCGTGAGTGCGGCCCGGCTGCGGCGCGGGGACGTGGTCTCCCTCGGCTGGGGGCTCTGGGGCCTGCGCGGCGTCGAACCGGACCCCATGGACCATGTGCGGGCTCTGCAGGATCTGCACCCCGAGGGCGTGTTCAGCCACGTCACGGCCGCCCGGGTGCTCGGCCTATGGCTGACCGGGCCGCTCGCCGCCGACCGGTCCGTGCACATCGCGACCCCGCGCGGCCACGGCACCGCGTCGCGCCGGGCCGGGATCTGTTCACACCGCCTCCGCGCCGACGCACCGGTGCGGATCGTGGACGGGGTGCGGGTGACCGCACCGGGGTGGATCTTCGTGGACCTCGCCGCGCAGGCCGGGCCGCTCGAGCATCTCGTCGCGCTGGGGGACAGCATGGTGCGGACCGCCCCGACGGAGGCCCGCCGCCGCCGGCTGCCTCCCGGGGTGACGGACGTGGCCGAGCTGCGCGCCGCCGTCGAGGAACGCGGACGGGTGCGCGGGATCCGCGCGGCCCGGGAGGCGCTGGAGCTCGTGCGCCCCGGGGCCGACTCGCCGCAGGAGAGCCGACTGCGGGCGCGGCTCGTCCTGGACGGCATCCCCGAGCCCGCAGTGAACCCGTGCATCCGCCTCGCCACGGGACAGCGGCTCCGCGTGGATCTGGTGTGGGCGGAGGCCAAGGTGGCGGTCGAGTACGACGGCGATCAGCACCGCACGGATCGCCGGCAGTGGCGTGAGGACCGCGAGCGGGACGCGGCCCTGCGCGCGGAGGGCTGGGAGGTGATCCGGGTGACCGCCGACGTGTTCCGGCCGGGGCACTGGGAGCTCTTCGTACGGCAGCTGCGGGGCCTGGTGGCCGCGCGGACGCGGCCGGGCCGAGTGCCGCCGTCGTGGATCTGACCCCGCCCAGGCCCGCAGACGCGCCGCTACCGCCCAGACGTAGCGGCGAGTCTGCGGGCCTGGGCGAGAGGGGCGGAGGCCTCGGGCCCTCGGGCCGGCGTCGACCCCCTGCCCCTCGTCTCCGGACCGGCGTAGAATCGAGCACCGGTCCCCTCGGACCCGCCCCACCCCCCCTCATCCGGAGAGTTCTGC
Source organism: Micrococcus sp. GPGPB33 (assembly GCF_037853785.1). Lineage (NCBI taxonomy): Bacteria > Bacillati > Actinomycetota > Actinomycetes > Micrococcales > Micrococcaceae > Micrococcus > Micrococcus sp. GPGPB33. The sequence continues at coordinate 957,245 of NZ_JAQMWO010000002.1, forward strand.
CGCATGCTGCGCACCATGTTCCACGCCAAGATCCACCGGGCCACCGTGACCCAGGCGGACCTGCACTACGTGGGCTCCGTGACCGTGGACCAGGACCTGCTGGACGCCGCGGACATCCTCCCGGGCGAGCTCGTGTCCATCGTGGACGTCACCAACGGCGCGCGACTGGAGACCTACACCATCGCGGGCGAGCGGGGCTCCGGCGTGCTCGGCATCAACGGCGCCGCCGCCCACCTGGTGCATCCGGGGGACATCGTCATCCTCATCGCCTACGGGCAGATGGACGACGACGAGGCTCGCACCTTCCAGCCCAAGGTCGTCCACGTGGACGCGGACAACAGGATCGTGGAGCTCGGCGTCGACCCCGCCGACGGCCTCCTCGACGGCCTCTCCCGCCCGCCGCTGTCCCGCGAGTGGAACGAGGCCCAGGCCGAGCTCTGAGCCGGCCGGGGCACCGGGCCGTCATGGACGAGACGTTCGAGCGGGATCAGCGGTCGGCACGGCCTTCGCCCCGAGCGCCCGACGCGCGGAGCGCATCGCGGCCGCATGGCTGAGGCCCATCGCGGCGCGGGCGCCCGGCACGCGGGCCACGGCGCGCATCCACGGCGAGGTCAGCACCACCTCCTGCTCCCACGCCACGATGCAGCGCGGCGCGTGTCCAGCCGGGGCGCCGTCGTCGTGGACGGTGACCCGTACGGTGCCCGTCAGGTCTCCGCTCAGGTGGGCGAGCAGAAGGCCGCGGGCGCGGTCGTCGATGAGACGCTCCATCGTCAGGCGCACCGGCACGAACCCGCGCAGCCGGACGGCGGCGCGGTCGGGGCCCAGGTGGCGGGCGCGCGGGACGGCCGACCACCAGTGTGGGTAGCCGGCCGGGTCGGCGAGCAGGGCCAGCACGGACCGGGCGTCCGCGGGGACGGCCCAGCGGTGGGTGAAGCGGAAGGGGCGGTCGGCCGACATCAGGCCCGGCCGAAGGTCTCGGGGTCCACGGGGCGCCGGGTGCGGGGGAGCTTCGCGACGACCAGCAGGTACGACTCCGTGACGAGGTCCCGGACGAGTTGCTCGTCGAGGTCCGGGTGCGCGGCCAGGCTGAGCCAGTGCCGCTTGTCCATGTGATAGCCGGGCGTGATCGCCGCGGGCAGGGCCGCGCGCAGCTGGGCGCCGTCCTCCGGGCGGGCCTTGACGTTCACGAGGCGGCGTCCGTCGTGGTCGATGAACACCACGAACAGCTTCCCCTGCACCTTCACGACCTCGGTGTCCGGGCCGAAGGGGTGCGACGCGGCGCTGCCCGGCAGCTCGAGGGCGCGGTCGCGGGCGATGCGCAGCAGCGTGGGCTCGTCCATGCCCGCCACGTTAGCCGCGCCCGCCCCGCCCCCGCACTTTCGAACGTGATATCGGGGGAATGGGCGCTTTCGAACGGGAGATAGGGCCTATCTCACGTTCGAAAGCGCCTGCCCCGGGGGCTCAGCGGTAGTCGAAGAAGCCCTTGCCGGACTTCCGGCCGAGCTCGCCGCGGGCCACCATGTCCCGCATGAGCTGCGGCGGGGCGAAGCGCTCACCCAGCTGGGACTCGAGGTACTCCGCGATGCCCAGGCGCACGTCCAGGCCCACAATGTCGGTCAGGGCCAGCGGGCCGACCGGGAACTTGTAGCCCAGCACCATGGCGGCGTCGATGTCCTCGGGGAGGCCACGCCCTCCTCGACCATGCGGATGGCCTCGAGCGCGATCGCCACGCCCAGGCGCGACGAGGCGAAGCCCGGGGCGTCCTTGACGACGACGGGGGTCTTGCCCAGCCCGCGGACCCACTCGGTGGACAGGGCCTGGAGCTCCGCACCGGTCTGCTCGCCGATCACGACCTCCACGAGCTTCGAGGCGGGCACCGGGTTGAAGTAGTGCAGGCCGCAGAAGCGCTCGGGACGCTGCAGGTGCGAGGCGATCTCGTCGATGGACAGGGAGGAGGTGTTGCTGGCCAGCCAGGCGTCCTCGCGCAGGTGGGCCTCGACGTCGGTGAGCGCCTCGATCTTCACCTGCATGTCCTCGAACACGGCCTCGACCACGAGGTCGCAGCGGGCGAAGTCGGCGCGGTCCACGGAGACGGTCAGGCGCTGCGCCCACTCGTCCAGGTCGCCGTCGATCTTGCCGCGCTCGAGGGAGGCGGCCAGGTCGGCCTCGATGCGCTCCTTGGCGGCCTGGGCCGACTGCGGGTCGCGCTCGACGACGACCACCTCGGACGAGCCGGAGACGAGGAATGCGTGGGCGATGCCGCCGCCCATCCGGCCGCCGCCGAGGACGCCGACGACGGCGGGCACGGAGGACGGAGCGGTGTCAGGGGTGTGCTGCTGATCGGTCATGTCAGTCCTCACTTCTTCTTGCGGTCCAGGAACGCCTGCATGCGCTCGAACTTGGCCTCGGACTCGAACAGGATGGCCTGCGCGATCTCGTCCACGTGGGGGTGGGCCTCGCGAGGGAGGTGGAAGACGCGCTTGGACAGCCGCACCGCCAGCGGGTCCTGCTGCGCGATGCGGTCGGCGAGGGCGTCGGCGGCGTCGAGGAGGGCGTCCGGCTCGTGCAGCTCGGTGACGAGCTTGAGCTCGAGGGCCTCCTGCGCGTCCAGGAGCCGTCCGGCGAGCAGCAGCTCGAGGGCCACCGGCTCACCCACCAGCTCCTTGAGCCGCCACTGGGCGCCCGCAGCGGCCGTGATCCCCAGACTCGTCTCGGGCTGGCCCATCTTCAGCGCCGGGGTGGCGATGCGGAAGTCGGCCGCGTAGGCCAGTTCCGCGCCGCCGCCGAGGGCGAAGCCGTCGATCGCCGCGATCACGGGCATGGGCAGCCGGTGGATGCGGTCGAAGACCTGCGAGTTCACACCGCGCAGGGCGTCGTCGCGGCGGCGCTCGCGCAGCTGTCCGATGTCCGCGCCGGAGGCGAAGATGCCGGAGAACGTCCCCGGCTCGCGCGTCGACTCCACCTGTGTGCCCGAGATGATCAGGATCTTCGGCTCGCGTTCGAGGTGGGCGCAGAGTTCGTGGAACTCGTCGACCATGGTCTGGTCGATCGCGTTGCGCACGCCCGGGCGGTCCATGCGCGCGTGGACGCGGTCCTCACGCTCCTCGACGCGCAGTGCCGTGAAGTGGCTGAAGCCGGTCATCTGCTCAGACCCTCTCGACGAGCATCGCGGAGCCCTGGCCCACGCCCACGCACATCGTGGCCAGGCCCCTGTCCGCGCCCTCACGCTCCATCCGACCGAGCAGCGTGACCACGAGACGCGACCCCGAGGAGCCCAGCGGATGGCCCAGGGCGATCGCGCCGCCGTCGGCGTTGACGGTCTCCGGGTCCAGACCGAGGCGCCGCATCGAGGCCAGGGACTGGGTGGCGAAGGCCTCGTTGAGCTCGACGGCGCCCAGGTCCGCCACGGACCAGCGGGAGCGCTCGAGGGCCTTCTCGGTGGCCGGGACGGGGCCCAGACCCATGATCTCGGGGGCCAGGCCCGCCGAGGTGGACTCCACGACGCGGGCCCGCGGGGTCAGGCCGTACTTCTGCGCGGCCCGCTCGGAGACGACGAGGATCGACGAGGCGCCGTCGTTGAGGGAGGAGGAGTTGCCGGCGGTGACCACGCCGTCCTTCTTGATGATCGGGCGCAGGCCGGCGAGCACCCCGGGGGTGGAGCCGGGGCGGGGGCCCTCGTCCGTGTCCACGATCGTCTCGGCGCCCTTGCGGCCCGTGACGACGACGGGCACGATCTCGTCCTCGAAGCGGCCGGCCTCGATGGCGGCCAGCGCACGCGCATGCGAGCGGGCGGCGAAGGCGTCGGCGTCCTCGCGGGTGATGCCGTCCACCTCGCCGACCTCCTCGGCGGTCTCCGGCATGGAGAAGGTGAACTTCTCCCCGAACTCGCCGTCCGCGAAGCGCGGGTTCACGAAGCGCCAGCCGATCGCGGTGTCGAAGGCCGCACCGGGCTTGGCGAACGCCGTCGTCGGCTTCTCCATCACCCAGGGGGCGCGGGACATCGACTCCACGCCGCCGGCCACGACGACGTCGGCCATCCCGGAGCGCACCATCGCGGTGGCGATGCCGATCGCGGACATGCCCGAAGCGCAGAGACGGTTCACGGTGATGCCCGGGACGGTGTCCGGGAAGCCGGCCAACAGCCAGGCCATGCGGGCGACGTTGCGGTTCTCCTCGCCCGCGCCGTTGGCGTTGCCGAGGATGACGTCGTCCACGACCGACGGGTCGATGCCGGCGTCCTCGATCACGGCCTTGATGGTCAGGGCGGCGAGGTCGTCGGGGCGGACGGAGGAGAGGGCGCCGCCGTACTTGCCGACGGGCGTGCGGCGACCGCCGACGAGCAGGGCCTGGGACTGTGCGGACATGGAGACTCCTTGAGTGACCGACAACGGGGCGGGCGCGGCGAATTACCGACCGTGCGTTCAGGTTCAGTATCCCGGGCCGGTGTGACGGGGGTCAACTGCGGGGCGGGTGTGACGGGACAGGGACGAGCCCGCGCGGAGGCCCGCAGACGCGCCGTTACGTCCCCGAGATAGCGGCGTGTCTGCGGGCCTCGGCGCCGGTCCGGTCGCCCACGACGACGGCGCGCCCTTCCGGAGGAGGACGCGACGTCGTCGTGGGGTGGGGACGGGCGAAGCCCGTCAGGCGGGCCGGATCAGGCCGGGACCACCGGGTGGGAGCGGGTGGCGACGACCTGCTCGTCGTGCAGCTCGCGGTCCTGGATGCCCTTGGGGACGAACAGGACGGCGATGAGCGAGATCGCGGAGATCACGATGATGTACCAGGCCACGTTCTCCCAGCCGGTCTTCACGAGCTGGTCGGCGAGCAGCGGGGCGAAGGCGCCGCCGATGATGGTGCCGAGCGCGTAGCCGATGGAGACGCCGGAGAAGCGGACGCGGGCCGGGAACATCTCGGCGTACATCGCCGACTGCGGACCGTAGGACGGACCCAGGCCGAGGGTCAGGACGAACAGGCCCAGTGAGAACATCGGCAGAGACGCGGTGTTGAGCAGCCCGAACAGCGGGAAGGCCCAGACGATCAGGAAGCCGTAGCCGAGGACGAAGGTCAGCTTGCGGCCGATCTTGTCCGAGATCCAGCCGCCGAGCAGGGTGAAGATGAACCAGCCGACGCCGCCGATGAGGCTCGCGATGAGCACCTCGGAGGAGGTCATGCCCAGACCCTTCGGACCGCCGTACTTCGAGAACCACGCGATGAGCAGGTAGCCGACGCCATTGTTCGCGGCGAAGATCACGGCGGCGAGGATGACCTCCTTGGTGTGGTGCCGGAAGAGCTCGCCCAGCGGGGCAGACTCGTCCACCTTGAGCTGCTGCATCTCCTTGAAGACCGGGGACTCCTCCACGGCCTTGCGGATCAGGTAGCCGACGACGATCAGCACCACGGAGATCAGGAACGGGATGCGCCAGCCCCAGGTGAGGAACTGCTCCTCGGACATGGTGGAACGCACGATGAACAGCACGCCGGTGGCCAGGATCATGCCCAGCGGCACGCCGATCTGCGGGGCGGAGCCGAACAGGCCGCGCTTGCCGTGGGGGGCGTGCTCCACGGACAGCAGCGCCGCGCCGCCCCACTCGCCGCCGGCGGACAGGCCCTGCAGCAGGCGCAGCGCGACGAGCAGGATCGGGGCCCACACGCCGATCTGGGCGTAGGTGGGCAGCAGGCCGATGAGGGTGGTGGCCAGGCCCATGCCGATCAGCGTGAGGGACAGGACGAACTTGCGGCCGAAGCGGTCACCGAGATGGCCGGCGACGATCGCGCCAAGCGGGCGGATGAGGAAGGAGATGCCGAGGGTGGCCCACGCGGCGATCTGGGAGCCGCTCTCACCCATCGGCTGGAAGAAGAGGGCGGCGAAGACGAGCGCGGTGGCCTGGGCGAAGATGAAGAAGTCGTACCACTCGATGGTGGTGCCGACGACGGTGCCGGCGATGACCTTGCGCTCCTCGCGGCGATCGCGCGCGGGGGCGGGCGCCGCGGGGGATGCGACGGTGTGGCTCATGGATGCTCCTGGGATGCGGGGCGGCGGCCGCCCGTGAGGCGGCGGCAGGACGGTGTGGTTCCCGACCGATCGGTCGGGAAGTGACACCCGTCACCGTATACGATCCCCTGTGACTCACGCCACGATCCGGGCTGATGACGGGAATGTGACGCGCCCACGACGCGGACGACGACGGCGCCGCGCCCCTCGCGCGAAGGGTGCGGCGCCGTCGCCGGTGGCGGGGTGCGGCGGCTCAGCCGCGGCCGGTGAACTCCGGCTTCCGCTTCTCCTGGAAGGCCTGGAAGCCCTCGGCGTAGTCGGCGGTGCCGCAGAGCTCGCCCTGGGCGATGTTCTCCGCGTCGAGGGACTCCCACAGGCCCACGCGCCGGTCGCGGACCTGGGCCACGAGCTCCTTCGACGCGCGGAACGCGAGGGTCGCGCCGGAGGCCACCTGGGCGACCTTCGCGCGGGTGAACTCGAGCAGCTCGTCCGCGGGCAGGGCCCGGGAGAACAGCCCGGCCTGGACGGCCTCGGCGCCCGAGAGGAGCTCGGCCGTGTAGATCAGGTCCAGGGTGCGGTGCGCGCCCAGGCGCTCGGTGAACAGCCAGTGGCCGCCCGAGTCCAGGGTGGCCCCGAGGTTCGCGAACGGCGAGCCGATCTTCGCGTCCTCGGCCACGTACACCACGTCCGTGGCGATCGCGAGGCCCAGGCCCACGCCCAGGCAGGCGCCCTGCACCGCGGCGAAGGTGGGGACCGGGATCTTGGACATGGCCCGCAGCACCGGGGTGACCCTGTCCCGCAGGTAGGCGGTGGCGTCGTCCTCGGCCGGGACCACGGCGGAGATGTCGCGGCCCGCGCAGAAGCCGCGGCCCTCGCCGCGCAGCAGCACGGCCCGGACCTCGCCGGACTCGACGCCGGCGGCGGCCCGCTCGTAGGCGGCCTGGAGTTCGGCCAGCGCGGCCTCGTCCAGGGCGTTCATCCTCTGGGGGGCGTCCAGCACGATCTCGGCGACGCCGTTCTCGACGGTGATCTCGATCATCGGGGGCTCCTTCGGTCTCGTGGGCGGGCGCTCAGGCGTCGAAGTCCAGCGTGATCGAGTCGGAGGTCGGGCGGGTCTGGCACGTGAGCACGTAGCCCTTCTCCACCTCGTCCTTCTCGAGCGCGTAGTTCTCGTCCATCTCGTAGGCGCCGTCGACGACCTTGGCGCGGCAGGTGCCGCACACGCCGCCGGCGCACGCGAAGGGCACGTCCGAGCGGACGCGCAGCGCCGCGTTGAGGACCGTCTCGTGGGCGGACTTGGGGGACTCGACCTTGGCGGTGAGGCCGTCGAGGTTGAACTCGATGGTCACGTTGTCGCCCTTCGGGTCCACCTCCACCACACGGCCGGAGTGGCCCTGCGGGTTCTCCGGGCGGCCGGTGGTGAACAGCTCGAAGCGCACGTCGTCCTCGGACACACCGCGGGCGGCGAGCGTCTCACGGGTGAGCTGCACGAGCTCGAACGGGCCGCAGAGGAACCATTCGTCGGTGCCCTGCACGTCGATCACGCGGTCCAGGAGGGTGGTGAGCTTGTCCTCGTCGATGCGGCCGGAGAGCAGCGGGGACACGCGCTGCTCGCGGGAGAGCACGTGGTGCACCGTGAACCGGGCCGGGTACTTGTCCTTGAGGTCGCCGATCTCCTCGGCGAACATCACGTCCATGGCGGAGCGGTTCGCGTAGACCAGGTCGAAGCGCGAGGTCTCGGAGGCCGCGAGCACGGCCTTGGCGATCGCCATGATCGGGGTGATGCCCGAGCCGGCCGCGAACGCCACCAGGTGCGTGTCCTTCTTCTCCGCGACCTTCTCCGCCGCCACCTTCTGGGCGTCGTTGAGGGAGGTGACGTGCGTGCGGGACGTGAACGCGCCCTGCGGGTTCATCACGTCGATCTTCTCGCCGACCTCGAGGCTCTCGTTGGCCCACGTGGAGAACTTGCCGCCGATGTCCTTCTTCACGGCCACGCGGATCTCACCGCGCTTCGGGACGGCGCAGATCGAGTAGGACCGGCGCACCTCGGCGCCGTCGAGCTCCTTGCGCAGGGCCACGTACTGGCCCGGCACGTAGTCGTAGTCGTCGGCGAGCTCCTCGGGCACTGCGAAGGTGACCTCCACGGAGTCGTCGGTCAGGCGGCGCAGCTCGGACACCTCGAGGGTGTTGAACGTGGCGCGGCGCTTGCCGGTGGTGGGGGCGTCGGTGGTCTCGGTCATCAGTGCACCTTGAAGTAGTCGAAGGGCTCGAGGCACTCCCGGCAGGTGTAGAGGGCCTTGCAGGAGGTGGAGCCGAAGCGGGTGATCTCGCGGGTGTTCAGGGAGTGGCAGCGCGGGCACTTCACGGCCATGCCGATCCTGATCGGGCCGTCCGTGGTGCGCGCGACGGGCGCGGCGATGCCGTACTCGTTGAGCTTGGCCTTGCCCTCGTCCGTCATCCAGTCCGTGGTCCACGCCGGCTGGAGCACCAGGCGCACCTCGGCGTCGGGGAACCCGGCGCGCTCGAGCGCGCGGCTGACGTCCGTGGTGATGGTGTCCATGGCGGGGCAGCCGGAGTAGGTGGGCGTGATGACGACGACGGCCCTCTCGCCCTCGACCCGTGCCTCCCGGAGGATCCCCAGGTCCGCGATGGACAGCACGGGGATCTCCGGGTCGTGCACGGTGGAGGCCGCATCCCAGACCCGCGCATCGGCGGGATCGGCGGGGCGCAGCTCGCTGGCGGTGGTCACCAGGTCGCTCCCGGGTGACGGCGCGCCAGGGACTGCATCTCCGCGAGGATGTACCCGCGGTACTCGCTCATGGCGCCGGAGCGGTCGCCGCCGCGGGCGGTGCCCGTCGTCGGCACGGTCAGGCCGGCCTCCTCGATGGCCGCGCGGATGCGGGTCATCGTCGGCTCCTCGAGCGAGGACGGCAGCACGGCCACGCCCTGCTCGGCGAGGGCGCGGACGACGTCGTCGTCGTGGAAGAGCTCGGCCACGTAGGGCCACAGCTCGTCCAGGCCGCGCTGCATGCGGCGCTTCGACTCCTCGGTGCCCAGGCCCAGGCGCTGCAGCCACAGGGCGGCGTGGTCCTGGTGGTACAGGACCTCCTTGAGGGCCTTGTCCGCGATGGCAGCGAGCGTGGGGTCCGTGGACTCACGCAGGCGGGTGTACAGCCCGTACGAGTAGAACGAGTAGTACAGCTGGCGGGCGATCGTCTTGGCGAAGTCGCCGTTCTCGGCCTCCACGAGGCGGACGGAGCGGAACTCCTCCTCGTCGCGGAAGTACGCGAGCTCGTCCTCGGTCCTGCCCCACGCCGTGCCGGCGTAGGAGAGGAGGAAGCGGGCGTGGCCCACGAGGTCCAGGGCGATGTTGCCCAGGGCGATGTCCTCCTCGAGCTCCGGGGCGCGCGAGATCCACCAGGACAGGCGCTGGCCGAGCATCAGGGCGTCGTCACCGAGGGCGAGGGCGTAGCGGGCGACGTCGTCGCTCGCCTTCTGCTCGCCCGCCGCGATCTCCTCGGCGGTGATGGCCACGCCCGCGGAGTGCTTCGTGGCCGAGTCGTTGGTCGCGAAGCTCACAGGTGCGGCACCCCCTCGGACTGCTGGTAGTAGGTGGCGTGACGGTAGGACTTGCCCTGCGCGGACTCGAAGAAGCCGCCCTTGGAGTCCGGGTCGGAGGCCGCGATGGCCTCGGCCGGGACGACCCACACGGAGGTGCCCTCGTTGCGGCGGGTGTACAGGTCACGCGCGTTGCGCAGCGCCAGGGTGGCGTCCGGGGCGTGCAGCGAGCCGGCGTGCACGTGGGAGAGGCCGCGGTTGGCGCGGACGAAGACCTCCCACAGGGGCCAGGCGTTGGAGGCGGCGGTGGTCTCGCTCATGGGTCAGGCTCCGATCAGGTGGGTCTCGGCCGGCGCGTTCTGCTCGGCCTGGCGGCGGGCGTAGGCGGCGGCGGCCTCGCGGACCCAGGCGCCCTCCTCGTGGGCCTGGATGCGACGGGCCATGCGCTGGGTGTTCATGGGGCCGTCGCCCTTGATCACGGACATGAACTCGTCCCAGTCCAGCTCGCCGAAGTCGTAGTGGCCGCGCTCCTCGTTCCACTTCAGGTCCGGGTCCGGCAGGGTGAGGCCGAGGGCCTCGGCCTGCGGGACGATCATGTCCACGAAGCGCTGGCGCAGGTCGTCGTTGGAGAAGCGCTTGACCTTCCAGGCCATGGACTGGCGGGAGTTGGGGGAGTCCTCGTCCGGCGGGCCGAACATCTGCAGGGCCGGGCCGTAGAAGCGGTTCACGGCGTCCTGGGCCATCTGCTTCTGCTCCGGGGTGCCGTGCGAGAGCTCGTAGAGGATCTCCCAGCCCTGGCGCTGGTGGAACGACTCCTCCTTGCAGATGCGCACCATCGCGCGACCGTACGGGCCGTAGGAGGCGCGGCACAGCGGCACCTGGTTGCAGATCGCCGCGCCGTCGACGAGCCAGCCGATCGCGCCCATGTCCGCCCAGGTGCGGGCCGGGTAGTTGAAGATCGAGGAGTACTTCGCGCGGCCGGAGAGCAGCTGCGCGTTCAGCTCGTCCCGCGGGGTGCCGAGGGTCTCGGCGGCGGAGTACAGGTACAGGCCGTGGCCGGCCTCGTCCTGGACCTTGGCCATGAGGATCGCCTTGCGCTTCAGGGAGGGGGCGCGGGTGATCCAGTTGGCCTCCGGCTGCATGCCGATGATCTCGGAGTGCGCGTGCTGGGAGACCTGGCGGGTCAGGGACTTGCGGTACGCCTCGGGCATCCAGTCGCGGGGCTCGATGCGCGAGTCCTCCGCGATCAGGCGATCGAAGTTCTCCTGGCCGGCCGCATCCTCGGGGGACGGGACGGAGGCCAGGTGCTGGGGGGAGCTGGTCTGCGTCATGGGGATCACCTCACGCTGAGTGCGGGCTGGTTCCGTGGTCAGGGCACGCCGGGGCGCATCGAATTACTGACCGCTCGTTCAGGATAGGCCAGGGTGTGACCTCGGTCAACACGCCGGAGCCGGCACGACCCGGGTGCGACGCGGCCGCCGGGACGGTGCGGGACGGTTCGCTCCTGCACAGGCGTCCCGACGGCGTCCCCCATCCCCGGATCGTCCCTCGCCGCGGTCGCCGGACCCGGGCCCTCCCTACGGTGGCCGCATGTCACCCCTCATCGGACCTCAGCAGATCGCCACGGCCCTGCGGGCCGTCGGACTCGACGACGACGCCGCCCGCCTGGCCGCGTGGGCCGACCCCGCCCGGCGCGAGCGGGAGGCCGCCGAGCAGGCCCTCGCCGACCTCGCCGTGGCCCAGACGCAGCTGCGCACGGCGCTGGGCGGGCTGGTCAGCGCCGCCACGGACGTGCGCTCGGCGATGCACACGGCATGGCGCGGGGAGGCCGCCGGCGCCTATGGGGAGGCCGTGCGCCGCGCGGTGACCCTGGCGGCGGAGCTCGAACGGGAGGCCGGGGAGTGGCTCGCCCTGCGGGCCACCGCCGAGCGGGACGCCGAGGACGCGCGCCGGGACGCGGAGGCCCGGCAGCGGGCGGCCGAGGAGACGGCGCTGGCCGTCCTGCGCTCGCTGGCGGTGGCGGCGTGACCGGCGGGCGGGGTGCCGGTCCGGGGGCGGTGGCCTTCAGCACGCACGGCGGACCGGGCTCGATCTACGCGGAGGCCGAGGAGATGCGCGTCGTGGCCGGGCGGCACGAACACGCCGCCGACGAGGCGGCCGGAGCCTCGTGGCAGGTCGACGCGGCCGCCTTCGGGCTGGGCCGGACGGCCACGTGGCTCGCCTCCGCCGCCCTGCTGCAGGACCGGCTGGCGGAGGCGGTCGGCCGGGTGCGGAGCCTGTCGGAGCAGTGTGCCGAGCTGCACCGTGACCTGCTCTCGGCGGCGGCCCGCTACGAGGAGGCCGAGCGCGCGGCGGCCGGCATCATGGCCGCCGAGGACGCCTCCCTGGAGGAGCTGCCGGCGCTGCTCTGGCGGGACGGCCATGACGGCCTCACCACCCGCGAGGCGGAACGGCTCGTGCAGGACCTCGTCCAGGCGGTGCCCGAGGCCATCGTGGCCGCCCTGCTCGCGGCCGCCGGCTTCCCCCTGCTCGCGGCCCTGGCGCGGATCGACGTGAAGATGCTGACGAGGGCGCAGAGGCGCGTGCTGAAGCGGCCCGTCTCCTCCGCGGCGAAGAAGGGGACGGATGCCGCGTCGGACCTCACCGAGGCGCTGCGGGTCTCCCCGGACGAGGCGTGGACCGTGGCGGCGGACGCCCTGACCCTCGCCGGCGCGGCGCCCCGGGGCGCGGTGACCCTGCACGGGGCGCCGCAGGACCGGCCGACGGCGCCCGCCCTGCTGGACGGCTCGGCCACGGGGCTGGCCTCTCTCATCCCGCGCGAGAAGGGGGACGGCGACCTCACGGTCACGGAGGTGGTGCGAGAGAACGGGAGCCGCGCCTGGGTGGTGGGCCTGCCGGGCACCCGCGGCGGCCTGATCCCGGATCCCGAGTCGACCGACCCGTGGGACGCCGGCGGACTGCTGGACGCCCTCGGCTCCGGGTCCGAGGTCACGGCCCCGGCGGTGCGGGCGGCGCTCGAGGCGGCCGGCGTCCCGCACGGCGCCCCGCTCGTCCTGGCCGGCTACTCCCAGGGCGGGGTGCACGCCGTCAACCTGGCCGGGCGCGAGGACTTCACGTCCGTGTATCCCGTGGCCGGCGTCATGACGGTCGCGGCACCGTCCGGCAACGCGGTGGAGACCGGGCGGACCGCGGTGCTGGAGTTCTCCTCGGACGGGGACCTGGCCGTCGCCGCGGACGGGGCGCCCACCCCCGTCTCGTCGCGCCGGGCCGAGGTGGTCTTCCACCCGGCCGGCCACGGATGGGATGCGCCCGGGGGCGGCTTCCGGACCACCTCTCCGCTGGCGGCCGAGGACGCCCTGGGCGCCGCCCACGACTTCGACGCCCAGGTGGACCTGATCCGGCAGTTCGAGGCCGCCGAGCCCGCGTCCCGGGCGGAGGTCGCCGGGCTCTCCGCCGCGTTGGCCGGGCTGACCGCCGGCACCGTGGCCTCGAGCCGGGCGGTGCGCCTGCGCCGCACGCCGCCCGAGCGGGGCCACCTGCCCCCGGGATCCCGGTGAGCGCGCCGGCGGCGGGGCGCCCGCCGCTGCCCGCTCAGTTCGCGTCGAGCAGCACACCCGCGAAGAACGCGTTCAGGCGGTCGACCTCGTCCAGGCCGAAGACGCCGGAGACGTACTGGTCCGGGCGGACCACGACGACGGCGCCGTCACGGCTGATGCCGCGGGCCTCGAAGATGTCCTCACCGTGCGTGGGCCGGCACGTGGCGAAGATGTTGTTCAGGTCGTGCAGGCCGAGGGAGCCGGTGGTCGGCCGGAAGACCGACGGCACGTCCGGGTGGGCGAATTCGGTCTGCTTCTGCTGGTACACGACCTTGATGTCGAAGCGGGCGTCCTCCGGCCCGTCCGACGGGGTGTGGCGGTTGCGGAAGGACCGCGGGTCCTCCTCGATCGCCTTCGCCCACGCCGCCACCTTCGAATCCTCGGCGCGCGGGGAGGCGGCGTCGGCGAACACGTACACGCGCCAACGGCCGTCCGCGCGGTGCAGGTGGCCCAGGTGCTTGACGTTGGTGTCGCACGAGCGCTCCACCAGCGCCGACTTGAAGCGCTTGCCGATGGGGTAGCCCCGCGCCAGGGCCTGGCCGGTGGTGTCCGTGGTGAGGAGGGAGGGCTGGTACTCCGTCATGAAGCCGGCCGGGAACTCGGCGGTCTTCGTGTAGAACTCGGCCACCTCGTTCGGGTCGCCCAGCTCGGAGGTGGGCTTGGCCATGAGCGTCGACCACTCCTTGTCGAAGTCGATCAGGTTCTTGGCGATCTCCTTGCGCTCCTCCGAGTAGGTCGGCACGAGCTCGACCGGGGCCATCCCGGAGAGCACCTGGCCCAGCTTCCAGCCGAGGTTCCAGCCGTCCTGCATGGACACGTTCATGCCCTGGCCGGCCTTCGCGGAGTGGGTGTGGCAGGCGTCGCCGAGCAGGAACACGTTGGGGTGGGCCACGCGCTCGCGGTTGTCGAAGCCCGAGGTGAGGCGGTGGCCCACCTCGTACACCGAATGCCAGGCGACCTCCTTCACATCCAGCGTGTAGGGGCGCAGGATCTGCTGGGCCCGGCGGATGATCGCCTCGAGCGGGGTCTGGCGCACCTGGTGGTTGTCGTCCGCCGGGACCTCGCCGAGGTCCACATACATGCGGAACAGGTGGCCGCCCTCGCGGGGGATCAGGAGGATCGAGCCGCTGGACGAGTGGATCGCGCACTTGGTGCGGATGTCCGGGAAGTCCGTGTCGGCCAGCGCGTCCATGACGCCCCACGCGTGGTTCGCGGCGTCGCCGGTCAGGGTGTGGCCGATCGCCTTGCGGACGCGGGAGCCCGCGCCGTCCGCGCCCACCACGTACTTGGCGCGCACCTGGCGGGTCGGTCCCGAGGCGGGGTCCTCGAGGGCGTTGCCCTGGGCGTCCACGGTGCGGCGCAGGGTCACGAGCACGGGGTGCTCGCCGTCGTTCGTGTCCTCGAGGGTCTCGAACGCCCAGCCGTAGTCCGGCCGCGCACGGGTGGGGGAGTTCTTCATGTACTCGGCGAACCAGTCCAGGATGCGGGCCTGGTTCACGATCAGGTGCGGGAACTCGGAGACGCCCTCCGGGTCGTCCTCGGCCAGCGAGGTGCGCACGATCGTGTCCGCGTCGTCCTCGGCCGGGTTCCAGAACGCCATGGAGGTCAGGTCGAAGGCCTCGTCGATGATCTCGCTTGCGAAGCCGAAGGCCTGGAAGGTCTCCACGGAGCGGGCCTGGATGCCGTCAGCCTGGCCGATCTCGAGGCGGTGGGGGCGGCGCTCGATGATGCGGGTGTGGACGTCCGGGAACATCGCGAGCTGGGCGGCGGCGATCATGCCGGCCGGGCCCGAGCCGACGATCAGCACGTCCATCTCGTCCGGCAGCTCGGCGGGGCGGTCCAGGCCGATGCCGGCCGCCACCTGGACGCGCGGGTTCGTGGAGACGTAGCCGTGGTGGTGGAAGAGCATGGGGGTCCTTTCGCTGCGGGGGATGTCGCTGCGCGGTGCGCGTGCCACCCGACGGCGTGTTCTCTCAGAGAACACGGTGTTCTCCCTGGGAACACATGTGTGCCAGACTGTACGCGGACGTGACCGGGTTCACAACCAGCGCGCGGGCCGACCACGCCCCGGGCGCGTCACGTCCGGCACCCGAGGCGAGGAGCACAGATGGCGGAGCACGACGGCGGCCCGGTCCGGGAGGGCGCACCCTCCCAGACGCTCTCCCGCGCGCTCACCCTGCTCGAGACCGTCGTGGAGGCGCCCGAGCCGCCCACCATCGCCGACCTCGCCGACGGCCTGGGCGTCCATCGCTCGGTCGCCTACCGCATGCTGCGCACCTTCGAGGCCCACGGCCTGCTGCGCCGCGACGGCCTCGGCCGCGTCCACGCCGCCCCCGGCCTGGCCGTCCTCGCCCGCCGGGTGGAGCAGGATCTGCGCGCGGCGGCCATGCCGCACCTGACCGCCGTCTCCACCGACCTGGGCATGACCGCGTTCCTGGTGGTGTGGGACGGGGCCCACTGCCTCACCCTGGCCACGGCCGAGCCGCCCAGCGGCAACCTCGTCACGCAGCGGCCGGGGACCCGGCACCCCCTCGGGGTCGGTGCGCCGGGGATGGCGATCGCCGTCGCCCTGACCGGACAGGAGTGGGCGCGGCTGCCCGGCGAGGCCCCGCCCGAGCGACCCGAGCTCGACGACGTGCGGGAGCGCGGCTGGGCCGTCAGCTCCGACGAGGTCATCACCGGCGTCTCCTCGGTGGCCGTGCCGCTGCGGGTCCCGGGCCAGCTGCCCGCCGCCCTCGCCGTGGTCTACGCGACGCGGCCGGAGGACCCGGCGCGCCTCGGGGACCGGCTCGGTGAGGCGGCCCGGGCCGTCGCCGTCGCCTTCGGCGCAGCCTGAGCCCGGGTCCCGTGGTGCCGCTCACGGCGTCCGCAGCCCGCATTACCCTGGTGGCCATGACTGATGACGCACAGCAGACGCCCGCCGTGGTCGCGCCCCACAAGAAGGTCGGCATGCTGCCGCCGTACGCCGCCGGCAAGCCGCCGGTCGCCGTCCCGGGCCTGCACCCCTACAAGCTCTCCTCGAACGAGAACCCCTACGCGCCCGTGCCCGGCGTGATCGACCGGGTGCGTCAGGTCGTGACCGGCCCGGAGGGCGCGCCCAGCACCCTCTGCCGCTACCCGGACACCCTCTCCACCGGCCTGCGCCAGGCCCTGGCCGCGCACCTGGACGTCCCGGCGGACGACGTCGTGACCGGCGCCGGCTCCCTCGGCGCCCTGGCCCAGGTCATCACCGCCTTCGCCGGCCACGGCGAGGCCGGGGAGGGCGACGAGGTGATCTTCGCGTGGCGCTCCTTCGAGGCCTACCCGATCGTGGTCCGCACCGCCGGTGCCGTGGACGTGCAGGTGCCGCTCACCGCGGACCACCGCCACGACCTGCCGGCCATGCTGGAGGCGATCACGGAGCGCACCCGCGTGATCCTGCTCTGCACCCCCAACAACCCGACCGGCCCCGTGCTCACCACCGCCGAGGTCGAGGACTTCCTGGCGCGCGTGCCCGCCCACATCCTCGTGGTCATCGACGAGGCCTACGTGGAGTTCGTCCGCGACGAGGACGCGGTCAAGGGCCTGGAGATGTACCGCAAGCACGCGAACGTCGTCGTGCTGCGCACCTTCTCGAAGGCGCACGGCCTGGCCAACCTGCGCGTGGGCTACTCGGTCTCGCAGCCGGAGATCACCAAGGCCCTGCGCACCGTGGCCACCCCGTTCGCGGTGTCCACGGTGGCCGAGGAGGCCGCGATCGCCTCGCTCGAGCACCTGGACGAGGTCCTCGAGCGCGTGCAGATCGTCGTCGACGAGCGCGAGCGCGTCGCCGCTGCCCTGGCCGAGGCCGGCTGGGACCTGCCCTCATCGCAGGCCAACTTCGTGTGGCTGCCGCTCGGCGAGCGCACGCAGGCGTTCGCCGAGGCCGCCCAGGACCGGGCCCTGTCCGTCCGGGCGTTCGCGGGCGAGGGTGTGCGCGTGAGCATCGGCGAGAAGGAGGCCAACGACCGCTTCCTCGAGGTCGCGCGCGACTTCCTGACGTGAGCGGGTCGGCGCGAGCGGCACGTTGGACCGGCTGATCCGGGTCCTCTTCGCGTTCGACGCGGAGCGTCCGGTGTTGACCGTGGCGGCCCTGGCCCGGCGCACCGAGCTGCCCCTGGCCACCGCCTATCGGTGGGTGGACCGGCTGGTGCGCGCCGAGCTGCTGCAGAAGGACGAGGACGGCGTGGTCCGGCCCGGCCTGCGGCTGTGGGAGATGGCCTCCCGGAGCGCGCCGAGCATGTCCCTGGCCCGGACGGCCATGCCGTTCCTCGTGGACGTGCAGTCGGTCCTGCGGCAGCACACGCAGCTCGCGGTCCTCGACGACGACGGCGTCCTCGTGCTCGCCCGGCTCTCCTCCCAGGGGGCCGTGGTGAACCAGGCGGACGTCGCGGGTCGGCTGCCGCCGTTCACCACCGCCCTGGGACTCGTGCTGCTCGCCCACGCCCCGGTCGAGACGGCGGAGCGGTTCATCGCCCGGCACCGGGACCGGCTCGGCGCCGTCGTGGATCACCATCCCCTCGAGTCGGGGCGTGCGGTGCCCGCGGGCGTGCGGGCGCGGGTGGCCACGCCCAGCGAGCCGCGGCTGCGAGCGCTTCTGGCGGATGTGCGGCGGGAGGGGTACGCGGCCGTGGACGGCGCGTTGGACGAGGAGTCCCGGGGGTCGCCGTGCCGGTCCGCGGGGCCGACGGCGTGGCGGCGGCCGCGCTCGGGGTCGTCGTCCCCCGCGAGGCGCCGTACACCCCGGGGGTGCCGCCCCTGCTGATGACGGCCGCCCGGGGGATCGCCCGCGGACTCGGCGGCCATTCTCACTGAGTGAGAACGGCCGGGCGCGGGCCGTGTCCTGCGCCACAGGATGGTCGGGACCTCCGCCGCCGGCCCCGGCCGCGCGGCCCGACCCGCCCGGCCCGACCGGTGACGTCCCCCGGAAAGGACGCCATGACCCAGCCCCCCGTGACCCGCACCCGCGTCGGCATCGTCGGCGGCGGGCCCGCCGGCCTGATGCTCTCCCACCTGCTCGCGCGGCAGGGGATCGACAACGTCGTCCTCGAGTCCCGTGACCCCGAGACCATTGCGCACACCCACCGCGCGGGCATCCTCGAGCAGCCCAGCGTGGAGATGCTGACGGACATGGGCGTCGACGGCCGGGTGAGGACGGTGGGCGACGAGCACCGCGGCATCATCCTGCGCTTCGACGGCGAGTCGCATGCCCTGGACTTCCCGGAGCTCGTGGGTGCCACGGTCACCCTGTACGCGCAGAACGAGGTCTTCGTCGACCTCGCCGCGGCGCGGCGGCGCGACGGCGGCGACGTCCGCTTCGAGACCGAGGTGCTCGAGGTGCTCGACGTCGACTCGGACACCCCCGGCGTCCGGTTCCGCTCCGTGGCCGCTGGCGAGGAGGGGCCGGTCGAGGAACTGCGCTGCGACATCCTCGTGGGCGCGGACGGCTCGCGTTCCACCGTCCGCAAGGCCCTCCAGCGCGACACCGAGGGCGAGGACCACTTCCACGCGTACCCCTTCGCCTGGTTCGGCATCCTCGCCGAGGCGCCCAAGTCCTCGCCTGAGCTGATCTACGCCCGCTCCGAGCATGGCTTCGGCCTGATCTCGCAGCGCTCGGAGACCGTGCAGCGCATGTACTTCCAGTGCGACCCCTCGACCCGCGTGGAGGACTGGTCCGACGACCGGATCTGGGACCGGCTGCAGCGCATCGTGGCCGGCCCGGACGGCTTCACCCTCAAGACCGGCCCCATCATCGACAAGACGGTGCTCGGCTTCCGCTCCTATGTGCGCACACCGCTGAGTCACCGCAACGTCTTCCTCGCCGGCGACGCCGGACACACCGTCCCGCCCACCGGGGCGAAGGGCCTGAACCTCGCCTTCGCGGACGTGCGCGTCCTGGCCGAGGCGCTCGAGTCGTGGGCCGCCACGGGCTCGCGCGACCTGCTCGACGCCTACTCGGAGACGGCGCTGACCCGCGTGTGGAAGGACCAGAACTTCTCCTACTGGATGACCACCATGCTCCACGCCCGCCCGGACGCCTCGGAGTTCGAGGACATGCGCGTGCGCGGTGAGCTCCGCAACGTGGTCCAGTCCCGTTACGGACGGCAGTTCCTCGCCGAGCAGTACACCGGCTGGCCCTCCGCCTGAGCCCGACCGATCCCCGACCCCGCAGAGAAAGGAGCCGACGTGAGCATCGCCGCCCAGGCCAAGGACGACGACACGTTCGACAGCGCCCACGTGCTCGATCCAGCCGCCACCCGCGACTCGCAGGGGCAGATCAGTGAAGAGATCGCGGCCGTCCATGCCCAGGCCCAGGGCGAGACCCAGCCGCGGCTCGACTTCCCGCCCTATCGCTCGTCGGTGTTCCGCCACCCCACCAAGTCGCTCGTGCACGCCGACCCCGAGACCGTGGAGCTGTGGTCCCCGGCCTTCGGCCACCGCGACGTGCACCCGCTCGAGGCGGACCTGGCCGTCGGCCAGAACGGCGAGCCGATCGGCGAGCGCATCAAGGTGCGCGGCCGCGTGCTCGACGACGACGGCCGCCCCGTGCGCCACCAGCTGGTGGAGATCTGGCAGGCCAACGCGGCCGGCCGCTACGTGCACAAGCGGGACCAGCACCCCGCGCCGCTGGACCCGAACTTCACGGGCATCGGCCGCACACTGACCGGCGCGGACGGGACCTACGAGTTCACCACCATCAAGCCCGCCCCGTACCCGTGGAAGAACCACCGCAACGCGTGGCGCCCGGCGCACATCCACTTCTCCCTGTTCGGCACGGACTTCACGCAGCGCATGATCACCCAGATGTACTTCCCGGGCGATCCGCTGTTCCCGCTGGACCCGATCTACCAGGGCATCACGGACCAGGCCGCCCGCGACCGGCTCGTGGCCACCTACGACCACTCGGTGACCAGCCACGAGTGGAACACCGGCTACTGGTGGGACATCGTGCTCACGGGCAGCCACCGCACCTGGATGGAAGACGAGGAGGGCGATCACTGATGCGGATCGACGAGACCACCGAGCGCACCGCCGACGGGAGGCTGGTCCCCACCCCGGGCCAGACCATCGGCCCGTTCTTCGGCTACGCGAACGGCTACGAGCAGGTCCACCTGCCGTGGCGCGACGGCCACCAGCTGGTCCCCGCGGGCCGCGCGGACGCGATGCGCCTGTTCGGCACCGTCTACGACGGCAACGGCGATCCGATCCCGGACGCCATGATCGAGATCTGGCAGGCCGACGCCGAGGGCGTCATCTCGCAGGAGGACGGCTCCCTCGTCCAGGACGGCTTCACCTTCACCGGCTGGGGCCGCTGCGCCGTGGACAACGCGGGCCGCTACACCTTCTCCACCGTGGAGCCCGGCGTGGTGAACGAGGACCGCGCCCGGTTCATCCACGTCGTCGTGTTCGCCCGCGGCCTGCTGAACAAGCTGCACACCCGCGTGTACCTGCCCGAGGACGCCGAGGCGATCGTGCAGGACGCGTTCCTGACCTCCCTCGACGAGGACCGCCGTCGCACCCTGATCGGCACCCGGAACGACGACGGCTCGCTCGAGTTCGACATCTGGATCCAGGGCCCCGGGGAGCACGCACCGAAGGAGACCGTGTTCCTGCAGTTCCCCGGCATCGAGTACCCCGAGCTCGACTGACGCCGGCCTCGGCCGCAGGCCCGGCCCCTCCCACACGCGGGACGGGTCGGGCCTGACGCCGCCTCCGGAGCCCGATCCCACCCCTCCGACCCCAGGAGCCCGCCATGACCTCAGCCGCCGCCGACCTCGCCGCCGTCGCCGACGTCGGCCTCCTGGATCCGGCCTGGGCCGGCAGTCGGGCGGAGGCCGCCACCGCGGACCGCACCTTCCTGGGGCACCTGCTCGACGTCGAGGCGGCCTGGGTGCGCGTGCTCGCCCGGCACGGGCTCGCCACGGAGGCGGAGGCGGCGGCCGCCGCGGCGGCGGGCGACCCGGACGCCTACGACCTCGCCGCGCTCGCCCGCGCGGCCCAGGGCGGCGGCACCCCCTGATCCCGGCGCTGAAGGCGCTGCGCGCGCAGCTGCCGGCCGGCTCCCGCGCCGTGCACCTGGGCGCCACGAGCCAGGACGTCGTGGACTCCGCGCTGATGGTCATGGTGGGCCGGGTGGGCGCGATCCTGGCCGAGGACCTCGCCGCCGCGCAGGACGCGCTTGCGGAGCTGGCCCGCGCCCACCGCTCGACGCCGATGGTCGCCCGATCCCTCGCCCAGCACTCCCTGCCCTCCACCTTCGGGCTGCGCGCCGCGAACTGGCTCGACGGCCTCGGCCAGGCCGCGGATCGGCTCGCCGCCGCCGTCGCGGACCTGCCCGTCCAGTGGGGCGGCGCCGCCGGCACCCTGGCCTCCCTGTCCGGGCACGTCGACCGCGCGCACCGCGCGGGGACCCTCGGCCCCGAGGTCACCGCGTTCACCCTGGTCGAGGACCTCGCCGCCGAGCTGGGCCTCGCCGCCCCCGCCGGGCCCTGGGACACGAACCACATGGCCGTCACGGGCGTGGCCGCGGCCCTGGCCGACGTCGTGGCCGCGTGCGGGAAGATCGCCAACGACGTGCTGACATCGGCGCGGATCGAGAACGGCGAGCTCGGTGAGCCGCTTGCGGCCGGCCGCGGCGGCTCCTCCCCGATGCCGCACAAGCAGAACCCCGTGCTCTCCGTGCTGATCCGCTCCGCCGCGCTGTCCGCCCCCGGGCTCGCGGCGCGGGTGTACACGGCGGCCGGCGCCGCGGACGACGAGCGCCCGGACGGGGCCTGGCACGCCGAGTGGCCCGCGCTGCGCCGCCTGCTGCGGGTGGCCGGCGGGACCGCGGCCCTGACCCGCGAGCTCGTCTCCGGCCTGCGCGTCCACGAGGACCGCATGCGGCGCAACCTGGAGCTCACCGGCCCGCTGCTCGTCTCCGAGCGGATCATGGCCGAGCTGGCTCCGGAGCTGGACGAGGCCTCCGGCGAGCCGGGCTCCGGGAAGCGGCTGATCCAGGACGTCGTGGACCGCTCCCTGGCGTGCGAGGGGAACTTCCGCGCCCTGCTGCGCGCGGCGGTCCCGGAGTCCGTTCCGGACGCCCGCCTCGACGACCTCCTCGACCCCGCCGCCTACACGGGGGAGGCCGAGGCCCTCGTGGACCGCCTCCTCGCCGCCCGCCGGGGCACGACGACGCCGCCCCGCACCTGAGACCATCTCCGTCAGAACCGGCCGCGCCCCTCGGGGTGCGGCGCCGCCGCAGAGGAAGGACCGCCCATGAGCACCCCCCGTGTCACCACCACCCTCCTGAAGCCCGCCCAGGACCCCGCCCGCGTGCTCGTGGTCGGCGCCGGCCTCGGCACCGGCGTCCAGGCCCTGTGGAGCCTCGCCGCGCAGCAGCTCCCTGAGGACACCGTGGTGGTCGGCTACGACCTGCCCGGCCACGGCGCCTCCGAGCCCCACGCCGAGCCGTTCTCGATGGCGGAGCTGGCGGACGCCGTCGTCGCCGCCGTGCAGGCGCTGCAGGAGGACGGCACCGTTCCCGCGGACCTGCCCGTGCACTTCGCGGGCGTCTCCCTCAACGGGTGCGTGGCGCTGCAGCTGGCCCTGGACCACGCGGACACCGTCTCCGGTGTGGCCGTGATCTGCTCCGCCGCGAAGATCGGCGAGGCGGGGTCCTGGCGCGAGCGCGCCGAGCTCGTGGAGCGTGCCGGCACCCCGACCCTCGTCGAGGGCTCGGCGCAGCGCTGGTTCGCCGACGGGTTCATCGCGGCCCACCCGGAGCGGACGACGGGCCTGCTGCACACCCTGCAGGAGGCGGACCGCCATTCCTACGCGCGCCTGTGCGAGGCGCTGGCCGACTTCGACGTGCGCGGGCGCCTCGGGGAGATCGCCGTCCCCGTCCTCACGATCCACGGCGTGGCGGACCAGGTCACCCCGCCCTCGGCGTGCGAGGAGATCGCCGCCGCGGTGCCGGGCACCGTGACCCACGTGTTCGACGAGACCGCCCATCAGGCCCCCCTCGAGCAGCCCGAGCGCACCGCCGCGGCCCTGGCCGCCTTCCCGGCGCGCTGAGCCGCCCGCCCCCTCCCGCCCTGCCCCGCACGACGACGCCCCCACCACGAGGAGAGACTGCGCATGAGCGCCGAGCAGCCCATCGGGCACGACATGGACCGCACCTCCCAGGAGGTGCTCGACGCGGGCATGGCCGTGCGCCGCGAGGTCCTGGGCGACGCCCACGTGGACCGCGCCGAGGCGAGGAAGGACGCCACCACCGAGGACTTCCAGAACCTGATCACCCGCTACGCATGGGGGACGATCTGGACGCGGCCCGGTCTGGACCGGCGGATGCGCTCAGCCGTGACCATCTCCGCCATGGTGGCCGGCGGCTACTGGGACGAGTGCGCCATGCACCCGCGCGCCGCCCTGCGCAACGGCCTGACCCGGGAGGAGATCCAGGAGATCCTCCTGCAGACCGCGGTCTACGCCTCCGTGCCGGCGGCGAACATCGCGTTCAAGCTCGCCCAGGAGGACGCCGACCTCGCCGAGGGCAGGCCGCTCTGAGCGCAACGTTCACAGCGCGCACGAGGCCCCATGCCCGGGAAGGACATGGGGCCTCGTCTGCGCGCTGATCAGTCGAGCTCGACGACCACCGGCTGATCGAGGGAGAGGCCGCCCCCGGAGACCTTGACCTGGGTGATCTCGGTCCCTGCCGGAACGTCGAACCACAGGTAGCCGCTGGCCACGTTGCCCGGGTTGGTCGGCTCGATGTTCATGCCGTTCTCGGTGCCGTAGATCGATGCGTCCGTGCTGTAGCTGTACTCGGCCCCGTCTGCGCTGACGAGCTTCACGCTGTCGGCGAAGAACGTCCGCTCCTCCTTGGCGTTGTTCTTCGCGCTGATCTGCACGGGCACGAACTCGCCCTGGGCCTCCGTGGAGAAGCCGGACGGGCCGACGCTCGCGACGGGCGTATCGACCGACTCAACGGTCGTGGCCCAGTCGCCCACGGTGAACTCCTGGCCGAGGCCGACCTTGGCTGCCTCGTCGCTGGAGCTGGTCTCGCCCTGGGAGGCGGCCTCTCCGCCCCCTCCGAGGTGCTGTTCGAACCGCCGCCCATCATGGAGGCGAGGACGGCGATCACGATCAGGGCGAGCAGGCCGATCAGGGCGTACTTGAGACACCCCCTTTCTTCTTCGCGGGGGGCTGCACGACATTGCCGTTGGCGTCGTAATACACAGGATTGCTCTTGCGGGCCACGATGCTCCTTCGGGAGGGCGCAGTGATGTCACATGCCGTTGTGGCCAACGGCTGCCATGCACGGCGCGTGAATTGAGTAATGAATGATGGGAGTATCGCATGCCGTAGAGGAAGCTGGGAGTACTCCCCGGAGCATCGCGTTCCAGCTGGCCCAGGAGGTCTTCGCCCGGCACGATGCCGACCTTGCCGACGCCGGGTCCGGCGTCGTGCTGGGCATGTGGGACCCGGCCGGCCTCCTCTACGGCCTCGGACTCATGGCCGTGGCGGCCGTGACCCTTGTCCGCCGCGCCCCGTTCGGCGGGTCGATCATGGTGCGGGTGGCCCGCTGCACTTGTGACCCTTCTGGCGGCCGTTCCACCCCGGAGAAGGGTCAGAACCGCAGTCGATTCGCGGGGGCCGGTGCTACGGTCGGGCCGAGCCGCCCCACCCCCACTCTCGGAAGGACACCCATGCGTGAGCGCGTCGCCCTGATCGGAGCCGGCCCGTCCGGCATGGCCCTGCTGAGGAGCCTCGCCCTGGCCGAGGACGCGGGGGCGGCGGTCCCGGAGGTCGTGGCGTTCGAGCGCCAGGACGACTGGGGCGGCCAGTGGAACCTGGACTGGCGCACCGGCGCGGACCGCCACGGCGAGCCCGTGCACTCCGCCATGTACCGGGACCTGTGGATCAACGGGCCCAAGGAGTGCATGGAGTACCCGGACTACCCGTTCGATGCGCATTTCGGCCGCGCCGTGTCCTCGTACCTCCCGCGGGAGGCCATGCGGGACTACATCGTGGGCCGGGTGGCCGAGGTGGCCGGGCGCATCCGCCCGCAGATCCGGTTCGCCACGGCCGTCCGCTGGGTGCAGCCGCTCGACGACGGCGGGTTCGGGGTGACCTCGGAGGACCTGGTCACGCGCGAGGCCGTCACCGAGCGGTTCGACCGCGTCGTGGTGGCCACCGGGCACTTCCACACCCCGCACCTGCCGTCCTGGCCCGGCGTGGAGACCTTCCCCGGGCAGGTCCAGCACGCCCACGACTACCGAAGCCCGGAGCCGTACACGGGCCGTCGCGTGCTCGTGGTGGGCTCCTCCTACTCCGGGCAGGACCTGGCCCTGCAGCTGCACCGCGCCGGCGCCGCCCACGTGACCACCGCCTACCGTGCCCGCCCGCAGGACATCGCGTGGCCGGCCGGCATGGACGAGGCCCCCGAGGTGCAGGGGTTCGACGGTGCGGAGGTCACCTTCGCGGACGGCTCCACCGCCGAGTACGACGCCGTGCTGCTGTGCACCGGCTACCGCCACCACTACCCCTTCCTGCCGGGCGAGCTGGCGCTGGCCGGCCCGAACCTGCTGGCCCCGTTCGGGCTGTGGAAGGGCGTGGTCTGGCACGCCGACCCGCGCGTGCTCTACCTGGGTGCCACCCAGCAGCTGTTCACCCTGACGCTCCTGGACGCGCAGGCCTTCTTCGCCCGCGACGTGCTGCTCGGCCGCGTCCCGGTGCCCGGCGATGAGGAGCGTCGGGCCGACATGGACGCCTGGTTCGAGCGGATGACGCGGATCGACGGGCCGCCGGCCGCGCTGGCCTACCAGGGCGCGTACATCCAGGACCTGTCCTCCCACACGGACTGCCCGGAGGTGGACGTCGAGGCGGTGGCCCGCACCTTCCTCGAGATGCGCGACGCCCGGATCGAGGACGTCCGGACGTTCCGCGACCGGCGGCACCGCTCGACCGTGACCGGCACGCTGGCCGCGGCGCACCCGGTGCCGTGGATGGACCGCCCGGACGACTCCCTCGAGGAGTACCTCCGCCGCTTCCCGGCCTGACCCCCCACCCTGCCCTTCCCGTTCCGAATCCACTGCACTTCCGACCCTTCTGGCGGCCGTTCCGGGCCTCAGAAGGGTCAGAACCGCAGTCGATTCGCGGGGGCGGGTGCTGGTGCTGGTGCGGATGCGGGTGCGGGGAGTGCTGAAGGGGGTGGGCGCTCAGCGCTGGAGCGCGGCCAGGGCGGCCTCGGCGTCGTCCGCGGCGGCGCGCAGCACCGGCAGGGCCTGCACGACGGCGGCCGCCACCTCCGGCGTGCGCGGCGCCGGGACGCGGGCCCCGGTCCGCAGGGCCGCCCGGCGCGCGCCCGGGTCGCGATGGTCCGGCCCGAGGGACAGCGCCGTGTTGATCGCCACGGCCACTCGCCCCTCGGCGTCGCGCACGGGCACGGCGACGCTGCTCAGATGGGCGTCCAGCTCCGCGGTCACCACGGCGTGGCCCTGCTCCCGCACGCGCGCCAGCTCGGCCATCAGCGCGTCCACGTCCGTGAGGGTGTGCTCCGTGGCGGGGGTGCGCGGGGCGCCTGCGAGCAGGGCACAGGCCTCGTCCTCGGGCAGGTCGGCCAGCAGCACGCGGCCCATGGACGTGGTGAACGCGGGCAGGCGCGTGCCGACGTCGAGGTTCACCCGCAGGATCCGCTCGGTGTGCACACGCGCGATGTACATCAGGTGCGCCCCGTGGAGCACGCCCGCGGAGCAGGACTGGTGCAGGCGCTGCGAGGCCTGGGTGAGGATCGGCCGGAGGATCTCGGAGACGGACCGGCCGGACCAGTAGCCGTGGCCGAGCTCCAGCACGCGCGGGGTCAGCGCGAACCGCCGCCCGTCCTGCACGGCGTAGCCGAGCTCCGTGAGCGTCAGCAGCATGCGCCGCGCCGTGGCCCGGGTGACCCCCGCGGCGGTCGCGGCCTCGCTCACCGAGAGCGTGGGGGTGTCCGGGGTGAACGCGCGCAGCACCGCCAGACCGGACGCCAGGGCGCGCACCACGTCCCCGCCCGACGCGGGACGTGCGCCGGGGGCGTCGACGTCGTCGGTCATGTCCGCCAGCGTAGTCCGCTATGCGCACAGCGCACGCCCGTGCGCGTCACGCACACACCCTTCCCCGCCCGCCGAGGCGGTCCTACGGTGAGGCCATGAGCCTCACCGATGCCTACGTGTTCGACGCCGTCCGCACCCCCTTCGGCAAGGTCGGCGGCGCGCTGTCGGGGGTGCGCCCCGACGACATGGCCGCCCACGTGGTCCGCACCCTCGTGGACCGCGCCCCGGGCCTGGAGGGCCTGCGCGCCGCGTCCGCCCAGGCCGTGGCCGACGCCGCCGCCGGCCGCCCGATCGAGGCCGGCACGGACGCCGCCGCCCCGCAGCGGATCGACGAGGTCGTCTTCGGCAACGCCAACGGCGCGGGCGAGGAGAACCGCAACGTGGCCCGCATGGCCACCCTCCTGGCCGGCCTGCCGCTGTCCATCCCCGGCACCACCGTGAACCGCCTCTGCGGCTCCTCCCTGGACGCGGCGATCATCGCCTCCCGCCAGATCAACACCGGCGAGGCGGACGTGGTCCTCGTGGGCGGCGTGGAGTCGATGTCCCGTGCCCCGTGGGTGCTGCCCAAGACCACCCGCCCGTTCCCCATGCACGACCTGGCGGCGGCGAACACCACGCTCGGCTGGCGCCTGATCAATGACGCGATGCCGCCGGAGTGGACCGTCTCGCTCGGCGAGGCCACGGAGCTGCTGCGCGAGCGCTTCGGCATCTCCCGCGAGCGCCAGGACGAGTTCGCCGCGCGCTCGCACCGCCTTACCGCGCGGGCGTGGGACGAGGGGCGGTATGACTCCCTCGTGGCCGCCGTGCCCGGCACGGACCTGGAGCGGGACGAGACCGTCCGCCCGGACTCCACCCCCGAGACCCTCGCCGGCCTGCGCACCGTGTTCCGCCGGGAGAACGGCACCGTCACGGCGGGCAACGCCTCGCCCATGAACGACGGCGCCTCGGCCGCCCTCCTGGGCTCGTCGACGGGCGCCGATGTGCTCGGCCTGGAGCCCCTGGCCCGCATCGCCGGCCGCGCCACCGCCGCCAACGAGCCCGACTTCTTCGGCTACGCGCCGGTGGAGGCGGTGAACCGGGCCCTGTCCCGCGCCGGGATCGGCTGGAAGGACGTGGCCGCCGTCGAGCTCAACGAGGCCTTCGCCGCCCAGTCCCTGGCCTGCACGGACGCCTGGGGCGTGGACCCGGAGATCGTGAACGCCTGGGGCGGCGCGATCGCGATCGGCCACCCCCTCGGGGCCTCCGGCACCCGCGTGCTCGGCACGCTGGCCCGCCGCCTCGAGGCCTCCGGTGAGCGGTGGGGCGTGGCCGCGCTGTGCATCGGCGTGGGCCAGGGCATCGCCGTCGTCCTCGAGAACGTGGCCGCGCGCTGACGCGTCCGGCCGAGCACCCACCCGACCCCCTCATCCAAGGAGTCCCCATGCTGGAGTTCGTGGACACGGCCGCGCAGGCCGTCTCCCGCATCACCGACGGCGCCACGGTGCTGATCGGCGGGTTCGGCAACGCCGGCCAGCCGATGGAGCTGATCGACGCGCTGCTCGAGTCCGGGGCCACCGGCCTCACGGTGGTCAACAACAACGCGGGCCAGGCGGACGCGGGCCTGGCGCTGCTGATCAAGGAGCGGCGGGTCGCCAAGATCATCTGCTCGTTCCCGCGCCAGTCCGACTCGTGGCATTTCGACGAGGCCTACCGTGCCGGGGAGATCGAGCTGGAGCTCGTCCCGCAGGGCAACCTGGCCGAGCGCCTGCGCGCCGGCGGCGCCGGCATCGGCGGCTTCTTCACGCCCACCGGCTACGGCACGCAGCTGGCCGAGGGCAAGGAGGTCCGCGAGATCGACGGCACGCACTACGTGCTGGAGGCCCCGATCCGCGGCGATGTCGCGCTCATCAAGGCGTACGCGGCGGACCGCCACGGCAACCTCGTGTACCGCAAGACCGCCCGCAACTTCGGACCCGTCATGGCCGCGGCCGCCGCCACCACGATCGTCCAGGTGGACGAGGTCCGCGAGGAGCCGATCGACCCGGAGCACGTGGTGACCCCCGGCATCTACACGGACACCGTGGTGCGGATCGACACCGAGTCCGGGGAGAAGGAGCGCGCCGAGCGGGCTGCCCTGGCGGAGGGCCGGCCGAAGCCGTGCGCGGCCACGACGACCGCGGCCGAGCCGGCCGCCGAGGGGAAGTGAGGAGAGCGATGAGCATCACCCAGACCGACACCCCGCTGACCCAGGACGAACTGGCCCGTACGATCGCGGCGGACATCGCCCCCGGCTCCTTCGTGAACCTGGGCATCGGCCAGCCCACCACGGTGTCCAACTACCTGGAGGCGGAGAAGAACGTCACCCTGCACACCGAGAACGGCATGCTGGGCTTCGGCCCGCAGGCCGAGGGCGAGCAGATCGATGAAGACCTCATCAACGCCGGCAAGATCCCCGTCACCGAGCTGCCCGGGGCCGCGTACTTCCACCACGCCGACTCGTTCGCCATGATGCGCGGCGGCCACCTGGACGTGTGCGTCCTCGGCGCCTACCAGGTCTCCGCGACCGGCGACCTCGCCAACTGGTCCACGGGCAAGCCCGGGGCGATCCCCGCCGTCGGGGGTGCGATGGACCTGGCGATCGGCGCCAAGGACACCTACGTGATGATGGATCTCTTCACCAAGAAGGGCGATCCGAAGCTGCTGGCCGAGTGCACGTTCCCCCTCACCGGCGTCGGCTGCGTCTCCCGCATCTACGCGGATCGGGGCGTCTTCCTGCTGGACGCCTCCGGGGTCGTGCGGGTCCGCGAGCTGCACGGCATCACGTGGGAGGAGCTGGAGGCGGCGCACCCCGGCGTGCGGTTCGAGAAGCTCGAGGACTGAGCCGCGGCGCCGCAGCCACCGGCCCCACGGGCTCTCGGAGGCCTGCGCCCTCGTCGACTTCTCGTGGGGAGCAACGTCGGTTGACTTATCCCGGGTGCAGCGGCCTGCGACCGGTGATAACTCAACCGACGACGGCGGCCCGCACCTTCACGCGCAGGTGCGGGCCGACGTCGTCCCGGCGGGGCGCTCAGGCGGTGCGCAGCACCATGCCCGGGTGGAGCATGGTCGAGACCGTCATGCCGTTGAGGCGTTGCAGGCGCTCCATGGCGACGCCCGTGCGCTGGGCGATGAGCCACCAGCCGTCGTTCGCCTGGACCACGTACGTGGCGGGCGAGGGCGCCGGGGCGGAGGCGGTCTGGCCGGTCCGCAGCACCATCCCCGGGTGCAGCACGGTGGTCGCGGTCATGCCGTTGAGGCGCTGGAGGGTCTCCATCGTCACGCCGGTGCGGTGGGCGATGATCCACCAGCCGTCGCCCTCGCGGACCGTGTACGTGCCCGGGGCGGGGGCCGGGGCGGGCGTGGGCGTGGCGGCCGGCGCCGTGGCGGCCGTGATGAGCACCATCCCCGGGTGCAGGACGGTCGACGCCGTTATGCCGTTGAGCCGCTGGAGCTCCGCGGCGGACACGCCGGTCCGTCGGGCGATGACCCACCAGCCGTCGTTCGGCTGCACCGTGTACGTGCCGGTGGTGATGGGGGTGGGCTCCGGGGCGGTCGGGTCGGCGACGGTGCGCAGCACCATGCCCGGGTGGAGCACGGTCGACTCGGTCATGCCGTTGAGCTCCTGGAGGGTGGCCGCGGGCACGCCGGTGCGGCGGGCGATGGTCCACCAGCCGTCGTTCGGCTGCACCGTGTACGTGCCGGCGGTCGACGGCTCGGTCGACGGGGCCGGCATCGGCGCCGGGGTGGCCGGTGCCGGCGGCTGGCCGGCCGCCGTCGCGATGGCCTCGGCGCGGTCCCGCAGGTCGTCGAAGCGGGCCATCAGGTGCTGCCCCGGGCACGCGGTCGCGGACGTGGCCCGGTGCGGGAAGATCGTGTCCACGGTGACGGGCGTGCCCGCGGCGTACTTCGTGCTGCCGCCCGAGGTCAGGGTGACTCGGCCCCGCGCGTCGATGCCGTCGCGGTACAGGTAGTAGGCGGTGGCGCGGGCCATCGCGTCCACCACCTCCTCGGACGGGGCGAGCACGTCGTAGTTGCCCATCGTGGAGACGCCCATCGTGCCCCGGTTGAACCCGCCCGCGTGCGTGCCCAGCGGGTTCGAGTCCAGGGCGCCGCGACGGCCCTCGTAGATGTTGCCGAAGCGGTCCGTGATCAGGTGGTACGGGAAGTCGCCCCAGCCGAGGGTCTTCGTGTAGTACGCGTAGATGCCGCGCATCTGCTCCACGGCCTGGGCGCGCGAGTAGTCGTTGGTGCCGGCCGTGTGGTGGATGGTCAGCGCGCGCACCTGGTCGAACTGCGGGGAGTCCTCCGCCCAGGACTCGTCCGCGCCCCACTGTGCGCGGGTGATCACGTCCGGGAGGATCTTCGCGCGCGCATCCGAGGCCGTGGCCACGGTGTGGCCCTCGGCGGGCTCCGCGCCCCCGACGACGGCGCTCGACTTCACGCCCCGGGGCAGGCCGGCCGTCTCCGCGGCCTGCTCGGCGGTCACCGCCGGGTGCGCGCTCGCAACGGTCTCGTCCGTGGCGGCCGTGCCCGGGTCGATGAGGGACAGCTCGAGGCCGGCCGGGGCCGCGCCGTCGACGGTGGTCACGCGCAGCTGGGCGCCGTCCGCGCCGAACGCGACGAACGGGTCCGTGCCGGTGCGCGCGGGGGCGGCGTCCTCGGGCAGGACGGGCCGATCCAGGACCTGCCACGGGCCCCAGGCCCCGTCCTGACGCACGCGGATCTCCACGCGCTCGACGGCGTCGTCCGCCGCGGTGTCCCATACGGCGGCTGCCACCGTGAACGGGCGGTCCACCACGGGCTCGCCGAGCACGACGCCGGCCGGGGCCTCCTCGGCCGGGACGAGGTTCTCGCCCTCCTGCGGGACGGTCGCGACGCCGGCGCCCTCGACGGGAGCGGCCGACGCGGGGGTCGCGGCCGCGCCGACGGTCGTGGCGCGGGCGGCGTCGTCGAGCGGGCGCACGTCGGGGGCGCCCTCCGTGGTCGCGGACGGCGGCTGCGGGAGCAGGCCGCCGACGAGGACGGAGAGCGCGGCGACCGCGACGGCGGGCGCGAGCGGGCGGGGGACGCGGCGGAACGCGGCGGGAGAATCTTCATGCGGATGCCTTCGGAAGGTGGAGTGCCCGAGGAACGACAGGCGCGGGCCGTGTCGCTTTCCCGGGTCGGTGGCGTGGTGAGGGCGGGATGAGGGCCAGAGGCCGTCGTGATCGTAGCGTGATCGACCATTCCCGGGAACATCTTTCGAAGGCTTGTCGGGTGATTTCACGCCCCCGTGATGTCCGGTTCATCCATTCACAGGTGGGCGCGGTGTGGCACCGGGGCGGAGCACAGCGGAGGGGTGTCGGGTCCGCGCCGGGGGATACGGTGACGGGAGACCACCACGGGCCGCCCGGCCCGGGAACCAGAGGAGGCAGACCATGGCGGAGCCGATCCACATCGGCGCGGCGGCGGACGTCCCGGAGGGCGAGGCGATCGTCGTCCCGGCGGCGACGGCGGGGACGAGGGACGACGTCGCGGTGTTCCACACGGACGCAGGCGAGTTCCACGCGATCGACGACACGTGCACCCACGAGGACGCCTCGCTGGCCGAGGGCTGGCTCGAGGACGACCGGGTGGAGTGCCCGCTGCACGCCGCGCAGTTCTGCCTGCGCACCGGCGAGGCGCTCTGCCTGCCCGCCACCAAGGGCGTCGGCGTGCACCGCGTCGAGGAGCGCGAGGGCCAGCTCTACCTCGTCCCCGGCGCATGAGCCACGACGTCGAGGCCCCGGCAGGCGTGCCCGGCTCGGTCGCGGTGGTGGGCGGCGGCGTCGCGGGCTTCGCCGTGGTCCGCGAGCTGCGGCGTCGCGGTTTCGCGGGCGAGATCGCACTCGTGGACCCGCAGGGCGTGCCCTATGACCGGCCACCCCTGAGCAAGGAGTTCCTGACCGGCGACGCGGACGCGCACCGCCTGCTGCTCGCCCCGCCGGCATGGTTCGCCGAGCACGGGGTGGAGCTGGTGGAGGACGAGGCGGTCCGGGTGGTGCCGGGCGGCGTCCACCCCGACGGCGGCCCCGCGCCCCACCGGGTGGAGACGGCCTCCGGGCGGGTCCTGGACGCGGACGCGGTCGTGCTCGCCACGGGCGGGCGACCCCGGGCCCTCGACGTCGCCGGCGCCGACCACCCGGACCTGATCACCCTGCGCACCCGCGCCGACGCCGAGACCCTGCGCGACCGCCTGACGTTCGGGACCGAGGTGGCGGTCGTGGGCGGCGGTTTCACGGGGGCGGAGGTCGCGGCCGCGGCGCGCCGCTCGCTCGCCGCGGTGACGCTCGTGACCGGGACGGACGCCCCGGCTCGCGCGGCGGTCGGGCCAGCGCTGGCCGCCCGCCTGCACCGGATGCACGCCGAGCACGGGGTCGCGGTCGAGGTCGGGCGGGCGGCCTGGATCGAGCACCGGGACGCCGACGGCGGCGCCGCACTGCCGGCCGCCCACCGGCTCCACCTCCACGACGGGCGGACCGTGGACGCCGACGTCGTGGTGTTGGCCGGCGGCACCGTGCCGGACACCGCCCTCGCCGCGGACGCCGGTCTGGAGGTGGCCGACGGCGTGCTCACGGACGCGATGGGCCGCACGACCGTGCCCGGGATCCTGGCCGTGGGCGACGCCGCGCGCGCCCGGGAGTCCGCGTGGGCGCCGTCGCGGCACTGGGAGCCGGCCCTGCGGTCCGGTGCGGCCGCCGCGGCGGCGTTCCTGGGGGGACAGGCGGACGCCCCGGGCGCCCCGTGGTTCTGGTCCGACCGGTACGACGCACACGTGGAGGCCGTGGGGGACATGACGGTGCCGGCCGGTGGGCGGATCGTGGATCGCGAAGTGCGCGGCGTCGTGGTGGCGAGCTTCGCGCTGGCCGCGGACGGGACCCTGCGCGGGGCCGCGTCGATTGACGACCCCATGACCGTCAAGGCCGCCCGGCGCATCATCGACCGGGGGATCGTGGTGGACGCCGCCGCGCTCGCGGACCCGGCCGTGCCGGTCAAGTCGCTGGCGCGGGGGTGAGGGCGCCCGTTTCGTCGACGAAAGCGGTCAGGTGCCGCAGTAGGTGACGAACGGGGCCCCGTCCGCCGGACCCGGCTCCGCGTGCCGCTCGAACCCGGGGCGCGGGGTGAGGGGATCCGTGACGGCCTCGAGCAGCCGGTGGACGGCGGTGAGGTCCCCGTCCTCCGCGGCCGTCAGGGCCTCGTCGAGCAGGTGGTTCCGTGGGATGTAGACGGGGTTCACCGCGCGCATGCGGGCCGGATCGGGACCCATCGCCCGCCAGTCCGAGAGCCAGGCGGCGAGCCCCGCGGGGTCCGGGGCGCCGGGGACGAGCCGTGCCGCCTCGGTGCGCGCCGCGTCGTCGTCCACGGGCGCCGCCGTGTGCTCGGCCAGCCGCACCCAGAACGAGGTCCAGTCGGTCCGCGCCGCGGCCAGCCACGGGAACAGGCGGTCGGTGAGCGCGGCGACGTCGTCCTCCGCCACCGACGCCGGGAGACCGAGCTTGTCCCGCAGTCCGCCCCGCCACGCCGCGAGATGGGCGCCGTGGAACCTGCCCAGCGCCTCCTGGGCGAGCGCGACGGCGCGGTCGGGGTCGTCGTCGAGCACGGGCACGAGGGCCTCGCCGAGCCGGGCGAGGTTCCACGCCGCGATGGGCCCCTGATTGCCGTACGCGTACCGGCCCTGGGTGTCGATCGAGGAGAAGCTCGCGGCCGGATCGAAGGCGTCGATGAACGCGCAGGGGCCGTAGTCGATAGTCTCGCCGGACAGGGTCATGTTGTCCGTGTTCATCACACCGTGCACGAAGCCGACGAGCATCCAGCGGGAGACGAGCTCGGCCTGCGCGGCGATCACCGCCTCGTAGAGCGCGAGCGCGGGGTGCTCGGCGTCGGTGGCGTGCGGGTGGTGGCGGGCGATGGCCTCGTCGACGATCCGGCGCAGCACCTCCGTGGGGTGCGCCTGCTCGGGGAGGGCCGCGGCGTACTGGGCCGTGCCGACGCGCAGGTGCGACGCGGCCGTCCGGGCCAGCACCGCGCCCGGCAGCACGGTCTCGCGGCGGACCGGGTGGCCCGTGGCGACGACGGCGAGCGCCCGCGTGGTCGGCACGCCGAGGGCGTGCATCGCCTCGGAGACCACGTACTCGCGGAGCATGGGGCCGAGCACGGCCTGCCCGTCGGCGTTGCCGCGCGCGAAGGGCGTGCGACCGGAGCCCTTGAGATGCAGGTCGTGGAGCCGACCGTCCGGGGCCGTGAGCTCGCCGAGGAGGAGGGCGCGCCCGTCACCCAGGCGGGGGGAGTAGTGGCCGAACTGGTGGCCCGCGTACGCCTGCGCGACCGGCCGCGCGTGCGGGCCGGGCTGCTCGCCGGTGAGGAAGCGGACGCCGTCGTCGCTGGCGAGCCACTCGGCGTCGAGGCCGAGCTCCGCCGCGAGGCCGGCGTTGAGCAGGACGAGTTGCGGGCCGTCCGTGACCTGGGCCTGCCAGGGCAGGGCGAGCTCGGGGAAGGTGTCGGCGAAATGCGAGCTCAGGGTGGGGGCGGACGTGGTCATGGGGCCACGCTACGTGGGGGAGCACGGGTGTTCACGGGCCGACTCCCACCGGGCCCGTCCTTTCGAGGCGGGAAATCGACCCCATGGGCGTGGACCAGAGTGCTATGAGCTGGATTTCCCGCCTCGAAACGAGGGGCCGTGGCGGGCCGCGGGGGCCGTGGATCTCACCGGGTCACCCACCGAACTCGGCCGCCCGGCGCCGCACCCGCGCGACGACGTCCGCGTAGTCGTCCCGGGCGTCGGCCCACATGACCTTGATCGAGAGCCAGTCGTGGTCGGCGCACCAGCGGTCGCGCAGCACGTCTCGGGCCTGCTGCTCGGCGGTGCGGTGGTGCTCGCCGTCGTATTGCAACGCGAGGCGCCACTGCCGATACCCGAGGTCGACCGTCGGAGCGCGGCGGTCTGACGGGTCCAGCCGGCACTGCACCTCGGGCTCCGGCAGCCCGGCGTCGACGAGCGCCAGCCGCAGACGCGTCTCGCGCGGCGAATCCGCCCCCACGCGCATCCTCGCCAGCGCTGCCCGGGCCAGTCCGCGCCCCCGGAAACGTCCCCGTTCGGCCAGCGATCGGACGAGCTCCTCCGGGGTGTAGGCGGGAGCCCCGCGTCCGCCGCCGGGCAGCCACGGCGGGCAGAGCAGCGCGTCACCGGCGGCGACGACGTCCCGCTCGGTGAGCGCCGACCGTGCCGCGCACAGGTCCCACAGCGTGCGGGCCGGCGTCGTCACGAGCACGCCGCCCCGCGTCATCCGCTGTCCCTCCGGCACCTCGATGCGGTGCGGCACCAGACCCGCCTGGACCGGCCGGCCGCCCGAGGTGCCGACGCTGACGTGCACCGCACCGGGGGCCAGCAGCCGTGCGGGCACGGTCAGGCCGTGCAGGCGGGCGGCGGTCTCATGGCTGACGACGACGCCGGGGTGGCGCCGCTGGTACGCGCGGACCTCGTCCATCGTCCACTCACGGACGGAGGCCGCCGCAGGGCCGGCCGGCCCGTAGATGCCGTGGCGCAGCCGCCGCAGGTCTGAGGACTGCAGTCGGGACCACGTCACACCCGCCCGGCGCGCGTCGTCGACCGTGAAGGCGGCGGGGTCGATCGACGGCGGCAGCGGGGCGGGACGACGGGGCATGCGGCGAGCGTGCTCCGTCGGTCGGCATCCCGAGACAGACGAGCGGGGGCCTGGGGACGCGCGAGGGGGCCCGGCGCGGTTGTGCAGGAGGCGGTGACGTCCCCCGGGGCGCCGGCCCCGAGCCATTCGAGGCGGGAAATCCACGTCATGGGCCAGGATCGGGCGTCCATGGGGTGGATTTCGCGCCCCGAAGTGAGGGGATGACCGGATCAGTACGACGCGCGGGGCGCGCTCTGCCCGTCGGCCGCG
The DNA here is from genome assembly GCF_037853785.1 of Micrococcus sp. GPGPB33. Lineage (NCBI taxonomy): Bacteria > Bacillati > Actinomycetota > Actinomycetes > Micrococcales > Micrococcaceae > Micrococcus > Micrococcus sp. GPGPB33. The sequence goes on from NZ_JAQMWO010000002.1 coordinate 994,428, forward strand.
GCGTTGCTCGGGGCCGGGCACCAGCGGTCGGCGAGGGCCTCGGCGGCGCGGGCCAGCAGGGCGACGTCGGCGCCCACGTTGACGTAGTCCGCACCGGCGGCGGCGTAGGCGTCGGCCTGCGCGGGCACGAACGCGTTGACGCCCACGATCTTCCCGGCGGCCTTGACCTTCGTGATGACCTCCTCGACCGCGGCCACCACGTCCGGGTGCGACTGCTGGCCGAGCAGGCCCAGGGACGCGGAGAGGTCCGAGGGGCCGATGAAGACGCCGTCGATCCCGTCCACCGCCGCGATCTCGTCCGCGTTCCGCACGCCGGCGGCCGTCTCGATCTGCACGATCACGGAGACGTGGTCCGCCGCGCCGGGCAGGTAGCCGGGGATCCGGTTCCAGCGGCCCGAGCGTGCCAGGGCGGAGCCCACGCCGCGCACCCCGCCCTCGGCGGAGCCGTCCGGGTAGCGGGCGGCGGCCACGGCGCGGCGGGCCATCGCGGCGTCGTCGACCATGGGCACCAGCAGCGACTGGGCGCCCAGGTCCAGGAACTGCTTGATGGCCACGGTGTCCAGCGCCGGCACGCGCACCAGGGTGGGCACACGGTAGCCGGCGATCGTGCGCAGCTGGGCGAGGACGTCCTGCAGGGTCAGCGGTGCGTGCTCGGCGTCGATGAGCAGGTAGTCGAGGCCCGCGCCGGCGCAGATCTCCGCCGTCGTCGGGTCCCCGGAGGAGAGGAACATGCCGGCGGCGGGGCGGCCCCCACGGGCGGCGACGGCCTCGGGCGTGAAGAGGTCGCGGAACAGCGGCTGCGGGTTGTGGCGGACGGGCATGGGACGTTCCTCCGGGGTTCTCCGCGCCCTCCACCCGACGCGGGTTGAGTTGTCGCGGGTGGAGCGGGGTCGTACTGGTGATAGGTCAACCCGCGTTGCGGGCGGGCGGGGCGGGGCGACGACGGCGGGCGGGTCAGGCGAAGCGGCAGGTGATGGTGCCGAGCGGGCCGTAGTCGGCGTAGACGGTGTCGCCCTCGTGCACCCACATCGGGCGGGTGAAGGAGCCGGCGAGCACGATCTCACCGGCTTCGAGCGCGTCTCCGTGCCCGGCGATGCGGTTGGCCAGCCAGTGCACGCCGTTGGCCGGGTGGTTCAGCACGCCCGCGGCCACGCCGGTCTCGATGATCTCCTCGTTGCGGGAGAGGATGCCGGAGACCCAGCGCAGGTCCACGTCGTGCACGCCCACGGGGCGGCCGCCGATCACCAGGGAGCCCAGTGCGGCGTTGTCCGAGATGGTGTCCGTGATGGTGCGGCCGGCCATCTCGATGCGCGAGTCCAGCACCTCGAGCGCGGGCACCACGTACTCGGTGGCGCGCAGCACGTCCATCAGGTTCAGGCCGGGCCCACGCAGCTCGTCCTTGAGCACGAACGCCAGCTCCATCTCGATGCGCGGATGGGTGTACTTCTTCCACTCGTACACGTGGCCGGACTCGAACACCTGGTCGTCGAAGATCACGCCGTAGTCCGGCTCGTCGATCCCGGTCGCGTCCTGCATGGCCTTGGAGGTCAGGCCGATCTTGTGGCCCACCTTGCGGCGGCCCGCCTCGACCTGGCGCTCGGCCCAGATGCGCTGGACGGCGTACGAGTCCTCGATTTCCATCTCCGGGTAGCGCGCGGTCAGCCGCGGCACGGGCACGCGGTCGATGCCCGCGCGGTGCAGCTCGTCGGCGATCTTGAGGTGGGTTTCGTGGTCCAGCACAGCGGTCTCCTTCACGACGACGGGCAGGGGCCTGGCCTTGATCGTATACGATTACGCGGCTCGGCCCGTGGACTCGTCGCCATCCTGTCACCGCCCCGGATCAGTCCGGGGTGCGCGTCCCGATGCTCAGCCCGGGCTTGCGGCGGTGCACCGTGAGCCAGGCCAGCCCCCCGACGCCCGTCTGCGAGGCGGGACACCTCTGCTCCCCACGCTTCGAGGCGGGAAATCGAGCTCAAACTGGCCCTCCCGGCTCGAATGAGGTGGATTTTCCGCCTCGAACGGCGTGGGGTGGGGGGACGCGGAGGGTGGCAGGGGGTGCGGCCGACGACGGCGGGCACCTGCGTGGGGTGCCCGCCGTCGGCGTGGTGTCCCGGAGCGGCGCCCGGCAGTGCCGTCAGAGCTGGTTGCCGAGCTTGTACTCGCCCTGCTTCCACTCCGGCATGGACTCCTCGCCCTGCTCCTCGCGGGTGTAGGAGAAGCCGTCGGCGCCGATGGTCACGTCCATCTCGGAGTCGTCGGTGCGGGAGACCAGCGGCTGCAGGTTGCCGTCGAGGTCCAGCACGCGGGAGGCGTCGGTGTACCAGGACGGCACGACCGGGGTGCCCCACCAGTCGCGGCGCTGGTTGTCGTGCACATCCCAGGTGACCACGGGGTTGTCCGGGTCGCCGGTGTAGTAGTCCTGGGTGTAGACCTCCACGCGGTGGCCGTCCGGGTCGCGCAGGTAGAGGTAGAACGCGTTGGAGACGCCGTGGCGACCCGGGCCGCGCTCGATGTGGTCGGACATGCGCAGGGCGCCGAGCTTGTCGCAGATCGCCAGGATGTTGTGCTTCTCGTGCGTGGCGAAGCACACGTGGTGCATCCGCGGGCCGTCGCCGCCGGTCATGGCGGTGTCGTGCACGGTGGGCTTGCGGCGCATCCACGCGGCGTAGACGGTGCCGTTCTCGTCCTGGATGTCCTCGGTGACGCGGAAGCCCAGGTCCTGCATGTAGCGGGCGGCACGCGGCACGTCCGGGGTCACCTGGTTGAAGTGGTCCAGGCGGACCAGTGCGCCCGGGGTGTAGAGGTCGTAGCGCCAAGCCAGGCGCTCCACGTGCTCGACGTCGTGGAAGAACTCGTAGGGGAAGCCCAGCGGGTCCTCGACGCGCACAGAGTCGCCGACGCCCTTGACGAAGCCGTCCTTCCGGCGCTCCACGCGGCAGCCCAGCTCCTCGTAGAAGGCGACCGCCTTGTCCAGGTCCTCGGGGGTGCGCACGCGGTAGGAGAACGCGGCCACGGCGGCGGTCTCGCCCTGGCGCAGCACCAGGTTGTGGTGGATGAACTCCTCCATGGAGCGCAGGTAGACGGTCTCCTCGTCCTCCTCGGTGACCACGAGGCCGAGCACGTCCACGTAGAACTCGCGGGACTGGGCGAGGTCCGTGACCACGAGCTCCATCGAGGCGGAGCGCAGGATGTCCGGCGCCTCGGACGTCGGGGTGGGGAGGGGGTTCTCCGGGTCGATGGGGACTTCCTTGGTGACGAAGAAGCCGGAGGAGGTCTTCTGGCGGCTCTCGAGGTTGGTCATCGGTGCTCCTTGGTGAGGGGGCGGTGCGCTGTGGCCTGGGACACGGTCAGTGGCTCGATCGTATACGATCCGGGCGACCGACGGAAAGGCTCTCGAGGAACGCGGGTTGAGTTGTCGCGGGTCCGGGGCGCCCGCACCCGCGACAACTCAACCCGCGTCGGGTGGGCCGGGGGAGGAGCCCGGCCCGGCCCCACCACGACGACGGCGCCCGCACCGTCGCGGGGACGGTGCGGGCGCCGTCGTGGTCACCGGTCGGCGCGGGCTCAGCCGTCGATCTTCGCCGCGGCCTGCTCCTGCTTGCCGAACACCGGGTTGTGGACCTCGCCGAGGTTGATGTGCACGGCCTGCTGGTCGGTGTAGAAGTCGATCGAGCGGTAGCCGCCCTCGTGGCCCAGGCCGGAGGCCTTCACCCCGCCGAACGGGGTGCGCAGGTCCCGCACGTTGTTGGAGTTCAGCCACACCATGCCGGCCTCCACGTTCTGCGCGACGTTGTGGGCGCGCTTGAGGTCGTTGGTCCAGATGTAGGCGGCCAGGCCGTACTTGGTGTTGTTGGCCAGCTGCAGGGCCTCCTCCTCCGTGTCGAACGGGGTGATGGCCACCACCGGGCCGAAGATCTCCTCCTGGAAGATCCGGGCGTCCGGGGCCACGTCCGCGAACACGGTGGGCTGCACGAAGTTGCCCTCGGGGAAGCCCTCCGGGCGGCCGCCGCCGGCCACCAGGCGGGCCTCGGTCTTGCCGATCTCCACGTAGGACATGACCTTCTCGAAGTGCTCCGGGTGCACGATGGCGCCGACCTCGGTGGTCTCGTCGTCCGGCAGGCCGACCTTCACGCGGGAGGCCTGGGCGGCGTAGCGCTCCACGAACTCGTCGTAGACGGAACGCTGGACCAGGATGCGGGAGCCGGCGGTGCAGCGCTCGCCGTTCAGGGAGAACACGCCGAAGATGGTCGCGTCGATCGCCGCGTCCAGGTCCGCGTCCTCGAACACCACGGCCGGGGACTTGCCGCCGAGCTCCATGGACAGGCCCTTCAGGTGCGGGGCGGCGTTGGCGAAGATGATCTGGCCGGTGCGGGACTCGCCGGTGAAGGAGATCAGCGGCACGTCCGGGTGCTTCACGAGCGGGTCGCCCGCGTAGCCCTCCTCGCCGAAGCCGTGCACCATGTTGAACACGCCCTTCGGCAGGCCGGCCTCCTCGAAGATCCCGCCCCACAGGGAGGCCGAGAGCGGGGTGAACTCGGCGGGCTTGAGCACCACCGAGTTGCCGGTGGCGATGGCCGGGGCCAGCTTCCAGGACTCCAGCATGAACGGGGTGTTCCACGGGGTGATCAGGCCGGCGACGCCGATCGGCTTGCGGTTCACGTAGTTGATCTGGCGGCCCGGCACCTTGAAGGTGTCGTCGTGCTGGGCCACGATCAGGTCCGCGAAGAAGCGGAAGTTCTCGGCGGCGCGGGCGGCCTGGCCCCTCGCCTGCTTGATCGGCAGGCCGGTGTCGAAGCACTCCATCTCGGCCAGCTGGTTGCCGCGGGTCTCCATGATGTCGGCGATCGCGTGCAGCACGCGGGAGCGCTGGCGCGGCAGGGCCTGGGACCATTCGCCGGACTCGAAGGCCCGCTTCGCGGCGGCGACGGCGCGGTCGATGTCCGCGGCCTTGCCGGAGGCGGCCGTCAGGTACGGCTCGTTGGTCACCGGGTCGAGCACCTCGAAGGTGTCGCCGTCGATCGAGTCGACGAACTCGCCGTCGATGTAGTGGCGCAGGACGTCGGGCAGGCCCGCGGGCTTGCGGGCCTCGATGCTGGTCTTCTCCGTCATGGTGTCTCTTTCACTGAGTGCTTCGGGTGGGTCTGATGATCGGGGCCTGGAGCAGCCGGCGTCGGCGCCGGTCCGGCCGGCGGTCACGCGGACGGCTCGGCGCTGTGCTCCAGGTAGGCGTGCAGGGTGTTCAGGCGGTGGGCGCGGGCGGCGGCCTCGATCTCCTCGAAGCGCGCCCCGTCCTCGATCAGGCGCAGCAGGTGTTCGTGCTCGTCCACGGAGGCCACCGCCCGGCCGGGCACGTACGCGAACGTGGAGGAGCGCAGCGCGGCCAGGCGGTTCCAGCCGCGGTGCACCAGGTCGTGCACGTGCTCGTTCTGGTGATGCTCGAACAGGATCGAGTGGAAGCGGCGGTTGAGCTCGGTGAACGCCATCGGGTCCCAGGCCGTCTCCGACTCCGTCATCGCGCGCATGGTGGCGTTCACCTCGCGGGCCGCCGCGAGGTCCTCGCCGGTCACGTGCGGGGCGCACTGGGCGGTGGAGAACCCCTCCACCAGCGCCAGCGTCTCCATGGTGTGGCGGTACTCGACCGGATCGATGCCGACCACGGTCGCGCCCACGTTGCGCTCGTAGGCCACCAGCTTCTCGGACTGCAGGCGGCGGATCGCCTCCCGCACGGGCACCACGGACATGCCCAGCTCCGCGGCGATCTGGGACAGCACCAGCCGGTCGCCCGGCTCGTGGCGCTGGTCCCGGATCCCCTCGAGGATCGCCTGGTAGGCGCGGTCCGCCTTGGAGACGGGGGCGCCTGCGAGGCCGACCGTTCCGATGTCCGTGCGGCGCATGCTCAGGCGTCGCCCTCCGGGGCCGGGGCGTCCGGCAGGGTCTTGCGGTACTCGGCGAACTTGGCCTTCCACTCGGCGTTCGGGGGGAACATCCCGTCCACCGGGTAGCCGGCCTTGACCTGCTCGTACGCCCAGGCGTCCTGGAGCTCCTGCTCGTAGGCGTCGTCCACAACCTCCTGGAGCAGGGACGGCGGGATGACCACCACACCGTCGTCGTCGCCGACGATGATGTCGCCGGGCTGCACGGTGGTGCCGCCGCAGGCGATGGTGCCGCCGACCTCCCACGGGATGTGACGGCGGCCCAGCACCGCCGGGTGCGTGGCGCCGGCGTACACCTGGAGGCCGACCTCGGCGACGGCGGCGGAGTCGCGGATGCCGCCGTCCGTGATCACGGCGTTCGCGCCGTTCACCTGGGCGCGCAGGGCCAGGACGTCCCCGAGGGTGCCGGTGCCGTGCTCGCCACGGGCCTCCATGACCACCACGTCGTCCGGCTGCACCGAGTCGATCGCCCGCTTCTGGGCGTTGAAGCCGCCGCCGAACTCCTTGGCCAGGTCCTCGCGCTTGGGGATGTAGCGCAGGGTCTTGGCGTAGCCGAGGACGCGCCGACCCCGGTGGATCGGGCGCGGGCCGTCGATGGTCGCGTTCTGGACGCCGCGCTTCTGCAGCTGGGCGGTGAGGGTGGCCACCGCGATGGCGTCGATCTTGGCGCGCAGCTCGGGGGTCAGCAGGGAGCGGTCCGGCTGCGGGGCGCTCGCGACCCAGTGGCCGTTCTCGTCCACCGCGGACGACGACGGCGCCGCGGCCTGCGGGGCCAGACCGGCGGCCTCGCGGGAGCCCCAGGCCTCCTCGCGCTGCACGTCGTCCACCTGCGGCTGCGCGCCGAACGGGGCCAGGGCGTGCTCCGAGTCGACGACCGTCGTCACCAGGCGGCCGGTGGTCGGTGCGCCGGGGGCGCTGGGGGCGTCCACCTCCACCTCGACGACGTCGCCCGGCCGGGCCACGGAGGAGCCGGCGGGGGTGCCGGTGAGGATGACGTCGCCCTCCTCGAGCGTCATGAGCTGCGAGAGGTCGGCCACGAGCTGGCCGAACGGGAAGACGAGGCCCTCGGTGGTGTCGTCCTGGACGATCTCGCCGTTGACCCAGGTGCGCACGCGCAGGGCGGCCGGGTCCAGGCCCGCGGCGGAGATCACCGCGGGGCCGAGCGGGGTGTAGCCGTCGCCGGACTTGTTCTTGACGTTGGAGCCCTTGTCCGCGTGGCGGAGGTCGTAGAGGCCCCAGTCGTTGGCGGCGGTGATGCCGGAGACGTGCGACCAGCCCTCCTCCGGGCTGACGCGCCGGGCGGTGCGGCCGATGATCAGCGCGATCTCGCCCTCGTAGGCGAGCAGCTCGGTGCCGGCGGGGCGCTCGATCGTGTCGCCGCTGCGGGCGATGGAGGTGCCGGCCTTGAGGAAGTAGCCGGGGGCCTGCGGGGACCGGCCCCGCTGGGCGATGCGGGAGAGGTAGTTCAGGTGGACGGCGAGCACCTTGCCCGGCCGGTTCTCCCGGACGGTGAAGTCGTGCTCGGTGACGGTGGGCGTGGGCTCCGGTGTGCTCTGCGTCATGGGCGAGATCGTATACGATCTCGCGGGCCCGGGGAAGAGGTCGCACGCCCGGCAGACGCGCCGGGCCGACGTCGTCGTGGGCGCCCGCCGCGGCTCAGCGGGCCCGGGCGATCGACTCGTTCACCGCCGGGGCCAGGCGCCGCACGCCCTCCACGAGCTTCTCGGCGTCCACGAACGAGTACGCGAGGCGCAGGGTGGAGTGCGTGCCCTCGACGGGGGTGAAGGCCGCCCCCGGCACGAACACCGCGCCCGCCTCGATGCCGCGGTGCATCACCTCGAGGGTGTCCACCCCGGTCGGCAGGGTGGCCCACAGGAAGAAGCCGCCCTGCGGGGTGATGAACTCGACCCCCGGGTCCCAGTGCTCACGCACCGCGTCCACGAGCGCCCCGGCCCGCTCGCGGTACAGCCCGGTCACGTGGCGGACGTGGCCCTGCCAGTCCAGCTGCGTGACGAAGGCGGTGGAGAGCATCTGCGAGTACGTGGACGCGTGGATGTAGGCCGACTCCGCGCACAGGTAGAACTCGCGCTTGAGCGCGGCCGGCACGAGCGCCCAGCCGATGCGCACGCCCGGGGAGAAGATCTTGGACATCGTGCCGAGGTGGACCACGTTGTCCCGGTGGTCGGCGGCGATCGGGGCGACGGGCTCGCCGTCGAATGCGATCTGCCCGTACGGATTGTCCTCCACGATGAGCACGCCGTGCTTCTCGCAGATCGCGCCCACCTCGGCGCGGCGGCCCGGGGGCAGGAGGGCGCCCGAGGGGTTCGCGAACGAGGGGATCGTGTAGAGGAAGGCCACGCGGCGGCCCTCGGCGGCCAGGCGGGTCAGGGTCTCGTCGAGGGCCGCGGGCACCAGGCCGTGGTCGTCGGTGCCCGTGGCCACGGCCTCGAGCTGCCAGGTGGTGAAGGTGGTCAACGCGCCCACGAACGTGGGGTCCTCCACCACGACGACGTCGCCCGGGTTCGCGAACGCCCGGCAGGCGGTGTCGATCGCGGCCTGCGAGCCGGGGGTGATGACCACGAGCTCGGGATCCGCGTCCGGGATGCCGTCGGCGGCCATCACGGCGGTCGCGGCGGCGCGCATCTCCTCGGTGCCCTGGCCCGGGCCGTACTGCAGGGACTCCGTGCCGAACCGGGTCATCAGGTCGGAGGCGATCCGGCCCAGCTCGTCGAGGGGCAGGTCGGCGAGCCACGGGTTCCCGCCCGCGAGCGAGACGAGGTTCGGGTCCATCGCGATGTCGAAGACGTCGCGGACCGCGGACTGCTTCACGCCGACGGCGCGCTGGGACAGGTGATCTCGGAGGTTCCGCACGCTCGGCACCCTATAGCACGACGCGGCCGACGGTGCAGGCCCGATGACGGGCGACGACGGCGGGTCGCGCGATCAGGGGGTGCTCGGCTCCTGGGCGGGGGACCACGTGCCCTGGGTCGGCTCGGCGGGACCCCAGGACGACTCGCCCTCCGGCGCCCACGTCTGCCCGCCGGATCCGTCGCTCGGCTCCCCACTCGGCGTGGGGTCCCCCTGCGGGACGTCCACGGACTCGCCGAGGCGGAGCGGTTCGAGCCCCAACACGTCGTCGAGGTCCCGGCCGTCCACCTCGAGTCGGACCTGGCCCGCGGACGTGAAGGCGGCGGCGGTCGCCTGCAGCTGGGCGCGGATCCGCTCGGCCGTGCAGTCGTCCTCCGGCGTCACGGTGCCGGTGAAGGTGAAGATCTCCACGTCGCCCTCGCGGCGGTGCCCGGTCGGGGTGAGGGTCTCGCGCGCGTCGAACACGGCGTTCCACAGCGACGGGTCGCCGTGCCAGCCCTGCTCGTCCGCGAACAGGAAGTCCAGCGCGGCGTCCGCCTCGTCCTCGGTGTCCGTCGGCACGGTCTGCACGGGCACCAGCAGGTCGCCGCAGCCGAAGGGCCGGCCGCTCGTCCCCGGGACCGCCTCCGTCTCCGCGACGGCGAGGTAGACCGTCAGCGGCTGGTACCCCTCCGTCGCGGGCAGGGGCACGCCGTCGTCGGACGCCGAGTCCTCGGCCAGGCCGGGGTCGACCGCGCAGCCGGCCAGCAGGCACGCGGCGGCCACGGCACCCATGAGCCGCAGGGCGCGGGGAGGGGAGGGCGGGCGCATCGGGTACTCCTGGCGGTCGGGGCTCGGCGGCGTCGGACGGGCCGACGGCCTCTCCATGCTACGGCCGTCCGCCTCGCCCGCCGCGAGCGGGTGTGAGGCCTCCCACGGGTGGGAAGGGGCCCGCGGGCGGACGGCCGCGGCGGGCTAGGCTGGAGGCCATGCCCGTGAGGAACCGTCGCGCCGCCGCCCTGCCCGCCAAGCTCAGCCGCTCCTGGCTGCTGGTCAACGCGGCCACCCCCGACGCGTTCGCCCCCGCCCTGGCCTCCGAGGCCGACTCCGTCATCTTCGACCTCGAGGCCGCCGTGCCGGAGGAGCAGAAGGACGCGGCCCGCCGGCACGTCGTGGACGCCCTCTCCGGCGGCATGACGGCGTGGGTGCGCATCTCCGCGACCTCCACGGACCACTGGCAGCGGGACCTCGAGGCGCTCGCGGGCCTCGACGGCGTGCGCGGCGTCGTGCTGGCCGAGACCGAGGAGCCGGAGCAGGTCACGTTCACCGCCATGCGGCTGCGCGCCGGCACCCCGGTGATCGCCCTGCTGGAGTCCGCCCTGGGCATCGAGAACGCCACGGCCGTGGCCAAGGCGCCGGGCACGTTCCGTCTCGCCTTCGGCGTGAACGACTTCCGCAAGGACGTCGGCGTCGGCGAGGATCCGCTGGCCATGGCCTACGCCCGCTCCCGCATGGTGATCGCCTCCCGCGTGGGCGGTCTGCCCGGGGCGATCGACGGACCGCCCGGCAACACGGACGGTGAGGACGCGGTCATCGAGTCCAGCGCCGTCACCGCCTCGATGGGCATGACCGGCCGCCTCGTCCTGAACCGGGATCAGGTGGACTGGGTCAACCGGGCGATGTCTCCGTCCGAGGACGAGCTCGCGTGGGCCCGCGACCTGCTCGAGAAGCACGCGCAGGGCGCCGCCGTCGGCGACGGCTCGTACCTGCCCCGCGTGCTGCGCGCCCAGAAGATCGCGGACCTCGCGGACTCGTACGGGCTCTGGAACGCGTGAGCACGGCCGGGCCGCGCGCATGAGTCCCCGCATCGACGGGTGGCTCCGCCCATGATGGCGTGGATCGAGGGGCTGCCGCTGCTATGGTCCATCGGGTTCTTCTGGATGCTGGCGATCCTGCGCACCCTGATCGTGTTCTCGCTCGGGCGGGGGCTGGCCTCCGGCGTCGAGCGGACCCGCTGGTTCGCCCGCGTGATGGAGGGGCCCGTCTATGTCCGCGCCCAGCGCTTCATCCAGCGCCACGGGGTGTGGGCCATCCCGTTCTGCTACCTCACGGTGGGCATCCAGACGGCGGTGATCGGCTCCGCCGGCGTCGCCCGCATGCCCTGGCGCCGGTTCCTGCCGGCGGCCGCGCTCGGCACGTTCCTGTGGGGCGTGGTGTACGGGACCGTCGGGATGGCCGTGGTGTGGGCCGTCATCGGCGCGGCGCTCGGAGAGGGCCGGGGTGTCCTCGCCCTCGTGCTGATCCTCGCGGCCGTGGCTGCGTTCGTCGTGTGGCGCCGACGCCGCACGCTGCGCCGGCACGGGGCCGGGTGACGTCGTCGTCCGTGACGCGGGCCGGGCTGCGCCGCCGGGGGACTAGAGTTGACCGCGTCTTCGCCCCGGCCAGCCGCCCCGCGGCCGGGGCCGCCACCCCTTCGGAAGGACCACCATGAGCGACGAGCGCGCCCGCAGCTTCTCCGCCTCCACCGCCTCCGCCGCCGACGACGGCGCCCGCGGCACCGGCACGACCCGCGTCAAGCGCGGCCTGGCGGACATGATGAAGGGCGGCGTGATCATGGACGTCGTCAACGCGGAGCAGGCGCGCATCGCCGAGGATGCCGGCGCCGTGGCCGTCATGGCGCTCGAGCGGGTCCCGGCCGACATCCGCGCCCAGGGCGGCGTGGCCCGCATGTCCGACCCCGACCTGATCGACGGCATCGTCGAGGCCGTGTCCATCCCCGTGATGGCCAAGGCGCGCATCGGCCACTTCGTGGAGGCCCAGGTGCTGCAGGCGCTCAAGGTGGACTTCATCGACGAGTCCGAGGTGCTCTCCCCGGCGGACTACGTGAACCACATCGACAAGTGGGACTTCGACGTGCCCTTCGTGTGCGGCGCCACCAACCTCGGCGAGGCCCTGCGCCGCATCACCGAGGGCGCGGCCATGATCCGGTCCAAGGGCGAGGCCGGCACCGGCGACGTCTCCGAGGCCGTGAAGCACATCCGCACCATCCGCAAGGAGATCGCCCAGCTCCAGGGCCTGGCCCAGGATGAGCTGTACGTGGCCGCGAAGGAGCTGCAGGCGCCGTACGAGCTGGTGCGCGAGGTCGCCGAGACCGGCGCCCTGCCCGTCGTGATGTTCACCGCCGGCGGCGTGGCCACCCCGGCCGACGCGGCCCTGATGATGCAGATGGGCGCCGACGGCGTGTTCGTGGGTTCCGGCATCTTCAAGTCCGGCAACCCGGCCGAGCGCGCCCGCGCCATCGTCAAGGCCACCGCCCAGTTCGACGACCCGATGGCGGTCGCCGAGGCCTCCCGTGGCCTGGGCGAGGCCATGGTGGGCATCAACGTGGGCGACCTGCCCGCCCCGCACCGCCTGGCCGAGCGCGGCTGGTGAGTCCACAGAAGACCGTCGGCGTGTTCGCCCTCCAGGGCGACGTGCGGGAGCACGTGCACGTGCTCGAGTCCCTCGGCGCGCGCACGCGCCCGGTGCGCCGCCCCGCGGACCTCGAGGGTCTGGACGGCATCGTGCTGCCCGGCGGCGAGTCCTCCGTGATGGACCGCCTCGCCCGGATCATGGGGCTCAAGGACCCGCTCATCGCCGCCCTCCGCGACGGTCTGCCCGCCTACGGCACGTGCGCGGGGCTGATCATGCTGGCCCGGGAGATCCGCAACCCGGCGCCGGATCAGGGCGGGCTCGGCGTGCTGGACGTGGCCGTGCGGCGCAACGCCTTCGGCGCGCAGGTCGACTCGTTCGAGGAGGACCTGGACGTCCCCGCGGTCGCGGCGGAGCCGGTGCACGCCGTGTTCATCCGCGCCCCCGCCGTCCTCCAGGCGGGGGAGGGCGTCGAGGTCCTGGCGAGCGTGCCGGCGTCGCGTCTGTCCGTGCCCGCGGCGGACCCGGGGCTCGACGGCGACGCGCGGCTGCCCGTGGCCGTGCGGCAGGGCCACCTGCTCGCCACGGCCTTCCACCCTGAGGTGACCGGCGACTGGTCGTTCCACCGGGCGTTCCTCGCGGGGCTCAGGCCTCCGCGAGCACCTCGGAGGTGACGCGGACGTCCTTCTGGGGGTCCAGGCCGAGCTCGTCGGCCACGGCCGTGGCGACGGAGGGCAGGGTGAGCGCGCCGTCGTGGGCGTTGAGGCCCCCGGCGAAGCCCTCGTCCGCGGCCAGCGCCGCACGCCATCCGAGGTCGGCGATGCGCTTGATGTAGGGCAGCGTCGCGTTGGTCAGGGCCGAGGTGGAGGTCTGGGGCACGGCGCCGGGCATGTTGGAGACGCAGTAGTAGATCTTGTCCCCCACGAGGTACGTCGGGTCCTGGTGGGTGGTGGCCCGCGAGTTCTCGAAGCAGCCGCCCTGGTCGATCGCGATGTCCACCAGCACCGAGCCGGGCCGCATGGACTCCACCATCTCGGCGGTCACCAGCTTCGGGGCCGCGGCGCCGGGGATCAGCACGGAGCCGATCACGAGGTCCGCGTCCGCCACGGTCTCACCGATGTTCAGGTGGGACGAGGCCAGCGTGCGGATCCGGCCCTGGTGGACGGCGTCCAGCTGCGCGAGCCGCTCAAGGGAGATGTCCAGGACGGTCACGTCCGCGCCCATGCCCGCGGCGATCACGGCGGCCGCCTCGCCGGCCACACCTCCGCCGATCACGGCCACCCGGGCGCGGCGGGTGCCGGGCACGCCGCCCATCAGCACGCCCGAGCCGCCCTGCGGCTGGAGGAGGTGGTAGGCGCCCGCGGCGGGGGCCAGGCGGCCGGCCACCTGGCTCATGGGGGCCAGCAGCGGCAGGGAGCGGCCGCGGGTGACCGTCTCGTAGGCGATCGCCGTCGTGCCGGCGTCCAGGATCGCCCGCGTGCACGCGGGGGAGGCGGCCAGGTGCAGGTAGGTGAAGAGGACCTGGCCGCGGCGCAGGCGGCCGTATTCCTCCGGCTGCGGCTCCTTGACCTTGAGGACCAGCTCGGCGCGCTCCCAGAGCTCGTCGACGTCGTCGACCAGCTCGGCGCCGGCGTCGCGGTAGTCCTGGTCCGAGGCGCCGGAGCCGACGCCGGCCCCCGACTGCACGAGGACCTGGTGGCCCGCGCGCACCAGCTCCTGGACCCCGCCCTGCGTCAGGGCGACACGGAACTCGTTGTTCTTCACTTCGGTGGGCACAGCGACCAACATGCGGCGAATCTAGCCGATCCGGCCCGTTCCGGCGAGGGCGCGGGGGCCGCTGCGCGATCGCCCATGCATACGTCACCGCGGTGCCCGTCCCGTCATACTGGTGCGGTGACTCCCGCGCTGATCTCCCTCGTGGCCGTGCTCCTGCTCCTGGTGGGGCTGGTGGGCACCGTGTACCCCGTCCTGCCCGGCTCGCTGCTCAACCTCGTGACGGCTCTCGGCTGGGCCGCGCTGCTGGGCTCCCCCGCGTCCTGGACGTTCGGCGTCATCGCGGCCGGTCTCGCCGTGGCGGGGATGAGCGCGTCCGCGGTGCTGACCGGCCGACGGCTGCGACGTGAACGCGTCACCCGCGGCCCGATCCTGTGGGGGGTGGCCGGCGCCGCCGTCGGGTTCTTCGTGATCCCGGTGGTGGGCCTGTTCCTCGGCTTCGCCGTCGGCCTGTTCGCCTCCCAGTGGGCCCGCACCCGGGACGCCCGGGCCGCCCTGAGCAGCTCGATCGGCGCGCTCACGGCCATGGGCGTGGGCATGCTCGTGGAGTTCTGCTGTGCCTTGGGCTCGCTGACCGCCGTGGGCGTGGGTGCCCTGGTGCACGGCGTCACCGCCTGAACCGCCGGACCCTCCGCCGGCTCACCCGGCGGCGGGCACCCTGCCCGTCTGGGCGAGGGCGGCGAAGCCGAGGACGTGCTCCCGCAGCTCCTGCGCGGCCGCCCGGCCGTCCCCGGCGGCGGAGGCGGCGAGGATCCGCCGATGGTCGGCCTGCAGGCCGGCGCGCACGGCGGGCCAGTCGGACAGCCCGGCCACGGTCTCGGTCACGTAGCCGATGGTCGCCTGGCGCAGGGAGTCCAGCATCATCGCCGTCACGACGTTCCCGCCCAGGGTGGCCAGCCGCACATGGAACTCGGTGTCGAGCAGGTGGAAGTCCTCTTCCGGCAGCGCGGGGTCGTCCATCCGGTCCAGCAGGGTTTCCACCTCGGCCAGGACGGCGACGCTCTCGGGGTCGCCGGAGGTGGCGGCGGCCGCCTGCGCCGCATCGGTCTCGAGGAGCACGCGCGCGGCGACGACGTCGGCCATCGGCAGGGACCGGGTGGCGATGTGCAGGCGCAGCGCCCAGCCCAGCGCCGCGGACGGCTCGGAGACGACGACGGCGCCCGAGTTCGGCCCGGAGCCGGCGCTGGCGCGGATCAGGCCCATGGCCTCGAGCATCCGGGTGGCCTCCCGCACGGACGCCCGGGAGATGCCGAAGCGTTCGGCCAGGGTGCGTTCGCCGGGCAGCTTGTCCCCCACGACCACGGCGCCGGAGCGCAGCTCGGCCTCGAGCCAGTCGAGCACGATGGTGTAGGCGGGGGCAGCGGTCATGGACGGACCTTCCGAGGGGGCGGGGCGGCGACCCGAGGGGGCGGGGCGGCGACCGTCCATCCTACCGACGGACGCCGCCCCGCTCGGGTGGTGCAGGCGGTCAACCCGCCGCCGGCAGCATCCACGCCAGCACGTTGGACTGCAGGTACACGAGCGTGCACACCGCCAGCAGGAGCACGAGCGACCACACCACCACGCGGCGCAGGATCTCGGACTCCCGGCCCTCCATGCCGACCGCCGTCGCGGCGATCGCCAGGGACTGCGGGGAGATCATCTTGCCCACGACGCCGCCGGAGGTGTTGGCGGCCACCAGCAGGGCCGGATCGGCGCCGATGTTCGTGGCGGCGGTCTGCTGCAGGGTGGAGAACAGGGCGTTCGCGGAGGTGTCCGAGCCGGTCACGGCGGTGCCGAGCCAGCCGAGCACCGGGGACAGGAACACGAAGGCCGCGCCCAGGCCGGCCACCCACGTGCCCATGGCGACCGTCTGGCCCGAGAAGTTCATGACGTAGGCCAGGGAGAGCACGATCACGATCGTCAGGGCGGACCAGCGCATGCGGGCGAAGCAGCGGCCGATCTCGGCGAGCGCGTTCCCCACCGAGAGCGGGAACCGGCCGTCGTGGTCGAACCGGGAGTAGACCACGGCCATGATCAGGCCGGCGATCAGCAGCAGCGTGCCGGGGGAGGCCAGCCACTCGAACTTGTACACGGTGCTCGCCAGGGGCGCGCCGGAGGCGTCGACGAGGTGCCCGTCGAGCCCGGGCCACGGGATCTTGGCGGTGGCGGAGTTCAGGGCCGCGGTGATCGAGGGGACCAGCTTGGCCAGGGCGAACACGGCCACGACCACGATGTAGGGCAGCACGGCCATGAAGATCCGGCCGGGGGTGAGGTCCTGCGCCGCCGCGCGGGCGGGGGCGTCGAGGCGCTGGCGGGCCTCCTCGGCGCCCCGCGGCCGCCAGAAGCGCAGCAGCAGGACGGCGGCGGCGAGGGAGACCAGGGAGGCCACGACGTCGGTGAGCTCGTAGGAGAAGTAGGTCGAGGCCAGCCAGATGGCGACGGCGAAGCTCGCGCCGATCACGATCAGTGCCGGCCACGTCTGCCGCACGCCGCGCAGCCCGTCGATGATGAACACGAGCAGGAACGGCACGAACACGGCCACGAACGGGGCCTGGTGGCCGACGATCGCGCCGATGTGCGTGGCGGGGATGCCGGTGAGCGTGCCCGCGGTGGTGATGGGGGTGCCCACGGCGCCGAAGGCCACGGGCGCGGTGTTCGCCAGCAGCACGGCGGTGGCCGCCCGCAGCGGGGGCACACCCAGGCCGAGCACCATGGTGGCCGTGATGGCCACGGGGGCGCCGAAGCCGGCGAGGGCCTCGAGCAGGCCGCCGAAGCAGAACGCGATGAGCACGGCCTGGATGCGGATGTCTCCGCCGCCGAGCGAGTCGAAGATCGCGCGCATGTCGTCGAATCGCCCGGAGAGCACGGTGACCTGGTAGAACCACAGCGCCATCACGACGATCCAGACGATCGGGAACAGGCCGAAGGTCGCTCCCTGGGCGGCGGCCAGCGCCGCCAGGTGGGCCGGCATGTGGAAGCCCAGCACGGCCACGAGCAGGGCCACCACGAGCGCGGCGAGCCCCGACTGCCAGGCCTTGAGGCGCAGACCGAGGAGGGTGGCGAAGAACGTCAGCAGGGGCAGGACGCCGAGCGCGGCGGAGAGCGCGATGCTGCCGGCGGCATCGGGGGTGGGGGTGAAGGTGTGCACGGGGGTCTCCCGGTGGGCGAGGGGACGGGGCGGGATCCGGTCGGGCCGGTGATGGTCGGACCACTGTGGTCAGACCAAGGAGCGTACTGTGAGGGAGGTCACCTTGCAAGAGGCTGGCATGATATGGTCTGACCACTACGGCACCCGTGTGCTGGCGCACCGCACGGCGCCCCAGGCGCCCCGTCCGGAACGGAGACCGGCATGAGAATCGCCCTGTTCGCCACGTGCATCGTGGACGCGATGTACCCCAAGGTGGCCCTCGCCACCGTCCGCATCCTCGAGCGGCTCGGCCATGAGGTGGTCTTCCCGCCCGGCCAGGTCTGCTGCTCGCAGATGCACGTCAACAGCGGGTACGTGAAGGACGCCCTGCCCGTGGTGCGCAACCACGTCCGCACCTTCATGAAGGCCGACTACGACCTCGCCGTCGCCCCCTCCGCCTCCTGCGTGGCCTCGCTCGGCCACCAGCAGCCGGACGTCGCCCGCTCCGGCGGGGACGAGGGTCTGGCCCGCGACGCCGAGGTCGTCGCCTCCCGCACCCTCGAGCTGTCGCAGCTGCTCACGGACGTCCTCGGGGTGACGGACGCCGGGGCCCAGCTCGGCTCCTGGTTCCCGCACACCGTGACCTACCACCCCTCCTGCCACGGCATGCGCCTGCTGCGCCTGGGCTCGCGCCAGGAGGACCTGCTGCGCACCGTCGCGGACATCGACCTGCGCCCGCTGCCGGACGCCGAGGAGTGCTGCGGCTTCGGCGGCACCTTCTCCCTGAAGAACCCGGACGTCTCCGCCGCCATCGCGGAGGAGAAGATCGAGAAGGTCACCGCGTCCGGCGCCTCCCTCTGCACGGGCGGCGACGCCTCCTGCCTGCTCCACCTGGACGGGGCCATGCACCGTCGCGAGGCGCGCGGCCAGGACGGCCGCCCGCTGCGCACCGTGCACCTCGCCGAGATCCTCGCGGCCACCCGGGAGAACCCGCTCGAGGTCGACGGCCCCGTCGAACTGTCCATCCCCGCGTCCGCCGGCGCCCGCCGCGGACCGTCCGCCCGTGTTGAGGAGGCCCGCCGATGAGCACCGCACCCACCCGCGTGTGCCTGGGAATGCCCACCGTCCGCCCCGTCCACGGCGAGGGCGAGATCCTGCTGAACACCCCGTTCCCCGAGTCTGCCCGCGAGCAGCTGGGGAACGGCCAGATGCGCGCCAACATCCGCCGGGCCACGCACACCATCCGTGCCAAGCGTGCCGGCGTCGTCGAGGAGCTGCCGGACTGGCAGGAGCTGCGCGCCGCCGGCTCCGCGCTGAAGCAGTCCGTCATGGCGGACCTGCCCGCGCTCCTGGAGCGGCTCGAGTCCGAGGTCACCGCGCGCGGCGGCGTCGTGCACTGGGCCCGGGACGCGGCCGAGGCCAACCGCATCATCACGGAGCTCGTCACCGCCAAGGGCGTGGACGAGGTGATCAAGGTCAAGTCCATGGCCACCCAGGAGATCGGCCTGGACGCCGCGCTCGAGCATGCCGGCGTGGCCGCCGTCGAGACGGACCTGGCCGAGCTCATCGTCCAGCTCGGCCACGACCGGCCCAGCCACATCCTCGTCCCGGCGATCCACCGCAACCGCGAGGAGATCCGGGACATCTTCCTCCGGGAGATGCCGGAGACGGACGAGAGCCTCACCTCCGAGCCGGCCGACCTGGCCGAGGCCGCACGCCGACACCTGCGCGAGAAGTTCCTGAGCACGAAGGTGGCGATCTCCGGGGCGAACTTCGGCGTCGCCGAGACGGGCACGCTCGCCGTCGTCGAGTCGGAGGGCAACGGCCGCATGTGCCTGACCCTGCCGGAGACGCTGATCACCGTGATGGGCATCGAGAAGCTCGTGCCCACCTTCGAGGACCTCGAGGTGTTCCTGCAGCTGCTGCCGCGCTCGTCCACGGGCGAGCGGATGAACCCGTACACCTCCATGTGGACGGGCGTCACCGAGGGCGACGGTCCCCAGGAGTTCCACCTGGTCCTGCTGGACAACGGCCGCTCCGCGGTGCTGTCCGACCCGAAGGGCCGTTCCGCGCTGCACTGCATCCGCTGCTCGGCGTGCATGAACGTGTGCCCCGTGTACGAGCAGACCGGCGGCCACGCCTACGGCTCGGTCTACCCGGGCCCGATCGGCGCGATCCTCTCCCCGCAGCTCACCGGTGTGGACGCGGGGGAGAACGGCACCCTGCCCTACGCCTCCACGCTGTGCGGCGCGTGCTACGACGTGTGCCCCGTGGCCATCGACATCCCCTCGATCCTCATCCACCTCCGGGACGAGGACGTGCAGGCCACCCACGCCGCCCGGAAGGCCCTGCGCACGGAGAAGGACGCCGCTGCCGGCCCCCTGGCCCGCGCCAAGGCGGCGGTGGAGTCCGTCACGCCCTCGCAGATGGACGTGGCGATGAAGGGCGCCTCCGTGGTGATGTCCTCGGGTCGGCGCATGTCGCTGGCCGAGCGGGGCCTGGGGCTGGGCCGGGTCGCGGCCGGGCCGGACCGGGTGCTCGGCTGGCTGCCGGGCATCGCCGGCGGCTGGACCGACGAGCGCGACGTGCCGGCGCCCCCGCGGGAGTCCTTCCGCAACTGGTGGGCCCGCCACAAGGATGAGACCGAGCACCGAGTCGCCATGGACGGCGTCACCGGGCTGGACCGGCCGGAGGACGAGCACGTCGAGGAGGACGGACGATGAGCGAGGCGAAGGCCGAGATCCTGCGGCGCATCCGCGAGGCGACGGCGGACGGGCCGGTCGCGGACCCGGTGCAGCGCACCTACCGGCGGACCTCCTCCCGGGACCGGGCCGAGGTGGTGGAGATGCTGCGCGATCGGCTGATCGACTACCGCGCCTCCGTGCGGGACGAGACCGAGGAGACGGTGGCCGCGGCCATCGCCGAGCTGCTCGGCCCGGACGCCCGGTACGTGGTGCCGGCCGGTCTGGAGCCTGACTGGCTCCCCGCGGACTCGCGCGGGGCCGGCCGGGAGCGCATCACGGAGCCCGCGGTGGGTCACACGGGGGAGCGGGCCGCGGCCCGCGGCGCCCACGACGGCGAGCGCGAGCCCCTCAACGTGGACGCGCTGAACGAGGTGGACGCGGTGGTGACGTCCTCGACGGTCTCCTGCGCGGAGACCGGGACGATCTTCCTCAGCGGCCGCCCGGACGAGGGCCGCCGGGCGATCACCCTGGTCCCGGACCACCACGTGTGCATCGTGCCGCTGGACTCCGTGGTGGAGCTCTTCCCGGAGGCGCTGGCCCGCGTGGAGGCGACGGCGCCGATCACCATGATCTCCGGGCCCTCGGCCACGAGCGACATCGAGCTCGAGCGTGTCGAAGGCGTGCACGGGCCGCGCCGCCTGGACGTGATCCTGCTCGACCGCGCTCGCTGACGCGGGCGCGGTATAGCAGGGGATCGAGCGGGTCAGGCCCCCTCGACGACGGCGCCGCCGGCGCGGCCCGTCTCGAGGTGGGCCTGACGCTCCCGCACGCCGCCGTACAGGGCGACGAACAGCAGCGCGAGACCGGCGGTCACGAGCAAGTGTTCGAGCCCGGCGATGCCCGGGATGGCGGCCGAGGTCTCGGCGGGGGTCAGGCCGAAGACCGCGTCGAGGGCGAGGACCACCAGGGTCACGGTCAGCCCCCGGCGGGTGCCTCAGATGATCGAGCGGCCCTCGCGGCGGGCCGCGGCCCAGTCGGCGACGAAGCCGCGGGCGATCGCGACGAGGACGGCCAGCACGAGGACGGGCCACATCAGGACGTACAGGGTGAGACCGACGGTCATGCGGATGCTCCTTGTGAGTCGGTGGACGGGGGATCAGGACACGGGGGCCGAGGCGCGCTCGACCTGCGGCAGGTCCTCGGTCGCGGGGTCGAAGTCGCCGGTCACGCGCGCGATCCGGTCGAAGTCGAAGTCCTGCCCGGAGCGGACGGACAGCCCCCAGCACACGAGGAAGGACACGGCGTAGGCCACGAGCGAGCCCGTGAGGGTGGCGTAGTCCCGCAGGAAGCCGTAGCCGAGGAACAGCATCACGACCGAGGCGATCGCGCCGACCACGACCGCCGGACGCAGGCCGAAGAAGCCGAAGCACATGATGCCCAGCACGACGCCCACGCCGAGGATCGCGAGGGTCTCCACCACGATCGCCCAGGCGCCCTCGATCGGGATCCACTCGAAGCGCACGGGCAGGAACACGGCCAGCGCGGCGAGCACGGACACCGTGAACGCGGCGTTGGTGATCCTGCCCCAGTAGAAGGACGCGATCACGGGGAACACGAGGCAGCCCCACAGGGCGCCCACGAAGACCAGCAGGTCGAGGATGTCGAACTTGGCGGTGGCGAAGTACAGGGCCGCCGCCGTCGCCACGATCATGGTGATGCGGCCGATCAGCAGCATGGTCTTCGGGTCGGCGTTCTTGCGGCCGACCGACTGGCCGTAGACGTCCGTCATCACGATCGACGAGAGGGCGGACAGGTCCGAGTCGGCAGTGGAGGACAGCGAGCCGATGATCATCAGGAACGCCAGGGCCACGAGCGCCAGCGGCAGGTGGTCGGCGACCATCTGCGGCAGGAGGTTGTTGACGTCGCCGTCGAGCGGCTCGGCGCCCAGGTAGAGCGCCATGACGCCGAGCATGCCGACGCCGATCACGGTGCCGCCGTAGCCGAGGGTGGCCGTGATGAAGGTGGGCTTGATGAGGTCCTCACGCACGGCGAAGAGGCGCTGGGCGATGGTCTGGTTGCCGATCGCGTAGGCCAGCACGGCGGCGATGTACGGCGCCCCCTGGTTCATGAACGCCTCGGAGGAGAAGAAGCTCTGCTGCTGGGCCGTGACGTGGCCGGCCTCGACGCCGGCCTGGAACATGCCCGGGCCGCCGGCGGCGAAGAACACGGCGGGGATGATGATGACGGTCGCGCCGAGCATGGCCATCACCTGGGCGAAGTCGGTGAGCACGGAGGCGCGGAAGCCGGACCACAGGGTGTACAGCAGCACGCCCGCGGCCACGATCAGGATGCCCGCGCCGAAGGACAGCGGGGACAGCAGGGAGATCAGGGCGCCGCCGGCGATGAAGTTGGAGGTCAGGGAGATGACGGAGCCGAGCACGTTGGAGCCGGCCAGCATGAGCTGCGACGAGCGGCCGTGCCGGGCGTACATGACCTCGGCGAGGGTGTGGGCGCGCGGCGCGACCGCGCGGATGCGGCGGCCGAACGGGTAGATGAACAGGATCATCAGGGCGCCCCAGAGGCCGTAGTGGAGGGGGCCGGAGACGCCGTACGTGTAGCCGGCGGTCACGGAGGCGTACATGGAGGCGGCCCAGATCCAGGTGGCCGTCATGGAGGCGGCGGACACGCCGAAGCCGATCTGATTGCCGGCCGTCATGTAGGCGTCGGCGTTCTCCTTCTTCTTGGAGATGGCCACGGACATGATCATGGTCCCGCCGTAGAACAGCGCGACGAGCAGGATCACCCCGATCACGCCGAGCTGGGTCAGGGATGCTGCGTCCTGGGAGGGCGGCATCGGACTTCCTTTCGCACGAGTGACTGTGGACGTCCCGGTCCCCCGGCGCGGTCCGGTCAGGGCACGGCTCCGCAGGGCGGAGGGTGGCGTACCGATCACGTCGCGGCCAGGGGGGCCGGGGAGGTGGAGGGCATCCCGCCGGGTCCCGAGTCCACGAACGGCGAGCTCTCTGCTCAAGCCATCGCGGTCCCTCGGCCCTGGGCGGCGCTGTCAACACCGGCATCCCGGCGGGACGAGCCCGCCCGGATGGGCTGATCCTCACATGGTCGGCGCAGAAATGGCAAAAACATAGAGCCTTTTCAGCGGGGTCGGGATCAGGAGCGCCCGGCACGGAAGCCGGACAGAATGGGCGGATGACCGTTCCCTCCGGCTCCCCGGCCGCCCCCTCCGCCCCCGCTTCCCGACGACGGCGCCGCGCCGTGGCGGCGGCGCTGGTCGTCGCCGTCGTGGTGCAGCTGGTGGTGCTGTACCTGCCGGGCGAGCAGGTGCCGGAGGCCGGGTTCGCCGTGCCGGGGCTGGACAAGGCGATCCACGTGGCCGTGTTCGCGCTGCCCGCGTTCCTCGCCGTGGGGCGGGGGCGGAGCGCGTGGTGGGCCCTGCCGTTCGCGGTGCACGCGCCGGTGAGTGAGCTCGTGCAGCACGCGTGGGTGCCGCTGCGGACGGGGGACCCGGTGGACGTCGTCGCGGACCTGGCGGGGGTGGTGCTCGGCGTGGTCGCCGCGCGCAGCCGCCGGATTGGAGGATCGGGGGCGTCGGGCGTATGATGGTCCGGTGCGCTCCTGCGGGAGGGCATGACCTGGGGCTATAGCTCAGTTGGTAGAGCGTTTCGTTCGCAATGAAAAGGTCAGGGGTTCAATTCCCCTTAGCTCCACGGACCGTCCCGGTCCGCGATCCTCGTGGTCGCGGGCCGGGACTTTCTCGTGACGGGGGCGTGTGCGCCTTCCCCGCCCTCACCCGGGAGGGGGGTCGGCGCTTCCGGGGGGACCCCCGGGTGTCTACAGTGCCGGGGTACGTCAGCGCGGACGTGATGCGGCCGTCTCACCGCAGGTCAGTCGCGCTTCTGCCGCCCCGCACGGGGCCGTTCGGCCCGGCCCGGGCCGGGAAGGGGACGCCGATGCGCATCAGCGTGCTCACCCACATGCTCCACCCCATCCGTTCGCCCTACGAGGGCGGGCTGGAGATGCACACGGCCATGACCGTGGAGCACCTCGTGCGCCGGGGCCACGACGTCACCGTCTACGCGCGGGAGGGCACCCGGCTGCCGGGCGACGTCGTCGCCGTGCTGCCCGCCGAGGGCGCCGGCCCGGGCCGCGCGGGCGCCCGCGTGCGCGAGGCGGCCGCCCGCCGGGCCTGCGCGCTGATCCTCGACGACGACTCCGACGCCGTCCTGAACAACTCCCTCTCCCCGGCGCCGCTCGAGCTGCTGCGCGCCCGCCCCGTGGTCACCGTCCTGCACACGCCGGCCACGCTGGCGGAGGTGCTGGCCGTCGTCGACGCCCCGGGCTGGACGGCTCCCGACCACCACCGGTGGGCCTCGGTGTCCGCGTCGAACGCGCTGGCCTGGCAGCACCGGCTGCCGCGCGTGGACGTGGTGCCCAACGGGATCGAGCTGCACCACTGGGTCTCCGACGCCGTCCCCGTGCGCGGCCGCGCCGTGTGGTCGGGCCGGATCACGGCGGAGAAGGGCCTGCACGTGGCGATCGACGCCGCCCGGATCGCGGGCATGGAGCTGCACTTCGCCGGGCCGATCTCGGACGAGGAGTACCACGCCCGGGAGGTCGTGCCGCGGCTCGGTCCGGACACCGTCTACCACGGCCACCTCGACCATCACGCGCTGCCGCACATGCTGGCCACGGGCGAGGTCTTCCTGGCCACCCCGCTGTGGGCCGAGCCGTTCGGGCTCGCCGTGGTCGAGGCCATGGCGCTCGGCGTGCCGGTGGCCGCGCTGCTCAGCGGCGCGATGGGGGAGATCGTCGCCCCGCAGGCCGGCGCGCTGGCCGTGCACCACACGGCGCAGGAGCTCGCGGTCTCGATCCGTCACGCCCGCCGCAAGGACCGGGGACGCGTGCGTGCGTGGGCCTGCCGGTTCAGCGCGGAGACCATGGTGGAGGGCTACGTGGACCTGCTCGAGCAGGCCGCCGAGGACGCCCGTGACCTCGCCGCCGCCGAGGACGCGTATGGGTTCGACCCGCAGGGGGTCCCGCGCCCGTCCGCCGAGGCGGCGGACCTGGAGTCCCTCTGATGGCTCCGGCCCGCAGGCGGGTCCTCTACTACGCCCACCAGCACGGGGCGGGGCATCTGCGGCACGCCGCCGGCCTGGCGTCGACCGGGGCGTTCGACGTGACGGTCGTGACCGCCCATCCCCGGGCGGCCGCACTGCTGCCCGCGGACGTCCCCGTCATCCCGCTGCCCTCGGACCTCGTGCCCGGCCACGAGCAGCCGGCCCGCTCGCCCCTGCACTGGTCCCCGGTGGGGCCCGAGATCCGGGCGCGCTTCGACGCCCTCCACGCGGCGGCGCGGCGGGTGGACCCGGACGTGTGCGTGGTGGACGTGTCCGTGGAGGCCGCCCTGTTCCTGCGCCTGGCGGGCTGGCCCGTGCTGCACCGCCGCATGCACGGCGAGCGCACCGACCCCGCGCACGCCCTCGTCTACGCCGAGGCCGACGGCCTCTTCGCCCACTACGCCGCCGAGCTCGAGGTCCCCGCCTGGCGCGCCGCCCACGTCGGCCGGGTCACCTACCTCGGGGTCGCGGACGTCACCGGCCGGCTCGGCACCCGCGCCACGACGACGGCGTCCGCCGGCACCGCCCCGCGCGTCGCCGTGATCGCCGGGACGGGCGGCGGCGGGGTGCGGGCCGCGGACCTGGCCCGGGCGGCATCCGCCGTGCCGGAGGCGACGTGGGAGGTGTACGGCCCGATCGCCGGGGTGGGCGAGCCGGAGGCGCCGGGCGGGCTCGCGGCGGAGGCGATGCCCGCCACTGTGACGCTGCACGGCTGGGTCCAGGCGCCGGCCCGCCGGGCCGCGGACGCCGACGTCGTGGTGGTCTCGGCCGGGCACAACGCCGTGGTGGACGCCGCCCGCTCCGGCCGCCCCGTGGTGCTCGCCCCCGAGCCGCGGCCGTTCGACGAGCAGCGCGTGTTCGTCCGCGAGATCCACCGGGCCGCGGGCGTGCCGTGGTGCGCGTGGGAGGACCCGGACGCGGACTGGGCCGGCGCGGTGCGCGGCGCCCTCGCGGACCCGGCCGCCGCCGATCGGCTCGCGGGCCTGCTGCTCGTGGCGCCGGACGAGTACCGGCGGCGCTGGGAGGCGGCGATCGAGGGCGCCCTGGGCTGAGTCCGCCCCCGCCGCCCCCGGCCGTCACGGTGCTCAGTACGCGGCGTCGTCGCGGCGGGCGGCCGTCAGCTCCGCCTCCGTGGGGTGACGCAGCAGCTCGAGCCGCTCGCCCTCGGGGTCCCACGCGATCAGCCCCGCGTCCGCGAACGCGCGCAGCCACCCCTCCATGGCCCATCGGCCGTGCACCTGCCGGAAGCGGCGGGCGTTGACCAGGATGTCCTCGAGGTGGTGCAGCGGCGGGACCATCACCCCGTGGTGCTGGTGGAACGCCTCGGCGGGGCTGAACCGCAGCGTCAGGCCGGCGTCGCGGGCGCGGAAGGCCAGGTCCGTGTCCTCGGCGCCGTAGCCGGTGAAGCCCGCGTCGAAACCGCCGATGCGGGCCAGGTCCGCGCGGCGCAACGCCAGGATCAGCGTCCACACGAGGTGCCACTCGTCCGAAGGGCCGGCGGTCAGGTGCGCGCGCGCCCGGTGGGGCACGGAGAGGCGGCGCAGCAGGGCGTCGGCGCGGTGCGAGGTCAGATCGGCCTCCCCGACGTCGCGGGTCCAGCCCGGCCGCAGGTAGCGGGGCCGGCCCATCACCACGGACCCGGGGTGGGCCGCGACCTCGGTGGCCAGCACGCCGACGGTTTCGGCCGCCGGGATGCAGTCCACGTCGAGGAAGACGAGGATCTCGCCGGTGGCGAGCTCGGCCGCGCGGTTGCGGGCCTGCGCCAGCGGCAGGCCGGCCTCGGCGGACACGTGTCCCACCGTGATGGGCAGGTCCGTGGCCGGGACGCGGCCGTCCGGCTGGCCCATGAACACCACGACCACCTGGTCCGGGCGGCGGTGGGAGCGTTCCAGCCCGGCGATCACGCGGGCCAGGTGCTCGTCCCGGTGCCCCGTGATGACCAGCACGGACACGCCCGGCAACGCCCCGCGCGCCCGGGCGAGGGCCTCGCGGTAGACGGCCACGTGGGCGGCGGCCACGCGACGACGCTGCCGGGCCCGGGCGGCCGGGTCGGCGGGGGCCGTGCGCGCGCGGGCGCGCACCAGCGTCTCGAGCGCGTCGGCGAGGGAGTCGGGGTCCTCCGGGTCGAACGCGGCGAGCGAGTCGGGGGTCAACCAGGCGCCGGACTGGTCCGCGATGTGCCCGATGTCCGCGACGGCCACCGGCACCCCCAGGTCCCGGCACATCTCCACCCAGCCCGAGTGGGTGCCGATGCGGTACGGCAGCACGGACACGTCCACGTCGCGCAGCAGCGCGTGCAGGGCGGGGTCGTCGAGCCGGTCGTGCTGCCACAGCTCGAAGCCGTGGTGGGCACAGCCCGCGCGCAGCGCGGCCAGGGCGTCCTCGTCCTGCACGGTGTCCTGGACCTCCACGGTCACCCGCGCGTCGACACCGCGCTCGGCCAGCGTCCCGACGGCGGCGGCGAGCACCGGCAGCAGCGCCACCGGGGCCACCTGGGCGCGCAGGTCCTTGGCGTGCACCAGCAGGCGGGCGGGGGCGGCCGCGCCGTCGCCGTCGTCGGACGCGTCGGGGGGCAGCGCGCCGGGGGCGTCGTCGTCGCCCTGCGCCACGAGGTCCTCGAGCGGGACGATGTGCGGGTGGGGGACCACGAGGGCGCGCACGCCGTAGTCGCGGGCGAGGGTCGCCGCGGCGCCGGGGGTGAGCGTGAGCACGGCGTCCGCGCGGCCCAGCAGCACGGCCAGGCGGTCCCGGTGGGGGCCCTGGTCCGTCAGGTGCGGGTTCTCGAGGTCGTGCACGGTCACGACGACGGCGCCCCCGTGCGCGTGCTGCGCGTCCAGGGCGGCGGCCAGCTGGGCGGGGCTGAAGTGCTCGAAGCCGAAGTGCACGTGCAGCACGTCCGGGCGGTGCTCGGCCAGCCACTCCGCGTGCAGGGCCCGGGGCGGCCACCACTGGTGCGCGGGCGCGCCCGGCACCGGCGGGTCCGGCAGGAACTCCACGTCCGGCGCGGCGCCCGGGTCGAGGGGGCGGATCGCGCGGGTGTACGGGTGCTGCGCGGGCACGTGCTGGACGGTGATGCTCACGGGGGAGGGCCTCCTGACCTGGGGGATGCGATGCCGCGCGGGCGGCGTGTCCCCGTCCCGGGTCGGGGGTCGCGAAATCTAGTCTGTCAGGGCAGGATCGGAGAATCGGAGCAGCGGCATCCTGTCCGTTCCGGCGCGCCGCCGCGTCGAGGAGCGCCGCCGCAGGTGAAGGGGATCGTGGACGTGGACTCGCAGCCGCAGGGGCGTGTGCTGTACGTGACCGTGGGCGCGCCGGAGCACGGCGTGGTGCGCCATGGCCGGCAGACCGCCGCCGCCCTCCGTCGGGTGGGCGCCGAGGTGGAGCTGCTCACGGCGGAGGACGTCGCGGCGTTCCGGGGCCTCGTGCCCGTGCTGGAGGAGGCGCGCGCGCTGGGCGCCGCCGTGCACCTGGACGTCACGGACGCGCTGTTCGGCCCCACCGCGACCGCCGCTGCGGACCTGCTCGTCGACGTCCTGCCCGCGGGCACCACGCTCACCCTGCACGACATCCCGCAGCCCGCCGAGGGCGACGGCCGCTACCGCCGCCGCGGCGAGGCATACGCGCGGCTCGCCCAGGCGGTGGACGGCGTCGTGGTCTCCTCGCAGCACGAGCGGGCGCTGCTGGCGGACCTGGTGGACGTGGCCGCGGACGTGGTCCCGTTGCCCGTGGAGGACCGCCGGGCCGCGGCCGCCCGCGCCGAGCCGGTGGTGCCGGAGAGCATGGCCGGCCTCGACCGGGACCTCGTGCTCTTCGGCTTCGTCTACCCGGGCAAGGGGCACGCCCTCGCCCTGGAGGCCCTCACCGAGCTGCACCGCCAGTGGGGCCCGGATTCCGGGGCGCCGCGCCGGCTGACGGCGCTCGGACCCGTCAGCATCGGGCATGACGACCTCGTGGCGGAGCTGACCCGCGACGCCGAGGCGCGCGGCCTGGAGTTCCGCGTCACCGGGTTCGTGCCGGACGAGTTCGCGGACGCGGCCCTGCTCTCGGCGGGCATCCCGTTCGCGGCGCACCGCAACGTGTCCGCGTCCGGGTCCCTGGCGGCGTGGACCTCGGTGGGGCGGCGGGCGATCGCCTCCGCGGGCCGCTACACGGAGGAGATGGAGCGCCTGCGCCCGGGCACCCTGCGGCTCGTGCACCCGAACGGGTCGCCGGCCTTCGCGCTGGCCGAGGCGATCGCCGAGGCGGTCGAGGACCCCGAGCGCACGTGGCTCGACCCCGCCGTGGACCTCTCGCCCGGGGCCGAGGACTGCGCGCGGATGCTCTTCGACGTGCTCCGCCGCGTGCACAGGTGGACGTGAGCGCTGCCGTCTCCGTGGTGGTGCCCTACTACCGGGCCCAGGCGGACCTCGACCGGCTCACGGCCGCGCTCGCGGCCCAGCGCGGCCTGACCGGCGGGCTGCAGCTCGTGGTGGCCGACGACGGCTCGCCCGTCCCGCCCCGGGTGGACCCGGGCCTGCCGTTCGACGTGGTGACCGTGCGCCAGCGGGACCGCGGGTTCCGCGCCTCGGCGGCCCGGGCGCTCGGGGCGGAGGCGGCCGACGGCGACGTGCTCGCCTTCCTCGACGGGGACATGCTCCCCGAGCCCGGGTACCTCGCCGCGGCGCTGGCGGCGGTGGCCACGGCGCCCCGGGACGCCGCGGTGGTGGGTCGGCGGCGGCACCTGGCCGAGGCCTGGCTGGAGCGGGCCTGGGCGGACGGCTGGCGGCCCGGGGACGAGGTGCCGGAGAGCTCCCGCCTGGCTGAGCCGGCGTGGCTGGGTGACGGGTACCGCGCGACGGACGACCTGCGCCGCGCCGACTCCACCGGCTACCGGTACGTCATCTCGGCCGTGCTCACGATGGCGCGCGAGGTCTACGAGGACGCCGGCGGCTTCGACCCCGCGTTCGTGGGCTACGGCGGGGAGGACTGGGAGCTGGCGCACCGGCTGTGGCGCGTGGGGGCGGCCCTGCGCCACGCGCCGGACGCCGTGGCGTGGCAGGCCGGCGCCGACTTCGGCGGACGCGGCGACACCGCCGAGGCCGCCCGGGTGAAGGCCCGCGAGGCGCTCGTGCTCGCCTCGCGCATCCCCGCGACGACGGCCCGCGGCCACGGCCTGTCCCTGGCCGGCCCGCTGCGGGTCGAGGCGCGCGTGCGGGTGCCGGAGGGCGCGGACGGCGCGGCGGCGGCCGTGGTGGCGGTGGACGCCGTGCTGCGCGCGGCACCGGGGGCGCGGGTCGGCGTCGTGGGCGGCCTCGACGAGGCGGCGGCGCGGGCGCTCGGCGACCCCCGCGTGCGGCTGCTGGGCGAGCCCGACGGCGGCGCGGCGGCGTCCCAGGACCTGCCGCCGACGCCGGCGCGCGGCGACCTCGACGCCGTGCGGTCGGTGCCCGACTGGTCCGTGGACGTGCACGTGCCGCTGCGGCCCGCCGCGGCCGGAGCCCGGCCTGACGCGGACGCCGTCGCCGCGTGGCTGCTGCGCCTGGAACGGGCCGGCGTCGAGCGCGTGGAGGTGCTGGGCGAGCCGGGCGAGCGGGCCGAGCGCGACGTGCTCGCCGTGCTGACGTGCGCCCGGGCGCGGTGGCGGCGTCGGCGGGGCGGGACGGCGCGGGTGTGGCGGGTGCCCGCCTCCCGGCTGGGCTGGGCGCCCGTGGCCGCCGTGCCGGACCTCGAGGCGTGGTGGGGCGGCTGGGGCTGAGCGGGCCGGTGTCCGCGGGGCTGGCACAATCGCGGACAGGACGGAGCACGGGAGGACCGATGAGCGAGCTGGACGAACTGGACTTCGCGGCGCTCTCCGCGTTCCTGGCCTGGTGGTTCGGGACGGCGGGCGTCGGCTGGATCCGTCGCGAGGACGGCTGAGGAGAGAGGACGCAGGCGTGCACGAGGACGAGGGACGACGCCGGCACTACGGCCACTTCTACGGGCTCGAGGACCTGCCCGAGGGTGACCTGCTGCTGGTGTGGGGCAACTGCCAGGGCGAGTCGTACCGGCGGCTGCTCGGCGGGGAGCCCGGCACACCGCTGCACGGGGCGGACCTGGTGAGCGTCCGCGTGCCGCCCGCCTTCGAGGCCCAGCCGGACGAGGTCGAGCACCTGGAGCGGCTGCTGCCCCGCGTGAAGGCCCTCGTCACCCAGCCGATCCCGCACGACTACCGGGGCATGCCCATCGGCACGGACCAGCTCGTGGCCCGGTTGCCGAAGGACGCCGCCGTGGTGCGGATCCCCGTGGTGTACGACGTCTCGCGCTTTCCCTGGCAGGTCACCCTCCGCAACTGGAAGTTCGCGCCCGGGGCGGCCGAGCGGCCGGGGAGGACCCGCCCGTCGTGCCGTACCACGACCTGCGCGTGCTGGCCGAGGCGGCGACGGGCCGTCGTCGGGAGGTGGCGCCGGCGGCGATCCGTGAGGCCGCCGCCGCGTCCGTGCAGGCGCTGCGGGCGCGGGAGGAGGCGAAGGGGACGCTGTCCATGGCGGATCTGGTGGCGGCGGAGCGGGGCGTCGGCTTCTACACCGTGAACCACCCGACCAACACACTGCTGACCCGCGTGGCCGAGCGCGTGGCCGAGCGCCTGCCGGGCGACGTCGCCGTCCAGCCCGTGCCCGCCTCCCGCGTGCTCCTCGGCGGGGTGCGCGCGCCCCTCGAGGCGGTCGTGGTGGAGGCCCTCGACCTCGACGCCGAGCCGACCGAGGACTGGACCGTGGCCGGTCAGACCGTCCCGGCCGAGCAGCTGCGACAGACCCACCTGGACTGGTACGCGCAGAACCCGCAGGCCGTGGAGGTCGGGATGCGCAAGTACGCCGACCAGCTGCGGCTGCTGGGCCTTACGGGCTAGCGCCGGCCCCGGCCACCAGTGGAGGATGGGCGGCACGTCCCGTCTGCCGCGGAGCACGTCTGCGGGGGCGGTCGTACCGTTTCCTTGACCCCGTCACCCCACGGAGGACCACGTGACCGAGCAGTACGACATCCTGATCGTCGGCGGCGGCAACGCCGGCGTGTCCTTGGCCGCCGCACTGCGGCGGAAGCGGCAGGGTCGGGTCGCCATCGCCGACGGCCAACAGCTGCACCGCTACCGGCCGATGCTGAACTACGCGGCGGGCGGGCAGGCGGACATGGCCCGGTTCGAACGGCCGATGCGGGCCGTCATCCCGGACGGGGTCGAATGGATCCCGGACCACGTCGTGGCCGTGGACGCCGAGGAACGGACCGCGGTGACGACCACCGGGCTGACCGTGGGCTTCCGCCACCTCGTGCTCTGCCCGGGGCTGACCCCGTGGTGGGGTGCGATCGACGGGCTGCGTGAGGCCTACGCCGCCGGATGGGCGGCGAGTGCGCACGTGCCCGAGCACGTGGACGCCGCCCGGGCCCTGCTGTCGCGTGTGGCCGCGGGGGACCGTGTGGTGGCGAATGTGCCGGCTGAGCCCTCCTCGTGCGGCGGCACCGTGCTCAAGGCGCTGTTCCTGGCCTGCGCGGCATGGGAGCGCACGGGGATCCTGCCGGACGTGGACGTCCACCTGGTGACCCCCTACGGCCGGATCCTGGACCGGCAGACCATCGACCCCGCTCTGGCCGAGGCCGTGGCGAGGTACGGCATCCATGTGCACGCCGGCGCAGAGGTGAACGCCGTGGACCACGAGGCCCGCGAGGTGGTGCTCAACACCGGTGAGCGGATCACCGACGTCGCGGCCGCGTACATCACGCCCGTGGTGCGGGCCCCGGAGTTCATCGCCGAGGCAGGCCTGGCGGACGACGGCGAGGCCGGCCTGGCGGCCGTGGATCCCGCGACCCTGCGGCATCCCGTGCACCCGCACGTGTGGGCGCTGGGCGACGCCGCCGCCCTGGGCACACGGCCCTCCGGCGGAGCCCTGCGCCGGCAGGTCAAGATCCTGACCCAGAACATCCAGGCTGCGGACGCGGGGAAGCCGCTCCAGAAGTACGACGGCTATACCGTGATCCCCGTGATGGTCAGCCGGGACGAGCTGGTCCTGGACGAGCACGTCCGCGACGGCTCCGAGGACCGGTCGATCCCCGGCGTGGACCTGACGAAGCCGCGGAAGAGCACGGCGGCCTTCGACCGCTTCGGCCAGCCCCGGATCTACTGGCACCGACTGCTCAAGGGCAAGGTCTGAGCCCAGCGTTCTCGCTGCCGCGACACGTGCGGCGGACGTACTGTCCCTCGCGGGGCGCGCCCCGCCCGATCCGGATGACGGCGCCGGCCCGCCGAGCGTTTTCGTTCGGGAAACGGCGCCCTGCCGACGACGCCGGCCTCAGTCGTCGCGGCCCCGCACCGGGCGCTCCTCGAGCGTGGTCTGCACGACCCGCCCGCGCTCCCAGCTGTTCGCGCCCGGCACCACGTCCGGGACCGGGATGTCCGCGCGGTTGCGTCGCTGGGCCGCGGTGTCCACGCCCACGCGCTCGTCGCGGGCGCGCAGGAGGGCCTCGTCCACCTGGCCGTCGCCGGTGAGGCCCATCATCAGCTGGGGAATGCCGTACGGGAAGTCGTCCCGGTCGTACTGCCAGGTGTGGAACGTCTTTCCGTAGGTGTGGATGAGGTCTTCGAAGTAACTGTGCTCGGCCAGCTCGGGCACCCCGGGGGCGGTGAGGGCGCCGGAGCTCACCTCGTAGTGGTGGCTGTGCCACAGGCGCCGCTCCTCGTCGGGGAGGCTGCGGAACCGCTCCTCGCTGATGATGTACTCGATGCCGATCAGCCGTGCGTCCGGCGCGTTGCGGTCGAAGATCACGCACTGGTGCAGGTCGTGGCGCAGGTGGATGCAGAAGTGGCTGGCTTCGACCTGCCGGCCGAGGTCGTCGGCGTAGAAGTGCAGTCCGTTGAGGTAGGTGCTCATCGCGCCCATGGGGTACTTCGGCTGGACCAGGCCGGATGCCGCGTCCAGGAGGCGGTGCTTGAGCGGGTGGCCCTTCCCGACGGCGGCCATGAGGGCGATCCTGCGGGCTGCGGTGACAGCGGCCGCGGTGCCCAGTCCGGCGGCGAACCCGAGGGCGGTGGAGGACAGGCGATGGGTGCTCATGGCCCCACGCTAGGAGTGCGGGGCGGACTCTGCCAGGGTGGTGGAGCTGCCGGGGCTGCCGGGGCTGCTCAGGAGGCGGGGACGGCGGATCGTCTGCGCATCTGACCCTTCTGAGTGGGCGCGTGGTCGCCAGAAGGGCCAGAGATGAAGAAGATTCCGGGCAGGGGCGGACTCGGCCCATACGACACGCGACAATGCGCAAAATGCATTTGCGCTAATTGCCTATCGACTAAGGCTCACCCCTCTTGTGCTATTCGTGGGCCGGAGTAATCTCGATTCCAGCAGCACCGTCCCAGCCCGGGGCGGGCCCGAACCGGGAGGATCACGCCATGACCACCGCCGTCCGCACCTGCGCCGCCAGTGCCTGCGCCTTCAATGCCGAGACGTCCTGCAACGCCCTGGCCATCACCGTCGCCGGCTCCGACCGAACGCCCGGCTGCGGCACCTTCGTCCAGCTGGACGTCCGCCGCCCGGTGACCGAGGGCGCCTCGACCGTCGGTGCGTGCCACCGCCTCGAGTGCACCTACAACGTCGACCTCGCCTGCACCGCCGAGGGCATCGAGGTCACGGACGTGGCCACCTGCGCCACCTACACGATCGACTGACGCCGCCCCTCAGGGGTGGGCGACCCGCGCCGGAATCGCGTCCAGCAGTCGCCGCCAGGCGTGCCGGGGGCTGTGGTCGAGCCGGCCTGCACCGGGCAGGGCCACGTGCACCGCGGTGGTCTCGCCGTCGCGGACGCGCAGCAGGGTCACCCCGGCTTCGTCCACGTCGAGGGCGTGGGCGGGGGACTCGGACAGGGGTTCGGTGTCGACCTGCAACGGGGTGCTCTCGCCCGGCAGCAGGCCCAGGGCGACGGCGTCGGCCAGGTCCGCGAGCACCTCGGGGGCGGTGCCCAGCACGTCATCCGCCAGGTCTGCGAGCTCGGCCTGGTCGACGAGCCCGCGCGACGTGAGCGGCAGGGTGTGGCAGCAGAACACGGCGACGCCGTCGACGTCGTGCAGCAGGATCCGCTGGGTCTCGACGACGCCCACGCGCACCCGCGGGCCGACGTCGGCCACGAGGTCCGCGACGCGACCGCGCAGCTTCAGCTCCGCGACCTCGGCCGAGTCCCGGCACCAGCGCAGGGTGCCGAGCAGATGCACGGATGCCAGGCGGGTGGGGAGCGTGAGGTCCAGGGCGTCGCGCAGGACGTCCACGCGCACGTCGAGCGGCGCGAGCGTGTGGAACGCGCCGAGCGACCCGAGGAGGTTGGGGACGTGGGCGACCACGAGGCGGCCGTCCGCGCTCACGCCGTGGACGGCCGTCGTGAGCGTCTCGCCGGCGCGGAAGGCCGTGACCTCGACGGAGCCCTCGCCGCGGAGCAGCCGCTGGGCCAGCAGCAGGCGACGGGGCGCCACGGGCGGCAGCGGATGAGCGGGGTGCGTGGAGGCGTGGGCCATGGGGGTCCTTCCGGCGGGGGTCCGAGAACCAGTAAGGCACACCTCAGTGAGATACGCAAGGTGAGTGTTGTGTATTTGTCGTACGCGGGGCGGTGGGGGCGTGTGGTCCTGGGCTACGGTGACGGGACTCACATGCCGTCGTCGAGGGAGCCAGCCGATCATGACCTTCCGCCCTACCCACTACCGACTCACGACGGCGGCCCTCGGCGTCGCCCTGGCGCTCACCCTCACCTCCTGCGGCACGGCGCAGGATGCGGGCAGCTCATCGGAACCTGCCACCGCCACTGTCGTCGACTCCGCGCTCACACGCATCAAGGAGGCCGGCACGTTGCGCGTCTGCTCCACCGGTGACTATCCGCCCTTCACCGAGCAGACCGAGAGCGGCGACTGGAAGGGCATCGACGTGGACATGGCCCGCGACCTGGCCGAGACCATGGGCGTGGAGCCGGAGTTCGTGAAGACCAGCTGGAAGACGCTCATGGACGACTACACGTCGGGGGCGTGCGACGTCGCCGTCGGGGGCATCTCCCTGAACCCGGAACGCGCCGAGCAGGTGTACTTCACCGTGCCCACGCAGGAGGACGGCAAGACGCCGATCACCCGCTGCGAGGACGTCGAGAAGTACGACACCGTGGCGGAGATCAATCAGCCGGGTGTGCGGTCGATCTTCCCGGAGGGCGGCACCAACGAGAATGGGCTGACCCCGTTTCGTAGGTCCAGTCGTTATGAGAGTCGTCCTGTTGCCCGCGGTCGCGGGCAGGGAGACTGGTCAGATCATGACGAACAGCAGGAAGCGTCACACCCCCGAGCAGGTCGTCCGTAAGCTCGGGCAGGCCGACAGGATGCTCGCCGATGGTCAGGACGTCGCGGCGGTGTGCCGGGAGCTCGGGGTGTCCGAGCAGACGTACTACCGGTGGCGGAACCAGTACGGCGGCCTCAAGGCCGACGACGCAAAGCGCCTGAAGGAGCTGGAGAAGCAGAACGCGACCCTGAAGCGTCTGCTCGCGGAAGCGGAGCTGGAGAAGGCCGCGCTCAAGGAGCTGGCTGAGGGAAACTTCTAAGCCCGGACAGGCGCCGCGCCGCCGTCGATCACCTCAAGGGCAAGTTGCGGGTGAGCGAACGGATGGCGTGCCGTCTGGTCGGGCTGAGCCGCTCCGCGTACCGGCGACCGCTCAAGGGCGACACGGTCACGGACCCGGATCGGGCGCTCAGGAAGTGGCTGCGCGCCTGGGCGAAGGACCATCCCCGCTACGGGTATCGGCGGGCGTATCACGACGCCCGCGCCGAGGGGTGGGTGGTGAACCACAAGAAGATCCAACGCCTGTGGCGTGACGAAGGGCTCCGGGTCCCGCAGCGGCGTCGACGCAAGCGCGTCGGGTCCTCGACCGTCGACGCGCCGACGGCGGACGCGCCGAACGTGGTGTGGGCGGTGGACTTCCAGTTCGACGCCGACGAGCACGGACGACCGATCAAGATCTGCTCGATCGTCGACGAACACACCCGGGAGTGCATCGGCGGCCTCGTGGAGCGCTCGATTACCGCCGACCGACTCACCGCCCACCTCGAGGACCTCGTCGCCGCCCGGGGCGCCCCGGCGGTGCTCAGGTCGGACAACGGGCCGGAGTTCATCAGCGAGGCGATGGCCGACTGGGCCGGCACCCGCACCGGCCTGTCCTACATCCCTCCGGGCTCGCCGTGGCGCAACGGGTACGTCGAGTCGTTCAACAGCCGGATCCGCGACGAGTGCCTCAACATCAACAGCTTCTACTCGCTGCTGCACGCACAGGTCATCATCGGCGACTGGAAGGACGAGTACAACCACCACCGCCGGCACTCCTCGCTCGGCTACCTAACCCCAGCCGAGTACGCTCGGCAGTGCACCCATCAAATGGAAACCGACGACTCACAGAACGTCCGGACCGAATGAAGGGGGCGGCTCAAGAAGTTCGCGCGGGAGCACTACCCGCAGGGCGAGCTGCTGACGCACGACAACCTCACGGTGTTCGACGCTCTCGCGGCCGGCGAGGCGGACGTGATGACCACGGACCGCTCCGAGGTGCTCTACATCGACCACGAGTACCCCGAGCTGTGCGCCGCGAACCCGGACGAGCCCTTCGACTACTTCCAGAAGGGGTACATGCTCCCGCAGGGCGACGAGGTGTTCAAGCACTACGTGGACCAGTGGCTGGCCATCGCGCTCAAGGACGGGACGTACGAAGGATTCGCGGAGCCGTGGGTCGGGGACGTCGAGCTGAGCCTGGAGGACTGAGCCGCAAGGGCGATCCCGTCCCCGCTGGGTCGCCGCCCTTGTAGACGTCCGTGGCGGTGACGCGCTTCAGGTCCTCGAGTGCGGGAGTCGTCAACCGGTGACCTCGAGCTCGAGGCCGAGCACCTCCATGACGGAGAGCACTGACTTCAGGGTGCTCTTGCCGGTGCCGCGCTCGATCTGGCGGACGGTCGCATCCGAGACTCCTGCCAGGTCTGCGAGCTGCTGCTGGGTCAGCAGGAGCTCTTTACGCATGGCGCGGACGCGGTCGCTGATCTTCATCAGCGCCGCGGCGGAGGAGACTGCGCGTGTGGTGGCCACAGCCCCAGCGTGGCAGATGAGCAGCTGAAATCCGAAGGATTCGTCGGAATCGGTGACGTTCGACTGCTGCGGTGACGAGTCGACATGGGAAACCGAAGAAGACTTCGGATTCGAGCCTCCAGAGGTCGGTCGAAAAGGTGCCGGCCTCCTCATCCGAAGAATTCTTCGGAACCCGGCTCTCAGGCATCAGGCGTGCGACTTCTCAGTGCCAGAATGAGGCCGACTGCCACACCGCCGTGCTCCGAAAGGCTCCGCCACCATGCCCTCTCCCCAGAACCTCTCGAACTTCGTGTGGGGGATCGCGGATCAGCTCCGGGGCGTG
Organism: Micrococcus sp. GPGPB33; assembly: GCF_037853785.1. Classification (NCBI taxonomy): domain Bacteria; kingdom Bacillati; phylum Actinomycetota; class Actinomycetes; order Micrococcales; family Micrococcaceae; genus Micrococcus; species Micrococcus sp. GPGPB33. The sequence goes on from NZ_JAQMWO010000002.1 coordinate 1,032,730, forward strand.
TTCAAGCCGAATCAGTACGGCACGCTCGTCCTTCCGCTCACCATCCTGCGCCGCATGGAGGCGGTCATGGCCCCGCACCGGCTCGTTCTCGCGGGATCCCTCGTAGTGATCGAACAGGCTTGGCGGGATGGTCTCGACGGCGGCGAGCACCGACTCGACATCGTCCGGGGTGGGGGTGCGAGAAATCACGAGATGACCCCCTTCGCAGGGCTGCGAGCAGCACCCCTCCAGCCGCGGGCTGTGAAGTGCGGCTGTGGCAGGTGAAGTGGCCGTTCACCCTTCCGACGCGGAAACGCGACATGAGCATTCCTGCTCGACTCTCACATGTCCTCGGCGTGTCGCTCAATGGGTGCGTTGCTGTGCACAATATGCAGTTGAGGGCCTTCTCACCCTTCCTCGACAGACTCTCACTGGCACCCATTTCAGCCGCAAGAGCGCTTGGTTCGAGGCTCGCACATCAGTCACGGAGAGTTTTCTTATGCGCGCTCAGCGACTCCTCCTCTTCCTGCCCCTCCTGCTCGTGGCCACCGGCTGTTCCGGTCAGGAGGGACCGGGGCCGTCTAGCTCCCAATCCTCATTGTCCTCGTCTTCTTCGGCGGTGTCGCCGACGCCCGCCGCCTCGGAGAGCCCCATGCAGCTGACGGCCACCGAGACGTGCGAACAGCTGGCAGGCAACCGCGGTGGTCTTGCGTTAGACGTCCTGGACTTCAGCGTGGACTTCTACATGGAAGACCTCGTCATGAGCGATAGGGATCGTCGCGTGGCGGGGTTGGTGGAGCAGGGCGATCAGCTGCGCGCGGTCGCCCATCCCAAGTATCTCGACACCTTGGACCGTCTGATGGCCGAGCCTGAGGAGATCCAGCGCATTGTGAAGTCGGGCGGTGGCAGGTACACGATGCCAATGCAGGACATCGTGCAGTCTGTGACCGGTGCAGCCACCGACTGCTACCAGCCCGGTGAGGAACTCAACAGGTTCGTTGAGAACATGACGCCCATCATTAACCGCATCCCGGAGTATGCGGCGCTGGAGGTGGACGGCGCGTCCGAGGGCGCATCCTCCACGCCGGCTGCATCGTCGACCTCGACCCCTACTGCGGGGTCTGCTCCTGCATCGGAGCCCACGCCCACCCCTGAGCCCACGCCGACGCTCTCGGAGGAGACGGAAGCGGCAGCCGAGCATGAGGCCGGGGATGTGCCGATGGAGTACCAGTCGGCGCTTCGCAAGGCGTACAGCTACGAAGAGAACATGGACATGTCCAAGATGGGCATCTATGGCCAGCTGGTCTCCGAGTACGGTGAGCAGTTCTCACCAGAAGCGGCGCAGTACGCGATCGACAACATGACGGACGTGGACTGGAATGCCAATGCGCTGGCCAAAGCGAAGAGCTATCAGGAGATGATGGACATGTCGCCGTCTGCGATCTACGACCAACTGGTCTCGGAGTACGGTGAGGAGTTCACGCCCGACCAGGCGCAGTACGCGATCGACAACCTGTCCCAGTGACGCCCGGGCATGCCCCGCGCGTTGAATGAACGCGTCGGCAACGGTGTCGCCAGGTGGTCCACCCGCCGCCCGCATATTCTGGTCCTTCGCAGCCCGCGGAGGACCAGAATATGCGGGGCTGTGTTCCGCCTGACGCAGGGCCGGGGCGATCTCTATCAGCGGCGCCAGGTCTTAGTGTCCCGAGCGCCAGATCTTCGCCATCTTCTCCGCCGCCGCGGGGTCCACCGAGGCCCCCAGAAGCTGTCCATACGGGGTCGGGGCAAGCCGCCGTTCGCGGTGGAACAGCTCAGAGTGGTTGAAGTCCTGCACGCCGCGGTTCCACAGGTGCAGTTTAGACTCGTAGGTGAAGCTGCCCCTCATGGATGCCAGCCGCTGGGGGTCGGTGACCCAGGCGTACTTGGACAAGTCGTTGAGCTGGTGATCGACAGCGCGTGTGACGGCGGCGGCGACCCAGTCGGCGAACTGCACGTTGGAGCTCAGCGAACTGTCCACGTGCATGGGCGGTTCCACGATGCACCGCATCTCCGGAAAGTCGCCGGCTCGGCTGAAGATGTGGGCATACATCGATGCAACGCGTTCGACTCGCGTCTTCTCATTGATTTGATCGATGATCACCATGAGGTTATGTCCGTGATGGTGGGCATGGCGGGCCAGACGGTTCAGAGTCTCTCGCATGGCGTCGGCTTCGCGTTTCTCGACGTCGAGGCCGATCTGCTTGGGCGTCCCACGCTGCTTCTCGTCGGCGTAGTAGAACAGCTTGCCGGCGTGGTCGGCGACGACGGACCGCACGAGCGCATCGAACACGCGGAGCTGCTGCGGAAAGCGCGCGGGGGTATCCGGTCGGAACAGATTGGCCCCCTTGAACTCCCACCGTCCGGGGTGTTCCGCTCGGTCGATCTCCGAGGCGAACAGCTGACGCTTCAGCGCGGTGAACTTCGCCCCAAAGCCTCGTGCGGCAGACTCCGGCATGACGAATCCGGCATAACCGAAGGCTGGGCTTGTCCGGAAGCGAGGATGGTCCGGGCCGACGTAGGCGCCCGGCTCGCCGATCTCGTCGATGTACGCCAGCAGCATCTGACCATTGTGCAGGGCACAGCGGACACTGCAGACAAGCGCAGAGGCCCACGCAAGCGTGGGCCTCTCGAATTGGTGCTCGGGGCACTGTCTCAGCCCTAGCTACCACACGCGAGCGTACTCGCGCGCGCAGAGCATAGGCAAGTGTGGTTGTGTATGATCCGTCGCCCTGTCGGGTCGCTGCGGGGTCGGAATGGGTCCCGTCCAGCGGCCCGCCCCCACCATTCGAAGGACCCCATGACCACCCCCGCCACGCGCGGCGCTGCCTCGGCGCCCCACCGCTCTCCCCAGAACCTCTCGAACTTCGTGTGGGGGATCGCGGATCAGCTCCGGGGCGTATTCAAGCCGAACCAGTACGGCACCCTCGTCCTTCCGCTCACCATCCTGCGCCGCATGGAGGCGGTCATGGCCCCGCACCGGGAGTTCTTCGCTGAACTGGCGGCCAAGGGCCATCCAGACTTCATGCTGGACAACCTGGTGGAGTCGCGCACGGGCCTGACGTTCTACAACCTCAGCCCCTTCACCCTGGACCGCATCCTGCAGGAGCCGGACCTGCTCCGCACGAACCTGCTGGCCTACGTGGACGGGTTCTCCCAGAACGTGGCGGACCTGTTCACCTATTACGAGTTCGACAAGACGGTCGCCAAGCTGGACGAGCACGACCGCCTCTTCCTGGTCCTCCAGCAGTTCGCCTCCATCGACCTCTCCCCGGAGGTCGTCTCCAACGCGGAGATGGGCACCCTCTTCGAGGACCTGATCCGCCGCTTCGCCGCCGCCTCCAACGAGACCGCCGGTGAGCACTTCACCCCGCGCGACGCGGTGAAGCTCCTCGTGGACCTGCTCACCGCCAACGACGACGACGTCCTCACCGGCTACCCGGTCCGCACCGTCTATGACCCCACGGCCGGCACCGGCGGCATGCTCTCCGTGTTGGACGAGCGCCTGCGCCGCATGAACCCGAACGCGGAGGTCCGCCTGTTCGGGCAGGAGCTCAACGACCAGTCCTACGCGATCTGCAAGTCCGAGCTGCTCGGCAAGGGCCAGGCCGCGGATGGCATTGCCCGCGGGGACACCCTCAAGAACGACGCCCACCTGACCGAGCGCTTCGACTACGTCCTCTCCAACCCGCCCTACGGCGGCGACTGGAAGGCCTCCCGCACCGCGGTGGAGAAGGAGATCGCCGCCGGCGGCGCCACGAACCGCTTCCCGGGCGGCACCCCCGCCATCAGCGACGGCCAGATGCTGTTCCTCCAGCTCGTCGCCTCGAAGCTCCGCCCGGTCTCGGAGGGCGGGGGACGGGCCGGCATCGTCCTCAACGGCTCCCCGCTGTTCACGGGCGGGGCGGGCTCGGGCCCGTCCGAGATCCGCCGCTGGCTGCTGGAGTCAGACCTGGTGGACGCGATCGTCGCGCTGCCCACGGACATGTTCTACAACACCGGCATCGCCACCTACGTGTGGGTGCTGGACAACAACAAGCCGGCAGAGCGCCGCGGCAAGGTGCAGCTGATTGACGCCCGCACGTTCTTCACCAAGCTGCGCCGCAACGTGGGCTCGAAGAACAAGGAGCTGTCCACGGCGGACCGCCAGCGTGTGCTGGACATCTACCGGGACTTCGACGCCCAGCCCGAGGACAACGCCGAGTTCTCCAAGGTCCTCACCGCCCAGGACTTCGGCTACCGGGAGATCACCGTGGAGCGCCCGCTGCAGCTGCGCTTCGAGGTGGAGGACGCCACCATCGCGGCGGCGCTCGCCACCAAGCCGGTGGACAAGCTTCCCGACGACGGCCGCTCGGCTCTCGAGGCCGCCCTCGCCTCCCTGCGTGGCCGGGTCTGGGACCACCAGCCGACATTCCAGCTGGACCTGAAGAAGGCGCTGCAGGAGCACGGCGTGACCGCCGGTGCTCCACTGGTGAAGGCCCTGACCGGGGCCATTGGCGTGCACGACCCGGCAGCGGAGGTGGTGACGAACAAGAAGGGCGAGCCGGAGCCGGACACCGCGCTGCGGGACACCGAACTGGTGCCCTTCGGCCGGGACATCCACGAGTACTTCGAGGCCGAGGTGGCCCCGCACGTGCCCGGCGCCTGGATCGACGAGTCCAAGACCAAGATCGGTTACGAGATCCCCTTCACCCGGCTCTTCTACACGTACGTGCCGCCGCGTCCGCTCGAGGAGATCGACGCTGAGCTCAAGCAGCTCACGGCCGAGATCATCGAGCTGTTGAGCGAGGTGGAGCGGTGAGGTTTCAAGCTGTGGCGAACCCCATCGACGTCCGGAAAGGAACCAGGGACCTGCCTCTCTTGAGTGTCTCGCAGCATTCGGGAGTCCGACTTCGGAACGAACTCACTGACGAGCAGGAACGCGCGGAGGACCTCTCCAACTACAAGGTAGTTTCACCCGGAAACATCGTGGTCAACAGGATGAGCGCGTACCAGGGGGCTCTGGGGCTTTCGGCTCGTGATGGAGTTTGCAGTCCTGACTACATGGTTCTTCAACTGCGTGCCAATCAATATGGGCGCTTCTGGCACTACTACATGCGGTCGAGGACATTCGTCGCTGAGATGACAGCTCGCGTGCGTGGCATTGGCAACGTTGGTAACGGCGGTGTACGTACGCCTCGCATCTCGTATCAAGACATGAAGGCCATCAATGTGCCTAACTTCTCGCGATCGCGTCAACAGCTCATCGCGGAATACCTCGACCGCGAGACCGCCACGATCGACGCCCTGATCGAGAAACAGCGTGCCCTCGTGGGAGCTCTCCGCGAGCGGCGCAGCGCAGCTATCGAACATGCACTTGAAGCGGCTGCCGATCGAGGACTTCTGCTCAAGCGCCTTGTCTCACGAGTCGACCAAGGCATCTCGCCAGACACGAGCTCGGCTACTGGCCTGGAAGACATCTGGGTCTTGAAGTCGGGTGCCAGCAACGATGGATTCTTCAACGAGGAGGCATCGAAACCGGTGCCTGAGAGTGTCACGGTTCCCCTTGGGATTGAGCTCCATGAGGGTGACTTGGTGGTATCCCGTGCCAGTGGTAGTCCGAGGCTCGTAGGATCGGCGGCATTAGTCGGTCAGCTGTCACGCCGCCTCGTTCTTTCGGACAAGAACTTCAGGCTGGTGCCAAGTCAGAACGTGTGGGTCCGATACCTCTACTGGGCTCTGAACTCGCAGATCTATCGGGAGCAAGTCCTGCGGTCGATCAGCGGAGCCGAAGGGCTTGCGAACAACCTGCCGTTGTCGAAACTAATGAACTTCACGGTGCCCGTCCCACCCCTGGAAGAGCAGCGCGAAATCGCCGACCACCTCGACCGCGAGACCGCCAAGATCGACGCGCTCATCGCCAAGGCCGAGCAGTTCATCGAGCTTGCCCAGGAGCGCCGCGCCGCGCTGATCACTGCCGCCGTCACCGGCCAGATCGAGATCCCCACGGAGGACTGACCGCCATGGCCATCCACAACGAGAGCGAACTCGAGACCTACATCTGCGAGTACCTGGAGCAGCACGGCTGGCTCTACTCGCCCAACGATGCCGGCTACGACCGTAAGAACGCGATCTTCCCCGAGGACGTCCACGCCTGGCTGGCCGAGAATCAGCCGGAGGACTACGGGCGCATCGTGAAGGCCGATGCCCCGGCCTCTGCGCAGCAGGCACAGCGGGACCAGATCACCACCCGCCTGATCGACGTGCTGAACAAGCCGCAGGACACCGGCGTCGGCGGCACCCTCAACGTGCTCCGCAAGGGCTTCAAGGTCGGCACCTCCGCCACCCTGCGCATGGCCGAGCCGCGGCCAGCCACAAACCTCAACCCGGCCGCCGTCGCCTCCTACGAGCGCATGCGGCTGCGCGTGATGCGTCAGGTGCACTTCAACCCGGCCACCAACCAGTCCGTAGACCTGGTGCTGTTCGTCAACGGCCTGCCCGTGGCCACGATCGAGCTGAAGACCGACTCCACCCAGTCCATCGGCCACGCGAAGAAGCAATACCGCGAGCGCAACCCCAAGGCCACGCCGCTGTTCGGGTTCGGCACCCGCGCCGTGGTCCACTTCGCCGTCTCCAACCGCGAGGTCTGGATGACCACCAAGCTGGCTGGGAAGGGAACTTTCTTCCTGCCGTTCAACCAAGGCGACGACGGCCACGCCGGCAACCCGCTCAATCCGGACGGCGGTTCCTCGACCGCCTATCTGTGGGAACGGATCCTCCAGCGGGACACCTGGCTCGAGATCCTCCAGAAGTTCGTCTTCCTCAAGAAGGAGACCGTGGAGGACGAGCACGGCCGCTCGCGCCGGAAGTCCACGCTGATCTTCCCGCGCTTCCACCAGTGGGAGGCCGTCACCACGATGCTCGCCGCCGTCCGTGAGGAGGGCGCCGGCAAGTCCTACCTGATCGAGCACTCCGCGGGCTCCGGCAAGACCAACACCATCGCCTGGACCGCCCACCGCCTGCTCTCCACCTACGGGGCGGACGAGCAGCGGGTGTTCGACTCGGTCATCGTGGTCACCGACCGCACCGTGCTGGACGACCAGCTGCAGGAGGCCGTCCGGCAGATCGAGCGGACCTCCGGCACCGTGGTGGCCGTGGACCGCAAGAACCTCGGGGGAGAGGCCACCAGCAAGTCCGCCCTGGTGAAGCAGACCCTGCTGCAGGGCAACCGGATCATCGTGGTGACGCTGCAGACCTTCCCCGCCGTGCTCGAGCTCCTCAAAGGTGACTCGACGCTCGCCGGCCGCACCTACGCGGTGATCGCGGACGAGGCGCACTCCTCCCAGACCGGCTCCGCCGCAGCCAAGCTCAAGCGCGTGCTCACCCCGGACGAGCAGGCCGACCTCGACGACGGGGGAGAAGCGGATACCGAGTCCATCCTTGCCGCCGAGGTCGCCGCCACCGGACGCCCGGAGAACATCAGCTTCTTCGCCTTCACCGCCACCCCGAAGGACAAGACCCTGCAGATGTTCGGCCGCCCCTCCGGCGAATATGACGAGAAGGGCCAGGAGCTCCCGGCCTCCTTCCACCGGTACACCATGCGGCAGGCCATCGAGGAGGAGTTCATCCTCGACGTGCTGAAGAACTTCACCAACTACGACACCGCCTTCAAGCTGGCCCTGGCCGGACAGAAGGGCGAGTTCCGTCCGGAAGGCGACCGGGCCGCCGTCGGGAAGTCGACCACCGAAGTGGACCAGACCGAGGCGAGCAAGAAGCTCATGCGGTGGGTCAAGCTGCACCCGACGAACATCGCGCAGAAGGTCAAGATCATCGTGGAGCACTTCCGCGCCAACGTGGCCGGACTGCTCGACGGGCAGGCCAAGGCCATGGTGGTCACCGACTCCCGCGCCGCCGCCGTCCGGTACAAGCGCCAGATGGACCAGTACATCCAGGACATGGGATACACGGACGTGGGCACCCTGGTGGCCTTCTCCGGCGAGATCACCGACGACGAATTCGGGCTCGAGAAGGTCACCGAACGGTCCATGAACCCGTCCGTGACCGGCGACCTGGCGAAGGCGTTCGACGGGGACGGCTACCAGGTGATGATCGTGGCCAACAAGTACCAGACCGGCTTCGACCAGCCGAAGCTCTGCGCTCTGTACGTGGACAAGAAGCTCTCCGGCGTGCTGGCCGTGCAGACGCTGTCCCGGTTGAACCGTGCGGCGCCCGGCAAGGACACCACCTACGTGCTGGACTTCGTGAACTCCGAAGACGACATCCAGGCCGCCTTCGAGCCGTACTACGCCGGCGCGAAGCTGGAGACGGTGACGGACCCGAACCTGATCCACGACCTGGGGACGAAGCTCGACGCCGCGGGCGTGTACGACTGGGACGAGGTCGACGCATTCGCCGACGTGTGGGTGGCGTGGAAGCCGGGGAGCGGGCAGGAGGGCCTGCAGGCCGCGCTGGAGCCCGTGGCATACCGGTTCCGCAAGGAGCTGGCGCATGCGCGGATGAACCAGGACGAGACGCGCGTGAACGAGCTCGTGCTGACGCGCAAGGACATGCGGTCCTTCGTCAGCCTCTACGACTTCCTCTCCCAGATCTACGAGTTCGGGGACACCGAGCACTACAAGCGGGCGCTGTTCCTGCGGCACCTGGTGCAGCTCGTGGGCGATCAGCCCGGCGGTGAGGAACTGATCGACCTGAGCGATGTGCAGCTGGTGAGCATCCGGCAGAAGAAGACGTCCTCGGGGGACATCGGGCTGACCGGTGGGGTCGCGCTGAAGGGGACCACCGCTGTGGGAGGCGGGCGGGCGCGTGAGAAGCAGCGCGGGCCGTTGGAGGAGGTCATCGAGAAGATCAACGAGATCTTCGCCGGCGAAGGCGTGGATGCCTCCCCGTCCCAGCAGGAGGCGTGGGTCAGTGCCCTCGTGGCGCCGCTCATGGAGGACGAGAAGCTGCTGGGGCAGGCCGGAGCGAACTCGCTGGAGCAGTTCCTGGCGAGCCCGAACCTGGAACGGTCGGCGATGGGCGCCGTGTACGCGAACGAGGACGCCTTCGCGAAAATGACGGACATCGTGGGCAGGGGCGGGGATCCGTCCAAGATGATCGTCGCGGCGATCGGGGAGTACTTGTACTGGAAGGTGCGGAGCGAGGGGGCTGGGCCGGTGGACGTTGCTCATGGACGGTCCGCCGTTTTCGCTGACGAAACGGCCCCTTCGCAGGGCACTTCCGTCGATGAGAGGGCGAGTGCGACGCCGTCGCGCGTTCGGAAGGGGAGCTGAGATGGCACATCCCAAGACACTGCAGGTCTTCCTGATGGACGGTGCACCCACCGGTCGGCTGAAGTGCACCCTCGACAACTGGACGGGCCTCGTGTACGTGGTGCCACGCACCAGTCTCAACGCGGACGGGCACCCCGAGGCGTTCGAAGGCACCGGTGTGTACCTGCTGCTGGGGCAGGACGCCGATTCCGGCGACGACGTCGTCTACGTCGGGCAGGCCGTCGGGCGGGCCAACGGCAACGGCATGGTGGGCAGGATCCGGGAGCACGTCCGGAAAGAGGCGCACGACTTCTGGAACCGGGCCATACTCCTCTCCACCCTCGGGGACACCTTCGGCCCCACGGAGGTGACCTACCTGGAGCACTACTTCCACCAGGCGGCCACCACGGCCGGGCGCTTCACCGTGGACAATGCGGTGGCACCCTCCCAGGGCAACGTCACGCAGGAGAAGAAGGCGGAGCTGGAGGAGTACGCCGACAAGGCCAAGCTCCTGATCAGCGCCCTGGGGCACCGCGTCTTCGAGAGCGCCGACGGCTCACATGCCGCGGCCGCGGCGGGCCGGGCCACCCAGGCGCCCGAAGCGGCGCCGAAGCGCACCCTGTTCACCATGACGGTCAACGGCGTCAGAGCCCAGGGACACCCCACGCCGGACGGGTTCGTCGTCCTGCGGGGCAGCGGCCTCATGGAGGGGTTGCGGCCCAGCGCACCCCCCGGTGTCCGGGCGGGCCGGGAGCGCTTCGCCGACCACATCGGTGCCGATGGGGTGCTGACCGAGGACGTCTCCTTCACCAGCTCCTCGGCCGCGGCCGGATTCGTGGCCGGCGGGAGCATGAGCGGGCCGTCCTCATGGCGGGCGCCGGATGGGCGCACCCTCGGCGAGGTCGAGGCCGCCTCGGCCGCGCCGGAGCCCATGGAAGACGACGCCTGATGAGGACGCGGCCGACCGCTTTGGATGCCGCCGTCGACCATCCGCGGGGTGCCCAGAGCGACGCCCAAGGACCGGGGACGGGGCGCTCCGGGTCGTTGACCGCGAACGTCCTGACCGTCGCGGACGCACTGCGCGACCCTCGTCTCCGTATCCCCGAGTACCAGCGGCCCTATACGTGGTCCACGACGAACACGGGGCAGCTCGTCGAGGACATCCGTCGCTTCCGTGCGGCCGCGTCCTACCGGATCGGCACCATGATCGTGCACCTCGAGGACGGCTGGCTGGACATCGTCGACGGCCAGCAGCGGTACATGACCTTCGCCCTGATCGCGCTCGCACTGCAGGAGGTCCTGGGCGACACCGCCGAGCGCGCCGAGCACCAGCGTGCGGCCCTGGACCGCGCGGCGGCCATCGAGCTGCCGCCGGGCCGCCGGGACGTGTCGGAGCGCCACATCGTCGAGAACCACCGCCTCATCCTGCAGACATTCCGGTCCTGGGACAGCACCGAGGTCGAGGACTTCGCGGACTACTTCCTGGACCGTTGCACGCTGGTGCGCCTGATCGTCAGCGACCTCGACGCGGCCTTCCAGATGTTCGACTCGCAGAACACCCGCGGCCGGGCGCTCCTGCCCACCGACCTACTGAAGGCATACCACCTCCGCGCCTATGCAGAGGCCACATCGGACCGGGCGGCGATCCTCGCGGCCGTGCGGGAGTGGGAAGCTACCCCGCCGTTCGAGATCCACCATCTCTTCTCGCGTCTGCTCTATCCGATCCTCCGCTGGAGCGCCGGTGAGTCCCTGCCGCGCGACGGCTTCACCGCGTCCCGGATCGGAGCGTTCAAGGGGATCTCCGCGGGGCCGACGGGCCTCGGCCGACTGCCCTGGGCGCACGGGCTTCTCATGGCCAAGGCCCACGTGGACGACTACAACGGGCGAAACGCCACGCTGATCGCGCACGGTGCCCTTCCTCCGCTGGAATTCCCGTTCCAGCTGACCCAGCCCGTCATCGACGGTGAGATGTTCTTCCGCCTCGTGCGCCACTACACCCGGCTCGCGAGGGACCTCGGCGTCTCCGCGACGGACGCGGAGCAGACCGCCGAGGACGACGCCCGTCGTGGGAGGGAGAACAGGCGATTCCAGACGATCACCCGGCTCGTCCGGGCCACCGGTACCGGCGCTGGCTACCGCTACACACAGGAGCTCTACGGAGCGCTGCTGCTGGCCTACGCGGACCGGTTCGGCGACCACGACATCGAGCGCGCCGCTCTCGTGCTCGCACGGCATGCCTTCGCATTGAGAACGCGGTTGACGCGGGTCTACCCGCGCTCCGTGGAACTTCACGCGCTGGGCCAGCACGGGGCGCCGGACCTGGAGGACCGGGTCAACCTGTTCCGCCTGATGAGGAGCAGCCTGGACCCCGCCGCCGTCACCGGGCGCGTGGCGGCCCTCCCCGGGCCGTACGTGGACGATGCCTCCCCGGTGGAGCGTCTCTACTCGGACACGCCCTGGGACACGGAGGAAGCCCACGATGCAGACTGAGAAGCACTCGCCTGAGGCGCTGACGATCGAGGAGGTCTTCACCGCCGCCCGGCACTACCGGGTGCCGGTCTACCAGCGGGCCTACGCCTGGACGCAGGTCGAGATCGCGACACTCCTCGAGGACGTGCGCCGCGCTCGCCTCCGCTCGGAAAAGCCGGATACGCAGGGAGCCTCGTCCGACTACTACCTCGGCTCGCTGGTGGTGAACCGAGCCACGACTCCCGAGGGCGTGCCGATCGACGAGGTGGTCGACGGGCAGCAGCGCCTGACCACGCTGACGGTGCTGGCAGCCGTCGCGGAGCGTGTCATCCGTGCCGGTGTCCTCGACCCCCGGGCGTTGGCCGTCCTGGATTACGAAGGGCGCCCCGAGGCCGGGGAGGACCTCGCGACCCTCCGTCGTCGGGGCGCCCCCGCCGGGACGTCGTTCCAGGTGGACGCCATCGGGGTGGCCGTCGAGACGATCGCTGCGGCCTGCCGGCGGGCCTTGGAACGGCAAACCCCGGCAGACGATCAGGAGGTGATGTTCGACGGCGACGACCTCGCGTACCTCTGGAAGCATGTCCGGTTGCTGCGCACCGAACTTCCGAAGGGCACGGACCTCAACCACTATTTCGAGGTGATGAACACCCGCGGTGAGCAGCTCGCCAAGCACGAGATCCTGAAGGCCACATTGATGCGGCCTCTCCAGGACGCCACGGACCGGAAGGTGTTCGCGCACGTCTGGGACGCCTGCGCCGTTCTGGACCGCCACATCCAGCTCCAGTTCTCGACGGAGCGGCCGAAGGATGGCGGTGAGGCGGCAAGAGACGCCGTCTTCGGCGGGTCCTGGTCGGCCCTCCTCACGCGGGATTTCGCGTCGCTGCGGGCAGCTCTCGCGCCGAGCCAGACCGCGATGGCGTCGGGCGCCCGCACCATCATTGGGGTTCTGCTGGCCGCCGGGCAGACCGCCGTGGAGTCCGGGCCCTCGTCCGACCAATGCCAGGACGACGCCGATACTGGCGCCTACGGGACCATCGTCGACTTCCCGAACTTGCTGCTGCATGTGCTGCGCGTGATGCAGGAGAAGGGTGAGGGGGCCGAGCCAGGCCTGCCACGGTGGGGCCAGGACTCGACGGGGGCCGTGCGGCTCGAGGACGGCTCCCTGCTGGAGCAGTTCGCCCAGCACGGCCAAGGCGACGCGGCCTGGTCTCAGCGGTTCCTCGTGACGCTGCTCCGTATGCGCCTTCTGCTGGACACCTATGTGATCAGGACTCTGGCGACGACGGGAACACAGGCGGACGAGGAGAACTGGGTGCTCAGCCGAGCTCAGAAGCTCGAGACGGAGTCCGGCGAGCGCTCTCCGCGCCGGCGGCTGGGTGTGAAGAACACCTTCCAGGATCCGCAGGTCCAGGACGCCGTCCGGAACCTTCAGGCCATGTTCCAGGTCACCGACACGCGCCGCACGTCCAAGTACTTCCTGTACCGCATCCTGCGATGGCTGGATGCGCAGCCGGAGGACGGTGTGGACGGCGTGGCGTTCCAGCACATGCTGGAAGATCTGGCGCGGGAGCGCCTCCGCGCCTATGAGGCGGACAAGACCTGGGATGCCGGCGTCAACGTCCCCAACTTCGTCTTCAACGCCCTGGACTACATCCTCTGGGACGCAGGCCGGACATCGCCCATGGAACGGGAACATCTGCGGGAGCCCCTCAGCGATGTCGAACAGGAGGTGCTCCGCAGGCGCGCCGACGCCTTCCGGTTCCGGTACCGAACCTCGGTGGAGCACTTCTACCCCGTGGTTCCGGGTGAGGAGCAGGAGGCCTTGACCGCGGAGGACGTCAACCGTTTCGGGAACCTGTGCATCATGGGCCGACGCGAGAACTCCCAGCGGAACAACCTGATGCCCGTATCGAAGGTGAAGCAGTACTCTTCGGACGAGCAGAGCCTCAAGTTCCAGCTCATGGCCGGCATCCTTCACGCCGAGGGCGACTGGGACGTCCCTCAGATCAAGGAACACGGGAACAGCATGCGGCGGGTGATCCAGGAGTGGCAGGGCAAGCGGCCCTGACACCTCGGGACGATCTGGCCTCAGGGCCCCCGTTACGCTCGCCCCATGAAGATCGGTCTCCGCAAGCCCAGCCTGAAGAAGTCCATCAAGGCCCGCACCACGGGCCGCGCCAAGCGTGCGATCAAGCGCAAGGTCATCCCCGGCTACGGCCGCAAGGGGATGGGCTGGCTGCGCGATCCGAAGCGCGCCGCCTACAACGCCGTCTACCGGCGCACCACGGTCGGCCTGGGCGACGTCCTGAAGATGTTCAAGTGACCTCCACGCCCTCGCGGACCCGGCCGGGGTCGGCCCGCTGAACACGCGCCGCCGGCCTGGCCACTCACGGCCCGGGCTGTCGTCCGCCCCTCACCGGCCCGCGAACGCCTCCACCCGCCGCACGGCCTCCGGGTGCTCGGACGCCGCCGCGATCGACGCCGCCTCCTGCCGCACATGCGCGCGCAGCGCCTCGACGTCGGCCCCGCGCGCCAGCGCCTTCGTCGGCCCATAGGTGTGCGCCGGACCGGCCACCAGATCGTCCTCGAGCTCCGCCAGACGCGCCGCGAACGCGCCGCCGGCCACCGCCTCGGTCGCCAGGCCCCACGCGACGGCCTCGGTCCCGTTCAGGCGCCGCCCGCCGAGTAGCAGCTGCGTCGCGCGCACCGGCCCCAGCACCCGCGGCAGCCAGTAGGACACGCCCGTGTCCGGTGTCATCCCGAGCGCGGAGAACGCCGTCACCAGCTGCGCATCCTCGCGCACCAGCACGACGTCGCCGCCCAGCATGAGCCCGAGCCCCGCCCCGGCGGCCGTCCCGTTGACGCCGGCCAGCACCAGCAGGCGAGAGCCCGTCAGCGCCACCGCGACCTCGCCCGCCGCCTCGCCGAGCTCCTGGATCATCGCGCGCCGCTCCGGCCCGGCAGGCGCGGCGGCCATGGCCTGGACGTTCCCGCCGCCGCAGAAGATCCGTCCCGCGCCGGTCAGCGTGAGCACGTGCACGGACTCGTCCGCCTCGGCCGCGGCGATCGCCGCGAGCACCTCGCGCGCCATCGTCAGCCCGAGCGCGTTGCCCTTCGCGGGCCGGTTCAGCGTCAGCCGCACGACGCCGGGCCGCGTCTCGACGAGGACGGCGGGGGCGTCGTCGTGGGGGGAAGGGGTGGGTGCGGTGGTCATGTCAGCTCCTGGGGTCGGAAGGTGGGGGGCGGGTGCCGGGCACGAGAGCGGCCGGCCGGGGCTCACGCGAACGCGCTCATCCCGGTCAGGTCCCGGCCGAGGATCAACGCCTGCACGGACTCGGTGCCCTCGTAGGTGTGCAGCGCCTCGACGTCGGCGAAGTGCCGCATCACCCGGTGCTCGAGGAGGATGCCGTTGCCGCCGAGCATGTCCCGGGCGATCTGCGCCACCCGGCGCGCGCCCCGGGTGCAGGCGTACTTCAGCAGGGAGGCCTGCTCGTCGCGCAGTCGCCCGGCCGCCTGCAGGCGGGCCACGGCCACGCAGCGGGTCTGCATCGCGGTCACCTCGTCCAGCATCTGCGCCAGCCGTTCCTGCACCATCTGGTGCGCTCCCAGCGGCTTGCCGAACTGCTCGCGCTGCCGGGCGTAGGCCAGCGCGGCCTCGAACATGGCGGTCGCGTGGCCCAGCGCGGACCAGCCCACGTTCACGCGGGTGGCCACCAGCACGCGCGCGGCGTCCTTGAACGTCGCCACGCCCGGCAGCCGCGCGTCGTCGCCGACCCGCACGTCGGTCAGCGTGATCTCCGCCTGGTGGATGGCCCGCAGCGCGCCCTTGCCCGTGATCACCTCGGCCTCGTAGCCGGGCGTGGACTGCTCCACCACGAACCCCTTGACCTGGCCGTCCTCGGTGTCGCGCGCCCACACGATCGTGATGCCACCGGCGGCCCCGTTGCCGATCCACTTCTTGGCGCCGTTCAGCACCCAGCCGCCGGCGCCGTCGGGCCGCGCGGACGTCTCGAGGGACACCGAGTCCGAGCCGTGCAGCGGCTCCGTGAGCGCGAACCCGCCCGGCAGCGTGCCGCGCGCCACCGGCTCGAGGTACCGCTCCTTCTGCTCCGCACTGGCGCAGTGCACCAGGGCACGCAGCACGAGCCCGCCCTGCACCGCCGCCGCGGCCGCCATGGATCCGTCCGCCCGGGAGATCTCCATCGCCACCAGGCCCGCGGCCAGCGGGGACATCACCGCGTGCCCCGGCACCTCCAGCCCATCGGTGAGCAGGTCCAGCTCGCCCGCCCGCGCCACCAGGTCCAACGGGTATTCCGCCCGGTCCCAGTGCCCGTCGATCCGCTCGAGCACCTCCCGCCCGTAGGCGCGGGCGCGGTCCCAGTGCGCGCGGTCCTCGTCCGTGGCCTCACCGAACGCGTCCAGGTAGTCCACGTCCAGGGGCGTGACGACGTCGTAGGTCGGCTTCTGCCCGCGCGTCACCGGGCCTCCTGCGTCCGCTCGGCGCGCAGCGCGCGCTTGAGGAGCTTGCCCGACTGGTTCCGCGGCAGCTCCGCCACGAAGTCCACGCGCTTGGGCACCTTGAAGCCCGCCAGCCGCTCCTTCACGTGGGCGCGCACGGTCTCCGCGGTCAGCTCGGCCCCCTCCTTGAGCACGATGACGGCGGTCACCGCCTCGATCCACCGCTCGTCCGGCAGGCCGATGACGGCGACCTCGGCCACCTCGTCGAGCTCGTAGATCGCGTCCTCGACCTCGCGCGGGGCGACCAGCACGCCGCCCGTGTTGATGACGTCCTTGATGCGGTCCACCACCTGGATGTAGCCGGCCGCGTCCTGGGTGACCTGGTCGCCGGAGCGGAACCAGCCGTCGTCGGTGAACGCGTCCGCGGTGGCATCCGGGCGGTTCCAGTAGCCGGAGAGCAGCTGCGGCGAACGGTACTGGATCTCGCCGGGCTCGCCGGGCGCGGCGGGGGCGCCGTCGGCCGTCATCACCCGCGCCTCCACGTGGAACACGGGGCGGCCGCACGAGGCCGGCCGCGCGTCGTGCTCCTCGGGGCGCAGCACGGTGCACAGCGGGCCCAGCTCGGACTGGCCGAAGCAGTTGTAGAAGCCGATGCCCGGCTGGCTCTGGCGCAGGCGCTGCAGCACGGTCACCGGCATGATCGAGGCGCCGTACTGGGCCTTGCGCAGCGAGGAGAGGTCGCGCGTGGCCAGGTCCGGGTGGTTCGCCAGCGGCACCCAGACGGTGGGCGCCAGGAACAGGGAGCCGATGTGCTCGGTCTCCACGAGCTCGAGCATCCGGGGGATGTCCGGGGCGGGCAGCAGGCGCACCGTGGCGCCGAGGCTCAGGTAGGGGAGCAGGAACACGTGCATCGCGGCCGAGTGGTACAGCGGCATGGCCACGAGGGGGCGGTCCTCGGCCGTGAAGTCCAGCGCGATGATCGAGGAGAGGTACTCCGCCACGAGCGCCCGGTGGGACATCATGGCGCCCTTGGGGGTGGAGGTGGTGCCGGAGGTGTAGAGCAGCTGGGCCAGGTCGGTGGCCGACACCTCCGCCTCCGGGGCGGCGGCGTCCAACGTCTCGTCCTGGGCGGTCTCCAGCACGGAGGGCTCGGCGTGGCCGGCGGGGAGCATGGTCCACACGTGCCGCAGAGCCGACGCGCGGCCCTCGGCCCGGACCTGGTCGACCCGCTCGAGCATGCCGGCGTCGGCCACGAGCAGCTCCGCGCCGGAGTCCTCGAGGGCGTGGGCGAGCTCGCCGCCCTTGAGCGCGAAGTTCACGGGCACGTGCACGTAGCCGGCCGTGACGCAGGCGAGGAAGAGCAGCGCGTAGGCGTCCGAGTTGGTGGCATAGGCGGCCACCCGGGTGCCGGCCGGCAGGCCGGTGTCCTGGAGGCGGCGGGCCACGCGGTGCGCTCCGTCCCGGAGCTGGGCGTAGGTCCAGTCGCGGTCCTCGAAGCGCAGGGCGACGGCCTGCGGGGAACGGGCGACCGCGCGTGCGAACACGCGGCCGATCGTGTCCTCCGGGGCGGGGGAGAGGTGGCCGGCGTCGGTGGGGTGGGTGATCTGGCCTGGCATGGAAACCTCCGGGGGATGGGTCAGAGACGCTCGATCACGGTGACGTTGGCCTGGCCGCCGCCCTCGCACATGGTCTGCAGGCCATAGCGGCCGCCGCTGCGCTCGAGCTCGTGCAGCAGCGAGGTCATCAGGCGGGCGCCGGTGGCGCCGATGGGGTGGCCCAGGGCGATCGCCCCGCCGTTGACGTTGACCTTCGCCGGGTCCGCGCCGGTCTCGGTCAGCCAGGCCAGCACGACGGCGGCGAACGCCTCGTTGATCTCCACGAGGTCCATGTCGTCGATGGTCAGGCCCATGCGGTCGAGCGCGTACGCCGTCGCCGGGATCGGGGCGGAGAGCATCATGACGGGGTCGGCGCCGCGGGCGGAGAGGTGGTGGATGCGGGCTCGCGGGGTGAGGCCGTGGCGGCGCACGGCCTCCTCGGAGGCGAGCAGGAGGGCGGCCGCGCCGTCGGACATCTGGGAGGCGGTGGCGGCGGTGTGCAGCCCGCCGGGGACGATCGGGTCGAGCGAGGCGATCTTCGCGGCGTCCGGGGTGCGCGGCCCCTCGTCCGCGGTGAGGCCGGCGACGGGCAGGATCTCGCGGTCGAAGCGACCGTCGGTCTGCGCGGCGAGCGCGCGCTCGTGGGAGCGCACCGCGAACTCCTCCAGGGTGTCCCGGTCCAGGTTCCAGTGCCGGGCCATCATCTCGGCCCCGCGGAACTGGGAGATCTCCTCGTCCCCGTAGCGGGCGGCCCAGGACTCGGAGCCGGTGAACGGGTCGGGGAAGCCGAGCTCGCGGGCGGCCGTGTTGGACCGGGAGAGCGGGATCGCGCTCATGGACTGCACGCCACCGGCGACGACGAGGTCCGCCGTCCCGCTCATGACGGCCTGCGCGGCGTAGTGGACCGCCTGCTGGCCGGAGCCGCACTGGCGTTCGACCGTGGTGCCGGGGACGTCCTCGGAGAGCCCGGCCGCGAGCCAGGCGTTGCGCGCCACGTCCATGGCCTGCGGGCCGAGCTGGTCGATGCAGCCGAGGATGACCTCGTCGTACTCGGCCGAGTCGATGTTCTGGCGGGCAACGAGCTCGCGCAGCGGCGCGGCCGCCAGATCGAGGGGATGCACGCCGGCGAGCCCCTTCCCTCGGCGACCCACGGGGGTGCGGACGGCGTCGATGATGTAGGCCTCGGGCATGGGGGCTCCTCCGGACGGCGGGAACGTGACGCCGATCACGCTATTGCTTGGACGTCCAACGATCAAGAGTGTGACGGGATCCGTCGCGGCGGCGCGGGCGTGGCGGAGGGCGCCGTTTCGTCAACGAAAGCGGCTCGGGGCGCGCCGTTTCCGCCACGAAAGCGCTGGGGCGGGCGTCGCCTCGCCCTGGTCAGGACCCCCTGCCCCGGGCCTACCGTGAGGGCCAGCGGCGCGCACCCGTGCCGCTGAGACGAGAGGAGCCGGCCATGGCCACCCCGCACACCCCCGACCCCCAGGACGCCCGGCGCGCACGCGAGGCGACGGACGAGACCTCCGGCGTCGCGTTCGACGGCGACACGCCCCCAGCCGAGGGTGCGGGCGTCGGCCCGGACAACCCGGGCATGGACGTGGAGCAGACCGGCGAGCGCTCGGCGGGCAAGATCGTGCTCGGGCTGATCATCGCCCTCGTGGTCATCGGCGTCCTGCTGTTCATCCTGGGCCGCGTCGCCGGCCTCGGCTGAGCCGGGACGCAGACGCCTGGGGCACGCCACCGGCCCACCACGACCACGGGGCGGGCACCGATCCGTCGGTGCCCGCCCCGTGCCGTGTCCGCTCCGCGGTGATGGTGTTCAGCGGCGACTCCGCGCCCGCGCAGCGGTCAGAAGCCGCCGCCCACGGTCCGGCGTCCGCCCGCCGTGCGTCGGCTGGCGGCACCGGACCGGCCGCGGGAGGCGAGGGCCCCGCCGAGCAGCCCGCCCAGCAGGCCGGTGCCGAGGCTGCCCGTGGACCGGGCCGAGGGCCCGAAGCCGCCGCGGTACGCACCGGAGCTGCGCCCGCGCGTCGTGCCCCCGGCGCCGCGGCGCGAGAGCTCACGCAGCGCCAGACCGCCGAGCGTGCCCAGGAGGGCACCGCCCAGGCCGCTGGAGCGGCGTCGCTGAGAGCGGGCCTGCCGGCCGAAGCCGGGGGCCGGCCGACGTGCGCACCGATGGTGGGTCGGCTGGCGCGGCGGCCGCCGCCGAGAGTGCGGGTGAGGCTGGAGAGGATGCCCATGGTGTCCTCCTCGGACGTCGTGCCGGCCGCTCGGGCGTGGCCGGTCGGGTGCGCCTCAACCTAGGCGCCGGCCCCCGCGCGGTGTCCAGACCGGGCCTCCTCACGCATCGAGGCGGGATATCCACCCCACGGCCGCCCGCGGCAGCCGGATGGGGTCGATATCCCGCCTCGAAACGCGGGGGAGGGAGGGGCGTCAGTCCTGGAGCGGGGAGGTCTTCGGCTCGTCCCGCCAGAGGGCCACGTTCCGCGCCTCGGGCAGGTCGGAGATGTGGAAGCCCAGGTCCATGCCCGCCTTGAGCTTGCGCTCGTAGTCCCGGAGCAGCTTCACGGCCAGCCCGCCCAGCGGGATGATCGCCACGAGGTTGATGGTCGCCATGAGGGCCGCGAACGTGTCCGCGAGGTTCCACACCAGCGCCACGGAGCCGAGCGCGCCGCCGACCACGCACACCAGCACGAGCACGCGGAACACGGTGATGGCCGGGCCCGCGTGGCGACCGGCCAGGTACCGGATGTTGGCCTCGCCGTAGTAGGTGTTGCCCAGCACGGAGGACCAGGCCAGGAAGAAGATGATGACGGTCAGTGCCGGGCCGGCCCACGCGCCCACGGCCTGCTGGAGGGCGCCCTGGGTCACCTGCATGCCGAGCGCCTCCCCGCGCCCGTAGGCCGGGTTGGAGAGCAGGATGATGAACGCGGTGGCTGAGCACACGATCAGGGTGTCGAAGTAGACGCCCAGGGACTGCACGAAGCCCTGCTTGGCCGGGTGGGAGACGGCCGCGGTGGCGGCGGCGTTCGGGGCGGAGCCCATGCCGGCCTCGTTGGAGAACATGCCGCGGCGCACGCCCTGCATCACCATCGTCATGCCGACGGCGGCGCCCGCGACCTCGCGCAGGCCGAAGGCGTGGCCCACGATCAGCGCGATCATGCCCGGGACCTCGGTGATGTTGACGACCATCACGATCAGGGCCAGGAAGATGTAGAACGTGGCCATCACGGGGACCACCACGTTGGTCACGGCCGAGAGCCGGCGCACGCCGCCGAAGATCACGAGGCCGGTGAGGGCGGCCAGGCCCAGGCCCACGATCCACGCGGTGGTGGAGGACGCGCCCCAGTTGGCCTGCACGGACTCGGAGATCGAGTTGGACTGCACGGCGTTGAACACGAAGCCGTAGGTCACGGTGATGGCGACGGCGAACACGGCCGCCAGCCACTTGGCGCCCAGACCGTCGCGGATGTAGTACGCGGGCCCGCCGAAGTAGCCGTCCGCGCCCTTCTGCTTGTACAGCTGGGCCAGCGTGGACTCGACGAAGGCGGTGGCGCCGCCGAGGATGGCCAGCAGCCACATCCAGAAGACGGCGCCCGGGCCGCCGATCACGATCGCGATCGCCACGCCGGCCACGTTGCCGGTGCCCACGCGCGAGGCCGCCGAGATGGTGAAGGCGCGGAACGGGCTCACGCCGTCGTTCTCGAACCCGGTCTGGGACTTGGCCGTCACCGACCGCAGCATCTCCGGGAGCATGCGCACCTGCACACCCACGGTCCGGATGGTGAACCACACCCCGGCCACGAAGAGCAGCGCCATCACGACGTACCAGTACTTGTCGTTGAGGGCCGTGACGGCCGCTGTGATCTGTTCCACTGTCGCTTCCACAGCCCCACCCTAGAGGCTGGGGCGGAGGACGGGGAATCGGGGCCGGGGTCAGCCGGCGGAGGCGTCGTCCTCGACGCGGAGCTGGATCAGCTGCCCCATCCGCTCGGGCAGGTCCCCCTCGGGGGTGCCGACGCTGGCGTGGCGGGCGGCGGCCCGGGCGAGGTCGTCGGCCAGTTCGTTGCCGTGCACGCCCACGTGGCCCTTGACCCACGTGGTGTCCACTTGGACGTCCGCGGCCTGCGCCAGGTCGACGGCGGCCAGCAGACGGCGCAGGGTGCGGCGGATGCGCTCGCCCCGGGCGCCGCCGAGGGTGAGCCGCTCGCGGCGGGCGGCGTTGAGCATGGCCAGCGCGGCGCGCGAGTCCGAGTGGATGGTGACCCGGCCGCCGGGGGTGCCCGCCCACGCGCAGATCACGTGCCCCAGCACGAGCGCCTCGAGTTCCACCTCGAGCGGCATCGTGGCTCCGGGCACGGCCTGCACGGCCCACATGCTCGGCCCGGCGACGGCGGCCGCCCCGCCGATGCGGGAGCCGCGCAGCACGGAGCCGTCCACGTACACGTCCGTCACGTCCGCCTCGTCGGCGAACGTGAGGCTGTGGGTCACCCCGGGCAGGTTGCGGCGCAGGAAGCGGTCCGTGCGGCGGCGGGAGAGGAAGACGCCGGAGGAGCGGCGCAGCGCGTCCTCCTCCTCCTGGGCGGCCTCGATGGCCTCGAGCGGGATCCGGGCCGCGCCCGTCTGGGCGACCGTCTCCGGGTCCACGTCCGGCAGCAGGTAGCTGGAGCGCTGCGTGCCCACGGGGGACTCGTCGAGCCGGTAGGAGACCACGCGTGTGTCCACGGGGGCGAGGACCTCGAGCAGGGCGAGCAGCTCGGCGTCCCGGTCCGAGCGCAGCCGCACGATCACCGGTCGCTCCGGCGGCAGCTCGACCGTGACGGTGGACCAGAAGGCGCTCAGATGCGCCGTGCCGACCATCCCGGTGTAGACGTGGCCGCGGACGTCGTCGCCGAGCTCGCGCAGCTCGAGCTCGCGGGCCACGTAGACGATGCCCCCCGTCGTCGGGTGCAGGTCCAGGCGGAGGGCGGGGCCGTGGTCCACGCCGGGCAGCATGGCCAGCGGGCTGGCCACCACGCGGACGCCGTCCCGGCGGATCCGGGTGCGCGGCGGGGAGGGGCGGGGGACGACGGGGCCGGTGCGCGTGAGGTCGACGCCGTTCCGGTCCCGCGGGGTGCCCCGAGGCCGGCGGGCACGGACCACGCGCAGCGGGCGGTGCTGCTCCTCCGCCTTGGCGCCCGGGCCACGGAAGTCCCAGCCCACGTCGACGAGCGCCGCGGGGTGTGCGGGCTCGACGTCGTGATGCAGCGTCCGGTCCACGACCGTCCGCGGGTGGTTGATCCGTGCTCCCATGGCTTCGCCGGCTGTGTCGAAGGGGACCGCGCCGGAACTGTGAGCCGGGTCCGGCGGGCCATGCTGGTCCTGCGGCGGTCGGGCGGGATCGCCGTGGACGAAGGGGACGACCCGTCCCGACCTGTTCTGCTCTGGGCGACCTTACCGAGCGCACCTGTGAGGAGGCAGGTCTCCTCTCCTCGGCCTCCCGCGCGGCCGCGTCGGACGAGGCGTCAGAGCGGGTCCGTGCGGTGCCGCTGCACGTCCGGGCCGGTCGGCACGCCGAGCGCCTGCGCCTGCGCGCGCTGCTGCCGCAGGGACACGGTGCCCAGCAGCAGCGCCAGGGCCCGCTCCCCGTCCTCCGGGGTGTCCGCCGCCTCGGTGAGCAGACGGTGCAGGCCGAGGCCGCCCAGCCCGAGCGCGAGGGCGGAGAGCACCACGTCCGCCCCGTCCCGGTGCCGCAGCAGGGCGGCCTCCGCGGCCTCGGCGCGGCCCGCCAGGTCCGTGACGCGGCGGGCGCGCACGGTCTCCTCCGCCTCGGCGACGATCCGGTCCGCCACCCGCGCCAGCAGCGACTGCTTGTCCGGCACGTGCCAGTACAGCGCGGAGGCCTGCACGCCCAGCACCGCGGCCACGCGCCGCATGGACAGGTCGCCCATGCCGAAGTCCTGCAGGATCCCGACGGCGGCGTCCACCACGTCCTGGGCGGTCAGCCGGGGGCGGGGTGCGGGCGGGGTCATGCCTGAGAGGCTACCGCCGGGCCGTCCTCCTCCGCCGCGATGCGTCCCCCCGCGCCCAGGCGCACGGTGCGGTCGGCCATCACCGCGGCCTCCGCGAGGTCGTGGGTGACGACGACGCCGGTCGTCCCCGCCGCCCGCAGCACCGCCCGGATGTCCTCGGCCAGGCGCCGGCGCAGGTCCGCGTCGAGCGCGGACAGCGGCTCGTCCAGCAGGAGCACCCGCGGGGCCGGGGCCAGCGACCGGGCCAGCGCCACGCGCTGGGCCTGCCCGCCGGAGAGCCGCTGCACAGGCCGGTCCGTGAGCTCGGTCAGGCCCACCAGGTCCAGCAGCTCGGCCACGCGTGCCCGCCGCCGGGCCCGGTCCCAGCCGGCGGACTCGAGGCCGTACGCCACGTTCCGGCCCACGGTCCGGTGCGGGAACAGCTGCCCGTCCTGGAACACCATCCCCACGCCCCGGCGGTGCGTCGGCACCGCGGCCACGTCCCGCCCGTCGAGCTCCACCGTGCCCGCCACGACGTCCTCGAGCCCGGCGATCCCGCGCAGGATCGTGGACTTGCCCGAGCCGGAGGCGCCCACGAGCGCCACGATCTCCCCGGCGGCCACGTCCAGGTCCGTCCCCCGCACGGGGGTGGAGCCGTCCGGGTAGCGGATCGCCACATCCCGCAGCCGGAGGGAGGCCCCCGTCGTCGTCGGCGTCATCACAGACCTCCCGCCCCGGCCGGGCCCCGGGGCGCAGCCGCTCGCACACCAGCATGATCCCGGCGCTCAGCACGGCCAGCACCGTGGCCGCCGCGAGCGCCATCCCGTAGTTGTCCGCGCCCGGCCGGCCCAGCAGCCGGGCGATCAGCACCGGCAGGGTGGGCGCGGACGGGCTCGCCAGGAAGCTCGTGGCCCCGAACTCGCCCAGGGACACCGCGAAGGCGAAGCCCGCGGCCACGCCCACGCCGCGGGCGAGGAACGGGCCGTCCACGGTGGCCAGCACCCGCCACGGGCCCGCCCCGAGGGTGCGCGCGGCCTCCCGCAGCCGGGGGTCCACCGCCGCGAGCACGGGCACGAGCGCCCGCACCGCGAGCGGCAGCGCCACCACCGCCTGGGCCAGCGGCACGAGCACGCCCGAGGCCGCCAGCTCCGGGAACGCGGCCCGCAGGGACACGACGAAGCCGAAGCCCACGGTCACCGCGGACACGCCGAGCGGCAGGAGCAGGGCGCCGTCGAGGGCCCGCTGGGCCGCCAGCGCGGCGCGTGAGCGGAAGGGCCGGGTCAGCAGCAGGGCCAGCGGCACGGCCACCACGAGCGTCACGAGCGTGGCGTCCACGGCCACCCGCAGGGACTGTTCGAGCGCCTGCGCCGGCGTCGACCCGCCCACGAACCCGCTGCCCGCGCTCGTGGACAGCAGCCGATAGTTGCCCAGCCCCCAGCCGTGGCGGGTGTGGAAGGAGCGCAGCACGAGCGTGAGGATCGGGGCCACCACGAGCGCCACCACCGCGAGCATCACGGCCACCGGGGCCGCGTCCGCGCGCGTGAGCCGGGCCGGCGGCGTCTCCCGCAGGCGCAGCGCCCGCTGGGTGCGCGCCGCCGTCACGCCGGAGACCACGACGGCGGCCAGCACCACCGCGAACTGCAGCACGGAGAACACCGCCGCGGTCCGCAGGTCCAGGTAGACGGAGGTCTGCACCCAGATCTCCGACTCGAGCGTGCCGTAGCCGGGCCGGCCGAGCGTCTGGACGATGCCGAACGCGGACGCGCAGAACAGGAACACCAGGGCCGCGCTCGCGGCGATCGCCGGGGCGAGCTGGGGCAGCGTCACGGTGCGGAACGCCCGCCACGGCGAGGCGCCCAGGGTGCGGGCGGCCTCGGTCTGGCGCGGGTCCAGCGCGTTCCACAGCGCGCCCACCTGGCGCACCACCACGGACACGTTGAAGAAGACCATGGCCAGCACGACGGCGGTGGTCGTCTGGTCCAGCCCGGTGAAGCCCAGCGGTCCGCCGGGGGCGAGCAGGGCGCGGAACGCGACGCCGACCACCACCGTGGGCAGCACGAACGGCACGAGCACGAGGGCGCGGAGCACGGCCTGCCCCGGGACGCGACGCCGGTGCAGCACGAACGCGGTCGGCAGGCCGAGCGCCACCGAGACCACCGTGCCGGCGGCGGCCATCCCGAGCGTCTGGCCGAGGATGCGCCACGTGCGCTCGCGGGCGAGGGTCTCCCCGAAGGCGGTGAGGTCCACGGCGCCGGTGAACGCGTCGGCGTCGCCTCCGATCCCGCGCCAGAGCATGGCCGCCACGGGCCACGCGAAGAAGACGAGCAGGAAGGCGACCGGCAGGACGGCGGCCACCAGCCACCACGGGCCGAGCCCGTCCCCCCGGCCGCGGGCCCGCCGGCGCGGCAGGTCCGTGCCGGGGGCCGCGACCTCGGTGAGCGCGGACATCAGCGCCGGGAGGCCTCGGCCAGGGCGGTCCACTCCTTCAGCAGGTCCTCGCGGCGCTCGTCGATGCGGGCGGGGTCCGGGGTGATGGCGTCCTCGACGAGCGGCGCGTTCTGCGCCCACTCCTCGGGCAGCTGCACCGACTCGTCGATCGGGTACATGTACATCGACTCGGGCAGGGCGGACTGGACCTCC
This sequence comes from Micrococcus sp. GPGPB33, assembly GCF_037853785.1. NCBI lineage: Bacteria > Bacillati > Actinomycetota > Actinomycetes > Micrococcales > Micrococcaceae > Micrococcus > Micrococcus sp. GPGPB33. Next base: position 1,059,145 of record NZ_JAQMWO010000002.1, read on the forward strand.
TCGGTGAGCATGAAGTCCACGAACGCCTGCGCGCCCTCGGGGTTCTTCGCGCCCTCGAGCACGCCGGCGTACTCGACCTGCGGGGTGCAGGAGTCCTCGATCACCTCGGTCTCGGGGGCGAACGCGGGGGAGGAGGAGTAGGAGAGCACCACCGGGAACTGGCCCTTGCCCTCGCCGCCGGAGAAGTCCGAGTTGTAGGCGTCGGACCAGCTGTCGGCGACCTTGCCGCCGTTCTCCATCAGGCCCCGCCACCAGTCCTGCCAGCCGTCGTCGCCGAACTTCTCCGTGGTGGCCGCGAGCAGCGCCAGGCCGGGGGAGGAGGCCACGGGGGAGGTGGCGACCGTCAGCTTCGCGTACTCGGGGTCGTCGAGCTGGTCGATCGAGGTGGGGGCCTCGACGTCGTGGGCCTCGAACCATGCCGGATCCGTGTTGAAGCACACCTGGCCCTGGTCCACCGGGGTCATGCGGTCCTCCACCATCCGGTCCTGTGCGGAGGCGGGCAGGTCCTGCGGGGTGTATTCGGCGACGACGCCCTCGCGGACGAGGCGGTGCGCCGAGTGGTCCTCCACGCCGTAGACGCCGTCCACGGTGGGCTCATCCTTGGCCAGCAGGAGCTGGTTCACCACGCTGCCGGCGTCGCCGGGGGCCGTCGTCTTCAGGGTGTAGCCGGACTCCTGCTCGAACTTCTGGACGAGCTCCTGGGGCAGGTTGAACGAGTCGTGCGTCATGATCGTCACCGTCGTCGGCTCGCCGCCGGCGCCGGCGGCGGACGACGACGCCCCGTCGCCGGACGAGCCGGACACCGAACAGCCGGTGAGGGCGAGGGCGGCCACTGAGAGGGCGGCGAGGGCGCGGTGCGGGGTGCGGGACATGGCGGTTCTCCTCTGGGACGGCAGAGGGGCCGGGACGAGGCCGCCACCGGAATCCCGGGACGACGTCGACCGGGAGACTCGACTTCCTTCGCCGGTGCGGACCGGAGCAGGTTCGAGGGTCTGCGGCGGACCGCACTCTCAGCGCCGCGCGGGCGCTCCCCTGTCGATGTGGACTGGTCCCGACCCTACCCCGTCCGGCCCGCGCATAGACTGCCCGCGTGAGCGCCGCACAGCCCGCGGGGGTGACCCCGCCGCCCGCCTCGTCCAGCCCCGCCTCCGACTGGGACATCCGCCGCCCCCACCGCATGTGGCCGCGCATGCTGGTGATCGTCCTGACGCTCGCGGGCCTGGTGCTGGTGGTGCAGTTCTTCCAGGGGATCGCCTCCATCGCGGCGCCCGTCTTCCTGGGGCTGAACCTCGTGATCGTGGCCTACCCCCTGCAGGCCTGGCTCATCCGCCGGGGCCTGCACCCCGTGCTCGGGGCCGCCACCACCGTCCTGCTGGTCGTCGCGGTGATGGCCGTGTTCGGGGGCATGATGGTGTGGTCCGGCCTCGAGCTGGTGGCGGAGCTGCCCAAGTACGCGGACCGCTTCCAGCAGATCGTCCTGGACGTCTCGCACTGGCTCAACGAGCGCGGCGTGACCCCGGACATGGTGTCCCAGCAGCTGGCCTCGATCGACATGAGCGCCGTCACCGGGACGGCCGTCAGCGCCATCACGAAGATCGCCACGAACGTCTACGCGGTCTTCGGCCTGCTCGTCACCGTGATCATGGGCATGTTCTTCCTCGCGATGGACTCGATGGACGTCGAACGCCGCGTCCGCCTGCTCAGCACCGCCCGCCACGAGTTCGGCCACGCCCTGGTCGAGTTCGCCCAGGGCGTGCGCCGCTACTGGGTGGTCACCACGGTGTTCGGCCTGATCGTGGCGGTGCTGGACGTGATCGCCCTCATGCTGATCGGCGTCCCGCTCGCGCTCGTGTGGGGCGTGCTCAGCTTCCTCACCAACTACATCCCGAACATCGGCTTCATCATCGGCCTGCTGCCGCCGGCCGTCCTGGGCCTGGCGGCGGGCGGCTGGTCCGACTTCCTGTGGGTGGTGGTCAGCTACTCGGTGCTGAACTTCGTGCTGCAGTCCGTGATCCAGCCCAAGGTGGCCGGCGACGCGATCGGCGTGATCCCCACCGTCAGCTTCCTCTCCCTGCTCTTCTGGGCCTGGGTCCTCGGCCCGCTCGGCGCCATCCTCGCGCTGCCCTGCACGCTGCTGGCCAAGGCCGTGCTGATCGACGCCGACCCGAACGCCCGCTGGATCAACGCGCTCATCGCCTCGGACCTGAAGGGGATGGAGCGCCGTCAGTCCTCGCTCCTGGAACGGCTGCGCCCGGCGGCCTGGCGCTCGGACGCGCACGGGGGAGACGAGGACCGCGCCCCGACGGACGGCGGGGACGACGACGGCCCCGCGACCGACGAGGTCACGGGCGGGGCTGGAGCAGCACCAGGTCGTTGAGCGCGCCGGCCAGCCGCAGCAGCGGCGGGGCGGGGAACGACAGCTGGGGCAGCCCCGGGTGCAGTGCCGCGCACGCGGCGGCCGCGGCCTCCTCGCCCGCGGCGTCCTCGAACGCCGGCCGCAGCACCGCAGCGCCCAGCGGCAGCGTGTCCAGGAGGGAGCGGGGGCCCCGCTCGGCCGGGTCGTACGCGGCGGGCTGCGCCGCCCCGGTCACCGTGCGCACGCGCAGGGGCCGGCCGGCGGCGTCGTCGGCGCCCTGCAGGAAGCGCAGCGCCGCCGCCGCGTAGGGGTGCTCGGGGTGGAACCGGTCGCCGCGCCAGTGCACGGCGGCCTCGCCGTCGCCCCCCAGCCGCACCCACGAGGCCAGGTGGCCGGGCCCGCCCCACGGCCCGGTGTCCGGCCGCGGTGCCGGCGGCACCCACAGCACCCGGGTGATCCCCAGCAGGGCGGCGAACTCGGCGGCCACCTGGCCGGGGGTCCACGCGCCGTTGATCCGCCCGTCCAGCACGGGGTCCGCGGCCACCACGGCCGTCCCCTCGCCGTCGCTCACCCAGGCCCCGCGCGGGGCGCACAGCAGGGGGGTGAGCAGCGGCAGTCCCGCCGCCTCCGCCACGGCCGTCGCGGCCGCGCCGTCGAGCGGCCCGGTCCCGGTCAGGCCCGCGGCGCTGCGCCAGGCGACGGCGGCCAGGCCCTCGGGGCGGCGGACGAAGCTCGGCCCGGTGCGGCCCAGCAGCGGTGAGCCCACCGGCGCGCGCAGCAGGTCCACCTCCGGGGGCACCAGCCGCGCCGCCCCGGCGTCGCGCGGGTGGGCGAGCACGGTGACCGGCAGCACGGCGGCGAGCGTCTCGGCCAGGCCCACGACGGCGTCCCGCGTCTCCTCCAGCAGCGTCGGCACCGGGTGGCGGTGGGGCAGGACGAGCCAGGCCCGCTCGGGCGGATCCTCGGGTCCGGGCACGGGCACGACGACGTCCCGGCGCTCCCGCGCGTCGGTGGGGGCGGGGTCGACGGCGGCCATGGCGGACGGGCTCCTGGGAAGACGGCGGCGACGCGCGGGCGCGTCGAGGGGATGTCCATCGAGCATAGGCGTCGAACAGGAAGCCGCGGCGGTTTGACCTGTGACCCGGAACACGTGCAGAGTGCGGCCATGACCGCGATGTTCTCCGCCCAGGACCACGACGATCTCGACCGGGTCCTCGGCGCGACCGGCGGGATCCCCGACCCCGCCGACCTGCACGCCCTCGCCGACGACGCCGTCGCGCAGGTGCGGCGTTGGCTCGCCGAGTCCCGCGACCATGAGGCCGACTTCGCGGCCCGCCAGCTGGCGGGCGCCTTGAAGGAGCCGGGCGGCCTCGACTTCATCGTGCGCTTCGTGGACCACGTGGTCCGCCCCGAGGACCCCGCGATCGCCGCTCGGGCGCTGCGGGAGCTCGCCGGCCGCGCCCCCGGCTTCCTGCCCCCGGCACTGCGCGCCGTCCTCGGCGTCGGCGGCCGCGCGGCCCCGCTCGTGCCGCGCATCGCCGTCCCCACGGCCCGCCGCGTGCTGCGGCACATGGTCTCCCACCTGATCGTCGACGCGCGGGACCGGCAGCTCGGCAAGGCCATCGCGGCCCTGCGCGACGAGCACACCCGGCTGAACATCAACCTGCTGGGCGAGGCGATCCTCGGTCAGGGCGAGGCGGACCGCCGGCTCGAGGGCATCGCCGCGCTGATCCGCCGCGACGACGTCGACTACGTGTCCGTGAAGGTCTCCGCCGCCACCGCCCCGCACGCGCCCTACGCGTTCGACGAGGCCGTCGCGGACATCACCGAGCGGCTCACCCCGCTGTTCGAGCTCGCCCGGGACCGGGACACCTTCATCAACCTGGACATGGAGGAGTACCGCGACCTCGACCTCACGCTCAACGTGTTCACCGCCCTGCTCGAGCAGCCGGGCCTGCGCGACTACGAGGCCGGCATCGTGCTGCAGGCCTACCTGCCGGACGCGCTCGCGGCCATGGTGCGCCTGCAGGAGTGGGCCGCGCGCCGCGTCGCCGCCGGCGGCGCCCCGGTCAAGGTGCGCGTGGTCAAGGGCGCCAACCTGCCCATGGAGCGGATGCAGGCCTCCCTCACGGGCTGGCCGCTGGCCACGGTGGGCTCGAAGCAGGAGGCGGACACCAACTACAAGCGCGTGCTCAACTACGCGCTCACCCCGGAGCATCTGGCCCACGTGCGCATCGGCGTGGCCGGGCACAACCTCTTCGACGTCGCCCTCGCCCACCGGCTGATCGAGCACCGCGGCCTCGACCCGGCCGCGGTGGAGTTCGAGATGCTGCTCGGCATGGCCACCGGCCAGGCCGCCGCCGTCCGGGCCGACGTCGGCGCCCTGCTGCTCTACACGCCCGTGGTGCGGCCCGAGGAGTTCGACGTGGCGATCTCCTACCTCGTGCGCCGCCTCGAGGAGGGCGCCTCCCCGGAGAACTTCATGTCCGCCGTGTTCGACCTGGACGCGGACGCGGACCTGTTCGCCCGCGAGGAGGAGCGCTTCCGCGCCTCGCTGCGCCACCTGGACGCGGCCGTGCCCCGTCCGAACCGCCTCCAGGACCGGTCCCGCGGGGAGGACGGGCCGACCCCCGCCCCCGTGGACGGCTTCGCCAACACCCCGGACACGGATCCCGCGCTGCCCGGCAACCGGGGGTGGGCCCGCCGGATCCTCGCGGCCGTCCCGGGCTCGGACCTCGGGACGGACACCGTCCGCGCCCACCGCGCCACCACGGCCGACGACGCCCGCGCCGCCATCGCCGCCACCACCGACCCCGGCGCCCGCTGGGGCTCGCTCACCGGCCTCGAGCGCGCCGACGCGCTGGACGCCGTCGGACGGGCCCTGCACGCCGGCCGGGCCCGCCTGCTGGAGGTGGCCGCCGCCGAGACCGGCAAGACCCTGGACCAGGGCGACCCCGAGGTCTCCGAGGCCGTGGACTTCGCGCACTACTACGCGCGCCTGGCCCGCGGCCTGGACGCGGTGGAGGGCGCTCGCGCCGTGCCCGTCCGCCTGACCGTGGTGATCCCGCCGTGGAACTTCCCCGTGGCCATCCCGGTCGGGGGCGTCCTCGCCGCGCTCGGGGCCGGCTCGCCCGTGGTGTTCAAGCCGGCCCCGCAGTCCGAGCGGACGGGCGCGGTCGCGTGGGAGCTGATCGTGGCCGGGCTGCGGGACTCGGGGCTGTTCGACGACCGCGGCCCGCTCGCCGGGCACGACCCCGCGGACCTCGTGCGCCTGGTGACGCTGGCGGACGAGGACGAGGCGGAGGTCGGCGCGGCGCTCGTGACCGACCCGGCCGTCGAGCGGCTCATCCTCACCGGCAGCTGGGACACCGCACGGCTGTTCAAGGGGATGCGCCCCGACCTGCACCTGCTCGCCGAGACCTCCGGCAAGAACGCCGTGATCGTGACCCCGTCCGCGGATCTGGACCTGGCCACGAAGGACGTGGTCCAGTCCGCTTTCGGTCACGCCGGCCAGAAGTGCTCGGCGTCCTCCCTCGTGGTGCTCGTCGGCTCCGTGGCCACCTCCGAGCGCTTCCACCGGCAGCTGCTGGACGCCGCCTCGTCCCTGCACGTGGCGCACCCCGCGGACCCGCGCGCCGAGATGGGCCCCGTGATCGAGGCCCCCGGCGAGAAGCTGCGCCGCGGGCTCACCGAGCTCGGCCCGGGGGAGCGGTGGGCCCTGCGCCCGCGGCCGCTGGACGAGACGGGTCGCCTGTGGAGCCCGGGCATCCGCTCCGGCGTCCGCCCCGGCGCCGACGCCCACCTCACCGAGTACTTCGGCCCCGTGCTGGCCGTGATGACGGCCGAGACGCTCGAGGAGGCGATCGGGATCGTGAACGCCGTGGACTACGGCCTCACCTCCGGGCTGCACTCGCTGGACCGGGAGGAGATCGACGTGTGGCTGCGCGGCGTGCGCGCCGGCAACCTCTACGTGAACCGCGGCATCACCGGGGCCATCGTGCGCCGCCAGCCCTTCGGCGGCTGGAAGCGTTCCGTCGTCGGCCCCACCACGAAGGCCGGCGGGCCGCACTACCTGCATGGCCTCGTGGACTGGGAGGACGCGCCCACGTGGGCCGGGGGAGAGGGACGGCCCGGGGCCGAGGCCGACGGTGCGGGCGCATCCTGGCTCGAGACCGCCCGCGCCCTCGACACCCACGCGTGGACCACCGTGTTCGGGGTGGCCACGGACGTCTCCGCGCTCGAGGCCGAGCGGAACGTGCTGCGTCACGTCCCCACCCCGGTCCTCGTGCGCCGGCACTCGGGGCCCGCCGACCACCTGCTGCGCATCGTCTCCGCCGGCCTGCGCGCCGGGGCGCCCATGACCGTGAGCCTGCGCCCGACCCCCACCGCGGAGGGGCCCGACGCGGACGGGCTCTCGGCCGAGGCCGTGCGCGGCCGGGTGGAGGAGCTGGTCCGGTCCGTCCGCACGGAGGGTGCCGGCACGTCCGCGCCGGTGGACGTCGTCGTCGAGGACGACGCCGCGTTCCACGACCGCGCCCGGCGGCTGGCCCTCATCCCGCCCGCAGCGGAGGGCGGCGGCGACGCACGGATCCGGCTCGTCGCCGACTGGACCGGCGACCGGGAGGCGGCCGAGGCGGCGCGGCGCGCGCTGCACGCGGCGCTCGGCGACACCCCCGACGTGGCGGTCTACGCTGGCCCCGTGGTGAGCGCCGGCGAGGTGGAGCTGCTGCCGTTCCTGCACGAACAGGCCGTGTCCGTGACCGCCCACCGGTTCGGCACGCCGGACCATCTGACCGAGGGGGTCCTGTGACCCCGAGGAGGAACCTCCGATGCATCTGATCCCCCGCACGATCTGGGTCGTCGCCCGCGCCCGCCGCCGCCCGCGCGCCGGACTCTGGGAGCCGACGACGCTGCCGATGCGCGCCCTGCCCACGGACGTGGACATGGCCCTGCACGTCAACAACGGCCAGTACTTCGGGCTGTTCGACCTCGGCCGCTTCGACGCGATGGTCCGCACCGGCCTGTGGGACGAGATCCGCCGTCGCGGCTGGACGCCCGTGGTGCAGGCCGAGCAGATTGCGTTCCGCCGCTCGGTGACCCTGGGGCAGCGGTTCGACGTGGAGACGCGGATGATCGGCCTGGATGAGCGCGCAGTGTGGTTCGAGCAGCGCGTGGTGGTCGACGGCGACGTCGCGGTGCGCGCGTACATCTGCACGCGCCTGCGCAAGAAGGACGGCCGCCCCGTGGAGAACGACGAGGTCCGGGCGATCGCGGCGGCGGCCGGCCACGACCTCGCGGGGGAGCCGACGCTGCCGGAGTGGCTGCACGAGTGGCGGCGCAGCGTGGCCCTGCCGTCGGCCCGGACGCCCCTGCCCCACACGTGGGACCTCGACACAGTGCGGCGAGGATGAACGTTCGAGTGATATGGGGCACGATGGTCGGGTGAACAACAGACTCCTGATCGTCGCGACCCTCTCGCTGGCCGCGCTCGTCGTCGTGCTGGTGGCCGCCATCGGCGGCGGCGCGTGGTGGGTGCTGGCGGTGCTCCTGGTGGCGCTGCTCGTGCTCGCCGTGTGGGACATGACCCAGAAGCGGCACGCGATCCTCCGCAACTACCCCGTGCTCGGCCACATGCGGTATCTGCTGGAGTCGATCCGCCCCGAGATCCAGCAGTACTTCATCGAGCGCAACTTCGACGGCAAGCCGTTCGACCGGGACACCCGCTCGATCGTCTACGCCCGTGCGAAGGGCCTGGACAGCCACAAGGCGTTCGGCACCGAGCGGGACACCTCGGAGATCGGCTACGAGTTCCTGTTGCACTCCACCGCCCCGGTCAACCCGCCGGAGGAGCCCCCCACGGTGCGGATCGGCGGCCCGGACTGCCGCCGGCCCGTGGACATCTCGCTGATGAACATCTCGTCCATGTCCTTCGGCTCCCTCTCCGCCAACGCCGTGATCGCCATGAACAAGGGCGCCGGCCTGGGCGGGTTCATCCACGAGACCGGCGAGGGCGGCCTCACCAAGTACCACCGCGGCAACGGCGCGGACCTGTTCTGGGAGATCGGCTCCGGCTACTTCGGCTGCCGCAACGAGGACGGCACCTTCAGCCCGGAGAAGTTCGCCGAGAAGGCGCTGCTGCCCGAGGTCAAGGGCATCACCATCAAGATCTCCCAGGGCGCGAAGCCCGGCCTGGGCGGCATGCTGCCCAAGGAGAAGATCTCCCCCGAGATCGCCGAGGCCCGTGAGATCCCGATGGACAAGGACTGCCTGTCCCCGGCGTCCCACTCCGCGTTCCGCACCCCGCGCGAGATGGTCAGGTTCATCGAGCAGCTCCGTGAGCTCTCGGACGGCAAGCCGATCGGCATCAAGTTCTGCGTGGGCTCCCGCGTGGACGTGCTGGCCATGACCAAGGCCATCTGGGAGGAGCGGATCGCCCCCGACTTCATCATCGTGGACGGCTCCGAGGGCGGCACCGGCGCCGCCCCGCTCGAGTACTCGGACCGCGTGGGCACCCCGCTGACCGAGGGCCTCATGCTCGTGCACAACGCGCTCGTGGGCACCGGCCTGCGCCACATGATCAAGCTCGGCGCGGCCGGCAAGGTCGCCACCGGTTCGGACATCGTCAAGCGTCTGATCCAGGGCGCGGACTTCACCATGTCCGCCCGCGCGATGATGATGGCCACCGGGTGCATCCAGGCGCAGAAGTGCCACACGAACGAGTGCCCCGTGGGGGTGGCCACGCAGGACCCGCGTCTGATGCGCGCCCTCGACGTGGAGGACAAGGGCAACCGCGTCTTCAACTACCACCGCCTGACCGTGCGCGAGGCCGTGCAGATCATGGCGTCCATGGGCCTGACGCATCCGTCCCAGCTGAACACCCGCATGCTGCGCCGCCGCGTGGACCACCTGAGCACCCGCTCGTACGCGTCCATCTACCACTGGCTGCGCACGGACGAGCTGCTCAACGACCCGCCCGCCGGCTGGGCCATGGACTGGGAGGAGGCGGACGCGGACCACTTCGGCGAGCACGCCCGCGTGGACTACCTCACCGAGCGCGACCCCCAGTGGCGCTCCGAGCTGCTGATCCCGGGCCGCAAGGCGGCCGGCGCCCCCGTGCAGGGCTCCCCCATCTCCGGGACGGGCTCCACGCTCGTCGACGCCCGGCAGACCGAGTCCGTGCCGCTGACGACGTCGCCGATGCCGCGCGTCAGCTCGTTGGGTGAGGGTGAGTCGCTGTCCCCGCACGGCGGCCGTCGTCGGGCCCCGCAGGATCCGGCACCCGCCGCCACCGCCGGCGAGACGCCCACCGACGAGAACGAGGGCCTGCCGGCGGAGGCCGGCGAGCGGCCCGAGCGCCAGGACGGCGAGGAGGTCACCCAGCGGGGGACCACCGGCCGCGTCGAGGGCGAGCACCGCGGCGAGGGCCGCGTCGGCTGACCCACCCCCGCAGTCACCCCCGCTTTCGAGGCGGGAAATCCACCTCACACGACGCCCCCGGGCGCCCATGAGATAGATTTCCCGCCTCGTCGCGTGAGGGGTCGTAGCCTGGGGCCGTGACCCTGCCCGCCCCCGCCGCTCGCCGCCCCTCCGCGGCCCTGCTGTGGGTGCTGCTGGCGGCGATGGGCGCCGGGCCCCTGTTCAACTACGGCGTCTCCGCCTCCTCCACGGTCGTGATGGAGCGGCTCGACGTCACCTCGGGCCAGCTCGGCACCGTGATGACGGTCGTGTTCGCGGCGGCCGCCGTCACCTCGCTCGGCCTCGGCCGGGCCGCCGACCGCCTGTCCGCCCGCGCACAGCTGAGCATCATCTTCGGCGGCACCGCCGCGGCGCTCGTGCTCGGCGCCGTCGCCCCGTCCCTGCCCGTGCTGTACGCGGCGGCCGCCGTGGCGGGCGTCACGCAGGCCATCTCCAACCCCACCACGAACCGGATCATCCGGACCGTGGTGCCGCCGGAGAGGCGCATCGGGTGGGTCGGGGTGAAGCAGTCCGGCGTGCAGGCGGCCCAGCTGGTCGGCGGCCTGTTCTTCCCGGCCGCGTCCCTCGCCCTCGGCTGGACGGGCGCCGCGCTGGGGGCCGCGGTGCTCATCGGGGCGCTCTGGGTGCTCGCCCTGGTCGCCGCCCCGCCGCTGCCCGGGGCGCCGCCGCCGGCCACCGGCCCCGTCGGCGGGCGACGACGGCGGGACACCTCGCCCCTGCCGGCCACGGTCTGGTTCTTCGCGGCGATCGCGTTCCTCACCGGCCTGGGCATGCAGGCCACGAACACCTACCTGCCGCTTTTCGCGGTCGAGACGCTGGGAATGACGCTCGTGGCCGGCGGCGCCGCGGCGGCCGTGTCCGGGGTGGTGGGGGTGCTCTCCCGGATCGGGTGGAGCCGGCGGATGAGCTCCGGAGACCGGCCCACCACCCTGCTGGCCGTGATCTGCCTGGGTGCGGTGGCCGGCGTCGCGGTGTTCCTCGCCGCGGACCTGCTGGACCTGCCGGCCCTGCTGTGGGTGGGCGCCGCGGTGCACGGCCTGACGGTGCTGGGCGCCAACGTGGTGATCAACGCGGGCCTGTTGAGCGAGGTGCCGGCCGAGCGGCTGGGCCGTGCGACCGGGGCGAACTCGATGGGCATGTACGCCGGCTTCGCCCTGGGCCCGCTGCTGATGGGCCTGCTACGCGACGTCACGGGCGACTACCGGGCCGGCTTCGCGGTCGTCGCGGCCGGGTATCTGCTGGCCCTGGGCGTGGTGCTGCTGTTGCGTCGCCACGTGGGTCGGCGGGGCGCGGCCTGACGCGCAGGGCCAGGACGAGGCCCACCCCGGAGGACCGCGCCTCAGCGACATCACCGCAGTGCAGCCCTGCGGTGGTGTCGCAGCGCCGCGGTCGAACGGGCGTACGGCGGAGTGCGGCGCAGTGCGCGGCGGGGCGTGCGGAAGCGCACACGACGACGCCCCCGGTCCGTGCGGACCGGGGGCGTCGGAAGCCGTGCGTCAGGCGAAGATCAGAGCTTCGTCACGTTGGCGGCCTGGAGGCCCTTGGGGCCGTCCTGGGTCTCGAACTCGACGCGGTCGTTCTCCTGGAGCTCCTTGAAGCCCCCGCCCTGGATGGCGGAGAAGTGCACGAACACGTCCGCGGAGTTGTCCTCGGGGGCGATGAAGCCGTAGCCCTTCTCAGCGTTGAACCACTTGACAGTACCGACAGCCATGATGGTGTCCTTTCGATGTGCCCCCGCGGTGCGGTGGCGGTGTTGGACCGCGGCCCGGATGTGGGACGCGGGTGAAGCGGCGAGACTGAACCGCTTGCCCAACACTCATCGACGCCGGCGATGCCGGGCTGACGAGCAGTGAAGATGGCGGGATACAGCTTGATCAACTTCAGGCTCCATCATTGCACGGATCTCGCCGACCGGGAACCAGGGGCCCGATTGTTCACCTAGAGTTCGCTCAGAGCGCGCGCAGGCCGTGGAAGAGATTGCGGTGCAGGGCGGCCGGGGGAGCGGCGTCCGTGTGATCCGCGAAGGCCGTCACCTCCAGCAGCACCACCGTGTGGTCGCCCGCCGGGACCTCGGCGTGCACCCGCGTCTCGAGCCAGAGCGAGGAGCCCCCGATCAGCAGGGCGTCGTGCGGGCTGCGGTGCACGTCGAGACCGGCGAAGCGGTCGCCCTCGCGGGAGGCCAGCTGGCGGCACAGCGGCGTCTGGTCCGCCGCGAGCAGGGAGACGCCGATCGCCCCGGCCCGGCGCAGGCGCGGCCAGGTGCGGGAGCTGTTCTGCGCGGAGAAGGACACGAGGGCCGGCTCCCAGGAGATGCCCACGCCGAAGGAGGAGGAGACCATCACCTCGGGGACGCCGTCGGCGAGGCCTGCCAGCGCGACGACCCCGGTGGGGAAGGCCGAGAGGCCGGAGCGGAGGTTGCCGAGGGACAGGTCGGTGTCCCACGTGGCGGTGTGGGGTTCGTGGGTCAGGGTCATGGCGCGCGTCCTCTTCCGATGACTGGCGCGGCTCCGCAGAAGGCGGGAACGCGGATCGCCCGGATCCGCGGAGGCGCGGTACTTGCCCGTCGGGGTGTCCGAGGGGCCGAATCATCACCTGGAGCACCCCACTACTGCGTGAGAGGGTTGCCGTCCCGCCGGCCAGGGCCGTGAATGACGGGAACTCGTGATTCTGGGGTCAGCCTACGGAGGGGTCCGTGGGGTGGTCAAAGCGCGGCGGTCGCGCGGCGTCATCCGAGCTGCCCGATGTGATGCTTGACACACCGCGCATCGCCGGCCAGGATCAAGCCACTCGAGAGGGGGGAGCTCGAGACCGCGGCCTCCGGCCCCCGCAGACGGTTCTCTGAGAGGGATCAGATCATGCGGATGGACATCGAGAAGAACCGTGCGGCATTGTCGGCCGCCGTGGTCGTCGCGGCTCTCCTCGGTACCGCCATCTCGGGATGCTCCGCTTCCCCGGGCAGCGTCTCCTCCACCGCGAAGGCATCCACCGCTGCGGCGTCCTCCGTCACCGTGACGTCAGCGGCCCCCTCGGCAACCCGGTCGGCCTCCGCCACCGGTTCGTCCGCGTCGTCACCCGCCGGTGAAGAAGCACTCCCCGCCGCGCTGTTCGAGGAGGACGGGATGACGTTGGTCGAGTACACGCGCCGGCATCCGGATGCGGGCTATCTCGACCCGGAGAAGGAGTCCGTCCTGGAGGAGGCGGTCGGGACGGGCACACAGCAGATCACCGTGGACGCTCAACAGGGTGCGGTCCTTCGGGTCATCGTGCTGTGTCCTTCGGATGCCACCGGTGAGACGGAGATCCTGACCTCACGGGGTGGCGGGGGAACGAAGACCTGGATGGCCGGATCGGAGGCGCTGTGCGGCGGCTGGTCGGCGGCGACTCCCCCCGTGGATGAGGCGGGGCCGATGACGTTCACCGTCACGGTGGACAACGACAAGTCGTTCCGGATGGTGCTGACCGCACCCTCCGCATGAGGCCGCCATCACGACGGCGGATGACGGCGCGGGGAGGACGGAGACGCTCAGCGTCGGTCGCGGCCGCGCAGCGCGTCCAGCTGCCGGCGGTCCCGTTTGGTGGGCCGGCCCGCGCCCCGCTCGCGGTACGGCACCGCGAGCAGCTCACGCGGCATGGGCGGCGGGGAGTGGTCCACGTACTGCTGCCGGGCCACGGGGGCGCCCACCCGCTTGGCGATCAGCCCCGTGACCTCGAGGATCCGCTCACCTCCGTCCTGGCGCACCCGCACCCGGTTCCCGACGACGACGGGCGTCGCCGCCTTCACGGGCTCGCCGTCGATGCGCACGTGGCCTGCGCGCACGGCCGCCGTGGCCGCGGACCGGGTCTTGTACAGCCGCACGGCCCACAGCCACGCGTCGATGCGGACGCCGCTCACGCCCGCCCCCTCACGCGAAGCGGGCGCGGATCGCGGCGCCGTGCGCGGGCAGGCGCTCGTCCTCGGCCAGCACGCCGATCCCGTCCGCGACCTCCTTGAGCCCGGTCTCCGTGTAGCGGATGCGCTGCTGCAGGCGCAGGAACGTCACCGTGTTCAGACCGGAGGAGTGCCGGGCCGTCCCCGAGGTGGGGAGCACATGGTTGGACCCGGCCGAGTAGTCGCCCAGCGGCACGGGGGCGTGCGGGCCCACGAACACGGCGCCGGCGTTGCGGATGCGCCCCACGAGGTCCTCGGGGTCGCGCGTCTGGATCTCGAGGTGCTCGGTGGCGTAGCGGTCGGAGACCTCCACGGCCTGGTCCATGTCCCGCACCAGCAGCACGCCGGACTGGGGGCCGGTGAGGGCCTCGCGGATCTGGTCCTCGTGGAACGCCCCGGGCACCTGCGCCTCGATCGCCGCCAGCACGTCCCGGAGCAGGTCCTCGGAGTCCGTGATGAGCACGGAGGCGGCCAGCGGGTCGTGCTCGGACTGGCTGATCAGGTCCGCGGCCACCCAGTCGGCGCGGGCGGTGCCGTCCGCGATCACGGCGATCTCGCTCGGCCCGGCCTCGGCGTCCACGCCGATCACGCCCTGCAGGGCGCGCTTCGCGGCGGCCACGTACACGTTGCCGGGCCCCGTCACCAGGTCGACGGGCGCGCAGAGCCACCCGCCGTCGTCGTCCTGGATGCCGTGCGCCAGCATGGCGACGGCCTGGGCGCCGCCGGCCGCGTAGACCTCGTCCACGCCCAGCAGCGCGCACGCGGCGAGCACGGTGGGGTGGGGCAGGCCGCCGTGGTCCCGCTGCGGGGGCGAGGTCACCGCGAGGCTCCCCACGCCGGCCGCCTGCGCGGGCACCACGTTCATCACCACCGAGGAGGGGTACACGGCGCGGCCGCCGGGCACGTACAGGCCCACGCGGCCCACGGGGGTCCAGTGGTTCTCCACGACGGCGCCCTCGCCGAGCTCGACCGTGGAGTCCTGGGGGTGCTGGGCGTCGTGCACGAGCCGGGCCCGGCGGATCGACTCCTCCAGGGCGGCGCGCACCCGCGGGTCGAGCCCGGCCAGGGCGGCCTCGAGCGCCTCCGCGGGCACGCGCAGGGCCGGCGGACGGACACCGTCGAACCGCTCGGCCAGGTCCAACAGGGTCTGCTCGCCGCCGTGGCGGACCTGCTCGATGATCGGGGCGACCACCGGCACCACGGAGGACACGTCCACGTTCGCCCGCGGGATGATGCGGGACAGGTCCGCGGTGGCGGTGTCGAGCGGGCGCAGGTCGGTGACGGAGAGCACGGATTCCTCCAGGGGGGCGGCGGCGGGCCGGCGGGACGGGGCGCGACGACGGCCGGGCCCGGACCGCGCGGACGGTCAGGCTCCATTGTGCTCTTCTCCGGGGTGCGTCCGGGGGCGGGTGTCAGACTGTCGTCATGGTCTTCCCCGCGCTGCCCGCCCTCGCGACCCCGCCCCTGCTGACCGCCCTGGACCGCCTCCTGGCGGGCGAGACCGTGCCGTCCGGGGTGGAGGGGGACATCCAGGACGGGGCGGCCGCCACCACCCGGGCCTTCGGCGTGGAATGGGGGACGCTGCTGACCGTGCTGATGGCGTTCGCGATCGGCGCGGCGGTCGTGTACCTGGCCCTGCAGGTGGCACGCGTCGTGCTCGTGCGCCGCCCCGCGTTCCAGCACGGCGCCGCGCGGCTGAGCCTGCCGGCCGCCGTCGCCGCCGGCCTGCTGGCCTCCCGGATCTGGCTCGGGGTCATGGCCGAGGAGCAGACCTGGTACCGGCCGGCGTCGTTCCTGATGCTCATCGCCGTGGCCGCGGCGGGCGCGTGGGCCGCGTGGCGCCTGGTCGGCGTGATCGAGGCGGGGATCCTCGGCCGCTACCAGGAGACCCGCGTCGAGCACCGCCGCGAGCGACGCATCCGCACGCAGACCATCCTGATCCGGCGCATCCTCAACGCGGTGATCGTGGTGGTGGCCGTCGCCGTGGTCCTGCTGGGGGTGCCCGAGGTGCGCTCGCTCGGGGCCGGCCTGCTCGCCTCCGCCGGTGTGATCTCGGTGATCGCCGGCCTGGCCGTGCAGTCCACGCTGACCAACGTGTTCGCCGGCTTCCAGCTCGCCTTCACGGACGCGATCCGGGTGGGCGACGTGGTGGACATGGAGGGCGTGTTCGGCACCGTCGAGGAGATCACCCTGTCCAACGTGGTGCTCAAGCTCTGGGACGGCCGCCGCATGGTCTACCCGTCCTCGCACTTCACCACCCAGCCGTTCGAGAACTGGACGCGGGTGGGCGCCGAGGTCTCCGGCGTCGTGGAGCTGGACGTGGACTGGCGCGTGCCCATGGATGCGCTGCGCGCACGACTCACCCAGCTGCTCGAGTCCACGGACCTGTGGGACGGGCGCGAGCACGCGCTGCAGGTGACCGACGCGACCGGCGGCGTCGTGCGCATCCGCGCCGTGGTCTCCGCCCGCAACTCCGGCGACCTCTGGGACCTGCGCTGCCTCGTGCGCGAGGACCTCGTGGCCTTCCTGCGCCACGAGCACCCCGAGGGCATCGTGGTGCAGCGCATGGTGGACCGGCACCCCGCCCACGACGACGCGGCGCCCGCCTCCGAGGGCTCCGACGCGGCGGCCCGCGGTGGCGACCGGACGGGCGAGCCGGGCCCGGACGGCTCCGGGGTGGCGGCCCGCGAGCCGCGCCCGCGCACCGCGCCGCTGCCGCGCGTCGACGGCGCCGATCCGCGCCCGGACACCCTCACCACACCGCTGACCCGCGTGGGCGACCACTCCGGCCTGTACACCGGCTCGATGACGGCGGTGCAGCGCAACCGCGAACTCGCCGGCCCGGGCGAGGAGGCGTTCGCCGAGCGGCGCGCGCAGCAGGCCAAGCAGGCGGCGGAGGCCGCGGCGGCGGACGAGGCCGGGCGGCGCAGCGGCACCGGCTCCCAGGCGGCCGGCCCCCTCGACGACGCCGTCACGCGCCGCCGTCAGGACGACGAGGACTGAGGCCCGGCGGGAGCGCTCAGCGCTCGAGCGTCGGGTCCCCGGGATCGACGGGCGTGAGCCGACGCCGCTCGGCCATCGGCTCGGACGCGGGCAGGCCGTGGGTGCCCGGGTCCGTCTCGGCGACGTGGCTCACGGCCTCGGGCGTGTGGTCCCCGTACTGCCGGTACTCCTTCACGCACAGCACCGGCTGATCGATCTCCTGCAGCAGCTCGTCCGAGACCGATCCCATGACGAACCTGCCGAAGCCGCCGCGGCGGCGCACGCCGATGACCACGATGGACGGGTCCAGCTCCGCGGCCACGTCCTTCATCTCCTCCACCGTGGACCGGCCACGCGCGTACTGACGGAACTCGGCCGTCACGCCGGATGCGTCCAACCGGGCCTGCACGCCGCGCTGCTGCTCCTCCGTGACGAGGGACTTGGTGCGGTGCTCGCCGCCGGGGCCCGCATTGACCACCACCACGTGCTCGCCGGTGGAGCGGGCGATGTCCAGGGCAGTGTCCAGAGCGGCGTCCGCGGCCTTCGAGGGGGCGTAGCCGACGAGGATGGTCATGGGGTGCCTCCGCGGGGTCGAGGGGACGGGTCTGAGGTCAGCGTAGTGCGGACCGGGCCCGCGGCGGAGGGGCTCAGCCCTCGCGCAGGTGGCGCAGGTGCGCGGCCACCGTCTGGACGGCCACGCGGGCCACGGTGCCGGTGAGGCCGGGGTAGATGCGCGGGGCCAGGTCCTCGGGTGTGATCGTCGCCGCCTCGGTCTCGGGCAGCGCGGCCAGGGCGGCGCGGATCTGCTCCAGGCGGCCCTCGCGGTGGTGCCGGTAGTCGCGGGCGACGACGTCCAGCGGCTCCGGCACGGGCCCGTGCGCAGGCAGCACCGTGAGCGGGCCCGCCGCCTCGAGGCGGCGCAGGCTGGCCAGGTAGTCGGTGAGGGTGCCGTCCGGGTGGTCGAGCATGGTGGTGCCCGAGCCGAGGATGGTGTCGCCCGTGATGACCGCGCCGTGCGCGCCCGCGTCCGGGACGGCGAACGAGTAGGAGTCCGAGGTGTGGCCCGGGGTGTGCCACGCCAGCACCGGGGTGCCGGCGACGTCGATCCGTTCGTCCGGCGTCAGGACGGCGGCCCCGCCGCGGCACCAGTCCGGGTCCGCGGCGCGCACGGGGGCGCCCGTGGCCGCGTGGAACGCGTCCACCCCGCCGGTGTGGTCGGCGTGCCGGTGCGTCACCAGGATGAGCGCGATCCGGCGCCCCTCGGCCGCCGCACGGACGCGCTCGAGGTGGGCGGCGACGTCGTCCTCCGGGCCCGGGTCCACCACGACGGCCGCATCCGAGTCCGGTGCGGCGACCACGTACGTGTTGGTGCCCGCGAGGGTCATCGGGGAGGGGTTCTGGGCGGTCACGCAGCGCACCAGCGGGGCGGGCGTGGGGCCGGGTGTGGCGGTGGTCGTCGTCATAGGCTCGAGTGTATGGAGAACCAGCAGACCGGCCAGGCCGCGGACCGCGGCACCATCGACACGCGCGAGGGACTCACGGGCAACTACGTGCAGTCCGGGGCGGAGTTCACGCGGGACACGAACTACATCGCGGACCGGATCGTGGCGGACCCGGAGGCCGTGCGGGCCCTGCCCGTGGCCGAGCCGTCCACGGTCGGCCGCGTGGGCGGCGGGCTCACCGAGGGGGCCGAGGCGTGGCCCGTCGAGGCGGGCCGCTACCGGCTCGTGGCGGCGCGGGCGTGCCCGTGGGCGAACCGGACGATCATCGTGCGGCGCCTGCTCGGCCTGGAGGACGCGATCTCGCTGGGCACCCCGGGGCCGACCCACGACGAGCGCTCCTGGACCTTCGACCTCGACGAGGGCGGGAAGGACCCCGTGCTCGGCACCGAGCGGATCCAGGAGAACTACTTCACGCGGTTCCCCGACTACCCGCGGGGCATCACGGTGCCGGCGATCGTGGACGTGCCGACGGGCGGCGTCGTGACCAACGACTACCCGCAGATCACCCTCGACCTCTCGACGGAGTGGACCGCGTTCCACCGCGACGGCGCCCCGCAGCTGATCCCCGACGCCGGGCCGGAGCGGGACGAGATGTTCGAGGTGATCGAGCGCGTGTTCACCGAGGTGAACAACGGCGTGTACCGGTGTGGCTTCGCGGGCTCGCAGGAGGCGTACGACGCTGCGTACGAGCGGCTGTGGACCGCGATGGACTGGCTCGAGGAGCGCCTGACGACGCGCCGCTTCCTGATGGGGGAGCGGATCACCGAGGCCGACGTGCGGCTGTTCACCACGCTGGTGCGGTTCGACCCCGTGTACCACGGGCACTTCAAGTGCAACCGGAACAGGTTGACCGAGATGCCGGCGCTGTGGGGCTACGCGCGCGACCTGTTCCAGACCCCGGGCTTCGGCGACACGATCGACTTCGCGCAGATCAAGGAGCACTACTACGTGGTGCACGAGGACATCAACCCGACGGGCATCGTGTCCGCGGGCCCGGAGCTGGCGAGCTGGCTGAGCGAGCACGGGCGTGAGGCGTTCGGCGGGGACCCGTGGGGTGGCGGCACCGCGCCCGGGCCCGTGCGCGAGGGCGAGCGCGTGGACCCGGAGCACACGCCGCTGCGGTGAGGCCGCTCGGCCCGGTCCGCAACGCGGGTTGAGTTGTCGCGGGTCCCGGGCTGGGACACCCGCGACAACTCAACCCGCGTTGGCATGCGGTGCGGGTGGGCGCCAGGGAGGCGCGCCGGGGATTGTTGAACAATCATCCCTCATGCCTCAAGATTGTGTGACCGGCACCTCAGCCGGGCCCGATCCGAGAGGACTGCACTGTGTCTCACGCGCCGCAGATCGACCTGAACTCCGACGTCGGCGAGTCCTTCGGCTCGTGGACGATGGGGGACGACGCCGCCATCATGCCCTCCGTCTCCTCTGCCAACGTCGCGTGCGGCTTCCACGCGGGCGATCCCTCGGGGATCGCCCAGACCTGCCGTGACGCGGTCGCCGCCGGCGTCACGATCGGCGCGCACGTCGGCTACCGCGACCTCGCCGGATTCGGCCGCCGCTTCCTGGACTGCACGCCCACCGAGCTGGCCGATGACGTCCTCTACCAGATCGGCGCCCTCGACGCGCTCGCCCGCGCGGCCGGCGGCCAGGTCCGCTACGTGAAGCCGCACGGCGCCCTCTACAACACGATCGTCCGTCACGAGGCGCACGCCCAGGCCGTCGTCGACGGCGTCAAGGCGTTCGGCTCCGACCTCCCGTTGCTGCTCCTGCCCGGCTCCGTCGCCCTGGACAAGGCGGCCGCCGCGGGGTTGCGCGGCGTCGCCGAGGCCTTCGCGGACCGCGGCTACAACCCGGACGGCACGCTCGTCTCCCGCCGCGAGCCCGGCGCGGTCCTCCACGACGAGGACGACGTCGCCGCCCGCATGGTGCGCCTGGCAACCGAGGGCGTCGTCGCGGCGGTGGACGGCACGGACGTGCGCGTCGACGCCGAGAGCATCTGCCTGCACGGCGACACGCCCGGCGCCGTGGCCATGGCCGCGGCCGTGCGCCGCGCGCTCGAGGGCGCGGGCGTGGCCATCAAGGCCTTCGCATGAGCGCCCCACATCACCCCGCCGCCGAGCCGCCGGCCCGCCCGATCCGCTGGGTCGGCACCCAGGGCTTCCTCGTCGAGTGCGCCTCGCTCGAGGACGTCATGGCCGTCCACGCCCACCTCACGGCCCACCCGGAGCGCGGCCAGCGCCAGGTCATGGCCGCCGCCGCGACCGTCCTGGTGACCTTCACCTCGCAGGCCGCCGCCGAGCACGCCGCACCGCGGGTCAGCACTCTCACCCCCGACGCCGGTGAGCTGACGGGGGGCCGCGTCGTCGAGATCCCCGTGGTCTACGACGGTGAGGACCTCGCCGAGGTCGGCCGGCTCACCGGGCTCGGCGTCGACGGCGTCATCCGGGCCCATAGCGAGGCCGACTGGTTCGCCGCGTTCGGCGGCTTCGCGCCGGGGTTCATGTACTGCGCCTCCGAGGCGGCCCCGTTCGAGGCGCCCCGCCGCAGCTCGCCCCGCACGGCCGTCCCCGCGGGCGCCGTCGCCGTCGCCGGGGCCTTCTCTGCCGTCTACCCGCGCACCTCGCCCGGCGGCTGGCAGCTGCTGGGGCACACCACCGCGGCCCTGTGGGACCTCGGCCGCGAGCAGCCCGCCCTGCTGCAGCCCGGCGACCGTGTCCGCTACGTCCCCGTGCGCCCGACGGCGTCCGTCACCTCCGGCACGGACGCGGCGGTCGACGCCACCCCGCCCGCCGACGCCGCGGCCGGCCTCCCGTCCGTGGCCGGCCGCCGCGGCGTCACCGTCGTGGACCCGGGGCTCCTGACCCTGGTCCAGGACCTGGGCCGCCCGGGCCTGGGCGACCTCGGCGTCGTCGTGTCCGGCGCGGCCGATCGGGACGCGGCGCGCCAGGCGAACCGGCTCGTGGGCAACCGCTCACGCGAGGCGGTGCTGGAGACCGCCCTGGGCGGCCTCACCCTCACCGCGCACGGCCACCAGGTGATGGCCCTGGCCGGCGCCGAGGCCGGCGGGACGATCACCGCGGCCGACGGCGCCACGCGCCGGGTGCCCGCCCGCACGCCGTTCGTCGTGCTGGACGGCCAGACGCTGACGGTGGACGAGCCGGTCGGCGGCCTGCGCGTGTACGTGGGCCTCCGGGGCGGGATCGACGTGCCGCCCGTGCTCGGCAGCCGCTCGACCGACACCCTGTCCGGGCTCGGCCCCGCCCCGCTGACGGCGGGGGACCGCCTCGCCCGCCGCGTCGGCCCGGATGCGAGGGGCGCCGCCGGCGCCTCCGCCGCGAGCCCGACCGCCGCCGGCGCCCCCGCCTCGGCGGAGGCCGGCGTCGCGACGGTGGGGGACCCGGAGACCTCGCTGCGCCCCATGCCCGCGCCCGGCCAGGTGGCCGTGCTGCGCGTGGTCCCCGGCCCCCGCGACGACTGGTTCGGCGAGGCGGGCCTGGAGCGCCTGTTCACGCAGGACTGGGACGTGAGCCAGCAGACCGACCGGATCGGGGTGCGCCTCACGGCCCCCGACGACGGCGCGCCGCTCGAGCGCGTGCGGGAGGGCGAGCTGAAGTCCGAGGGCGCCGTGCGCGGCGCGCTGCAGGTGCCGCCCTCGGGTGAGCCCGTCCTGTTCCTCTCCGACCATCCGGTCACCGGCGGCTACCCGGTGATCGGCGTCGTGGCCCGCGCGGACCTCAGCCTGGCGGCCCAGCTGCCGCCGGGCGCCCGCGTCCGCTTCGTCCCCCATCCCCGCCCCGGCGCCGAGACCGTCGTCGACTCCGCATCGCCCTCCGAGGAGACCCCCGCATGACCACCACCCCCGCCGCCCGCCCCGTCACGCGGGTGCTCATCGCCAACCGCGGCGAGATCGCCGTGCGCGTGGCCCGCGCCGCCCGCGACCACGGCATCGCCTCGATCGCCGTCTACTCGGATCCGGACGCCGACGCCCTGCACGTGGCCGTCGCGGACGAGGCCTTCCACCTGCCGGGCGCGTCCTCGGCGGACACCTACCTGAAGATCGACGCGGTCCTCGACGTCGCCCGCCGCGCCGGCGCCGACGCCGTGCACCCGGGCTACGGCTTCCTCTCCGAGAACGCCGACTTCGCGCAGGCCGTGATCGACGCCGGGATGACCTGGATCGGCCCGTCGCCGGACGCCATCCGCGCCCTCGGCGACAAGATCACCGCCCGCTCCCTCGCCCAGCAGGCGGGCGCCCCGCTCGTGCCGGGTTCGGACGGCCCCGTGCCGGACGCCGCCGCCGCGCGCGCGTTCGCCGAGGAGCACGGCCTGCCGATCGCCATCAAGGCGGCCTTCGGCGGCGGCGGCCGCGGCATCCGCGTGGTGCGCGAGCTCGGCGACGTCGAGGACGCGTTCGAGGCGACCGTCCGCGAGGCCGTCGCCGCGTTCGGCCGCGGCGAGTGCTTCGTGGAGCGCTTCCTGGACCGCCCCCGCCACGTGGAGGCCCAGGTCCTCGCCGACGAGCACGGCCACGTGGCCGTGCTCGGCACCCGCGACTGCTCCCTGCAGCGCCGCAACCAGAAGCTCGTGGAGGAGGCCCCGGCGCCGTTCCTCACGGACGAGCAGCGCGAGCGCATCCACACCTCCGCCCGCGAGATCTGCCGCGCCGCCGGGTACACCGGGGCCGGCACGGTCGAGTACCTCGTGGCCCCGGACGGCCTCATCAGCTTCCTGGAGGTGAACACCCGCCTGCAGGTGGAGCATCCGGTCACCGAGGAGGTCTTCGGCGTGGACCTGGTGCGCGAGCAGTTCCGCGTCGCCGCCGGCGAGCCGCTGAGCATCCCCGAGGACCCGACGCCGCGCGGCCACGCCCTCGAGTTCCGCCTCAACGCTGAGGACCCGGCGTACGGCTTCCTGCCCGTGCCCGGCCCGATCGACGCGTTCGAGGCCCCCACCGGCCCCGGGGTCCGCATGGACTCGGGCGTCCGCACCGGCTCCGTGGTGCCGGGCGAGTACGACTCCCTGCTCGCCAAGCTCATCGTGTGGGGCGAGGACCGCGCCCAGGCCATCGCCCGCGCCCGCGACGCCCTGGCCGAGCTGCGCATCGACGGCGTGCCCACCGTGGTGCCGTTCCACCGCGCCGTGCTCGAGCAGGACGCCTTCACCTCGGGGGACCGCCTCGGCGTCTACACCACGTGGATCGAGTCCGAGTTCGCCGAGCCGCTGGCCGAGTCCCCCTACCTGGGCGCCGAGGTGCCTGCGGGCGGCCGGACTGCCGTCACCGTCGAGCTGGACGGCCGCGCCGTGCGACTGGGCCTGCCCGCCGATCTCTACGCGGCCCTCCTCGGAGGCGGCGGCGCGGGTGCCGCGGCCCCGGCCGGCGCTGCCGGCGCCGGGAAGCCCGACGACGACGGCACCGTGGCCTCGCCGGTCACCGGCACCCTGGCCTCGTGGAAGGTCGAGGACGGCGCCGAGGTGGCCGAGGGTGACACGGTCGCGATCGTCGAGGCGATGAAGATGGAGACGCCGATCCGTGCCCCGCGTGCGGGCCGGATCCAGCTCCTCGTGGCCGAGACCCCGGCCTCGGTGACGCGCGGCCAGGCGATCGCCCGGCTGGGGGCGTGAGGGTGCCGGCGCGCGGCGGTGTCACCGGGGAAGGCATCGTGCCCGGCGCCGGCGGCGGGGAGTCCGCCCCGGCCCCGGCTCCCGTGGCCGCGGCCGCGCAGCTGCGGCAGCGGATCGCGGCGGCCGGACTCGTGCCGGGGGAGCGGCTGGGAGAGGTGGCGCTGGCCGCCGAGCTCCAGGTCAGCCGCAACAGCCTGCGCGAGGCGTTCACCATGCTGGCCTCGGAGGGCCTCGTGGAGCGACGGCCGCACCGCGGGGTGTTCGTGGCGGCGCCGGGTCCGGAGGACGTGCGCGGGCTGTACCGCACGCGTCGGGTGATCCAGCTCGGCGCCCTCGAGCACGGAGAGCTCACCCCCGGCGCGGCGCGCCACCTGCGCTGTGCCCAGGACCTGCTCTCGGGCGGCCCGGACACCCCCGCGCGGGTCCTGGGCGACGCCAACCATCGCGTCCACGTCGGTATCGTGGACCTGGCAGGCGCCCCCGAGCTCACGCGGCTCATGGCGTCGGTGCAGGCCCGCGTGCGCCTGGCGTTCCACCCCATGGACGAGCAGACGCGCCTGCACGTGCAGTTCGCGGACCGCAACCGGTGGATCGTGGAGCGGCTGCTGGCCGGCGACCTCCCCGCGGTGCACGCCATGTTCGGCGACTACCTGGACGAGGCGGAGCAGTTCGTCCTGGCGCACCTCGCCGCCGTGGGGGACTGACCGCCTGCCCGGGCCCTGACGGTCACGGGACCTGGAACATCCGGTCCGGCAGGTCCGTGATGAGCATGTGCCCGGGCGCGTGCGTGATGGCCAGCGGCGGGCGGGACTCCATGATCGCCGCCTGCGGCGTCACCCCGCACGCCCAGAACACGGGCAGGTGGCCCTGCGGGACCTCGACGGCGTCGCCGAAGTCCGGTGCCGACAGGTCCGTGATCCCGAGGCCGGCCGGGTCGCCCACGTGCACGGGCGCGCCGTGCACCGCGGGGTAGCGGGAGGTGATGCGCACGGCGTCGGCCACACGGTCGGCGGGGATGGGGCGCATCGAGACCACGAGCGGGCCCGAGAGGCGGCCCGCCGAGGCGCAGCGCCGCGTGGTGCGGTACATCGGCACGTTCACACCGGCGTCCTGGTGGGCCATCCGGATGCCCTCGGCCACCAGGGCGGACTCGAAGGTGAACGAGCAGCCGATCACGAACGTCACGAGGTCGTCCCGCCACACGTCGAGCAGATCCGTGGGGCGGTCCGTCTCGACGCCGTCGCGGTAC
This sequence comes from Micrococcus sp. GPGPB33, assembly GCF_037853785.1. NCBI lineage: Bacteria > Bacillati > Actinomycetota > Actinomycetes > Micrococcales > Micrococcaceae > Micrococcus > Micrococcus sp. GPGPB33. The sequence continues at coordinate 1,084,260 of NZ_JAQMWO010000002.1, forward strand.
ACCACGTACTGCGGCACGTCCGTGCGGACGTCGCCGTCCAGCGCGGGGCCGTTGACCTCGCCGGCCTCGAACACGCCGAGCAGCGGCAGGGCCTGGGGGTTGCGCTGGGCGAAGAGCAGGACGTCGTAGGCGTGGTCCTGCGGGATCGAGACGAGGTTCGCCTGCGCGTAGCCGTCGGCGATCCCCGAGGTCGGCCGCACGAGCCCCGCGCGGAACCGCTCGCGGGCCTGCGCGGGGGTCGTGGCGCCGTCCAGCGGCGGCAGCGGCGTCGTCGTGGTCATCTCAGGCACCGGTGATCATCTCGACCATGGGGATGAACCCGCGCACCGCGATGAACACGGAGACGATCCACGCGAGCGCGCCGATCACGAGCAGCCACCCGGGGTAGCGGTAGCCGTGCAGCAGGTCGCGGCGGCGCCAGGCCACGTACAGGAGGGCGGCGAAGCCGACCGGCAGGATCATGCCGTTGAACGCGCCGGCGAACACGAGCAGCGTCTGCGGGGCCTGGCGCAGCGCCAGGTAGAGGGCGGTGCAGACCACGATGAAGGCGACCGTCAGCAGGTTGCGGGTGCGGGCGCTGGTGGTGGAGCGGGTGACGAAGCTGATCGAGGTGTACGACGCGCCGATCACGGAGGTGACGGCGGCGGCCCACAGGACGATGCCGAACATGCGCAGGCCGATGTCGCCGGCGGCGGCCTGGAAGGCGGAGGCGGCCAGGTTGTCCTTGGACAGCACCGCCCCCGAGGCGACGACGCCGAGGATCGCCAGGAACAGGAGGGCGCGCATCAGGCCGGTCACGAGGATCGAGGCCACGGAGCTGCGGGTGATGTCCTGGACGTCGTCCACGCCCTTCACTCCGGAGTCGATCATGCGGTGGGCACCCGCGTAGGTGATGTAGCCGCCGATGGTGCCGCCCACGAGGGTGACGATCACGAAGAAGTCGACCTCCTCCGGCATCACGGACTGGCGCAGGGCCTCGCCCACGGGCGGGGCGGAGGTGATGGCCACGTACAGCATCAGCAGGATCATGACGGCGCCGAGCGCCACCACGATCCGGTCCAGGGCCACGCCGGCGCGCTTGGAGAGGAAGATCAGCAGCGCGATGAGCGCGGAGACGCCGCCACCGATCAGGGGGTCGACGCCGAGCATGGCGTTCGCGCCGAGGCCGGTGCCGGCGATGTTGCCGATGTTGAAGACCATGCCGCCGAGGAACACGAGCGCGGCGAGGACCCAGCCGAGGCCGGGCAGGACGCGGTTCGCCAGCTCCTGGGCGCGCATGCCGGAGACGCCGATGACGCGCCACACGTTCATCTGGACGGCGATGTCGATGAGGATCGAGACCAGGATGGCGAACGCGAACGCGGCGCCCATCCGGACGGTGAACGTGGCGGTCTGCGTGATGAAGCCGGGGCCGATGGCCGAGGTGGCCATGAGGAACATGGCGCCGAGCAGTGCGGTGCGCCGGGTGGCGCTCGCGGCACGGGAGTCCGTCTTCGGTGCGGTGCCCGAGGGGGTCGCGCCGTCCGGCCCGGCGTGGGGGATGTCTGCGTGGGACACGGTGGTCACCTTCGTCGAGGGCGCCGGGCGAGGTGACGGGCGTCACGAGGCGCTGGGGGAGACGGTAGCTGTTGTTGAACAATCCTGGCAACAGCGAGACCGGGTGTCGTGGCGTCCCCGTCCGAAGGAACGCCTCACCTGTCTGGCGCGCCCCGCCCGGCGCCGCGAGCATGGAGACATGTCGCACACGTCTGAACAGTCCTCGCCCCTGGCAGATCAGCTCCCGCCGGGCGGTCCCGACGAGCCGCACGCCACCGGCGGCGTGCATGCCCGCCTCAACTGGCTCCGCGCGGGCGTGCTCGGTGCCAACGACGGCATCGTGTCCGTCGCGGCCACCGTCGTCGGTGTCGCCGGTGCGACGACGGCGTTCACCCCGATCCTGCTGGCCGGCGCCGCGGCCGTGGTCGGCGGCGCCTTCTCCATGGCGCTGGGCGAGTACGTGTCCGTCTCCTCGTCCTCCGACTCGCAGAAGTCGCTGATCGCCAAGGAGCGCCGTGAGCTCGAGGAGGATCCCGAGGGTGAGCTGGAGGAGCTCGTGCAGCTCTACGAGGCGGACGGCCTGAGCCGGGCCACGGCCGAGGCCGCCGCGCGGGAGCTCACCGAGAAGGATGCGCTCGCCGCGCATCTGCGCATGGAGCTGGGCATGGCGGAGGAGGACGTCGTCAGCCCGTGGGCCGCCGCCGGGGCGTCCTTCCTTGCGTTCCTCGTGGGCGCGCTGCTGCCCTTCCTGACGGTCGTCCTGGCGCCGGTGGGCCTCCGCGTCCCGTTCACGTTCGCCGTCACCCTCGTGGCCCTCGCCGTCACCGGCTGGGTCGGGGCCCGGCTCGGCGACGCGCCCGCGCTGCGGGCGGCCGTGCGCGTCGTCCTCGGCGGCGCCCTGGCGCTCGGCCTGACCTTCGCGGTGGGCTCGCTGCTGGGGGCGTCGGTCGCCTGATCCACGCCGGAGGGGTGGGCCGGCCCAGCGCCCGTGGCCGCGCCGTGGCGCGCGCGGAGCGGCCCCGGGGGCCGAGGACCGTGCGCATACCACAGGCGCCCCCCGTCGAGTTGAAGCGACGCCCACGGTTCGCGTAAGGTGGGACGGCGCACGCCGCGTTGTTCTCGTCGTTCCATCGGTCAGGTGACCGGGCGGACGGCGGGTCGGAAAAGCAACGCGCTCCCGCAGACCGGATCCCGGGACGTCCTCAGGGCGGACCGGGGCTCACCGTCCACACCAGCGATCCCATAAGGAACTTCGGTTGGCTCTCACCCAGCCTGGTCCCCCTTTTCGAGAAGTCGCAGTAAGAGTGCGGTGTCCACACCCGGGGCGGGGCTCACAACAGGTGTCCGCGGACAGGTCCGCGGCTCGCCGCCATGCGGGTTCCGCCCGTCCTTTTACTACTACTTGCCACGAGGAGTGATCATGGCAGCTCACTGCCAGGTAACCGGGGCTGGGCCGGGATTCGGCCACAGCATCTCCCACTCGCACCGTCGCACCAAGCGCCGGTTCGACCCGAACATCCAGAAGAAGACCTACTGGGTCCCCTCCCTGCGCCGCAACGTCACGCTGACGCTGTCCGCCAAGGGCATCAAGACCATCGACGTGCGCGGGATCGACGCCGTCGTGGCGGACCTGATCGCGAAGGGAGTGAAGCTCTGACATGGCCAAGGACAAGGACGTTCGTCCGATCATCAAGCTGAAGTCCACCGCCGGGACCGGGTTCACCTACGTGACCCGCAAGAACCGCCGGAACAACCCGGACCGCATCACCCTGAAGAAGTACGACCCGGTGGTCCGCAAGCACGTCGACTTCCGAGAGGAGCGCTGAGATGGCCAAGAAGTCCAAGATCGCCAAGAACGAGCAGCGCAAGGCCATCGTCGCCCGCTACGCCGAGAAGCGTCTCGAGCTGCGCAAGACCCTCGTGGACCCGAACGCCTCGGACGAGGCCCGCGAGGCCGCTCGCCTGGGCCTGCAGAAGCTGCCCCGCGACGCCTCCCCGGTGCGCGTGCGCAACCGCGACGCCATCGACGGCCGTCCGCGCGGCACCTTCCAGCGCTTCGGCATCTCCCGCGTGCGCTTCCGCGACATGGCGCACCGTGGCGAGCTGCCCGGCGTGACCAAGTCCTCCTGGTGACCCGCGGCCCGGTCTCCGGGCGTTAGGCACCACCACGACGGCGGCGCCCCTCCTTGAGAGGGGCGCCGCCGTCGTCGTGCATCGGGGGCGAAGGCCGTCAGGGTCACAGGAAATCGCGGATTCTCGCCGTTCGGGGGGCGAATCGCCGGCCCGGAGGTGGTACGTTCACAACTGGCAGCCCGGTCCGAACGGTCCGGGAACCGTAACCGACGTCCCATAGGGAGGACCCATGGCCATGAACCGCAAGGAACTCGTCGCCGCCGTCGCAGAGCGCTCCGGCAACACCCAGGCCGCTGTCAGCGACGTGCTGGACGCCCTTTTCGAGGTGTTCACCGCTCAGGTCAAGAAGGGCGAGAAGGTCTCGATCCCGGGCTGGCTGGCCGTGGAACGCACCGAGCGCAAGGAGCGCACCGGTCGCAACCCGCGCACCGGTGAGGAGATCACCATCCCGGCCGGTCACTCCGTGAAGGTGACCGCCGGCTCCAAGCTCAAGGCCGCCGCCTCCGAGTGATCCCGGTCGCGACGCGGGTCCCCGGACCCGCGTCGGACACCGCAGGACGGGCGCCCCACCCTCGGGTGGGGCGCCCGTCGTCGTGTCCGGCCGCGTAGGATGGGCGGACGATCGTCCGGCCGACGTGGACCGGGGCCGTCAGGAGAGGAGTCGTGGCATGCGCAGCGCCGTCGCCGCCGCTCCGTGGGCCCCGTCCGGCCTCGAGGACGCCCCTCCGCGCGTCGTGCGTGGGCCGGCCCGTCTGGCCCGGGGCTGGGCCGGGGCCCTGGCGATGACCGCCCTGGCCGCGCTGTTCCACACCGCCGCCGAGCCCGGCCACGGGTTCCCCGAGGTCGGCGTGGTCGCCTTCGCGGCCGTCCTCGCCGCCCCGCTCTGCACCGCCCTGGCGGGCCGCGCCCTCTCGCTGTGGCGCACCGCCGCCGCCGTCGCGATCGCCCAGGGGCTGTTCCACGTGCTCTACGGGCTCGCCGCCGGCGGCCACGCCGTGGCGCCTGCCGCCGGCGTCGACCCCGCCCACCTCGGCCACGCCCGTCCCGGCGCCGGGGCCCTCCTGGCACCGGGGGAGGCCCTGTCCGGCGCCCCCGCCGGCCACCTGACCGACCTGCGCATGCTCGCGGCCCACGTGATCGCCGCGGTCCTCACCGTGCTGGTGCTGCGGCGCGGTGAGGCCCTCGTGCTCACCATCGCCGAACGCGTGGTGGCCGTCGTCTGCCCGCCGCCGGCAGCGCACGGCCCCCTGCCGACGCCGGCCCGCCTCCGTGTCCCCGTCCCGCCGGTGCTCCGGCCGGTGACGTCCCTCGCCCTCCTCAGCTCTCCGGGGCGGCGCGGCCCGCCGTTCGCCCTCGCGGCCTGAGGACGCCGGCTCCGTCCGCGTCTCGAGCCCCGACCGCGCCCGACGACCCTTCGGAACGGTCCGCCCGCGACTCCCGTCCGGGACCGCGGCAGACCCGTGAGGACACCACCATGCATCACCAGACCACCCCTGTCCGCCGCGCCGCTCGCGCCGCAGCCGGACTCACCCTGCTGCCCGCCCTCGTCGTCGCCGGAGCCGCCCCCGCGGCCGCGCACGACGAGCTCATCCGCACCGCCCCCGCGGTCGGCGAGACGGTCACGACGGCGCCGTCGGAGGTCTCACTGACCTTCAGCGGCGAGCTGATCGACGGCGAGGGCATCCAGAACCTCGTGCAGGTCCGCGACGCCGACGGCAACCAGTGGCAGTCCGCCGCCGGCACCGGGGACGGCCCCACCTTCTCCGCGCCGCTGTGCGAGGGCCTGCCCAACGGCGACTACGAGGTCGCCTACCGCGTCGTCTACTCGGACGGACACTCCGAGGAGCGCTCGTTCGACTTCGCGGTGGACGACCCGGCCGCACCGGCCGCCGGCACCGCGCCCCAGGGCTGCGGCACCGCCGTCGCCGGGGCCTCGACCGCCGCCTCCCCGGAGGCCACGGCAGGCCAGGGCGACGCCGCCTCGGCCGATGCGACCGCGCAGGCGGACGGCTCCGACGCCGCGCAGCCCGCGGACTCCGACGCGCTGCCCGCCTGGGTGTGGGTCGCCGGCATCGCCGGCCTGGCCGTGCTCGTGGTGGCCTTCCTCCTGATGGGCCGCCGCGCCCGCGCACTCGGCCACCTCGACGACGGCCGCTGACCTCTGATCCCCGGCCGGCCCCCTGAGGGGACCGGCCCCGCCCTCGCGCGCCCGCACGCCCCGCGCGTCGTCGCGCGCCCGCATGACAAGGAACCCCACAGACATGACCACCACCTCCCCCCGCGTCCCTCGCCGCCTCGGCGCCGCCGCCGTGCTCGCCGTCGCCGCCCTCGGCCTGACGGCCTGCGCCGGAGACGACGTCGGGTCCGCCCCGAGCGCGTCGGACGCCTCGAGCGTCGCGCCGGCCACGGACGCCTCGTCGGCCGCGTCCACCGCGGACGGCCAGGCCGCCGGCCTCACGATCACCGACCCGTGGACGAAGGCCACCGAGGAGGGCATGACCGGCTCCTTCGGCATGCTCGAGAACTCCTCGGACCAGGACCTGCACATCGTCGGCGTCCGCTCGGAGCTGGGCGAGACGGTCGGGCTCCACGAGATGGTCTCCGACGAGGACGGCCAAATGGTGATGCAGCAGTCCCCGGACGGCTTCACGGTGCCCGCCGGCGGGTCCTTCGAGCTGGCCCCCGGCGGCGCCCACGTGATGCTGATGGGCCTGACCGAGCCGATCGAGCCCGGCGAGGAGGTCGCCTACGAGCTCGAGCTGGAGGACGGCTCCACCATGGAGGTCGTCTCCGTGGCCCGCCCGTTCGGCGGCGCCAACGAGTCCTACCACGGCGGCGAGGCGGAGGAGTCGGACGAGCATGCCGACCACTGACCCCGCCGAGCACCCGGACGCCCCCCGCGGGGAGGACGCCCGCCAGGCGTCCCCCCGCGGGGAGGACGCCCGCCCGGCCCTCCCGGCCGGGCCCTCCCGCCGCGGCCTGCTCTTCGGGGCGGGCGCGGTGGGCGGCGGCCTGCTGGGCACCGCGCTCGGCTACGGCGCCGGCCACGCCTCGGCCACCCCGGACGCGCCCGCCGCGTCGGGGGCGGCCGGGGCGGGGGCCTCGCCCTCCGAGGTCATGGGCGACACCGGCATCGAGGGCGAGGTCGGCCGGGCCGGCTGGGCCGAGCCCGGCGGCCAGTCCGCCCGGGTGGCCGTCAGCTCGCCCGTGGGCACGGACACCGTGCCGTTCCACGGGCCGCGCCAGGCCGGCGTCGACACCCCGGCCCAGGCCCACGCGGTGTTCCTCGCCCTCGACCTGCTCCCGGACACGGACCGGCTGGGGATCGAGCGGATGCTGCGCCTGCTCACCGACGACGCCGCGCGCCTCACCCAGGGCCGGGCCACGATCGCGGACACCGAGCCGGAGCTCGCCGCCGCCCCCGCACGGCTCACCGTGACGTTCGGCTTCGGCCCGGAGCTCGTCCGCCGCGTGGCCCCGGACCGGGCCCCGGCCTGGCTGCGCCCGCTGCCGGCGTTCGAGCAGATCGACCGCCTGGACCCCGCGTTCAGCGACGGCGACCTGCTGCTGCAGATCTGCGGCGACGACCGGATGTCCGTGGCCCACGCCCGGCGCATGCTCCTCAAGGCGGCCCGGCCGTTCGCCACCGAGCGCTGGGTGCAGGAGGGCTTCCGCTCCGCCCGCGGCGCCCATCCCACCGGCACCACCATGCGCAACCTCTTCGGGCAGGTGGACGGCACCGGCAACCCGGCGGCGGACACCCCGCATCTCGACCGCGTGGTGTGGGGCGTGGGCGCCGAGCAGGTGGGCGTCACCCCGTGGATCGCGGACGGCACGTCCGTGGTGATCCGGCGCATCGAGATGCTCATGGACACGTGGGACGAGCTCGACCGCCCGGCCAAGGAGAAGGTCATCGGCCGTCGCCTCGGCACCGGGGCGCCGCTCACCGGCGAGCAGGAGCACGACGAGCCGGACTTCGCGGCGCTCGGCCCCGCCGGGTTCCCCGTGATCCCGGACATCTCCCACCTGCGGCGCGCCCGGATGGACGTGCCGGAGTACGGGATGCTGCGCCGCGGCTACAACTACGACGACCCGCGCGGGGCGCTGGAGGCGGGCTCCGGCCTGATCTTCGCCGCCTACCAGGCGGACGTGGACCGGCAGTTCGTCCCGGTGCAGGCCCGGCTCGCCGAGTCGGACCACCTGAACCTGTGGACCGTGCCCGTGGGCTCGGCGGTCTTCGCGATCCCGCCGGGCTGCGCCGAGGGCGGGTTCGTGGGCGACGCCCTGTTCGCCTGACCCAGGGGCCCGACGACGGCGGGGCCGCTCCCGCCGTCTTCGGGCGTCCGCATGCTTTGAGAGGATGGACCCCATGTCCGCCGCCACCGCCCCCGCCCGGGGCAGCCACCCCGCCGAGAACGACGACGCCGCCCGCCCCGGTCCGTCGGGGCCGGTCGGCGTGCCCCGGTGGCTCTGGGTGCTCGTGGCCGCCGCGGGAGCCGCCGGCCTCGCCGCCGCCGGCTGGCTGACCGGCGTCACCGCCGCGCGCCAGCTCTCCGACCCGGGGTGGATCACCCGCTGGGGCGTGCCCGTGGGGGAGCTCGTCTCCAACGTGGCGATGTCCCTGACCATCGCCGCGCTGATCTTCGCGGCCGGGGTCCTGCCGCCGCACGCGGCGGGCACGGAACGGTGGCACCGCTCCGCCCGGCAGCGGCGCGAGGACGCGGACGCCGCACCGCTGCCCGAGCACCCCGCGTTCACCCGCGTGATGCAGATCGCCGCCGTCAGCGCCGGCGTGTGGACGGTGGCCGCGCTGGCCGTCGGCGTGCTGTCCTACTCGGATCTCGCCGGCGTCCCCGTCACGGCGGGGCAGAGCTTCACGGACGGCCTGGCCGCCTACGTGGTCGGCATCTCGGTGGGCCAGGCGTGGTTCTGGGTCACCGTGATCGCCGCCGTCGTGACCACGTTGGCGATCGCCGTCCGCTCCCACAACGGCCTGTTCTGGACCGGCATCCTGGCGATGCTCGCCCTCGTGCCCCTGGCCCTGATCGGGCACGCGGCGGGCGGTGACGACCACAACGGCGCCGTGAACTCGATCGGCCTGCACCTGCTCGGCGTCGTCGTGTGGGTGGGCGGACTGCTCGTGCTCGTCGCGATCTCGGACACCCTCGTCGGGCCCAACGGGGCGCAGGGGCGGGGCCGCAGCCTGCGCCGGCAGGGTCCGGCGCCCCTGCTGCACACGGTCCTGACCCGGTACTCCGTGCTCGCCGGGCTGGGCCTGGTCACGGTGGCGCTGTCCGGTGTGGTCAACGCGTCGATCCGCATGGACGATCCGGCTCAGCTGCTGAGCCCCTACGGCATCCTCGTGTCGGCCAAGTTCCTGGCGGCCCTGGGCCTCGGCCTGATCGGCCTGCTGCACCGCCGGTGGGTGATCCCCCGCCTCGACGCCGGTCCGGACCGTCCCAGCCCCGCCCCCGCGCGTCGCCTGCTGTGGCAGCTCATCGCCGTGGAGGCCGTGATCATGGGCGCCGTCATGGGCGTCTCCTCCGTGCTCTCCCGGACGGCCCCGCCCGTGCCGGAGGAGATCGCGCCGGACGCCTCCCCGGCCCGCATCCTCACCGGCTACGAGCTGCCGCCGGCCCTCGAGGGCGCCCGGTGGATCACGATGTGGCGGTTCGACTGGCTGTGGGTCGCGATCATCGCGTTCCTGACCCTCTGGTACCTGCGCTCCGTGTGGCAGCTGCGCCGCCGCGGCGACCGCTGGCCCGTGCTGCGCACCGTCGCGTGGCTCGCGGGCCTGGCCGTGCTGCTGTGGGCGACCTCCGGGTCCCCGGCCGTGTACGGCCGCGTCCTGTTCAGCGCGCACATGGTGGGCCACATGACGCTGACGATGCTCAGCCCCGTCTTCCTCGTCCTGGGCGCGCCGATCACCCTGGCGCTGCGGGCCCTGCCGTCCCGCACGGACGGGACGCGCGGCCCGCGCGAGTGGATCCTGTGGATCGTGCACTCCCCGTGGGGTCGGTTCATCACGAACCCGATCGTGGCGGGGGTCAACTTCGCCGGCTCGATCCTGGTGTTCTACTACACGGACTTCTTCCGGTTCTCGCTGGAGACCCACGTGGGCCACGAGTTCATGAACGTCCACTTCCTGCTGACCGGGTTCCTGTTCGCCCTGGTCATGATCGGCTCGGATCCGCTGCCGCGCCGGCCCCCGTACGCCCTGCGGCTCGTGCTCCTGATGGCCACGATGATCTTCCACGCCTTCATCGGCGTGGCCATGACCACCTCCACCGGCCTGATGCAGGCGTCCTGGTTCGGCAACATGGGCCGCGACTGGGGTCCCACTGCCCTCGAGGACCAGCGGATCGGCGGCGCGGTGATGTGGGGCATCGGCGAGTTCCCCACCGTGATGATGGCGGTGATGGTGGCCGTGCTCTGGTATCGCAGCGACCGCAAGAACGCGGTCCGGCTGGACCGGCAGGCCGACCGCGACGGCGACGCGGAGCTGCGTCGCTGGAACGAGATGTACGCCCGCATGCACGGCACCCCGGTCACCGACGCCCCGAGCGGTGCCGAGCCCGCGGCCCGTGACTCCTCCACCGGCCCCGAGGAGGCCCGTGATGTCCGCTGACCTCCTCCCTCCCCTCGGCAGCCCGGCCGCGCCCCGGCGTGGTCGGCTGCGCCTCGTGGCCGCCGTCGCGGCCGGTCTGCTGGCCCTGACGGGCTGCGGGGCCGGGGACGGCGATCCGGCCGCCGCGTCCGCGCCCGCGGACGGAGTCCACGACGACGCCGGCACCGCGGCGCCCACGGAGTCGGCGGCCCCGGAGGGGCTCGGCCTGGGCGACCGTCAGGACGAGCGCATGGCGGAGGCCGCGGCCGAGCGTGCGGCCACATTCGGCTTCGTCCGGCAGCGGGCCGCCACGGCGGAGGAGATCGACGCGGCCCGCGAGGACTCCCGGGACCGGCGTGCGGACGCGGACCGGACCACCGTGCAGCCGGCGCAGTGCAAGGCGCCGCTGACCGCCCTGGACTTCTCTCCGATCATCCTCGACGCGGCCGAGGCCACGCGGGTGGACGTCGGCGCCGACACCTTCACGGGCACGGGCACCGTGGAGGTCGCCCGGCTCACGGGCCAGGGCCGCCAGGACGTCGAGCGGCACCTCCAGACCGTCAACGCCCTGCGCGCCGACTGCCGCGAGATGACCATGACCGTGCAGGAGGGGGACGCGACCGTCGACTACCGCCTCGAGGTCTCCGACGCGCCGCTGTCCGACGGCACCCCCGCGCAGTCCGCCCTCGTGTGGGAGCGGACCCTGGCCTCGGAGTCCGAGCCCCAGCTCACGGCCCAGGTGCTCACCGCCGTCACCTCCGACGCCGTGGTCATGGTCTCCTTCGTGGGCCGGCCCGAGGCCGGGCGCAAGGAGTTCACGCTCATCGCCGAGGAGATGCTGGCCGCCGCCCTGGCCGCCGACTGAGCCGGGCCCGCCCGGCGGCGTCGTCTTTCCCCCTGTGACGCCGCCGGCGTCCGCTCACGGCTGACGCGTCCGGGACGTGCGCCATGATGGTGGGCATGACCGCACCGCAGACCCCGAACCCCGCCCCGTCCGCTGACGCCCCCGCCGCCGTGCCGCGCGCGGCCACCCGGGTGCGCGCGTCCGAGCTCGTGGGCCGCGGCTGGCTGAACACCGGCGGCGAGCAGGTGGCCCTCGAGGACCTGCGCGGCAAGGTCGTCCTCCTCGACTTCTGGACGTTCTGCTGCATCAACTGCCTGCACGTCCTGGACGAGCTGCGCCCGCTCGAGGAGGAGTTCGCGGACGTGCTCGTCACGGTGGGCGTGCACTCGCCCAAGTTCGAGCACGAGGCGGACCCGGACGCGCTCGCGGCCGCCGTCGAGCGCTACGCCATCGAGCACCCCGTGCTGGACGACCCCGAGCTGACCACGTGGCAGGCGTACTCGGCGCGCGCGTGGCCCACCCTCGTGGTGGTGGACCCGGAGGGCTACATCGCCGCGCACCTGTCCGGCGAGGGGCACGTGGCCGGGCTCTACGGGCTCGTGCGCGAGCTCGTGGCCGAGCACGAGGCCAAGGGCACGCTGCACCGCGGCTCGGGCCCCTACGTCCCGCCCACGCCCGTGGCCCGGGACCTGTCGTTCCCCGGCAAGGCCGTGTCCCTCGGCGGCCGCGGCTCCCGCCCGGGCACGTTCCTCGTCTCGGACACCGGCCACCACCGCCTCCTGGAGGTCGCCGAGGACCTGACCACGGTGCTCCGCGCGTTCGGCGGCGGGGACCCCGCCGCGGCGGACGCGGGCCAGGCCGAGCTCGCATTCCCCACGCCCGGGGAGAAGGGCCACGCGGACGGCGGGCCGGACCAGGCGCTGTTCAACGAGCCCCAGGGCCTGGCGCTGCTGCCCGAGGACGTCGCGGGGCGCGTCGGCTACGACGTCGTCGTGGCGGACTCCGTCAACCACCGGCTGCGGGGCCTGCGCCTGTCGGACGGGCGCGTCAGCACCCTCGCCGGCAACGGCGTGCAGAAGCTCATCGACTCCGAGCGCGCCAAGGAGGCCGCCGCCGTCGACGACGAGGGCGACGTCGCCGTCGACCTCGCGGACCTGCCCGGGGAGCCGACCGCGATCTCGCTGTCCTCCCCGTGGGACGTCGTGTGGCACCCCGCCCTGGGGCGTGTGGTGATCGCGATGGCCGGCACGCACCAGCTCTTCGACTTCGACCCCGTCACGGGCGCGCTCGCGGTGCACGCGGGCACGGCGCTCGAGGGCCTGCTGGACGGCGAGGCCGGACGGGCCTGGTTCGCGCAGCCCTCGGGGCTGTCCGTGGGCGCGGACGGCACGCTGTGGGTCGCGGACTCGGAGACCTCCGCGGTGCGCTGGGTGCGGACCGGGGAGGACGGGGGCCGCGAGGTCGGGACCGCCGTCGGGGCGGGCCTGTTCGACTTCGGCCACGTGGACGGGGAGGCGGACCGCGCGCGCCTGCAGCACGCGCTGGGCGTCACGGCCCTGCCGGACGGCTCCGTGCTGATCGCGGACACGTACAACGGCGCGATCCGCCGGTACGCCCCGGCCGGCGAGGACGCCGCGGGCCGGGCGGTCCCGGCCACGGTGACCACGGTGGCGCGCGGGCTGCTCGAGCCCTCGGACGTGCTCGTGGAGCACGACGCGGACGGGAACGACACCGCGATCGTGGTGGTCGAGTCCAACGCCCACCGGCTCACGCGGCTGGCGGTGCCGGAGGAGTTCCTCACCGTGGACGAGGGCGCGCGGCAGACGCAGCGTCCCCGCACCCCGGTGGTGGCCGGTGACCTGGACCTGACGATCGGCTTCGCCGCGCCCACGGGGCAGAAGCTGGACGACCGCTGGGGCGATCCCACGCAGCTGAAGATCTCCTCCTCCCCGGAGGAGCTGCTGCTCGAGGGCGCCGGCACGTCCACGGGGCTGCACCGGACGCTGCGGCTGAACCCCGAGGTCGAGGAGGGCGTCCTGCACATCACCGCCCGGGCCGCCGCGTGCGACGGGGAGAAGGGGCAGCCCATCCCGGACCACGCCGCCTGCCACCTGTACCAGCAGGACTGGGGCATCCCGGTCACGGTGCACATCCCGGACCGGGCCCCGGAGGGCGCCGAGACCCGCCTGGACCTGGACCTGCGCGGGATACACTGAGCGCGTCGTCCGCCCCCGACCCCGAAGGCTGCGCCCCACCATGACCACGCTCATCGTCACCTCGTCCGCCCACGGATCCACGCGAGAGATCGCCGAGCGGGTCGCGGAGGTGCTGCGCACGTCGCAGGCCGTCCCGACCGTGGTGGAGGACGTCAAGGGCGCCGCTGCGTGGCTGGCCACGGCGGACGCGGTGATCGTCGCGGCCCCGGTCTACACGGGCTCGCTCGCCGCCGACGCCCGGGCGTTCCTCGACACCCGTCGGGCCGAGCTGGCGGACCTGCCGCTCGTGATCCTGGCCTCCGGCGGCGCGCCCGAGCTGGCCCGGCCGGTGCGGGAGAAGCTCGAGTCCTACGGCCCGCGCGAGGTGGCGTACTTCCGCGGGGCGCTCGTCGAGGAGCGCCTGGGCCGGATGGAGAAGCTCAAGCTCAAGCTCTCCCGCAACGAGCACTACGGCGACTTCCGCGACTGGGACGCCATCGAGGCCTGGGCCAAGACCCTCTCCGGCGCCGGCGTGCACTGACCGCACCCGCCGCGCTCGTCGACGAGACGGCGGGGGCGCAGGAGCCTCCACAGCCGCTTTCGTTGACGAAACGGCGCCGGAGGCTCTCGTGTCCGCAGCGGAGGCGAGCGGTTAGCCTGGCCGCATGTCCCCTTCCGCCCGTCGCCCCGCCGCGTCCTCCCGCCCCGCCCGGCCCCGCCCGACGACGGCGCCCCTCGCCCTGCCCGACCGGCCCGGGTGGGTGCGGCTCGCCGCGGGCGCGGTGGTCCCGGGCGTCATCGCCGCCGCCGCGGCGCTCGCGGCCCTGCAGGTGTTCGTCCTCAACCCGTTGGCCGCCGCGCCCGGCGACCGCAGCCTCGGGAGGATCTACGCGGACCTGAGCGCGGCGGGCCAGCTCGGCGTCCCCTTCGTCCTGTCGGCCGTGATCCTGGCGGCCGGGCTCGGTGTGGCCGCCGTCCTGTGGTTCCTCACGTGGCGTCGCGAGGAGGTCGACCCGCTGGCGGTCCTCGCCCTGGGCCTCGCCTCGCTCGTCGCCGCGTCCCCGGCCTACTTCATGGCCTCGTTCGGGCCGGGCATGGCGCTCGCGGACACCTACGGCATCGGCGGGGGCGACCACAGCCCGTGGTCCTGGCCGATCTACGTGGTCAGCATGCTGGCGTCGGCGGGGCTGGTCGCCGTCGTCGTGCTCCTGCTGCGCGGTCCGGCGGGCGGACTCGGCGCCCCGCGGCGCCGGGCCTAGGCTGGCGGGACCGACCTGACCACGACCCCACCAGGAGGACGCACATGACCATCCGCGCCGGCATCGTCGGATACGGGAACCTCGGCCGCAGTGTGGAGAAGCTCGTGAAGCTCCAGCCGGACATGGAGCTGGTGGGCATCTTCTCGCGCCGCACCGGCCTGGACACGGACACGCCCGTGCTCCCGGCGGAGCGGGCCGCCGAGCACGCCGGGGAGATCGACGTGCTGTTCCTCTGCCTCGGCAGCGCCACGGACATCCCCGAGCAGGCGGCCGGCTACGCGCGGCACTTCACCACCGTGGACACCTACGACAACCACCAGCTCATCCCGCGGCACCGCTCCGAGATGGACGCCGCGGCCCGGGAGGGCGGGCACGTGGCGATGATCTCCACCGGCTGGGACCCGGGCCTGTTCTCGGTGAACCGGGTGCTGGGCGCGGCGCTGTTCCCGCAGCCGCAGCAGAACACGTTCTGGGGCAAGGGCCTCTCGCAGGGCCATTCCGACGCCGTCCGGCGGGTCCCCGGCGTGCGGCGCGGCGTGCAGTACACGATCCCCAGCGAGGAGGCGATCGCCGAGGCCCGCGCCGGACGGGGCGCCGAGATCACCGGCGCCTCCGCGCACGTGCGTGAGTGCTACGTGGTGGCCGACGAGGCCGACCACGCGGCCATCACCGAGGCCATCACCACGATGCCCGACTACTTCGCCCCGTACGAGACCACCGTGCACTTCATCTCCGAGGAGGAGTTCGAGCGCGACCACCAGGGCATGCCGCACGGCGGCCACGTCGTCACCTCGGGCGACCTCGGCGGCTCGCGCAGCGCGGTCGAGTTCGTGCTGGAGCTGGAGTCCAACCCCGACTTCACCGCCGCCGCGCAGGTCGCCTACGGCCGTGCCGCCGCGCGGCTGAAGGCCCAGGGGGAGACGGGGGCGCGCACCGTGCTCGAGGTCGCCCCGTACCTGCTCTCGCCCACGGGGCTGGACGAGCTGATCCGCCGGGACGTCTGAGCCGCGGCGAGGCGTCCGGCGCGGGGCACCGGGCCGGGCGCCGCCGTCGTCGGCCTCAGGCCAGCAGCAGGGCGACGGCGATCATCGCGGGGATCGCGACGATCGTGGTGACCAGGATCGTGTCCTTCGAGACGCGCAGGCCCGTGTCGTAGCGGACGGCGGTGACGAACACGTTCTGTGCGGTCGGCAGGGAGGCCAGGACGACGGCGACGAACACGTGCCGCGCGTCCAGGCCGAACACGAACTGCGCGAGCAGCCAGGCCAGCAGCGGATGCACCACCAGCTTCACCGCCGAGGCGAGCAGCACGTCCGCGCGTCGCCCGCCGGCCCGCTCGAGCGGCCGCGAGCCGACCAGCGACATGCCGAACGCCAGGAGCATCGCCGGGATGGACAGCCCGCCGATGAGCTCCACGGACTCCATGAGGGGGCCCGGCAACGACCAGCCGGTGAGGGAGAAGACCAGGCCGGCCACCGAGCCCAGGATCAGGGGGTTGGTGACCGTGTGGCGGACCTGGTCGGCCACGGCGCGCCCGGGGGAGCGGCGCACCGCCCGGCGCCGGCCCGCCGTCGTGCGTCGCCGGACCTCGCGCGCGGTGGCGGCGTCCATCGCGGCCACGTAGAGCGGCGTGTAGATCGCCAGCTGGAAGATGAGCGCCGGGGCGGCCAGGGCGGCGTCGCCGAGGACGTAGGCCGCGATGGGGATGCCGAGGTTCGCCGAGTTCACGAGCGAGGCGCTGAGCGCGGACATGATCCGCTCCGAGGCCGACCTGCCCTTCAGCAGCGGGACCGTCACCGCGAGGTACAGTGCGGCCGCGGTGAACGCGGACAGCGTGGCCACCCACAGCTGGGGGCCCAGCACGGCGCCCACGTCCGCGCGGGAGAGCGTGACGAACAGCAGCGCCGGGTTGCCGATGAAGAACGCCGCGCGGGAGAGCACGGTGCGGCCGTGCTCGCCGAGCACCCCCGTGCGCCCCACCAGGACGCCCACGAGGATGATCACCCACACGACCGCGAAGCCGGAGAGCACCTGGGTCACGGACGGGCCTCCACGGGTCGGGGTGGGGCGGTCCGCGGAGGGGTCAGGGGCATGGCGCGATCCTACGCCGCGGGCGTGGGCTAGCCTGGATCACGACGGCGGCGCCCACCGCCGAGCGCGCCACGCGGCCCGGCCCCGCGCGGCAGGGCCCTGCGGCCCGGCGCGAAGGGGAGCGGATCCTCGGGCCCACCCGCACGCGACGGACGTCGTCCCCGACCCGCGGCGCGGCATGGCCGGGAGCGCGCCGGCGAGGATGCACCATGACCCGTCAGTCCGACCTCAAGACCCTGATCCGCGCCCGCATGGCCGTCACCGGTGAGCGGTACACCGCCGCGGCGGCGGCCCTCGCCGACGAGTGGCAGTCCGCCGAGCGCTACCACGCGACCGTGCTCACCCGCTTCTTCGACGGGGACCGGCTGCGCTCCATCCCTGCGCGTCGCAAGCCGCGGGTGGCCGTCCTTCTCGAGCTGCTGCGTCGCTTCAGAGCGGGCCGCGCCTACGCGGAGGCCGAGGTCAACGACCTGCTGCGCCCCGCCCACGAGGACGTGGCCACGCTGCGTCGCGAACTCGTGGACTACGGGTTCCTCGACCGCGCCGACGGCGTCTACCGGCTGGCGGACGCCGGGCCCGACCTCGACCCGCGCTTCGCCGCGGACCTGCCGGTCGACCTGGAACGCCGGCTGCGCGAGATCCGCGCGGGCCGTTGAGGGGAGCGGGACCCCGCACGTCGACCTGGAACGCCAGCGGTCGCCATGACGCCGGAATGTGGCCGCATTCCGACGTCTCGCGTTCCCGGTGCGGCCGTGGCGGGGCGACGTGGGCCGACACGGCCCCGGGTCCCTCGCGTGAGGGGCCCGGGGCCGTCGTCGTGGTGTGGAGCGGGCGACGGGAATCGAACCCGCGTATCTTGCTTGGGAAGCAAGCGCTCTACCATTGAGCTACGCCCGCGCAACCGCTCGGCTTCCGCCTGCGGCGCGGGCACCACCATACACCAGCCCGGCCGGTGCACCGGCCCCGCGTCGTCCTCGCGCCCCACGGCCCCGTACGTCAGTGCACCGGGTCCGCCACGGCGACCTCGCGCGCCTGCACCCGCCGCGTCGCCGCCCGGGCGCGCGAACGACCGAACGCGTCCGCGTACCGCGTGAGCACCGGCCCGGCGATCACGATGGAGAACTCCCCGCGGATGGTCAGGGCCGCACCCGCGCGCCAGCGGCCGGCCACGCCGTTTCCCGAACGAAAGCGCACCAGGGGCCGCCGTTTCCCGAACGAAAGCGCGCCGGGGGCCGCTGGTAGAGTCCGAACCGCGCCCGGCCGCGGCCGGACGCGTCCGGCAGCCCCTGTCCCGGAAGGACGTCCCATGCGCGACACCACGGCCGACGCGGCCCAGGTCCCCGCCCGCCCCGACGACGCGGCGGTGTACCGCTACCTCGCGTTCGGGGAGGCGGACCGCCCCTTCCTCGTCGGCGGTCCCCGGCCCGCGCCGCTGGCCCCCGCTGCGACGCCGTCCCCGGTCGCCGACCTCGAGTCGGTCCGCGCCGCGATCCGCGCCCACGGCGGCCCCTTGGCCTCGACCGCGCACGTGTGCGGCCGCCCCGTCCCGACGCCTCCGGCCGCCGACGCGTCCCGCGGCCTGCGCGGTGCCGCGCGCACCCTGACCGCGACCCGCCGCGACGTCGCCGCCCGCCTGGCCGACTCCCGCGAGCGCGCCGACGTGCCCGTCGAGGCGTTGCTGAACTCGGCCTTCGTCGACGCCCACGCGGACGAGCGCCCCGCCGATCGCGGCGTGCCGCGCGGGCGGCTCGCCGGCCTGGTGGATGCCGTCCTCCCGCCGGCCCGCCCCGCAGACGACGACGCCGCGGCCGGCCTGCTGCTCGCCCTGCGCGAGCCGGTCCGCGAGGTGTTCGCCTCCGACTCGTTTGCCGCCCGCCCGTACGCCGACGCGCCCACCGTCCGCGCGCTGTTCGAGGACTTCCTCGCCCACCCGCGCCGGCACGACCCCGAGCGCTTCTGGCGCCTGCTCAACCTCGAGCTCTGGCTGCGCGAGGCGGTGGACGCGGACGCCGCCCCGGCCGGCCCCGCCGCCGCGGTCGACGAGGCCGCGGGCGCCCCGGCGCCGGCCAAGCCGGACCACGAGCCGAACCCGGGCAAGGAGCTCGATCTGGTCTCCGCCGAGGACGGCCGCCGCTACCGCCGCTTCCCTGTGCAAACCGGCCTGGTGGACCGGGACACGGACCTGCAGGCCTACCTGCGCGGCGAGATCGAGGACTTCTTCCGCGACCTGCCCGCGGACGCGATGCCGCAGGACGCCCCGTGGCACTTCTCCGTGTCCGAGAAGATCGTGGCCATCACCCAGGGCCGCTCCTACTACACCTGGGAGGTCCGCCCCTCCGTGGCCGCCCGCGCCCTCTCCCGCCTGGTCACCCGCACGCCCGCGGGCATCGGCCTGGGCGACCCCACCACCATGCAGCTGGCCATCCAGGAGGCCGGCCTGCCGCGCATCGTGCTCTCCGCGGCCGCCGGCGCCGCCGGCAAGGTCGCCGGCAAGCGCGGTGTGTTCTACAACGTGGTGGGCGGCAACGTCCGCGCGATCGACGGGCCCACCACCTACTCCACGTTCCCGGCCAACGTCTCGGCCAAGCTGCCCCCGGCCGAGCCGGACCGGGTGGCCGCCGAGGTCTCGGCGATGATCCGGGCGGCGGACATCCCGGCCTGGGCGAAGGCCTCCTTCGCCGGCACCGTCGTGATGGACGCCAACGACATCGGCCGCAACGCGCTCGGCAAGGACACCGCCGCGTCGGCCGCCGTCCTCGAGGCCGCCTTCGCGGACAACCCGCTGGGCCAGGGCCGCGAGCGCACCCCGCTGGCCGTCGTCGTGCGGTTGGACTGAGCCGTGCTGCTCTCCGACCGCGACATCCGCGCCGAGCTCGACTCCGGCCGCGTGGGCCTGGACCCCCTCGACCCGGCGATGGTCCAGCCCGCGTCCGTGGACGTGCGCCTGGACCGGTTCTTCCGGCTCTTCGACAACCACCGGTACGCGCACATCGACCCGCGCCAGGAGCAGGACGAGCTGACCCGGCTGGTGGAGGTGGACCCGGACGAGTCGTTCATCCTGCACCCTGGGGAGTTCGTGCTCGGCTCCACCTATGAGCAGGTCACGCTGCCGGACGACCTCGCCGCTCGCCTCGAAGGCAAGTCCTCGTTGGGGCGGCTGGGCCTGCTGACGCACTCGACCGCCGGGTTCATCGACCCCGGGTTCTCCGGGCACGTCACGCTCGAGCTGTCCAACGTGGCCACGCTGCCCATCACGCTGTGGCCGGGGATGAAGATCGGCCAGCTGTGCTTCTTCCGGCTCTCCTCGTCGGCCCAGTCGCCGTACGGCACCGGGGCCAACCAGAACCGGTACCAGGGTCAGCGCGGGCCCACGGCCTCCCGGGCGCACCGCGACTTCCATCTCACCCGCATCGAGCGATGACCGACGTCGCGCTCCCGCCGGTCGCTTCCGCCGCCCCGCGCCGCCAGGTGGCCGCCTGGGCGCTGTGGGACTGGGGTTCGGCCGCGTTCAACGCGGTCATGGTCACCTTCGTGTTCGGCACCTACCTGGCCTCGGACGCGTTCGGGCCGGATGAGCGGGGCACGGCCTGGCTCTCGACGGCGATGGCGGTGGCCGGCGTCGTCATCGCGGCCACCGCGCCCGTGCTGGGGCGTCGGGCGGACGGCGCGGGACGGCGCCGGCGAGGGCTGGGGCTGACCACCGGCGCCGTGATCGCGTGCACCGCGGCCTGCTTCTGGGTCACCCCGGAGGAGTCCTCGCTGCTGCTGGGCGTCACCCTGATCGCCCTGGGCACGGTGTTCTTCGAGTTCGCGGAGGTGCAGGTCAACGCGATCCTCGTGCACATCTCGACGCCGGCCACGATCGGCCGGATCTCGGGCATCGGCTGGGGCGCGGGCTATCTCGGCGGCATCCTGCTGCTCCTGATCGTGTTCGTGGGCTTCGTCTCGGGGGATGCGCACTGGTTCGGCGTCACGGAGGACGCGGCGCTGAACATCCGGGTGGTCGCGCTCGTGGCCGCCGCGTGGTTCCTCGTGTTCGCGATCCCCGTGCTGGTGGCCGTGCCGGACCCGGCCCCCGCCCCGGCGGCGGACGGCGGGCCGCGCCGTGAGTCGCTGCTGGGCTCGTACCGCGAACTCGGGGCCACGCTGGCCCGGATGTGGCGCGAGGACCGGAACACGCTGTGGTTCCTCGTGGCCTCGGCGGTGTTCCGCGATGGCGTGGGCGCGGTGTTCGTCTACGGCGCCATCCTGGGCACCACGGTCTACGGGCTGGCGGCCTCGGACGTGATCCTGTTCGCGATCGCGGCCAACGTGGTGGCCGCCCTGGGCGCCTTCGTGGGCGGGCGGCTCGACGACGCGGTCGGTCCGCGCCGGGTGATCCTGGGCTCGCTGGCCGCCATGGTCCTCGTGGCCGGGGCGCTGTTCTTCGCCTCGGGCACCCTCGCGTTCTGGGTCGGCGGGCTGGCGCTGTGCCTGTTCGTGGGCCCGGTGCAGTCGGCCTCGCGCGCGTTCCTGGGTCGACTCACCACGCCGCGGACGGCCGGCGAGGTGTTCGGGCTGTACGCCACCACGGGCCGCGCGGTCGGGTTCATCACGCCCGCGCTCGTGACGCTCGCGCTCGCCCTGCACCCGGACAACCGGGTGGTCATCCCCGTGATCGTCGTCGTGCTCGTGGCCGGTGGGCTGCTGTTCGCCCGGGTCACGGAGCCGATCACGCGGAGCGCGGAATCGATTCGCTGACCCCGGGCGGGGCGCATCCCTCCGCTAGTCTGGACAGGACCCTCGCCCGTGCCTGACGAAGGGACCGCATGCTCGTCACCCTGACCGCGCTCTTCGTCGTCGCGCTCGCCGCCCCGGTGCTCTTCCGGTGGACGGGACGTCAGGGCTTCTACCTCCTCGCCGCGGTCCCCGCCGCCGGCTTCGTGTGGCTCCTGACCCAGCTGCCGCACGTGTTCGCCCTGCAGGAGGCGCTCGACGCGGGCCGGCCGATCCCGGCCTCCGCGGCCCACCTGGACCGCAGCGTGCCGTGGGTGCCGTACCTGGACATCGAGCTCGCCTTCCGCATGGACGTGCTGGCCGCGTTCATGTCCCTGATCGTGCTGGGCGTCGGCGCGCTGGTGCTGGCGTACTGCGCCCGCTACTTCCGCGAGCACGAGCCGCGCAACGCGGTGTTCGGCGGCCAGCTGCTGGCCTTCGCCGGCGCGATGTTCGGCCTGGTGACCACGGACGACCTCATGGTGCTCTACACCTTCTGGGAGATCACCTCGGTCCTGTCCTTCCTGCTGATCGGCTACTCGGGCCACCGCATCTTCGCCCGCCGCTCCGCCATCACCGCCCTGATCGTCACCACGTTCGGCGGCCTGGCCATGCTGGCGGGCCTGATCATGCTGGCCCACGCGGCCGGCTCCTGGCGGATCTCCGGCGTGCTGGCCGCGGCCCCCGCCTCCTCGCGGACGACGGCGGGCGCGTCCTGCTCGAGGTCGCCGTCGGGCTCGTGCTGATCGGTGCGCTGACCAAGTCCGCCCAGGCGCCGTTCCACTTCTGGCTGCCGGGCGCGATGGCCGCCCCGACCCCGGTCTCGGCCTACCTGCACGCGGCCGCGATGGTGAAGGCCGGCGTGTTCCTCGTGGCCCGCCTGGCCCCCGCCTTCCACGAGCTGGCCACGTGGCAGGTGCTCGTGCTCGGCCTGGGCCTGTGGACCCTCATGCTGGGCGGCTGGCGGGCCCTGCGGCAGACCGACGTCAAGCTCGTGCTCGCCTACGGCACGGTCTCCCAGCTCGGCTTCCTCATGGTGGCCAACGGGCTGGGCGTCCGCGACGCAGCGCTGGCCGGCCTCGCGATGCTCCTGGCGCACGCCCTGTTCAAGGCCCCGCTGTTCATGGTGGTCGGTATCATCGACCACGAGGCCGGCACCCGCGACCTGCGCGAGCTCTCCGGCATCGGCCGCCGCCACCCCGTCCTCGCCGCCGTCGCCGTCCTGGCCGCCGCCTCGATGGCCGGCCTGCCCCCGTTCTTCGGGTTCGTGGCCAAGGAGGCGGTCCTGCAGAGCCTGACGGACCACGGCGCGGCCCACGGCGGCCCGCTCGCGTGGGCGCCCCTCGTGCTGATGGCCGCGGGGTCCGTGCTCACCGTGGCCTACACGTGGCGCTTCCTCTGGGGTGCCTTCGCCACCAAGCGCACCCCCGAGGGTGCCCCCGTGCCCGCCACCCGCTTCCACACGCGCGTGACCTTCCTCGAGCTGGCCCCCGCCGGGCTGCTGGCGCTCACCGGTCTGGTGCTCGCGGTCCTGCCCGGGCCCCTCGAGCACCTGCTGGCCGCCCACACGGCCACGATCCCGGCCCTGGACCCGGCCGCCTCTCCGGCGCACCTGGCCCTGTGGCACGGCTGGACGCCCATCCTCGCCCTCTCCGCGGGGATCTGGGTGCTCGGCGCGCTGCTCGCCCTCGGCCGGCCGGGAGTCGAGGCGTTCCAGCGCCGCGTCGAGTTCCCGGTCGACGCCCTGCGCACGTACCGGAAGATCACCGGCGCCCTCGACGAGGTCGCCATCTGGGTCACGGGCCGCACCCAGACCGGCTCGCTGCGCCGCTACCTGGCCATCATCCTCACGACGGCGGCCGGCCTGCCCGTCGCCTTCCTCCTGTTCCCCGCCGGGCGGGAGGACCGCCTCCTGGCCACCGCGTTCCTCGACGGGGACATCATCTGGGCAGAGAGCCCGGCGCAGCTGGTCATCGTCCTCATGATCGCCGTGGCCACCGTGTTCGCCGTCCGCGCCCGCCGCCGCTTCAAGGCGATCATGCTGGTGTCCGTGACCGGCTACGGCGCCGCCGCCCTGTTCGCCCTGCGCGGCGCCCCGGACCTCGCCATCACCCAGGTGCTCGTGGAGACCATCATCCTGGTCACCCTCATCCTGGGCCTGCGCGTGCTGCCGCCGGACTGGTACGACCGCCGCACCGGCTCACGGCGGCTGGGCCGCCTGGCCGTGGCCGTCGGGTTCGCGCTGACCATGATGTGGATCGCCGCCACCGCGCTGGCCGCCCGCACCGCCGAGCGCATCTCGCTGCCCATGCCGGAGCTCGCCTACACGGACGGCTACGGCGCCAACGCCGTGAACGTCACCCTCGTGGACATCCGCGCGTGGGACACGTGGGGCGAGATCACCGTGCTGGCCGCCGCCGCCACCGGCGTGGCCTCCCTGATCTTCCTGCAGCACCGCGACGGGCGCACCCGCAGCATCGACGACGTCGCCCCCGGCTCCGTCGGCGACTTCGGCGCCGACTCCTCGCTCGGGGCCCGCGAGCTGTCCGTCGTGCGCAGCTTCGCTGTGGACGATCGCAAGGGCCAGTGGCTCGTGGCCGGCCACACGATGGCCCCCGAGCGGCGCTCGATCATCCTCGAGGTCGTCACCCGCTTCATGTTCCCGATCATGATGCTGCTCTCCGTCTACTTGCTGCTGGCCGGGCACAACACCCCCGGCGGCGGCTTCGCCGGCGGCCTGCTCGCAGGCCTGGCCCTCACGCTGCGCTTCCTCGCCGGCGGCCGGTACGAGCTGCAGGAGGCCTCCGTGATCCCGGCCGGGCCCATGATCGGCCTGGGCCTGGCGATCGCCACGCTCACCGGGATCGCCCCGCTCTTCTTCGGCGGGCAGATCCTGCAGTCCTATGTGGTGGAGTTCACCGACCTGCCGCTGTTCGGCGACGCCCTCAAGCTGGTCTCGGCCACGGCGTTCGACATCGGCGTGTACCTCGTGGTGGTCGGGCTCGTGATCGACGTGCTGCGCTCGCTCGGCGGTGAGGTGGACCGCCGGGGCGAGGAGGCCCGCCGCGCCCGCCTGCGCGCCGCGGCCCGCCGTCGTCATCCGCGCATGCCCACCCCGTCCACCCCCGACGCCCCGGAGGCCGCCCGATGATGACCGTCGACCTGGCCCTGCTCCTGGCGATGGGCGTGATGTTCGCCGGGGGGATCTACCTGGTGCTCGAGCGCAGCCTGACGCGCATCCTGCTCGGCATCGTGCTGATCAACAACGGCGCCATCATGCTGCTGTTCCTCTCCTCGGGCGGCACGGGCCTGGCCCCGCTGTTCGTGCGCGGACGGGACCCGCACGAGTACGCGGACACGCTGCCGCAGGCGCTGATCCTCACCGCGATCGTGATCGGCTTCGCCGTGGTCGCGTTCCTGACCGCCATGATCTACCGCTCGTGGCTGCTCGTCCGCGAGGACGAGGTCGAGGTGGACGCGGAGGACGTCAAGATCGCCCGGATGCCCGCCTGGGACGCGGAGGACGACGCGGAGCTCGTGGAGGAGTCCTCCGAGTTCCTGGACGACGCCGCGGACCCCAACGCCCACTACGAGCACGCGACGGAGGCACGGCCCCAGGTGCAGCACGCCACGCCCGCCCCCCAGGCGCCCACCGGATCCGGGGCAGCGTCCCGCGGCCGCCGTCCCGAGGGCGGGGAGCGCGCATGAGCATCGGTTCCGTCCCCCTGACCGACCTGGCCCCGCTGGCCGTCATGCTGCCCGTGCTGGGCGCGGCCGTGACCTTCATGCTCGTGCGCCGCCCCCGCGCGCAGATCACCGTCACGGTCTCCGCGCTCGTGCTCACCCTCGTGCTGGACGCGCTGCTGCTGGCCGCGGTCTGGGACACCGGGGTCGCGGCCGTCCACCTCGGCGGCTGGCCGGCCCCGCTGGGCATCAGCCTCGTGGTGGATCGGCTCTCGGCCCTCATGCTCGTGGTGTCGGCGCTGATCACCCCGGCGGTGTTGCTGTACGCCTCGGCGCAGGGGCTGATCAACCGGGACGAGGGTGGGCCGGTCTCGATCTTCCACCCCACGTTCCTGATCCTCGTGGCGGGCGTGTCCAACGCGTTCCTGGCCGGCGACCTGTTCAACCTCTACGTGGGCTTCGAGATCCTGCTCACCGCCTCGTACGTGCTGCTGACCATGGGCGGCACCGCCCAGCGCATCCGCGCCGGCATCACCTACGTGGTGGTCTCCGTGATCTCCTC
This sequence comes from Micrococcus sp. GPGPB33, assembly GCF_037853785.1. Lineage (NCBI taxonomy): Bacteria > Bacillati > Actinomycetota > Actinomycetes > Micrococcales > Micrococcaceae > Micrococcus > Micrococcus sp. GPGPB33. Next base: position 1,109,926 of record NZ_JAQMWO010000002.1, read on the forward strand.
CGTGGTGTTCCTGATCGCCATCGCCATGGTCTACGCGGCCACCGGCACCATGAACATGGCGGACCTGGCCGTGAAGCTCGGCGAGCTGCCCAGCGACGTGCAGATGGTGCTGCACGTGCTGCTGCTCGTGGGCTTCGGCATCAAGGCGGCGGTCTTCCCCCTGTCCTTCTGGCTGCCGGACTCGTACCCCACCGCGCCCGCCCCGGTGACCGCGGTGTTCGCGGGCCTGCTCACCAAGGTGGGCGTGTACGCGATGATCCGCACCGAGACGCTGCTCTTCCCGGGGGAGCACGTCAACGCGCTCCTGCTCGTGGTGGCCGCGCTGACCATGGTGGTGGGCATCCTCGGCGCGCTGGCCCAGACGGACATCAAGCGCATCCTGTCCTTCATCCTCGTCTCCCACATCGGCTACATGATCTTCGGCCTGGGCCTGGCCACGGAGGCGGGGCTGGCGGCCACCGTGTACTACGTGGCCCACCACATCACCGTGCAGACCGCGCTCTTCCTCGTCACGGGCCTGATCGAGAACCGCGCCGGCACCGCGAACATCGACCGCCTCGGGTCCCTGGCGAAGGTCTCCCCGTTCGTGGGCGTCCTGTTCCTCGTGCCCGCGCTCAACCTCGGCGGCATCCCGCCGTTCTCCGGCTTCCTCGGCAAGGTCGGCCTGCTGCGCGGCGGCGTCGAGCAGGCCACGCCCCTGGCCTACACTCTGGTGGGCGTGTCCCTGCTGGTGTCCCTGCTGACCCTGCTCGTGGTGGTGCGCGTGTGGACCCGCGCGTTCTGGCGCCGCGTCGAGGACGTGGAGCACCCGCCCGCCCAGCTCGTGGCCGCCTACGAGCGGGCCGTGGCCCGTGGCGAGCGCCCCCGCCCGCTCGAGCCGGGCCTCGTGCTGCCCACCACGGCGCTCGTGGGCCTGACGCTGGTGTTCACGGTGGCCGCCGGCCCGCTGTTCGCCCTGGCCGACGAGGCCGCCACGGACATGCTCGACCGCTCGCCCTACATCGCGGCGGTGCTCGACGACGCCGCCGCGGAGCGCGCCGCGCGGAACCTCAGCGTCGACCCGACGGAGGTGCACGATGCCCGGAAGTGACTCCGCCCGCCGCGGCGTGGTGCGCCGCAACCGGATCCGGGGCATCGTGGCCCAGTGGCCGCTGATCCTCGTGATGGTGGCCGTGTGGTGCGCCCTGTGGCAGGACTTCGCTCCGCACGTGGCCCTGACCGGCCTCGCCTTCGCGCTGCTGATCATCGGGCTCTTCCCGATGCCGGACATCCCGTTCAGCGGCCGTCTGAACCCCTGGTGGTCCCTCGTGTTCACGGTGCGGTTCCTCGTCGACGTCGTGCGCGCCTCGGTCAACGTGACCGGGGTGGTGATGCTGCGTGGCCGCCGCGCCCGCGGCTCGATCGTGGGCGTCCCGCTGCGCAGCCACGACGACCTCATCATCACGCTCGTCAGCCACGCCCTGGCCCTGGTGCCGGGCTCGATCGTGCTGGACGTGGACCGGGTCCGCTCCGTCCTGTACCTGCACGTGCTCGACGCGACCACGGACGAGGACGTGGAGGGCTTCCGCGCCAAGGCCCTCGACGTGGAGGCGGGCATCATCCGCGCCGTCGGCACGCGGGAGGACCTCGAGCTGGTCCGCCGCTTCCCGAGTTCGGCGCCCCCCGCCGCCCGGGCCGAGGACCGCCGCGGCCCCGCGGACCCGTCCGCCGCCCGCCCCCGAAGGAGGAGGCCTGATGGACCCGATGGACCTGGCCACGTGGGCCGGCGGGGCGCTGCTCGTGGTCGGCGCCCTCGGTGCGCTCTACCGGATCGTGCGCGGCCCCTCGCTGCTGGACCGGGCGATCGCCACGGACGTGCTGCTCGTGGTGTTCTCCGGGATGCTCGTCCTGGAGATGGCTGTGCACCGCCACACGCACCACGTGGTCCTCGTGGTGCTGGCCGCCGCCGTCGGCTTCGTCGGCTCGGTGACGGTGGCGCGCTTCGCGGAGGACCGGCGCCCGGACCACTCGCTCGAGGACCAGGCGCGCGTGCCCGGCACCACGGACGTGCCGGGCGGGGAGGAGGACCGATGACCGAGACCGCCACGCTCCTGGACTGGCTGGCCGCGTTCCTGCTCGTGAGCGGCGCCTTCTTCTCCCTGGTGGCCGGCGTGGGCCTGCTCGTGCTGCCGGACCTGCTGGCCCGCATGCACGCCGCCGCCAAGCCGCAGGTCCTCGGCCTGCTGCTCATGCTCGCCGGGCTGGCGATCGAGTGGCGGTCGTGGGTGTGGCTGCCCGTGCTGTTGCTGGCGTGGGTCACCCAGATGGTCACGGCCCCGGTGGCCTCCCACCTGGTGGGCCGCACGGGCTACCGCACCAAGCACGCCCGCCGTGAACTGTTGCACCGGGACGAGCTGGCCGCCGTCGTCCGTCGGGCCGAGCCCCCGGCGGACCCCGGGCCGCGCCGCGCCGGCGCCCGGCCGCGCGGCCGCGGCTGACACCACCCCGCACAGCACGACGGCCGCCGTCCGGATCCCTCCGGGCGGCGGCCGTCGTCGTGGTGGTGGCGGCGGGACGGCTCAGACCTCGTGGTCCACGCGGTGCGCGGTGGACTCGGACACCTTGCGGATCGCGGCGCCGGCGCCGCGCTGGCCGGCGACCTTCAGCAGCGCCGCGACGCCCGCGGAGATGAACGCGAAGGACAGGGCCTCGACGAGGGGCAGCGACTCGTCGGCCGCGTCGTCCGGGGCGCTGTGGCCGGTGACGAGCCGCCAGCCGCCCGCGACCACGCGGGAGCCGACGATGCCGCCGACCAGCGTGATGCCGGCGGACAGGGCCTTCTGGGCGAGCGTGTTCATGGTGCGCCTTCCGTGGTCGGGGATCTCACGTGCGGTTGTGGCCGCGGCCGACGACGCCGGACGGGCCGGTCCCCAGCCTAGCCCGCGGTGGGCACCGGGTCGCCGCTGACGTGTCGGCCGGGGTCGCCGTCGGCGTCCAGATGGGCCTGCAGCATGCCGGTGAGCGCGTGGTCCACGGGGATCTCGACGCCGTCGACGGCGCGCACCGGCAGGACGCCGCGCACCGAGGAGACGAGCCAGACGCCCTCGGCGCCCTTGAGGTCCGCCGGGACGAGCGGGCCGTAGCCGAGCTCCCAGCCCTCCGCGTGGGCGGCCGCGAAGATCACGGCCTGCGACGTGCCGGCGAGGATGCCCTTCTGGCGCAGCGGGGTGAGGAGGCGGCGGACGCCGTCCTCCCCGGTGCGCACGATCAGCACCGTGGAGGTGGGGCCCTCGAGCAGGTAGCCGTCCGCGCTGGTGAAGACGACGTCGTCGGCGCCGTGGGCGCGGGCGTGGCGCAGGGCGGCCATGTTCACGGCGTAGGAGAGGGTCTTCGCGCCGGTGAGCAGCCACGGGGAGCGCTCGGGAGCCTGCGAGTCGATGCCGCGGTCCAGCAGCAGCACCCGCAGCCCCCGCTGCCGTTCCTCGTCCTCGATCGCCGGGGCCGGGCTCAGCAGCGCCCACGCGGTGGACGCGGGCACCGCGCCGGGGGCCGCGTCCGGGCCGCGGGTGACGGTCAGGCGCACGGCGAGGCGGTCCCCGGGCGCGACGTCGTTGGCCTCGGTGAACGCCCGCAGGCCGAGCGCGACGGCGGCCTCCCACGCCGCCGCCTCGGGGGCGGCCAGCTGCAGGGCGGTGGCGGACGCGGCCAGCCGGCCGAGGTGGGCTCCGAGCTTGCGCATGCGCAGGGTCCCGAGGCCGTCGGCGACGGCGAGCGCCGTCTCGAAGATGCCGTCGCCGCGCGTGACCCCCTGGTCCGTGACGCTCAGGTGCGGGACGGCCGGGTCCGCCAGTCGCGGGGCGGGGGCGCCGTTCGCGTCCGTCTCGAGCAGGACGAGGACGGGCGAGCCGGCGGCGGGGGAGAAGGAGGTGGGACGCATCCGCCCAGGATAGACGCCCGCCCCCGGCCGATCGGGGCCGGGGGCGGGCGTCAGGAGGGACGGTCAGGCCCGGTGGGCGCCGCCGTCCGGGGCGGGGCCGGAGGGGTGCCCCGGGGTGTGGGCGCGCTCGAGCTGGGCGCCCTCCACGTCCACGTCCGGCATGATGCGGTCCAGCCACCGGGGCAGCCACCACGCCGCGTCCCCGAGCAGGTGCATCAGGGCCGGCATCAGCAGCAGCCGGACGACGAACGCGTCCAGCAGCACGCCGAAGGCCAGGCCGAAGCCGATCGGGCGGATCATCGCGTCCTCGGCGAAGATGAAGCCGCCGAACACGGAGATCATGATGATCGCCGCGGCCATCACCACCGCGCGGCCCGAGCGCAGGCCGGACAGCACCGCCTGGCGGGCCGGCAGGCCGTGTGCGTAGGCCTCGCGCATGCCGGAGGCGATGAACAGCTGGTAGTCCATGGCCAGGCCGAACAGCACGCCGACCATGATGGTCGGCAGGAAGCTGAGCACCGGCCCCGGGTTGTGGACGCCGAACAGGGCGCCCAGCCAGCCCCACTGGTAGATGGCCACCACCCCGCCCATCGCCGCGAACACCGAGAGCACGAAGCCGCCGGTGGCGATCAGGGGCACCAGGATCGAACGGAACACCAGGATCATGATCAGCAGGGACAGGCCCACCACCACGCCGAGGTAGAGCGGCAGGGCCTCCGCCAGGGTGTCCGAGACGTCGATGAAGCCGCTGGTCACCCCCGCCACGCCCGGGTTCGAGGCGTCGCCGGCCGGGTCCAGGGACCGCAGCTCGCGCACGAGATCCTCCGTGGAGACCGCGTTGGGCCCCTCCTCGGGCAGCACCTGGTACATCGCGACCGTGCGGTCCTCGTTGAAGCCCGCCGGCACCACGGCGTGCGCGTGGTCGAGGGCGGCCAGCTGCTCGCCGACGTCGAGCTGGGCGTCCGTGGCGCGCCCCTCGTCGAGGCCGGTGGGCAGGTCCACGGTGACCACGAGCGGGCCATTGTAGCCCTCGCCGAACTTCTCGGCCGTGAGCTCGTAGGCGAGCTGGGAGTCCGAGCCCTCAGGCTCGGAGCCGCCGTCCGGCAGGCCCAGGCGCATGGACCAGAACGGCACGGCCACGAGGACGAGCAGGGCCACGGAGGCGAGCGCCGTGGCGAGGGCGGTCGGCGTGGACAGCGTGGCGCGGCGGTGGGCGCGGCGCACGGCGTGGGCGCCCTCGCCGACGGCCGGGGAGGTGTCGGCGAGCCGGGCGCGCTCCCGGCGCGAGAGCACGCGCGGGCCGGCCAGGGCCAGCAGGGCCGGGGTCAGGGTGATCGCCACGAGCACGGCGACGGCCACGCAGACCGCGCCCACCGTGCCCATCAGGCCCAGGAAGCCGATGCCGGTGACGTTCAGGGCCGCGAGGGCGATCACCACGGTCACGCCGGCGAACACCACGGCGTTGCCGGAGGTGCCGGTGGCCAGCGCGATCGACTCGTGCAGGCCCGTGCCGCGCCGCAGCTCATGGCGGTGCCGGTTGACGATGAACAGCGCGTAGTCGATGCCCACGGCCAGGCCCAGCATCACCCCGAGCACCGGGGTCACGGAGATCATCTCCACGGCGGAGGAGAACGCGAGCGCCCCGGCGGCGCCCACGCCCACGCCCACCAGCGCGTTGACCAGCGGCAGGCCCGCGCCCACGAGGGTGCCGAGCATGACCACCAGCACGATCGCGGCGACCACGAGGCCCACGACCTCGCCCGGGCCGAGCAGGGAGGGCACGGTGGCGTTGAGCTCCTGGGACGGATGCACCGCCACGCCGTCGATGTCCGCGCCGGTGAGGGCGCCGGTGACCGCCTCCTTGTCCTCGGCGGTCACGTCCAGGGTCGGCGTCGTGAAGGTGACGATCCCGACGGCGGTGCTGCCGTCCTCGGACACGGTGCGGAAGTCCTCCGCGAGGGCCAGGGTGCGCTCGCCGCGTTCGGCCTCGACGCGGCCGTCGTCCAGCTCGGCGCGGCCGTCGGCGAGGTCGGCCTCGGCCTGGTCCAGGCGCTCCGCGCCGGCGGCCAGCTGGGCCCGGCCGTCCTCGAGCTCGGCGACGCCTTGCTCGTACTCGGCCCGGCCCTCGTCGATCTTCTGCTGCTGTGCGTCGAGCTCGGCCTCCGCCGCGTCCAGGGCCTGCTGGCGTCCCGCGGCCACCTGCTCGCGGCCGGCCTCGAGCTCGGCCTCGGACTCCTGCAGCTGCTGCCGGCCGGCGGCGAGGCGGGCGGCGCCGTCGTCGGCCTCGGCTTGGGCCGCCGCGAGCTGTTCGGCGCCCGCGTCGGCCTCGGCCTGGGCGGCCTCCAGCTGGGCGCGGGCGGCGTCTGCCTGGTCCTGACCGGCCGCCAGCTGTGCCTCGCCGGCGGCGAGCTGCGCCTCCTGGTCGGCGAACTGCGCGGCGACCTGCTCCGCCGGGATGCCGGTGGCCTCGGCTTCGGCCAGTGCGGCGTCCCGGGCCTGCTCGAGCTCGGCGCGGCCTGCGGCCAGCTGCTCGGCCTGGGCGTCGAGCTCGGCCTGCCCGGCCTCGAGTTCGGTCCACCGGTCGTCGAGCTCGGCCTGCCCGGCCTCGAGCTCCTGACGCTGTGCGTCGATCTCGGCCTGGCCGGCCTCGAGACGCTCCGCCTGCTCCTCGAGCTCGGCGCGGCCGGCGTCGAGCTGCTCCTGGCCGTCGGCCACCTGCTGCTCGGCCTCCCGGAGCGGGGCCAGGGCGTCGGCCGGCAGGGCCTCCAGGCCGCGCTCCTCGAGGTCGGCGCGCGCGGCGTCGAGCTTGGCCTGCCCCTCCTCCAGCTGGGCGGCGGCCTCGGCGAGGCGCTGCTCGCCCGCGTCGGCCTCGGCCGTGCGCCGCTCGAGCTCGGCCCGGCCGTCCTCGATCTCCTGGCGTCCGTCCGCGAGGCGCTGCTCGCCGTCGGCCAGCTCGGTGCGGCCCTCGTCGAGCCGGGTGCGGGCGTCGTCCTGCTGGGCCTGGGCCTCGAACGGGTCCACGACGCCCTCCACGGCCGACTGCTCGGCGACGTCGTCCAGCAGGGCGGTGATCTGCTCGCGCTGGGCGTCGGTCAGGGGGAGCCGTCCTGGGTGGTGAACACGACCTGGCCCCTGCCGCGGGAGGCCTCGGGGAACTCCTCCTTGAGGCGGTCCGTGACCTGGGCGGTGGGCGTCCCGGGGATGGTGACGGTGGAGGAGAGCGTGCCGCCGAAGGCGAGGAACCCGCCGACGGCGAGGGCCAGGGCGAGCACCCAGGCGAGGATCACGAGGAGGGGGCGGCGGGCGGCGCCGAGGCCGAGACGGTAGAGCAGTGTCGCCATGGGAAGGGGAGGTCTCCGTGCGCTGGGGTGGGACGCGGCCGGACGCGGCGCGCCGCCTCCGATGCTACACCTAAGCGGAGCGAACCGCTCCGGTCCCGGCGCGGGCCCGCCGCCGTCAGGCGGAGGGCAGGCGCAGGATCAGGTCCGCCGCGGCGCGCGGGGCGTGCCGGGCCAGGTAGTCCTCCTCCTGTGCGGCCCAGCGGTCCCAGTGCGGGGCGAAGGTCTCACCGTCCCGGGCCAGCGCCCGCGTGCGCCGCGCGGGGGCCTCGAGCTCGAGCCACACCGCCAGGTCGAGCAGCGGTCGGGCGGCGGTGCTGAGCGCGCCCACGCCCTCGCACACCACGACGTCGGCCGGCGCGGTCCCCCGCGGCGGGCCGGGTGCGGCGCGGTGCCAGTCCCACGTGGTCCAGGTCGCCGTGCCCCGCTCCCGCAGCGCGCGCACGACGGCCGGATAGGGGCCGTCGTCGCCCACCGCCGCGGCCAGCCCGTCCCAGCCCCGGTACATGGACTCGATCTCGATCACCTCGACCCGCGCGAACGGTGCGATTCGGGCCGCGAGCGCGGCGGCGAGGACGGTCTTGCCCGACCCCGAGCGGCCGTCCAGGCCGATGAGCGCCGGTCGGGTCACGGGTCCTCCGGGGCGGGGTCCGTCAGTGCGGCGGTGGCCGCCTCGAGCACCCGCACCGCGGCCCGCAGCTCCGCGGCGGAGAATCCCTCGAGGGCGGCGCTCAGCCGCTGGGACATCGGTTCGAACGCGCGCTGTCCGTCGCGGCGGGCCGTGTCCGTGTGCTCCACCAGCACGCGCCGCCGGTCGTCCTCGTCCCGGCGGCGGCGGACGTGGCCTGCGGCGGCCAGGCGGTCCACGAGGGCGGTGGCCGAGGCCCGGGTGAGGTGCAGGTGGGCGCCGAGGTCCGAGGCCGTGACGGGCTCACCGGCCTCCGCGCGGGCCATCAGGAGCGCGAGGGCTCTGAGGTCCGTGCGGTGCAGGCCGACGCCGCGGCCGGCCTCGTCGACGGCGTGCTCCGCGCTCTCGCTGAAGACGCGCAGCGCGTGGACCACGGCGAGGTGCTCCGCGGGGGCGGAGGGGGGTGCGTGGTCATGGCCGGGAGTCTAGCCAGCCCCCATGGTTGTTTGATCATCGAACCATCCCCTACCCTCGGTGGCATGCCCACCCCGCCTGACCTCTCCGCCTTCCGCACCCCCGCCGCGCCGGGGCGTCCCTCTCGGGGGCTGCGGCTGGGCCTGGCCGCGGCGCTCGCCGTGGTCTGGTTCGCCGTGCTCGGCCTGGGCGGCCCCGTGTTCGGCAGGATCGGTGACGTCTCCTCGAACGACCAGGCCACCTTCCTGCCGGCGTCGGCGGAGTCCACCCGCGCGGGGGAGGAGGCGGCGGCGTTTCAGGACGGCGAGGCCGTGCCCGCCGTCGTCGTGGGCTCGGCGAGCACCGCGGACCCCGCGGCCGCCTTCCCCGCGCTCGCGGACCTCGCGGGCCGGCTGGGCGAGGTGCCGGGCGTGGCCGACGTCGCCGGCCCGATCCCCTCCGACGACGGCGCGGCGGTGCAGTTCCTGGCCTTCGTCGACTCCTCGGCCGGGGCCGAGCGGCCCGTGGCCGACGTGGTGGCCGACCTGCGGGAGGTCGTGGCGGACCCGGCGGGCGCCGACCCCGCCCTCGCCGGCACCGTGGCCGCGGACACCGAGTGGCACGTGGGCGGTCCGGCGGGCCTGGTCGCGGAGCTGGGCGGCGCGTTCGCGGGGATCGACGGGCTGCTGCTGCTCGTGGCGCTCGTGGTGGTGTTCGTGATCCTCGTGGCGGTCTACCGCTCCGTGCTGCTGCCGGTCCTCGTGCTCCTGACGGCCGTGGCCGCGCTCTGCGGCGCGATCGTGGCCGTCTACGGGATGGCCCTGGCGGGCTGGATCCAGCTCAACGGCCAGGCCCAGGGCATCCTCTCGATCCTCGTGATCGGCGCGGCCACCGACTACTGCCTCCTGCTCGTGGCCCGGCACCGCGAGGAGCTGCTGGTCCGGGCGGACGTCGGGGAGGCGCTGCGGGCCGCCGTGCGCGGGTCCTTCGGCGCGATCACCGCGTCCGCCTCGACCGTGGCCCTCGCCCTGCTGATCCTGATGGCCTCGGACCTCAACTCGACGCGTTCCCTCGGCCCCGTGGCCGCCACGGGTGTGGCGTTCGCGTGGCTCGCCGCCCTGACCCTGCTGCCGGCGCTGCTGCGGCTGACCGGGCGTGCCGCCTTCTGGCCCACGATCCCGTCCCCCGAGCGCGCGCGCCGTCGCGCGGAGCGCCGTGCCGCCCGGGGCCGGGCCTTCACCCCGCCGCTCGACGGCGCGGGCCGACCCGTCGCCGGCCTCGAGGAGGACCACGGGGTGTGGACGCGGGTGGGCGCCGTCGTCGCGCGCCGGCCCCGTCTCGTCTGGGTCGCCACGACGGTCGTGCTCCTCGCCCTCTGCGGCGGTCTGCTGCAGCTGCGCGCAGGCGGCGTCGCCCAGGAGGACGTGCTGCTCGGCGACTCCGACGCCCGGCAGGCCCAGGCGCTGCTGAGCGAGCACTTCGACGCCGGCGCGGGCGCCCCCGCCCAGATCCTCGCCCCGGCCGGGGACGCCGAGGCGGTGCTCGCCGCCGTCGCGGAGGACCCCGGCGTGGCCGAGGCGGAGGTCACCGCGGACGCCCCCGGGACCGCCGCGGGCCCGCCCCCGGGCGCGCTCGAGGCGGAGGGCGGGACGGGCGCCGCGTCCGCGCCGGAGCCGCAGCCTCGCGTGGTGGACGGCCGCGTGCTGGTCTCGGCCACCCTGGCGGACCCGGGCGAGTCCCTCGCCGCGCAGCAGACCGTGGCCCGCCTGCGCGACCGGCTCGCGGATCTCCCCACCTCGGGCGAGATCCTCGTGGGCGGCCCGGCGGCCCAGGCGCTGGACACGAACGTCACCACGCAGCGCGACCTGCGGGTCGTCATCCCGCTGATCCTCGCGATGCTGCTGGCCATCCTCGCGGTGCTGCTGCGCTCGCTCCTGGCGCCCGTGCTGCTCGTGGCGGCCACCGTGGTCAGCTTCGGTGCGGCCCTGGGCGTCTCGGCCCTCGTGTTCCGGCACGTGTTCGGCTTCGAGGACGCCGACCCCACCGTGCCGCTGTACGGCTTCGTCTTCCTCGTGGCCCTCGGGATCGACTACACGATCTTCCTGATGACCCGGGCGCGGGAGGAGACGCCGCGGCACGGCACGCGGGCGGGCGTGCTGCGCGCCCTCACCGTCACGGGCGGGGTCATCACCTCGGCCGGCGTCGTGCTGGCGGCCACCTTCGCCGCGCTCGCGGTGATCCCGCTGATGTTCATGGTGCAGCTGGCGTTCATCGTGGCCTTCGGCGTGCTGCTGGACACACTGGTGGTGCGCACGCTGCTGATCCCGGCGCTCGTGCGGGACATCGGCCCGCGCGTCTGGTGGCCGGCGCGGGCCGCCTGAGCCCGGACGGCGACGGAGGGCCCGACCGGCGGTGCAGTCGGGCCCTCCGTGCATGCGGGCGCCTCAGGGGCGCGCGGTCACTTCTTCTTGGACTTCTTCGCGTTCGAGGCCGTGGCCTTCTTGGCATCCGACTTCTTCGAGCGCGCGCCCTGCGGGGCGGGCGCGGCCTGGTCGTCCTTCACCCGGCCCGCGGCGGCGGCCTCCGTGGCCGCGCCCGCGCTGCTCAGGCGGCCGTCGTCCGTGGTCAGGAAGGAGCGCATGAACCACTGGAACAGCTCGAGCTGGGCCACCTGGTCGATGAGGATGTCCTGGGTGACCGGGTCGAGGTCCTCGGTGGCGTCGATCGCGGCCCGGTGGTCCGTCACGACGCCGTCGTAGACGAGGTCCAGCGCGGCCAGGTGCTCCAGGGTCGTCGCGCGGCCCAGCGTGTAGTCGTCCCACGCACGGGCGGCCACGAGCGCGCCCGGGGTGCCGGCGGGGGAGACGCCCAGGGTGGCGATGCGCTCCGCGAGGACGTCCACCATCCCGCGGACCAGCTCGATCTGGGGGTCGAGCATCTCGTGCACGCCGATGAAGCCGGGGCCCACCACGTTCCAGTGGGCGTGCTTCAGGGTGAGCTGCAGGTCGTTGAGGGCGTGCAGGCGACCCTGGAGGATCTCGGCGGTGCGGCGGCCCGTGCTCAGGGACAGGCCCGGGACGGTGTACTCGGCGGCGTTCTGCTCGGCCATGGTGGTGCTCCTTCTCTGTCGGGACGGGCGCGCCGTCGGCGACGCCCCGTGATCTGCCATCCAACCGCGCGAGACCCCCGCGCTTCCAGGGCCGGGCGCCTGCACCGGGACGGATCAGGGATGGACCCGGGGCCCGGGAATGGATCGCGGACGGCCCGCGTTGACCCCCGCAGAAGCAGAAGTGAGTGAAGTCGACTCAGGTTCACTTGACAGTCCACCACCCCGGTGGCAACCTGAGTCATGAAGGCTCAAGTCCCTGCGGCGCCGGCGCCCCCGGCCCGCGGGTCCGGCCCCCGCTTCACCGTCAGACAGGAAGGACCCCACCATGTCCCGTGCAGTCGGCATCGACCTCGGCACCACCAACTCCGTCGTCGCCGTCCTCGAGGGTGGCGACCCGGTCGTCATCGCGAACGCCGAGGGCGCCCGCACCACCCCGTCCGTCGTCGCGTTCTCCAAGGGCGGGGACGTCCTGGTCGGCGAGGTCGCCAAGCGCCAGGCCGTCAACAACCCGGAGCGCACCTTCGCGTCCATCAAGCGCCACATGGGCACCGACTGGACCACCGAGGTGGACGGCAAGAAGTACACCCCGCAGGAGATCTCGGCCCGCACGCTGATGAAGCTCAAGCACGACGCCGAGGAGTACCTGGGCGAGAAGGTCACCGACGCGGTGATCACCGTGCCCGCCTACTTCAACGACGCCGAGCGCCAGGCCACCAAGGAGGCCGGCGAGATCGCGGGCCTGAACGTCAAGCGCATCATCAACGAGCCCACCGCGGCCGCCCTGGCCTACGGCCTGGAGAAGGGCAAGGAGGACGAGCTCATCCTGGTCTTCGACCTGGGCGGCGGCACCTTCGACGTGTCCCTGCTCGAGGTCGCCAAGGACGAGGACGACTTCGCCACCATCCAGGTGCGCGCCACCGCAGGCGACAACCGCCTTGGCGGCGACGACTGGGACCAGCGGATCGTGGACTGGCTGCTCCAGCAGGCCAAGTCCAAGGGCGCGGACCTGTCCAAGGACAAGATCGCCCTGCAGCGCCTGAAGGAGGCCGCGGAGCAGGCCAAGAAGGAGCTCTCCTCGGCCACCTCCACCAACATCTCGCTGCAGTACCTGTCCGTGACCCCCGAGGGCCCGGTGCACCTGGACGAGCACCTCTCCCGCGCCAAGTTCCAGGACCTCACCAAGGACCTGCTCGAGCGCACCCGCAAGCCGTTCGAGGACGTCATCAAGGAGGCCGGCGTCAAGGTCTCCGACATCGACCACGTGGTCCTCGTCGGCGGCTCGACCCGCATGCCCGCCGTCTCCGACCTGGTGAAGGAGCTGACCGGCGGCAAGGAGCCCAACAAGAGCGTGAACCCGGACGAGGTCGTCGCCATCGGCGCCGCGGTGCAGGCCGGCGTGCTCGCCGGCGAGCGCAAGGACGTGCTCCTGATCGACGTGACCCCGCTGTCGCTGGGCATCGAGACCAAGGGCGGCGTGATGGCCAAGCTCATCGAGCGCAACACGGCCATCCCGACCAAGCGCTCCGAGACGTTCACCACGGCCGAGGACAACCAGCCCTCCGTGTCCATCCAGGTCTTCCAGGGCGAGCGCGAGTTCACCCGGGACAACAAGGCGCTGGGCACCTTCGAGCTGACCGGCATCGCCCCGGCCCCGCGCGGCATGCCCCAGATCGAGGTCACCTTCGACATCGACGCGAACGGCATCGTGCACGTCTCCGCGAAGGACAAGGGCACCGGCACCGAGCAGTCGATGACCATCACGGGCGGCTCCTCGCTGTCCAAGGAGGACATCGACCGCATGGTCAAGGACGCCGAGGCTCACGCCGACGAGGACAGGAAGCGCCGTGAGGCCGCCGACCGCCGCAACCAGGCGGAGCAGTCCGCGTACTCCGTGGACAAGCTCCTGCAGGACAACGCGGACAAGCTGCCCGAGGACGTCAAGACCGAGGTGCAGGCCGACGTCGACGCTCTGAAGGCCGCCCTGGAGAAGCAGGACAACGACGACGAGGTCGCCGCCGCGTTCGAGAAGCTCCAGGCCTCCCAGGTCAAGATCGGCGAGGCCCTCTACGCCCAGCAGGGCGCGGAGTCGGCCGACGCCGGCGCCGAGTCCGCCGCCCCGCAGGGCGACGACGAGGACATCGTCGACGCCGAGGTGGTCGACGAGGACGACGAGAAGAAGGCCTGACACCCCGGTGCCGGGGCGGGCGTCCACGCCCGCCCCGCCCGGAGGCCCACGACGCCGGCGGGCCGGCCCGGCAGCGCCCCTGCCAGGCCGGCCCGCCGGCCTTCCCGCACCACCCCCCGCGCGGCGGACCCGCCGCGCCCACCCGCTTCGAAAGGACACACCATGAGCGCCGACCAGCAGCGTCCGCACGGCTCCTCCGACGCCGAGCGCGGCTCCGAGGAGGAGCCCATCGTGTTCAACGACCGTCGCCGCATCGACCCCGAGACCGGTGAGCCCCGCGTCTCCGCCGAGAGCGCGGCCGAGCAGGCCGAGGACGGCGACGCCCTCGCCCAGGCCGAGCGCATCCTCGACGAGGCCGGGGCCGAGGCGCCGCAGCCCGCGGCCTCGGACCGCGAGGCCGAGCTCGAGACCGACCTGCGCCGTCTGCAGGCCGAGTACGTGAACTACAAGCGCCGCGTGGACCGCGACCGCGACCTGGCCAGGGACGCCGGCGTGCTCAAGGCCGTCACCGCGCTGCTGCCGGTGCTCGACGACATCGACGCCGCCCGCGCCGCCGGCGACCTGACGGACGGTCCGTTCGCCGCCATCGCGACCAAGCTCGACACCGCCCTGGCCGGCCTCGGCCTCGAGCGTCACGACCAGGAGGCCCTGGCTGGCGTCGAGTTCGACCCGGCCGTGCACGAGGCCGTGATGCGCCAGCCGCACGCAGAGGTGCCCGCGGACCACGTGGTCCAGGTCTTCCGCAACGGCTACCTCCGGGACGGCCGCGTGCTGCGCGCCGCCCAGGTGATGGTCTCCGCCGGAGACGAGTGACCCCGTCGGCCGGCGGCCCACCCCGCCGCCGGCCGACCCCCTGACCGATACACACGAGAGGAGGCACCATGGCCTCGCAGGATTGGATGGACAAGGACTTCTACGCGACCCTGGGGGTGTCCAAGGACGCCTCCGATGCGGATGTGAAGAAGGCCTACCGCAAGCTCGCCCGCACCCACCACCCGGACCAGAACCCCGGGGATGAGGCGGCCGAGAAGAAGTTCAAGGAGATCTCGGAGGCGTACGCCGTCCTGAGCGACCCCCAGGAGCGCCAGGAGTACGACGCGATCCGCGCGATGGGCGGCGGCGCCCGGTTCTCCGCCCCGGGCGGTGCCGACGGCGGCGGCTTCGAGGACGTCTTCGGCGGCATGTTCGGCGGCGGGGGCGGCCCCCGCACCACGCAGTCCGGGCCCGACCTGTCGGACCTGTTCAGCGGGATGTTCGGCGGCGCCGCAGGCCAGACCGGCGGCTTCGGCCCCGGCGGCTTCGGCGACGCCGGCTACGCGCGGCCGCGCCCCACGAAGGGCGCGGACCGCACCGCCACCACCACGATCTCCTTCCGCGGCTCGATCCAGGGCACCACGGTGTCCCTGCGCGCCCCGGACGGCGAGACGATCGAGGTGAAGATCCCGAAGGGCATCCGTGACGGCCAGAAGGTCCGTGCCCGCGGCAAGGGCGCGCCCGGTGCGGCCGGCCGCGGCGACCTGCTGGTCACCGTGCGCGTGCGCGAGCACGAGTTCTTCCACCGGGACGGGGACGACCTGCGCATCACCGTGCCCGTCACCTTCCCCGAGGCCGCCCTCGGCGCCACGATCGAGGTGCCCACGCTGGAGCGCCCCGTGAAGGTGAAGGTGCCGGCGGGCTCCCAGTCCGGCCGCGTGCTGCGCCTGAAGGGCCGCGGTGTCGAGCGCGGGAACAGGACGGGTGACCTGCTCGTGGAGCTGCGCGTCACCGTGCCCACCGAGCTCAACGACGACGCCCGCGCCGCCGTCGAGGCCCTGCAGTCCGCCCTGGCCGGCGACGATCCGCGGCGGGAGCTGGCCCGGAAGGCCGCCTGGTGAGCGCCCGCGACGGCGCCGCCCGCGCGGACCGCGGCCGCGAGCGGGGTCCTGACCGGAACGCCCCCGTCTTCGTGATCTCCGTGGCCGCCGAGATGGCGGGCATGCACCCGCAGACCCTGCGCCAGTACGACCGGCTCGGCCTCGTGGTCCCCGCCCGCCAGGGCGGACGGCACCGCCGCTACTCCCTGGCCGACGTCGAGCGGCTCCAGACCGTGCAGGCCCTGAGCGGCGAGGGCATCTCGCTGGAGGGCATCCGCCGCGTGATCGCGCTGCAGCGCGAGGTCGAGCAGCTGCAGGACACCGTGGTCGAACTGTCGGCCCAGGTGGACCGCCTCCACCACGCCTCCCGCCTGGCCCGCGTCTTCACCGTGGGCTCCGGCGGCGACGTCTCGGCCCGGTACGCCGACCGGATGGCCGCCCGCCGCCAGGCCGCGGCACGGAGCGAGGCCGACGCCGCGGGCCAGGCCTCCCCGGGTGTCCTGCGGACGCTGCCCTCCGGCGTCGCGGTCCCCCGACGGGTGCTCACGTGGCAGCCCGAGCAGGACTGAGCCGGGCGTCGTTCGGGGCGGCCGCACGGTCCCGCGTCCGGGAGCGGCTGCGCGCCGACATGGCCCGGCGCGACGGCCTGGGCCGGCGGGCCCGCAGCGCCCTGGACGGGATCGTCCACGCCCTCAAGCCGGAGGGCATGGACCCGCAGCTGCCCGCCCGGCATCTGCTGGACTACGTCCTCGACGGACCGGACGGTCCGCGCGCCGTGGTCGCCGCGGGGGACCCCGCGACCGCCACCCACCTGACCTGGCTCGTCTCCGGCATGGGCATCCGCCCCCAGACGGCCATGTGGGGGACGGCCCGGGAGGCCGCCCACCTCGCCGCCGCCCAGCGTGCCGCCGGCGCACCCCGTCCCGTCGTCATCGCGTGGCTCGGCTACCCCGCGCCCTCGCCCTGGCGGGTGGTGCTCGACGGCCCCGGCCGGCGCGGCGGCGCGATGCTCGCCGCGGATGTGCGGGCCTGGTGGGAGTTCCTGCGCCACGGGCCGGGGGAGGACGACGACGCCGCCCCGGCCCTGCGCGCCCGCGGGACCGCCGTGCACGGGGCCGTGGAGGCCCACTCGTACGGCTCGCTCGTGGCCGCGCACGCCCTGCGCCTGCTCGCGGACCGGGGCCTGCAGCCCGACGACGCCGAGGCCCCGTGGCCGGCCGAGCGTCCCGTCGAGGCCCTCGTGGTCTCGGGCGCGGTCGGGCTGCCCGCCGCCCTGGCAGCCCGGGCCGCGCACCTCGGCCTGCGGTCCGGACGGGTGTTCCGCGCCCTGGCCCCGGGCGACCTCCTCGCCCGGGTCGGCCGTGCGGTGGGCCGTCGTCGGGACTGGACGGACGCCGCCGTGCTGCCGGTGGCCCCGCGGCCCGGCCTGGCGGGGGCCGCCGTCCGCGGCCACCACACGGCCCGCTGGTCGCCGACGGCCCCCGGGGACGCCCCGAGGGGCTACCGGGACGCCGGGTCTGTGACGCTCGCGGCGACCGCGCGGGTGACGGCCGGCCTGCCGCTGCCGCCCGTCCCGGACGGTGCCGACCCGGCCGGGCCGGTCGCCCCGGCCTGAGCCATCCCGTCGGGCCCCGTGCTCAGCGGCGGCGGTACGCCAGGTCGAACACGAGACGCCCGGCCCGCTGGGACTTCGCCTCGAAGCTCGTGATCGGTCGACCCTCGAACCGGGGCGCCCAGCCGCCCTCGTGGTCCACGGGGTCCGCGGCCGCCGCGCCGGCCCGCGCCTCACCCAGGCCGGCCCGCAGCGGCCGCTCCTCCTCGGCCGCGCGCTCCCAGCCCGCGGGCAGCGGCTGGGCACCCACCTCGGTCTCCCTGCCCTCGCGGCGCACCCGCGTGAGCGGGGAGTCCTCGCCCGCGGCGCGCCCGGGGAAGAGGTTCTCGAACTTCGGGTGCGCCTCGAGCACCTCGCGCATCTGCACGGCGTAGCCCGACCAGTCCGTCGCCAGCCGCAGCACCCCGCCGGGGGCGAGCACTCGCGCCACGCGGTCCGCGAAGGCGGGGGAGACCAGGCGGCGCTTGTGGTGCCGCTTCTTGTGCCACGGGTCCGGGAAGAACACCCACACCTCGGACACGGAGCCGGGCGTGAGCAGGGCGTCCAGCAGCTCGGGGGCGTTGGCCTCCACGGCGCGGACGTTCTCCAGGCCCTGCTGCTCCACGCGCGTCATGAGCGCGGCCAGGCCGGGCACGTAGACCTCGACGGCGAGCACGTTCCAGTCCGGCCGGTCGGCGGCGGCCTGCGCCGTGGACTCGCCCAGCCCCGAGCCGATGTCGACCAGCAGGGGGCCTCGCGGCCGAACACCCCCGCCCAGTCCAGTCGGGCCTGGGCGTCCACCGAGGTGGCGCCGCGGCCGCGGGGCACGTCCACGAGGACCCGCTCCGCCTGGCGGTCCCACACGGCCTGCCGCCCCGCGTTCAGGCGCGCACCGCGCCGGACGAAGGAGACCGGCTCCCGTCGGACGAGGGCGGGGTCCTTGTCCCGATTGTGGTCGTGCGCGTGGACGCGCTCGGCGGGCGGCGGGACGGCGTCGGGGCCGGGTGCGTCCGGGCGGGGGCGGGGGAGGTGCTCAGTCATCGCCCCGATCCTGCCACGGCCGTGCGTCGACGGCGCAGACCGCGGTCGACGACGGCGCCCGGCGCCGGGGTCAGGGGGTGCCGCTGGAGCGGTCTCCCGACGTGGACGACGCGGGCGCCGAGGCCGTCGTGGCGGTCGGCTCGGGCGCGGACTCGGTCGGGTCCGGCGCGGGGTCCGTGGCCGGCGCGCTCGTGGACGGACCGGACGGGCTCGGGGACGTGGGGGTCGGCGTCGCGGAGGTCGGCGTCGGGTCGGGGGTGCTCGGCGTCGGACTGCCGGATCCCGTGCCCGACGGCGAGGACGAGGTGGGGGAGACGTCGGGGAGGACGACGTGGGGGGAGACGTCGGGGAGGACGGCGTGGCCGAGCGGGTGGGCGCGGGGGTCGAGGAGGACGGGGCCGTGCTGCTCGGCACCGGAGTGGTCGCGCTGGGCGTCGGGGCCGCCGTGTCGGCGGGCGCGGACGGGGGCGGCACGGGTGCGCCGGTGGCCTCCTCCGTCCACGAGGACGTCTCGGGCTCCGGCTCGGGGGCGGGCTCCGGCTGCTGCTCCTCGGGGGTCGGGGTGGAGCGGTCCGGCAGACGCAGGTCGGCGGGGGCGGAGGCGGCGTCCGCGGCGACGTGGCCCAGGTCGGACAGCCAGGGGGCTGCCGTGTCCCGGGGGATCCGCACCGTCAGCACACCCGCGGCGGCCGGCGCCATGGACGCCTGGTCCGCCTCGAGCATCAGGCTGCCGTCCGGGAGGAAGACCACCGCGTCCCAGACGCGACGGTTCTCCACCTGCTCCGGCGCGTCGACCGCCGAGTCCAGGCGCGAGCCGATCACGTCCGGGTCGTTGGCCATGCGCTGGCGCACCTCGGCGCGGAACGCGTCCCAGCCGTCGGGGGTGAAGAGATCGGCGGTCTCGAGCACGCGGTCCTCGCGGGCCGAGTACCAGATCACGTGCGAGGTGGACACGGAGTCCGTGCCGCGCCGTTCCGTGGCGAGCAGGCGGGCCGCGGCGATGTCCTCGGCCACGACGGCGAGCTGCGGCTGGATCTCCAGGCGCGGGTCCGCGCTGGGGTCGGTGTCCCGGCGGTACTGGTCGATCTGGGCGCGCACGGCCCCGGCCATGGCCTCCGACCAGGCCGGCGCCCCGGGCACCTGCAGCCACGCCCCGTGGTGGTCCGGGTCCTCGCCCTCGAGCACGGCGACGCTCGCCTCCGGCACCCTCGCGAGGTCGTGCGAGGGGACCTCGACCGTGAACGGGGCCATGTCCATGGACGGCAGGGCGGAGGCCGCCGTCGTGTCGGGCGCAGGCTCGGGCTGCGGCTCGGTGCGAGCACAGGCGCTCAGCGCCACCAGGGCGACGGCGGCCAGGCCGAGGGTCGCGCGGCCACGGCGGGGGAAGGCAGGACGGGACGCATGCGATTCACTTCCGGTGGTCGGAGGACTCCAGGATGGCCTCGACGCGGGCGGCCATCTCATCCGCGGTCGGCGGGCGCCAGTCCGGGTCGTTCCGGCGGCGGGCGTCGCGGCGCAGGCGCAGGACCACCCAGGTCGCGAGGAAGGCCAGGATCAGGACCAGGACGATGTTGGAGAAGACGTCCGCGTACTCGGAGATGACGTGGAACCGCTCCCCGAGCGCGTAGCCGCCGTAGACGAAGATCGCGTTCCAGATGAGGGAGCCCAGCGCCGTGAACAGGGTGAACTTCGCGAGGTTCATCCGCTCGATGCCCGCGGGGATGGAGATCAGGGAACGGAACACGGGGACCATGCGGCCCAGGAACACGGTCCAGTAGCCGTAGCGGATGAACCAGCGCTCGGTCTTGGCCACGTCCTCCATGTCCACCAGCGGCATGCGGTCCGCGATGCGGTACATGCGGCGGCGGCCGAGCCACGCGCCGATGCCGTAGAGGGCCAGTGCGCCGACGATCGAGCCGACCGTCGCCCAGACCAGCGCGGCATGCGGGCTGAAGGCGCCGCCGGCCGCGGTGAAGCCGGCCAGGGGCAGGATCACCTCGGACGGGATGGGCGGGAAGATGTTCTCCGCGAAGACGGCCAGGCCGACGCCGATCGGGCCGACCGCCTCCATGATGTCCACGACGATGTTGCCGAGCCAGCCGTAGTCGGTGGGCGCGGCGGCGGCCACGGTCAGGGGTGTGACGAGGGGGAGCATGCGCCCCATTGTCCATCATCGACCGCCTCCGCGACGTGGTGGAGGCGCCGACGTCGTCCGCTCTGCGCGCACAGTCGCGCCTCCGGGCGGGCGGGAGCGGGCTGCCGTTGGTAGTGTCAGAGGTGCTGACCGCTCACCGACCGTTCGCGCCACACTCCACTCCACGTGCGTGCCGCGGGCCCTACTGGAAGGAAGACTCCATGAGCATCGTCCAGATTCCGCTGCGCCTGGCCTCCGGCGCGTTCATCCTGAACTCCGGCCTGAACAAGCGCGGCATCTCCGCGGAGCAGGCCCAGGGCCTGCGCGACATGGGCGCCCGCGGCCTGCCCGCGCTGGCCAACCTGTCGCCGGAGCAGTTCAAGAAGTTCCTCGTGGGCACCGAGATCGGCGTGGGCTCGGCCCTGCTGGCCCCGTTCGTCCCGGGCTGGCTCGCCGGCTCCGCCCTGACCGCGTTCTCCGGCGGCCTGTTCTCCATGTACCTGAACACCCCGGAGATGACCGAGGCGGACGGCGTGCGTCCGTCCCAGGAGGGCACCGGCGTCGCCAAGGACATCTTCCTGGTCGGCTCCGGCCTGGCCATCACCGCCGACTCCGTGGCCAACCGCCCCGGCAAGCGCCGCAAGGCCGCCAAGAAGCGCGCCGCCCGCATCGAGGGCGCCCGCGATGCCAAGGTGCAGGCCATCCGCGACGCCCAGGACGAGAAGGTCGCCGCGATCCACGCCGCCCGTGAGGAGCAGGTCGCCGCGCTGCGCGAGGCCCGTGACGAGCTGAAGAAGCTGCGCAAGAAGGCCTGACGCCTCCGCCGCACGCGTGAGGGGCCCCGCCCGGACCATGGTCCGGGCGGGGCCCCTCACGCATGTGCCCGCCCACCGGGCGGGCAGGCTCAGAGGTCGATCTCGGTGGGGTGCAGCACGCGGCGCAGGAAGTCCTGGGTGCGCGGCTGCTGGGGGTCGGAGATCACCGCGGCGGCCGGGCCGGCCTCCACCACGACGCCGCCGTCCATGAACACGACCCGGTCGGCCACCTCGCGGGCGAAGCCCATCTCGTGGGTGACCACGAGCATGGTCATGCCGTCGCGGGCCAGCTGGCGCATGATCGCCAGGACGTCGCCGACGGTCTCGGGGTCGAGGGCCGAGGTGGGCTCGTCGAAGAGCATCAGCTGCGGGTCCATGGCCAGCGCACGGGCGATCGCCACGCGCTGCTGCTGGCCGCCGGAGAGCTGGTCCGGGTAGCGGTCCTCGAGCTCGGCCAGGCCCACGCGGGCCAGCTGCCGACGGGCGATGTCCGCCGCCTCGGCCTTGCCCCGCTTGAGCACCTTGAGCTGGGCCACGGTGCAGTTCTCCAGCACGGACAGGTGCGGGAACAGGTTGAACTGCTGGAACACCATGCCCACGTGGCGGCGCAGCACGTCCAGGTCCACGTCCTCGTCCGTGACCGTGAACTCACCGACCGTGACGACGCCCGAGTCGGGCTTCTCCAGCAGGTTCACGCAGCGCAGGAGGGTGGACTTGCCCGAGCCGGACGGGCCGATCAGGCACACGACCTCGCCGGGGGCGACGTCGAGGTCGATGCCGCGCAGCACGTGGTTGGCGCCGAAGGACTTGTTGAGGCCGGCCACGTGCACGCCGGCGGCGTCCGCGGCGGCCACCGCGCCGAAGGATCCGGTGATGGGGTTCTGCTGGGCCATCTCAGTGCCCCTTCTTGGTCGAACGGGCCTCGAACCGGCGGGCCAGCAGGGACAGCGGCACGGTGATCACGAGGTAGAACAGGCCGGCCACGAGGATCGGCGTCATGCCGGCGTCGAGGGCGGAGATGCCGTCGCGGCCGAACTTGGTGAGCTCGTACTCGTGCGCGGCCAGGCCGAGCACGTAGACCAGCGAGGAGTCCTTGGTCAGGAGGATGACCTCGTTGGTGAGCGGCGGCAGCACGATGCGGAACGCCTGGGGGATCACGATGGTGACCATGGCCCGCCACGTCGGCATGCCGAGGGACCGGGCCGCCTCCATCTGGCCGCGGGGCACGGCCTGCAGGCCGGCACGCAGGGTCTCGGCAATGTACGCGGCCGAGACCATGCCCAGGGCCGCCATCACGACGACGGGGATCGGCCAGGACACCCCGAACGCGAAGGGCACCCCGTAGCCGAAGGCGAGGAACACCAGCAGCGCGGGGACGCCGCGGAAGAACTCGACGTAGGCGGTGGCCAGCCACCGGTACGGGCCGAACGAGCTCAGGCGCATGAGCGCGAGCACGATGCCGCCCAGCAGGCCGACGACGAACGAGGTGACCGTGTAGAACAGCGTGTTGCCCAGGCCCACGAGGATCACGTTGGGGAACATCGGGGCCACGGCGGGGAAGTTCAGGACGTTCTCGGCGAGCGTGCCCCAGTCGATGAGGACGGCCAGGACGACGAGGGCGAGGACGAAGACGGCCGCCTGGATGATCAGGGACAGCCGGCGACGGCGGCGCGCACGGCCGGGCTTCATGGCCGGTGCGGGCGAGACGGGGGCCTGCGTGCTCATCGGTAGTCCTCCTGTGCCTGACCGAACCAGCGCTCCTGGAGCTCGGCCACGGTGCCGTCGTTGCGCAGCTCCTGCAGCGCGCGGTTCACGGCGGAGCCGAGCTGCGCCTTCTGCGGGCCGACCGCCATGCCGAGCTGCTCGCCCGTGGGCAGCGACTCGACCACCTCGAAGCGATCGTCGTCCTTGAGCGAGTAGAGCAGCACGGACTGGTTGCCCAGGGCGGCGTCCACGGTGCCGGCCTGGAGGGCCTGGATCTGCATGCCGCCGTCCTCGAACTGCACGGGGCTCAGGCCGTTCTGCTGGGCGTACTCGTCGCCGGTGGTCGCGGCCTGCACGCCGATCCGGCGGCCCTTCGCGGACTCGACGTCGGTGATGCCGGAGCCCTTCTTCGCGACCAGGACGAGGTCGTCGTCGAGGTAGGGGAGGGTGAAGGCCATGACGCGCTGGCGGGCCTCGGTGATGGAGATCGACGAGGCGTTCACGTCGCAGCCGGTGAGCGAGGCACCCGACTCGATGGCCTCGAACGAGGAGTCGATCACGTTCACCCCGAGACCCAGCTTCTCCGCCACCGCCTCGACCAGCTGGATGTCGTAGCCGGTCAGCTCACCCTTCTCCTCGAACTCGAAGGGCGGGTAGGGGATGTCGGAGCAGACCGTCAGGACGCCGGGCTGGACGAGGCCGTACGAGGTGCTCAGGTCGTCGTCGGACACGATGCCGGCGGATCCGGCGTCGCCGCCGAGGACGGCGCAGCCGGTGAGCAGCGCCGCCGACGCGGTGAGCCCCACGGCGCCGAGGAGGCGGGAGTGGATGCGGGTCATGGAGTGCCTTCTGTGCCGCCGTCGGGAGGACGGGCGTGCGGGTCGGAGGGAGCCGGCAGAGTGACGTGTGCCGCCGTGATTGGTGGTCATCGTAGTGCGTCGGGCGCCGTCGCGGGCGCCGGGAGACGACTCGTCCCCGCGGACCGAGCCGATCGACCGGTGGCCCTGCCGCGGCCCGCCTCGGCAGAGGAAAACTGGCCTTGCGCTGTGGGGATTGTCAGACTGGTCACATCGTCGTCACCCGGTCTGAGAGGTCTGTCATGCTCCGCACCGCCGCCCCCGCTCGCACCGCCGCCCCCTGTCCCTGCTCGCCGTGGGCGCCCTCGCGCTCGTCGGCTGCGGTGGGGGAGGCGGCGAGGCCTCGTCCTCCTCTCCCTCCTCCGACGCGTCGTCGGCCTCCCCGGCGACCGTCAGCGCGACCGCGAGCCCCACGCAGGACGCGGCCACGTCGTCCTCCGCGGCTCCCTCGACGGCGGTGTCCACGGCCTCGTCCTCCGCCGCGTCCTCGGTGGCCGCGTCCGCGTCGGCCGACGCGTCGGAGTCCGCCTCGATGGGGGCCGGCTCGGACCTCACGGACGAGCAGGAGGAGCGCGTGGAGGCGCTCGAGGACGTCCTGCTCACGCCCCAGACCGCGCCCGACGGCGTGTTCACGGACATGGAGACCCAGGTCGGCGGCGGGGGTGAGCCGATCAGCACGAGTCTGAGCCTGACGGGCGTCACCCCCACGGGCGCCTGCGCGGACCTCATCGAGCAGATCAACACGCAGCAGGCGCCCGGGCTCGGCGGTGCGCTGGCCCAGTACGAGGTGGACCCGGCCGCGGTCACCGGCCTGGCCGGTTCCCAGGCCGGGGCGTTCGGCATGGTCGCGGTCACCGAGGACGGCACCGATCTGCTGGAGCCCTTCGGCGAGCTGGCCGACACGTGCGGCACGTTCGGCGACCCGGACGGCGTCGAGGCGGCCTTCACGACGGTGCCCGGCGTGCCGGACGCGGTCCACATCTCCCTGGGGAACTCGGGCATGGACACACCCGTGTTCACCATGACCGTCGGAGGCGTCACGGACGGGGATGAGCTCGTGTACCTCGGCATGGTGGGCCTCGACGAGGAGATCGCGGCCGAGACGCTGCGTGCCCAGGTCGAGGCGTTCGAGAAGCGGGAGCGCTGACCCGTCAGTCGTCGGGCTGGGGCGTCGGCTCGAGGCGGGCGCCGTCGTCGGACACCGGATCCGCGTGGAACGGGCTGCCCGAGCTGACGTCCTCCGGGCCCCGCTGCCCCGACTCGACCGCGAGGAGGCGCCCCTCCTCGGAGAGCAGGGGTGTGGCCTCGATCGTGAGGCTCTCGCCGGCGCGTACGGCGTCGGCCACGAGCCGGGCAAGGCGGCGGTTGCGGGCCTCGTACCGTTCGGAGTCCTCGAGCACCGCGGTGTGCCGCGTCGCCAGCTGGATCTCGACGGAGGCGTCGATGCCGACGGCCAGCTGGCGGGCACGCAGCACCTCCGCGTCGAAGGCGGCCCCGGCCAACAGCACGATGCACGCCACCCACGCGAGGGCGAGCACGCCGATCGCGGAGTTGATCCGCCCGACCACGGCGAACTGGCCGAACCGGTCCGTGATCCAGCCCAGGGCCACGGTGGCGCCGAAGAGCAGGACCACCACGGCCACGGCGCCGAGCGAGAGCGGGCGGTAACGGGGCTGCCGGACGTTGGGACCCAGGCGGTAGGCGAGGGTCACGATGAGGGCGATCACCACGAGGATGACCGGCCACTTCACCACGTTCCACGTCTGGACCGTCTCCTCCGGCAGGCCGACGGCCTGGCCGAGGCGCTGGGAGAGGTCCCCGCCGACGACCACCAGGATCGTGATCAGCACGGCGCCGAGCATGAGGGCGAGCGTCTCGACGAAGACCACGAGGCGGAAGTGGAGGAAGGGCCGGCCCTCGCGGGTGTCGTGGATGCGGTGCATGGCCCGGTGGAACGCGCCGACGGCGCCCGAGGCGGACACCACGGTGCCGACGGCCCCCAGGACGACGGCGCCGGTGCCGGGCCCGGCCGAGCCGAGGGTCAGGATCCACTCGCGGACGACGTCGGGCGTCAGCGACGGCCAGATCTCGGCGGCCAGGTGGGCCGCGGCGTCCACGGTCTCCTCCTCGACGCCCAGCAGCGAGACCACGGAGAGCAGGGCGATGACGGTGGGCAGCAGGGACAGCGCCCCGAAGAAGGTCATGGCGGCGGCCACGTCCCAGACCTGCAGCTCGAAGAGCCGGTGCAGGGTGCGGCGCAGGACGTACAGCAGGGACACCCGCGGTCGGGTGTACGTGCGGAGGCGCCGGGGCGCCGCTGTGGAGCCGGCCATGGCACCAACGTACCGGCGCGCGGGGGAATAGCCCTGGCACGAGGGGGGTTGAGCTACATAGACTCAACTTTGTCTCGGCGGTGGGAATGGCCCGCCGTCGACGGTTGTCCGACACCCCCGGGACACGGGGGAGAGAAGGAGCGAGGCGCACATGGATGCCAAGTTCACCACCAAGAGCCAGGAGGCGCTCTCGGCCGCGGCCATGAACGCCTCCACCGCCGGCAACCCCCAGATCGAGCCGGCCCACCTGCTGAAGGCCCTGATGGACCAGCGGGATTCCGTCGCCGTGGCCGTCCTCAAGGCCGCCGGGGCCGACCCCGACGCCGTCTCCACGGCGGCCTCCTCGGCCATCCGGCGCCTGCCCTCCACCCAGGGCAGCACGGTGGCCCAGGCGCAGCTCTCGCGCGCCGCCCTGCAGGTCGTGCAGAACGCGCGCACCCAGGCCGAGCAGCGCTCGGACCAGTTCGTCTCCACCGAGCACCTGCTGCTCGGCGTGGCCGCGGATCCGGGCGAGGCCGGTGAGGCACTGCGCTCGAACGGGGCGAGCCTCGAGGCGCTCGCCGCCGCCCTGACCCAGGTGCGCGGCGACTCGCGCGTCACCACCCAGGACCCGGAGAACACCTTCCAGTCCCTGGAGAAGTACGGCACGGACCTCACGGAGGTCGCCCGCTCCGGCAAGCTCGACCCGGTGATCGGCCGCGACGCCGAGATCCGCCGCGTGGTGCAGGTGCTCTCGCGCCGCACCAAGAACAACCCCGTGCTCATCGGCGAGCCCGGCGTCGGCAAGACCGCCGTCGTCGAGGGCCTGGCCCAGCGGATGGTGGCCGGGGACGTCCCCGAGTCCCTGCGCGGCAAGACGCTGATCAGCCTGGACCTGGGCGCCATGGTCGCCGGCGCCAAGTACCGCGGCGAGTTCGAGGAGCGCCTGAAGGCCGTCCTCGAGGAGATCAAGGCCGCCGAGGGGCAGGTCGTCACGTTCATCGACGAGATCCACACCGTCGTGGGCGCGGGCGCGTCCGAGGGCGCCATGGACGCCGGCAACATGCTCAAGCCCATGCTGGCCCGCGGCGAGCTGCGCCTGATCGGCGCGACCACCTTGGACGAGTACCGCGAGAACATCGAGAAGGACCCCGCCCTGGAGCGCCGCTTCCAGCAGGTCTTCGTGGGCGAGCCCAGCGTGGACGACACGATCGCCATCCTGCGCGGGCTCAAGGAGCGCTACGAGGCCCACCACAAGGTGGCCATCGCCGACTCCGCGCTCGTGGCCGCGGCCACGCTGTCCCACCGGTACATCACCGGCCGCCAGCTGCCGGACAAGGCCATCGACCTCGTGGACGAGGCCGCCTCACGCCTGCGCATGGAGATCGACTCCGCCCCGGAGGAGATCGACGTCCTGCGCCGCCAGGTGGACCGCCTGACCATGGAGGAGCTCGCCCTCGAAGGCGAGACGGACCCCGCGTCCATCGAGCGGCTCGACGCCCTGCGCGCGGAGAAGGCGGACCGCGAGGAGGAGCTCACCGCCCTCACCGCCCGCTGGGACGCGGAGAAGGCCACCCTCAACCAGGCCGGCGACCTGCGCGCCAAGGTGGACGAGCTGCGTTCGCTCGCCGAGAAGGCCCAACGCGACGGCGACCTCGCCGAGGCCTCCCGCCTGCTGTACGGCGAGATCCCCGCGCTGGAGAAGCAGCTCGAGGAGGCGGACCGCGCCGCCCGCGAGGCCGACCGCTCGGCCACCGAGCCGATGGTCTCCGAGGAGGTCACGGCGGACGACATCGCCGAGGTGGTCTCCGCCTGGACCGGCATCCCCGCCGGGCGCATGCTCACCGCCGAGTCCGAGAAGCTGCTCACCATGGAGGAGCACCTCGGCGAGCGGCTGATCGGGCAGCGGGACGCCGTCGTCGCCGTCGCGGACGCGGTGCGCCGCTCGCGGGCCGGCATCGCGGACCCGAACCGGCCCACGGGCTCGTTCCTGTTCCTGGGCCCCACGGGCGTGGGCAAGACCGAGCTGGCCAAGGCGCTCGCGGAGTTCCTCTTCGACGACGAGCGCGCCATGGTGCGGATCGACATGTCCGAGTACGCGGAGAAGCACTCCGTCTCCCGCCTGGTCGGCGCCCCTCCGGGCTACGTCGGCTACGACGAGGGCGGCCAGCTCACGGAGGCCGTGCGGCGTCGCCCGTACTCGGTGGTGCTGCTGGACGAGGTGGAGAAGGCCCACCCCGAGGTCTTCGACATCCTGCTCCAGGTGCTCGACGACGGCCGCCTCACCGACGGCCAGGGCCGCACCGTGGACTTCCGCAACGTGATCCTGATCCTCACCTCGAACCTGGGCTCGCAGTTCCTCGTGGACCCGACCCTGGACGAGGCCGCCAAGCGCGAGTCCGTGATGTCCGTGGTGCGCGGGGCGTTCAAGCCCGAGTTCCTCAACCGCCTGGACGAGATCGTGCAGTTCGACGCGCTCACCGTGGCCGAGCTGACGCGGATCGTGGACCTGCAGGTCGAGTCCCTGCAGGCGCGCCTGACGGACCGCCGCCTCACCCTCGAGGTGTCCGACGCCGCCAAGGCGTGGCTCGCCGCGACCGGGTTCGACCCGGCCTACGGCGCCCGGCCCCTGCGCCGCCTGGTGCAGCGCGAGATCGGCGACCGCCTGGCCCGCGGCATCCTCGCCGGGGAGATCGCGGACGGGGACACCGTGGTCGTGGACCGTGTCGAGGGCGAGAACGGCCTCACCGTGACCCGGAAGGGCTGACGCCGGGACCGACGGACCGTGTTCCTCCTCCCTCTGGCGCGTCGGGGGCGGTTTCGGGTGGTATCCGGCCTGGATACCACCCGAAACCGCCCCCGACGGCATCTGCGAGACGGGCGGACGCCTCGGGTCAGCGGGTGCCGAGGGCGTCGGCGTCCTGCTGGAGGGTGCCGATCAGGTTCGCCACCGCGCGGGCCGTGTGGGTCAGCGTGGTGATGGAGACGTTGTCGATGTCGTCCTGGGGCGTGTGGTAGTTGTCGTCGCGGATCGAGAGCAGGCCCGTCGAGGCGATGCCCGCGTCCACGAACGGCGCGTAGTCCGAGCGGCCGTTGCTGCCCTCGGGCTGGTGCCCGTGGCCGTCGCGGTCGAGCTGCGCGCCGAGCAGGGACTCAGCACCGATCGACCAGTCGGCCGTGAGCACGCCGAGCGTGTTCTGGTGGTCCAGCGGGGCCACCATGTCCAGGTTGGTGTAGAGGATGATGTCCTCGCGCTCCGCGGCGGTCAGGGTGTCCACGTAGTGGTGCGAGCCCAGCAGGCCGATCTCCTCGGCACCCCACAGGGCGAAGCGGACCTTGCTCTCGGCCTTGTTGGCCTTGGCGGCCTGGCGCGCGACCTCGAGGGTCGCCGCGACGCCCGAGGCGTTGTCGTGGATGCCCGGGCCCTCCGGCACGCCGTCCAGGTGGGCGCCGAGCATCACGACGTCGTCGTCGCTGCCCGTGCGCGTCTCCGCCAGCACGTTCCAGGTGGGCCGCTGCTCCACAAGCTGCTCGAGGTCCAGGGTGACGGTGGCGCCGCCGGCGCGGGTCTGGGCCAGCAGATCGGCGCCCAGCTCGCGGGTCACGCCCACGGTCCCGACGACGTCGCCCGGCGCGGCGCCCAGGGTGCCGTTCAGCGCGCCCTCGGCGTTGTTGTAGATGATGACGGCCTCGGCACCGGAGGCGGCCGCGACCTGGGACTTCTGGGCGAAGGTGCAGTCGCCCCGGGAGACCAGGGCGACGCTGCCGGTCAGGTCCGCGTCGGCCCAGTCCGCGTCGGCGCAGCCGGTGGCGGCGCCGGCGGGGGCGGCGAGCGGGGCGTCGGTGACCTGCGCTGACGGCGAGGACGTGAAGACGGTGTGCTCGAGGTCGCGCTGGACGGGTCCGGTTTGCTGAAGCCGGTCCCGCAGGGTCTCGGTGTAGGTGATCTCGAACTCCTGGAGCTCGACGTCGTAGCCGGCCTCCTCGAGCTCGCCCACGGCGTAGTCGAGCGAGGCCTGGAAGCCCGGCGTGCCCGCGGCGCGGTTGCCGTGCTCGTCCGCGATGGCCGCGAACGCCTCGATGTCCTGGCGGAGGTGGTCCGAGGAGATGGATCGGACCAGCTTCTCCGGTGAGTTCGGGTTGCCGCCGGCACGGTTCTGGCCGGGGCCCAGGCCCCGGTCGGCGGTCTGCGCGGTGGCTGCGGTGGCCTTCGCCGGGGCGGCCGGGGAGGACGGGGCGGCGATCGAGACGGGGGCGGCGGCGAGCGTGGCGGCCAGGGTGGCGGCGGCCAGCAGGGTGGGGGTGCGGCGCATGGGCATCCTCATCGTCGGGGCGGATGTGACGTACGCAACCTAGCCGCTCGTCCAGCGTCCGTACAGGGTGCGTGTCACGCCCGTCCAGCCGGATGCCGCGCGTGTCGCGGCCGCCCGCGCCGCACCCGGCGCCACTGCACGCCCCGCCGGACCGGGCCGGTCGTCGTCGTCCACAGGCCGTCCGGCGGGTCATGTATCCTTGTCCGCACGAACCATATTGACCAGTGAAGACCTCGGCGGGCCCCTGTGCGCCACAGATCCGAGGCGGCGAGAGATGCGAAGGGGGTCACGCTCATGGGGCGCGGCCGTCAGAAGGCGAAGGCCACGAAGCAGGCACGGGAGATGAAGTACTTCTCTCCCGGAACAGACCTCTCGGCACTGGAGCGAGAGCTCACGGGCGGACGCACGCGCGGCCCGGAGCAGGACCAGGAGCCCGAGTACGAGGATCCGTACGCGGACCTCTACGCGGAGGACGAGGACGACGACGCGCGGGCGCGATGACGCCCGCACGGCATCCGGCCCTGGACGGGCATCAGGCCGCCCTGCGGTCGATCGCCAGGGTGGTGGATGAGACAGCACCGCTGCAGGACCCCGAGACGGCGTCTCGAGGTCTGCTGCGTCTGATGGAGGAGTCCCGCCCGCTCGTGATCACCGGGGCCGGCGTGTCCACGGACTCCGGCATCCCGGACTACCGGGGGCCGAACGGGTCCCTGCACCGCCACCGGCCGATGACGTACCAGGAGTTCCGGGACGACCCGGCCGCCCGCCACCGCTACTGGGCGCGCTCGTTCGTGGGCTGGCGCCGCATGGACCAGGCCCGCCCGAACGAGGCGCACCGCATCCTCGCGCGCTGGGCGGCCGAGGGGCGGATCGCCGGCGTCCTGACCCAGAACGTGGACGGGCTGCACGCCGAGGCCGGACGCGCGGCGGGGATGCCGGAGGACCGGCTGATCGAGCTCCACGGGGACCTGGCGCGCGTGGCCTGCCTGAACTGCGGGGCCACCGAGTCCCGCCGTGACCTGGACCTGCGGCTCGAGGCCGCCAACCCGGGCTACCTCGAGCGCGTGGCGATCGACCCGGACGCCGTGAACCCCGACGGGGACGTCTCCCTCGACCAGCACTGGGTGGAGGAGTTCACGATGGTCGGCTGCCGGGTGTGCGGCTCCGTGAAGCTCAAGCCGGACGTCGTGTACTTCGGCGAGTCCGTGCCCCCGGCGCGGCGCGCGGCCGCGGAGGCGATGGCCGACGACGGCGGCACGGTGCTCGCCGTCGGCACCTCGCTGGCCGTGATGAGCGGCTACCGGTTCGTGCTGCGGGCCGAGCGGGCCGGGCATGAGACGGGGCTGATCAACCTCGGCCCCACCCGCGCCGACGCCAAGGCCCGCTGGCGCTGGCGCGCCCCGGTCGCCGACGCGCTGGCTTGGCTCGACGCCCGCCTCTGACCCCCACCCACGTTTTCGTTCGGGAAACGGCGGGCGCCGGGGTGTTTTCGTTCGGGAAACGGCGGGCGCCGGGGGTGTGGACACCGGGTGGCCCGGGGCCACGCACGACTCCTGCACAGGTGGCGCCGCCGGCGTCGTCGTCCACGGTGGGTGCTCCTGAGCGGGCGGGATAGGCCGGGTTGAGCCATCGTCACGGGCATGGCCACGTCTTCCCTGCCCCTGCCGGACATCGTCGAGACCGGCCGGCCGTTCACCCGTGGCGACCTGCGCGCGGCCGGGGTCTCGGAGCGACTGGTCCGCGGCGGTGACGTGCGGCGCGTGACGCATGGGGTCCATCGGCTCCGGTCTGACCACCTCGGCTCGTGGGCGGATCTCGGCTACGCCGAGGCGCCCGCTCCCTTCGCGCCGGAGGAGACGGCCGCGATCGTGGAGGCGAGCGGGGGAGTGGCCTCCCACCTCACAGCGCTGCTCCTGCACCGCGTGCCGCTGCCGCCGTTCCTGGCGGAGGACGGCACGGTGCACGTGTCACGGCCACACCCGCGCGGGGCGAGCATCCGCCCAGAGATCACCTCGCATGCCCGCCTCGTCCCAGCCGCGGACGTCACAGCCCTCCACGGGATCCGCCTGACGAGCCTGGAGCGATCCTGGGCGGATCTGGCCGCGCTGCTTCGTCCAGGCATGCTCGAGCCCGTCGTGGCGGCCGGGGACGCCCTCATCCATCGGCCGTGGTCGCCGGAGGGGCGTCGCTCACCACGGACCACGACGGCGGCCCTGCGGTCCGCGCTCCTGCGTGCCGGACGGTTCAAGGGAGTGCGCACCGCCCGTGCCGCACTCGAGCTGGTGCGGGTGGGCGCGGATTCCCCGCAGGAGACAGCCCTGCGGCTGGCCCTGGTCCACGCCGGCCTGCCCGAGCCGGAGCTCCAGCTGGTGCTGCACCCGGGCCGGGCCCGGTCGCCGGACGCGGATCTGGGGTGGCGGCAGTGGCGCGTGGTGGTCCACTACGACGGCGGTCACCACCTCGACCCGGCACAGGTCGCCGTGGACGCGTGGCGAGACGAGGGCTGGGCGCGCGCGGGCTGGACGCAGATCTGGGCCACGGTGGACGACGCACGGGACGACTTCCGGCGCGTCGTCGCCGAGGTGCAGACGCACCGGGCCCGGCTCGGCGGGCGGGTGTTCGCGTCGTGAACCGCCGTTTCCCGAACGAAAACGCCCCGGTGCCCGCCGTTTCCCGAACGAAAACGCCCCGTGGGGGTCAGGCGGCGTACTGGCCGCGCATCAGCACCGCGCCGCCGTCGACGCCCTTGGCGCCCTGCACGAAGTCCAGGCCCGCGGCCGCCGCGTCGTCGGTGAGGGCGCCGATGGTGCCCATCTCCCACGCGTCGATGCCGGCGTCCATGAGCACGGAGATCGACTTCGCGGCCACCTCCGGGTCCACCACGGCCACCATGCCCACGCCGAGGTTGAGGGTGCGCTCGAGGTCGGACTGCGGAACGCGGCCGAGCTCGCCCACCAGGCGGAACACGGGCGGCAGGGACCAGGTGTCGCGCTCGACGGTCGCCATGAGGCCCTGCGGGAGCACGCGCGCCAGGTTCGCGGCCAGGCCGCCGCCGGTCACGTGGCTGAACGCGCGCACCGGCAGGTCCGAGCCGCCGTCGTGGCCGTTGAGGCGCTGCACCAGGTCGAGGCAGGCGCGGGAGTAGATGCGGGTCGGCACGAGCAGCTCCTCGCCGAGGGTGCAGCCGAGCTCGGTGACCTCGCGGTCGAGGGACCAGCCCGCGGCGTTCACCACCCGGCGCACGAGCGAGTAGCCATTCGAGTGGATGCCGGAGGAGGCCATGCCGATCACGACGTCGCCGGACTGCACCCGCTCCGCGCCCAGGACCATGTCCGCCTCGACCACGCCGGTGGCCGCGCCCGCCACGTCGTACTCGTCCACGGCCAGCAGGCCCGGGTGCTCGGCGGTCTCGCCGCCCACGAGCGCGGTGTCGGCCAGGCGGCAGCCCTCGGCCACGCCGCGCACGATGTCCGCGATGCGCTCGGGCACGACCTTGCCGCACGCGATGTAGTCGGTCATGAACAAGGGCTGGGCGCCGACCACCACGATGTCGTCCACGACCATGCCCACGAGGTCCTGGCCGATGGTGTCGTGCTTGTCCATCGCCTGTGCGATCGCCACCTTGGTGCCGACGCCGTCCGTGGACGTGGTCAGCAGCGGCTTGCGGTACTGCAGCAGCGCGGAGGCGTCCCACATGCCGGCGAAGCCGCCGATGCCGCCCATGACCTCGGGGGTGTGGGTGGCCTTCACGGCGTCCTTCATCAGCTCGACGGCGCGGTCGCCGGCCTCCACGTCGACGCCGGCCGAGGCGTAGGTGATCGGGGCGGCGGAGGAGGGGGTCTGGTTCGGGGTCACAGCGGGGTCCTGTCCGTCTCGGTGAGCAGCTTCTCGTCGTCGGCGTCCGGGCCGGGCTCGCAGCCCGTGGCGGTCACGGTGGTGGTCTCGCCGCCCTCGTCCAGCACCACGGTGGACGCGGGCGACACGGCGACCGGCTCCAGCAGGCCCTTGCCGCGCTCGCCCTCGTCGGCCAGCGGGATCGGGTAGTCGCCGGTGAAGCAGGCGGTGCACAGGCGCTCGCGCGGCTGCCCGGTGGCCTCGATCATGCCGTCCTCGCTGATGTAGGCCAGCGAGTCGGCGCCGATGGACGCGGCGATCTGGTCCACCGCGGCGCCGTTGGCGATGAGCTCGGCGCGGGTGGCGAAGTCGATGCCGTAGAAGCAGGGCCACTTCACGGGCGGGGAGGAGATCTTCACGTGCACCTCGGCGGCGCCGGCCTCCTTGAGCATCCGCACGACGGCGCGCTGGGTGTTGCCCCGCACGATCGAGTCGTCCACCACCACGACGCGCTTGCCGGCCACCACGGTGGACTCGACGTTGAGCTTGAGGCGGATGCCGAGCTGGCGCAGCGTCTGGGACGGCTGGATGAAGGTGCGGCCCACGTACGCGTTCTTCACGAACCCCTGGCGGAACGGCAGGCCCGAGGCGTCCGCGTAGCCCATGGCGGCGGGCGTGCCGGACTCGGGCACGGGGATCACGACGTCGGCCTCGACCGGCTGCTCGAGCGCGAGGCGGCGGCCCATCTCCACGCGGGACTCGTACACGGAGCGCCCGGCGATCGTGGCGTCCGGCCGGGCGAGGTAGACGTACTCGAACACGCAGCCGGCCGGCTTGGACTCGGCGAAGCGGGTGGAGCGGATGCCCTCCTCGTCGATCGCGATCATCTCGCCGGGCTCGACCTCCCGAATGAAGGAGGCGCCGACGGTGGCGAGGGCCGACTGCTCGGAGGCCACCACCCAGCCCCGCTCGAGGCGGCCGAGCACGAGCGGGCGCACACCCTGCGG
The DNA here is from genome assembly GCF_037853785.1 of Micrococcus sp. GPGPB33. Classification (NCBI taxonomy): domain Bacteria; kingdom Bacillati; phylum Actinomycetota; class Actinomycetes; order Micrococcales; family Micrococcaceae; genus Micrococcus; species Micrococcus sp. GPGPB33. The sequence goes on from NZ_JAQMWO010000002.1 coordinate 1,145,016, forward strand.
GTCGCGGGCGGCGTAGAGGGTGTGCTCGTCCATGAACACGAAGCAGTAGGCGCCGCGGATCTTCGGCAGCAGCTCGAGGGCGGTCTCCTCGAGGCGGTCCCCGGGGGCCCCGTGCAGCAGGGCCGTGACCAGAGCGGTGTCCGTGGTGTTGCCCTGCTTCATCTCACCGTGGGTGTGGCGGCCGTCCGCGGCGTGCACCATGCGCAGCAGCTCCGCGGAGTTCACGAGGTTGCCGTTGTGCGCCAGGGCGACCGTGCCGTCGTCGGCGGTGGCGCCCAGGGTGGGCTGGGCGTTGGCCCACTTGTTCACGCCGGTGGTGGAGTAGCGGCAGTGGCCGACGGCGATGTGGCCGCTCAGCGCGGTCAGGGTGGCCTCGTCGAACACCTGGGAGACCAGGCCGATGTCCTTGTAGACGGCGATGCGCCCGCCGTCCGAGACGGCGATGCCCGCGGACTCCTGGCCGCGGTGCTGGAGGGCGTACAGGCCGTAGTAGGCCAGCTTCGCGACCTCCTCTCCCGGCGCCCACACGCCGAACACGCCGCATTCGTCCTGCGGCCCCTGGTCCTGGGGGTCGAGGGCGGCGGTCAGGCGGCCGTCGCCTCGTCGGGTGCGCGGTGCGATCACTGCTCGGGGGTCCTTTCGGTGGGGGTGGCGCGGGCGGGCGGGGCACCCGCGTCCACGCGGTCCAGGCGGACGTCCGCCATGGCCGGGTCGTCGGTGCGCTCGAGGACCACGGTGCGCGCGGTCGACCGGGAGCGGCGGTCCAGCAGCAGCCACACGAGCAGTCCGAGCACGCTCGTGCCGAGCATGCTCAGCAGCGATGCGAAGCCGAACGTCTCCGAGAAGGAGAGCGGGATGCCGGAGTACGGGTCCGCGGGCGGGGTGGGGGAGGCATGGACCGCGGTGGTGATCACGAGGGCGATCAGCAGGCCGAGCGCGAGCGCCACCGCGAGCACCGCGGTCAGCCGCGGGGCGCGACGGACGGTGTAGGCGCGCTGATCGGGGGTCGGCTCGGGGGCGGAGGTCATGCGCGCCAGTCTATCGAGTCGGCCGCTGGGGCCAGTCCCGGGTGCCCGCGGCGGTGGAGGCAGTCCCGGAGCACGCTCTGGCCGGCGCGCTGCGTGACGGTGAGCTCGTCGACCGTGGCCTGGCATTCCTCCAGCGGGAGCACGACCTGCCCGCGGGTACGGTCGAGCTGTGCCGTCGCCGCGGTGTCCGGGGTGGGGCCGGCAGAGCTGCATCCTGCGACGAGGAACGGTGCCGACGTTCGAACGGTCGGTGTCGCCGAGAGGACTGCCGGACACCCCTCGCTCACGGCCGCACGAGCGGCAGGTGCGCGCCGAGGTCGGCCCGCACGCCCGAGGCGCGCACGCCGCCGGCCGCCGTCGCGTCCTCCCAGGTCGTCAGCCCCGTGGCCAGGGACAGCCATGTCACGGCGTCCATCTCCACGACGTTGGGCGGGGTGCCGCGTGTGTGCCGGGGCCCGGGGAGGCACTGGGCGACGCCGAAGGGCGGCACGCGCACCTCCACCGAGTTCCCGGGCACGCGGGTCGCCAGCTCCTCGAGCGCGAAGCGCACCGCCGTCGCCCGCGTGGGGCGCGGCAGCGCGGCGGCCGCCGCGGGGTCCTCCTCGTGGGCGCGTGCCCACGCCAGCAGCGCCGCGTGGCCCTCGACGACAGGCACCCGGCGGCGCGGGACGGAGCCGGTGGTCACGCCCGCGCCTCGAAGGCCGGCAGGACGTCCCCCACGAGGTCCCGCACCGGCGCGGCCAGGCGGATCTCGCCGACCGGCTCGCCCCGGCCGAGCACCGGGGGCACGACGGCGGCCAGCACGCCCGGCAGCGTCGCCCGGTCCACGTGGTCCGGGGCGAACCGGGCCAGCAGCGCGAGCGCGACCAGGTCGCCGGCCCGCGTGCCGCCGTCGAGCGCCTTGACGGCCACGGCCGTGCCGTCCGGCGCGGCCATGACGAGGACGCCGTCCGCGCCCACCTTGGCGAGCAGGCCGAGCTCGCGCATCACCACGGTGTTGGAGCTCGTCTCCCCGTGGACGGCCCACGGGTGCTCGAGCATCGCCGTGGCGACGGCGGCCGCGTGCGGATCCGCGTCGGCGCGGCCGGGCGCCGCGGCGACCCGCCCGATGCCGCGGGCCAGGCCCGCCAGCGAGATGACGGCGGCCGGGGCGCCACAGCCGTCCACACCGGTGTGGGCCACCGGCTCGCCGCAGTACTCGGCGATCACCGCGTCCACCTCGCGCTGCAGCGGGTGCGCCGGGTCGAGGTACGTGGCGACGTCGTGCCCGGACGCCGCGCAGGCCGCGAGGAAGCCGGCGTGCTTGCCGGAGCAGTTGAAGGCCAGCGGGGTGGCGGCGGCGGCCTCGCCGTCGCGGCGGACCTGGGCGACCACCTCGGAGGTGTCCGCGGGCCAGGCCGGCGGGCACTGCAGGGCGGACGCGTCGAGGCCGGCGTCCGCGAGCATGCGCTCGGCCAGCGCCTGGTGCCGGAGCGTGCCCCGGTGCGAGCCGCACGCGATGGACAGGGCCTCGCCCTCCAGCGCCGCCCCGTGGCGCAGCGACGCGATGGCCTGGAACGGCTTCAGCGTGGAGCGCGGGTAGATCAGCGCGTCTGCGGGGCCGAGGGCGGCCAGCACCCGCCCGTCGGGGCCGGTCACGACGGCGGCGCCCGCCGTGCGGGACTCGACGAAGCCGTTGCGGACGGTCTCCACGAGCTCGACGGCATCGGACAGGGCGAAGGTCTCGCCCGTGGGGGCGACGGTGGCGTGGGTCATGCGGTCCAGGGTAGCGAGGGCCCCGGACGCGCCGGGCGTCCGGGGCCGGTGGGCCGGGTCAGGTCCGGCGGCATCACCGGCTCACTCCGCGGAGAGCCGCCCGTCCACCATGGTCAGGGTGCGGTCCGTGGCGGAGAGGAACTCGTGGTCGTGCGTGACCATGAGCGTCGCCACCTGCTCCTCGCGGGTCAGCGTGCCCAGCAGGTCCACGACGGCGGCCGAGCGCTCGCGGTCCAGCGCGGAGGTGGGCTCGTCCACGAGCAGCAGCGTCGGCGAGGCCATCAGCGCGCGCACGATGTTCACGCGCTGCCGCTGACCGCCCGAGAGCTGGTGCGGGCGCTTGCCGGCCTGGTCGGCCAGGTCCACACGCTCGAGCAGCTCCAGGGCCCGCGCCTTGGCGGCCCTGCGGTCGGCGCGGGTGGCGTCACGGTCCAGGTGCACGGTCAGCTCCAGCTGCTCGGCCGCCGTGAGGGACGGGATGAGGTTGGGCTGCTGGAAGATCATGCCGATCTCCTGGCCGCGCAGCGCGGTGCGCTCCTTCCGGGACAGCCCGGCCATCTCGCGGCCGGCCACGGACACGCAGCCGGAGGTGGGCGTCACCAGGCCCGCGGCCACCGCCAGCAGGGAGGACTTGCCCGAGCCGGACGGGCCGACCATCGCGGTGAACGTGCCGGGGAGCAGGTCCAGGCTCACCTCGTCCAGGGCGCGCAGCACGCCGCGCTCGCCGTCCGGGTACTCCAGCACGAGGTCGCGCACGGACAGCGCGGGGGTGGCGTCGGCCGCGGCGGCGGGGCGCTCGCCGGCGACGCGGTGGGCGGCCGCGGCGGCCGGGGTGCGGAGGGCGTCGAGGTCGGCCTGCGGGGCGGTGAGGGTGGTCATGGGGAGGTCCTTTCTCCAGGCGGGGGCGAGGCGGAGCCGAGGGGGACGACGGCGCCGGGCGGCGCCGTCGTCGGAGGCGGTCAGTTGCCGCCGAGGGCGACCAGCGGGTCGATCCGGGTGACGCGGTAGACCGCGACGACGGCGGCGAGCATGCCGAGCACGAGGACCCCGGCGGCGGGCACCGCGGTGGTGGCCCACGAGAGCTCGAACGGGACGGCCCGCCCCGCGAACGCGCCGACCACGGCGGCCAGCCCGGTGCCCACGGCCACGCCCCCGACGAGCACGAACGCGGCCTGCGCGAGCGAGTCCTTCAGCACCCAGCCGTTCGAGCCGCCGAGGGCCTTGAGCACCGCGATGTCGCGGGTGCGCTGCACCGTCCAGATGGACAGGAACGCGATCACCACGAGCGCCGAGATGCCGTACAGGAAGCCCTGCATGGTCATCAGGGAGCCGTTCTCGGACCGGTAGCTGGGCAGGGCGGCGTAGGAGCCCTTCACGGTCTCGGCGACGGTGCCCGCGGCGTCGTCACCGGCGGCGGCCACGGCGTCGACGTCGGCGCCGGCGTCGAAGCGCACCAGGCCGGCGGTGCCGAGCACCGCGTCGTCGGCGGTGTGCGAGATGGCGTTCCAGTCCTCGAGCGCCAGCCACGTCACGGGGGAGTGGGAGTAGTACTCGGTCGGCACGACGTCGGCCACGGTGTAGACGAAGCCGGAGACCGCGACGGCGTCACCCTCCTGCGCGTGGAGGGAGTCGGCCACGTCCTGGCTGAGCACGATCTGCCCGGGCTCGACGCCGGCCGGCGCGTCGGAGCCGCCCGGGGTGAGACCGATGAACGCGGTGGTGGCCACGCCGGTGGTGGGCTCGCCGGACACGTCCGCGCGGCCCTGCGGGTCCGTGTCCACGGGGTGCTCGAGGCCGATGGCCCGGCCCTGGCTCACACCGAGCGGCTCGACGGAGGCCACGCCGTCCGTGGCCGCCCACGCGTCGCGCTGGGCCACGGTGAACTCGGACTGGGTGAACGACGCGGTGGGCTCCTGGCCCGCCGCGCCGCCGAAGACCAGACGCTGCACGCCCTGCTCGCCGAGGCGGTCGATCGCGGCGGTGTTCTGCCCGCCCAGGCCGGCCGTGAGGCCGGAGAGCATGACGAGCAGCAGGCTGATGAGGGCCACCACGGAGCCCATGAGGGCGAACCGTCCGGTGGCGAAGCGGAGGTCGCGGAGTGCGAGGAACACGGGGCGCGTCCTTTCCTGGAGAGGTCTGTCCTGAGGTTGCCTCCACGGTCTCGCGCGGGCAGGGGTCGCCACATCGCCCGCGGCGGCTGGACCCGGTCAACCGAATGGTTGATTCCGGCGACGGGGCGGCGCGGCCCCGGGGCGGCGCGGCCCCGGGGCCGCGGGCCGTCGTCGCGTCCGGGGTGCGCCCTAGGGTGGAGCCATGTCCGTCGCACCCCGCGCCGCCGCGCCCACCGAGACCGGCACCACTGCCGTGCTCGCCGGCCTGCGCGTGGCCCTGCACGTCACGTTCGCCGCGCTGCTCACCGTGGGGCTGGCGCGCGCGCTCGCGGACCGGTCCCCGGAGGCGTCCTCCGGTCCGTTCCCGGCCACCACCCTGGTGCTGCTGACCGCCGCGCTGGCGGGCGTCTACCTGGCCGGGACCGTGCTGGAGCGGCGCCGGTGGGCCCGGGGCGACAACGTCGGCCGCGGTCCGGCGGTCGCCTGGCTGGCCCTGGTGCTGCTGCTGTGGGGCCTGCTCGTGGCCCACCACGGCGACTTCGCGTGGGTCGCCTTCCCCCTCTTCTTCGTCGTCCTGCACGTGGTCGACCGGGTGGCCCGGCAGGCCTGGGTGCGCCACGTGGTCGGGCCCGCGCTGGTGGTGGCGATGGCCGTCGTCGTGGTGGCCGGGATGGCGGCGGGCGCCGGCGGCGTGCGGGTGCCGGCCGTCATTGGTCCGCTGGTGGGCGCCGCCGTGGCCGTGGTGCTCTCCGGGGCGTACCGCGCCCTGCACGCCGAGTCCGAGCGCCAGCGTGCCGTGGCCGAGCAGCTGCGCGCCGCGCAGGCCGAGCTCGCGCGCACCGAGCACCGGGCGGGGGTGAGCGCCGAGCGGGAGCGGCTCGCCCGCGAGATCCACGACACCCTCACCCAGGGGCTGGCCTCGATCGTGCTGGTCTCGCGCGCGGCCCAGGACGCGCTCGACGCCGCCGACCCCGCCCTCGCCCGGCAGCGCATGGAGACCGTGCGCGCCACGGCCGCCGAGAACCTCGCCGAGTCCCGCCGCTTCGTCCGCGACCTGCGCGGCACCGGGGCACCGTCCCTCATCGAGGCGCTCGAACGAGCGGTCACCGGGTTCGCCGACCGGCAGGCCGCCGCCGGGACACCCGTGGCCGCGGACGTCGAGGTCGTGGGCGAGCCGGTCGCGGTCGCCGAGGCCGTGGAGACCGCCGTGCTGCGAGCCGTGCAGGCCTCCCTGGCGAACGTCGGCGCCCACGCGGGCGCCCATCGCGCCCGCGTCACGCTGGGCTACCTCGGCGACGAGCTGACGGTGGACGTGGCCGACGACGGCGCGGGGTTCGACCCGGCCGTCGTCGCGGCCCGCGCCCGGGCCGGAGCCGCCGGTGCCGACCCGGGGGTGGGGACCGGCGTGGGACTGGCGAGCGTGCGCGAGCGCCTCGCGGCGGTGGGCGGCGAGGCCACCGTCGAGTCGGCCCCCGGCGAGGGCACCGTGGTGGCGCTGCGGGTGCCGCTGGTCGCCGCCGGGGCCGGCCGGAGCGCTGATCCCGAGCAGACCGAGAGCGAGGAGACCGCATGAGCGTGCGCGTGATGCTGGTGGACGACCACCCCGTGGTCCGGGCGGGGGTGCGGGCCGTCGTCGAGGCGCACCCGGACCTGACCGTGGTGGCCGAGGCCGCCGACGGGGCGGAGGCGATCGGCGTCCTGGAGGCGGGCGAGCCCGCGGTGGACGTCGTGCTGATGGACCTGCAGATGGGCGCGGGGATGGACGGCGTGACCGCCACCCGCGCGGTGCGGGAGCGGTGGCCGGGGGTGCAGGTGCTGATCCTGACGACCTTCGACACGGAGGCGGACATCCTCGCGGCCGTGAACGCGGGCGCTGCCGGCTACCTGCTCAAGGACGCCCCGAGCGAGGAGATCGCCTCGGCGGTGCGGCAGGCGGCGGCGGGGCGCAAGGCGCTGGCCCCGCAGGTCGCGGCCACGCTGATGGGGCGCATGTCCGGCGGCTCCGAGGTGCTGTCCGAGCGGGAGATCCAGCTGCTCGAGCTGATCGCGCGGGGCGCCACGAACAAGGTGGCCGCGAAGGAGCTGTTCATCTCCGAGGCCACCGTGAAGACGCACCTGGTGCACATCTTCCAGAAGCTCGGGGTGGACAACCGCACGCGCGCCGTCGACGAGGCCCGGCGACGGCGCATCATCCGCTGACGGACAGGCCGGGGCGGCCGGCCCTGGAGGGCCCAGCCCTGCTCAGCGGCGCCGCACGTACCGGGTGATCACCGCCGCGGCGACGGCGGCCAGCGCCAGCACGCCGAGCGCGGCGGGCAGGCTGAGGTCGCCGCGCTGGACGCCGAGCCCCCGCAGCGTCCAGAAGACGATCAGGGCGCACGTGAACATCACGCCGACGAACGTCCAGGCCGAGCGCAGCCCGGGTCCCAGCCCCGCGCCGGGCCGGTGGCGGGGGTCACGGGGGTCGCCGTCGTCGCCGGGCTGACCGTGGTGGAGGGGAGGCATCGTCATGCGCTCCACCGTAGGGGCCACGGGCCGGGCCGGGCCAGGGCCACCGCGTAGGCTTGAGGCTCGTGAAGACCCTTGTGCTCGGCAACGGCGGCCGCGAACACGCGCTGCTCACCGCCCTCTCCCGTGATCCGCAGGTCAGCGCCCTCCACGCGGCGCCCGGCAACGCCGGCATGGCCGACCTCGCCACCCTCCACGCCGTCGAGGCCACCAACCCGGCCGCCGTCGTGGAGCTCGCGCGCGAGCTGGGGGCCGACCTCGTCGTCGTCGGACCCGAGGCCCCGCTGGCCGCCGGCGTCTCCGACGCCCTGCGCGAGGCCGGGTTCGCCGTGTTCGGCCCCTCGCAGGCCGCCGCGCAGCTCGAGGCGTCCAAGGCCTTCGCCAAGGAGGTCATGGCCGCCGCGGGCGTGCCCACCGCCGGCTCCCGCGTGTGCACCACCGCCGCGGAGGCCGCCGCCGCCCTCGACGAGTTCGGCGCCCCGCACGTCGTCAAGGACGACGGTCTGGCCGCGGGCAAGGGCGTCGTGGTCACCTCCGACCGCGCCGAGGCCCTCGCCCACGCCGAGGCCTGCTTCGCCGCCGGCGGCACCGTGGTGATCGAGGACTTCCTGGACGGCCCCGAGGTCTCCCTCTTCGTGATCTGCGACGGCGAGGCCGCCGTCGCCCTCACCCCCGCCCAGGACTTCAAGCGCATCCACGACGGCGACGCCGGCCCCAACACCGGCGGCATGGGCGCGTACACGCCGCTGCCGTGGCTGCCCGAGGGCTTCACGGACGAGGTCATGGACCGCGTGGCCCGCCCCGTGCTCGCCGAGATGGCCCGCCGCGGCACCCCGTTCACGGGCGTGCTGTTCTGCGGCCTGGCCGTGACCGCCGAGGGCGTGGAGGTCATCGAGTTCAACGTGCGCTTCGGCGACCCCGAGACCCAGGCCGTGCTCGCCCGCCTCGAGACGCCCCTGGGCGGGCTGCTCGCCGACGCCGCGGCCGGCCGGCTCGGCGCGGACCGTCGACTCGAGTGGAGCGACGACGTCGCCGTGGACGTGGTCATGGCCTCGGCCGGCTACCCGGCCTCCTCCTCGACGGGCGACGTGATCACCGGGCTGGCCGACGCGGCCGGCCTCGAGGGCGTGCACGTGATCCACGCGGGCACCGCGGTGTCCGGTGAGGACGTGGTGACGGCGGGCGGCCGGGTGCTGGCCGTCGTCGGGCGCGGGGCGGACCTGGCCCAAGCGCGCGAGCGCGCCTACGCGGGCGTCGAGCGCATCCGGTTCGACGGCGCCCAGTGGCGCACGGACATCGGACTCAAGGCCGAGCGCGGCGAGATCACCGTGCCGGGGACGGAGGGAGCGAAGTGAGCGGGGAGCGCGTGGGGTTCACGGGGGCCGAGGCCCTCGAGCTGCCGGGCTGGCGGCACGTCTACTCGGGCAAGGTGCGGGACCTGTACGAGCCCGCTGACGCCGAGCCGGGGCGGTCCGCGACGCTGCTCGTGGTGGCCTCCGACCGGATCAGCGCCTACGACCACGTGCTGGAGCCGCCGATCCCGGACAAGGGCGCCATCCTCACCCGGTTGACCCTGTGGTGGTTCGAGAAGCTGGCCGAGGGCTACAACGGGGCCCACGCCGAGCCGGTCGAGCACCACGTGGTGAGCACGGACGTGCCCGCGGCCGTGGCCGGGCGGGCGATGATCGTCAAGCGCCTGGACATGTTCCCCGTGGAGTGCATCGCCCGCGGCTACCTGACCGGCTCCGGCCTGGCCGAGTACCGCGCGTCGGGCACGGTGGCCGGCCTGCCGCTGCCCGCCGGGCTCGTGGACGGCTCGCGGGTCGACCCGCCGATCTTCACGCCGTCCGCGAAGGCCGAGGTCGGCGAGCACGACGAGAACATCACGTTCGAGCAGATGGTCGAGCGCGTGGGCACCGAGGCCGCCGAGCGCCTGCGGTTCCTCACCCTGGACCTGTACGCCCGCGCCGAGGCGATCGCCCGCGAGGCCGGCATCATCCTGGCGGACACGAAGGTCGAGTTCGGTGTGGACCCTGCCACCGGCCAGGTGGTGCTGGGCGACGAGGTCCTCACCCCGGACTCCTCCCGGTTCTGGGACGCCGAGGACTACGAGCCCGGCCGCCCCCAGGCGAGCTTCGACAAGCAGTTCGTCCGCGACTGGCTCACGGGCCCCGACTCCGGTTGGGACAAGACCAGCGGGGAGGCCCCGCCGGCGCTGCCCGCCGACGTCGTGGCCAAGACCCGCGACCGCTACGTGGAGGCGTACGAGCGCCTGACGGGCCGCCCCTTCGACGCCTGACCCGGACTTTCGAACGTGGGGTAGGCCCTCTGCCACGTTCGAAAGCGCGTCGGGCGCGCCACCCGTCAGGCGAGCGAGTCCTCCCAGGCCCGGTGCAGCGCCGCGAACCGCCCGTCGGCCGCCACCAGCTCGGCGGGGCTGCCGTCCTCGACAATCCGGCCGTCGTGCATCACGAGCACCCGGTCGGCGGTCTCGACGGTGCTGAGCCGGTGGGCGATGATCAGTGCCGTCCGGTTCCCCAACAGCCGCTCCAGCCCGGCCTGCACGAGTCGCTCGCTCGGCAGGTCCAGCGACGACGTCGCCTCGTCCAGGATCAGCACGGCGGGGTCCGCGAGGAACGCCCGCGCGAACGACACGAGCTGCCGCTGTCCCGCGCTCAGCCGCCCGCCGCGCTTGGCGACGTCGGTCGCGTAGCCCTCGGGCAGCCCCAGGATGAAGTCGTGCGCCCCCACCGCCCGGGCGGCCGCCTGGATCTCGGCCTCGGTGGCGTCGGGCCGGCCGAGGGCGATGTTCTCCGCGATCGACCCGGAGAACAGGAACGCCTCCTGGGTCACCATCACCACGTTGCGCCGCAGATCCGCCTGGCTGAGCTCGCGCAGCTCCACCCCGTCCAGCGTCAGCGAGCCGGCAGAGACGTCGTAGAACCGGGCGATGAGCTTGGCCAGCGTCGACTTGCCCGCACCCGTCTGGCCCACCACGGCCACGGTCTGCCCGGCCGGGATCACGAGGTCGAACTCCGGCAGCACCACCCGGTCCGGTCCGTAGCTGAACACCGCGTCCCGGAACTCCACCCGCCCGGACGCCACGCCCGTCCCCGGAGCGTCGGCCCCGGGCAGCGGCGTGGGCTCGGCGGCCTCCACCACGGTGGGCTCCTCCTCGAGCAGGCCGGAGACCTTCTCGAGCGCCGCCGTCGCGGACTGCAGCGACGAGTAGAACATCGCCACCATCTCCATGGGCTGGAACACGCGCCGTCCGGCCAGCAGGAGCGCCACGAGCACCCCCACCTCGAGGTCGCCGTCGAGGACGCGCAGGCCCCCGGTCACGAGCAGCGCCGCCACCGTCAGGTTGCCCGTCGCCACGAGCACCGGCTGCAGGATGCCGAACAGGTTGAGCGTGGCCACCATGTCGTCCCGGTAGGCCGTGGCCAAGTCGCGGTACCGCGCGTCGTTGTCCCGTTCCCGCCGGAAGGCCTGGACCGCGCGGATGCCGGTCATGGTCTCCACGAAGTGCACGATCGACCGCGCCGAGGACACCCGTGACCGCCGGTACGCCTCCTCGGACCGCACCTGGTACCAGCGCGTCACGATCGCCACCGGCACGGCCGCGCCCAGCAGCACGAGGAACGACGGCGGGTCCAGCAGCAGGATGGACGCCGCGGTGAACGACATGAACATCAGCCCGGACACGAGCGAGGACACGCCCTGGTCCAGCAGCTCCCGCAGCGCCTCCAGGTCCGAGGTCTGCCGCGAGATCACCCGCCCGGACGTGTACCGCTCGTGGAAGCCGAGGCTCAGCCGCTGCGTGTGCCGGAACACGCGCAGCCGCAGGCTCAGCAGCATGGCCTGGCTCGCCCGCGCGGTGAGCCACGTGTACGCCCCCAGGAGGCCGCCGGAGATGAGGGCCGCCGCCACGTACGCCCCGCCCACGGGGACGAGGATGGGCCAGACGGATTCGCCGGCCCGCACGGCCTCGACGACGCGCGGCAGCTCCGCGTCGATCGCCCAGGCGATGATCAGCGGCCCGGCCGCCCGCGCCGCGTTGGACACGAGCACGAAGACCACGGTGAGCAGCAGCGTCCCCCGGACCGGCCGCGCGAGCTCGCCGAGCAGGCGGAAGGATCGGCGCCGGATGTGGCGGCGCTCCGCGCGGGTGTAGTCGAGGTCCTCTTCGGCCCCCACGCCGCGCACGCGGCTCACGTCGGCGGCGCTCATGCCTGCTCCTCCGGTCGGCTCGAGATGATGTGCCGGTACACGGCGCTGCGGGCCAGCAGTTCGGGGTGCGTCCCCACGTCCTCGATCCGCCCGTCCGCCAGCACCGCGACCCGGTCCGCGAGGGCCACGGTGGAGGGACGGTGCGCCATGATCAGGGTGGTCGTCCCGTCGAGGACCTCGCGCAGGCGCGCGGTCACGGCCTCCTCGGTGCGCACGTCGAGGGCGGAGAGGGGGTCGTCCAGCACGAGCACGTCCGGGCGTGCCGCGATCGCGCGGGCGAGGGCGATCCGCTGGCGCTGTCCGCCGGAGAGGCTGAGGCCCTCCTCGCCGATCTCGGTCTCGACGCCGTCCGCCAGGTCCGCCACGAAGCCCGCCTGCGCGGTCTCGAGCGCGAGGTCGAGCAGGGCGTCCGCCGCGGGGGAGTGGAGGCCGTCCGCGAGCACGTCCGCCGGGGCGCCGAGCAGCACGTTCTGCCGGATGGTCGCGGAGAACAGCGTGGCGTCCTCGAATGCCACGGACACCCGCCGGCGCAGCTCCTCGAGCGGCATCCGGCGCACGTCCATCCCGTCCACGCAGACGGAGCCCGCCGTGACGTCGAGCAGCCGGGGGACCAGCTGCAGCAGCGTCGACTTGCCGGCGCCGGTCGCGCCGACCAGGGCCATCGTCTCGCCGGGCACCAGCTCGAGGTCGACGCCGTCGAGCAGGTCGCGCTCCCCGCGCCCCGGGTCCGCGTCCGGCCAGCGGAAGCGCACCCCGCGGAACGCGAGCGCGCCGGTGGCCGGGGGCACGACGGCGGCCTCCCCGGTGGGCGAGGCGATGTCCACGGGCGTGGCGAGGACGTCCACGTGGCGGTCGATCGCCGTGCGGGCCGAGAGCGTCATGCCCATCAGCTGGCCCACCGACTCGACCGGCCCGGCCAGCACGGCCGCGGTGGCGAAGTAGGCGGCGAGCGCGCCCACCGTCAGCTCCCCGGTCGCCACGAGCCACAGGCCCAGGGCGAGGCCCAGGCCCAGCACCGTCTCCGGCAGGGCCACGATGAGCGCGATGAACCGGGCCAGCACCGAGGCCTTGTGCACCTCGGTGCCCTGCAGCGTGCGGGCGCGCCCGCGGAAGCCGTCGAGGGCGTGCGCGCCGCGGCCGAACGCCTTGAGGACGCGGATGCCGTGCACCGACTCCTCGACGGACGTGGCGAGGTCCCCGGCCTGGTCCTGGGAGAGCCGGGACGCGGCGCGGAAGTCGTTGCGGAACCCGAACGACGCCCACATGATCGGCACGGCCGCGGCGAGGTAGAGCAGGGCCAGCTGCCAGGACAGCAGGAACAGCAGGACGAGGCCGACGGCGATGGTCACCACGTCCACCACGAGCATGACCGAGCCGAACGCGATCCACCGCCGCAGCAGCGAGAGGTCGCCCTGGGCCCGGGAGAGCAGCTGCCCCGAGGGCCACGCGTCGTGGAACGCCACCGGCAGGCGCTGGAGCCGTTCGAACAGGGCGATGCGCGCCCGGTTCTCCACCCCGGCGGCCGGCGGGAGGATGAAGTACCGGCGCAGGCCGATGAACGCGGCCTCGGCGAGGCCGAGCACGGTGAGCAGGCCGGCGGCCCGCCACACGTCCGCGCGGGAGTCGGGGGAGGAGGGCCCGGCGAGCACAGTCTGCGTGAACACGGTGTCCACGAGCAGGTGGATGACCTGCGGGATGGCCAGGGCCACGAGGCCCGCCGCCGTGGCCGAGGCGAGCCCGAGCACCCAGCGCGCCCGCACGCCCTCGAGGTACGGTGCGATCCCGCCCAGGGCGTCACGCAGGGACGAGGCGGCGGGAGAGGTGGCGCGGGTCACGGGGCTCCACTGTACCCGCGGCCGCGGACGGGACAGGCGGCTCAGCCCCGCGGGACCAGGTCCAGCACCACGGCCTCGGGCCGGCACGCGAACCGCACGGGCGCGGACGGCGCGGTCCCCAGGCCGGCCGACACCTCGAGGGGGACGGTCCGCCCCGCGGCCGTCCACGTCGAGACCCCGGAGGCCTGTCGGCGGGGCAGGTCGCAGTTGGTGACGAGCGCGCCGAGGAACGGCACGCACACCTGCCCGCCGTGGGTGTGGCCGGCGAGCAGCAGGTCGGCGCCGTCGGCGGTCATGGCGTCCAGCACGCGGCGGTACGGGGCGTGGGTGACGCCCAGCCGGAACCGCCCGTCGTCGCCGGGCCGCCCGGCGCCGTCGTCGGGCGCGGAGCCGGGGAAGCCGGCCCAGGCGTCCAGACCGAGGTGCGGGTCGTCGGTGCCGGCGGCGAGGACCTCGAGCGTGGTCCCGGCGCGGGTCGGCACGGCCAGAGCGGCGCCCCGGTTCGTCAGGTCGGCCCAGCCGGCGGCGCGGAACGCGCCGAACAGGACGTCGGAGGGAAGCCGGGGCCGGTCCGCGTCCATGCGCGAGGGGCCCGCGAAGTACCGGAGGGGGTTGGCCGCCTTGGGCGCGTAGTAGTCGTTGGAGCCGGGCACGAACACGCCGGGCCGCGCCAGCAGCGGCCCGAGCGCGTCGAGCACGAGCGGCACCGACGCCGCGGCGGACACGTTGTCACCCGTGTTGACCACGAGGTCCGGCTCGAGTGCATCCAATCCGCGCAGCCACGCCCGCTTGGCCCGGTGCCGGGGCAGCAGGTGGATGTCCGAGAGGTGCAGCACCCGCAGCGGCGCCGACCCGGCCGGCAGCACGGCCAGTCGGTGCGTGCGCACCGTCCGGGCCTCGGCCTCGGCGAGGCCCCAGGCCAGGCCGAGGCCCGCCGTCGCGGCCAGCCCGGCGGCGGCAGGCGCTGCGGCGCGGAACATGCGCCGGGCGGGGGAGGCGGCGGGGCGCATCGCGGTCAGAAGCCCGGGACCGCCTGGGGCTGCGGCCCGCCCCGGTCCAGGTCGTCGATGGTGAACTGGCGTCCGTCCGGGTGCTCGCCGGCCTCGCCCGGGTCCTCCGACTGCGGGCCGTCCCACTCGGGCAGTTCACCCGGCGGGAACTTCTCCTTGGCCAACTGGTTGTACTCGAGCCAGGACGGGCCGTTGATGGAGGTCGAGTAGAACGGGTTTCGGACCTCGCCGTTGACGGTCTCGCCCGTCATGGACTTCAGGTTGTTGTAGCGGCCGGTCCACACGGCGGTGGCCAGCTTGCTGGTGAATCCGACGAACCACGTGGAGGACACGTTGTCGTTCGTGCCCGTCTTGCCGCCGAACTCGTAGCCGGCGCCCTCCTCGGCGATGTTGAAGCCGCCGATGTGGCGCAGGACCGGCATCAGCTCCCGGACGTGGTCCGGGTCGATGACCTGGTCGCACTGCGGGTCGGCGACGTCGTACTGGTTGCCGGCGGTGTCCGTGACCTCCAGGATAGCGCGCGGCTCGCAGTACAGGCCGTTCGCGGCGATGGCGGCGTACGCGCCGGCCAGGGAGAGCGGGGCCACCGAGTCCTTGCCGAGCAGGAAGGACGGGTCGTCCGGCTGCAGCGGGGAGCTGTCCAGGGCGCGGGTGATGCCCAGCTGGGTGGTGAGGCTCGTGATGTCGCACAGGTCCAGCTGGTACGCGGTGGCGACGGTCGGGGTGTTCACGGACCAGAAGAGGCCCTCGTCCACGCGCACCTGCCGCAGCATGTTCGGGATCACGTTCTTGAACTGCCAGGTGCCGCCGATCGTGGTGTAGCCGCCCGGGCGGCACGAGGCCGCGAAGCGCGTGCCCGTGGGGTAGACGTTCCGGGAGGCGTCCACGGAGTCGACCAGGCGGTTGCCGTTGCGCAGCCACGTCAGGGCCACGAAGGGCTTGAGCGTGGAGCCGGCCTGGAAGCCCTGGCCGCCGCCCCACTGCTTGTCCACGTTGAAGTTCAGCGAGGTGTGGCCGAGCTCGTCCTGGATGGCGTACTCGGTGTTCTGGGCCATGGTGCGGATGTTGCCGGTGCCGGCCTCCACCGAGGTGAGCGCGTGGCCGGCGCCCAGCGACTCGTTGTTGGGCACGGAGGCGCGCAGGTTCTTCTCGGTCTCCTTCTGGAGCGTCGAGTCGATCGTCGTGCGGATGGTGAGTCCGCCGCGGTCCAGCAGGGCCTGCCGGGACTGGACGTCCGGGCCGAACGTGGGGTCGGCAAGGATCTGCCGCTCCACGTAGTCGCAGAAGTAGGCGCCGAACTTGGCGTAGAGGCAGCCCGAGGGGCGGGACTCCATCACCACCTCCATCGGCTGGGCGACGGCGTGGTCGTACTCCTCCTGGGAGAGGTAGCCGTTGTCCTTCATCGCGTTCAGCACGAGGTTGCGCCGCTCCGTGGCCTCCTCCGGATTGCGGGCCGGGTTGAACCGGGTGGGGGACTGGACCATGCCGGCCAGCGTGGCGGCCTCCCAGCTCTCCAGGTCGGCGGCGGACTTGCCGAACACGTACTGCGAGGCGGCCTCGACCCCGTAGGCGCGGCCGGAGAACAGCACGATGTTGAGGTAGCCCTCGAGGATCTCGTCCTTCGACATCTGCTTCTCGACGGCGACGGCGAGCTTGATCTCCTTGACCTTGTCCGCGATGTTCTTGGAGCCGGAGAGGGTGAGGCGGGAGTCGCCGCGGATCTGCTGCACGTTCACCAGCATGTTGTTCACGAACTGCTGGGTGAGGGTGGAGGCGCCCTGCGTGGAGTCGGAGGTGGCGTTGTTCACGGCAGCGCGGATGAGGCCGCGCGCGTCCACGCCGTCGTGATCGTAGAAGCGCTCGTCCTCGATGGCCACGATCGCGTGCTGCATGTGCTCCGAGATCTCGTCCAGCGGGACCGGGGTGCGGTTCTCCTCGTAGAAGACGGCGATCTCCTCACCGTCCTCCGAGAGGATGCGCGACGGCACGGAGACCGGCTCCGTGGGCAGCTCGTCCGGCAGCTCGTCCAGCATCTCCCGGCCCGACGCGGCGGCGACACCGGCCAGGCCCGCGACGGGCAGCAGGAGGGCCGCCACGAGCAGGCCGGCCACCGCCGAGAGGCCCACGAAGGCGAGGAGGCGGCCGAGGGCGCTCGAGGGCGCGGGGAAGCGGGTCGTGCGGGAGGCCATGGGCGCGAGTGTAGCGCGGGCACCTGGGACCTCTTCCGGGGTCCGCGCCGGTGGCTAGGGTGGGTCCCATGACTCAGCAGACGCAGTGGGAGTACGCCACGATCCCCCTCCTCATCCACGCGACCAAGCAGATCCTCGACCAGTGGGGCGAGGACGGCTGGGAGCTCGTCACGGTGATCCCGGGCCCCGAGGGGAACAACCCCGTGGCCTACCTCAAGCGTCCGAAGGCGGCGTGAACGTGACGGAGCAGTCCTCGGCCCCCACCTGGGGCGACGGCGCCGTCGCGGCCCGCCTCGCGGAGCTCGGCATCGACCGACCCGCCGTCGCGGCGCCGGTCGGCTCCTACGTCCCGGCGCTGCGGGACGGCGACCTCGTGCTGACCTCCGGCCAGCTCCCCTTCGTGGCCGGCGCCCTGCCCGCCACCGGCAAGGTGGGCGCGGAGGTCACCCCCGAACGCGCCCAGGAGCTCGCGCGGGCATGCGCCGTGAACGCGGTGGCCGCGGTGCACGAGCTGGTGGGCGACCTGGACCGGGTCGCCCAGGTCGTCAAGGTCGTCGGCTTCGTGGCCTCCGACCCCGCGTTCACCGGTCAGCCCGGCGTGGTGAACGGCGCCTCGGACGTGCTGGCCGAGATCTTCGGCGAGGCCGGCCGCCACGCGCGCTCCGCCGTCGGCGTGGCCGTGCTGCCCATGGACGCTCCCGTCGAGGTGGAGATCACCGTCCGTGTCCGCTGACCCGGCCGGCCTGCTGCTGCCGGTCCCGGGGCAGGAGGAGGACCTCACCCGCCAGTGGCTGGACCGGCGCTTCCGCCAGGTCCGCCCCGCCCGGCCCGGGTCGTCCGTCGTGCTCGTGCGGGACGGCGACGACGGCCCGGAGGTCTTCCTCCGTCACCGCGCGGGACGCACCCCGCTCGGCCGCGTGGGTCTGCCCGGCGGCGCGCTCATCGAGTCCGACGCCGACTCCTGCCCGTGGTACGGGCCCGAGCCCTCCCAGTGGGCCCGCACGTTCGGGACCACGGACCGGCGGCGTGCGCGGCAGCACGTGGTGGCCGCCGTCCGTGAGCTCCACGACGAGGCCGGAGTGCTCCTCGCCGGTCGCTCCGACACGGACGTCGTGTCCACGGCGCGCATCGAGACCTGGGGCGGGGGCCGCAGCTCCCTCGAGGAGGGCTCGGAGAGTCTGCCCCATCTGCTGGCCGCGCGTGGCCTCGGGGTGCGCGCCGACCTGCTGCGCCCCGTCATGCGCTGGCGATCCGCGCCCCACGTCCACCGACGCTTCGACACGGCCGTGTTCGCCACGATGACCCCACCGCTGCAGTCCGCGCCGGCATCCGAGGAACCCGGTCCCGAACTTCAGGCGTGGGTGCCCGCGCGTCGCGCGCTCGCCGGCCCACTGCGGCTGCCCGGACCCGCCGGGGCGGAGGGCACGGCACCCTTCGACCAGGTGGCGACCCCGCTGACGCAGGTGATCGTGCGTCGGGTCGCGGCGCACCGGACGGCCGCCGCCTTCCTGCTCTCCGTCACGCCCTGTGTCCGGCGTGGTCCCGTGCCGGAATACCATCTGGTCACCGAGGCCGGCGACGACGGCACCCCCGGATGCGCGTGGAGCGGGCCACCCGGGACTGACCGGGGTGGCCCGCTCCACGGCAGGGCGGGGGCGTCAGCGCGAACGCTGACGCAGACGCTGCAGGTCCAGGATGACCACGGCGCGGTTCTCCAGGCGGATCCAGCCGCGCTGAACGAACTCGGCCAGGGCCTTGTTCACGGTCTCGCGGGACGCGCCCACCAGCTGGGCGAGCTCCTCCTGCGTGAGGTCGTGCGCCACCAGCAGGCCGTCCGCGGCCGGGCGGCCGAAGCGGTCCGCGAGGTCCAGGAGCGCCTTGGCCACGCGGCCCGGCACGTCCGAGAACACCAGGTCCGCCAGGGATTCGTTGGTCTTGGACAGGCGCTGGGCCAGGGCCTGGAGCAGCTGGACCGACACGTCCGGCGACGAGGCGATGGCGCGGCGCAGGTTCTCGTGGCGCAGACCGGCCAGGCGCGTGGCGGAGACCGCGGTGGCGGTGGCGTTGCGCGGGGCGGGGTTGAACAGGGCCATCTCGCCGAAGATCTCGCCGGGGCCGAGCACGGCCAC
Organism: Micrococcus sp. GPGPB33; assembly: GCF_037853785.1. Classification (NCBI taxonomy): domain Bacteria; kingdom Bacillati; phylum Actinomycetota; class Actinomycetes; order Micrococcales; family Micrococcaceae; genus Micrococcus; species Micrococcus sp. GPGPB33. Next base: position 1,163,811 of record NZ_JAQMWO010000002.1, read on the forward strand.
GAGGTTCTCGCGGCCGTCCGAAGCGGTGCGGCCGAGCTTGATCTTGCCGGACATGATCACGTACAGCTGATCGCCCTGGTCGCCCTCGTGGAACGCGGACGCGCCGCGGGAGAGCTCCACCTCGGTCAGCTCCGAGGTGAGGATGGCGAACACCTCGTCGTCCAGGTTGGTGAACAGCGGAGCCTTCCGCAGAACCTCGAGATCCATGTGTGCGTGTCCTCTCTGTGGGCAGTTCCTCACACCGCGGCGGAGGAGCCGCCCGGTTCACTGGCGTCCATTGTGCCCCATACCCCCGTGCGGGCCGATACCCTGGATCCTCGACCGGGCGCGCGGGCGGTCCCCGTGCGTGGCCGGTGCCGTCGCATCCGAAGGAGGTCGCCCATGCCGCTGGGTCTGACGTGGCTGGACGTCCTGCTCATCGTCGCGCTCGCGATGCTCCTGGTCCAAGGTCACCGTCGTGGCCTGTGGGTGGTGCTGGGCAACCTCGTCGGCCTGGTCGGCGGTGCCGCGATCGCGTTCTACGCCCTGCCGGAGGTGGCGGAGTTCGTCACCGCGCCGCAGTGGCGGTGGGCCGCGCTGATCGCCACCCTCGTCCTGCTCGTGGCGGCGGGCCAGTACGTGGGCGCCGCCATCGGCGAGGCGATCCGGCTGCGCGTGAACCTGCCGGCCCTGCGACTCGTCGACCGCCTGCTCGGCGCGCTCGCCGCCGGTCTCGCGGGCGCCCTCGTCCTCTGGCTCGTGGCGTTCTCCATCGCGGCCTCCGGCTCCACCGCGGTCACCCGTGAGGTGAACCGCTCGCAGGTGATCACGGCGCTGGACACCGTGATGCCCGACTCGCTCCTGGCCTGGGCCGCCCGCTCGCGCTCCGCCGTCGCCGACCTGGACGTGCTGCCGGAGCTCGAGCTGCCCGCCCCCGTCCCGGAGTCCGACGACGGCGTCCGCGCCGCCCCGGCCCCGGCCGCGACGCCGGGTCTGCCCTCGGCCGCCTCCTCCCCGTCCGACACCGCGACGTCCGCCCCGTCCGCCTCGGCGACCCCCGAGGAGCCCGACGACGCCGCCGCGCCGTCGGCCACGACGACCGCCCCCGCCTCGTCGACGTCGACGGCCGCCCCCTCGACTCCCGCCGCCTCCTCGGCGTCGGCCGCCGTCGTCCGGCTGACCGGGACGGCCGCGCAGTGCAGCCAGGTGCAGAGCGGCTCGGGCGTGGCCGTGGCCCCGGACCGCGTGCTCACGAACGCGCACGTGGTCCTCGGCGTGGACGCCCCCACCGTGACGGACCGCGCCCGCGGCGTGCACGCGGCGCGGATCGTCCACCTGGACACGGCGCACGACCTCGCCGTCCTGGCGGTCGACGACGCGAACCTGCCCGTCATGCCGGTCGGCGCCGAGCTGACGGGCGGCGCGTCGGCCTCCGTCCTGGGCTATCCCGACGGCGGCCCGTTCGCCTCCACCCCCGCGACCGTGCAGGCCGTCGGCGAGGTGCCGCTCGGCGACGTCCTGACCGGTGCCGCGAGCATGGTGGACGTCTACACCCTCGCGGCGGACATCCGCCACGGCTACTCGGGCGGCCCGGTGGTGGACACGGCCGGGAACCTGGCCGGTCTGGTGTTCGCCCGGGCCCCGGGCTCGGACGCCGTCGGCTACGCCCTGACGGCGGACACCATCGCCCCCGTCGTCGCCGCGGCCCCGGAAATGACGGCCACGGTCCCTTCGGGGGACTGCGTCCCGGGCGGCTGAGCCGGCGCCGCGCCACGCGCCTGATGCCCGCATTCCGGACCGGACTGTCCGGCAACGGCCCGTGTCGACTATTGTGTCCTCCGTCACACTCGAGTTTTTCCCGACCCCCGGAGGTCCTGCATGTCCAGCACCGTCTCCGCGCCCGCGTCGGCGCCGAAGCGCACCCGGGAGGAGTTCACCGGCCGGTGGGCCTTCATCCTGGCGGCCATCGGCTCCGCCGTGGGCCTCGGCAACATCTGGCGCTTCCCCTACGTCGCCTATGAGAACGGCGGCGGCGCGTTCGTCATCCCCTACCTGATCGCGCTGCTCACCGCGGGCATCCCGCTGCTGTTCTTCGACTACGCGATCGGCCACCGCTTCCGCGGCTCCGCGCCGCTGGCGTTCCGGCGCCTGTCCCGGTGGACCGAGACCGTCGGCTGGTGGCAGGTGCTCATCTGCGTCGTCATCGGGATCTACTACGCCGCGATCATCGGCTGGGCGATCATGTACACCTGGTTCTCCGTGGACCAGCGGTGGGGCGACGACCCGGAGACCTTCCTCATGGGCGACTACCTGCAGGTCGCCGACGACCCGTCCCCGTCCTTCGACGTCGTCTCGGGCGTCTTCTGGCCCATGCTCGCCGTCTGGGTGATCACGCTGCTCATCATGGGCTTCGGCGTGCGCCGGGGCGTGGCCCTGGCCTCGATGGTCGGCATCCCGCTGCTCGTCGTGATGTTCCTGATCCTCGTCGGCATCGCCCTCACCCTGCCGGGCGCCGCCCAGGGCCTGGACGCGCTGTTCACGCCGAACTGGGCCGCGCTGGCGGACCCGGGCGTCTGGATCGCCGCCTACGGTCAGATCTTCTTCTCGCTGTCCGTCGGCTTCGGCATCATGATCACCTACGCTTCCTACCTCAACCGCCGCACGAACCTCACCGGCTCCGGCCTGGTGGTCGGCTTCTCCAACTCGGGCTTCGAGATCCTGGCCGGCATCGGCGTGTTCTCCGCCCTGGGCTTCATGGCGCAGGCCTCCGGCGTGTCCGTGGCCGAGGTGGCCGGCAGCGGCATCGGCCTGGCGTTCATCGCCTTCCCCACCCTGATCTCGCAGGCCCCGCTCGGCGCCCTGATCGGCGTGCTGTTCTTCGGCTCGCTCGTGGTCGCCGGCTTCACCTCGCTGATCTCGATCCTCGAGGTCGTCATCTCCGCCGTGAAGGACAAGCTCGGCTGGGGCCGCTGGACGGCCACGATCGTGGTGATCGGCCTGTCCGGGGTGGTCTCCCTCGCCCTGTTCTCCACCACCACGGGCCTGCAGATGCTGGACACCATGGACGCGTTCGCCAACAACTTCGGCATCGTGGGCGCGGCGCTCCTGTCGGTGCTCCTGGTCACCGGTGCGCTGGGCTCGGCCCGTCGCATCACGGCGCACCTCAACGCCGTCTCCTCCTTCAAGGTCGGCCGCGGGTACGTGCTGCTGATCGGCGTGCTCATGCCGATCGTGCTCGCCTACATCTGGCTCTCCTGGATCATGAAGGTGATCGCGGAGGGCTATGAGGGCTACCCGGGCGACTTCCTCGGCGTCTTCGGCTGGGGCATCGCGCTCGGCTCCGTCGCCCTGGCGATCCTGCTCTCCCTGATCCCGTGGTCCCGCAAGTCCAACCTCTACGCCGAGGACCTGGACAGCGAGATCCACGGCGACCTCATCCCGCACAACGCCGTGCCCGAGGGCACCGTCCCCACCGGCGCCCTGCCGGTGGTGCCCGCGGCCGCCACCCGGAAGGAGCTCTGACCGATGAGCACCGCAGCGATCGTCATGATGTCCCTGGCCATCCTCCTGGTGTGGGGCGGCCTCGCGGTCTCCGCCGTCCACCTGCTCCGCCACCCGGACGACTCCTCGGGCGACCTCGCCATCGAGGACGAACTGGCCCCCGCCGTGTGGGAGCGCGAGGATGGCCGTCTCGACGCGCAGCACCGGTGAGTCGATGAGGGCCCCCGGTCCGTCCGCAGCGGCCCCGTCCGCGGCCTCGGTCGCCGACGGGGCCGCGGGCGTGGTCTCCGCCTCCCTGCCGGTCGTGGCGGTGGACGGGAGCCTGCCGGCCCCGCCCTACCGGCAGATCGTGGACGCGGTCCTGGCCGGCGTCGCCTCCGGATCCCTCGCCCGCGGGGACCGACTGCCGCCCGTGCGTGCGCTCGCGGCCGAGCTCGGCGTGGCACCGGGCACCGTGGCCCGGGCCTACAAGGAGCTCGAGGCGCACGGCACCATCCGCACCCGGGGGCGCGCGGGCACGTTCGTGGCCGCCTCGGCGGACGCCCGCGCGGACGCCGCGCACCAGGCCGTGCGCCGCTGTCTCGACACCCTGCTCGAACGCCTCGGCTACACGCCCGACGAGGCCGTGGAGCTGGTCCGGCGGGACGCGGCCGCCCGCGCCTGAGCCGGGCCCGCCCACCGACGACGCCGCCCCGGACCGCACACAGCGTGCGGACCGGGGCGGCGTCGTCGTGCCGGCTCAGGCCTTCGGGGCGAGCGTCTCCACGATGCGCTGCATGACCGTGGGGTCGGCCAGCGTGGTGGAGTCGCCCGGGTCGCGGCCCTCGGCCACGTCCTTGAGCAGGCGGCGCATGATCTTGCCGGAGCGCGTCTTGGGCAGCTCGGGGACCACGAGCACGCGCTTGGGCTTGGCGATGGGGCCGATGTTCTTGCCCACGTGCTGCCGCAGCTCCTCCTCGACCTCGGCGACGTCGCGATCGGCCGCGGCGGCGTCCTCGGTGAGCAGGACGAACGCGACGACCGCCTCGCCCGTGGTCTCATCCTTCGCGCCGACCACCGCGGACTCGGCCACGGACGGGTGCGCCACGAGGGAGGACTCGATCTCGGTGGTGGACAGGCGGTGGCCGGAGACGTTCATGACGTCGTCCACGCGGCCCAGCAGCCAGATGTCGCCGTCCTCGTCGTAGCGGGCGCCGTCGCCGGCGAAGTACATGCCGGGGAAGCGGGACCAGTAGGTCTCCTTGAAGCGCTCCCGGTCGCCCCAGATGCCGCGCAGCATGGACGGCCACGGCTCGCGCACCACGAGGAAGCCCGCGCTCGTGTCCGTCATGGGCTCGCCGAGCTCGTCCACGACCTCCAGCACGACGCCGGGCACCGGCCTCTGGGCGGAACCGGGCTTGAGGGTGGTCACGCCGGGCAGCGGGGTGAGCATGTGGGCGCCTGTCTCGGTCTGCCACCAGGTGTCCACGATGGGGCAGCGGCCGGCGCCGATGACCTCGTGGTACCAGCGCCAGGCCTCCGGGTTGATGGCCTCGCCCACGGAGCCGAGCACGCGCAGGCTGGAGAGGTCGTACTCGTCCGGGATGTGCCGGCCCCACTTCATGAACGTGCGGATCGCCGTCGGCGCCGTGTAGAGGATGCTCACGCCGTACTTCTGCACGATCTCCCACCAGCGGCCCTGGTGCGGGGAGTCCGGGGTGCCCTCGTAGATCACCTGGGTGGCGCCGTTGACCAGCGGCGCATAGGCGACGTAGGAGTGCCCGGTGACCCAGCCGACGTCGGCGGTGCACCAGAAGACGTCCGACTCCGGGTGCAGGTCGAAGGTGTCGTGGTGGGTGGCCGCGGCCTGCACGAGGTAGCCGCCGGTGGTGTGCAGGATGCCCTTCGGCTTCCCGGTGGTACCGGAGGTGTAGAGGATGTAGAGCGGGTGCTCGGCGTCGTGCCACACGAGCTCGTGCTCGTCGGACTGGGCGTCCACGACGTCGTGCCACCACAGGTCGCGGCCCTCGGTCATCTCGACCTCGGCCTCGTTGCGGCGGACCACGAGCACGTGCTCGGCGGTGTGGCCGGGCGCGGAGAGGGCCTGGTCCACGGCGGGCTTGAGCATGGAGGGCTTGCCGCGGCGGAAGGAGCCGTCGGCCGTGACGACGAGCTTGGCCTCGGCGTCGTCCACGCGGGAGCGCAGGGCGTCGGAGGAGAAGCCGCCGAAGACCACGGAGTGGACCGCGCCGATGCGCGCGCACGCGAGCATCGTGATGACGGCCTCCGGGATCATCGGCAGGTAGACGGCCACGCGGTCTCCCTTGGTCACGCCGAGGGACTCGAACGCGTTGGCGGCGCGCCGGACCTCGGCGGCCAGGTCGGCGTAGGTGTAGGTCCGGGTGTCGCCGGGCTCGCCCTCGAAGTGGATGGCCACGCGGTCGCCGTGGCCGGCCTCGACGTGGCGGTCCAGGGCGTTGTACGCGGCGTTGGTGGTGCCGCCGACGAACCACTTCGCGAAGGGCGCGTCGGACCAGTCCAGGACGTCGGTGAAGTCCTGCTCCCAGTGCAGGATCTCGCGGGCGCGGCGGGCCCAGTAGGCCAGGCGGTCCTCGGCGGCCTCCTCGTAGAGGTCGGCTCCGGCCACCGCCTGGGCGGCGAACTCGGTCGGGGGCGGGAACGTGGGGATCTGCTCGTCCATCGACGGGGTCCTTTCGGGGTGGTGCGGTCGGTGCGCGGCACGGATGTGACGCGTCCCACACTAGTCTCCCGCCTCAGCATGCCGCGCGCGGCGTCGTCGCCACAAATCCTCGGGTCCTGTGTGTCGCATCGCACCCAGAAGCGGGGGCCGGACGCGGTGCGGACGTCGGCATGTGCCCCGCTCCCTAGGATGGTCGGACCTGAGCGGATCGCACGAAGGCGGGAGGACGCGCGGATGGAGACGGAGTCGACGGGCACGCCGACCGGGGAGACCCGGCTGGCCCTGGTGCGCCGGGCGCGGCGGATCGACCGGATCCTGGCCGAGACGTACCCGTACGCCGTCGCCGAGCTGGACTTCGAGACGCCGTTCGAGCTGCTCGTGGCCACGGTGCTGTCCGCCCAGACCACCGACGTGCGCGTCAACGCGGCCACGCCGGCGCTGTTCGCCCGCTTCCCGGATGCCCACGCGATGGCGGCGGCCACCGAGCCCGAGCTGCAGGAGCTCGTGCGCTCCACGGGGTTCTACCGGAACAAGGCCTCGGCGATCCTGCGGCTGTCCCAGGAGCTCGTGGCCCGGCACGACGGCGAGGTCCCCGCCCGTCTCGAGGACCTCGTGGCGCTGCCCGGGGTGGGGCGCAAGACCGCGTTCGTGGTGCTCGGCAGCGCCTTCGGCCAGCCCGGGATCACGGTGGACACGCACGTCGGCCGGCTGGCCCGACGCCTGGGGTTCACGGACGAGACCGACCCGGTGAAGGTGGAGCACGCCGTGGGCGCCCTGTTCCCGCGCCGTGACTGGACGATGCTCTCCCACCGGCTGATCTTCCACGGCCGCCGCGTGTGCCACGCGCGCCGCCCGGCGTGCGGGGCGTGCCCGATCGCCCGCTGGTGCCCGTCCTACGGCGAGGGGGAGACCGACCCCGAGCGGGCGCGCGCCCTGCTCGCCTACGAGCTCAAGCCCGGCCGGGAGGAGCTGCTCGAGCTCCTGCGCGCGGGGCGGACGCGCCGCGAGCTGCGCGCGCTCGGCCACGGACTGGAGGCCTGACCGCCCGGCTGGTCCACCCGCTCAGCCCGCGGTGAGGCCCGCGAGGATCGCGTCGACGGCCCGGCGCGCGTGCACCCCCACGCCCGCGAGCGTGGCCGAGGCGGCCCCGCACCAGTCGTCGTAGCCGAGCAGGTGCAGCCCCGGCACGTCCACCGAGGCGGTCGGCAGCGCACGCTCCGTCGCCGGCGCCCCGGAGGGGCGGCGGGTCAGCTCGAGGCTCCGCAGGTGGCGCAGGTCCGCCCGGAAGCCCGTGCACCAGACGACGTCGTCCACCGGGTGCTCGGTGCCGCGCACCCGGGCCGCGGCGCGGCTGGCGGCGGGCCAGCCGTGGCTCGCGCCGGCGTCGTGGTCCCAGCGGACGCCGTCCGGCGTGAGCGCGGTGGGCGCGGGGACCGCGTGGAGCCCGGCCTCGTCGCGGGCGCGGATCACCGAGGGCACCATGACGATGTCCCCGAGGTCGCCCACGCGCGCCTCGGAGCGGCCCAGCACGCGCGCCGAGGCCCGGTCGAAGAGCACCCGCCCGTCCACGTCGTCCGGCATGAACCGGGGCGGACGCCGGGTGGCCCACGTGGTGGCGACACCCGCCAGCAGCAGGTCAGCCGCGATCTGGGCGCCCGAGTTGCCGCCGCCCACCACGAGGACGCGCCGCCCGGCGAACGCGTCGGGGGAGCGGTACGCGGCGGAGTGCCGCTGCGTGCCGCCGAAGCGGTCGGCGCCCGGGAGAGCCGGCACGAACGGGCGGGTGAACGAGCCGGTCGCGGAGACCACCGCGCGGGCGCTCAGGGCCGTGCCGTCCTCGAGCCGCAGGGTGAACGGCGGGGACGCGGCGGCGTCGTGCGTCACCTCCGCGACACGCACGCCCCGGCGCACCGGCAGCCCGTAGCGGTCCTCGTAGTCGGCCAGGTAGGCGACGACGTGCCCGGCGTCCGGGGTGCCGGGACCGGGCGACGGCGGCATGGGTCGGCCCGGCAGGGAGGAGTGCTCGGCGGGGGAGAACAGGCGCAGGGAGTCCCAGTGGTGCGGCCACGCGCCGCCGGGCTGGGCGGACGCGTCGAGCAGGACGAACGACGGCGGCGGGCCCGGCCGGCGCCCGCGGTCGACGTCCCGCGCGGCCCGGGCCAGGAAGTAGCCGACCGCCAGTCCGGCCTGTCCGGCGCCGATCACCGCGACGTCCACCGGATCCGGGGACGCGGCGTCCGCCGGGGGCGAGGTCAGGGGAGCCGTCATGCCCCGAGGCTACGACCGGCGGCTAGCGTGGGGGCTATGCCTGAGACCCCCGCGAGCCCCCGCCCGACCTCCCGCGACGCCGCCGGGACGTCCGAGGCGTCGCTGACGGGTGCGCGGGACCAGCTGGCGGACCTCGTGGCCCGGTGGGGCACGGCCCCTGCGGACGCGCCCGGTCACCACGACCCGGCCTCGCTCACCACCATCCCGCCCGAGGCCGTGCCGATGTGGGGCTTCGAGTGGCCCCGGTCCGGCGATCCGCGCCCCTCCGCCGTGCTGATCCTGTTCGGCGCCCTCGACGACGTCCCCGCCCGTCACGACGCCGAGCGCGTGCACCCGCACGTGGACGTGCTGCTGACCCAGCGCGCCGCCACCCTGCGCCAGCACGCCGGGCAGATCGCGTTCCCCGGCGGTCGCGTCGACCCCGAGGACGCCGACGTCGTGGCCACGGCCCTGCGCGAGGCGCAGGAGGAGACCGGCTTGGACCCGGCCGGCGTGGAGGTCCTGGGCGTGCTGCCGGCGGTGCCGGTGGTGGTCTCCGGGCACGTGGTGCACCCGGTGCTCGGGTGGTGGCGGGACCCCAGTCGCGTGGCGGTGGTCGACCAGGCCGAGGCCGCGGCCGTGTTCCGGATGCCGGTCGCGGACCTGGTGGACCCCGCGAACCGGTGCCGCGTGGCCCGGCCCGGCGGCCGCCGCGGCGAGACGCCGGGCTTCCTCGTGGGCGAGCGCCTGGTGTGGGGGTTCACGGCGGCGCTGCTGGACCGTGTGCTGGCGCTGCTGGGCTGGGACGTGCCGTGGGACGACTCCCGCGTGCGCGACGCGCGGACCCACGAGATCCTGCGCGGTTGACGGCTGCGCGGCGCCGTCCGCTCCTGCACAGGCGCCGGGGGGTGGGCACGTGTCCCCAGCCGGACGACCGGGGCAGGCGGGCGCGCGGGCGAGGCGGTGGACTGGACGGGCCGGCGGCCGCGGACCGCGGCGGCCGCCCCCCATCCCGCAGGAGGTCCGCCATGCGCCCGTTCGTCCCCGCCGCCCCGGCCCGCCCGCCCCGGGGCCGACGGTCCCGCCTCGCCCCGCCCGAGGTCGGCCGACGGTTCCCGTGGCCCCGCACCGGTGCGGCCGAGCCGGAACGCACGCAGGTCGCCGCGCCGCCGCTCGCCGCACCCGCAGCAGGCCCCTGCGGGCTGGACGTCGCCGCCGTGCGCCGACGCGTGGCCGAGGCCCGCGCGTCGGCCGCGGACGGTGCGGAGCCGCCGCTGGCCCCGCTGATCGCCGAGGCCCTCGACGCGCCGATCGACGACCCGCGCGTGGCGGCGCTGGTCGATGAGCTCGACGGCTTCGGCCCGCTCGCACCCTGGGTGCGCACCCCGGGCGTGACTGACGTGCTCGTGGACGGCGCGGGCGCGGTGTGGACCGACGGGGACGAGGGCCTCGTCCGCCGCCCCGGTCGGCTCGACCCCGAGACCGCCGGGGCGCTCGCGGTGCGGCTGCTGCACCGGGCCGGCCGCCGCCTCGATGCGGCGGTGCCGCTGGCCGACGCCCGCGTGGGCGGCGTGCGCGTCCACGCGGTCCTGCCCCCGGTCAGTGGCGGCGGCACCCTGCTGAGCCTGCGGATCCCGGCCGCGACGACGCCGTCGCTGGCCGCGCTGGCCGACGGCTGGCCGGACGGCGCCCTCTGGGCCGACGCCCTCGAGGCGCTCGTGCGCGACCGCGCCACCGTCCTGGTCAGCGGCGCGACCGGGGCGGGCAAGACCACCCTGCTCTCCGCGGCCCTCGGCCGGGTGCCGGGGGACGAACGGATCGTCGTCGTGGAGGACACGGCCGAGGCCGCGCCCGATCACCCGCACGTGGTCGCCCTGCAGTGCCGCGCCGCCAACGCGGAGGGCGCCGGCGAGGTCGGACTGGCCGAGCTCGTCCGCCACGCGCTGCGGATGCGGCCGGACCGGCTCGTGGTCGGCGAGTGCCGCGGCGCCGAGGTGGCCGATGTCCTCACCGCCCTGAACACGGGCCACCAGGGCGCGTGGGGCACCCTGCACGCCAACGCCGCCGCCGAGGTGCCCGCCCGGCTGACGGCCATGGCCTCCCTGGCCGGCTGGCGGCCCGAGACGGTGGCCGCGCAGGCCCGCGCCGGCGTGGACGCCGTGCTGCACCTCGCCCGCGACGGCCACGGGCGGCACCCCGTCGAGCTCGCCGTCCCGGACCCGCGCGCCGACGGGTTCGCCCTGCTGCCCGCCCTCACGTGGCGACCCGGGACGGAGGCGGCGGGCGGGCGGACCATCGAGGGACCCGGCGTGCCCGCGCTCGCGGCCCGGCTCGCGGGGCGGAGCGGCCGGTGAGCACGACGACGGCGGCCGGGCAGGCACGACGGTCGCGCGCTGGGCGTGCCGCGGCGCTGCTGCCCTGGCGGGCGGGGCGGCCGACGCCGGAGGAGGAGACGGAGGTGCTCGTCGGCGTGCTGCGCCGCTGGGCCGCCCTCGTCTCGGCCGGCCTGACCGAGGAGCAGGCCTGGCGGGAGACCGCGTGCACCCTGCCCGCCTGCGGGCCGGGCCCGAGCGAGGCGGGCACCGCGTGCTGTGCCCATCACCGCGCCCGACGCCGGGCCGAGGCGCTGGCCTGGGATGTGCCGGCGTCGCATGCGCCGACCGGGGAGGCTGCGACCGGCCGTGGCGGCGGGACCCCGTCCTGGCGGACCGGCGCACGGGACCCGGGCTGGGCGCTGGTCGACGCGACGCTCGCGGCCGGGGCCCGGGCGGGCGCGGCCCCCGCAGCCGTGGCCCGGCGGCTGGCCCACAGCCTCGAGGCGGACGTGGACGCGGCCCGGGCCCGCCGCTCAGCCGCGGCGGGGCCGGGCGCGACGTCCCGACTGCTGCAGTGGCTGCCCCTGGGCGGCCTCGGCCTCGCGTGGCTGCTCGGCACCTCCCCGTGGGACCTGGTCCGCTCGCCCTTCGGCGCCGTGGTCGCCGGGGTGGGGCTGCTGTTCTGGCTGGCCGGGCGGTCCTGGACGCGCCTGCTGCTGCGTTCGGCCGCGCGCGAGCCGGCGGCCGTGGGCGCCGCCGTCGTGCTGGACGTGCTGGCGGCGCTGCTCAGCGCCGGCCGATCCCTGCCCGCCGCGCTGGACGACCTCGGCCGGACCCTGCCGGGCGCCCGCGACCTGCGCGCCACGGCGGCGCTGCTGCTCTGGGGCCGGGACTGGGACGAGGCGTGGGCGGGCCTCGACACGGACCCGGTGTGGACCGAGACCGCCGCCCGACTGCGACCGCTGCACCGGTCCGGGATGGCCGGCGCCCGCACGCTGGCCGAGACCGCCGCTGCCGTCCGTCAGCAGACCCGGCGGGCCGACGAACGGGCGGCCGAGGAGCTCGCCGTGCGCCTGGTGATGCCGCTGGGGCTGTGCCTGCTGCCCGCCTTCGTGTGCTGGGGCGTGGTGCCCGTCGTCATGGCCCTGCTCGGGGCGGGACCGGGCTGAGGCCGTGGCGACGCCAGGGCGTCCGGTCCTGCACAGGGCCCCGATCGCCCCGGCCCATCCCCGGATCCGCATCGCCCCCGGCGCGCGGGCCCCGGAGCGGGCCAGCCTGGGACCAGCGGCCCGGCCGGGCCGTCACCACCGCCCCCGCACCGCGGGGCCCACTCCAGGAGGACCACCATGACCCACCGCTCCCACACCGCCCAGCCCGCCGTCACCCGCCCCAGCGACCGCGACCGCCTCGCCCGCGTCGTCGACGCCGCGGGCGAGGAGACCGGCGCGATCACGGCCGAGTACGGCATCCTCACGCTCGCCGCCCGTGGGCTTCGCGGGCGTGCTGGCCGTCGTGCTCACCAGCCCGGACGTGCAGTCGCTGCTCGTGGACCTCGTCACCGGGGCGCTCCAGCGTGACTGAGCACCCGGCCTCCGCCCCGCCGTCCGCGCGCCGCCCGGGCGCCCGGACGGCGGGGCGGCCCCGGGCGCTCCGGGGCGGCGAGACCGGGGCCGTCACCGCCGAGTACGCGGTGCTGCTGCCCGTGATCGCATTCGTGCTCGTATCCGTCCTGCTGGCCGGCGCCGCCGCGGTGCAGCAGGTGCGGGGTCAGGACGCGGCGGCGTCGGCCGCCCGCATCCTCGCCCGGGGCGACGACGAGGCGGCGGCCCGGGACGCGGTGGCGCGCATGGCCGGCGACGATGCCTCGCTCTCGCACACCGTCGAGGGCGGGTGGGTGACCGTCGAGGTCGTCCAGCCCGGCCCCGGGCCGCTCGCCTGGGCCGAGGTGCTCACCCTCACCGCGCACGCCGCCGCCCCCGACCAGCGGCCCGGAACGCCCGCCGCTTCGCCGGAGGACCGGTCATGACCCGCGGGAGGGCGCCCGCGCGGGGCGAACGAGGCTCGGGCACCGTGTCCGTCCTGGGCACGGCCGCCCTGGGGGCGGGGCTGCTGCTGGCGGTCGCGGCGCTGGGGCAGGCCTCGGTCACCGGCGCCCGGGCGGCCGGGGCCGCCGACCTGGCGGCGCTCGCCGCCTCCGACGCCCGGCGCGGGCTCTCCGACCATGAGCCGTGCGCGCTGGCCGGGCGGACCGCCGCACGCAACGGGGCCGCCGTCGTGGCGTGCGAGGTGCGCGAGGACGGGACCGTGCGCGTCGCGGTCGAGCTCGCCCGCGCCCCGCTGCCGGCGGCCACGGCCGACGCCGTCGCGGGCCCGCCGCGGTCTCAGGCCCCGGGCGCCGCGTCCGTGGCCCCGCCGGAGGAGGCGCCGCCCGAGCCGTCGGTCGAGGCGTCCGCCGGGACGAGGTGATCGGCGTGGTCCATCAGGAACCGCAGGACGGTCAGCGCGCCGGCCTTGTCCAGTGGGCTGTTGCGGTTGCCGCACTTGGGGGACTGCACGCAGGACGGGCAGCCCTCCGCGCACTCGCAGGCCGCGATGGCCCCCGCCGTCGCCTCGACCCAGCGTCGCGCCTGCTCGAAGCCGCGTTCGGCGAAGCCCGCCCCGCCGGGCCGGCCGTCGTAGACGAACACGGCGGGGGAGCCGGTGTCCGGGTGCAGGACCATCGAGACGCCTCCGATGTCCCAGCGGTCGTTCGAGGCGACGAGCGGCATCATGCCGATCATCGCGTGCTCGGCCGCGTGCAGGGCGCCGGGAAGGCGATCCGTGGTCAGTCCCGCGGCGATGAGCTCGTCCGAGGCCGCCTGGAACCACACCGCCGAGGTGAACAGGTCCCGCGCCGGCAGGTCGAGGGGCTCCTCGCCGAGCACCTCCCCGGAGGCCAGGGCCTTGCGCTGGAAGGACACCACCTGGGTGCGGACCTGCACATCCCCGAGGCACCAGCGCAGGGTGCCCTCCCGCGCGTCCAGGCGGCGGTGCACCGCCACGATCTCGACCTCGGTGACGTCCCGGGCCTGCGTGGTGAAGTCCGGCCAGGCGCGCGTGACCACCACCGCGTGCGCGTCCTCGTCCAGCTCCTCCACGAGGTACGTGCGGTCCTGGTGCACGTACACCGCGCCGGGATGCGCCTGGTAATGGGTCTGGGGCGAGTCCATCGTGCCCAGCAGGGCGCCGGACTCGGCGTCGATGATGTCCATGGGGCCACCGCCGTCGTCCCGCAGGGAGACCATGCCGGCGGCGTGCTCGGGGTGCGTCCAGAACCAGCCGGCCGGCCGACGGCGCAGCAGCCCCTGATCGACCAGCACGTCCAGCAGGGCGCGCACGCGCTCCGGCTCCCCGAACCAGCCGAACGCCTCGGGCGTGATCGGCAGCTCCGCGGCGGCCGCGCACAGCTGGGGGCCGAGCAGGTGCGGGTTCTCCGGGTCCACCACGGTGTCCTCCACGCCCAGGTCGAACACGGCCTCCGGGTGGTCCACCACGAACGTGTCCAGGGGGTCGTCCGAGGCCACGAAGAACGCGAGCGCGTCCTGGCCGCCGCGCCCGGCGCGGCCGATCTGCTGGAAGAACGACGCGCGGGTGCCCGGCCAGCCGGCCACCACCACCGCGTCCAGCCCCGCGACGTCGATGCCCATCTCCAGCGCCGGCGTCGAGGCCATGCCCAGCAGCCGACCCGAGCGCAGGTCCGCCTCCAGCTCCCGCCGCTCCTCGGGCAGATAGCCCGAGCGGTAGGCCGCGATCCGCGTGCCGAGCCCCGGCTCGACCTCCTCGAGCTGCCGCTTGGCCGCGCTGGCGATGGCCTCGGCCCCGCGCCGCGAGCGGATGAACGCCAGCGTGCGCACCTGCTGCAGGGCCAGGTCCGTGACCAGGTCGGCGGCGGCGGCCATCGCCGAGCGGCGGACGGGCGCGCCGTTCTCGCCCCGACGGTCCGTCAGCTCCGGCTCCCAGAACGCCACCGTGACCGCCCCGTGCGGGGACGCGTCCTCGGTGACGGCCGTGGCCGGCGCCCCGATCAGTCGGGCGAAGTGCCCGGCCGGATCCGCCGACGTCGCCGACGCCCCGATGAACACGGTCTCCGGACGGTCCCCGCGGTAGTGGGCGGCGATGCGCCGCAGCCGGCGCAGCAGGATGCCCACCTGCGAGCCGAAGACGCCCCGGTAGGTGTGCGACTCGTCCACCACCACGAACGCGAGGTTCCGGAAGAACGCGGCCCACCGCTCGTGGTGCGGCAGGATCCCCACGTGGAGCATGTCCGGGTTGGTCATGAGCACGGTGGCGTGCTCGCGGGCCCAGATCCGGTCCTGCGGTGCGGTGTCGCCGTCGTAGGGGGCCGCGCGCAGCCCCGGGGCGCCGTCCCGCTCGAGGGCGCGCCAGGAGGTCAGCTGGTCCGCCGCGAGGGCCTTGGTGGGGGCGAGGTAGAGCGCGGTGGCCCGGGGGTCGGCGGCCAGCCGGGTGCCGACCGCCAGCTGGTAGCCCAGCGACTTGCCCGACGCCGTGCCCGTGGCGAGCACGGTGTGCGTCCCCGCGCCGGCCAGGGCCGCGGCGCGCACCTGGTGCAGCCACGGCCGCTCGACGCCGCGCGCCGCGAACGCCCCGACCAGGCCCTCCGGAGCGTCCGCGGGCCAGTCCGTGTGCCGGGCCTGCCGTGCGGGCAGCTCGGTGACGTGGCGGATCTGCTCGGGCAGCCCGGTCCGGCCCAGCGCCGCACGGAGTCCGGCCCCCGCCGGGATGTCCGGGCGCAGGTCGCCGGGTGCCGTGACGGACAGCCCGGCCACGACGTCGGCCACCATCTCACCGACGGGCTGCGGCTCCGGTCCGGAGGAGTCCGGGGCGGCGTCGTCGACGGGCGGCGCGGCGTCCGCCGTGCCGGGCGGCCCCCAGCCGCCCGCGGGATCCGCCCAGGGATCGTGCTCCGGGAGGTGGCCGGTCACGCCCCCATGGTGCCGGTGTGCTCGGCGGTGGGGTTGTCCTCGGCCAGGCCGCGACCCCAGATGGACACGGGGCCGAGGTCGGTCCAGGCCAGGTGGCGGTACAGCTTCTGCCCGTCCGGGGAGGCGACGAGCAGGCCGCGGCTGATCTCACCCTCGCTCATGACCTCGGAGGTGAGATAGCGCATCACGAGGGAGCCGAGGCCGCGACGACGGTGGTTCGGGGACGTCCAGATCCGGTCGTAGACGGCGGTGCCGTCCTCCTCGGTGACCCAGCCGAGGGCGGCGAGCTCCTCCTCGCCCTCCGGCGCGGTCGAGGCGCCGACGGCCAGGATGCGCAGGCGACGACTGCCCTCCATCGGCTGGTCCACGCGGGCCTCATAGCCCTCGGGCAGCAGCGGGGGCTCCACGTCCTGCAGCTCGGGGTCCATGTCCATGGTCATGAAGCGCTCCGGCTCGGCCTGGGCCTTCAGACCCATGGCCTTGGGGTCCTCGCCGGCGTCGCCGAACACGGTGAGCAGGATCTGCTCCTGGTCCCGCACCGCCTCGCGCAGGTCCTCCAGCTCCGCGCGGGAGGGGTTCACCACCACGTGCTCCCACGTGGCCGGCACATCCACCGTGGCGCGACCGGAGCCGCCGGGGATCATGTGGGCGGGGCGGGGGGTGCGCAGGGCCGCGCGTCGCCCCGCCTCCTGGCTGACGCGGTAGCCGCGCGATCGCGACCAGGCCGCGAACCAGATGTCGACCAGTGCCGGATCCAGATGCTCAGTCATGTCTGAAGGGTAAGGCGTGAGGCCGGTGCGGGCCAGGCCCCGCCCGTCCCTCACGGCCGTCACGTCCGGGGTCGCGCACTAGCCTGGACCTCGATGAGCACCGCCGCCCTCTCCCGCATCGCGCTGTACTACCGGTTCACCCCGCTCGCCGACCCCGAGGCGGTGCGGCTGTGGCAGCGCACGCTCGCCGCGTCCCTCGGCCTGACCGGCCGGATCATCGTGTCGCCGCAGGGGATCAACGGGACCGTCGGCGGGCCGGTCGACGCGGTCAAGCGCTACGTGCGCGGCACGCGGGAGCATCCGGCGTTCCGGGATCTCGAGGTGAAGTGGTCGGACGGCTCGGCGGCGGACTTCCCCCGCCTCTCCGTCAAGCTCAAGCCCGAGCTCGTCGCGTTCGGGGCCCCCGAGCGCGTCACCGTGGACGCGGGCGGCGTCGTCGGCACGGGGGAGCGGCTCACCCCCGCCCAGGTGGACGCGCTCGTCGCCGAGCGCGCCGGCACCGCCAACCCCGTGCGCTTCCTCGACGGCCGCAACACGGTCGAGGCGGCCATCGGCCGCTTCGACGGGGCCGTGGTCCCGGACGCGCACACCACCCGCGACCTGCTCGCCGCCGTCGACTCCGGGGCCCTGGACCACCTCAAGGACGCGCCGCTGATCACCTACTGCACGGGCGGCGTGCGCTGCGAGGTCCTCTCGGCCCTGCTCAAGGACCGCGGCTTCGCCGAGGTCTACCAGCTCGACGGCGGCATCGTCCGCTACGGCGAGGCCCGTGGCGACGCCGGACTGTGGCGGGGCGAGCTGGCCGTGTTCGACCGGCGCCTGTCCACCCGCTTCACCGCCGACGCCGAGACCATCGGCCGGTGCGTCGCGTGCGAGGCACCGACCTCGGCGCTGCGCAACTGCGCCGACCCGGCCTGCACCACGCTCGAGGTCCGCTGTGCGGCCTGCGCCGCCGACGACCCCGAGCACCGCTGTCCTGTCTGCGCCCACCGCCCCCACCCCGCTGAGAGGACCGAGGCATGAGTCCCGTCCCGACACCCCCGTCGCCCCCGCCCCGCGGCTGACCCCGGCCACGGCCGTGGCCCTCGCCGCGGATCTGGCGGCCCTGCCGTTCACCACCGCCGCCGTCGAGGGGCTGCTCGGACCCGTGGCCACGCTCGCCCTGGACCGCGAGCACGCCGAGGCCGCCCGCCGCGTCGTCGCCGGTCACCTGGCGGGCCCCGGCCGGCCCGACGACGCAGCCGGCCCCGGCGACCGGTATGGCACGCGGGGCCTCGCCGCCGCCGTCGGGGCCTGGCTGCTCGGCGACCCCGTCCCCGCCGCCGACCTCGACGCCGCGCTGCCCCGCCTCGGCCTGGCCGGGGCCGTGGCGGCCGGGCTCGTCGTCGAGGGGCCGGACGGGCGCGTGCGCGGCGCGGTGGACCTCTCGCCGTACGAGGCGGACGAGCCGGGCCGGATGTGGATCGCCTCGGACCTGACGGCCCTGCAGCGGCGCGGCCCGCTGCCTCCCGAGCACGTGCTCGGCGTCGGCCGGGCCTCCCTCACGCTCGCCGGCGCCACGCAGCGCCGTCCCGTGGCCCGCGCCCTCGACGTGGGGGTGGGCTGCGGGATCCAGACCCTGCACCTGCTCGCCCACGCCGACCATGTCACCGCCACGGACCTGTCCGAGCGGGCCCTGGCATTCACCCGGTTCAACCTGCTGCTCAACGCGGACGTGCTCGGCCTCGACCGGGACCGGCTCGAGGACCGGGTCCGGCTGGCGGCCGGCGATCTGCTGGCGCCGGTGACGGGGGAGCGGTTCGACCTCGTGGTCTCGAACCCGCCGTTCGTGATCACCCCGCGCACGGACCCGGACGCGCCCATGCTGACCTACCGCGACGGCGGCCGCGAAGGCGACCGGATCGTCGCGGAGCTGATCGCGGCCCTGCCGGACGTGCTCGCCGAGGGCGGCACCGCGCAGCTGCTCGCCAACTGGGAGATCCCGGCGGGGGACACCGCCGACGCCGACACCGCACCGTGGGACGCGCGCCCGCGCTCGTGGGTGGCGCCGGGGATGCAGGCCTGGTTCCTCCAGCGCGACCGGCAGGACCCCGCGGGCTACGCGGAGACATGGCTGCAGGACTCCTCGCTCGAGCTCGACCCGCCCGCCTATGAGGCCGCCTACCGCGGCTACCTGGACGACTTCGCCGCGCGCGGGGTCGCGGGCGTGGGCTTCGGCCACGTGTGGCTGCGTCGGCCCGCCGCGGACGGCTCCCAGGGCCGGGGGTGGGTGGTCGCCGAGGAGCTGACCCAGGCCGTGGACGAGGCCCTCGGCACCGCGTGGGCCGCCGCCGTCGCCCGCCGGGACCGGCTCACCGCCGGCGCCGGGGCGGGGGACGCCGTCGGGGACCCGGCCCTGGCCGCGCTGCGCGGCCTGCACCTGCGCGTGGCCGCGGACGTCACGGAGGAGCGCCACCAGCGGTTCGGGGCGGAGCACCCCGAGGTGATCCTGGCCCGGCAGGGCTCCGGGTTCCGGCGCGTGGCGCGCCTGGACACCGCGACGGCGGGCGTGCTGTCCGCCTCCGACGGTGAGCTGTCCGTGGGGCAGCTGGTGGGCGCGGTCGCCGCGCTGCTGGAGCTGGACGACGTCGGGCGGGCCGGCCTGCTGGCCGCGCTGCGGGAGCTGTACGAGGACGGGTTCCTGGTGGAGGGCTGACGATCGGGCGGTGGCGGGCGCGGGGACGCCGGGCGTTATCGTGGGCACCGCGCCCCCTACGATGTGGGGACGTCCGCCCGACGCCGGCGTGCACCGCGCACCGGCCCGGAACCACCGCCTTCCCCGTCCGAGGAGGACCCCCTTGTCCACGTCATCCGCTTCCGTGACCGCTCCCGTGCCCGAGGGCAAGAAGCTGGTCATCGTGGAGTCCCCGGCCAAGAGCAAGTCCATCGCGAAGTACCTCAACGCGGTGGGCTCCGGCTGGGTGGTGGACTCCTCCGTGGGGCACATCCGCGACCTGCCCAAGCCCTCGGACCTGCCGGCGGACATGAAGAAGGGCCCGTTCGGGAAGTTCGCCGTGGACACGGAGCACGGCTTCACCCCGTACTACGTGGTGCACCCGGACAAGAAGAAGAAGGTCGCGGAGCTCAAGCGCGAGCTCAAGGACGCCGAGGCCCTCTACCTCGCCACGGATGCGGACCGGGAGGGCGAGGCCATCGCCTGGCACCTGCTGGACACCCTCAAGCCCACGGTGCCGGTGTACCGGATGACCTTCGGGGAGATCACCCAGGAGGGCGTGCGCCGAGGCCTGGAGAACATCCGCGAGCTGGACACGGCCCTCGTGGACGCCCAGGAGACGCGCCGCATCCTCGACCGCCTGTTCGGCTACGAGCTCTCGCCGGTGCTGTGGCGCAAGGTCTCCCGCGGGCTCTCGGCGGGCCGCGTGCAGTCGGTGGCCACCCGCCTCGTCGTCGAGCGCGAGCGGGAGCGCATGGCCTTCGTCTCCGCCCACTACTGGGGCGTGGAGGGCACCTTCACGGTGGCCGAGGGCGCGCAGGCCGCGGACGCCGTGGGCAGCTCGTTCACGGCCCGCCTCAGCACGGTGGACGGCGAGCGCGTGGCCACGGGCCGCGACTTCGACGACGCCGGGCGGCTCAAGGCCTCCGCCGGCAAGAAGGTGACCCACCTGGACGAGGCCGGCGCCCGCTCGCTGGCCGAGGGTCTGCGCGGGGCGGACTTCACGGTCGACTCGGTGGAGGACAAGCCGTACACCCGCCGCCCGGCCGCCCCCTTCACCACCTCCACGCTGCAACAGGAGGCCGCCCGCAAGCTCCGCATGAGCTCCCGCGTCTCCATGCAGGTGGCCCAGCGCCTGTACGAGAACGGCTACATCACGTACATGCGCACGGACTCGGTGAACCTCTCGCAGGAAGCCGTGCAGGCCGCCCGGCGCCAGGCCACCGAGCTCTACGGGGCGGACGCCGTGCCGGCCCAGCCGCGCGTCTACGCCAAGCGCAACGAGACCGCGCAGGAGGCCCACGAGGCCATCCGGCCCGCGGGGGACTCCTTCCGGACCCCGGCCCAGGTCAAGGCCGAGCTGCGCCCGGACGAGTTCCGCCTGTACGAGCTGATCTGGAAGCGCACCGTGGCCTCGCAGATGGCCGATGCCAAGGGCTACACCGCCACGCTGCGGCTCTCGGCCACCGCGCAGGACGGCCGCCTCGCGCAGTTCAGCGCCTCGGGCACCGTCATCACGTTCAAGGGCTTCCTCGACGCGTACGAGGAGGGCCGGGACGCCGAGGTCGACGGCGAGAACGCGGAGGCCAAGGACCGCCGCCTGCCGCAGGTGGCCCAGGGCGAGCGCCTCACCGGTGACCCGATCGAGGCCACCGGGCACGAGACCTCCCCGCCGGCCCGCTACACCGAGGCGTCGATCGTCGCCGAGCTGGAGCGCCGCGAGATCGGGCGGCCCTCCACGTACGCCCCGACGATCTCCACGATCATGGACCGCGGTTACGTGTCCAAGCGCGGCACCGCGCTCGTCCCGTCGTGGACCGCGTTCGCGGTGATCGGACTGCTCGAGGACTACTTCGCGAAGTACGTGGACTACGACTTCACGGCCCGCATGGAGGACGACCTCGACCGGATCGCCGCGGGCGAGCTCGGCCGCGAGGCCTGGCTGCAGACCTTCTACTTCGGGGCCCCCGCCGCGGAGACGGAGAAGGGCGTCGAGGGCCTCAAGCACGTGGTGGACAACCTCGGCGAGATCGACGCGCGAGCCGTGAACTCGCTGCCGATCACCGAGGACATCACCCTGCGGGTGGGCCAGTACGGCCCGTACCTGGAGCGGTCGCTGCCGGCCGACGCGGAGGCGGGCGCCACCCCGCCGCGCGCCAACGTCCCCGAGGACCTGGCCCCGGACGAGCTCACCCCGGCCAAGGCCGAGGAGCTGTTCGCCACCGCCCAGCCCTCCGAGCGCGAGCTCGGCACGGACCCGGAGACGGGCCGGACCGTCGTCGCCAGGGACGGGCGCTACGGGCCCTACGTCACCGAGGTCATCCCGGAGATGACCGAGGAGGAGCTGCAGGCCTGGCTCGACGCCCAGCCCACCGAGTACTACAAGAACGGCAAGCCCAAGCCGAAGAAGAAGCCGGCCAAGGAGAAGCCCCGCACCGGCTCCCTCTTCACGAGCATGTCCGTGGACACCGTGACCCTCGAGCAGGCGCTGCAGCTGATGTCCCTGCCGCGCGTCGTGGGCGCGGACGCCGAGGGCGAGGTCATCACCGCCCAGAACGGCCGCTTCGGGCCCTACCTGAAGAAGGGCTCGGACTCGCGCTCGCTCGAGTCCGAGGACCAGATCTTCAGCATCACGCAGGAGCAGGCCCTCGAGATCTACGCCCAGCCGAAGCAGCGTGGCCGCGGGGCCGCCAAGCCGCCGCTGGCCGAGTTCGGCGAGGACCCGGTCTCCGGCAAGAAGGTCACCGTGAAGGAGGGCCGCTTCGGCCCGTACGTCACGGACGGGGTCACCAACATCACCGTCCCGCGCGGCCGTCAGCCCGAGGAGCTCACGGCGGAGGAGGCCTACCAGCTGCTCGCGGACAAGCGTGCCAAGGGCCCGGCCACCCGCGGCGGTGCCAAGAAGCCGGCGGCCCGCAAGGCCCCGGCCAAGAAGACCACCGCGCGGAAGAAGGCCTGAGCGCCATGCGCCTCGGCGTCCTGGACATCGGGTCCAACACCGTCCACCTGCTGCTCGTGGACGCCCACCCGGGGGCCCGCCCCGTCGCCTACGCGGAGCACAAGCGCTCCCTTCCGCTGATCCGCTACCAGGACGCCGACGGGGCGATCACGGAGGAGGGACAGCGGGAGCTCGTGGACTTCGTCCGTGAGGCCGCCGCGTTCGCGGAGGAGCATCGGGCGGAGGACATGATCTCGTTCTGCACCTCGGCGATCCGCGAGTCCGCGAACGGCGCCGCCGTGCTGGCCCGCGTGCAGGCCGAGACCGGTGTGCACCTCTCCGAGCTCACGGGGGACCAGGAGTCGGCCATGACGTACTTCGCCGTGCGCCGCTGGCAGGGCTGGGGCGCCGGCTCCATCCTGAACTTCGACATCGGCGGCGGCTCCTTCGAGATCGCCTACGGCCAGGACGAGCTGCCCTCGCACGCCCTGTCCCTGCCGCTGGGCGCCGGCCGCCTCACCCGCGACTGGGTGCTCGAGGACCCGCCCAGCCCCAAGGCGGTGAAGAAGCTCCGCAAGCACGTGGAGAAGCGACTCGAGGAGGCGTATACGGCCTTCCCGCGCATCGAGTCGCCCGTGGTGGTCACCGCCACCTCGAAGACGTTCCGCTCCCTCGCCCGGATCACCGGGGCGGCGCCGTCGGCGGCGGGCCCCTTCGTGAAGCGGCACCTGCGCGCGGACGACCTGCACCTGTGGGTGAACCGCCTCGCGGCGATGACCGTCGCGGAGCGGGCGGAGCTGCCCGGCGTCTCGGACGTGCGCGCGCACCAGGTGTTCGCGGGGGCGATCGTCGCGCTGACGGCCATGCGCACGTTCGGCATCGCCCAGCTCGAGATCTGCCCGTGGGCGCTGCGCGAGGGCCTGATCCTCAACCGCCTCGACGCGCTCATGCTCGAGGGCCACCTCACCCGGGACGGCCGGCCCGGCGTCGGCCACGTGAACCTCAACCCGGACACCCTCCTGCCGGGACTGAGCCTGGGGGTGCGCTGACCATGCCGGACTCCACCGCGCACCTGGCCCCCGCGGCGCGCTTCGGAGCGGACATCCCCGTGACCCTGTCCTCCTCGTCCGTGTTCCCCCTGGGCACCCAGGACGTGTTCGCCACCGCCGAGGACCTCGGCTACGACGGCGTGGAGGTCATGGTCACGCACAACGCGTGGAGCCAGGACGCGCGGCGGCTGACGCGGCTGTCCGAGCGGCACGGGATGCCCATCGACTCCATCCACGCGCCCACCCTGCTGTTCACGCAGCAGGTCTGGGGCTCCGCGTGGTCCAAGATCCGCCGCTCCGTGGAGCTGGCGCAGGCCGTGGGCGCGGCCACCGTGGTGGCCCATCCGCCCTTCCGCTGGCAGGGCACGTACGCGGTGCGCTTCGCCGAGGGCATCCACGAGCTCATGGCGGAGACCGGCGTCGTGATCGCCGTGGAGAACAT
Organism: Micrococcus sp. GPGPB33; assembly: GCF_037853785.1. NCBI lineage: Bacteria > Bacillati > Actinomycetota > Actinomycetes > Micrococcales > Micrococcaceae > Micrococcus > Micrococcus sp. GPGPB33. The sequence continues at coordinate 1,187,427 of NZ_JAQMWO010000002.1, forward strand.
GTACCCGTGGCGGGCCTACGGCCGCGAGGCCAAGATGTACCTGCCGCACTGGAACCCGCTGCCCGAGCCGTACGAGCACATCTGCTGGGACTTCTCCCACGCGGCCATCGCGCGGGCGGACTCCCTGGCGGCCGTCCGCGAGCTCGGCCCGCGGCTGCGGCACGTCCACCTCACCGACGGCAACGACTCCGGCAAGGACGACCACCTGGCCCCCGGCGAGGGCACGCAGCGCGTGGCCGAGACCCTGCGCCACCTGGCGACCGCGGGCCTGGCCGGCACGGTGTGCGTGGAGGTGGGCACCCGCGGCGTGGAGTACGCGGGCCAGCGCGAGGAGAAGCTCGCCGCCTCGCTCGCCTTCGCGCGCGAGCACCTGGCCGCCGGTGGCACCGACCACCACGACGACGACGGCGTTCCGCGCCCGACCACGAAGGAGACGGACCGACCATGAAGCTGACCATCCTGGGCCTGGGCACCATGACCGGGGCCATCCTGGCCGGGGCCCTCGACGCCGGCGCCGTGCGCGCCGAGGACGTCACCGCCACCACCCGCTCCACCGCCTCCGCCGAGCGGGCCGCCGCGCAGCACGGCGTCACCGTGACCTCCCGGGAGCGGGACGAACGCGCCAACCATGCCGCGGTCGCCGAGGCGGACATCGTCCTGGTGGGCGTGAAGCCGAAGGACATGGTCGCCACCCTCACGGACCTGGCGCCGTCGCTGCGCCCCGAGACCGTGGTGGTGTCCGTGGCAGCCGGCGTCACCTCCGCCACCATGGCCGCCGTGCTGCCGGCGGGGCAGCCGATCGTGCGGACCATGCCGAACACGCCCCTGACGGTGGGCTCCGGCGTCGTCGGCATGGCCCCCGGGCCGGGCGTCACCGAGGAGCAGACCACCGCCGTGCGCGCCCTCTTCGAGGGCTCCGGCCTGGTGGTGCCGGTGGCCGAGGAGCAGCTCTCCGCCGTGGTGGCCACCGCCGGCTCCGCCCCGGCCTACGTGTTCCTGCTGGCCGAGCTGATCGCCGCCCACGGTGCGGAGATGGGACTGGACGCCGCCGCCGCCGAGGCCATGGCCGCGGCCACCGTCAAGGGCGCCGGCATCATGCTCCAGCAGGAGGGGGCCAGGGCCGAGGCTCTGCGCAAGGCCGTGATGAGCCCGAACGGCACCACCGAGAAGGCCGTGGAGGCGTTCCTGGACGGGGGCATGGGCGACCTCGTGAACCGTGCCATGGACGCGGCCGCGCAGCGCGACAAGGAGATGGCCGAGGAGTTCGGGGCCTGACGGTTCCGGCGTGCCTCAGGGCCGGGCCGCGAACCGGTCGATGAGGTCCGTGTGACCCGAGACGATGAGGGTGTCGCGCGGGCCCACCCGGGTGTCCGGCTGGGCGTAGGTGAAGTCCTCGCCCGGAGTCTTCACGCCCACCACGGTCACGCCGTACTTGGAGCGCACGTGGGACTCGCCGAGCGTGAAGCCCACGCACTCGGCCGGCGGGTACATCTTCACGATCGCGAAGTCGTCGTCGAACTCGATGAAGTCGAGCATGCGCCCGTTCACGAGGTGGGCGGCCCGCACGCCGGCGTCGTGCTCGGGGAAGATCACGTGGTTCGCCCCGATCCGCTTGAGGATCGTGCCGTGCGCCTCGCTGATCGCCTTCACCCAGATGTGGGGGATCTCCAGGTCCACGAGGTTCACGGTGATCAGCACCGATGCCTCGATGGAGGTGCCCACGCCGACCACCGCCGTCGAGAAGTCCTGCGCGCCGAGCTGGCGCAGGGCCTCGGGGTCGGTGGCGTCCGCCTCCACCACGTGGGTGAGCGAGGGGGCGAAGCGCTGCACGAGGACGGGGTCCCGCTCGACGGCGAGCACCTCGCGGCCCTGTGCGACGAGCTCCTCGGCCGTGGCGGCGCCGAAGCGGCCCAGCCCCACGACGAGCACGGGGGCGTTGGGATCGGTGCGCTGCGGGGTGTCAGCCAATGACCGGCCTCTCGACGGGGTAGCGGTAGAGCACGCGCCGCTGGCGCAGGGCCAGGGCGGCGGCGAACGTGATCGTACCAACGCGGCCCGCGAACATCATGGCCGTCAGGACGTACTTGCCGGCCGGTGGGCTCTCCGCGGAGACGCCCACGGAGAGCCCGCACGTGCCGAACGCGGAGATCACCTCGAACAGGGGCCGCTGGAGGGACTCGTCGGTGATGTGCACCAGCGCCAGAGTGGCCACGAGCACGAGGGTGGCCCCGAGTGCGAGCACCGCGATGGCCACGCGCAGGGACTCGGGGGCGATCGTGCGGCCGTGCGCCGTCACCTCGCGGTCGCCGCGCGCCTCCGCCACGATCGCGAGGAACATGATCGCCAGCGTGGTCACCTTGATGCCGCCCGCGGTGGAGGCGGACCCACCGCCCACGAACATCAGCGCGTCCATGAGCAGCAGGGACTCGGGCTGGTGCGCGTTCGTGTCGTCGATCGCGAAGCCTCCGGAGCGGGTCATCATGGAGCCGAACAGGGAGTGCCCGACCCGCTGCCAGAAGCCCATGCCGGCCTGGGTCGCCGGGTTGCCCGCCTCGAAGAAGAAGAGGGCGACGGCGCCGAGCACCAGCAGGGCCAGCGTCACCTCGACCGTGAGCTTGGTGTGCAGGTTCCACTCCCGGAATCGCCACCCCTTCTCCAGCAGCACCATGACCACGGGGAAGCCGAGCGCACCCAGGAACACGCCGACGCCGAGCACCGTGATGATCACCGGGTCGTGCATGATCTCCGGCAGGCCGTCCACGTGGAGGGTGAACCCGGCGTTGTTGAAGGCGCTGACCGAGTAGAAGACCCCGTGCCACAGGCCGGTGAGCCACGAGCCGGAGATGGCCGCGAACCGCGGCACGAGGAAGAACGCCAGCGCGGCCTCGGCGGTCAGCACCGTCACGACGACGACGCGCAGCAGCCGGCCGACCTCGCCGAGATTCCCGGAGGTCATGCCCGCCTGCTGCGTCGCCAGCTTCGACCTCAGACCCAGATGCCGGGAGACGGCCAGCGTGAGCAGCGAGGCCATCGAGAGGATGCCCAGGCCGCCGATCTGGATGGCCACGAGGATGATCACCTGGCCCGCGGGGGACCAGTGCACGGCCGTGTTGACGGTGGTCAGACCGGTCACGGAGAAGGCGGAGACCGCGGTGAACATGGCGTCGTGCAGGGGGGTGGCGTGGCCGTCCGCCGCGGCCCACGGCAGGGCGAGGAGCCCGGTGAACACCAGGGCCATGAGGGCGAAGGCGGAGAGGGCGGCGCGGGCCGGGGAGCCGCCCACCACCGAGCTGACGGCGCGGCCCGAGCGCCGCAGCACCGTGCGCAGGTCGGTCGAGGACTCCAGCGTGGAGGCCTGGCCGGGCCGGGGAGGCCGCCGGGCCGGCGCACGCCGCCGTGGCGGCGGGCGCGCGGAGTCGGACGGAGACCTGCCACGGGGCACCTCCTGCGCGGGGGGACGGGGAACGGACCGGCTCCCAGTATCGCGCGCCCCGTGGCCCGCGCGTCACGCGGGCAGGACATCCGAGGCGATCGTCGCCACCGTGTCGCCCGGAGCCCTAGGCTGGACCGTGATGAGCACCACGTCCACCCCTCCCGCTCCCACCCCCGCCGCTGTGGTGTGGGACTCCAGCCTGCTCCGCTACCGGTTCAGCGCGGAGCACCCGATGGCGCCCCTGCGGCTGGACCTCACGCACCGGCTCGTGGAGGCGTTCGGCCTGCTGGACGCCCCCCACGTGCGGATCATGGAGCCGCCCGTGGCCACGGACGAGCAGCTCGCCCTCGTCCACGACCCCGAGTATGTCGCCGCCGTGCGCCGGGCCGCGGCGACGTCGTCGGCCGAGGACGGCCGCTTCGGCCTGGGCACCGAGGACTGTCCCGTGTTCCCGGACCTGCACGAGTCCGCCGCCCGGATCGCGGGCGGCTCCCTCGTCGCCGCGGAGGCGATCTGGTCCGGCGAGGTGGACCGCGCCGTGAACTTCGCCGGTGGCATGCACCATGCCGCCCGGTCCTCGGCGTCCGGGTTCTGCATCTACAACGACTGCGCCGTGGCCATCCAGCGCCTGCTGGACCTCGGCGCGGAGCGCGTGGCCTACGTCGACGTGGACGCGCACCACGGCGACGGCACGCAGTCGATCTTCTACGACGACCCCCGCGTGCTCACCATCTCCCTGCACGAGACGGGCATCAGCCTGTTCCCGGGCACGGGCTTCGCCAACGAGATCGGCGGCTCGGCCGCCCAGGGCACGGCGGTGAACGTCGCGCTGCCCCCGCGCACCGGCGACGCCGGCTTCCTGCGCGCCGCCCACGCCGTGGTCCCGCCCCTGCTGGAGGCGTTCGCCCCGGACGTGCTGGTCAGCCAGCACGGCTGCGACGGTCACCGCACGGACCCGCTCGCCGACCTGCGGCTGAGCGTGGACGGCCAGCGCCAGCTCGCGTTCGACGTCGGCGACTGGGCCGACCGGTTCGCGCACGGCCGGTGGCTGGCCACCGGGGGCGGCGGCTACAACCCGCTGCGGGTGGTGCCGCGCGCGTGGGCCCACCTGACCGCCGCCGTCCTGCAGACCCCGATCCCCGTGAGGAGCGAGATCCCCGCCGCCTGGATCGAGCACGTCCGGGCCCTCACCGCGGACGAGCTGACCGGGGACATGTCCGTGCACGAGGGGGACGACGCCGAGCGGATCCCCACCGTGATGGGCGAGGACGCGGACGTGTGGTGGCGCTCGTGGGAGGTGGGCTACGACCCGGCCGACCCGGTGGACCAGTCGATCATGGCCACGCGCCGCGAGGTGTTCCCGCTGCACGGGCTCGACCCCTGGTTCGACTGAGCCGGTCCCCGTCCCGGTTCGACCGGGGCCCGTGCGGCCGGTATTGTGGCCGAGAACGTTTCCAGGCGTTCCACATCCGGTGGAATGCGGGTCGGCGTGTCCGGCGCCCCGGATGCCTGCGGTCCCACGACCGCCGACCCTCGCCCCGATTCAAGGAGTCCCCATGGGATCTGTGATCAAGAAGCGCCGCAAGCGCATGTCGAAGAAGAAGCACCGCAAGCTGCTTCGCAAGACCCGTCACCAGCGTCGCAACAAGAAGTGATGCCCGCGCCCTCCGGGCGCTGACGAGACGAAGCCGCCGTCCCCTTCCGGGGGGACGGCGGCTTCGTCGTGGACGGCGATCCGTAGAGTGGGGCCATGACCGCCGACCTGCCTGCCGCCACCGCCCGCGTCCAGCTGCTCGTGAAGCCCGGCTGTCACCTGTGCGCCGAGGCCGAGGCCACGGTGGTGCAGGTGTGCGACGCGCGGGGCGAGGCCTGGGAGGCCGTCGACGGCGCCGCGCACCCGGCCCTGCTCGAGCGGTTCGCGGACGAGGTGCCCGTGCTGTTCGTCGACGGCGTCCAGCGCGACTTCTGGCGTGTGGACCCGGCCCGTCTGGGCCGGCTCCTGGACGCCCCGCGGGCCTGAGCGGGCTCAGCGGCGCGCGAAGCGCTGCCAGGCCTTCAGCCGCATGTACTCCGTGGCGTCCGGGCGGTAGGCGAGCACGATGCCGGCGACGCCGAGGCCCACCCACACGAGGTCCAGCGGGCTGAACGCCCCCATCACGGCGTTGGAGACCAGCACCAGCACGGACAGGGACGCCAGCACCGTTCCGACGATGCGCGCGGCGCGCGAGCCGCCGCGGATCGCGAACGCCACCCACAGGTAGACGAGGAACGCGAGCACGCCGAACACGGCCGCCGTCGTGGCGAGGGCCGGGAGCATCCCGTCCATCATGGTGCGCATCTGCTCCGCCTGGTCGGCGGGCAGATTCATCTGTTCGACGGACCGGTCCAGCTCCTGCTGGATCGCGGCCTGGCCCTCCGGCTGGGTGATGGCGAAGGCCGCCAGCAGGGTCGTCGCCAGCAGCAGGAGGCCGCCCGAGACGATCAGCCAGAACGCGGCCGTCAGGGAGCGCGGCCGCGGGGGCAGCTCGACCGGGCCGGGAGACTGCCAGCCGGCGGGGCCGTGGGGAGAGGGGGCCTGGGGCATCCCCGCCTGGCCCGGGGCGCCGTACGGAGCCGCCGGCGGTGCGCCGTAGGGGTCCTGGCCGTACGGGCTCGCGCCCGCCGGGTCGGAGGAGCCCGGGGTCGGCCCCTGCGGGGCGGCGCCGTAGGGGTCGGTGCCGTACGGGTTCTGGCTGCCGTGGGGATCGGTGGGCGAGGTGCCGGACATGGGGCCTCCTAGCGACGCCGACGCTCGCGGCGTCTCGGTGCGGACGGGGGTGGCGGCGCGGTCGCGCCGAGCTGTGCCCCACGCTACCGCCGGGGCCACCGGTCCGCCTCTGCCAGACTGGCCCCATGCAGACGCTCGCCACCGTCCACCTGGTCCGCCACGGAGAAGTCCACAACCCCGATCGTGTCCTCTACGGCCGCCTGCCGGAGTTCGGGCTCTCCGAGCTCGGCCATGAGATGGCCCGCGGCGCGGCCGCGTGGTTCGCGGAGCGCGCCGTGCAGACCGGCCGGGCACCCGCCGTCGTCGCCGCCTCCCCGCTGACCCGCGCGCAGCAGACCGCCGCGCCGATCGCGGCCGCGTTCGACCTGCCGCTGGTCACCGAGCCGGAGCTGATCGAGGCGGAGAACGCCTTCGAGGGCATGTCCCAGGTGGCCGCATCGCTCAAGCGGAACCCACGGCTGTGGCCCAAGCTGCGCAACCCCCTGCGCCCGTCCTGGGGTGAGCCCTACCGCGCGCAGGCGGCGCGCATGCTCGCCGTCGTGGATCGGATCCGGGCCGATGCTGTGGCGGCCGATGGACCCGGCGCCGAGGCGGTGCTCGTCTCCCACCAGCTGCCGATCTGGGTGACGCGCCTGGCCGTCGAGGGCCGTCCGCTGTGGCATGACCCGCGCCGCCGCGAGTGCTCACTGACCTCCGTGACCTCGCTCGTGTTCGACGAGGGGCGGACGGTGCCGCGCGTCGAGTACCACGAGCCCAACCAGGCCCTGCTCAAGGACGCCTCCTCCCTGCCCGGGGCCTGAGCCGGACCCCGCCCCTCCCACGGGCCGCGGGTGTGACGTCCAGGGTTCAGTCAGAATGCGGGGCGGACAGTAGACTTCCAAGGTCCCCGGAATCCAGCGCCGCGCATCCCCTGGAGGGCAGTCACGCCATGCACACCCCGCCCCGTCCGTCCCGCCGCACCCTGCTGACCGGCCTCGCCCTCGCCAGCCTGGCGCCGGCGCTCGCGGCCTGCTCGGGCGGTGACGACTCGCTGACGCAGCAGGCCGGGAACGCGGACGGCAAGAACTACATCGCCGGCGACGGCTCCGTCCTGGAGATCGCCCCCGCCGAGCGCGGCGCCCCCGTGGAGTTCGCCGCCGAGCTCTTCGACGGCACCCCCGTGACCGGCGCGAGCCTGCGCGGCACCCCCGCCCTGCTGAACTTCTGGTACGCCGCCTGCGCGCCGTGCCGCGTCGAGGCCCCCCACCTCGTCTCCCTGCACGAGCAGTTCGCCCCGCAGGGGGTGCGGTTCCTCGGCGTGAACGTCCGGGACACCGTCACCACCGCGCAGGCCTTCGAGCGCACCTTCGAGATCCCCTACCCGTCCATCGAGGACGCCCGCGGGGACGTGCTCCTGAACATGACCGACTACGTGCCCCCGCAGGCCGTGCCCTCCACCCTCGTCCTGGACGTCGAGGGCCGCGTGGCCGCCCGCGTGCTCGGCGCCGTGGAGGAGTCCACCCTGCGCGCCCTGCTCACCACCGTGGTGGACGAGGCCGCGGCCTGACCCGGCCGCCGTGTCCATGCAGAGCAACCCCTTCGCCGAGATCGCCCTCGACGGCTCCCTGCTGCTGGCCGCGCCGATCGCCGTGCTGGCCGGCCTGATCTCCTTCCTCTCCCCGTGCGTGCTGCCGCTCGTGCCCGGCTACCTCGGGTACGTCACCGGCCTCGGCGGGGACGTGCTCACCAGCCGCCGCCGCGGGCGCCTCGTGCTCGGCTCCGTGCTGTTCGTGCTCGGGTTCGCCGTGGTGTTCGTGGGCATCACCGTGGTGTTCACCCAGGCCATGGTCTGGCTGCGGCGCGACGGCGCCTGGGTCACCCCCGTGCTCGGCGTGCTCGTGATGCTCATGGGCCTCGTGTTCCTCGGCGGCGGCGGCCGGCTTCAGCAGGAGCGCCGCGTCCACTTCAAGCCCGCCGCCGGCCTGGTCGGCGCGCCCCTGCTGGGCATGACCTTCGGCCTGGGCTGGGCGCCGTGCATCGGCCCCACCATGGCCGCCGTCCTGGCCATGTCCACGGCCAGCTCCGGCTCCGTGGGCCGCGGCGCCCTGCTCGCCTTCCTCTACTGCCTCGGCCTGGGCCTGCCGTTCGTGCTCATGGCCCTCGGCATGGAGCGCGGCATGCGGGCCCTCGGGTTCTTCCTCCGGCACCGCGTGCTGATCATGCGCCTCGGCGGCGCCCTGCTGATCGCGCTGGGCCTGCTCATGGTCACCGGCGTCTGGACCGCCTGGACCACGCAGCTGCAGCTGTGGTTCGCCAACGAATGGGAGATGCCCCTGTGAGCTCCAAGGCCGCCCGGACGCGCTCCGAGCCCGTCACCCTGCCGCGCCTCGGCCTGGCGGGCACCCTGCGCTGGATCTGGACCCAGCTGACCAGCATGAGCACCGCGCTCATGCTGCTGCTCCTGCTCGCCGTCGCCGCCGTGCCCGGCTCCCTCGTGCCCCAGCGCCGTGCCGGCCCCGAGATCGTGGACCAGTGGATCGAGGACAACCCCGTGTGGGGCCCCGTCCTGGACGCCCTGCAGTTCTTCGACGTCTACAACTCCGTCTGGTTCTCGGCCATCTACCTGCTGCTGTTCGTCTCCCTCGTGGGCTGCGTGTGGCCGCGCGCCATCCAGCACGCCAAGGCCCTGCGCCAGCCCCCGGCCCGCACCCCCGCAACCTGACGCGCCTGCCGGCTTCCGGCGTCGTGGTCCTGGAGGACGGCGGCCCCGGCCCCGAGGAGGCCGTGGCCAGAGCCCAGGCGTGGCTGCGCAAGCGCCGCTACCGCGTGGAGCACCGCCCCGAGGCCGGCGGCGCGTCCGTGGGCGCCGAGCGCGGATACCTGCGCGAGATCGGCAACATCCTGTTCCACGTCTCGCTGATCGGCGTGCTCGTGTTCATGGCCTACGGCGGCATGACCAAGTACGGCGGGCAGAAGATCATCGTGGAGGGCGAGGGCTTCGCCAACAACCTCGTGGCCTACGACTCCTTCACCCCCGGCACCTACTTCAGCGCGGACGACCTCCAGCCGTTCTCCCTCACCCTCGACTCGTTCGACGCCGTGTTCGAGCGGCAGTCGGAGACCACCTACGGCCAGCCGCTGGACTACACCGCCGTCATGGACGTCCGCGAGGGCACCGGCGGCGAGCTCCAGCGCCAGATCCTTAAGGTCAACCAGCCGCTGGACATCGACGGCGTGCGCGTCTACCTCGTGGGCAACGGCTACGCGCCCGTGGTGACCATCCGCGACGGCGCCGGGGACGTGGCCTTCCAGGGCCCCGTGGTCACCCGCGTGTTCGACCAGAACTACGGCTCGCAGGCCACCATCAAGGTCCCCGACGCGCGGCCGGACCAGCTGGGCTTCGTCGGCTTCTTCCTGCCCTCGGCGGTGGAGGACGAGGAAGGCGCCGCGTTCTCCGCGGACCCCGAGCTGCTCAACCCGGAGCTGCAGCTGAACTCGTACTACGGGGACCTCGGCCTGGACACCGGCCGCCCGCAGAACGTGTACGTGCTGGACACCGCATCCCTCACCGAGCTCAACAGCCGCACCAACGAGAACGGCGGCATCGTGCTCAGCCCGGGCCAGACGTACGAGCTGCCCGAGGGCAAGGGCTCCATCAGCTTCGACGGCGTCCGCCGCTACGTCGGCCTGGACATCCACTACGACCCGGGCAAGTGGGGCGTCGGCGTGTTCGCCGGCACCGCCCTGCTCGGGCTGGTCATCAGCCTGTTCGTCCGCCGCCGCCGCGTGTGGGTCCGCGCCCGCACCGACGAGGCCGGCCGCACCCGCGTGGAGTACGCGCTGCTCGCCCGCGGCGAGGAGTTCGGCTTGCACGAGGAGCACGTGGCCCTGCGCTCGGCCATGGAGCGCTGGTGGCCCGTCGCCGCCACCGAGACGGCCGACGACGCCGCGGCCGGTGCCGCCCCCCAGTCCACCCCCACCGCCCCCGAGACCCCCGCCGGCCCCGCCGACGCCCGATCAGGAGACTGACAGTGTTCAACCCCACGGCCCCCGTGAACGAGCAGCTGGCGCTGTACAGCGACCTCTTCATGCTCATCGCCGCGCTCGTGTACGCGGCGGCGTTCATCCTGTTCACCATCGACATGGCCACCGCCTCGGCCACCATCCGCCGCCTCGAGGCCGACCTCGCGGCCCAGCGCGGGCAGGTGCGCACCGCTCCGGCCCGCGAGACCGTGGGGGTCGCCGTCGGCGGGTCCACGGCGGTCGGCGCGAGCGACTCCGACACGGCCCGGCCGGCCGCCGCCGAGCCCGGCGTCGACGCGGACGACGACCTCGTGGACGAGGACATGGACTACACGGGCGGCGGCCGCCGCCCGGTCGCCAACGTGGCCGTGGCCGTGCTGGCCGTCGGCTGGGCGCTGCACGCGTTCGCCGTCGTCGCCCGCGGCCTCGCCGCCTCCCGCGTGCCGTGGGGCAACCTGTACGAGTTCATGACCACGGGCGCGCTCGTGATCACGACCGTCTACCTGCTGTTCCTCTTGCGCAAGGATCTGCGCTTCGTGGGCACGTTCGTCACCGGCATCGTCGTGGCGATGATGTGCGCGGCCACCATGGGCTTCCCGACGCCGGTGGGCCACCTCCAGCCGCCGCTGCAGACGCCGTGGCTCGTCATCCACGTGTCCATCGCCGTGCTGGCCAGCTCGCTGTTCGCGCTGACCGCCGCGATGTCCGTGCTGCAGCTGCTGCAGGACCGCGCGGAGAAGCGCGCTGCGGCGGGCGAGCGCTCGTGGGCGTTCCTGCGCCTCGTGCCGGCCGCGCAGGGGCTGGAGAACTGGTCCTACCGCCTCAACGCCGTCGGCTTCGTCATGTGGACCTTCACGCTGATCGCCGGTGCGATCTGGGCCGAGGCCGCGTGGGGCCGCTACTGGAACTGGGACACCAAGGAGGTCTGGACCTTCGTGATCTGGGTGGTGTACGCGGCGTACCTGCACGCCCGCGCCACCCGCGGCTGGACCGGTGCCCGCGCCGCGTGGCTGAGCATCGTGGGCTTCCTGTGCATCGTGTTCAACTACACGATCGTCAACACGTACTTCCCGGGCCTGCACTCGTACGCGGGTCTGCCCGGCTGAGTCCGGCGGGGCCCCTCAGGCGCGCGGCCCGTCGCCGTCCGGGTCGGCGTCGTCGTCGCCCTGCTCCCGACGACGGCGCAGCTCCTCCTCGCGGGCCCGCAGCTCGGCCTCGCGGCGGTCCAGGTCCTGCTCGCGGGCGTCCTGGCGGCGCTGCACGCGCAGGCTGCGCAGGAACGCCTCGTCGTCGTCCGGGGCCCCGGAGGGCCGGGGTGCGGCCCGTCCGCCCGCGCCGGCCGGGCGGGCGCGGCCGAGCAGCAGCCACAGCAGCGGCCCCACGAGCGGCACGAGCACGATGACCGCCACCCACGCCGTCTTCGGCAGGCTGCGCACCTCGCGGGCGGGGGTGAGCAGCGCCTCGAACAGCGCGTAGAGGGTCAGTCCGGCGAGGATGATCGCGGCGGGGATGATGAAGCGGCCCATCCCGCCAGTCTAGGCGCGGGCTGTGGGGTCGGCGGGCGGGCGGGGCGTCCGTCCTCGTAGGATGGACCGGTGCGCATCTTCTTCTACGGTCTGGTCCGCGTGGTCGTCTTCGTCGCCCTGTGGGCGCTGTTCTACTACGTGATGGACCTCGGGATGATCTTCGGGGTGATCGCGGCCACGATCCTGACGTTCGCGATCAGCTACCTCTTCCTCGGCCGCCTGCGCACGGGGGCCACCGAGGACCTGTCCGCCGCGTGGGAGGGCCGCCCGGGCCGCCGGGGCCGCACCGAGACCGCCGACGCGGACGCCGAGGACGCCTACACCGAGGGCCGGTTCCGCGAGTGAGCCCCGCGGGGCGACGGGGCGGATGACGCCGCCGGCGCCGCCGTCATCCCGTGCGGCTCAGAGCAGCGCGCCGAGGGTGAACGTGATCGCGTAGACGATCCCGATCACGCCGGTCGCGCGCAGCACCGGAATCAGCGCCCGGCGGTCGTCGGCGCGCAGCACCGTGCGGATCGGCCGGATCGCGAGCAGGCCGCCGATCGGCACGAGCAGCAGCCCCGGGTGCACCGCCACCCAGAACAGCGGCAGCAGCAGGGCGACGGCCAGCATGACGGCGTAGGACGCCCGCGCGGGTCCGTCGCCCAGGCGGGCGGCCAGCGTCATCTTCCCGACCTCGCGGTCCGTGGGGATGTCCCGGATGTTGTTGGCCATGAGCAGGGCCGTGGAGATCAGCCCACAGCCGATCGCGCCGGCCCAGGCCAGGCCGCTGACGGCGTCGGCCTGGGTGTACGTGGTGCCGAGGACGGCCACCAGCCCGAAGAACACGAACACGAACACCTCGCCGAGGCCGAGGTACCCGTACGGCCGCTTCCCGCCGGTGTAGAACCACGCGGCCAGCACGCAGGCGACGCCGACCAGCAGGAACCACCAGTGCCCCGAGAGCAGGATGAGCCCCAGGCCGGCCAGCCCGGCGAGGCCGAAGGACGCGAAGGCCGCCTGTTTCACCTGGACCGCGGGCACGAGCCCGGAGACGGTGAGCCGGAAGGGGCCGACGCGCTCGTCGTCGGTGCCGCGGATGCCGTCCGAGTAGTCGTTGGCGTAGTTCACGCCGATCTGCAGCGCGAGCGACACCACGAGGGCCAGCAGCGCTGCGCCGAGGTGGAAGGAGCCGAGCTCCGCGGCGGCGGCCGAACCGACGATCACGGGGGCGATCGCCATGGGCAGCGTGCGCAGGCGCGCGGCGGCGACCCACTGGGAGAGCGTGGCGGCCATGGGCGGGGGTTCCTCCTGGGGAGCGGGGTGGGCAGCGGCGCGCGGCGGGCCGGGTCGACGGCGGAGCACGGCCGGGGCCCGACGTCGGCCGGGCCCGGCTCATTCTCCCACGCGGGCGGGGCGGCGCTCAGCCGGCGGTGAACCGGGCGGCCAGGGCCTGCCGGTCGGTCTTGCCGGTGGAGAGCAGCGGCAGTGCGTCGAGGACGAGCCACGTCTTGGGCACCGCGGCCGCACCCAGCGCCTCGCGCACGTGGGCGCGCAGGACGGCCTCGTCGGGGGCCGCGGCCGGGTGGGCGGGCACGACGGCGGCGCACAGCCGGGCGCCCCACTCGGGATCCGGCACGCCGGCCACGTGGGCCGCCGCGACGCCCGGGTGCGCCTCGAGCACCGCGGTCACGGCCGCCGCGGACACCTTCACCCCGCCCGTGATGACGACGTCGTCCAGGCGGCCGGTCACGGCCAGCCGCACGCCGCCGTCGTCGGTGGGGGAGAGCACGCCCGTGTCCTCGGTCAGGAAGGTGCGGGCGCCGTCCGCGGCGGTGACGAAGTGGGCGGCGGTGCGGGCCGGGTCGTCGAGGTAGCCGGCCGCCACCATGGGCCCGGCCAGGCGCACGCGCGGCGGGGCGTCGGGGTCGTCCGGGGCCACCGCGGCGGCGACGCCGGGCAGCGGCACGCCGTCGTAGACGCAGCCGCCGCACGTCTCGGCCATGCCGTAGGTGGCGGTGAGGCGCACCCCCGCCGCCTCGGCCGCGGCCCGCAGCGCGGGATCGAGCCGGGCGCCGCCCACGAGCACGCGGTCGAAGGAGCGCAGGGCCGCCCGCCCGGCCGGGTCGGCGTCGGCCGCGAGGAGGCGGGCGAGCTGGGTGGGGACGAGCGAGACGAGCCGGGGGCCGGCATCGTCGGGCAGGGCGGCCGCCCCGGTGGCGAACGCCGCGGGCGTGAACGGGCCCGGGGGCAGGGCCACGGGTGCGGTCCCGGCCGCGATCGAGCGGGAGAGCACGGCGAGCCCGGCCACGTAGTGCACGCCGAGGGCCAGCAGCCACGCCCCCTCGCCGCCGAGCCGCCGGGCCGTGGCCGCGGCCGAGGCGCGCAGGGCCGCGCCGGTCAGGACGATCTGCTTCGGCGTGCCCGTGGACCCGGAGGTGCGCACCACGGCGACGGCGTCCGGGTCCCCGCAGCGGCGCGGGTCGCGGGCCTCGGGCCGGGGGAGCGCGGCGCCGTCGGCGGTCAGCTCGACGGGGGCGCCGCCGTCGAAGGCCGCCGCGAGGGCGTCCGTGGCGCGGGCGAGGGCATCGGCGGTGGCGGGCATGGCCCCGAGTGTAGGAGGCCCGACGGTCGGACGGACCCGCCCGGCGGACCGGATCCGCCCGGCCGGTCAGAGCATGAACGGCACGGTGGCGATCTTGACCACCATGATCAGCGCGAACAGCTGGGCGTACCCCTCGGTCACGCGGGCGTCGGTGGACCGGGAGAGCGCGTAGTCCAGGATCGCCGGCTGGCCCGTGATGCCCGCCAGCGCCCCGTAGGTGCGATCCACGGACTGCCCCAGCAGCCGTGCCGCGGCGATGAGCAGGGCCGCGGTCAGCGCGGTGAGCACGGCGGACATCAGGATGGCCAGCCCGCCGACCCGGGTGAACACCGTCTCGATGAACGCCGGGCCGGCGGCCAGGCCCACCACGCCCAGGAAGAGCATGAGGCCGAACTGCCGCAGCGTCAGCGCGATCTCCGTGGACGGCTCCCACACCGTGGGTCCCGTTCGACCGATCGCACCGAGGGCGAGGCCGACGAGGATGCACCCGGCCGCCGGGCCGAGGGAGAAGGAGGCCCCGCCCGGAAGCGGGATCGTCACCAAGCCCAGCAGGTAGCCCAGCGCCATGCCCGTGCCCAGGGAGATCCAGTCCAGGTTCGAGAGCCCCCGGGTCGAGTTGCCGAAGAAGTCGCGCACCGCCTCCATCCGCGGCGCGGTGGTCACGATGAGCACCCGGTCGCCGACCTTGAGCTCGGTCTGCGGGGTGGCCAGCGACTCGACGTCGTCGCGCCGCAGCCGGGCGACGTCGGTGCCGAAGCGCTCGCGCAGGGACAGCGTGCCCAGGCGGCGATCGGCCAGGGCGCGGGCCGTGACGATGACCATGGAGGTCTGCAGCGGGGTCATCACCCGCGCCGGGTCGGCGTCGGTGCGGCGGCCGAAGGCCTGCACGGCCGCGTCGATGTTCTTCTCCGTGCCGTCCAGGACGACCTCGTCCCCGGGTTCGATCCGGTCGGCGGAGCCGGCGATCCGGGCCACGCCGCCGTGGCGCAGCGCCACCACGCGCACCAGTCCCTCGGAGATCCCGGGGATCTCCCGCACGGCGAGCGCGGAGGTGGCGACCGCGGCGGTGAAGCGCAGCTTGCCGTCGGTCACCGGCGCCGGATCGCGCGGGGAACTGCTCCACGGGCGGGCGGCGAGCAGGGTGATCGCGATGATGGTGCCGACCACGCCCACCAGGTAGGACAGCCCGTAGCCCACGGCCGGGGCCTGCCCGCCGGTGAGCTGGTTCGCCAGCGCCATCGCCGGCGTCGCGGTGAGCGAACCCGTCCACACGCCGATCGCCGTCGGCAGGTCCAGGTTGAGCAGCGCGGCCAGCGGGTGCACCGTGAAGGCGGTGAGGATCACCACGACGACGGCGGCCAGCATCAGGGGCAGGTTGCGGCGCAGGTCCCGGAAGAACACCTTGCCGGCGCCGAGCCCGATCAGGTAGGCGAACAGGGCCAGGCCGAAGCTCTGGAACAGGGCCAGCCGGTCGCCGACGTCGGGCAGCACCGCCCCGACGAGCAGGCCCACGAACAGTGCTCCCGAGGCGCCGAGGCGGATCTTGCCCAGGGGGATGGTGCCGACGGCGGCGCCCAGGGCGACGGTGGCCATGAGGACGAGGATGGGCTGGTCGTTGAGCAGTGCGAGCATGGGCGGGTCCCCGTCCTGCCGTGGCGGTCGGTCAGAAGTGGTACGGGAAGGCGGACCAGTCCGGGTCGCGCTTCTGCAGGAACGCGTCCCGGCCCTCCACGGCCTCGTCCGTCATGTAGGCCATGCGCGTGGCCTCGCCGGCGAAGACCTGCTGGCCGGCCATGCCGTCGTCGGGAAGGTTGAACGCGAACTTGAGCATGCGCAGGGCCTGCGGGGACTGACGGTTGATGTCCGCGGCGTACTCGAGGGCGACCTCCTCGAGGCGCTCGTGGTCCACGGCCTCGTTCACCGCGCCCATGGCCACCATCTCCTCGGCCGAGTACTCGCGCGCCGTGAAGAAGATCTCGCGGGCGCGCTTCTGGCCCACCTGCCGGGCGAGCAGGGCCGAGCCGTAGCCGGCGTCGAAGGAGCCCACGGTGGCGTCCGTCTGCTTGAACTTCCCGTGCTCGCGGGAGGCGAGGGTCAGGTCCGCGACCACGTGCAGCGAGTGGCCGCCGCCGGCCGCCCAGCCGTTCACGACGGCGATGATCGCCTTGGGGGAGGTGCGCATCAGGCGCTGGACCTCGAGGATGTGGAGGCGTCCGGCGCGGGCCGGGTCGATGGTCTCGGCCGTCTCCCCCTCGGCGTAGCGGTAGCCGTCGCGGCCGCGGATGCGCTGGTCCCCGCCGGAGCAGAACGCGTGGCCGCCGTCCTTGGGGGAGGGGCCGTTGCCGGTGAGCAGCACCGTGCCCACGTCCGGGGTCATGCGGGCGTGGTCGAGAGCGCGGTAGAGCTCGTCCACGGTGCCGGGCCGGAACGCGTTGCGGACCTCGGGGCGGTCGAAGGCGATGCGCACCGTGGGCAGGTCGCGCACCCAGCGGCCGTCGGCGTCGCGCTCCACCTGGCGGTGGTAGGTCAGGTCCTCGAAGTCGAAGCCCTCGACCACGCGCCAGCGCGTGGGGTCGAAGATGTCGGAGACCTGCTCGGGCAGGCGGTCGCGGTCGGGGCGGGCGGCGTCGGGCTGCGGGGTGCTCATGGGGCCCGAGTCTAGGCCCGCCGGGCGAGACGGGGGTGGGCCGCCCACAGTCGGCGGAGCCGCCGGCCCGCACCGCACGACGCCGTCCCCCTCGCCGCCGTGCGACCCACGGTCACTCCCGCGGATCACCTCTCCGGCCAGTCCTCCGGCCCCGAGGACCCGGCGGCGTACTCGTCGAGGGGCACCCGCCCCGCGTCCCACGCCTCGATCACGGGGGCCAGGATGCGCCAGCACTCCTCCGCGGCGGCGCCTCCCACCGAGAGCATCCGATCCCCGGTGAGCACGCCGCGCATCACCTCGCCGTACGCGTCCACGTCCTCCTCGGCCAGGTCCGCCGCGAGCACGCTGCGCTCCGCGACGAACGGGGTGTCCGGCCCGTCCACGGCCAGCTCCACCCGCAGGGCCCGCGGGTCCAGTCCCACCACGATCCGCTCCCGCCCCGCGGCCGCCTCCAGCCCCGCGGGCACCCCCTCGGGCGGCCGCAGCGAGAGCACGACCTCCCAGCGGCGCGGCTCGAGCGCCTTGCCGGACCGCAGCCGGAACGGCACGCCCGCCCACCGGTCGGTCCGGACCTCCAGCTCCACCTCGGCGAGCGTCTCGGTCCCGTTCTCCGGGTCCACGCCCTCCTCGGCGACGTAGTCGGGCACGTCCTGGCCTCCCACCGTCCCCGCGGTGTACCGGGCCCGGCGCGAGGAGGCGACCGCGTCGTCGTCGCGCACGCGCGTGGCCCGCAGCACCTCGACGACGGCGTCCTGCAGCGCGTCCGGGGTGAGACGCCGCGGGGGCTCCAGGGCCACCATGGCCAGCACCTGCAGCAGGTGGGACTGGAGCATGTCCTCGAGAGCCCCGGTGCCGTCGTAGAACCCGGCGCGCCCCTCCAGGGCCAGGGACTCGTCCGCCACGATGTCCACGTGCTCGACGTCGGCCGCGCTCCACACGCGCTCCAGCACGCGGTTGGCGGTGCGCAGGGTGAGCAGGCCCGAGACCATCGACTCCCTGAGGAAGTGGTCCACGCGGAACACGTCCTCCTCCTCGGCGATCCGCCCCAGCAGCGCGTTGAGCTCGCGCGCCGACCGCTGGTCCGAGCCGAACGGCTTCTCCAGCACGATGCGCAGCCCCTCCGGGCGGTCCTCCACCTGCTCGAGCGCCGCGCACGCCTCGGCGGCGAGGTCCGGGTCCAGCGCCAGGTACAGCACGACGACGGCCTCCTCCCCGGCGGCCTCGCGGGCGGCGACGAGCAGGGCGCCCAGGTCCTCGGGGTCCGAGGCGTCGGCGGTGCGCCAGACGGCGCGCTCGACGAGGCCCGCCCGTGCGTCGGCGTCCAGATCCGTCTTTCCCACGGCCTCCTCGATGACGCCGCGCCACTCCTCGAGCGAATGGCCGTCCGAGTGGGCCGAGCCCACCAGGGTCACCTCCGGCAGGTCGTGGACGGTGAGGGCCCGGGCCAGCCCCGGCAGCAGGAGCCGTCGGGTCAGGTCACCGGTCGCGCCCACGATCACGAGCGCCACGGACGCGGCGGCCCGGTCGTCGTCGGGTGCCGGGGATGCTCCGGCGGGGCAGGGGTTCTGGACGTCGGGCATGGGTCCTCCTGGACGGGGCGGGCGAACGGAACGGGGGAGCGGGGCGGGTGCGCGGGCGGCGGCCGGGAGGGACCCGGCCGACCACGCCATTCTCTCGGTGACGTCGTCGTGGGTCCACGCCGCGCCCTCGACTGGCCCCGCCTCCCCCGGGGTGATGGACTGCCCTGCATGAGCGCCCAGCCCCGCATCGACGACCACGCCTTCCTGTCCCACCAGCTCAGCGGGGCACTGGTGTCCCGGGAGGGGGCGATCACGTGGCTGTGCCTGCCCCGCTTCGACTCGGCCTCGGTGTTCACCTCGCTCCTCGGCACGCGGGAGCACGGCGAGTGGAGCCTGGGGATCGAGGACGGCGAGGTCGCGGAGCGCGCCTACCTGCCGGGCACCCTCGTGCTGCGCACCCTCTGGCGGTCGCCGTCCGGGGAGGCCGAGGGGCTGGACTTCATGCCGCTCATGGACGCGGACGGCGTGGGGGACGCCCAGGGGGACGACGGCGGCCCCGACGGGACCGGGGCGTCCGAGGCGGCGCCGCGGGCCGACGTCATGCGGCTGGTCCGCTGCCTCGCGGGACGCGTGCGCGTGACGCAGTCCGTGTTCGCCCGCCTCGACTACGGCGAGGTCGAGCCGTGGGTCTCGCGTCAGGAGGACGCAGACGGGGAGTCGTTCCTGGCCGTCGTCGCCGGCGGGGACGCGCTCGCGGTGCACGGGCCGGACCTGGAGCCGGTGGACGGGCATCACGAGGGCACGACGGAGCTGGTCGCCGGGGAGTCCGCCCAGTGGTGCCTGACCTGGTACCCGGCGTGGGGCATGGCCCCCTCCGCGCCCCGCGCCGAGGACGTGCTGGAGGCCACCGTGCGCAGATGGCGCGGCTGGCTGGAGGAGTCGACCCGAGAGGCCCCGCGGGCGGACGACCCGCTCGCCGATCGGGTCCAGCGGTCCCTCCTCGTGCTCAAGGGGCTCACGCATCGGGCCACGGGCGGCATCGTGGCGGCCCCGACCACGAGCCTGCCGGAGGACATCGGCGGGGTCCGGAACTGGGACTACCGCTATGTGTGGCTGCGGGACACGGCGCTCGCACTGGAGGCCCTGCTCGCGTACGGACACGTGGAGGTGGCGACGGCCTGGCGCGACTGGCTGCTTCGCGCCATCGCGGGGGAGCCCCACGAGGTGCAGGTCATGTACACGCTCTCGGGGGAGCGGTACATGCCCGAGCGCGAGCTCGAGCACCTCCCCGGCCACGCGGACTCCCGGCCCGTGGTCGTGGGCAACGGCGCCGCGGACCAGTGGCAGGCGGACGTCATCGGCACCGTGATGATGGCGCTGTGCGCCCTCCGGGACGCCGGCGTCCCGGAGGACGAGTGGTCCTGGCCGCTGCAGAAGCGGCTCGTGGAGCGCGTTGTCGCGCATCGGGAGGACCCGGACCACGGGCTGTGGGAGATGCGCGGGGAGCCTGCCTTCTTCACGCACGGCCGCGTCAAGATGTGGGCCGCGCTGGACCGTGCGCTGCACGCCGTGGCCACCCACGGCGTGCCCGCCACGGAGGCGGAGACCGCGGCGTGGGAGCGCCACCGGGACGAGCTGCGGGAGGAGATCCTCACCCGCGGCGTGCACGCGGACGGCCACTTCACCCAGACCTACGGCTCGGATGCGGTGGACGCCTCCCTCCTCCAGATCCCCCACACCGGGTTCCTGCCCCCGGACGACCCGCGCATGCTCGCCACCGTGCGGCGGATCGAGGAGGAGCTCGTCACGGACACCGGCCTGGTGCTGCGCTACCGCCCGGACGGCTCCGACGGGTTGCCCGGTGAGGAGGCGCCGTTCCTCGCGTGCGCCTTCTGGCTCGTGGAGCAGTACGCGCGCACCGGCCGCCTGGACGACGCCGACGCCCTCATGGAGCGGCTCGACGCGTGCGCGAACGACCTCGACCTCATGGCCGAGGAGTACGACGACGGCCAGGACCGCATGGCGGGCAACTTCCCCCAGGCGTTCAGCCACCTGGCGCTGCTGCGCGCTGCCGACGCGCTGGCCCAGGTCCGCGCGGGCGACGGGTCCGGGGAGGCCGGAGACTGACCGGTTCCGGGCGAACACCCCGCCCCCGTCACACCACGCGGCGGGTCGCCCCCAGCGCGGTCAGCAGGAACGCGTACTCCCAGGCGGTGTCCTCCCAGCCCTGGTACCGGCCGGACGCGCCGCCGTGGCCGCCGTCCATCTCGGTGCGCAGCAGGATCGGGGCGCCGCCCTCGGCCAGGGGCGTGGCCTGGTCGCTCGTCATCGTCCGCCGCAGCTGGGCCACCCACTTGGCCGGCTCGACGTAGTGCACGCGGGTGTCGTTCAGTGAGGTCACCGCGGCGATGGCCGGGTAGTCCACCGCCCGCACGTTCTCATACGGGGTGTAGGCACGCATGGCCTCGTACACGGCCGCGTCCTCGATCGGGTTGCCCCACTCCTCCCACTCGAGCGCGGACAGCGGCAGCTCCGGGTCGAGGATGGTGGTGAGCGCGTCCACGAACGGCACCACGGCCAGGCACGCCCGGTACAGCTCCGGCGCGAGGTTCAGCACCGCGCCCATGAGCAGGCCGCCGGCCGAGCCGCCCATGCAGGCCACGCGCGCCGGGTCCGCCCAGCCGAGGTCCACGAGGTGCCGGGTGGCGTCCACGAAGTCCGTGAAGGAGTGCCGCTTGGCCAGCTTCTTGCCGTCCTCGTACCAGCGCCGGCCCAGTTCGCCGCCGCCGCGCACGTGCGCGACCGCGAACACCACGCCCCGGTCCAGCAGGGACAGCCGGGCCACACCCAGCACGGGGTCCATGGACAGCTCGTAGGAGCCGTAGCCGTACACCACGCACGGGGCCGTCCCGTCCGGGTTCACGTCGCGGTGCCGGATCACGGTGACGGGGATCCGCACGTCCTCCCCGGTCACCGACGACGGCTCGGAGGCCGGCGCCCACACCCGCTCGGCCACGTAGTCGGCCGGGTCGTAGCCGGGCACCTCCGTCTCGCGGCGCAGGTGCACCTCGCCTGTCGCCGCCGAGACGTCCAGCACGCGCGCGGGCGTGATCCAGGACGTGTAGGCCAGCCGCAGGAACGGGGACTCGGCCGCCGTCGCGGACAGATGGCACGCGTAGAGCTCCTCGTCGAACGCGGGCTCGCGCCAGTGCGCGGCCTGTCCGGCCAGCACGGCGTCCAGCTCGGCGACGACGACGCGCGGGGTCGTCTCCCGGCGCACGGCCAGGGCGGCGTGGGTCAGGGTGACCATGACGCCGTCGACCTTCACGTCCTCGCGGTGCGGGACGACCGTGCGCCAGGCGCCGCGGTCGGCGACGTCCGCCTCGGCGACCACCGAGAGCATCCCGTTGGGCGCGGCGACGGGGGCGCCGTCGTCGTCCAGGGCGCGGTCGTGGACCACGAGCAGCCGGCGGACGCCGTCGGCGTCGGTGACGGGCTCGACGTCGGCGAGCATCCGCCACGCGCGGGGGATCAGCACGCGCGGGGCGGGCAGGGGTGCGGCGGGGTCCTCCGGAAGATCGACCACGAGGGTCTCGGAGACCTCCGAGTTGCCGACGCCGATCAGCAGCTGGGTGCGGTCGGCGACGCCCTCGAAGCCGGTCCACATGCCCGGGTCGGCCTCCTCGTGCAGGAGCACGTCCTCGGCCGGGTCGGTGCCGAGCACGTGCGCCTTGACCTGGTACGGCCGCCACGAGTCGTCCCACACGGTGTAGAACACGCGGGTGCCCGAGCGGTCGAAGCGGACGCCGTGGGCCACGTTCTCGACCGCGTCCGGCAGGTCCTCGCCCGTGGCGATCTCGCGCACGCGCAGGGTGAAGCGCTCGTCGCCGGTGTGGTCCACGGCGTAGGCCACCCGGGTGGCGTCCGGGCTGATGTGCAGGCCGCCGAGCGCGAAGAACGGGTGGCCCTCGGCCTCGGCGTTGCCGTCCAGGATCACCTGCTCGCCCGGCAGGGCGGCGTCCGGGGTGATGACGGGCGGGGTCCAGTCGGCCTCGAGGTCACCGGTGTCGCGTGCGGGCACGCGGCAGTGGATCGGGTACTCGGCGCCCTCGCGGGTGCGCACGAAGTACCACCACCCGTCCCGGCGGGCGGGCACGGAGCGGTCCGTCTCCACCGTGCGGGCCTTGATCTCGCCGACGATCGCCTCGCGCAGCGGCGCCTGGTCCGCGGTCACGGCCTCGGTGTACGCGTTCTCGGCGGCCAGGTGCTCGAGCACGCGGGGCTCCGCCTTGCCGCGCAGCCACTCGAAGTCGTCCTGGAACGTGTGGCCGTGGTGGCGGCGGGTCACGGGCTCGGCGGCAACGGACGGCGGGACGGGGGCGTGCGTAGTGGTCTGGGGCATGCGGCCCATCCCATCACGCCGCGCGGGGCGGGGCCGACACCCCCGCGCCGCACACGACGACGGCGGCGCACCGGTCCGGTGCGCCGCCGTCGGGGGTGGCGGGTCAGTTCAGGCCGAGCGCCGCCCGGACCACGCCGAGCCCGAAGTACGCGACGAACGCGAGCGCCACGAACCACAGCAGCGGGTGCACCTCGCGGCCGCGGCCCTGGCCCGTGCGGATCACCGCGTAGGCCACCACGCCGGCGCCGATGCCGTTGACGATCGAGTAGGTGAACGGCATGAGGATGAACGTGAGGAACGCGGGGAAGGCCGCGCCCGGGTCGGACCAGTCGATCTGCACCACGTGCTGGCACATCATGAACCCGACCACCACGAGCGCGGGGGCCACGGCCTCGAACGGCACGAGGTGGATGAGCGGGGAGAGGAACACGGCCGCGAGGAAGAACAGGCCGGTGAACACGGAGGCCAGGCCGGTCCGGGCGCCCTCGCCGATGCCGGTGCCGGACTCCACGAAGATCTGGTGCGCCGAGCCGGAGGCGCCGCCGCCCACGGCGACCGCGAGCGCGTCCGCGGCGAGCACCCGGTTCAGGTCGGGGATGGAGCCGTCCGGGTTCACGGTGCCGGCCTCGCGGGCCAGGCCCACGGAGACGCCCATCGCGTCGAAGAACACGGAGAGCAGGATCGCGAACACGAGCAGGGAGGCCATCAGCCCGCCCACGGAGGTGAAGGCGCCGAACAGGTCCACGCTGCCGAGCAGGTGCAGGTCCGGGGCGGTCCACTCGGGCAGGGAGGGGGCGATCAGGGACCAGCCCGTGGGCACGGCGTTCCCGTCGGCGTCCACGGAGGGGCCGATGTGGAACACGGCCTCAAGCACGTTGGCGAGGATCGTCGCCGCGACGATGCCGATCAGGATGGCGCCGCGCACCTTGCGGATCACGAGGACCGCGGTCAGCAGCAGCCCGACGACGAAGACCAGCACGGGCCAGCCCTCGAGCTCGCCGCCCGTGCCCAGGCCCACCGGGACCGTGGTGTCGGCGGCGTCCGGCAGCCGCCGCACGAACCCGGCGTTGACGAGGCCGATCAGTGCGATGAACAGGCCGATGCCCACCACGATGCCGGACTTCAGCGCCTCCGGGACCGCGTCGAACACGGCACGGCGGAAGCCGGTCACCACGAGCAGCAGCATCACGAGACCGGCGACGGTGACGAGGCCCATCAGCTGGGGCCAGGTGAGCCCCGGCGTCGTGGCGATGGTGATGGAGACGAACGCGGAGACGCCCAGGCCCGCGGCCACCGCGAACGGGTGCCGCGCCCACACGCCCATGACGATGGTCATGATGCCCGCCACGAGCGCGGTCACGGCGGCCACGGCGGGGATGCCCAGGGTGTTCCCGGCCGAGTCGGGCCCGGACAGGATCAGCGGGTTCAGCACCACGATGTAGCTCATCGCCAGGAACGTGGCGAGGCCGCCGCGGAACTCCTGGCCCACCGACGAGCCGCGCTCGGTGATGCGGAAGTACCGGTCCAGGGCGCCGCGGGCAGCGGCGGGGGACGGGGCGGGCGAGGGCGGCGGAGAGGCGGTGCGGGAGGCCATGGCACCAGCGTAGTGACCCGGTCCCACGACGATCGCGCGCGTGCCGTCCCGCTACGCTCGCGGGCATGCGTCCCCGCTCCGCCTCCGCCGCCCGCACCCGGGAGGCGCTGCGCGACGCCGTGCAGATCTACGCCCCCTCCACCGTCTACGCCGTCGGCCTGGGCGCCATGACGCCCGCGCTCGCGGTGGCGGCGCTGGCCCTCGGCCTGGACGCGGCGCGGGCGGCCGCCGTCGTGCTGCTGGTGGGGCTCGGCTCGCTCGTGGCCAACGGGCCGGCCTCGGCGCTCGCGGCCCGGGCGGGGAGCGGGTCACCATGGTCGTCTCCGCCGTGCTCGGCACGGCCGGCGCGGGCCTGGCCTGGGCGACGACGGCCGGGGTGTCCTCCGGGCCGTCGGCGGCGGGGGTGGCCGAGCCGGGGCGGCTGGCGCTGTTCCTGGCCGCGGTGCTCGCCGTGGGCATGGCCGGGGCCGGGTTCAACCTGGCCCGCCAGGCGTACCTGGCGGTGGCGGTGCCGGCCACGCACCGGGCCCGCGCGATGTCCACGCTCGGCGGGACCGTGCGGATCGGGACCTTCCTGGGCCCGTTCCTGGGTGCCGCCGCGCAGGCCCCGCTCGGGCTGGACGGCGCGTTCGCCGCGGCCGCCGCGGCCATGGCCGTCGGCGCCCTGCTGTGCCTGCGGATCCGGGATCTGCCGGTGCCGGCGTCCGGTTCGGCGGCGGGGGAGGAGTCCGCCCCGGCCGGCCGGCCCCGCCTGCTGGACGTGGCGCGCGCCCGGCGCGGAGCGTTGCTCACGGCCGGCTTCGGTGTCGTGGCCGTCTCCGCCGCCCGCGCGGCGCGCAACGCCGTCATCCCGCTGTGGGCCACACACCTGGGCCTGGACGCGGCGACGGCGTCGCTCGTCTTCGGCCTGGCCGGCGCGGCGGACCTGCTGCTCTTCTACCCCTCGGGCCGGCTCATGGACCGCTTCGGCCGGCGCGCCGTGGCGGTGCCGTGCCTGACCCTGCTGGGGGCGGGGTTCCTCACCGTCAGCCTCACCCGGGAGCCGACGGCGTTCGCGGCGGCGGCGGTGCTGCTGGGCATCGGCAACGGCTTCGGCGCGGGGATCGTGATGACCCTCGGGGCGGACCACTCGCCGCCGAACGCGCGCGCCCAGTTCCTCGGCCTGTGGCGCTCGATGTCCGACGCGGGGATGCTCGCCGGGCCGCTGCTGCTCTCCGGGGTGACCGCCGCGGCCGGGCTGGCCGTCGGCGTCGGCTCCCTCGCGGTCGTCTGCGGTCTCGGAGCGGTCGTGTTCGCCGCGGTGCTGCCGCGCGGGCCGGGGGCCGTGGCGGACCCGCCGGCCGTCGTCGTGCGCTCCCGCTGACCGGGGCGCCGGGCCGTCGGCTCAGTCGGCGGTCTCGTCCGGGGGGATGGTCTGCCCGGAGGCCTGGTCGTCGAACACCATGTACGTCTGCGTGTCGACGACGCTCGGCAGGGTCTGCAGTTCGTCGAAGATCACGCGGCGCAGGTCGGCGGTGTCCCGCGCGCGGACCAGCAGGATCACGTCCATGTTCCCGCCCACGAGGGAGACGTGGGAGACCTCGGGGATGGCCAGGAGCGTGGCGCGCAGCTCCCGCCAGTCGTGCTGACGCAGCTTCATGGTCACGTGGGCGGAGGCCCCGAAGCCGACCTTGACGGGGTCGACCCGCACGGTGAAGCCTGTGATCACGCCCGCGTCCTGCAGGCGGTTCAGGCGCGAGTAGCAGTGCGCGCGGGAGATGTGCACGCGCTCGGCCAGGGCCGCGACGGACATCCGCCCGTCCTGCGTCAGTTCGCGGACGATCGCGCGGTCCACGCGGTCCAGCGGCTCGGCGGCCATGGCTCCTCCTGGGGCGGGGCGGACGGGGTCGGCCACGCGGCGGCGGACCGTCTACGTGGCACGAGTCACCATAGCAGTTCGTCTGATGGAGTGCCTGGTTTGCCCCGGATCGTCTCGTGATCCCGGGCGGGCGAGCGACACATTGACCCTCTTGGGCACACTGAAGGCCACAGATCGAGAGGACCCGCCATGAGTGACCCCACCCCCGCCGTGCCCGGGGCCGCCCGGACCGACGAGGCCGAGACCCGCCCGAACGCCGGCGCCGCCTTCGGCATCTCCCTCGAGGAGTACCTGCTCCCCGCCGCCCGCCGCATCCAGCTGATCGGCGAGGACGGCACGCTGCTGGCCCCGGAGGAGCAGGGCACCGAGCCCGGCCACGAGTATCCCCTGCCCTCCGACGAGGAGCTGCTGGCCGCCTACCGCCACCTCGTCATCGGCCGCCGCGTCAACGACCAGGCCTACGCCCTGGTGCGCCAGGGCCGCATGGCCGTCTATCCGTCCTCGCACGGCCAGGAGGCCTCCGAGGTCGCCGCCGCCGTCTGCCTGGGCGAGGACGACTGGCTGTTCCCGACCTACCGCGACACCGTGGCCGTGATCGCCCGCGGCGTCCCGCCGCTCGAGGTGATGGTGGCCTACCAGGGCACCTGGCATCAGGGCTACGACCCCCAGAAGCACCACGTCTCCATCCAGTCCACGCCCCTGACCACCCAGATGCTGCACGCCGTCGGGATGGCCAAGGCCGCCCGTCTGCGCGGCGAGGAGGTCGTGTGCCTGGCCATGGTCGGCGACGGCGGCACCTCCGAGGGCGACTTCCACGAGGCGCTGAACTTCGCGGCCGTGTTCAAGCTGCCGGTGATCTTCTTCGTGCAGAACAACAAGTTCGCCATCTCCGTGCCGTTCGCCAAGCAGTCGGCCGCCCCGTCCCTGGCCCACAAGGCCGTGGGCTACGGCCTGGCCGGCGAGCGCGTGGACGGCAACGACCTCGGCGCCCTGCTGGCCGTGCTGGGCCGCGCCGTGGAGCTGTGCCGGCAGGGCCAGGGCCCCTTCCTCGTGGAGGCGGACACCTACCGCATGCAGGCGCACACCAACACGGACGACCCCTCGCGCTACCGCGACGACGCCGAGGTGAAGGAGTGGGAGGCGCGCGACCCGCTGCGCCGCATGACCGCCTACCTCGAGTCCACCGGCGCCCTCACCGAGGAGGTCTCGGCCCAGATCGCCCGCGACGCCGAGGACGTCGCGCAGCAGCTGCGCGACGCCATGAACGCCGAGACGGAGCTCGATCCGCTCGAGCTGTTCGACCACGTCTACTCCGTGCAGACCCCGCAGCTCGCCGCCCAGCGCGCGCAGCTGGCCGAGGAGCTGTCCCGTTCCGAGAACCAGGAGGCCTGAGCATGGCGACCCTGACCTTCGCCGCCGCGCTCAACGCGGCGCTGGCCGACGAGATGGCCGCCGACGACATGGTGGTGGTGTTCGGCGAGGACGTCGGCACCCTCGGCGGCGTCTTCCGCATCACGGACGGGCTGACCGCGCGCTTCGGCGAGGAGCGCTGCTTCGACACCCCGCTGGCCGAGTCCGGCATCGCGGGCATGGCCGTGGGCATGGCCCTCGGCGGCGCCCGCCCCGTGATCGAGATGCAGTTCGACGCGTTCGCGTACCCGGCCTTCGAGCAGATCGCCTCGCACGTGGCCAAGATGCGCAACCGCACCAAGGGCGCCACGCCCATGCCGATCACCATCCGCATCCCCTACGGCGGCGGCATCGGCGGCGTGGAGCACCACTGCGACTCCTCCGAGTCCTACTACGCGCACACCCCGGGCCTGAAGGTGTACACCCCGGCCTCGGTGAAGGACGCGTACATGATGCTGCGCTCGGCCATCCGCCTGGACGACCCGGTGGTCTTCATGGAGCCCAAGAAGATGTACTGGACCAAGGCCGAGCTCGACCTCGACCAGCTGCGCGCCGAGTTCGAGGAGGGCTGGGCCCGCGTCGAGGACAAGAAGGAGCACGGCGAGGCCTGGGCGCGCGCCGCCGTCGTCCGCGAGGGCACGGACGTCACCCTCGTCTCCTACGGCCCCTCCGTGCCCACCTGCCTCGCCGCCGCCCACGCGGCCGCGGAGGAGGGGCTCTCGGTGGAGGTCGTGGACCTGCGCACCGTGAACCCGCTGGACGAGGACACGATGGCCGCCTCGGTCGCCAAGACCGGCCGCGCCGTCGTCGTCGCCGAGCCGCAGGGCTTCGCGTCCGTGGCCTCCGAGCTGGTGGCCCGGATCCAACAGCGCTGCTTCCACTCGCTGGCGGCGCCCGTGGGCCGCGTGACCGGCTTCGACATCCCGTTCCCCGCGCCGAAGCTCGAGGAGCACCACCTGCCGAACATCGACCGCATCCTGGACGCGATCGACGACCTGAACTGGGACCTGGACGCCGAGGAGGCCCGCGCATGAGCAACACCTTCCTGCTGCCCGACCTGGGCGAAGGCCTGACCGAGGCCGACATCGTCCGCTGGCTCGTCGCCGAGGGCGACACCGTGGCCGTCGACCAGCCCATGGTCGAGGTCGAGACCGCCAAGGCCCTCGTCGAGGTGCCGAGCCCGTACGCCGGCACCGTGCTGACCCTGCACGGCGCCGAGGGCGAGACCATGGACGTCGGCAGCCCGCTGATCACCATCGGCGCGGCCGGCGAGTCCGGTGAGGGCTCCGCGCCCGCCGCCGGCACCGAGGCCCTGGCCGTCCCGCCGGCCACCGGTGCGGCCGCTGCCGAGGCCGCCCGCCCCGGCGCGCTGAGCTACCGCGAGGAGGAGATGGCCGGCGTCCAGCCGAAGCCGGACAAGGCCCGCGGCGGCGACGGCGACGTCGCCGGCTCCGACGACGAGGCCTCCGGCGCCGTGCTCATCGGCTACGGCACCTCCGGCCACAGGGCCACCTCCCGCAGCCGTCCGTCCAAGCGCGGCCGCGGCGCCACCCGCCCGACACCGGCCCCCACGGCCGGGGCCGGCGCCCCGCGCGTGACCTCCCCGATCGTCCGCAAGCTCGCCCGCGAGAAGGGCGTGGACGTGGCCGCGCTGACCGGCACGGGCCCGGACGGCCTGATCACCCGCGCCGACGTGCTCGCCGCGGCCGAGGGCTCCGCCCCGCAGGCCGCCCCGGCCCAGGCCCCGTCGGTCGCAGCCGTCCCGGCGGCCGAGGCCGCCGCGCAGCCGGGCGCCGTGGACGGGCGGACCGGCCTGGCCGTCGTCGCCCGCACCCCGATCTCGGGGGTGCGCAAGGTGATCGCGGACCAGCTCTCCCGCTCGCGCCGCGAGGTCCCGGAGGTCACGGCGTGGCTGGACGTGGACGTCACCGCCCTGCTCGAGCTGCGGGCCGCGCTCAAGGCGAAGGACCCGGAGAACGCGCCCTCGCTGCTCGGCCTGATTGCCCGCTTCACCCTGGCCGGCCTGCGCCGGTACCCGGTGATGAACGCGCGCATCGAGGCCGGGGCGGACGGCCAGGACGAGATCGTGGAGGTCGACGGCGTCCACCTCGGCCTGGCCGTGCAGACCGACCGCGGCCTCATGGTGCCGTCCGTCGAGCACGCGGAGAAGCTGTCCGCGGACGAGCTCACCGCCGCGATCAACGACACCGTCAGCCGCGCCCGCGCGGGCCGGGCCGCCCCGGCCGAGCTCACCCGCGGCACGTTCACGCTGAACAACTACGGCCCGCTGGGCACGGACGGCGCCACGCCGATCATCAACGTGCCCGAGGCCGGGATGCTCGGCATCGGCCGGATCATCGACCGCCCGTGGGTCGTGGACGGGGAGATCGTGGTCCGCAAGGTCACCGAGATGACCGTGACCTTCGACCACCGCGTCACCGACGGCGCCACCGCGAGCGCGTTCCTCACGTTCGTGGCGGACTGCCTCCACGACCCGACGGCGGCCCTCGCCCGGATCTGATCCGGACGATCCCCGCCCGCCCCGACCCCGGACGAGCCCTGCGATGTGGCGGCCATACCTCGCGGAAGGCCGCCACATCGCAGGGCTCGTCGCGTGGTGGGGGTGCGGTGAGCGTGCGGGGAGGGGTCAGTCCGCGCGGCCGCGGCGAAAGGCCGTGCCGAGCGCGCCCCACAGCAGGACCGCGGGGGAGGCGCTGAGCAGGATCCCGGCCGGCTCGGCCGCCGGGTGGGGGCCTGCGCCGCTGGTCGCGGGGGTGTCGAGGGTGAGGGCCAGCAGCGTCAGCCCGGCCGCCAGGCCCGCGACGCCCAGGGACCAGAGCGTGGCCTCCACGCCGCGGGCGCCGCGCGGTACGGGCCGCGGTGCGCCGTCGTACCGGGCGAACGGCACGGCGAGCAGGCCCCAGGCGGCGGACACGAGCGCCGCGGCGGCCATGTCCGACGGCCGGTGCCAGGCCTCCGTGTAGGCGACGGCGCCGGTGCAGGAGCTCACCACGGCGCCGAGGACGGTGGTGAGAGGTCGCCACCGGGCGGGCACGAGCAGCAGCGCGGCCACCGCGGCGCCCGTCGCGAGCGTCATGTGGCCCGAGGGCAGTGAGTTGCCGCCGGACCACGGGACCCCGTCGGCGTGCTCGGGCCGCGGAAGCGCCGCCTTGAGCAGCTGCGTGGTGAGGTTGGACCCGGCCAGCACGAGGAGGGCGAGCAGCCCCCGCCGCCGCCACCGGGCCACGGCGAGCGCGCCGAGCGAGGCCAGCGCCATGCCGACCGCCAACGCGAGCGGCAGGATCCGCACCACCTGGGAGGTCACGTCCGGCACGGTGTCCGCGTAGCGCTCCTCGACGGCGCGGAACACCTGGTACTCGAGCACCTGGCCGGCGGAGGACCACACCAGGGCGGCGTAGACCAGCACGACGCCGGCCACGCACGCGGCCAGCGCCAGCCACCACGTCCACGAGGGGAGGCGGCGGGGGGCGCGGGCGGTGGGGGGCATGGGTTCCATTGTGTCGGACGCGCAGCCGTCATGCAGGCTTCATCGGACGGTCACGCCCCCGTCGCCGTCCCGTCCTCCGCGCCTCTGAGCCGCCTGCCTAGCCTGGGGCCATGACCCGCGTGCCCCCCGCCCACGGACATCGCCCGGCCCTCCGCGACTCCACCGGCTCGGCTCACGGCCCGGGCGTCGAGCCGGGCGCCCGGCCCCGTCTCTCGGCCGAGGACCTGCTGGCCGCCCGGGACGCCCTGGCCCCCTTCGGCCGGCTGAGCCGGCAGGAGCCCATCGAGTGGGCCGCCGAGGAGCCCCTCGCCCCGGACCTGGCCGACTTCTACCGCTACGTGGGACCGGAGTGGCTGGAGATCGACACCCTCGGCCTGCCCGTGATGTTCTTCCCGCTGGACCGCCTGTGGGACGAGCAGGCCGGCTACCGGTGGAACCCCCGAACCGGTGCGCTGCTGGTGGACTGGAACGACGACTGGACCGTGGTGGCCAAGCAGGGCGCCGACCCGTTCATCCACGCGGCCTCCACCGGCCAGGTGCTCATGGCCCCGGGAGACGAGGGCTGGGAGGACCGCCTGGACGAGCCGCGACCGGTCTTCCGGGACCTCACCGAGATGACCCGCGCGCTCGCGGCCGTGGGCACGGCGTGGGCGCGCTTCGACGACCCGTTCACCGCCGACTGGCATCTCACCGAGGAGGTGACGGCCGCCGTCGTCGCCGGCCTGGAGGGGGTGCTCGGCGCCCACGACCGCGCCGTGGACCTGGCCCGAGCCCTCGGCTACCTCCGCGCCGTCTGAGCGTCGGCGCCGACACAGACAGTCCCACCCCGCCGGCGCCCGTCGGAACGGGAGCCGAGCGCCCTTCCTACACTGGCCGCATGAGCACCGCCCCCGCCCTGCCCCCGCTGCCCGGCGCGCCGGGCGGTCCCGCCCTGCCGAGCGTCGAGGAGCTGCTGGCCGACGCCGTCGCGGTCGCCCTGCCGATGCGCGTGCGGTTCCGCGGCACGGACCTCCGTCACGCCCTGCTGCTGCGCGGCCCGGCGGGCTGGGCCGAGTTCTCCCCGTTCCCGGAGTACGGTCCGCACGAGTGCGCCGCGTGGCTGGCCGCCGCGATCGAGGCCGGCTGGCAGGGCTGGCCCGGCCCGGTCCGCCAGACCGTCCCCGTCAACGCCACCGTGCCCGCGGTGGCCGCGGACGACGTCGAGGCCGTCCTGGCCCGCTACGGCGACGGCATCACCGCGGTCAAGGTCAAGGTGGCCGAGCACGGACCCGAGGGCGGTCTCGTCCCCGGCGGCCGCGAGGCCGACCTGGCCCGCGTGCGGCGGGTGCGCGCGCTGCTGCCCCACGCGCAGGTCCGCGTCGACGCCAACGCCGGCTGGACGCCCGCCGAGGCCGTCGACGTGCTCACCGCGCTGGCCGATGTCGGCCTCGAGTACGCGGAGCAGCCCGTGCCCGGCATCACCGCCCTCGCGGAGGTCCGCGCGGAGCTGCGCGCCCGGGGCGTCCCCACCCCGATCGCCGCGGACGAGGCGGTCCGCAAGGCCGAGGACCCGCTCGCCGTCGCGGCCGCCGGGGCCGCGGACCTGATCGTGGTGAAGGTCCAGCCGCTCGGGGGCGTGCGCCGCGCCGCGGCGATCGTGGCGGCCGCGGGGCTGCCCGCGGTGGTCTCCTCCGCGCTGGACACCTCCGTGGGCATCGCCGGCGGCGCCGCGCTCGCCGCCTGCCTGCCGTCCCTGCCGCACGCGTGCGGGCTCGGCACCGCGGCCCTCTTCGAGCACGACGTCGTCGCCCCGGCCTGGCGCCCGCGCGCGGGGGCCCTCCCGGCACCGGGGGAGCGGGCACCCGCCCCCGACCCGGAGCTGCTCGACCGCATCCGGGCGGACGGGACGCGGCAGGCGTGGTGGGCCGACCGCCTGCGCGCGGCCCACGCGGTGCTGGCCGCGCAGGGCTGACGAGCCCGCCCGGTCCCCGTCGACGCGGGGCATGTGAGCCGGATTACAGCATGTCGACGGGGCGAAATCCGGCGGCCGGGAAGAGTTCAACTCGCGGCCACCTGGGCGTGGCTCGCCGCTCGGAGCGAGGGGCCAAGGTGATGGCGGCCCCGGCCGGTCTCACCCCGGGGTCGTCTCCGGCCCGGCACCGGACCCCGGACCATCCCCACGACGCGAAGGACCCCGTCATGCTGAAGCGCCTCCTCCCCATGGCCGGCCACACCCGTGGCAACCGCTCCGCCGTCACGTGCGAGCTCAAGTGCGGCAACGCGTGCGCCCACCCGGTGCCCAACACCTCGGCGAACCCGACCTTCCAGCAGATCGCGGAGACCGCCATCTCGCGCCGCTCCGCCCTGGTCGGCGGCACCGGTCTCGCCGCCGCCGTCGTCATCGGCTCCCAGGTGGCCCAGGCCCCCGAGGCGCTCGCGGACAACGGCCGGCGCCCGACCGGCGGCGGCAAGCTCCCCTTCGAGCCCATCGCGCCGGTGAGCCGCACCGTGGACACCATGACCGTGCCGGAGGGCTACGACTGGGGCACCGTGATCCGCTGGGGCGACCCGCTGTTCGCCGACTCCCCGGAGTTCGACATCGAGCACCAGACCGGTGCGTCGCAGGCCGCCCAGTTCGGCTACAACAACGACTACCTGAACATCATCACCGACGGCGGCAACGACCGCTCCGGCTACCTCGTCTCCAACCACGAGTACACCAACGAGAACATCATGTTCTCCCCGGAGTACATCGCCTCGAACTTCGAGGACGTCGTCAACGTCGGCCTCCAGGCCCACGGCCTGTCCATCGTGGACCTCAAGCGCGCCAAGCGCGGCGCCCCGTGGGAGTACGTCCGCGGCGGCCGCCGCAACCGCCGCATCACCGGCACCACCGAGTTCGAGGTCCGCGGCCCGGCCGCCGGCCACGCGCTGCTCAAGACCGTCGAGGACCCGACCGGCACCCGCGTGCTGGGCACCCTGAACAACTGCGCCGGCGGCACCACCCCGTGGGGCACCGTGCTCTCCGGCGAGGAGAACTTCAACCAGTACTTCAAGGGCCGCGGCACGGCCGAGGAGAAGCGCTACGGCATCTCCGCCGCCGCCACCAGCCGCGGCTGGGAGAAGGTCCACGACCGCTTCGACCTGACCAAGCCCGGCTACGAGAACGAGGCCAACCGCTTCGGCTGGGTCGTCGAGATCGACCCCGAGGACCCGACCTCCACGCCCGTGAAGCACACCCTCCTGGGCCGCTTCAAGCACGAGGCCGGCACCGCCGTGATCTCCCCGTCCGGCCACGCCGTGGTCTACTCCGGCGACGACGAGCGCCACGACTACCTGTACAAGTTCGTCTCCGCCGAGAAGGTCCGCGAGGGCGACAAGAAGCACAACATGCGCCTGATGGACAAGGGCACCCTCTACGTGGCCAAGTTCTCCGGCGACTCCCCGGCCGCCCAGATCGACGGCAGGGGCACCCTGCCCTCGGACGGCGCCTTCGACGGCTCCGGCGAGTGGATCGCCCTGGCCGACGAGAAGACGTCCTTCGTCCCGGGCATGTCCCTGGCCGAGGTCCTCGTCTACACCCGCCTCGCGGCAGACAAGATGGGCGCCACCAAGATGGACCGCCCGGAGGACGTCGAGACCAACCCGGTCACCGGCAAGGTCTACGCGGCCCTGACCAACAACACCAAGCGCACCGCCGTGGACGAGGCCAACCCGGTCATCGGCAACCGCGACGGCCACGTCATCGAGATCACCGAGCGGGGCGGGGATCACACCTCCACCACCTTCACCTGGGTCATCCTGCTGCTCGCCGGCGACCCGGCGGTCTCCTCCTCGGCCTACTTCGCCGGCTACCCGAAGGAGAAGGTCTCCCCGATCTCCTGCCCGGACAACCTGGCGTTCGACTCCGAGGGCAACCTCTGGATCTCCACCGACGGCCAGCCCGGCACCATCGGCTACGCCGACGCGCTGCACAAGGTCACCCTCGACGGCGCCGAGCGCGGCCGCGTCCAGCAGTTCCTCGCCGTCCCCCGCGACGCCGAGACCTGCGGCCCCGTGATCCACGACCGCGACAACTCCGTGTTCGTCAACGTCCAGCACCCGGGCGAGGACGGCACCTGGGGCGCGCACACCTCCTACTTCCCGGACTTCCTGAGCCCGACTGGCCCGGTCCAGGTGGGCGACAAGGTCGCGGCCCCGCGTCCGTGCGTCGTCCAGGTGTTCAACGCCACCGGGAACAACGGCATCGGCAAGGGCGCCGGCAAGGAGAAGGGCAACAAGGGCAAGGGCAACGGCAACGGCAACGGCAAGGGCAACGGCAACGGCAAGGGCCCGAAGGGCTGACCCCCGCCTCCGCGAGGACCCTCGACGAGGCCGTCACGGCCGGCGCCACCGCGTCACCGTGGCGGCCTCGCCGCGTCCGGGGCCCGTCCGCGCCCGGGCCTAGACTGGTGGCCACCATGACCTCCGTCGACTCCCTCTCCGTGGCGCGCGCCGTCGCCACCGCCCTGATCGACGCCGGCATGCGGGACGCGGTGGTCTGCCCCGGCTCCCGCTCCGCCCCGCTGGCTTACGCGCTCGCGGCCCTCGAGCGCGCCGGCGAGGTCCGCCTGCACGTGCGGGTGGACGAGCGCTCGGCCGGCTTCCTCGCCCACGGGCTCTCGCTGGCCTCGGGGCGCCCGGTGGGCGTGCTGACCACCTCGGGCACCGCCGTCGGGAACCTGCTGCCCGCCCTGATGGAGTCCATCCACGCCGGCACGCGCGTGATCGCGCTGACCGCGGATCGTCCGCCCGAGCTGCACGGCACCGGCGCGAACCAGACCACGGACCAGAGGGGCGTGTTCGGCACGCACGTCCGCCATGCCGCCTCCCTCGGCTGCGACGCCGCCGACGGCGTGGATGCCGAGCAGCATCTGCGCCACGTGCGGGCCACCGTGCGCCGGGCCCTGCTGGCGGCCGAGGGGGTCGTCGCCGAGGCCGGTTCCGACGACGGCGCGCCCGGTCCGGTGACGATGGCAGAGGCCCCGGCCGGGCCGGTCCACCTGAACCTGCACTTCCGCGACCCGCTCGTGCCGAGTCCTGAGGAGGCGGCCGCCATGGGCGCCGCCGCGGCGCCGCACACCCCTGTTCCGGCCGTCGCCCCGACCGGCGCGAGCCCGGCCGCCGCCGCGTCGGCCTACCGGGCGCCCGGGGCGGTGCTCTCGGGGCTGCCCGAGCTGGACGTCGCCCGCCTGGACCAGCGGCGCACCGTCGTGCTGGCCTGCCACGGCGCCGGCCCCGTGGCCGCGGCCTTCGCGCTGTCCCTGGGCCTGCCCCTGCTGGCCGAGCCGTCGTCGAACGCGCGGTTCTCCGCCAACGCCATCGCCGCCTATCCGCTCCTGCTGGGCGCGGCCGGCGGGCGCGACGCGGACGCACACCCCCTTGCCGCCCGCATCGAACGGGTCGTGCTGTTCGGCCGGCCCACGCTCACCCGGACGGTCAACGCCCTGCTGGCCCGCCCCGACGTCGCCACGGCCCTGCACGCCCCCGAGCCCGCACCATGGTTCGAGCCGGGCCGGCGCCGGGAGACGCCCGTGGAGACCCTCGAGGAGCTCGCCGCCTTCGCCGGGCAGGGCGAGCCCGGCTGGCTCGCCGCGTGGCAGCACGCCTCGATGCGCGCCCAGGCCGCCGTGGAGGACGCGCTCGTCACCACCGACGCCGGCGACCGGCTCAGCCCGCAGACGGTGGCGCACGTGAGCGCCGCCATGGTCCGGGGTCCGCTCGTGCTGGGCTCGTCCTCGGTGATCCGGGACGTGGACCTGACCTGGCGGCCCCCCTCGGCGCCGGACGCGGAGGTGTACGCCAACCGCGGGCTCGCCGGGATCGACGGGACCGTCTCCACGGCCGCGGGCGTCGCACTGGCGCGCGGACGGCGGACCGTGGCCCTGCTCGGCGACCTCACCGCCCTGCACGAGGCGGGCGGCCTGCTCGTGGGCCCCACCGAGACCGAGCCGGACCTCGACCTCGTGGTCGTCAACGACGACGGCGGGGCGATCTTCGCGAGCCTCGAACACGGGGCCGTGGCCGAGGCGCCCGGCATGGCGGACCCCGTCGAACGGCTCTTCGGCACCCCGCACGGCGTGGACCTGGCCGCCCTGGCCGCCGCGTACGGCCTCCCGCACACGCGGGTCACCGACCGCGTCGACCTCGTCCGGGCCCTGTCCGACCCGGTGCGCGGCCGGCGTCTGCTCGAGGTCCGCTGCGACCGCGCCGACCGCCCGCGCGTCGCCGCCGCCCTGGCCGCGGCGGTGCGCGCCACGTTCCCGCCCGCGTGCCCCGTCCCGGACCCCGCGCCGGACGCCGGCCCGGCCCCCGCCCCGCCCACCGCCGAGCTCGCCGCCGAGGAGGCCCCCCAGTGACCGGCACGCCGACGTCGCCCGCGCCCGCCTCGACCCCCGCCGTCGTGCGCCGTGCCGACGTGCTGATCTCCGGCTGCGGCCCCGCCGGCGCCACCGCCGCCGCCCACCTCGCCGCGGCGGGGCTGGACGTGGTGGTGCTCGAGAAGACCGCGCACCCGCGTGAGAAGGTCTGCGGCGACGGCCTGACCCCGCAGGCGGTCCGGGAGCTGCAGCTGCTCGGCGTGCCCCACCGGGGTGAGCCCGGCGACGACGGCGGCTGGCGCGTCATCCGCGGCCTGCGGCTGCGCGCGGGCGAGCGCAGCGTGGACGTGCCGTGGGCGCCCACCCAGACGTGGCCGGACTACGCGCTCACCCGCACCCGCCGGGACTTCGACGCCCTCCTGGCGGACCTGGCGCGCACCCGCGGCGCCGAGGTCCGCGAGCGGCACGCCGTCACCGGCGTCGTGCGGGACGAGGCCGGACGCGTGGTCGGGCTGGACGCGGAGCTGATCGCGCCGAACGGCCGCAAGACCGGGGAGACCGCCCGCTTCACCGCGCCGATCGTGCTCGCGTGCGACGGCGTCTCCGCCCGCGCCGCCGTCTCCGCGGGCCTGCACCGCCGCGAGGACCGGCCCATGGGCGTGGCCGTGCGGGCCTATTACACCGCCGGCGCCGCCGTCGACGGGGCGAACCCCGCCCCGCCCGGCGACCGGGGGGAGTGGATGGAGTCCTGGCTGCGCCTGCCGGATGCCGAGGGCAACCCGCTGCCCGGCTACGGCTGGCTCTTCCCGCTGGCGGACGGCACCGTGAACGTGGGCCTGGGCATCCTGGACACCTCCCCGCAGTTCGGGAAGCTGGACTACCGCGGGCTGCTGAAGTCCTGGACCGGGGCGCTCACCGCGGACTGGGGGATCGCCGAGCAGACGCGCACCTCGCGGATCCTCGGCGCGGCCCTGCCGATGGCGTTCAACCGCACCCCGCAGCACGTGCCGGGCATGCTCCTGGTGGGCGACGCGGCCGGCATGGTGTCCCCGTTCAACGGCGAGGGCATCGGGTTCGCGATGGAGGCGGCCCGCCTCGCCGCGGACCTGGCCGTGCAGGCGCACGCGGCCGGGACCGACGGCGCCGCGGACGCGATCCTGTCCCGTTACCCGGTGATCACCCAGCACCTGTGGGGCCGCCACTTCGCCCTCGGCGCCCGGTTCGCCCGCCTGATCGGCGATCCGCGGGTGATGAAGGCGGCGCTGGGCGCCGGGATGGCCGCACCCCCGCTGCTGCGGGCCGCGGTGAAGGTCATGGGCAACACGGTGGACGCGCGGGGCGGCGACGCCGTCGACCGGGCCGTCCGCGTGCTCGAGGCGCTCACCCCCGCGCTGACGACCGCGGGCGGCGCGCCGTTGGGTAGGCTTGCCCGGTGACCTCCGCAGACCCCGGCTTCGCCCTGCCCTCCGGCTTCGAACCCCTCGCCGAGCATGGCCGTGTCCTGGAGGTCGTGCTGACCGCGCTCGAGCAGGTCGAGGAGCAGCTGGACACCGCCCTCGGCTTCGACGACCTGTTCTCCGACACCGCCGCCCACCACCTGATGGCCGCCGGCGGCAAGCGGGTCCGTCCGGTCCTGACGGTGCTCGCCTCCCTCCTGGGCGATCCCGCCCTGGCCTCCGGCGAGGTCGCCGACGTGGACGCGCCCGCCCGCCAGGCCGCCGTCGTGATGGAGCTGACGCACCTGGCCACGCTGTACCACGACGACGTGATGGACGAGGCCCCCGTGCGCCGCGGCGCTCCCGCCGCCCACCGGCTGTGGGGCAACTCGGCGGCGATCCTGGCCGGCGACCTGATCTTCGCCCGCGCCTCCCAGCTCATGGCCGAGCTGGGCCCGCGGCCCGTGCAGATCCAGGCGGACACCTTCGAACGCCTCGTGCAGGGCCAGCTGTGGGAGACCCGCGGCCCGGCCGAGGGCGCGGATCCGATCGAGCACTACTACGCGGTGCTCTCCGGCAAGACCGGCTCGCTGATCGCCGCGGCGGGCATGCTCGGCGCGCTGCTGGGCGGGGCCGACGAGGCCGCCGTCCAGGTGATGCGCGCCTACGGCGAGAAGGTGGGCCTGGCCTTCCAGCTCGCCGACGACCTGATCGACCTCACCGGCGACGCCGAGCGGATCGGCAAGGTCCCCGGCACGGACCTGCGCGAGCGCGTGCCCACCCTGACCACGCTGCTGCTGGCCCGCGCCGCGCAGGGCGAGGGGCCGGAGGCCGAGGACGCCCGCCGGGTGCGCGCGCTCGTGGACGGGCCGCTCGACACCGACGAGCAGCTGGCCGCCGCCGTCGCCGCGCTCACGGGCCACCCCGCCATCGACGAGGCGTGGGCGATCACCCGCGGCTGGGCGGAGCAGGCCAAGCAGGCGCTCGACCCGTTGCCGGACTCCGCCGTGAAGGCGGCGCTCGAGGCGTTCGCCGACTACGTGGTGGGGCGCTCGGCCTGACGCCGCGGTCCGCGGCGTCACCGCCGTGATCCGGGGCGGCCGCTCAGTCCAGGCGGGTCGGGGCGGGGTCCAGCGCGGCCGCGAGCTCCCGGGCCTTGAGGGCGCGGACCTCCGGGGCCACCGGGTGGCGCAGCTGCCGGTAGAGCAGGTCCCCCTCGAAGCGCGGGAAGACGTGCAGGTGGTAGTGCCACACGTGCTGGTTGCCGGCGGGCTCGTTGTGCTGGCGCGTGGAGATTCCCTCCGGGGCCCACGCACGCTTCATGGCCAGCGCCACCTGCTGGGCCATCAGGGCGATGCGCTGCAGCACGCGCGGGGGCAGGTCGTAGAGGTTCTCGTAGTGCTCGGCCGGGCAGACCATGGCGTGTCCCTCGTGCTCGCCGAACCCGTCCACGGCGATGAGCACGAGCAGGTCCTCGTCCTGGTAGACGGTGTCCCCGAGCTCGCAACGGTTGCCCGGGTCGGAGACGTCGCCGGCTGCGAGCCCGCAGAACGGGCAGACGTAGCCGTCCGGGGCGTGGGAGACCGGGGCGGGCGCGGTCACCGGTCCGGACCCTCGTCGTCGTCCTCGGGGTCCTCGAAGGTCCACGCGAGCAGGTCCGTGAGGAACTCGCTGAAGGTGCCGCCCTCGTCCTGCCACTGACCCTCGGGGGCATCGGCACCGGCGGAGCGCCGCCACACCAGTGGGTCCGGCAACGCCAGGTTGTCCACCGGCAGGCCCCACACGACCGTCTCGTCCGCATCCTCCAGGAACATGAGGAAGCCGTCCCGCACCTCGAGGTCCTCGGGGTCCCACACGTAGTGGTCCGTCTCCATGAGGTCGCCGCAGTTGCCCAGGGCGAGGTAGAACTCGCGGAGAGCAGCCGGGATCATGAGCCCGGCGCCGAGCTGCTCCGCCGCGGGGGACTGGGCCAGCCGGGCGTCGACGTCGGCGGGGGCGAGGCCGTCGTCCTCGGCCCAGGCGTCGCCCAGCAGGTCCGGGACGAGCCGCTGGAAGGCCGGGAGGTACACGGGGGCGGGGGGCTTGGCGGGCATGCCGCCAGTCTAGGCGTGCGCGCCCTGCCCGGCCCGGACCGCCCGACGCTGCAGGCGGGAGGCGTTCAGCTGGTCGAGGGTGAAGACCGCCAGCGAGAGCCAGATGAGCCCGAAGCCCGCCCAGCGGGCCGCGGGCATCTGCTCGCCGAGGACCGTGACCGCCACGAGGAACTGCAGGATGGGCGCCGTGTACTGCAGCATCCCGAGCGTGGTCAGCGTCAGGGAGCGGGCCGCCGCCGAGAACAGGATGAGCGGAACGGCGGTGAGCACGCCGAGCCCGGCCATGAGCCAGAAGTGGCCGGGCCCCTCGGTGACGGTGGTGAGCAGCCCGGCCTGCGCCAGCAGCACGCTGCCCACCACGAACACGGGGATCAGCACCACGGTCTCGGCGGTCATCGCGGTCACCGCGTGCACGGGGAGGGGAAGCGCTTCTTCACGAAGCCGTAGAGCCCGAACGAGGTGGCCAGCCCGAGCGCGATCCACGGCACCTGCCCCATCGCCGCGGACATCACGACGACGGCGGCCACCGCGATCCCGACGGCCACCCACTGGCCCCGCCGCAGCCGCTCCCCGAGGAAGAGCACGCCGAGCAGGACATTCACCAGCGGGTTCATGAAGTAGCCCAGCGACGCCTGGAGCACGTTGCCCGTGGTGACCGAGACCGCGTACAGCAGCCAGTTCACCGCGATGATCCCGGCGGCCAGACCCGTGGTGCCCCAGCGGCCGGGCGTGGCCAGCGCCGTCCCCAGCTCGCGCAGGCGGCGCATCACGGTCAGCAGCAGCAGGCAGAAGATCAGGGCGAAGCCGATGCGCACCACCACGATCTCCAGGGCCCCGGCGGGCGCGAGCACCGCCATGTAGAGCGGCAGCAGGCCCCACACGAAGTAGGCGGTGAAGCCGAGGGCCAGCCCACGCGGGTCATCGGCCGGGGCGGGGGAGACGGTGGGCAGGGCGCCGGTGTCGGGGGCGGCGCCGTCGGGGGTCACGCCGGGCCGGACAGCGGGGGAGGAGGGGCTCACGCGGACCACTGTACGGTCCGGGTGAGCACTCTCACCCAGGTTCCTCCCGGTCACGGCGGTAGACTGGGGGGTCGATCCCGCGCGCCGGTGCCGGGCCTTGCCCCGCGCTCCGCCGGCGTGCCCCGCCGTCGTCGAAAAGGACCCACCCACCGTGACCGTTCGCCCTGACCGCCCGTTGCGCATCGCCATCATCGGTGCCGGACCCGCCGGGGTGTACACGGCGGACATCCTGACCAAGGAGGAACGGGACTTCCGTGTCAGCATCGACCTGTTCGACCGGTACCCGGCCCCGTTCGGTCTGATCCGCTACGGGGTGGCTCCGGACCATCCGCGCATCAAGGGCATCGTGACCGCGCTGCACAAGGTCATGGACCGCGGGGACATCCGTTTCCTGGGGAACGTGGACTACGGCACGGACCTGAGCCTGGCGGATCT
Organism: Micrococcus sp. GPGPB33; assembly: GCF_037853785.1. Classification (NCBI taxonomy): domain Bacteria; kingdom Bacillati; phylum Actinomycetota; class Actinomycetes; order Micrococcales; family Micrococcaceae; genus Micrococcus; species Micrococcus sp. GPGPB33. The sequence continues at coordinate 1,229,999 of NZ_JAQMWO010000002.1, forward strand.
GCGTCGGCATTACGATGCGATCGTGTTCTCCACCGGGGCTGTGCGGGACGCGGTCCTGGACGTGCCGGGGGTGGAGTTGGCCGGCTCGTTCGGTGGCGCGGATTTCGCGTCCTGGTATGACGGGCACCCGGATGTGCCGCGGCACTGGCCGTTGGAGGCCACGCAGGTGGCGGTGATCGGCAACGGGAACGTGGCCCTGGATGTGGCCCGGATCCTGTCCAAGCATGCCGAGGATCTGTTGCCCACCGAGATCCCGGACAACGTGTACCGGGACCTGGCCGCTTCCCCGGTCACGGATGTGCACGTGTTCGGTCGGCGTGGGCCGGCGCAGGTGAAGTTCACCCCGTTGGAGCTGCGGGAGCTGGCGCATTCCCGGGATGTGGACATCGTGTTGTACGAGGAGGACTTCGACTTCGATGAGGCCTCGGAGAAGGCGATCGAGGAGAACAACCAGGTCCGCACGATGGTGGGGACGTTGACGAACTGGCTCATGGAGCAGGAGGACCGTCAGCAGAGCGCCTCGCGTCGGCTGCACCTGCATTTCCTGCAGGCCCCGGAGGAGTTCCTGGACGAGGACGGGGACGGCCGGGTGGACGGTCTGCGGATGCGCCGGATGGAGTTGGACGGTTCCGGTGGGGTCCGTCCGACGGGGGAGACCGTGGACTATCCGGTGCAGGCGATCTACCGGGCCGTGGGGTATTTCGGTTCGCCCGTGGAGGGGGTGGAGTTCGATGAGGTGCGCGGGGTGATCCCGAACGCGGAGGGTCGTGTGCTGGATGCGGACGGCGCCCCGGTGCCGGGTCTGTATGCCTCGGGGTGGATCAAGCGGGGCCCGGTGGGGTTGATCGGGCACACCAAGGGTGACTCCCTGGAGACGATCAAGCATCTGATCGAGGACGAGCCGGGGCTGTGGACGGCCCAGGAGCCCTCCGAGGAGTCGGTGATCGAGCTGCTCGAGTCCCGTGAGGTCCCGTACACCACGTGGGCCGGTTGGCATGCTCTGGATGAGCATGAGAAGTCCCTGGGTGCGCAGGCCACGGAGGCCGGTCCGGTGGCGCGGGAGCGGGTGAAGGTCGTGGACCGGGAGGAGATGACCCGCATCTCCCGCGACGGGGCCTCCGTCCCGACCGCCTGATCCGGGGCGGGCCCTGGCCGCCCCGGCGCTAGGCTTCCGGGGTGGCCCGCCTCCTCGTCGACATCACCCCGCTGCGGGTCTCACCCGCCTACCGGCGGCTGTGGCTCGGCAACACGCTCGCGTACGTGGGCACGCAGCTCACGCTCGTGGCGGTGTCCCTCGAGGTGTTCGCCCTGACCGGCTCCTCGTTCGCGGTGGGCCTGCTCGGCCTCGCCGCGCTCGTGCCCCTCGTGGTCGCGGGCCTGTACGGCGGCGCGATCGCGGACCGGCACGACCGCCGCCGCGTCGCACTGACCTCGTCGGCCGTCATGTGGCTGACCACGGTCGGCATCGCCGCGCAGGCCTGGGCCGGGCTCGAGTCGGTGCCGGTGCTGTACGCCCTCGTGGCCCTGCACTCCGGCGCGTCCGGCATCAACCAGCCCACCCGCGGCGCGATCATCCCCGCGCTCGTGGGCCTGCCGCTCGTGCCGGCGGCGAACGCGCTGAACATGATGACGTTCTCCGTGGCCCTGATGGTCGGCCCCGTGCTGGGCGGCGTGCTCGTGGCGGCGGTCGGCTACGCGTGGACCTACTCGATCGACGTCGTCACCTTCCTCGCCGCCCTGTACGCCGTGTGGCGGCTGCCGTCCCTGCCGCCGCAGCGGGCCGAGACCGCGACCGCCTCGGGGACGCGCTGGGGCCTGGCCTCGGTGGTCGAGGGCCTGCGCTTCCTCGGCTCGCGACCGAACCTGCGGATGACCTTCCTGGCGGACATCGTGGCTATGACGACGGCGTTCCCGCGCGCCCTGCTGCCCGCCATCGGCGCCGTGGTGCTCGGCGGCGGTGAGGCCGCCGTCGGGGTGCTGCTGGCCGCGATGGCGGCGGGCGCGTTCCTCGCGGGACTGTTCTCCGCGCCGTTCACACGCCTGCATGCGCAGGGCTGGGGCGTGTACGTCTCGATCCTCGTGTGGGGCGCGGCGGTGGCCGCGTTCGGCGGCGTGGTGTGGTGGGCGCAGTCCCTGCCCGACGGCGATCCCCGCCTCACGCTCGCGTTCGCCCTCGCCGCGCTGTGCATGGCGGTGGGCGGGGCCGCGGACTCGCTCTCCGGCGTCTTCCGCGGCTCGATCCTGCAGTCCGCGACCCCGGACCACCTGCGCGGCCGGCTGCAGGGCGTGTTCGTCGTCGTGGTGGCGGGCGGGCCGCGCCTGGGCGAGCTGATCACCGGCGGTGCGTCCGTGGGCCTGGGGGAGGGGCCGACTCTGCTGGCCGGCGGTGTGCTGTGCATGCTCGGCGTGAGCGCGCTGATGCGGTGGCAGCCCGGCTTCCTGCGCTACGACGCACGGAACCCCACGCCCTGAGCGGGCGCGGGGTTCCGTGGCGGGAGGCTGCGAGCCCGCGACCGCCGAGGAGCGCCGAGCCAGACGTTTCTGCCCGTGAGCCAGATGATTCTGCTGCAGATCGGGCCGCGAAACCGCCGAAACGTCTGGCTCGCGGCAGCCTGAGCCGCCGTCCACGGGAGCCACCACGACGACGGCGGCCGGCGGGTCAGCGGTCGCGGTCGGCCTGGAGCGTGGCCGGCACCGCGCCGCCCAGGCGCGTCCAGTGGCGGACGAGGTCCTCGTCCGGGGCCGCCTGGAGCGTCTCGCGGGCCGCCTCCTCCGCCTTCGTGATGCGGCGCTCCAGATCCTGGTCCGCGCCCTCGTAGGCGGCCGCGTGCCGGTGGGAGCGCAGCGATCCGACGTCCTCCGTGCGACGCTCCACCACCGCGAGCTGCTCGGCGATCGCGTCCTGGTTGGCGCGCTGGGCCTTCAGGTTCGCGGGGGCGAGCACCTGGGCCACGAACCCGTGGTCGAGGAGGAGGCCGCGCGGGGCGGCGACCCCGTGGCGCAGCGCGAGGTCCACATGGTCCTCGAAGGTCAGGAGCATGGCGGCCTTGGTGAACTTCAGGTCGTCGACCGGGCGGCCGTCCACGCGGGCCCGGGCCCGCGCCCGGCCGATCGTGGTGTCGGCGGACCACACGGCCCCGCGAGGGTCGATCAGGTACAGCATGGGGACTCCTGGTGGGCTCGGAGGGGAGGCGGCGTGCGGATCAGCGGAAGTTCACGAACTGCAGGTCCGCGTCCTCGAAGTCCTTGAGCATCGCGATGACCGACTGCAGGTCGTCGCGGGACTTGGAGGACACGCGCAGCTCGTCCCCCTGGATCTGGGCCTTGACGGACTTGGGGCCCTCGTCGCGGATCAGCTTCGTGATCTTCTTCGCCGTGGGCTGGTCGATGCCCTCCTTCATGGTCGCCTCGATGCGGTACTCCTTGCCGGAGGCGAACGGGGCGCCGGCGTCGAGGGACTTGAGGGAGATGCCGCGCTTGACGAGCTTGGACTCGAACACGTCCTTGACGGCCTTGACGCGCTCCTCGGAGGAGGCCTTCATGAGGATCTTCTCGCCGGAGAAGTCGATCTCGGCGCCGACGCCCTTGAAGTCGTAGCGCTGGGCGATCTCCTTCTGCGCCTGGTTCAGGGCGTTGGACACCTCCTGGCTGTCCACCTTGCTGACGATGTCGAACGTGGAATCGCTGGCCACGGGTGCTCTCCTTCAGGGTCTGCGGACGGGGCGCGCCCGTCGTCGACGGCCACTGCGGGGCCGCGCGGGGCGCTCTGCGGATCAGCCTACCGGGGACGACGGGCGCGGTCCCGGGCCGATTGGCGGCGTGGCGCGGGGATGCTGTACAGTCGACTCTCGCCCGACCGGTGCGGTCGTCCTCGAGACGCCCAGCAGCCGCCGGGTGGCACGGCAGATTTCCCGAGCGGCCAAAGGGGGCTGACTGTAAATCAGCTGGCACTGCCTTCACTGGTTCGAATCCAGTATCTGCCACCGGAACGAAGACCCCGGGACCGTACGGTCCCGGGGTCTTCTGCCGTCCGGGGCCGTGGCCCACCCCGCGTCCCCGCCCCGGGAGGTGGCGGCCTCCCGCCAGGCGACGTAGCCTGCCTGTGGTCCGTGTCACACCCGATGCCCTCCGCGGTCCGGCGGCGGCACGGCCGTGCATCGTGACGCCGTGCGGCGTCGCCCGACCGTCCGCGAGGAGCGCCCGATGACCGAGTCCACCGCCCCCGAGTCCTTCACCCAGGGACCGACCGACGTCGAGCTGCTCGAGCAGACCCTGGCCCAGAACCTCGACGACACCGCCCGCCGGTTCGCCGACCGCGCCGCCCTCCTGGAGTGCGGACCGGACGGGGACCCGGCCACCGGACGCACCTGGACCTACGGGCAGCTGCAGGAGGAGTCCGTGACGGTGGCCAAGGCGCTCATGGCCGCGGGCTACGAGGCGGGGGACCGGATCGGGATGTGGAGCCCCAACGTCGCCGAGTGGGTCTCGCTGCTCTACGGCGCGGCACGCGCCGGCGTCATCCTCGTGAACCTCAACCCGGCGTACCGCGCCCACGAGCTGACGTACGTGGTCGAGCAGTGCGACATGCGCGGGCTGGTGGTGGCCTGCGCGGACGCACGCATGGACCCGCCCGCCACCGCGCGGGCCGTGGCCCGTGAGTCGGCGCCGCACCTGCGGCAGCTGATCATGCTGCCGGCCGGGAGCGGCGAGGACGCCTACGCCCACGTGCAGGACGGTGACGTGGCCGGCCGGCACGCCGCCGATCCCGTGGCCGAGGGCACGTGGGCCGCCTTCCTGGCCGGGGCCGCGCGGGTCTCGGACGAGGACCTGGCCGCGCGCGAGGCCGCCACCCGGCCGGCGGACCCCGTGAACCTGCAGTACACCTCGGGCACCACCGGCTTCCCCAAGGGCGTCACGCTGACGCATCGCAACGTGCTGAACAACGGCTTCCACATCGGCGAGCTGCTGGGCTACACGGAGGAGGACACCGTGGTGATCCCGGTGCCGTTCTTCCACTGCTTCGGCATGGTGATCGGCGTGATCGCCACCGTCTCCCACGGCTCGCTCGCCGTCATCCCGGCGCGCAGCTTCGAGCCGGTCTCGGCGCTGCGGGCCGTGGCCGCCACCGGCGCGACGAGCCTGTACGGCGTGCCGGCGATGTTCATCGCCATGCTCGCCCGGCCCGAGGCGGACGAGCTGGACCTGTCCACGCTGCGCACCGGCGTGATGGCCGGCTCGACGTGCCCTGTCGAGGTGATGAAGAAGGTCATCGACCGGTTCCACATGTCCGAGGTCGCCATCTGCTACGGCATGACGGAGACCGCGCCCGTGTCCACCATGACCCGCCGCGACGACTCCCTACAGGTGCGCACCCAGACCGTCGGCCGGACCATGCCCCACGTGGAGACGAAGATCGTGGACCCCGCCACCGGTGACGTCGTCCCGCGCGGGGCCACGGGCGAGCTGTGCACTCGCGGCTACTCCGTGATGCTCGGCTACTGGGACGCCCCCGAGAAGACCGCCGAGGTGCTGGACGCCGACGGCTGGATGCACTCCGGCGACCTCGCCTCCATGGACGAGGACGGCTCCGTGCGCATCGAGGGCCGCATCAAGGACCTCGTCATCCGCGGCGGCGAGAACATCTCCCCGCGCGAGGTGGAGGAGTTCCTCTACACCCACCCGGACATCCAGGACGTCCAGGTGGTGGGCGTGCCGGACGAGAAGTACGGCGAGCAGCTCATGGCCTGCGTGATCATGAAGGACGGCGTCGAGCCGCTCACCGTGGACGCCGTCCGCGAGTTCGCCACGGGCCGGATCGCGCACTTCAAGATCCCGGCCTACGTCCGCGTGCTCGACGCCTTCCCCATGACCGTCTCCGGCAAGGTCCGCAAGGTCGAGCTGCGCGAAGAGGGCGCGAAGGTCGTCCAGGCCCAGGCCCACGCCCAGGGTGCGGGCTGACGACGACCGTCACCCTCAGGCGGCGGGCAGCGGGAACACGTCCCAGATGGTGCAGACCGCCTCGGGGGCGGCGCCCAGGATCGTGGCACGGTACGTGGTCGACCACGCCCGCGGGTCGGCGTCGCGCAGGCGCCACGTGCCGTCCGCGAGCACCGCGTCCACGAACGCGGAGGTGTCGGCGGGGCTGCCGTCCTCGTGGACCAGGGGGCCGCGACGCAGGGCTTCACCCAGGTCGCCCGCTCGGCCGACGGCGTAGAGCGCGGTCTCGTCCGTGTCCAGCACGAGGCCGCAGTCCTCCTCGAAGGCAGTGATCCAGGCCATCGCGTGCCGCATGGCCTCGTCCGGGTCGGGGTGGCGGGTCACGATGAGCACGGAGCCGCGCTCGCCCGGACGCAGGGAGCCGGGCGTGCCGGGGCCGTGCGGGTCGGGTTCGCGCGGGGCGGCGGCGGTGTGCGGGCGGGGCTCGAAGGCGGTGGTCATGGCGGTCTCCTCCCGGGTGGGGACTCATCAGGGTCCCGGCGGCGCCGCACCGGTCGGAGCGGCATCGCCCACGCTAGGAACCCGGGGCGGGCGGCCGGCCGGACCCGGCCGGGGCTGGGGAGGACACGCCGGGAGCAGCGGCCTGTGCAGGAGCGGAGGGGTCGCGCGGACGCGCCGGCACGGCCTCGGCCGGCCCGGCGTCGCGTCAGTGGGCGCGGTGGTCGGCCGGGGCGAGCTTGGGCCCGAACGCCTGCTTGCGCTCTCCGGAGAGCCCGATCATCCGCACCACCCGCTGCCGGTGCCCGGCCCATGGCGCGAGCAGGCGGAGCATCCCGGCGTCGTCGGTCCGGCGTCCCGTGAGGACCTGCCCCACGTACTGCGCCAGGTGGTAGTCACCCACGGAGACGAGGTCCGCCGCCCCGTGGCTGCGCTGCAGCGCCTCGGCCGTGGTCCACGGCCCGATCCCGGGCACCGACTCCAGGCGCCGGGCCAGCGCGGCCACCCCGGCCGTGTCCCCGGGGGCGACCGCGTCGCCGAGCCGGTCGATGCTCGCGGCCCGCCGGGCGACCTCCAGCATGGTCCGCGACTGGGAGGGCTGCACCCAGGCCCGCGCATGCCAGTCCCACGAGGGGATCCGCAGGACGGCGGCCGGGGTCGGCGGCGGCAGCATCCCCGGCGGCACCGGGCCGGGGGCGGGCCCGTCGTCGTCGATCCGGGCGGCCAGCCGCACGAGGGTGCGCCAGCCGTGCCGCGCCTGGTCGTGGGTGACCTTCTGCTCGAGCACGGCGGTGAGCAGCTGCCGGGACAGCGCGCCCGCCGCCGGCAGCCGCAGCCCGGCCCGCATCCGCCGCGCCTCGCGCACGTGCGGCGGCAGCGCGGGCGCGCCGGAGTCCGGCCGCAGCAGGGCGTCGAAGGCTTCCCAGCCGTCGTCGTGCAGGCCGAGCAGGCGTTCCACGCCGGCGACGGCGGCGCTCGCGCCCGCGCCCCACGCGCGGGCCGTCACCGCGGTGCCGCCCCCTGCGGCCTCCCGGACGCCGGAGACCAGCAACGACGTCGGCCGGCCCGGGCCGTCCGACGCCACGTCCGGGGCGGGGGAGCGCAGAGTGAGCCAGACGCCCTGCGGTGTGGCGCGGACCGTGGGGTCGGCCGCACCGCGCTGCAGGGGGCGCAGGGTGAGCGCGACGTCCACGGGGACGGGCACGCGCACGCGGCGCTCGGCGTCCGGGGCGGTCATGCCCGCACCGTACACCCGGGCCCGGACAGGACGACGTCGGCCGTGACGGCGCGCACGCCGGGCGTTGCCCCGCGTGTCCGGAGCCCTCCTTCGGCGTCCGGCCCCTGGCGTAGCGTGGGGTGCGTGAGTGAAAAGACCCCCGCGCCCACCCCTGCGCAGCCCATGCAGTACGCCGAGAACGTCCTCGAGCTGATCGGGCACACCCCGCTCGTGAAGCTGCACTCCGTGACGGAGGGCATCGAGGCCACCGTCCTGGTGAAGGTCGAGTACCTGAACCCCGGCGGCTCCGTGAAGGACCGCATCGCGCTGAAGATGATCGAGGAGGCCGAGCGCGAGGGCCTGCTCGGCCCGGGCGGCACCGTCGTGGAGCCCACCTCGGGCAACACGGGCGTGGGGCTGGCCCTGGTCTCACAGCTCAAGGGCTACCGCACCGTGTTCGTCACCCCGGACAAGGTGGGTCAGGAGAAGCGGGACGTGCTCAGCGCGTACGGCGCCGAGCTCGTCGTCACGCCCACCGCCGTGGACCCGACGTCCGAGGAGTCCTACTACGGGGTCGCCGACCGCCTCGTGCGGGAGATCCCCGGGGCCTATCAGCCCAACCAGTTCTTCAACCCCGCCGCCCCGGCCTCCCACTACGAGACCACCGGCCCCGAGATCTGGGAGGACACGGCCGGCCGCGTCACCCACGTCGTGATGGGCGCCGGCACGGGCGGCACCATCACGGGCACCGGCCGCTACCTCAAGGAGGTCTCGGCGGACCGCCCGTCCGGTCCGGTCCGCGTGATCGGCGCGGACCCCAGCGGCTCGGTGTACTCCGGCGGCGCCGGCCGGCCCTACTTCGTCGAGGGTGTCGGCGAGGACATGTGGGTGGACAACTACGACCCCGCGGTCCCGGACGAGGTCATCGCCGTCGAGGACGCCGAGGCCCTGGCCATGACCCGCCGCCTCGCCGCCGAGGAGGGCCTGCTCGTGGGCGGCTCCTCCGGTCTGGCCGTCGTCGCCGGCCTGCGCGCCGCCCGCGAGCTCGGCCCGGAGGACGTCATGGTGATCGTGCTGCCCGACTCGGGCCGCGGCTACCTCGCCAAGATCTTCAACGACCCGTGGATGGACGAGCGCGGCTTCGACTACGACGTCCGCGAGACCGTGCTGCCGGCGTGGGCGCGCGGGCGCACCCGCTCGGCGGTCCCGCAGATGGACGACGACGGCGCCACGGGGGCCGCCGGCGGGGCCGGCACGCCCGTCGAGGTGCTCGAGCACGCCGACGCCGAGCCGGCGACCCGCGCGGGCGCCCCCGCCGAGGCCGACCGCTGGTCCGCGACGGCGGGGGAGCTGCTGACCGAGAAGGCCGACCTGTTCCCGGGCTCCGTGCCCACCCTCGTCACCGCGGCCCCGACCACCTCGGTGGCGGACGCCGTGGCGACCATGAACCGGTACGGCGTCGACGCCCTGCCCGTGATCCTCGAGCCCCGGCACGACCTGCGGATCGGCGAGGTCCGCGGCACCGTCTCCTCCGCCGCGCTCGCGGACGCCCTCGCTGAGGGGCGGGCCACCGCGCAGACCCCCGTGGCCGACGTCATGGGCCCCGTGCTGCCCTGCCTGGGGGCGCGCACCCCGCTGCGCGCCGTGGCCCGGCGCCTCGCCCAGGACCCCGTGCTGCTGGTGCTCGAGGCCGGCCGCGTCCAGGGCGTCGTCACCCTGCACGACGTCCTCGCCCACGTCACCGCCTGAGGCCGGCCGCACCGGCCGCGCCCGCCCCACCCGACCCGATCTCTCCGAGGAGGCTCCCGAGATGACCGAGCAGAACGTCCACGAGGACCCGCACGCCACCACCCCCGACACCGGCGCCGAAGACGCCGCCGCCCACCCCCAGGGGGAGGCTTCGGCACGCGCGCCGTGCACGCGGGCCAGCACCTGGACGAGGTGTTCGGCGCCGTCGTCCCGCCGATCCACCTCTCGAGCACCTACGCGCCCACGGCCGTCGGCGAGCTGCGGCGCGGCTACGACTACGGCCGCGGCACCAACCCCACCCGGGACGCGCTGCAGGAGCAGCTGGCCGCGCTCGAGGCCGGCGTCGACGAGTCCGGCGCCCCCCGGGCCACCGGCCTCACGTTCGCCTCCGGCCTGGCCGCGGAGACCGCGCTGATCATGGGCGCGGGCCGGCCGGGCATGACGATCGTGCTCGGCAACGACGTGTACGGCGGCTCCTACCGCCTCATCTCCCGCGTGCTCGCCCCGTGGGGCGTGGAGCACGTCGTCGTGGACATGGGGGACGCCGAGCAGGTCGCCGCCGCCGTCGAGCGCGCCGCCGCCACGGGGCCGGTCATGGTGTGGCTGGAGACCCCGTCCAACCCGATGATGAAGATCTCCGACGTCGCCGCGGTCGCGGAGGCGGCCCACGCGCACGGCGCCCTGCTCGTGGTGGACAACACCTTCGCGACGCCGTACCTGCAGTCCCCGATCGCCCTCGGCGCGGACGTGGTGGTGCACTCCACCACGAAGTACATCGGCGGCCACTCGGACGTGATCGGCGGGGCGCTCGTGATCCCGGACGCCGCACTCGCCGAACAGGTGAAGTTCCAGCAGTTCGCGGCGGGGGCCGTGAACGGGCCCATGGACGCGTACCTGACCACGCGCGGCCTCAAGACGCTCGGGGTGCGCATGGACCGCCACCAGGCCAACGCCCAGGCCGTCGCCGAGTGGCTCACCGGCCGCGCCGAGGTCTCCCAGGTGCTGTACCCGGGGCTGCCGGACCACCCCGGCCATGAGCTCGCACAGCGGCAGATGCGCGGTTTCGGCGGCATGGTCTCGCTGCGCCTGTCCGGCGGCGCCGCGGCGGCCCGCCGCGTGGCCGAGTCGACCCGCCTGTTCCAGCTCGCCGAGTCCCTGGGCGGCATCGAGTCGCTGATGAACTACCCGGCGGAGATGACCCACGCGTCCGTGGCCGGCACGGAGCTGGCCGTGCCGGACGACCTGCTGCGCCTGTCGGTGGGCATCGAGGACGCCGAGGACCTCGTGGCGGACCTGGAGCGGGCTCTGGGCAGCCTCTGACCCGCCGACGTCCGCCAGAGGTCTAGCGCACGGGTGGGGAGCACGGGGCGGCGTAGTGTGACGGGCATGACCCTCACCGCCTTCGTCAACGCCCACGTCGTCCCCGTCGCCGCCGAGCCGTTCGACGGCGCCCTGCTCGTCGAGGACGGCCGGATCACCGCGCTCGGCCCCGACGTCCAGGCACCCGACGGCGCCGACGTCGTGGACTGCGAGGGCCGCTGGCTGCTGCCCGGCTTCGTGGATGCCCACGTCCACCTCGGCATGCACGCCGAGGGCGAGGTCGGGGCGACCGCGGACGTCAACGAGATGACGGACCCGGTGATGGCCGGGGTGCGGGCGATCGACGCCGTCGACCCGAACGAGCCGGGCTGGAAGGACGCCCTGGCCGGCGGGGTGACCACCGTGAACGTCAACCCCGGCTCGGGCAACCCGATCGGCGGCCAGGCGGTGGCGCTGCACACCCACGGACGCACCGTGGACGAGATGGTGCTGCGCAGTCCCTCGGGCGTGAAGTCCGCCCTCGGCGAGAACCCCAAGAACGTCTACAAGGAGAAGGGCCGCACCCCGTCCACGCGGCTGGGCACCGCCCTCGTGATCCGCGAGGCGTTCCTGCGGGCGCAGGGCTACATGGCCCGCCGCGCGGAGGCCGAACGCGAGGACAAGCCCTTCACCCGCGACCCCCACCTCGACGCCCTCGCCCTCGTCCTGGAGCGCACGATCCCCTGGCGCCAGCACTGCCACCGCACCGACGACGTCGCCACCGCCCTGCGCCTGGCCGACGAGTTCGGCTACGACCTCGTCCTGGACCACGGCACCGAGGCGCACCCGCTGGCCGACCAGCTCGCGGCCCGCGGCGTGCCGGTGCTGATCGGCCCGCTGTTCACCACCAAGTCCAAGCCGGAGCTGCGGGGTCGCTCGATGCGCAACCCGGGGCGTCTGGCGCGGGCCGGCGTCGAGATCAGCATCATCACCGACCACCCGGTGGTGCCCATCGACTTCCTCGTCTACCAGGCCGCGCTGTCGGTGAAGGAGGGCCTGGACCGGGAGACCGCTCTGCGCGCCATCACCCTCCATCCCGCGCGCGTGCTGGGGTTGGACGACCGCATCGGCTCCCTCGAGGTGGGCAAGGACGCCGACCTCGTGCTCTGGTCCGGCGACCCGCTCGATGTCATGCAGCGGGCCCTGAGCGTGTGGATCGGCGGCCGTCAGGTCATGGAGTACGACCTCGCCACGGCCCGGCCCGTCGTCGCCTCCGCCCGTCCCGCGGAGGACTGAGCGGCGCCGCCGCCCGGCGGCGTGGGCGGGACGCGCGGGTTCAGCGCCGCAGGCGCGAGCGCACGGGTGGCAGCCAGACGAGCGCGGCGCCCAGGAGCATCACGACGGCGAGGATGATCAGCAGGCCGTTGGCCCGCAGGAACGCGGGGGCGGCCAGCAGGACGGCGATGAACGTCAGGGTCCCGATCGCCGAGCGACGGCGGCGCAGCAGACCGATCCAGCCCCACAGGGACGCCGCGGCCAGCAGGCCGACGGCGGTGCCCATCGTGAACTGCCCCGTCGCGCCGCCCAGCACGCCCACCGACTCCATGCCGGTGAGCGGATCGATGACGGGCTCGCCGCTGTCCTGTGCGCGGGCCCCGTTCCAGATGAACGCGCCCGCGATGCCGACCAGCACCACGGTGACCGCGAGCCAGTAGATGCGCGCGACCTTCAGGAGCGGGTGGACGAGGCCGGCGTCGGACTCGGCCGCGTCCCGCTCGGCCAGGTCGCGCTCGCGGTCCGCGCGGCGCCGTTCCAGGCGCTCCTCGTCCTCGGCGGTGAGGCGGGCGCGCACGGCGCGCAGCCGTGCGTCGTCGGCCCGCTGACTCTCCCGGAAGGACTGGGCGGCGCGGCCGGCGGCCCGGCCGAGTCCGCGGGCGAGGGGGCGGTCTTCGCTGTTCTGGGGCACGTGCCGAGCCTATCGTCCCGGCCGGTGAGCGACCGGGGTGTCCGAGGGCACAGCCCGGCCCGGGGTCCGGTGGCGTAGACTGGGCGGACCGGATCCGGTCTCTCCCCCTGTGATGAGTGAGCGTGGACGCGTGTGCCACGCCGGACTGCAGATGTCTGTGCAGATGTGTGTGCGGGCCACGAACGTCGTGGCCCTCGGGGGCTGCCGGGTGGACGGAATCATCTGACCCAGCTGGCCCCTGCGCCCCACGACGTCGACCCGCGACCGACGTCCTCCGGCGTGCGCCCGCGCATCCCCACAGGAGGACCCATGTCCGACATCCTCGATCCCCAGACCACCGCCGAGGCCCCGACCGCCGCGCCCGTGGAGACCGCCCCCGAGGCGGAGACCGTCGCCCCCGAGCTCGCCGAGGCGGAGCAGGAGGCCACCGGGACCGTCCCGCAGGTCGACGCCGCCGAGCCCGCCGCCCCCGAAACCCCCGCCGAGCCCGCCGGCCCCACCTTCCTGGACCTCGGCCTGGACGCCCGCGTGCTGGCCGCCGTCGAGGACCTGGGCTACACCCACCCCTCGCCGATCCAGGAGGCGACCATCCCGCTGCTGCTGGACGGCCGCGACGTCGTGGGCCTGGCCCAGACCGGCACCGGCAAGACCGGCGCGTTCGCGCTGCCGGCCCTGTCCCGCCTCGCCGAGACCACGGACGTGACCGGGCGCGCGGACACCCCGCAGGTGCTCGCGCTCGCCCCGACCCGCGAGCTCGCCCTCCAGGTGGCCGACGCCTTCGACAGCTACGCCAAGCATCTCGACGACGTCTCCGTGCTCGCGGTCTACGGCGGCTCCCCGTACGGCCCGCAGCTGGCCGGACTGCGGCGGGGCGCGCAGGTCGTCGTCGGCACGCCGGGCCGCGTGATCGACCACCTCGAGCGCGGCTCGCTGGACCTCTCCGACCTGCAGACCCTCGTGCTGGACGAGGCGGACGAGATGCTGCGCATGGGCTTCGCGGAGGAGGTGGACCGCATCCTCGCCTCCACCCCGGACACGAAGCAGACCGCGCTGTTCTCGGCCACCATGCCGCCGGCCATCCGCCGCATCTCCGCGCAGTACCTGAACTCCCCGGAGGAGGTGGCCGTGTCCCGCCAGTCCACGACGTCCGCCACCATCCGCCAGCGCTACCTGCAGGTGGGCCACCAGTACAAGCTCGAGGCCATGACCCGCATCCTCGAGACCGAGGACCACGAGGGCGTGATCGCCTTCGTGCGCACCCGTGCCGGCACCGAGGAGCTCGCCCAGAAGCTCACGCGCGCCGGGTTCAAGGCCGTCGCCATCTCCGGTGACATCGCCCAGAAGCAGCGCGAGAAGACCGTCGAGGACCTGAAGGCCGGCCGCGTGGACATCCTCGTGGCCACCGACGTCGCCGCCCGCGGCCTCGACGTCGAGCGCATCTCGCTCGTGGTCAACTACGACATTCCGCAGGACGCGGAGTCCTACGTGCACCGCATCGGCCGCACCGGCCGCGCCGGCCGGCAGGGCGACGCCGTGCTCTTCATGACCCCGCGCGAGCGCTTCCTGCTCAAGCAGATCGAGCGGACCACCCGCCAGCAGGTCGAGGAGATGGCCGTGCCCTCCGTCGCCGACGTCAACGCGGCCCGCAAGCGCCGCTTCGCCGACGGCATCACCCGCACCCTCGAGCGCGCCTCGGAGGAGGAGCTGGCGGTGTTCGGTGAGATCGTCGCCGCGTACGTCGACGAGCACGAGGTCGAGCCGGCGCGTGTGGCCGCCGCGCTGGGCATGATGACCCAGGGCGGCCGCCCGCTGCTGGCCCGCGAGCAGGAGATCCCGTTCGGCGGCGCCCGCGGCCGCAAGGACCGCGACGGAGGCCGCGAGGGTGGGCGCGACGGCGGCCGTGAGCGCGGCACGAGTGACGGCCGCGGCTCGCGTGGCCCGGCCCGGGAACCTGCGGCCGGCAACGCGACGTACTGGATCGCCGTGGGCCACCAGGACCGCGTGCGGCCGGGCAACATCGTGGGTGCGCTGGCGAACGAGGTGGGCCTGCCCGCCTCGGCCATCGGCGCGATCGACCTGCGTGGCAACCACTCGCTCGTCGAGCTGCCGGCAGACCTGACCTCGGCCCAGCTCGAGGCCGCGGCCAACGCCGAGATCAACGGCCGTCGCCTCGGCCTGCGCAAGGACACCGGCCGCCCGACCCGCGCCGAGCGCGACGGCGAGGACCGCGGTGAGCGCCGCGGCGGCTTCCGCAAGGACCGCGGCGAGCGCGGCGGCTTCCGCGGGGACCGCGACGGCGGCCAGCGCGGCGGCTTCCGCAAGGACCGGGACGACCGCGGCTTCCGTGAGGATCGCGGTGGCTTCCGCAAGGACCGGGACGACCGCGGGGGACGCCCCGGCGGCCGCAAGCCCCGTTGGGGCGCCCAGGAGCGCTCGGATCGGGGCGCCCGCCGCTGATCCGGCCGGGGTGCGGACCCCCGGAGGCCGTAGCCGGGGCCGATTTTGCATCGGCCCCGGGGCCCTGGTAGAGTCTCACCTCGTTGCCCCGATAGCTCAGTGGTAGAGCGCCATCTTGGTAAGATGGAGGTCCCGGGATCGATTCCCGGTCGGGGCTCTGACATGAGAGCCCGCCCTCGCGGCGTGAAACCGTGAGTGCGGGCGTTCTTGTGTCGTGGCGGCGTAGCTCAGCTGGTTAGAGCGCACGACTCATAATCGTGAGGTCGGGGGATCGAGTCCCCCCGCCGCTACGGAATCGGACGGACCCGGTCACCTCCTCGGAGGGGCCGGGTCCTTTCGCGTTCCGGGGCCCGTCCGTCGCCCCGGTAGCCTGGCGGGCATGTCCACGCGTCGCCCCGCCCCCCAGCCCGCCCGCGGCACCACCGCGCCCCGCGGCTTCGTCTCCCCGTGGGAGCACGGCTCCCGGCTGTACCGGACCCTCGTGCTGACCGGCTCCGCGCTGTTCCTCGTGGGCATCGTGCTGGCGGTCGTCGGCGGGACCACCGGACGCCTCGCCGTCTCCGGGACCGCCCTGGGCGTGCTCGGCGCGGGCGTCGCCGTGCACCTGTCCGCCCAGCTCGTGCGCTTCCGCCAGGCCGCCCGCCGGCAGGGGGAGCGGCGCCCCGGCCGTTAGGCTGGACGGCAGTCGAGAACCGTCCCGCAGGAGGCCCGAGTTGAGCGTGAACCCCGACGTCGCCGGGCGGAGCTATCCGCCCGCGCCCCCTTCCAGGTCGGTCGTGAGGCGGTCCGCGGCTTCGCCGAGGCCGTGCAGGCCCACCATCCCGCGCACCACGACGTCGCGGCCGCCCGGGCCCTGGGACACGCCGACCTGGTCGCCCCCCCGACCTTCGCCGTCGTCATCGCCCAGCGCGCCGAGGCCGCCGTCGTCGCCGATCCCGAGCTGGGGATCGACTTCTCGCGGGTGGTCCACGCGGACGAGCGCTTCGTCCACCACCGCCCGCTGGTGGCCGGGGACGAGGTCGTGGCGACCGTGCGGGTCGAGGCCGTGAAGTCCCTCGGCGGCAACCGCATGGTCACCACCGTCACCGAGATCGCGGATCTGGACGGCGCTGCCGTCTCCACCGTCACGTCCACCCTGCTGGTCCGGGGAGAGGAGTCCTGATGAGCACCGCCCCCCGCCTGTCCGACCTCGCCCGGGGCGAGGTGGTCGGCACGCGCACCGTCACGTTCACCCGCGCCGACCTCGTCGCCTACGCGGGTGCCTCCGGCGACCGCAACCCGATCCACTGGTCCCCGACGTTCGCCGAGCACGTCGGCCTGCCCGGCGTCATCGCCCACGGGATGCTCACCATGGGCGCGGCCGTGCAGCTCGTCTCGGACTGGGCGGGCGACCCGGGCGCCGTCGTCGACTACCAGACCCGCTTCACCGGCATGGTGCCGGTCGCGGACACCACGGGGCGCACGGACGACGACGGCGCGCCCGTCCCCGGCGCCACGCTCGAGGTCGTCGGCACGGTCGGCGCCGTGGACGAGGCTGCCGGGACGGTGCGGATCGACCTGAACGTCACCAACCCGGACGCGGTGAAGCCGCGCGTGCTGACCAAGGCGCAGGCCGTGGTCCGTCTGGCCGACCCCGCGGGGGAGAGCGCGTGAGCGAGCGGCTGGCGGACCACACCACCACCCGCGTCGGCGGGCCTGCGCGCGCGTGGGTCACCGCGCGCACCGAGGCCGAGGCGATCGAGGCCGTGCGCGCCGCCGACGCGGCGGGCGAGCCCCTGTTCGTCCTCGGCGGCGGTTCCAACACCCTCATGGCGGACGCCGGCTTCCCCGGCACCGTCGTGCGGCTGGCCTTCGAGGGCATCCACGTGCTGGACGGGCCGCTGCCCGGCGAGGGCGAGACGCCGCCCGCCGGCGACGGGGCCCGGTCCGCGGACCACGAGGGGGAGGCCGTCGTCGTGCGGATCGCGGCGGGCCACCCGTGGGACGACGCCGTCGCATGGACCGTGGCGCACGGGCTCGGCGGGATCGAGGCGCTCTCGGGCATCCCGGGCTCGGCCGGCGCGACGCCCGTGCAGAACGTCGGCGCGTACGGCGCGGACGTCTCGCAGGTGCTCGTCGCCCTGCGCGCGTGGGACCGGGAGGCGGGCGACGTCGTCGAGCTGACGCCCGCGGACCTGCGCTTCGGCTACCGCGACTCCGTGATCAAGCGCTCCATGCTGGAGACCGGCGCGCCGAGTCCCCGGTGGATCGTGCTCTCGATCGACCTGCGGCTGCGTCGCGCCTCCTCCGACGCCGAGCCGACGGTGCCGGTCCGCTACGGGCAGCTGGCGGCCGCGCTCGACGTCGAGGAGGGCGCCCATGCCCCGCTCGCGGTGGTCCGCCGCGAGGTGCTGGCCCTGCGCGCCGCCAAGGGGATGGTGTCCGATCCGGCGGACCCGGACACGTGGTCCACGGGCAGCTACTTCACAAACCCGATCGTGCCCGCGTCCGTGCGGGCCTCCCTGCCCGACGGCGCCCCGGCGTTCGCCGCCGGCCAGGCCGAGGACGGGACGCCGCTCGTGAAGCTCTCGGCGGCCTGGCTGATCGATCGCGCGGGCTTCGCGAAGGGCTTCGGGCTGCCCGAGGTCGCCCCCCGCGAGGGCGGGCCGGACGGCCGCGGAGCCGACGGCACCGGCCTGGCCGGGGGCCGCGCGTCGGTGTCCACGAAGCACACCCTCGCCATGACCAACCGCGGCGACGCGACCACCGAGGACGTCCTGACGGTCGCGCGCACCGTGCGCGACGGCGTGCGCGAACGCTTCGGCGTCGAGCTGCACCCCGAGCCGATGATCATCGGCACCAGCCTCTGACCCCCCTCCACTTTCGTTCGGGAAACGGCGCCCCCAGGAGTGCTTTCGTTCGGGAAACGGCGCCCCTAGGCGGCGCGGGCGCCGTTTCCCGAACGACAACGCGCGAACACCCGCCGTTTCCCGAACGAAAACGGGGGCCGGGGTCCGGGGTCCGGTGCGGGGCCGGGTCCCCGCGCGCGCCGCGGCGCCGGCGTCGCGGCTCAGAGGTTGCCGGTGGCGATCATCAGCATGCGACGCACGGGCTCGGCCGCACCCCACAGCAGCTGGTCGCCGACGGTGAACGCCGAGAGGTACTCGGGACCCATGTTGAGCTTGCGCAGCCGGCCGACGGGGATCTGCAGGGTGCCGGTCGCGGCGATCGGGGTCAGGTCGGTGACCGTGGCCTCCTTGGTGTTCGGCACCACCTGCACCCACTCGTTGTCCGCGGCGATGATCTGCTCGACCTCGTCCAGCGGCACGTCCCGGGTGAGCTTGAGGGTGAGGGCCTGCGAGTGGGAGCGCATCGCGCCGATCCGCACGCACAGCGAGTCGAACGGGATCCGGTCCGCCCCGGTCAGTCCGAGCACCTTGTTGGTCTCGTCGTAGGCCTTGCGCTCCTCGCGGGAGACGCCGTCGCCCAGGTCGGAGTCGATCCAGGGGATCAGCGAGCCGCCCAGCGGCACGCCGAACTGCGTCGAGTCCAGGCCGTCGCGCTGCAGCTCGATCACCTTGCGGTCGATCTCGAGGATCGCCGACGCCGGATCGGCCAGCTCGGCCCGCACCGCGCCGCCCAGCTCGGCGTACTGGGTGAGCAGCTCGCGCATGTGCCGGGCACCGCCGCCGGAGGCCGCCTGGTAGGTCATGGCGGTGCCCCACTCGACCAGGCCCGCCTTGAACAGGCCACCGAGGCCCATGAGCATGCAGGAGACGGTGCAGTTGCCGCCGATGAAGTCCTTCGTCCCGTTCGCCAGGGCGGCGTCGATCACGCCGCGGTTCACGGGATCCAGTGCGATCACGGAGGTGTCCGCCATGCGCAGGGTGGAGGCGGCGTCGATCCAGATGCCGTCCCAGCCGGCGGCGCGCAGCTTCGGGTACACGGCCTGCGTGTAGTCCCCGCCCTGCGCGGTGAGGATCACGGGCAGGGCCTTGAGCGCGTCCACGTCGTACGCGTCCTGGAGCACGCCCGGGTCACCGGCCATGCCCTCGAGCACGGGCGCGGGACCGCCGGCGTTGGACGTGGAGAAGAAGACGGGATGGATACGGGCGAAGTCGCCCTCCTCGGCCATGCGCTGCAGGAGGACGGACCCCACCATGCCGCGCCAGCCGACCAGGCCCACGGTGGGCACGGCGGCCGCGTCGGGGGCGTTCACAGATGCGGGGGCAGCGGAAGTCATGCCCTCCAGGCTAGCGGCCCTGCTGCGCGCGCTTCCGCTTGTTCCACGCGATGAGACCGCCCACGGCGAACACCTGGGTCAGCACGAGCAGGAACACCAGCCCGGCGATGGTCTTGCCCTGCAGCACGAGGATCAGCCCGAACACGGCGCACACGAACGCCAGCACGGGCAGGACGACGAGCGCGAGGAACGAGACCGCCTGCGGGGAGAGCAGACGCTGGTCGGAGTCGGTCGGGGCCATGTCAGTCGCGTTCCCATCGTTCGAAGCGGTGGCGCGGGCCGGAGGCGGAGTCCAGCCACGCGTCGGGGGCGGGCTCGACGGCGGTGCGCCGCCAGCGGGCGTCGAGCAGCGGGGCGTGCGTGTCGCCGTCGACGTCGGCGTCGATCACGGTCACCTCGGCGCGCGAGGCCACGTCGAGGGCCTGCTCGTAGAGCGTCGCCCCGCCGATCACCCACACGGTGTCACAGCCGTCGGCCTCGGCCGCGGCGGCCAGGGCCGCCCCGAAGTCAGGCACGACGACGGCGCCCGCGGCCCGCAGCTCCGCGCCGGCCTCCTCGGTGGCCGTCAGGGTGCGGGAGACCACGATGTTCGTGCGCCCGGGCAGCGGGCGGAAGCGCGCCGGGAACGACTCCCACGTGCGCCGGCCCATGATCACGGGGTGGCCGTGCGTGTGGGCCCGGAAGTGGGCGAGGTCCTCGGGGACGTGCCACGGCATGGTGCCGTCGCGGCCGATGACGCGCTCGGGGGTCTGGGCCCAGATCATGGCGATCACGGGCTCGGTGGGACGGGTGGCCCGGCTCATGGGGTCGCTGCGCATCCTCGGCTCAGACGGCGATCGGCGCCGTGATGGTGGGGTGGTGACGGTAGTCGAGGACCTCGAAGTCGTCGTAGTCGTAGTCGAAGATCGACGCGGGGGTGCGCCGCAGCCGCAGCCGCGGGTACGGGTACGGCTCGCGGGAGAGCTGCTCGCGCACCTGCTCCTCGTGGTTCGCGTAGATGTGCACGTCCCCGCCGGTCCACACGAACTCGCCGGGCGTCAACCCGGTCTGCTGCGCGACCATCACCGTGAGCAGCGCGTACGAGGCGATGTTGAACGGCACGCCGAGGAACAGGTCCGCCGAGCGCTGGTAGAGCTGGCATGAGAGCCGCCCGGGGGCGCCGTCCTGACCGGGGGAGACGTAGAACTGGAACAGCGCGTGGCACGGCGGCAACGCCATCTCGTCCACCTCGGCGGGGTTCCACGCGGTGACGATGTGCCGGCGCGAGTCGGGGTTCGTCCGGATCTGCTCCACGACCTTGGCGATCTGGTCGATGTGGCCCCCGTCCGGGGTGGGCCACGAGCGCCACTGCACGCCGTAGACGGGGCCGAGCTCGCCGTCCTCGTCCGCCCACTCGTTCCAGATCCGCACGCCGCGCTCCTGGAGCCACCGCACGTTCGAGTCCCCGCGCAGGAACCACAGCAGCTCGAGCGCGACCGACTTGAAGTGCACGCGCTTGGTCGTGATCAGCGGGAAGGACTCGGCCAGGTCGAAGCGCAGCTGGCGGCCGAACACGCTGCGCGTGCCCGTGCCGGTCCGGTCCGTCTTGACGGCCCCGTGGGCCATCACGTCGGCGAGGAGGTCCTCGTAGGGGGTGGGGATGCTCACCCGGTCCACTCTAGCGATCCGAGCGGACGCGCTGAGCGTCGTCGACGGCCCGGCGGAGGCGGGTACCGGCAGGGCAGGGCCCCGCCCCCGGTCAGCCGTGGAAGACCATGTCCTGGTACTCGGGGTAGCGGCGCAGGTAGTCCTCCACGTAGGAGCACTCGGGCACGATCCGGTCACCCTCCGCGCGCAGCCGGTCCAGGACCATGGTCACGAGGGCGCGGGCATAACCGCGGCGGCCAAACTGCTCGTCGATGATGGTGTGCTGCAGGCGCAGGACCACGGTGTCCTCGCCGTCCGCGCCGCGCACGGTCTCCTGGTCGTAGCCGAGGAACCCGATGAAGGTCCCGTCCTGGCGCAGCTCGAAGCGCTGACGGTCCGGGTCCCGGGTCACCGTGAGGCGCTCGTGGACGATCTTCTCGGGCTGGCTCTGGGCGGCGGTGTTCTCCATGACCCGAGCCTAGGGCCGGGGGCGGGCCCGCTCAACGGTGGCCCGGTCGTGCGGGCCGAGGCCGGCGCGGGCGGCTCAGTCGTCCCAGGGGTCGTAGACCTCGACGGCCACCACGTCGCCGTCGAGGTCGAGCGCGCGGTGCGCCACCAGCACAGCGCCGGGCCGCAGCCACGGATCCTCGGTCGGCAGGGCCCGCAGCACGCGGTCCGCCTGGCCGGCGGCCGCGTCCTCGACCACCTCGAACAGGGTCGGCAGCACCGGCCGGTGCGTGCACACGACCAGCGGCCGGGAGCGGCCCATGAGCTCGGCCATCACCTTGCGGGTCTTCTTGGGCTTCTCCCGGGCCGTGGTCTCCGTGAACGCGCCCTTGGTCTTCAGCGGCAGCCGGCTGGACTTCACGAGCGGGGCCAGCGTCTCCACGCAGCGGCGCCACGGGGAGGAGACCAGCCGCTCCGGCCGCCAGGCCGACACGAGGCCCTCGACGGCGAGCGCCTGCCGCCGGCCCGTCGCCGCCAGCGGGCGCTCCTGCTCGGCGCGGGACCACGAGGAGCGGGGCTTGGCCTTGGCGTGGCGCAGCACCAGCAGCGGCACGGTCCGCAGGCGCCCCCGGGAGGCGGCACGCAGCAGCAGGTCGAGCGGTTCGTGATCCGAGTCGTTCGTCAGCAGCCGCCGGGCCTCGTCCGGCCCGACCCAGCGGACCTCGTCCACCTCGTCGCCGTCGGGGAGGGCGCGCTGGCCGTCGACCTCGGCGGCCCAGTACCAGACCTCCTTGCTCTGACGTACGCCCCGCTTGCCGGGCACCTCGTACGCGGTCACGCACAGCGGGATGCCCGGCCGCAGCTCCAGGCCGACCTCCTCGCGCAGCTCGCGGACCGCGCACTCCGGCAGCGTCTCACCCGGATCGAGCTTGCCCTTGGGCCACGACCAGTCGTCGTAGCGGGGCCGGTGGATCACCATCACCTCGAGGCCGCCGGGCACGCGGCGCCACGGCAGCATGCCGGCGGCCAGCACCTCGGCGCGGGGGCCTTCCGAGGCGCGGTCCTCCGTGGACCAGCGGGCGACGCGGTCGGCGTGGGACGAGGGCATGGGGCGGGTTCCTCTCGGGGTGCGGCGGCCGCGACGACTGCTGGGGCAGGGCACGGGGCGTGGCCGACCCCACGGGGGCCGGCCTCACCAGGATACGAGGCCGCCGGGATGTGCCCGGCCGGCCCCCGCCCGAGGGTCTCAGGGGCGGCGGTACTGGGCGTCGGCGGCGAACAGCTCGAAGCCGAGGGACGCGTAGAGCGCGACGGCGGCCGTGTTGTCCGCGTCCACGTACAGGTCCACGACGTCGACTCCCTGTTCCGCCATCCGGTGCAGCCCCGCCAGCGTCAGGGCCCGACCGAGGCCGAGGCCCTGGGCGTCGGGGGAGACGCCCACGGCGTACACCTCCCCGACGCGCGGGCCGTCGGCTCCGGCATCCGGCTCCACCTTCGTCCAGTGGAAGCCGAGCAGCCGCCCGTCCGCCTCGCGGGCGGCGAGCAGGAGGCCGTCGGCGTCGAACCAGTCCTCCGCCATGCGGTCGTCGAGGTCGGCGCGGGTCAGGCTGCCCTGTTCGGGGTGGTCCGCGAAGGCGGCGGCGTTCACGTCCAGCCAGGCCTGCTCGTCCTGGCCGGGGACGAAGCCGCGCAGGGCCACCCCGTCGGCGAGCCGCACCTCCGGCAGGGCCGCGAGCGCCGCGTGCGACAGGCGCATCCGGCGCAGCTCGCGGACGGGCTCGAGGCCGTGCCGCCGGGCGAGCCGGACCGCCCCCGGGAGCATGCCGTGGGCCCAGACGCTCGTGGTCTCCTCCCGCGCCAGGTCCCGGACCGCGGCGGCCGCGGCCTCGGCCAGGGCCGACCCCCGGCCGGTGCGGCGTGCGGCCGGGTCGACGACGAGCTCGAGCACCGCCGCCGCGCCCTCGGGCACGAGCACGGCCGCCCCGTCGATCGCGCCGTCCGGGCCCCGGGTGGCCCCCCACCAGAGCTGCCCGCCGCGGGCGAGCAGCACGCGCGTCTGGTCCGACAGCGGGGGATGACCGTCCGCCGCCCCGGCGCGGTCGGCCAGGTCCAGGACGGCGCTCGCCTCCTCCGGGCGCGGGGTGACGACGCGCGGCATGCCGTCAGCGTCGGAGGTCGTGGGGGTGGGGTGTTCGGCCATGCCGGCCACCCTACGGAAGGAGGACGGTGGCCCGCGAGGTGCGCCCCGCCGTCGCCCGCCCAGGGCCGAGCCGGTGCGCACCTGGCAGGATGGGGCAGGTGATGCGCTTGTCCATGGCCCTGAGTGCGGCCGTCGCCGCCCTCGTCCTGGGCGGTGCCGCGCTGCTGGGCCCGGTCCCCGCCGCCCTCGCCGCCGCCGTCGTGATCCTGGTCATCGCCTGGGGCTGGCCGCGGCAGATGGGGGCGCCCGCGCGCCTCTCGCTCAGCGTCACCCTGGCCGTCGCCGGGGCCGTCGCGGTGCTGCTCATGCTGCTGTGGCCGCCGCTCGAGGACGGGCGCAGCGGGGCCTGGACGCTCTTCGAGCCGCTCGCCGTCGTCGTCGCCTGGAGCACCATGGCCTCGTTCGTCGTCCAGCTGGTGCGCGGGACCGGCCGGCCGCTGCGCCTCGAGTCCACCGTCGCCACGATGGGCGGGGCGTTCATGGCCGTCGTGACGGCGTGCTGGGTGGCCGTCTCACGTTGGACCGACACCCCCGCGGTCGCCGGGCTGGTCATCACGCTGGCGGTCACGGTGGCCGCGGTCTGCCTCGTCGGCCTCACCCCGTGGATGCAGGGCCGGCCGGGGGTCCTGGCGCTCGTCGTCATCCCCCTCGGCACGGTGCTCGCGTGGCCCGTCTCGGCGCTGGCCGGCGTGGGCACCCGGGACCGGCCGGCCGTCACGGCCGCGGCGCTCGCGGTGGCCGTGCTCGTGTCCCTGACCGCCGCCACGGCGCCGTCGTCGCGACCCCGGCCCGAGGACCGGCCGGTGGGCACCACCCTGCGCCCGCGCCGGGCGGGCTATGCCCTCGCGTTGGCGCCCGTGGGCGCGGCCGGCGTCGTGGCGCACGTCATGGTGGGCTTCCTGGCCTGACAGGTCGGGCCCGCTCGGTAGGATGTCCCGCATGGATACCCTTCTTGCGCTCGAGATCTTCTTCCTGGCCCTCGTGGTCCTGGCCGGCCTGGGCATGGCCGCCGTCGCCGCGGTCGTCATCAGCGGCCTCTTCAAGGGCCAGCGCTGAGGACGCGCGGCCCGCTGTCGGGCCGCGCCGTGATCTGCCATGGCGACTGAACTCCCGTACGACCTCACCCCCGAGCTCGCGCCCCTGTCCTGGCTCATCGGCAGCTGGGAGGGCCAGGGCCGCCTCGGCGACGGCTCCGCCGGCACCGAGATCTTCTACCAGCGGGTGGACTTCACCGAGCATGGTCTGCCGTTCGTCGAGTACCGCGCGGAGTCGTGGCTGTGCGAGGCGGACGGCACGCTGCTGCGTTCGCTGACCGTGGAGTCCGGCTTCTGGCAGGTGGACCGGGCGCGGCGCGACGGCGACGTCGGCCCCGGCATGCGCCCGGCGGACATCGTCCCCGCGTTCCGCTCCGCCGAGGACGTCGAGCGGCTGCGCGCCGGCGACGAGGGCTTCGGCCTGACCGCCACCATCACGCATCCGGGCTCGCTGTCCGAGCTGTACTACGGCCGCATCAAGGGCCCGCAGCTGCAGCTGGCCACGGACGCGGTCCTGCGCGGCTCCGCCGCCGGCCCGTACCACCGGGCCACCCGCATGGCCGGTCTCGTGAACGGGCAGCTGTTCTGGCGCTGGGACGTCGCGGACGCCGCGGGCGCCGAGCTCGAGGCGCACGCCTCCGCCATCCTGGACCGCATGCCGAGCGCGGCCGAGGGTCGGCTCGCCCCGGGGGCCGAGCGTCCTCGCGGGGCTCGCGGGGAGCAGTCGTGACGGCCTCCCGCAGCCCGCTGCTGGACCTGGCCGTGGCCGAGCCGCAGGGGCCGGCCGGCGGCGCCGTCGAGGGCCGCGGCCCGGACGCCGGCGTCGCCGCGCACTACGGTCGCCCCCTGCCCGAGCAGCGCGCCCTCGCCCGGGGCCGCGCCCTGGTCGACCTCTCCCACCGGGCCGTGCTCTCCGTGTCCGGCCCGGACCGGCTGAGCTGGCTGCACACGCTCGGCACGCAGCACGTCGAGACGCTGCCCCCCGGCACAAGCACCGAGATCCTCTTCCTCGACGTGCAGGGGCGGATCGAGCACGCCGCCCACCTGCTCGAGGACGGCGCCGCGGCCTGGCTCGTCACGGACCGCGAGGACGGCCCGGGCCTCGCCGCGTGGCTCACCTCGATGCGCTTCTCCCACGACGTCACGCTGCGGGACCACACTGGGGCGGTCGCCGTCGTGGGCGCCACCGCGCCCGTGCCCGGCTGGGAGGACCGCACCGTGTGGCTGGACCCGTGGCCGCGCGTCGGGGCGGGCGGCTGGGCCTACACGGCCGATCCGGATCCGGCGACCCACCCGGGTGCGGACTGGTCCTGGCGCGAGTACCTCGTCACCCGGGCCGACCTCGAGGCCACCGTCCGCGCGCTCGGCACGGGCGTGCTCGCGGGCTGGTCCCTGGCGGGCACGACGGCGGCCGAGGCGCTGCGCATCGAGGCCGGCCGCCCCCGCCGGGCCCTCGACGTGGACGACCGCGCGATCCCGCACGAGCTGGACCTGCTGCGCACCGCCGTGCACCTCGAGAAGGGCTGCTACCGCGGTCAGGAGACCGTGGCGCGCGTGCACAACCTGGGCCGCCCGCCCCGCCGCCTCACCCGCCTGCTCCTGGACGGCTCCGTCCACGCGCTCCCCGAGCACGGTGCCCCCGTGATCCTCCGGCCGGCCGAGGACACGCCCGAGGCCCGCGCCGCCGCCCGTCCGGTGGGGACGGTCACCGCCGCGGCCCAGCACCATGAGGCGGGCGCCGTCGCCCTGGCGCTGCTCAAGCGCACGGTGCCCGTGGACGCCGAGCTGCTGGTCCGCGAGGACGCTCCCGGCGAGGACGGTGCCGCCGAGGGCGGCTGGATCGCCGCGAGCCAGGAGCCGCTCGTGTCCCCGGACGCCGGGCAGGTCGTCGGCCGACCGCGCGGCGTGGGCCGCCTGCGCTGACCGACTCGCCGGCTCAGTCCAGCGCGAGGACGGTCCGCGTGCCCGCCGCCTCCAGCCCGACGGCGATCGCCACGTGGTGCGCGGCTGTGTGGCCCGCCGGCACCTCGGCGAACGGCAGCAGCCCCTCCAGCGCCGCCCGGTCCATCGCCACGGCCACCGCGTAGCGGCCGAGCCCACGACCGCGCAGCCGCGGTGGGGTGAGGGTGCCCAGCGAGGCCAGCACGCCGCCCGTCACGCGATGCCCCGCCGCCGCCACCGCGGCTTCGATCGCCCGTCCCGCGCCGTCGTCGGGAACGAGCGCGACCGAGGACTCCCAGGAGGGGACACCCGCCTCGGCCACGTCGTCTGCGGGGGCCTGCGCGACCACGGCGTGGACGTGGGTGGGGTCGTCGGACACGGCGACGGTGCGCGAGGGGTCGACCGGCGGCGGTTCCTCGGCGGCGTAGAGCGTGAACTCGCCGCGGGAGCGCACGGCCTCCCCGGCGGCGGCGCGCACCGCCGTCCGCAGCAGGGCCGACTCCACGCCCAGCGCCTCGGCGGGCACGCCGCGGCAGGCACGCGTGAACCACGCCGGCCCCGCCACGACGGTGGCCCAGGGCAGGGCCAGCACCTCCGCCTCGGCCACATCCTGCCGGGCCACCTCGATGCGGCGCGGCTCGGCGCCCGCCGCCGGGGCGTCGCCGGGCAGGAGCGCGGTGTCGGGCAGGCCGAGCCGACGCGCCAGCCCGAGGGCCAGCACGCCGACGGCGGGGTGGTCGGGTCTCACCGGCCGAACAGGATCTTCGCCTCGTCGTAGCGGGAGACCGGCACCTTCTTGAGGCCCTTGAGGGCGGCGCTCATGGGGATGGAGATGATCTCCGTGCCGTTGGCCGCCACCATCTGTCCCCAGCGGCGCTGGGCGACGAGGTCGACGGCGCCCATGCCGAAGCGCGTGGAGAGCACGCGGTCCGTGGCGGTGGGGGCGCCGCCGCGCTGGATGTGGCCCAAGATGGTGCTGCGCGTCTCGATGCCGGTCATCTCCTCGATCTCGCGGGTCACCCACTCGCCGATGCCGCCCAGACGCGGCCGGCCGGACGCCTCGACGCCGGCCTCGGCCAGCGGGTCGTCGTGGCCCTCGGGGACGAAGCCCTCCGCCACCACGACCAGCGGGGAGCGACCGCGGTCGTGGACCTGCTGCACCCACTCGGCGACCTGGGACATCGGGGTGCGGACCTCGGGGATGAGGATCGCGTGGGCGCCGGCGGCCATGCCCGAGTGCAGGGCGATCCAGCCGACGTGGCGGCCCATGACCTCGGCGACCATGCAGCGGTGGTGGGACTCGCCCGTGGTGCGCAGCCGGTCCATGGCGTCCGTGGCGATCTGCACGGCCGTGTCGAAGCCGAACGTGTAGTCGGTGCCCTGCAGGTCGTTGTCGATCGTCTTGGGCACGCCCACGATCGGCAGCCCGTCCGCGGCCAGGCGGTTCGCGCCGGCCAGGGTGCCCTCGCCGCCGATCGCGATGACGGCGTCGATGTCCAGCTCGCGCAGGTTGCGGAGCATGTTCTCCGGGCCGCCGCCCTCCGCGTTGTAGGGGTGCGTGCGGGAGGTGCCGAGGATGGTGCCGCCGGTGCGGGCCAGGCCGCGCACGCGGGAGCGGG
This sequence comes from Micrococcus sp. GPGPB33, assembly GCF_037853785.1. Taxonomy (NCBI): domain Bacteria; kingdom Bacillati; phylum Actinomycetota; class Actinomycetes; order Micrococcales; family Micrococcaceae; genus Micrococcus; species Micrococcus sp. GPGPB33. Next base: position 1,258,210 of record NZ_JAQMWO010000002.1, read on the forward strand.
GCAGGTCCTCGACGTCCTTCTCGATCAGGCCGGACCACCCGTTGCGGATGCCCACCATCTCCATGTCGTACGACTTGATGCCGTGCAGGACGGCGGAGCGGATGACGGCGTTGAGGCCGGGGCAGTCGCCTCCGGAGGTGAGCATTCCGACGCGCATGGGGGTCCTCTCGGGCGTTCTCGTGGGGGTCGGCACCACCCTAGGCGTGCCCGCCGCGTCGCGTCAGGGGACGGGCGACGGGCGGCGGGTCAGCCGAGGGCCACGAGGACGGCGACCTGGAGGGCCGTCGCACCCACGAGGATGCCGCTCGCCGGGCCGAGGGTGCCGGGACGACGGCCGCTGAGCAGAGCGCCCAGCAGGACGGGGGCGATCACCGCGAGCGCGGCCACGAGCATCGGCACCGCCAGCAGCGTGGGGGTCGGACCGACACCGAGCAGCAGGCTGATCCCGAGGGCGGCGAGCGCGGCGAGGACGGCCCCGGCGTAGGTGGCGGCCTGCGCGATCGGCCCGAGGCGCGGCTTCGCGGCCGTGGCTGCGGACCCCGAGCCGGTCGGGGCGGTGGCTGCCCGGGGGGCCTCCTCGGCCAGGCGCGCCGCGGCTCGCCGCTCGCGGGAGTGGACGTGGTCGCGCCAGGTGCCGGTCGCGGGGTCGATCCATTCGGGGTGGAAGCCGTGCGGGTCGGTGACCTCGGCCGCCCGCTCGCGCGGACCTCCGCCGACGTACCAGGCCGGGCGCGGCACGGCGTGGCTGGGCTGGTCGGCGTCGGGGGCCCGGCCCGGGGCCACGCGGGCCTGCGCCCGGCCGTCCCAGCGGGTCACGAGCCACCAGACGAGCACGGCCAGCGCGCCCAGGCCCAGGAGGGAGCCGGGGCCGCCCACGGCCGGGGCGATGAGGGTGAACCCGGCGCCGAGCAGCAGGTTGAGGGCGCCGATCGCCCCGATCACGCCGATGGCCACGGTGGCGTCCTGCCACTCCCTGCGGCGCAGGCGGCCGAACTGCACGCGTCCGTCGGCGTCGGGGAGCACGGCCCAGGCGGCCGCGTAGGCCAGCAGGCCCAGGCCCGCGGAGACCATGCACACGGCGACGAACACGCCGCGGGCGAGCAGCGGGTCGATGCGGTAGCGCTCGGCCACCCCGCCGAGCACCCCGCCGACCCACGAGGCCGGCGAGCGGCGCACGCCCCAGCTCAGGACGGCGCGGCGCAGCCAGCCCGGCAGGGCGTCCAGTCCGTCGGGGCCGGTCTCGCCCGAGGCGGCTCCGTCGGGGGCGACGTGGGGGCCGGGGCCGGTGAACGGGTCGTGTGTGCTCGTCATGTCTCCATCCTCGTCCGCCTGCGGCCCCCGCCCATCCGGGAACTCCCGGAATCCTCCCCGGATGTGCCGCCCCGTCCGACACGGCAGGATGGGGGCATGCCCACCCCGTCCGCGCCCGCGCCGGCCCCGCGTCCGCCGTTGATGCGGCACGGGGCCGACCGTCCGGTGTCCGGCGTCGCCGCGGGGCTCGCCCGGCACCTCGGGATGCCCGCCGGCCGCGTCCGCGCGGCCCTGGCGCTGCTGAGCCTGCTGGGCGGCGCGGGCCTGGCCCTGTACGTGTGGCTCTGGCTGCTCATGCCGGAGGAGGGTCCGGACGGCGCCCCCGCCGCCGACGCCCCCACCCTGCGTGGTCGCGCCCCCGAGGTGCTCGAGCGGGTGCGCGAGGGCGGCTGGCCGGTGCTGCTGGCCGCCGTGGTGCTCGGCGTGGGCGTGCTGACCGTCGCGGACGGCCTCGGCCTCACCGTCGACTGGGCGCTCGTGGGCCCGGTGGCCGTCCTCGTGATCGGCCTCGGCCTGGCCTGGATGCAGCTCGACCTGGCGGGCGGGCCCCGGGCCGGGCGGAGCGGACGACTGGTCCGCCTCGTGCTCGGCACGGCCCTCGTGCTGCTGGCGGTGCTGGCCATCGTCCTGGGCGCCGTGAGCTCGGGCGAGCTGTGGCGGGCTCTGCTGGCCGCCGTCGCGATGCTCGCCGGCGCGGCGCTGGTGGCCATGCCCTACGCCCTGGCCTGGCTGCGCCGACGCGACGCGGAGCGGACCGCGTTCGCGGTGCAGGCCCAGCGCGCCGAGATCGCGGCGCACCTGCACGACTCGGTGCTGCAGTCCCTCGCCCTCATCCAGCGGCGCGCCCAGGACGCGGACGTGGTGGCCCGGGTGGCCCGCGCCCAGGAGCGTGAGCTGCGTCAGTTCCTCGCCCTGGACTCCCGCGGCGGCCCGCACTCCCTGGCGGAGGCGCTCGACCAGCACGCCGCCGCCGTCGAGGACGCCCACGGGGCCCGGGTGGAGGTCGTGGCCGTGGGGCGGGCCGCGGGGGCGTGGCTCGAGCCGCTCGCGGCCGCGGCACGCGAGGCCATGCAGAACGCGGCCCGGCACGCCGGCGACGCGCAGGTCTTCGCGGAGGCCGGTGAGGACGACCGCGGCCGCACCGTCGCGGAGGTGTTCGTCCGGGACCGCGGCCCCGGCTTCGACCTGCCCACGGTCCCGGCCGACCGGCTCGGCGTGCGGGAGTCGATCCTCGGCCGCATGGAGCGTGCCGGCGGGACCGCCCGCATCCGGTCCGGCCCGGGCGGCACCGAGGTCCACCTGACGCTGGCCGAGCCCGAGGGTGCGCGAGCGCGCACCGGACAGGAGCACCCATGACCGACCCCGCCCCGCGCACGGCCGTCATCGTGGACGACCACGCGATCTTCCGCTCCGGCCTGCGCGCCGACCTGGACCCGGACCGACTGGCCATTCTCGGCGAGGCCGGGGACGTGGACGAGGCCGTCCGCGCCGTGCTGGACCTGGCGCCGGATGTGGTGCTGCTGGACGTGCACCTGCCCGGCGGGGCCGGCGGCGGGGGAGCGGAGGTGGCCGAGCGTGTCCTCGCGCGCCGACCCGCGCAGCGGTTCCTGGCCCTGTCCGTCTCGGACGCGGCCGAGGACGTCGTCGCCGTGATCCGTGCGGGGGCCCGCGGCTACATCACCAAGACGGCCTCCGGCGCCGAGGTGGCGGACGCGGCGGTCCGCGTGGCCGACGGCGACGCCGTGTTCTCGCCCCGGCTGGCCGGGTTCGTCCTCGACGCCTTCCGCGGCACGGCGCCCGCGCCTCCGCCCGTCACCGCTGCGGCGACGAGCGGGGCTGCGGCCCCCGACGAGGACCTCGACCGGCTCTCGGCACGGGAGCGGGAGGTCATGCGGCTGATCGCCCGCGGATACACCTACCGGGAGGCCGGGGCGGAGCTGTTCATCTCGGACCGCACGGTCGAGACCCACGTGTCCTCCGTGCTGCGCAAGCTCCAGCTCTCCAACCGCCACGAGCTGACCCGCTGGGCCGCGCGCCGCGGATACGCCTGAGCCCCGCGGCGCGCGGCGTCGCGGGGCTCAGGGGTGGGGTGTGCGGCTCAGGCGCTGAGCAGGGCGCGGATGCGCTCGACGCCCTCCGCGAGGTCCGCATCGCCCAACGCGTAGGACAGTCGCAGGTAGCCGGACGGGCCGAACGCCTCGCCCGGGACCACGGCGACCTCCGCCTCGTCGAGGATGAAGGCGGCCAGCTCGGCCGACGTCGTGGGGGTGACGCCCCCGCGGTAGGTCTTCCCGAGCGCCTCCCGCACGTCCACGTACGCGTAGAACGCGCCCTGCGGGGTGGGGCAGTGGAAGCCCGGCACGGCGTCCATGGCCTCGACCATGGCCCGGCGCCGGCGGTCGAACGCCGTCTTCATCTCCGCCACGGCGTCCAACGGGCCGGCGACGGCGGCCAGCGCGGCCCGCTGCGACACGTTGGCCACATTCGAGGTGGCGTGGGACTGCAGGTTCGTGGCGGCCTTGACCACGTCCAGCGGACCGGCCATCCAGCCGACGCGCCAGCCCGTCATGGCGTAGGTCTTGGCGACGCCGTTGAGGATCACGGACTGCTCCGCCAGCTCGGGCACGGCGCGGACGATCGAGGTGAACGGCATGCCGTCGTAGGTCAGGTGCTCGTAGATCTCGTCGGTGACCACCCACAGCCCCCGCTCCCGTGCCCACCGGCCGATCGCCGCCGTCTCCTCGGGGAGTACACGGCGCCGGTGGGGTTGGAGGGGGAGACGAACAGGAGCACCTTGGTGCGGTCCGTGACGGCCTCGTCGAGCTGGTCCACGGTGACCTTGTAGCCCTGCTCGGGGCCGGCGAACACCTCGACCGGCACGCCGCCGGCCAGGCGGATCGCCTCCGGGTAGGTGGTCCAGTAGGGGGCGGGGACGAGCACCTCGTCCTGCGGGTCCAGCAGGGCGGCGAAGGCGTTGTACACGGCCTGCTTCCCGCCGTTGGTCACGAGCACCTGGGCGGCCTCGAGGGACACGCCGGAGTCGCGCAGCGTCTTGGCCGCGATCGCCTCGCGCAGCTCGGGCAGGCCGGCGGCGGGGGAGTAGCGGTGGTTCTTCGGGTCCCGGGCCGCGGCGACGGCGGCCTCCACGATGTAGTCCGGGGTGGGGAAGTCGGGCTCGCCGGCGCCGAAGCCGATCACCGGGCGCCCGGCGGCCTTGAGCTCCTTGGCGCGGGCGTCGACGGCGAGGGTGGCGGAGGGCGCGATGGCGGACAGACGGGCGGAGACGCGGCGGGCGGGCGCGGCCATGGGGACCTTCTTCGAGCTCGACGGGGAGGGCGGGGCGGAGCGGGGCTCCGTCCTGCCAGGGTACTGACTGCCCGGGGCCCGTTCGACTCCCGCCGCCCGATGGCGTATCCTGGATCTCCGGTACCGCGTTCGCGGTCGATCCCGCGAGGGTTCGGTCGGCTCCGTCGGTCCGAAGGGTAGTGGCGCAATTGGTAGCGCAGCGGTCTCCAAAACCGCAGGTTGCAGGTTCGAGTCCTGTCTGCCCTGCTCGATGCCGGGCCTCGTGCTCGGCATCGGACGTGTAGAAAGCGATTCGGCGATCCGACGAGTGAGGCCACGTGACTGAGATGGCGGCGAACGGCGGGGGGCCCGCCCCCACGCCGAGCAGGCAGCGTCGCGGGCTGTTCGCGCGGATCGCGCTGTTCCTGCGCCAGGTGGTGGACGAGCTCCGCAAGGTCGTCACCCCCACGAGCGAGGAGCTGCTGCGCACGACCGGAGTGGTGCTCGCCTTCGTGGCGTTCATGATCCTGCTGGTCATGGGGCTGGACTGGGTGTTCGGCACCGTGGCGGGTCTCCTGTTCGGCGCCGGCGGCCTCTGAGCCCGGCGCGGACGGTCCCGACGTCGCAGGACGCGTCCCCCGCACGCCCGTGAGGGCCCTCCCCGACGGCAGGGCCCGCCGTCCGTCAGCAGAAAGCAGGAACCGTGTCCGAGCAGGAACTGGATCGTCAGCCCGCCGAGGAGTCCGTCCCGATGTCGGAGGACGCCGTGGCCGAGGAGACCGCGCAGGACGCCGGCACGCCCGTCGAGGACGCCCTGGACGAGCCCGCCGGCAGCGGTGACGAGACCGCCGAGGCCACCGTGCAGGAGGCCGACCTGGCCGTCGCCGAGGGCGAGGACGCGCCGACACCCGTCGAGGGGCAGGCCGACGACGAGCCCGCCGTGGACCCCGCCGAGGAGCTGCGCACCCGCCTGCGCCGCCAGCCCGGCGACTGGTACGTCGTCCACACCTACGCCGGCTACGAGAAGCGCGTGAAGACGAACCTCGAGGCCCGCATCCTGACCCAGGACATGGAGGACTCGATCTACGAGATCGAGGTCCCCATGGAGGAGGTCGTGGAGATCAAGAACACGACGCGCAAGATCGTCTCGCGCGTGCGCATCCCGGGCTACGTGCTCGTCCGCATGGACCTCGACGACGCCTCGTGGGGCGTCGTGCGGCACACCCCGGGCGTCACGGGCTTCGTGGGCAACGACGCCCACCACCCGCAGCCGCTCAGCCTGGACGAGGTGTACGACATGCTCGCCCCGTCCGTGATCCAGGAGGCCGCCCGCGCCGCCGAGAAGGCCGGTCTGGCCGTCCCCGCCTCGGCCGAGTCCGGTGCGCCCGCCGCCCCCGCGATCCACGTGGACTTCGAGGTCGGCGAGTCGGTCACCGTCAACGACGGCCCGTTCGAGACCCTCCCGGCCACGATCTCCGAGATCAAGCCGGAAGCCCAGCAGCTCGTGGTGCTCGTCTCGATCTTCGAGCGTGAGACCCCCGTGACGCTGTCCTTCAACCAGGTGACCAAGGCCATCTGAGGACACCCGACGCTTCCGCACCGGGCCGGCCGCCTGCCGGCCCGGACGCGGCACCGGCCGCCGCGCCACGGCGGCCACCGCCCCCGGTGCGCTCCTGCGCCGAGGGTCCCCCAGTGAGAGAAGGATCCACTCATGGCTCCCAAGAAGAAGGTCACCGGTCTGATCAAGCTTCAGATCCAGGCCGGCGCCGCCAACCCGGCCCCGCCCATTGGCCCCGCCCTGGGCCAGCACGGCGTGAACATCATGGAGTTCTGCAAGGCGTACAACGCCGCCACCGAGTCGCAGCGCGGCAACGTGGTCCCGGTCGAGATCACCGTGTACGAGGACCGCTCGTTCACCTTCGTGACCAAGACTCCGCCGGCCGCCGAGCTCATCAAGAAGGCCGCCGGCGTCGCCAAGGGCTCCGCCACCCCGCACACGGCCAAGGTCGGCACGCTGACCCAGGCCCAGTGCGAGGAGATCGCCCAGACCAAGATGGAGGACCTGAACGCCAACGACGTGCCGGCCGCCGCCAAGATCATCGCGGGCACCGCCCGCTCGATGGGCATCGCCGTCGAGGGCTGACGCCCACCCCCACCCCCTTCCAGTGGCAGGGCCGAGCGCGGCCCGCAGACCACGACTGCACAAGGAGAAGAACGCAGATGGCACAGCGCAGCAAGGCATACAAGGCGGCCAAGGCCGCGATCGGCGATGATCTGTACTCGCCGGCGGAGGCGATCCGCCTCGCCAAGGAGACCAACCCCTCCAAGACCGACGCCACCGTGGAGGTGGCCCTCCGCCTCTCGGTCGACCCCCGCAAGGCCGACCAGATGGTCCGCGGCTCCGTGAGCCTGCCCCACGGCACCGGCAAGACCGCCCGCGTCGTCGTGTTCGCCACCGGTGACCGCGCCGAGGCCGCCCGCGCCGCCGGCGCGGACGTCGTGGGCGACGACGACCTGATCGCCCGGATCTCCGAGGGCTGGGTGGACTTCGACGCCGCCGTGGCCTCCCCGGAGCTCATGGGCAAGGTCGGCCGTCTGGGCAAGGTGCTCGGCCCCCGCAACCTGATGCCGAACCCCAAGACCGGCACCGTGACCCCGGACGTGGCCAAGGCCGTGGCCGACATCAAGGGCGGCAAGATCGACTTCCGCGTCGACAAGCACTCCAACCTGCACTTCATCATCGGCAAGACCTCCTTCGAGGCCAAGGCCCTGGTCGAGAACTACGCCGCAGCCCTCGAGGAGGTCCTGCGTCTGAAGCCGTCCTCCTCCAAGGGCCGCTACATCTCCAAGGCCACCGTGGCCACCACCTTCGGCCCGGGCGTGCCCATGGACCCGAACGTGACCTCGGTGGACTCCTCCGAGCTCTGAGCGGCGCGGCCCCGGTGACCGGGGCCCATGACGCCGGCCGGTCGTCCCCGCAGCGGGACGGCCGGCCGCCGTCGTCCCGGACCGATTTTGCGGGCCCGCCCCGGACGTGTACGCTGGTGCCTACCGAAGACCGCCGGTCGTGGTGTCCTGCCTCCGGGCAGAGCCCACCGAAGGATCTCCCTGACGGAGACGGCCCGCGCAGGTGAACGTGAGCCACGCTCGCATCCGCACGTCGACCCTCCGGGTCCGACCGCGTCGATGCTCCTGCTGCGCCCCGTGCATCTGCACGGGGCGTTTTCTCGTCTCGGGGTGGCGGTTCCCACGCATCATCGAGAGGAGTACCATGGCGACGTCCGCGAAGGAGTCGGCGGTGGCTGAGCTCACGGACCTGTTCCGTGAGTCCAGCGCCGCTGTTCTGACGGAATACCGTGGCCTGACGGTGACGGAGCTCAAGCAGCTGCGTGACTCCATCCGTCAGGACGCGACCTACGCCGTGGCGAAGAACACGCTGGCCGAGATCGCGGCCAAGGACGCCGGTCTGGAGGGCCTCGAGGCTCACCTGTCCGGGCCCACCGCGATCGCGTTCGTGACCGGAGACCCGGTCAACGTCGCGAAGGCCCTGCGTGACTTTGCCAAGGATCACGAGGAGCTCGTGCTCAAGGGCGGCTACATGGATGGCCAGCCCCTGGACGAGGCCGGCATCAAGAAGCTCGCGGACCTCGAGTCCCGCGAGGTGCTGCTGGCCAAGTTCGCCGGCGCGATGAAGGGCAGCATGTCCAAGGCTGCCGCCCTGTTCCAGGCGCCGCTGTCCAAGACCGTCCGCACGGTCGAGGCGCTGCGCGCCGCGCAGGGCGAGGCTGCCTGAGCAGTCCGCCCCGGGCTGCACGGCCCACCACTTCACACGTAGTCAAGACGTACCCGTAAAGGAGCCATCATGGCCAAGCTGACCACCGAAGAGCTGCTCGCCGCGTTCGAGGAGCTGACCCTCATCGAGCTGTCCGAGTTCATCAAGGCGTTCGAGGAGAAGTTCGACGTCACCGCCGCCGCCCCCGTGGCCGTGGCCGCCGCCGGCGGTGCCGCCGGTGGTGCCGAGGCCGCCGCCGCCGAGGAGAAGGACGAGTTCGACGTCGTCCTCGAGGCCGCCGGCGACAAGAAGATCGGCGTCATCAAGGAGGTGCGCGCCCTCACCTCCCTCGGCCTGAAGGAGGCCAAGGACCTGGTGGACGGCGCTCCCAAGCCCATCCTCGAGGGCGTCAACAAGGAGACCGCCGAGAAGGCCAAGGAGCAGCTCGAGGGCGCCGGCGCCACCGTCACCCTCAAGTGATGATCGCGGCCTGAGCCGCATCACGCTTCCTCACGAGGCCCCCGGATCCGCACTGCGGACCGGGGGCCTCGTGGCGTCCCAGGTCACGCACCCGCGGCTGGACAGGGGAGACGGGCGGGGATAGGATGGATCTTTGCATCTCCCCTGTTCCGTGCCGCCCGCAGGACCCCGCGTCCCGCCGTGGCCCGCACGGTTCCGCACGGCCTTCATATAGCGGTGGGCCGGCGCCGCCGTCTCGCGGCAGGGGAGCGAACGGAACCCAGAAGGCCTGTGGAAGGATCCTACGTGGTCGCCTCGAGCACCTCCAACGAAACCGCTACCGTCTCCCCGCGATCCGGCGCCTCCGCCGGACGCGTCTCCTTCGCCAAGATCTCCGAGCCGCTGGACGTGCCGGACCTGCTGGCGCTGCAGACCGAGTCGTTCGACCGCCTGATCGGCAATGAGCGGTGGGCTGCGCGCGTGGACGCCGCCCTGGCCGCCGACGACCACTCCGTGCCCGTCACCTCGGGACTGACGGACATCTTCGAGGAGATCTCCCCGATCGAGGACTTCCAGGGCACCATGTCCCTGTCCTTCGCCGAGCCGGAGTTCGCCGACGCCAAGATGACGGAGGAGGAGTGCAAGGATCGCGACGCGACCTTCTCCGCCCCGCTGTACGTCAAGGCCGAGTTCATGAACAACACGACCGGCGAGATCAAGCAGCAGACCGTCTTCATGGGCGACTTCCCGCTGATGACCCGCAACGGCACGTTCATCATCAACGGCACCGAGCGCGTCGTCGTCTCCCAGCTGGTCCGCTCCCCGGGCGCCTACTTCGAGCGCACCCCGGACAAGACCTCGGACAAGGAGATCTTCTCCGCGAAGATCATCCCCTCGCGCGGCGCCTGGTTCGAGCTCGAGGTGGACAAGCGTGACCAGGTCGGCGTCCGCCTCGACCGCAAGCGCAAGCAGCCCGTGACGGTGCTGCTCAAGGCCATGGGCTGGACCGAGTCCCGCATCCTGGAGGAGTTCGGCCACTACGACTCCATCCGCGCCACCCTCGAGAAGGACGGCACCGCGGACCAGGACGAGGCCCTGCTCGACATCTACCGCAAGCTGCGCCCGGGCGAGCCGGCCGCCGTCGACGCCGCGCAGACGCTGCTGAACAACCTGTACTTCACCCCGAAGCGCTACGACCTCGCCAAGGTGGGCCGCTACAAGCTCAACCGCAAGCTCGGCGTGGACGTGCACCTCGGCGACCCCAACGCGTCTGTGCTCACCGAGGACGACATCGTCCAGATGGTGCACTTCATCGCCGCGCTGCACGCCGGCGAGACCGTCATCAAGGGCACGCGCGACGGCGAGCCGGTGGATGTGCGCGTGGAGATCGACGACATCGACCACTTCGGCAACCGTCGCATCCGTGCGGTGGGCGAGCTGATCGAGAACCAGATCCGCACCGGCCTGTCCCGCATGGAGCGCGTCGTGCGCGAGCGCATGACCACCCAGGACGTCGAGGCGATCACCCCGCAGACCCTGATCAACATCCGCCCCGTGGTGGCGGCGATCAAGGAGTTCTTCGGCACCTCGCAGCTGTCCCAGTTCATGGACCAGAACAACCCGCTGGCCGGCCTGACGCACAAGCGTCGCCTGTCCGCGCTCGGCCCGGGCGGCCTGTCCCGCGACCGTGCCGGCATGGAGGTCCGTGACGTCCACCCGTCGCACTACGGCCGCATGTGCCCCATCGAGACCCCGGAAGGCCCGAACATCGGCCTCATCGGCTCGCTGGCGACCTTCGGCCGGATCAACTCCTTCGGCTTCATCGAGACCCCGTACCGCCGCGTGGTCGACGGCCGGGTCACGGACACCGTGGACTACCTGACCGCCGACGACGAGCTGGCCTTCCAGATCGCCCAGGCGAACGCCCCGGTGGATGAGGACGGCCGGTTCGAGGAGGAGTTCGTGCTCTGCCGCCAGCGCGGCGGCGACGGCGAGCCCGTGCTCTCGACCGTGGACGAGATCGACTACATGGACGTGTCCCCGCGCCAGATGGTGTCGGCGGCCACCGCCCTGATCCCGTTCCTCGAGCACGACGACGCCAACCGCGCGCTCATGGGCGCGAACATGCAGCGTCAGGCCGTGCCGCTGCTCCGCTCCGAGGCCCCCTACGTGGGCACCGGCATGGAGAAGTACGTGGCCGTGGACGCGGGCGACTCCGTGACGGCCACCCAGGGCGGCGTCGTGACCGAGGTGGCCGCGGACCTGGTGACCGTCATGAACGACGACGGCACCACCACGCACTACCCGATCATGAAGTTCGCCCGCTCGAACCAGGGCAACGCCTACAACCAGCGGGTGCGCGTCTCCGAGGGCGAGCGGGTGGAGCCGCTGAGCATCATCGCCGACGGTCCCGCCACGGACAACGGCGAGCTCGCGCTCGGCAAGAACCTCCTCGTCGCGTTCATGCCCTGGGAGGGCCTGAACTACGAGGACGCGATCATCCTGTCCCAGCGCATGGTCTCGGAGGACGTCCTCACCTCGATCCACATCGAGGAGCACGAGGTCGACGCCCGCGACACCAAGCTGGGCGCCGAGGAGATCACGCGCGACATCCCCAACGTGTCCGAGGAGGTGCTCTCGCAGCTCGACGAGCGCGGCATCATCCACATCGGCGCCGAGGTGGAGGCCGGCGACATCCTGGTCGGCCGCGTGACCCCGAAGGGCGAGACCGAGCTGACCCCGGAGGAGCGCCTGCTGCGCGCGATCTTCGGCGAGAAGTCCCGCGAGGTCCGCGACACGTCCCTGAAGGTGCCGCACGGCGAGTCCGGCACCGTCATCGGCGTGCGCATCTTCGACCGCGACGAGGACGACGACCTGCCCCCGGGCGTGAACCAGCTGGTGCGCGTCTACGTGGCGCAGAAGCGCAAGATCACCGACGGCGACAAGATGGCCGGCCGCCACGGCAACAAGGGCGTCATCTCGAAGATCCTGCCGCTCGAGGACATGCCGTTCCTGGCGGACGGCACCCCGGTGGACATCGTGCTGAACCCGCTCGGCGTCCCCGGCCGCATGAACCTCGGCCAGGTCATGGAGCTGCACCTGGGCTGGGCCGCCTCGCGCGGCTGGGACATCCAGGGCGAGCCGGAGTGGATCAAGGACCTGCCGAACTTCCCGCGGCAGTCCGGTCCGGTCAACGTGGCCACCCCGGTGTTCGACGGCGCCGAGGCGTACGAGATCACGGGCCTGCTCGGCCACGTGAACGTGACCCGCGACGGCGACCGTCTCATGAGCGACAGCGGCAAGGCGCAGCTGTTCGACGGCCGCACCGGCGAGCCGTTCCCGGACCCGGTGTCCGTGGGCTACATGTACATGCTCAAGCTGCACCACCTGGTGGACGACAAGATCCACGCCCGTTCCACGGGCCCGTACTCGATGATCACGCAGCAGCCGCTGGGCGGTAAGGCCCAGTTCGGCGGCCAGCGCTTCGGCGAGATGGAGGTGTGGGCGCTCGAGGCGTACGGCGCGGCGTTCACCCTCCAGGAGCTGCTGACCATCAAGTCCGACGACATCCACGGCCGCGTGAAGGTCTACGAGGCCATCGTCAAGGGCGAGAACATCCCGGAGCCGGGTGTTCCCGAGTCCTTCAAGGTGCTCATCAAGGAGATGCAGTCCCTCTGCCTGAACGTGGAGGTCCTCTCCGCCGACGGCCAGGCCATCGAGATGCGCGACGCGGAGGACGAGGTCTACCGCGCCGCCGAGGAGCTGGGCATCGACCTCTCCCACGCCGAGCCCAGCTCGGTGGAGGAAGTCTGAGCCGGGCCCGATCCCGCATCCACAAGACGTCACCTGAGAACCACTGAACCAAGGGAGTTCACCGGAGCATGAGCGTGAACAGCATGTCCACTGACAACTCTTTCGGCCTGATGCGCATCGGCCTGGCCACGGCGGAGGACATCCGCCGCTGGTCCTACGGCGAGGTCAAGAAGCCGGAGACCATCAACTACCGCACCCTGAAGCCGGAGAAGGACGGACTCTTCTGCGAGAAGATCTTCGGCCCCACCCGTGACTGGGAGTGCGCGTGCGGCAAGTACAAGCGCGTGCGCTTCAAGGGCATCATCTGCGAGCGCTGCGGCGTCGAGGTGACCCGCTCGAAGGTGCGCCGCGACCGCATGGGCCACATCGAGCTGGCTGCGCCGGTCACCCACATCTGGTACTTCAAGGGCGTGCCCTCGCGCCTGGGCTACCTGCTGGACCTGGCGCCGAAGGACCTCGAGAAGGTCATCTACTTCGCGGCGTACATGATCACCTCGGTGGACGAGGAGGCCCGGCACCGCGACCTGGCCAACCTCCAGGCCGAGTACGACCAGGAGACCCGTGTCCTGGCCGACCAGCGTGACTCCGACATCGCCGCGGTGGCCGCCGACCTCGAGAAGGACCTGGCCAAGCTGGAGTCCGAGGGCGCCAAGGCCGCCGAGAAGAAGAAGGCCCGCGACGCCGCGGACAAGACCATGGCGCAGATCCGCAAGCGCGCGGACGCGGACCTGGACCGCAAGGAGCAGGTCTGGGACCGCTTCAAGAACCTCAAGGTCGCCGACCTCGAGGGCGACGAGGGTCTGTACCGCGCCATGCGGGACAAGTACGGCCAGTACTTCGAGGGCTCGATGGGCGCGGAGGCGATCCAGCGTCGCCTGCAGACCTTCGACCTCGAGGCCGAGTCCGAGATGCTGCGTGAGACCATCAAGACGGGCAAGGGCCAGCGCAAGACCCGCGCCTTGAAGCGCCTGAAGGTCGTCAACGCGTTCCTGACCACGGACAACTCGCCCGAGGGCATGGTCCTGGACGCCGTCCCGGTGATCCCGCCGGAGCTGCGTCCGATGGTGCAGCTGGACGGCGGCCGCTTCGCGACCTCCGACCTCAACGACCTGTACCGTCGCGTGATCAACCGCAACAACCGCCTGAAGCGGCTGCTCGACCTCGGCGCGCCCGAGATCATCGTCAACAACGAGAAGCGCATGCTGCAGGAGGCCGTGGACTCGCTGTTCGACAACGGCCGCCGCGGCCGGCCGGTGACCGGCCCGGGCAACCGCCCGCTCAAGTCACTCTCCGACATGCTCAAGGGCAAGCAGGGCCGGTTCCGTCAGAACCTGCTCGGCAAGCGCGTGGACTACTCGGGCCGCTCGGTCATCGTGGTGGGTCCCCAGCTCAAGCTGCACCAGTGCGGCCTGCCGAAGCAGATGGCGCTGGAGCTGTTCAAGCCGTTCGTGATGAAGCGTCTCGTGGACCTGAACCACGCGCAGAACATCAAGTCCGCCAAGCGCATGGTGGAGCGCTTCCGTCCGCAGGTCTGGGACGTGCTCGAGGAGGTCATCACCGAGCACCCGGTCCTGCTGAACCGCGCCCCCACCCTGCACCGTCTGGGCATCCAGGCCTTCGAGCCGCAGCTCGTGGAAGGCAAGGCCCTGCAGCTGCACCCGCTGGTCTGCTCCGCGTTCAACGCGGACTTCGACGGCGACCAGATGGCGGTCCACCTGCCCCTGTCGCCGGAGGCCCAGGCCGAGGCGCGCCTGCTCATGCTCTCGAGCCACAACATCCTGAAGCCCTCGGACGGCCGCGCGGTCGCCGTGCCGGCCCAGGACATGATCATCGGACTGAACCACCTCACCACGGTGCGTCCGGACGAGGTCGGCGCGGGCAACCTGTACGCGACCGTCGGCGAGGCCATCATGGCGTTCGACGGCGGCGACCTGCACCTGAACGCGCCCGCACGGATCGGCGTCGAGGGCTTCGTGCCGTCGGCGGACGTGCCGGCCCCCGAGGGCTGGTCCGAGGGCGAGATCGCCCTCATCGAGACCACCCTGGGCAAGGTGCTGTTCAACGAGCTGCTGCCGGACGACTACCCGTGGCTGGACAAGCAGGCGACCAAGGGCACCCTCGGTCAGCTGGTCAACGACCTGGCCGAGCGCTACCCAATGGTCGTCACCGCGCAGACGCTGGACAACCTCAAGGACGCCGGCTTCCACTGGGGCACCTGGTCGGGTGTGACCGTGGCGATCTCGGACATCACCTCCGACTTCGACAAGGCCGCCATCATGGAGGGCTACGAGGAGCAGGCCCAGCGCGTGCAGCAGCAGTACGACAAGGGCCTGATCGCGGACGACGAGCGTCGCTCCGAGCTGATCGACATCTGGAACAAGGCCACCGACGAGGTCGCCGCGGCCATGAAGGACGGCCTGCCGGAGCTCAACACCATCAACCGCATGGTGTCCTCCGGTGCGCGAGGCAACTGGCTCCAGGTGCGCCAGATCGCGGGCATCCGCGGCCTCGTGGCCAACCCGAAGGGTGAGATCATCCCGCGTCCGATCAAGTCCTCGTACCGCGAGGGCCTGTCCGTGCTCGAGTACTTCTCCGCCACCCACGGCGCCCGCAAGGGCCTCGCGGACACCGCGCTGAAGACCGCGAACTCGGGCTACCTGACCCGTCGTCTCGTCGATGTGTCCCAGGACGTCATCGTCCGCGAGGACGACTGCGGCACCGAGCGCGGCCTGTCCGTCACGATCGCCGCCCCGAACGCCGACGGCGAGCTGGTGGCCCACGAGCAGGTCGAGAACTCGGCCTTCGCCCGCACGCTGGCCCAGGACGTCACGGGCGAGGACGGCACGGTGCTGGCCTCGGCCGGTGCGGACGTGGGCGACGTGCTGATCGGCGAGCTGGTGGCCGCCGGCGTCACGGAGATCAAGGTCCGCTCGGTCCTGACCTGCGAGTCCGCCGTGGGCACCTGCGCGAAGTGCTACGGCCGCTCCATGGCCACCGGCCAGCTGGTGGACATCGGCGAGGCCGTCGGCATCATCGCGGCCCAGTCGATCGGTGAGCCGGGCACCCAGCTCACCATGCGCACGTTCCACACCGGCGGTGTGGCCTCGGCCGACGACATCACGCAGGGTCTGCCCCGCATCCAGGAGCTCTTCGAGGCCCGCACCCCGAAGGGCGTGGCCCCGATCTCCGAGGTCGCCGGCCGCGTGACCATCGAGGACACCGAGGCGTCCGTGCGCCTGCTGCTCACGCCGGACGACGGCTCCGAGGAGATCGCCTACCCGGTGCTGCGCCGTGCGCGCATCCTCGTGGCCGACGGCGAGCACGTGCCGGTGGGCACGCAGCTCGTGGCCGGCGCCGTGGACCCGAAGCAGGTTCTGCGCGTGCTCGGCCCGCGGGCCGCGCAGCGGTTCCTCGTGGACGAGGTGCAGAACGTGTACCAGTCCCAGGGCGTGGGCATCCACGACAAGCACGTGGAGGTCATCGTCCGGCAGATGCTGCGTCGCATCACCGTCATCGAGTCCGGTGACACCGACCTGCTGCCGGGCGAGCTCACGGACCGGGCGCGCTTCGTGGCCGCCAACCGCGCCGCCGTCGCTGAGGGCCGCCAGCCGGCCTCCGGCCGCGACGAGCTGATGGGCATCACGAAGGCCTCGCTGGCCACGGACTCGTGGCTGTCGGCCGCGTCCTTCCAGGAGACGACCCGCGTCCTGACGCAGGCGGCCATGGAGGGCAAGTCCGACCCGCTGCTGGGCCTGAAGGAGAACGTGATCATCGGCAAGCTGATCCCGGCCGGCACGGGCCTGGACCGCTACACGAAGACCGTCGTGGAGCCGACGGAGGAGGCGAAGGCCAACCTGTTCGCCTCGCCGGCCGGCTTCGCGGACTTCGACTACCCGGGCCTGGACCAGTCGCTCGGCGAGAACGACTTCCACGCCGTCTCGTTGGACGACTACGACCGCGGGGGCGACTTCCGCGCCTGATCCCCGTCCCCCAGGGGGCCCGCCGTTCCGCCGCTCACGCGGGGGAGCGGCGGGCCCCTTGGCGTGCGGGGCCGGCTCGTCGACGGCGCCGGGGCGTGCTATGCTGTCAAGGATTGTTTTTCGTGTGGCAAATTGGACGCTGTCCGGGTCGCGGGGTCATTGCGCGGCAGATGCCACACTTTTGCACGCCTGCGGACGTCTGCTCGTTGCGAGCCCCCACAGGGAGAGGCAGAGCAGAGGAACGAGCAGCCGGCGCCCCGGGCGCCGGTCGATCACGTCAGCGATCACCGAAACACAGGAAGGCTGAAGAGTGCCTACGATTCAGCAGCTGGTCCGCAAGGGCCGCTCACCCAAGGTCGTCAATACGAAGGCCCCTGCCCTGCAGGGGAACCCCATGCGTCGTGGCGTGTGCACCCGTGTGTACACCACCACGCCCAAGAAGCCGAACTCGGCGCTGCGCAAGGTCGCCCGTGTGCGCCTGAACGGCGGCATCGAGGTCACCGCCTACATCCCCGGCGAGGGCCACAACCTGCAGGAGCACTCGATCGTGCTCGTCCGCGGCGGTCGTGTGAAGGACCTGCCCGGCGTGCGCTACAAGATCGTGCGCGGCGCCCTCGACACCCAGGGCGTGAAGAACCGCGGCCAGGCCCGCTCCCGCTACGGCGCCAAGAAGGAGAAGAAGTAATGCCTCGTAAGGGTCCTGCGCCGAAGCGCCCCCTCGTCGTCGATCCCGTCTACGGCTCCCCGCTGGTCACGCAGCTGATCAACAAGGTGCTCGTCGACGGCAAGAAGTCCACCGCCGAGCGCATCGTGTACGGCGCGCTCGAGGGCGCCCGTGCCAAGAACGGCGCCGATCCCGTGGCCACCCTCAAGAAGGCCATGGACAACATCAAGCCGGCCCTCGAGGTGCGCTCCCGCCGCGTCGGCGGCGCCACCTACCAGGTGCCCGTCGAGGTCAAGCCGGGCCGCTCCACGGCCCTGGCCCTGCGCTGGCTGGTCGGCTTCTCCAAGGCCCGCCGTGAGAAGACCATGACCGAGCGCCTGATGAACGAGATCCTGGACGCCTCGAACGGCCTGGGCGGCGCCGTGAAGCGTCGCGAGGACACCCACAAGATGGCCGAGGCCAACAAGGCCTTCGCCCACTACCGCTGGTGATCCGTGTGGCCCGGGGCGCGCGATCCGCGCCTCGGGCCGCAGGTGCGTCCTCTCGGACGGGCCACCCACCGCATCCACCTCACGAGCCCCCCCATTCCACCCGACCAAGGGAGACACCGTGGCACAGGACGTGCTGACCGACCTGCACAAGGTCCGCAACATCGGCATCATGGCCCACATCGATGCCGGCAAGACCACCACCACCGAGCGCATCCTGTTCTACACGGGTGTCAACCACAAGCTGGGCGAGACCCACGACGGCGGCGCGACGACGGACTGGATGGAGCAGGAGAAGGAGCGCGGCATCACCATCACCTCCGCCGCGGTGACCTGCTTCTGGAACGACCACCAGATCAACATCATCGACACCCCCGGCCACGTGGACTTCACGGTCGAGGTGGAGCGCTCGCTGCGCGTGCTCGACGGCGCCGTCGCCGTGTTCGACGGCAAGGAGGGCGTGGAGCCCCAGTCGGAGACCGTGTGGCGCCAGGCGGACAAGTACAACGTCCCGCGCATCTGCTTCGTCAACAAGATGGACAAGCTGGGTGCGGACTTCTACTTCACCGTCGACACCATCGTGAAGCGCCTCGGCGCGCGTCCGCTCGTGATGCAGCTGCCGATCGGCGCCGAGAACGACTTCGTGGGCGTCGTCGACCTGCTCTCCATGAAGGCCTTCGTGTGGCCGGGCGACGCCAAGGGCGACGTCACCATGGGCGCCTCCTATGAGACTCGCGAGATCCCCGCCGAGCTCCAGGAGAAGGCCGAGGAGTACCGCAACGAGCTCGTCGAGGCCGTCGCCGAGACCTCCGAGGAGCTCATGGAGAAGTACCTCGAGGGCGAGGAGCTCACCGTCGAGGAGATCCAGGCCGGCGTGCGCCAGCTGACCGTGAACGCCGAGGCCTACCCGGTGTTCTGCGGCTCCGCGTTCAAGAACCGTGGCGTGCAGCCGATGCTGGACGCCGTGGTCGCCTACCTGCCGAACCCGCTGGACGCCGGCTCCGTCAAGGGCCACGCCGTGAACGACGAGGAGGAGGTGCTGGAGCGCGAGGCGTCGAAGGAGGCCCCGTTCTCGGCGCTCGCCTTCAAGATCGCCACGCACCCCTTCTTCGGCACGCTGACCTTCATCCGCGTGTACTCCGGCCGCCTGGAGTCCGGTGCGCAGATCCTCAACGCCACCAAGGGCAAGAAGGAGCGCATCGGCAAGCTGTTCCAGATGCACGCCAACAAGGAGAACCCGGTGGACGAGGTGGTCGCCGGCCACATCTACGCCGTGATCGGCCTCAAGGACACCACCACGGGCGACACCCTGTGCGATCCCGCGAACCCGATCATCCTCGAGTCGATAACCTTCCCGGAGCCCGTGATCTCCGTGGCCATCGAGCCGAAGACCAAGGGTGACCAGGAGAAGCTCTCCACCGCCATCCAGAAGCTCGTCGCCGAGGACCCCACGTTCCGCGTGAACCTCAACGAGGAGACCGGCCAGACCGAGATCGGCGGCATGGGCGAGCTCCACCTGGACGTGTTCGTGGACCGTATGAAGCGCGAGTTCAAGGTCGAGGCCAACGTGGGCAAGCCCCAGGTCGCGTACCGCGAGACCATCAAGCGCAAGGTCGACAAGGTCGACTACACGCACAAGAAGCAGACCGGCGGCTCCGGCCAGTTCGCCAAGGTGCAGCTGTCCTTCGAGCCCCTGGACACCGCCGAGGGCGAGGTCTACGAGTTCGAGAACGCCGTCACCGGCGGTCGCGTGCCCCGCGAGTACATCCCCTCGGTGGACGCGGGCATCCAGGACGCCATGCAGTTCGGCGTGCTGGCCGGCTACCCGATGGTCGGCGTGAAGGCCACCCTGCTCGACGGCGCGTACCACGACGTCGACTCCTCGGAGATGGCGTTCAAGATCGCCGGCTCCCAGGCCTTCAAGGAGGGTGTCCGCAAGGCCAACCCGATCATCCTCGAGCCGCTGATGGCCGTGGAGGTCCGCACCCCCGAGGAGTTCATGGGCGACGTCATCGGCGACCTGAACTCCCGCCGCGGCCAGATCCAGTCCATGGAGGACGCCACCGGCGTGAAGGTGGTCAACGCCCTCGTGCCGCTGTCGGAGATGTTCGGCTACATCGGCGACCTGCGCTCCAAGACGCAGGGCCGCGCGGTGTACTCGATGACCTTCCACTCCTACGCCGAGGTCCCCAAGGCCGTGGCGGACGAGATCATCCAGAAGTCCCAGGGCGAGTGACCGCAGGTCACCTGCTCTGAACGACCTGCCCCGGGTCGGCCGCCGCAGCCGCGGCCGGCCCGGGGCGACCGGACCGCCCTTCCCGGCGCGGCGGTCCGCGATCAGGACGGGTCAGGTCCGGTCCGCTTCCGGCGGTCCCGACGGCCTGGAACCGGACTGGCCCTCGTGAGGCCGGGATTTCCCCAACCCCGCACCATCCGAGTAGACTCAGTCAAGTTGTCAGCACGTCGCAGGCGGCTGAGCAGTCTTCTTGACGATGAACCAGTTCTTAGGAGGAACTAGTGGCAAAGGCAAAGTTCGAGCGGACGAAGCCGCACGTCAACATCGGCACCATCGGCCACGTTGACCACGGCAAGACCACGCTGACCGCCGCCATCTCGAAGGTCCTGTACGACAAGTACCCGGACCTGAACGAGGCCCGTGACTTCGCGACGATCGACTCCGCCCCCGAGGAGCGTCAGCGCGGCATCACCATCAACATCTCCCACGTGGAGTACCAGACCGAGAAGCGTCACTACGCCCACGTGGACGCCCCCGGTCACGCCGACTACATCAAGAACATGATCACCGGCGCCGCTCAGATGGACGGCGCGATCCTCGTGGTCGCCGCCACCGACGGCCCGATGGCCCAGACCCGTGAGCACGTGCTCCTGGCCCGCCAGGTCGGCGTGCCGGCCCTGCTCGTGGCCCTGAACAAGTCGGACATGGTCGAGGACGAGGAGCTCCTCGAGCTCGTCGAGATGGAGGTCCGCGAGCTGCTGTCCTCCCAGGACTTCGACGGCGACGAGGCCCCGGTCATCCGCACCTCCGGTCTGAAGGCCCTCGAGGGCGACCCCCAGTGGGTCAAGTCCGTCGAGGACCTCATGGAGGCCGTGGACGAGTTCATCCCGGACCCGGTCCGCGACAAGGACAAGCCGTTCCTGATGCCGATCGAGGACGTCTTCACCATCACCGGTCGTGGCACCGTGGTGACCGGTCGCGCCGAGCGCGGCACCCTGAAGATCAACTCCGAGGTCGAGATCGTCGGCATCCGCGACGTGCAGAAGACCACCGTCACCGGCATCGAGATGTTCCACAAGCAGCTCGACGAGGCCTGGGCCGGCGAGAACTGCGGTCTGCTGCTGCGCGGCCTGAAGCGCGACGACGTGGAGCGCGGCCAGGTTGTGGTGGAGCCGGGCTCCATCACCCCGCACACCAACTTCGAGGCGAACGTCTACATCCTGTCCAAGGACGAGGGTGGCCGTCACAACCCGTTCTACTCGAACTACCGCCCGCAGTTCTACTTCCGCACCACCGACGTCACCGGCGTCATCACGCTGCCCGAGGGCACCGAGATGGTCATGCCCGGCGACACCACCGAGATGTCGGTCGAGCTCATCCAGCCGATCGCCATGGAGGAGGGCCTCGGCTTTGCCATCCGCGAGGGTGGCCGCACCGTGGGCTCCGGCCGCGTCACCAAGATCACCAAGTGATCTGACGCATCCCGTCTCGTGGCTCCGTTGAGCCGCTGACGCGCGACGCCCCCGTCTCCGGGTCCCCCGGAGGCGGGGGCGTCGCCGTGTCCGACGACGGCGCGGCGGCGGCGGCTAGGCTGGGGAGCATGCCTGAACTGCTCATCCTCATCGTGGTGCTCGCCGTGGCCGTCGTGGCCGTGCGCTGGGCGCTGCGGACCTTCCGTCCCGAGATCGACCGTGCCCGGCGCATCCGGCGCGCGAACCGCGGCGGGGAGCTGGAGCGATGAGCCTGCCCGGCCCGCGCCGCCTCTTCGCCGTCACGGCGATGGCCGAGATGTTCACCTGGGCCGGTCTGCTGATCGCCATGGGCCTCAAGTACGGCGGAGTCACGGAGCGGGTGGTGCCGATCGCCGGCGGCGTCCACGGCTTCGTGTTCCTCTGCTACCTCGTGGTGACGGTCGCCGTGTGGATCGACGGGCGGTGGCCCGTGGCCCGCGGACTCCTCGGCCTCGGTTCGACGATCGTCCCGTTCATGACGGTCCCGTTCGAGCGGGCCCAGCGGCGGCGCGGCGAGCCGGCGTCGCGGTGGCAGGTCGTGGACCGCGCGCCGGGGGAGCGGGGGCCCCTCGAACGGCTTCTCGTCGTGGTGCTGCGCCATCCGGTGGTCAGCGCGCTCCTGGCGGTCGCCGTGGTCGCCGTCGTCTTCACCCTGCTGCTCAACGCCGGCCCGCCCACCGAGTGGGGCCGCTGAGCCCGGGGGCCGTCGGGCCCGGCCCGCCGATTGGCGGACCGGGCCCGGTTCTGTCTATACTGATTCGGTTGCTCAAGCGCCATTGCGCTGTCGTCGTGTGTCTCGCGGCGGCAGCTCGGCCCAGATGTGACGTCACCACTCCGACCCGCCACAGGCGCGTGCCCTCCCAGGAATGCGACACGCCCGACCGCGTGGACCGGAGTCCGGCGGCGGCGAGGAACCCGGTCCGACCGGATTCGCCCCGCGCGGGTGGAGGACAAGAAGGCGGGCACGATCCGCCGCACAGGGACAGGAACAGCACACCCGACGAGAGAGGCGTGACGCCATGGCGGGACAGAAGATCCGCATCCGGCTGAAGTCGTACGACCACGAGGTCATCGACGTCTCGGCCCGCAAGATCGTTGACACGGTCACGCGCGCAGGCGCGACGGTGGTCGGCCCCGTGCCGCTGCCGACGGAGAAGAACGTGTACTGCGTTATCCGTTCTCCCCACAAGTACAAGGACAGCCGCGAGCATTTCGAGATGCGCACCCACAAGCGGCTCATCGACATCATCGACCCGACCCCGAAGGCCGTCGACTCGCTCATGCGACTGGACCTGCCCGCGGACGTCAACATCGAGATCAAGCTCTGAGAGGGAGGTGCTGAGAGACTATGACCAACACCCAGAACATCAAGGGCCTGCTGGGCACGAAGCTCGGCATGACCCAGGTCTGGGATGAGGACAACAAGCTCATCCCCGTGACCGTGGTCAAGGCAGACCCGAACGTCGTCACCCAGCTGCGCTCCGAGGAGACCGACGGCTACACCGCCGTGCAGATCGCCTACGGCCAGATCGATCCCCGCCGCGTGACCAAGCCCCTGGCCGGTCACTTCGAGAAGGCCGGCGTGACCCCGCGTCGCCACCTCGTCGAGCTGCGCACCGCCGACGCCGCCGAGTACTCGCTCGGCCAGGACGTGACCGTGGAGGTCTTCGAGGCCGGCCAGAAGGTCGACGTCGTGGGCACCACCAAGGGCAAGGGCTTCGCCGGCGCCATGAAGCGCCACGGCTTCGCCGGTGTGGGCGCCTCGCACGGCCAGCACAAGAACCACCGCAAGCCCGGCTCCGTGGGCGGCGCGTCCACCCCCGGCCGCGTGTTCAAGGGCCAGCGCATGCCCGGTCGCATGGGCGCCGTGCGCCAGACCACCATGAACCTGACCCTCCACGGCATCGACGTGGAGAACAACCTCCTGCTGATCAAGGGCGCGGTGCCCGGCTCCAAGGGCCAGGTCGTGCTCGTCCGCAGCGCCGTGAAGGGAGCCTGAGACCATGGCTGAGAACTCCGTGAAGACCGTCCAGGTCGATCTGCCCGCCGAGCTCTTCGACGTGCAGTCCAACGTGCCGCTCATGCACCAGGTCGTCGTCGCCCAGCTCGCCGCCGCCCGTCAGGGCACGCACAAGACGAAGCGCCGCGGCGAGGTGTCCGGTGCCGGTCGCAAGCCGTTCAAGCAGAAGGGCACCGGCCGCGCCCGTCAGGGCTCCATCCGCGCCCCGCACATGACCGGTGGTGGCGTCGTCCACGGCCCGACCCCGCGTGACTACTCGCAGCGCACCCCCAAGAAGATGAAGGCCGCCGCCCTGCGCGGTGCCCTGTCGGACCGCGCCCGCAACGGCCGCGTCCACGTCATCGAGGCCCTCGTGTCCGGGACCACCCCGTCCACCAAGGCCGCCAAGGCGGGCCTCGCGTCCCTGAACACCGGCCGCAAGAACGTGCTGCTGGTGATCGACCGGGCCGACGACGTCGCCGCCCTGTCCGCCCGCAACCTGCCCGCGGTCCACACCCTGTACGCCGACCAGCTGAACACCTACGACGTGCTCGTCTCCGACGACGTCGTGTTCACCCAGGCGGCCTACGAGGCGTACGTGGCCCAGGCTTCCGGCGCCAAGAAGGAGGATGCCCAGTGAGCGGCTCCATCAACAAGGATCCCCGCGACGTGATCATCGCTCCCGTCGTGTCGGAGAAGAGCTACGGTCTGATCGACGAGGGCAAGTACACCTTCCTGGTCGACCCGCGCTCCAACAAGTCCGAGATCAAGCAGGCGGTGGAGCGCATCTTCAACGTCGACGTGGCCTCGGTCAACACCCTGAACCGTTCCGGCAAGCGCCGTCGCACCCGCTTCGGGTGGGGCCAGCGCAAGTCCACCAAGCGTGCCATCGTCACGCTCAAGGACGGGACCATCGACATCTTCGGAGGTCCGCTCGCCTGATCGGCGTGCGGAGACCACTTAATCGAGGAACTGACACATGGCTATCCGTAAGTACAAGCCGACCACCCCGGGCCTGCGTGGCTCGTCCGTGGCCGACTTCGCAGAGATCACCCGGTCCACGCCGGAGAAGTCCCTTCTCCGTCCGCTGCACAAGACCGGCGGCCGCAACAACACCGGTCGCATCACCACCCGTCACAAGGGCGGCGGCCACAAGCGCCAGTACCGCCTGGTCGACTTCCGTCGCCACGACAAGGACGGCGTGCCCGCCACCGTGGCGCACATCGAGTACGACCCGAACCGCACCGCCCGCATCGCGCTGCTGCACTACGCGGACGGCGCCAAGCGCTACATCCTGGCCCCGGCCAAGCTGAAGCAGGGCGACGTGGTCGAGGCCGGCCCGAACGCCGACATCAAGCCCGGCAACAACCTGCCGATGCGCAACATCCCCGTGGGCACCACCATCCACGCGGTGGAGCTGCGCCCCGGCGGCGGCGCCAAGATGGCCCGCTCCGCCGGCGCGTCCGTGCAGCTGGTCGCCCGCGAGGGCAAGTACGCCCAGCTGCGCCTGCCCTCCGGTGAGATCCGCAACGTCGACGTGCGCTGCCGCGCCACGATCGGCGAGGTCGGCAACGCCGAGCAGTCGAACATCAACTGGGGCAAGGCCGGCCGCATGCGCTGGAAGGGCGTCCGCCCGACCGTCCGTGGCGTCGTCATGAACCCGGTCGACCACCCGCACGGCGGTGGCGAGGGCAAGACCTCCGGCGGTCGTCACCCCGTCAACCGGAACGGCAAGCCCGAGGGCCGCACGCGTCGTCCGAACAAGGAAAGCGACAAGCTCATCGTGCGTCGCCGTCGTACCGGCAAGAACAAGCGATAAGGGAGCAGGGAAGACATGCCTCGCAGCCTGAAGAAGGGCCCCTTCGTCGATCAGCACCTCTACCTGAAGGTTCTGGCCGAGAACGAGAAGGGCAGCAAGAACGTCATCAAGACCTGGTCCCGCCGGTCGATGATCATCCCGGACATGCTGGGTCACACCATCGCGGTCCACGACGGACGCAAGCACGTCCCGGTGTTCGTCACCGAGTCCATGGTGGGTCACAAGCTGGGCGAGTTCGCCCCGACCCGGACCTACCGCGGCCACGTGAAGGACGACAAGAAGGGCAAGCGCCGCTGAGCCTGAGGGCACAGCACGCTTGACCTTCTCGAGAATCGAAAGAGAGAAGCAATGGAAGCCAAGGCAATTGCGCGCCACCTGCGCGTGACGCCGATGAAGGCCCGGCGCGTCGTCGACCTGGTCCGTGGCAAGCAGGCCACCGAAGCACTGGCCATCCTGAAGTTCGCCCAGCAGGGCGCTTCGGAGCCGGTGTACAAGCTGGTGGCCTCCGCGGTGGCGAACGCCCGCGTCAAGGCGGACCGCGAGGGCCAGGCCTTCGACGAGGACGCCCTCTACATCACCGAGGCCTTCGTGGACGAGGGCCCGACCATGAAGCGGTTCCAGCCCCGTGCTCAGGGCCGCGCGTACCGCATCAACAAGCGCACGAGCCACGTGACCGTGGTCGTCGCGTCCAAGGACGAGAAGGGTGGGAACTGACAATGGGCCAGAAGATCAACCCCAACGGGTTCCGCCTCGGCATCACCACCGACCACGTCTCGCACTGGTTCGCGGACTCCCACAAGGAGGGCCAGCGCTACGCTGACTTCCTCAAGGAGGACGTCAAGATCCGCGAGCTGATGACCACCGGCATGGAGCGCGCCGGCATCTCCAAGGTGGAGATCGAGCGCACCCGTGACCGCGTGCGCGTGGACATCCACACCGCGCGTCCGGGCATCGTGATCGGCCGCCGCGGCGCCGAGGCCGACCGCATCCGCGGTGAGCTCGAGAAGCTCACCGGCAAGCAGATCCAGCTGAACATCCTCGAGGTCAAGAACCCCGAGACCGATGCCCAGCTGGTGGCGCAGGGTGTGGCCGAGCAGCTCGCCTCGCGCGTGGCGTTCCGCCGCGCGATGAAGAAGGCGATCCAGTCCGCCATGCGCGCCGGCGCGCAGGGCATCCGCATCCAGTGCTCCGGCCGCCTCGGCGGCGCCGAGATGAGCCGCTCGGAGTTCTACCGCGAGGGTCGCGTGCCGCTGCACACCCTCCGCGCGAACATCGACTTCGGCAAGTTCGAGGCCAAGACCACCTTCGGCCGCATCGGCGTGAAGGTCTGGATCTACAAGGGCGACCTGACCGCCAAGGAGCTCGCGGCCAAGGAGGCCGCGCAGCCCTCCGGCCGTGGCCGTGGCGGCGAGCGCCGCGGCGGCGGTGAGCGTCGTCGTCGCAACGATCGCGCCGAGCGTGCTCCCCGCCAGGAGAACGCCGGCGCCGGCGCCGAGACCCCGGCCGCCGCTCCCGCTGAAGGAGGCAACGCCTGATGCTGATCCCCCGTCGCGTCAAGCACCGCAAGCAGCACCACCCCAAGCGTTCCGGCGCCGCCAAGGGCGGCACCACCGTGACGTTCGGCGAGTGGGGCATCCAGGCGCTCACGCCGGCCTATGTGACCAACCGTCAGATCGAGGCCGCCCGTATCGCCATGACCCGCTACATCAAGCGTGGCGGCAAGGTCTGGATCAACATCTACCCGGACCGTCCGCTCACCAAGAAGCCCGCCGAGACCCGCATGGGCTCCGGCAAGGGCTCGCCGGAGTGGTGGGTCGCCAACGTCAAGCCCGGACGCGTGCTCTTCGAGCTGTCGGGTGTCACGGAGGACGTCGCCCGCGAGGCGCTCCGCCTGGCCATCCACAAGCTGCCGCTGAAGGCCCGTATCATCCGTCGAGAGGGTGGTGAGTGATCCCATGGCGATCGGCACCAAGGATCTGAACGTCGAGTCCCTGGACGGGATGGACAACGCCCGCCTGCTGGAGGCCCTGAAGTCCTCCAAGGAGGAGCTGTTCAACCTGCGCTTCCAGGCCGCCACCGGTCAGCTGGACAACGCCAGCCGGCTGAAGGCCGTCAAGCGTGACATCGCGCGCATCTACACGATCCTGCGCGAGCGCGAGCTGGGCATCCGCGGCGATGTCGCCGCCGAGGCGCAGGCCGAGAAGAACGAGGAGGCTGCCAAGTGACCGAGCAGACCCCGGCCGTCTCCGAGGAGCGCGGCTACCGCAAGGCCCTCCGTGGCATCGTCGTCTCCGACAAGATGGACAAGACCATCGTCGTCGAGGTCGAGGACCGCAAGAAGCACTCGCTCTACGGCAAGGTGCTGAAGACCTCGAAGCGCGTGAAGGCGCACGACGAGGACAACACCGCCGGCGTGGGCGACCGCGTCCGCCTCGCCGAGACCCGCCCGCTGTCCGCCTCCAAGCGGTGGCGTCTGGTGGAGATCGTCGAGCGCGCCAAGTGATCGACCCGGCCCCCTGAGGGCCGGCGACGCAGAGGGCCGCCCCGTGCACTGGCACGGGGCGGCCTTGTGCGTTAGACTCTGATATTCGTGCGCCCTCTCGTTGGCAGGACCATCCATCCTGTGTGCCGAGGGCCGCGCACGCCGATCCCGGATCCGCCTCGGCCCTGCCCTGCGCGCCCCTCCGCTCTCGACCTCCCCGACGCTGTCTGAACACGCGTCGCCGGGGGACGACGGCGGGCGGCCCGCCTCGGGGGAGGGGTAAGCGTCCCGGGATGCCCGTTCAACCGTTCCGCAAGGCTCGCCCATCGTGGGGGAGAACCGGCGCGACGCTAGGAGAGACAAGTGATCCAGCAGGAGTCGCGGCTCAAGGTCGCCGACAACACCGGTGCGAAGGAAATCCTGACCATCCGTGTTCTCGGCGGTTCCGGACGCCGCTACGCAGGCATCGGCGACACCATCGTCGCCACCGTGAAGGACGCCATCCCCGGCGGCAACGTCAAGAAGGGCGACGTCGTCAAGGCCGTGGTGGTCCGCACCCGCAAGCAGTCCCGCCGTCCCGACGGCTCGTACATCAAGTTCGACGAGAACGCGGCGGTCATCCTGAAGACCGACGGCGAGCCCCGTGGCACGCGCATCTTCGGCCCCGTGGGTCGCGAGCTGCGTGACAAGAAGTTCATGAAGATCGTGTCGCTCGCCCCGGAGGTGATCTGACCTCATGGC
The DNA here is from genome assembly GCF_037853785.1 of Micrococcus sp. GPGPB33. Classification (NCBI taxonomy): domain Bacteria; kingdom Bacillati; phylum Actinomycetota; class Actinomycetes; order Micrococcales; family Micrococcaceae; genus Micrococcus; species Micrococcus sp. GPGPB33. The sequence goes on from NZ_JAQMWO010000002.1 coordinate 1,286,770, forward strand.
CAAGATCAAGAAGGACGACCTCGTCCAGGTCATCAGTGGCAAGGACAAGGGCAAGCAGGGCAAGGTCCTGCGCGTGTTCCCGGCGGATGAGCGCGTGCTCGTCGAGGGCGTGAACCGCGTGACCAAGCACCTGCGCGCCGGCCAGGACAACAACGGTTCCACCGAGGGCGGCCTGCAGGTCGTCGAGGCCCCGATCCACATCTCGAACGTGGCCGTGGTGGACCCGGAGACCAAGAAGCCGACCCGTGTGGGCTACCGCTTCGAGACCGTCGAGAAGGACGGCGTGAGCAAGACCGTGAAGGTCCGCTTCGCCAAGGCCTCGGGGAAGGAGCTGTGATGACCGAGGTGCAGCAGACCGAGAAGGTCACCCCGCGTCTGAAGACCAAGTACCGCGACGAGATCCGCGGCGCCCTGCAGGAGCAGTTCCAGTACGGGAACGTCATGCAGGTGCCGGGTCTCGTGAAGGTCGTCGTCAACATGGGCGTCGGGGAGGCCGCCAAGGACTCCAAGATCATCGACGGCGCGGTCGCCGACCTCACCGCCATCACCGGCCAGAAGCCGATGATCACCAAGGCCCGCAAGTCCATCGCGCAGTTCAAGCTGCGTGAGGGCATGCCCATCGGCACGCACGCCACGCTCCGTGGCGACCGCATGTGGGAGTTCCTGGACCGCCTGGTCACGCTCGCGCTGCCGCGCATCCGTGACTTCCGCGGCCTGTCCGACCGCCAGTTCGACGGCAACGGCAACTACACCTTCGGCCTGTCCGAGCAGACCGTGTTCCACGAAATCGATCAGGACAAGATCGACCGCGTGCGCGGCATGGACATCACCGTGGTGACGACCGCCAAGAACGACGACGAGGGCCGCGCGCTGCTCAAGGCGCTGGGCTTCCCGTTCAAGACCGACCAGTAAGACCTCCACGCCACAGGTCCTCCACCGGTGAACCGGTGGCGGAAACCACGGCGAGAAAGGGCGTGAAGCCCACATGACCATGACCGATCCCGTCGCAGACATGCTGACCCGTCTGCGCAACGCAAACTCGGCCTACCACGACACCGTGTCCATGCCGTCCTCGAAGCTGAAGACTCGCGTCGCCGAGATCCTCAAGGCCGAGGGCTACATCCAGGACTGGCGCGAGGAGGAGGCCGAGGTCGGCAAGAAGCTGACCATCGACCTGAAGTTCGGCCCGCAGCGTGAGCGTGCGATCGCCGGCCTGCGCCGCATCTCCAAGCCGGGCCTGCGCGTGTACGCGAAGTCCACGAACCTGCCCCACGTGCTGGGCGGCCTCGGCATCGCCATCCTGTCCACCTCCTCTGGTCTCCTCACGAACCAGCAGGCCGCCAAGAAGGGCGTGGGCGGAGAAGTCCTCGCCTACGTCTGGTGACGGGCAAGACGGAAGAAAGGCTGAACTGACATGTCTCGAATCGGACGTCTCCCGATCACCATCCCCGCCGGCGTCGATGTGACCATCGACGGCGACCGCGTCTCCGTGAAGGGCCCCAAGGGCCAGCTCGAGCACTCGCTGCCCACGCCCATCACGGCCACCCTCGAGGAGGGGCAGGTCACCGTGGCCCGCCCCGACGACGAGCGTGAGTCCCGCTCCCTGCACGGTCTGACCCGCACCCTCATCAGCAACATGGTCGAGGGCGTGACCAACGGCTTCTCCAAGCAGCTCGAGGTCGTCGGCACCGGCTACCGCGTGCAGGCCAAGGGCCAGGACCTCGAGTTCGCCCTGGGCTACTCCCACCCCGTCCCGGTGAAGGCGCCCCAGGGCATCACCTTCACGGTGGAGGGCAACAAGGTCACCGTCGCCGGTATCGACAAGCAGCAGGTCGGCGAGACCGCCGCCAACATCCGCAAGCTGCGCCGCCCCGACCCGTACAAGGGCAAGGGCGTGCGCTACGCGGGCGAGCAGATCCGCCGCAAGGCCGGAAAGGCAGGTAAGTGATGTCTACTCTGAAGGTGAAGGGCAAGGGCAAGTTCAACGCCCGCACCCGCCGCCACCTCCGGGTGCGCAAGCGGATCTCCGGCACCACCGTCCGTCCCCGCCTCGTCGTCAACCGCTCTGCACGGCACATGTTCGTGCAGGTCGTGGACGACACGCAGAGCCGCACGCTCGCGTACGCCTCCACCATGGAGGCCGACGTGCGTGCGCTCGAGGGCGACAAGACGGCCAAGGCCAAGCGCGTGGGCGAGCTCGTCGCCGAGCGTGCCAAGGCGGCCGGCATCGAGGCCGTGGTCTTCGACCGCGGCGGCAACAAGTACCACGGGCGCGTCGCGGCCGTGGCCGACGGTGCGCGAGAGGGTGGGCTGCAGCTGTGACCGAGAACATCAACCAGAAGGACACTCAGGTGACCGAGAGCACCGAGACCACCGTCTCCGAGACCGGGTCGGGCTCGGCGAGCCAGACCACCGAGCGCGCCACCGGTGGCCGCGGCGGTCGCGACGGCGGCCGCGGTGGCCGTGACGGCGATCGTCGTGGCGGCCGTCGCGACGACCGCAACCGTCGTGGCGCCCAGGACGACGAGAAGGACCAGTTCCTCGAGCGCGTCGTGGGCATCAACCGCGTCTCCAAGGTCGTCAAGGGCGGCCGCCGCTTCTCCTTCACCGCCCTCGTGGTGGTGGGTGACGGCGACGGCACCGTCGGCGTCGGCTACGGCAAGGCGAAGGAGGTCCCCGCCGCGATCCAGAAGGCCGTGGAGGAGGCCAAGAAGTCCTTCTTCCGCGTCCCCCGCGTCGGCTCCACCATCCCGCACCTGGTGCAGGGTGAGGACGCCGCCGGCGTCGTGCTGCTCCGCCCGGCCTCCCCGGGTACCGGCGTGATCGCCGGCGGTCCGGTGCGCGCCGTGCTCGAGTGCGCCGGCATCCACGACGTGCTGTCCAAGTCCATGGGCTCCGTGAACGCGATCAACATCGTGCGCGGCACCGTGGACGCACTCAAGAAGCTGGAAGAGCCCCAGGCCGTCGCCGCCCGCCGCGGCAAGGCCCTGGACGAGATCGCCCCCCATGCGATGCTGCGCACCATGGAGAACGATCGCGCCCAGAAGAGCGCGAAGGCAGGTGCGTGAGCCGTGTTTGAGCCCACTCGCAAGAACATCCAGCCCTCGGACGCCACCCTGGTCATCACCCAGACCCGCGGCGTCACGGGCTCCAAGCAGAACCATCGGGACACCCTGCGCTCGCTGGGCCTGAAGCGGATCGGCCACCAGGTCACCCGCAAGGCCGACGCGGTGACGGTCGGCATGGTCAACACCGTGCCGCACCTGGTGTCCGTGGAGGAGGTCAACAATGGCTGACAACGACGCCATCAAGGTCCACGACCTGCGTCCGGCCCCCGGTGCCAAGACCGCCAAGACCCGTGTGGGTCGCGGTGAGGCGTCGAAGGGCAAGACCGCCGGTCGCGGCACCAAGGGCACCAAGGCCCGTTACCAGGTCCGTGCGGGCTTCGAGGGCGGCCAGCTGCCCCTGCAGATGCGTCTGCCGAAGCTCCGCGGCTTCAAGAACCCGTTCCGCACGGAGTACCAGGTCGTGAACCTGGACAAGCTCTCCGCGCACTTCCCCGAGGGCGGTGAGGTCACCGTGGACGCGCTCGTGTCCAAGGGCCTCGTCCGTCGCGGTCAGCCCGTGAAGGTGCTGGGCACGGGGGAGATCACCTCGGCCGTGCAGGTGAAGGCGAACGCCTTCTCCTCGTCCGCCGTGGAGAAGATCCAGGCCGCCGGCGGGTCCACCGAGACCCTCTGACACGCCGACCCATCCACCGAGGGCCCTGGCCCGGAGCAGCCGCTCCGGACCAGGGCCCTCGGTCCGTCCGTGTAGACTCGCACAGCGGCCGCCCCGGTGTGGCCGCCGTCTCGTGCCCCGCCCCGCGGCCGGCGCGCGCCCCACAGGACCACCGCAGGAGGACTCGTGCTCAAGGCCATCGCCCGGATCGTCCGGACGCCTGACCTGTTGCGGAAGATCGCCTTCACGCTCGCGCTCATCGCCGTCTACCGGATGGGCGCCTTCGTACCGGCCCCCGGGGTGGACTACCCGGCGGTGCAGCAGTGTCTCGCGGCGGGCAACGCCCAGGGCGGCCTGTACTCCTTCGTGAACATGTTCTCGGGCGGGGCGCTCCTGCAGGTGTCCGTCTTCGCGCTCGGCATCATGCCCTACATCACGGCGTCGATCATCGTGCAGCTGCTGCGCGTGGTGATCCCGCGCTTCGAGCAGCTCCACCAGGAGGGCCCGCAGGGCCAGGCGACGCTGACGCAGTACACCCGCTACCTGACCCTCGCCCTCGCCCTGCTGCAGGCGACCACGATGGCCTCGCTGGCCCGCACCGGGGCCCTGCTCGGATGCAGCCTGCCGCTGCTGCGCGACGGCTCCATCCTCACGGTGCTGCTCGTGGTCATCGCCCTGACCACCGGTTGTCTCATCGTCATGTGGTTCGGCGAGCGGATCACCGAGAACGGCGTGGGCAACGGCATGTCCCTGCTCATCTTCACCTCCATCGCGGCGGGCTTCCCGGCCGGCCTCGGCCAGGTGGTCCAGACGCAGGGCTGGCGCGTGTTCGCGATCGTCATGGGGATCGGCCTGCTCACCATGCTGGCCATCGTCTTCGTGGAGGAGTCGCAGCGCCGGATCCCGGTCCAGTACGCCAAGCGGCAGATCGGCTCGCGGACCGTGGGCGGGTCGAGCACCTACATCCCGGTCAAGGTGAACATGGCCAACGTCATCCCGGTCATCTTCGCCTCCTCCGTGCTGATGCTCCCGAGCATCCTCATCCAGTTCAACACGCCGCAGGACGGCAGTGCGCCGGCCCCGTGGATCACGTGGCTGAGCCGGTACTTCGGCCCCGGCGACCACCCGGTGTACATGGCCCTGTACTTCCTGCTCATCATCGGCTTCACGTACTTCTACGTGTCCATCACGTTCAACCCGGTGGAGATCTCGGACAACATGAAGCGCTACGGCGGCTTCATCCCCGGCGTCCGCGCCGGCCGGCCCACCGAGCGTTACCTGCAGTACGTCATCAGCCGCATCACGCTCGTGGGCGCCCTCTACCTCGGTATCGTGGCCATGATCCCGCTGATCGCCTTCGCGGTGATCGGCACCAGCCAGAACTTCCCGCTCGGCGGCACGTCCATCCTCATCATGGTGGGCGTCGGCCTCCAGACCGTGAAGCAGGTCAGCGCACAGATGGAGCAGCGCCACTACGAGGGCCTGCTGCGCTGAGCCCCGACCCGATCCCGCAACGCCGTCCGTATCGACAGTGAGGAACACACGATGACCCGCATGCTGCTCATGGGCCCTCCCGGTTCCGGCAAGGGCACCCAGGCCACCCGGATCGCCGACAAGATGGGGATCGTCCCGATCTCCACCGGTGACATCTTCCGCCACAACGTGAAGTCGATGACGCCGCTCGGCGTCGAGGCCAAGAAGTACATCGACAACGGCGACTTCGTCCCCGATGAGGTCACGAACCGCATGGTCGCGGACCGCATCGCCCAGGCCGACGCGGAGCACGGCTTCCTGCTGGACGGCTACCCGCGCACGAAGGGCCAGGTCGAGGCGCTGGACGCCATGCTCGCCGAGTCCGGCCAGTCGCTGTCCGCCGTCGTCGAGCTGGAGGTGCCCGACGAGGAGCTCGTGGAGCGTCTGCTCAAGCGTGCCGAGATCGAGGGCCGCGCGGACGACACCCAGGAGGTCATCGAGCACCGCCTGGACCTGTACCACCGCGAGACCGAGTCCGTCATCCAGGAGTACGTGGAGCGCGGCATCGTCGCCCGCGTGGACGGCACCGGGCAGATCGACGACGTCACCGAGCGCCTGCTGCAGGCCGTGTACTCCGTGCGTGCCGCCACGGGCTCCCTGCCCGTGATCCAGCCGGGCGCGGAGTCCTGACCCCGTGATCGGCCGCCGCTCGCTCGAGCTCAAGACCGCCCCCCAGCTGCAGGCCATGCAGCGCGCGGGGGTGGTCCTGTCCGAGGCGTTGGACGCCACGCTGGCCGCGGCCGCGCCGGGCGTCACCACCGCGGAGCTGGACGCCGTGTTCGCGGGCGTGCTGGCCGAGCGCGGTGCCACGTCCAACTTCCTGGGCTACTACGACTTCCCGGCCTCGATCTGCACCTCGGTCAACGACGAGGTCGTGCACGGCATCCCCGGGGACCGGGTCCTGCAGACCGGCGACGTGCTGAAGGTCGACGGGGGCGCGATCGTGGACGGCTGGCACGCCGACTCGGCCCGCACGGTGATCCTGGGCTCCTCCGCGGCCGGCACCGCGGACCCGGCCGACGAGCGCCTCTCGGCGATCACGCGGGAGGCACTCTGGGTCGGCATCGCGGCCTTCGCCTCCGCCACCCACGTCGGGGACATCGGGGACGCCATCGACGACTTCGTCTCCGCGCAGCCGGGCGAGGAGCTCGGCATCCTCGAGGAGTACGTGGGGCACGGCATCGGCTCGGCCATGCACCTGCCGCCGGACGTGTTCAACTACCGCACCGGCCACCGGGGGCCCAAGATCCGCCCCGGTCTGGCACTCGCCATCGAGCCGATGCTGGTGCGTGGCTCCATCGACACGAAGGTGCTCGCGGACGACTGGACCGTGGTGACCCTCGACGGCGCCCGCGCCAGCCAGTGGGAGCACTCGGTCTGCCGGCACGACGGCGGTGTGTGGGTGCTCACCGCGCCCGACGGCGGCGCCTCCGAGCTCGCCCGGTTCGGCGTGGTCCCGGTCCCGCCGGGGGAGTGAGCGGCCCGAGCTGTCGGCCGTCCGTCCCGCCCGTCCGGCGGACCGGGCGGCCGTCGTCGTCTGTGCTGGTTCTCAGACCGAGAATGCGGTATCATCGAACGTTGTTCGTGTGCGCGCACTCGTGTGCGCCGGCGAGCAGACCCGTTCCCGCCCCGTCGCCCGGCCCTCCGCGGCCGTGCCCGGGGCATGACGATTGTGGAGGACATGGCTAAGAAGGAAGGTGTCATCGAGGTCGAGGGCACGGTGTCGGAGGCATTGCCGAACGCGATGTTCCGGGTCCGTCTGCAGAACGAGCACGTCGTGCTCGCCACGATCTCCGGAAAGATGCGTCAGCACTACATCCGCATCCTCCCCGAGGATCGCGTCGTGGTGGAGCTTAGCCCGTACGACCTCAACCGGGGTCGGATCGTGTACCGATACAAGTAAGAACCCCCGTCCAAGCGAGCGCAGGAGGAAGAGCCGTGAAGGTTCAGCCGAGCGTGAAGCGGATTTGTGACAAGTGCCAGGTCGTGCGCCGTAAGGGCCGCGTGCTGGTGATCTGCTCGAACCCGCGCCACAAGCAGCGCCAGGGCTGATCGCCTCCCCGGGAGCCCGGGGAGCGACGCCGTCGCGTTGACCACACCACCCACCGGCCATCGGGCCGAACAGCAGGGACAGCGGTCCACCCCGTGAGGGGAGGGCCCCCACCTCCGGCCGCAGGGGCCGGAGACCGACGACGGCGGACGCCCGCCGCGGAGCACGCCGGATCTTCCCCGGCGCCGCGACGACGGGTCCGCGAGGCCCAGTGCCGCGTCGTACGGGACGTCCCTGGTGCAGACCCCTGCTGCAGAAGAACAGGAGGACGGCCACATGGCTCGTCTTGCAGGCGTTGACATTCCGCGCGAGAAGCGCGTGATCATCGCACTCACGTACATCTACGGTGTGGGCAAGACCCGCGCTGAGGAGACCCTCGCCGCCACGGGCATCGACCCGAACATCCGCGTGAAGGACCTCTCCGACGAGCAGCTGGTGCAGCTGCGCGACCACATCGAGGGCAGCTACAAGGTGGAGGGCGACCTCCGCCGCGAGGTGGCCGCCGACATCCGTCGCAAGGTGGAGATCGGCTCCTACGAGGGCCTGCGCCACCGCCGCGGCCTGCCGGTGCGCGGCCAGCGCACGAAGACCAACGCCCGTACCCGCAAGGGCCCCAAGAAGACGGTCGCCGGCAAGAAGAAGTGATCCTGCACCGGCGGTGACCGCGTCCACGTCCGGACGCCCCGCCCGCAGCATCAGCACCAGCAGCTTTCCCGGAGGAGAATCACATGCCCCCCAAGACTCGCGCATCGGCTGCCCGCAAGCCGCGTCGCAAGGCCAACAAGAACATCACCGTGGGCCAGGCCCACATCAAGAGCACGTTCAACAACACCATCGTGTCCATCACGGACACCACGGGTGCCGTCATCTCCTGGGCCTCGTCCGGCGAGGTCGGCTTCAAGGGGTCGCGCAAGTCGACCCCGTACGCCGCGCAGATGGCCGCCGAGCAGGCCGCCAAGCGTGCGCAGGAGCACGGCATGAAGAAGGTGGACGTCTTCGTGAAGGGTCCGGGCTCGGGCCGCGAGACCGCCATCCGCTCCCTGCAGGCCGCCGGCCTCGAGGTGGGGTCCATCCAGGACGTCACCCCCATGGCCCACAACGGCGCTCGCCCGGCGAAGCGCCGCCGCGTCTGACCTGAGCGCTGTGTCCGCGTCCGCCCCCGCCCGGGGCGGACGCGGACAGGTCTGCGGACCTGCCCCCACCCCGTCCTCGTTTCCACCCACCGCGTGCGTCATATGGCGGACGCTCGCCGAAAGGAAATGTCCGTGCTCATTGCACAGCGCCCCACGCTGACCGAAGAGGTCGTCTCCGACCGTCGTTCCCGGTTCGTCATCGAGCCCCTGGAGCCCGGCTTCGGCTACACCCTCGGCAACTCCCTGCGCCGCACTCTGCTCTCGTCGATCCCCGGTGCTGCCGTGACCAGCATCCGCGTGGACGGCGTGCTGCACGAGTTCAGCACCGTCAACGGAGTCAAGGAGGATGTCACCGAGATCATCCTCAACATCAAGAAGCTCTCCGTCTCCTCGGAGAACGACGAGCCCGTGGTGGCCTACCTGCGCAAGCAGGGGGCCGGCGTCGTCACCGCCGCGGACATCACCGCGCCGGCCGGCGTCGAGATCCACAACCCGGACCTGCACATCGCGACCCTGAACGCGAAGGGCAAGTTCGACATGGAGCTGACCATCGAGCGCGGTCGCGGCTACGTGACCGCCGCCCAGAACAAGTCCGCGGACGCGGAGATCGGCCGCATCCCGGTCGACTCCATCTACTCCCCGGTCCTCAAGGTGACCTTCAAGGTCGAGGCCACCCGTGTGGAGCAGCGCACCGACTTCGACCGTCTGATCCTGGACGTGGAGACCAAGGAGAACATGCTGCCGCGTGACGCGGTGGCCTCTGCCGGCTCCACCCTGGTCGAGCTGTTCGGCCTGGCCCGCTCGCTCAACGTCGAGGCCGAGGGCATCGACCTGGGCGACGAGCCCGAGGTCGTCGAGGGCTCCGCCGACCTGGCCCAGCCGATCGAGGAGCTCGAGCTCACCGTGCGCTCGTACAACTGCCTCAAGCGCGAGGGCATCCACACCGTGGGTGAGCTCGTGGGCCGTTCCGAGGCCGACCTGATGGACATCCGCAACTTCGGCGCGAAGTCCATCGACGAGGTCAAGGAGAAGCTCCAGGAGCTGGGCCTGTCCCTCAAGGACTCGCCGGCCGGCTACGACCCGCAGGCGCACGCGCGCCAGATGGACGACGACCCGTTCTCGGACTTCTGAGCCGATTCCGCACCACCTGACATCTTCGACCCAACGCCGCAGCCGGCTGCAGGGTCCCACCCGAGGAGAAACACCATGCCTACCCCCACCAAGGGTCCGCGTCTGGGCGGCAGCCCGGCCCACGAGCGCATCATGCTGGCGAACATGTCCGCCCAGCTGTTCGAGCACAAGTCGATCACCACGACGCTCACCCGCGCCAAGCGCCTGCGCCCGTACGCCGAGCGCCTGATCACCTTCGCCAAGAAGGGCGATCTGCCGGCCCGCCGCAAGGTGCAGGGTCTCATCGCCGCCAAGAACCGCACCAACAAGGCGGTCGTGCACGAGCTGTTCACCGTGATCGGCCCGGCGATGGCCGAGCGCAACGGCGGCTACACCCGCATCACCAAGATCGGCAACCGCCAGGGCGACAACGCGCCCATGGCCGTGATCGAGCTGATCATGGAGCCGATCTCCGGCAAGCAGGCCGTCGTGCGTGAGGCCGAGCAGGCCGCCGCGTCCGCGCCGGCCGCCCCGGCCGAGTCCACCCCGGTGGAGGCCGTCGACCCGGCCGCCACCGAGGAGGTCACCGTGGCCGAGTCGCAGGAGGCCGCCGCCGAGATCGACGGCGCCGTGCCCACCAACGAGGACGGCTCGGCTCCGGCCGAGGCCACCATCAAGGGCAACGCCAGCTCGAAGAAGTACCACGTCCCCGGCTCGCGCTGGTACGACCAGACCACCGCCGAGGTCTGGTTCTCCACCGTCGAGGAGGCCAAGGCCGCGGGCTTCGAGCCTGCCGGTGGCGAGGCCGCCCAGAAGATGGCCTGACGCCAGCGCGTGAGTCCGCGTCCGTCCCCGTGACGACGCATCGGCGAGGGCCGTCCACCACCCGGTGGGCGGCCCTTCGCCGTCCCCGGTCCCGCCCCGACCCGCTTGAGGAGCAGCATGAGCGAGCAGCACCGCCCGGACGCCCCGCCGGCGCCCGGGGAACCCGCGTCCGTGCGCGTCCGCCTGGACCTGGCCTACGACGGCGGCGCCTTCCACGGCTGGGCCCGCCAGCCCGGTCTCGACTCGGTCCAGGGTGCGCTGGAGGACGGGCTCGAGCGGATCCTGCGCCGGCCCGTGCGCACGGTGGTCGCCGGTCGCACCGACGCGGGGGTGCACGCGCGCGGTCAGGTCGTCCACCTCGACCTGACCGAGGCGGAGTGGGTGGGCCTGACCCGTGGCCGCCCCGGCCTGGAACCGGCCACCTCCCTGACCCGCCGCCTCGGCGGGGTGCTCTCCGGGTGGGGCGGGGCCGTCGTCGTGCACGGGGCGCGGCGGGCCCCTGCGGGCTTCGACGCGCGGTTCAGCGCGCTGTGGCGCGAGTACGAGTACCGGATCGACGACGCGCCCGCCGCGCGTGACCCGCGCACGCGGGGCTTCACCCACTGGCACGCCGCCGCCCTGGACGATCGCCTCATGGCGCTGGAGGCCGACGCCGTCCTCGGACTGCACGACTTCCTGTCCTTCTGCCGGCCCCGCGAGGGCGCCACGACCATCCGCGAGGTCCAGCGCCTGGAGGTGCGACGCGATGTGGACGGCGTCGTGCGCGTCCGGATCCGGGCCGACGCGTTCTGCCACAACATGGTCCGGGCGATCGTCGGGGCGCTACTGCAGGTGGGGGAGGGGGCCCGCGAGCCCGGCTGGCTCGCGCACCGGGTGGCGAGGCCGGCCCGCGACTCCGAGGTGCGCCTCGCCCCGCCCGGGGGCTGACGCTGCTCGCCGTCGGCTATCCCGACGAGGCGGCGGAGCTGCGCCGGCGCGCCGAGGGCACCCGGGCGAAGCGGACCCTGTGAGCCGGGGTCGCCCGCGGCGACGGCTTTTGGCTCCGAGGCCCGCGTTCGGTAGGATGGGTGGACGTTGCGCATGCCCGCACCCGGATGCGTCGTGCCGCGAGTGGCTCAGTTGCATGGCCTTCAGCTCGCGCCGCACCCCCGGGGCATCGGGCCCGGACGCCTTCCAGCCCTCACCTGGGGGACCGGCGCGCACGGAGAACTGACAGCGCGAGCGCGCCGGAATCACGACCCGGCGGGCAGGTGCTGTGGACCACCACCGACCCTGAAGGCAGACAACGTGCGTACGTACTCTCCCAAGCCTGGTGACGCCGACCGTCAGTGGCACATCATCGATGCCACCGACGTCGTCCTCGGCCGCCTGGCCTCCCACACCGCCACCCTCCTGCGCGGCAAGCACAAGCCGACGTTCGCCCCCCACATGGACATGGGCGACTACGTCATCATCGTGAACGCCGAGAAGGTCGCCCTCACCGGCGCCAAGCTCGAGAAGAAGCGCGCCTACCGCCACTCGGGCTACCCGGGCGGCCTGAAGTCGCAGTCCTACGCCGAGCTGCTCGAGACCAACCCGGTCCGCGCCGTGGAGAAGGCCGTCAAGGGCATGCTCCCGAAGAACTCGCTGGCCGCCCAGCAGCTCTCCAAGCTGAAGGTGTACAAGGGCGCCGAGCACCCGCACACCGCCCAGCAGCCCCAGACCTTCGAGATCGGCCAGGTCGCCCAGTGACCCCGGCGGGCCACTGACGCAGACCTTCCCTGAGGAGAACCATGAGCATCAACGAGAACGACGACGTGGAGCTGACGAGCTACACCTCTGAGTCCACCGCCGCCGCCGAGGCCCCCGTCGCCTCCGAGCGCCCGGCCCTGACCGTGCCCGGCTCCGCCGTCGGCCGCCGCAAGGAGGCCGTGGCCCGCGTGCGCCTCGTCCCCGGCTCCGGCCAGTGGACCATCAACGGCCGCGCCCTGGAGAACTACTTCCCGAACAAGCTGCACCAGCAGGAGGTCTCCGACCCCTTCACGCTGTTGGAGCTGACCGGCGCCTACGACGTGATCGCCCGCATCCACGGCGGCGGCCCCTCCGGCCAGGCCGGTGCGCTGCGCCTGGGCATCTCCCGCGCCCTCAACGAGATCGACCGCGAGCACAACCGCCCGGCGCTCAAGAAGGCCGGCTTCCTGACCCGCGACGCCCGCGTCATCGAGCGCAAGAAGGCCGGCCTCAAGAAGGCCCGCAAGGCCTCGCAGTTCTCGAAGCGCTGATCCTGCGCCGCACGGTGTCCCCACCGTGCCCCCGCCGACGCCCCGTCCCGCTCCTCACGAGCGGGGCGGGGCGTCCGCCGTCTCCGTGGGCCGGCGGCACCTGACCCAGGGGTAATATGAAGGCGCATGGCGACGACGCCATGACGGGCCGCTCGCCCGTCCGGTGCGCGGTCCGATCGGAGACACCCTCGGGAGCCGCCGTGGCCGAGAACACGAGTCCCACGCCCGACCCCCGCACCCGTGGCGAGCACGGCACGGAGCACGCCGCGCAGGCCCCCTTCGCCGTGACCCGTGACTACGCCGCCGAGGTGGACGAGATCCGGGAGCTGGGCCGCAAGCTCGGCGGGGAGAAGAAGACCCCCCACCCCGGACCCGCAGGCCTGGCGTGAGGGCTACCCGTACAAGACCAAGCTCAGCCGCAAGAGCTACGAACGACGCAAGCGCGAGCTGCAGATCGAGCTGCTGAAGATGCAGCTCTGGGTCAAGGAGACCGGCCAGAAGGTCCTGATCATCTTCGAGGGCCGCGACGCCGCCGACAAGGGCGGCGCCATCAAGCGCTTCAACGAGCACCTCAACCCCCGCGGCGCCCGGACCGTGGCCCTGGAGAAGCCCACGGAGGAGGAGGCCTCGCAGTGGTACTTCCAGTGCTACATCCAGCACCTCGAGTTCATGCGCGAGACCCCTGAGCTGGAGCGCATGCTCGTCAACTCCGGCGTGCACATCATCAAGTTCTGGTTCTCCGTGTCCCAGCGTGAGCAGCTCAATCGCTTCGCCGCGCGGGAGACCGACCCCGTGCGTCGCTGGAAGCTCTCGCCCACCGACCTGGCCTCCCTGGACAAGTGGGACGACTACACGAACGCGAAGGAGGCCATGTTCTTCTACACGCACACGGCCGACGCCCCGTGGACCGTCGTGAAGTCGAACGACAAGAAGCGCGCCCGCCTCGAGGCCATCCGCCACGTGCTGCACACGCTGCCCTACCCGGACAAGGACGAGCGCATCGTCCACCGCCCCGACCCGCAGATCTGCGGCCCGGCCAACGAGCTGGCCGAGTACGGCGAGGTCTCCGGCGGCTCGTTCCCGCGCGTGCGCTGACCGGGCCGCACACGACGGCGCCCCTCACCGTCCGGGGAGGGGCGCCGTCGTGTGCGGGGGCGGATTCAGCCGCGCTCCTCCTCCACGTACTCCGGGGTGACGTGGGCGTCGTCGAAGAGGTTGTCCGCCCCGAAGCCCTCCGAGACGTGGTACTCGCCCGAGGCCAGGGAGAGGCGGACGTCCTCGCGCAGGATCGGCAGCTTGGCGTAGAACGCGTCGCCGCAGCAGCTGGTGGCGGTGACGTCGCGGTGGCCGATGATGCGGGACGGCGGCAGCTCGTACTGCTGGCAGATGTAGGCGACGAGCGGCACCAGGCCGGCGTAGAGGCTCTGCGGCGGCGGGTTCAGCATGTACAGCCCCTCGCACTCGATGCCGAGCGCATACGCGTTGAACCCGAGCGCGTGGACGCCGAGCATGAACGTCTGTCCGCCCTCGAGCGCGTGCCGGGAGCCGTGGCGGCCCTCCATCGCAAAGCCGCCGCGGGAGACGGTGAAGTGCTGCCCGGTGTCGCCCCAGTCGTTCGCGGGGCTCATGTGCGCGTTCTGGACCACCTGTGCGATGCTTTCCGCCGCCTCCCGGGAGCCGTCCGTGACGTTCGGCGTGGTGGTGTGGTGGATCACCAGGTAGGAGGGGCGCTCGTTCAGGGTCTGCAGGTAGTAGTTGGGCTGCATGGCGCCCCACTGCGCGGTGGTGATGATGTCCGGGGCGGGCAGACGGGTGGCCTGCTCGTCGCCCTCCGAGCTCTGCTCGGCCTGCTCATCACGCCCGCAGCCGGCCACGCCGGCGGCGATCGCCAGGCCCGTGCCGCCCAGCACGCTGCGGCGCGTCCAGGAACGGGAGGGCGGGGGCGGGGTCACGTCGGGCATGGATCGAGGTCCTTCGGGTTCGGGGCGGGGCCTCCCGGGCGGATGTGAGCGGACGGGCGCGCGGCCGCGGGGGCTCGACCGGTCCGATGCTACCGCCCCCGGGCCCGTTTCGTGACCCTCCCGTGATGCAGGCCGCAGGGGCGGCCCCTACACTGACTGATCATGTCGAGATTGTTCGGAACCGATGGCGTCCGTGGCCTGGCCAACGAGACCCTCACCGTGGAGTTGTCCGTCCAGCTGGCCCAGGCCGCCTCGCCCGTCCTCGGCGCGGAGGCCTTCGACGCCGGCCGACGCCCGGTCGCCGTCGTGGCCCGGGACCCGCGCATCAGCGGCGAGTTCATCGCGGCCGCCGTGCAGGCGGGTCTGGCGTCCTCGGGCGTGGACGTGTGGGACGCCGGCGTGCTGCCGACTCCCGCCGCCGCCTATCTCGTGGGGGACCTGGACGCCGACTTCGGTGTGATGATCTCCGCCTCCCACAACCCGGCCCCGGACAACGGCATCAAGTTCCTCGCGCGCGGCGGCGAGAAGCTGACCGACGCGCAGGAGGACGAGATCATCCGTCACCTCGAGGGCGTGACGCCGCGGCGGCCCCAGGGCGCGGACGTGGGCCGCGTGCGCGTCTTCGCGGACGCCGAGGACCGCTACGTCCTCCACCTCCTGCAGACCCTCCCGCACCGGCTGGACGGGCTCAAGGTCGTCCTGGACTGCGCACACGGCGCGGCCGCCGGCTGCTCGCCCGAGGCGTTCCGCGCCGCCGGCGCGGAGGTCGTGGTGATCGGCGCGTCCCCGGACGGGCTCAACATCAACGACGGCTACGGCTCCACCCACCTCGAGAAGCTCCAGGCGGCCGTGCGCGAGCACGGCGCGGACCTCGGCATCGCGCACGACGGCGACGCCGACCGGTGCCTCGCCGTGGACGAGCGCGGCGAGGTCGTCGACGGCGACCAGATCATGGGCGTCATGGCCGTGGCCCTCAAGGACCGCGGCGTCCTGCGGGACGACACCCTGGTCGTGACCGTCATGTCCAACCTGGGCCTGAAGCTGGCCATGGGCCGGGAGGGCGTCCAGCTCGTCGAGACCCAGGTGGGCGACCGCTACGTCCTGGCCGGCATGAAGCTCGGCGACTACTCGCTCGGCGGCGAGCAGTCCGGCCACGTGATCTTCTCGGACCACGCCACCACCGGTGACGGGGTCCTCACCGGCCTGCAGCTCGCCTCGCGCGTCGCCGAGACCGGCACCCCGCTCTCCGAGCTGGCCGCGGTGATGGACCGGCTGCCCCAGGTCCTCGTGAACGTGCGCGGCGTGGACAAGTCCCGCGCCGCCGAGGACGAGGCCGTCCAGGCGGCGGTGGCCGAGGCGGAGGCCCGCCTCGGCGCGACCGGCCGCGTGCTGCTGCGCCCGTCGGGCACGGAGCCGGTCGTGCGCGTCATGGTCGAGGCCCCGGACGAGGAGACCGCCGGCCGGGAGGCCCAGGTGCTGGCCGACGTCGTGCAGCGCGAGCTGCGCCTGCACGACTGACCGGACCGATGACGTCGGACGCGGCCCCCGGCCCCGCCGCTGGACCCTGTTCGCGGGGCTGCTCGCGGGGCTGGCGGTCCTGTGGTCGGCCGCGTTCCTCGCCGTGGACGCGCCCGTGTGTGCGCGGCAGAGCGCCCCCGTGGAGTGGTTGCCGTGCCTGGATCCGGACCGGCAGGACTCGGAGGTCGCCCCGGACGCCGGGTCCAGCGCGGACCGGACGACGTCGCGGCCCTGAGGGCACGGCCCCGGTGCCGCCGAGGGCATGAAGGAAGGGCGCGGGGCGACTCGTGTGAGTCGTCCCGGGCCCTTCGGCGTCGGACAGGGGGAGATCAGAGGGTGGTGGTCCCGGAGGTGGGGCCGCCGCGGCGCTCGGCGAGCAGGTCGCGGATCTCGGTGAGCACGGCGACGTCGGCGGGCACCTCCTCCTCGGCGGGGTCGATGCCGAGGCGGCGGTTGCGGGCCTCGGTCATCTTGTTCATCGGCATCACGATGGCGAAGTACACGGCCGCGGCGATGAGCAGGAAGTTGACGATGGCGGTGAGCAGCACGCCGAACTTCACGTCGTTGCCGTTGACCGTCAGCACGGCGAACGAGTCGAAGTTCGGCGAGCCCACGGCGGCGGCGATGAGCGGCATGAGGACCGCCTCGACGAGCGCGTTCACGATCTTGCCGAAGGCGGCGCCGATGATGACGGCGACGGCAAGGTCGAGGACGTTGCCCTTCATGATGAAGTCTTTGAATCCCTGGAGCATGGGGAGAATCCTACGTGTGGCGAATTCGGCGCGGTACACCGTCGAGCGAGTCGTGCGTCTCAGTCCGCGTAGTCCGGCGCCGGAGGCAGGCCCCACGCGGTCTCGAGGACGCCGCCGGCCGCCTCGACCCGGGCCGCCTCCGCGGACCCGACGTAGCGCAGGTGCCACGGCTCGTGGGCGAAGCCCGTCACGTCCTCGGCCCCGACGGGATAGCGGATGACGAACCCGTACTCGGCGGCGTGCGCGGCCACCCAGCGGCCCGCGGCAGTGTCGCCGAAGCACGCTTCCAGGTCACACGCGGGGGTCGCGGCGTCGCCCACGTCCCAGGCCAGGCCGGTCTGGTGCTCGGAGTACCCCGGACGCGCCGAGACGCGGTCGGCCTCGGCGCGGCCCAGCTCGTCGACCCAGTGGCCGTACGTCCGGACCTGGTAGTCGTACGAGCGGTAGGCGCTCAGGGTGGTGAGGCGGTGACCCGCCGCCGCGGCGGCATCCAGCAGGTCACCGGCCGCCGTCGCGGCCTCCGCCCGCAGGGACAGCTCGCTGCCGGGCACGGCCACCAGATCCGAGGGCGCCCAGTCGGGCGGAGCCACGGGGCGGGTCTTGTTCACGACGACGTCGAGGGCGGCCGGGTCGGCGTGCGTGCTCGACGACGGCGCCGTGCTCGAGGCGGCGCCGGACGACGCGGCCGCGCTCGCGGCGCCGGACGTCGGCGTCGTCGGCGTCGAGGACGGGCCCGCGGCGGGCGTGCCGCAACCGGCCACGAGCAGCGCGAGCGCGGCCAGCGCGGCGAGAGGGAGGGTGCGACGCATGGATCAGACCTTCCTCAGCAGCACGCGGGTCACCTCGTGTTGCGCGTTCTTCGTGAGCACCAGCCGGGCGCGCCCGCGGGTCGGGCGCACGTTCTGCTCGAGGTTCGGGCCGTTGATGGAGTCCCAGATGGACTCGGCCGTCGCCTGAGCCTCGGCGTCCGACAGGGAGGAGTACCGGTGGAAGTAGCTGCGCGGGTCGGCGAAGGCCCCCGAGCGCAGACCCATGAACCGGTCGATGTACCAGGACCGGATCCAGGACGCGCGCGCGTCCACGTACACCGAGAAGTCGAAGAAGTCGGAGACGGAGAGCCCGGCGGTGCCGTCGGCCCGGGTGCGCGGCGGGGCCAGCACGTTGAGTCCCTCCACGATCAGCACGTCGGGACGGTGCACCACCTGTTCCTCGCCCGGCACGATGTCGTAGGTGATGTGCGAGTACACGGGCGCGCGCACCTCCTGCGCCCCGGACTTGACGTCCGCCATGAAGCGCAGCAGCGCGCGGCGGTCGTAGGACTCGGGGAAGCCCTTGCGGGACATGATGCCGCGCTCGTGCAGCACCGCGTTGGGGTGCAGGAAGCCGTCCGTGGTGACCAGCTCGACGCGCGGCGTCGTCGGCCAGCGGCGCAGCATCTCCTGGAGCACGCGCGCCGTCGTCGACTTGCCGACGGCGACCGACCCGGCCACCCCGATCACGTACGGGGTGCGCCCCGTCCGCTCGCCGAGGAACGCGTTGGTCGCGCTGCGCAGGGCCGCGGAGGCCTCCACGTTGATGCTCAGCAGGCGCGAGAGCGGAAGGTAGACCTCGGCAACCTCGCGCAGGGACAGATGCTCGCCGAGGCCGCGCAGACGCTCCACGTCCGCCTGGTCGAAGGGCTGCGCCATCTCCGAGGCGAGACGGGCCCAGGTCTGGCGGTCCAGCTCCACGAAGGGGGAGCGCTGGTGGCCGTCGGGCACGGCGTCCGCGGGCTCCTCGGGGCCCACGAGGGGCAGCTCGGAGGTCGGGGGGTGTAGGTCACCCGATCCATTATGGCCGCGGCCCGCCCGGAGCGGGCCCCCGCGTGACGTCACAGGGCCCGGATAGGATCGGCCCATGCGCGTTCTCGTGACCGGCGGTGCCGGATACCTCGGATCCCACACCGTGCTCACGCTGCTCGAGGCGGGCCACGACGTCCTCGTCCTGGACAGCCTGGTCACGGCGACGACGACGGCGCTCGAGCGTGTCGCCGAGCTCGCCGGGACGCGCCTGGGCGGGTCGCGGCTGCGCCTGCACGTGGCCGACATCCGCCGCCCCGAGGACTACCGCGGGGCGCTCGCGGACTTCGGCCCGGCCGCACTCGTGCACTTCGCCGGGCTGAAGTCGCCCACCGAGTCGATGACCCGCCCCGCCGCCTACTACGACGTGAACGTGGGCGGCACGGCCGCCGTCGCCGAGGCCGCGCTCGCGGCCGGCGTCCGCACGGTCCTGTTCTCCTCCTCCGCGACCGTGTACGGCGACCGCGCGCCGGTGCCGGTCGCCGAGGACGCGGCCACGGACCCGGTCTCGCCCTACGGACACTCCAAGCTCATGGCGGAGCAGGTGCTGCGCGACGTCTGCGCGACGGTCGACGGCGGCGGGCTGGCGATGTTGCGCTACTTCAACCCGGTCGGCGCGCATCCCTCCGGGCGGCTGGGCGAGGACCCGAGCGGGGTGCCGGCGAACCTCATGCCCTTCGTGGCGCGGGTGGCCTCCGGCGCGTACCCCGAGCTGCGGGTGTTCGGCGCGGACTTCGACACGCGCGACGGCAGCGCCGTGCGCGACTTCATCCACGTGATGGACCTCGCGGAGGCGCACGTGGCCGGGCTCGACTGGCTCGCGGCCCGGGTGGCGGCCGGGGGCGGTACGACGACCCGGGTCTGGAACATCGGCCGGGGCGAGGGCGTCACCGTGTTCGAGATGGTGCGCGCCTTCGAGGCGGTCACGGGCGGCCGCATCCCCTACCGCGTGGTCGAGCGCCGGCCCGGGGACATCGCCGAGTCGTGCGCCGCCGTGGACGCGATCGGCGCCGAGGTGGGCTGGCACGCCCGACGCGATGTGACCGCGATGGTGCGGGACCTCTGGGCCTGGCAGGAGGCCAACCCCGCGGGGTTCTCGTCCCGGGCGGAGTGACCCGGCCCGCCGTGCGCCGAAGTCGGGTCCGGCCCGGTATTCTCGTGCGCATGTGCGGAATCGTCGGATACATCGGCCAGCCCCAGTCGGATCGTGAGCACGGCGCTCTCGACGTCCTGATGGAGGGCCTGCGTCGTCTTGAATACCGCGGATACGACTCCGCCGGTGTGGCCGTGGTGGACGGCGGTCAGCTGTACCACCGGAAGAAGGCGGGCAAGCTCGCGAACCTCGCCGAGGAGCTCGCCGAGCACCCCATCCCCACCGGCCTCGTCGGCATCGGCCACACCCGGTGGGCCACCCACGGCGGCCCCACCGACCGCAACGCCCACCCGCAGGTGGCGGACGAGGGCCGGCTGGCGCTCATCCACAACGGCATCATCGAGAACTACGCCGAGCTGCGCGAGGAGCTGCTCGCGAAGGGGGTCGAGTTCCTCTCCGAGACGGACACCGAGGTGGCCGCCCACCTCCTCGCCGACGTCTACCGGAACGCGGCCGGCCAGGACCTGACCCGCGCCATGCAGCTGGCCTCCCAGCGCCTCGAGGGTGCCTTCACCCTGCTGGCCGTGCACGTGGACCACCCGGACCGCGTGGTGGCCTCGCGCCGCAACTCGCCGCTCGTCGTCGGCCTGGGCGAGGGGGAGAACTTCCTCGGCTCGGACGTCTCCGGCTTCATCGACTTCACCCGCGAGGCCATCGAGCTCGAGCAGGACCAGGTCGTGACGATCACGGCCGACGCCGTCGAGATCTCGGACTTCCGGGGCGGCCCCGCCGACGGCAAGCGCTTCACCGTGGACTGGGACGCCTCGGCCGCGGAGAAGGGCGGCTTCGAGACCTTCATGGAGAAGGAGATCCACGACCAGCCCCAGGCCGTGCAGGACACCCTGCTGGGCCGCACGGACGCCGCCGGCGCCCTGATGCTGGACGAGCTGCGGATCGACCCCGAGGAGCTCAAGGCCGTCGACAAGATCATCGTCCTGGCGTGCGGCACGTCCGCCTATGCGGGCACGGTGGCCAAGTACGCCATCGAGCACTGGTGCCGGATCCCCGTGGAGGTGGAGCTCTCCCACGAGTTCCGCTACCGCGACCCGATCATCGACCCGCACACCCTCGTGGTGTCCATCTCCCAGTCCGGCGAGACCATGGACACCCTCATGGCGGTCCGCTACGCCAAGGAGCAGGGCGCCCGCACCGTGTCCATCTGCAACACCAACGGCTCCACGATCCCGCGCGAGTCGGACGCCGTGCTCTACACGCACGCCGGCCCGGAGATCGCCGTCGCCTCCACCAAGGCGTTCCTGGCGCAGATCACCGCCGCCTACCTGCTGGGCCTGTACCTGGCCCAGCTGAACAAGAAGCTGTTCAGCGGCCAGATCAAGGACATCCTGGCGGACCTCGGGGCGATCCCCGGCAAGATCGAGGAGATCCTCGCCGGCAAGGACCAGGTCAAGGAGCTCGCCCGCTCGATGGCCGACGCCACCTCCGTCCTGTTCCTCGGCCGCAACGTCGGCTACCCGGTGGCCATGGAGGGCGCGCTCAAGCTCAAGGAGCTCGCCTACATCCACGCCGAGGGCTTCGCCGCGGGCGAGCTCAAGCACGGCCCGATCGCCCTGATCGACGACGGCCAGCCGGTCTTCGTGGTCATGCCCTCGCCCCTGGACCGTCACTCGCTGCACGCCAAGGTGGTCTCGAACATCCAGGAGGTCCGCGCCCGCGGCGCCCGCACCTTCGCCGTCGCCGAGCGCGGCGACGCGGCCGTGCGCGGCCAGGCCGAGGTCGTCTTCGAGGTCCCCGAGACCCAGCCGATGCTCATGCCGCTGCTGACCACGGTCCCGCTGCAGATCTTCGCCCTCGAGCTCGCCACGGCGAAGGGCTACGACGTGGACCAGCCGCGCAACCTCGCCAAGTCCGTCACGGTGGAGTGATCCGCCGCTGAGGCCACCGAGACCTCTCCTGCCGGGCCCGGCCGCCACACAGCGGCCGGGCCCGCGACGCGTCCGGGACGGTGTCCTCCCGCCCCAGTAGACTCCCCGAGGAGGCCCGCCGCACCCGGCGGGCCGCACGACGAGACCCCGGAGAGTCATGCACACAGTGGAGATCGGCCAGCCGTACCCCCTCGGGGCCACCGTGGACGAGACCGGCACCAACTTCGCCCTCGCGGTCTCCCGCGAGGTGGAGGCGGTCGAGCTGTGCCTCGTCGCCGACGACGGCACGGAGACGCGCATCCCTCTCGAGGAGCGGCACGGCACCACATGGCACGCCCACGTGGCGGGCATCGGCCACGGGCAGCGCTACGGCTACCGCGTGCACGGCCCCTGGGACCCCGCCCGCGGCCTGTGGCACAACCCGGCCAAGATCCTCGTGGACCCGTACGCGCGGGCGTTCACCGGCGACTACGAGTGGGGCCAGCAGCACCACTCGTACGACTTCGACGAGCCGGACCGCATCGACACCTCGGACAACCTGGGCACGAGCATGCTCGGCGTCGTCGTCGCCGAGGACTTCGACTGGGGCGATGACGCCCCACCCGCCGTCGAGCTCACGGACACGGTGATCTACGAGACCCACGTCAAGGGCATGACCAAGCTGCACCCCGCCGTCCCCGAGGAGCTGCGCGGCACCTACGCGGGCATGGCCCACCCGGAGGTGGTCCGCCACCTGACCGAGCTCGGGGTGACCGCCGTCGAGCTGATGCCCGTGCACCAGTTCGTCAACGACGCCACCCTGCAGGAGAAGGGGCTGAGCAACTACTGGGGCTACAACACGCTCGGCTTCTTCGCCCCGCACGCCGCCTACGCCTCCTCCTCGGAGGTGGGCGGCCAGGTCCGCGAGTTCAAGCAGATGGTGAAGGACCTGCACGCCGCTGGTCTCGAGGTGATCCTCGACGTGGTCTACAACCACACGGCCGAGGGCAACGACAAGGGCCCCATGCTCAGCCTGCGCGGGCTGGACAACGCCGGCTACTACCACCTCGTCGAGGGCGACGAGCGGCACTACATGGACTACACGGGCACCGGGAACTCGGTGGACCTCTCCAGCCCCAAGGCCCTCCAGCTGGTCATGGACTCCCTGCGCTACTGGGTCACCGAGATGCACGTGGACGGCTTCCGGTTCGACCTGGCCACCACCCTCACCCGGGTGGAGGGGGAGCAGGGCCCGGACATGTTCTCCGGGTTCTTCGACGTGGTCCGCCAGGACCCGGTGCTGCGCACCGTCAAGCTCATCGCCGAGCCGTGGGACGTGGGCTGGGGCGGCTACCAGGTGGGCAACTTCCCCGGCCTCTGGTCCGAGTGGAACGGCATGTACCGGGACGCGGTACGCGACTTCTGGCGCGGCGAGCCCGGCACCCTCGGCGAGTTCGCCACCCGCCTGACCGGCTCGGCCGACCTCTATGAGGGGGACGGGCGCGGCCCCGGTGCGTCCGTGAACTTCGTCACGGCCCACGACGGCTTCACGCTGCGCGACCTCGTCTCCTACAACGAGAAGCACAACGAGGCCAACGGCGAGGACAACAACGACGGCGAGGCGCACAACCGCTCGTGGAACTGCGGCGTTGAGGGGGAGACCGACGACCCCGAGGTCGTGACGCTCCGCGCCCGCCAGCGCCGCAACTTCCTGGCCACCCTGCTGATCAGCCAGGGCGTGCCCATGATCAGCCACGGCGACGAGCTGGGCCGCACCCAGGGCGGCAACAACAACGTCTACTGCCAGGACAACGAGATCTCGTGGATCGACTGGTCCGCCATGGACGACTCGCTCGTGGCGTTCACCCGCGACCTGATCGCGCTGCGCCGTGACCACGCGGTGTTCCGCCGTCGCCACCACTTCGACGGTCGCCCCGCGGCCCGCGACGTCGAGGCGCCCCTGCCGGACATCGTGTGGCTCGAGCCGGACGCGACCGCCAAGACGGAGGACGACTGGGGCGCCGAGGCCCGGTCGATCGGCTTCTACCTCAACGGGCACATGCTCACCCGCGGGGACGAGGAAGGGGAGGAGCCCTACCGGGACTTCTACGTCCTCATGAACGCGTGGTGGGAGCCCGTGCCGTACACCCTGCCCGGGCCCACGTTCCCGGCGGAGTGGGAGGTCGTCGTGGACACCTCGTCCCACGTCGCCCCGGACGGCACCCGCCCCCGCGTGCGTGCCGGGGACGTGCTTGAGCTCCCGGCCCGCTCCACCGTCGTGCTGCGGCAGGTGCCCGAGGGCGCATGAACGAGCGGGTCGACCGGGGGCGCGTCCGCCGTGGCCTGCCGCGGTGGGCGCGGGCCCTCTGCGCCACCGTGGCCACCCTGGCGGCGCTGGCACTGGCCTTCGGCGCGGGGTGGGCCACGCACGCCGTGACGGACCCGCACCCGGACGACGCACCGCGCGTGGACGCCCTCCTCGTCCTCTACAGCCAGCCCCGCGTCTATGACGCCGCGATCGAGCTCGCCGCGTCCGGCGTCACCGACCGGCTCTTCGTCTCCGCGTACCTGGGGCCGGACGGGCACGAGAAGCTGTGCGGCGGCCCGGGGGAACGCGACCCGCGGCTGGCCGGCGTCAGCGTCGAGTGCTTCGCGCCCGATCCGGTGACCACCCAGGGCGAGGTCATCCACGCGGCCGACCGCATGCGCGAACTCGGCCTGCACCACCTGGGCGTGCTCACCTTCCACCAGCACGTGGAGCGTGCGCGGCTGCTGGCGGAGCGGTGCCTCACCCCCGAGGAGGGCCGTGTGTCCCTGTACGCGTTCGACGCCGGCTTCGACCGGCTCGGCCGCCTGCAGCACGGCGTCTACGGCGTGCTGGCCTACGGGAAGGCGATGCTCACGCCGGGCTGCGACCAGCAGCTGCCCGGCGTGCTGCAGTGGCCGCTCGACCTGGCCAAGCGACTGCGCGGGCAGCCCGTCGGGGACGAGGCCGGCGCCGTCGTCGTGGGCGCCCGGCGGGCGGGGGCGGTGTGATCGTCGGCGTGGGGGTGGACGTGGTGGACGTCCCGCGGTTCCGGGCGCAGCTCGAGCGCACGCCGGCGCTGCGCGCACGCCTGTTCACCGAGGACGAGCGGGACCTGCCGCTGCGCTCGCTGGCCGCGCGCTTCGCCGCCAAGGAGGCGGTCGCCAAGGCCATGGGCGCCCCGCCCGGGATGATGTGGCACCACTGCTGGATCCCGCGCCCGGACCACGGCGACGGCCGCCCCACCGTGCACCTGACCGGCACCGTGCAGGCCCAGGCCGAGGCCCTGGGCATCACCCACTGGCACCTCTCCCTCAGTCATGACGGGGACGTCGCCACCGCCTACGTGGTCGCCGAACGCCGCGCGGCCGAGGAGGAGTCCGCATGACCGCCGATGACCTGACCCGCATCGCCCTGACCGGCTCGGCCGTGCGCACGGCCGAGGAGCCCCTGTTCGCGGCCGGGCGCGGCCCGGAGCTGATGCGCGCCGCCGCCTGGGCCCTGGCCGAGCACGCCGCCGCCCTGCTGCGTGAGCGCGGCCCCGTGGCCGGGGCGACCGTGGCCGCCCTCGTCGGCCCCGGCAACAACGGCGGGGACGCGCTGTTCGCCCTCGCCTTCCTGCGCCGCCGGGGCGTGGCCGCGGTCGCCGTGCCCGTCCGCCGGGACGACGACGGCGCCCCGCGCTGGCACGCCGAGGGCTGGGCTGCGCTGCAGGCGGCCGGGGGACGCCGCGCGGACGCGGTGCCGCCCGAGGCCGCGCTCGTGGTGGACGGCGTGCTCGGCACGGGCTTCACCGGCGAGTATGAGCTGCCCGCCGCGGCGCGCGCGCTGTCGGCGGAGGCGCTCGTGCTGGCGTGCGACGTGCCCTCCGGCGTGGACGCGGACACCGGCGAGGTGCGGGGGAGGCCCTCCGCGCGGACGCGACCGTGACGTTCGGCGCCCTCAAGTCCGGTCTCGTCCTCGGGGAGGGGGCGGCGCGCGCGGGCACCGTGCACGTGGTGGACATCGGGCTGGGACCGCACCTGCCGACGTCGCCGGCCGCGCGGCTGGGCGTGATGGACGAGGCCGCCGCACGGACCGCCCACCCGGCCCCCGCAGCCGAGGCCCACAAGTACACGCGCGGCGTGGTGGCCGTCGTCGCCGGATCGGAGCGCTACCCGGGGGCCGCCGTGCTCGCGAGCGCGGGCGCGCTGCAGACGGGCGCGGGCATGGTGCACCACGCCGGCCCGCAGACCACCCGGGACCTGGTGCTCGCCGCCCACCCCGAGGCGCTGGTCTCGGCGGAGGGGCCCGAGCCGTCGCGCGCGGACGCCTGGGTGGCCGGCCCCGGCCTGGACACCGAGCACGACGCGCGGCGGCGCTGGGCCGGCGTCCTCGCCGCGCTCGAGGAACGGCCGGAGGCGGCCCTGGTCGCCGACGCCTCGGCCCTGGACCTGGTCACCGCCGCCGAGCTGCGGTCGCTGCGCGCGGCCGGCACGCCCGTGGTCCTGACGCCGCACGCCGGGGAGTGGTCCCGGCTGCGCGAGCGCGTCCCCGCGGACGGCGACGACGCCGCCGACCCGCTGGCGGCGCTGCGGGCGTGGACCGCTGCGCACGGGGCCACCGTCCTGCTCAAGGGTCAGCGCACCCTCGTGGTCGCCCCGGACGGCGAGGCATGGGCCGTGACCGGCGGCGGCCCCGAGCTCGCGATGGGCGGGACCGGCGACGTGCTCTCCGGGGCGATCGGCGCCGTCCTGGCCGCGGACGTGGCGCGGCGCTCGCGGGCGCGCCGGGCCGGGGAGGACCCCGGCCCGGCGCCCACGGCCCGGCTCGCGGCGGCGGCCGCCTGGCTGCACGCCCAGGCCGGGGCCGACCAGGCCCGCGCCGGGCGGATCACCACGGCCACGCTGCCGGCCGCGCTGGGCGCGCGCGTCGCGCACCTGTGGTGGCCGGACGACGCCGAGCCGGAGGCCGTCCGATGAGCCGCGCCGACGTCAGCCCGGCGGACACCGAGCGCGCCGTACGCATCGACCTGGCGGCCGTCCGGCACAACGTGGGCGTGCTGCAGGAGCGGATCCGCCGCCCCGACGGCAGCCGGCCGCTGCTGACCGCCGTCGTCAAGGCCGACGCCTACGGCCACGGCGCGGTGGCCGTCGCGCGCGCCGCCGCGGCCGCCGGCGCGGACCGGCTCGGGGTGGCCCACGTGCGCGAGGCCCTGGCCCTGCGCGCGGCGGGGGTGCGCCTGCCCGTGCTCGCGTGGCTGCACACCGGGGCCACGGACTTCGCCGCCGCGGTGGAGGCGGAGGTGACCCTCGGTGTCTCGGGCTGGGACCTCGACGCCGTCGCCGACGCCGTCCGCGGGCTGCGGTCCCGCGGCGGGGCCGGACCCGAGGCCCGCGCCGTCCTGCACCTGAAGGCGGACACCGGCCTGGGCCGCCACGGCTGCCCGCCCGAGCGGTGGCCCGCCTTCGTGGCGCATGCTGCCGAGCTCGAGGCCGCGGGCCTCGTGCGGGTGGAGGGCGTGTTCTCCCACCTCGGCGTGGCGGACGAGCCGGACCGGGCCGCCGAGACCACGGCGCAGCTGCTGCGGTTCGAACGGATGGCCGCCGAGGCCGCCGAGGCCCTCGGCCACCCGCTGCTGCGGCACCTGGCCAACACGCCCGCCGCCCTCGCCCGGCCGGACACGCACCTGGACATGGTGCGCGTCGGCCTGGGCCTGTACGGGCTCTCCCCGTTCGCGGACGTCACCGCCGCCGAGCTCGGACTGCGCCCGGCCATGTCCCTCGTCACCGTCCTGGCCAACGTCAAGGCCGTCCCCGCCGGGCAGGGCGTGTCCTACGGGTTCCGCCACGTCACGGCGGAGCCCACCACCCTCGGGCTCGTGCCCCTCGGCTACGCCGACGGCGTCCCGCGCGTCGTCGAGGGCACGCGCGTCCACGTCGGCGGCCGGACCGTCCCCGTGGTGGGCCGCATCGCGATGGACCAGTTCGTGGTGGACCTCGGCCCGGACGCCGCGGACGCGCCCGGCGACGCCGTCGAGCTGTTCGGACCGGCCTCCGGCATTCCGGTGGAGGAGTGGGCCGCGGCCGCCGGGACGATCAACTACGAGCTGGTGACCCGCATCGGAGGCCGCGTGGACCGGCAGCACGTGGACCCCACGCCGACCCAGGAGGCCTGCCCATGAGCGACCACGCGATCCCCGCCCCCGGCCCGACCCTGCCCGAGCCCGTGCTGACGGCGACGGTCCCGCTCGAGGGCGCCGACGGCACCCGGGCGTTCGGCCGCGCCCTCGCCGGGGTGCTCCGCGCCGGCGACGTGCTGATCCTCACGGGCGACCTCGGCGCGGGCAAGACGACCTTCACCCAGGGGCTGGCCAGCGGATTCGGCGTGGCCTCCGGCGTGGTCTCGCCGACGTTCGTCCTCTCCCGCGTCCACCCCGCCCCGGCCGACGCCCCGGCGGGCACCCCGGACCTCGTGCACGTGGACGCGTACCGGCTGCGCTCGGCGGGGGAGCTCACGGACCTCGACCTGGACGCGAGCGTGGACCGATCCGTGACCGTCGTCGAGTGGGGCCGGGGCATGGCCGAGTCCCTCGCCGGGTTCCCCGAGGACCCGGACGCCTCGTGGCTGGACATCGAGATCGTCCGGGCCCGCGGGGGTGAGGACGCCCCCGCGGCCTCGGCGGGGGAGGGCGAGGACGGCATCGTCACCGACTTCTCCGACGAGGACGGGGGCCAGGCCGAGGAGCTGCGCTCGGCCGTCGTGACCGGCCGCGGCCCGCGCTGGGCCGGCGTCGTG
Source organism: Micrococcus sp. GPGPB33 (assembly GCF_037853785.1). Lineage (NCBI taxonomy): Bacteria > Bacillati > Actinomycetota > Actinomycetes > Micrococcales > Micrococcaceae > Micrococcus > Micrococcus sp. GPGPB33. The sequence goes on from NZ_JAQMWO010000002.1 coordinate 1,315,288, forward strand.
CTTCCGTAGACTGGCGGTCATGGCCCTGCTCCTCGCGATCGACTCCTCCGCCGCCGCCTCCGTCGCCGTCCTGCGGGACGGTGAGGAGCTCGCGCGCTGGGCCACGGACGACACCCACGCCCATGCCGAGGTGCTCGCCCCCGCGGTGCAGGCCGTGCTCGGCGAGGCCGGCGTCACCGGCACCGCGCTGGACGCGCTCGCGGTCGGCGTCGGCCCCGGACCGTTCACGGGACTGCGCGCGGGCCTGGCGACGGCGGCCGCCCTCGGCCTGGCGTGGGACGTGCCCGTGCACGGGGTCCGCAGCCTCGACGCGCTCGCCCATGCGGCCGGCGTCGACGCCTTCCGCCACGGGATCGAGGAGTTCGTGGTCGCCACGGACGCCCGCCGCCGCGAGGTCTACTGGGCCCACTACGCGCAGGTCGGCGGGCAGCCGACCCTGCTGCACGGCCCCTTCGTCTCGCCGGCGGACGAGGTCACTCCGCTGCCCGTCTACGGCGCGGGGGCCGGGCTCTACCCCGAGGCGCTGCGCGCGGTGCCGGACTGGGAGACGGCCACGCCGTCCGCCGTCGGGGTGGGGCAGGTGGCCGAGCTCGCCCTGCGGCGCGGCCGAGGCCTCGTGCCCGCCGAGCCGCTCTACCTGCGCGAGTCCGACGCCAAGGTCCCCGGCCCCCGCAAGCGGGCGGGCGCGTGAGCCCGGCCGAGCCGGCCCCGGCCGGTGACGGGCGCCCCGCCGAGGACGGGCACGGGCTGCCGCCCGGGTACCTGATGCGCCCCATGACCGTGTGGGACGTCCCCGAGGTGCTCGCCCACGAGGCCACGCTCTTCCCGCTCGACGCCTGGCCTGCGCACTTCTACGAGGAGGAGCTCGCCCAGACCGGCCCCGCCGGCGGACGGGACGCGCACGGCCGCCCGCCCACCCGGGACTACCGCGTGGTCGTCCGCGACGTGGCCGCGCCCGGCTCCGCGGACGACGACGGCCCCGCCCCCGGCGAGATCGTCGGCTACGGCGGGATCATGGTGGTCGGCGACGTCGCCGACGTGCAGACCGTGGGCACGGTCGCGGCGGCGCGGGGGCGGGGGATCGGGGCGGCCCAGCTGCGCTGGATGGCCGCGGAGGCCGCGGCGCGCGGCGCGAGCGCCCTCATGCTCGAGGTCCGGGCCTCCAACGCCGTCGCCCGGCGCCTCTACGCGCGCCACGGATTCGAGGAGCTGCACGTGCGTCGCCGCTACTACCCGGGCGGCGAGGACGCCGTGATCATGCGCAAGGCCCTGTGACCGGGCCGCTCACTAGACTGGAGCCCATGCCCACCGCCACCGCAGCCCCCCTCGTGCTCGGCATCGAGTCCTCCTGCGACGAGACCGGCGTCGGCGTCGTCCGCGGCACCGCCCTGCTGGCCCACGAGGTCGCCTCCTCCGTCGAGGAGCACGTGCGCTTCGGCGGCGTGATCCCGGAGATCGCCGCCCGCGCGCACCTCGAGGCCCTCGTGCCCACGATCCGCCGCGCCCTGGACGCGGCCGACGTCACCCTCGCGGACCTCGACGCGATCGCCGTCACCTCCGGTCCGGGTCTGGCGGGCGCCCTCATGGTGGGGGTCGCGGGGGCCAAGGCGCTGGCCACGGCCCTCGGCACGCCCCTCTACGGCATCAACCACCTCGTGGCGCACGTGGGCGTGGGCATGCTGGACGGTGTGCGGCCCGCGGCGTGGGACGACCTGCCCGCGGACCTGGGCGCGCTGCTCGTCTCCGGCGGGCACACCGAGATCCTGCGCGTGGGCCGGATCAGCTCCGAGGTCGAGCTGCTGGGCTCGACCATCGACGACGCGGCCGGTGAGGCGTACGACAAGGTCGCCCGGCTCATCGGGGCGGGCTACCCCGGGGGTCCCGTGATCGACCGGCTCGCCGCCCAGGGCGACCCGACGGCCTTCCGCTTCCCGCGCGGGCTCACCGCGGGCAAGTTCGTCGGCAGCGCCGAGGAGCCCGGCCCGCACCGGCACGACTGGTCCTTCTCCGGGCTGAAGACCGCCGTCTCCCGCGCCGTGGAGCAGTTCGAGGCCCGCGGCCTCGAGGTGCCGCGCGCGGACATCGCCGCCTCCTTCCAGGAGGCCGTCGCGGACGTGATCACGGCCAAGGCCGTCCGCGCCTGCCGCGAGCACGGGCTCACCCACCTGATGCTCGGCGGCGGCGTCGCGGCGAACTCGCGCCTGCGCGCCCTGCTCGCCGACCGGTGCCGCTCCGCGGGCATCGAGCTGACCGTCCCGCCCGTGAACCTGTGCACCGACAACGGGGCGATGGTCGCCGCGCTCGGCGCACGCCTGGTGCGCGACGGCGTCACCCCTCCGACGCGTGGTTCGGCGCGGACCCGGGACAGCCGGTCGAGGTCGTCAGCGTCTGAGCGCGCCCGGCCCCTTGCCGCCACGCCCGCGCGTTCCGTAGACAGGGCCCATGACCGGCCATGAGCACCCCCGCCCCGAGTCCACCTCCGCCGCCGTGGACGAGCAGATGCTGGAGGACTTCCTCAATCAGCACCTGCTCGGCTCCCGCTCCGGTGTGAAGGCGTTCCGTGCCGCCGAGCAGACCTGGGCCGGCACCCCGCAGGAGGCCGCGCTGCGCCGCCTCGGCGACGCCGTCCAGGACGACCAGGACCGCCTCGAGGCGCTCATCGGCGAGCTGGGCCTCCGCACCCCGCTGGTGGACCGGGCCGCCGGCGCGGCGGCCGAGGTCGGCGGACGCCTCAACCCCGTGAACGCGCTGCGCACGCGCGGCTCCGGCTGGACGCAGATCGAACTGGACCTGCTGCAGGGCATGCTCCAGGCCAAGTCCGCGATGTGGGACGTCCTCGAACAGCTCGCGCCGCACCTGCCAGCGGTCGACGCTGCCGAGATGCAGGCACTGCGTCAGAGGGCCGCCGACCAGCAGCGCGAGGTCCAGCGCATCACCTCCGCCACCCTCGAGGGACGGTTCCTGGCCGGATGAGGCCGGGCTACTCCTCGCCCGTCTGATGCTCCCCGGACCGACCGCCGTGCACCTCGGCAGGCAGCTCGTCCACCGGGGCGACGACGACGTCCTGCAGCTTCCAGTCCAGGGCGGTGATCGCGTCCCGCAGCGCGCAGCAGCGGGCCACCGTCACGTCCGCCCCCTCGTGCGGCACCACGAACATCTCCACGTGGAACACGTGGCCCTCATCCCGGACGCGGGCGCCCGCGTGGCGTACCCACGGCTCCGCCCAGGCGACCCGCTCGGCACGGTCGATGAGCGGGTGCGGCCGGGCGCCGTCGATCGTGGCGGCGCGACGGTCCGCCAGGTTCGTGACGGCCTCCTTCAGGTTCTTCCAGCCGTCCAGCACGATGCTCACGCCCACGAAGATCGCTGCAGCGGAGTCCGCCCACCACCAGCCCAGGCCGATGCCGGCCACGCCGACGATGGTGGCCACGCCCGTCTGCCAGTCCGCCTTGTTCATGTCCGCGTCCGCGTACAGCACGCGGTCGTGGAGCTGCTCGGCCAGCTTGAGCTTCTTGTGGCCGAGGATCATGGGTCCGGGCACGGACAGGGCCATCACGGCCATCATGAACCAGCCCTGCCACACGGTGTGCCCGAACAGGTCGAACGTGCCGATGGGCGGGTGCTCCGCCGTCACCAGGCCCAGGATGGAGTCGCCGACGAGGACCACGCCCATCACGGACAGGGCGACGGCGGCCACGAGGTGCCCCACCCCGACGGACCGGTGAGAGCCGTAGGGCCGGGCCCGCGTCGGGGCCATGCGGGCCACGCGCAGGGCGATGAGGAACGCGATCGGCGGGATCAGGGAGAGCAGGTCCTCGATCCACGCGGCCCGCATGGCCTGCGAGGAGCCCATCACGATCGCCACGAGGACGATCGTGACCACGATCACCCCCAGCGTCGCCCATTCGAGCCGCTTGGCCTGCTGGACCACGCGCTCGATCTCCGGGGGCAGCTCCGTGGCGCCGAAGCGGCGCCCGCTCGGCCCCGTCTCCCGGGTGTTCCGCCGCGTCATCGGGCCTCCTCCGCTGCGCGCTGGTCGAAGTACGCCTCGAGGGCCGTGAGCATCTGATTCTCACCCAGGGGCACGGCCATCACGAGCTTCACCGGCTCGCCGTCCGGACCCTGCGCCTCGGCGTAGTCGCGGGTGATGCTCGCGTGCGACGTCCACGGGGACGCCGAGGTCAGGCCGCCGGCCACCAGGTCCACGTCGCCCTTCTCCAGTGCGGTCATGAGCGCCTCCTCCCCGGCCACGGTCCACTCGACGCGTGCGTCGTGCGCCGCGGCGAAGCCGCGGATCAGGTCGGGCTCGGGGCCGACGGGCTCGGCGCCCGAGACGTCCACGTGAGGCGGGTGGTGCACGACGCCGACGCGCAGCACCCCGCCCGTGACGCGGTCCAGGGTGCCGTCCGGGTCGGCGGGATAGCCGGAGGAGGTGCAGGCGGTGAACCCGAGGGCGGCGCTCCCGAGCAGGCCCGTCAGGGCGGCCCGGCGGGTGAGGGTCCTCGTCCTCATTCCGTGGGCGAGTGCGAGCGGTGCCCGGCGTTGCCGAGGCCTTCGGCGCCGTCGAGATGGTCGAGCACGAGGCGGACCGCCTCCCGGGCGTCGGTGGTCTCGGACCAGCCGGTCGCGGCGCGCAGGGCCGTGGTGTCCATGATGGGCACCGCCGCCGCCATGTCCACCCACCCCGGGTCGGTGGGCTGCAGCCGTGCCCGGTAGGTCAGCGCCGCGGCCGCTCGGAACAGGCCCACGGGCAGCTCCAGGATGCGGCGCGCCCCGAGGACGGTGCCCATGGTGTGCGCGTCCAGCACGGGTTCGGCGGCCACATTGAAGGCCCCGCCCGCGCGGTGGGCGATCACGCGCCAGTACGCGTCCGCCACGTCCTGGGCCGTGAGCGCCTGGAATCGCAGGCCCCGCGGGAACGGCAGCACCGGAGCGCGCAGGCGGGCGACCAGCCGGGCGGGGACGAGGTCGCCCAAGAAGTAGTCCTTGATCTCGGGCCCGGCGGCGGACTGGAAGATCAGCCCGGGGCGCAGCCGGGTCACGAGCATCTCGGGGTGCTCGGCCTGCACGCGGTCGAGGATCGACTCGACCTCGGCCTTCTGTGCGGCGTAGTGCGAGGTGGGGACCCCGGTGGTGGGATGGGACTCGGCCACGGCGCGGCCCTTCGGGCCGGGCCCGTACGCGCCCACCGAGGACGCGTAGACCAGGTGCGGCACGCCCGCCTCGGCCACGGCCCGGAACACGCGCTCGTTGCCGGCCACGTTGACGGCGCGCAGGTGGTCGCGGTCGCGGTTGGGGCGGATCACCCACACCAGGTCGACGACGGCGTCGGCGCCGGCGACGATCTCGCGCAGCCGCCCCGACGCCGTGGGCTCCGCGACGTCCAGGCGGTGCCACTCGACGCCGTCGTAGGGCGCCCCGGACCGGTCCGGGCCGCGACGGCTCACGCCCACGATCGAGCTCACCTCGGCCGCGGCCTGGAGGCGGTGCAGGACAGCGGTGCCGACGTTGCCCGTCGCGCCCAGGACGACGATCCTCACGGCTTCAGGACCACCTTGATGCAGCCGTCCTCCTTCTTCTGGAACGTCTCGTAGAGCGCGGGCGCGTCCTCGAGCGGGGCGGTGTGCGTGGCCAGGTCGAGCACGCCGAGGGGGTCGGACGGGTCGTCGAGCAGGGGCAGCAGGTCGTCCACCCAGCGACGGACGTTGCACTGGCCCATCGTCAGGGTGACCTGCTTGTCGAACAGGGTGAGCATCGGCATCGGGTCGTTCATGCCGCCGTAGACCCCGGAGATCGACACCGTGCCGCCGCGCCGGACCGCGTCGATCGCGGTGTGGAGGGCGCTCAGGCGGTCGACGCCGGCGGTCTTCATGACCGCCCGGCCGAGCGCGTCGGGCAGCAGGCCCACGGCGGTGTGGGCCACGTGCCCCACCGGGGAGGCGTGCGCCTCCATGCCGACCGCGTCCAGGACCGCGTCCGGGCCGCGGCCGCCGGTGCGCTCGCGGAGCACCTCGGCCTCGCCGCCGTCGGCGTCCAGGACCTCGATGCCGTGCCGGGCCGCCATCGCGCGGCGCTCGGGGACCGGGTCGACGCCGATCACCCGGTACCCCAGGTGCACACCGATGCGCGCCGCCAGCTGACCGATGGGGCCGAGGCCGAGCACCGCGAGCGTGCCGCCGTCGGGGACGTTCGCGTACTGGACTCCCTGCCAGGCGGTGGGGACGACGTCCGAGAGGAACAGCCACTGCTCATCCGGGCCGGTGTGCGGCACCTTCACGGGGCCGTAGTCCGCGTGGGGCACGCGCAGCAGCTCGGCCTGCCCGCCGGGGACGGAGCCGTAGAGCCGGGAGTAGCCGAAGAGTGCGGCGCCGGAGCCCTGCTCCCGGACCTGGGTGGTCTCGCACTGGGACTGCAGCCCGCGCTGACACATCCAGCACCGGCCGCAGGAGATGGTGAAGGGCACGACCACCCGGTCACCGGGCCGGATGTGGGTGACCTCGGACCCGACCTCGCGGACGATGCCCATCGGCTCGTGACCGATCACGTCCCCCGCGTCCATGAACGGCCCCAGGACCTCGTACAGATGCAGGTCCGACCCGCAGATGCCGGTCGAGGTGACCTCGATGATCGCGTCCGTCGGCTCCTGGATGCGCGGATCCGGGACATCTTCGACGACGACGTTGCGCTTTCCCTGCCATGTGAGTGCTCGCATGGTGCAGACACTACGGGCCCGCCACCGGGGCGAGTACCCCTCGCCCGCCCAGGTCGTTCGCGTCGGCCCAGGTCAGGCGGTGGATGCGGGGGAGGTGTAGTCCGAGCGGTAGTAGGCGTACCGGCCAGATCGGTCCTTGGAGTCCACGCGGTTGAGCACGGCGCCCAGGATCGGGGCGTGGACGCGTTGGAGCGCCTGCACGGCGTGGCGCAGCTCATCACGCGTGGTGGACTCGGCGTTCAGGACGAGCAGTGCCCCGTCCAGCCGGGTGGCCACCACGGACGCATCGGGGACCGCCAGCAGCGGGGGGGCATCCACGACCACCATATGCGTCTCCGCCAACGCCTCAATGGCCTCTCTGAAGCGCTCGGACGTGAGCAGCTGGGTGGGATTCGGAGGGAGCTGGCCGGCCGGCAGGATCACCAGATCCTGGAGATCCACCGCTGAATGGAGCACGTCCGCGAACGCGGCCCGTCCCACCACCACGTCACTGAGTCCGGCGCCCTGGGGCAGATCAAAGGTAGTGGCCACCGTGGGACGGCGCAGGTCCGCATCCACCAAGACCACCGGCACGCCGGCGTGGGCCAGTGTGACGGCGAGATTCGCGGCCACCGTGGACTTGCCGTCGTTGGGGCTGGGCGAGGTCACGGTGATGATGCGGGGCGGATCGTCTGGGTTCATGTACTGGAGGTTGATCCGCAGCTCGTTGAAGGCCTCGCGGATTCGGAAGTGACCGGCGTCCTGCCTGCCGGCCACCTCCAGGACGCGCTGACCTTTCGCGAGGCCGGTGGACTTGGGGATGGCGCCGATGGGCGTCACGCCGGCGCGCTGCAAGTCGTCCGTGCCGCGGATGCGGCGGTCCAGTGCCTCCAGGGCTAGGGCAAGCGCGGCTCCCGCAGCGAGGCCCAGGACGGCCCCCACGACGAAGTTCAGAGGCGGGTTGGGTGACGTGGGGGAGGCGGGCGCCGTAGCCGGGAGCAGGCGGTCGATCTGTACCTGCGGGTCTCGCCCGTCCGCCGCGTCGAGCTCGCCCACCTGGTCCTGCAGTGCCTGCACCCAGGCGTCGGCGAGCTGGGCGGCCTGGGCGGGGTCGGACCACTCGGCCTGGACCTTGATCAGGGCGGTGTTGGTGGGCACGGACGTGGTCACCGCGGACAACGCCTGACCGGTCGAGACGGGGAAGTCCACCATGGCAGCTGCCCGCTCGGCCACGAGGGCCGAGCCGGCCAGCTCGTCGAACTGCACCGCCCGGGACTTGGCCACCGAGTCCTGGCTCAGTGCGGCCGCCGGATTGTCCGTGACGGTCGGATTGACCACGGCTGTGGCCGACGCCGTGTAAGTGAGCGGCTGGAGTGCGGTGAGGACCGCGGCGACGGCCAGGCCCAGGAGTGTGAACGCCGTGATGGCCTTCCAGCGGCGGCGCAGGAGCTGCAACACGTCCCGCAGCGAGAACCCGTCCGGGTCCCCTTCCACGGGCACCGTCGCGTCCATCGTCTGATGCTGGTCCATCCGTCTCCCTGTCTCCCGTGCCGATCGGGGAGGGGATCTGCCGGCGGGGCCGGCAGGGTCACCGACCCCGTTGTCTTGCAGGTCAGCGTAGCGCCGCCGCGGCCCGCCATTGGCGTTCACCCGATATTCAAGTGGAATTAAGGTCAGGTTTTCGAGGTCATCGCTTTGATGAGGCAACTGCGGGCCGCATTTCGGGTGTGATGTACGCTCGCGTCAGCGAGGCTGAGCGGTCATCACAGATCCCGCGAGATGCCCTTGTCGGTCGTCAGAGTCGATGTGCAGCGCACGGGAAACCGGAGGTCATGTGGTGAAACTGGTGGTCACCGGCCCGGGATATGTTCGGCTGCCCGTCTGCATTCGAGCGGTCGAGGCGGGCTATGACGTGGTAGTGACCCCCGACCGTGCCGACGTGGACCACTCGGCCGTTGCACCACTCCGCGTACCCGTGTACGGCACCCGCAATATGTTCTCGGCCGGGGATAACGTGACCGTTCTGTGATGTCGAGGGGTGCGGAAAGAGAAGGAGTACGGCGATGACAACCAAGGCGTGGACGGCAGCGAGACGCCACGATTGGGCGATCACCCTCGTGTGCGATGTGGGGGTGTGGGCGGTGGCGCTGGCCGTTGCCACGCTGTTCCGTTTTGAGTTCGCCGTGGGCCCGGTCCGATGGGCGGGGGTGCTCAGCGTCGTCGTGCTCACCGCGGTGGTGCAACTGGTGGCTGGGTACCTCATGGGCTTCTACCGCGGACGGTACGGCTACGGCACGTTTGAAGAGGTCCGCGGTCTGACGACACTTGTCATCGGCGTGTCGGCCCTGGTCACTGCCGTGTTGCTGGTGGTGGGGGAGGCATGGCAGGTCCCGCGGAGCCTACTGCTCATCGCGGGGCCCATTGCGCTGGTCCTCATGCTGGGGCTGCGCTACATCCATCGCCTGCGGCGGGAGGCGAGGATTGGCCCCGGCGAGGACGCCGCCCCCACCCTCATCTACGGGGCAGGCATGCTGGGCGAGGTTCTTGCGCGCCGGATGCAGATCGACTCGGAGTCCGAGTACCGGCCCGTCGGGTTCCTGGACGACGACCCCGGCCTGCGGCGGCGTGTGGTGCGGGGTGTCCCCGTGGTGGGGGCCCTTAAGGACCTGCCGAAGGCGGTGGATCGCACGGGTGCCACCGAGCTGATCGTGGCCATCGCGGCCGCCGACAACCGCCTCACCCGCGCGGTGGCGGACGCCGCCGCCCCGTTGAGCCTCCATGTGCGGGTGCTGCCGGTGCTGGACCGCCAGCTGACGTCCGCCGTGGGTCTGGAGGACCTGCGGAACCTGTCCATCGAGGACCTGATCGGCCGCGAGTCGGTGGACACTCAGGTGGACACGGCGGCCGAGTACCTTGTGGGGAAGCGGGTGCTCGTCACTGGCGCCGGCGGGTCGATCGGCTCGGAGCTGTGCCGTCAGATCGTGAAGTACGCCCCGGCGGAGCTGATCATGGTGGACCGGGATGAGACCGCCCTGCAGGACGCCCAGCTGGCGACCGTGGGCCACGGGCTTCTGGACACCGAGGATGTGGTTTTGGCGGATATCCGTGACGTGGCTGCTCTGAACCGCATCTTCCAGGACCGCCGCCCGGAGGTGGTGTATCACGCCGCAGCCCTGAAGCATCTGCCCATGCTGGAGCAGTACCCCGAGGAGGCGTGGAAGTCCAACGTCCTCGGCACGTTGAACGTGCTTGAGGCGGCCCGGGCGGTGGGCGTCGATGTGTTCATCAACATCTCCACGGACAAGGCGGCCAACCCCACGTCCGCCCTCGGGCACTCCAAGCGGGTGGCTGAGAAGCTCACGGCCTGGATGGCGCGGGAGACGGGGCGGCCCTACCTCTCCGTGAGGTTCGGCAATGTGATCGGCAGCCGCGGATCCATGTTGCCCACGTTCCGGCGGCTGATTGAACAGGGCGGCCCGGTGACCGTCACCCACCCGGAGGTGACCCGATACTTCATGACCATCCCGGAGGCCGGCCATCTGGTCATCCAGGCCGGAGCCATCGGCCGGCCAGGTGAGGTGATGATCCTGGATATGGGGGAGCCGGTGCGTATTCTGGACATCGCCCAGCGGATGATCGCCATGTCCGGGAAGGACGTCCCTATCACGTTCACAGGACTCCGCCACGGGGAGAAGCTCCACGAGGAGCTCATCGGGCAGGGCGAGACGGATGACCGTCCCTTCCACCCGAAGATCTCCCACGCCGCGGTGGACGTGCTCGCGCCAGACGCCCTGGACTACGACGAGTGGCTGAGGCGGACGCGGGCCAGCACCCCCGAGTGGCCTCGTCCGACGCACCGGCTCGCAACGCATGAACCTGACCAGCTCTACGAGGGAGAACGGCGAGATGACCACCCACACGCGCATCCTCATGTCTTCGCCGGATGTGGGCCAAGCCGAAGAAGACGCCGTGGTGGCCGCGATCCGCTCCGGATGGATCGCTCCGCTCGGCCCGGACGTGGACGCCTTTGAAGCGGAGATGGCCGAGCGCATCGGCGTCGGCCACGCCGTGGCATTGTCCTCGGGGACGGCCGCCCTGCACCTGGGACTGCTCACCATGGACATCGGGCCGGGGGACATCGTGGTGACGTCGACGATGACGTTCGCGGCCACCGCGAATGCCATCGTCTATACCGGAGCCACCCCCTACTTCGTCGACAGTGTCGAGGCGACCGGGAACATGGACCCTGACCTGCTCGAAGAGGCGCTGACGGCCCTGGAGTCGGCGGGTACCCCAGCCCGTGCCGTGGTGCCCGTGGACTTGCTCGGCAAGGCCTGCGACTACACCCGCCTGATGGAGATCGCCGACCGTCATCAGGTCCCGGTCTTCGCGGACGCTGCCGAGTCCCTCGGTGCTTCCCATGCGGGCACGCCTGCCGGCAGGTTCGGACGGGCGTCCGCGTTCTCTTTCAACGGGAACAAGATCATGACCACATCGGGGGGCGGCATGCTCCTCACGGACGACGCCGACATGGCGGGTCGTGTGCGCTACCTCGCCACGCAGGCCCGTCAGCCGGTCACCCACTACGAGCACACGGACATTGGCTACAACTACCGCCTGAGCAACCTCCTGGCTGCGCTGGGCCGCGCTCAGCTGCGTCGGCTCGACGCGATGATCGCACGGCGCCGCGAGTGGCGCGAACGCTACCGGGATCTCGTGGCTCAGGTGCCAGGTGTGGAGATCTTCGGAGGCGCGGACGACGCAGAGGACAACTGCTGGCTCACCTCTTTGGTGATTGACCCGGATGTCGCTCCCCTGCCGGTGAGCGATCTGCGGCTGCGGCTGGACGAGGCCGCGATCGAGTCCCGTCCTCTGTGGAAGCCCATGCACCTGCAGCCGGTCTTCGCCGACGCCCCCAGACTGGTCACCGGCGCCAGCCAGCGGCTCTTCGAAACCGGTCTGACCCTGCCCAGCGGCAGCGCGCTGTCCACCGAGGCCTTCGATCGGGTCCTCTCCGCACTCGCGGCGGCGTGGGGGGTGGACCCATCATGACCCTCTACCCCCGAGTCAAACGTGTCGGTGATGCCACGCTGGCAGGGCTGGGGCTGGTCGTGACGGCTCCTCTCATGGCCGCCACCGCCGCTGCGGTGGCGGTGAAGCTGGGCCGCCCGGTGCTCTTCGCCCAGGAGCGCCCCGGAAAGGACGGGCGTGTGTTCACGCTTTACAAGTTCCGCTCCATGAAGGTGGAGGACCAATTTGATGGCCCGGTGACGGACGCGGACCGGCTCACATCTTTCGGCAGATGGCTGCGCTCGACCAGCCTCGATGAACTGCCTTCCCTATGGAACGTGCTGCGCGGCGACATGTCTCTGGTGGGTCCGCGCCCTCTGCTGCCGGAGTACTTGAACCTGTACACGCCGCGGCAGGCGCGCCGGCACGAGGTACGGCCGGGCATCACTGGACTGGCTCAGGTCTCTGGGCGCAACGCCGTGGGCTGGGAGGAGCGCTTCGATCTCGATATCGAGTATATTCAGAATATAAGCTTCCGCCAGGACCTGTCGATCTTGTGGCGTACCATCCGCTCAGTGGCGGTGCGCGAGGGCATCACGGCGGAGGGGCAGATGACCATGTCCCGCTTCACCGGCACCCATCCCGCTATCGCCGAAAAAAATACAAGAAGGAATGTAATGACAAGGCGTAATCTTTATATTATGGGTGCGGGCGGCTTTGGGCGCGAGGTCGCCGATGTCGCCAACGCCATCAATGCTCGGCTTGGTGACGGCGAGGGCTATACGCTCGCTGGGTTCTATGATGACGGGGCGTCAGACACGAACATTGGACGTCTAGAGGCCTTGGGTCTGCCCTTTCTCGGCCCTCTACCTGCTTCCCCGCCGGAGGACGGTGCATGTTTGGTCATCGGGATCGGCAATCCACAGGTGCGCCGGAAGATCGTCGAACGTATCGCTGACGCGGGGTGGATATTCCCCAACCTGGTGCACCCCACTGTGCAGACCGGTGGCGCCTTCCGCATGGGTGAGGGCAACGTCATCTGTGGGGGAGTTCAGATTACCACGAACGTGACCATCGGATCCCACGTGCACCTGAACCTGAACTGCACCATTGGTCATGATGCCCGCCTGCAGGACAGTGTCTCCGTCAATCCAGGAGCGGCGATCTCCGGTGAGGTCACCGTCAAAGAGGCAAGCCTCATCGGGGTCGGCGCCATCGTGCTCGAGGGACGTACCGTCGGACGCTGCAGCATTGTCGGCGCCGCCGCCTGCGCGGTGAAGGACGTGCCGGACAACGTTATCGTGAAAGGCATCCCCGCACGGTGAAGATCCTTGTCCTCTCGCAGTACTATCCCCCAGAACCGGCCCCCATCCCGGCGTCGGTCGCCCGTGGCCTTGTCAGTCTTGGACATGAGGTCAGAGTGCTCACCGGACTACCTAACTACCCGGAGGGGCGTCTTTACGCGGGATACGACACCCACGGGTCGATCGAGTGGATCGACGGCGTCCCCGTGCACCGGGTCCGGTCGCACCTGTCGCATTCGAGCAACCCGTTCGGGCGCTTCGTAAGCTACGGCAGCTTCGCATTGGCCGGTGTCAAACAGCAGGCACTAGTGCGTGGTGCCGATGTGGTCTATGTGTACGCGACCCAGATGACGGCTTCGGTCCCCGCCTTGCTCGCGTCGGTGGGTCGGGTCGGCACGCCCTACGTGCTTCATGTCCAGGACCTCTGGCCGGAGTCGGTCACAGAATCCTCCATGGTCCCGAAGAGGGTGGGACGGATCATGGCGAACCTCATGAATCCTTGGCTATCTTTGACCTACCGACGCGCCGCCGCCGTCGTGGCCATCGCACCGACGATGACCCGCATCCTCGAGGAGCGAGTTGGACCCGGGACGCCCGTCCATACGCTGCTCAACTGGTCTGAAGATGCGCGGGTCAACGTCGGACGGGACCTAAGCAGGACAAATGGTGTGCTGCGGCTCCTCTACGCGGGGAACCTCGGGGACCTGCAGGATTTGGAGACCATTGCGGCCGCAGTCGAGATCGCCGTGGGTCGGGGTCTCGATGTTCAATGGCGCATCGCCGGGGGAGGCAGCGCCGAGAATCGTCTGCGGCAGCGATGTGAAGGTCTTGTGGAAGCCGGAAAGGTGCTGTTCCTCGGACGGTTGACCCCTCCGGAGCTCCAACCCCATCTCGATTGGACCGATTTCCAGCTGGTCCCCTTAAAGGACTTGCCCATCTTCCGGGGAACGGTTCCCTCGAAGCTGCAGGGCTCTATGGCCGCTGGCATCCCGGTCATCACCACTGTTCTTGGCGACGTGCAGAAGATTGTGAGTGAGCACGGCACGGGGTTCACCAGTCCTCCCGAGGACCCCCTCGCCCTGGCGGATGTCCTTGCCGACGCCGCGGCGCTCCCGCAGAACCAGTACGAGGACATGAAGACGGCTGCTCGCCGACTGTTCGAGGAGCGCATGTCATCAGTCTCAGCCCTCGGTCAGCTCGAGGACATCCTCCATCACGCCGCCGTCCAGGGAACCACGCCTTCTCGATCCAGCCTTCACCAGGAGCAGCCATGACCGACCGCAAAATCCTGATCACCGGTGGCACCGGCTCGTTCGGCCACACCGTCACCACCCGGCTCCTCGAGCGCGAGAACATCGCGGAGATCCGCATCCTAAGTCGGGATGAAGCCAAGCAGGACCAGATGCGCCATGACCTCGGCGACGACCGTCTGCGCTTCTATCTGGGCGACATCCGGGACTACACCAGCGTGTCTCGCGCGGTCAGGGGCGTGGACTACGTGTTCCACGCGGCCGCCCTCAAGCAGGTGCCCTCCTGCGAGTTCTTCCCGATGGAGGCCGTCCGGACGAACATCTACGGATCGGACAACGTGATCCGCGCATCCGACGAGGCCGGCGTCGGCTCGCTGGTGTGCCTGTCCACGGACAAGGCCGTGTACCCGGTGAATGCGATGGGCATGTCCAAGGCTCTGATGGAGAAGGTGGCGCTGTCCCACGGGCTCAACAATCCGACCGCAGCCACCACCGTCTCCTGCGTGCGCTACGGCAACGTCATGTATTCGCGCGGCTCCGTGATCCCGCTCTTCATCCGCCAGCTCAAGGCCGGCAAGAACCTCACGGTGACGAACCCGGAGATGACGCGGTTCATGATGTCCCTGGCGGACTCCGTCTCTCTCGTGGAGTTCGCCTGGGAGAACGCCAGACAGGGCGACCTCTTCATCCGCAAGGCACCCTCCTGCACCATTGGCACCCTCGCCCAGGCCGTCATCAACCTGTTCCAGTCGGACGCGCAGGTGGACGTCATCGGCACGCGGCACGCAGAGAAGCTCTCGGAGGCCCTGGCCAGCCGCGAGGAGCTGTCCCGCGCGGAGGACATGGGCGAGTACTTCAGGATCCGTGCTGACGCGCGGGATCTGAACTACAAGGTCTACGTGGACGAGGGGGACAAGGCGCTCACTCAGTACAACGACTATGACTCCCACACGGTGGAGCGGTTGTCCGTGACGGAAGTCGAGGACCTTCTCCTGACTTTGCCTGACGTCCGCAGGGAGCTCGCCCTGGCGGGCATTCGAGTGGAGAAGGGCTGAGCATGGCGCGCTACGTGATGACCGGCGGACACGGATTCCTGGGGCTCCATACCCGTGCTGCCCTGCACGAGCAAGGCCACGAGGTTCGCCTTATTCCGGTGGGGGAGGGATTCGACGCGTCCGAGGCCCGCGAGGCACTAGACGGCGCCGATCAGCTCCTGCACCTGGCGGGCGTGAACAGAGGGACGGACAGTGAAGTCGCCGACGGTAACAGGCTGTTCTCGCAGCAGGTGTCTGATGTGCTCCTTGAGGTCGACCGCGCTCCGGCTCGCGTGGTCTTCGCCAACAGCGTCCAAGCCACTAACGGCTCTGTGTACGGCGATGCCAAGTCGGCGGCGGGGGAGAGGCTGGCCCGTGCGGCAGCCTCCCGGGGTGCCGGGTACGAGGACGTCCGCCTGCCCAACCTGTTCGGCGAGTTCGGCCGCCCCTTCTACAACGCGGTCACAGCGACGTTCTGTCATCTGATCGCCGCTGGAGAGGAGCCTCAGGTCCACCAGGATCGGGAACTGACCCTCCTGCATGCGCAGAACGCGGCGGACGTCCTGATCGGGACTGTGCCGGTGTCAGCGATGGCGGACCTCGCGGTGAACGAGACGGTAGGCGGTCTCGCCCGGCGGCTGACCGCGATGGCACGGGTCTATGAGCGTACGGAGATCCCCGATCTGGCATCTCCCTTCGATCGTGACCTGTTCAACACCTACCGGTCCTACCTGTACCCCGGCGGGCTGCCGCTCGACATCATTCGCCACGCCGACGCCCGCGGCTCGTTCTTCGAGATCGTTCGCGCGCACGGGGGATCGGGCCAGACGTCGTTCTCCACCACTGCCCCCGGTGTCACGCGCGGCGACCACTACCATCGCCGCAAGGTGGAGAGATTCACGGTCCTCGCAGGAGAAGCCGAGATCTCGCTGCGCAAGCTGGGGACGTCCGACGTGCACACTTTCCGGGTGAACGGCGAGACCCCGGTCTCCGTTGACATGCCCACGCTCGTGTCACACAACATCACCAACGTGGGCGACTCTACGCTGTACACCGCGTTCTGGACCAACGACATCTTCGACCCCAAGAACCCCGACACGATTCCTGAGGTGGTGTGACCATGAGCGGTCGCTTGAAAGTCATGACCGTGGTGGGCACACGCCCGGAGATCATCCGGCTGGCCTGTGTCATCCGGCGGCTGGAGAAGCACACGGACCACGTGCTGGTCCATACCGGGCAGAACTACGACTACAACCTCAACGGCGTCTTCTTCGAGGATCTCGGTCTGCGCGCCCCGGACCACTTCCTCGAGGCGGACACCTCGTCTCTGGGCAGTGTCCTAGGCGACGTCCTGAAGGGGACGGAGAGGGTGATCCTGGAGGAGAAGCCGGACGCGATGGTTGTCCTGGGGGACACCAACAGCTGCGTATCCGCCATCATGGGCAAGCGCATGAAGGTGCCGGTGTTCCACCTGGAGGCGGGCAACCGCTCCTTCGATCCCAACGTGCCAGAAGAGATCAACCGACACCTGGTGGACCATGTCAGCGACTACAACCTGGTCTACACGGAGCACTCCCGGCGCAATCTTCTCGCCGAGGGCCTTCACCCCGCCTCGCTGCTGGTGATGGGTTCCCCGATGCTGGAGGTCCTGACCTCGTACCGTGACCGGATCGAGGCCTCTGATGTGCTCGAGCGCCTGGGACTCACCCCCGGGGAGTACCTCCTGGCCAGTGTGCACAGGGAGGAGAACGTGGACCGCCAGGACCGGCTGGAGAAGGTCCTGGCGTCCCTGGCCGCGGTAGCGGAGGACCAGGGCGTGCCGTTCTTGGTCTCCACCCATCCACGAACGCGCAAGCGGATCGAGGCCTTCCACCTGAATGCCGACAGCAACTTGCGGCTGCACGAGCCCCTGGGCTTCCACGACTACAACAAGCTGCAGCTCAATGCGCGGTGTGTGATCTCGGATTCCGGTACCATCTCCGAAGAGTCATCCATGCTTGGCTTCCCAGCAGTCACTTTGCGAGACGCCATCGAGCGTCCGGAGGCGATCGACACCGGTGCCATCATCGCCACCGGGCTGGATCCCGAGGATGTCGTGGACGCGGTCCGCATGACCATCGAGGACCATACTGCTGATGGACCCGCGGCTCGCCCCGAGGATTACGCCATCGGTGACTCTTCACGCCGAGTGGTGAACTTCATCCGGTCGATGGCCACGACCCACCACCAGCGGCGGGGGATCCGACGGTGAGATTGCTGATCATAACGGCGGGTTTCCCTCCGGCGTATCTCGGCGGTGGGCCGATTCGCACTGTCTCCGCAATGCTTCGTTCGGCGCCTCAACACCACGAAGCGTATGTCTTGACGGCGAACCACGACTTGGGCCAAGCAGATCGGCTGGTGGAGGACGCCAGCGCGTGGCACAGCGTGGGCAAGTCCATGGTGCGATATGTGGACCGAGGCGTGGGGTCGTGGCTCCGCGCCCTGCGTGCAGGCTTGAAGACGGACCCTGCTGCTGTTTATCTCAACAGCCTCTTCAGTCCGAAGTATTCGCTCTCGGTTCTGCCTTTTGTTGCGGTAAACCCTGGGGTACGCCTCGTTATCGCTCCTAGGGGTGAGCTGAGTGCAGGCGCGCTCAAGTTGAAACGCCGCAAGAAGACGTTGTTCCTTGCCGGGTTGCGGCGCTCTGGACTGTTGCGTTCTGTGATATGGCATGCCTCCACCCCGCACGAGGCGCAGGACATCCGGCGCGAATTCGGCCCAGAAGCGCGTGTCCTCGTTCGTGAGAACGATACCGACCTGCCATTGACACCGCAGTTGCCTCCGGACAAGGCGCATGTCGAGGGAGGGCGATTGAACATGGTCTTCATGTCGCGGCTCTCACCCAAGAAGGGGCTTCACGTGTTGTTAGAGGCGCTTCAGTCCGTGAGTTCGCCGGTGCGCCTCACGGTGGTGGGTCCACACGAGGACCAGGATTACGCCCGGCGGTGCGTAAGACTGGCGGAATCCCTGCCTGATCACGTGCAGGTGGTGTTCCACGGTCCTGTGCCCGCTAACCGCATGCGCGAGGTCTTGTCTGACTTCGACGTCATGGCCTTCCCTACCGCCGGAGAGAACTTCGGGCATGTCATCGCCGAGGCGCTGTCGGTCGGGTGTCCTCTCGTGATTTCTGACACCACGCCCTGGTCCGATCTCCTGCGCCGTCACTCTGCGGGGCGAGTCCTGCAGAGCAGATCTGCGGCATCCTGGTCGGCTGCCGTTGACGAATACGCGTCCCTGGGCCCCAGTGAATGGCGCGCCGCAAGAGAGCGGGCTGCGGGTGCCTACAGCGAATGGAGAAACTCTCCGTCTGCGCCGCATTTCTTCGATCTACTCGAACGCGCACTGGCGGAATCGCAGTGATACGGCGGAAACGCCTTAATGTCTCCGCACTGCGCCGAGGAAGCAAAGCGGTAGTTGCCCAGGGAGCCACCAGCGCTACCTCCATGGTGCTGTTCGTGGCTGTGGCGCGCGCAGGAGATTTGGCCCTGCTGGGGCGCTACTCGATCTACTATGCGGCATTCCTCGTGGCGGTGCAGGTCGTTCGCGAAGCCACCATCACGCCCTTGCTCTCGCGAAAGCTCAGCGATCCTGAGCTGAAGTCACACGCCGGCAGGCAATCGCTCGCGGGTTTGGTGCTTGGACCGGTGACGGTCCTCATCGGGGCCATGCTCGTGCTTCCGGACCTGATCTGGTTGGGTTTCGGCCTTCATGGGATGCTTCTGTTGCACTACATCAAGCTTGTCTCGGTGACGTTCGGCAACGGCCGATCCGCGATACTCCAGGAGCTGGTCGTCCTCACAGCCGTCTGCATCGCTGGCCTGGGTGCCGTGTTCTTCGACCTTCCTGCCCAGGCGCCATTTCTAGTGTGGATCTGCATGTCCGCCGTGGTCGGCTACATCTCGGCGCTGACCGGTCGGTATGCCATTCGCCCACGGTGGCGCGCCGAACAGGGGGAGGGCGTTGCATCGGCATCTTTCTCCCTACAGGCCCTTGTCAATGCCTCCTCTGTGCACGTTTTGACCATGGCAGTGGGGCTGACTGCGGGCCTGCCCACCGTGGGTGCCCTCCGCGGGGCGTCGACACTGGTGGGTCCGGCGAATCTTGTCATCACTGCGGTTCAGCCGATTATCATTCGGCGGGTCTCCGCCTATGCCGAGCGTCCCAGTCATATCCGGGCGCGGCTATTGCTCAGAGATGCAGCTCTCACCGTGGGGGCATACTCCGCTGCAGTAATTCCCCTTTTAGCTTTGGGGTACCTCGCCGGCGAAGTTCTATTGGGAGAGGACGTCTGGCCGTCAGTTCGCCCCATTCTTTTTCTCGTAGCAGCTGATGGATTACTGGCGGGCGTGGCCACAGTGGCTGTCAGCTATCATCGGGCCACCTGGAACCATCGGCGCGCGCTCACTATCTCGCTAGTGACGCTGATCCCGCGATGGTCATTGGTGCTTAGTCTATCCCTGGTGTATGGGGCGTCTGGGGCTGCCGCAGGAGCCGTTACTGCAACCGCTCTATCCACACTTGTGTGGTGGTTTTCGGCGCTGAGTCATAGTCTGACCAGACAACAATCGGCGCAGGGGTGATGGATCCAAAGTGGGAACGCGGGGGTTCGTGTCCAGTGGTGAGATGCATCCAGAAGCGTATTTCGAATACTTTTACTGTGATAAGAATGAGCCGCGACAGAACGATGCAGGAACATGAGAATTATATATTTCAGATTAGCGAGCACGCTCTTTTCTATTGTGGTGACATGCATCACTTCGCTGATGCTCGGGGGCGCCGCCCAGGAGGCTGCTCTGATTACAGGCGTAGCTCTTGCAATTGTATCGGCCACAGCCTTTATTAAGTTGGGGGAGGGTACGTTCAGTGCGGGATCTGTAACATCGTTTTGCATTCTAGTCTTTGGGGCGGGAGCAGGAATTTATACAACTGCTGGGTACTTCCCCCTTGCTGAAACGTCAACCTTCCACGGCCTTTGGGTAGTGTTGAGCATGTTCCTAGCGCTTCAATTATTCATTCTATGGATATGTCCAGAAAAAGTGGCCAATAGCAGCAATTTCAATCGCATCTCTGATCATCAAATCCGCAGGTTCGCCCACGCCGGGCTTCTGCTAGGGGCCGTGTCGACGGCTTTGCTTTTTTTAAATGTCCCCGTTATTCCAACACCCATGGTAACGTCCGCCATCATTTTCCTGAGCTTTTCTCTGAGCTTCTCCAAAAAGGCGTCGAGGAAGGTGTTTTATGCCACTATTGTTTTAGTGATGATATTTGCCTACTATGAACTCTTTTTTTCCGGATTCGGTCGCCTAAATATTGCCGCGCTGTTGCTATCAGTTGCAGCCATCTGGTCATTGGCAAACCCATCCAGAGTAGCTAAGTGGCTTACCCTAGCTGCGGTTGTTCCCATGCTTGGAGTGCTATCTCTGGCGCGCCTTGCATTTCTTGAGGAGGCGCAGGGTAGAATTCCCGGCCAGACGGAAGGCATTGGGTCAGTTGTTGGCCCAGTCGGGAGCGCTGGGGCCATTGCTGTCGCGCACCTGGAGCAGGTAATACAGCCCGCTTTAGGGATGACACTCATTGCAGCCGCATTATTCTGGGTTCCCTCTGATCTGTGGTCAGGAAAACCCCTTGGATTTGGGCGTGAGATTGTTAAAGTCACCCAGCCTGAACATCTCTCTACAGCAGAGTTTTCAGATGCAGGCATGGTGGTGGGTGAAGCCATTTGGAATTTCGGTATTGTCGGAGGAATTGTCTCACTTTTTGTTGTGGCGGCAATGGTGCGCTGGGTTGATTGCTTCTTCATGAACTCCCGCCGTTCCGATCGATCATTGCTATCTTCACAATTGGTGGTGTTATTCGGGGTCGTAGCTGGAAGCATGACACAGGTCATATGGGGTGGCGCTTTTACATGGTCGTCTCGAACTGTGATTCCCATTGTCATAATTTGGCTCACGGCAAATATGGCCATGTATACGATGCGGTCCCAAAAGAGGGATCCCATGCATTGTGATTGAAGAAAAGTGGTGGGCTGACCCCGTTTCGTAGGTCCAGTCGTTATGAGAGTCGTCCTGTTGCCCGCGGTCGCGGGCAGGGAGACTGGTCAGATCATGACGAACAGCAGGAAGCGTCACACCCCCGAGCAGGTCGTCCGTAAGCTCGGGCAGGCCGACAGGATGCTCGCCGATGGTCAGGACGTCGCGGCGGTGTGCCGGGAGCTCGGGGTGTCCGAGCAGACGTACTACCGGTGGCGGAACCAGTACGGCGGCCTCAAGGCCGAGGACGCAAAGCGCCTGAAGGAGCTGGAGAAGCAGAACGCGACCCTGAAGCGTCTGCTCGCGGAAGCGGAGCTGGAGAAGGCCGCGCTCAAGGAGCTGGCTGAGGGAAACTTCTAAGCCCGGACAGGCGCCGCGCCGCCGTCGATCACCTCAAGCGCAAGTTGCGGGTGAGCGAACGGATGGCGTGCCGTCTGGTCGGGCTGAGCCGCTCCGCGTACCGGCGACCGCTCAAGGGCGACACGGTCGCGGACCCGGATCGGGCGCTCAGGGAGTGGCTGCGCGCCTGGGCGAAGGACCATCCCCGCTACGGGTATCGGCGGGCGTATCACGACGCCCGCGCCGAGGGGTGGGTGGTGAACCACAAGAAGATCCAACGCCTGTGGCGTGACGAAGGGCTCCGGGTCCCGCAGCGGCGTCGACGCAAGCGCGTCGGGTCCTCGACCGTCGACGCGCCGACGGCGGACGCGCCGAACGTGGTGTGGGCGGTGGACTTCCAGTTCGACGCCGACGAGCACGGACGACCGATCAAGATCTGCTCGATCGTCGACGAACACACCCGGGAGTGCATCGGCGGCCTCGTGGAGCGCTCGATTACCGCCGACCGACTCACCGCCCACCTCGAGGACCTCGTCGCCGCCCGGGGCGCCCCGGCGGTGCTCAGGTCGGACAACGGGCCGGAGTTCATCAGCGAGGCGATGGCCGACTGGGCCGGCACCCGCACCGGCCTGTCCTACATCCCTCCGGGCTCGCCGTGGCGCAACGGGTACGTCGAGTCGTTCAACAGCCGGATCCGCGACGAGTGCCTCAACATCAACAGCTTCTACTCGCTGCTGCACGCACAGGTCATCATCGGCGACTGGAAGGACGAGTACAACCACCACCGCCGGCACTCCTCGCTCGGCTACCTAACCCCAGCCGAGTACGCTCGGCAGTGCACCCATCAAATGGAAACCGACGACTCACAGAACGTCCGGACCGAATGAAGGGGGCGGCTCAACTTGGAGATCGCGGTCGCGGAGTACATCGACTGGTTCAACCATCGTCGTGTGCACGGCGAGATCGAGCTGGTCCCTCCGGTCGAGTTCGAGGACGCATACCATCATGAACACCCCGTGCCGGCGCCTGCCGGGGCGGCACTTGCGAGCCTCTAACAAACCCGGGGCGATTCAGACGTCTACCATCATGAGAACCCCGTGCCGGCGCCCGCCGGGACGGCACTTACGAGCCTCTAACAAACCCGGGGCGATTCACGTTCTTGAATGATCTGCTTGGTAAGAACTGGAAATGACCGGAGCTCTTAGAGAGTTTCGATCCGCGGGGGCAGGTCGTGTTCCTTAGCCCCTGCGCGGTAAAAAGGAACATTGCGTCGAGATGCCGACCACATCGCGTTGAAGCGCTACAGCTGGAAACGCTCGGCTTCAGCCCGCGTTACGTCAGTCTCATACCAGGCTGCCCTGGCAAGAACTTTCTCGTATCGGCGGCGGCCTACGGTGGAGCGAAGAACACGCGAGAAGATGCACTCACTGTAACCGCCGACTGCAGGGTGAGAGGTCTGCGCCAGGTACGCCACGCCATGGAGATGGGTCCCTGCCGCAGTGGGCTGTCCTGGGGGATGCTGCCGCGTGAAGTTGGGTGGCGTCACTCTCGTCTGCGGTGGTCGCTCAAGGTAGAATGACCGCTGTCATCGTGACATCGGCCCCTACTCGTCAATAGCACCTACTCTCAACGATTCACGCGTCCGAGCGGCCGCGTCCCGCACCACGGCGCGCAACGGGGCGACGGAGTCCTCGGCGTCGTGCCCCTCGGTCGGCGGGGTGGCGGCCGCCTCCTTCTCGATACGGCGCTGCCGGGCCGCGGCGCCGCCCTCGGCCATCATGGCGTGAACATGACTCAGCTCGGCCGCGCAGCGCAGCCGCTCGGCCACCGGCGTCAGCCGCTCGATCTCCGCCGGCAGGTGCTCCGCCAGCGGGACGGTCTGGCCCGCGGAGCAGAGGAATCCGCCGGCGCGGATGGCAATGGAGAGGAGGTTTACGCGGCTCATGCTGCTGGCTGGTCCGGAGCGAGCGTCTGTCGGTGGATCACGCGTCGAAGTGCTTAAGTACGCGCGCCGGGACTCCGCCGATCATCACGTTGTCTGGGAACTCGCCGCGCACGACTGCACCGGCCGCTACCATGCACCCGCGGCCCACGGACGAGCCCGCGAGGAACGTCGTCCGAGCCCCCATCCAGGTCCCAGCGCCCATCGTGATGCCGGCGCTGTACCCCTGGCCGGCGCGCCGCGTGGTGTCGCCGAGGTGGTGACTGCCGGCGACCAGCATGACACCGGGGCCGAGGTCGCAGCGGTCCTCGATCCGTACCATGGCACCGGGACCACCGATGGGCTGGCATCCCCCGCCGATCCAGGTCTGGGCCCCGACCTCGACCCACTTGTTCGAGAGCATCGCCGTCCCGTTGATCTTTGCGGTGCGGTCCACGCGAGCCCCGGCGACCGTCTACACGCCCTGACGCAACGCGAAACCGCGGGTGTGGGGCGTAATAGCAGAAAGGAGGTTGGGGAGCCACATGGACATGGGATCGATGGTATCCGCTTGGAGGTGTCTGCGAAGTCGCGACCGAATGGGGACGCGCGTCAGCGGTCGCCGTCCCAGGCGTCCACCGGCAGGGTTTTGGGGACCTTGCCCGCGACACTGAGGGTGGGCTCGCGCACCATTTTCACCGTGATCGCGGTGAGGTCGATCCCCTGATCCGTCTTCCGGACATCCTCGTGTACTCGCGCGGTGATCTCCGCGTCCGTCCACGTGGGCGCGGGGGCGGTCGCCAAGATCGTGAGCTCCCCGGCCGACGTCGGGGCGAACTGAACCTGGGTGATGGTGGGGAAGGCTCGCAGCATGTGTTCGTACTGATTGGGAAGGACGTTCGCGAACGTGCCATCGAGACGACGCACCGCCACCTGCTGGTTCACCCGACCCCGAACCGTCGACAGGTACCGGATGTCATCCACTCCGTCAACTCCCTCAACGGCGTCGCCGATGGCGTAGTTGAATAACGGGAAGCGGCGTGGGTCGAGCGTCGTCACCTGGATGCCTGTCTCGGGGTCGGGCAGGGCGCCGTAGATGCTCGCCCAGGGGACGCGCAGGGCGCCGGCGGTCGCATCGTAGTGGGCCAGCAGCCCGGTCTCGACGGATCCGTACTCGCCGGCGACTCTGGCCCCGAAGGCCCGCGCCATCACCTCAAGGTCCTCTGCGGTGGAGGTGTCCGACGTCGGGATGACCCATTCGAGTGAGCTGGGGGCGGGGAGGCAGTGAGAGATCAGGTGATGGGCCAGCTGGGTGATGTAGGAGGCGTACCCGATGATGTATTTGGGCTTGAGTCGGAGCAACTCGTCCGCGACGGAGGCGAGGGCTTCGGGTGAGCGGTCGTAACCATTGACTCGATGCCCTCCGCTCGCCAGATCTTTGGCGGCGCGCACCACCTTGCGGACGCCTGCCTGTGGGCCCCCGCCAAAGAGATGGCTGTGGCCCCAAGGATGGAGGTAAGGGTCCCCCGGCTCGATACCGATCCAGGACCGTCCGAGGAAGCCGTTAACCCAGCGGTCCGGGACCTCGTCGTCGCTCTTGGGGTACCGCATCGGTGAGCCCGTGCTGCCTCCCGTGACGTAGGCGGCCTCGCCGCCGCCGTCACCGAACACAAGGTCCTGGTGCTCTCGCAGCACCTCCTTCGTCAGCAGCGGGAAGTTCTGGATCTGTTCCAAAGTCTCTAGCCGGTCGGGCAGGGCGTACTTCCGCGCCCAGTACCGATAGAAGGGGGAGACCTCCCGTGCCTGCTCCCAAGCCTCGTTCAGCTTGTCGAGCCGGATCCGTTGCTGCTCGTCCGCCCCGGTCTCCGCATACAGGCGCTTGCGGTTATCGAGCTCGGATAGCTGACGACGCTTCAAGGCACGGATCACGATCTTCCGCGGGTTCATGTGGAGTCTCTCCAAAAGGTGGGGGGCGGAGGCAGGCGGTGCAGGGCTGAGGTAGGCGCGAAAACCTGCGACCAGCCGGCGCCCGCAGGAAAGGAGTTCCCCGTTATGTTACCGCCTGGTCGAAGTAGCAGTCCGGCACGGATCCGGCCACGCGCCTGCCGAGGGGACTGCCGCTGCCGCCCCGAGGGTTCGGTCCTGTGTTGATGCAGTCGGCCTACTGCTTCTCAAACTTCTCGCACATCTCCGGGGACGACGTCCTCGCGGAACTCCTCGGGGTAAGGGGCTGGCATGGTGCACATCCATCTCTGCGATGCGGGGATGCCACAGACGATATGTCACCCATGGGTGCATCAGTCCCCTTTATCGGCTGATCAGGGCCGTTGGAGAGTATTAACCCGATCATTTCCCGTCGATCGTCGGGTGGCATGTAGGATAGGAAATCATTATCGCGACCTGCAATGAAGTGTTACGAGAGTTTCGGGCGCTCACAAAAACGCCCGCGGGGCGGCCTTGCGGATTGGGGGCGCGATATCAGGGCGAACAGCACTAGGGCATGTCTGACAATCGTTTGGACCATGCGATCACAGCATTCAGCACCACAGCGGACCGGTAGACGATCGCGTACTTGTCATACCGGGTCGCCAGACCCCGCCACTGCTTCAGGTGCGCGTACTGACGCTCGATGACGTTGCGGCCCTTGTAGGCGTCCGCGTCGAGGCTGACGGGGCGCCCGCCGCGGGCACCGCGCCGTCTGCGGTGGCCCTGCTGGTCGGCCGGTTCGGGGATGACCGCTTTGATCCCACGGGCACGTAGGTGGGTGCGGATCGCCCGGGAGGAGTACGCCTTATCGCCCAGCACGGCCTCGGGGCGGGTCCGGGGCCGCCCTACTGGCCGGGTCACGCGCAGCTGCGCCAGAAGAGGAAGCAGCATCGGGGAGTCCCCTGCCTGGCCGGGGGTGATCAGGCTGACCAGCGGCAGCCCGGTCCCGTCCACGAGCTGATGGATCTTCGTGCTCAGCCCGCCACGGGAGCGCCCGATGCCGTGATCGGCCGGCTCCTCACGCGGATTCTTGTAGTTCGATCCATCCCCCTGTGTGGCGGGTGATGTTCGTCGCGTGCTGGTGGGCGCGGGCGATCGTGGAGTCCACCGAGACCGACCAATCGATCAGGCCTTCGGCGTCAGCGGCGGCGGTCAGCGTGGCCAGCACCGTGTCCCATGTGCCCTCTTCAGCCAAGCGCCGATGCCAGGTCCACACGGTCTGCCAGGGCCCGTAGACCTCGGGCAGATCCCTCCAAGCGATTCCGCACCGGTACCGGTAGATGATCGCCTCCACCATGGTGCGGGCGTCGGCGAACGGCCTGCCGGCGCGGCCGGTCCGGGTCGGGAGCATCGGGGCGATCAACTCCCATTGGGTGTCAGAGAGCATCTGGAACCGGGACATGTCCCCAGGGTCTCAGCTGACTCGTGCATCTATTCTCAGACACGCCCTAGATGACCTCCGTGGTCGTGCTCGATTTCTCAACCGCATATGCACGCAACGATTCCCGAGTCCGTGCCGCCGCGTCCAGCACGACCGCGCGCAGCGGGGCCACCGCGTCATCCGTGTCCTCACCCGCGGCCGGCGGGCCGGCCAGGGCCTGTGCCTCCACGCGACGCTGCCGGGCCGCGGCGCCGCCGTCGTCGATCATCGCCTGGACGCCGGCGAGCTCCGCCGCGCAGCCCAGCCGCTCGGCGACCGGGGTCAGTCGCTCGATCTCCGCCGGCAGGTGCTCCGCCAGCGGGACCTGGGTGCCGCGGGCGTCCACGATCACGGTGGCGTCCATGCCGTACCGGGCGGCGCGCCACTTGTTCTCCTGCACGTGCCACGGCGGCAGGACCTCGACCGTCTCGCCGCGCTCCAGGCTCGCGGACAGGTCATCCACGAGGCACTGCGTGTAGGCGGTCACGGCGGCGATCTCCTCGAGCGTGGCCAGGCCGTCGCACGCGCGCATCTCCACCGTGCCCAGGCGGGCACGGCCCGCACGTCCCAGCGGCACTCGGTGACGTCCGCGATCATGCCCACCTGCTCCATCTGGGCCACGCAGCGCTCGAAGTCCTCCCACTCCTGGAACTGGAACGGCAGGCCGGCCGTGGGCAGCTGCTGGAACAGGAGGGTGCGCTGGGACTGGTAGCCCGTGTCCGTGCCCGCCCAGAAGGGGGGAGGAGGCCGAGAGTGCGAGCAGGTGCGGCACGCGGTTGACCAGGCCGTTCACCACCGGCATGGCCTTGGAGACGTCGTCCAGGCCCACGTGCACGTGCACGCCGAAGATCAGCATCTGCCGACCCCAGTACTGGGTGAGATCCAGCATGCGGTCGTAGCGTTCGCTGGGCGTCGAGGGCTGCGCGATCGCGTCCGCGAACGGGTGCGTGCCCTGGCAGAACAGGGAGATGCCCCGCGCCGCCGCGGCGTCGGCCACGCGCGCGGCGATCCGGCCGAGGTCCGCCGTCGCGGCGTCGACGCGCTCGTGCACACCCGTGACGAGCTCCACCGTGTTCTGCAGGAGCTCGCTGGTCATGTGCGGGTTCACGTCGTCCTCGGCGAGGCCCTCGGTCGCATGCAGGGTGCGCAGCAGGTCCGGGGCCTCGGAGCGCAGCTCGCCGGACACGGCATCCACGAGCGCGAGCTCCCACTCGATTCCGAGAGTGGACTGCGCGGAGTCGGCGAAGGGCAGAGTCATGCCGCCCATCCTAGAAGCCCCGGCCCGGTCTGTGCCCGGTGTCCACGCTCCGGACCTAGGGTGTGGGGCATGGCCCGTCCCCGCCCCGCCTCCCGCTCGCCGCGCCCCACGGCCGCCGCCTCGGAGGCGGACGACACCGCCCTGGCCCCCGTCCTCGAGCCGGAGGGCCGCGCACTGCTCGACTCCCTCGCCGGGTACCGCGAGGCCGACGCGCTCGCGGTCTCCTCCCGCCTGCGCGCCGCGGGGCACCCGCCCGAGCGCGTGGCCGCCGCGCTGACCCAGGCCGCGCTGCGGTCCCGGGCGGAGGCCCGCCTCGGGCCGGAGGCGCGCCGGATGCTGTTCACGCGCGACGGCCTGGAGCAGGCCACCCGCCCGCTGGTCGCGGGCCTGCATGCGGACCGGCTGGCGGCCGCGGGGGCCCGGCGCGTCGCCGACCTCGGCTGCGGTCTCGGCCTGGACGCGCGCGCCTTCGCCGACCGGGGCCTGGACGTCGTGGCGGTGGAGCGGGACGCCGTCGTCGCCGCGGCCGCCGAGGTGAACCTCGCCGGCCACCGCGGAGCGCGTGTGGTGCACGGCGACGCCGTGGCCTGGGCCCGCGCCCACGTGCCCGCCGAGGCGGACGCGGTGTGGCTGGACCCCGCCCGCCGTCAGGTCGGCGGGGGCGGGTCCGCGCGCGTGTTCGACCCCGAGGCGTTCTCCCCGCCCCTGAGCGTCGTGACGGACATCGCCGCGACGGGCGTCCCGCTCGGTGTCAAGCTCGGCCCGGGGCTCCCGCACGAGGCCGTGCCGGCGGGCGCCGAGGCCGAGTGGGTGAGCGTCGACGGCGACGTCGTGGAGGCCGCCCTGTGGTTCAACGCGGCGGCCCGCCCCGGGGTGCGGCGGGCGGCGCGCGTCATGACCGTCCGGGGCGGGGAGACGACGACGGCGCAGCTCGTCTCCGGCGCGGACTTCGGCGACTCGCCCGAGGTCGAGGCCGTGGGGGAGGAGGGCATGGCGGGGCTCGTCGGCGCGGTCCTGCACGAGCCGGACGGCGCCGTCATCCGGGCCGGACTCGTGACGGACCTGGCCGCGTCCTGGCCCGTGCCGACGCGGCAGCTGGACCCCCACCTGGCCTACCTCGTCGCGCCCGAGCCCGTGCGGGACGGCCTGGCCCGCGCCCATCGGATCGAGGCGGTGCACGGCTTCCACCTGGCCTCCCTGCGGCGCTGGGCGAAGGAGACCGGGGTGGGTCGGCTGGACGTGAAGAAGCGGGGCATCCGCGAGACGCCCGAGGAGGTGCGTCGCGCCGTCCTCGGCGGGGCGAAGCCGGGCCGGCGTGGCGGGGCCGGACGGCACGCCACCCTCGTGCTGGCGCGCGTGGGTCGGGCGCGGTTCGCCCTCGAGGTGACGCCGTTGGACTGACGGGGCTCGAGGCCGCGGGCCCCGGGCGGCGGGACCCGTCGAACTCCCGTTGGGGGATTACGGCACCCTCGTGTACGGTATTCGACTGAGGCAAGGCTCACCTCCACGGGAGCGCGCCCACCACCCCGACTGCTCATCCCGGGGCAGCCCCGCCGCCCAGAAGGAGAACCATGCCGCGTTCTGCCCGCGCCCCCCGCCTCGCCAGGCTCGCCCTGACCTCGGTGGCGGCCCTCGCCCTCGTCGGCTGCTCCGCCGGCGGCGCGGCCACGGGCTCGTCCTCCGTGAGCGCCGCCGGCGAGTCCTCGTCCTCCGCGAGCGCCGCCGGCGGCTCCTCGGCCGCCTCAGGCGGCGTCGTGGCCGGGGTCACCGTCACCGACATGTCCGGCGCCGAGGTCACCCTGCCGGAGGAGGTCGACTCCGTCATCGCCACGGACAACCGCACCTTCCGCACCCTGGACGACTGGGGCGTCGAGCTGTCGGCCGCGCCGAAGCAGATCATGTACAAGGGCGAGGGCGGGCCCTCCTACCTCCAGGACGACTCGGTCGCCGACATCGGCAACCACCGGGAGCCGGACATGGAGCTGTTCGTCACGGCTGAGCCGGACGTCGTGTTCAACGGCCAGCGGTTCAACGAGCGCAAGGCGGAGATCGACGAGCTGACCGGCGACGCCGCCGTCGTGGACACGAACTTCGACGTCACGCAGACCCCCATGGACGAAGGCCTGAAGAAACTGACCACCCTGCTGGGCGAGGCCACCGGCCACGAGGCCGATGCCGAGAAGCTCATCGCCGACTTCGACGCCGCCACCCAGCGCGCCAAGGATGCCTACGACCCCGAGCAGACCGTCATGGGCCTCATCGCCTCGGGCGGTGAGCTCTCGTACGTCGCGCCCAGCGCCGGCCGCGCCATCGGCCCGTTCTTCGACATGCTGGACCTGACCCCGGCCCTCGAGCAGTCGGGCACCGACAACCACCAGGGCGACGACATCTCCGTCGAGGCCATCGCGAAGTCGAACCCGGACTGGCTGATCGTCATGGACCGTGACGCCGCCGTCGGCGAGGAGAACGCCACCGCTGCCGAGCTGATCGAGCGCTCCGAGGCCCTCCAGGACGTGACCGCGGTGAAGGAGGGCAACATCGTGTACCTGCCCACCGACTTCTACGTCGCCGAGGACATCCAGAACCACACCACCGTCATGGAAGACCTCGCGAAGGCCTTCGAAGGCGCGCAGTGATTCTCGACGTGCGTCACCACGTCGCCGACGCCCCGCCCCGGCTCGAGGAGCCGGGGCGGGGCGACCGCGTGTGCTGGGTCCCGCCCGCCGTCCTGCGGCCCGAGCGCACCCGCTGGCAGCGCACTTGGCCGCTGCTGGCCGGCATCGTGGTGACCGCGGTCCTCGTCGTGGTCTCGCTGTTCGTGGGCGTGTACGACGTCGGCGCGGAGGGCGGACGCGAGATGTTCGCCATCACGCGCGTGCCGCGCACGGTCGCCCTCGTGCTGGCCGGCGCCTCGATGGCGATGTGCGGGCTGATCATGCAGCTCATGACGCAGAACCGCTTCGTGGAGCCCAGCACCACGGGCACCACCGAGTGGGCCGGTCTCGGCTTGTTGGTGACCATGGTGCTCGTGCCGGGGGCGGGCCTGGTGACCCGGATGGCCGGGGCCATCCTCTTCGCCTTCGTCGGCACCCTCGTGTTCTTCCTCTTCCTGCGGCGTGTGCGCCTGCAGTCCTCCCTCATCGTGCCGATCGTGGGCATCATGCTCGGCGCCGTCGTGGGCGCCGCCTCGACGTTCCTCGCCCTCCAGACGGACATGCTGCAGCAGGTGGGCGCGTGGTTCGCGGGCTCGTTCACCTCCGTGGTCCGCGGCCGGTATGAGCTGCTCTTCCTCGTGCTGATCGTGTGCGTGGCGGTCTTCGTCATCGCGGACCGCTTCACCGTGGCCGGCCTCGGCAAGGACGTCGCCACGAACGTCGGCCTCAACTACGACGCCGTGATCCTCACCGGCGTGGCCATGGTGGCCGTGGCCACCGGGGTGGTCACCGTGGTGATCGGGGCCCTCCCGTTCCTGGGGCTCGTGGTCCCCAACCTCGTGTCCATGGTCCGTGGCGACAACCTGCGCACGAACCTGCCCTGGGTGGTCATGGTCGGCGTGTGGATCGTGATCGTCTGCGACCTGATCGGGCGCACCGTGATCGCCCCGTTCGAGGTGCCCATCTCGCTGATCCTGGGCCTCGTGGGCGCGATCGTGTTCCTCGCCCTGCTGCTGAGGCAGGCCAAGCATGGTTGAGCCGCTCGCGACCGCCCCGGGTCGCATCCCCGCCCCGCCCGGCGGCGCCACCGCGGCCGGGCCCGTCGACGCCGACGCCCCGCGCCGGTCCGGCGCGTTCGTCACCGCCGCCGACCGCCGGAGGTATGCGGTCGTCGTCGCGGTGCTGGCCGTCGTCGCCGTGCTCTCCACCGCCGGGGTCCTGCTCTGGGGCAACGAGGCCGAACCCGGTTCGCGCGCGTTCTGGATGATCGCGCGGATGCGCGTGGAGTCCCTGGGCGTGATCGGCATCGTGGCGCTGTGCCACTCCTTCGCGACCGTCAGCTTCCACACGGTGACGGGCAACCGCATCATCACGCCCTCGATCATGGGGTTCGAGGCGCTCTACACCGCCGTGTCGACCGCCGCCGTGTACGTGCTGGGGGCCGCGGGCGTCGCGGTGCTGACCGGGGTGGGGCCGTTCCTCGCCCAGGCCGCGCTCATGGTGGCGCTGGCGACGGCCCTGTACTCGTGGCTGCTCTCCCGGCCCTACGGCAGCGTCCATCTGATGCTGCTCGTGGGCGTGGTGCTGGGCGGCGGGCTGGCCGCGCTGAGCACGTTCATGCAGCGACTGCTGGACCCGAACTCGTTCGACCTGCTGAGCGCGCGGCTCTTCGGCAACATCTCGAACGCCCGGACCGAGTACGTGGCGATCGCCGCGCCCATCGCCGTCGTCGTGTGCGCGCTGCTGTGGCTGCGCTCCCGCCGCCTGAACACGGTGGCGCTCGGCGCCGACGCCGCGACCAACCTGGGCCTGCACCACCGGCGCGAGCTCATGGTGACGCTGCTGCTGGTCTCCGTGCTGATGGCCATGACCACCGCGCTCGTGGGCCCGATGACGTTCCTCGGCTTCCTCGTGGCGACGCTGGCGTACAGCCTCGTCGACACCCACGACCACCGGTTCATCCTCCCGGTGGCGGCGCTGGCCGGGTACGCGGTGCTCACGAGCGCCTACTTCGTGCTGCGGCACGTGTTCTACGCGGGGGGTGCGGTCACGGTGGTCATCGAGCTGATCGGCGGCATCACCTTCCTGGTCGTCGTGATGAGAAAGGGACGTCTGTGATCGAGCTGCGCGGCGTGGTGAAGCGCCACAGCGACGAGGTGTGCATCGGGCCCGTGGACCTGGACATCCAGGCCGGGGGAGTGACCGCGCTCGTGGGGCCCAACGGGGCGGGCAAGTCCACGCTGCTGACGATGATCGGCCGGCTGCAGGACGCCGACGCCGGGACGATCGCCGTGGGCGGGCACGACATCACCACGACGCCGTCCCGGAAGATCGCGCAGACCCTGTCCATCCTGCGGCAGGAGAACCACTTCGTGACGCGGCTGACCGTGCGACAGCTCGTGGGGTTCGGGCGCTACCCGTACACGCGCGGCCGGCTGACCCTGGAGGACGAGCGGCACGTGTCCGACGCGATCGACTTCCTCAACCTCGGCCCGTTCGAGAACCGGTACCTCGACCAGCTCTCGGGCGGCCAGCGGCAGCGCGCGTACGTGGCGATGGTGCTGGCGCAGAACACCGAGTACGTGCTGCTGGACGAGCCGCTGAACAACCTGGACATGCAGCACTCGGTGCAGATGATGCAGCAGTTGCGCCGGGCCGCCGACGAGCTGGGCCGGACCGTGGTGATCGTGCTGCACGACATCAACTTCGCCGCCCACTACGCCGACCGGATCGTGGCCATGGGCGACGGCCAGGTGGTGGAGACCGGCACCCCGGCCGAGATCCTGCGCCCTGAGGTGCTGGAGCGGATCTTCAAGACCCCCTGCAGCGTGGTGGACGGACCGCACGGGCCGCTGGCCGTGTACTACTGAGCGGGGCGACGGTGAGGCCGGCCCGGGTCGGTCCGGGCGGGGGTCGGGTGCCCGGCCGACGCGAGCGTTCCGTGGGCAGAACCCGCCGGGTCTCGCCTTCCGGGGGCAGAACCCGCGTGTTTCCAGGTTCCGTGGGCAGAAGCACCCTCGCTTCTGCCCACGGAACCCCTGCGCATGGACGGCAGGGCCATACGCGACGACGACGTCAGGCATCCCAGCCGTTCGAGACCTGTGCCCGTCGTCTGAGGACGGCCTCGATCACCCGCGCGTATCCCTCGCCGACGTCCCGGCTCGTGACGTGCAGGGTCATCTGCCCACGCTCCGCGTAGTACTGGTCTCGCCGGGCGTCCCGGGCGTGTTGCTCGGCACTCCGGTGCACCTCGCCGTCGTACTGGAGGACGAGCCGGCAGTCCTCGAACCACAGATCGGCCTCGGGGGCGTCCCGCCGCCCGGGGTCGAACACGTGCTGCAGCGTCGGCTCGCCCAGCCCCGCCTCGACGAGCGCCAGCCTCAGCCGGGTCTCCTGCGGCGAGTCGGCACCCACCCGTACGCGCTCGAGCGCCGCCGTCGCCCGCGGTCTTCCGACGAACCGCCCGAGCGGCCGCATCGCCTCGTGCAGCGCGGTGACCGTGGTGATGGGAGGCCGCCGGCCGCGCGGGGACCAGGGGTGACGGACCAGGTGGTCACCCGCCGACACGAGGGATGCCTCGTCCCAGGGGTGGCCGATCGAGCACAGATCGAGCCAGGTCCGTTCCGGCGTCGTCACCCGTAGCCCGAGCACGGAGGTGACGTGGCCGGCGGGCAGGGGTCTGCGGTGCTCCATGACGCCGGGGATCCGCGCCCGTGCGGTGCCGCGGTGCAACGTGATCTCGACGGCGGCGCGTCGCGTGGCCCCGCCCGGGGGAAGCGGGAGGCCGTGGAGGTGCGCCGCCGTCTCGTGGGAGAGAACGGCGTCGGGACGGGACCGCAGGAGGGCGGTCAGCAGGTCGAGGCCGACCCCGTGGTGCGGCGGCGGGAGCCCGGCAGACTCCCAGGTGCGCAGCGGCATGTCACGGCGACGGTGGATGCCGCGGGCGAGGCGGAGGACGTCGGACCGCCGCACCCGGCTGGGCGGCAGACCGCGTTCGAGCACGTCGCGGGTGGTGAAGACGGGGACGAGGGGGAGATCGGGGGCGAAGGACATGGGTCGACCTTGACGCGGTCGGCCTGACGACGGCCGGGCGGGCCGCGTGTCTGTGCACACCGGCGCGGGGTGGGCCGGCTGTGCAGGACTCGGCGGCGGCCGGTTGTCCCGCCGGGACGACGTCGTCATGGCTCGGTGGGCAGAACTGCGAGGAGTTCCGCCCACGCAACATCCGTGGGCAGAAGAGAGGGCGCTTCTGCCCACGGAGACCGAAAACCTGCGGATGCTGCCCACGCGACGGGCGGGGGTGCGGTTTCTGCCCACGGAGGGTGGCGAGGGGGGGAGGGTGGGGAGTGGGGGGAGGGACAGGTTGCGGGCCGCAGTCGTGACCACTCCGCGTGCTCTTGGGCTCGGAACCCGCCCCGCCCGCCGCCCCACGGCATCCCACCGCACCGCGCCCCGCGCCCTCCGCCCACGGCGGACGGCGGGGACACGGCTGGCACTCATGTTGAAGGAGTGCCAGAACCCGGAGTAGAGTGGGCACTGGCACTCGGGGGTACCGGGTGCCAATGCCCGAGGTGGACCGTCCGGCACCGCGACGACGGAGGGTCTGACGCCCGTGGCGCACCCGCAGACCACAGCATCAGCGGTCCGGCGAGCCCGCCGGAGCCGCACGTCGACGAAGAAGGAGTGTGCAGCATGTCTGTCTCCATCAAGCCCCTTGAGGATCGCATCGTTGTCCGCCCCCTGGAGGCCGAGCAGACCACCGCGTCGGGCCTCGTGATCCCGGACACCGCCAAGGAGAAGCCGCAGGAGGGCCAGGTCGTGGCCGTGGGCCCGGGCCGGGTCGCCGAGAACGGCAACCGCGTGCCGGTCGACGTCGCCGAGGGTGACGTGGTGCTGTACTCCAAGTACGGCGGCACCGAGGTCAAGGTCGGCGGCGAGGAGTACCTGGTGCTCTCCGCCCGCGACGTGCTGGCCGTCGTCACCAAGTGACCCCGCCGCGACGGGCCCGGTGAGCGGCGCGCACCGCACCGGTGCGCGCGCCCCGGGCCCCTCGCGTCCCCGCACCCCCTGACTCCCTGAACGAAAGGAGCGTCCGTCATGGCCAAGCAGCTGGCTTTCAACGACGACGCACGCCGCGCCCTCCAGGCCGGCATCGACAAGCTCGCCGACACCGTCAAGGTCACCCTCGGCCCCAAGGGCCGCAATGTGGTGCTCGACAAGGCGTGGGGCGCCCCCACCATCACCAACGACGGCGTCACGATCGCCCGTGAGGTGGAGCTGGAGGACCCGTACGAGAACATGGGCGCCCAGCTCGCCAAGGAGGTCGCCACCAAGACCAACGACATCGCGGGCGACGGCACCACCACCGCCACCGTGCTGGCCCAGGCGCTCGTGAACGAGGGCATGCGCCAGGTCGCCGCCGGCGCCGCGCCGGGCGAGGTCAAGAAGGGCATCGAGGTGGCCGTGGCCGCCGTCGAGCGGCGCCTGCAGGAGAACGCCCGCCCGGTCGAGGGCCAGGAGGTGGCCCACGTGGCCGCCATCTCGGCCCAGAACGACGAGGTCGGCGAGCTGCTGGCCCGCGCGTTCGACACGGTCGGCACCGACGGCGTCATCACCATCGAGGAGTCCTCCACGACCTCCACCGAGCTGGACGTCACCGAGGGCATGCAGTTCGACAAGGGCTTCCTGTCCCCGTACATGGTCACCGACGCCGAGCGTCAGGAGGCCGTGCTCGAGGACGCCTACGTCCTGATCAACTCGGGCAAGATCTCCAACGTACAGGAGCTGCTGCCCCTGCTGGAGAAGGTCCTGCAGGCCAACAAGCCGCTGTTCGTGATCGCCGAGGACATCGAGGGCGAGGCCCTGTCCACCCTCGTGGTGAACAAGATCCGCGGCACCCTGAACGTCGTGGCCGTCAAGGCCCCGGGCTTCGGCGACCGCCGCAAGGCCATGATGCAGGACATCGCGATCCTCACCGGCGCCCAGGTCGTCTCCCCGGACCTCGGCATGAAGCTCGAGCAGGCCGACCTGGACGTGCTCGGCTCCGCCCGCCGCATCACCGTCACCAAGGACGAGACCACCATCGTCGACGGCGGCGGTGCGGCCGAGGACGTCGAGGCCCGGGTCGCCCAGATCAAGGCCGAGTCCGCCGCGACCGACTCCGACTGGGACCGCGAGAAGCTCCAGGAGCGCCTCGCCAAGCTCTCCGGCGGCATCGGCGTGATCCGCGTGGGCGCCGCCACCGAGGTGGAGCTCAAGGAGCGCAAGCACCGCATCGAGGACGCCGTGTCCTCGACCCGCGCCGCCCTCGAGGAGGGCATCGTGGCCGGCGGGGGCACCGCGCTCATCAACGCGCTGACCGCGCTCGACACCGACGCCGACGTCCAGGCCCTGACCGGCGACGCCGCCGTGGGCGTGGACATCGTCCGCAAGGCCCTGAAGCAGCCGCTGCGCTGGATCGCCCAGAACGCGGGCGAGGACGGCTACGTGGTGGTCTCCAAGGTCGCCGAGCTGGAGCCGAACCACGGCTTCAACGCGAAGACCGGCGTCTACGGCGACCTGATCGCCGACGGCGTGATCGACCCGGTCAAGGTGACCCGCTCCGCGCTGGCCAACGCCGCCTCCATCGCGGCCCTCGTGCTGACCACCGAGACCCTCGTGGCGGACAAGCCCGCCGAGGAGGACGAGGCCGGCCACCAGCACTGACCCCTCCGTCGGCCCTGACGCGGCCGGCTGTCGACGACGGCCCCTCGCCCGCCCGGGTGAGGGGCCGTCGTCGTGCGGGCGGGAGACGCCGGCCGTCCGGGGTGCCCTCTATGGTGTGCCCATGGACACACCCACGCCGCCCCGTCCCACCGGGTCCCACACGACCCGGACCCCGGCCCGGCCACGGCTGCGCCGCTTCGTCCGCGAGTTCTCCTATCCGCACGGCATCCACCCGGCCCTCGTGCCGGGCGTGTCCGTGGAGGACCGCCGGGTGCGCTACGGCGTGGACCGGGTGATCCTCGCCGTCGTCGGCCTGCTGGTGGTCGGCTTCGTGGTGTGGGGCGTGCTGCAGCCGGACGCCGTGCTGGCCGTCTCGAGCGCGGCCCTCGACTGGGTGATGCTCCACGCCGGCTGGCTGTTCGCCCTGCTGGCCATCGGGATGGTGGTGTTCCTGCTGGCCCTGGCGTTCTCCCGGTACGGCGAGATCCCGCTGGGACTGGACGGGGAGAAGCCGGAGTACTCCACGGCGAGCTGGTCGGCCATGCTCTTCGCGGCCGGCATCGGCATCGGCATCATCTTCTTCGGCCCGTACGAGCCGCTGACCTACTACCTGGCCCCGCGCCCGGGGGCGTACGAGGCGGCGAGCGAGGAGGCGGTGACGGGCGCGCTGGCCCAGGCCGCGCTGCACTGGGGCGTGAACGCGTGGGCGATCTACGCGGTCGTCGGCCTGTCGGTCGGCTACGTGTCCTACCGCCGGGGCCGGGTGCCGCTGATGAGCTCCATCATCGCGCCGCTGTTCGGCGACTCCCAGCGCAGCGACTCCGTCGGGACGCGCCTGATCGACGGGCTCGCGATCATCGCCACACTGTTCGGCACGGCGGCCTCGCTGGGCATCGGCGCCCTGCAGATCGGCCGGGGCGTGGAGATCGTCTCGGGCTGGTCGGCGCCGGGGAACACGGTGGCGCTGGGGATCATCGTGGTGCTCACGATCGGCACCATCTTCTCGGCGGTGTCCGGTGTGGCCCGCGGCATCCGGTGGCTGTCCAACATCAACATGCTGCTCGCCCTCGGCCTGGCGCTGTTCTTCTTCGTCGTCGGCCCGACGGCGTTCCTGCTGAACATCGTGCCCGGCGTCCTGATGGACTACGTCTCCTCCGCCCCGGACGCCCTCGGCGCCTCGATGGCCGAGGGGGAGGACATGCAGGAGTTCCTCTCCAGCTGGACGATCTTCTACTGGGCGTGGTGGGTCAGCTGGGCCCCGTTCGTGGGCGTGTTCATGGCGAAGATCTCGAAGGGTCGGACCATCCGCCAGTACGTCCTCGGGGCCCTGTTCATCCCGGCCGCGGTGATCGTCGGCGCGTTCACGATCATCGGCGGCACCACCATCTGGCTGCAGCGGACGCAGGGCTCCGTGGCGCCGGACGGCACGGCCGCGTCGCTGCCCGCGCCGGCGGAGATCTTCTGGGTGGTCCTGGACCAGCTGCCCGGCGGCGGGCTGGTGGCCCCGGTCGTGATCGTCATGCTGGCGGTCTTCTTCATCACGACGGCGGACTCCGCCTCGATCGTGAACTCGCAGCTCTCACAGCGCGGCGCCCCGGCCCCGCGCCGCACGATCACGGTGTTCTGGGCGCTGTGCATGGCGGGCATCGCCGTCGTGATGCTGCTGACCGGCGGCGACACCGCGCTCACCGGCCTGCAGAACCTCATCACCATCACGGCGCTGCCGTTCACCGTGGTGCTCGTCCTCATGGCGGTCGCGCTCCAGCGCGAACTGGCCAACGACCCCTTCGCGATCCGTGACCGGTACCAGCGGGCCGCCGTCGAGAAGGCGACGGTGCGGGGCCTGGTGGAGTACGGGGACGACTTCGCGTTCACGGTGGAGCGCACCCCGCCGGGCAGCTGGTACGCGGCCGGCGAGGGGTTCGACTCCACCGCCGCGGAGATCACCGACTGGTACCGCCGCACGGACGAGGACGGGAACCCCGTGGACTACGACTACGTGCTGGGCGAGTACCTGGACGAGGGGGACGAGGACGGCGCGGACGGACCCGCCGGAGCGGGCCCGTCCGGCCGCTGACTCAGGCGCGCGGCTCCGGGGTGCCGACGAGCTGGGCGCGGGAGTCGGCGGTCGCGTGGGCGCGGGCCTCGACGATCTCCTCCTCGTCCTCGCCGAAGATGTCGCCGCGCGGGGCGTCGTAGCGGTCCCGGTCGAGGATGCCCTCCTGGGAGGCCACGAGGGCGGGGATGAGGGCCTGGCCGGACACGTTGAGGGCGGTGCGACCCATGTCCACGATCGGGTCGACGGCCAGGAGCAGGGCCATGCCCTCGAGGGGCAGCCCGGCGGTGGACAGCGTGAGCGTGAGCATCACGGTGGCGCCGGTGGTGCCGGCGGTCGCGGCCGAGCCCAGCACGGACACGAGTGCCACGAGGGCGTACTGGCTCAGGCTCATGTCGATCCCGTAGAACTGGGCGATGAACACGGCGGCCACGGCCGGGTAGATCGCGGCGCAGCCGTCCATCTTGGTGGTGGCGCCCAGCGGGACGGCGAAGGAGGCGTAGCCGGTGGGCACGCCGAAGTTGCGCTCGGCCACCCGCTGGGTGACGGGCAGCGTGCCGAGGGAGGAGCGGGAGACGAAGCCGAGCTGGAACGCCGGCCACACGCCGGTGAAGAACTGCTTGACGGAGAGCCCGTGCAGGCGCGCCAGCACCGGGTACACCACGAGCATCACGAGGGCCAGGCCCACGTAGATCGCCACCACGAACTTGGCCAGCGTGCCCATCGTGGACCAGCCGTACGAGGCCACGGCGTTGCCCAGCAGGCCGATGGTGCCGATCGGGGCCAGGCGGATGATCCACCACAGCAGCTTCTGGATGATCGCGAGCACCGAGCGGGAGAACGTGAGGAACGGGGCGGCCTTCTCGCCGACCTTGAGCGCGGCCACGCCCACGACGATCGCGATCACGAGGATCTGCAGCACGTTGAACGTGGGGGAGGAGGCGAGCGCGCCGTCCTCGCCCGCCGTCGTCTTGACGGTCAGGCCGAGGAAGTTCGCCGGCACCAGGGAGGTCAGGAAGTCGAGCCAGCCGACGTCCTTGGCCTGGTAGGACGCCGGCGCGGTCTGGCCGGTGCCCACGCCCGGCTGCAGCGCGACGCCGACGGCGAGGCCGATGAGCACCGCGATCAGGCTCGTGATGGCGAACCACAGCAGGGTCTTGGCGGCCAGGCGGGCCGCGTTGGTCACCTGGGCCAGGTTGGCGATGGAGGCGACGACGGCGAAGAAGACCAGCGGGACGACCGTGGCCTTCAGCAGGCTGATGTAGATGCTGCCGACGGTGGCCAGCGTCTCGCCGAGCCAGGTCGGGTGCTCGGAGGTGTGCCCCGTGGCGCGGGCGATCAGGCCCAGGACGAGGCCGAGGACGAGGGCGGCGGCGATCTGCCAGCCGAAGTTCGACGTCCAGGCGGGGAGCCGGCGTCGGGGCGCCGGTGCGGGGGAGGACTGTGCGGTGCTCATCCGGGGAGATTAGGCGGACCAATATCACGACGCCGAACCGGATTGCGCCATGTGACGTCGTGGTGACGTCCGTCTCGCCCCCGCGTGGCCCAGCGCGGGGGCCCTGTGACGTGGCCCGCACCCGGGTCGCCGGTTTGACCCCCGGGCATAGAATCGCGGAAACACCCGTCCCGAAAGGCGCCTTCGTGACCAACACCAGCACCGGTCCCAGCCCCGAGCCCGTCCACTCCTCCTCGGATCCCTTCGGCTTCTTCGGCCTCACCTATGACGACGTCCTGCTGCTGCCCAACGCCACCGACGTGATCCCCGCGGACGCGGACACGGGCACCCGGCTGACCCGCAACATCCGCTTGAACATCCCCATCGTCTCCGCGGCGATGGACACCGTGACCGAGGCTCCCCTGGCCATCGCCATGGCCCGTCAGGGCGGCATGGGCATCATCCACCGCAACCTGTCCATCGAGGACCAGGTCCGCCACGTGGACACCGTGAAGCGCTCCGAGTCGGGGATGATCAAGGACCCCGTGACCATCGGCCCCGACGCCACGCTCGCGGACCTGGACGAGCTGTGCGCCCAGTACCGCGTCTCGGGCCTGCCGGTGGTGGCCGAGGACATGACGCTGCTGGGCATCATCACCAACCGCGACACCCGCTTCATCCCGCGCGAGGAGTGGGCCACCCGCACGGTGGACACCGCCATGACCCGCATGCCGCTGGTCACCGCGCAGGAGGGCGTCTCGCGCGCCGAGACCATCCGCCTGTTCTCCCAGAACCGCGTGGAGAAGCTGCCGCTCGTGGACGATGCGGGCCGCCTGACCGGCCTGATCACCATCAAGGACTTCGACAAGGCGGAGCAGTACCCGGACGCCGCGAAGGACGACGAGGGCCGGCTGCTCGTCGGCGGCGCCGTCGGGTTCTTCGGCGACGGCTGGGAGCGCGCCATGGCGCTCGTGGAGGCAGGCGTGGACGCCCTCGTGGTGGACACCGCGAACGGCCACACGCACGGCGTGCTGGACATGATCGCGCGCCTGAAGAAGGAGAAGGCGGCCGCGCACGTCGACGTCATCGGCGGTCAGGCCGCGACCTACGCGGGCGCCAAGGCGATCGTCGACGCCGGCGCGGACGCCGTGAAGGTGGGCGTGGGCCCGGGCTCGATCTGCACGACCCGTGTGGTGGCCGGCGTCGGCGTCCCGCAGATCACCGCCATCTACGAGGCGGCCAAGGCCACGCGCCCCGCGGGCGTCCCGCTGATCGCCGACGGCGGCCTGCAGCACTCCGGTGACATCGGCAAGGCCCTCGTGGCCGGCGCCGACTCGGTGATGCTCGGCTCCCTGCTGGCCGGCACGGCCGAGTCCCCGGGCGACCTCGTGTTCTACCAGGGCAAGCAGTTCAAGACCTACCGTGGCATGGGCTCCCTGGGCGCCATGCAGACCCGCAACGGCACGCGCTCCTTCTCCAAGGACCGCTACTTCCAGGCGGACGTGCCGGACGAGGACAAGCTGATCCCCGAGGGCATCGAGGGCCAGGTGCCCTTCCGGGGCCCGGTCGCCTCGGTGGTCCACCAGCTCGTGGGCGGCCTGCGCCAGACGATGTTCTACACGGGCGCGTCCACGGTGGCCGATCTCAAGGAGAACGGCCGCTTCGTGCGCATCACCGCGGCGGGCCTGAAGGAGTCCCACCCGCACGACATCATGATGACCGTCGAGGCCCCGAACTACCGTTCGCGCTGACCCGCACGGCGGGTCCGGGGGAGCCCCGGACGGGGCGGCGCCGACGACACGGTCGGCGCCGCCCCCGTGGCGCCTGGGCTAGGCTGGCCCGGTGACGAACCAGATTGAGATCGGCCGCGGCAAGCGCGGCCGCCGGGCCTTCTCCCTCGACGACGTGTCCGTGGTGCCCGCGCGGCGCACCCGGGATCCCCAGGACGTCAGCCTCACGTGGCGCATCGACGCCTACACGTTCGACATGCCCGTGATCGGTGCACCCATGGACTCCGTGATGAGCCCGGAGACCGCCATCGCGATGGGGCGGCTGGGCGGTCTCGGCGTCCTCAACCTCGAGGGCCTGTGGACCCGCCACGAGGACCCGCGCCCGCTGCTCGAGGAGATCGCCGCCCTCGAGGCCGGCCCGGCCGGGACCGAGGCCACCCGCAAGCTGCAGGAGGCCTACGCGGCCCCCATCCGCCCCGATCTGATCACCGAGCGCCTCGCGCAGATCCGCGAGGCCGGCGTCGTCGTCGCGGGCTCGCTGACCCCGCAGAACACGCAGGAGTTCTACCGCACCGTCGTGGCGGCGGGCGTGGACCTGTTCGTCATCCGCGGCACCACCGTCTCGGCCGAGCACGTCTCCTCCACCCAGGAGCCGCTGGACCTGAAGCAGTTCATCTACGAGCTGGACGTGCCCGTGATCGTGGGTGGGGCGGCCGGCTACACGCCGGCCCTGCACCTGATGCGCACCGGCGCGGCCGGCGTGCTCGTCGGCTTCGGCGGCGGCGCGTCCACCACCACGCGCCGCGCCATGGGCATCCGTGTGCCGATGGCCACGGCCATCTCGGACATCGCCGAGGCGCGCCGCGACTACATGGACGAGTCCGGCGGCCGCTACGTGCACGTGATCGCCGACGGCGGCGTCTCCACCTCGGGGGAGATCGTCAAGGCGATCGCCATGGGCGCGGACGCGGTCGTCCTGGGCGCCGCCCTGGCCCGCGCCACCGACGCCCCCGGCGGCGGCTGGCACTGGGGCCTCGAGGCCGCCCACCCGGAGCTGCCGCGCGGGCACCGCACCCACGTGGGCCAGGTGGCTCCGCTCGAGGAGGTCCTGTGGGGGCCCGGCCGCCACGCGGACGGCACGTCCAACCTGATGGGCGGCCTGAAGCGCGCCATGGCCACCTGCGGCTACACCGAGCTCAAGGACTTCCAGAAGGTGGAGGTCCTCGTGACCCCCACCCAGACCGTCTGATCCCCGCCGCCGCCTGGCGGCACCCCGACCGGAAGAGTTGATACGGCGTGCTGCGCACCGCCCTCAAGCCCGTCTGGCTGGCCACCCTGGTGCTGGCCCTCGTGGCGGCCGCGGTCTTCGTGGGGCTGTCCAAGTGGCAGTTCGAGTCCGCGGAGACGAACGCGCCGCCGCCGCGCACCCAGACCGAGAACGCCGTGCCGTTCCTGGAGCACGTGCGCCCCTACGAGGCCCTGCTGGGCTCGCAGGCCGACCAGGTCGTCACGGTCGAGGGGGAGTTCGTGCCCGGCACGGACGTCCTGGTCGGCCCGCGCCTGCTGAACGGCCGCGACGGCTACTGGACGGTCACGGCCCTGCGGGTGGCCGGCGCCCCGGACGGCGAGGT
Organism: Micrococcus sp. GPGPB33; assembly: GCF_037853785.1. Taxonomy (NCBI): domain Bacteria; kingdom Bacillati; phylum Actinomycetota; class Actinomycetes; order Micrococcales; family Micrococcaceae; genus Micrococcus; species Micrococcus sp. GPGPB33. The sequence goes on from NZ_JAQMWO010000002.1 coordinate 1,359,783, forward strand.
CGTCCCGGTGGTCCGCGGCTGGTCGGCCGACGCCGACGTCGTGGACCCCGCGCCCACCGGGCAGGTCACCGTCACCGGGCGCCTGCTGCCCCCGGACGGGCCCCTGCCGCGCGAGGCTGCGGCCGAGGACACCGCCGACCGGCTCCTGTACCGCAGCCTGGCCCCGGCCCAGCTGGTGAACGTGTGGGACGAGCCGTCCTACGCGGCGTTCGTCGCGGCGTTCGAGATGGTCGACGCCGCGGGCGCCGAGACGGGCGCGGCCGGCCCCGGCGGGCTCGAGCCGGTGTGGGTGGCCCCGCAGCCCGAGGAGACCCAGATCATCTGGCTCAACGTCTTCTACGCCGTGGAGTGGATGCTCTTCGCCGGCTTCGCCCTGTTCCTGTGGTGGCGGTTCGTCCGCGACGACCACGTCCGGGACGAGCACGAGCGCCGGCTCGACGAGGAGTGGGCCGCGCAGTGGCGCGCCGAGGAGCTCGAGCGGCGCCGGGCGGCCGCGCGCGAGGCCAAGGAGCGGGCCGTCGCGGCACAGTCCGCGGCGCACCCACGCCAGGACCACGACGACGACGGGGCCGCGCGCCCCGACCCCCGCGACCCGGGCCCCCGTGGGCCCCGAGAGGAGCAGAGCCGATGAGCACCCAGCACCCCGGCCCCCAGCCGGTGGACCCGGCGAGCCTGCCGGATCCCGAGGACATCACGGAGGCCGACCTGCCCGAGCCGCCCCCGCGGCCAGGCCGGGAGCATCGCCGTTTCGCCGGCACCCAGCAGCAGATCCGCTCCGCCACCCGCCTCTACGTGGTGTGCGCGTGGATCACCGGCATCATGCTCCTGCTGCTCGTGGCGGAGATGGTGCTGAAGTACGGCATGCACGTGGAGCTCTACGCGGGCGGCACCACCCTGGACGGAGAGGCCAACGGCCTGGGGCTGCACCCCACGGACAGCGTGACCGGGGGAGTGAACCTGTCCCTGTTCATCCTCATCGCCCACGGCTGGATGTACGTGGTGTACCTGCTCGCCTCGTTCCGCCTGTGGTCCCTGATGCGCTGGGAGCCGCTGCGCCTGCTGGCGATGGCCGGCGGCGGCGTCGTGCCGTTCCTGTCCTTCGTGGTGGAGAAGCGCATGACCCGCGTGGTCCGGGACGAGCTGCACCGCTTCCCGGACGCCGCGCGGCGCTACTGAGCGCCTCGACTATCCTGGACGGGTGACGCAGAATGCCCCCCACCCCGACACCCCCGCCCCGCTCAGCGACGTGATGCCCACGGTGCTGGTGCTGGACTTCGGCGCCCAGTACGCACAGCTCATCGCGCGTCGTGTGCGCGAGGCCAACGTCTACTCCGAGGTCGTGCCCGCCTCCACCCCGGCGGCGCAGATCCTGGAGCGCAAGCCCGCGGCGCTGATCCTCTCGGGCGGGCCGTCGTCGGTGTACGAGCCCGGCGCCCCGCAGCTGGATCCGGCGCTGCTCGAGGCCGGGGTGCCCGTGCTGGGCCTGTGCTACGGCTTCCAGTCGATTGCGCACGCCCTCGGCGGCACCGTGGCCAAGACCGGCACCCGGGAGTACGGCTCCACCTGCCTGGACTCGGTGGACGCCGACTCCGTGCTGTTCGCGGGCCAGGACCTCGAGCAGGTCGTGTGGATGTCCCACGGGGACGCCGTGACGCAGGCGCCCGAGGGCTTCGCCGTGACGGCCTCCACCGCGGGCGCCCCCGTCGCCGCGTTCGAGGACCGCGAGCGCCGCATCTTCGGCGTGCAGTGGCATCCCGAGGTGGGCCACTCCTCCCACGGTCAGCGGGTGCTCGAGCAGTTCCTGCACGTGGGTGCGGGCCTGGGCGCGGACTGGACGGCCAGCGGCGTGATCGAGGAGCAGGTCGAGCGCATCCGCGAGCAGATCGGGGACAAGCGGGCCATCTGCGGCCTGTCCGGCGGCGTGGACTCCGCCGTGGCCGCGGCCCTCGTGCAGCGCGCCATCGGCGACCGCCTCACCTGCGTCTACGTGGACCACGGCCTCATGCGCGAGGGCGAGTCCGCCGAGATCGAGCAGGCGTTCGGCGAGGCCCACGGCGGCGCCCGCCTCGTGATGGTGGACGCGCGCGAGGACTTCCTGTCCGCGCTGGCCGGCGTCACCGACCCCGAGGCCAAGCGCAAGATCATCGGCGAGCGGTTCATCCGCACCTTCGAGAAGGCGCAGGCGGACATCGTCCTCGAGTCCGAGCACGACCCGGACGCCACCGAGGTCCGCTTCCTCGTGCAGGGCACGCTCTACCCGGACGTCGTCGAGTCCGGCGGCGGGGACGGGGCGGCCAACATCAAGTCCCACCACAACGTGGGCGGCCTGCCGGACGACATCGAGTTCGAGCTGTGCGAGCCGCTGCGCGAGCTGTTCAAGGACGAGGTCCGCGCCGTGGGCGCCGAGCTCGGCCTGCCCGAGGGCATCGTGCACCGCCAGCCGTTCCCGGGCCCGGGTCTGGGCATCCGCATCATCGGCGAGGTCACCCAGGAGCGCCTGGATCTGCTGCGCCGCGCGGACGCGATCGTGCGCGCCGAGCTCACCGCGGCCGGGCTGGACCGCCAGATCTGGCAGTGCCCGGTGGTGCTGCTCGCGGACGTGCGCTCCGTGGGCGTGCAGGGTGACGGCCGCACCTACGGCCACCCGGTCGTCCTGCGCCCCGTCACCAGCGAGGACGCCATGACGGCGGACTGGGCGCGGATCCCGGACGACGTCCTGTCCCGCATCTCGAACCGCATCACCAACGAGGTCGACGGTGTCAACCGCGTCGTGCTCGACGTGACCAGCAAGCCGCCGGGCACCATCGAGTGGGAGTGAGCGGCGCGTCCGGCGCCGCATCCGGCCGCCCCTGACCGGGGCGGCCGTCCGCACGAAGACCGCCTGGACCCAGGCGACGGAGGAAGGACCGCACGCACGTGACCGAGCAGGAGTTCCCGCGCCTGGCCCGCGCCCGCGCCGCCGCACGCCCCGACGAGGGGCAGACCCGCCCCGACCCGGCCGCCTGGGTGTCCTCCCTGGGCTCGGGCGCCGAGAACGACACGATGCTGCGGTTCGCGCCCTCGGCGGCCAACAGCATCGACCTCACGGAGGCGAACTCCTCCGGCGTCTCGCAGCTGCTGCTGGGGCGGCGCACCCGCCTGTCCACCCTGCTGCCGGCCGGCCCGGAGCTGGACGCGGCGCACGAGGTCTCCCTCGGCCTGCGCGCCAAGGTCCGCGAGCTGGCGGAGGAACGCGGCATCGACGTCGGCGCGCTCGCCGTGGGCGTGGCCACGTGGACGGCCGAGGAGGACGGTCGGCGGGAGCGCCGCTCCGCCCCCGTGCTGCTGGCCCGCGTGGCCCTGACGGTGCGCCGCGGCGCCCGGGGCCGGGACGAGCTGGAGGTCCAGATCACCGAGCCGGCCCGCCTGAACCCGGCGCTCGTGCGGAACCTGCGCCGGCACCACGGCATCGCCCTGGACCCCGAGGCGTACCAGCAGGCCGCCTACGCCACGGCGCGCCTCGAGCCCGCCCCCGCGTTCGCCCGCCTGCGCGAGGAGACCGCCGCGATCGCGGACCTGCACATCCAGGATTGCCTGCTCGTCTCCACGTTCGCGGACCTCGGCGAGACCGCCTCCCTGCCCGCCTCCCTCGAGGATCTGCCGGTCGTGCAGGCCCTGTACGACGCCGGGACCGGCATGGTGCCCCGCCCGGCGGCGCTGCAGCCCACGGGCGCGCCCGCGGAGGATGACGTCGCCCCGGCGGACGAGCGCCTCGTCGTCGACGTCGACGCCGCCCAGGCACGCGTGCTCGAGCACGCCGCGGCGGGGGAGTCCCTCGTGGTGGCGGCCGCCCCCGGCACCGGGCAGACCCAGACCGCCGCCGCCCTGGCCGCGCGCCTGGCCTGGGAGGGTCGGCGCGTGCTGGTCGTGGCCGAGCGCTCCGCCGCCCTGGCCGACGTGCTCGACCGCCTCGAGGAGGCGGACCTGCGCTCGATCGCGCTGGACGTGCCCGCCAACGCGGACCCCGAGCTGCTCCGCCGCCAGCTCGTGCAGGCCGTCCTGCGCTCCGAGCGGGCCGTGGACCCCGACACCGCCCGGGACGAGGCCGCCCTGACCGAACGACGGCGCCGGCTGCAGGAGCACGTCGGCTCACTGCACCACGTCCGCCCCCGCTGGGGCTGCTCGCCGTTCCAGGCGATGCAGGCCCTGGCCGCCCTGACCGGGCTCGAGACGCCGCCGGCCACCACCGTGCGCCTCAAGCGCTCCGTGCTGGACTCCACCGTGAACCGGCAGGCCGTGGGCGAGCAGCTCGTGCGCGCCGGGGAGCTCGGCGCGTTCTCGGCCGCCGCCACCGAGAGCCGCTGGTTCGGCGCCCGCGTGCGCAACGTGCAGGAGACCGAGGCCGCCTCGGAGCTGGCCGACGAGCTGGCGGCCGCCCTGCACACCACCCGGCGCGCCGTGGACACCGCCGCCGCCCAGGCCGGCCTGCGCCCCGAGCGCACGGTGGCCGGCTGGGCGGAGCAGGCGGACCTCTACCGCCGTGTGGCCCGCACCCTCACCGAGTTCACCCCCGAGGTGTTCTCCCTCGACGTGCCCCAGCTGGTCGCGGCGACCGCCACCAGCTCGTGGCGGCGCCTCCACCTGGTCGAGATGTCCTCGGTGACCCGGTCCCGCCTGCGCCGCGCGGCGAAGGACGCGGTCCGCCCGGGCGTGCAGCCCACGGACCTGCACGGCGCCCTCGTGGACGCCGCCGCCGTCCTGGAGGACTGGAACCGCCACGCCGCCGAGCCGGGCACGCCCCCGCAGGTGCCGGACCAGGGCGAGCACGTGATGGGCCAGGTCGGCCAGGTGCGCGAGCGCCTGCGCCGGCTCGAGGGCGTCCTCGCCCCGGAGGCCGTGGCCGAGGCGCCCTTGGAGGAGCGGGACGTGGACGACCTCGTGGCCGCCGTCGACGGGCTCGTGGCGGACCGCGACACCCTGGCCACGCTGCCCGAGCGCACCCTCGTGCTGGACAGCCTGCGCGACCACGGCCTGGCGGAGCTGCTCGAGGACCTGCGCGACCGCGAGGTGCCCACCGAGGCCCTGACCGCCGAGCTCGAGTTGGCGTGGTGGCAGTCCGCGCTCGAGGCGATGATCTCCGGGGACGACTTCCTGGCCATGATGAGCGGCACGGACCTGGCGGAGGTCGAGCGCGGGTTCCGCGACCTGGACCGCGCCCATCTCGAGCGCGGCGGCGCCCGGCTCTCCGCCGCGCTGGCCGCGCGCTGGCGGGAGGCGCTGCGCACCTATCGCGCGGACGCGGCCGTGCTGCGCACCCTGCTCAAGCAGGGCAGCCCCACGGTCGAGTCCCTGGCCACGATCACCCCCGAGCTCCTGCAGCCGCTCGTGCCGGTGGTCACCACCTCGCCCATGGCCCTGTCCGAGTTCCCCCCGGAGTGGCGCGCCGACGTCGTCGTGCTGCTGGAGGCCGACGCGACCGCCCTGGCCACCGCGATGGGCGCGCTCACCCGCGCCCCCCAGGTGGTGGCCCTCGGCGACCCGGTCATCGGGCGCCCGCAGTCGTTCCAGGTGTCCGTGGACCCGACGGCGACCGCCGGGCCCCTGCGCCCGCTGCGCTCGGCCCACGACGCGCTGGACGAGGTGCTGCCCACCCTGCCGCTGCGCACCGTGCACCGCCCCCTCGAGCGGCGCCTCGTGCGCCTGCTCTCCGCGCTCGCCTATGACGGCGCCCTGGACGCGCTGCCCACCGCGGGCGAGGCCACCGGCCGGGATCGTGCCGTCACGGCCGAGTACCTGCCCGAGGGCACCGGCATCCCGATGACCGGCGGCGACGTGGTCGAGTCCACGAACGCCGAGGTCGCCCGCACCGTGGAGCGCGTGTTCGAGCACATCCGCGACCGGCCCGAGCAGTCCCTGGCCGTGGTCACGGTGTCCGAGCAGCACGCCCGCAGGGTGGCCGCCGCCGTGCAGGCCACGGCCGCGCAGGCGCCGTGGGCCCACGAGTTCCTCGCCCGCGGCCGCGGCGAGGACGCCGCCGACGCCGAGCCGTTCGTGATCGTGCCGGTCGTGCGCGCCGCCTCCGTGGTGCGTGACGCCGTGATCCTCACCCCCGGCTACGGCCGCACCCCGCACGGCCGCGTGGTGCACCACTTCGGCGCCTTCTCCGACCCGGACGGCGAGCGCATGGTCACGGTCGCGCTCACCCGGGCACGCCGCCGCCTGCACCTCATCTCCGCGCTGCGCGCCGCGGACCTGGACGAGGACCGGCTCGACGGCGGCGCCCTCTGGTTCCTGCGGCTGCTCGAGGCCTACCTCGGCGAGGACGCCGCGGATCCGGTGGGCATGGTGGGCGACCCGCTGCTGGCCGATCTGCGCGACCGTCTCGAGGAGCACGGCGCCCGCGTCCTGCCCCGCTACGCCGGCGTCATGGACCTGGCCGTGCTCGATCCGCGCGCGGACCGGGACGAGGCGCCCCGTCCGCTGGCCCTGGCCGGCGACGGCGGCGAGGTGTACCGCGCCCTCACGGTGCGGCAGCGCTCGCGGACCCTGCCCGAGGGGCTCGAGGCCCGCGGCTGGGAGCCCCGGACCCTGTGGGCGATCGACGTGTTCGCGGACCCGGAGTCCGTGGCCCGGGAGCTGGCCGACCGGCTGGGCGTGGAGCCGGCGGACGAGACGGACGAGACCGACGACGATGTCCGCTGACGGCGCGCCGCGCCGCCGCGGCCCGCGCCGGGCGGACGCCCCGGGCACCGGCCCGGCAGCCGCCGACGGCCGCGAGCCGCGCCTGCCGGGGATGCCCCGGCTGACCGGGCAGGCCGGGACGTCGCCGGCGACCGCGCCGACCGGACATGAGGCCGGGGTCGAGATCGGCGCGGCCGAGGCCGAGCACGACCGCTGGCTGCGCGAGCAGCGCCCGCCCCACTGGGGCTGAGCCGGCCCGATCCGGCCGGGTCAGTCCGCGGGGGCGGAGGACGAGGACGACGTCGAGGACGTCGAGGACCCGGCGGCCGAGTCCGAGGTCGATCCGCCGGCCGAGCCGGTGCCCCCGGTGCCGGAGCGCGAGTCGGTCCGGTAGAACCCGGAGCCCTTGAAGCTCACGCCGACCGAGCCGTACTGCTTGCGCAGGACGCCGCCGCACGCGGGGCACTCGGTGAGGGCGTCGTCGGTGAAGGCCTGGACGACGTCGAAGGCGTGGCCGCAGTCCTTGCAGCGGTAGGCGTAGGTGGGCATGCTCAGCTCCAGCTCGCTCGGGGCGCGCCGGGGCGCGCGGTTCTGGGGGGATCCGACCCCCGATGCTACTCCGCGCCGCGGGCCGGGCTCAGACCCAGCGCAGCCCGGCCGCGGTGACGACGCCGTCCACGGGCCGGTCCGTGGGCTCGGCAGGGATGGCGCCCGCCGGCAGCAGCTCGTCCTCGAACACGAGGGCCACGGTCGACACGCTCCGCGGCAGCTCGGCGAGGAAGCGGTCGTAGTAGCCCCCGCCCTGGCCCAGGCGCATCCCGTCCTCGGCCACCGCGAGCGCCGGCATGACCACCGCGGTCGCCGCCGCCAGCGCGTCGGTCCCGAGCCGTTCGCCCACGGGCTCGTCCACGGGGGCGTTCGCCGCGCGCGCCGTCGCGACGCCCGGGTGCCAGGAGGCCCAGCTCAGGCGTCGTTCCGGCTCGATCACGGGGACGAGCACCCGCGCCCCCGCGGCCAGCAGGCGGGTGCGCAGCCCACCGGTGTCCGGCTCGGTGGCCATCGGCAGCACGGTGGCCACCACCGGGGCGGTCCCGTCCGCGGTCGCCGCGGCCACGCGCGGACCCAGCCACGCCCACAGGTGCTCGACGGCGGCCGCGGACTCGGCGGCGCGGCGCGCGGGGGAGCGGTCGCGGCGGGCGGTGCGCAGGCGCGCACGCAGGGTGGCCTTGGCGTCCACGACGTCGTCGACGCCGGCGACGGGGCCCGTGGCGGCGGGCTCGGGCACGGGAGGGGGAGTGCGCATGTCCCCATGATGCCCGCCGCACCGGTGCCGCGCCCGGCCGCGCATAGGATCGACGCCATGTCCTGGCAGCGTTCCCCCTGGCCCGTGACCCTGCGGCACAGCACCCTCGCCCTGCGGCCGCTGCGGCGGCGGGACCGGGAGGCGTGGGAGGAGCAGCGGGCGCACAACCGGGAGTGGCTGACGCCGTGGGACGCCACGAGCCCCGTGCCGGGCGCGGGCCCGGCGTCGTTCGGGCAGATGGTCCGCTGGCACGGCCGCCAGGGCCGGGACGGCAGCGCCTACACGTGGGGCATGGCCCTCGACGACGACCGCCCGGACCGGGACCGCCTGGTGGGGCTGCTGTCCCTGGGCGGGATCCAGTACGGCTCGGTGCTCTCCGGCTCGATCGGCTACTGGATCGACCGTCGCGAGGCGGGTCGGGGGCTGACGCCGACGGCCGTGGCCATGGCGACGGACTGGGCGTTCCGCAGCGCCGGTCTGCACCGGGTCGAGGTCAACATCCGCCCGGAGAACGCGGCCAGCCTGCGGGTCGTGGCGAAGCTCGGCCTGCGCGACGAGGGCCTGCGGCGCGCGTACCTGCACGTGGACGGCGCCTGGCGGGACCACCGGACGTTCGCGGTGACCGCCGAGGAGGTCCCCGACGGCCTGCTGGCCCGGTGGCTGGCCTCGCGGCCGCGCCCCTGAGGGGCCGACGGGACACGCCGCGTGCGGACACGCCGCGATGGCCGGACCGGTCCGCCCCCGGCGCTAGGCTGACCGCATGGACGAGACCACCGCGCCGACGAGGGCCGTGCAGGCCGCGCTCGACGCGCTGGCCGACGCCCGGGTGAGCGCGTCGCTGGTCATCGTGGCCCTCGTGGCCTTCTTGGCCTGGCGGCTCGTGCTGCGCCGCCATCGTCTCGCGTCCGCCCCCGCCCGCCCGTCGATGCCGAGGTCCTTCATGCACCGTCTGCAGAGCTCGCCCGCCGTCCGTGCCCTGACCGCCCGGTTCTCGGGCCGCCTGAGCGCCGCCGCCGACGCGGCGCGCGCCGCCCGCGGCCGGACCGGCCTGCACATCCGGTGGGGGCGCACGGCGCTGTTCCTCGCCGCCCTCGTGGCCCTGCTCGTGTTCCTCGTGGCCGGTCTCGCCGCGGCGTTCGGCGCGGGCACGCTCGCCCTGGCCGGCTGGTCGCTCCTGTTCGCCGTGGCCGGGCTGGCCGGCCTGCGGGCCCTCGCGGTCCGCGACCGCACCCGTCGTGCCCGGCCCGCCGCCGTCGTCGTCCCGGAGCGCCCCGCCGCCCCGGCGGCCGAGGAGCGGCAGGCCCCGCCCGCGGACCCCGAGCGGGACCGCCGCGTGCTGGAGACCGTGCTGGCCTTCGAGACCGAGGCGCCGCGCCCGGCCGCCGCGCCCGCCGCACCCCGGGTCGAGCCCGTGGTGGTGACCGCCTCCGCCGCCGCCCCCGCAGCGGACCGCGCCGTGACCATCCCCGCGGTGCCGCGCCCCACCTACCTGGACGCCCCGGAGATGGCCCGCCCCCTGCCGGCGCCGCTCGAGACCCCCGCCCCCACCGGCGCGGACACCCGGCCCCAGGACGCCGCGCGCACGGCGGACGATCAGATCAGCGCCGCTGCCGAGCAGGACATCGCCGCCCTGGACCTGGACAACGTCCTGGCGCGGCGCCGGGCCTGCTGAGCCCCGCCGGGCGGCCGCGCCCGTGAGCATCGACCGAGCCGCCGCGCGCCAGGCCGTCCGCGCGTCGGGCGAGCGCTGGCTGCGCACCCGAGCCGACGCCCTGCACCTGCAGCGGGGGCGTCGGCTCGCGCGCGTCCTGGACCTGGACGTGATGACCGGACGCGCGGGCGACGCCCGCGTCCGCTCCCGCACCCTCGTCCTCGCCCGCGACCCCCGGCACCCCGCCGCCCCCGCCACGGCGTGCCCACCCGTCCCGGACGAGCGCGGGATCCTGGAGGACGGTACCCTGTGGTGGTGGGCCCCCGCCGACCCCGTCCTGCCGGGCCTCACGCTGACCGCCGACCCGGACGCGCTCGCGGCCCTGCTCGGCACGGCGCCGGGCCGGGCCCGCCTCACGTGGCGCGGCTACCGGCCGCGGGACCGGGCGGTCCTGGCCGTCGAGGCGACCGGCGACGACGGCGTCCTGGCCCGCACGTTCCTGAAGGTGCTCCCGCCCGCGCGCGCCGCACGGGTCGCCCGGCGGCAGGCCGCCGCGGGGGCGGCCGGGGTGCCGGTGCCCGCCGTCCGCGCGGCGCCGGAGCGCGGGGTGCTCCTGCTCGCGAGCGTGCCGGGCCTGCCCTGGCGGGCGCTGCTGGCCGGGCCCGAGGCCGCCGCGCTCGACCCCGCGCGGGTCGCCGCGCTGCTGGACCGGCTGCCGCCGGTGCCCGAGGAGCCTCCCGGCCCGGCGGGCCCCACGGCCGGGGCGGCCGGGGGCGCCGACGCGGACGACGGCGGACCCGCCGTCCTGCTCGAGCACGCCACGTGGGCCGCCGTCGTGCTGGACCCCGAGGCCCAGGACGAGGCCGCCGCCCGGGCGGACCGGATCCGCGCGGCGCTCGCGGCCGGGGACCCCGGCCCGCGCGTGCCCGTGCACGGCGACCTGCACCCGGGGAACCTGCACGTGGACGCCGCGGGGGAGCGGATCACCGGCGTGCTGGACGCCGACGACCTGGGCATGGGGCACCGCGTGGACGACTGGGCCGTCCTGATCGCCCATCTCGAGGCGGGCACCGTGGACCTCGGTGCCGGCGGCGCCGCGCTGCGCGCCGTGGCCGCACGGTTCCGGCGCCACGCCCGCAGCGAGGTCGACGAGGTGGCGCTGGCGGCCCGCGTCGCGACCGTGCTCGCCGCCCTCGCGGCGCAGCCGACCGCGCCCCGCGCCGTGCGGTCCGCCCGCCGGGCCGCCGCCGACGCCGCCCTGGCCCGCGTCGGCCTCTGACCCGCGACGGCGGCCACCACAGTCGGGCCGGGCCACCACCTCGAGCGGCGGTCAGTCCGCGCCGAGCCCCTCCCGGAGCGCGTCGAGCTCGTCCCGGACGCGCGCGGCGCCGTCGTGGTCCCCGAGGGTGGACAGGCACTGGTGCAGGCCCGTGAGCGCGCCGAGGCGCACGAGCGTGGAATCGGTGGAGTCGCACACCAGGCGGAAGAGCGTCGCGGCCTGCTCGGGGCTGCCGTCCTCGGCCACCACGTAGGCGGCGAAGAGCTCGGCCTGCGCGGCGCCCTCGCGGTCCCCGGCGGCGGTGAACAGGTCGGCGGCCTGCAGCGCGGTGGCGATCGCCTCCGGCCCCCGCTCGAGCGACCACAGGGCCCGGGCGCGGGTGTCCGTGTAGTCGGCCACCTGCCAGTCGGCGTCGGCGTCCCGCACGAGGGCGAGCGCCTCCTCGAGGAGGTCGAGGCCCTCCGCCTGGCCGGACTCGCACAGCAGGTACCCGTGCGCGTGCAGCGCGGCCGGCAGCACCGCCGGGTCCTCGTCCACCGCCTGGCGCGCGGCCGCGACCGCCCGCTCGAACAGGTCGAGGGCGGAGGGCCGGGTGCGTTCGTCGCGCTCGCGGTTCACGAGGGCGCCGGCGGCCAGGAGCGTGCGCGCGGCGTCCTCCCACTGGCCGTGGGCCTCGAACAGGCCGGCCGCCTCCCGCCACAGGGGCAGCGCGTTCTCGGCGCGGTCCTGGTCGTGGTGGGCGTGACCGAGGTCCACGAGGGCACGGGCCTGCTCGACGTCCCGGCCGTGGGTGGCCTCGCGGCGCACCAGCCGGGCGAGCAGGGGCTCGGCCTCGTCGGCGCGGCCGGCGAGCACGAGCTGGTGCGCCCACCAGTAGCTCAGGCTCGAGGCCTCCGGCGCCTCGGCCTTCTCCGCGTGCACGGAGGCCAGCTCCCACGCGGCCACGGCGACCTCCTCGTACCCGTCGAGGTCGCCGGCCACGCGCCCGGCCAGGGCCGCCGCGGAGGCGGCGCCGCGCCGCAGACCGACCGAGGCCATCCGCTCCGCCGCCTCGAGTGCCAGGTCGAGGGCGGCCGTCGGACGGTCCAGCTCGTGGGCGGCGATCGCCCGCACCGTGGTGGCGGAGGCCAGGACGGCCCGGGCGGCGGGCAGCGCGGTGACGACGGCGGCCGCCGCGTCCGCCTCGGCGTGCTCGCCCCGCCACAGGTGCAGGCGGGCGAGCAGCAGGTGCGCGCTGGACCACGAGCCGGTGGGCAGCAGGGCACCGGCCGCGCGCAGCCCGCCCAGGACGGCGATGACGCGGCGGGCCAGCTCGAGCGCGGCGTCCAGGTCCCCGGTGTGCACGCGGTGCACGGCCAGGGCCAGGGCGGCCTCGGGCAGGACGGTGTCCCCGGGGTCCTCGCCGGGAGCGCCCGGCTCGTCCTCCACGACGCCGGCCAGCACCGCCGCCTCGACCGTGTCCGGATCACGCACGAGGGCGGCACCGAGCTGGGATTCGAGCCCGGCCTGCCGGGGCCGGCCGAGGTGGCGCAGCAGCGCCGCCCGGGCCTCCACCCAGCGGGTCAGGGCGGCCTCGTCCCCGACCTGGCCCGCGGCGACCGCGAGCGCCCGCAGCAGGGCGAGGCGGACGTCGTCCTGGCCGGGCACGAGCGCGGCGAGGCCGGAGTCGGCGAGGCGGGCGGACTCCCGGGGCTCGTCGCGCAGCGCGGCCTCGAGGGAGAGCTCCCACCAGCCGCGGGCGTCCAGGGCGGTCGGGGCGTCGGGCGCCGCGGTGACGCGGGCCTGCCGGAGCAGGGCGTGCACCCGGTCCAGGGCGGCGTCGACGGCTGGCTCCACGGGGCCGCCGGAGGGGTCGTCCCGGCGGGGCGGGTCCTGCGGGGTGTCCACGGGCGCTGCTCCTTCCGGGGGTGGGACGGGTGGTCCTCCAGCCTAGGGCGCGGGTCGGTGGACCGTGCCGCTGTTCGCGGTGGGCGGTGCTCGTAGACTGGCCGGGCCCCGGCGTCGCCCGCCGCGGGCCGTCCCACTGCCGCCAGGAGTCCGCAGCCATGAGCACCACCCCCGCCGCCCCGGACGCCGCCGGAGCGCACCCCGCCGGCCCGTTCCAGACGCGCGCCGGCGCATACGCCCTGATCGTGGACGGCGGCCGCGTCCTGCTCAGCTCGTGGCAGGGGCCCGAGTTCCTGCAGTGGACGCTGCCCGGCGGCGGCATCGAGCTCGGCGAGAGCCCGGAGGAGGCGTGCCTGCGCGAGGTCTGGGAGGAGACCGGCCACACCGCCGAGCTCACGGGCCTGCTGGGCGTCACGACCGGGACGATCCCGGTGGAGAAGCGCCTGCGGGGCGAGCCGCTGCCCCTGCTCACCGTGCAGGTCCTCTACACCGCCCGCATCACGGGCGGCGTCCTGCGCCCTGAGGTCGGCGGATCCTCGACGGACGCGCGCTGGTTCGACCTCGCGGAGCTCAGCGAGCTGCGCACCGCCTCCTGGGTCACCGAGGCGCTCGCCCGTGCCGGGGTGGACACGTGAGCCGCCCCGCCCACCGCCGCCCGACGGCCCTCGCCGCCTCCGCCCTCGTGCTGTCGCTGGCCCTGGGGGCGTGCGCGCGGCAGGCGGACGCCCCGCCGACGCCCTCCGCGTCAGGCACACCGATCACGGTCGTGCACGGCGGCGAGGGCCTGGAGGGCGCCGTCGCGGCGGTCCTGGCCCGTCACCTGCGCCTGCACGGCCACGCCGTGGCGGACGAGGACGGCGTCGCCGTGGAGCAGCCGGCGTGGTCCGCCGCCGGCGGGGACACGGTCGCCGTCGTGGACACCCTGGCCCTGGCCGTCGCCGCCGACCCCGCAGTGGCGCTGCCGTCCCCGCCGCCGCCGACGTCGACGCCGTCGTCGACGCCGACCGGGACGGAGGCCGGCCCGTCCGCGGACGCCGTGCCCACCCCCTCGGCCACCGCCTCGACCGCCGCCCCGAGCCCCACCGCGCTGCCCGCCGGGGATCCCGCGGCCGACGCCCAGGCGGCCGGGCGCGTCCTGGAGACGCTGCTTGCCGAGGAGACGGCCGCAGCGGGGACACCGCAGGACGAGGCCCCGGCTGTGCTGTCCTCGTCGGCGGGCGTGCTGCGCCTGACCGCGGTCGTCACCCAGACCACCGCGGCCCGGCTCGAGCTCGAGTCGATCACGGACCTCAACGGCCGGTGCGAGTCGCTCACCGCCGTCGCACCCCCGCCCCTGACCGCCGCGGCGGATCCGGACGCGGCCACGGCCCTGCGCGCCCGCCTGGACCGGCTCGCCGGCTGTCGACCCGAGACCTGGCTGGCCGACACCGAGGACCCGAGCGCCGCCGTCGTCGCGGATGAGGCCCAGGTCGCGCTGCTGACCCGCACGGATCCGGAGATCGACGCGAACTCGCTCGTCCCGCTCGAGGACGACGGCCGCGTGCTCCCGGAGGGGCGGCTGACCGCCGTCGGCTCCGCCGCGACGCTGGATGACGACGCCGAGCGGCGCATCGCCGAGGTGATGTCCGCCCTCGACGGCGACGGTCTGCGGGAGCTCGAACGGCTCACCACGGGCGCCGACCCGCTTCCCCTCGCCGAGGCCGCGCAGTACTGGCTGGTGGACCATGGCCTGGAGGACGCGCCTGAGGACTGGTTCGTGCCCCGCGGCTCCTGGTTCTGAGCCCGCACGGATGCGGGGCGCCGGCCCGCGTCGCACGAGCGCGACTGTGATGCACACCGCCCGGGGGTGCCATGATGGAGGGCATGCCGACCCCGCGTCCCCGCCAGATCCGCCAGTCCGCCAAGCTGCTGAACGTCCGCTACGACGTGCGCGGCCCCATCCTGGAGGAGGCGCAGCGGATGGAGGCCGCGGGCCACCGGATCATGAAGCTGAACATCGGCAACCCGGCCCCGTTCGGCTTCGAGGCGCCGGACGCCGTCCTGGCGGCGATGCACCAGCACCTGCCGCACGCGCAGGGCTACTCGGACTCCAAGGGCATCTACTCGGCGCGCATCGCCGTCTCGCAGTACTACGAGTCCCGGGGCATCCGGGACATCGGCGTGGACGACGTGTTCATCGGCAACGGCGTCTCCGAGATGATCACCATGGTCCTCACGGCCCTGGTCGACGACGGCGACGAGATCCTCGTCCCCTCGCCCGACTACCCGCTGTGGACCGGCGCCACCACCCTGGCCGGGGGCCGAGCGGTGCACTACCGCTGCGTCGAGGAGGAGGGCTGGGAGCCCGACCTCGAGCACATCGAGTCCCTCGTCACGGAGCGCACCAAGGGCATCGTCCTGATCAACCCGAACAACCCCACCGGCGCGGTCTACTCCCGCGCCGTGCTGCAGGGCATCGTGGACGTCGCCCGCCGCCACAACCTCGTCCTCATGGCGGACGAGATCTACGAGAAGATCACCTACGACGGCGCCCGCCACATCAACGCCGCCGGCCTGTCCGACGACGTGCTCACCCTGACGTTCTCCGGCCTGTCCAAGGCGTACCGGGTGGCGGGCTACCGCTCCGGCTGGGTGGCCGTGTCCGGGCCGAAGCACCGGGCCGCCGACTTCCTCGAGGGCCTGACCCTGCTGGCCAACATGCGGATGTGCGCCAACGTGCCCGCGCAGCACGCCATCCAGGTGGCACTGGGCGGCTACCAGTCCATCGACGACCTCGTCCTGCCCGGCGGTCGGCTGCTCGAGCAGCGCAACCTCGCCCAGGACCGCCTGAACGCCATCCCCGGCGTGTCCGTGCAGCCGGCCCACGGCGCCCTCTACCTGTTCCCGCGGCTGGACCCGGAGGTCTACGCGATCGACGACGACGAGGCGTTCGTCATCGAGCTGCTGCGGGCGAAGAAGATCCTCGTCTCGCACGGCGGGGCGTTCAACTACCCGCACAGCGACCACTTCCGGCTCGTCACGCTGCCCAGCGTGAAGGACCTGGACGTGGCCCTGGACCGCCTCGAGGACTTCCTCGAGGACTGGAGGGAGCGCCATGGCTGACACCCCGGCCGCCGAGGCGGGCCGTCCCGCCCGTGCCACCGACGACGGCGTCTTCGACGGCCCCGCGCGGGAGCTGTTCGCCGCCCGCCGCGGGGACGAGGTCCGGGGCCCGGCCGACGTCGACGCCGCCGCGACGCCCGGCTACGGCGGGGACAAGGCGAAGGGCAAGAAGGACCTGGCCGCGCGCGGCGGGGCGCTCGCCGACCTGCAGGAACTGCTGTTCGCTCAGTCGGTGCGCCACGCGCCCGAGGGGGAGGCGCCGTCCCTGCTGGTCGTCCTGCAGGGCATGGACACCGCCGGCAAGGGCGGGATCATGCGCCACGTGATCGGGGCGATGGACCCGCAGGGCGTCCACGTGCACGCGTTCAAGGCGCCGACAGCGGAGGAGCGCGCCCACGACTTCCTGTGGCGCATCCGCCCGCACCTGCCCCGGCCCGGCCTCGTCTCCGCGTTCGACCGCTCGCACTACGAGGACGTGCTCGTGCATCGCGTGCGCGGGCTCTCCCCGCTGGCCGAGGTGGAGGAGCGATACGGGGCGATCTGCGAGTTCGAGGCGGCCGTGCGCGCCGCTGGGACGCGGATCGTCAAGGTGATGCTGCGGATCTCGCCGGAGGAGCAGGCCGAGCGCCTGCTGGCCCGCCTGGACGACCCCACGAAGCACTGGAAGTTCAGCGAGAGCGACCTCGACGACCGCGCGTACTGGGACCAGTACATGGACGCGTACCGGATCGCGATCGAGCGGACGGACACCGAGGACGCGCCGTGGTTCATCGTGCCGGCGGACCGCAAGTGGTTCGCGCGGCTGGCGGTGCAGCAGCTGATCATCGAGACCGTGCAGGGGATGGGGCTGGACTGGCCGAAGGCCGACTTCGACGTCGCGGCCGCCCGCCGTCGCCTGCTGGCGGGCTGAGCGCCGCCGTCGTCGCGGTGGGCGGGGAAGTGGTGGCCGGACCTTGCCAGGCCCGGGGCCGCAGTGAGTTGATGGGGAACACCGGTCGCCGCAGAGGCGTGCCGGATCCGATCCGAAAGGTGGACCCATGTCCGAGAACGCTGTCCAGAACGCCCCGCTGACCGGCAAGACCGTCGCGTTCCTCGCGACCAACGGCGTCGAGCAGGTCGAGCTGACCTCCCCGTGGGAGGCCGTGATCGCCGCCGGCGCGACCCCCGTGCTCGTCTCGCCGAAGTCCGGCACCATCACCGCGATGCAGTCCGACTGGGATCACGGCGAGTCCTTCGAGGTGAACACGACGGTGAAGGACGCCAAGGCCGAGGACTTCGACGGCCTCGTGATGCCGGGCGGCACCCTGAACGCGGACGCCCTGCGCATCAACAAGGACGCCCAGGCGTTCGTGCGTGCCTTCTTCGAGCAGCACAAGCCGGTGGCGGCCATCTGCCACGCCCCGTGGACCCTGATCGAGGCCGGCGTCGTGGAGGGCCGCCGCCTGACCAGCTACCCGTCCCTGAAGACTGACCTGAAGAACGCGGGCGCCCAGTGGGTGGACGAGGAGGTCGTCGTGGACAACGGGCTGACCACCTCGCGCTCCCCGGACGACCTCGACGCCTTCAACGCCAAGCTCGTGGAGGAGCTGAGCGAGGGCAAGCACGAGGACCAGACCGCCTGACCGACGTCGGGAGCGAGCCGCGTGGGGGCGGGGGCCGATGGCCCCCGCCCCCACCGTTTCTCGAACGAAAGCGTGGCGGAGGCCGCCGTTTCCCGAACGAAAGTGGGGGGCGGGGTCAGCTGGCGTCGGGGGCGGCTTCGCCGCGCACCTGGTCGAGGCGGACGCGGGCGCCGTCGAGCCAGGCCTGGCAGCGGTCGGCCAGGGCCTCGCCGCGCTCCCACAGGGCCAGGGACTCCTCCAGGCCGGCGCCCCCGGTCTCCAGCCGCCCCACGGTCTCCATCAGCTCGGCGCGCGCCTGCTCGTAGCTCATCTGGGCCACGTCCGAGACGTCCGCGGAGGTGAAGCCCTCCACGCCGCTCGGGCGGCCCGCGTCCTGCGTCTGCTCCATGCCCTGCTCACTCATGCCTGTCGTGTCCTCTCGTGGGATGGGGTCGGGGTGGGCCGATGCGTCGCGACGACGTCCGCGGCGATCCGTCCGGCCGCCACGAGGATGTCGAGCCGGTCGTCCGGGGCGACCTGGTCCGCGTCGCGCACGACCTGTCCGGCGTGCTGGACCACGGCGTAGCCGCGGTCCAGGGTGCGCTGCGGGGACAGGGCGCGGACGCGGGCGCGCAGCTGCGTGAGGGCGTCCTGCTCGCGGACGAGCCGGTGGCCCAGGGCGGACCGGCCGCGCTCGCGCCACCGGTCCGTCTCCTCCTGCCGGGTGTCCACCATCACGTGCGGACGGGCCAGCACGGGCCGGGAGCGCAGGGCCGCGAGCCCCTCGGCCTCGGCGCGCACGCGGCGCTCGACGGCCGCGGCCAGCCGCAGGCGCGCGTCGGCGAGCCCGGCGGCCTCCTGGGCCGCGTCCGGGACGATCCGCTTGGCCGCGTCCGTGGGGGTGGAGGCACGCAGGTCGGCGACGTCGTCGAGGACCGGGCGGTCCGCCTCGTGGCCGATCGCCGAGACGACGGGCGTGCGCGCCACCGCCACGGCGCGCACCAACGCCTCGTCCGAGAACGGCAGGATGACCTCCTCGAGCGCGCCGCCGCCGCGGGCGATGACGATGACGTCCACGGCCGGGTCGGCGTCGAGCTCGGCGAGCGCGGCGGCCACCTGCCGAGGGGCCTCGGCGCCCTGCACGGCGACCTCACGGATCTCGAACTCGGCGGCGGGCCAGCGCAGCAGGGAGTTGCGCAGCACGTCCTTCTTCGCGTCCGAGTCGCGGCCGGTGATGAGCCCGATCCGGTGGGGGAGCAGGGGCAGGGGCCGTTTGCGCGCGGGGGAGGTCAGCCCCTCCTCGGCGAGGGCCCGGCGCAGCAGCTCCACGCGGGCCAGCAGATCGCCGAGGCCGACCGGGCGCATCTCCTGCACGTTCATGGACAGGCGCCCGGCCTTGAGCCAGAAGTTCGGCTTCACGCGCGCCACCACGCGGGAGCCCTGCTGGACGGTCCCGTCCAGGGTCATGGCGACGTTCCGCCAGGCGGTGAGCGGCAGGGAGACCTCCTCCTCGAGGTCCCGCATGGTCATGTAGACGTTGCCGCGGTTGTTCTTGAACTCGATGAGCTGGCCCTCGATCCACGTGGCGGGGGCACGCTCGATGTGGGCCTTGAGGTTCTCGGAGAGCCGGCGCAGGGGCCACGGCCGCTCAGCGGAGGTCTCGCCCGCGCGGGCGGGTGCCGAGACGGGCACGTCCGTTGCCGCCGAGGCGCCCTCGGTCACGGGCTGGTCCATCCGGGTCCCTCCTGTCCGCGCCCGGTCCGCCCGGGCACGGGCCCACCGTACCGCCCTCGCCGGACGCGCAAGACGGTACCCCGGTGTCCCCCCGGGGCCGCCGCCCCGGTCGGGGCGCTCAGACCGGGGAACCTCCGGCCAGGATCGGTACGCTCGACGGGGTCTGAACGGAATGGAAAGGACCCCATGCGCACCACCCTCAGCCTCCTCGTCGCAGCCCTGGCTGGCCTGCTGGCGGTGTTCGCGACGGCCGGCGCCCTCGTCGACGAGGCGACGCACCGCCCGGAGCTGCTGCGCGGGGTGACGGAGCAGGTCGCCGTCGACCCCGAGGTCCGCGCCGCCGTGCCGGGGGTGATCGACGACGTCGTGCACGACGCCGTCCCGGAGCAGGTGCCGGGCCCGCTGGCCCAGGCGGCCGAGGACCTGCTGCGCCCGCTGGCCCAGCGCGTGGCGGACGACCCGCAGGTGGTGCAGGGCTGGTCCGACACCGCCGACGAGGCCCGGCGCGCCTGGCTCGCCCAGCTCGAGGACCCGCAGGGCGCGGACGAGCCCGGCTCGGGCGCGGACGTGACCATCCCGTTCGGTCCCGTCGCGCAGTCCGGGATCACCGCCGCCCTGGGCGACATCGAACGTGACCTGCGCGAGGGCCGGTTCGACCTGCCCGGGCAGGCGCTGCTGGAGAGGATCGTGGGCGCGGACGTCGGCGACTGGGCCGCGGACACCCTGCTGGCGCCCCTGTACGACCGCGCCGCGGATCTGCGGGACAGCACCGCGCTGCGCATGGACGCGCGCATCGACGCCCTGGCCGGCACGGACCGGGCCACCGTGCACCGCTGGGTGGACGCCTCCGCGCACTGGCGCTGGGCCGCCGCGGCCTCCGTGCTGGCGCTCGTGGGCGCCCTGCTGCTCGCCCCCCGAGGGCGGCGGGGCCTCGCCGTGGCCGTGGCGGGTGCGGTCGCCCTGGCCGGCGGACTGATCGGCGGCGCCCGCCTGGGTCCGGACGCGGTCCACCTCACGGCACCCGAGGGGGCCTCCCCGGGGTGGCCGCGTTCGTCCAGCAGATGGAGGAGGCCGCCCGCCCGGCGTTCGCGGCCGCCGTCGCCCCCTACCCCCAGACCCTGACCACCCTGGGCTGGATCGTGCTGGCCGCGGGCCTGCTGCTGGCCCTGGCCGAGCTCTGGGTCGCTCGGCGTGGCCGGGTCCGTGCCGCCCGGGCGGACGGTCCCCCCGCGGTGGGCCGCTCCCACACCGCCGCCGACGTCACGTCGCGCTGAGCCCGCGGCGAAGCCCGGGCCCGGTCTGCGTCCCGGCCGATAGCATGGAGGGCATGTCCGCTCCTTCCGTCTCCGCCCGCCCGTCCGCCGTCGGCCTCGGGATGCCGCAGGTCCCGCGCGTTCGTCGCTCCCGTGAGGAGGTGGAGGCGGCCGCGCCCGTGTCCGGTGAGAAGCGCGTGCTGCTGGCCGCCCCCCGTGGCTACTGCGCCGGCGTGGACCGCGCCGTCGTCGCCGTCGAGAAGGCCCTCGAGCACCACGGGGCCCCCGTGTACGTGCGCAAGGAGATCGTCCACAACCGGCACGTCGTGGACACCCTGACCGAGCGCGGCGTGGTGTTCGTCGACGAGCTGGACGAGGTGCCCGAGGGTGCCCTGACCGTGTTCTCCGCCCATGGCGTGTCCCCGGCCGTCGTCGAGGAGGCCGCCCAGCGCAGCCTGCGCACCATCGACGCCACGTGCCCGCTCGTGACCAAGGTGCACCGCGAGGCCGTGCGCTTCGCCAAGCAGGACAAGCGGATCCTGCTGATCGGCCACGACGGCCACGAGGAGGTCGAGGGAACGTTCGGCGAGGCGCCCGAGCACACCACGGTGATCAACGACGTCGCCGAGGCCCGCACCGTCCAGGTGGAGGACCCGGACAACCTGATCTGGCTCTCCCAGACCACGCTCTCCGTGGACGAGACCCTCGAGATCGTCTCCGTGCTGCGCGAGCGGTTCCCGAACCTGCAGGACCCGCCCTCGGACGACATCTGCTACGCCACCTCCAACCGACAGGCGGCCATCAAGTCGATCTCGCCGGAGTGCGACCTGGTGATCATCGTGGGCTCGGCGAACTCCTCGAACTCGGTGCGCCTCAAGGAGGTCGCCGCGGAGTACGGGGCCTCCCGCGCCGAGCGCGTGGACTTCGCCAACCAGGTGGACGAGTCCTGGTTCGAGGGCGTGGCCACCGTGGGCCTGTCCTCGGGCGCGTCCGTGCCCGAGGTGCTGGTCCAGGAGGTGCTCGCGCTGCTGGCCGAGTACGGCTACGGGCAGGTGGACGAGGTGGTGACCGCCGAGGAGGACATCATCTTCTCCCTGCCCAAGGAGCTGCGCGCCGAGATGAAGCGCGTGGGCGACGACGGGCGCGCCCTCGGCGGACGCCGCCGCGACGCCGAGGCCTGACCGCGCCCCTCGTCTCCTCGCTGAGGCCCGCAGACTCGCCGTCGCGACGCCGACGTAGCGGCGAGTCTGCGGGCCTCGGTGTGTCCGGGCCGGCGGGTGGTCAGGGACTCAGAGCCCGAAGACCCAGACGAGCAGGGTCATCGACGCGATGGAGATGAGCACGGCGGCGATGATGTTCAGCCACACGCCGCCCTTCACCATCTGGCCGATGGTCACGTAGCCGGAGCCGTACGCGATGGCGTTCGGCGGGGTGGCCACGGGCAGCATGAACGCGCAGGTCGCGGCGAGGGCGACGGGCGCGGCCAGCATGAGCGGGGCGACGCCGGTGCCCAGGGCCACGCCGGAGGCGACCGGCAGGAACGTGGCCGCGGTGGCCGTGTTCGAGGTCATCTCGGTCAGCAGCAGGATGCCGACGGCGGCGATCACCACGAGCACCCACACGGGGATGTCGCCGAAGCCCTTGACCTGCTCACCGAGCCACGTGGACAGGCCCGACTTGGAGAACTGACCGGACAGGGCCAGGCCGCCGCCGAACAGCAGGAGCACGCCCCACGGCAGCTCCTTCGCGGCCTCCCAGTCGAGCAGGCGCACGCCGCGCCCGGCCCCGCCGCCGGCCGGCAGGAGGAACAGGATGAGTCCGACGACCATGGCGATGGCCGCGTCCGAGAGCAGCGGGGACTCCAGGCCCAGGACGTACTCGGAGATCAGCGGCACGGTGATCCAGGCCAGCGCGGCGAGGATGAAGACGGCGAGGACCTTGGCCTCGGGGGCGCTCATGCGGCCGAGGCGGGCCAGCTCGGTGGCGATCAGGTCGCGGCCGCCGGGGACCTCGTCGATCTCGGGGCGGAACAGCACGCGGGTGAGCAGGAACCAGCACGCGAAGAGCAGCACGACGGCGATCGGCACGCCGACCAGCATCCACTGGCCGAAGCCGATCTCCACGCCGTGCTCGGCGGCCATGTGGCCCGCGAGCAGGGTGTTGGGCGGGGTGCCGATGATGGTGCCGAGCGAGCCGATGGACGCGGCGTAGGCGATGCCGAGCATGAGCGCGGTGCCGAAGTTCGTCTTCGTCAGGGAGCGGATCTCGGCCTGCGTGGGGGCCTCGCCGGGCGCGGATGCGGGCGCGGCGGGGCGGTCGGCCTGGTCCGCTGCCTCGTCCCCGGTCAGGGCGCCGTCCGTGCCGTAGCGCTGGACGAGCACGAGGATGGACACGCCGATGGGGAGCATCATCACGGCGGTGGCGGTGTTGGACACCCACATGGAGATGAACCCGGTGGCGATCATGAAGCCCAGGACGAGGTTCACGGTCCTGGCGCCCATGAACGTCAGGACGCCGAGCGCGATGCGCCGGTGCAGGTTCCAGCGCTGCATGGCCAGGGCGAGCATGAAGCCGCCCATGAACAGGAAGATGATGTTGTTGCCGTAGCTCGCGCCGACGGCGTCGAAGGTGATGCCGCCGTCGGACTCCTCGGCGGGCACGCCGAGCGGGAAGACCACGAGCGGCAGCAGGGCGGTGGCGGGGATGGGCAGGGCCTCGGTCATCCACCACACGGCCATGAGCACGGCGGTGGCGGCGACGAGGCGGGGCCAGACGCCGAGGTCGCCCGGCATCAGCAGGAACAGGGCGACGGCGAGCAGGGGGCCGGCCACGAGGCCGATGATGCGCTTGACGTTCTCGCCGCCGGGCAGCGGCTCGTCACGCATGCCCGGGGAGAGCTCGTGTTCGAACTCCTGGGCGGCCGCCCGGGGGTTGAAGCGGGAGACGTGCTCGTTGACGTTGCTCGGCGGGGGGTCGATCGGGACTCCACGGGGCCTCCTCATCAAGTCAGGCCCTCGGCGCGGCCTGGCAATTCTCTGTGAGTTTCACGGTAGCAAGTGGCCCGGGACACGGAAAGACGACGTCGGGGCCGCGACGGCCCACCCGCCCGGCCCTGCTCACGCCTCCCGCGCCGACTCCGCCCGACGACGGCGCAGCTCGTCCTCCTCCACGCCCGCGACCAGTTCCGGGGCGGCCAGGGGCCGGGGCGCGGACTCGAGCGTGCGGATGTCCGGCGTGGGGGCCAGGCCCGGGTCGGCGTCGCGGAGGCGCCGGGCGGCGGGGAGCACGCGCGACTCGACGTTGCCGACGAGCTGGTTGTAGCGGTCCACGGCGGTCTTGAGGGATCCGCCCATGCGGTCCAGGTGGGTGCCGAGCGTGCCGAGGCGCTCGTAGAGGTCCTTCGCGCTGGCCACCACGGTGTGGGCGTTCTCGGCCAGGGTGTCCTGCCGCCAGGCATAGGCCACGGACTTCAGGGCGGTCAGGAGGGAGACGGGGGCGACGAGCGCGACGTTCCGGGAGAACGCGTGGTCCAGCAGCCCGGGGTCCGCGTCCAGGGCCGCGGCCAGGAGTGACTCGGCGGGCAGGAAGCACAGGACCAGCTCGGGGGAGTGCTCGAGGCCGGCCCAGTAGGACTTCGCGGAGAGCTGGTCCACGTGGCGGCGCACGGCCGCGGCGTGCTGGGCGGCCAGCGCCTGACGCCGCTCGTACGCCTCCTCGCCGGGCTCATCCGCGAGGGCCTCGGCGGCCAGCGCGTCCCCGATGGGGGCCTTGGCGTCCACGGCCATGGCCTTGCCGCCGGGCAGGGACACCACGAGGTCCGGGCGGAGGCGCTCGCCGTCCCTGCCGGACAGCGTGGCCTGCTCCGTGAAGTCCACGTGGTGGAGCATGCCCGCCGCCTCGACGACCCGCCGCAGCTGCGCCTCGCCCCAGTGGCCCCGCGCGGAGGTGGACTTGAGGGTGGCCATGAGCGACGTGGTCTGGTTCAGCAGGTCCCGGTCCGTGGCCGCGGCGGCGCGGAGCTGCTCCCCGAGCCGGCCGAACTGGGACGCCCGGTCCCGTTCCAGCACGCTCACCTGCTCCTGGAGCGCCGCCAGCCGCTGGCCCAGCGGGGCGAGCGTGGACATCACCTGGGACTCCGCGCGTTGGCGTTCGGCGTCCTCGGCGCGCGCGGCCGTGAGCGCGCGCTGCTCCGCCCGGGCGGCCGCGAGCTCCTCTCGCGTCCCCTGGTGCTCGGTGCGCAGCGCGGCCAGCTCGGCCTGGGCCCGGCGGGCCTCCTCACCGCCGCCGGCCGCCCGGCGCCACATGAGCCACGCGCCCACCAGGGCACCCAGCACAAGTCCGAGGATGAGGGCGAGCAGCAGGCTGAGGATCTCCATGACCCCACCCTCGCAGGCCGCACGGACACGGTAGGCCGCGGCGCGCCGTCGTCGTGGTGGGCGGCTCAGCCGAAGAGCGGGTTGGGGCCGTTGGCCACGACCTGCGGGTCGCCGTCGACGCGGGCGGCGATGCCCGCCGCGGCCACACCGGGCAGATAGGGGAAGACCATGCGGGTCGAGGCCAGGGCGGCGGCGTCGAAGGCCTCCACCGCGACGGCCGGGCGGGGCCCGTCCGCCGTCTCGATCTCGCCGTCGAACACGGCCACCGCCCGCGTGGGGCGCGGGCTGATCTTCGCGACCGTGGCGGCCGCCTGCTCGGGCTCGAGGTCCGGGTGCTCCCACATGCCGCGCTGGCCGTCGGCGGCGACGGCGAGGATCGTCGGGGCGAACACGGGCTGCCGGCCGAGCGTGTCGAACACGTGCTCCACCGCGAGGCTGATCAGCGGCAGCAGCTCGCCGCCGGGAGGCGTGGGGGTCGGTCCGGTGGGCGTCGGGGTGCTCATGGGGCCGAGGCTACCGGCCCTGTCCGACGGCGCCCACCCGCGCCTAGCGTGAACCCATGCAGCTCACCATCGCCCCCGGGGACATCACGGCCACGCACGCGGACGCCGTCGTCAACGCCGCCAACTCCACCCTGCTCGGCGGCGGAGGCGTGGACGGCGCCATCCACCGGCGCGGCGGCCCCGAGATCCTGGCCGAGTGCCGCCGCCTGCGCGAGACCGACCTGCCGGAGGGGCTGCCCGCCGGGCAGGCCGTCGCGACGACGGCGGGGCGCCTGCCCGCGCGCTGGGTCATCCACACGGTGGGCCCGGTGTGGGCCAAGACGATCGACAAGTCCGACACCCTCGCCTCGTGCTACCGCGAGTCCCTGAAGGTGGCGGCCGGGCTCGGCGCCCGGACGGTCGCGTTCCCGGCGATCTCCGCGGGGATCTACGGCTGGCCCATGGAGGACGCGGCGCGGATCGCCGTCGAGACCTGCCACGCGATGGCGGACGAGGTGGGCGGCACCGTGGAAGAGGTGCTGTTCGTGCCCTACGGCGACACGGCGGAGGCCGCGTTCCGGACCGTCCTGGACAGGGTTGAGCGGGACTGACTCAACTCCGTGGAATACCCCGTGGGGGGACGGCGTTGCACAGGACAGTCGCCGCTCAACCGGAGCGGCCCGCCCTGCATGAGGAGTGATCGACCATGGCTCGTCCCATTGATCCGTTCCGCGAGATGGAGCGCCTGATGACCGGCTTCGCCCGCACCTCCGGCGCCGCCTCCATGCCCATGAACCTCTACCGCGAGGGCGACGTGTTCGTCGCCGAGGTGGAGCTGCCGGGCGTGGACCCGAGCTCGATCGACGTGGACGTCGAGGAGCGCACGCTCACCGTCCGCGCCGAGCGCAAGGAGGCCCCCGCCGGGGAGGACCGTCGCTGGCTCACCAAGGAGCGTCCGGCCGGCACCTTCGCCCGCCAGCTCAACCTCGGCCAGGGCCTGGCCCTGGACAAGATCGAGGCCGACTACAGCGACGGCGTGCTGCTGCTGACCATCCCGGTGGCCGAGCAGGCCAAGCCGCGCAAGATCCAGGTCAAGCACACCGGCTCCGCCGCCCAGGTGGAGGGCGAGGCCGTAGAGGGTGAGGCCGTGGAGGGCTCCGCCGCCGAGGCCTCCGGCGAGTGATCGCCCTCTGACGGAGCCGTGGCCGGCGTGACCGGCGCGCGGCCCGTTCCCCGAACGCAGATGCGGCGGGCCCCAGCGGGGGCCCGCCGCATCTGCGTGGTGGTCAGGAGCGGTCGGCCAGGATCAGCTGCGCAGCCTTCTCACCGATCATGAAGCACGTGATGTTGGGGTTCACGGTCACGTGCTCGGGCATCACGGAGTCGTCGGCGACGCGCAGCCCCGTCACGCCCTTGACGCGCAGGCGGGCGTCGAGCGGGCTCATGGCGTCGGCGTCGGCGTCGGCGCCCATGCGCACCGAGCCCACCGGGTGATACACGGTGTTGTGGGTGCGGCGCACGTCGTCGGCGATCTGCTCATCCGTCTGCGCCTGCTCGCCCGGGGCGAGCTCCCGGCCGACCCACTCCGCCATGGCCGGCTGGGAGACGATCTCCCGGGCCAGTCGGATGCCGGCCACCGCGACGGCCATGTCATGGCCCTCCGGGTCGGTGAAGTAGCGCGGGTCCACGGCCGGCTTGTCCCGGTAGTCGTTGGAGCGCAGGCGCACGGTGCCGCGGACCTCGGCGTCGGGCGGACCCGGTGGCCCTGCGGTCTCGGCTGTCGCCCACTGTTCGGCAGACACAGGTGTGCGTCCTCTCATCGGGGTCAGGGCGACCCGACCACCCTCCAGATCGGTCATCTGGGCGGGGCTGCGTGCTGGGCGGTGCGAGTCTCTGGGTTCCGTGGGGGCTGGGGCTGGCGGGCCCCGTGGCCGCTGGGCCTCTGGGTTCCGTGGGCGGAAAAGCGAAGGTTTTTGCCCCCGGACGCGAAAACCCTGCCGGTTCTGCCCCCGGAACGGGGGAGAGCGCGCTTTCTGCCCACGGAGCGGGCGGGGCTGCTGGTTCTGCCCATGGAATGGGGCCGGTGCGGGACGCGTCCGCCTCGGCGGGCCCGCCGGTAGACTGCCGGACTGTGGCTTTGACTATCGGATTCGTGGGACTGCCCAACGTGGGCAAGTCGACCCTGTTCAACGCGCTGACGCGCCAGACCGTGCTCGCGGCGAACTACCCGTTCGCGACGATCGAGCCGAACGTGGGCGTGGTGAACCTGCCGGACGAGCGTCTGCCGCAGCTGGCCGAGATCTTCGGCTCCGAGCGCATCCTGCCGGCGACGGTGTCCTTCGTGGACATCGCCGGCATCGTCAAGGGCGCCTCTGAGGGGGAGGGCCTGGGCAACCAGTTCCTGGCGAACATCCGCGAGGCCCACGCGATCGCCCAGGTGGTGCGCGCGTTCGACGACGGCGACGTCGTCCACGTGGACGGCAAGGTGGACCCGGCCTCGGACATGGAGACCATCAACACCGAGCTGATCATCGCGGACATGCAGACCGTGGAGAAGGCGATCCCGCGCGTCGAGAAGGA
The DNA here is from genome assembly GCF_037853785.1 of Micrococcus sp. GPGPB33. NCBI lineage: Bacteria > Bacillati > Actinomycetota > Actinomycetes > Micrococcales > Micrococcaceae > Micrococcus > Micrococcus sp. GPGPB33. Next base: position 1,387,691 of record NZ_JAQMWO010000002.1, read on the forward strand.
GGTCAAGGGCAAGAAGAAGGAGCCCGCCGACCTCGAGGCGCTCAAGGCCGCGCTCGCGGTGCTGGAGCGGGGCGAGACGATCTTCGCGGCGAAGGACAAGGACAAGCTGGACATGGACCGGCTGCGGGAGCTGAGCCTGCTCACCGCCAAGCCGTTCATCTACGTGTTCAACTCGGACGAGGGTGTGCTGGGGGATGAGGCCAAGCAGCAGGAGCTGCGCGATCTGGTGGCCCCCGCCGAAGCCGTGTTCCTGGACGCCAAGCTCGAGTCCGACCTCGTGGAGCTCTCCGAGGAGGAGGCCGCCGAGATGCTGGAGATGGCCGGGCAGGACGAGTCCGGGCTGGACCAGCTGGCCCGCGTGGGCTTCTCCACTCTCGGCCTGCAGACGTACCTGACGGCGGGGCCGAAGGAGACGCGAGCGTGGACGATTCCGGTCGGCGCGACGGCGCCCGAGGCCGCCGGCGTGATCCACACCGACTTCCAGCGGGGTTTCATCAAGGCGGAGATCGTGTCCTTCGAAGACCTGATCGCTGCCGGCTCTATGGCGGAGGCCAAGGCCGCCGGCAAGGTGCGCATGGAGGGCAAGGACTACGTGATGAAGGACGGCGACGTGGTGGAGTTCCGCTTCAACGTGTGAGCCCTTCGCGGTCGTTGAGCGAGCGTAGCGAGGCGAACGCGCTTATATCGGCCGGATTGCTGCGCTACATGTGGCCTTCTGTGCGCGCGTAGAGATATCTTGAGCAAGTGCCAACTATCCTGCCTGAGCGGACGATCGATTCGCTCTTCGCCTTCGAAGTGCTCGCGGCGTTGCCAACGGCAAAGGTCTACTCGCCAGCTAACAATGCTGGGCCAGGAACGCCAGACCACGTGGTCACAGTTTCATCTGGATCGATCGTGTTCGAGCTCAAGACGTTGTCTTCTGGTACTGCCACGGGGGCTCCGTGGTACGTGGACGTGCCCCGCACCCAGTTGAGCAGCTACGTAGGAACGGCGGCGAATGTCACCTACGTGTTGCCTGCTGAGCCCGCGAATCGGTTCATGCCATGGCTGCGTGCCTGTACTACAGATCCTGACTCCAGGGGACGGTGCCAAGCGTGCTACGCGAGTTCGACAGCAGGTGACGCGGCATCCCGGCGACGTTGGTCCGGGATACTCCCGAGGTGGCAGTCGGAACCGCCCGAAGTGCAACTTCAACCGTGGTTCAATCACTGGGCATGGTGCCTGCCAGCGTCAATGCTTGATGCACATCTCAGGGCTAAGGGCACGACGCCGGGCACGGCTAGGTCCTGGCATGTTTCGGCGCAGGATGCAGCGTTGGGCAGCCTCCCCGGCGCAGTTCGGCTCTGTCATCTTCTTCAGGGCCTTACTGCCTTGAGCGCGTCGACGCCTCCTGGTCCTGGCGGTGTCGATGGCGACAGCGGCGACGGGCCATCACCGGAAACCGATCTCCCTGATTTCGGGGATGGGCGCGTTGAAAACGCTGACGGCAACAACAGCCCATCTGATGGCACGAGTCGAATCGACCTCGAGGTGTTCCAGTGTCCTGAGGACACTGAACTGATCCAGGCCGAGGAATCGCATCTCGTTGTCGTGTCGGCGTAAGGCTGTCATCGAGCCGCGAGGAGCGCGCACCAACGTCTCCAACCAGCCGCCCTGCCTGCGCGGCCGCGGGATCGTCGTCGCAGGGCCGAAGGGTCAGCAGATCCGTTACAAGACCGCAGCTCCTCACATCGCCGCCGCGCTCACCGCTCTGGTTGACGTCACCCTTGCCGTCGACCAGAGCGTGCCGTGCATCGGCCTCCGGCGTACGGTCCCGGGCTGCTGCGACATCGAAGGAGCCATGCGATGAGCGACGAGTGCTGCGGTAATGACGAGTCAAGCCGACCGAAGGAAGGGGTCCGTCGTGCGCGCCTGGAGTAGATCGGTGTCGTGCCAGAGGTTGGCAGCTGTGGCGACGTCGTGGAGTTCCGCTTCAATGTTTAAGAAACGGCATGTCAGACCGTACTTTTGAGAGCATCACGACTTCTGCTTCTCCCTGATTGCGACGTGAGCGGGGGACAGCTGTGGAACCGGCTCTCATCAGGTGTTTTGCTCGACGGGGTGCGGTGCGCGGATGTTCGGGTCAGTGCTCGGCCGCCGGAAAAGCTGCCGGGTCGAGCGGGCAGATCTGCGTCCTGCCGTCGCTCAGAGCGTCCCGTGCCTGACTCAAAAAGTCGGCTTGTCTCAAAACGGAAGTCCTCACTCAAGTGGGTCCCTCCGCCAGCGTTTGGGTGATCTCGTCCCACTGGGAGCTCGCGATCAATTGGTTGTGCCGGCGCAAGGCGGTCTGCCATGACCCGAACTCTGCTGGGAGCTCGCGCCACGTGATGCCAGTGCGGGTCTTGTAGAAAGCCGCGTTGACGATCGTGCGTACGTCAGTGCGTGGCCGCCCGCGGCGAGGGCCTTCTTCAGTGCGAACGATGTGCTTGATCCAGCTCCCTTGTTCATCTGTGAGTTGTTGATAGTCGGGCTGGAGGCCCTCGGTGACACTGCTGTCGGCATCAACTTTCGCCTGGTCATCGATTCGCACGGCTTTGACCACGCCGCGGATGACGGCGCATTCGGTGCATGGGACGATTGGCTCTCCTGGATGGCGTCAGAGCGTGCCTGAAGCTGACTATGGCGGGGCCGATGTCACTTCGGAACTTGCTCGCTGGCATGATTGGGATCGTGGCCTTGGAAGACGAACCCGTCCTCATCGATGCGCTCGTTGAGTGGCTAATGCCGCCTGATCTCGTGGCGCGACCCAAGGCCGAGCAGCTTGCCGTCGGCACCGCGCTGCTCCACCGGCTGAAGGGAGCTCTCGCCAACGATCCAGAATCACTCACCCGTCAGATGTCCCGGCGGCAGGTCAGCCCGGAGCTCCCGCAACTCATCGGTGAGGTTGTCATGGCGGCGGCCTGGGCCGAGGATGCCGCTGGTACCTTCCTGCAGGCGATCTCGGGCGACTGGGATACGCGGGCAAGAGGTTACGACGACACCAGCTCACGTCTCGTCAAAGCCCTCCGAGACACGGCCCCGAAAGCGCTCGTCGACCGCTTGGAGGTAGCGCTTGAGCTCCGCCACTTCGTCGTTCATGGCGTGTGGGTCAACGGCGCGTTCGTCAAGAACCCGGACACGGGCGAGCCGTTCGACTTCGTGTCCATGAAGCGCGGGTACCGGACAGCGGCCCCGGCGAGGGACACTAAGGCCTTCATGAAGTCGGCCCTGAAATGGCTCTCCCGCGAGTTTTGGGAAATTGAAGACGAGCTCGAGACGCTCCATTCCGAGGTGCTCTTCGGCAATGGTATGCCTGAGTAGGCGGCCCCAAGGTGCTGCTGCCGGCAGTGGCTCATCCTGTTTATGCCGCGCGGAGCCCGTGTGCACCGTAGTCTGTTGGCATGAAGACGCTTAAGGTCGAGCTGACCAATTGCCACGGTATCCGATCGTTTGACGCGACGCTGGACTTTGGAGACCGCAACGCAGTGGGTATCTACGCGCCCAACGGCACGATGAAGACCTCCTTCGCCCGGACGTTTAAGGACTTCGCCACGGGCAAGGAGACGACCGACCGAGTCTTCCCTGACCGGGAGTCCTCTCGCTTGATCACGGACGAGAACGGCCAGTCGCCAGACCCCCGCAGCGTCGCCGTTGTCCTGTCCTACGACGAGGAGCTCGGCCCGACGGAGTCGACCTCGACACTGCTCGTGAACCCTGAGCTTAGGAAGGAGTACGAAGAGCTCCAGGTGGAGCTCCTCGATGCCCGCGATGCCTTGGTCAAGGAGTTGAAGGCTCAGTCGGGTGCGAAACAGGACGTAATCTCGACGATCTCGAGGGTCTTCACGCAGAGCGATGACAAGTTCTACGATGCTCTCGTCCGCATTGCCTACGAGGTCGAGCAGCTCGAGGACACTCGGTTTGCCGACCTGCCCCACGATGTGCTCTTCAACGACAAGGTGGCCACCGCGCTCAAGGGTGCTGACGTCCAAGCCCAGCTGGCAGCGTATGTGACCCGGCTGAACCAGCTTCTCGACGAGTCCACGTTCTTCAACCGGAGTTCGTTCACGTACTACAACGCTGCGAACGTTACGAAGAGCCTCGGTGTCAACGGCTTCTTCACCGCTCAGCATTCGCTTCTACTGCACGGCGAGGACGAGCCCCGCCAGATCACGAGCGACGCTGACCTGCAGGCGCTGATCACCGAAGAGAAGAAGCGTATTAGCGATGATGATGCGCTACGCAAGAAGATGGAAGGTGTCGAGCGCGCCGTCCAGCGCAATGAGGACACGCGAAAGTTCTTCGAGTTCATCGCGAATCGCGAAGACCTCCTCCCGGAGTTCGCCAACGTCCAGACCTTCCATCAGAACGTCTGGATGTCCTATCTCAAGGCGCACGAGGAGGCGTACCTGCGCGTCGTGACGTGCTACAAAGACACCGAGAAGCGCCGTAAGGCTATCGAACAGCAGGCGGCTACCGAAAGCACCCAGTGGGACAAGGTCATTAAGATCTTCAACGAGCGCTTTTTCGTGCCGTTCACTCTACGCGCGGAGAACAAGCACCAAGTGGCCCTCGGCCAGGACTCCATGCTAAAGCTCGTCTTCGAGTTTAATGACGGCCAGGAGTCCGCCAGCGTCGAGCGGGATGACCTTCTGTCAGTGCTCAGCAACGGCGAGAAGAAGGCGCTTTACATCCTCAACGTCCTCTTCGAGATGGAAGCACGCAAGGCGACGGGTCGGGAGACGGTCTTCATCATTGATGACCTCGCCGACTCGTTCGACTACAAAAACAAATACGCCATCATCCAATACCTCAAGGAGATGGCTGATCACGCAAACTTCAAGCTGATCCTCCTCACGCACAACTTCGATTTCTTCCGCACGCTTCTTAGTCGAGGTGTCGTTGGCTACAACAGGTGCTTTATGGCGCAGAAGGGCGAGGGGAAGGTCTCGCTGAACCAAGCCAGCCACGTGAAGAACCCATTCATCTATGGTTTCAAGAAGAACTTCTTTGGCAACGGCATGCAGCGTATTGCTTCGGTGCCGTTCGTGCGCAACATCCTCGAATACACCAGGGGTGAGGATGACCCCGACTACCTGAAGCTGACCTCGCTGTTGCATTGGAAGGCAGAATCGGCGAGCATCGACAACGCCGAGCTTGACCGGATTTTCAACGAGACCTTCCAGTCGAGCAAAAAGAAGAAGTGGAATGCTGGCACTAAGCCGGTTATCGACTTGCTGCTCGAGCAGGCAGAGGAGGCGCTCATCGCAGACGAGGCCATCAACTTCGAGAACAAGGTCGTGTTGTCCATCGCCACCCGCATTGTCGCGGAGCAGCATATGGTGGCCGTCCTTGACGACCCGACGTTCACGGATGGGATCACTGGGAACCAGACCCAGGCGCTCTTCCAGGCGTACAAGGGCCGGGGCCACGGAACCGACGAGTCACGCCGCATACTCGACGACGTCGTGCTCATGACGCCGGAGAACATCCACGTGAACTCGTTCATGTACGAGCCGATCATTGATCTCTCAGACGCGGCCCTGCGTGAGCTCTTCACTCGGGTGAAGAGCCTCTAGGGCGTGTCTGACAATCGTTTGGACCACGCGATCACCGCGTTCAGCACCACGGCGGCCCGGTAGACGGTGGAGTACTTGTCATACCGGGTTGCCAGCCCGCGCCACTGCTTGAGTTGGGCGTACTGGCGCTGGATGACGTTGCGGCCCTTGTAGGCGGCCGCGTCGAGGCCCACGGGCCTACCACCGCGGGGGCCGCGGCGTCTGCGATGGCCCTGCTGGTCGGCCGGCTCGGGGATGACCGCCTTGATCCGGCGGGCACGCAGGTGGGCGCGGATCGCCCGTGATGAGTACGCCTTGTCGCCCAGGAGCGCGTCCGGGCGGGTCCGGGGCCGGCCCACCGGGCGGGCCACGTGCAGCTGCCCCAGCAGGGGCAGCAGCATGGGCGAGTCTCCTGCTTGGCCGGCGGTGATCAGGCTGACCAGCGGCAGCCCGGCCCCGTCCACGAGCTGATGGATCTTCGTGCTCAGCCCGCCGCGAGAACGTCCGATGCCGTGATCGGCCGGCTCTTCACGCGGATTCTTGTAGTTCGATCCATCCCCCTGTGTGGCGGGTGGTGTTCGTGGCGTGCTGGTGAGCGCGGGCGATCGTGGAGTCCACCGAGACCGACCAGTCCACCAAGCCCTGCGCGTCAGCGGCGGCGGTCAGCTTTGTCAGCACCGTGTCCCAGGTGCCCTCGGCCGCCATCCGGCGGTGCCAGGTCCACACGGTCTGCCAGGGCCCGTAGACCTCGGGCAGATCCCTCCAGGCAATCCCGCACCGGTACCGGTTGATGATTGCCTCCACCATCGTGCGGGCATCCGAGAACGGCCGGCCCTGCCGACCGGTCCGGGTCGGGAGCATCGGGGCGATCAGTTCCCATTGGGCATCGGAGAGCATCTGGAAACGAGACATGCCTTTCAGGGTGTCAGCCGGCCCCTGGACTCATTGTCAGACACGCCCTAAGTCCGAGGTGCTCTGTCCCTCCTGGCTCACAACTATGGAACGCCGCAGGGGAGTCGGCTCGCCTTGAGTCACGTGATGGGCGACGGACGCGGTGACCCTCGGCCTTCCTGGCCCGCCGCACTCAGGGCCCCTTCAGCTCAGAACAGCGGCCAAGGCACGGTCGGCGTCAGCCCGCTCGGGGCAGGGCAGATTCCGTCGTCGAACAACTGGGTAAGCGTTCGGCAAGGGCGCCGATCTCGTCGGCACTGAGCAACTCCCCGAGCCTTCGCCCCAGCTCGCCGTCGAGCTCCGCGACTACCCGGCCGACGCCGTCGCGCTCCTCCTCGCTCAGCGCCTCGCCCAGCCATCCCCACAGCACGGTCCGCAGCTTGTCCTGCACGTGGAACGTGAGCCCGTGGTCCACCCCGTACCGGTGACCGCCGGGCATGGCGAGGATGTGGGCGCCCTTGCGGTCGGCGTTGTTGACGATCACGTCGAACACCGCCATGCGGCGCAGCGCCACCGAGTCCTCGTGGGCTAGGACGAGCCTCCGCCCGTCCTCACCCTCCTCACCGTGTGAGCCCGGCGGGGGAGCAGGCCATCACCAGCCGCCCGACGTCGCGGGCGGTCGCGGTCAGGTCCTCTGCTGTACGGCGGATCGCTGTCGCCAGGTCCTGGGGCCCGCGGCCAATGGGCACGATCGCGGTGATGCCCTCGTCGTAGAGGGTGTCCGCGTCCTGCCCCACGGAGCCGGTGAGGACGATCACCGGGATCGCACGGCCGGCTGCGCGCACGGCCTGGGCCACGCCGACCGGCACTTTCCCGGCCAGGGACTGGCCGTCGATGCGCCCCTCCCCGGTGATGACGAGGTCAGCGGTCTTCACGAGGTCGTGGAAACCCGCCGTCTCGAGGACGACGTCGATACCCGGCTTCAAGGTGGCCCCGATGAAGGCGTGCAGGCCACCGGCGAGACCCCCCGCCGCTCCCGAACCGGGGAGCGCATCGATCACGACCCCGAGGTCTCGCTCGATGATGCCCGCGAGATGGACCAGTCCGGTGTCCAGGCTCGCCACTGATGCAGGATCCGCCCCCTTCTGGGGGCCGAACACGTGGGCTGCACCCTGCGACCCCGTGAGGGGGTTGCTGATGTCACACATCACCTCCACGTCGACGTCGCGGAGCCGGTCTCGTGCCGGGGTGGAGTCGATCCGCGCAATCCGGGTGAGGGTGTCGCCGGTCGGGACGAACTCCTCACCTGCGGCGTCGAGGAACCGGACGCCGAGGGCCGCGGCAGCGCCCGTGCCGCCGTCCGTCGTCGCGCTCCCGCCGGCCCCGACGATGACTCTGCGCGCGCCAGCGGACACCGCGTCGAGGATCTGCTCGCCGACCCCGAACGTCGTGGCCCGCCCCGTGTCCTCGCGTCCGGAGGCGAGAGGAAGGCCGGCACATGAGGCTGTCTCCACCACCGCCACGTCCGGCTCGACCAGTCCGTAGTGGACGGGCACGCGTTCGCCGTAGAACACCCCGCAGACGGTCGCGGATCGCAAGGCGCCCCCTGCGGCAGCCACGAAGGCCTCGACGGTGCCCTCCCCGCCGTCGGCGATGGGCACCACGAGAACCTCGGTGTCGGTGACCGACGCGAGACCCGTCGCGATCGCGGAGCCCGCCTCCCGCGACGACAGGGCCCCCTTGAACGAGTCCGGGATGACGATGATGCGCTGCACGCGTGGATCTCCTGAGTCAGGTGACGGGGTCAGACGAGGACGAGGCCGAGGATCCAGATGAACACGATGGAGGTGAGTCCCATCAGGAGCGTGACCATCGTCTGGGTGCGGTAACCCTGCGAGGGCGTCATGCCGCTGAAGTTGGTGACCACCCAGAAGTACGAGTCGTTGGCGTGGGAGACGGTCATGGCGCCGGCTGCAATGGCCATGACCACGAGCGCGCTGGCCACCGGGGTCTCGAAGCCCAGTGCGGGCATCATCGGGAAGACCATGGCCGACGTGGTCGTGAGGGCCACGGTGGAGGAGCCCTGCGCGGTCTTCAGGACGGCGGAGACGAGGAAGGGGAAGAACAGTCCGATGACCGACAACGGCGCAGCGTTGCTCTCGATGAAGGTGACGAGGTCGGTGGCGGCGATGACGCGCCCCAGCACACCGCCGGCCGCCGTGATGAACAGAATGGGGCCGACGACCCGGAGGGTCTCCTCTGTCAGGTCGTAGAACGTCTCGCCACGGCGCACGCTGAACAGCACGCCGACTGCGCAGAGGGTGCCGACGGCGAGCGCGATCATCGGCGTGCCGAGGAATCGGGCGAAGTCACCCGCGGGGCCGGTCCACTTCTGGACGGATGCGAGCGAGCCGAGAGCCATGAGCAGGATGGGGGCGATGATGGGCGCGAAGGACGCAGCGGTCCCAGGCATCCGCCCGTAGGACCGGCGAAGCGCGTCGTAGGCCGCCTCCAGCTCATCCGTATCCTCCGTGCCGGTCTCCTCAGGGGAGGTCACCCGCTTGCCGATGTAGAGGGCGTACAGGTACGCGACGAGGAGTGCGGGGATCGAGACGAGGACGCCGAGGCCGATCACCAACAGAAGGTGGTCGCCGATGCCGAGGTTCTGGGCCGCTGCGATGGGCCCCGGGGTCGGCGGGATGAAGACGTGCGAGGTGTACAGGCCTGCCGCCAGGGCCACGGTCATCGCCACGGGTGACGCCCCGGTACGACGGGCCAGGGCCTTGCGGATGGGGTTGAGAATGACGAATCCGGAGTCGCAGAACACGGGGATGGAGACCACCCAGCCCATGAGCTGCATGGCCAGGACGGGGTAGCGCTTGCCGACGACCCTCACGAGCGCATCGGCGATCCTGAAGGCGCCGCCGGTGCGCTCCAAGATGAGTCCGATGAGCGTGCCCAGGATGATGACGATGCCGATCGAGGTGAAGATCCCGGAGAATCCCTCCCCGATCACGTCGGCGATGCCCTTGACGGGCGCTTCCCCTTCGGCGCCGGTCGACTTCACCAGCGGTATCCCACCGATGATCCCCAAGGCGAAGGCGACGGCCATGATCGAGAGGAAGGGGTGGATCTTCCATCTGGAGATCATGACGATCATCAGGGCGACGGCGAGGATGAAGACGAGCAGAAACGGTATTCCAGTCATCGGAAGTCCTTTGTGCGGCAGGGGATTCTAGCCAGACTAGGGCGTGTCTCCCTTATGCGCGTAGCCAGGTGAAGATGGCGCAGAGGGTGACGGCGGCGCGGTAGGTGATCGCTAGCTTGTCGTAACGAGTGGCCAAGCCGCGCCATTGCTTGGCTAGGGCATGTCCCGAGCCACCCTCTACCGACGCATCCGCGCCATACCTGCTGCAAATTAGCGCTCTTGGCGCTGCCCCATCGTCTGCAAGCGACAACAGGGGAGGGGGAGCCATCCAGACTTGTGTCATATGACGCCCCATCACCGGAAGGACCACCGGACGGGGCCGACGGGACGCGGCCCAAGGGATGTCAACGTTCGTCCACGTGAGCTGCTGGCGTGTCCGGTGGGGGGTTCGGTCAGCGGGACAGCGGGGTGGGCACGGTGGCTGAGGTCTCCTGAGATCGAACGGCCCCGAGGCTTTCGTCTTGCGGGGCCGTCCCGGGGTGGTGGCGTGCCGTTCAGTAGCGGGCGGTGGTGCCCATCATGTTCCAGGGGCTGTAGTCGACAGCGGTCACGGCCACGCCCATTTGCGGGTTGCGGGCGTGGGCGATCTGGCCGTCGCCGATGTACATGGCCACGTGGTAGATCCCGGAGGCCGAGCCGTTGTTGGACCAGAAGACCAGGTCACCGACCTGGAGGTCGTCCAGGGAGACGTATTGGCTAGCGGCCGCATACTTGGGCCTTGGAGTTCAGAGGCAGCTCAATGTCGGCCTGCGCGAACGCGTTCTGAATGAAGCCGGAGCAGTCGTAGCCGGTCGGGCCATTTCCACCCCAGACGTAACCGACGCCCGGATCGGCAGCCTTGGCCGTAGCCCACTGCACGGCCGCCCCCCAACCAGTACTACTGGAGGAAGCGGTGGAGTAAGAGGCCCGCTGGATATCCTGGGCCGGCTCACTGCTGGTCGCGGACGAGTGCGTGTGAACCCTGGAAGAGCGGGACGTCTCGGCGGCGGTACCGCCCTCCCACGTACAGGAATTAGCAGTGGAGCCGCTGGGCGCGGAGTAGGCGCCCTCGTTGGCTGCGGCCGGGCCCATGCCGGCCACCGTGGCTCCCACCACGGTGGTCAGGCCTATCGCACCCATGGTGAGGGAACGGCGGTACTGGGAACGGCGGGCTTGTGCTTCAGCCTCGATGCGGGCACGGCGGGTGGGGGTAGGACATGGGTTACCTCGGTAGACATTGGCGTACATTTTCTGGACTTTTTCCACGGCCTCCTAATTCCGCGTCGAGCAAGTTATCACTTAGTCGAAATGGTCCGTGGCCAGAACGTTATGCAACAATGCGGATTCGTGATCTGGCCGCAACTTGCCGGAGTGCCAAGTTCCGAGCCGATTCAGGGTTGAGCCGGGCCCGGAAAGGCCGTCATTTCGAGCCTAGCTGTAGGAGGGCATGACGTTGTTGACTCGTGCCGGGGCCAACGAGGCCGGCGGGGCGTCCCCGCAGGAGGTATGAGGCCGATGGTAGTTGTAGTGGTTCACCCACACCGCCAGGGCCTCACGCCGAGCCTGCTCTGAGGTGTAGGGGCGGGCGTAGATGACCTCATCGACCATCAGCCGGTTGTACCTCTCCACCTTCCCGTTATGGCGCGGGGTGTAGGGCCGGATCCGGTGATGCCGGCCCCCGAGCGAGACCACCTTCGCGGTGAAGTCCGCAGCCCGGTAGTTGTTTCCGTTGTCCGTGATCACCCGGTCCACGGTGATGCCGTGGGCGGCGAAGAACGCCCTCGCCCGGCAGTAGAAGCTCACGGTCGTGGCCGCCCGCTCGTCCTCCAACGCTTCGGTGTAGGCCAGCCGGGTGAACCCGTCGATCGCCGAGTGCAGGTAGGTGTAGCCGACCCGCCGGCCTGCACCACGCTTGGAAGCACGGCCTGCTTCACTTTCACGTCCGTGGGTGCGCCAACCGCCCCCGTCTGGGATCTTCCCGATCTTCTTCACATCCAGGTGCACCATGTGCCCCGGCCCTCTCGCGGTGATCTTCTGGGGTCGTTGGCGCAGGTCTTCTCCGGCCGGGGTCAGGTCCCGTAGGCGGGAGATCCCGAGTCGGTGCAGCCACCGTCCCACGGTACGAAGACACACCCGGTGGCCCTCGGAGACGAGGTGGTGATGGATGCGCCGTGCGGACCACTTGCGCTCCCGCCGCAGGGCGTGGATCTGGGCCACCAGGACCGGATCGAGCTGGGCAGGTGAACGGTGCGGCCGGCTGGGCAGGTCCTGAAGGCCGGCTTCTCCCTGGGCGCGGTAGCGGGCCACCCAGGTGGCCACCGTGGGCCGGCTCACCCGGAACTCGGCGGCCACGTGGGACTGCGGGATCCCGTCGTGCAGGTGGCGGTGGACCATCCTGAGTCGGCCGGTGGGGGTCAGGGGTGCGTTAGCGTGAGTCATGAGTGGGTCTTCTCGGGCAGGTGGGTGGTGTAGGAACTTCCATCCTGCGGGAGAGGCCCACTCGTCTCATCTCAGCCCGTACCCCGTGGCAAGAACCTCATGACCCACAACACCTAGCCGCCCGCTCGAACGGCTCGGGCGGAGCCCGTGGCCGGCTGGGATCTTTACGGAATCTTCAAAGTTGAGCCCCTTTTCCGGGCCGGGCGGGGGGTCTATGGTCGGTTGCATGGCGGGCCGGTTCCAGCCGGTTCGTTTTCCGAACCGCACCGATGAAGGAGTAAGCCATGACCCATCACGTGAGCTCGATGCTGGAGACCTACCCGAAAGACTTGGGGGACATCGACCGGCAGAAGCTGGCCGAGTGCATCGAGGCCTGTTTCGAGTGCGCTCAGACCTGTACGGCCTGCGCGGACGCGTGCCTGGCCGAGGACATGGTCGCAGAACTGAGGCAGTGCATCCGGTTCAATTTGGATTGCGCCGACATCTGCGCCACCACCGGGGCGGTGCTGTCCAGGCAGACCGGCAACAACGTCGAGACCACTCGTGCCCTGCTGGAGGCCTGCCGGACCGCCTGCAAGACGTGCGGGGACGAGTGCGCCTCCCACGCTGAAATGCACGAGCACTGCAAGATCTGCGCTGAGGCTTGCCGGCGCTGCGAGCGGGCCTGCGCCGAGTTGCTCGCCTCCCTGGGCTGAGCGCAGTCCAGGCCCATGCCGTAATGCCAGTCAGGGCCAGCAGGCGTGGAACATGTGCTGCTGTCCCTGACTGGCCCGGCGGTAAAAGAACATCCCCGCAGGAGGAGAACTCGACGTGTCAAAGACAGGGCGCTTCACTTGTGCATGGCTGCATCCAGTTCCGTCCCGCTGTGGTCAGCGCAGCAGGACGGGTCGGGCGTCGATGCGGGTGCGGAAGAGGGTGTAGGGCTTGACCCGTTCATCCTGCCCCTGCCGGTAGTCGGCCTGGCGGTGGAGCTGGTTCGCGGTGATGTAGAGGTAGCCGTCGGCCGCGACCGAGAGCGTGTCCGGCCACAGCAACCGAGGGTCGCTGACCACGGTCTCCCACGCCCCGACGGTGTCGACCCGACGCCGCAGCACCGCGTTGTGCTCGTAGTTCGTCGCATACACGTTGCCCTGTGCGTCGGACTCCAGGCCGTCGCCGGCCCCGCCCTTGTCGCCTTCATCACGCACGGTCGCGGCCACCGCCGCCTCATCCAGGGCTCGGTCCACCAGCGCGTCGGTAGCCACACTGTAGAGCCGCCGGGATGCCAGCGGGCAGTAGTAGAGGCGGGCGCCGTCGGCGCCGATGGCGATTCCGTCCGCGCCCATCGCGATCGCCGGCGCCACGGTCCCGTCCTCCTGGCGGGCGACCATCGGGCGGCCCTCGACAACCGGCATGAAGTCTGTGAGCGGCTCGGCCTTCGTGGAGGGGTGCTCGTGCAGCCGCCGCCAGCTCTGACCGGTGGCCAGGTCCACCACCACCAGCGCGTTGGGTCCCTGGTCGGAGGAGTCGGTGAGGTAGGCGACGCCCTCGGCTCCGCGGCGCAGGTCGAAGCGCACGTCGTTGAGGTAGCTGGTGGGCAACGCGACATCCTGGGGGAACAGGATGGTCTTGACCACTGTGTCGCTGGTCAGGTCGACGCAGACGAGCTTGGGCCCGCCGTAGGTCGTGGGCTTGAATAGCGGGCTTCCGGTGTCCAGGATCCACAGCCGATCGGCAGGGTCCACCACCACGCTCTGCACCGAGACCAGGGTGTTCGCCAGGTCGTCGGAATCGGTGCGATTGATGGCCTCGTTCGGGTAGGCCACCGCCTCGCCGTCGCGAATTTCGGCCACCGTGAAGGCGACGTCATCGCCCCACTTCGGGTAATTGACGAAGATCCGCCCCCGGTGCGAGACCGTGACGCCGGTGAGCATGGCGCCGTGGAAATGGGCCACTTCCTCCAGCTCGCCCACCGGCTGCTCCGCGGGCAGGCCTTCCGATCGATTCTCCATCACATCGCTCCTGTCAGTCGGGCTCGTGCTCGGAACGGTACACCGGGTTCTCGGCCGCCGGGGCGGGAGCCTTCGGGCAGGACCAGTTCTGCCCGGCAGTCCCAGTGGGTTGCGGTGTGCGGTGCCCAGGACCCCGGTGCATGGAGAGCCCCCGTCCAAGTCACGTAAGGGGAGTGGTGCGCCGGTCAGCTGGTCCGGGCCACGGCGCTGAGCAGGGTGACCGCGACCGCGTCGATCTCGTGCGCTTCCACGCCGCCGACCTGGTTGAGCACCCGCAGCCGCGCCAGGGCGCTGTCTCCGATCGCCAGGACACCGTCTGATGAGACCAGCCCGACGTTGAAGTGTTCGGCCCACTCATCCCAGACGCCGCGGCTTTCGCACGCGAAAGCAACGAGTCGCGGGTCGTCGTGGGCATGTCGGAAGATCCGCGACTCGCCTCCGGACTGACCCGTCCCGGGCAGACCAGCCTCGTACAAACGCACCGGCACGCCCTGCTCCCGCAGCGCGTACGCCGTCGACAGACCAACGATCCCACCCCCGATCGCTGCTACCTCGGGTGAACGCGTCGTGGCAACGCCGTCGTCAGTTCCTGTCATCGCGGTTCCTCGATCTGTTGGTGATGAGCGATACGCCGCAGGAGAAGGGCCGCTGCCACGACGTCAGCGGGCTGTGTAAGCCCGCAGTCACCGCGCACAGCGACCCCTTCCTCTCTGGGCTAGGGCGTGTCTCCCTTATGCGCGTAGCCAGGTGAAGATGGCGCAGAGGGTGACGGCGGCGCGGTAGGTGATCGCTAGCTTGTCGTAACGAATGGCCAAGCCGCGCCATTGCTTGGCTAGGGCGAAGTGGCGTTCCACGACGTTGCGCCCGCGGTAGGCCTGGGCGTCGAAGGCCGGCGGCCGCCCGCCGCGGCTGCCGCGACGGGCTCGGGCCGCGATCTGGTCCCGTTTCTCCGGAATTACCGCGGTGATTCGGCGGCGGCGCAGCTCGTTGCGAATCACTCCGGTGGCATAGGCCCGGTCGGCGATCACCGCCTCCGGGCGGGCTCGGGCGGCGCCGGCGCCGAGTCGGGGAATCTGGATTTCGGCCAGCACCTGCGCCAGCACGGCCTCGTCGTTGCGCTGCCCGCCGGTGACGATCGCGGCCAGCGGCCGGCCGCGGCCATCGACGGCGTGGTGAATCTTGGTCGTCAGCCCGCCGCGGGAACGCCCGATGCCGTGCCCGGGCGGCTCAACCTCATCCAGCGGCAGTTTCTTGTGATTCGCCCCGGCCCCCTGTGTCCTGGTCCGGACGAGTGGTGTTCGTGGCGTGCTGATGGGCCCGGGCGATGGTCGCATCGACCGAGACGGCCCAGTCAATCATCCCGGCCGCATCGGCCTCGGCCAGCACGTGGGTCAGCACCCGATCCCAGGTCCCATCCGCGGCGTAGCGGCGGTGGCGCTTCCACACCGTCTGCCAGGGCCCGAACTGCTCCCGGGGCAGATCCCGCCACGGGACCCCGGTCCGATACCGGTAGGCGATGCCCTCCACCACCCTGCGGTGCTCCCCGAAGGGATGCCCACGCCGGCCCTGATTCGAGGGCAGCAACGGCTCGATCCGCTCCCACTGCTCGTCCGTGAACACCTGATACCGCGACCCTGTCGACCTCACCCGACCAGCCTGCCGCGAGCCTCACCACCGATAAGGGAGACACGCCCTAGGGCAGATGGGACTTCAACGGCGATGTTGTGGCGAACAGGGTTCGGCCGTCTCGATGGTCCTCAGGACAATAGAACGGCCCGCGGGGGCCTGCGTCAGGAGAGCGGGTGTGGACATCTTCGGGAAGCCCAAGGCGCTCCTGGGAGAGCAGGGGACGCCGTCGCCGCGCCCACGGACCACGAGGGCAAGGAGATCTGCATCCCGCACGGCACCCCTCGAGTTCGACAGCCCCAACTGGTACCATAAGCAAGTACCACATCGCACCCGAGGAGGCCAGCATGTCCATCAGCGCCAGTGAAGCCCGCAAGACCCTGTTCCCGCTCATCGAGCGAGTGAATGCGGACCGCGACGCCGTAGAGATCGTCTCCCGCAAGGGGAATGCCGTCCTCATGCCCGCGGACGAGTACGCCGCCTGGCAGGAGACCGCCTACCTGTTCCGCTCCCCGGCCAACGCCCGCCGGCTGCTGGACGCCTACGAGCGCGCCCGCGCAGGGAGCGTCGAGGAGCACGCTCTGGACCGCATGGACGGGGACGCCTGAGTGCGCCTCGTGTGGGACCGCTCGGCCTGGGAGGACTACACGCACTGGCAGACCACGGACCGCAAGGTCCTCAAGCGGATCAACACCCTCATCGACGCCGCCCTGCGTGATCCCTTCGACGGGATCGGCAAGCCCGAGCAGCTGAAGTACGGCGCGCCCGGGGCATGGTCCCGACGCATCACGGAGGAGCACAGGCTCGTCTACCTCGTCGACGGCGAGGACCTGATCATCCTCCAGGCGAGGTATCACTACTGACATGCGCTTCACCCAGGCCGAGCTCCAGCAGTTCCGCGACCGCACCGTCCCCGACCTGTTGCCGGACCCGCTGCGGCTGCTGTTCATCGGCATCAACCCCGGCCTGTGGAGCGCCGCCACCGGTGCGCACTTCGCCCGCCGCGGCAACCGCTTCTACCCGGCCCTGCACCGCGCCGGGCTCACCCGACACCTGATCGACGCCTCCGACGGCTACAAGGCCGAGGACCTCGCCGAGCTGCACGCCCGCGGCATCGGGATCTCCAACCTCGTCCCGCGGGCCTCCGCCCGCGCCGACGAGCTCACCGCGGAGGAGCTCGCCGCCGCCCCCGCCCGCCTGGACGCGCTCGTGGCAGCGCATGCGCCGGCCGTCGTCGCTGTGTTGGGGGTGACGGCCTACCGGCAGGCGTTCGGACGCCCGAAGGCGGTGCTGGGGGAGCAGCAGACGCCGTGGCCGGGCACGCGGCTGTTCGTGGCGCCGAACCCCAGCGGGCTCAACGCTCACGCCACCCTGGACTCGCTCGCCGCGGACTACCGTGCGGCCGGTGCCGCGGCGGGGCTCGTGGACTGAGTGCGCCCGCTGTCCCTGCGGCCGCGCTGACGCCTCAGGCCCGTCAGAAGAGCGGCCAGGGCACGGCCGGCGTCAGCCCGCTCGGGGCCGGGAAGATCCCGCCGTCGAGCAACCGGGCACAGCGTTCGGCAAGGGCGTCGACTTCCTCGGCACCCAGCAGCTCCGCCAGCCCCCACCCCAGCTCACCGTCGAGCCCGTGGAGAACCCGGGCGACGCCGTCGCGCTCCTCCTCGCTCAGCGCCTCGCCCAGCCACCCCCACAGCACGGTGCGCAGCTTGTCTTCCACATGGAACGTGAGCCCGTGGTCCACCCCGTACCGGTGCCCGCCGGGCATGGCGAGAATGTGGGCGCCCTTGCGGTCGGCGTTGTTGACGATCACGTCGAACACCGCCATGCGGCGCAGCGCCGCCGAGTCCTCATGGGCCAGGGCCAGCCGGTTCCCGTCCTCGTCCTCGCCCTCCAGGATCGTGAGCCATCCCGAGGCCGGTACCTCGTCCGCCGGGAACAGGCCCACGGCGTCCTGCCCAGGATCCTGCTCCTGCCAGAGCTGCACCATGCCCTCGCCGAAGGGGCCGTCGCGCAGCCACGTGCGCGGCACGATATCCCACCCCAGTGCCTCGGACACCAGGTGCGCGGCCACCTCGCGGCGGGCCAGGGTTGCGGCGGGGAAGTCCCAGAGCGGGGCCTCGCCGGCCACCGGCTTGTAGACCACCGGGGTGTCACCGATCGCGCCGAGGAACGTGGCGTTGGACGCCGTCGTGATGCGGCCGGTGAGCGTCAGCTCCCCGGACATCAGCTCGCCGGCGGGCACGTCCGCGGCGCTCATCAGGAGTCGGGGAGAGTGCAGTCGTGGCCGTCGGGGTCGATGGGCTGGCCGCAGTCCGAGCAGATCGGGCGCCCGGCGTCCACGACCTCCCGGGTGCGGCGGGCGAACGCCCGGGCGGCACCGACGGGCATCCGCACGCGCACGGCCTCGGCGTCCGCCTCGAGCGCCGGGGCGGCGTCGTCGTCGGTCAGCGGGTGCGCGTCGATGAGCACCTGCGCGGTGGTGGGGTCCCAGCCCAGGCCGATGGCCCCCACCCGGAACCACTCCTGCACCGGGTCCAGCGGATCGTTGTCCACGAGTTCCACGGGCGTGCTGGCCGGGACGCTGTGCGGATTGCCCTCCAACGCCATCAGATCGTCGAGGATCTCGTCGAGCATCTCCGCCATCAGGGCCGACTGCTGCTTCTCCAGGGCCAGGCTCACCAGCCGGGGCCCGGTGCGCACCTGCAGGTAGAACGTGCGGGCTCCGGGACGCCCGAGCGTCCCGATCACGACCCGATCCGGCCAGTCGAACTCATGGGCGGGGGCAGGTGCATCACTCATGCCACGATCCTAGGCGTCCGCTCGTCCACCGCGCCGGGGCCGGTGCCCGCGCCGCCGCCCACCGGGGCGTCGTCGGACGGGCCGAGGGCCGAGAGCCAGGACAGGTCCCCGGCGTCGGTATTGGTCGCCCAGACCCGCGGGCGGCTCGGCCCGTAGCTCACGATGGACACGGAGGCGGGTCCCACCTCGATCCGCTGGAACAGATCCAGGTGCGTGCCGAGCGCGTCGGCCAGGATCGACTTGATGACGTCCCCGTGGCTCACCGCCACCCACACCGCCCCGGGCCCGTGCTCGGCCTCGACGGCGGCGTCGTGCCGGCGGATCGCCGCCACCGCGCGGGCCTGCATGCCCGCCATGGACTCCCCGCCGGGGAAGACGACGGCGGACGGCTGGGTCTGCACCGTCGCCCACAGGGGCTCGGTGGCCAGGTCGCTGAGCGCGCGCCCCTGCCACTGGCCGTAGTCGCACTCGGTGAGGTCGTCGTCGACCAGCGAGGGCACCGTCCGCGGCTGGCGATCGAGGAGGGCGTGGGCCGTCTGCGCGCACCGCTCCAGGGGACTGGCCACCACCGCGGCCACGGGCACGGCCGCGACCCGATCCCCGGTGCGGGCCGCCTGCTCCCGTCCGTGGTCGTCCAGGCTGACCCCGGGGGTGCGGCCCGCCAGCAGTCCGGTCGCGTTGGCCGTGGTGCGGCCGTGCCGCACGAGAAGTACCGTCGCCATGGCCTCAGCGTAGCGAGGGGATGCCCGCCTCTCGCGGACAAAGCCTCGCGGCCATGACGCAAAGGGTCAGTGACGCAACGCGAGCACGCCTATGCCCGGCAAGGCTGACGCCCGTCTGCAGGCCTCGAACGCCCGGAGCAGGCCCTCGAGGCCTAGGACGGCGCCCTGCTGCTGGTCACCCACGACCGCCGCATGCTCGAGGCCGTCCGCCTAGACCGCCGCTGATACCCTCCCCCGGTGGTCAACCTCCTGCTCTCGGTGACGTTCGCGTGCGGCGTGGCGATCGCCGGGCTCCACGTGGTGAACCGGCGGTTCATCGCGCCGATGTACGACGTCGTCCTCAACCTGGCCGCGTTCCTCGCCGCCGTCGCCTCCTCCGTGCTCCTGGGGCACGTGCTGCCCGCGGTGTTCGCCGCGCTGGCCGTGCTCGCCTGGCTGATCCTGGCCGTCCGCACGGTGCGCGCCCGCCGCGCGGGGCATAAGTCTGCCGGCCAGCGCCCCGCCGGCGCCGGCCTCTAGGCTGGCGCCATGTCCTTCCTGATCCCTTCCGTCCCCGTCTCCTGCGGCTGCCTCCTCTTCGACGAGGCCGGCCGCCTGCTCGTGCTCAAGCCCACCTACAAGAAGGGGTGGACCATCCCCGGCGGGATCATGGAGGACGACGGCGAGACCCCCTGGGACGGCTGCCGCCGCGAGGTCCGGGAGGAGACGGGGCTGGAGGTGACCGCCGGGCGGCTCGTCGCCGTCGACACGCGGCCCAGCAAGGCCGACGGCCGGATCGGCCTGCGCTTCCTCTTCCGCGCCGTCCACCCGCTCACTGCCGCGGACGTCGCCGCCATCCGCCTGCAGGAGGACGAGGCCTCCGAGCATCGCTTCGTGACGTGCCAGGAGGCCCGGAAGCTCCTGCGCCCGGCGATCGCCCGCCGCGTCGACGCCGCCTGGGACGCCGCGCACTGCGTCTACCTGGAGGACGGGCGTCCCGCCGCGGGGGTGGATCAGCCGGCGGGCTGAGGCCCGGCCCCCGGCCGGACGAGCGGTGCCCGGCGGCGTCCCCGTCCCGGATGAGGGCCGCTGCCTGATCTGCGGGCGTGATCGTGGCGGCGCGGTCAGGAGGGTGGACGCGGGACGAGACGGTGCGCCCAGGCAACGGCGGGACGGTCCCACGGACGGTGCGGCCGTGTTCTCCGCCTCCGTGATCGACGACGCCACAGGCGTCAACATGGGCATCGGCTTCCTCGGCGTCGCCCTCGCCTTCGGCCTGACCGTGGTGGCCATGGCCTACGCCGTAGGCCACATCTCCGGCGGTCACTTCAACCCGGCCGTCACGCTGGGTGCGGCGCTCGCGGGTCGTCTGCCGTGGAAGCTCACTGTGCCGTACTGGATCGCCCAGCTCGTGGGCGGCGTGGCGGCCGGCGGCGTGCTGCTGGCGATCGCCTCCAGTCGTCCGGGCTACTCGCTTGCGGAGAACGGCCTGGCCACCAACGGCTATGGCGAACTCTCGCCCGCGGGCTACTCGATGGGCGCGGTGTTCCTGACCGAGGTGCTGCTGACCGCCGTGTTCCTCTACGTCATCCTCGGCGCCACGGACCGCCGTGCTCCGTCCGGCTTCGCGCCGCTGGCCATCGGCCTGACCCTCACGCTGATCCACCTGATCTCCATCCCCGTGTCGAACACCTCCGTGAACCCCGCTCGCTCCTTCGGCGTGGCCCTGTTCGCGGGCGGGGACGCCCTCGGCCAGGTCTGGCTGTTCTTCGTGGCCCCGTTGTTGGGCGCCGCGGTCGCCGGTCTCAGCTACCGCTTCGTCTTCCCCAACACCTCCCGGGTGACCGAGGAGCTGCCCGAGCCCGCCGCCGACGGGACGCGGGACGCCGTCTGATCCCTGTCATTCGGGCCCTGCCCTCACCGCCCCGTCTCTTCCCGCACCTCCTTGGAACGCAGCAGGCGCGGCGCCGTCGTCAGCGCCAGCCCGCCGAGGATGTTCAGGGGGATCACCCACCACACCCAACTGAGCCACTCGAGCCACCCCACGCCGTGCGCTCCGGACAGGATGGCTCCGATGATGAGGATCGAGTCCATCACCGAATGGAAGAGCGAACCGCCGGCGAGGACGATGGCTCCGGCGACGGACGCGACGATCATCGCCGTCGGGCTGTCCGTCCCGGCCTGCATCCGCGTCACGAGGGTGATCGCCACCCCGGCCAGGACCGCCAGGGCGGCGCCCTGCCAGCTGAAGCCGATGTCCAGGAAGTGGTGGGCGCTCTCGGCCAGGGTGCCGTGCAGGTCGGGGAACCCCGCCACCACGAGGGCGATCATCACGGTGCCGCCGAGGAGGTTCATAACGAGGGTCACCGCCCACAGACGCAGCAGCTCCATCCACGTGCCTCGGCCGGCGGCGATCGCGGTGATCGGGTAGTAGAACCCCTCCGTGAAGAGCTCGGAGTGGGCGAGGAACAGGCTGACCAGGCCGATGGAGAACGCGAGTCCGGCCAGAAGGTGGCTGCCCGTCTCGTGGAGCGTGAGCAGGTACGCGAGCAGGCCGATCGTGATCTCGACGCCGCCCAGGAACCCGGTGGTCGTCAGGACGGTGAGGGACCGATGCAGGCGTTCCGCGCCCTCGTCTGCCGCCGCCCTGTGGGCCGCCGGCCTGCCGGAGACGGACTGACCGGCATCGCTCCCTTCACGGTCATGTCCGTGGCACACTGGGCCGATGATGCATGACGAACGGCCCACGGGTCGGCTGGGCCTCGCCCTGGGCGGCGGAGGAGCGCGCGGGCTGTGCCACATCGGGGTCTGGCGGGTGCTCGAGGAGCTCGACATCCGCCCGGACGTGCTCGCGGGAACGAGCATGGGCGGCCTCCTCGGCGCG
The DNA here is from genome assembly GCF_037853785.1 of Micrococcus sp. GPGPB33. Classification (NCBI taxonomy): domain Bacteria; kingdom Bacillati; phylum Actinomycetota; class Actinomycetes; order Micrococcales; family Micrococcaceae; genus Micrococcus; species Micrococcus sp. GPGPB33. The sequence goes on from NZ_JAQMWO010000002.1 coordinate 1,409,782, forward strand.
CTCATAGCCGCCGGTCATGACGCCGCCTCGCTCGAGAAGATCGAGCGGAGCGTGGACTGGCCGCGGCTCATCAACTGGGGCCTGACCGGCGGCATCCTCTCCAGCGAGAGGCTGCGGGCCTGGCTCCGCGAGCTGCTCCCGGACACCTTCGAGGAGCTGCAGATTCCCCTGGTGCTCACCGCGGCCGACGTCGTCGAGGGCCAGACCCGCTACCTGCACACCGGGGACCTCATCACCGCGATCCAGGCGACCACCGCCTACCCCGGCGCGCTGGAGCCGGTGACCGTGGGGGACTCCGTGCTGGTGGACGGCGGCATCCTCAACCAGATCCCGGTGGACGGGGTGCGCTTCCTGGGCGCGCAGCGGGTGATCGCCGTCGATGCCACCACGCTCGAGCCCCTGGAGCGGCCGGAGCCCGGGGCGCGCACCCGCACCCGCCGTTCGCCCGCCACGTCGCTGCGCCAGGCCATGCGGGCGATTGACGTCATGCAGGCCCAGCTCACCACCGTCCGGCTCTCGCTCTACCGGCCGGACGTGCTCATCAGCCCGCCGATCGAGGGGATGACGGTCGCGGACTTCCGCAGCTCCGGCGTCGCCATCGCGGCGGGAGAGGAGGCGACGCGCGCCCGGGCCGAGAAGCTCGTGGAGCTCAGTCGCGGCAGAATGGCCTGACGCCCGCCGCACTTCCGTCAGGAGCACCATGACCGCCACCCTTGTCGCCTCCGGCCTCGCCGGCGGCCACGGCCACCGCACGCTCTTCGAGGATCTGGACCTCACGGTCGCGCCCGGGGACGTCGTCGGCGTCGTGGGGGCCAACGGCGCGGGCAAGTCCACCCTGCTGCGCATCCTCGGCGGGGACCTCGCGCCGCAGGCCGGCACGGTCAGCCTGGCCCCGGCCGACGCGTTCGTGGGCTGGCTGCCGCAGGAGCACGAGCGGGTGCCGGGGGAGACGGTCGCCGGGTACATCGCCCGCCGCACCGGGTGCGCCGCCGCGCAGACCGAGATGGACGAGGCCGCCGAGGCCCTGGCGGACCCGGACGTCGCCGACGCCGCCGCGGACCGCTACAACACCGCCCTCACCCGCTGGCTGGCCTCCGGCGCCGCGGACCTGGAGGAGCGCATCCCCGCCGTCCTGGCCGACCTCGGCCTGGACCTCTCCGCCTCCCCGGAACAGGTCCTCATGACCTCCCTCTCCGGTGGGCAGGCCGCCCGCGTCGGCCTCGCCGCGCTGCTGCTGTCCCGCTTCGACGTCGTGCTCCTGGACGAGCCCACCAACGACCTGGACCTCGACGGCCTGACCCGCCTGGAGGCCTTCGTGCAGGAGCTGCGCGGCGGCGTCGTGCTGGTGAGCCACGACCGCGAGTTCCTGGCCCGCTGCGTCACCCGCGTCCTGGAGCTCGACCTCGCCCAGCGCACCAACCGCGTCTACGGCGGCGGCTATGAGGCCTACCTCGAGGAGCGGGCCACCCTGCGCCGCCAGGCCCGGGAGAAGTACGAGGAGTTCGCCGAGCAGAAGCAGGACCTCGTCTCCCGCGCCCGCACCCAGCGGGAGTGGTCCAGCCAGGGCGTGCGCAACGCGGTGAAGAAGTCCCCGGACAACGACAAGCTGCGCCGCAGGGCCAACAGTGAGTCGAGCGAGAAGCAGGCCCAGAAGGTCCGGCAGATGGAGAGCCGCATCGCGCGCCTGGAGGAGGTGGAGGAGCCGCGCAAGGAGTGGAGGCTGGAGTTCACCATCGGTGCGGCGCCGCGCTCCAGCTCGGTGGTCGCCACCCTCAACGACGCCGTCTTCCGGCAGGGCGGCTTCACGCTCGGCCCGGTGTCCCGCCAGGTGAACGCGGGGGAGCGGATCGGCATCACCGGGCCCAACGGGGCCGGCAAGTCCACCCTGCTGCGCGGGCTGCTGGGCCGCCAGGCCCCGGACGAGGGCACGGCCGCCCTGGGTTCCAGCGTGCAGATCGGGGAGATCGACCAGGCGCGCTCGCTGCTGGCCGGGACCGTCCCGCTCGCCGCGGCCGTCGAGGCGCTCGTGCCCGAGATGGCCTCCGGGGAGGTGCGCACCCTGCTGGCCAAGTTCGGCCTCAAGGCCGACCACGTGAACCGCCCCGTGGACGAGCTCTCGCCCGGCGAGCGCACCCGGGCATCCCTGGCCCTGCTCCAGGCCCGCGGGGTGAACGTCCTGGTGCTCGACGAGCCCACCAACCACCTGGACCTGGAGGCCATCGAGCAGCTCGAACAGGCCCTGGAGACCTATGAGGGCGCCCTGCTGCTCGTCACCCACGACCGCCGCATGCTGGACACCGTCCGCACCGACCGTCGCTGGCAGGTCCAGGACGGGCGGGTGACGGAGCGCTGACGACCCGGGCACCGTCACCCTTGCCCGAGATTCGGTTGTGTACGACCATGAGAGTTCAGTCCCCACCGACGAAAGGGCCCCAGACATGTCCCGCATCCTGATGATCCTCACCTCGCACGACCAGCTGGGCGACACCGGCCGCAAGACCGGGTTCTGGCTCGAGGAGTTCGCCTCGCCCTACTATGTCTTCACGGACGCCGGCCACGAGGTCACCCTCGCCTCGCCCCGCGGCGGCCAGCCGCCCATCGACCCGACGAGCTCGAAGCCGGAGATGCAGACCGAGGCCACCCGCCGGTTCGACCAGGACGAGGAGGCCAAGGCCGCCCTGGCCCACACCACGCCCCTGGCGCAGGTGGACGTGGACGGGTTCGACGCCGTCTTCTACCCGGGCGGTCACGGCCCGCTGTGGGACCTGGTGTCCGACGCCGACTCCACGCGGATCATCCTCGACAGCGACGCGGCCGGGCGCCCGCTCGGCCTCGTCTGCCACGCGCCCGGGATCCTGCACCCGATCACCGCCGCCGACGGCACCCCGTTCGTGCGCGGCCGTCAGGTCACCGGGTTCACCAACGGCGAGGAGGAGGCCGCCCAGCTGACGGACGTCGTCCCGTTCCTCGTCGAGGACGCGCTGATCGCCGCCGGAGCGGACTACCGCAAGGGCCCGGACGGGGAGAGCTTCGTGGTCACGGACGGCACCCTGGTGACCGGCCAGAACCCGGCCTCCTCCGGCGACGCCGCCCGCCGCCTCCTGGACCTGCTCGCGCGCTGACCCCCCGCCGAGCCCGCCGCTTCGACCCCGAGGAGACCACCATGAGCACCCCCACCCACACGCGCGAGATCCACCTCGCCTCCCGCCCCCACGGCGCCCCGACGCCGGAGAACTTCCGCCTCACGGAGGTCGAGCTCCCCGAGCTCGCCGAGGGCCAGGTCCTCGTGCGCAACACCGTGATGTCCGTGGACCCGTACATGCGCGGCCGCATGAACGACGTCGAGTCCTACGTGCCTCCGTTCCAACTCGACGCCCCCTCGACGGCGGCGCGGTGGGCACCGTGATCGCCTCGCGCCACGCGGACGTGCCGGAGGGCACGTCCGTGCTCCACGGCCGCGGCTGGCGCGAGCACGCCGTCCTCGACGGCGACACCGTCCAGGTCGTGGACACCTCCCAGTTCTCGGACAGCACCTACCTGGGCGTGCTGGGCATGACGGGTCTGACCGCCTACACCGGCCTCGTGCACGTGGCCGAGATGCAGGAGGGCGACGCCGTCTTCATCTCGGGCGCCGCGGGGGCCGTCGGCTCGGTCGCCGGCCAGATCGCCCGCCTGCTGGGCGCCTCGCGCGTGGTCGGCTCGGCGGGCACGCCCGAGAAGGTGGCGCGGGTGAAGGAGCTGGGCTTCGACGCCGCGTTCGACTACCACGACGGCTCGCCCACCGATCTGCTGGCCGAGGCGGCGCCGGAGGGCATCGACGTCTACTTCGACAACGTGGGCGGCGACCACCTCGAGGCCGCCATCGCCGCGATGCGGGTCGACGGCCGCGTGGCGATGTGCGGCGCGATCGCCCAGTACAACTCGACGGAGCCGCCGGCCGCCCCGCGCAACCTCGCCCTGGCGATCGGCAAGTGCCTGACCCTGCGCGGCTTCGTCCTGCAGAAGTACGCAGCGCAGGTCCGCCCCGAGTTCCTGGAGCGCGTGGGCCCGTGGGTCGCCGCCGGGAAGATCCAGTGGGACGAGACCGTCCGGGAGGGGCTGGAGAACGCACCCCAGGCGTTCATCGACCTGCTCGAGGGTGCCAACACGGGGAAGATGCTCGTCCGGCTGTGACGGGCGACGGCGCACTCGGGGGCGGCATGGACACCTTCCGGCATCAGGGCCTGACCTTCGACGTCCGCGACGGCGGGCCGGCCGAGGGGGAGGTGGTCCTGCTGCTGCACGGCTTCCCGCAGGACGCCACGTCCTGGAGGCATGTCGAACCGCTGCTGCACGCCGCGGGGCTGCGCACGCTCGCCCCGGATCAGCGCGGCTACTCCCCGGGGGCCGCTCCGCGGGCGACGGCGGCCTATCGCCTCCCGGCGCTCGTGGGGGACGCCGTCGCGCTGGCGGACGCGGCGGGGGCGCGGCGCGTCCACGTCGTCGGCCATGACTGGGGTGGCGCCGTCGCCTGGGCGCTGGCCACCGCCCACCCCGAGCGCGTCGCGTCCCTGACGGTCCTGTCCACGCCGCACCCGGCCGCCCTGGCCCGCGCCCTGCGCGGCCCGGACCAGCTGCGCCGCAGCTGGTACATCGCCGCCTTCCAGGCGCCGGCCCTCCCCGAACGAATCCTCGCCCGACGGCTGGGCTCCCTGCTGCAACGGGGGCAGGTCCCCGGGGCGGAGCACTACGCCCGCCGGTTCTCCACCCCGCAGAGCCTGCGCGGCCCGGTGAACTGGTATCGGGCGAACCCGGATCTGGTGACCACCACGAGCAGCGCGCCCGTGTCGGTCCCCACCACGTATGTGTGGGGCACCCGGGACGCGGCCCTGGGGCCGCGGGCCGCCGAGCTCACGGCGGGGCAGGCGGCGGGGGAGTACCGGTTCGTGGCGCTCGACGCGGACCACTGGCTGCCCGAGCGCGAGGCGGACGCCGTCGCCCGGGCGATCCTGGACCGGGTGCGCTGACCCGCGCTCCGCGCGGGCCGCTCCCGCCGTTTCAGCGCGGCCCGGCGGCCTCGGTGATCCGGTTCAGCAGGTCCATGAGGACCTGGCGCTCGGTGGTGTCGAGGGGGATCCGGGTGAGGGCGTCCACCGGGACCGTCCGGGCGGACGCCCGCAGCGCTCGTCCCTCGTCCGTCAGCCGGACCAGCACGCGTCGCTCGTCGTGGACGTCGCGCTCCCGCGTGACGAGCCCCATGCCGGCCAGGCGCCGCACCAGGGGTGTGATCGTCCCGTTGTCCATGCCGAGCCGGTCCCGCAGCGCGCCGACCCCCAGCGCGCCGGCGGCGTCCGACGTCGACGCCTCCGTCTCAGCCGAGGCATCACTCTCCGCCTGCCACAGGGTGAGCATCACGAGGTACTGCGGGTAGGTGAGGCCGAGGCGGGAGAGCAGGGGGCCGTAGCCGCGCGTGACGGCGCGCGCCGCCCGGTGCAGGGCGAAGCAGAGCTGGTCCTCGAGGGCGAGGCTGGGGGTCGGCGCGGCATCCATGGGAGCGATTCTAGTGGTCGCTGGGGAGCGACTTGGTTGCGCGCGACCTAGCCGGGTGGCAGGCTGGAGCCGACTCGTCCCGCACGGGGCGGGCGGATGAAAGGACCTCCCATGGAGACCATCTACACCGCCGAGGCGCTCAGCACCGGCGCCGGCCGCGACGGCCATGTCCGCACCACCGACGGGCGGGTCGACCTCGACCTCGCCGTGCCCACCGAAATGGGCGGCTCCGGCCAGGGCACCAACCCCGAGCAGCTGTTCGCCGCCGGCTACGCCGCGTGCTTCCACTCGGCCCTGCAGATGGTCGCCCGTGCCTCCCGTGCCGACATCACCGACTCCTCCGTCGGCGCGCGCGTGGGCATCGGCCGCCAGGGTGAGGGCTTCGGCCTGGAGGTCACCCTCGAGGTCGTGATCCCCAATGTCCCCGCGGATCAGGCCCGCGCCCTCATGGAGCAGGCGCATCAGGTGTGCCCCTATTCGAACGCCACCCGGGGCAACATCGACGTCGTCCTCGAGCTCGGGGAGGCGTGATGACGAAGCACCGGCAGCCTGTCCCCCCTCTCCCAGACCGCCGCCCGCCTCGGCCTCGGCGGGTTCATGACCGCCGCGGGGCTGTCCCACCTCACCGTGGCGCGCCGTGAGTTCCGCGCCCAGGTGCCCTCGTGGGTCCCGCTCCCGGCGGACCTCGTGGTGCTCGGATCCGGCGTGGCCGAGATCGGCCTCGGGGCCGCTCTGCTGGCGCTCCCCGGGCAGCGCCGCCTGACCGGCACCGCCCTGGCGGCCTTCTACACCGCGATCTACCCCGGGAACATCGGGCAGTACGCCGAGCGCAAGGACGGCTTCGGGCTGGACACGGACGGTCGCCGCCTGGCGCGGCTCTTCGGCCAGCCCGCCCTCATCGCGGCCGCCCTGTGGGCCGCGGGAATCCCCGAGCGGGAGCAGGGCGGGCGCGGCTGACGCCGTCGCCGGTCCTGCGGCCCTGGGCCGGCTCCGGGCACGTGCCCGGAGCCGGCGTGATCTCACCCCGCCGCGAGGCGCGGCCCACTGTAGGGTGCCCCGTCGCAGGTGTCCCGCAGGTGTCCGGTCCGGCGGGCCGTCAGCCTTGACGCATCGTCCCGGTCTCGAGGAAGCGCTGGTGCCAGGACAGGGACTCGCCCAACAGGTGCGGGGTGTGCAGGCCGTCCGACCCGCGCATCGCGCGGTCGAAGTAGTCCCGCAGCTGCTCCCTGTAGTCCGGGTGCGCGCACGTGTCGATGATCGTGCGGGCGCGCTGCTTGGGGGAGAGGCCGCGCAGGTCGGCCAGCCCCTGCTCGGTGACCACCACGTGCACGTCGTGCTCGGTGTGGTCCACGTGCGAGACCATCGGCACGATGCAGGAGATGTCCCCGCCCTTGGCCGTGGAGGGGGTGAGGAAGAACGAGGTGAACGCGTTGCGGGCGAAGTCGCCGGAGCCGCCGAGGCCGTTCATCATCTTCGTGCCCATCAGGTGCGTGGAGTTCACGTTGCCGTACAGGTCGGCCTCGAGCATGCCGTTCATGGCGAGGATGCCGAGGCGACGCACGAGCTCGGGGTGGTTGGAGATCTCCTGGGTGCGCAGGATCAGCTTGTCCCGATACTTCGCGGCGTTGTCGTTGAACCGTTCGGCGGCCTCGGTGGACAGGGAGAACGCGGTCGCGGACGCGGTCGCCAGGGTGCCGGAGTCCAGGGCGTCGAGCATGCCGTCCTGCACCACCTCGGTGAACGCGGACAGGCCCGTGAACCGGGACTTCACCAGCTCGGACATCACCGCGTTCGCGATGTTGCCCACGCCCGACTGCAGCGGCAGCAGCCGCTCGTCGTACCGGCCCTGGGCCACCTCGTGCTCGAAGAACTCCACGAGGTGCTGGGCGATCGCGATCGAGTCCGCGTCGGCGGGCTTGAAGGCAGAGTTGCGGTCCGGGGCGTGGGTCTCGACGACGGCCACCACCTTGGCCGGATCGCACCGCAGGTACGTCTCACCGATGCGGTCTGCCGGGTGGGTGAGCATGATCGGCGAGCGGTGCGGGGGCAGCGCGGTGCCGTAGTAGACGTCATGCAGACCCTCGAGGTCCTCGCTCTGCCACGAGTTGACCTCGAGGATCACCTGATCCGCCAGGTCGATCCAGGACTTGTTGTTGCCCACGGAGGAGCTGGGGACGAGACGGCCGTCCTCGCGGATCCCGGACACCTCGATCACCGCGGTGGTCATGGGCCCGTAGAAGCCGTTCCACACGGCCTGCGCCAGGTGGGACAGGTGCGTGTCGATGTACTCGATGGCGCCCGCGTTGATCTTGGCGCGCATCGTCGGGTCCGACTGGAACGGGGTGCGCAGCGCGACGGCGTCCGCCTCGGCCAGCGCACCGTCCATCTCCGCGGAGGTGGACGCCCCCGTGTGGAGGTTGATGCGGAACTCCTCGCCGCGCGCGTGCAGCTCCTTGGCCCGCTCGGCCAGCGCCATCGGCACGGCCTTCGGGTAGCCGGACCCGGTGAACCCGCTCATGCCCACGGTGGTGCCGTGCTGGATGAACGCCGCCGCCTCCGCGGCGGACATCACCTTCGACCGGAGGCCGGGGTGGTGGATGCGGGACGACATGGGTGAGGCCTCCGTGCGGGTGAGACGAGTCGAGCGAGAGCGCTGTGACGTGGAACAGCGATCAGCGTACCCGCGTCACGGGTGGCCGTGGGGATGATCACGCCGGAGGTGACCGAGCCCGACCTGCGTGATCGACGACGGCGAACAGGGCTCGGCACTCCGGGTCGGCGCGCCTAGGCTCGGCGGCATGCGAGCACTCGTCCTCCAGTCCTACGGCGGCCGTGAGGCCATGGCCCTCACCGACGTCCCCGCCCCCACGGCCGGCGCCGGAGAGGTGCTGATCCGCACCCGCGCGGTCGGCCTCAACCCCGTCGACGCGATGCATCGCGAAGGCGGCTTCAAGGCCATCGCCCCCGACGACTTCCCCACGGTCGCCGGCAACGAGCTCAGCGGCATCGTCGAGACCGTGGGCGCCGGGGTGACCGCGTTCGCCCCGGGTGACGCGGTGATCACCCGCGTGGACCCCTCCGGCCACGGGGCGTTCGCCGAGCTGGCCGCGGTGCGCGCGGACTGGGTGGCCGCCGCGCCCGCCCGCATCCCCCTGACGGACGCGGCCGGCCTGCCGCTCGCCGGCCTGACCGCCCAGCAGGCACTCGGCCCGGAGCACCTGGACCTGCAGCCCGGGGAGCGGCTGCTGATCACCGGGGCCGCCGGCGGCGTCGGGCTGATCGCCACGCGCCTGGCACACCTGCGCGGCGCGCACGTGACCGTGACCGCCTCCGCAGCGGGTGAGCCGTACGTCCGCGAGGCCGGCGCCGACGCGGTGATCGACTATCGCGCCCGCACCGTCGCAGAGGGGGGCGAGCGCTTCGACAAGGTGTTCGACCTCATCGGCGGTGATCAGATGGCCGAGCTGCTCGGCTCGATCGAGCCCGGCGGCCGGCTGGTGACCATCGCGGGCCCGCCGAGCCCCGGCAGCCTTCGTGAGACCGCGCGCCCGTCGCGTCGGCCGCTGGCCGCCGTCGTCTCCCGGGTGGCCAGTGCGAAGGTGCGCCGGGCCGCGAAGAGGGCCGGGGTGACCTACGAGTTCTTCCTCATGCATCCGGACGGGGCGGGCCTGGCCGAGCTCGTCCGGCTCGTGGACGCCGGTGAGCTGGCCGTGACCGTGGACAGCCGCTACCCCCTGGCCGACTGGAAGCAGGCGTTCGAACGTCTCGAGTCCCACCACGCCAAGGGCAAGGTGCTGCTCGAGTTCTGACCGGCGGGCGCGTCGGCGCCGGTCTGCCCGGGCCGGCACCGCCTCGTATCCTGGCCTCGTGCACCCGTCTGTGAGCGAGCCCCTCACCCGACTGCCGGACGGCACCGTCAAGCAGCGCAACCCCCTCACCGGCACCGAGGTCTGGACCGTGCCCGGCCGCGGCCACCGCCCGCTCGGCCTCGTCCGGCCCGCCCCGCAGCCGCTCGACCCCGTCCAGCACGGCCGGCACTGCGCCTTCTGCGAGCACCGGATGCTGGAGACGCCGCCGGAGAAGTCACGCATCGTGCCCACGAGGGCCGACGACGGCGCCCCGACCTGGCAGATCCTGCGGCATCCGGCCGCGGAGCGGCTCGAGGAGACGACCCCGGCCTTCCGCCGGGTCCCCAACCTCTTCGAGATCCTCAGCTACGACTACTGGCGTCTCAACCACGGCTACGAACTTGACCCGGACGCGCGCCGCCGCCGTGACGAATACCTGGCCACCGAGGCCGGCCGCGCCCACGTGCGTGCCGTCGTCGCCGCGAAGCTGCGTGCCTCCGGCCGCTCCGCGGAGGAGGCGGCGGCGATGTCCGAGGCGGAGCTGATCGCGGCGTCGGCCGCATTCTTCGGCGGCATGCACGACGTCGTGATCGCCCGGCGGCACTTCGTCGACGGCGCCGTGGACGACCACCAGCTGGCCTCCTCGGGCACCCTCACCCCGGACGAGCACCACGCGTTCCTGGCCCTGACCGCCGACGCGATGCGGGACCTCTACGCGACCACGCCCGCCGTGCGGTACGTCTCCGTGTTCCAGAACTGGCTCAAGCCCGCCGGCGCCTCCTTCGACCACCTGCACAAGCAGCTCGTGGCCATCGACGAGGTCGGCGCGCAGAACGCCGCCGCCCTGGACCGGCTGCGCGAGGACCCGCAGGTGTTCAACCACGCCGCGCTGGACGTGGCCGTGGCGCACGACCTCGTGATCGCCGCCCACGAGCACGCCGTGATGTTCGCCGGCTTCGGCCACCGGTATCCGACGGTCGAGGTCTACTCCACGAGCCCGGTGGGGCAGCCGTGGCGGCAGTCCGCGGCCGAGCTGCGCGCCGTGTCCGACCTGCTGCACGCCGCCCACGCGGCCACCGGGCCCGACGTCCCCTCCAACGAGGAATGGCACACCCGCCCGCCCGGCGTCGCGTCCCCGATGCCCTGGCGCGTGATGCTCAAGTGGCGCGTCTCCACACTCGCCGGCTTCGAGGGCGCCACCAAGATCAACGTCAACACCATCAGCCCGTGGGACGTGCGGGACCGGGTGCTGGCGCGGCTGCGGGAGCTGCGGGCGGCGGGCGCGCTCGCGGACGGGGTGCGGATCGGGGCCGACGCACGGGTCCGGCCGGGCGCCCTGCGGTACGCCGACTGAGCGGCGAGGCTCGCCCCTCCGCGCGGTCGGTAGCGTGGGCGCCATGGCCCTCCACCTGCAGCGCTACCGCGAGATCGCCCACGTCATGGCCCGCAACGGCCTCATGGCCACGGCCGTGCAGGCCGGGCTCTCCCGGTGGCTGCCCCTCGAGGAGGGGGAGCCGCACCTGGGCATCGACGCCGAGGCCCGCCCCGAGCTGTTCGTGCGCACGTTCGAGGAGCTCGGCGTCACCTTCGTGAAGCTCGGGCAGCTGATCTCGGCGCGCCCGGACCTGTTCCCCGAGGCCTACTGCGCGGCGTTCGCCCGCCTCACGGACAGCACGACGGCGGTGCCCTTCGACGCCGTCGCCCGGACGGTCGAGGAGGACCTCGGCGCCGACGTCGACACCCTGTTCGCCTGGTTCGACCGGGCGCCCCTGGCCACCGCCTCCATCGGCCAGGCCCACCGCGCGCGCCTGCACGACGGGCGCGCCGTCGTCGTGAAGGTCCGCAAGCCCGGCGTGGTGGAGCAGGTCCAGGCGGACCTGGAGATCCTGCGGACGCTGGCGGCCACGTGGTCGCGGGCCTCACGGACCGTCGCCGACCTGGACGTGCCGGCCATGGTGGACGAGTTCGACCGCTCGCTGCGCGCCGAGCTCGACTACGTGGTGGAGGCGCGGGCCTGCGAGGAGATCGCCGCCGGCTTCCGGGACACCCCGGGCGTGCGGTTCCCGTGGATCGAGTGGGACCTGACCACCTCGCGCGTGCTGACCATGCAGGAGCTCTCCGGGCTGCGCGTGGACGACCTGGCCGGACTCGACGCCGCCGGCATCGACCGGGAGGAGCTGGCGTACCGGGCCGCCGACGTGCTGCTGGCCATGGTGTTCGAGCACGGCGTGTTCCACGCGGACCCGCACGCGGGCAACCTGTTCATCGAGCCGGACGGGACCGTCGGGTTCATCGACTTCGGCTCCGTCGGGCGGATCTCCCCGTCCCTCCGGCGCCGGTTCGCGGGCCTGGCCATGGCGCTGGCCCGGCAGGACACCGACGGACTGGTGCGGGCCCTGCTGGACATCGCCCCGCCGCGCGGCCCGGTGGACCGCCGTCGGCTCCGGCTGGAGGTGGCCCGGATCATCGGCCGCCTCGAGGGGCGCGAGCTCGAGGACATCCGCGTGGCGCAGCTGGTCTCGGAGATCTTCGCCCTGGTGCGGCGCCACCGGCTGTCCCTGCCGCCCGAGCTCGTGCAGCTGCTGCGGATGCTGATCATCGTGGACGGCATCGGCCGCCGCCTGCACCCCGGCTTCGACTACACCCGCGTGCTCGACCCCTTCGCCCTGCGCCTCGTGGGGAGCACCTCGACCCTCGGCGGGTGGCGGGTCGGATCGGCCGGGCCACGATCGCGGCGGCCGAGCTCGGCATCGACCTGCCGGAGTACGCCCGCAAGGTGATGGAACGCATCGACGACGGCGGGATCGACGTCACCGTCCGCGCGAGCGAGCTCGAGCCGCTCGTGACGCGTCTCGAGCGGACGGGCGACCGGGTGGTGGCCGCCATGGTGGTGGCCGCGATGATCACCGGCGGCACGAACGTGCTCGTGGCGTACAAGGACCGGCTGGGCCGCTTCGCCGGGCCGGTGGTGGCCGCCGGCGGCGCCGCCCTGACCGGGGGCAGCGCCTATCTGGCCTGGATCAGCCGCCCCCGGCGTCGCCCCCGCTGAGGGCCGCGGGCGGGTTCGGTCGTCGGGATCATGCCCGCACCAGACCGGCCGCGGCGCAGGCCGTCTCGAAGTCGTCGAGGCCGAACGCCTGGATCGGGCTGACGACGCCGGCCTCGCGGGCCCGGCCTGCGGCGAGCTGCCGGGCGCCCCAGGCCATGAGGTCTCCGGTCAACGTGTAGGCGTTGGGGCCGCGCAGGTGCACGTCCGCCACGACGCGGCCGGCTGCGTCGCGCGCGATCGCCCCGACCCGGGAGCCCGTGCGGGCCCGGTCTGCCGCGTCGGGGCCACCCGGGTCGCCGGCCAGGGGCCGCAGCAGGGCCTGCACGCCGCGGGCGACGCCGGGGAGCCACCCCACCGCACCGAGGGCGGCGGCGCCGATCTGCGTGGGCCGGGCCGGGAACCAGCCGTTGAAGACCTCGACCTCATCCAGGCCGGGCTGCATCCGCGGCAGGAACAGGGACTCCGTGCCGCCGAACAGCACGCCACGGCGGTCCTGCCCGTCGACCCGGAAGACGGCCGATCGACTGGCCAGGCCCGTCGTCGCCAGTCGCCCGCCACGCCACGTGATGGCTCGCCCGGTGAGGGCGTCCACCATCGTCTGGCGCGTCCCGTGGCTGAGGTCGACGCGGGGGTCCAGCTCGCCGTCGGCGAAGTAGCCGATCTGCAGGGACCGTGCCCGTCCATCGGCCTCCGCCAGCGCGAGCCCGCCCGCGAGCATGCCCGGCGCGTAGTCGAAGCCGAGGGCGGGCAGCAGGGTGGCGCCCGAGCGTCGGGCGGTGGCGTCCAGGTCCGCCTTGAGGTCCTTCACGAAGCCGACCTCACCGGTCGAGTCCACGTAGTGCGCGCCCCGTTCCGCGGCGGCGCGGGCGACCGGCCGGCCGTAGCGTTCGAAGGGGCCGACCGTGGAGACCAGCACATCGCCCTCCGTGACCAGGGCCCTCAGCGAGGCGGGGTCCCCGGCGTCGGCGACGGCGACCTCCAGCCCGTCGTGCCGCTTCGCCGCGTGCTGGAGCGAGTCCCGGTTCCGGCCCGCCAGCACGGGCCGTGCACCCTGGGCCAGGAGGGCGTCCACGACGAGGGATCCGGCGTAGCCCGTCGCGCCGAGCACGATGATGCGGGGGGCGTCGGGGCGGTCGAGGTGCAGGGGAGAATCCGTCATGGGCCCCACGCTAGGCCGCGCACGCGGAGACCTCACGGGCTCGGCGGCGCCGATCCGCGTGGACCCCATCTCGCGCTCCTGGACCGGCGGAACCGGACACGGCGAGCCTGGTCCGGGACCCGCCTGCAGGAGCAGACTCGGAGGATGACCCGCACTCCGCCCGCCGTCGCCCCGCCCGCTCATTCCGCCTCGCCCGCCGACGAGTCCGGCGGCGAGAGCCTGCTGACCGTCCTGATCGCGCTCGGCGTGAACGCGGTGATCGCCGTCGTGAAGTCGATCGTGGGCGCGGTCACCGGCTCAGCCGCGATGGTGGCCGAGGCCGCACACTCCTGGGCCGACGCCGGCAATGAGGTCTTCCTGCTGCTGGCGGAGCGTCGGGCCGGCCGAGCCTCCGACGCGCGGCACCCGCTGGGCTACGGGCGGGCGGCCTACGTGTGGTCGATGGTCGCGGCCTTCGGCCTGTTCGCGGTGGGCTCGGCGGTCTCGGTCTGGCACGGGATCACGGCCTGGTCCGCCCCCGAGGAGGAGGCGGAGTACACGATCGCGTACATCGTGCTCGCCGTCGCGTTCGTGCTCGAGTGCGTCTCCTTCCTGAACGCGCATCGGCGCGTCCGCCGCGACGCGGAGCGGCGGCACATCAGCGATGCCATGTTCCTGCGCCAGACCTCGGACCCCACCCTGCGCGCCGTGTGGGTGGAGGACGCCTCGGCCCTGATCGGCCTGGTCATCGCGGCGGCCGCCCTCGCCCTGCACCAGCTCACCGGGGACCCCCGGTGGGACGCCGCCGGCTCGATCCTCGTGGGCGTGCTGCTCGGGGTCGTCGCGATCTTCCTGCTCTCGCGGAACATGGCGTTCCTCGTCGGCGAGGTCGCCGACCCGGTGGTCCGGACCCGGGTGCTGCGCTGGCTGCTGGAGCGGCCCGAGGTGCTCTCCGTGAGCTACCTGCACCTCGAGTACGTCGGTCCGGAGAAGCTCTTCGTCGTCGGGGCCGTGGACCTGGCCGGGGACGAGCGGGAGAGCGAGGCCGCGGTCCTGCTCCAGCGCGTGGAGGACGCCCTCCTCGAGCACCCGCGCGTGGCCGCCGTCGTGCTCTCCCTGTCCAACCCCGCCCACGCGCCCCTGGACCCGGAATCGCAGAACGCCCGCGCCTGAGCCCGCGCGGCCGGCATCGTACAGTGGCCTCTCGTGACCCAGACCACCCCCGCCCCGCCGCCCGCTCCGTCCCTCGACCGCCTCCGGGAGGCGGCCCCGTACCTGTCCCGGTGGCTGGCCACCCAGGTGGAGACGCGGCACGTGCCCGGCGCCCAGGTGGCCGTGCGGCTCGGCGACGAGCTGGTGCTCTCCGCCGCGTTCGGGGTGGCCGACGAGGCCACCGGGGCGGAGCTGACCACCGGCCACCTGTTCCGCGTGGCCAGCCATTCCAAGACCTTCACGGCCGTCGCCGTGCTGCGCCTGGTCGCCGCCGGTCGTCTGCGCCTGGACGACACCGTGGCCGAACGACTGCCCGACTGTGCCGACACCCCGCTGGCCCGGGTCACCGTCCGCGAGCTGCTCTCGCACACCTCCGGCGCCATCCGCGACGGGGTGGACGCGGACCACTGGCAGCTCGACGGCCCCTTCCCGGACGCCGACGCCCTGCGCGCGATCGTCCGGGACCACGGCGCCACCTACGCCCCGCAGGAGCGCTTCAAGTATTCGAACATCGGGTACGGCCTGCTCGGGGCGATCATCGAGGCAGTCACGGGCCGCGGCTACGCCGAGCACGTCACGGAGGACATCCTCGTCCCGCTCGGCCTCACCGACACCCGCCCCGAGATCGACGACGACGCGGCGGGCCGGGCCGTCGTCGGCCACACCCGGGCCCACGGCCGTGGGCGTCGGGTGACCGTGGCACCGACCGCCACCGGCGCGCTGGCCGCGGCCACCGGCTTCGTCTCCACGGCGGAGGAGCTCAGCCGCTTCTTCTCCGCTCTCGCCCTGGACCGGCGCGAGCTGCTGGACGAGCACGCGCTGCGCCTGATGCACCGGGCCGAGGCCTCCTTCCCGCGGGGGCCGGGACCGGCACCTACGGGCTCGGCCTGATCGGGATCAGCGTGGGCGGACGACGGCTCGTGGGCCACTCCGGCGGCTTCCCCGGGCAGATCACCCGGACCCTGATGGACCCGGCGACCGGTCTGACCGTCAGCGTGCTCACCAACGCCGTGGACGGTCCGGCGGACGCGCTCGCGGTGGGCCTCGTCGAGCTCATCGACCTGCTCGCCCAGGACGCCGCCGACGGGCAGGCGCTGCCCGCCGGTGTCACGACCGACGACCTCGACCGGCTGACCGGCCGCTACGTCTCCCTGTGGGGCGAGACGGACGTGGTTCGCGCCGGTGAGCGCCTCGTGCTGATCGACCCCGGCACGCCCGGCCCCCGCGACAGGATGCACGAGCTTCGAGCGCTGGACGCCACCACGTTCCTGCCCGAGGACGAGGACGGCTTCGGCGCGTCGGGGGAGCGCATCCCGTTCGACCTCGGCGACGACGGCCGGGTGGTGAGGATGCGCGTGTCCGGGGTGAGCAGCTGGCCCGAAGAGGACTACCTCGCCCGGCGTGGCGACGCGTGGGGTCACCGCTCGGCCGCCGGCCGTGGGGTGACCGGGCGGGACTGAGCCGCCGCCTGCGGGCGGGCGGCCTCAGTCGAGACCGGGGCGGCGGCGCGTGCGCTTCACCTCGGAGCGACGGTGTTTGGCCTCCAGGCGGCGCCGCCGAGAGCCGCGCGTCGGCTTGGTAGCCCGCCGCGGCGTCGGCGGGGCCAGGGCCTCGCGCAGCAGCGCCGCGAGCCGCTCGCGGGCGGCCACCCGGTTGCGCCGCTGGGCCCGGTGCTCCGCCACGCTGACGGTGAGCACCGTGCCGGCCAGCCGGGGCGCCAGCCGTGCGAGGACGCGGGCGCGCTGGACGTCGTCGAGGGCGGAGGTGGCCGCCAGGTCCAGACTGAGCTGGACCCGCGAGTCCGCCGTGTTCACGCCTTGACCGCCCGGGCCGGAGGCGTGGGAGAAGCGCTCGACGAGTTCGCCCGCGGGGATGACCAGCCCGCGGGGTGCGCCGGGGCCGGGGGTGACGCGCACGTCGCCGGGGCGGGGCTCAGCCACGGGGCGCCGCCGTCCGTGGTCCGCGCAGGTCCGCGAGTGCGACGAGGAGCGCGAGCGCCATGCACCCCGCCACCAGGGTGAAGGCGGCCATGAACGCCCCGTCCCAGTCGGCACCGGAGGCGACGCCCAGGAACACCCCCACGATCACGGCGGTGCCGACGGCCGTGCCGACGCGCTGGCCGGTCTGCAGGACGCCGCCGGCCGTGCCGGAGTGCCGCGGCGGGACCTCGGCCAGGCTGAGGGTCTGGTTGGGGGAGACCACCAGCCCCTGCCCGGCACCCAAGATGGCGAGGGTGAGCAGCAGCCACCATGGACTCAGGCCGAACTCCCGGTTGGCCCACGCCACCCCGATGGAGCCCACGACGGCGAGCAGCGCCAGCGCGATGCCGAGGACGACGATCTTCCGGCCCGTGCGCAGCACCACGCGACCGGCCACGGTGGACATCACGCTCGACATGACCGCCGAGGGAAGGCCGATGAGTGCGGCGTGCAGCGCCGGGTAGCCCAGCCCGTTCTGCATGAACATGGCGATCACCACGAACATGCTGGTCGAGCCGGTGAAGTAGATGGCGATCAGCAGGGCGCCGCACGCGAAGCTGCGGGTCTGGAACAGGCGCAGGTCCACCATCGGGGCGCGGCCCCGTCGGGCGTAGCGGGCCTCCCAGCGTGTCCAGAGGGCGGCCAGGCCGATGCCGACGGGCACGAGCACGAACCGCCACGGCCCGAGCTCACGGTCCAGGAACGGGAGCATGACGGCCACGAGGGCGCCGGCCAGCAGGACGACGCCGACCGGGTCCAGGTCCGGGCGCCGCGCCCGCTCGGGGGCGGTGCGCGGCAGCCACTGGCGGGCCACGACGAGGGCGCCGAGGGCGATCGGCACGTTCACCAGGAAGGTCGCGCGCCAGCCGAGGTCGCCGCCGAGCCACGCGATGAGCCCGCCGCTGAGCAGCGGCCCCACCGCCACGGACACCCCGACGACGGCGCCGAGCGCCCCGAACGCCCGGGCGCGGGAGGCGCCGGAGAACTCGCCCTGGATGAAGCCGGTGACCTGCGGATTGAGCAGGCCCGCGCCCACGCCCATGACCAGGCGCGCGAGCACGAGCAGGACGCCCGTGGGCGCCAGGCCGGACAGGAGCGCACCGAGCGCGAACACGCCGAGGCCCACCATGAACAGCCGGCGTCGTCCGAAGAGGTCACCCGCCCGGCCCGCCGGCACGAGCACCATGCCGAACACGAGGGTGTAGCCGGAGATGGCCCACTGCAGCTCCGCGTCACTGGCGTCCAGGCCCCGCTGCAGGGCGGGCAGGGCCACGTTGATGCTGGACACGGCCAGCAGGGACATGAAGATCGGGATGAGGAGCACCGCGAGGATGCGCTGCTGGTGCGGGGTGAAGACCGAGGACGCGGCGTCGTCGGACGGACGCGGGGCGACGGGCATGCGGTCTCCTTCTCGGGGGTGTCTCGGGCGCTCTCCAGGATCGGCCCTCGTCCCGCATCGTGCCAGGTCCCAGGGTCCTCGGCCCGGTGCGGCGCACGGAGGCCATGACCGCGGTCGACGCCCTGCCGCCCCGTCCCGCCGGCGTCGGGTGCGGGACAGAGGCACCTCGGGTCCCCGGTGGTGGAGAAGGCGAACTGAGGGGGCCCGGAACTGCTCCGTCAGGCCGTAGTCTTCACGCATGAGCGAGACGCACGACGAGATGCAGGTGTTCGCGGCAGACCAGGGCCTGCTGGTCTGGGGCCCGTCCCGGGCCCTCGATCTGCTGGACCAGGCCGAGGACGTGCGGGCCAAGGTGGTCACGCCGTCGCTCGTGGCCAAGCTGAGCACGCTGGTGCAGGGGATCTCCCAGGCGCAGCTGGAGGGGGCACGCTATCTCCGGCTGGACGACAAGTCCTACGAGACGGTCAAAGCCCTGGGCGTGAAGAACCTGAGTTCGGGGGTGCTGCGGCGCAAGGACGTCGCCGGCGGCTCCGGAGGCCAGATCGTGAAGCACCTCTCGTTCACGGCGACCCCGCTGGCCAACCCCGCGGCCGTGGCCGCGCTGGCGGCAGCCAACACCCAGCTGCAGATCATGGCCGCGCTCGATGACATCCAGGACTATCTGGCCGTCATCGACGAGAAGCTCGATCGCCTCCTGAAGCAGCGCAAGCTCGAGATCGCCGGTCAGCTGGGCGGCATCGTCTTCGCGATCGAAGAGGCCGAGGCCGTCCACGGATCGACCGGACGGGTCTCCGCCGTCACTTGGTCCAAGGTTCAGCAGAACTCGCTGCTGCTGCAGCAGGTGCAGGCAGAAGCCGTCTCGCAGCTGGCCGCCGTCGCGGACCGCGTCATCGCGTCCAAGGCAGACGTGGACAAGCTGGCCAAGGTCGTCGGCGCGGCCGAGGAGGACGTCCAGTTCTGGCTCGGCATGCTCGCCCGCTCGATGGCCGTCCAGGACCGACAGCAGCTGCTCGAGCTGGCGCGTGTGGAGGAGGACGAACCCGAGCTGCTGGCCGAGCACCGCGAGGGCCTCGTGGCCGCGCGGGTGCACCGCACCGCGCGGATCGCTGAGGCACTCCGGCGGATCAACGAGTCCCTCGTCGAGGCAGGAACCCTGAAGAACCTCGGTTACGTCGCCAACCCGATCAGCTCGCGCCGCGTCACCCGGGGGTCGAATGCCGTGACCGATCAGGTGGTCGAGTTCGTGACGCACACGGACATCGAGCTCGACGCCCTCGGGCGCGTCGCCGGGAAGCGGTGGTTGGAGGCCGCGCAGGGGTTCGCGGGTGAGGTGAAGACGGCTGTCGAGACCAACGCCGTGGACGCCAAGCAGGGCGCCAGCCGATTGGGTCGGACCCTGCAGGCCAAGCGCGAGGAGCGCATGCTCGCCAAGGCCGAGGAGATCCGAGCCCGGCGGGCGGAGATTGAGCCAGCCGACGACGGCGCCTGACCCCCCAACGCCCCTCACTTCGCGTCCGCGTACGACCCCACGCTGGAGACGGTGAGCGGGAAGTCCACGGGGGCGGGACCGAACAGCAGGCGGCCGGCGGCGCTCGCGGACTCCGCCACGACCGTCCGCACGGCCTCGGCCTCCGCGGCCGGGCCGTGCAGGACGACCTCGTCGTGGACGAAGAACACGAGTTCCGTGCGCATGCCGGCCGACCGCAGTCGACGGCGGATCTCGCCCATCCAGCACAGCGCCCACTCGGCCGCGGTGCCCTGCACCACGAAGTTCCGGGTGAAGCGGCCCTGGGAGCGCCGCCGTCGCCGGGCCGCGGACTCGGCGGCCTGGGTGCCGACGTCGGACACGGACTCCTGCCACTTCCGCCCCGGTGCGGGGGACCAGCGGCCCAGCCACGTGGACACCTGGCCGCCGCCCTCGCCGACGGTGGCCGCCCGCTCGAGCAGGCCGATCGCTCGGGGGTAGAGCCGGCGCAGGTGCGGCATGAGCGCCGCGGAGTCGCCCGTCGTCGAGCCGTACATCGCACCCAGCAGGGCGATCTTCGCGCGCCCGCGGTCGGCCAGCGCGGTGCCGGCCGCCCGGCCCTGCTCCGCCACCTCC
Organism: Micrococcus sp. GPGPB33; assembly: GCF_037853785.1. Classification (NCBI taxonomy): domain Bacteria; kingdom Bacillati; phylum Actinomycetota; class Actinomycetes; order Micrococcales; family Micrococcaceae; genus Micrococcus; species Micrococcus sp. GPGPB33. The sequence goes on from NZ_JAQMWO010000002.1 coordinate 1,430,037, forward strand.
CGGTACAGGTCGGGCGTGGTCCCGGCACGGGCCAGCGCCTCGTCGGCGGCCATCGCGGCGAGGATGCGCGGCTCCACCTGGGAGGCGTCGGCCACGGTCAGCGTCCACCCGGGGTCTGCGCGGACGGCGTCGCGCACCCCGGCCGGGACCTGCATGGCCCCACCGCCGTGGGCGGCCCACCGCCCGGTCACCACGCCGCCGACCAGGTAGGCGGCGTGGAACCGGCCGTCGTCGCCGATCCACTGGTCCAGCCAGTGCCAGCCGTTGGCCGTCCACAGCCGGGCCAGGGCCTTGTACTCCAGCAGCGGCGCGAGCAGCGCGGCCCGCGCCTCGCGTTCCGCGCCGCCGGCGTCGATCCAGTGCTTCAGGTCCCACTGCCGCGTGGACTCCACGGCCACGCCCGCCGTCTGCAGCGCCCGCAGCAGGCTCGGCTGCGAGTCGGGGCTCAGCCCGGGGGAGCCCAGGACGTCGGCGATGCGTTCGGCCAGGGCCTGCAGGCGGGCGGGACGCTCGCCCGGTGCAGGCCGGGGGCCGAGCTGCTCGGCGAGGAGCGCCTCGTGCACGCCCCGGTCCCACGGCAGACCCGCCGCCCGGATCTCTGCGGCCACGAGTGCGCCCTGCGACTCCGCCGCCGCGAGCAGCCGCAGCCGGTGCGGGTGGGCCGAGCCCTCGACGGCCGCCCGCTGCGCGGCCAGCTCCGCCGCGAGCACGGTGACGTCCGGAGCGGGGCCGGACTCGTCCGGCAGGTCGAAGAAGGACTCCTGACCGGCGGGCACCCGCGCGGGGCGCTCGGGCTCCGTCGGGTCGGCGACCTCGAGCTGCGCCACGGGCGTGTAACGCACCCCGCTGCCCGGCGCCGTCGCCGCGTGCCGCAGGATCCGCTGGACGAGGGCCAAATCCCAGCACCGATCCACCCGCACCCCCGCCGCCAGCCAGGCGGTGTACTCCGTCCCGACGTCGGCGAGCACCCAGCGGACCGTGCTCGGGTCCACGCCCAGGCGGGCGGGCAGACCGGTCACGAGCCCGGCCACGGACCCGGCGGGGCAGGAGCCCAGGGGAGTGGCGTCGTCCCCGTCCACGGCCCACCAGGCGCCGGGGCTGCCGACGGAGGCGGGGGCGGGGCCCAGGACGACGAACATGGCCCTCATTCTGCCCCGCCGCCTCCTCTGCGCGGGGGGAGGGGCTGTGCGACTTGCACGCTCGCCGAGCGGAGAACACACTGTGCGGACGCACCGGCGCGCAGCCGGCCGTCGGGCGCCACCCAGAGAGGACCCACCATGACAGCGACCCGGTCCGGCGGCGCCGCGACGTCTCGCCTCAACGCCAAGGTGGTCGGCATCTCGGTCGCCGCCGCGCTCGGCGGCTTCCTGTTCGGCTTCGACACCTCCGTCATCAACGGTGCCGTGGACGCCCTCGCCGGGGAGTTCGGCCTCGGCGCCGGTCTGACGGGCTTCGCCGTCTCCTCGGCGCTGATCGGCTGCGCGCTCGGCGCCTGGTTCGCCGGTCCGGTCGCCAACCGCCGCGGCCGCGTGCCCGTGATGGTGATCGCCGCGATCCTGTTCCTGGTCTCCGCCATCGGCTCGGGCCTGGCGTTCGGCGTGGTCGACCTGATCTTCTGGCGCATGGTCGGCGGCCTGGGCGTGGGCGCCGCGTCCGTGATCGCTCCGGCGTACATCGCGGAGGTCAGCCCGGCCCATGTGCGCGGGCGCCTCGGCTCGCTCCAGCAGCTGGCGATCGTCCTGGGCATCTTCGCCGCGCTGCTCACGGACGCGCTCTTCGCGACGATGGCCGGGGAGCGGCGCAGCCGTTCTGGCTCGGTGTCGACGCCTGGCGTTGGATGTTCATGGCCGAGGCCGTCCCGGCGGTGCTGTACGGCCTGTTCGCCCTGAAGCTGCCGGAGTCCCCGCGCTACCTGGTCGCCCGCGGTCGCACGGACGAGGCGGCCGAGGTCCTGCACGAGTTCACCGGTGTGGACCGGGTGAACCTGATGATCGAGGACATCCGGCGCTCGCTGGACTCGGAGCGCCGCGAGTCGTTGGCGGACCTGCGTGGACCGTCGGCGGGCCTGCAGCCGATCGTGTGGATCGGCATCCTGCTCTCCGTCTTCCAGCAGGCCGTGGGCATCAACGTGATCTTCTACTACTCCACCACCCTGTGGCGTTCGGTGGGCTTCGGGGAGTCGGACGCCCTCACGGTCACCGTGATCACCTCGGTCACGAACATCGCCGTCACCTTCATCGCGATCGCCCTGGTGGACCGCGTCGGCCGTCGCCCCATGCTGATCGCCGGCTCTGCCGGCATGGCGGTCAGCCTCGGCCTGATGGCACTGGCCTTCTCCTTTGCGGAGACCGGCGGCGCCGAGTCCGTGTCCCTGCCGCAGCCGTGGTCCACGGTGGCGCTGGTGGCCGCGAACGCCTTCGTGGTGTTCTTCGGCGCCACCTGGGGTCCGCTGGTCTGGGTGCTGCTGGGCGAGATGTTCCCGAACCGCATCCGCGCCGGAGCGCTCGCCGTGGCCGCCGCCGCGCAGTGGGCGGCGAACTTCACCGTCTCCACCACGTTCCCGTGGTTGGCGGACATCGGCCTGACCCTCGCCTACGGTCTGTACGCGGTCATGGCGGCGCTGTCCCTGGCCTTCGTGGCGGCCTTCGTCCCCGAGACCAAGGGCAAGACGCTCGAGGAGATGAGCGACGTCGTCGTCCGCTCCCCGGGGCAGCGGCGCGCGGTGCGCGCCGAGGCCGAGCGGGACCTGCGCGGCTGACACTGCCCGTCCCGACGACGGCCCCCTCCCTGAGCTGCAGACAGGGAGGGGGCCGTGGTGTGTGCGGGGTGGGTCAGCCGGCGTCGGCGCCGGTGGCGGCCTCCTCGTCGTCGAGGCGCTCCAGGCCCTCGTCCTCGGAGTCCTCGATGAGACGGTCTCCGGCGATCTTGTCGACGATCATCGCGATGGCGGCGTCGCCGGTCACGTTGGTGGCGGTGCCGAAGGAGTCGATGGCGATGTACGTGGCGACCATGAGCGCGACCTGCGGCTCGGTGAAGCCGAGCATCGAGGACAGCAGGCCCGAGGCCGCCACGATCGCGCCGCCGGGCACGCCGGGCGCCGCGACCATGGTGACGCCCAGCATGAAGATGAAGCCCATGAACACCGGGACGTCGATCGACTGGCCCGAGAGGAACAGCACCGCGATGGAGAACGAGACGATCTTCACCGTGGAGCCGGCCAGGTGGATCGTCGCGCACAGCGGCACGACGAACGAGGCGATCGGCCGGCGCACGCCGAGCAGCAGGGTCTGGCGCAGGGTCACCGGGATGGTCGCCGCCGAGGACGAGGTGCCCAGGGCCGTCGCGTAGGCCGGCAGCATCGTCTTCAGGGCCGTGAACGGGTTGCGGCCCGCGATCGCGCCCGCGACGACGTACTGGAGGAGCAGCAGCACCACGGTGAGGCCGAAGACCAGCAGGATCACGCCGAGGAACGTGGTGATGACCTTGAAGACCTCGCCGGCGGCGGTCATGTTCAGGAACACGCCGAAGATGTAGACGGGCAGCAGCGGCACGATCAGGCCCATGACGACCCGCTCGATGATCGATCGCAGCTGGTCGAAGCTCTCGTGGAGGGCGCCGCGAGGCAGCATCGTCAGGCCGATGCCGAGCACGAACGCGAGCAGCAGGGCCGTCATCACGCCGAAGGGCGGGTCCATCTGCACCTCGAACAGCGGGCCGAGCAGCGCGTCCTCGGGGTTGGCCATCGACTCGAAGGACCCGGGCGTGAGGATCAGCGGGAAGACGAGCAGGCAGACCAGCAGGGCGCCGAAGCCGCCGACCAGGGTGGAGCCGTAGGCGATGCCGCCGGTCAGGGCCAGCAGCTTCCCCGCGCCCCGTCCGATGTCACCGATGGCGGGGGCGACGAGCGCCAGGATCAGCACGGGGACGATGAAGCCCAGGAAGTTCGAGAACAGCCCGTTGAAGGTGGCGAAGGCCTGCACGAGCCAAGTCGGCGCGACCAGGCCGACGAGGACGCCGGCCACGATCGCGAGGAGGATGCGGGGCAGCAGGCCGAAGCGGCGGCGGGGCGCGGCGACGGCGCCCCCGGAGTCGGGGCCGGACGCGTCGATGGCGTCGGAGTGGGAGCGAGACATGGCCGACACGCTAGCGCAGGCCGTCCTGCCCGTCGCCCGGTCGGTAGGCCATCCTTGGCGGTGCCGGTGACCCCCTTCGTGGCGCAGAACACAGGGAGCGCCACCATCTCGGGGAGCGTGCAAGAGCACGCCCGACCCACCCGGACCGAAGGAGACGACGATGACGGTCCTGCCCCGCCCCGCAGACGCCCGGGCCGCCCAGGGGTGCGCTGCCGGCGTGGAGGCCGCATGAGCGAGTTCCTCGCCTCACGCTGGCCCGACATCCTCTTCCGGGCGTGGCAGCACGGGTGGCTCGTGCTGCAGGCGCTGGCCATCGCCACCATGCTCGCCATCGCGCTGGCCGTGATCGCCACGCGGATCAAGGCCCTGACCCCGATCGCGAACGCCTTCACGGCCGTCGGGCTGACCCTGCCCTCCTTCGCGCTCATCGGCGTCCTGATCCCCCTGGTGGGCATCGGGACCGTCCCGGCCGTCGTGGTGGTGGTCTTCTATGCCCTGCTGCCCATCCTCCGCAACGCGCTCGTGGGTCTGCGCGGCGTGGACCCGGAGGTGCTGGAGGCCGCCCGGGGGATGGGCATGGGGCCGGTGGCGCTGTTCACCCGGGTGCGTCTCCCGCTGGCCTGGCCCGTGATCCTCACCGGCATCCGGGTCGCGGGCCAGCTCGGCATGGGCGTGGCCGCGGTCGCGGCCTACGTCCTGGGGCCCGGACTGGGCTCGTACATCTTCACGGGGCTGGTCTCCCTGGGCGGCGCCAACGCGTTGAACTACGCCCTCGTGGGCACCCTCGGCATCGTCGTCGTCGCCCTCGTCCTGGACGGGCTGCTCGTGCTGCTCGGCCGGCTCACCATCTCGAAGGGACTGCGCGCATGAGCACCGACCGTGACGCCGGGGCCGAGATCCGTCTCGAGTCCCTGACGAAGCTCTATCCGGGGCAGGACCGTCCCGCCGTGGACGCCCTGGACCTCATCATCCCCGCGGGGGAGACCGTGGTGTTCGTCGGCCCGTCCGGCTGCGGCAAGACCACCTCGCTGAAGATGATCAACCGCCTCATCGAGCCCACCTCCGGGCGGATCCTGATCGGTGGGGAGGACATCACACGCCGCGACCCCACCCGGCTGCGCCGTCAGATCGGCTACGTCGTGCAGGGTGGCGGGATGATGCCCCACCTGTCCGTCGCCGAGAACGTCGGCCTGGTGCCGCGCCTGCTCAAGTGGGACCGCCGGCGCATCGCCGACCGCGTGGACGAGCTGCTCGACCTCGTCGGCCTGGACCCGGCGATCTACCGAGACCGTTTCCCGCGCGAGCTGTTCGGCGGACAGCAGCAGCGCGTCGGCGTGGCGCGGGGCCTCGCGGCGGATCCACCCGTGCTGCTCATGGACGAGCCCTTCGGCGCCGTGGACCCCCTCACCCGCCAGCGCCTGCAGAAGGAGATGCTCGACATCCAGGCCAGGGTGGGCAAGACCATCGTGATGGTCACCCACGACGTGGACGAGGCCGTGCTCCTGGGCGACCGGATCCTGGTGCTCGAACCCGGCGCGCACGTGGCCCAGTACGCCACCCCCGAAGAGGTCCTGGCGCGGCCGGCCACCGAGTTCGTGGCCGACTTCGTGGGGTCGGGGGCGGGGCTCAAGCGGCTGGGGCTGCGGTCGGTCGACTCGCTGCCGCTGCGCCCGATCGCACAGCACCCGACGGGCACGCTGCCGGGCGGGCCCGTGCTCGACGCGGCCACCCCGATCAGCGAGGCCCTCGCCGTGCTGGTCACGGCCCCGGCGGAGGAGATCGCCGTGGTCCGTGATGGCACGGTCATCGGTCTGCTCGACTATCCGACACTGCGCGCGCACGCCCGCGCCGGCGACGAGCAGGCTCGGCCGTGATCGCCCGGCTGCGTGCGGCCTCCGCCGAGGACCGCCTGCTCCTGATCGGCCTGCCGCTGCTGGTGGCCGCCCTGCTGATCGGGTGGACCGTCTGGGTGCGCGGAGCCGCCCTCGACGACGTCGAGGCCCGGCTGCTGACCTGGCCCACCGTCCTGCGCCTCACCGCCGAGCACCTGGCCCTCGTCGGCGTGTCCACCGTTCTGGTCGTGGCGACGGCCGTCCCGCTCGGCGTGCTGCTGAGCCGCCCCGCCGCCCGGCGGTTCACCCCCGTCGCCATGGGGCTGGCCAACGCCGGCCAGGCCGCTCCCGTGATCGGTGTGATCGTCCTGCTCGCCATGGCGTGGGGGTTCGGCTTCCGGGTCGCCGTCCTGGCCCTGTCCCTCTACGCGTTCCTGCCCGTGCTGGCCAACACGCTGGCCGGGCTGCGGGGTGTCGACCCCACCGTCGTCGAGGCGGCCCGCGGCATGGGCATGTCGCCGCTGCAGACCCTGCTCCGGGTGGAGCTGCCCTTGGCCCTGCCCGTGATCATGGCGGGTCTGCGGACCGCCCTGGTGCTGCTGGTGGGCACCGGGGCGTTCGCGACGTTCATCGACGCCGGCGGCCTCGGCCTGCTCATCCAGACCGGGATCGTCCTGTTCCGCTTCCCGCTGCTCGTCTCGGGGGCGATCCTCGTGGCCGCCCTCGCCCTGATGATCGAGTGGATCGGCCGCCTCGTCGAGACGCTGGCCACGCCGAGGGGGCTCGCATGACCACCCCGCGCGCGACCCTCCCGTCCCGCCGCCGCGGCCGGACCCCCGCTCGTGCCGCGCTCGCCGCGCTCGGCCTGGCGGCCTCCCTGGTCCTGTCCGGGTGCGGGCTGAGCACCGCCGGCGGCTACCTGCCCTCGGGCACGCCCGCCGGCGACGTCGCCGGGATCGACCTCGAGGGCGCCCACGTGGCGGTGGGCTCCAAGAACTTCAACGAGGGCGTCGTGCTCGGCAAGATCACCGCGATCCTGCTGCGCTCCGCGGGGGCCGACGTCGAGGATTTGACCAACATGCCGGGTTCGCTCAGTGCGCGCCAGGCCCAGGTCGCAGGCGTCGTGGACGTCGAGTGGGACTACACGGGGACGGCCTGGATCACGTACCTGGGCCACACCGATCCGATCCCGGACGCCCAGGCGCAGTGGGCCGCGGTCCGGGACGAGGACGCGCAGCAGGGTCTGGTGTGGCTGTCGCCGGCCGAACTCGACAACACCTACACCTTCTCCGTGCGCCAGGACCGGGCGGAGGAGCTCGGCCTGGAGACGCTCGCGGACATCAAGGACCTCCCCACGGAGGACCAGTCCTTCTGCGTGAGTGCCGAATTCGCCGCCCGCAACGACGGGTTCCTGCCCATGCTCGAGGCCTACGGGATCGAACGGCCCACCGGGTCCCGGCTGCGCCAGATGGACATCGGGGCGGTGTTCGCCGCGGTGGCGGACGGGTCGTGCACCTTCGGGGAGGCGTACTCCACGGACGGGCGGATCGCCGCGCTGGACCTGACGACCCTGCAGGACCCGCTGAGCTTCTTCCCGAAGTACAACGCGGCCCCCATCGTGCGCGAGGAGGTCCTGGCCCAGCACCCCGAGATCGCCGACCTGCTGGCGCCCGTGACCGCGCGCCTGGACAACGCGACGGCCGCGCGCCTGAACGCCCGGGTGGACGTCGACGGCGAGGAGCCCACCCAGGTCGCGTGGGACTGGCTCCGCGAGGAGGGCCTGATCACCGACTGACGGTCCGCCGACGCCGCCGGCACGGCGGATCAGGCCGCCGTCAGCGTGCGCGAGTAGACCGTCCGGCCGGCGGCGTTGATCAGACGCACTCGGAACTCGCGGCCGCCCTCGGGGATCTCGACGTGGCCGAAGTACTGGTGTTCGCCGGAGCGCGGCGAGCCCATGACCGGTCCGTGCGCCTCGAAGTCCAGGCGCGGGCCGAAGGTGCCGTCCAGTGTGTTCGGGCCGAACGATCCGGCGTTGATGGGGCCGGCCACGAACTCCCAGAACGGCTCGAAGTCGGTGAACGCCGCGCGGTCGGGGGAGTAGTGGTGCGCCGCGCAGTAGTGGACGTCGCCGGTGAGGAACACGACGTTCTTCACGCCGTGGTCCTTGATCGCCTTCAGGAGGCGGGCGATCTCCAGCTCGCGGCCCAGCGGGGCGCCGTCGTCGCCGTTGGACAGGGACTCCTGCCCCGTGCCGTCGGGGACGATCAGGCCCAGCGGCAGGTCGTTGGCGATGACCTTCCACGTGGCGGTCGACGCGCGCAGCCCGCGGATGAGCCACTGCAGCTGCTCCTCGCCCAGGATCGGGGTCTCGTGGGTCTCGAGCCCCGGGGTGTTCTCGCCCTTGTGGGTGCGCATGTCCAGGGCGAACACGTCGAGCGTCGCGCCGCGGGGGATCCTGCGGTAGATGCGGGCGGGCTCGAAGCCGGAGCCGCGGCGCAGGGCTGTGGAGTCGGCGATCGGCATGTACTCCTGCCACGCGCGGCGGGCGCGGGCGGCCAGCGTGTCCACGTCACGGACCTGGGTGTAGCGCGGGTCTTCGAGGACCTCACCCGGCCACCAGTTGTTGGTCGTCTCGTGGTCGTCCCACTGGGCGATGACGGGGACGTCCGCGTACAGGGCGCGGAGGTTGTCGTCCATCATGTTGTAGCGGTGGCGGCCGCGGAACTCGTTCAGCGTCTCGGCGACCTTGGACGTCTCCTCCGTGACGAGGTTGCGCCAGGTGGGCTCGCCGGCCACCTCGAGGGTCTCCGGGATGGGGTTGTCCGCGTAGATCGTGTCGCCGGAGTGCAGGAAGAAGTCGGGCATCGTGGCGTGCATCGCCGCGTAGCCGCGCATGCCGCCGATCTCCGGGTTGATGCCGTAGCCCTGCCCCGCGGTGTCCGCGGTCCACACGAAGGACTGGGCGGCGGAGGTCTTCCGGCCGAACCGCGCGCCGGGCGCCGTCGTGAAGCGGGCCACGGCCGACTCGCCCAGGCGGCCGGCCTCGTCCTCGAACGCGTACGTCACCTCGAAGCGGGTGTCGGAGGGCAGCGTGTCCGCGAGGATCTTCGCGGTGTGGTCGGTGGCCCCGTCGACCCAGCCGGAGCGCAGGGTCAGCCCGCGAGCGAAGCGGCCGCGCAGCACCTTCCCGTCCTCGTCGACCGCGCGCAGCGTGGCGTGCAGGCGCGAACGGCCGGACGAGCGCGCCCACAGCACGGCCGAGTTCGAGGTGACGTCGCCGGTGGCGACGCCGGACGGCAGCGTCAGACGGGACGCGACCAGGCCACCGGGGGTGTGGCGGGCCGGACGGGCGGCGGCGGGGCCGGCGAGGGCGGCGGGGGCGAGTACGGCGGCGGACGCCGCGGCGAGCACCGAACGGCGGGAGGCGGAGTGGGACAGGGGTGCGGTGGTCTGCTTCACGGGGCCAGGGTGGGGCACGCAGGCGAGGGACATGTGGCCTCGGGCTGACCCCCGGGTGAACGTCCGACGCCGGCCCCCGGCGGCAGCGGGGTCGACCGGCCCGGGGCCGCTCAGCGCAGGGCGGTGACCGTCCGGACGGCGTCGACGATCGCGTCCGCCGCGGCGTCGAGCAGCGGGGCGTCGGCGTCCGGGCCGAACGTGCAGCGCAGGGCCGTGCGGGCCTCGTCCTCGCTGAGGCCCAGCGCGAGCAGGGCCGGGGACGGCTCGGCGTCGTGGGCCGAGCACGCGGACCCCGCCGAGGCCAGCACGCCCCGGCGGGCCGCCTCCTCCAGCACCGACTCGCCGTTCACGCCGGGCAGCACGAACGAGGCGTGGCGTGGCAGCCGTCGGGCGGGATGGCCGGTCAGCCGCGCGTCGGGCACGAGCTCCCGGACGCCGTCGAGCACGCGCGCCGCGAACCGGTCCCGCAGCCCGGCCCACGCGTCCGCGGCCGCGGCGCGCTCCGCCTCGGCCTCCTCGAAGGCGGCCGCGAACCCGGCCGCGCCGGCCACGTTCTGCGTCCCGGACCGCCGGCCCCGCTCCTGGCCGCCACCGGGCACGAGCGGTTCCAGGGCGTGACCCGGGCGCACCCACAGCGCGCCGACCCCCTTGGACCCGCCCACCTTGTGCCCGGACAGCGCCACCAGATCCGCCCCGAGGGCGCGCACGTCCACCGGGATCTGCCCCGCGGCCTGCACCGCGTCCACGTGCACCGGCACGCCCGCCTCCCGGGCGACGGCGGCCAGCTCGGCCACCGGCTGCACCGTGCCCACCTCGTTGTGGGCCAGGTGCACGCTGACCAGCGCGGTGTCCGGGCGCAGGCGGGCGGCGAGGTCGTCCGCCGAGGTCAGGCCGTCCCGGTCCAGCGCGAGGTGCTCGACCTCGACGCCGTGCAGCCGGGCCAGCTGGTCACAGGACTGCCGCACCGCGCTGTGCTCGATCCCCGTGGTCAGCACGTGGCCCGCCGGGCGGCCGGCGAGGATCCGGGCGCGCACCGTGCCGAGCACGGCGAGCGCGTCGGCCTCCGTGCCGCCCGAGGTGAACACGACCTGCCCGGCCCGGGCGCCGATCAGGCGGGCCACCCGCGCGCGGGCGTCCTCGAGCAGGGCCGCCGCCGCCCGGCCGGCCTCGTGCGCCGAGGACGGGTTGCCGTAGACGCCGGTGAGCGCGGGCCACATCGCCTCCAGCGCGCTGCGCCGGACGGGCGCGGTGGCCGCGTGGTCCAGGTCGAGGGTGGTGCTCATCGGCGCGGCGAGCCCTCCTCGACCACGGCGTCCAGGCCCAGGTCCAGGGACCGGACGGTATGGGTCAGCGCCCCCACCGAGATCACGTCCACGCCCGTGGCCGCGATCGCCCCGATCGTCTCCAGGCTCACCCCGCCGGAGGCCTCGACGACGGCCCGGCCCGCCACGAGCTCGACGCCGGCCCGCAGCTCGGCCGGCGAGAAGTTGTCCAGCATGATCGTGCCGACCCCGGCGGCGAGCACCGCCGGGATCTGCTCGAGCCGGTCGACCTCCACCTCCACGTGGGTGGTGTGCGGCAGGCGTGCCATCCCGGCGCGCAGGGCCGCGGTGAGGGCCTCGCCCGGGTCGCCGGCGCCGCCGAACCCCAGCGCGGCCAGGTGGTTGTCCTTGAGCATCACGGCATCTGAGAGGCTGGAGCGGTGGTTGTGCCCGCCGCCGTCCCGCACCGCCTGCCGCTCGAGCACGCGCAGACCCGGGGTGGTCTTGCGGGTGTCCACCACCCGCGCGTGCCCGCCGCCGGCGCGCGCGGCGGCCACGTGGGCGGCCGTCGTCGTGGCGATCCCGGACAGCCGTTGGACGAGGTTCAGCGCCACGCGCTCGGCGCGCAGCACCGAGCGGGCGGGGCCCGCGACCTCGGCGACGACGGCGCCGGGGGACAGGTCGGCGCCGTCGGTCAGGTGCAGGGTGACGGACACGGCCGGGTCGACGAGCCGGAAGGCGGCCTCGAGGGCGTTCGTGCCGGAGAGCACCCCGGGCTCGCGGGCCACCACGCGCGCGGTGATCCGGGCCTGCTCCGGGACGAAGGCCTCCGAGGAGACATCACCCCAGGGCGCGTCCTCGGCGAGCGCGGCGGTCACGATCCGCTCCACGTCCGGCTGCGGGGCCGGCGTCGCCGGGGCGCGGTCGGCCGGGGTCACGTCCCGGCCCCGGCGGACTGCGCGGCCGACTGCTTCGGCGCGACGGCCAGCATCCGCTCGAGCGCGGTGCGGGCCGGGTCGGCCACGGACGCGGGCACGGTGATCCGGTTGACCACGCGGCCGGCCACGAGCTCCTCGAGCACCCACGCGAGGTAGCCGGGGTGGATGCGGTACATCGTGGAGCACGGGCAGATCACGGGGTCGAGGCAGAAGATCGTGTGCTCGGGGTGCTGGGCGGCCAGGCGCTGCACGAGGTTGATCTCGGTGCCGATCGCGAAGGTCGAGCCGGCCGGCGCCGCCTGGATGGCCTTGACGATGAAGTCGGTGGACCCGGAGGAGTCCGCGGCCTCCACCACGGGCAGGGGGGCACTCGGGGTGCACGATCACCTGGACGTCCGGGTGCTCGGCGCGGGCCTGCTCGATCTGCGCGACCGTGAAGCGGCGGTGCACCGAGCAGAAGCCGTGCCACAGCAGGACCTTCGCGTCCCGCAGGGCGTCCTCGGAGTTCCCGCCCAGCGGCAGGCGGGGATTCCACGTCGGCATCTGCTCGAGTGGGATCCCCCTGGCGCGGCCCGTGTTCCGGCCCAGGTGCTGGTCCGGGAAGAACAGGACGCGCTGGGCACGCTCGAACGCCCAGTCCAGCACGGCCGAGGCGTTGGAGGACGTGCACACGATGCCGCCGCGCTCGCCGACGAAGCCCTTGAGGGCCGCGGAGGAGTTCATGTAGGTCACGGGCAGCAGGGGCACGCGCCCGTCGTCGTCCGGCTCGGTGCCGTAGACCGCCTCGAGCTGCTCCCACGCGTCCTCGACCGAGTCCAGGTCGGCCATGTCCGCCATGGAGCAGCCGGCGGCGAGGTTGGGCAGGATGACGGCCTGGTCCGGGGTGGAGAGCAGGTCCGCGGTCTCCGCCATGAAGTGCACGCCGCAGAACACGATCGCCTCCGCCTCGGGCCGGCCCTGGGAGGCGCGCGCGAGCTGGAAGGAGTCGCCCACGAAGTCGGCGTGCTGGACGACCTCGTCGCGCTGGTAGAAGTGGCCCAGCACGACGACGCGTTCGCCGAGCGTCTGCCGCGCCGCGCTGATCCGGGCGTGGAGCTCCTCGTCGGAGGCCCGCTGGTACTCCTCGGGGATGCGGCCCTGCACGGGGGCGTCGGCCGGGACGACGTCGTCCTGCGATGCGCCGGGGCCGTAGGCGGGCAGGCCGGCGTCGAACGCCCAGGGGCCGCGGGTCAGGTCGGGGGAGCACGAGGAGCCGCGCGCGGCGTCCTTGTCGATCAGGGTCAGGGTGCGGGCCACCGAGGCGGTGGTCCCGGTCGGGGTGGTCATGGGTGACTCCTGGGTCGGGGCTGGTGGGTCAGCGGCGGGCGTCCGGCCCGGCGGGATCGGGGTCGGTCCCGGGCCCGGCGGGCCGGTACCGGTAGAGCTTGGGCGGGCGGTGCGGGGTGCCGCCGCGGACCTCGCCGGTCTCCTCGAGGGTCCCGGCGGCGAGGGTGGCGCGGCGGAAGTTGGCGGCGTCGAGGCCGCGGCCGAGGACGGCCTCGTGCACGGCGCGCAGCTCGGCGAGGGTGAAGGAGGGCCCCAGCAGCGCGTGCCCGACGCCGGCTCGCGGCAGGTCCGCGCGCAGGCGCGCCACGGCCGCCGCCAGGATCTGCGCGTGGTCGAACGCCAGCGCGGGCGGCGCGTCGGCCCGGTGCCAGCGCACATGGACCCCGATGGGCAGCCCGGCCACGTCCGGGTCCGGGCTGGACGCCGGGGCGGCGCCGTCGTCGTCCAGGGCGGGGCTGAGCGCCCAGTGGGCCACCGTGAGGACGCGTCCGGTGGGGGAACGGTCCACGGCGCCGAACGCCGCCAGCTGCTCGAGGCGACGGACGGGACCGGGCACGCACTCGGCGGCCACGCGTGCGGCGACGTCGGCCAGCTCCTCGTCCGCGCCGAGCCACGCGCCCGGCAGCGCCCACCGGTCCAGGAACGGCTCGCGCATCCGCGGGACGAGGGCGACACAGAGGCGGGGCACGCCGTGCGGGTCCGGGCGCACGCCGAAGACGGCCGTGGACACGGCCACGCTGACGCGGGCCTCAGCGACCGGCATGGGACCTCCCGGGGCGGACTGGCGGGGCTGTTCTGGTCAGTATGACACTGTTCGCGCCCATCTCAGAGGGTCGAGATGACTGTAAGGCGGGGGAGGCGCCGGCGCGGTCCCGCGCTAGCCTGAGTCGGGTGAACACGACCGCCGCCGCCTCCGACCCGTCCGACGCCCCCCTGGCCTCCACCCGCATCGGGGAGGGCCCGCGCCGCGTCGCGTTCCTGCACGGCCTCATGGGCCGGGGCCGGAACTTCACCGGCCCGGCCAAGGAGCTGGGCGACGACTTCACGGTGGAGCTGATCGATCTGCCGGACCACGGCGCCTCGCCCTGGACGGACCGGGTGGACTACCGCGAGATCGCGGACCGGGTGGCCGCCCACCTGCGCGCCGGCCTCGCCGCCGACGGGCCGGTCCATCTGCTGGGCCACTCGATGGGGGGCAAGGTCGCGATGGTGCTCGCCCTGCGGCACCCGGACCTCGTGGACCGGCTGATCGTGGAGGACATCTCCCCGCGGGTCTCGCCGCAGGCCACGGACGAGTTCGTCCACCTGCTGGGCACCATGCTGCGCATGGACCTGGACGCGTACGAGACGCGGGCCGAGGCCGACGCCGCCATGGCCGAGCACGTCCACGACGCGCGGGTGCGCGGCTTCCTGCTGCAGAACCTGCGACGCACGGCCGGGCACTTCGTGTGGCAGCCCAACGTGGCCATGCTCTTCGAGCACCTGCGGGAGATCGGCTCGTTCCCGGACCCGGTGGTCCCCGAGGACCCGGAGCGCGTGTTCGACCATCCGGTCCTGTGGCTGGCCGGCGCCGAGTCGGACTACGTCCAGGACGAGGACGTGCCGCGGATGAAGGAGCTGTTCCCGCGCGTCGTGCGCGTGACCGTCCGCGACGCCGGCCACTGGCTGCACGCCGACCAGCCCGAGGCCTTCGTCTCCGCGGTGCGCACCTTCCTCACCGCCGACTGACGGGGCCCGCCGGGAGACGGACCCAGCGCCGAGGCCCGCAGACGCGCCGCTACATTCCGTGCGTAGCGGCGCGTCTGCGGGCCTCGGCGTCGGGCGTGGGTGGGAATGGACCCGTCGGCCGCCGCGTCAGTGGGCGGGCGCGGCCTTCTTCCCGCGCAGGCGTCCGACGAGCAGGACCACCCCGAGCGCGACCGAGCCCCAGAGCAGGCCCCACACGGCCGACGTCGCGGTCTCCGTGAGCCAGCCGAGGAACGCGCCGGCGGCGTGCGTGACGGGCTCGACGATCCCGTGCTGCACGGCGTAGGGCCACGGCACGCCCAGCGCGTCCAGCTCCACGAGGGCGATGTGGCCGCCCACCCAGAGCATCGCCACGGTGCCGATGACGGTCACCACGCGCAGCACGTGCGGCATGGCCTTGACCAGCCCGGCGCCGAACGAGCGGCCGCCGGAGGTCGAGGCGTTCTGGTGCAGGTGCAGGCCGACGTCGTCCATCTTCACGATCAGCCCCACCGCCCCGTACACGCCCACGGTGATGAGGACGGCCACCACCGCCAGGACCGCCGTCTGCATCCAGAAGCCCAGGTCGGTCACCTCGTTCATGGAGATGACCATGATCTCCAGGGACAGGATGAAGTCCGTGGTGATGGCCCCGCGCACCACGGTGTCCTCGGCCTCCGGGCCCCGCTCGACGGCGGGCTCCGCATCGTCGGCATGCCCGTGGCCGGTGAGCTTGCCCCACACCTTGTGCGCGCCCTCGTAGGACAGGTAGGTGCCGCCGGCCAGCAGCAGCCACGGCAGGATCCAGGGGGCGAGCCAGTCGAGCAGCAGCAGCGCGGGCAGGATGATCACGAGCTTGTTGCGCAGGGAGCCCTTGGTGATCCGCCAGATCATCGGCAGCTCGCGGGCCGCGGCCGCGCCGGCCATGTACTGCGGGGTCACCGCGGCGTCGTCGACCACCACGCCCGCCGCCTTGGCCGCGGCGCGTCCCGCTCCGGCGGCCACGTCGTCCACGCTCGCGGCGGCGAGGCGGGCGAGGGCGGCGACGTCGTCGAGCAGGGCTACGAGTCCGACCATGGTTCCTCCTGGGGTGGGGCCGACGGGCACGCCGGTGCGCGGGCAGGGCGCAGGTCGAGCATAGCGGCGAGGACGGACACGCACCGGCCCGGTCCCGCGGGGGACCGGGCCGGTGCATGCGCGGCCGACGTAGCCGCCGGTGGGCTCAGGCGTCGTTCTCGGTGGTCTCCACGGGACGGGAGCCCAGGCGGCCGTCGATGCGGAGCAGGCCCGAGCCGTCGTCGCCCACGAGCTCGAGCTGGCCCACGATCTCGGAGACGGTGGCCTCCTCCTCGATCTGCTCGTCCAGGAACCAGTTCAGCAGCGGGCGCGAGTTGAGGTCACCCGCGGACTCGGTGGCCCGGTACAGCTCGCGGATCGCCTCGGAGACCTTCTGCTCGTGAGCGAGCGCGGCCCGGAAGATCTCCAGGGCCGACACGCTGGCCTGCACGGGCGGGGCCGGGATGGCACCGATCGTCGGAAAGCTGTCCCGGTCGGCGACGTGGTCGATGAACTTGTTCGCGTGGACGATCTCCTCGTCCGCCTGGTGCCGCAGCCACGCGGCCATCCCGGACAGGTCCAGGTCGTCGGCGGCGATCGCGAGCTGGCGGTAGACCATGGACGCCTCGAACTCGAGGGTGATCTGGTCGTTGAACTTCTGCAGCAGGTCATCGGTGAGCTTCATGCCTCGAACTCTAGGCAGGCGACCGGGGCGCGGTGAAGGCGCGCCCGCCCCGTCATCGGGGCACGACGACGGCGGGCGGCCGGTCCCGCCGGATTCGGCGCCCCGCGGCCCCGGCCCTAGGCTGGGCGCCGTGTCCGAGACCCACCACGCCCGCCCGGGCGTCGACCCCGTGTCGACGCCGCCCTCCGACGCGCCGCGAGGACCGGGAGGCCGGGACGCGCTCGTGCGCCGCCGCGTGTTCCGGACGCCCCTGCTGCGCCGCGTGGTCTACGCGGTGGTCTTCGAGCTGCTCGCCATCCTCTTCACCACCGTGATCCTGGCGGCGCTCGGCAACGGCGGCGGGCCCTCGCTCGCCGTGGCGGTCGTGTCCTCGACCGTGGCCCTGCTGTGGAACATCGTGTTCAACTCCGTGTTCGAGACCCTCGAACGCCGCCTCGGGATCACGGGCCGGCCCTGGTGGGTGCGCGTGGCCCACGCCGTCGGCTTCGAGGGCGGGCTGATCGTGTTCCTCGTGCCCGCGGTGGCGCTGATCCTCGGCATCGGGCTGGGGGAGGCGTTCCTCATCGAGGCCGGCCTGCTCGTGTTCTTCCTCGTCTACGCCGCGGTGTACGCCTATGCGTTCGACTCGGTGTTCGGCCTGCCGGACTCGGCCGCCCGCGCCGAGGCCTGACCCGCCGCTCGGAGCAGGCGCGGCTCAGCGGGACGCCGGCAGCCCCAGGAACGCGCGGATCGCGGGCATCTCGCGGCGCACCTGGTCCAGGCCGAGCTCGTGGGCGGCGGCCAGCTTGGCCACGGACCGCTCGCCGTTGGAGATGGGCATGGTCTCGGGCACGAACAGATAGGCCCGGCCCTGCCGCTCCATCTCGAACAGGCGCTCGCGGGTCGCGTTGTACCGGCGCCAGCGCGTGAGCAGGCCGTCCGCGACGGCGGGGTAGCGCCGGAAGGTGCGCTGGTAGAACGAGGGGAACCGCTCGGGCCGCTTCACGTACCCGCGCTCCCGGGTCAGGACCACGAGGACCTTCTCGAACCCCGCGTCCTCCGCCGCGGTCAGCGGGATCCCACCGTCCACGCCGAGGGCGCCGTCCACGAACACGGTGCCCTCGGCGTGCACGGGGGGCATGAGGACCGGCATCGTGGACGACGCGCGGACGCGGACCATCAGGTCGGTCAGGGTGGTCATGTCGGAGCGGTCCCACCAGCGGGTCTCGCCGCTCGCGGCGTCGAACCCGCCCAGGACGAGCCGGGCGGGGTTCGCGCGGAACGTGGCGAAGTCGTAGGGCAGGTCCGCCTCGGGCAGGCCGGCGTGCTCGTAGATGTACTCGGCGTTGAACAGGCCCTTGCCGCGCAGGAAGCTCAGCCAGTTGCCGAACCGAGGATCGTCGGCGAAGTCCACGAACGAGCGCCGCGCACGGGCCGGGTCGCGGGACAGGTAGTTCACGGCGTTGGACGAGCCCGCCGAGATGCCGGCCACGAAGTCCACGTGGATCCGCTCGCGCAGCAGCTCCGCCACCACGGCCGAGGTGAGCGCGGCGCGCATCCCCCGCCCTCGAACAGCAGCGCCGTGTCGGTGACGTTGGACGTCATGGGCTCGGTCATGGTCGGTCCCTCCGTGTTCGCCGTCCGCCGAGCAGGGCGCGGGGCGCTCCCGTCCGGCCGCGCCCATCCTAGGCTGTCCCCATGGCGACGACCCACATGAAGAGCACCCCCGTCCACACCGTCGGTGGGCTGCCCCAGGTGGGTGCCCCCGCCCCCGACTTCACCCTCACCGGGGCGGACCTGTCCCCGGTGACCCTGCGGGAGCTGCGCGGCCGTCGCGTGATCCTGAACATCTTCCCGTCCCTGGACACCGGCGTGTGCGCCGCCTCCGTCCGCGAGTTCGACTCCCGCGTCGCGGACCTCGGGGACACCACCGTCGTGGCCGTGTCCGCGGACCTGCCGTTCGCCGCCGCGCGCTTCTGCTCGGTCGAGGGCATCGACCACGTCCGCAGCGGCTCTGTGTTCCGCTCGTCGTTCGGCGACGACTACGGCGTGCGCATGACCGACGGTCCGCTCGAGGGCCTGCTGGCCCGCGCCGTCGTCGTGGTCGATGCCGACGGCGTGGTCCGTCATGCCCAGCTCGTCCCCGAGATCTCCGAGGAGCCGGACTACGAGGCCGCCCTGGCGGCCGCCCGGGGCTGAGCGTGACGCCGCCGGGCTGGCCGCCGCGCGCACGACGCTCGCCCCTGGCGTTCGTCATCGCGCTGTTCGGCGTGCTCGGCGCGCTGGTCCTGGCCGGGGGCCTCACCGCCCTCCTCGCCGGCCGGATGGTCGACGTCGCCGCGGACTCCGCCCCGACCGTGCCCGCCGCCGAGGCCCCCGCCCGGGAGGCGGGCGAGCTCGCGGCGGGCCTGACCCACATCCACGACGGTGTGGCGGTGGACTGGTCCGCATCGGCCCACGACGGCTCGTCCCTGGACCCGGGCCAGCCGGTCGCGGACGCCCCGGGCATCCTCCTCGTGGAGACCGCCCTCGGCGCCCGCACCGGCACGGGGACGGGCATGGTGCTCTCCCCGGACGGGCTGGCGGTGACCAACTACCACGTGGTCGAGGACTCCTCGGAGGTGCACGTGGTGGTCGCGGACACCGGCGCGCGGCACACGGCCACGGTGCTCGGGCGCGATGCGGAGCACGACATCGCGGTGCTCGACGTCGAGGGCGTCTCGGACCTGCCGGTGGCCAGCGTCTCGCTGGACCCGGTGCGGCGCGGGGACCAGGTGGCCGCCGTCGGCAACGGCGGAGGCCAGGGCTATCTGACGGCCGTGCGCGGCACCGTGCTCGGCACGGACCGCTCGATCATGGCCGCGGCCGAGGGCACCGATCAGTACGCGCGCCTGTCCGGCCTGATCCAGACGGACGCGGACGTCGTGCCCGGCTACTCCGGCGGCCCGGTGGTGGACGACGCCGGCCAGGTGGTCGGCGTGACCGTGGCGGCCAGCGACGGGACCACTGCAGACGAGGTGGACGGCTTCGCGATCCCGCTGGAGGTGGCCTTCGACGTGGTGGACCAGGTCCTGACGGGCGAGGAGACGGACACCGTGAGCATCGGCGCGGACGGCGCCCTGGGCATCATGGTCGGCGCGGATCCCGACGTCGGCGTCGTGGTCATGCAGGTGGACGCGGGCTCGGCGGCCGAGCAGATCGGCCTGGTCGAGGGCGATGTGATCCTCGAGATCGAGGGACGGCCCGTCGGCGACGACGCTTCCCGGATGTCCCGCCTGGTCAACGACCACAACGTGGGGGACCGGATCACCGTCCAGTGGCGCACCGCCGACGGCGAGGTGCGCGAGGCCGAGGCGGTCCTGCAGCCGGCCCTCGTGAACTGACCGGCCCCCCGGCGCTCAGGAGAGCAGGTCCAGCGAGAGGGCCATCGCGGCCACGCCCAGCAGCACGCCGCCCAGCGCCGCGGCGCGGCCCCCGGCCGCCCGGGCGGCGGGCAGCAGCGCGTCGAGGCTCACGGTCACCATCACGCCCGCCACGGCCGCGAAGACGGCGGCCAGGAGCGCGGGTGTGAGGAACGGGGCCAGCAGCAGCCAGCCGATCAGCGCGCCCAGCGGCTCCGCGATCCCCGTGAACGCGGCCCACGCGAAGGCCTTGCGCCGCGATCCGGTGGCCTGCCGCACGGGCACGGCCACGGCCACGCCCTCGGGAACGTTGTGCACGGCCATCGCGACGGCCAGCGCGAGGCCCGCCGACGGATCCTGCAGGGTGCCGGCGAAGGTGACGAAGCCCTCCGGCAGATTGTGCAGGCCGATCGCCAGGGCCGTCACCGTGCCCAGGCGCAGCATCCGCCGCCGGTCCAGGCCGGCCGGGTCGTCGACGTCGCCCGGCATCTCCGAGACGGGGTCGGGGACGGCGCGCTCGAGCAGCACGTAGGAGCCTGCGCCGAGGATCAGGGCGGCCACCGCGACGGCGGTCGCCGCGGGGCCGACCGCCCCGCCCAGTCCCTCGACGGCGGCCGGCAGCATCTCCAGGAAGGAGACCGCGAGCATGACGCCCGCGGCGAGGCCGAGGGCGGCCCCCAGCCCGCGGCCCGAGGGCTCGCGTCCGACGATCGCCAGGACGCCGCCCAGCACCGTGGCCAGTCCGGCGAACGTCGTGAGAGCGAGCGCGGTCCAGAACGGGTCCACGGGAGAGGGCCTCCTGACGGGCGGCGGGCGGGGTGCGACCATCCTAGGGACCACAGGAGGAGACCATGACCGAAATCGCCGCCGGCCCCGGATTCGCCCTGCCCCGGGGCGTCGAGCCGGGCCGCGCCGTCGTCGTGGGCGCCGGACCCAACGGCCTGACCGCCGCCGCCCTGCTGGCCCGCGAGGGCTGGGAGGTGGACGTGTTCGAGCGGGCCCCGGTGCCCGGCGGCGCGTGCGCGTCCGCGCCGGTGCTGGGGGAGGGGACCGTGGTGGACCTCGGGGCGGCGGGCCATCCGTTCGGCGTCGCCAGCCCCGTGTTCCGGGAGCTGGGGCTGACGGACCACGGGCTCGCCTGGCTGCACCCGGCCATGCCGATGGGACATCCGCTGCCGGACGGGCCGGCCGCCCTCCTGCACCGGGACCTCGAGGCCACCGCCGCGGGTCTCGGCGTCGACGCGCGGGCCTGGCGGGCCGTGCACGGGGCCCTGGTCGCGCACGTCGACGAGATCCTGGCGGGCGCGCTCGGCCCGGTGCTGCGACCCCCGCCCCATCCGGTGGCGATGGCCCGCTTCGGCCTGCGCGCCCCGTGGCCGGCCGATCTGCTGGGCCGGGCGATGTTCCGCACGGAGGCCGCCCGCGCCCTGTTCACGGGCTCGGCCGCCCACGCGATCCTGCCCTCGAGCCGGCCCCTGACGGCGGCGTTCGGTGCGCTCTTCGGCGCGCTCGGGATGAGCTCGGGC
This sequence comes from Micrococcus sp. GPGPB33, assembly GCF_037853785.1. Taxonomy (NCBI): domain Bacteria; kingdom Bacillati; phylum Actinomycetota; class Actinomycetes; order Micrococcales; family Micrococcaceae; genus Micrococcus; species Micrococcus sp. GPGPB33. The sequence goes on from NZ_JAQMWO010000002.1 coordinate 1,451,362, forward strand.
TGGCCGGTGGCGCGCGGCGGGTCGGGGGCGATCGTCGACGCGCTCGTGGCGGTGCTGCGGGCGCACGGCGGTCGGCTGCACCTGGGCCACGAGGTCACGGACCTGCGCGCGCTGCCCGCCGCGGACGCCGTCGTGCTGGACCTGACCCCGCGCCAGGTGCTGCGCGTCGCCGGCACGGGCCTGCCGCCGCGATACGCCGCGGCCCTGCGCCGGTGGCGCCCCGGGCCGTCCGTGTCCAAGGTCGACTTCCTGCTCGACGGGCCGATCCCGTGGCGCGACGCCCGGCTCGCGGGCGCGGGGACGGTGCACCTGGGCGGGACCGCCGCCGAGATCCGGCGGGCCGAGGACGACGTCGCGGCCGGCCGGATGCCGACGCGGCCCTTCGTCATGCTCTGTCAGCAGCAGGCGGCGGACCCCTCACGGGCCACCGGGCCCGCCCGGGGGCACACGGTCGTCTGGTCCTACGCCCATGTGCCCCACGGCCACCCCGGCGACGTCCGTCCGCTGATCGAGGCGGAGGTGGAGCGGCACGCACCCGGCTTCCGGGACCGGATCGGGGCCGCGGTCGCGATGCGCCCGGCCGATCTGGAGGCGTGGAACCCGAACCTCGTGGGCGGTGACATCGCGGGGGGATCGCTCGCGGGAGCGCGCGCGCTCCTGCGCCCCACCGCGTCGCCCCGGCCGCACCGGGCGGGTCGGACCGGGCTGTATCTGGCCTCCGCCTCCACCCCGCCGGGCGCCGGCGTCCATGGCATGGGCGGGGCGTGGGCCGTGCGGACTCTGCTGGCGGACCGTCGTCGCTGACCGCGCCGGCGCCACGGACGGGACGGATCCAGATTCGGACTTTCGCGAACCTGAATGTTCCCGCTACAGTGTGCTCCATCTCACGGAACGTCCCGTCTCGACGGAACGGCCCGGGGGTCGTCTCGCACCACCAGGTCCCCACAGGGATGCGGGCGCGCGACGTCCTTGCACCTCTCATGAACGGAAGCACCTTCCATGAAGTACACGAAGCTCTCCGCTGCCGCGGCCCTGGCCGCCGGCTCGGCCCTCATCCTCTCCGCGTGCGCCCCGGGCGGCGGCAATGCAGGCGACTCCAGCAGCAACAGCGCCTCCGGCGCCAGCCAGGGCGGCGACTCGGGCGCCGGCAACGTCATCGAAGGGGACAAGGGTCAGAAGCTCACCGCCGAGGCCTCCGGGCCGGGGAAGGCCGACCTGGGCGACGTCAAGACCCAGGACGGCTCCATCGCGTACTCGGTGGGCGCCGACGACTTCCTGTCCTACAACGGCCTGCAGTCGAACACGTACACCACGTACAACTCGGCCGTCGCGGACCGCATGTTCTCGTCCTTCTGGTACTTCGGCACCGACGGCTCGATCATCCCGGACAAGGACTTCGGCACGTACGAGAAGACCTCGGACGACCCGCTGACCGTGAAGTACACCATCAGCGACGACGCCAAGTGGTCCGACGGCACCCCCGTCACCGCGGGCGACTTCATCGTCCACTGGGCCGCGAACAACGACACGATCAAGGCCGAGGGTGCCGAGACCCCGCTGTTCGACTCGATCTCCTTCGAGCAGGGCAAGTACATCCCGGAGGCGCCCGAGGGCGAGGCCGACGGCAAGGAGTTCACCGTCACCTACCCGGAGCCCTACGCGGACTGGGAGATCCTCATCAGCACCGCGCTGCCGGCGCACATCGTCGCCAAGGAGGCGGGCATGAGCTTCGAGGAGCTCGTCACCGCCGCGAAGGAGAAGGACGTCGAGGCGCTCACCCCGGCGGCCGAGTTCTGGAACGACGGCTGGGACTTCAGCCCCGGCGAGCTGCCGGACGCCTCGCTGGTGCCCTCCATGGGCCCCTACAAGTTCAAGGACGGCGGCTGGCAGGCCGGCCAGTCCATCACCCTTGAGGCCAACCCCGAGTACTGGGGCACCCCGGCGGCCACCAAGGAGCTCGTCCTCCGCTTCGCCGACCCGAAGACCCACGTGCAGGCCCTGCAGAACGGCGACCTCGACGTCATCGAGCCGCAGGCCACCGTGGACACCCTCCAGCAGCTCGAGGGCCTCGGCGAGGACGTCAACGTCCAGACCGGTGACCAGCTGACCTGGGAGCACGTGGACTACAACCGCGGCGAGGGCTCGGTCTTCGCGGACTCCCCGGAGCTGCGCGAGGCCTTCGCCCTCTGCCTGCCCCGCCAGCAGATCGTGGACAACCTGATCAAGCCGATCTACGCGGACGCCCAGGTCATGAACCTGCGCGAGGTCTTCCCCTTCCAGGACAAGTACCAGGAGGTCGTGGACGCGGCCTACCCGAAGGAGATGGACCAGCCGAACATCGAGAAGGCCAAGGAGCTCGTCGAGAAGTCGGGCGTCTCCAAGCCCACGGTCCGCCTCGGCTACCAGGCCGGCAACCAGCGTCGCACCGAGACCGTCGCGCTCATCAAGAGCTCCTGCGACCAGGCCGGCTTCGACGTGCAGGACGCCAACTCGCCGGTGTTCTTCAAGGAGGTCATGCCGGCCGGTGACTACGACGCCGCCCTCTTCGCCTGGGCCGGCTCGGGCCAGAAGGCCTCCGGCGCGAACATCTACCAGTCGGACGGCGCCCAGAACCAGCAGAGCTACAACAACCCCGAGGTGGACGCGGCCTGGGACAAGCTCGCCACCTCGCTGGACGAGAACGAGCAGCTGGAGCAGGTCAAGACCATCGAGAAGCTGCTGTGGGAGGACTTCCAGGCCATCCCGCTGTACGCTCACCCGGGTCTGGTCGGCCACAAGGCCGACGTCGCCAACGTGCGCGACACCGCCGCCCAGTCGGGTGCGCTGTGGAACGTGGAGCAGTGGGTCCGCGTCCAGGAGTGACACCCCGCTGACCTCTGACCCGGCGGTCCGCCTCCCGCGGACCGCCGGCGTCGGGATCGAGGACAGAGCCCGGCCGGGCACCGGCCGGGCTCTGGCCGTGAACCGCGGCGAACCCGCACCCCTCCCTTTCCCTTGCACGCGCACGGAAGGTCACCCCCTGTTGTGCTGAAATTCATCCTCAAGCGCCTCGGCAGCTCCCTCCTGGTGCTGTTCGGCGCGTCGATCCTGCTCTTCTTCCTCGTGGCCCACTCGGGTGACCCCCTCCAGGACCTGCGAGAGTCACAGAACCCCAACCGCGAGACCCTCATCGCCGCCCGCACCGCGTTCATGGGGCTGGACCAGCCCTGGTACGCCCGGTACTGGGACTGGCTCCAGGGCATCGGCGGCTGCGTCACCGGTCAGTGCGACCTCGGCCTCAGCCGAAACGGCCAGTCCGTCGCCGACCTGCTGAGCAACGCCGCGGCCTCCACGCTGCGCCTCGTGGTGCTCGCGACCGTCCTGGCGATCATCATCGGCATCGCGATCGGCATCGTCACCGCGATCCGCCAGTACTCCGGCCTCGACTACGTGGTCACGTTCCTGATCTTCCTCTTCTTCTCGCTGCCCGTGTTCTGGGCGGCCGTGCTCCTGAAGGAGTACATGGGGATCCGGTTCAACGACTGGATCCGCAGCCCCGAGCTGAACTGGCCCCTCCTCATCGGGGTCGCCGTCCTCGCGGGCCTGGTCCTGCAGGCCGTCATGGCGGGCGACCTCAGGCGGCGCGCCTTCACGTTCGGCGCCACCGCCGCGTTCATCCTCCTCGCCGGCTGGGTGCTGTTCGCCGTCGACTTCTGGCGGCATCCGCAGATGGGCCCGGTCGTGCAGCTGGTCATCGGCCTGGCCGCCGCCGTCGGCGCCACCGCGGTGATCTCCGGTCTGCGCAACCGGTCGGTCCTCAAGGCCGCTCTGGTCACGGTCGCGATCGGCCTCGTCGCCTACTACGCCACCTACGGCCTGCTGTGGCGGACGCCGTCCGCACTGCTGCTGGCCGGCCTCGGCGTCATCCTCGTGCTGGTGGCCATCCTGGTGGGCCGGCTGCTCGGCGGCTTCTCCAAGGGCTCGGCCGTGTCTGCCTCGCTGGTGACCGCCCTGATCATGGGCGTGGCGATCGTGGCGGAACACCTGATGAACTACTGGCCGACCTTCCTGAAGGTCAAGCCGCGCCCGATCTCCACGATCGGCTCGGGCACCCCGAACCTGGACGCCCACTTCTGGGTGGTGTTCCTGGACCGCGGTGCGCAGCTTCTGCTGCCCACCATCCTGCTGACCATCATCTCGGTGGCCACGTACTCGCGGTACACGCGCTCTTCCATGCTCGAGGTCTCGCGCCAGGACTACATCCGCACCGCGCGCGCCAAGGGCCTGCCGGAGCGCCAGGTGATCCTGAAGCATGCGTTCCGCAACTCCCTGATCCCCATCACCACGATCATGGCCTTCGACTTCGCCGGCCTGATCGGCGGCGCCGTGATCACGGAGCAGGTGTTCGGCTGGAAGGGGATGGGCGAGCTGTTCGCCACCGGCCTGCGCGACGTGGACCCCATGCCCGTGATGGCGTTCTTCCTCGTGACGGGCACCGCCGCCGTGCTGATGAACCTCGTGGCGGACGTGCTCTACGCCGTCCTCGACCCCCGGATTCGAGTGTGAGCCAGATGACCACCAACAACTCCTCGATGACGGGCGCGCAGCTCGACGAGAAGCAGATCTTCGACCTTGCGGAGGCGGAGGACGCCAAGCTCCGCGCCAAGGCCGGGAAGTCCTACTCCCAGGGCGCCCTGGTCCGCAAGCGGTTCTTCCGCCACAGGGCGGCGATGATCTCCCTGATCGTGCTGGTCTTCATCACGCTGATGGCGTTCTCCTCCATCGGCTTCGCCGGCATCCCCGGCTGGTGGGACAAGTCCTACACGGCCGCGGCCTCCGTGGTGAACGGCGGTCGCCCGACGCTGTCGGTCGTGCCGCAGGCCTTCGGGGGCGAGGGCCTCCGCTGGGGCGAGCACCCCTTCGGCCAGGACACCACGGGCAAGGACTACTTCGCCCTCGTGATGCGCGGGACCCAGCAGTCCATGATCATCGCGGCCATCGTGGGCCTGCTCTCCACCGTGATCGGCGCGATCGTCGGCGCCGTGTCCGGGTACTTCGGCGGCTGGGTCGACTCCCTGCTCATGCGCCTGACCGACCTGATCATCGTCATCCCGCTGCTCGTGCTCGCCGCGGTGCTCGGCCAGATGGCCAGCGGCATGAAGATGGGCATCCTCCCGCTCGCGGTGGTGCTCGGCCTCGTGTCCTGGACGTCCCTGGCCCGCCTCGTGCGCGGCGAGGTCCTGTCCCTGCGCGAGAAGGAGTTCGTGGCGGCCGCCGTCGCCATGGGCGCCAAGCCGGGCCGCCTGATCTTCAAGCACCTGCTGCCCAACACGATCGGCGTGATCGTCGTGAACGCGACGTTCGCGATCGCGGGCGCGGTGCTGCTGGAGACCTCGCTGTCCTTCCTCGGCTTCGGCGTGAAGGCGCCGGACTCGTCCCTGGGCCTGCTCATCTCCGACTACCAGAACGCGTTCACCACCCGTCCGTGGCTGTTCTGGTGGCCCGGCATGATCATCCTCGCGATCGCCCTGTCCGTGAACTTCCTCGGCGACGGCCTGCGCGACGCCTTCGACCCGCGCCAGGGCGCGGGCGCCCACCGCAGGCCCCGCTTCTTCGGCCGCCGCGCGGCCGCCACCGAGGCCGGTGCGACGACGGCGGGCGGTCTGGCCGCGGCCCCGACGGCCGGGCGGATCGAGGCCCCCGTGGAGGAGGCCGGCGGGTCCGCACGGATCTCCGACGCGGACGAGGACGGTCAGCGATGAGCGCGAACGACAAGAAAGGCCGATCCATGTTCGGCAAGAAGAACGAGAACGACGTGACCGCCGACGGGCAGGGCTCGCACGCGGCGTCGTCGGCAGACCTCGAGGCGCGCGGCGCCGCCGTGCCCGGCTCCTCCGGCGCCGGCGGCGTGCCTCCGGGCCCCGCGACGAGCGCGATGGGCGTCGTGGCCCGCCACGACGACCTGGGCGGCGAGCCGGTGCTCGCCTTCCGCGACGTGGACGTGAAGTTCGCGACCGAGTTCGGCGAGGTGCACGCGGTCAAGGGCGTGACGTTCGACGTCAAACCCGGCGAGGTCGTCGCCCTCGTGGGCGAGTCCGGCTCCGGCAAGTCCGTCACGAGCGCCACCGCCATGGGCCTGCTCCCGGGCAATGCGGACGTCACCGGCTCCGTGCAGCTGGCCGGCCGCGACGTGCTCACCATGACCCCGGGGCAGCTGCGCGACATCCGCGGCGACGAGGTGGCGATGGTGTTCCAGGAGCCCATGACGGCCCTGAACCCCGTCCTCACCGTGGGAGACCAGCTCACGGAGGCCCTCGAGCTGCACGGCATCGCCTACGGCACCGAGGCGGACAAGCGCGCCGTCGAGCTGCTCACCATGGTGGGCATCCCCGACGCCGCCACCCGGCTCAAGCAGTACCCCCACCAGTTCTCGGGCGGCCAGCGCCAGCGCATCGTCATCGCGATGGCGATCAGCTGCTCGCCGAAGGTGATCATCGCGGACGAGCCCACCACGGCGCTCGACGTGACGGTCCAGGCCGAGATCCTGGAGCTGCTGCGCTCCCTGAAGAACAAGATGAACACCGGCATCCTGCTCATCACGCACAACATGGGCGTGGTGGCGGACATGGCGGACCGGGTGTGCGTGATGCTCCACGGCGAGCTCGTGGAGCAGGGCTCGGTGCACCAGGTGCTCCAGCACGCCCGACACCCGTACACCCAGAAGCTGCTCGCGGCGGTGCCGCGCCTCGGCGAGCCCCTCCAGGTGGCGGAGCCGGAGCCGGTCACGGCCACGCAGACGCACGCCCGGTACGCGATCGAGGCGGAGAACCTCCACCTCGAGTACGACCACCGCGGCAAGAAGAACCGCGTGGTCCACGACGTCAGCTTCCAGGTGGCCCCGGGCGAGATCCTGGGCCTGGTGGGCGAGTCCGGCTCGGGCAAGTCCACCATCGCCAAGTCGGTGCTCGGCCTGCTCACCATCGCGGAGGGCTCTCTGCGCATCCAGGGCCACGACCTGGCGACGATGCCCAAGGCCCAGCAGCGCGCCCTGCGCAAGAACATCGGCGTGGTCTTCCAGGACCCGGCGGCCTCGCTGGACCCGCGGTTCCCGATCGGCGACATCATCACCGAGCCGATGGTCGTGCACAAGGTGGGGGACCGGCGCTCGCGCCTGGCCCGCGCCGAGGAGCTGCTGGACGCGGTGCGTCTGCCGCGCTCCGTGGTGAACCGGTACCCGCACGAGCTCTCCGGCGGTCAGCGCCAGCGCATCTCGATCGCCCGCGCCCTGACCCTGGACCCCCAGGTGCTCATCGCGGACGAGCCGACCTCGGCCCTGGACGTGTCCGTCCAGGCCGCCGTGCTGGACATGTTCGCGGAGCTGCAGCAGCGCTACGAGTTCGCGTGCCTGTTCGTGTCCCACGACCTCGCGGTGGTGGACATGCTGGCCCACAAGGTGCTCGTCCTCAAGGACGGCCGCCAGGTGGAGCAGGGCCCCACGGAGGAGGTGCTTCACCGTCCGAAGGAGGAGTACACCCGTCGCCTCCTGGCGGCGGCGCCCGTGCCGGATCCGGACCAGCAGGCGGAGCGTCGCCAGGAGCGCCGCGAATTCCTCGCCTCCCTCGGCGAGGGCGTCTACTGACCGCTCGGGCCCACCGGCCCGCCTGTCCACGGCGGCCCCTGCGCGTACAATCGCACGGGGGCCGCCGTCGGCGTGTGCCTCCACCCCTTTGATGTCGAACCGGACAGGACGCCCATGACCTCGACCGAAACCCGCCGCTCCGATCTGCGCAACGTGGCCATCGTGGCCCACGTGGACCATGGCAAGACCACGTTGGTGGACGCCATGCTGCGCCAGACCGGTGCCTTCAACACGCACGGCGACGTCGCCGAGCGGGTCATGGACTCCGGGGACCTGGAGAAGGAGAAGGGGATCACGATCCTCGCCAAGAACACCACGGTGTTCTACTCCGGCCCGTCCGCCCCCGAGGGCGAGACCGTCACCATCAACGTGATCGACACCCCCGGCCACGCCGACTTCGGCGGCGAGGTGGAGCGCGGCCTGTCCATGGTGGACGGCGTCGTGCTCCTCGTGGACTCCTCCGAGGGCCCGCTGCCCCAGACCCGCTTCGTGCTCCGCAAGGCCCTCGCGGCCAAGCTGCCCGTGATCCTTGTGGTCAACAAGACGGACCGCCCCGACGCGCGCATCGACGGGGTCGTCTCCGACTCCATGGACCTGCTGCTCGGCCTGGCCTCGGACCTGGCCGAGGAGGACCCGGACCTGGACCTCGACTCGGTGCTGGACGTCCCCGTCGTCTACGCCTCGGGCAAGGCCGGCCGCGCCTCCCTGACCCAGCCCGCCGACGGCGCCCTGCCGGAGGCCGAGGACCTCGAGGCCCTCTTCAACGTGATCATGGAGCACATCCCGGCCCCGTCCTACACCGAGGGCGAGGTCCTCCAGGCGCACGTCACCAACCTGGACGCCTCCCCGTTCCTCGGCCGCCTCGCGCTGCTGCGCATCTTCAACGGCACCCTTCGCAAGGGCCAGCAGGTCGCGTGGGCCCGCCAGGACGGCGCCCTGAAGACCGTGAAGATCACCGAGCTGCTGGCCACCAAGGGCCTCGGGCGCGTGCCCGCGGAGGAGGCCGGCCCGGGCGAGATCGTCGCCGTCGCCGGCATCGAGGACATCATGATCGGCGAGACCCTCACCGACGCGGAGAACCCGAAGCCGCTGCCGCTGATCACGGTGGACGACCCGGCCATCTCCATGACCGTGGGCATCAACACCTCCCCGCTGGCCGGCCGCGTCAAGGGCGCCAAGGTCACGGCCCGCCAGGTGAAGGACCGCCTGGACAAGGAGCTGATCGGCAACGTCTCGCTCAAGGTGCTCCCCACCGAACGCCCGGATGCGTGGGAGGTGCAGGGCCGCGGCGAGCTCGCCCTGGCCATCCTCGTGGAGCAGATGCGCCGCGAGGGCTTCGAGCTCACCGTGGGCAAGCCGCAGGTGGTCACCCGGACCGTGGACGGCAAGGTCCACGAGCCGATGGAGCGCATGACCATCGACATCCCCGAGGAGTTCATGGGCGCGGTCACGCAGCTCATGGCCGCCCGCAAGGGCCGCATGCAGGAGATGTCCAACCACGGCACGGGCTGGATCCGCATGGAGTTCCTGGTCCCGGCCCGCGGTCTGATCGGGTTCCGCACCCGCTTCCTCACCGAGACCCGCGGCGCAGGCATCGCCTCCTCCTACGCGGCCGGCTACGAGCCGTGGACCGGTGAGATCGAGTACCGCACCAACGGCTCCCTCGTGGCCGACCGGGCGGGCACCGCCACGCCGTTCGCCATGATCAACCTGCAGGAGCGCGGCACCTTCTTCGTGCAGCCGGGCGCTGAGGTGTACGAGGGCATGATCGTGGGCGAGAACTCGCGCGCCGACGACATGGACGTGAACATCACCAAGGAGAAGAAGCTCACCAACATGCGTGCGGCCTCCTCCGAGTCGTTCGAGGGCCTGACGCCCCCGCGCCGGCTCACCCTCGAGGAGTCCCTCGAGTTCGCCCGCGAGGACGAGTGCGTGGAGATCACCCCCGAGGACATCCGCATCCGCAAGGTCGTCCTGGACGCCAATGAGCGCCTGAAGGCCGCGCGCGCCCGCGCCCGTGCCTGAGCGTCCCCGCCGCCGCGCCCGGCCCGCCGACGTGGTGGGCGGGGCGTTGCTCGGCGTCGTCGCCGGCGCGCTCGGCACCGCCGTCCATCTGAACCTGGCCTCCCTGCCGGGCGGCTGGACCCTGCCCTGGGGTGCGGTGCTGGCGCTTGTGCTCGTGGGCTCGACACAGCGCTGGTGGATGGTCCGACGCGCGGGCCGCGGCGGGCGCGCCCTGCCGGCGGGGGCCGCGGTCGTCGCCGGCGCGTTCACCGCCGTCCTGGCCCTGCAGCGCCTGCCGGTGGACGACGCCCTGGGGTTGTCCTGGACGGCCGGCCTGTGGGCGGCGGCGCCGGGCGCCGTCGTCGCCTCCGTGGCCTGGAACGTCGGCCAGCCGGTGCTCGGTATGGTCCTGTTGGCCGCGGGCCGGCGGCTGGACCGCCGACCCGCGGAGGCCGCCGAGGCCGCCACGCGCCCCCGCCGGGCCACTGTGACCGCCCGCGAAACGCGTCCGGGGGAGCGAGTACCCTGGACCGCAGCCCCGCAACCCCGTGCCCAGAGAGAGGTGGACGGTCAGCCATGACCTACGTGATCGCGTTGCCGTGTGTGGACGTCAAGGACAAGGCGTGCATCGACGAATGCCCCGTGGACTGCATCTACGAGGGTGAGCGCATGCTCTACATCCACCCGGACGAGTGCGTCGACTGCGGTGCGTGCGAGCCGGTGTGCCCCGTCGAGGCCATCTACTATGAGGACGACACCCCCGACGAGTGGGCCGAGTACTACAAGGCCAACGTCGAGTTCTTCGACGACCTGGGCTCCCCGGGCGGCGCCGCCAAGCTGGGCATGATCGCCAAGGACCACCCGATCATCTCCGCCCTGCCCCTGCAGAACGCCGACGCCTGAGCCCCATGCTGACGCTGCCGGACTACCCGTGGGACACGCTCACCCCCTACCGTGAGCGTGCCGCCGCCCACCCGGACGGCGTCGCGGACCTGTCCATCGGAACGCCGGTGGATCCGACGCCGGCGCTGATCCGCCGGGCCCTGACCGAGGCCGCCGACGCGCACGGCTACCCGACGACGCACGGCACGGACGCCCTGCGCCGCGCGGTCGTCGACTGGTACGCCCGGCGCCGCGGGGTGTCCGGGCTGGACCCGGCGGCCGTGGTGCCCACGGTCGGGTCCAAGGAGTTCATCGCGTGGCTGCCCACGCTGCTCGGGCTCGGCGCAGGCGACGTCGTCGTCCACCCCGAGGCCGCCTACCCCACCTATGCGGTGGGCGCGCTGCTGGCCGGGGCGGAGGCCGTGGCCGCGGACGGCCTCGACGCGCTGGCGCCCGAGGTGCGTGAGCGGGTGCGCCTCGTGTGGACCAACTCGCCGGCCAACCCCACCGGTGCCGTGCTGGACGCCGCGGCGCTGCGCCGCACGGTCGACGCCGCCCGTGGCGTGGGCGCCGTGGTGTGCGGGGACGAGTGCTACGCCGAGCTCGGCTGGGACGCGTGGGACGGGGCCGTCGTGCCCTGCATCCTGTCCGACGAGGTCTCCGGCGGCGACCTGACGGGCCTGCTGAGCGTCTACTCGCTGTCCAAGCAGTCCAATCTCGCCGGCTACCGCGCCGCGTTCGCCGCGGGGGATCCGGAGCTCGTGGCGACCCTGGTCAACACCCGCAAGCACGCGGGCATGATCGTGCCCGCCCCGGTGCAGCACGCGATGGCCGTGGCCCTGGCCGACGACGCGCACGTCGCGGAGCAGAAGGACCGCTACCGCCGCCGTCGGGACGCGCTGCGCACCGCGCTGGAGGCCTCCGGCCACACGGTGGACCACTCCGAGGCGGGGCTGTACCTGTGGACCCGGCGGGCGGACCTGGACCCGGCCGACGCCACGGCGCAGGACTCGTGGGATCTGCTGGGCGACCTGGCGGACCTGGGCATCATCGCCGGGCCCGGCGTGTTCTACGGTGCCGGCGGCGACGGCTACGTCCGCGTGGCGATCACCGCCACGGACGAGGCGGTCGCCCGGGCCGCGGCGAGACTCACGGCCCGCGGGCCGCGGACTGGCTGAGCCGGGGTCGGGGGCCGTCGTCGGGGGAAGCGACCGCGCGTCCCGGGCCGGTCCTTGATAGTTTGGAGCAGAGTCGTCCCCGCGTGGGCGCGCCCACATCGGCGTGCGAACCCGGGCCATCGAGAAGACAAGACGAGGGAGCACACCCGTGACCCATCACGAGTCCGTCCGGCTGACCGTCGGCGAGCAGAGCCTGGACCTGGGCGTCGAGTACGCCACAGAGGGCAACAACGGCATCAACATCGCCCCGCTCCTGAAGGAGACCGGCGACGTCACCTACGACCCGGGCTTCATGAACACGGCGAACGCCAAGTCGGCCGTCACGTACATCGACGGCGACCAGGGCATCCTGCGCTACCGCGGCTACGCCATCGAGGACCTCGCCGAGCACTCCTCCTTCATGGAGGTGGCCTACCTGCTGATCTACGGCGAGCTGCCCGAGTCCAAGGAGACCCTGGAGGCCTGGGAGACCAACATCCTGCGCCACAACATGGTGCACGAGGACCTCAAGCTGTTCTTCAACGGCTTCCCGCGGGACGCGCACCCCATGCCGGTGCTGTCCTCCTCCGTGTCCGGGCTGTCCACGTTCTACCCGGACTCCCTGGACCCGCACGATCCGGAGCAGGTCCACATCTCCACCGTGCGTCTGCTGGGCAAGCTGCCGGTGCTGGCCTCCTACGCGTTCAAGAAGTCACTGGGCCAGCCGTTCATGTACCCGCACAACTCGCTGAACTACGTGGAGAACTTCCTCCGCCTGTGCTTCGGCGTGCCGGCCGAGGAATACGACATCGACCCGGACGTGGTCAAGGCCCTCGACCTGCTGCTCATGCTGCACGCGGACCACGAGCAGAACGCCTCCACCTCGACGGTGCGCCTGGTCGGCTCCACCCAGGCCAACCTGTTCGCCTCGGTGTCCGCCGGCATCAACGCCCTCTACGGCCCGCTGCACGGTGGCGCCAACGAGGCCGTGCTGAACATGCTCCGGAAGATCAAGTCGGAGGGCATCACGCCCGAGGACTTCATGGAGAAGGTGAAGAACAAGGAGGACGGCGTCCGTCTGATGGGCTTCGGGCACCGCGTGTACAAGAACTACGACCCGCGGGCCAAGATCATCAAGAAGACCGCCGAGGACATCCTGGGCAAGATGGGCGGCAACGACGAGCTGCTGGAGATCGCCCAGCGTCTCGAGGAGAAGGCCCTCGCCGACGACTACTTCGTGGAGCGCAAGCTCTACCCGAACGTCGACTTCTACACCGGCGTGATCTACAAGGCCATGGGCTTCCCGGAGAAGATGTTCACCGTCCTCTTCGCCCTGGGCCGCCTGCCCGGCTGGATCGCCCAGTGGCGCGAGCTCATGGAGGACCCGGCCACCAAGATCGGCCGCCCGCGCCAGATCTACGTGGGCGAGCAGCTGCGCCAGTACCCGCAGCGCTGACCCGGGGGCGCTGACCCTGCGTTTGGGGGCGGTTTCGGGTGGTATTCCGACGGAATACCACCCGAAACCGCCCCCAATGCGTTCGCCGGAGCGTGCTTACGTCGAGGCGGAGGGGCCGAGGCGGCGTCGGACCACCGCGACGACGCCACGGAAGTCCTCGCGCCCATCCGCCCAGGTGACGCGGAGCGTCGTCCAGCCGCGCGCCTGGCCGTAGCGGTCCCGGCGGGCGTCGCGCGCCTGCTGCTCCCGCGTGCGGTGCCCGGCACCGTCGTACTGCAGGGCCAGGCGCACGTGGCGGTAGGCGAGGTCGGCCACGGGGGAGAGGGGGTCCTCGGGTTCGAGCGCGGCCTGCAGCCCCGGCTCCGGCAGCCCGCCGGCCACGAGGGCGAGGCGCAGGCGGGTCTCGGGCGGCGAGTCCGCCCCGACGCGAACGGAATCCAGCGCCTCCCGGGCGGCCGGGCGGCCGTGGAAGCGTCCGGACGCGTGCAGCGCCGACCGCAGCGCGGCGATCGTGGTGGCCGGATCCGTCCGGCCCGCGGGCGTCCACGGGTGCCGGACGGCGTGGTCCCCGGCGGCCACGAGGTCCTCGAACGTCCACGGGGGAGTCAGGGAGCACAGGTCCAGCCAGGTGCGATCGACCGTGGTGACGCGCAGGCCGTGCACGTGCGTGACGAACTCGGGCGCCAGCGGCCGCCGGTGGTCCATCAGACCAGCCCGCCGGACGCGTCGTGTCCCCCGGGCCACGGTGAGGTGCACCGGCGGGTCGGCCTCGAGCTCGCCGGTCGCCGGGTCGCGCCGCCGCCAGGCTCGCGCGGGCATCGGCAGGCCGTGCAGGTGGGCCGCGGTCTCGTGGGAGAGGACGGCATCCGGGCGTCGGCGCAGGAGCGCGGCGAGGTGATCGGGGGAGAAGCCGTGCCCGGGCTCGGGCAGGCCCAGGTCGGCCCAGCCCGTGCCAGGGCGTGCCCGCTGCCGGTGGAAGCCCTGTCCGACCCGCTCCAGGTCCGACCGGCGGGCGCGGTCGGGCGGCAGCCCCAGTCGGGCCAGGTCCGTGGCCAACAGGACGGCGGGCTGGTCGGGCGGCAGAGGAATGACGACGCGCGGCATGCACCCATCGGACGACGCCGGCGAGGCGCCCGGGGCGCGCTGGCCGCGGCACGGGGATGACGCGCGGGGCGGGCGCTGCTGTGCAGGAGCCGACGGCCCGCGCCGCGTGCCGCCGTCGTCGCCCCGCCCCCGGACCGCCGTGGAGCTCCGGGGGCGATAGCCGGCGTTATCCCGGCGGGATACCACCGGAAATCGCCCCCCAACGCGGCGGGGAACGGGGAGGGGAGGGAAGAGCCGCGGGCCGGGCGCAACGGGTCAGTTCGCGTGCAGCGCAGCGTTCAGTTCGACGGTCCGGCCGGCGCGGGGGAGGGCCTCGACCCGGCCCGTGGTGGAGTTGCGGCGGAACAGCAGGTTCGGCACGCCGGAGAGGTCCACGGCCTTCACGGTCCGCGCCGCCTCGCCGTCCTGGAGCACGCTCACGCGCGTGCCCGCGGTGACGTACAGACCGGCCTCGACCACGCAGTCGTCGCCGACGGAGATGCCCACGCCGGAGTTCGCGCCGAGCAGCACGTGCTCGCCGATCACGATCCGCTGGGTGCCGCCGCCGGAGAGCGTGCCCATGATGGACGCGCCGCCTCCGACGTCGGACCCGTCGCCCACCACGACGCCGGCCGAGATCCGGCCCTCCACCATCGAGTGCCCCAGGGTGCCCGCGTTGAAGTTGACGAAGCCCTCGTGCATCACGGTCGTCCCCTCGGCCAGGTGGGCGCCCAGGCGCACCCGGTCCGCGTCGCCGATGCGCACCCCGGAGGGCACGACGTAGTCCGTCATGCGCGGGAACTTGTCCACGCCGTACACCTGCACGGCGCCGCGGGCACGCAGCCTCGCCCGCGTCAGCTCGAAGTCGGCGACCGCGCAGGGTCCGTGGTTCGTCCACACCACGTTGGTGAGCAGCCCGAAGACGCCGTCGAGGTTGAGCTCGTTCGGCCGCGCCAGGCGGTGCGAGAGGGCGTGCAGGCGCAGCCACGCGTCCGCGGTGGAGGCCGGGGCGGCGTCCAGGTCGACTTCCAGCTCGACGACGGCCTGCGTGGTCCCGCGGTCCGCGTCGTCCGCGGCGAGGGCGCGCAGGGTGTCGCGCAGCGAGGCGTCCGCAGCGGAGAGCGGGCCGGCCCCGGGGGCGGGGAACCACACGTCCAGGACGGCGCCGTCGGCGGCCGTGGTGGCCAGGCCGTGGCCGGAGACGAGACGGGGGAGGGCTGCTGTGCGTCGGTCTGGGTCATGCGCCTCAGCCTACTGAGCGGCCGGGGCCCGCTGCAGGGCGGCGAGAGGCCCGTCCGTAGACTGGACACATGAGTCTCACCCCCGTGCCCCTGCCCGACCTCGCCGATCCGGACCTCGACGTCGCGGCGCTCACCGCCATCCTGCTGGACGTGCGCTCCGTCTCGGGGGAGGAGGGGCCGCTGGCCGACGCCGTCGAGCAGGCCCTGCGCGCCCTCGGCGGCCTCGAGGTGCGGCGGTTCGGCGACGCCGTCGTCGCCCGCACCGCTCTGGGGCGGCCGACCCGCGTGATCCTCGCCGGGCACCTGGACACGGTGCCCCTGCCCACCGTGCCGGGCTCGCGCGGGACCGTGCCCTCGGCGTGGGACGGGGACGTGCTGTACGGCCGCGGGGCCGTGGACATGAAGTCCGGCGTCGCCGTGCAGCTGGCCCTGGCCGGCCGCTTCGGCCGCGCGGACGGCCCGACCCCCGTGCACGACGTCACGTGGGTGTTCTACGACCACGAGGAGGTCTCCTCGGACCTCTCGGGCCTCGCCCGCGTGGCCCGCCAGGCCCCCGAGCTGCTGGAGGGCGACTTCGCGGTGCTGCTCGAGCCGACCGACGGCGTCGTGGAGGGCGGCTGCAACGGCACGTGCCGGTACCGCGTCACCTTCTCCGGTGTCGCGGCGCACTCGGGCCGCGCCTGGCGCGGCGACAACGCGATCCACAAGCTGGCCCCCGTGCTCACCGCCCTGGCGGCGTACGAGCCGGCCACGGTCACGGTGGAGGGCCTGGAGTACCGCGAGGGGCTGCACGCGATCCGCGTGGCCGGCGGCGTCGCGGGCAACGTCATCCCGGACGAGGCGTCCGTGGACCTGAACTACCGGTTCGCTCCGGACAAGACCCTCGAGCAGGCTCACGCGCACGTGCGCGCGGTGCTGGAGGGGGCCGGCGTGGACTGGGACGCCCAGGTGCGGATCGACGACGCCTCGCCCGCCGCCCGCCCCGGTCTGGACCGACCGGCCGCCGCCGCGTTCGTCGCCGCCGTCGGGGGAGAGCCCCAGCCCAAGTACGGGTGGACGGACGTGGCCCGGTTCTCCCAGCTGGGCGTGCCCGCGGTCAACTTCGGCCCCGGAGACGCCCTGCTGGCCCACACGGACGACGAGCACGTGTCCCGCGAGGCGGTCCACGCGTGCCTCGCGGCGCTCACGGCCTGGCTGGCCGGCTGACCCGACGACGTCGGCCGGTGCCAGCCGCCCGACCCGCGGGCCCGCCTCGCCCGCCGCCCGGTCAGCCCGCTGTGTCCGTGGGCGCCCCGACGCGCGGGGTCGTGGGGGCGCTGGCGTCGCCGGCCGTCCGCGACGACAGCCGCCGCGAGAGCCGGGTGGCCGCCCAGGTGAGGAGGAAGTTGATCACGATGAAGATCATCGCGGCCACCACGAGGGACTGCAGGATGTTGCCGTTGCCGGAGCCGAGCTGGCGGGCGTAATGCAGGAGTTCGAAGAAGCCGATGAGGTAGCCCAGCGCCGAGTCCTTGAGGATCACCACGAACTGGCTCAGCAGCGACGGCAGCATGGCGATGAGGGCCTGGGGCACCTCCACGAGCCGCAGGGACTGGGTGCTCGTCATGCCCACCGCCGCGGCCGCCTCGCGCTGGCCGCGCGGCAGCGAGCGCACCCCGGAGCGCACCAGCTCCGCGATCACGGACCCGTTGTACAGGGTCAGCGCCGCGATCACCGCGTAGTACGGGCCGTCCTGGGGCTGGATCGCCCCGGAGCGCGCGACCTGTGCGAACAGCTGGTAGAAGAACACCATCATCACGAGCACCGGCACGGCCCGGAAGAACTCCACGACGACGGCGGCCAGCCAGCGCACCGGGCCGACCGGGGCCAGCCGCAGGAAGCCGAACACCAGGCCGAACACCACGGAGGAGACCACGGCGATGCCCGCGGACTGCAGGGTGAACTGCAGGCCCGGCAGGTAATAGTTCCGCCACGCGTTGCCGTCGACGGCGGCCAGCCAGCGGCGGCCGGAGAGCTGGCCGGTGGCGTTCATCTGGATCAGCACGAGCACCGCCACGACCAACACCGCGGCGAGGGAGACGAGGTTGGCGAGGAGGATCCGCCGGCGGGCGATCGGACCCGGGGCGTCGAAGAGGACGGAGGCCTGGGCACTCATCGGGCCACCGCCCACTTCTCCGAGGCCCACGTGGTCAGCAGGCCGATGGGGATGACGATCAGGCAGAAGCCGATCGCGAAGGTCAGGAAGATCGCCACCATCAAGTCCGGGCTGAACTCGATCATGCGCTTCATCAGGCCCGAGGCCTCCGCCACCGACGCCGCGGCGGCGACGGTGGTGTTCTTGGTCAGCGCGATCACGGTGTTGCCCAGCGGGGTGATGGCCCCGCGCAGCGCCTGGGGCAGAATCACGTGGCGGGCCGCGGGCAGGAAGCCCAGGCCGATGGAGCGGGCGGCCTCGGCCTGCCCGAGCGGGACGGTGTTGACGCCGGAGCGGATCGCCTCGCACATGAACGCCGCGTGGTAGAGCGAGAGGGCGATCACGGCGTAGATGAAGAAGTTCAGCGTGAAGTCGGACGAGAAGCTGATCTTCAGCTGTCCCCAGACGGCGAGCACGCCGAGCAGCATGATGATCGTGAGCGGGGTGTTGCGGACCACGTTGACGTAGCCGGCGCCGAGGGCGCGCAGCGAGGGGACGGGCGAGATGCGGAACAGGGCGAGCACCACGCCGAGGACGAACGAGCCGAGGGTCGCGAGGAACGCGAGCCTGATGTTCGTCCAGAACGCGAGCGGGATGTCCGCGCCGTAGTCCGCGAGGAGCGAGGAGATCGATTCCATGACTTCTCCGAGGGTCGGGACAAGGCTGACGGGCAGGGGAGCCGCCGGGCGGGCCGAGGGTGACGGTTCAGGTCACGTCCCAGGCCCACCCGGCGGCGCAGGTCGTCAGGCGCAGGGCTCGAACTCGGCGTCCTCGCCGGAGTTCAGCGTCTCGTCGTAGGTGTAACCCGTGCCCTCGGTGTTGGACTCGAGGGCCTTCTCCCACTCGCCGGAGTCCTTCATCTCCTTGATGGCTTCGTTGATGTCCTCGCACCGCTCCGAGTCCTTCGGCAGACCGACGCCGTAGCGCTCCGTGGTGAAGGTGTTGCCGACGACCTTGAACTTGCCCTTGTTGGCGTCGGCGGCGGCCAAGCCCGCGAGGATGATGTCGTCCGTGGTCACGGCGTCCACCTGGCCGGACTCGAGGTAGGTCACGCATTCGGCGTAGCCGCCCTGCTCCACCAGGTTCACGCCGGAGGCGAACTGGTCCTTGATCTTCTGGGCCGAGGTGGAGCCGGTGACGGAGCAGAGGTTCTTCCCCTCGAGGGACTCGGGGCCGGTGATCGCGGTGTCGTCCGCGCGGACCAGCAGGTCCTGGCCGGCCACGAAGTACGGGCCCGCGAAGTCGACGCGCTCCTTGCGGGCGTCCGTGATGGAGTACGTCGCGAAGATCATGTCGACCTCGCCGTTCTCCAGGGCGTTCTCCCGGTTCGCGGACGGGGTCTGGACCCACTCGATGTCCTTCTCGGCCACGCCGAGCTTGTCCGCCACGTAGCGGGCCACGTCCGTGTCGAAGCCGGTGGGCTGGGCCGAGCCCTCGCGGTAGCCCAGGCCCGGCTGGTCGAACTTGATGCCGATGCGCAGGCGCTCGCCGGAGCCGGACGACGTCGACTCGCCGGCCGAAGACGAGCCGGCGGCGTCGCCACCGCCGCCCTGCGACGAGGAGGGCGCGCAGGCGGTGAGGGACAGCGCGGCCGCGGCGGTGACGGCGGACAGGGTCAGGAGCTTCGTGCGGAGCATGGTGCTCTCCTCTGGTTCGGTGCGGATGGGGTGCGACGGGGGACGGGGTCAGTGCGCGAGGATCTTGCCCAGGAAGTCCTGGGCGCGCTCGTGTCGGGGGTTCGTGAAGAAGGTGTCGGGGTCGGTGTCCTCGAGGATGGCGCCGTCGGCCATGAAGACCACGCGGTCCCCGGCCTTGCGGGCGAAGCCCATCTCATGGGTGACCACGACCATGGTCATGCCGCCCTCGGCGAGCTGGACCATGACGTCGAGGACCTCCTGCACCATCTCGGGGTCGAGGGCGGAGGTCGGCTCGTCGAAGAGCAGGGCCTTCGGCTCCATCGCCAGGGCGCGGGCGATGGCCACGCGCTGCTGCTGCCCGCCGGAGAGCTGGGCCGGCATCTTCCTGGCCTGGGCGGCCACGCCCACGCGCTCGAGCAGCTCCATGGCGTGCCGCTCGGCGTCCGCCCGGCGCTTGCCCTTCACCTTGATGGGCCCGAGGGTCACGTTCTCCAGGATCGACTTGTGCGCGAAGAGGTTGAACGACTGGAAGACCATGCCGATCTCGGCGCGCAGCTGGGCGAGCTGCCTGCCCTCGGTGGGGAGCGGCCGTCCGTCGATCAGGATGCGGCCGCCGTCGTCGTCGATGGTCTCGAGCCGATTGATCGTGCGGCACAGCGTCGACTTGCCGGAGCCGGACGGGCCGAGGACGATCGCCACCTGGCCGCGCGGGATCCGCAGGTCGATCTGGCGGAGGGCGTGGAAGTCGCCGAAGTGCTTGTTGACGCCCTCGAGGACGATCAGGTCATCGCCCGCAGCACCGCGACGGCGCCGCACACCGGCCTCGTCGGGGAGGTGGGCGCCGTGGGGCTGCTCAGGCGTGATCTGCGTCATGCCAGTGGAATATAGCGCACGTCACATCCGGTGCGGTGCGCCGTGGGACGCCGGCCCTGGCGGCCCGCCGGCTCGTTAGGCTGGCGCCATGGCCCCAGACGAGCACCCCCTCGACGGCGACGTCGCCGAACCCGAGCACGTCCGCCGCGGCGGGCAGGTCCTGCGCGGAGAGGCGGAGCGCACCCCCACGTTCGACCAGCTCCTCCTCGACGGCCGGCAGCCCGGCGACGCGACCCAGCCCGCCGCCGACATCGCCTCGACGACGTCCGAGGCCTGGAGGGTGCTGCGCATCCAGGCGGAGTTCGTCGAGGGCTTCGGCACCCTCGCGGGGCTGGGTCCCGCGGTCTCCGTGTTCGGCTCGGCGCGCACGCCCGAGGGCAGCGCCGAGTACGCCCTGGCCCACGAGGTCGGGACCCGCCTGGCCCGGGCCGGGTACACGGTCATCACCGGTGGGGGGCCCGGCACCATGGCGGCCGCCAACCGTGGCGCCCACGAGGCCGGTGGAGAGTCCGTGGGCCTGGGCATCGAGCTGCCGTTCGAGACCGGTCTGAACCCCTGGGTGCACGTGGGGGTGGACTTCCGCTACTTCTTCGTCCGCAAGGTCATGTTCCTCAAGTACGCGCAGGGGTTCATCGTGCTGCCCGGCGGCCTCGGCACCCTGGACGAGCTCTTCGAGGCCCTCACCCTCGTGCAGACCGGCACCGTCACCCGCTTCCCCGTGGTCCTCGTGGACCGCGGCTTCTGGGGCCCGCTCGTGGACTGGATCCGCGGCACGCTCGTGGAGCGCGGCATGATCTCGCCCGAGGACCCGGACCTCGTCCAGCTCGTGGACACGGCCGAGGAGGCCGTCGCGTGCGTGCTCCGCTCGGCGGGGAGGGCCGACGCGTGAGCGGGCCGCAGGGGATCGTTCTCGTGGCCGTGCTCGTCGTCGTGCTGGCGGCCCTGGCCGCCGCCCTCGCGGGCCGGCTCACGCTCCGGGCCGACGACCCGGCCGGGCGGACGCCGGGGCACCCCGTGCTGCTGCCGGAGCGGCCGCGCGCGGCGGATGTCGACCTGCTGCGGTTGGCCGTCGCGGTGCCCGGCTACCAGCGGGACCAGGTGGACGCCGTCCTGCTGCGGCTGCGGGACGCCCTGGCGCAGCGCGAGGACGAGGTGACCGCCCTGCGGGCCCGGGTGGCCGAGCTCGAGGCCGCCGACCCGTCCCGGAGCGATCCGGCGGGGCGTGCCTGAGTCGCGGGCCGGGCTCGGTGCAGGCCATCGTTTGGCGCGAGCACGCGGAATCCGCGATAATGGTGATGTGACCGGCCTCGCGCACGCTCGCGTGCGGGGGCGCCGGAGGCGTCCGGACAGTGCCCGCTCCCGCGGTCGCCGGACGCCGTGACGGGAACATCATCCAGAAGGGAAGTCGCAATGGCCGCCATGAAGCCCCGCACCGGGGACGGTCCCATGGAAGTGACCAAGGAGGGGCGCAGCCTGATCATGCGCGTGCCGATCGACGGCGGCGGCCGTCTCGTGCTGGAGATCAACGCGGACGAGGCCCGCGAGCTCAAGGAGTGCCTCGAGGGCGTCATCCAGGCCTGAGCCCGGACCCCTTCGACGCGGACGCCCCGCGCACCGTCACGGTGCGCGGGGCGTCCGCGTCCCCGGCGACGCCGCGGATCAGCGGCGCACCGCGATCAGCACGCCCGTGCCGGAGGGGACGACGGCGGACAGCCAGTGCTCGTCCTCCCGGATGAGGCGGTCCACCGCCCGGGCGGACACGGTGGACTCGTCGCGCACGGCGGGCCGGGGAACGCGGTCGCCGTCGAGGGCGTCCACCACCACGAGCACGCCGCCGGGGGCGAGCATGCGCGCGGCCTGCTCGACGTCGAACTGACGTGCGGCCGGGTCCCCGTCCACCAGGACCATCTCATAGGCGCCGCTCGTGAGCCGGGGGAGGACGAGCCGGGAGCGCCCCGTGATCATGCGGGTGCGGCTCGTGGGCAGGCGGGCCTCCGAGAACGCCTCGCGGGCCGCGCGCTGTGCCTCCGCGTCCGGGTCCACGGTGGTGAGGACCGTGCGCTCGGGCAGACCGCGCATCAGGGCGAGACCCGAGACGCCGGCGCCCGTGCCCACCTCCACGACCGCCGCGGGGGCACGCGTGGCCGCCAGCACCGTCAACAGGGCCGCCGTCCCCTCACTCACCGGCGGCACCTCCAGCTCGGCGGCGCGCTCGCGGGCGCGCAGGACGACGTCGTCTTCGGTGGCCCGGCTCTCCGACCAGGCCCAGGACGCGTGCTTGACGGTGGGCTGGGGCTGCAGGGCGCTCATGGGTGACTCCGGGACGACGACGGCGGGACCTCGCCCGCGGCACGGGCGACGCGGGCCAGTGTACGGGCCGGCACGCGGCCGCGACCCAGTGTTCTCCCAGGAGGCGGGCCGATGATGGGACACGGCACGAACCGGCTCCCGCCGTGCGGGAGGCCGTTCGCCGGACCGAGGACGCGAGGACCGAGGAGGTGGCCGCATGGGACGTCGACACACCCAGCGCCACATGGACGCCTACCTCGAGGGCTCCCTCCCCGCCGCGTCCCGGGCGCGCATCGCCCGCCACCTGGACCGCTGCCCCGAGTGCCGCGCCACCGTCCAGGCCCGGGCCCGCGTGCTCGACGCCGCCCGCACGGTGCACCAGCGTCCGGCCGGCGCCGTCGTCGCCCCGGTGCTGCGCGCCCGCGGCGTCTCCGGCCGCCTTGTGGTGGGGCTGCTCACCTTCGTCGTCCTGCTCGGCGGGCTGTTCACCGCGGTCTGGGTGGCCGGCGCGCCCCGCACCGCGGCCGTGCGCACGGCCCCGACCCCGACGGACACCGTCGCCCTGCCGGCAGCCGGGACCGCGTCGACGGACCGGCGCGGCACCGTCGCGGAGCTGCGGGGTCAGGGCTGGACGGTGCCCTCCCTCGTGGGGGCCGGCCTGGAGCCGCTCACCGTCGACACCGCCCAGACGGCCGAGGACGTGGAGGTCGTCGTCGGCTGGGGCCGGGACGAGCCGACCGTGACCGTCCGTGAGTGCCGACCCCGGATCGTGGGAGCCACCCCGAAGGGCTGTGCCTCGACCGCGCCCTTGAGCACGGGGGTGCAGGAGCGTCGGCTGGCCGGCGGCGGCGTCTACCGGATCGTCCCGGCGGGGGAGCAGGACGGCTGGACGGCCGAGCTGACCACGCCGCAGGCCTCCTACCGCGTGGAGGCCAGCCTGCCGGACGAGCGCGCCGACGCGGTCCTCACCCACCTGCTGGTCTCCGAGCGGGCACGGGTGCTCGAGCTGGGCGGCGGAGACGCCGTCGAGGAGCGCCTGGAGCGAGGCCTCGAACGCATCGCGGACGCCGTGCCGCGCCCCCGCGGCTGAGCCGCCCCGCCCCCGCGGCTCCGGGCTGTGGGGCGGTGCCGCTCTAGTAGAGTTCGGAGGGTGTTTGGTATCAACGGCAGCGAGTTCATCATCTTGGCGGTGCTCGCGATCGTCATCCTCGGGCCGGAGAAGCTCCCCGAGTACACGCGCGCCTTCACCGACTGGCTGCGCGTCATGCGCGACAAGGCCGAGGGTGCCAAGGCGCAGTTCAAGGAGGAGACCGGCACGGACTTCGACGAGGTGGACTGGCGCAAGTACGACCCCCGCCAGTACGACCCGCGCCGCATCATCCGCGACGCGCTCCGCGAGCCCGCCGGCGGCTCGTCCACGCCCGCGTCCCGCGCGGCGCAGGCGACGGGCATCAGCGCCGAGGACGTGCACGGCGGCCTCACCCGCCAAGACCTGACGGACATGGATCCGCGCACGCTCTTCCGCCGCCCCGCCGGGGCCGGCAGCACCGCCGCCGCGGAGTCCGGCGCCGCCGCCGCACAGACCCGGTCGACCGAGCCCGCCGCGGGGGCGGCAGCCGTGGGCGGTGCCGCCGCAGCCCTGATGGCCTCCGGCCGCGCCGAGGCCCTCACCGAGGAGCGCCCTGCCGCCGTCGAGACCGAACCGGACCCCCTCGAGCTGCTCGGGCTGGCACCCGCCCCCTTCGACGTCGACGCGACCTGACGCCGTCGCGCGCGCCGGCCGGGGCGCCGGCACCCGAGGTCAGCGCGGGGTGACCGGAAGGCGCCGCCCGGCCAGCCCGCGCGGTCGCACGGCCACCCGCTGCGCGATCTGCGTCAGCGCCCGGCCCGCGGGGCTCTCCGGCGCGGACATCACCACGGGTTCGCCGGCGTCGCCGCCCGCGCGCAGCGCCGGGTCCAGGGGAACGGTGCCCAGCAGCGGCACCTGCGTGTCCAGCACCCCGGACAGCCGCTCCGCCACCTCGGCGCCGCCGCCGGTCCCGAACACATCCAGGACGGTGCCGTCTGGCAGGGTCATCGGCCCCATGTTCTCCACGACGCCGGCCACGGTCTGGCCCGTCTGCTCCGCCAGCTGACCGGCGCGCGCGGCCACCTGCGCGGCGGCGTGCTGCGGCGTGGTCACCACGAGCAGCTCCGAGGCGGGCAGCAGCTGCGCCGTCGAGATCGCGATGTCCCCGGTGCCCGGGGGCAGGTCCACGAGCAGGACGTCCAGGTCGCCCCAGTGCACATCCGTGACGAACTGCTCGAGCGCGCGGTGCAGCATCGGCCCGCGCCAGGCCACCGGCCGGTCCGCGTCGAGGAACATGCCGATTGAGATGACCTTCACGTCCCGCACCACGGGGGGCAGGATCATCCGGTCCAGCTTCGTCGGGGTGCCGGTCACGCCCAGGAGCCCGGGGATGGAGTAGCCGTGCACGTCCGCGTCGATCAGGCCGACGGCGAGCCCGCGCGCGGCGAGCGCGACCGCGAGGTTGGCCGTGACCGAGGACTTGCCCACGCCGCCCTTGCCCGAGGCCACCGCGAGGACGCGCGTGAGCGTCCCCTCCCCGAACGGGTTCGTCGGCCGAGTCGCGCGCAGGGCGTCCTGCAGCGCCAGGCGGCGCTCGGGCTCCATGACCCCGACGCGAACGTCCACGGATTCACAGCCGGGCACGACGGCGACGGCGGCGGCCACGTCCGTCTGGATCGTCCCGCGCAGGGGGCACGCGGCGATCGTGAGCAGGACCGCGACCTCGACGACGCCCGGGGCGGTCTCCACGACCGACTCCACCATGCCGAGGTCGGTGATCGGGCGGCGGATCTCGGGGTCCTGGACCGTGGCGAGCCGTTCCAGCACCCGGCGCTCGAGGTCGGTGCGGACCTCGGGCACGGGCAGGCCCAGGGCGCTCATCGGCCGCCCCCGTCCACCGGGCCCGCACCGTCGGCGGGACCGGCCGCCGGACCGGACCCCCCGGCCTCGCGGGCCTCCTGGGCCGCGAGGGTGGCGAGCGTGGTGGTCGTGGGCTCGGCGCCGGCGTCGCCGCGCCGCGCATCCCGGCCGCGGCCCTTGGTCTTCTTGTTCTTGCGGGGCTGGGCCTCGGCGCCCGGGAGGCCGGCGCGCAGCTCCTCCCGGATCTCCTCCCGGATCTCCTCCCGCAGCTCGGCGCGCAGCGCCTCGCGGAGGTCGTCCCTGAGGTCGTCCTGGACGCCGCGCAGCTCGCCGCGCACGAAGTCGCGCGTGGCGACCTCCTGGACGGCCAGCCGCAGACCGGCGATCTCGCGGGTGAGGAACTCGGTGTCGGCGAGGTTGCGCTCGGCGCGGTCACGGTCCTCGCGCAGCGCGACCCTGTCCCGGTCGTCCTGGCGGTTCTGCGCCAGCAGGAGCAAGGGGTGCGGCGTAGGACGCCTGGAGGGAGAGCATGAGCGTGAGCGCGGTGAAGCCGAGCTCGGCGGAGTCGAACCGCCACTCCATCGGGCCGAACGTGTTCCAGCCCAGCCAGGCGGCGCAGAACAGCGTCATCCAGACGAGGAACTGCGGGGTGCCCATGAAGCGGGCGATGCCCTCGGTGGCCTCGCCGAAGGCGTCCGGGTTCGGGGCCAGCCGGGGCACGCGGCGCCCGCTGGCGCTCAGCGGGGTGTCCAGGCCGGTGCCGCGGCCCGGGCGCAGGTCTCGCGCGGTCTGGGTCATGCTCACACCTCCGGTGTCGTGCGGCGGCGGGCCGCGGGGGTCAGGTTGCGGGGCGGGTCTCGGCGTCGTCGAGGTCCATGGCCCGCCAGTCGTCGGGCAGGATGTGGTCGAGCAGGTCGTCCACGCTCACGGCCCCGACGACGCGGTCCTGCTCGTTCACCACGGGGATGCACGTGAGGTTGTAGGTCGCGAGCTCGCGGGTCACATGGGCGATGGGGGCGAGGTCCGAGACGGGCTCGAGGTCCTTGTCCATGATGTTGCCGATCGCCTCCGGCGGCGGGTACCGCAGCAGGCGCTGGAAGTGGACGACGCCGAGGAACCGGCCCGTCGGCGTCTCCAGGGGCGGCCGGGCCACGATCACGAGCGAGGCCAGCGCGGGGGAGATCTCCTGCTGTCGGATGGTCGCCATGGCCTCGGCCACGGTGGCCTCCGGGGGGAGGATGACCGGCACGGGGGTCATGAGCGAGC
Organism: Micrococcus sp. GPGPB33; assembly: GCF_037853785.1. Lineage (NCBI taxonomy): Bacteria > Bacillati > Actinomycetota > Actinomycetes > Micrococcales > Micrococcaceae > Micrococcus > Micrococcus sp. GPGPB33. The sequence goes on from NZ_JAQMWO010000002.1 coordinate 1,477,991, forward strand.
CCGCGGTGCCCTCCTCGTACTCGAGCAGGCGCCGGACGTCCTCGGCGTCCTCCGGCTCCATGCGTTCGAGCAGCAGCTCCTGCTGGGAGTCGGGCAGCTCGTGGAGCAGGTCCGCCGCGTCGTCCGGGTCCATCTCCTCCAGGACGTCGGCGGCGCGGTCGATGTCCAGCTGGGAGAGGATCTGCACCTGGTCGTCGTCGGGCAGCTCCTGGAGCACGTCCGCGAGGCGTTCGTCCTGCAGCTCGCTGGCGACCTCGACGCGGCGCTTCTCCGACATGTCGTGGAGCATGTCCGCCAGGTCGGCGGGCTTGAGGTCCTCGTGCGCGGCGAGGAAGCTCGTGGCCCCCTGCGGGTCGGCCTGCGCCGTCCAGCGGGCCTCGTCCCAGTTCAGCAGGAGGTGCTCGCCCCGCTGGGCGCGGCCGAAGGGGCCGCGGCCGACGATGCGGCGCACGTACAGGTCCGAGACCAGCCAGTCGCCGTTGCGCTGCTGCTCCAGCCCGATGTCCTCCAGGAAGGCCTCGCCCGACCCGTCGGAGAGGCGCACCTTCCGGTCGAAGAGGTCGGCGGCCACCATCTGCTCGGCGCCACGGCGGGAGAACCGGCGCAGGTTGATCAGCCCGGTCGTGATGATCCGGCCCGAGTCCATGGACGTCACCCGCGTCATCGGGACGAAGACGCGCTTCTTGCCGGGGACCTCGATCACGAGGCCGGTGGCGAACGGGGCTGCGGCGGGGCCGCGGTCCAGCACGACGACGTCGCGCAGCCGTCCCAGGCGGTCGCCGAGGGGGTCGAAGACGTCCAGGCCCAGCAGGCGGGCTACGAAGATCTTGGGGGAGCTCACCGACCCAGCCTACGGCGTGCCGGGCCGCGGCTCCGTGTCCGCGGACGGCGGACCGCCGCCCGCCCGGGCGCCGGGCCGGGCACAATGGGTCCATGTCGTTCATGATGTCCAACCCTCAGCCCGGCGCCGAGCAGGGCCTGCCCCGCGGAGAGCTGCTGGCCACCTACGCCACCTACGCGCAGGCGCGCGAGCAGGTGGACCGCCTCGCCGCCACGGACTTCCCCGTGAGCGCCGTGTCGATCGTGGGCAAGGACCTGCGGGTCGTGGAGCGGGTGCGCGGCCGGCTGAACTACGCCCAGGTGGCGTTGTCCGCGGGAGTGCGCGGCGTGTTCTTCGGTGGACTGATCGGCGTGTTCCTCTACCTGCTGGCCCCCGAGGCCGGCCCGGGGCAGATCCTCACCTCCATGCTGCTGGGCCTGGCGGTGTGGCTGATCTTCGGCGTGATCGGCTTCGCGATGCGTCGGGGCCAGCACGGCTTCGCGTCCTCGCAGGCCGTCGTGCCGACGGCCTTCGACCTCGTGGTCGCGTTCGACCACGCCGCCCGCGCCCGCCAGGAGCTGGGCCTGGGCGGTGCCGCGGCCCCGACGCCGCAGCCGGCCCCGCAGCCGGCGCCCGCCCCCGCCGCGGAGGAGGCCGGGGGCGGGTCCGTGCAGGCCACCCCGGCCGCCGCGCCGTCGTCGGGCGGGTCCCACGCGGCGCCGGCCCCCGGCGGGCCCGAGGCGTCGGCCCGGCCCACTCCGGAGGCGGACACCGCGCCCACCGGCCTGGACCGCTCCTACGGCGTGACCCTGCCCCCGGAGGAGGTCGCCAAGCTCATCGAGGCGCGCGGCGGCCACCCGCCCCGGCCCCAGGACGAACCGCGCGGCTGAGCCCCGTCAGAGGGACCAGGACTCGAGTCGCCGGAGCATGTCGCGCTTCTTGCTCGCATGACCGTGCATCCGGCCCAGGATGTCGCCGAGGACGGTGACGGCGCGGTCGATGTACGGGCCCTTGTTCAGCATCGCGGCCTCGGCCCGCTGCGCCATCGCGGCGTCCGTGATCTCCGCCCGTGAGGGCAGGCCGGTCTTGGCGAGGGACTCGAGGACCTGGGTGGCCCAGATCGCGGGCACGTGCGCGGCCTCACACAGCCACAGGATCTCCTCCTGCAGCTCGGCCATGCGTGCGAAGCCGGCCTCCACCGCCAGGTCGCCCCGGGCGATCATCACCCCGACGTCCCGCCAGCGCATCGCCTCGAGCAGCATCCGCGGCAGCTGCCGGAAGGCCTCCACCGTCTCGATCTTCAGCGTGATGTCCACGTCCGGCGCGTCCTCGGCCTCGAGCGCGTCGATCAGCTGGGCCACGTCCTCGGCCGAGCGGACGAAGGACATGTTCACCATGTCCGCCTGGCGGGCCGCGAACGGGATGTGGGCGAGGTCCTCGTCCGTGAGGGCCGGGATGTCCAGGTGCGTGTCCGGGAAGTTCACGCCCTTCTCCGCCTTGAGCTTCGCCCCGCGCGGGCCGGCCTGGGTCACCTCGAGGGTGATCTCGTCGTCGGACACCGCCGTGATCCGCGCGCCGATCCGCCCGTCGTCGAGGGAGACCCGGTCGCCGACCGCCGCGTCCGCGAACGCCTGCGCCAGGGTGAGGCCGATCCGGTAGGGCGGCGTGTCGACCGCGGGGACCGGCTCGAGCGAGCGGGCCAGCACGATCTCCTCGCCCTCGTGCACGCGCATGGACTGCTCGAGCGGGGGCAGCGGCCCGACCTCGAGCGGCCCGTGCGGCGTCGTCAGCGCCGTGCCCGTCGCCCAGTAGACCGTCTTGTCCGCCTGCACGAGCACGCCCTCGCCGTCCACCTGCTCGACCTCGAGCCTGCGGTGAGCGCCACGCGCGTCGGTCAGCTCGATCTCGTCGCCGCGCTGCAGGACCGCCAGGGTCTTCCCCTCCGGGTCCGCGAGCGGCACGACGACGGCGCCGTCCGGCCGGTCCGCTGTGGCCACGGCGTCGTGGGGCCCGGCGGCGAGCCACACGCGGGAGGGCTCGGTGACGATCCCGGAGGGGTCCCGGGCGGGCTTCACCTTCACGACGCGCGGTCCCGGCTCGATGGGGCCGGTGCGCACCTTCGGCCCGGCCAGGTCCATCGCGACCAGGGGTGCGGGCCGGCCCGCACCGGCACACCGGCGGACCGCCGCGATCATGGCGGCCCACGCCTGCTCGTCGTCGTGGGCGCAGTTCACGCGCGCCAGGTCCATGCCGGCCTCGGCGATCCGGGCCACGAGCTCTGGGTCCGTGGCGGCCTCGGAGGGCATGGTCACCATGATGCGCGCGTCCCGGTCGCCGCGGGCCGGACCGAGCAGGCTCGCCGCGTTGCGGGCGAGGATGGCGCGGCCCTCGGCGGAGGTCAGGGCGTCGTCCTCGGGCGCGGGGGCGGGGTCGCCGTCGAGCGCGCGGGCGGCGGCCAGCACCGCGTCCACGTGGCCCAGCACGCCGGCCTCCATGCGGCCCAGAGAGGACAGTCCGGCGTCGCTCAGCGCCTCCTGCAGGGGCCGCAGGTCGGTGCCGCGCAGGGCGACGTAGTGCACGAGGTTCCGGGCCGAGGCCCGGTGGCGCTCCCGGACGCGGGAGATGAGGTCGGCGTGCTCCGCCTCGGCGGAGAGGAGGCGGTCGCGGAGGGCGGTGAGCTCGGTGGTCAGGTCGATACCCATGGTCCGAACCCTAGGGGCGCCCTCCGCGCCGGATCACGCCTGGAGCCGCGCCATCCAGGCCTCGATCTCGTCCGGGGTGCGGGGGAGGACCGCGGAGAGGTTCTCGGCCCCGTCCTCGGTCACGAGGATGTCGTCCTCGATGCGCACGCCGATGCCGCGGTACTCCTCGGGGACGGCCAGGTCCTCCTCCTTGAAGTACAGACCCGGCTCGATCGTGAAGACCATGCCCGGCTCGAGCACGCCGTCCAGGTAGAGCTCCCGCTTGGCCTGCGCGCAGTCGTGCACGTCGAGGCCGAGGTGGTGCGAGGTGCCGTGGGGCATCCAGCGCCGGTGGTGCTGGCCCTCGTCCGAGAGCGCGACCTCGGCCGAGACCGGCAGCAGGCCCCAGCCGTCGAGGCGGTCGACGAGCACCCGCATGGCCTCGGCGTGGAGCTCGCGGAACCGGATGCCGGGGCGCACGATCGCGAAGGCGGCGTCCGCGGCGTCGAGGACCGCATGGTAGATGCGGCGCTGCACGTCCGTGAACGTGCCGGACACGGGCAGGGTGCGGGTGATGTCCGCGGTGTAGAGGGAGTCGTCCTCGACGCCGGCGTCGAGCAGCAGCAGCTCACCCGGGCGCACGGCGCCCGTGTTGCGGATCCAGTGCAGGATCGTGGCGTTGTTGCCGGAGGCCGCGATCGTGTCGTAGCCCAGGTCGTTGCCCTCGAGGCGGGCGCGGGCGAAGAAGGCGCCCTCGACCACGCGCTCGCCGCGGTCGTGGCCCACGGCGCGCGGCAGGGCCCGCACGACGTCCTCGAAGCCCGCGATCGTGGCGGCCACCGAGGCGCGCATCCGCTCGATCTCCCACGCGTCCTTGACCAGGCGCAGCTCGGAGAGGAACTCGGCGGTCTGGGCGTCGGCCTCGGCCGCGGCGGCCAGGTCCACGCCGGCCTCGGTCCGGACGGCGGCCAGCAGGGCGTCCACGTCCTGGTCGGTCTCGGCCAGCAGCCGCACCGCGGTGCCGTCCGCGGCCACGTTCTTGGTGACGGCGGACTCGAGCTCCTCGAGCCCCGCCGTGCGCAGACCCGTGCGGGCGGCCAGGCCGGCCAGGGTCGGACGGGGGCCGATCCAGAACTCGCCCGAGCGCGAGTCCGCGTAGAACTGCTCGGTGTCCCGGCCGGCCAGGGGACGGAAGTACAGGGTGGCGGTGTGGTCCGTGCCGTCGTCGCCGGCGCCCGGGTCCGTGGGCTCGAGCACGAGCACGGCGTCTGGCTCGTGGTCCACGCCGAGGCCCGTCAGGTGGGCGAACGCGGAGTGCGCGCGGAAGCGGTAGTCGGTGTCGTTCGAGCGGACCTTGAGGCGGCCGGCCGGCACCACGATCCGCTCGCCCGGGAAGCGCGCGGACACGGCGGCCCGCCGCCGGGCGGCGTACGGGGCCGCGGCGTCGGCGTCGGGCAGGGCGTCCGACGACGGCGCCCAGTCGGAGGCCATGAAGTCGCGGAAGGCGTTCGAGGCGGGGCGCTGCGAGCGGTTGTCGACGCGCTCGGCCAGCGGCTGGGGGTTCACCGCGCCGGTGCCGTCGGCGCCCGCCTCGGGGGTGGCGGCGGGCTGGTCGGGGGCGGTCTGGGCGGGGTGCTGTGCGGCATCGGTCATGCCCTCCATCATGGCACCGGTGGGCGCGGGCGGGTCGGGCCGCCGCGCGCGGGTCTCGGTACCATGGCCGCCATGGCCCGCTATGACCTGCACACGCACTCGACCGAGTCCGACGGCACCGAGCCGCCGGCCGACGTGGTGCGTGCGGCGGCGCGGGCCGGGCTGGACGGCCTCGCGCTCACCGACCACGACACGACCGCCGGCTGGGCCGAGGCCGCCCACGCCGCGCGGGAGACCGGGCTGACGCTCGTGCCCGGCATGGAGATGTCCTGCACCTCCGCCGACGGCGTGAGCGTGCACGTGCTCAGCTACCTGCACGACCCCGAGGACCCCGCCCTGCTGCGGGAGGTCGGCCTGGCCCGCGACGCGCGGCTGATCCGGGCGCAGGAGATGGTGCGGCGCCTGGGCGCGGACTTCCCGATCACGTGGGAGCTGGTCCAGGAGCACGCGGCGGAGAACGCGACGATCGGCCGGCCCCACCTGGCCGACGCCCTCGTGACGATCGGGGCCGTCCCGGACCGGTCCGCGGCGTTCCGGGAGATCCTCGCCGGCCGGTCCAAGTACTACGTGCCGCACTTCGCCCCGGACCCGGCCGAGGCGGTCGCGCTCATCCGGGCCGCCGGTGGGGTGCCGGTGTTCGCGCATCCCCGGGCGCGCATGCGGGGCCGCGTGGTGGGCGACGAGGTGTTCGAGCAGATGGCCGAGGCCGGACTGGCGGGGGTCGAGGTCGAGCACCGGGACAACCCGGCGGAGGAGCGCACCTGGCTGCGCGCGTTCGCGGACCGGCACGGACTGTTCGTCACCGGCTCGTCCGACTACCACGGCACCGGCAAGCCCAATCCGATCGGCGAGCACACCACGGGCGCGGAGGTGCTCGCCGAGATCGAGCGGCAGGGCACCGGCACGGCGATCATCCGCGGCTGAGCCCGGACGGCCCGGGCGACGGGGAAGGATCCGTTGCGCGAATGACCCTTCCAGCCGCCGCGCAGGCGGTCAGAAGGGTCATTCGCGCAGAAGATTCCCGGGGCCCGGGAGGGACGGTCAGCCGTCCACGACCTCACCGTTGCTGCGGCGCGTGCGGGTGCGGCCGCCCCGGCGACGACGGGCCTCGGCCCGGGCCTCGGCGCGCTCGGCCCGGCGGGCCTCCGTGAGCTCGACGCCGGCCACCGGCTCCGGCGTCCGGGCCGCGGGGGTCTCGGGGCGTGAGGCGGTGCGCTCGCGGCCCTCGCCGCGACCACGGCCCCGGCCCTCGGCGCGCTGCTCGGCGGGTGCCTCACCACGCCCGCGGCCCTCGGCGCGCGCCTCGTCACGACCGCGAGGAGAACGCTCGGTCCGTTCGCCACGGCCTCCGCCGCGCGCCCGGTCACGGCCCTCGCCGGAGCGCCCGCCCCGGCCTCGGCCGCCGCGCTCGCCGTCACGGGACCGGCCGCCCTCGCGACCCCGTCCGCGGCCGCCGTCGCGCTGCTTCGCCTCGGGTCCGCCCAGGTCCTCGAGCGTCTCGCCCTCGAGGCCCTCGAGCACGCGCTTGGCCTGGGGCAGGCGGCCCTTCGTGCCCTTCGGGATGTCGAGGTCGGAGAACAGGTGCGGGGAGGAGGAGTAGGTCTCCACCGGCTCGGGCTGGCCGAGGCCCAGCGCCTTGTCGATCAGGGACCAGCGCGGCATGTCCTCCCAGTCCACGAGGGTCACCGCCACGCCCTTGTTGCCGGCGCGGCCCGTGCGGCCCACACGGTGCACGTAGGTCTTCTCGTCCTCCGGCGCCTGGAAGTTGAACACGTGGGTGACGTCGTCGACGTCGATGCCGCGCGCCGCGACGTCGGTGGCCACGAGGATGTCCACCTTGCCGTTGCGGAACGCGCGCAGCGCCTGCTCACGGGCGCCCTGGCCGAGGTCGCCGTGCAGCGCGCCGGCCGCGAAGCCGCGCGCCGTCAACTCGTCCGCCACGCGAGCGGCCGTGCGCTTGGTGCGCGTGAAGATGATGGTCCGGCCGCGGCCCTCCGCCTGCAGGGCGCGAGCCACGAGCTCGTCCTTGTCCATGTGGTGGGCGCGGTAGACGAGCTGACGGATGTCCTTCTTCGTCAGGCCCTCGTCCTCCGGGTCCGCCGCGCGGATGTGGGTGGGCTGCGTCATGTAACGGCGCGCCATCGCGACCACGGGACCCGGCATGGTGGCCGAGAACAGCATGGTCTGGCGCACGGCCGGGACGGCGGCGAGCAGGGTCTCGACGTCCGGGAGGAAGCCGAGGTCCAGCATCTCGTCGGCCTCGTCCAGCACCACGGTGTTCACCAGGTCCAGGCGCAGGTGGCGCTGGCGCATCAGGTCGATGAGGCGGCCGGGGGTGCCGACGACGATCTCGACGCCGCGCTGCAGCTCCTCGATCTGCGGCTCGTAGGCGCGGCCGCCGTAGATGGTGGCGATGCGCAGGGGGCGCCGGGCCGCGGCGGCCGTGAGATCGCCGGCCACCTGGACGGCGAGCTCGCGCGTCGGGGCGACGATCAGGGCCTGCGGGGCGCCCGCGGTGCCCTTGGCCTCGAGGCCGTCCCAACCGGGCTCACCCGGGCCGATGGCGCGCTGCAGCGCGGGGATGCCGAAGCCGAGGGTCTTGCCCGTGCCGGTCTTGGCCTGGCCGATGATGTCGTGGCCGCCGAGGGCGACCGGCAGGGTCATGGCCTGGATGGGGAAGGGGTGGACGATGCCCTTGGCCTCCAGGGCCTCGACGATCTTGGGGTGCACCCCGAAGTCGGCGAAGGTCTGCTCGGGGGCCACGGGGGCGGCGTCCTCGGTGACGATGTCCTCCGCGATCTCCGCGACCGTCGGGTCGACGTCGGCGGGGGCGGGGGTGTGCTCGGAGTTCTGGGTCATGGCGACTCGCGTTCCTGGTCGGGCGTCGTCACGGCGGGCGGAAGGCCCGGCTCCGCCGTGCGCGCGGTTCAAGCGGAAGCCGATCGCGAGGCAAGCACGCGGAGCGGCCGACGGGCGGCGCCCCGTGGAACCGGGCCGGGCGCGCCGTGCGAGGCGGGCCGTGCCGGATCCGGCAGGTCATGGTGCCGTCCCGGGCGTCAGGGGCGCGGGCGGCGGGTCAGGGTGATCAGAGAGCGACCGGTCATCCTGGGTCAGCGTGAGCTGTGCGACCAGTCTACCCCCGCGGCCGTGATCGCACCCGAGGCGCGGTCCACGCCCTCGATCCGCACGCGCACCCGGGTGCCCGCCGGGACGCTGCCCGGCACCCGCAGGCTCACGGCCGGGTCGAGCAGCCACACCTCCGTGCCGTCCTTCGCCTCGCGCACCGCGATCCCCTCGAGCTCCGCGCCGACGCGAGACTCGAGCGCCGCCGCCTCCACGAGGTCCGCCGCTGTCCGGCTCGCGGCCGAGGCCCGGCGCGACGAGTCCGCCATGAGGGCGGGCAGCTCGGGCAGGGCGCTGCGGACCCACGCGGGGGCGGGGGCGCCGGAGGCGTGGGCGTGGCACAGGGCCAGGACGAAGCGGTCCACGAGCCGGCGCAGGGGAGCGGTGGCGTGGGCGTAGGGGGCGGCGAGCGCGGCCTGGGCCGGTTCGGCCGGCGGCGTGCGCAGGGCCGGGTCCTCGGCCTGCGCGTCGAAGGCCGTGTACCCGGCGCCGCGGAACAGCCCGGTCGCCGCATGCAGCACCGCCAGGTGCCGTGCGTCGGCCGGGTCGAGGGAACGCAGGTAGGCGCCGTAGTCCTGGCCCTCGTCCCACGGGACGCCCAGGGCGCGCGTGCGCTCTCGGAAGGCGGCGACGGCGTCGGCGTCCGGTGCCGGCATCGTGCGCAGGATCCCGACCCCGGCGGCCAGCATCAGCTCGGCCGCGGCCATGCCGGTCAGCAGGGAGAGCTGGGCGTTGTGCTCCTCCGCCGGCAGCGGCGCCCGGTGCACGAGCTCGTGCGCCCCGTCCTCGGTGACAAGGACCTCCTGGTCCGGCAGGTTCAGGGAGGCGCCGCCGCGGGCGGCCTCCTGCGCGGCCCGCCGTCGGCCCACCTCCGGCAGCAGCGCCAGCGAGTCGCGCACCTCGGCCGGCCACCCCTCGGCGGCGGCCCGGTCCGCGTCGGTGACCCCGGGACGCGGCGTCGCCGGCGCCTGCGCCCCCGGCCGAGCGTCGAGGAAGGCCTGCACCTGCCCGTACGTCAGCTGCGCCCGGGAGCGGACGCGGGCGCGTTCGAGGCCGGTCTCGACGACGGCGCCCGCGGCGTCCAGCAGGAACGTCCACACGAACGCCGGGCGCTCGCGGTCCGGCAGCAGGGAGGCGGCGTCCTCGCTCAACACCTCCGGGTGCAGGGGGACCCGGCCGTCGGGCAGGTAGACGGTCTGGCCGCGGCGGCGGGCCTCGGCGTCCACGGCGCCGCCCGGTGCCACGAAGGCGGGCACGTCCGCGATCGCGTAGCGGACCAGGATGCCGTCGTCGTCGGAGGGGGTCAGGAGCAGGGCCTGGTCCAGGTCCGTGGCGCCGGCGGGGTCCACGGTGACGAACGGCAGGGCCGTGCGGTCCGCGTGGTCCGGGCTCCCGGCCAGGCCCACGTGCACCCCATGCGCGGCCGCCTCCGCCTCGGCCAGGACGGGGGTGGGGAAGGCCGACGGCAGCTCGAGCTCCGTCCGCAGGGCGGCGAGGCGCTCGAGCAGGGCCGGGTCGGCAGGGCCGCGGAGGCCGAGGGCGTGGGAGGACATGGCGATGCTCCTGGGCAAGGGGGCCGAGACGACGCACGCCCCGGCGGATCACCGGGGCGTGCGGGGCGGGTCAGGAGGCGGCGAACCCGAGCGGGCCCGACTTCTTCGCGCCGATCTCCACGAAGCCGATGCGGTCGCCGGGGACGACCACCTGGCGGCCCTTGGCGTCCGCCAGGACCAGCGGGGTGCCGTCGGCGACGGCGGCGTCCACGAGGGAGCGGACCTCGTCCGCCGACTGCTCGCTGTCGATGACGACCTCGCGGCCGACGTGCTGCACACCGATGCGGATCTCCATGGGGAACCTCTTCTCTTCGTCGCGTCCTGTGCGGTCCGCCGTCAGCCTACGGGACCGCTCGGCGGGGTGGACGGGCGCCCACGAGGTTCACCCGCGGGCGAAACGGGCCGGACGGCCGGGTCAGCGCGGCGCGTCGTCCGCGGAGGGCAGCGAGGCGAGGCCGCGCCAGACGAGCGCGTCCACCGTGCGGGCCATCTCGGCGGCGGCGGGGCGGGCGTCGGCGTCGAGCCGGTCCGCCCAGTGGCGGGCGGCGCCCAGGAGATAGCCGACGAGTCCGCGGGAGAGCACCTCGGCCTCGGCCTCGGCTACGGTGGTGTCCGCGCGGATGGTGCGCGCGACCTCGGAGGAGAGCAGCCGGTGGACGGCCTCGCTGCGCGTGCGCACCTCCGGGTCCGCGTCGATGCCGGAGTCGAAGATGAGGCGGTGGGTCCGCTCGGGGGAGGCCATGTACTCGAACACGGCGGCGACGGTGGCCCGCACCCGTTCGCGGTTGTCCCGGCGGGTGTCCATCGCCGCCTCGAGGAGCGCGCGCAGGCTCGCGACCTCGGCGTCCAACAGCTCGAGGAAGAGCTCGTGCTTGCTGGGGAAGTGCTGGTAGAGGACCGGCTTGGAGACCTCGGCCCGCTCGGCGATCTGCTCCATGGAGGCCCCCGCGTACCGCTCGGCGGCGAAGACCGCGCGGGCGCAGTCCAGCAGCTGGCGGCGACGCTCGTGCCGGGGCAGACGACGGCCTCGCCCGGGCTCGTCGGGCGCGGTGGCGGCGGGGTGGGCGGTCACGGGGTCTTCCTGGCGCGGGGCGGGCTCACGCGATGCGCGCGGCGCCGCCGTCGTCCTCGTGCGCGGGGCAGGCCGCCTCGACCGTGCCCACGGCGGGGGCGGGGCGGCCGGGGGCCTCGATCCCGAAGACCGCCTCGAGGGCGTCCTCATAGCGGTCGAGCCGGCCCTCGGCGGCGAGTCGCTTGGCGCGCACGCTGGGTTCGTGCAGGAGCTGGTTCACCATGCGGCGCAGGGCGAACTCCACCTCCTCGGCGGCCGCCGTGCAGCCGTGGCGGGCGCGCACGCGCTCGAGCTCCCGGTCGAGCACGCCGAGGGTGTGGCGGCGCAGGGCCTTGATGGCCGCGTCGGCGCTGCGGCCGCGCTGCGCGGCGCGGTACTCCTCGACGGCGTCGTCCACGAGCGCGCGGGCCTCGGCGACGGCGACCTGGGCCTGCTCGGGGGCGGCCAGCCGCACCGACTCGAGGGTGATGAGGTCGACGTCCGGCAGGTCCGCGACGGCGGGGTCGAAGTCGCGCGAGAGGGCCAGGTCGACCACCGTGAGCGGGCGCCGTCCGCCCTCGCGCAGCTCCTGCAGGCGCTCGGGGCTGATCTGGCGCTCGCCACCGGAGGAGCCGATGATCACGTCCGCCTCGGCGACGGCGCCGGCCACGGCCTCGCCGCCGAGCGCGAGGGCCCAGCCGCCGCGGTCCGCGACGAACTGCTCCGCGCGGCCTGAGGCCGAGTGCACGCCGACGGTGGTCGCACCCCGGTCCGCCAGCTGCGCCAGCGTGGTGCCGGCGTAGGCGCCCGTGCCGATCAGCAGGATGGTGGCCCCGGCCCAGAAGTCGCGCTGGGCCGCGGCGTCGGTGAGACCGCGCAGCTCCTCCGCGAGGTCCAGGGCGACGGAGACGACCGAACGGCCGGCCGCGCCGAGCGCCGTGCGGGAGCCGACGTCCTTGGCCGTGCGCGTGGCGGACTCGAAGAGGCGGACGAGCGGGCCCGAGGCGGTGCCGGCCTCCTGGGCCGCCGTCAGGGCGCGCCGTACCTGACCGGCGATCTCGCGCTCGCCCACCACGGCGGAGTCCAGTCCGGCGCCGACCTCGAAGAGGTGACGGGCCGTGGCGTCGGCGTCGAGCGTGCGGAACGCGGTGTGCACGTCCTCGTCCGGCAGGGAGGTGGAGGCGGCGACGGCGGACAGCAGCCCCGTGCGGGCGGCCTCGACGCCGGCCCCGTCGGCCTCGGCGTAGATCTCCACGCGGTTGCACGTGGCCAGCACGATGGCGCCCGCCGCGCCGCTGCCGGGCAGGGCGGGCCCGACCCCGGTCGCGCCGGCGCTGAGGCGGGCGACCGTGTCCAGGTCCAGGTCATGGTGGGAGGCGACGAGAGAGAAGACAGTCACAGCGGGCCAAGTCTAGCCCCGACCGCCCCGCCCGTCCGGGAAGGCGGGCCTGACCCGGGTGCCGTCGGCCAGTGTGACGGCGCTCACGGAGGACGCGGATGTGCCACCGCGACACGACCGGTGGGACACTGGGGGCATGTCCGCCCTGTCCCAGACCCCCGAGACCCCCGCGGCCGTCCCGGCACTGCCCGCCGAGCACCCGCTGCGCACCGAGGATCCGTCACGCTCGACCGTGGCCAGCCCGCTCCTTCGCGCGCTACGCGGCCAGCGCCCCGACCGCCACCCCGTGTGGTTCATGCGGCAGGCCGGCCGTTCGCTGCCCGAGTACCGCCGGGTGCGCGAGGGGATCGGGATGCTCGACTCCTGCCTCATGCCGGACCTGGTCCGGGAGATCACGATGCAGCCGGTGCGCCGCCACGACGTCGACGCGGCGATCTTCTTCTCGGACATCGTGGTCCCCCTGCGCCTGGCGGGCGTGGACGTGGAGATCCAGCCCGGCGTGGGCCCCGTGCTCGGCCAGGCCGTCCGCACCGCCGACGACGTCGCCGCGCTGCCCGTCCTCGAGGACGCCGCCCTGGACGTCATCCGCGAGGCCGTCGCGGCCACCGTCGCCGAGCTGGGCCCGCGCCCCCTGATCGGCTTCGCCGGTGCCCCCTTCACGCTGGCGGCGTACATGGTGGAGGGCCGTCCCTCCCGCGACCACTTCGGCCCGCGGCGCATGATGCACGCCGACCCCGAGACCTGGGCCGCCCTGGCCGGCTGGGCGGCCACCGTGTCCGGCCAGTTCCTGCGCGCCCAGCTCGAGTCCGGCGCCTCCGCCGCGCAGCTGTTCGACTCGTGGGCCGGTTCGCTCTCGGCGGACGACTACCTCGAGCACGTGCAGCCGCACTCGACGGCGGCCCTCGCCCATGTCGCCGACCTCGCCGGGCCCGGCGTCCCCGACGGCGCCCCGCTCCTGCACTTCGGCACGGGCACCGGAGAGTTCCTGCACCACATGCGTGACGCGGGCGCGACCGCCGTCGGCGTGGACCACCGCCTCACGCTCGCCGAGGCGCACCGCCGTCTCAGCGCGAACCCCGGCCCCGACGGACGCGGCGCCGTGCCCCTGCAGGGCAACATCGACCCGGCCCTGCTCGCCGCCCCGTGGGAGGTCCTCGAGGCCCACGTGCGCGACGTCGTCGCCTCCGGCGCCGTCGCGCCCGGTCACGTCGTCAACCTCGCCCACGGCGTGCCGCCGGAGACGGACGCGGCCGTGCTGACCCGCGTGGTCGAGCTGATCCACTCCCTGCCCGTGCCGGAGCGGGAGGGCCAGGACCCGGCACCGGGGGCCGAGACCGCCGAGCGGGAGGAGCGCGCATGAGCGGCACGGCGCTCGTGGTCGGCGGCGGCATCGCCGGCCTCGTCGCGGCCCACCGACTGTCCGCGGCGGGCTGGGACGTGACCCTCGCCGAGGCCACCTCCGTGCTCGGGGGCGCGGTCTCCCCGCGCTTCCTCGACGTCCCCTCGCACGGCGAGACCGGGGCCCCCGAGACCCAGACCCTCGAACTCGACGGCGGCGCCGAGTCGTTCGCCGTCCGCGGCGCCGCCGTGCGCGCGCTCGTGGAGGAGCTCGGGCTGGGCGAGAAGATCGTCGCGCCCGAGCCCCTCGGCTCGTGGCTGCACGGTCCCGCCGGCCCCGTGCGCGCCCCGCGTCTCGGCATCGTCGGCATCCCCGGCGACCTCGACGCCGAGGACCTCGCCGCCGCCCTCACGCCGGCCGGCCTGGAGCGCGCCCGGCAGGACGCCGAGGCCCCCATGGATCGCTGGGCCGCCGCGCTCGCGGCCGGCGAGCCGGTGACCGTCGCGCAGGTCGTGGCCGACCGCCTCGGCGACGAGGTGCTCGACCGCCTCGTGGCCCCCGTCGTCGCCGGAGTCCACTCGGCCGACCCCGCGGTCGTCGAGCTGGAGCGCGTGGCCCCCGGCCTGCTCGCCGCCGCCGTGGAGCACGGCGGGCTGGCCGCGGGCGTCGCCGCGCTGCGGTCCACCGGGACCCCCGGCTCGCTCGTGGCCGGTCTGGACGGCGGCATGGTCCGCCTCACCGGCCGGCTCGTCGAGGCGCTGCGCGAGGACGGGGCCACCGTCCTGCGCGGTGTCCGGGTGGCCGCCCTGTCCCGCGTGCCCGCCACCGGCGGCTGGTGGGCCCAGATCTCGGACCGGGACGACGAGGTCGTCCGCGGGCTCGACGTGGACCGCGTCGTGCTGGCCGTGGACGGCGTCACCGCCTGGGACCTGCTGGCCCCGCTCTCGGCCGAGGCCCTGGACCCCGACGCCGGCCCCGCCCTCGGCGAGGGCATCGCGCTGGCCACGCTCGTCGTCGAGGCCGCGGGCCTGGACGACGCGCCACGCGGCACCGGAGTGCTGATCGGCGCCGGGACGGACGTGGCCGCCAAGGCCCTGACCCACGTCACCGCCAAGTGGGCGTGGCTGCGCGAGGTCGTCGCGCGTCCGCAGGAGGACGGTGTCGCCCGCCATCCCCACCGCCACGTGCTGCGCCTGTCCTACGGCCGCCAGGGCGGCGGGCCCGAGGCCCTGGGCCATCGCAGCGCGGACGAGGAGCTGCTCGCGCAGGCGCTCGTGGACACGGCGACTCTCACCGGGGTGCCGCTGGCGGAGGAGGACGTCGTCGCCCGCACCGTCACCCGCTGGCGCCGCTCCATCCCGCCGCAGGCCGGCCCCGACCGCGCGAAGGCGGACACGCTGATCGACTGGGCACGGGACGTGCCCGGCCTCGACCTCGTGGGCAGCTGGGTGCACGGCACCGGGCTGGCCGCCGTCGTCGCCGGCGTGGACCGCACCCTCGGCGCCGACGCACCGCCCGCCGGCTGACCTCGCCCCCAGACCACCCCTGACGCAATCGGATCCCAAGGAAGAGGACCATGACCAAGGACAGCACCACCACCCCTGCCGAGGCCGGCAAGGACTGGTTCACCACCTACACCGTGTTCGCCCGCCCGCAGGGCGAGCCAGGCTGGCTGGGACTGGAGGGCCGCGACGCGAAGAAGGCCGCCAAGGAGTTCGACGAGGCCGTCGCGCGGGTGGCCCAGACCGGCGTGACCGTGCGCGGCGTCTACGACGTCTCGGGCATGCGCGAGGCCGGCGACGTCATGGTGTGGATGTACGGCCAGGTGCCCGAGGACCTGCAGGCCGCCATCCGCGAGCTGCGCCGCACCCGTCTGCTCGAGGGCACCACGATGGTGCTCTCGGCCATGGGCGCAGATCGCATGGCCGAGTTCAACAAGGACCACGTCCCCGCCTTCGCCATGGGCCGCAAGGCCCTGAAGTGGCTGTGCTTCTACCCGTTCGTGCGCTCGTACGACTGGTACCTGCTGGACCCGAAGGAGCGGGCCCGCATGCTCCGCGAGCACGGCCAGCTCGGCCAGGACTTCCCGCAGGTGTGGGCGAATACCACCAGCGCGTTCGGCCTGAACGACTGGGAGTGGCTGCTGGGCCTCGAGGCGGACGAGCTGACGGACCTGGTGGACATGATGCGCCACCTGCGCAACAACGAGACCCGCCTGCACGTGCGCAGCGAGGTGCCGTTCTACACCGGACGCCGTCTGGAGACCGCCGAGATCGCGGAGGTGCTGGCCTGATGACTACCGCCCCCGAGCCCCGCGCCGACGCGCCCGTCCACACCGGCCCGGACGCCGGCGTCGCCCCGGCCCTCCGGACGCCCGAGAAGGCCGCCGCCGGCGTCGACTACGACGTGTGCGGCGTGATGGCCCCCAAGGACTACGACGCCCTGCTGCTCGCCTCCTTCGGCGGGCCCGAGGGCCAGGACGACGTGATCCCGTTCCTGCGCAACGTCACGCGCGGGCGCGGCATCCCGGACGAGCGCCTCGAGGAGGTCGCCACCCACTACCGCGCCAACGGCGGCGTCAGCCCCATCAACGCGCAGAACCGCGCGCTGAAGGCGGCCATCGAGGCCGAGCTGGCCGCCCGCGGCCTGGACCTGCCCGTGTACTGGGGCAACCGCAACTGGGAGCCCTACTTCCCGGACACCCTCGCGCGGATGCACGCCGACGGGCACCGCCGCATCCTGACGGTCACCACCTCCGCGTACTCCTGCTACTCCTCGTGCCGCCAGTACCGCGAGGACATGGGCATGGCCATGGAGCAGACCGGCCTGACCGGGAAGGTGGACCTGGACAAGACGCGCCAGTACTTCAACCACCCCGGCTTCATCGAGCCGTTCCGGGACGGCCTGCGCGCGGACCTGGCCTCGCTGCGCGCGGAGCTGGGGGACGACGCGCGGATCCACGTGCTCTTCGCGACCCACTCGATCCCCACCTCCGACGCCGCCGCCGCCGGCCCGCGCGGCCTCGCCGCCGACCTGCGCGCGCAGGCGGGGGCGGAGCCGGGCGATGAGGGTGCGGACGTGTACTCGGCGCAGCACCTCGATGTGGCCCGCGAGATCCTCGCCGGCGTGCCCGAGGCCGCGGACGTGCCGTGGTCGCTCGTGTACCAGTCGCGCTCCGGCCCGCCCTCGGTGCCGTGGCTCGAGCCGGACATCAACGACGCGATGGAGCACCTCGCGGGCGAGGGCGCCGAGACGGACGCGCAGGGGCGCGCCGTGGCGGGCTTCGTCGTCGTGCCGCTGGGGTTCGTCTCGGACCACATGGAGGTGGTCTGGGACCTCGACACCGAGGCCAAGGAGACCGCCGAGGGGCTGGGCGTGGGGTTCCGGCGCAGCCCCACCCCGGGCACCGACCCGCGGTTCGTGGCCGGGCTCGTGGACATCGTGGAGGAGCGGCTGGGCCGGCGCGAGGGTCGCGCCGCGGTCGGCTGCTTCCCGGCGTGGTACGACGTGTGCCGGCCGGACTGCTGCGTCAAGGTGATGCGGGACGGCTCGACGCGGCCGACGACGTCCGCTGTCGACGCCGCCGTGCGCGGGCTGGCCGAGCACGAGGCGGGCGCCGCGGCCCCCGCCGAGGAGGCCTGAGACCGTGACCCCCCTGCGCATTGGCACCCGGGGCTCCGCCCTGGCGACCACGCAGACCAGCCACGTGGCCGACACGCTCACGGAGCGCTCCGGCCTGGCCCACGAGCTGGTGGTGATCCGCACCGAGGGCGACGTCACCACCGGCTCGCTGGCCTCGCTGGGCGGCACCGGCGTGTTCGCCTCGGCGCTGCGGGCCGCCGTGCTCGACGGCGTCGTGGACGCGGCGGTGCACTCGCTCAAGGACCTGCCGGCCGCCCAGCCGGAGACCCTCGAGATCGCCGCGGTGCCGGCCCGGGCCGACCTGCGGGACGCCCTGTGCGCCCGCGACGGCCTCACCCTGGCGACCCTGCCCGAGGGCGCCCGGGTGGGCACGGGCTCGCCGCGCCGCGTGGCCCAGCTCAAGGCGCTGCGCCCGGATCTGGAGCTGGTGGACATCCGCGGCAACGTGCAGACCCGCCTGGCCCGCGTGCCCGGGCTGGAGCAGCACGACGATCACGCCCCGGCCGCCGCGGGTTCGCCCCGCGGTGACCTCGACGCCGTGATCCTGGCCTGTGCCGGGCTCAACCGGCTCGGCCTGGACCACGTGATCACCGAGCGGATCGACCCGGAGGTCATGGTGCCCGCCCCCGGGCAGGGCGCCCTGGCCGTGGAGATCCGGGCCGAGGACGAGTCCTTCCTCGGTCGGGCGCTCCTGGACCCCGAGGCGCCGGTCGGGAGGCTGCACGCCGCCCTCGAGCTGGTCGACGATCGGGACACCCACGTGGCGGTCACCGCCGAGCGGGCCCTGCTGCGCCGCCTCGAGGCCGGCTGCGCCGCGCCGATCGGGGCCGTGGCCCGCGTGACCGACGGCGAGGCCGGCGCGCCGCGCATCGAGATGACCGCGATGGTGGCCGCCCTCGACGGCTCGCGCGTGCTGCGCCGGACCTCGTCCGTGCAGCTCGACCCGGTGCCGACCGACGTGGCCGGCGACCCGGCGGCCGGCGACGAGTGGCTCGAGGACACCCTGTTCGTGGCCGCGGAGGCACTCGGCGTGCACGTGGCCGAGCAGTTCGTGGCCGAGGGCGCCGACCTGCTGCCCGGCACGGTGCGCGGGGTGGACCGGGGCGACGGCGCCCCGCGCCCCGACGACCCGGCCTGAGATGCGCGTCCTGCTCACCCGCCAGCCGGCCCAGGCCGGCGACCTCGAGGCCGGTCTCGCCGGCACCGAGGTGGCGGGGCGGCGGCTGCGGGTCGGCTTCCTGCCGCTGACCGACTTCGCACTGCCCGACGACGACGGCCCCCTGCGCGCGCTGCTCGCGGACTGGGCGGGGGCCGACGGTGATGCGGCCGGGCCGGTGCGCTCGGACGGGTCCCGCTGGCTCGTGGTGACGAGCCCCAACACCGTGCGCGCGCTCAGGGCCGTCGGCTGGGACGGCCATGTCCCGGCGGGCGCGCGGATCGCGGTCACCGGACCGGGCACGGCACGGGTGCTGACCGAGGCGGGCTGCGACGCGGCGCCGTGGCTGCCGCCCGAGGACCGCTCCGCCGAGGGCCTGATCGCCGGACTCGCCGCCCTGCATCCCCGCGGCGCCCGCGCGTGGCTGCCCCAGTCCGATCGGGCCCGGTCCCGCCTCGCCGACGGCCTGCGCGCGGCGGGCTGGGACGTGCGGACCGGGCTCGCCTACCGGACGGTGCCGTATCCGGCGCAGGCCGGCAGGCGGCTGCTCGACGGGGCGGCGGACGAGGGCCGGGGGGACGTCGTGACGCCCGCGCGGCTGGCCGCGGTCGCGGCGGGGACCGCCGTGGTGCTCACCAGCTCGTCCGCGGCGGAGGAGTTCGTGGCCGCGGGTCTGACGCCGCTGGTGGGGGAGCGGGTGCGGCTCGTGGCGATCGGCGCGCCGACCCGGGACACATGCGCGCGGCGGGGTCTTCCCCTGCTCGGGACGGCCCCCACGCCGGATGCGGCCGGAGTGCTGGCCGTGCTGCGCGCTGCGGCCTGAGCCGCCCGTCCGCACTCGAGGCGAGGCTCAGTCGGGGCGGCCGCCGTCCGGGTCGGGCGCGTCGTCCTCCGTCGGCGCCGGGCCGGCGTCGTGCCTCTCGTCCTGCGGCACGCCGGTGGCGGCGGCCATGATGTCCACCCGCGGGCCGCGCAGGATGGCGACCGAGACGTTGGTGAAGCCCGTGTTGGCGAGCAGCTCCGAGGCTTCCTCATCCGTCAGGTCGTACGCGTGCGCGAGCATGCGCACGTTCTCCGTGTAGAAGGCGTGCAGGCGGTCGACGCCGCGCAGGAAGTCCAGAGTGTTCCCCATGCCGGGGAGCCTACCGAACGGGCGTGGTGGGCGGGTGGCCGGCGGGTGAACGGCCGGTGGACCGGCCCGCCGGCCGCGGGGGACGACGGGCCGTGCCGCTCAGCCCTCGGCGCGGCGGCTGCGGCGGCGGACCAGCGAGACCTCCATGGTCCGGCCCTCGGTGCGGGTGCGCAGGTACGGCTGGTCCTCCACGAGGGTGGAGAGCTTGGAGTGTCCGAAGTCGCGCGGGTCGAAGTCCACGTGGGTGCGGCTCAGGTGTTGGCCGATCAGGGACAGCGTGGCCCAGCCGTCGTCGGTGCTCGTGGCGTTGACGGCCTTGGTGAGCGCGGCCTGCAGGTCGATGCGCGGGGCGGCGTCGGCCTCGTCGTGCTCGGGCTCGGCCTCGTCCTGCTCGGGGTCGGCTTCGACCGGCACCTCGGGCGGGGTCGGGTCCTCGGTGACGTCCGACGACGAGGCACGGCGGCCCCGACGGCCGGCTCCGGACTTCGCGTTCGGGGCCTTCCCGTCCTTGCCGGCGGCGGCGTCCCCGGCGGGCGCCTCGGCGGCGGCAGGCGCCTCCTCGGCGGCGGGGGCCTCGGCGTCTGCGTCCGTGGCCTCGGGGGTGTCGGTGGCGTCGGTGGTCTTGGACCCGCGGCCGCGGCCTCGACCGCCGCGGCGGGACCCCGAGCGGCCGGAGCCCTCGGACGCCTTGGCGTTCTCCTCCTTGGCGGGGGTGTCCTCACCGGTCTCGTCGTCGTCGACGTCGTGGTCCGTGGCGGTGCCGAGCAGCTCGAGGTAGATGAACTGGTCCACGGCGTTGCGCAGGGAGGCGGGGGTCTTGCGGGCGCCCAGGCCGATCACGCGCTTGCCGCCCTCGCGCAGGCGGGTGGCCAGGCGCGTGAAGTCGGAGTCGGAGGAGACGAGGGCGAACGCGTCCACGTTGCCCATCCAGAGCAGGTCCATCGCGTCGATGATGAGCGCGGAGTCCGAGGAGTTCTTGCCCACGGTGTAGGCGAACTGCTGGACCGGCTGGATCGCGTGGTGGTTCAGCGCCTTCTTCCAGCCGTTGAGGTTGGTCGTGGTCCAGTCGCCGTACGCGCGCTTGATCGTGGGGGTGCCGTAGGTGGCGAGCTCCTCGAGGATCAGGGGGCGAACTTGGGGGAGACGTTGTCGCTGTCCATCAGGACGGCGATGCGCAGGGATGCGGGGGTGGGTTCGGGCATGTGTCCCACCCTAGTCGGCGGCGGTGCGCCCGTGGCCGGCGGCGACCGGGGTCGCCTCCCGCTCGCCCCGGCGCGGGCGGGGCCGCGAGGCGGCGGCCAGCGTGCCGACGACCAGCCCGACGAGCGCCGGGACCACCCAGCCGAAGCCGACCGCGTAGCCGGGCAGCACCCGGCCGGCCAGGCCCGTCAGGGCGGTGACGGGCGGCGTCGTCGCGAGCGCCTCCGGCAGGGCGCCCAGCAGGTCGAAGAAGGCGGCGAGCCCCGTGCAGGCGACCACCCAGCGGGCCACCGCCGGGCGGTCCCGCACCCAGGCCCAGGCGAGGCCGAGCAGGATGACGACGACGGCGATCGGGTAGAGGAACATCAGCACCGGGACGGACCAGGCGATGATCGCCTCCAGGCCCAGGTTGGCGAGCGCGAAGGACACCACGAGGAAGAGGCCCGCCCACAGCCGGTAGGACCCGGGGAACATCTCCGCGAACATCTCGGCGCACGCCACGATCAGTCCGATGCAGGTCTTCAGGCACGCGACGAAGACGATGGCCGCGATGAGGTACGCGCCCGCCGTGCCGAAGAAGTGGCTCGCGGTGCGGGCGAGGACGTCGCCGCCGTTCGCGGCCTGTGCGAACGCGCCGTGGCTCGTGGCGCCGACGTACGCCAGCGAGGCGTAGACCACGGCCATCGCCGCGCCGCCGAGCAACCCCGCCTTGCCCAGCTCCGCCGCCATGCGGCGCGGACCCGTCACGCCCAGGCGCCGGGCGGCGTCGACGATCACGACCGCGAAGGCGAGCGAGGCGAGCGCGTCCATCGTGGCGTAGCCGTCCAGCAGGCCCCGCACGAGCGCCCCGTCGGCGTAGGCAGGGGTCGGCGAGGGCAGGGCGCCCGTGCTCATCGGGGCCACGACGGCGGCCGCCACCAGGGCGCCGAGCAGGACCAGGAACGCCGGGGTCAGGTACCGCCCCACCCACTCCATGAGCCGGCCCGGACGGAACGCCGCGACCGCGGCGACCGCGAAGAACGCCGCCGTGAAGCCGAGCAGCCGCAGGCCGCCGTCGCCCGCCAGGGGCGCGACACCGATCTCATAGGACACCGTGGCGGTGCGGGGGATGGCGAAGAGGGGGCCGATCGTCAGGTACAGCAGGCATGTGAACGCCACGGCGAAGCGCCGGGAGACGGGCGCCGTCATCTCACGGACCGAGCGCGCCCCCGTCACCGCCGAGGCGACGATGCCCAGGACCGGCAGCCCCACCGCCGTGACGAGGAAGCCGAGCGTGGCCGGCGTGACCGCGGTGCCCGCATCCCGGCCCAGGCCGGCGGGGAAGATCAGGTTGCCCGCGCCGAAGAACAGGCCGAAGACGAGCGAGGCCAGCAGCAGGGTCTGACCGGGGCGCAGACGCGGGGGCATCACGGGCCTCTCGACGGCGGACGGGGCGCCACGACTGTACCCGGCGCGCGGGCTCGTGGAGCGGACTCGTGGAGCGGCGGAGCCACGCCCGGGGAGCGGTCAGCCTCCGCGCCTAGACTGGACGGGTCCCCGAACCAGGAGCGTGTGACCCCGTCATGTCCTTCCCGCTGCACCGTCCCCGGCGTCTGCGCCGGTCCGCCGCGATGCGCCGCCTCGTCGCCGAGACGCGCCTGCACCCCGCCGAGCTGATCCTGCCGGCCTTCATCAAGGAGGGCGCCGCCGAGCCCGTGCCGATCGCCTCGATGCCGGGCGTCGTGCAGCACACCGCGGACTCGCTCAAGGCCGCCGCGGCCGAGGCCGCCGAGCTGGGCCTGGGCGGCATCATGCTGTTCGGCGTGCCGGCCACGCGCGACGCCGTCGGCAGCGCCGCCCTGGACCCGGACGGCGTCCTGAACCGGGCCATCCGGGACGTGAAGGCGGAGGTGGGGGACGGGCTCGTCGTGATGTCCGACCTGTGCCTGGACGAGTTCACCGACCACGGCCACTGCGGCGTGCTCACCGCCGAGGGCGCCGTGGACAACGACGCGACGCTGGAGATCTACGCCCGGATGGGCGTCGCGCAGGCCGAGGCCGGTGCGGACGTGCTCGGCCCCTCCGGGATGATGGACGGCCAGGTCCGCGTGATCCGGGAGGCCCTCGAGGGCGCCGGCCATCACGAGACCGCGATCCTCGCCTACGCCGCGAAGTACTCCTCGGCGTTCTACGGGCCGTTCCGCGACGCCGTCGATTCCCAGCTCACGGGCGACCGCAAGACCTACCAGATGGACGCCGCCAACCGGAGCGAGGCCCTGCACGAGGTCGCCCTCGACCTCGAGGAGGGCGCGGACATGGTGATGGTCAAGCCCGCGATGAGCTACCTGGACATCGTGCGCGACGTGGCGGACATGGCGGACGTGCCCGTCTCCGCGTACCAGATCTCGGGGGAGTACGCGATGATCGAGGCCGCCGCCGCGCACGGCTGGATCGACCGGAAGGCCTCGATCGTCGAGTCCGTGCTCTCCATCCGGCGCGCCGGCGCCGACTCCGTGCTCACCTACTGGGCGGCCGAGCTCGGCCGCTGGATGAAGGAGGGGTCCCTGTGACCGCGTCCCAGCCGACCACCAACGCCGCCGCCTTCGCCGCGGCCCAGGCCGTCATCCCCGGCGGCGTCGACTCGCCCGTGCGCGCCTTCGGCTCGGTGGGCGGCACGCCCCGGTTCATGGCCGGCGCGCGCGGCCCGTACCTGACCGACGTCGAGGGCAACGAGTACGTGGACCTGGTCTGCTCGTGGGGCCCCATGCTGCTGGGCCACCAGCACCCCGAGGTCGTCGAGGCCGTGCACGCCGCCGTGGACCGCGGCCTCGGCTTCGGCACCTCCACGCTGGAGGAGACCGCGCTGGCCGAGCTGATCGCCTCCAAGGTCCCGGTCGAGCGCGTGCGCTTCGTGTCCACCGGCACCGAGGCCACCATGACGGCCCTGCGCCTGGCCCGCGGCGTGACCGGCCGCAACCTGATCGTGAAGTTCGCCGGCTGCTACCACGGCCACTCGGACGGCCTGCTGGCCGCGGCCGGCTCGGGCGTGGCGACCGCCGCCCTGCCCGGCTCCGCGGGCGTCACCGAGGCCGCCGCCTCCGAGACCCTCGTGGTGGACTACAACGACCGCGCCGCCGTCGAGGCCGTGTTCGCCGAGCACGGTGAGCGCATCGCCGCGCTCATCACGGAGGCCGTGCCCTGCAACATGGGCGTCGTGGAGCCCGCCGAGGGCTTCAACGCGTTCCTGCGCGAGATCACCCGCCGCCACGGCGCGCTGCTGATCTGGGACGAGGTGCTCACCGGCTTCCGCGCCACCGCCACGGGCGGCTGGGGCCTGTCCGGACAGCCCGAGGGCTGGACCCCGGACATCTGGTGCTTCGGCAAGGTGATCGGCGGCGGCATGCCCGCGGCCGCCCTGGGCGGCTCCGCCGAGATCATGGACCACCTGGCCCCGCTCGGCCCCGTGTACCAGGCCGGCACCCTCTCCGGGAATCCGGTGGCCATGGCCGCCGGCCACGCCACGCTCTCCCGCGCCGACGAGGCCGTCTACGCGGCCGTGACGCGCGCCTCGGACGCCGTGCGCGAGGGCCTCGTGGCCGCGCTCGACGCCGAGGGCGTGGACCACTCGATCCAGCGGGCCGGCACCCTGTTCTCCCTGGCGTTCGGCACCTCCGGCACCGGCGTGCGGGACTACCGGGACGCCCAGGGCCAGGAGGTCTTCCGCTACGCCCCGTTCTTCCAGTCGATGCTGGCCTCCGGCGTGTACCTGCCGCCGTCCGTGTTCGAGGCCTGGTTCGTCTCCGCCGCCCACGACGACGCGGCGGTCACCCGGGTGCTCGACGCGCTGCCGGCCGCGGCGAAGGCGGCCGCGGCGGCGACGCCCCAGGGCTGAGACCCGGGTGCGGGTCGGGGCCGGGCGCTCAGCGCTCGGCCTCGACCGGCCAGTGGCGCGAGACGGTGGCCTGCGGGTCCTTGCGTCGCAGGTACTGCTCGAAGCTCTGCGCCTGCTCGGCCTTCCAGCGGACCTGCCGCTCGTGCAGGTCCGCCGGCGCGACGCGCAGCTGCTCGTACTGGGCGGCCAGGGCGTCGGCCACCTGGACGGCGGCGAGGGCGTCCGCCGCGGAGGTGTGCGCGTTCTCCAGGGTCACCCCGTAGTGCTCGGACACCGCGGAGAGCGTGCGCTTGCCCTTGCGGAACCGGTCCACCTGCTTGTCCAGCACGAACGGGTCGATCACGGGGCGGGCCTCGAGCGGCGTCAGCCCGTGGCGGCGCGCCTCCCGGTCCATCACCGTGAAGTCGTACACGCCGTTGAACGCCACCACGGGGATGCCCGCGGCGAACAGGTCCCGCAGGGTCTCGGTGATCTCCGTGACACCCTGCGCGGCGGGCATGCCCTCCGCCTGCGCCCGCTCCGTGGTGACGCCGTGGACCTCGGCCGCCTCGGCCGGGATGGGCACGCCCGGGTCCACGAGCCACTCGGCCGACGACGCGGCGCGGCCCTGCTCGTCCACCATCACCAGGGTGGCGGTCACGATCAGCGCGGTGCGCGGATCACGTCCGGTGGTCTCGAGGTCGAAGCCGGCGCGGATGCTCTCATGCCAAGTCACGCGCCTCACGCTACCCGGAGCGGCGGACACGACAGGATGGGGTCGTGACCGATCACCCTGTGCTCCCCGGCGCCCGCCACCGCGACGACGGACCGCTCACCCTCGGCGAGGGGCTCGAGGCGCTCGCCCGTCTGGTCCCGCCCGGACGCGCCGTCAGCTACGGGGGGCTGGCCGGCCTGCTGGGGGTCGGCGGTCCGCGGCAGGCCGGCCGGGCGATGGCCGAATCGAGCCCCGGCACGCCGTGGTGGCGGGTGGTCCGGGCCGACGGCTCGCTGCCTCCGGAGCTGGCCGCGCGGGCCGCCGTCGAGCACGAGCGGGAGGCCATGCCCCGCACCCCGGCCGGGCGCGTGGACCTGCCCCGGGCCCGCTGGGAGCCCGACGACGGCGCCGCGCGGGCGATCCGTGCGATCGCCGACCGTATCGTGTCCGGGCCCGGTGCGAGGATGAGGCCATGACCAGGGAACACGGGGTGGACCCCTTCGACGACGACGCGGCGGCGCCGGAACGGGCCGCTCGGCTGGTGCGCACGGCCGCCGCGCCCGAGGACCGGATCACGCTGACGGACGAGCAAGGAGGCGATCGCCTCGCTCGCCCCCGGGCACGGCGCCGTGCTCGTGCTGGGCGCCCCCGGCACGGGGCGCACCACCGTGGCGGTCGAGTACGCGGCCCGCCGGATCGAGGCGGGGCTGGACCCCGAGTCCCTCCTGCTGCTGGCCCCGAGCCGGGATGCGGCGGCGCGGCTGCGTGACGCGCTGACCCGCCGGCTCGCCGCCGCCGGTCGGGGCACCCGCGCCGTCACCCCCGTGCGGACCTGGTCCTCCTACGCGTTCGACCTGCTGCGCCGTGCCCGCGTCACGGGACCGCTGAGGCATCTGGAGGTCGCCCCCCGGCTGCTCACCGGTGCCGAGCAGGACACGGTGATCGCCGAGCTGCTCGAGGGCTACGCCGCCGGCCTCGCCGCCGCGCCGGACTGGCCGGACGACGTCGCCCCCGCCGTGGAGGCGAGGGGATTCCGCCGTGCGGTCCGCGAGCTCGTGGACCGCATGAGCGAGCTCGGCCTCGAGCCGGGCCGCCTGCAGGAGCTCGGCACCGCCCACGGGCGCCCCGAGTGGGAGGCCGCGGCCGTGCTGCTGCAGGACTACCGGGACCGGATCGACCTGGGCATGGCCGAGGCGTTCGACGCCGCCGGGCTGCTGTCCGCTGCCGTCCGCGTGCTCACCGAGCGGCATCCGGAGGACCCGGAGCGCGACGCCGCGGCGCAGGCGTTCGTGGCGGAGGAGCGGGACCGCCTGGCCGTGCTCGTGGTCGAGGACCTCCACGAGGCCACCCCCGCCGTGCACGACCTGCTCAGCGTGCTCGGCCGCGGGCGGGACGTGTTGCTCACCGCGTCACCGGACACCACCGTGGAGGGCTTCCGCGGCGCCCGGCCCGACCTCCTCGCCCGGTACCCCGAGGTCCTCGACCCCGATCCCGTGCCGGGGGCCGCCCCGCCCGCGTCCCCGGACGGACGCGTCCGGGTGCTGACGCGCGGGCACCGCATGCGCGCCGCGGTCCAGGACGCCTACCTCCGCGTGGCCCGCCGGGTCCGCCAGCGCACCGCCGGCGTCGAACGGACCCGCACCGAGACCGTCCCGGCGGACGGCGACGGCGCCGTCCGGGCGCACGTCGTGCCCACCCGCGCCCACGAGGACCAGCTCGTCCTCGAACGGGTGCTGCGGGTCCACCACGAGGACGGGGTGCCCCTGGACCGGATCCTCGTGGTCGCCCGCTCCGGCTCCCGCGTGGCCGCGCTCGCCCGTCACCTGGAGGCCGAGGGCGTCCCCGTGCTGCGGGACGCCGCCGGGCTCGTGCTGAAGGAGGAGCCCGCCGTCGCGCCCCTGCTCACCCTGCTGGACGCGGCGGGGGCGCTCGCGGAGGATCCGGAGGCCCGGGTCGAGGACGTGCTCGACCCGGACGAGGTCGTGGGACTGCTCACCGGCCGGTACGGGATGGCCAGCGCGCTGCACGTGCGGCGGCTGCGCCAGGACCTGCTGGCCGCCGAGCGGGGCCGGGGCGGCCGGCGCACCTCGGACGCGCTGCTCGCCGCGGCCCTCCTGGACCCGAGCCTGGCCGGCCCCGAGCACGAGCGGCACCGCGCCCTGCGCCGCGTCCACTGGATGCTCCGGGACGGCCTGGAGGCCGCCCGCGCCCCCTCGGCCTCGCCCGAGACCGTGCTGTGGGCGCTGTGGTCCGCCTCCGGTCGGGCCGAGCGGTGGCGTTCGCTCGCGCTGCGGCCCGCCGAGCACGCGAACGACCGCCGCGAGTCCCGCCGTGCGGACGCGGATCTCGACGCCGTCGTCGCCCTGTTCAAGGTGGCCGAGCGCTTCGTGGACCAGTTCCCGGGCGCCTCGCCCGAGTCGTTCGCCGTCTACATGGAGTCCCAGGACCTGCCCGTGGACACCCTGGCCCGCCGGGCCGAGTCCGGCGACGCCGTGCACGTGCGCACCCCGCCGCGGCGGCCGGCCAGGAGTGGGACACGGTGATCGTCGTGGGCCTGCAGGAGGGCGTGTGGCCGAACACCCGGTTGCGCGGCCAGCTGCTCGGCGCCACCGACCTCGTGGACCTCGTGACCCTGCCCGCGGACGCCCCGTGGCCCACGGACCACCGCACCCGGCTGCGCGAGGTCCGCCAGGACGAGCTGCGCATGCTCGCGGCCGCCGTCTCCCGGGCACGGCGCCAGGTGGTCGCCACGGCCGTGCGCTCGCCGGATGAGGGCCCCTCCGACTTCCTCGACCTGGTGGACCCGCCCGAACGGCTGCCCGCCGAGGCGCGCGACGCCGCCGGCGTCCGGCGGCTCACCGCGGTCCCCGACCCGATCACGGCGCCCGCGCTCGTCGGCCGGCTGCGCCGCGTCCTGGAGGCCGGGGACGAGGCGGACGCGGCCGACGGGGCGACACCCCGGGCGGCGGCGGCCGCCGGCCTGGCGGCCCTCGCCGAGGACGGCGTGACCGTCGCGGACCCCCGACGCTGGTGGGGCCTGCTGCCGCTGTCCACCGAGGCTGCGCTCGTCGACCCGAAGCACGAGGTCGTCGCGCTCTCGCCCTCCCGCGTGGAGACGGCCCTGCGCAATCCGCTGGACTGGGTGCTGTACCACGTCGGCGCGAACGCGGGCGGAACCCTCGCCCAGTCCGTGGGCACGCTCGTGCACTCGGTGGCCGAGCACCATCCCGAGGGCATGCCCGAGGACGTGCGTGCCGAACTGGAGCGCCGCCTGCCCGAACTCGGCCTGCCGGAGGGCTGGATCACGGAGATCGAGCACGACCGGGCCCGCGGCCTGGTGGACGCCTACATCGGCTACTGGAGCATCGCCCGGGCGGCCGGGCGTCGGCCCGTGGCCCAGGAGGTGCGGCTCCTCGCGGACCTGACCTGGGGCGGGACCACCGTCCGGATCACCGGCGTCGTGGACCGGCTCGAGGCGGACGCGCAGGGCCGACCCTTCATCGCCGACCTCAAGACCGGCCGCAGCGCGCCCACCGGTGCGGAGATGGCGCGCCAGCCCCAGCTGGCCGCCTACCAGGTGGCCGTCCGCGCCGGTGGTCTGGAGCAGGTCCGGGACGACCCCGCCACCGACCCCGCCCTGCGCGCCGCGCTCGCCGGGCTGGAGCGGCCCACGACGCCGGCCGGCGCGGCCCTCGTCCAGCTCGGCGCCGGCACCCAGAAGACCAAGGTGCAGGACCAGCCGGCCCTCGAGGACGAGGACACCTGGGCGCTCGAGCAGGTGTTCACGGCGGCCCGCCGCACCACGGGGCCGCGCTTCCTCGCCCTCCACGAGGCCGGCGCCCGTCGGTGCGCGCTGCCCTCCGTCTGTCCGCTCTGCTCCGAAGGAAGGCAGGTCACCGAATGGCCCCGCTGACCGGCGATCCCGCCGCCCCGACCGATCGTCCGCGCGTCGAGGACGCGGTCCACTCCCCGGAGGACATCGCGGCGCGGCTGCGGCTGCCCCCGCCCACGCAGGAGCAGGCCGAGGTGGTCACCGCCCCGCTCACTCCGCGCCTGGTGCTGGCCGGCGCCGGATCCGGCAAGACCGCCACCATGGCCGACCGCGTGGTGTGGCTCGTGGCCAACGGGCTCGTGCGCCCGGACGAGGTCCTCGGCGTCACGTTCACCCGGAAGGCGGCCGGTGAGCTCGCCGAGCGGATCAACGGGCGCGTGGACGCCCTGCTGCGCTCCGGCCTCGAGATCCCCGGCTTCGACGGGGAGCCCGAGGACCTGGGCCGCGCCTCGGTGTCCACGTACCACTCCTACGCGGGCGCGCTCGTCAGGGACCACGGCCTGCGGATCGGCGTGGAACCGGAGGCGCGGCTGCTGGGGGGCGCGGACGCCCACCGGCTCATGGGCGCCGTGGTGCGTTCGCATCCGGTGGTCGCGGACACCCTCGGCGTGGCCCCGTCCCGGCTCATCACACAGGCCCTGCGGCTGGCCGGGGACATGGCCGAGCACCTGGTGACCGCGGACGAGGTGCGCGGGTTCCTGGCCCGGCTGGCCGAGCAGGGGAGCGCCCTGCCGCTGCCCCCGCGCGCCAAGACCCCCTCGAAGGAGATCCAGGAGTTCCTGACCGGCCTGGCGGACCGCGCCCTCATGGCGGACCTCGTGGCCCGCTACGACGAGGTCAAGCGCGAGCAGGACGTCATGGACTTCGGCGACCTGCTGCGCCACGCGGCGCGCATCGCCGTCGAGGTGCCGGCGGCCGGCGAGCAGGAGCGCGCGCGGTTCCCCGTGGTGCTGCTGGACGAGTTCCAGGACACCTCCCACGCCCAGATGCGGATCTTCGCCGGGTTGTTCGGCCCGCGCGGCCCCGAGGACGACGCGCCCGGGCTGGGGCACTGCGTCACCGCGGTGGGCGACCCCCACCAGTCGATCTACGGCTTCCGCGGCGCCTCCGCCGGACAGCTCTTCGCCTTCCCGCACGCCTTCCCCCGGCTGGAGACCGGTCCCGGCGGCGCCCCGCGGCGTGTGAACGCGGACGTCTCGCACCTGACGATCGCGTGGCGCAACGAGGAGTCGATCCTGGCGGTCGCCAACGCCGTCGCCGCGCCGCTGAACGCCCACGCCGCCGCGGCGGGCGGCGCGCCGGTGGAGGTGCGCACCCTGCGACCCCGACCGGGCGCGGGGGAGGGCGTCGTCCGGGTGGACCGGTTCGTCACCGCGGAGGAGGAGGCCGCCGACGTCGTCGCCCGCCTCGGCGCCCTCACCGGGTCCGGGCCTGGGGGGACCACCCCGAGCCGCGCCGTCCTGTGCCGCACCCGCGCCCAGTTCGGCCCCGTGCTGGACGCGCTCGACGCCGCCGGCCTGCCCTACGAGGTGCTCGGGCTCTCCGGGCTGCTGGCGCTGCCGGAGGTCGCCGAGGTGCTCGCCGTCCTCCACGTGCTGGCCGACCCCACGCGCAGCGACCAGCTCGTCCGCCTGCTCACCGGCCCGCGCTGGCGCATCGGTGTGGCCGACCTCGAGGTGCTCCAGGAGCGCGCCCGGTTCGTCTCGCGGCTGCGGGCCCAGCGGGCCGCCGGTGGGCGGGAGGACCCCGCCGGGGCTGCCCCGGACGCGGCCCCGGACCGGGACGTGAGCCCCGAGGAGGACGCCGACGCCGCCGCCCTGCTGGAGGCCCTCGACTCCCTGCCCGGGGAGGGGACGGACTGGGTCGGCTCCCGCGGCCGCGGCTTCTCACCCGAGGGCCTGGCCCGGCTGAGGGCCGTCAACGCCGAGCTGCGCCGGCTCTCCACGCGCACCGGGGAGGACCCGGCCGACCTCATCGCGGAGGTGATCCGTGAGACGGGGTTGGACGTCGAGGTGGCCCTGCGGCCCGGCGTCTCCGCGGCCGCGGCCCGGCGGCACTTGAACGCGTTCCAGGACGCGGCCCGCGACTTCGGCGCCGGCACCACGGCGACGGACCTGACGGCGTTCCTGGCCTGGACGGAGTCCG
This sequence comes from Micrococcus sp. GPGPB33, assembly GCF_037853785.1. Classification (NCBI taxonomy): domain Bacteria; kingdom Bacillati; phylum Actinomycetota; class Actinomycetes; order Micrococcales; family Micrococcaceae; genus Micrococcus; species Micrococcus sp. GPGPB33. The sequence goes on from NZ_JAQMWO010000002.1 coordinate 1,509,282, forward strand.
TCCTCGAGCACGAGGACGGCCTCGGCGTCGAGAACGCCGAACCCACCCCCGGCCTGGTCCAGGTGCTCACCGCGCACGCCTCGAAGGGGCTCGAGTGGGACGTCGTCGCGGTCCCCGGCCTGCAGGAGGGCACGTTCCCGTCCACGCGGGCGGACCGCTGGACCAGCCCCGGGGCCGGCGCGCTGCCGTGGCCCCTGCGCGGGGACCGCGCGTCGCTGCCGCAGTGGGACGGCTCGTGGGCCCAGGACCAGCGGGACTGGGTCCAGTCGGCCGGCACCAAGTACAGCTCCAAGGCGGCCCAGGAGGGCAACCCGGACCCCTATGCCGTGGCCGTGGCCGCCCACGCCGAGCGCGAGGAGCGGCGCCTGGCCTACGTCGCGTACACGCGCGCGCGATCCGCCCTGTGGCTGAGCACCTCCCTGTTCAAGGGAGTCAACAAGGAGCCCCTGCCGGCCTCGGCCTTCCTCGAGGAGGTGGCCGGTCTGGCGGGGAGGTGCCCGGCGTCGCGCTCGGCCCCGCCCCCGCCGAGGACGACCTGCCCGAGGCCAACCCCGCCGCGGCCCGGACGCTGGTCGCCCGCTGGCCCTTCGACCCGCTCGACGGCCCGGAGGCCTTCGTCGCCGACCCGGAGGACCCCGAGGACGAGGAACGCTGGCAGCCGCTGCCGCACCGCTCCCGGGCCCGCCGGCACGGGGTGGAGGCGGCCGCCGCGGCCGTGCACGCCGCGGACCCGGCGGCGCTCGGGGACGACCCGGAGCTGGCCCGCCAGGTGGACTGGGTGCTGCTGCGCCGCCGGGACGTCGCCGGGACGGGCGGGGAGACCGCCCTGCCCGAGCACGTCTCCGTGTCCCTCTACGGCGAGCTCGCCGCCGACCCGCAGGCCGTGGCCGAGCAGCTGCGCCGGCCCCTGCCCCGGCCGCCCGCGCACGCGGCGCGACGCGGCACGGCGTTCCACGCGTGGCTCGAGGAGCGCTTCGGGGCCACCGGCATGCTGGACATCGACTCGGCCGAGGACGCCGCGGACCTGTGGGTCGACGAGGCCCTCGACCTCGGCCCGATGCAGGAGTGGTTCCGCTCCTCGCGCTGGGCGGAGCGCACCCCGGCCTTCGTCGAGGCCCCGGTCGAGACGACGGTCGGCGGGATCACGCTGCGGGGCCGGGTCGACGCGATCTACCGCTCCGGCGGGGACCCCCGCCTGCCCTTCGACCCCGAGGCCGACTGGGAGCTCGTCGACTGGAAGACCGGCGCCGTGCCGCGGGGCCGCGACCTCGAGCTCAAGTCGCTGCAGCTGGCCGTCTACCGGCTCGCCTGGTCACGGCTGCACGGGATCCCGCTGGAACGGATCGGGGCCAGCTTCGTGTACGTGGCCCACGGGCAGGAGCGCTCCTTCCCGGACCTGCCGGGGGGGAGGAGGAGCTCGAGCGTCACATCACGGACGCCCTGGCCCGCCGTTGATCGGCCGCACCACCTCGACGGCGGGCAGCGACCCCGTCTCCGGGTCCGCGCTCCTCACGGCCGCGGCCTCCCGGGCGTCCTCCGCCGCATCCCGGGCGTCCTCGGCGGCGTCGGCGGCCGCGTCGGCCTCCGCCTGGCGCGCGGCCGCCTCCTGCGCGGCGCGCACGTCGCCCTCGAGCTCGGCCAGCATGGCCTCCGCCTCGGCGACCATCCCCTCGTCGTGCCGGTCCAGGCCCCGCGTGAGCCACTGGGCGAGGGCGAACTCGGCGAGCAGCGCCGCACGGCGCATCAGGTGGGCGTCGCCGTCGTCGGCGGCCCCCGCGTCGGCCCGCCGGGCCGCGTAGGCGTCGAGGACGCGGTCGGCCAGGTCCGGGTCCGTGGCGGCGGCCAGCCAGGCGACGTCGTCGGCCGGGTCGCCCACGTGCAGGTCCGTCCAGCCCGTCACGCCCACCACGCGGCCGCGTTCGAGGAGCAGGTTGTCCTCGTGCAGGTCACCATGCACGGGCACCGGGGTGAACCGCCACAGGGGCTCTTCCTCCATGGCCTCCTCCCAGCGGCGCAGCAGCAGGGGCGGCACGCGGCCGGAGGTGGCCGCCTGGTCGAGGGCGTGGAGGTGACGCTGCCGGATCTGCTCCGCCGTGTAGGAGGGCAGGTCCGCGTGGTCCACGACGTCCGAGGGCAGCGTGTGGATCGCGGCCAGCACGCGGCCCACGTCCTGCACCGCGGGCTCGCCGAGTCGGGCCAGCTCCTCCAGGGTGACGGGACGCCCGGGCATGTCCTGGTAGACGAAGGTGCGCAGCCCCTCGAGCCGCACCGCGCCCGCCACGGAGGGCGTGCGGAACGGCAGGCCAGCGCGCACCGCCGGGGTCAGGCCTGCCAGCACCTGCAGCTCCGTCTCGAGACGGATGCCCGCCTCCGGGGTGCGGGGCGAGCGGACCCGCCACCGCTGGCCCTCACCGTCCACGACGACGGCGGTCGAGAAGTCCGCGGGGTCGTCCGGGCTCGCCTCCACGGAGACGGGGGCGAGGCCGGGGACGGCCGCGGCGGCCAGGGCTGCAAGACGAAGGGGCTGACGATCCACCCCTCCAGCCTAGGCGCGGAACGCCCGCCCCCGTCGTCGGGCGCACCGGAGACGGGTCGCTAGCCTGGACGCATGGCTTCCTGCCCCCCGTCGTCGTCCGACCTCACCGCCGCACCGCCGCTGGCCCTGCCGCTGGCCCGCGAGGAGCTGGACCGCGGTGCCGTGGCTCGCCTCGACCCGGGCCACCTGGCGGCGGTCTGGGCGCGCGAGGGAACGGAGGTCCTGTGGCTGCAGGGTGGCCGCGCACCCGTCGCGGACGGCCGGCTCGTCTTCACCGCGCCCTCCGGTCCCGTGCCGGCCGAGGCCGCGTATCTGGGCCGCGGCACCGCGGCGGACCGGGGCCCGCACGGGCGGGAGCGCGAGGTGGTCTCCGTCGCCGTCGAGCCGCCGGCGGCCCTGCCGGAGGACGCGGCCACCGCGCTCGCGGACGCCGTGTGGGTCGGCCTCCGCGATGCGGCCGCCGCCCTCAGCGACGCGGACACCGGGCTGTTCGTGGCCGCTGTCGCGAACGCCAACTGGCACGCCACCCACCGCTTCTGCGCGTTCTGCGGCGGCGCCACGGACGTCGAGGCGGCCGGCTGGGTGCGTCGCTGCCGCAACTGCTCCCGGGAGCAGTTCCCGCGCACGGACCCGGCGGTGATCGTGGCCGTCATCGACCCGGCCGGGCGGATCCTGCTGGGCCGCAACGCGGCGTGGCCCGAGGGGCTGTACTCCTGCCTGGCCGGGTTCGTGGAGCCGGGGGAGTCCCTCGAGCACGCGGTGGTCCGGGAGATCGCGGAGGAGTCCGGGATCACGGTGACGCAGCCGCGCTACCGCGGCTCCCAGCCGTGGCCGTTCCCGCGCTCGCTCATGCTCGGTTTCACCGCGCTGGCCCCGGCCGGTGCCGAGCCGGTCCCGGACGGCGAGGAGATCCTCTCCGTGCGCTGGTTCGAGCGGGAGGAGCTCGCGCATCTGGCCCGCGAGGGCGACGTCACCCTGCCCGGGGCTGTGTCCATCGCGCGGGCACTCATCGAGGATTGGTACGGTGGGACGCTGCCCGATGCGCAGACCCTGATCACCTAGGAGGACTCGTCCCGCATGAGCACTCCCGACGAGATCCTCCGCGGCCTCGACCCGGAGCAGCGCCGGGCCGCCACGACCCTGCACGGGCCCGTCTGCATCCTGGCCGGCGCCGGCACCGGCAAGACCCGCGCCATCACGCACCGCATCGCCTACGGCGTGGCCTCCGGCGTCTTCGACCCGCACCGCACCCTCGCCCTGACCTTCACGGCGCGCGCCGCCGCGGAGATGCGCACCCGCCTGCGCGACCTCGGCGTGGCCGGCGTCCAGGCCCGCACGTTCCACTCGGCGGCCCTGCGCCAGCTGCAGTACTTCTGGCCCCAGGCCGTGGGCGGGCCCATGCCCTCGCTGATCGAGAACAAGGTGCGCCTGCTCACGGAGGTCGCCCAGCGCATGCGCATGACCGTGGACCGGGCCGGACTGCGCGACCTCGCCGGCGAGATCGAATGGGCCAAGGTCTCCCTGCACGCCCCCGAGGGCTACGCCGAGGCCGCGAAGGAGCGGGAGATGCCCGCCGGCTGGACCGCCACCACCGTCGCCCGTCTCTACACCGGTTACGAGGAGGCCAAGACAGCCCGGAACATGATCGACTTCGAGGACGTGCTGCTGATCCTCGTGGGGATCCTGTCCACCGAGCCGCAGATCGCGGCCACGATCCGGGACCAGTACCGCGTGTTCGTGGTGGACGAGTACCAGGACGTCTCGCCGCTGCAGCACCGCCTGCTCGACCTCTGGCTCGGCGACCGCGGCGACCTGTGCGTCGTCGGCGACGCCTCTCAGACGATCTACTCGTTCACGGGCGCGACCTCCCGCTTCCTCACCGACTTCCGTGAGCGGTATCCCGCGGCCACGGTGGTCCGTCTCGTGCGTGACTACCGGTCCAGCCCGCAGATCGTGGAGGCGGCCAACCGCCTGCTGGCGGACCGCACCAAGGCGGGGGAGCGGGACCGCACGATGCCGCGCTGGCCCGACCCCCTCGAGCTCGTCTCCCAGCGGCCGGCCGGCCCCGACCTCGTGTTCGCGGAGTGCACCGACGACGAGGCCGAGGCCGGCTGGGTCGCAGACCGGATCGCGGCGCTGATCGACGACGGCGTGCCGGCCTCCGAGATCGCCGTCCTGTTCCGCACCAACGGCCAGTCCCAGGCCTTCGAGACGGCGCTGTCCTCAGCGGGCATCGGCTACCAGCTGCGCGGCGGCGAGCGGTTCTTCTCCCGGCGCGAGGTGCGCGACGGCATCCTGCAGCTGCGGGCCGCCGCCCGCGCGGCCCAGGACCTGACGGGCGACGACGTCACGGACCGGGTGCGGGACGTGCTCTCCTCGCTCGGCTACTCCGCCGAACCGCCGTCGGCCACCGGCGCGGCCCGTGAACGGTGGGAGTCCCTGCACGCCCTCGTCAACCTCGCCGACCAGCTCGCCACGACGCGCGGGGCCGAGTTCACGCTGACCGAGCTCGTGGCCGAGCTCGACGAGCGCGCCCAGCACCAGCACGCGCCGACGGTGCAGGGCATCACCCTGGCCTCGCTGCACTCCGCCAAGGGCCTCGAGTGGGACGCGGTGTTCCTCGTGGGCCTGTCCGAGGGGCTCATGCCGATCTCCTTCGCGGAGACCCAGGCCGAGGTGGACGAGGAACGGCGCCTGCTCTACGTGGGGATCACGCGTGCCCGCCAGCACCTGTCGCTGACGTGGACGCTCTCGCGGGGCACGGGCGGGCGCTCCACCCGGCGGCCCTCCCGGTTCCTGTGGGCCATCGACCCGACCCTCGGCGGCACCCGCGAGCACGCCCCGGCCCGTGGTTCCGCGGCCGGCCCGACGGCGCCGCGGCGCCGGGGTGCGAAGGTCGCCGTGTGCCGCACGTGCGGCAAGCCCCTCGAGACGGGAGCCGAGCGCAAGGTCGGCAGCTGCCTGGACTGCCCCGCCACCTACGACGAGGCCGTGCTCGAGGAGCTGCGCGACTGGCGCACCCGCACGGCCGCCGAGATGCGGATGCCCGCGTTCGTGGTGTTCACGGACGCCACCCTCGTGGCCATCGCCGAGGCCATGCCGAGGACCCCGGCAGAGCTCCTGAAGGTGCCCGGCCTCGGCAAGGCCAAGCTGGAGAAGCACGGACCGGAGCTGCTCGAGCTGCTGCACGGCACCCCGACGGCCTGAGCCGCGGGCCCGCACCCCGTTCCGCCGGCGGCGCCGCCCCCGTCAGAACGCCCAGCCGAGCGCATCCGGGTCGCAGGCGCAGCCGGGCCGGGGGCGGACCTTCACCCGGCGCGTGCGTCCCGTCACCCGATCGGCCCGCAGCACGCCGGGGGCCGGTCCGGTCCGCAGCGCGTCCACGGTCAGCACGGCGGCCCGCAGCGCCGCGAGCCCGTCCACCTGTCCCCGGTGCGCCGACGGGCCGGGCGCCGTCGGGACACCGGGGACGCCCGCCGGGTCCGCGGGCCATCGGCACAGCGGGCACCCGCGCACCCCGGGGGCGCACCATGGTCCGACCGTGACCGCTCTCGGCCCCACCGTGACCGGCAGCAGCGGGTGGTCGGCGGCCAGGGCCTGCGCGGCCAGGTCCGCGTCGAGCACGGACCTCACCGCCACCGTCGCCTGCCCCACGAGCACCGGCACCGGGCCGTGGTGCGCGAAGACGCGCAGCCCGGGGGCCACATCGCCCAGCCGGCGCTCGAGCGCACCCGCCCGGGGCCGACCGAGGTCCCCGGGCAGCAGGCCGGTCCCCAGATCCGCGGCGTCGACGGGCCGCGGATCCCACAGGGCCAGGCGCAGCGCCCCGGCCCCCGCCAGCGCGTGGGCGATCGCCGCGCCCACCGCGTCGAGGCCCGCCACGTGGACGTCCGTCGGCGGGGCCCACGCCCCCGGCTCCAGCGCTGACGCGGCGGCATCATGAGGGACGGTGGTGACGGTCTCGGCGACGGTGCGCACGGCTCTCCTCTCGGCTCGGTGCCTCCCACCCTGCCAGGGCGCTCCCGGACCGCGCCGGATTGTCCACAGCCTGCGGCCCATGCCGGACAATGGCCGGATGCGCCCTGTCCCGCCCGCCCCCGGCCGCCCTCCGCGTGCCGTCCCGGCCGCCCACCGCGGTCCCGCCCGCGAGAGTATCCATCTGGACTGGGAGGGCACGCCCGTGCGGCTCGTGCGCTCCACGGCCCGCACCCGCACCGTCTCGGCGGCGTGGCGCGACGGCCGCCTGCAGGTCAACGTCCCGGCCCGGCTCTCGGCCGCGCAGGAGCGCGAGTGGATCGGCCGGATGGTCGCGAAGGTGGGCGCACGCGGCGGGACGGGGCAGCCGGCGGCCGACCCGGACGGCGGCCCCGCCGACGCTCGCTCCGACGACGCGCTCCTGGCCTGGGCGGGACGGCTCTCGGCGGCGCACCTGGGTGGGCGGGCCCGTCCGGTCTCGGTCACGTGGTCGGCCCGGCAGCGCCGCCGCTGGGGCTCGTGCACGCCGGCCCGCGGCACCATCCGGCTCTCGACGCAGCTGCGCGGCATGCCGGACTGGGTGGTGGCGGCGGTGCTCGTCCACGAGCTGGCCCATCTGCTGGAGTCCGGACACGGCCCGGCCTTCCGACGCCTCGTGGACCGGTACCCGCGCTACGCCGAGGCGATGGCCTTCCTCGACGGGGTGACCTTCGCTGAGGGCCGCGGTCGCACGGCGCCGGACCGGTGGGCGGAGGACGAGGACGCCGGCTGACACGACGGCGGGCGGCCCGCACCCGAGGTGCCGGACCGCCCGCCGTCGTCGTGCCGGGAGGGGCTCAGCCCTCGCGCGGCGCGTCGCCGAAGCCACCCTCGAGGAGCTTGCGCAGCTCGTCGTCGAGGGACTCGGTGCTGGCGTCCGCGGCGGAGCGGCGCCCGGCGTACCCGGCGGGGTCCTCGAGGTCCTCCGCCGTGGGCTGACGCTCGGGATGGCGCCAGATCTCCTCGCGGTACTCCGTGCCGTGCTCGGCCGTGACGTGTTCCCAGAACGCGGCGGCCTCGCGCAGGCGTCGCGGGCGCAGCTCGAGGCCCACGAGGGCGGCGAAGGCCTGTTCGGCCGGGCCACCCGAGGCGCGGCGGCGGTTCATGGTCTCGCGCAGGGCGGCCGCCGACTCGAGGGGGCGCGCGGCCTCGGCGACCACCACGTCCACCCAGCCCTCCACGAGGGCGACGAGCAGCTCCAGCTGGTCCAGCGCGGCCTGCTGGGTGGCGTCCGGGGCGGCGATGAAGGACGCCCCGTCGAACACGGCCTGCAGGGAGCCGGGGTCCATCGGGTCCACCGACTGCGCGGCCCGCTCGATGCCCTCGGTGTCCAGGCGGATGCCCGCGGCGTACTGCTCGACGGCGGCGTACAGGTCCCGCTCGAGCCACGGCGAGTGCAGGAACAGGCGCATGCGTGCGGCCTCGCGCAGGGCCAGGTAGATGCGGATCTGGTCGTCCGGCACCGAGAGCCCGTCGCCGAACTCCTCGATGTTCACGGGGACGAGGGCGAGACGGTGGCCGGCGACGGGCAGGCCGATGTCCGTGCCCGAGAGCACCTCCTTGCCCAGGGCGCCCACGGCGCTGCCGAGCTGCAGGCCGAACATCGTGCCGCCCATGTTCTTCAGCATGGGCTGCAGCCCGCCGAGCAGGGAGGCGTCCATGCCCTCGGGGAGCTGGCCCGGCAGCTGCTGCTCGATGGCCGCGGACATCGCGCGGGACATCGAGACGGCCACGGGCTCGGTGAGCCGGCGCCACTGGTCCATGGTCGCCTCGACCCACTCGGCACGGGACCAGGCCACGCCGACGCTGCCGACGGGCTCGGTCTGCGTGACGCCGTCGAGCCACAGCTCGGCCAGCCGCAGCGCCTCGTCCACCTCGCGTCGCGCGAACGAGCCGACGGCCGGGTCCTCGCCGGCCACGGCCTGGCGGGCGGCCTGCTTCGCCAGAGCCCAGTTCACGGGGCCGTCCGAGCCGGAGCCGGAGCTCATCATCGCCTGGAACTGGGCCATGGCCTGCTGCATCATGGCCGGATTCAGCTGGGACGGGTCGAAGGGCACCCCGCCGGGGCCGCCCAGGCCCTCCATGGCGCGTCGGACTTCGTCCGGGTCGGGGCCCTGGCCGCCGAAGAGCTGCCGCAGCATCTCCTCCAGGGGGTCGCGGCCGTCGTCGGATCCGGGCGTGCGCGCGTCGTTGCTCATGTCTCCAGCGTATCCGCGTCGGCGCGGCGCGCCCGCCCTCCCGACGTCGCGGCGGCGCGGTTCGCCCATGGCGCACGGCGTCGCGCGGGGCAGGCGGGGGTCGCGGCCCCGCGTAGACTGGTGTGACCGTCGCCGCGCGGCCCGTGCCCGGCGGCGAGGACGGCCCGATCAGGACCCCCAGGAAAGACGGTGTCGCGTGCGCGCAGTGCCCTCGAGGACCACCCGCGCCGCCCGCGTGCCCTTCTCCGGATGGCTCGCCCTGGGCAGCGCCGGGCTGGCACTGCTGGCCCCCACCCCCTACATCCTCGAGGGCCCCGGCCCCGCCGTGGACCTGCTGGGCGAACGGGAGGGTCGACCCGTGCTGCGCGTCGAGGGCGGCGAGGCGGACCCGGGTGAGGGGACCCTGCACATGACCACCGTGATGGTCGGGGGTCCTCCCATCGGCACCACCTCCCTGCTCGACCTCGGCCGCGGCCTGACGGACCCCGCCGTGGACGTGGTCCCGCGCGAGCTGATGTATCCCACCGGCGTCACCTCCGACGAGGTCGGCGAGGCCAATTCGGCGGCCATGTCGGACTCCCAGCAGACCGCGACCGCCGCGGCCCTGCACGAGCTCGGACGCGAGGTGCCCCAGCGGCTCGTCGTGCAGCAGCTCGTGCCCGGCGGGCCCGCCGAGGGTGTCCTGCGGGCCGGGGACGAGGTGATCGCCGCCGAGGGACGGCCCGTGGCCGACCTGGAGGCCGTGCGCGCCGCCGTCGGGGCCGCGGGGCCCGACCCGGTCACGCTGACGGTCCGCCGCGACGGCGTGGAGCAGGACCTCGAGGTGCCGGTGGCGGCCGCCCCCGAGGGCGCGCCCCAGCCGTGGCAGATGGGGGCCCTGATCGAGACCGCCTACGACGTCCCGGTGGACGTCGAGCTGACCGTGCCGGACATCGGCGGACCTTCGGCGGGTCTGATGTTCGCGCTCACCGTGATCGAGCGGCTGACCCCGGGGGCGATGACGGGGGGCGCCTCGATCGCCGGAACGGGCACGATCACGGGGGACGGCGTCGTGGGTCCCATCGGCGGGATCCCGCAGAAGGTGCGCGGCGCCGCCGAGGCGGGGGCCACGACGTTCCTCGCCCCCACGGCGAACTGCGAGGAGCTGGCCGGCCGTGTGCCCGAGGGCCTGACGGTGTACCCCGTGGACACGCTGGGCCAGGCCCGCGACATCGTCGAGGCGGTGGCCCGGGGGGAGACCCCGGCCGCCGCCCGGACGTGCGGCTGAGCCGACGCACACCAGGACCACCAGACCACCAGACCACCAGACCGGACGACATGTCCGGGGCGCAGCGCCCCGGGCCGGAGCAGAGCCCCGCGGACGCGGGAGGGAAGAGGACAGAGCAGTGAGCTTCGGACAGGGAGGCGGCGGACCGTTCGGCGGACCGCCCCGTGACGGCGGCGGGACCGCCGGGGGCCAGTCCGGCCCGTTCGGGGCGTTCGGCCCCTTCGGCGGCGCCCCGCGCGGCCCGGGCGACGACGGCGACCGCGGTCCTGGTGGCCCGTTCGGCGGGGGCGGGTCCTCCGCCGCGCGCGGCAGGGGCCGGCCGGGCCGGCCGAGCGCGCTCGTGCTGACCATCATCGCGGTGGCCGTGCTCGTGGGGCTGTTCGTGGTGTTCACGAACGTCTACACGGACGTGCTGTGGTTCTCGCAGCTGGGCTTCACCGAGGTCTTCTGGACCGAGGTCGTCGCCAAGGCCGCGCTGTTCCTGATCGCCGGGCTCGGGATGGCCCTCGCCGTGTGGCTGGCGATCCGCACGGCCTGGCGCCACCGCCCCGCGGACGCGTCCGCGGCCGCGCGGGACTCGCTCAGCCAGGCCCAGCGCCAGCTCGAGCCCATCCGCCGCCTGGTGTTCCTGGGTGTCCCGCTCGTGCTCGGCGTGTTCGCCGGCTCCACCGCGATGAACGGCTGGAACACGGTCCTGCTGTTCCTGAACCAGGTGCCCTACGGCCAGGCGGACCCGGAGTTCGGCCTGGACCTCATGTTCTTCATGGCCACCCTGCCGTTCCTGACGCTCATGGTCGGGTACCTGATCTCGGTGGTCCTGGTCTCCGGCATCACCGGTCTGCTCGTGCACTACCTGTACGGCGCGGTGCGCGTGGAGGAGGGCGGCAGCGTGCGGATCACCCCGGCGGCGCGCGCCCACATCGGCATCACCCTGGCCGTGTTCCTGCTGCTGCAGGGCGTCAACTTCTGGCTCAACCGCTACCGCACCACGCAGTCGCAGACCGGCAACTGGGCCGGCGCGCTCTACACGGACGTGAACGCGGTCATCCCGACGTCGGCGATCCTGGCGGTCACGGCCGTGATCGTGGCCGGCCTGTTCGTGTGGACGGTGGTCTCGGGCCGGTGGCGGCTGTCGCTGATCGGCACCGCGGTCCTGGTCATCACGGCGCTCGTGGTGGGCACGGCGTACCCCTTCATCGTGCAGGAGTACCAGGTGAAGCCGTCCGAGCGCACGCTCGAGTCCCAGTACATCGAGCGGAACATCGCCATGACGCGCGAGGCGTACGGCCTGGACGACGTCGAGGTGACGAACTATGAGGGCGCCACGGACACCGAGGCCGGGGCCCTGGCGGGCGAGGAGGCCAACACGGCCAACGTCCGTCTCATGGACCCGAACCTGATCTCCCAGACCTTCGGGCAGCTCCAGCAGTTCCGTCCGTACTACGCGTTCCCCACCACCCTGCACGTGGACCGCTACGAGGTGGACGGCCAGACGCGGGACACCATCCTGGCGGCCCGTGACGTCAACGTGGACGACATGCAGTCGTGGGTGAACCGCCACACCATCTACACGCACGGCTACGGCATGGTCGTGGCCGACGCCTCCGAGGTCGCGGCCGGCGGCCGGCCCCAGTGGCTGCTCTCCGAGATCCCGACGCGCGGGCCGCTGGCCTCCGACCAGGACTACGAGCCGCGCATCTACTTCGGGCTCAACTCGCCCTCGTACTCGGTGGTGGGTGCGCCCGAGGGCGCGCCGGCCGTCGAACGCGACCGGCCGCAGACGGCCGACTCCCAGGAGGACACGGCGTACACCTTCTCCGGCGACGGTGGCCCCTCGGTGGGCAACCTGTTCAACCGGCTCGCGTACGCGGTGAAGTTCGGCTCGCCCGAGCTGGTGCTGTCCTCGGACGTGAACGAGGCCTCGCAGATCCTCTACGACCGCGACCCGGCCGAGCGCGTCCGCAAGGTCGCGCCCTACCTGACGGTGGACACCGCCCCCTACCCGGCGATCGTCGACGGCCGCGTGCAGTGGATCGTGGACGCCTACACGACCTCGGACCAGTTCCCGTACTCCACCGCCCAGCAGCTGGGCGAGGTCACGGTGGACTCCCTGAGCCAGGGCCAGAACCCGGCGCTCCAGGGCCGGGTGAACTACATCCGCAACTCGGTGAAGGCGACGGTGGACGCGTACGACGGCTCGGTGTCCCTCTACGCGTGGGACGACCAGGATCCGCTGCTGCGGGCCTGGCAGAACGTGTACCCGTCCTCGCTGCGCCCGTACTCGGAGATGAGCGCCGGACTCCTGGACCACGTCCGCTACCCGGAGGACATGTTCAAGGTCCAGCGCGAGCTGCTCGGCCGCTACCACGTGACCGATGCGGACGACTTCTACGAGAACAACGACGCGTGGTCCGTGCCGTCGGACCCCACGCGCGAGGAGGACGTCAAGCAGCCGCCGTACTACATGACGCTGCAGATGCCCGGCCAGGACGAGCCGGCGTTCTCCCTCACCAGCAGCTACATCCCCCAGATCACGGACGGTGCCCAGCAGCGCAACGTGCTCTACGGTTTCCTCTCCGCCGCCGGCGACGCCGGCTCGGGGAGGACGGCGTGAAGGCCGAGGGCTACGGGAAGCTCCGACTGCTCGAGCTGCCGCGGTCCACCACGGTGCCCGGCCCTGGCCAGGCGCAGGCGAACTTCGACTCGAACGCGGACGTCTCGCGGGAGCTGAACCTGCTGCGCCAGGGCGCGTCCGAGGTGCTCAACGGCAACATGATCACTCTGCCGGTGGCCGGCGGCATCCTCTACGTCCAGCCGGTGTACGTCCGCTCCTCGGGCGGCACCACCTACCCGACGCTGCGCAAGGTGCTCGTCTCGTTCGGCGACAAGGTCGGCTTCGCGGACACCCTCCAGGAGGCCCTGGACCAGGTGTTCGACGGCGACTCGGGCGCGGTCACCCCGGAGGAGAACCAGGCGGAGGCGCCCGCACCGGGCGAGGAGCCGTCGGCTCCGGGCACGGTCGAGGAGGAGCTCTCGGCGGCCCTCGAGGAGGCGCAGGACGCCCTGACCCAGGGCCAGGAGCGTCTGGCCGAGGGCGACTGGGCCGGCTACGGCGAGCAGCAGAAGCGTCTCAACGAGGCCCTGAAGCGTGCCACCGCCGCCGACGACGCCCTGGGCGGCGACGCGCCTGCCCAGGAGCAGGCCCCGGCCGAGGCGAGCCCCGCGCCGTCGTCGAGCCCCAGCCCGACGCCGAGCGGCTGAGCCGGCGCCGGCGGGCCGGGCCCGCCGGACCGTCGACGGCGGCCCCGGCCACGCACCGCGCGTGGTCGGGGCCGCCGCCGTCTCGGGGCAGGTGGCCGCCGCATGGCCGCCGGATGGCGGGACGCTGACGCCGATTTGAACTCGACGGAACAGGTGTGTATAGTTCTAGAAGTCGCCGCGGGGTGGAGCAGTTCGGTAGCTCGCCGGGCTCATAACCCGGAGGTCGCAGGTTCAAATCCTGCCCCCGCAACGAGAAGGAGAAGGCCCCCAGCATCTGCTGGGGGCCTTCTCGCATGTCCGGGCCCGGTCGCCCCGGCCCGCCGGCACGGTGCCGGCGGGCGAGCTGACCGCCCTCGGGCGATCGGTGGGGGAGCGTCAGCGGCTCGAGGCCCGGACCGCCTGCTGGGCCGGGGTGCGGCGGCCCGGATCGGTGCGGCGCAGCCAGACGGCAGCGATGATCGCGATGATCGCGATGGCGCCCCAGATGCCGACCACGGCCCAGGACAGGCCCGCGATGAGCAGCAGCGGCACGAAGGACACGGCCGCGATCTCCACGGGCACCACCGGGATGTAGGCCACGCCGAACTGCTCCATGGTCCCGGACTTCAGCTTCGGGTCCACGATGCGCAGCATGGCCACGCCCGTGGCGACGGCGCCGGTGGCCCAGCCCCACGTGAACAGCTGCTTCTCGAACCACGCGTCGGTCATGACGCGCGGCGCCACGACGATCCCCAGGAACAGGGCCAGCGCGAGGCCGATCACGAACAGGAGCAGCAGCGGCTGCCAGTAGTCCACGACCACGGTCGGGGCGATCGCGGCGATGCCACAGACGATGAGGATGTCCGTGGCGGTGCCGGACACCGAGTTCAGCGAGCCCGGGTCGAGGAACTTCGCCGTCTTCGTGGCCTGGAACAGGACGCGGGCGATCAGGCCGAGGAGGAACGCGATCGCGAACGCGGGGATGATCAGCTGGGGACCGTCCTCACCCACGACGCTCGGCCACACGGCCGTGATCCAGGAGACCACGCCGTGCGCGGCCGCCGCGATCATCGCGACCACGCCGACCTGGAAGGCCAGCGACTCCACCGAGGCCGCCGAGAAGGTGTGCCGGCCGATGACCGGGCGTTCCTCCACCTGGTTCAGCACCCCGGTGCGCAGCTCCTCCGGGATGGAGGTCAGGCCCGCGAACTCCCGCGCGTGGCCGCGCTGCGCGCCGATCTTGGCCTGGATGATGCCACCCACCACGCCGACGATCATGCCGACGGTGGCCGAGGTGTAGGCCAGCGAGGTGACGGTCGCATCACCGTTGGCCGCGTACGCCTGGCCCACGGCGGCCGCGGAGCCGAAGCCTCCCGCCCAGCCGGCGAACAGCAGGGCGGCGAACGAGTCGGGCGCGTCGAACAGCGGCTGCAGGAGGACCAGCGTGACGAGGGCGCCGATGGCCACCTGGGAGGAGTAGATCAGCACGCCGTAGGACGCGAACGCGCCCACGGGGCGGCCGATCTTGCGGACGTCGAAGTCGTCGGTGAGCGCGATGCACACGAACACGATGACGATCAGGATCGAGCCGTACGTGCCCAGCTGGGGGCTGAACGGCAGCCAGCCCAGGCCGTTCGGGCCGAGGGCCAGGCCCAGGATGCCCGCGATGACGGAGGCCGGGATCATCAGGGTCTGGAGGGGCGTGATGACGGCACGGGCCAGCGTGCCCACGGCCAGGAGCGCGCCGATGAGGCCGGCGTCGACCAGCACGGACCAGGCCGTGAACTGCTCTTGCATGGGGTTCTTCCTCTGTGCGGGGACGGGGGTGTCCCACGGAGCGTGCCGAGGGACCCCGGGACAGTACCAAAGGAGCGCGGGGGCCGGGGCGCGTCCGGGAGGGGCACCGGGCCGGGGCGCACGAGGACGGCCCGCCGCGCCGGCGTGGGCCGGGCGACGGGCCGTGGGGAGGGGCGGGGTCAGCCGCGCGCGGTGCCGGTCTCCTCGGCGGTCCCCTCGGCCGCGTAGTCGAGGGTCAGGGTCTCATCGGCGTCGACGTCGCCCGAGGTGAGGGCGGCCTGGCCGGCGCCGCCGGCCTTGAGGGCGGCGAGGCGGGCCTCCACCTCGGTCTTCTCGCCGAGGTCCTCGAGGGACTCGAACTGGGCGTCGAGGGAGGAGGCGGCGATCTCCTGCTGGCCGCGCACGCGGGCCTCCTCGCGACGGACCTTCTCTTCGAAGCGGGAGACCTCGGAGGTCGGGTCCAGCAGGTCGATCGACTTCACGGCGTCGGCCACCGCGGACTGGGCGTGGGCGGACTTGGCGCGGGCGGTCAGCTCGTCGCGCTTGGCGACCAGCTGCTGACGCTTGACCTTCATCTGGTCCAGACCGGTCTTCAGGCGCTCCACGATCTCGCGCTGCGAGGCGATGGTCGGCTCCGCGGACTTCGCCTGGCGCTCGAAGTCCATCTGGCGCTCGATGGCCACCTTGGCGAGGTTGTCGAACTTGTCCGCCGAGGCGGTGTCGCCCTTGGTGCGGAAGTCGTCGGCCTTCTGGGAGGCGGCCAGCGCCTTCTGGCCCCAGCTGCGGGACGCGTCCTGGTCCTCGCGGTAGTCGTCCTCGATCATCCGCAGGTTGCCGATCGTCTGGGCGACGGCGGCCTCGGCCTCCGCGATGTTGTTCGTGTAGTCGCGGACCATCTGGTCCAGCATCTTCTGGGGGTCCTCGGCCTTGTCCAGCATCGCGTTGATGTTGGCCTTCGCCAGCGTGCTGATGCGGCCGAAGATGGACTGCTTGACCATGGTGTCTGCCTTTCGTCGGTCTTTCACGTCAGCGCAGACCGTCGGCCTGCGTCCACCCCGTCCCGCGCGTGCGGGCCGGGCCGGCGCCCGGGGCGCCGGAGTTCATGGGGCGGCGGTCAGAAGCCGCCGCCGGAGATGTCGCCGAACCCGCCGAAGTCGCCGCCGCCGAGGCCGCCGCCGTCGAACCCGCCGAAGCCACCGCCGCCCCAGCTGCCGCTGTTCAGGATCGAGTTCATCAGGATGCCGCCGAGCAGTGCGCCGCCGAGGCCGCCGCCGAAGCTGCCGCCCACTCCGGCGCGCGGGCGTGCACCGTACATGCCGCCCACCATGCCGGGGCCGTAGCCGAAGCCCTCGACGTCCGCGCGGGCCAGCTCGCTCGCGCGCTCGGCCAGCTGGGAGGCGCGCTGCGCCTGCTGGAGGGCGGCCACGGGGTCGGTGCGGCCGAGGCTGATCGCCGAACGCAGCGTGTGGTCGGCCTCCGCGAGCCGGGTCCGGGCCTCCGAGCCCACCGCACCGCGCCGGGCGCCGATGAAGTCGGCCGTGCCGTCGATCTGCGCCTGGGCCTGGGCGATCGTGGAGGTGAGCACCTGGGAGGCCTGGCGGGCCTGCTCCCGAGCGTCGCGGACGCCGGCCAGCGGGGTGTTGAGCTGGCGGTGCGCGGCCTCGAGCTGGTGGAGCAGCTGCAGGGGGTCCGGGCGGCCGGCCGCGAGGGCTCGGCGCACCGCGTTCAGGGCGGTCTTCATCCCCGCCACCGGGCCGGCCAGCTCGGGGTTCGACCCGTTGGCCACGAGCGCCTCGGCCTCGGCGACGTCCTGCTCGGACTGGGCGAGGCCCGTCTGCAGGTTGCTCAGCATGGCCCGCAGGGACCCCTCGGCCTTGCCGACCGCCTCGGTGAGCGTGTCCACCTGGCTGAGCGCCTCCTCGGCGGCACGCACGGCCAGCGCCGCCGTGGAGCGGTCCTGGGCGTCCCACGCGCTCCGCGCCTTCGCGACGGCGGTCTCCACGAACTCGAGCCGCTCCCGGGCCTGCGTCGCGTTGTCCGCGACCTCGGCGAGGGCGGACTCCGCGTACTGGCCGTGCAGCGCGGCGATCGCCGACTCGGACTCCTGCACCCGGGACCGCGCCTCGGGCAGGCGGGCGTCGACGCGCTCCAGGGCCTCGGGCACCTGGTTCTCGAGGTCGCGCAGGGAGTCGAACTCCTTCTTGTGCGCCGCGAGGGCCGCACCCACGGCCTCGCTGCGCTGGATGATCTCCTTGAGCCAGGCGCGCTGCTCGGCCTCGGTGTCCGGGATCTCGTCGTCGAGCTGGTGCTGGAGCTGGAACGAGGCCCGCATGTGCTCCTTGGCCCGATCGATGTCCTCGCGGAACGTCGCCACGGACTTCTCCCCGTAGGACGCCTCGGCGAAGCCCAGCTCCTGCTCCGAGGAGCGGATGGCGTCGTCCGCGGCCACGAGCTTCGAGCCGGCCTGGGTGCGCAGCTGCTCCACGCTGAGCTCGTCGAGGGGGTCGCGGCGGGCCTCCTCGGTGCGGCCCCGTTCGACCTCGCCGCCCTGCGTGCGCCTCCGGCTGCGGGCCACGAGCACGCCGCCGCCCACGGCCGCGGCCACCGCACCCGCGCCGAGGACCGCCGTCAGGGCCCCACCGCCGTCGGAGGCGCCCTGGGCCGTGCTCCCGCCGCCCGTGGTGCCGGCTGGCAGGGCGCCGGCCGGATCGTACTCGGCCCCGCTGGCCCCCGTGCCGTCGAGCGTGCCGTCGGCGGCGTCGTCGAGCCCCTGCACCGCGGCGGTGCCCACCGCCAGCCAGTCCGCCGAGCCGGGGTCCGTGCCGATCTTGGACAGCTCCGGGCCCACGTAGGTGCGCGTCACCTGGTTCTGCAGGTTCGCGTCCCCGCCGCTGTCCAGCCCATAGGCGCGCTCCTCGACCGCGATCACCAGGACTGAGTCGTTCGTCCCGAGCCCGCGCTGGCGCGCCACGTCCTGGGCCAGCGTCTGGGCGTCCGTGCTGAACTCATCCACGTAGACGACGTACAGCCCCTGCCCGGTGTCCCGGCGCAGGTCCTGGATCTCCTGGGTCAGCCGCTGCTCATCGGAGGTCGAAAGCACACCGGCCTCGTCCACCACGTATACGCCCGGCGGCACCGCCACGGCGTGCGCGGTGGGTGCCGCCACCAGGAGGCCCAGGCCTCCCAGACCCGCGGCGGTCACGGCGCGCGCCAGACGGCCGACATCGGCGGGGCGGGTGGGCACGGTCATGCGGGGTCTCCTTCGACGGCGGAGGCGAGCCGCCGCACCGGGCGGACCCGCCGGATCCTGGGGTTGAGTGTAGGGCGGCGTGGGAATCGGGCACCAGGGATCCGGCGCGGCCGGGACCGTGGGAGGAGCGGACGTTCGGCCTCTAGGCGGCGTTCAGTCATGCACGCTAGCGTGGACGTGCCCCGGGGCGCGCGTCCGCAAGACGACGGGCGTCTGTGTCGACCGCCCGGGGCCCGACCCGAAGCGAGGACCCCGTGGACCAGACCGCCGCCCCCACCCAGCCCCCCGTGCCGACGGCCCGCACCGTCGCGCGTCCCCGGCCCCAGTCCCGCGCCCGTGCCGGGGCGGGCCTGCTCGCCGCAGCCGTGCTCATGGTGGGGCTCTCCGGTTGCGCGGTCGCGGAGGACGGCGGCGAGGCCGCGTCCGAGGCCGCGAGCTCCTCCTCCTCGCAGGCGACGGACACCTCGGCCGAGGCCGGGGGACAGCCCGTGGCGGACACCGCCGTCGGGAACGCCGCGAGGACCGCGCTGCCCTCCGTGGTGACCATCTCCGCGACGTCGAGCTCCGCCTCCGGTTCCGGTTCCGGGTCGATCCTGGACACGGAGGGGCACATCCTCACGAACACCCACGTGGTCACCCTCGGCGGCCAGGCCAACGACGCCGAGCTGACGGTGCGCACCTCGGACGGGGAGGTCTACGCTGCCACCGTCGTGGGCACCGACCCGCTGTCCGACCTGGCCGTCATCAAGATCGACGCCCCGGACCTCACCCCCATCCAGATCGGCCGGTCCGGGGATTTGAAGGTCGGGGACGAGGCCGTCGCCATCGGCGCCCCCCTGGGCCTGCCGAACACCGTGACCGACGGGATCATCTCCACCCTGGACCGGACCATCGCGGTGGCGTCCTCCGAGGCGCCCGAGCCGCAGGGCGAGAGCTCCGGCTCGTCCTCCGGCACCGATCAGTACCGTTTCCAGCTGCCGGGCACCCCGCAGGGCACCCGGGGCGAGGTGTACATCAACGTGCTGCAGACCGACGCGGCCATCAACCCCGGCAACTCCGGAGGCGCGCTCGTCGACGCCGAGGGTCGCCTGGTGGGCGTGAACGTCGCGATCGCCTCGGCCGGCCAGGACCCGAGCGAGGCGGGCAACATCGGGGTCGGATTCGCCATCCCCGTGGACTACGCCCAGCGGGTCGCACAGGACCTGATCGACCACGGCAAGGCCACGCATGCCATGCTCGGCGTGAGCGTCACCCCGGAGCCCGCCGAGGTGCAGGGCGGCAGCGAGAACGCCCGGACCGTGTTCAGCGACGGCGCCCGCGTCCAGCAGGTCGTGGGAGAGTCGGCGGCCGACGCGGCCGGGCTGAAGGAGGGCGACGTGATCACCGCCGTCGGCGACCGCGCGGTGATCGACTCCGAGTCCCTCACCGCCGTCGTCCGCGAGCACCGCGTGGGAGACTCGGTGGACGTCACCTACCTCCGCGACGGCGCGGAGCAGACGACCGAGGTGACGTTCACGGAGGACACCCGCTCGTGACCACCACGCTCACCACCCCCGCCGCGCTCGCGGCCCACCACGGCTGGCGCCGGGTCCTGGCCGTCGGCGCCCACCCGGACGACCTCGACTTCGGGGCCGCCGCCACCCTGGCCGGCTTCCGCGCGGCCGGGCTGCACATCGAGCTGTGCATCGTGACGGACGGGGACGCCGGCGGCTTCGACTCGGAGGGCCCGGAGGCGATGACCGCCCGCCGGCACGCCGAACAGCGCGCGGCCGCCGCCGTCGTCGGTGCCGCCGAGGTCCACTTCCTCGGCGAGCGCGACGGGCATCTCGAGCCGGACCACGGCGTGCGCCGCAAGCTCGTGGCGCTGATGCGCCGCGTCCGGCCGGACGTGGTGCTCAGCACCCACCCGGAGCGGGACTGGGAGCGGATGCAGGCCGCCCACCCGGACCACCTCGCCTGCGGCGAGGCCGTGGTGCGCGCCGCGTACCCGGCGGTCGAGAACCCGTACGCGTACCCGGAGCTCGCGGCGGAGGGGCTGGAGGCGTTCAAGATCCGGAACCTGCTGCTGTACGCCGCCCCCGCCGCACGCCGGAACACGGTCGTGGACGTCACGGGCCTGGCGGAGCAGAAGCTGCGCGCCCTCGACGCCCACCTCTCCCAGCACCCGGACGTCGACGCGATGCGGCGGCACGTGCTCGCCCAGATGGCCGAACACCACCGGCGCGCCGCCGGCCCGGCCGCCGGGCCGGGCCACGCCGAGGCGTTCCACCTGGTCACGGTCAACGGCCCGGGCACCATCGCCGGGTTCTGAACCCTAACCCTGCGGGACCTCTCAGTTGGTGCTCGGTCGCCCGCCGTAGCGCGGGCCGGTCTGCGCGGTGGGGTCGAGGTCCACGCCGACGACGGGCTCCGACGTCGGCACCTCCGAGCCCGAGCTGGGCTCCACGGAGATGCCCATCGCCGCGAAGCGGTCCAGCCCCCGGAAGGTGATGGGCTCGCCGAAGCCGTTGGCGTCGTACGTGCCGAGCGAGGCCGGGGCCGTCCCGTCCGAGGGGTAGAGCCACAGCTGGTAGGACTGGCCCTCCGGCAGCTGGGGCATCCCGCTGATCGTCAGGTAGCCGCTGTTCTGCTCCCGGGACAGGAACGCCTGGACCGTGCCGCCGTCCTGGGCCGGGTACTCCGAGGTCGTGAACAGGTCCTTCGACTGGTCGATGCGGTGCACGATGCCCGGCCGTGTGAACTGGCTCCACACCGTCCACCCGCCGACGCCGAGCACGAGGGCCGCGAGCAGCAGGAGGGCGGTCACTTTGAGCCAGCGCAGGCGGTCCCGCGGCGGGCCGGCGGGGGCGGACTCGTCGCCGATCAGGTCCATGCCCACGTCTTGGGCGGGCAGGCGACGCAGGACCTCGTCGAGCAGGGCCGACGGCGGCTCGGCCGTCACGGACCGGAACGCCCAGGCCACCGCCTGGCGCGCACCGTCCACCCGGGAGCGCCACCGGGCCAGCTCGCCGCCCCGCCGCTGCACGGCGGAGAAGGCCGCGGTGTGCCCGGCCGTGTCGAGCGCGTGCACGGCCGAGAGGTCGGCCAGCTCGAGTGTGCGGCCGGCGTCCACGTCCTCGCGCACGTCCGCGCCGAGTGCCGGGCCGGTCGCCGGGGCCGGCGCGGACGGCCGGGCGGCGTCCTGCGTGAGGTCGCGGCGGGCCGCCACGACCTGCCGCACGCCGTCACGCAGGAGGGTGCGGGCCTGGCCGGCCGGCAGACCCAGCCGATCGGCGACCTCCCGGTCGGTGCAGCCGCCCAGCCACGCCAGTCGCACGGCCTCGTAGGCGTCCGGGGCCACGCGGCCGACGAGGTCCTCGGGCAGCGGCGCGGGCCCGGCCGGGCCGGGACGACGCCCACGTTCCGCCGCGGAGCCGCCGGCGCGACGCAGCGAGGTCATCACGCGGTGGGCGAGGACCTCGAGCCACGTGAACACCTGACGCTCACGGTGGGTCGCGTCGTCACGCTCGCTCAGGTCGAGCCCGGCCTCGGAGGCCTCCTCCCACGCCGTCAGGTAGGTGCGGACCGTGGCCGCGGCGGCGTCGTCGCCGGGGCCGAACATCGCTTCGGCCAGGCCGTGCACCCACGGGACCGTGGCGTCGTAGAACGCGGAGAACGCGGCCCGGTCACCCTCGGCGCTGCGGCGCAGGAGGGTGTCCAGGGCGGGCTGGCCGGCGTCATCGGGGCGGTCGACGTGGGGCTCGGACGCGTCAGGAGTCTGCATGGTGGCCTCAGTCTAGGGAATCGGGACGGACCGCGGATCCGGCGAAGTCGTGCTGGCGCCAGGCCTCGTACACGGCGATGGAGACGGCGTTCGCCAGGTTCAGGGACCGACGGGCCGGCTGCATGGGCAGGCAGACGGTCTCGGTGACCCGCGGATCGGCCAGCACCTCCTCGGGCAGGCCGGTGGACTCGCGGCCGAAGAGCAGCACGTCGCCGGGCCGGTAGGCGACCCGGTCGTGCCGCACGGACCCGCGCGCGGTGAAGGCCAGCACACGGGCGGGGGCGAGGGCAGCGAGCGCAGCGTCGAGGTCCGGGTGCACCGTCACCACCGCGAGGTCGTGGTAGTCCAGGCCGGCGCGGCGCAGGTGGGCGTCCTCGAACCCGAAGCCCAGCGGCTCCACGAGGTGCAGCTCGGCCCCCGTGAGGGCGGCGAGCCGGATCGCGTTGCCGGTGTTGCCGGGGATCTCCGGGGTGAGCAGCAGGATCCGGAAGCCGGGGGTGCCGGGCGCCGGGGCGCGGTCGGCGCCCTCGTGCGGGTTCGGGCGGGGTGGGGTGGGGGAGTCGGGCACGCGCCCAGCCTAGTGGGGCGCCGCCGGGCGGGGACGTGCCTCAGTGGAGCCGGTCGACCAGCGCGCCGAGCGCGCGCCGGTCCACGAGATCCGGGTCCGTGCCGGTGCCCAGGAAGAGCGCGACCTCGCGTGCGAACGCGATCCCGGGTGCGGGCGGGGCGGTGAGCAGGTCGGCCTGCGCCTCCGGCGCGTCGGCGCCGCGCGTGTGGCGGATCACGGGGGCGTGCCGCGCGTCGCGGTCCGTCATCACGTGCACGAATCCGCCGACGGTGACTTGGGGCAGGGCCTGCTGCCACGCCATCATCGCGGGGCCGAGCAGCGGCGGGGCCACGGGGCGGCCCCGGGAGCGCAGGTCCGCCCCGTCCCAGGTGTAGGTCCCTTCCGGGACCATGACGGAGCCGATCAGCGCCAGGCGGTGGCCGCACAGCACCGCGTGGTCCACGTCGAGGTGCCGTCCCCAGCGCCCGCCCAGCCGCAGCCCGGTCAGGACCCGGGCGGCCGGCAGCGCGTCCGCCACGTGGCGCAGCAGCACGTCGAGGGTGCGGGCCTGCCGCAGCACCCGGTGCTCGTCCGGCAGGATCCCGCGCGGCCGCGGCGCCCCGTGGACGCGTTGGCTCGATCGCGGCAGGTCCAGCACGGTCGGGTCCGCCTCCGCCTCGCCGGGCGGGGGTTCGTAGCGCACGGGGCGGTCGGCACGTCCGCCGGGTCCGGACCGTCCCGACGGTCTCGCCCGCCCTGATCCGGCCGTCGCGCGGGGGCTGCGGGCACCGACGTCCGGGACGGGCAGTGAGAGGTCGTACCGGCGCCGGGCCTCGGCGTCGCCGAGCAGGTCCCACGCCCGCGTCACGGCCCGGAAGGCGGCGGGGTCGCCGCCCACGTCGGGGTGCGCGGCCCGGGCCGCGCGGCGGTAGGCCCGCCGGACCTCCTCGGCCGTCGCGTCGCGGGGCACGCCGAGGACCTCGTAGGCGGTGCGGTGCTCCTCGGCCGCGCTCACGGCGTGGGATCCGGGCCGGGGGAGGCGTGCCGCTCGTGGTGCAGGCGCAGGAACAGCATGCCGTCGTCGTGGAGCACCTGGACCAGCTGCAGCCGGGCGGGGAGGCCGGGGCCGTCCTCACCGGTCAGGACGCGGCCGGCGGCGGGTCCGGCCAGCAGCGGCGCCACGGTGAGGTGCACCTCGTCCACGAGGCCGGCCGCCGCGAGGCTGCCGAACAGGCGCGGTCCGCCCTCGCAGTGGACGACGCGGGCGCCGCGCGCGTGCAGGGTGGCCACCACGGTCTGGGGGTCCACGTGCTCCTCGCCGACCGCCAGCACGTCCGCGTGCGCGGCCAGCGCCGCCGCCCGCTCCGGTTCGGCCGCGAGGGCGGCCCGGGACGTCAGGATCCAGGGGCGCACCGGGGCGGCCGTGAAGAACGCGGACTCCAGGTCCAGGTCCAGGCTGCCGCTGACCACGGCCACGGGCGGGTCCGCGGGCCCGCCGGCCTCCGCGCGTCGACGCCGGTCCTCCTCGGACAGCAGCGCTCCCTCGTAGCCCTCGGCCCGGATGGTCCCGGCCCCCACGAGCACGACGTCGGCGTCGTGCCGGGACAGCGAGAGCAGCCGCTGGTCCGCGGGGGAGCCGAGCCCGCCCGCACGGCCGTCCAGGGTGGCCGCACCGTCGGCGGAGGCGATGAACACGACGCGGACCCAGGGTCCGGGGCCGGTGTCCTCGGCCGCCGGGGCCGCGAGGGCGGCGCGGAGGGCGTCGTCGTCCAGGCCGGGGCCGGTCTCGGTCAGCCGTCTCATGCCCGCCCCCGCGGTGGGCGCGGTGTCCGGCCAGGGTGCTGCGGTCCGGCGGCGGGTTCTCCGCCCCCATGTTGTGGACCAGGCGCGCCGGCTGACGCCACCCGAACACGCACTCGAGCATGCGGGCCGCCGAGACGGAGGCGTCGGCGTCGTGCATGCGCAGGATCCGGGCGCCGCCGTACACGCAGGCCGCGGCCGCGGCCAGCGAGCCGGGCAGCCGCTCGTGCCGGTGCCGGTCCAGGCTCTCGCCGATGAAGTCCTTGTTCGAGACCGCGGCCAGCACGGGCAGCCCCAGGGCGGCGATCTCGTCCAGCCGCCGCGTGATCTCGAGGGTGTGCCGGGTGTTCTTGTTCAGATCGTGGCCGGGGTCCACGATGATCCTCTCCTCGGGGACGCCGAGCGCCACGGCCCGGTCGACGGTGCGCCGCAGGTGGTCGCGGACCTCCCTGAGGACGTCGCCGTAGGTCGGCCGGGGGACCACGGCCCGGGGTCCGTGCACGTGGGCGAGGGAGTGGGTGACCACGAGGTGCGCGCCCGCGGCGGCCACCACCCGGCCCAGGTCCGCATGGAACAGCCCCGTGGTGTCGTTGACGACGTCCGCCCCCGCGGCCAGGGCCGCCTCGGCCACGGCCGGCTGGAACGTGTCCGCCGAGAGGATCAGCCGGCGCGACGCCTCGGACGACCCGGCCCCGTCCCCGCTCCGCAGGGCCGCGATCAGGGGGACCACCCGCGCCGCCTCCTCGGCCGGGTCAAGCTCCGCCCCGGGCGCGAACGGCACGCCGCCGACGTCGACCCACTCGGCTCCGGCGTCCGCCGCGGCGTGGGCCTGGGCGAGGGCGTCCTCCAGGACGGCGCCGGCGCCGTCGTCATAGAAGGAGTCCGGGGTGCGGTTGACCACGGCCATCGTGACGATCCGGCGGCGGAAGTCGATCTCGTGGTGGGCGAACCGGTGCACCGGGTGGACGAGGGGGACGGAGGGGGTCGGCACCCGGCCATTCAACCACCGGCGCCGCACAGTGACAGTGCGCCCCGGGAGGACTATGCTTCCCTCCCGTGGCATCCACCTCGTCGCCGCGGGTCGGCCCGCGCCGGCCCCGCATCCGTCCGACCCAGCTCGTGGTCGGGTCCTTCCTCGTCGCCATCGTGACGGGCACCGGCGCACTGCTGCTGCCCGCCTCGTATCAGGGCCGCGCGCCCACCCCGTTGGAGGCTGCGTTCACGGCGACCAGCGCCACCACGGTGACGGGCCTCGGCGTCGTGGACACCCAGACGTTCTGGACACCCCTGGGCCAGGTCGTGATCCTCGCGCTCATCAAGCTCGGTGGCCTGGGCGTCATGACGTTCACGTCGCTGCTGGGGCTGGTGATCCTCCGGCGGCTCGGCCTCACCCAGCGCCTCGACGCCGCGGCCTCCACCCGGGCCGAGGGGATCGGGGACCTGCCCCGGGTGCTGCGGGCCCTGATCCTGTACTCCACGGCCGTCGAGGCCTCGGTGGCGCTGCTGCTGAGCCTGCGCTTCTGGCTGGGCGCGGGAATGTCCCCGGGCCAGGCACTGTGGCAGGGGGTCTTCCACGCGGTCTCCGCATTCAACAACGCCGGGTTCGCGCTGTTCAGCGACAACCTCATGGGCTTCGTCTCGGACCCGTTCATCTGCCTGCCGATCGCGGCGGCGATCATCTTGGGCGGCCTGGGCCTGCCGGTCGTGCTGACCCTGCGGCGAGACCTGCGCCGACCCGAGCGGTGGAACCTCACGGTCCGGCTCGTGCTCGTGGGCACCGCGGTGCTGCTGGTGGGCGGCACGCTCATGTACCTCGTCCTCGAGTGGTCCAACCCGCGGACCCTGGGCGGTCTGGACCCGGCCTCGCGCGTGCTCGCGGCGTTCTTCCAGTCCGTCACGACCCGCACCGCCGGCTTCAACACCCTGGACTACGGGCAGATGCACCCCGTGACGCTCTTCGCCACCGACGTGCTCATGTTCATCGGCGGCGGCCCCGCCGGCACCGCCTCGGGCGTGAAGATCACGACGGCGAGCGTCCTGCTGTTCATCGTGCTCGCGGAGATCCGGGGGAGGGCGCCGTCCATGCGTTCGGCCGCCGGCTCTCCCGGACCACGCACCGCGAGGCGATCACCGTGATCATGCTCTCCGCGACCGCGATCGCCGTCGCCACGATGGCGCTCATGGGCCTGTCCTCGTTCACGACCGACCAGATCCTGTTCGAGTGCGTGTCCGCGTTCAGCACGGTGGGCCTGTCCACCGGCATCACCGCCCAGCTGCCGCCGGCCGCGCAGGGCATCCTGATGCTCCTCATGTTCGTCGGCCGCATCGGCCCCGCCACCGTCGCCGGCAGCCTGGCCCTGACCGACCGCACCCGCCACTTCGAGTACCCGAAGGAGAGACCCCTCATTGGCTGATCTCACCCGTTCCCTGTTCGCCCCCCGCCGGGGCGACCGCCCCACCGTGGCCGTCCTCGGGCTCGGCCGGTTCGGCTCAGGGGTCGCCCGCGAGCTCATGGAGTCCGACTGCCACGTGCTGGGGGTCGACGCCGATGCCGAGGCCGTCCAGGCGCTCAACGGCCGGCTGACCCACGTCGTCCGCGCGGACAGCACGGACGAGGAGGCGATGCGCCAGCTCTCGGTCCACGAGATGGACCACGTCGTCGTCGCCATCGGCGGCGACCTCGCGGACTCGATCCTCACCGTCTCGCTGATGCGGCGGTTCGGGACGCACCAGCTCTGGGCCAAGGCCAATGACGACCGCCACGGCGAGATCCTGCGTCAGCTCGGCGTGGAGCACGTGGTCCACCCGGAGCGGGACATGGGCCGCCGCGTGGCGCACCTGGTCAGCACGTCCTTCCAGGACTTCGTCGAGGTCGAGCCGGGCCTGGCCATGGTCCGGGCCACGCCGCCGTCGCGCCTGCTGGGCAGGGACCTGCGAGCCACCGGGCTCGCGGGGGAGCGGGGCATGCGCGTGGTCGCGGTCCGCAGCCGCGGCACGTGGCTCTACCCGCCGAGTCACTACGTCCTCGAGCCCGAGGACACGATCCTCCTGGTGGGCCCGACCCGCGACGTCGAGCGGTTCCTCGCCCGGGACTGATCCGGGCACATCCGGCGCGGCTCCTAGACTGGCCGGGTGACCACCCCGGACCGCGTGCACCTGGACCACGCCGCCACCACGACGGTGCGCCCCACCGCGCTCGCGGCCCTGGCCGAGGCGGCCGCGCTGCCGGGCAACCCGGCCTCCCTCCACGCCTCCGGCCGCCGGGCCAAGCTGCACCTCGAGGAGGCGCGGGAGCGCATCGCCGCGGCGCTCGGGGCGCACCCCCGAGGTGATCCTCACGTCCGGGGGCACCGAGGCGGACAACCTCGCCGTCCAGGGGCTGTACCGGGCCCGCCGCGCGGTCGCGCCGGAGCGCACCCGGATCGTGCTGACCGGCATCGAGCACCACGCGGTCCTCGACGTGGTGGACTGGCTCGCTGCGCACGAGGGTGCCGAGCCGGTGCTCGTCCCGGTCGACGACGACGGGCGGGTCGACCTCGCCGCATGGGGGGCCGCGCTGGCGGCCGCGCCCGAGCGGACCGCCCTGGCCACGCTGATGTGGGCCAACAACGAGATCGGCACGGTCCAGCCCGTCGCGGAGGCCGCCCGGCTCGCGGCCGACCACGGGATCCCGTTGCACACCGACGCCGTCCAGGCCCTCGGGGCGGTGCCCGTGGACTTCGCCGCGTCCGGGGCCGCGACCCTGGCCGTCTCGGGGCACAAGGTCGGTGCCCCCGTGGGTGTCGGCGCCCTGTTCGTGCGCCGGGACGTCACCCTGGAGGCCGTGGTGCACGGCGGCGGTCAGGAACGCCGCCTGCGCTCGGGCACGGTGTCGGTGGCGCTGGCCGCCGCGCTGGCGGCCGCCGTGGCGGAGGCCGTCGCGGAGCAGCCCGCCGAGGCCGCCCGCCTGGGCGGGCTGCGGGACGAGGTGATCGCCGCCGTCGACGCCCTGGACGGGGTGCGCCTGACCGGGCCGCGGGACCTCGACCCGGCGACGGGGGAGCCGCTGCCGCCGGGGACGCGCCGACTGCCCGGCAACGTCCACATCACCGTGCCGGGCCGGACGGCGGACGCGCTGCTGTTCTCCTTCGACATGGCCGGACTGGACACCTCGTCCGGGTCGGCGTGCACCGCCGGGGTGGCCGAGCCGTCGCACGTGGTCGCGGCCCTGCCGGGGCGGACGGAGGCCGACGCGCGGGCCACCCAGCGGTTCACCCTCGGCCGGACGACGACGCTGGCCGAGACGGCCGCGCTCATCGACGCGCTGCGGACGCTGCTGGGGCCGGGCGTCTAGACTGGAGCGCCCGTCCGTCGTCGAGAGAGGAGTCCGCCCGTGAAGGTCCTGGCCGCCATGTCCGGGGGAGTCGACTCCGCCGTCGCCGCGGCGCGTGCCGTGGACGCCGGGCACGACGTCGTCGGCGTCCACCTGGCCCTGTCCCGCATGCCCGGCACCCTGCGCACCGGCTCGCGTGGCTGCTGCACCATCGAGGACGCCTCGGACGCGTGGCGCGCGTGCGAGCGGCTCGGCATCCCCTTCTACACGTGGGACTTCTCCGAGCGGTTCGCGGAGGACGTCGTGGACGACTTCGTGGCCGAGTACGAGGCCGGCCGCACGCCCAACCCGTGCATGCGCTGCAACGAGCGCATCAAGTTCGCGGCGCTGCTCGAGCGCGCCCTCGAGCTGGGCTTCGACGCCGTCTGCACCGGCCACTACGCCGCCGTGCGGCCCGGTCCGGACGGCTCGCTGGAGCTGCACCGCGCCGCGGACGACGCGAAGGACCAGTCCTACGTGCTCGGCGTGCTCACCGCGGATCAGCTCGCCCACTGCCTCTTCCCGCTCGCGGACACGCCGTCCAAGGAGCTCGTGCGCGCCGAGGCGGCCGAGCGCGGCCTGTCCGTGGCGGCGAAGCCGGACTCCCACGACATCTGCTTCATCCCGGACGGCGACACCCGCGGCTGGCTCGCCGAGCGCATCGACCTCGCCCCCGGCCCCATCGTCGACCCGGAGGGGCAGGAGCTCGGCACCCACGCGGGCGCCCAGGCGTTCACGGTCGGCCAGCGCAAGGGCCTGGCCATCGGCCGTCCCGCGCCCGACGGCAAGCCCCGGTTCGTGCTCGAGGTGCGGCCGAAGGAGAACACCGTGGTCGTCGGCGGGCGCGAGCTGCTCGACGTCGACCGCATCACCGGCATCCGCCCGTCCTGGGCCGGCGCCCCGGTGCCCGAAGCCCGCACGGGCGCCTGGTTCGACTGCGCGCTGCAGTTCCGGGCCCACGGCGAGATCGTCGAGGCCCGCGCCCGCCAGCGCGCGGACGCGGCGGGGCACCCGGGGTGGGAGATCGAGCCGGCGCGCCCCCTGCGCGGGGTGGCCCCCGGTCAGACGGCCGTCCTGTACCGGGGCACCCGCGTGCTCGGCCAGGCCACCATCGACACCGCCCGCAATGCCCGGCTGTCCGCCCCCGCGGATGCGTAGGCTTCGGCCATGAGCCCGGACTACGACCCCCACGCCAGCTCGCTGCCCGGCACCGCGGACCCGGCGGTCCTCGACGAGCTCTTCGCGATCCGCGGCAGCATCGACAACATCGACGCCTCGCTCGTCTACCTGCTGGCCGAGCGGTTCAAGTTCACGCAGCGGGTCGGCGCGCTGAAGGCCCGGCACGACCTGCCGCCCTCGGACCCCGGACGTGAGGCCGCCCAGATCGCGCGGCTGCACCGACTCGCGCTCGAGGCGGACCTCGAGCCCGCGTTCGCCGAGAAGTTCCTGAACTTCATCATCGCCGAGGTCATCCGCCACCACCGCGCGCTGGCGGCCGAGGGCCGGCCGGACGCCGAGGCGGAGCCGGGGGAGAGCCCCGGGGACGCGGATGACTGAGGCCGCCCACGACGACGGCGCCACCGGCCCCGTCGCCCTCGGCGGCACGCCGTGGCGCGGCACCGACGTCGCCGAGGCGCAGCTCGTCACGCTCGGCGAACTCGGCGCGGACCACTGGCCGGTGCTCCCCGAGCTGCCCGATCGCGGACCCGGCGCCGACGCCACCGGCCGCTCGGCCGCCCTCCTGCAGGAGCTGGCCGTCGACCTGCAGCCGCACGGCTGGCGGGTCAGCCCGCCCGGGGCCGCCGGCTCCGGCCGTGACCGACGCCGCGCCGTCTCCCTCTGGCACGAGGACGCGCACCGCTGGGCGGACACCGCGGGGGCCGAGGGCGCCGTCGTCGAACGTCTGGCCGTGCGGGTGCGCGGCCCGCTCAGCCTGCTCGCCGGCCTCTGGCTGCCCGGGGAGAGCGCGTCCTCGGCGACCACGGCGCGCGCCGCGACGTCGCCGAGTCCTATCTCGCGGGGCTGCAGGATGCCCTGCCCCGCCTCCGGAGGGCCACCGGCGCGGCCCGCCTCGGCGTCGTCGTCGACGAGCCGTGGGCGGCGGCCGTCCTCGCCGGGACCCTGCCCACCGCGAGCGGGTACCGCACCGTCCGGTCGCTGCGGCGCGAGGAGGCCCGCGGGCTGTGGCGCGCCGCCCTCGACGGGCTCACCGCCCTGCCCGACGTCGCCCGGGTGTGGCTCGCGCCGGGCCGCCGGGCCGCCTCCCCGGGGGCCGAGCTGCCCGGGCCCGCCGCGCTGGCGACGCTGACGGGAGAGTCCCTGCCCAGGCCCGACGCAGCCGCGGACGCGCCCGCTCCGGCCCCAGTTTCCCTCGTGGTGGGGGTGGGCGCCCTCGACGACGGCGCGGACGGCACACCCGGCACCCGCGAGGCGTGGGAGGCGGCGGCGGGCTGGGCCGACATCGGGCGCGGGCTGACGCTGGCCCCCGAGCCGGGCGTGCGTCCGGTCGACGTCGTCCGCACGTGGGAACGGCTGGGGGTGGACCCCGGACGCGTGGGCGACGTCGGCCTCACGGCGGCGGGGTCGCACGACCCCGCCGTGCTCCGCACTCTGCGGCGGGACGCGGAGGAGCTGACCGCACGGCTCGCCGAGCTGCGCGGCTGAGCCGGCGCCCCGACAGACCAGGGCGACCTCCGGCGTCGTCCGCCGGGGACGGGCCCGCCCGGCGGGTATCATCGGGCTGATCCTGAAAATTTCCTGTGCCCGGGGCCGGTCCCGCCCGCGGCGCCGGGGGGAGCGCTGACGAGGAGGTCAGGATGGGCAAGGCCAAGATCCTGGTGGTGGACGACGACGAGGCGCTGGCCGAGATGATCGGCATCGTCCTGCGCAACGACGGCTTCGAGCCGACGTTCGCCGCAGACGGCACCTCCGCACTGCCCGCGTTCCACCGCGAGCGCCCCGATCTGGTGCTGCTGGACCTCATGCTCCCCGGCATCGACGGCATCGAGGTCTGCAAGCTCATCCGAGCCGAGTCGGACGTGCCGATCGTGATGCTCACGGCCAAGTCGGACACGGCGGATGTGGTGCGCGGCCTCGAGTCGGGTGCGGACGACTACGTGCCCAAGCCGTTCAAGCCCGCCGAGCTCGTGGCTCGCGTCCGGGCGCGCCTGCGTGAGGGGGAGGCCAAGCCGGCGGAGGTCCTGCACATCGGGGACCTCGAGATCGACGTGGCGGGCCACCAGGTCACCCGCGCCGGCGTCGGCATCGCCCTCACCCCGCTGGAGTTTGACCTCCTCGTGGCCCTCGCCCGGCGGCCGCGCCACGTCTTCACTCGCGAGATGCTCCTGGAGGAGGTCTGGGGCTACCGGCACCAGGCCGACACCCGGCTCGTGAACGTCCACGTCCAGCGCCTGCGCTCCAAGGTCGAGCCGGATCCCGAGAACCCGTGCGTCGTGCTGACCGTCCGCGGCGTCGGGTACAAGGCCGGCCAGGGCTGAGCGCATGACCGTGTCCGGCCCGGATGTGAGCGCGGCCCCGGCGGCCGAGTCCGGTGCCGAGCCGGTCGAGCCCGCCGCCGCCCGCCCACGGTCGTGGGGCCCCGGCCCCGCGTGGCGTGCGCTGCGCCGCCGGTGGCGTCGGTCCCTGCGGCTGCGCACGGCGGTGCTCGCGGCCCTGCTCTCGATCCTCGCGGGCCTCGTGGTCGCCGCGTTCCTCACGCAGCAGATCACCCAGGCCCTCTTCGAGGCCCGCTACGAGCAGGTCCAGTCCGAGGCACGCCGTGGCCTGAGCCAGGTGCGCGAGACGTTCGCGCAGACCACCGCCACGGACGCGCAGAGCACGGACGTGCTGGTGACCCAGACCCTGCGCGCCCTCGAAGGCGACTCCGGCACGACGATCCGCCGCCGCTACCACCTCGCCCCGCTGCCGGACTCCGAGTCCGCGTACGTGGGGACGATCTCCTCCGCCGGGCTCGATCCCGCGGTGATCCCCCAGGAGCTGCAGGACGCGGTCGCCTCCGGGCCGGGCGTGTACGACGCGAGCGTGGCGCTGCCGAACCCCGGCGGCGGCACCCGGCCCGGCCTCGTGTTCGGCGCCCAGGTGGTGCTGCCCCCGGGTGCCACCTACGGGCTCTACCTCGTCTACGACCTCGCGGACGTCCAGAGCTCGCTCGACTCGGTGCTCGGGGTGCTGCTGGTGTTCGGCGTCGGCTTCCTGGTGATCAACGTGCTGGTCTCGTGGTGGGTCTCGCGGCATGTGACCCTGCCCGTGCAGCAGGCGGCCCGGGCGGCCGAGTCCCTCTCGAGCGGCAACCTGGCGGTGCGGATGCCGGTCGACGGTGAGGACGAGATGGCCCGCCTGGGCATGTCCTTCAACCGGATGGCGGACAGCATCCAGGACCAGATCGGCCAACTCGCCCAGCTGTCCCAAATGCAGCAGCGGTTCGTCTCGGACGTCTCCCATGAGCTGCGCACGCCGCTGACGACCGTGCGGATGGCGGCCGACGTGCTGTACGGCTCACGCGAGGACTTCGACCCGGTCAGCCGACGCTCGACCGAGCTGCTCTACCACCAGGTGGACCGCTTCCAGGCCATGCTCGCGGACCTGCTGGAGATCACCCGGTTCGACGCCGGCGCCGCCACCCTCGCCCTCGAGGCCACGGACATGCTCGAGCTGGCCCGCGACGTCGTGCTCACCTCTCAGCCGCTGGCCGATCAGATCGGCGTGCCCGTGTACGTGGTGCCCATGGACCGGGACCGCGCCGACGGCCACGTCGCCTGGGTCGACCCGCGGCGCATCGAACGGATCCTGCGCAACCTGGTGAACAACGCGATCGAGCACGCCGAGGGCCGGCCGGTGGACGTGCTCGTGGCGGCCGACGAGGAGGCCGTCACGTTCGCCGTCGTGGACCACGGCATCGGCATGAGCCCCGAGCAGGTGCAGCGCGTGTTCGACCGGTTCTGGCGTGCCGACCCTGCACGCAAGCGCACCACCGGCGGGTCCGGACTGGGTCTGGCGATCGCCACCGAGGACACCCGGCTGCACGGCGGCCGGCTCGAGGCGTGGGGCGAGCTGGGGGAGGGGTCCACCTTCATGGTGACCCTGCCGCGGGCGCCGCGCCCGGCCGCGCAGGGCGCGGAGGCCCCCGAGCCGATCGGCCGCTCCGTGCTGCCCATTCCGCCCCGCTACAGCACGGCGGACCGCCGGTACGCCGATGACCTGTCCCGGCCCGTCCCGCAGGAGGCGGACGCCGACGCCGTCGGCACGGTCGCGGACGTCGCCACGGCGGCCCCGCCGTCCGCGCGCCAGGCCGAGCAGGCCCTGACCGCACCGACCCGGCCGGTGCGCGTGGTCCCTGCGGAGGATCCCGCCCACGGGCCGGCCACCGGGGACCCGACCGGCGATGACCCGGCCGAGGAGGCCCGATGACCACCGTGGATCCGCAGCCGCCCCGCCCGCCGCGGCTCGCCGTCGTCGGCGTGATCGTCGCCCTGATGCTCGCCCTCAGCGGCTGCACTCAGATCCCCCAGAGTTCCGAGGTGCGCAGCGCGGACCCGGTCGACTGGGCCACCGCAGACGCCGACGCGCCGCAGTTCCATCCGCCGGGACCGGCCGAGTCGGACACGGCGGAGGAGGCCATCCGGGGCTTCCTGCTCGCGGGCACGAGCCCGCAGGACGACTACGCGGTGGCGCGCGAGTTCCTCGACGGGCCCGCGGCCACCCAGTGGACGCCCGGGCAGCGCACCCTCGTGTACTCGGCGGAGCCGCGCATCACCCGGGGCGACGGCGCCGGGGACTACCAGATCCAGGTCGAGGTCGACTCGGAGATCGACGAGTACGGCCTGCGGACCATCGCGCCGCCGGGGACCACGCGGGCCTGGGCCGTCACGGTGCAGGAACGGCCGCAGGGCATGCGGATCACGTCCACGGAGAACGGCACGCTGCTCTCCCAGGCGCAGTTCGGACAGCTGTTCGCCCCGCACGAGCTCGCCTTCTACGACACCGCGAAGCGCTACGTCGTGCCGGACGTGCGGTGGTTCGTCAATCGGGGCACCACCGTGACCGCGGTGACGCGAGCGCTGCTGCGCGGGCCGGCACCGTATCTGGCCGGGGCGGTGGACACGGCCTTCCCGCTGCGCACCGGCACCGACCTGGCCGCACCCACGGTGCCCGTCGACGACGACGGCGTGGCCCACGTCGACCTCACCCAGGCGGCCGCCGAGGGGGCCGACGCCGACCGGCGGCACCGCATGCGGGAGCAGCTGGAGCTGACCCTGACGGGCCTCCAATCGGTCAAGGAGGTCGAGGTGACCGTCGCCGGCGCCCAGCTGTCCACGTCGGGAGACGACGGCCCCGCCCCGGTCCAGACCGACCCCGCCGTCGGCTCAGTCCAGGTGGGCATCGACACGGCGACGGGCGGACTCGTGTACGTGCAGGGGACCAGCGTCACGCCGGTGGGCGGCGCCCCGGACGTCACCGCGCTCGATCCGGTCCGCCCGACCATGTCCGGCGACCGCAGCCGCTTCGCGTTCGTCACCCGTGACCGGACGGCGGTCCACGTCGCCGGCACGGACGGCTCCCTGCGGGAGGTGCTGCGCGGCACCGGGCTCACCGTCCCGTCGCTGGACCTCCTGGGCTGGGTGTGGGCGGCCGACCGGGGCACGACCTCGCGGATCCGCGCCGTCTCGGCCCAGCCCGGCGGGCAGGAGCGCATCGTGACGGCCACCTGGCTGCGCCCCGGCGAGCGGATCGTCGACCTGCGGTTGGCCCGGAGCGGGGCCCGGGCCGCGATGCTCGTCGACGACGGCCAGCGGACCACCCTGCGCGTGTCCGGCGTCGTGCGCGGTTCGGACGGGGTGCCGAACGCCCTGACCGAGCCGATCCTGCTGCCCTCCTCCGGGTCGGAGGACTCGGTGGAGTGGGCCGGCGACACGAACCTGCTCGTCTCGGCGTACGCCGCGAAGCCCGACGAGCGCGTGGTGCCGCGGATCGTCTCGGTCGATGGCACCGTCCGGGAGCTCAACCCACTGGGCGGCCTGCGGGGGATCTCCGCCGGCGACGACGGCGCCTATTACGCGGAGACGGAGGAGTTCGTGTTCCTGCTGGTGGGCTCCTCGTGGCGGGCGCAGGAGCTCGACCGCGGGGTACGCGACCTCTCGTTCCCGGACTGAGCCGGGCCGGCGCCGGGCGCCCATCGTCCATTCCTGCACAGCCGCCCCGTCCCGCACAGTGGCCCGCCCCGGCGCCCGGACGGCGGTGGCGTGCGGTGGACTCATCGCCATGCATTCCCCGCCGTCCTCCCCGTCCCCGGCGTTCGGCGCCCTCGGTCGGGCCCTGGCCGACCTGGTCCTGCCCGCCGAGTGCGCGGTGTGCGCGGCGCCGGGCCACCGGCTCTGCCCGGCCTGCGCGGAGGGACTGACCGCCGCCCTGTCCCGGCCCTTCCGGGCGGAACAGGACGCCCCGGCCCTGCCCGTGGGCCCCGGCGGCGCTCCCCTGCCGGTGATGGCGGCCGGCCGCTACGCAGACCCGCTGGCGGCCGCCGTGCTCGCGTTCAAGGACCATCACGCGCTGCACCTGCGCGGCGTGCTGGGCGAGGCCCTCTGCCGGACCGTCGCCGCGGCGCGCCTCGAGCCGGACCTGCCCGGGGCACCGCACGCCCTGCTCGTTCCGGTCCCGGGCGGCGCGGTCGGATTCCGACGGCGCGGCTACGACCCGCTCGCCGAGCTCACCCGGGCGCTGCCGGCGCCGTGGCTGGTCTCCGACGCCGTCCGCGCTCGGCTGCTGCCCCGCGCGAGCACACTCCGGGGCGGCGGCCCGTCCCATGCGGGCACCGGGGCGGGCCAGCGCCGCCGGCGGGCCCGGGACTGGCGCGTCCTCGCCGCACGGCTGCCGGCCGGCGCGCCCGTCCTGCTCGTGGACGACGTCCTCACCACCGGCGCCACCCTCGCCGCGCTCGCGGAGGCGGTGCGCCGCGCCGGCGGGCACCCCGTCGGGGCCGTCGTGCTCGCGGCGGTGGCCCCGCCGCGGGACCCCGCCGAGCCTGGCCCCCGGCCAGGCCCCCGGGTAGGGTGAACGGCACGGAATCGCCCCTACGGTTCCCGTCCTGCCGACGGCTGGAAGGAGGTCGCCCCCTCGGACCCGACGCCCCCCTGCGGACGCGACACCGAGGCGCACCTCCCTCCCGAGGCCGGACCCGTGAGAGTCGGACCAGGAGGACGCCATGACCATGGATGTCAGCTACATCGCCCGCAACATCAGCCTCTCGGAGAGCTTCCGCGACCACGTCGTCGAGCGCACCGAGCGCCTCCAGCGGCTCGCCGAGGGCGCCGACACGCTCGAGGTCCGCGTGACGAAGGAATCCCACCACAAGCACTCAGACGAGGCGGTCCGCGTGGAACTGACGGTCCGCGGCCCGCGGGACGTCGTGCGGGCTGAGGCCGCCGCGGACGACGAGCTGGCAGCCTTCGACAAAGCCGCCGCCCGACTGACCGAGCGCCTGCGGCGCCTGCGCGACCGGCGCAAGGACCGTCGCCGCGGCAAGCTCGGCGCCTCCCGCGGCGCGGGCGAGGTCGGCTTCGTGCCACCGCTGCCGCCGTCGGGCGCCGCGCTGGCCGCGGAGGACGCCTCCGCGCAGGACGCCCCCGAGGCGGGCACCCCGGTGCGCATCCGGCAGAAGGCGTTCCCCGCGACCCCCATGAGCGTGGACGACGCCGTGGACGCGATGGAGCTGGTCGGCCACGACTTCTACCTCTTCCAGAACGCCGAGACCGGCGTGCCCTCCGTCGTCTACCGCCGCCGAGGCTGGAGCTACGGCGTGATCCGCCTGGACGAGTCCCTCCCTCAGGATCACGTCTCCGCCTCCGAGGGGGAGCAGGCATACCAGACGCGGGAGGACTGACCGCCCCGCCGACGTCGACCACGACCTGCTGACGCCGCGACGCCCCTCCCTCCGGGACGGGCGCCGCGGCCCGTCCGGACTCGGCCCGTACACTGTCCCGGAGACCGCGCCACGGCCGCGCGCGAGGGGCATCCCGTCCCGCCCCGGCCACACCGCAAGGGAGCAGAGAACCAGTGCCTTCGATCATCGACCGCGTCCTGAAGATCTCGGACAACCGCGTCCTCAAGCGCATGCAGGCCACGGTGGACGCCGTGAACCTCCTCGAGGACGACTTCCGGGCGCTCAGCGACGCGGAGCTGCGTGCCGAGACGGACACGCTCCGGGCCCGGCATGCGGACGGCGAGTCGTTGGACCTGCTCCTGCCGGAGGCCTTCGCCGCGGTCCGCGAGGCCGCGGGACGCACGCTCGGCCAGCGGCACTACGACGTCCAGCTGCTCGGCGGCATCGCGCTGCACCAGGGCAACATCGCGGAGATGAAGACCGGCGAGGGCAAGACCCTCGTGGCCACCGCTCCGGCCTACCTCAACGCGCTGTCCGGCAGGGGCGTGCACGTGGTGACGGTCAACGACTTCCTCGCCTCCTACCAGGCCGACCTCATGGGCCGCGTGTTCCGCTTCCTCGGCATGCAGACGGGCGTCATCGTGGCGGGCCAGACCCCGGCCGTACGGCGCGAGCAGTACGCCGCGGACATCACCTACGGCACGAACAACGAGTTCGGCTTCGACTTCCTCCGCGACAACATGGCCTGGTCCCTCGACGAGCTCGTGCAGCGTGAGCACCACTACGCGATCGTCGACGAGGTGGACTCGATCCTCATCGACGAGGCCCGCACCCCGCTGATCATCTCCGGCCCCGCCCAGGGCGAGGCCAACCGGTGGTACGGCGAGTTCGCCCGGCTGGTGCGCCGCCTCGAGGCGAACACGGACTACGAGGTGGACCACAAGAAGCGCACCGTCGGCATCCTCGGCCCCGGCATCGAGAAGGTCGAGGACCACCTCGGCATCACGAACCTGTACGAGACGCAGAACACCACGCTCATCCAGTTCCTGAACAACGCGGTCAAGGCCAAGGAGCTGTTCAAGCGGGACAAGGACTACGTGGTCCTCGACGGCGAGGTGCAGATCGTCGACGAGCACACGGGCCGCGTGCTCAAGGGACGCCGCTACAACGAGGGGCTCCACCAGGCCATCGAGGCCAAGGAGGGCGTGGAGGTCAAGCCCGAGAACCAGACGCTGGCCACGGTGACCCTGCAGAACTACTTCCGCGGCTACGAGAAGCTCGCCGGCATGACGGGCACCGCCGAGACGGAGGCCGCCGAGTTCACGTCGACCTACGGCCTCGGCGTCGTCGTGATCCCGCCGAACCGGGAGCCACAGCGTGTGGACCGCAACGACGTGGTGTACAAGAACGAGAAGGTCAAGTTCGACGCCGTCGTCGACGACATCGCCGAGCGGCACGCGAAGGGCCAGCCGGTCCTGGTGGGCACCACCTCCGTGGAGAAGTCCGAGTACCTCTCCACGCTGCTGGCCAAGCGCGGCATCCGCCACGAGGTCCTGAACGCGAAGAACCACGCCCGCGAGGCCGCCATCGTGGCGCAGGCGGGCCGCCCGGGCGCCGTCACCGTGGCCACCAACATGGCCGGCCGCGGCACCGACATCATGCTCGGCGGCAACGCCGAGTTCACGGCGGTGGCCCGCATGCAGGAACTGGGCCTCGACGCCGCCGAGGACCCGGAGGCGTACGAGGCCCGCTGGCCCGAGGTGCTGGCGGAGGCCGAGGCCGCCGTGGAGGACGCGCACCGCGCGGTCATCGAGGCCGGCGGCCTGTACGTGGTGGGCACCGAGCGCCACGACTCGCGCCGCATCGACAACCAGCTGCGCGGTCGTTCCGGCCGTCAGGGCGACCCGGGCGAGT
The DNA here is from genome assembly GCF_037853785.1 of Micrococcus sp. GPGPB33. Classification (NCBI taxonomy): domain Bacteria; kingdom Bacillati; phylum Actinomycetota; class Actinomycetes; order Micrococcales; family Micrococcaceae; genus Micrococcus; species Micrococcus sp. GPGPB33. The sequence goes on from NZ_JAQMWO010000002.1 coordinate 1,548,855, forward strand.
CCCGGTTCTACCTCTCCCTCACGGACGAGCTCATGCGCAACTTCAACCCGGGCGTGGCCCAGCGGATCATGAACAGCCCGTCGATCCCGGACGACATGGCGCTCGAGTTCGGCTTCGTCTCGAAGGCGATCCAGAACGCGCAGGCGCAGGTCGAGGGGCGCAACGCCGAGCAGCGCAAGAACGTGCTCAAGTACGACGACGTGATGAACCGCCAGCGCGAGGCCATCTACACGGACCGCCGTTCCATCCTCGAGGGGGAGGACCTGCAGGACCGGGTGCGCCGCTTCGTGGAGGACGCCGTCGGGAACATCGTGGACGCGGCCACCGAGGAGGGCCACGCCACCGACTGGGACCTCGACCAGCTGTGGCGGGACCTGGCAGAGCTCTACCCCGTGGGCATCTCGCAGGAGGACGTCCTCGACGAGGTCGGCGGCCGGGGCCGGCTCAAGGCCGAGGTCCTCAAGCGCGAACTCGTCTCCGATGCGCTCCTGGCGTACGAGGACCGGGAGGCGCAGGTGGGGTCCGAGGCGCTGCGGGAGGCGGAGCGTCGCGTGGTGCTCGCCACCATCGGGCGCCGCTGGCAGGAGCATCTCTACGAGATGGACTACCTCAAGGAGGGCATCGGGCTGCGCGCGATGGCCCAGCGCGAGCCCCTCGTGGAGTACCAGCGCGAGGGCTACACGATGTTCCAGAACATGCTCGCCGCCATCCGCGAGGACGCCGTGCGCACGCTGTTCCAGGCGCAGATCAGTGCGGCCCCCGCGCCGACGTCGCTGCCCGGCGTCCAGGACGCCCGCGCCGTGACGATGGCCCCGCAGATCTCCGTGGAGGGCATCGACGCCCCGCAGCAGCCGGCGCAGCTGCGTTTCACCGGTCCGTCCGAGGACGGGCAGAGCGCGGTCACCCGCAGCGGCACGGACTCCGGCGCCACGGTCGCGGCGGGCACGAACCGCCGCTCCCGCCGTCAGGCGGAGCGCCGCGGCCGCCGCGGCTGACCGGCATCCCGCCACGACGCAGGACGAGGGCCCGCAGACCTCCAGGTCTCCGGGCCCTCGATCGTCGGTCCGACGGGACGATCCGGCTCAGCCGATCTCGACCGACGTCACCTTCCACCGGCTGAGCCGCCGCTCGAGTCGGAGCGCGAAGGCCCGGGCCCGGCCCTCCCACAGCACCGTCGCGCTGGCCTCCACCCGGCCGGGCGCGACCTCGCACACGCGGGCACCCACCGGGCGGGGTGCGGACGCGGGCGTCCGGGGCGGGACGGCCGCGGAGGGCCGTCGACCGGGCCCGGTCGGCGCGACGGCGCCCAGCAGCTCCATGCGACGGGTCAACTTGTCCAGGACCTCGGGCGAGAGCCAGGCGGAGAGGTCCCGCAGGGCACGGCGGCCCGTCTCGACCTCGACGCAGGCGACGGCGATCACGGCGGCGAGCGAGCGGACGCGGCGCAGCTCCTCGCGCCCCTGTTCGGTGCGGGCCCGCCGGGCGATCTCCTCACCGCGGGGCAGGACTGCGGGGCTGTGGGCGGGCCCGTGGAGGAGGGTGTCGGCGGTGCGCCGGTCGGAAGCGGCGCGGGGGCGGGTGGCGAGGGTGGTCATGGCGGTCTCCTGAGGACGAGGCGAAGCGGGGGAGTGCAGGGTCGTGGATGTCATGGCCGTGGTCCGTCCACGCCGGCGTGCGGGGTGAACACGGGGGAGGTCAGCACGGTGCCGGGCAGCAGCAGGTGCGGGTCGTCGCCGATCACCCGTCGGTTGGCCTCGTACCAGCGGCGCCAGCGGGCGTCGATCTCTCGGGGGGTCGCGTCCGGGCCGAGCTCGGCGGCGGCGAGGTGCCACAGGCAGTCGCCGCGCCGGACGGTGACGGTCGGGTGGTCCGGATCCGCACGGCCGGTGCCGGCGCCCGGTGGGGCCGGCGCCGGGGGCCGGGGCGTCCACGCGGCGTCCGGCGCCGGGGCCTCGACGCCGGTGGCGTGCGCAGGCACCGCAGCCACGGTCCAGGAGGCGTCCGGCACGGGATGAGCCGCGTCCGCCCACGCGGCCGGTGCCGCGAGCAGCTGGGCACCGACGACGGCGCCTGCCACGCGTCCGAGCAGGGCGGGAGTGAGGCTCCGGCCCAGGCGGGCCCAGGCCGGCCGACCCGCGCGGCGCCCCAGCGCGACGAGCGCCAGCCCGATCAGGCCCACCGCCCACCATGCGAGCAGTCCGAGCCCGGCGAGACCGGCACCGAGGCCCAGCACGCGGGTCAGTTCCGCCCCGGGCGCGCTGGTGCCCGTCTGCAGCAGCGCCGCGGCACAGGCGAGCAGACCGGGACCGGCCAGAAGCAGGACGGTGAGGCCGACGGCGTCCGCCGCGTCGACCGGACGGGTCGGGGCCGGGCCGGCCGGTGATGTCGAGCGCTCCATGGATTCCCCTCCTGTGCGTCCGTCCGGCCGGGATCCCGCGATCAGGCCGGTGATGATGATCACAGTGAACTGCACGGGCCGATAGGTGTCAAGAGTGATGTTTGATGATGTTTGATGACGACCGATGTCCGGCGCTGAGCCTCCTATGCTGAGCGCATGCGGTGGAACGGACTCTTCGACGACCTGGAGGCGCACTGGGCCGACCTCGGCTGGCAGGAGACGGTGGCCGAGGCCGCGGAGCTGACCCGAGCGGAGTGGATGGCGCTGTCCCTGGCCGACCGCCTGCGCGGAGCTCGAGGGCGGCAGGTCCGGCTGCACCTGGCCTGGGGCGAGGTCGTGGACGGCGTGGTGCACACGGTGGGCCAGGGCTGGGTCGGCGTGCACGTCGACGGCTCGGGGTCGGCGATCGTCGCGGTGGACTGCGTGGCGGCCGTGGAGGCCGACCTGACCCGGGCCGCGGTCGCGCCCGAGCTCGCCGCGGCCGGCTGGGGGACGGTGCTGCGCGGCATCGCGCGGACGCGCCAGCCGGTGGCGGTGACGGGGCGCCTCGGCGCGGCACTGGCAGAGGGCACCGTGGACCGGGTCGGCGGCGACCACCTCGACATCGCCCGCCACCCGCGGGACGAGGCCCGGCGGGCCGCCGCCGTCCGCGGGCGGCTCGTCATCCCGTTCGGGGCGCTGGGGACGGTCCGGACCGCGCTGCGCCCCGCCTGAGCAGACCGTGTGGGCTCAGCGGGCCTGCGCGTCCGCCTCGGTCCACTCCCGGACGCGGGCGCGCGTCACTTCCTTCTGACGCTCCACGTAGTCCTCGAGCCAGGACACCTCGATGCGCCACTGACCGCGGCCCCCGACCTGGATGGCCTGCAGCTCACCCGAGCGGACCAGGGCACGGGCGGCCTGACCGGAGATGTTCAGGGTCTCCGCCACGTCGGTCAGGGTGAGAAAGCGCTGCACGGTGCTCCTTCGGTCGAGGCGTCCAGGACGGTCGCGGGCGGCCCACGACGTCGACCCATTCAACCCCGGGAACACCCGGAGGCGACACTTTTCCACAGCGTACGCGGCGGATCCGGCGATCCACGGCCCCTGTGGTTACTCTGGGCGCAGCGCGGAGGGGCCGACACCGACGGGGTGCCGGGGCCGCGGCGGCCCGAGAGGCCGGTCCGAAGGGGGGAACATCCGGTGTCCACGACCATGTCCGCGTCCGCCGAGGGCGGCCGTCTGCGCCGGCCCCGCTGGCGGGATCCCCGGCTCCTCGTCGGTCTCATGCTCGTCCTCGCCTCGATCGCCGGCGTCGTGGCGCTGGTCGCCTCCTCCCAGCGGACCGCCGCGTACTGGACGGCTGCGGAGGACCTGCCCCCGGGCACACCCATCGCGGCCGGGGACCTGCGGCCCGTGGAGGTGAACCTCAGCGAGGCCGGCGAGCGGTACCTCAGCGCCGATGCTCCGGCGCCCGAGGGGCGGATGGTCTCCGGGACGGTCCGGGCCGGCGAGCTGCTGCCGGCGGCGGCACTGGTGGACGCGGACCCGGACGGCCGTCGTCCCGTCGGGGTGGCCCTGGACGAGCCGCTGCCGTCCGGCGTGGGCGTGGGAGACCGCGTGGACGTCTGGGTGGCCATGCCCGCGGAGGGAGGCCGCGGCCATGCGGACCCGGCCCGGCTGGCCGAGGCGCTCGAGATCTCCGAGGTCACGGCGGAGCAGAACGGCTTCGGCGGCTCGGGCACCACCCGGGTACAGCTGCTGGCACCGGAGGAGACCCTGCCGCGCATCGTGGACGCGAAGGTCAAGGACGCGCGGGTCACCCTCGTGCCGGCCCACGGGGTGCGCTGACCGTGCGCATCGCCCTGGCCACCACCGTCCAGCCGGGCCTGGACCACATCGGCCCGCTCGAGCGGCACCAGACGGACATCACGGTCCTCCGCCGGGCCGAGGACCTCGCCGAGCTGCTCGCGATCGCCCGCTCCGGTCTCGTGGACGCGGTCCTCGTAGCCGGGGACACCGAGTCCCTCACCGCCGCCTTCCTGGAGGAGACGGCCCGGCTGCCCCGACCCGTGGGCGTGGCGGCGCTCAGCGAGGTTCGCACCGAGCGCCGTCGCCTCCGCAGCATGGGGGTGCCCTGCGTGCGCGCCGACGCCGACCCCGAGCAGATCGCGGCCGTCGTCGTGGAGTCCGCGAGCGCCGCCGCGGAGGGCCGCCGGCCGGAGACCTCGCACGGGGAGGACGCCGACCACGCCCGGGATCACGCCGAGGACCTCGACGACCTGCCGATCACCCTGGAGACGCTCGGCGCGGACGAGGTGCCCGGCCTCACGGACCCCTGGCGCGACGCCGACGAGCCCGACGACGCCGGGCCGGGTGCCGCCCCCGCCGCGGCCACGCCCGACGGCGGCCCCGCCACGGCGGACGAGGGAGCCGACCCCGCACCCTCTCCGGAGGAGGGCGAACCGGCCGGACCCGCGCGGGAGTCCCTGGTGACCGTGGTGTGGGGCCCCACCGGCGCTCCGGGACGCACCACCGTCGCCGTGAACCTCGCCGCCGAGCACGCCGTGGCCGGCCGGAACACGCTGTTGATCGACCTGGACACGTACGGCCCCGCCGTCGGTGTGCACCTGGGGCTGACGGAGGAGTCGGCCGGCGTGGCGCGGGCCGTGCGGCGGGCCGACCACGGCCGGCTGGGCGCCGCCGACCTGGCGGCCGCGGGCGTCCGCGTCCGCGTCGCCGGCGCGGACCTGACGGTTCTGACGGGACTCACCCGCGTGGACCGGTGGCCCGAGCTGCGCCCCGCCGCCGTCTCCGCGCTGATCGCGGCCGCCAGGGAACACTGGGACCGCGTGGTCGTCGACGTCGGGTTCGGTCTCGAGCAGGACGAGGAGTTGTCCTTCGACGTGCCCGCCCCACAGCGCAACGGTGCGACCCTGGCGGCGCTCGCCGCGGCCGACGAGGTCATCGCGGTCGGCGGGCCGGACGCCGTCGCACTGCCCCGCCTGGTCCGCGGGGTCGAGGACCTGGCGGAGGCGGCCCCGGCGGCACGGCTGCGCGTCGTGGTCAACCGGCTCCGGCCCGCGGCCGCCGGCGTCGCCCCGCGAGGCCAGGTCGAGGCCGTCTGGAACCGCTACGCCTCGCCCGCCACGCCGCTGGAGGCGTTCCTGCCGTGGGACCCGGCCGCCGCGGACCCCGCGCTGCTCGCCGGCCAGGTGCTCGCCGAGGCCGCTCCGAACAGCCCGCTGCGTCGCGCCCTCGCCACGCTGGCCGGCGTCCCTGCCCGCCCCGCCCGCCGCGGACGGCACCGCGCACGGCCCTCGCAGACCATCGCCGCCGCGTCCTCCGACGACGCCCGCGACGCCACGGACCCGGGCCGCCCGGCACGTCGCCGTACCCTGATCCCATGGTCAGTTCGCTCGCGCAGGACCCCCTGACGTCGCACCCGGACATCGGAGACGAGGACCGCGCCTGGCTGCAGCGGCTCGTGGGGGACTGGCAGCTCGTGGCAGACCTGGCGCTCGCGGACCTCGTGCTCTGGTGCCCCGTGCCCCGCCGCGACGAGGCCGGAGGGTTCGTCGCGCTCGCCCAGGTCCGGCCCTTCACCGCTCCCACCCTCTTCCACCGCGACATCGTGGGCTCGCGCGCCCGCGCGGACCTGCGGGCCGTCGTCGGGCAGACGTGGCATGGCGGGGAGCGGGCCGAGGGGGCCGGCCCCGTCGAGGCCCCGGGCGGCACGCTGCAGGTGCGTCTGTGGCCGGTGGTCCGCGCCGGGAGGGTCATCGCGGTCGTCTCCGCGCACGCGGACCCGAACGGCCGGCCGGCGCGCTCGGTGATCGAGGAGAACTACAGCCGGACGGCCAGCACCCTGCTGGACATGATGCAGCACGGCCGCTGGCCGGCGCCCGAGGAGCCCTCCGGCCTCTGGGCGGGCGGCACGCCGCGGGTGGGGGACGGCCTCGTCGTGCTCGGGCCGGACTCGGTCGCCGAGTTCACCAGTCCCAACGCGGTCTCCGCCCTGCGCCGGCTGGGCATCGCCTCGACCCTCGAGGGGCACCGGCTCACCGACGTCCTGGCCAGCACCGACGCCGCCCGCGTTCCCACCGACGAGGGGACGTGGGCCGTGCTCACCGGCCTGCGTGCCGGACGGCGGGAGGTGCAGTCCGGCGGGGCGTCCCTCACGGTGCGCTCCGTCCCCCTGCTCGGTCCGGACGGCTGGCAGGGGGCGCTGCTGCTGCTGCGCGACGTGACCGAGCTGCGCCGCCAGGAGCAGCGTCTGCTCACCAAGGACGCGACCATCCGCGAGATCCACCACCGCGTCAAGAACAACCTGCAGACCGTGGGATCGCTGCTGCGCATGCAGGCGCGGCGCACGTCCTCGCCCGAGGCGGAGCGTGCGCTGCGTCAGGCGATGCAGCGGGTGGACACGATCGCCCTCGTCCACCAGACGCTGAGCGAGGAGATCGAGGACCAGGTCCCCGTGGACGGTCTGCTGCAGCGGCAGTTCCGCCTGGCCGTCGAGGTGGCCGGGGACGGGCGGCCGCTGCAGGTCGCGGTCACGGGCGAGTTCGGTGAACTGCCCTCCCACGTGACCACGCCGCTGGCGCTGGTGCTCAATGAGCTGGCGGCCAACGCCGTCGAGCACGGCACGGCGCCGGGCGGTGGCTGCGTGGGCCTGCACGCCGACCGCGAGTCGACCCCCGCGGGAACGGTGCTGGTCGTGTCCGTGACGGACGGCGGCCCCGCCGCCCCCGACGGATGGGTGCCGGGGGAGTCTCCCCGCGCGGGCGAGGGATCGGGGCTCGGCCTGCGCATCGTGCACTCGCTCGTGGAGGGGGACCTGCGCGGCACCCTGCGCTGGGAGCGGTCCGACGACGGCGGCACGCGCGTCGTGCTGCGACTGCCCCTGACGTGAGCCCGGCCGGGCATGACGACGGCCCCGTCGACGAGGTCGACGGGGCCGGTGGTCCGGGTGGGTCAGGAGGCGCGGCGGGCGCGCGCCGCGCGGCGCTTCATGGCGCGCCGCTCGTCCTCGCTCATGCCGCCCCAGACGCCCGAGTCCTGGCCGGACTCCATGGCCCACTTCAGGCACGTGTCCACGACCTCACACGAACGGCACACCGCCTTGGCCTCCTCGATCTGCAGGAGGGCGGGGCCGGTGTTGCCCACGGGGAAGAACAGCTCCGGGTCCTTGTCCAGGCACGCTGCTTTACTGCGCCAATCCATCGGTCCGCTCACTTTCTGTCGGAAGAGCCGGAGCCCGCGGGCGCCGGTGGTCACGGCCTCCGCCGGCGGCGGGCGCGGGGGCCTGCGCGGACGACGCGCGGCACGACCGATACGGAGGGCGACCCTGGTCATTGCAACGGGGACCGCTTTCGTACGAACGCGGCCCCCGGAAATCTTTCGCGTGCCATCCTCGCACGGCCCTCACGAGTGAACAAGAGGTGAATGAGGTGCATCACCGCACCTCCCAGTGAGTCCTTGGTCACACCCATGCCCGGGGCGGCGCGTCGCCGCGGACCTGGCCCGCGCACCGCCCGGCGTACGGTGGGGGACACGTCCGTCCCCGCAGCCGTCCCGCAGGAGAGGCCCCATGGCACAGTCCCGCCGCCCCGACCCCGTCGCCCCGTCCGAGTCGTCGGGCGCCGACGCGACGACGGTCCCGCCCCGCCCCGGCCGGGGCCTGCCGGTGGCCGTCCTCGTGGTCGCCGCGGCGCTCGTGGTCGAGGCGGGCGCGCTCCTCTGGCTCGCCGTGGACGCGGTGGTGCATGCGGCGGACGGGGTGCTCCCGGCCGGCGCCCGCGTGATGCTGATCGTCATCTACGCGCTGCTCGCCCTGTGGATCATCGCGACCTCCGTCGCCCTGCTGCGCGGTCGGGCGTGGAGCCGCGGCGCCGCCGTCGCGATCCAGCTCTTCGGTGTGCTCCTGTCCTCGTGGCTCTTCAGCGTGGACGCCGCCGCTCTGGGTGGGCCGCTGCTCGCGGTCTCCGGCGTCGCGCTGCTCACCCTCTTCACGACGCCGGTCACCCGGCATCTCACCCCCGCCCCGGAGGCCTCGACGGACGCCTGAGCCCCGCCCCGACGACGACGGCGCGCCCCCGGCCAGGGGCGCGCCGTCGTCGTCATCGGGGCCGTGGTCAGTTCACCGGGCCGGTGAACTTCTCGCCGGGGCCCTTGCCCGGGGCGTCCGGGAACGGGGAGGCCTCACGGAACGCCAGCTGCAGCGAGCGCAGCCCGTCGCGCAGCGGTCCGGCGTGCTGGCTGCCGATCTCGGGGGCCGCGGCCGTGACCAGCCCGGCGAGGGCCGTGATGAGCTTGCGGGCCTCGTCGAGATCGATGAGCTCGCGGGCGTCGGGGGAGTCGGCCAGGCCGCACTTGACGGCGGCGGCGGTCATCAGGTGCACGGCGGTGGTCGTGATGACCTCGACGGCGGGGACCTCGTGGATGTCGCGGATCTCGGCGGGGGCGTCCATGGGGGTGGCGTCCTGGGCCTGACGTTCGTCTGTCATGGTGGTAAGCTTCCCATAGACCACTCGTGGTCCGCGCAAGACCTCGTCATCCGGTGACCCCGGGGCGGGCATGCACGGGCCAGGAGCAGCAAAGTGGAGGCCTCTCTCCCACCCGCGTCAGCAGGATGTCCGGTTCGCCCCGGGCCGAGTTGCCGGGTCGCCGGTCGGGACCGCCGCGTCGTGGCGCGCAGCCCGCACCGAGGGTCCCGTCCGACGGGATCGTGTCGAGGCCTCCGTCTGCGTCCGCGCAGGGGAGGCCTTCCTCGTTTCCGAGGGCCCCTCCGGTGGGCGCGGGGTCACCCGTCGTCTCACACAGAGGAGTACCACCATCAGCGATCCCCGCATCAACGAGCGTATCCGCGTTCCGGAAGTCCGCCTGGTCGGCCCGAACGGCGAACAGGTCGGCATCGTCCGCGTCGAGGACGCCCTCCGGCTCGCCGCCGAGGCGGACCTGGATCTCGTGGAGGTGGCCCCCACGGCCAAGCCTCCGGTGTGCAAGCTGATGGATTTCGGCAAGTACAAGTACGAGGCCGCGGTGAAGGCCCGTGAGTCGCGCAAGAACCAGGTGAACACGGTCCTCAAGGAGGTCCGCTTCCGCCTGAAGATCGACAAGCACGACTACGAGACCAAGACCGGCCACGCCAAGAAGTTCCTGAGCCAGGGCGACAAGGTCAAGGCCATCATCCAGTTCCGCGGCCGTGAGCAGCAGCGTCCCGAACTCGGCATCAAGCTGCTGCAGCAGTTCGCCGAGGACGTCGCCGAGCTGGGCACCGTCGAATCGCAGCCGCGCCAGGACGGCCGCAACATGGTGATGGTGGTCGGCCCGCTGCGCACCAAGGCCGATGCGCGGGCGGACCAGCGCAAGAACTCGGCCGAGAGCCACCGCGAGCGTCAGGGCGGCGGTTCGCGTCGCGACCAGGCCGCCCGCGAGGCCAAGGAGCGCGCCGCGCAGAAGGCGGCGTCCGACTCCGCCCCGGTGCGGAATTCGGTCGGGGATGCGTTCCCCGAGCAGCTGAAGGCCATGGCCGCCCGGACGCAGGAGAACGCCTCCGCGGCCCCGGCCGAGACGACGCAGGCGCCGAAGACCCCGGCCCCGGCGGCTCCCCGCCCGGCCGCGGCCGCCCCGGCTGCGAAGCCGGCCTCCAGCGCCACGCCCGCATCGGCCCCGAAGCCGGCCGCGACGCCGAAGCCGCAGTCCTCGGCTGCGCCGGCTGCCACGCCGAAGCCGCGGTCCGCCGCCAAGCCGGCCGCGCCGTCGTCGGCTCCGAAGCCGGCGGCCAAGCCGATGCCGGCCCCGCCCAAGCCCGCCGCCCCCCGCGGCGGTGCCCCCAAGTCCGGTCCTCGGGCCTGACCCCCGGGGTCGCCACAGACCAGCCCGGTCCGGACGGACCGGGGTGACCAGCACTGCCGTGCGCGCCGCGCACGGCAGCGATGAGTGAAGGAGAACGGCAGCCATGCCGAAGATGAAGACCCACAGCGGTGCCAAGAAGCGCTTCCGCGTGACCGGCTCCGGCAAGATCATGCGCCAGCAGGCGAACCGCCGCCACTACCTGGAGCACAAGTCCTCGCGCCTGACCCGCCGTCTCAAGGGCGACCAGCTCGTCTCCAAGGGCAGCATCAAGCAGATCAAGCGGATGCTCGGCATCTGACACCCCCGGCCTCGCCGGAACCCCTTCCTCCTCGACCGTGACGCGCCAGTGCGCGCCCCGGGGACCACACAGATTGGAGTACGCACGTGGCACGTGTGAAGCGGGCAGTGAACGCCCACAAGAAGCGTCGGACCATGCTGGAGCGCGCCTCCGGCTACCGCGGCCAGCGGTCTCGCCTGTACCGCAAGGCGAAGGAGCAGATGCTCCACTCGTTCACCTACAACTACCAGCATCGCCACAAGCGCAAGGGTGACTTCCGTCGCCTGTGGATCACCCGCATCAACGCGGCCGCCCGCGCCAACGGCATGACCTACAACCGCTTCATGCAGGGCCTCAAGCTGGCCGGCGTCGAGGTGGACCGCCGCATGCTGGCCGAGATCGCCGTCTCCGACGCCGCGACCTTCGCCGTGCTGGTGAAGACCGCCCGCGAGGCGCTGCCCGCAGACGTGAACGCCCCCGCCGCCTCCCGCTGAGCCGGCTCAGGGGCCCTGAGGGCCCCATCACCACGCCCCAGGCGTGAACACCACCGCCGACGGGGCGGGTCCTCCACCGAGGCCCGCCCCGTCGGCGTCTGCACACCCGCAGCCGAGCCCCGACCAGAAAGACCCCATGACACCGCACGCCGAGCCGATGACCCATCCCCGTGCCGAGCGCGTGCGCGCGGTGGCAGCCCTGGCGGGCCGCTCCGCCCGACGCCGGACGGACACGTTCCTCGTCGAGGGGCCGCAGGCCTGCCGCGAGGCGTTGCGTGCCCACCTGGGGGAGGGGCCGGCGGCTGCCGCGGGGCAGTGGCGGGCGGGGCGGGTGCTGACCCAGGTGTACGTGTCCGTCGGTCTCGTGGACCGGGATCCCGCGCTCGCCGAGCTCGTGGCGCGCGTCCGGGACCGCCCGACGCCGGGTGGTGAGCGCGTCCTGGTGCGCGAGGCCAGCGACGAGGTGCTCACCGCCATGGCCGACGCCGTGACGGGGCAGGACATCGTTGCCGTGGCGCGGATGCCGCCGCCGCAGGCCGTCGAAACGGTCCTCGAGGAGGCGCGCCTGGCCGCCGTGCTGTGCCGCGTGCAGGACCCGGGGAACGCCGGCACCGTCATCCGGGCCGCGGACGCGGCCGGGGCGGACGCGGTGGTCCTCACGCCGGGCTCCGTCGACCCGTTCAACCCCAAGGTGGTCCGGTCCACCGCAGGGTCGCTGTTCCACCTGCCCGTGGTCACCGCCGTCCCCGTAGAGGCGGCCGCGGCCGCCGCCCGGGCCGCAGGCCTGCAGGTGTGGGCCGCCGACGGCTACGGCTCGGATCGGCTCGACGCCCTCGCCCCCGGCGTGGTCGCCGCGCCGACCGCGTGGCTGTTCGGCAACGAGGCCCAGGGCCTGGACGGCGGCGAGCTCGCGCTGGCGGACCGCCGGGTGGCGGTGCCGCTGTATGGGGCCGCGGAGTCCCTGAACGTGGGGACCGCCGCCACGGTGTGCCTGTACTCGTCCGCGATGGCGGGGGCACGGCGCGCCGGCTGACGGGGCGCACGAGGCGGCGCCAGCCGTCCGGAGACGCAGATGGGGCGGGGATCCGAGTGGATCCCCGCCCCTTCTGCGCGTTCCCGGGTCGAAACCGGGCCGCTCAGCTCGCTCAGGCGCGGGTGCCGGTGCGGCGGGTGATGGCCTGCCACACGGCCGCGACGATGACACCACCGATGATCGCGAAGATCCAGGTGCCCAGACTGAAGAACTTCTCGTTCACGTTGATGTTGAACACCAGGGAGGCAATCCAGCCGCCGAGGAGAGCACCGACAATGCCGGTGAGGAGGGCGCCGAGCCAGCCGCCGCCCTGACGTCCGGGGAGGATGGCGCGAGCGATGGCACCGGCGATGAGGCCGAGAACGATCCAGCCAATGAAGCCCATGATAGTGATTCCTTTCAGGTTGCGAATCTGACGTACGAGAACGAACGTAGCAAGGGGTTTTCGTCCGGGGCCACCTCTGGCGCCCCGGCTTTTTCGGGATTTCCCGGCCGCACGAGGATCGCCCCGGCCGGGAGCGGGCCGATCAGCGGGGCGAGCCGCCGTCGTCAGCCTGGACGCCGGGCCGCGCCGCGACGTCGCGGCGCACGAGCAGGAACGCCAGCACCAGGCCCGCCAGGGCGATGCCCGCGCCGACCAGCGGCGGGGTCCGCAGCGACGCACCGGCCCCGATCGCGGCGGCCCCGACCCACGCGCCCATCGCGTTGGCCATGTTCAGCGCGGAGTGGTTGAGCGAACCGGCCAGCTGGGGTGCGGTGGGCGCGGAGTCCACGAGCAGCACCTGCAGGGACGGGGCGATCCCGGAGCCGCTGACGGCCACGCAGAAGAGGAACACGATCATCACCGGAGCCCACGAGGCCGTCAGCGCGACGGCGGCCAGCGAGACCGCGCTGAGCCCGAAGCTCAGGCGCAGGGTGCCCACCGGGTCGCGGTCCGTGAGGGCGCCGCTGACGAGCGTGCCGATCACCATGCCGACGCCGTAGAGGGCCAGCACGGCGGGGACCCACCGTTCCTCGAGGCCCGCGACCTCCGTGAGCAGCGGCGCGATGTAGGTGTAGAGCGCGAACATGCCGGCGAAGCCGATCACGCCCACGGCCACCGTCGCCCACAGGCGGCCGGAGGCCAGACCGCGCAGCTCGCGGCCGACCGAGGCGCCCGCGGGGGCCGGCACGGACGGGACGAGCCACGCGGTCGCCCCGACGCACAGGGCCGCGCAGACCGCCACGATGACGAACATCCAGCGCCAGCCGACGGCCTGCCCGAGCGCCGTCGCGCCCGGCACGCCCAGCACGTTGGCCACGGACAGCCCGGCCATCACCCAGGCCACGGCCTGGCCGCGGCGGGCGGGCCCGGCGAGGTCCGCCGCGGCCAGGGCGGCCGCGGAGAAGTAGGCGCCGTGGGGCAGGCCCGACACGAACCGGGCCGCCATCATGCTCCCCATGTCCGGGGCGAGGAACGCGGCCACGTGCCCCACGACGAACAGCAGCATCAGCACGATGCTCGTGACCCGCCGGTCGACGCGGGCGAAGGACGCGGCCAGCAGGGGAGCGCCGATCACGACGCCCAGCGCGTACATGGAGATGAGCACGCCGCCGGCCTCGAGACCGATGCCGAGGTCGGCCACCGCCTGCGGCAGCAGGCCCATCATCGCGAACTCCGTGGTGCCGATCGCGAAGCTGCCCAGGGCCAGCGCGAGGATGGCCGGCAGCAGACGCACGCGGCGGCCGCCCAGCAGCGCGCCGGGGCCCGTCGGCGCGGTCGGTGGGATGGACGGGTCCGGGCGCGTCGGACGCGGGGCGCGGGGGGAACGGTCGTGGGCGCCGTCGGCGGCGGGAGTGGGGATGGGCACCGACCCAGCCTACGGACTCCGGTCTGCGGGGGCGGGGGCCTCGCTAGCCTGGGCTCATGACCTCCGCCACACCTGCTCGCCCCGCGCCCGCCGCCCGCCCGACGACGTCGCCCCGGGACGGTGCGCGACCGCGGCAGGTCGTGGGGCTCGCGCTGCTCGACGATGTGGCCGCGCCGACCCGCCTGCTGGCGGCCCGTCGCAGCGCGCCTGCCCCGCTGCGGGGGCTCTGGGAGTTCCCCGGGGGCAAGGTCGAGCCGGGGGAGGGCGTCCAGGAGGCGCTGCTGCGGGAGTGCCGGGAGGAGCTCGGGGTCGCCGTGCGGCTCGGCCCCGAGGTGGCGGCGCCGGAGCCGGACGGGTGGGAGCTGGCCAACGGCGCCCGGATGCGGGTGTTCTGGGGCGTCCTGGCGGAGGAGGGGGCGACGCCCCGAGCCCTCCAGGACCACGACCTGCTGGCGTGGCTGCCGCTCGCCGGGCCGGGCGTGCGGCACCTGGACTGGATCCCGGCGGACCGGCCGATCGTGGCCGAGGTGCTCCGTGGCGCCGCCACGGCGTTCTCCGCGGGGCGCTGAGTCGACACGCGGCCGGCCGCGCCCCGCGGACCGGTCAGAACAGCGCGGGCTGCGCCGCCGGAGCGGAGGGCCGGGACGCCGGCCGGCGCCGGGCCGGGGGATCGTCCTCGCGCCGGATGCCGTGGGCGCCGCCGCGGGCCAGGCCGTGCCGTGCGGCGGCCTCCCCGGCCATCCGGGTGAGCATGCGGCGGTACGACTCGGGCGCGTAGGCGGACCGGGCGTACATCTGCTCGTAGCCGGCCAGCAGATCCGGGTGCTCGCGGCGGATCCAGTCCAGGTACCACTCCTTCGCGCCCGGCCGCAGGTGCAGGGCGCCCGGCATGACGCGCGCGGCTCCGGCGTCCGCCAGCGCGCGCATGAGGGCGTCGATCTCGCGGTCCCCGTCCGTGAGCCACGGCAGCAGGGGCATGGCCATGACGGTGACGTCCGCACCCGCGGCGGCGAGCCGCTCGATCAGGCGCAGGCGTGCGGTCGGCGACGGCGTGCCCGGCTCGACCGCGGCGGCGATGGCGGGGTCGAGCATCGCCAGGGACAGCGAGACCTGCACCGGCACCTGGCGCGAGGCCGCCTGCAGCAGGGGCACATCCCGCGCGAGCAGGGTCCCCTTGGTCAGCACGGAGAACGGGGTGCCGGAATCGGCCAGGGCCCGGATGATCCCGGGCATCAGCGCGTAGCGGCCCTCGGCCCGCTGATACGGGTCCGTGTTCGTCCCCAACGCCACCGCCTCGCGGCCCCACGTGGGGCGGGCGAGTTCGGCGCGCAGCACCTCGGCGACGTTGACCTTCACGACGATCTGCCGGTCGAAGTCGGCCCCGGCGTCGAGCTCGAGGAAGGTGTGGGTGCTGCGGGCGTAGCAGTACCGGCAGGCGTGGGTGCAGCCGCGGTACGGGTTCACGGTCCAGCGGAACGGCATGGCCGAGGCGGACGGCACCGAGTTCAGTGCGGTCTTGGCGAGCACCTCATGGAAGGTGACGCCCGCGAACTCCGGGGTGGTGACACTCCGCTGCAGGTCCGAGAGCGGCAGCAGGGCGGCGGAGCCGGCCGGTGTGCCGGCCGTCGCCCGCTGGGCTCCGCCCTCGGACCGCAGGGTCTGCGCTTCCCATCGCATGGCCAGAAGTAGAACACATGTTCGAATCGACCCGCAAGCGTGTTCGAGTCCGGGCGTGGCGCGGGCGCCGAGACGCGCCTACCGTGGTCGCCATGACCTCCCGTGCACCCGCCCCGGCCGCCCGCGTCCTGCTCACGGGCTTCGAGCCCTTCGGCGGCGATGTCCACAACCCGTCGATCGCCGCCGCGCGGGACGCCGTGGGCATCCTGGCGGACCGGGGTGTGACGGCCGAGGCGGTCGAGCTGCCGTGCGCGTTCGGCGCGGCCGGGCCGGCCCTGACCGCGGCCCTCGACCGGGTCCGGCCGGAGGTGGCGATCGCCGTCGGGCTGGCTGGCGGCACGGCGACGGTCCGGGTCGAACGGGTGGCCGTGAACCTGCAGGACGCCCGGATCCCGGACAACGCGGGGGAGCAGCCCGTGGACCGGCCCGTGCGCGCCGACGGTCCCGCGGCCCTGTTCGCCACCCTGCCCGCCAAGCGTGCCGTCGCCGCGATCCGGGAGGCCGGCGTCGCCGCGGAGCCGTCCCTGTCCGCGGGCGCGTTCGTGTGCAACCACGTCATGTACTCGCTCCTCGACGGCCCCGGCACCACCCGGGCCGCCGGCTTCATCCACGTGCCGTGGGACACCGAGCACCGCCCGACGCCGGACACCCCGGCCCTGCCCGCGGCCGACCTGGCGCGCGCGGTGGCCGAGGCCGCCCTGACGGCGCTGGCCGGCGGCCCCGACCTCGACGTCCCCGGCGGCACCCTGCACTGACCTCCCCGGACCCCGGGTCCGTGTCGGCGCGATCGCCCGTGCCCGTCAGCGGCGGCGCCGCAGGCCGCGGACCACGGGCCGCTCGATGTAGCCGCCCAAGGCCAGGCTCGCGCGTCGTTCGAAGACGTTGCGCGAGGCCGGATCCCCGGTCCGCCACATCGACCACGCCGCCGCCAGCGCGTACGCCGGCAGGAAGGGCAGACCCAGCAGGAGGGCGTACTGGTCCGCATGGCCGGCCTCGTGCCGCCACAGCGCGGGCGTCATGCGCAGGCCGGGGCGGGTGAACACGACGTCGCCGACCGTGAACGCGGCCCCGCCCGGGAACCGGTGCGTCCAGCCGTGGGCCTCGATCAGCCCGTGCGGTCCGGGCCGCAGCGCGCAGCCGGCGACGACGGCGCCCACCAGCCCCAGCGGCGTCGCCAGGTTCAGCAGGTTCCACAGCCCGCGCGCCCGCACGTGCGCCGGAGGCGACGGCCGGGAGGGGGCCGCGGTCATGGCTGTGCCGCAGGATCGGCGTCCCCGGCGGGGGACCCGGACGCGGGGACGTCGAAGTAGAGCGGGGCATGGGCGGCGCAGCCCGGGTTGAACGGCGCCCCGCAGGCCGGGCACGCAGGATCAGCGGTGGCCTCGAGGGCGAGGTAGGCGGTCACGCTCAGCTCGGTGCGGCACACCCCGCACAGCACATGCGGCCGGTCGAACTCGCCGGCAGGCACCGGCACGGCCGGGTGGTCGGCGAGCTCCGCGTGGCAGCGGTGGCAGGACCAGTACGCGGGGCAGCAGGCGAAGCGCAGGGCGACGACGTCCCGCGCCGTGGCGTAATGGGCGCAGCGGGTCTGCGCGTCCAGGCCCACGCCCCGCAGCAGCGGGTCGGTGCCGTCGAGGGAGTCCGGGGCGGTCATGCGCCTCAGCCTAGGCCGAGCGGGCCCGGGGCGGACACTAGACTGACGGGCGTCCCACCGTCCCCCATGCGAAGGTCGTTGCCCTGATGACACCCAGCCCCGAGACCGGCGCGGAGCCCACCGCGCCCGTGGCGGAGATCTCCCCCGTGGACGCGGAGGCGGTGGAGGCCGCTGTGCAGGCCGCGCTCGCCGCATATGAGGCCGCGGCCGACCTCGATGAACTCAAGGCCGCCCGCCTGGCCCACACCGGCGACCGGGCCCCCTTGACTCTCGCGAACAAGGCGATCGGCGCTCTGCCCAAGGAGCGCAAGGCGGAGGCCGGCAAGCTCATGGGCGCCGCACGCGGCCGCCTGGGCAAGGCCCTGGCCGCCCGCACCGAGGTGCTCGAGACGGAGCAGGCCGCGCGGATCCTGCGCGAGGAGACGGTGGACGTGACCACCGCGGTCCGTCGCCGCCGCGTCGGCGCCCGTCACCCGCTCTCGCTGACGATGGACCGTGTCTCGGAGATCTTCGTCGGCATGGGCTGGGAGATCGCGGAGGGCCCCGAGCTCGAGTCCGAGTGGTTCAACTTCGACTCCCTCAACTTCGCGCCGGATCATCCGGCCCGCGAGATGCAGGACACCTTCTTCGTGGACCCGGCCGAGGCCCACCTGCTGCTGCGCACCCACACCTCTCCGGTGCAGATGCGCTCCCTGCTCGAGCGGGGAGCCCCCACCTACGTGCTGTGCCCGGGCCGCACGTTCCGCACGGACGAGCTGGACGCCACGCACACCCCGGTGTTCCACCAGTTCGAGGGCCTGGCCGTGGACAAGGGCCTGACCATGGCCCACCTGCGCGGCACCCTCGAGTACTTCGCCCGCCAGATGTTCGGGGCGGAGGCGGCCATCCGCCTGCGCCCGAACTTCTTCCCGTTCACCGAGCCCAGCGCCGAGCTGGACATCTGGCACCCCGGCGCCAAGGGCGGGCCCCGCTGGATCGAGTGGGGCGGCTGCGGCATGGTGCACCCGAACGTGCTGCGCGCCGCGGGCCTGGACCCGGAGGAGTACTCCGGGTTCGCGTTCGGCATGGGCGTGGAGCGCACGCTCATGTTCCGCAACGAGGTCCCGGACATGCACGACATGATCGAGGGCGACGTCCGCTTCTCCCAGCACTTCGGAATGGAGGTCTGATCCATGCGCATCCCCCTGGACTGGCTGCGGGAGTTCGTCCCCGTGCCCGCGGAGCACCGTGCCGAGGACGTGATGGCCGACCTCGTCCGCGTCGGCCTCGAGGAGGAGGACGTCCACCGTCCGGCTGCCGAGCTGCAGGGCCCGATCGTCGTCGGGCAGGTGCTCTCCAAGGAGCCCGAGCCGCAGAAGAACGGCAAGACCATCAACTGGTGCTCCGTGCGCGTGGTGCCCGAGGGCGCCGCACAGCCGCTCACCGGCGAGGGGATCGAGCCCTCCGGCGTGCAGGGCATCGTGTGCGGCGCCCACAACTTCGAGGTCGGGGACAAGGTCGTCGTGGCCCTGCCCGGCGCGGTGCTGCCCGGCGACTTCCGCATCAGCCCCCGCAAGACCTACGGCCACGTCTCGGCCGGCATGATCGCCTCCAGCACGGAGCTGGGCATGGGCGACGACGGCACGGACGGGATCATCGTGCTCGGCGACCTCGGGCTCGACCCCGAGCCGGGCACCGACGCCCGGGACGTCCTGGACCTGCACGGCGAGGCCGCCGAGATCAACGTGACGCCCGACCGCGGCTACGCGTTCTCGATGCGCGGCGTCGCGCGCGAGTACGCGCACGCCACCGGCGTGCCCTTCACGGACCCGGCCGCCGCCGTCCACCCGCCCGCGGCCGACGACGCCGGCCCGGCCGTCCGCATCGACGACGACGCGCCGATCCACGGCGAGCCCGGGGCCACCCGGTTCGTGGCCCGCACGGTCTCCGGCGTGGACGCGACCCGCCCGACCCCGCCGTGGCTGGCCGCGCGCCTGCGCCTGGCCGGCATCCGCACCATCTCCCTGCCGGTGGACATCTCCAACTACGTCATGTGGGAGCTGGGCCAGCCCCTGCACTTCTACGACGCGGACACGCTCTCCGGCGAGATCGTGGTGCGCCGCGCGCGGGCCGGAGAGACCCTGACCACCCTCGACGGCAAGGAGCGCGAGCTCGACCCCGAGGACCTGCTCATCACGGACGACTCCGGCCCCATCGGCCTGGCGGGCGTCATGGGCGGGGCCGCCACCGAGGTCACGGACGCCACCACCACGATCGTGGTCGAGTCCGCGAACTTCGACCCCGTGTCGATCGCCCGTACGCGGCGCCGGCACCGCCTGCCCTCGGAGGCGTCGAAGCGCAACGAGCGCGGCGTCGACTGGGAGATCGCCGACGAGGCGGCCGAGCGGGCCGTGCAGCTGCTCGTCGAGCTCGCCGGCGGCACCGCCGAGCCCGGGGTCACCGACGTCGGGACGCGGCCGCAGCCGGCCGTCGTCGAGATGGCCGCCGACTTCCCCTCCGCCCTGGTGGGCGTGGCGTACACGACCGACGAGGTCGTGGAGACGCTGCGCGCCCTGGGCGCCGAGGTGGCCGTCGCCGAGGCCGCCGCCGACGTCGCCCCGCGGCTGACCGTGACCGCCCCGTCGTGGCGCACGGACCTGCGCATCCCCGAGGACCTCGCCGAGGAGGTCGCGCGCCTGCGCGGCTACGACGCGATCCCCTCCGTGGTGCCCGTGGCCCCGCCGGGCCGCGGCTTCACCCGCCGCCAGGCCCAGCGTCGCCGCGTGTCGGCCGCGCTCGCGGCCGCGGGACTCACCGAGGTGCTGGCCTACCCGTTCGTCTCCGAGGAGCAGAACCGGCGTTTCGGGGCGGACTCGGACGCGCAGGGCCAGGCCCTGGCGATGGTGGCCCTGGCCAATCCGATCGCCTCCCAGTACCGGTACCTGCGCCTGTCGCTGCTGCCGGGCCTCGTCGAGACCGCGCGCCGCAACCTCGGACGCGGCTTCCGCGATCTGGCGCTGTACGAGATGGGGCTGGTCTTCCTGCCCGGCGCGCAGCTGGGCTCGGCGACGATCCCCCCGCGCGCGGTCCACCCCTCCGCCGAGGTCCTCGCCGACCTCGAGGCCGGCATCCCCGCTCAGCCGTGGCACGTGGCCGGTCTGTACGCCGGGCACGACTCGGCGCCCGGGCCGGACCACGACCCCCGCCCGGTGGACTGGCAGGACGCGATCGCCGGGGCCCTCGACGTGGCCGACGTCCTCGGCGTCGAGCTGACCGTCCGGCAGGGCCGGCACCACGCGTTCCACCCGGGCCGGGTGGCCGAGCTCGTCGTCGTGACCGAGCACGGGGACCGGGTGGTGGGCGTCGCCGGCGAGCTGCACCCGCAGTGGCTCGAGGCCGAGGACCTGCCCGCCCGCACGAGCGTGTGGGAGCTGGACCTGGACGCGCTGTGCGCCGCGGCCCCCGAGATCGTGGTCGCCGCACCGCTGTCCACGTTCCCCGTGAGCACGCAGGACGTGGCGCTCGTGGTGGACGAGGCCGTCGTGGCCGGGGACGTGCGCGCGACCCTCGCCGAGGGTGCCGGGGAGCTGCTCGAGGCCGTCGAGCTGTTCGACGTCTACCGGGGCGCGGGCGTGCCGGAGGGGCGGAAGTCCCTCGCGTTCTCCCTGCGCTTCCGCGCCCCTGACCGCACGCTCACCGCGGAGGAGGTCTCCGAGGCCCGCGCCGCGGCCACCGCGCTCGCGGCGCAGCGGCACGGGGCGGTCCAGCGCTGACCGTGTCCGTCGCGACCGGCCCGTGGGGCCTGACCTCGGCCGTCCCCGCCTCGGCGGGGGCGGCCGACGCCGTCTCCGCGCTGCTCGGTCAGGTGCGCACCGCCCTGACGGCGGCCTGGGGCGTGCCGGTGGGGCCGCTCGGGCTCCGGCACGCCTGCCCGCGCTGCGGCTCGGCCGCGCACGGCGTCCCCGCGCTGACCGGCCTGCCCCCCGGCCGGGTCGCCCTCGTCTCGTTCACGCGCGTCCGGATGCCCGGCACTGAGGACCGGGCTCGGATCGGGGCGTGGTGGGCGCCGGCACGGCCCGCCGACGGGCTCGGCCTCGGGGTGGACGTCGAGCGGGCGGACGCCGCGGCCTTCGCGGACGAGGACGGCCTGGGCGGGGTGGGCTTCTCGACGGCGGAGCGCGCCCGGGTGCGGGAGCTTCCCGCCCCCGAGAGGCCCGCCGCGCGGGCCCGGCTGTGGACGCGGAAGGAGGCGCTCGTGAAGGCCGCCGGCACCGGCTTCACGGGCGACCCCGCCGCCGTCGACGCACTGACCGTGCCGGCCGACGTCGTGCTGGTGGACCTCACCGACCGGCTGCCGGGCGGTCTCCTCGGGGCGCTGGCGCTGCGGGGCCGCTGAGTCGACCGCGCGGGCGCCTCAGCCCGGGAACGGCGGCAGCTCGGGCCGCAGCGTCCACGCGTCGAAGAGCTCGTCCACCTGCGCTCGGCTCACCCCGGCGTGCGGGGCCCACGCGTGCACGTGCGTGCGCAGCCCCAGGGAGTCGACGGTGCCGAACCGGTGCTCCCGCACCCAGGCGCGCAGCATGGAGCCGAAGAGGTCCGTGCCCAGCAGGTGCCGCAGCGCCTCCACGGTGAGCGCGCCGCGCTTGTACACCCAGTCCTCGAACATCTCCTCCGGCCCGGGCTCGGCCAGCGCCTGCTCCACCGGGTGCGCGGCCAGCTTCTGCCAGGCCCGCCGCGCCATCGAGGTGATGCTGGACCGCCCCGAGGCCTCGGCCCACAGCCACTCGGACCAGCAGGCGAAGCCCTCGTGCAGCCACAGGTCGGACCAGCGGCCCAGGGTCACGGCGTTGCCGAACCACTGGTGGGACATCTCGTGGGCGATCAGCCGCTCGGACTCCCACGAGCCGTCCAGGTGGTTGGTGCCGAACAGCGACATGCTCGCGGCCTCGAGCGGGATCTCGAGCTCCTCGTCGGCCACGACCGCGGTGTAGTCCTCGAATGGGTATGGCCCGTAGGCGTCGATGAACGTGGCCATCATGGCCGGCTGGGGGCAAGGGCCCGGAGGGCCCGCTGCTCGGTCCGCGGGGAGACCACGAGGCGCAGCGGCGGCAGGCCCTCGGCGGGAGGGGCGGCGTCCACGAGCCGGTAGCGGCCGATCTGCACGCTGAGCAGGTAGGCGGGCACGGGCTGGTCGAGCCGCCACCGCCACGTGACCCGCGAGCCGCGCGTGCGCACGGGCGCGCCCACGCCGTTGGCGACGGGCAGGTAGCCCGCGTCGCAGGTGAGGGTGATCTCCGCCGTCGAGCGGGAGGTGGGGGAGTCCACGCACGGCAGCCACGTGGAGGCGCCGTGGGGCTGCCCGGCCACGAGCACGCCGTCCGTGAGCTCCTCCCAGCCGATCGTGCCCCACGGGCTGCGCCGCAGCGTGGGCGTGCCCGCGTAGACCACGGTCAGCTCCACGAGCGTGCCCTCCGGCCGGCTCTCGTCCAGGTCGACGACGAGGCGGCTCGGGGCGCGGCCCGGCTGGGTGAACGAGGAGGCGACGGCGCGGCCGTCGACGACGGCGTCCACCCGGGACACGCGCAGCCGGTACAGGTCCAGCTCGATGCGGCGGCTCTGCTTCGTCAGGCGCACGCGCAGGACGGCGGTGCCGGAGACCCGGTTCGCGGCCAGGCGCACGTCGAGGTCCAGTGCGATGTGCTCGACGGTGGCGGCGTCGGTGCCGACGCCCGGGACGTAGGGATCGGTGCTCATGCTTCCTCTCGGGAGGGGGTGGCCGCGGCGGCGGGGTCGCCGTCGGGACGACGCCACGGGGAGACCGGGTTGCCGAGCCACCACGTGCCGGCGGGCAGCTCCTCGCCGCGCATCACGAGGGACCCGGCACCGACGGTGGTGCCGCGGCCCAGGCGGGCGGCGGGCAGCACCACGGAGTGGGGGCCGAGGGTGGCGCCGTCCTCCAGGACGACGGCGTCCAGGGACATCACGCGGTCGTGGAACAGGTGGGTCTGGACGACGCAGCCGCGGTTCACGGTGGCGCCGTCGCCGAGCTCCACGAGGTCGGCCTCGGGCAGCCAGTAGGACTCGACCCAGGCGCCGTGGCCGATGCGGGCGCCCATCGCGCGCAGGAACCAGACCAGGGCGGGGGTGCCGGCCGCGGCCCGGCTGAACCACGGGGCGGCGAGGAACTCGGTGAAGGTGTCCGCGACCTCGTTGCGCCAGATGAACGAGGACCACAGCGGGTGCTCGCCCGCGCGGATCCGGCCGACGAAGACCCGCTTGGCGAGCACGGTCAGGCTCGCCGCGACCGCGCCGGCCGCGAGCAGGACGACGCCGCCCAGGACGAAGGCCAGCGCCCACGTGCCGACCGCGATGAGGGCGGCCAGCGTCGCGCCGACGGCGAGGGACAGGGCCACGTGCAGCCACACCGGGATCGCGCGCAGCAGCTCCCAGGCGGTGCGGGCGGCCTTGAGTCGGGCCGGCGGGTCGTAGGTGAGGGCGGCGTCTGCGGTGACCTCGTTGCGGCGCAGGCGCACGGGCGGGGAGCCCATCCAGGACGTGCCCGCCTTGGTCTTGGCCGGGGTGGTGGACAGCACCGCCACGAGCGAGTCGCGGCGCAGGGTGCGGCCGCCGGGCACCATGCCGGAGTTGCCCACGAACGAGCGCTTGCCGACCTTCGCGGGGGCCACGTGCATCCACCCGCCGTCGAGGGAGTAGGAGGAGACCATCGTGTCGTCGGCGAGGAACGCGCCGTCGCCCACGCGGGTCATGCAGGGCAGGAGCACCACGGTGGAGGCCTCGACGCCGCGGCCCACCTCGGCGCCCAGCAGGCGCAGCCACGTCGGCGTGAAGCGGGAGGCGTAGATCGGGAACAGCTGGTCGCGGGCGGCGTCGAGGACGCGCTCGGTGGCCCACACCTGCCAGCCGACCCGGGAGCGCACGGGGTGGTGCCCCTCCGTGATGCCGAGCGCGAGCAGGCGCACGGTGACGAGCACGAGCAGCATCTGGGTCAGGAACCAGACGCCGGCCACCAGGGGGCTTGCGGCCAGCAGGCGCGCCGCGGTGGTCCCGACGGCGGCCAGCGGCCCCGCCTCCGGGGCCGGCGGCCACCAGGTCAGCGACCACGCGGCCACCGCGGCCGCCGCGGCGGCGGAGACGAGCGGAAGGAGGGAGATGAGGGTCGAGAGGACGGTCGCCATCAGGCGCCAGCCCGGGGTCTCCCGCGGCGCCTCGGCGGGGCCGCGGGACTTCACCTTGCCCACCTTGACGGCGGGGGAGCCGGCGTGGCGCTGGCCGCCGCGCACCCGCCCGGCGACGGTGGACCCGGCCTCGACGTGCGCCCCGGCGCCGACCTGGGCGCCCGGCAGGAGCGTGGAGCGGGCGCCCACGACGGCGTCCGCGCCGATGCGCACCTCGCCGAGCCGGACGACGTCGCCGTCGACCCAGTAGCCGGACAGGTCCACCTCAGGCTCGATCGCGGCGCCCTCCTCGACCGTGAGCATGCCGGTGACCGGTGGCACGGTGTGCATGTCCACGTCCTTGCCGATCCGGTTGCCCAGCAGTCGCGCGTAGGCGGGCACCCACGTGGCGCCGGCCAGCGAGTAGGGGTCCACGAGGTCGCTGATCTGCTGGGCGAGCCACAGGCGCAGGTGGACGCGGCCACCGCGCGGGTAGGACCCGGGGCTCACGCCGCGCAGCAGCAGCCGGGCCGTCGCGGCGGTGAGCAGCATGCGGCCGGGCACGGTCACCACCAGCAGACCGGCCACGATCAGCACCCACCACGGCACGGTGGGCAGCCCGGGCGCGAGCCCGGAGAGCGTCAGCAGGTTCAGGGCCAGGCCGGTCCACACGCCCAGGCGCAGGGCGGGCAGGACGAACACGGGCAGTCCCACGAGGGTCTGGACCCACTGGGTGCGGTGGCGGGTGCGGTCGACGTGCCGGTCGTGCACCTCGATGCCGCGGGGGCCGTCGTCGCCCACGACGGCGGCCACGAGGGCCCCGGCGGTGGGGTTGCGGTAGACGTCCTGGACGGTCACGGCCGGGTGGCGCAGGCGCAGGCGGGCCACGAGCTGGGCAGCGGCGAGCGAGCCGCCGCCGGCCTCGAAGAAGTCGGTGTCGGCGTCCTTGGGGGGCGCGCCGAGCACGTCCGCCCACTGGCGCAGCACCCAGCCGTCGGCGGTGTCCTCGTTCGGCTGGGGCGCGTCCTCGTCCACCTCGGCGCCGGGCAGGGGCCACGGCAGCGCGTGGCGGTCCACCTTGCCGGAGGTCTTCGTGGGCAGGGAGTCCACGACGGCCAGCCGGGGCACGAGTGCGGCCGGCAGCTCCGCCGCGAGGTGCTCGCGGGCCATGTGCAGGTCGAGCTCGGCCTCGGGGTCCGCGGGGACGAGGTAGCCGACGAGGATCTGGTGGCCCGCCGGGGTGGTCTGCACGGCCGCGGCGCCGCCGTGGACGCCGGGCAGGGCCTGGAGGGCCGCGTCCACCTCGCCGAGCTCGATGCGGCGGCCGCCGAGCTTCACCTGGTCGTCGGCGCGGCCGACGAACAGCAGGCCCTCCGGCTCGAAGACCACGAGGTCACCGGAGCGGTAGGCACGCTCCCAGCCGAGGGAGGGCATGGGGGCGTACTTCTCGGCGTCCTTGGCCGGGTCGAGGTAGCGGGCCAGGCCGACGCCGCCGATGATCAGCTCGCCCGTCTCGCCCTCGGCCACGGGCAGCGTGGTCTGCGGGTCGACGACGGCCAGGTCCCAGCCGTCCAGGGGCAGGCCGATGCGGACCGGGCCGAGACCGCTGAGCGGGGCCGCGCACGCGACGACGGTGGCCTCCGTGGGGCCGTAGGTGTTCCAGACCTCGCGGCCGTCCTCCGCCAGGCGCGCGGCGAGCTCGGGCGGGCAGGCCTCGCCGCCGAAGATCAGCAGCCGGACGTTGTCCATGGCCTCGGTGGGCCACATCGCGGCGAGGGTCGGCACGGTGGACACGGCGGTGATGCGCCGCTCGGCGAGCCACGGGCCGAGGTCCATGCCGGAGCGCACGAGCGAGCGGGGGCCGGGACCAGGCACGCACCGTGACGCCAGGCGAGCCACATCTCCTCGCACGAGGCGTCGAACGCGACGGACAGTCCCGCCAGCACGCGGTCGCCCGGGGCGAGCGGATCGTCCGCCAGGAAGATCCGCGCCTCGGCGTCCACGAAGGCCGCGGCCGAGCGGTGGCTCACCGCCACGCCCTTGGGGGTGCCCGTCGAGCCCGAGGTGAAGATGATCCACGCGTCGTCCTCGAGCCCGGGGGCGCGGGCCTCGGCGGCCGGGTCCACGGTGTGCTCGGGGTGCGGGGCATAGATCCGCTCGTCGGTGAGGACACCGGCCACCTTCGCCTCGCCGAACACGAGACGGGCGCGCTCCTCCGGATCGTCCGCGTCCACGGGGACGTAGGCCGCGCCGGCGGCGAGCACGCCGAGGATCGAGACGTACAGCGCGGCCGTGCCCGAGGCGATCCGCACGCCGACCCGGTCTCCCGCCCGCACGCCGGCGTCCCACAGGTGGCGGGCGGTCTCGTCGACGCGCTCCCGCAGCTCCGCGTACGTCAGCGGCTCGACGCCGTCGTCCAGGGCGGTCGCGTCCGGGTGCTCGCGCGCCGTGGCGTCGAAGAGCTCGACGAGCGTCCGGGCGGGCGGGGTGCGCTCGGAGCCGGGCAGCTGCGGCCGATGCGGCGCGCCCGCGGGGTCGATGGGGACGGAGGGCGGGGTGGGCGCGGCGGACGAAAGGGACACAGGGGCCTCCGGGGGTGTGAGCGGC
The DNA here is from genome assembly GCF_037853785.1 of Micrococcus sp. GPGPB33. Classification (NCBI taxonomy): domain Bacteria; kingdom Bacillati; phylum Actinomycetota; class Actinomycetes; order Micrococcales; family Micrococcaceae; genus Micrococcus; species Micrococcus sp. GPGPB33. The sequence goes on from NZ_JAQMWO010000002.1 coordinate 1,575,835, forward strand.
AAACCGAGGGTCGGACGCGGACCAGGCCGCAGCGGGACATTCTATGCCCCGCCCGCGGCCGCGCGGGGCGCCCGGAAGGCACCGGGCGGGTCCGGCTCAGGAGAGGGTGAGCAGCACCTTGCCCGTCGTCGACCGGGACTCGAGGGCGGCGTGCGCGGCGGCCGCGTCCGCGAGCGGGAAGCGCTCGCCGATCCGTACGTCGAGCTCGCCGGAGGCCCACGCCCCGAACACCTCTCCACCACGCCAGCGGGTCTCCTCGCCCGTGCGCGTGTAGTGCACCAGCGAGGGTCGGGTGACGTACAGCGCGCCGGCCGCGTTGAGTCGCTGCAGGTCGAAGGGGGGCACCTGCCCGGAGGCCCCGCCGAAGAGCACGAGCGTGCCGCGCACGCGCAGCACCTCGAGCGAGGTGTCGAAGGTGTCCTTCCCCACGCCGTCGAACACGGCGTGCGCGCCCTCGCCGTCGGTCAGCTCGGCCACCGTGGCGGCGAGGTCCGGATAGTCCACCGCGGCAACGGCGCCCGCGCCCCGGGACAGCTCCCGCTTCTCCTCCGTGGACGCCGTGGTGACCACGCGGGCGCCGCGGGCCGTCGCGAGCTGGGTGAGCAGGAGCCCCACCCCGCCGGCACCGGCCGTCACGACCACCGTGTGGCCCTCCTCCACCGGGAAGGTGGACCGGCAGAGGTAGTGGGCCGTCATGCCCTGCAGCGGAAGGGCGGCGGCCTCGGCCAGGTCGATGCCCTCCGGGACGGTGAGGAGACGATCCGCGGGGGCGGTGAAGTGCTCGGCGTACGCACCGGTGGCCGTCGCGGTGGCGACACGGGCCCCCAGGAGCCCGGCGTCCACGCCCTCGCCGAGCGCGACGACCTCGCCGGAGCCCTCCGTACCGGGGGTGAAGGGCAGGTCCATCGTGTAGACCCCGGAGCGCTGGTACGTCTCGATGAAGTTCAGGCCCGCCGCGGCGGTCCGCACCAGCACGTGCCCCGGCGCGGGGGAGGGCACCTCCGTCTCGGTCCACTGCAGGACCTCGGGGCCGCCCGTGGCGGACACGACGACGGCGTGGTGGGTGCGGGGGACGGCGGGGGTGTTCGCAGTGGTCATGGCCCCACTCTAGGAGCGGGCCGGGCCATCCGGCCCGGCCCGGGGGACCCGAGGCGCCGCATAGATATTCGGTGCAACGCATATCTGCGCTAGGATGAAGCCATGACCCACACCGTCGCCGTCTCCGGAGCCAGCGGCTACGCCGGGGGAGAGGCCCTGCGCCTGCTCGCCGGCCACCCGTCCGTCACCGTCGGAGCCATCACGGCCCACTCGAACGCGGGGGAGCGCCTCGGCGCTCTCCAGCCGCACCTGCACGCCCTGGCGGACCGCGTCCTCGCCGAGACCACCGCGGAGGTCCTCGCCGGCCACGACGTCGTGATCCTCGCGCTGCCCCACGGGGCCTCCGGGGCGCTGGCGGCCGAGATCGCAGAGCGATCCCCGGACACCCTGGTGATCGACGCGGGCGCCGACCACCGCCTCGAGTCAGCCGCAGACTGGGAGGCCTTCTACGGCACCGCGCACGCCGGGACCTGGCCCTACGGCCTGCCCGAGCTGCCCGGTCAGCGTGAGCGACTCGCCGGCACCCGCCGCATCGCCGTCCCCGGGTGCTACCCGACCACCTCGATCCTCGCCCTCGCGCCCGGCTTCGCCGCGGGGCTGCTCGAGCCGCAGGACGTGGTGATCGTCGCCGCCTCGGGCACCTCCGGGGCGGGCAAGGCGCTCAAGCCGCACCTGCTCGGCGCCGAGGTCATGGGCGGGATGAGCCCGTACGGCGTCGGTGGCGGGCACCGGCACACCCCGGAGATCGAGCAGGGCCTGGCCCAGGCGGCCGGCGAGCCGGTCCGCGTCTCCTTCACGCCCACGCTCGCGCCGATGCCGCGCGGCATCCTCGCGACGGCCACGGCGCGGCTGCGCCCCGGCGTGGCCGCCGCGGACGTGCGCGCGGCATGGGCCGCGGCCTACGGCGGCGAACGCTTCGTGCACCTGCTGCCCGAGGGGCAGTGGCCGACGACGAAGGCGGTCCTCGGCTCCAACCACGTGCAGCTGCAGCTCGCCGTGGATGAGCGTGCCGGCCGCGTGATCGTCTGCGCGGTGCTCGACAACCTCACCAAGGGCACGGCCGGCGGCGCCGTGCAGTCCATGAACATCGCCCTGGGCCTGCCGGAGCAGGCGGGGCTCGAACAACAGGGGGTCGCGCCGTGAGCGTCACCGCAGCACAGGGGTTCCGGGCGGCCGGCGTCACCGCGGGGCTGAAGGCCTCGGGCACGCCCGACGTCGCCGTCGTCGTCAACCAGGGCCCGCGCGACGCGGCGGCCGCCGTCCTCACCGAGAACCGGGTGGCGGCCGCCCCCGTGGTCTGGACCCGCCGCGCCGTGCGGGACGGCCGCGCGACCGCGGTCGTCCTGAACTCCGGCGGGGCCAACGCGGCCACCGGCGCCGAGGGCCTCGAGGACGCCCGTCGCACCGCCGAGCACGCGGCCGCCGCCCTCGGAACCGCCGCCGACGACGTGCTCGTCTGCTCGACCGGCCTCATCGGCGAGCGCCTGCCGATGGACACGCTCACCGCGGGCGTGGCCGAGGCGGTCGCCGCCCTGAGTCCGGACGGCGGCGAGGACGCCGCCGTCGCGATCAAGACCACGGACACCGTGGCCAAGACCGCCGTGGCCCGCGGCGCGGGCTTCACCGTGGGCGGCATGGCCAAAGGGGCGGGCATGCTGGCACCCGGCATGGCCACGATGCTCAGCGTCATCACCACGGACGCCGACGTCCCCGCCCCCGCCCTCGACGCGGCCCTGCGCGAGGCCGTGCGCGCCACCTTCAACCGGGTCGACTCGGACGGGTGCATGTCCACCAATGACACCGTGATCCTGCTGGCCTCGGGCGCGTCCGGGACGGCGCCCGAGCCCGCGGCGTTCGCCGCGGCCCTCCACGAGGTCTGCGCGGACCTGTCCCGCCAGCTCGTCGCCGACGCCGAGGGTGCCCGGCACGACATCGCCGTGCGCGTGGTCCACGCCGAGACCGAGGAGGCGGCCGAGGCCGTCGCGCGCGCTGTCGGCCGCTCCAACCTGTTCAAGACCGCGATCTTCGGCCAGGACCCGAACTGGGGACGCGTGATCGCCGCCGTCGGCACGGTCCCGGAGTCGGTCGCCGCCTTCGACCCGTACGCCCTCGACGTGCGCTTCAACGGCGTCCAGGTGTGCCGCGCCTCCGGCGTGGGAGAGGACCGCTCCCGCGTGGACCTCTCGGCCCGCGAGGTGCTCGTCGAGGTCGACCTGCACGCCGGCGACGCCGAGGCCACGGTCTGGACCAACGACCTGACGCACGACTACGTCCACGAGAACTCCGCCTACTCCACGTGAGGACCCCCAGCATGAGCCCGCACACCGATCCGGCCACGGCGGCCGCGCCCGTCCTGTCCACCGCGGACCGGCTCGACCGCGCCGAGTCCAAGGCGGAGGTCCTCGTCGAGGCCCTGCCCTGGATCCGGCGGTTCGCCGGCACCGTCATGGTCGTCAAGTACGGCGGCAACGCCATGGTCTCGGAGGAGCTGCGCCGGGCGTTCGCCGAGGACATCGTGTTCCTGCACCACGTGGGGGTCCACCCCGTGGTGGTGCACGGCGGCGGCCCGCAGATCAACGCGATGCTCGACCGCCTCGGCATCGCCTCGGAGTTCCGCGGCGGCCTGCGCGTGACCACCGAGGAGGCCATGGACGTGGTCCGCATGGTGCTCACGGGACAGGTGGGCCGCGAGCTGGTCGGCCTCGTGAACTCCCACGGCCCGTACGCCGTCGGCTTCTCCGGCGAGGACGCGGGGCTGCTGCGCGCCCGCCGCACGGGCGCCGTCGTCGACGGCCAGGAGGTGGACCTCGGCCTCGTGGGAGAGGTCACCGGAGTCGACCCGACCGCGATCCTCGACGTGATCGAGTCCGGGCGGATCCCCGTGGTCTCGTCGGTCGCCCCCGAGATCGACGACGACGGCGAGCCCACCGGGCAGGTCCTCAACGTCAATGCGGACACCGCCGCCGCGGCCCTGGCCGCCGCCCTCGGCGCCGCGAAGCTCGTGCTGCTCACCGACGTCGAAGGCCTCTACGCCGACTGGCCGGACCGCGACTCCCTCATCAGCTCGCTCACCGCCGCCCAGCTGCGCGCGCTGCTGCCCTCCCTGGCCTCCGGGATGATCCCGAAGATGGCCGCGTGCCTGGCGGCCGTGGACGCCGGCGTGCAGCGCGCCCACGTCGTGGACGGCCGCCGCCCCCACTCGATGCTGCTCGAGGTCTTCACCTCTGCGGGCGTCGGCACCCAGGTGGTGCCCGACGCCGAGCCCACCGCCCCGACCACCCCCGAGGAGGACGCATGAGCACCGACCAGTCCGCGCTGCTGGAGCGCTACCACGCCGCCCTGACCGGAGTCTTCGGCCGCCCCACCCGCGTGCTCGTGCGCGGCGAGGGGGTCCACGTGTGGGACGCCGACGGCCGGCGCTACACGGACCTGCTGGCCGGCATCGCCGTGAACGCGCTCGGCCACGGCCACCCGGCGCTGGTGCGGGCGGTGTCCGAGCAGGTCGCCACGCTCGGCCACGTGTCCAACCTCTTCACCTCCGAGCCGCAGATCCGCCTGGCCGAGCGCCTGCTGGAGCTGGCCGGCGCGCCCGCGGGCTCCACCGTGTTCTTCGCGAACTCCGGCACGGAGGCCAACGAGGCCGCGTTCAAGCTCGCCCGCCGCCACGGTGCGGACGACCCGTCCGGCCGCCGGACGCGGGTGATCGCGCTCGAGCGGGCCTTCCACGGCCGCACGATGGGCGCCCTCGCGCTCACGCACAAGGAGGCCTACCGGGCGCCCTTCGAGCCGCTGCCCGGCGGCGTGGAGCACGTGCCGGGCGGGGACGCCGCGGCCCTGCGGGCGGCCCTGGCCCCGGACGACGACGGCGCCACCGTCGCCGCCGTCATCCTCGAGCCGGTCCAGGGCGAGGCCGGCGTGCACGGCTGGCCGGCGGGCTACCTGGCCGAGGTGCGGGCCGCGACCCGCGAGGCCGGCGCCCTGATGATCCTCGACGAGGTGCAGTCCGGTGTGGGCCGCACCGGCACGTGGTTCGGCTTCCAGAACCCGGCCGTCACCGGGGCGGCCGAGCCGGTGGTGCCCGACGCCTTCACCCTGGCGAAGGGACTGGGCGGCGGCGTGCCGATCGGGGCGCTCGTGTGCGTCGGCCCCGCCGTCTCCGGGCTGCTCACCGCCGGCCAGCACGGCACCACGTTCGGCGGCAACCCCCTGGCCACCGCCGCGGGCCTGGCCGTGCTCCAGACCGTCGAGGACGAGGGCCTGCTCGGCCACGTCCGCGCGGCGGGTGAGGCCGTGGCCGCCCTGCTGGAGGATCTGCCCGAGGTGGCCGCGGTGCGCGGTCACGGCCTGTGGATCGGCGTCGATCTGGCCGACCCCGCGGGAGCGGCCCCGGCCGGCGGGCTGGCCCCCGCCGTCGTCGCCGCCGGCCTCGAGGCGGGCTGGATCCTCAACGCCACCGGCCCGTCCACCCTGCGCCTGGCCCCGCCGCTGACCGTGCCCGTGGCCGAGCTCGAGCGCTTCGCCGCCGCCCTGCCCGGGCTCGTGGCCGCCGCCCTGACCCCCGCCGAAGGAGACCGCCCATGACCCCCGCCACCGCCGTCCGCCACTTCATGGTGGACACGGACCTCACCCCGGCCGAGCAGGCCGAGGTGCTCGACCTCGCCGCGCAGATGAAGGCCGACCGGTTCCGGCACCGCCCGCTGGCCGGGCCCCGGACCGGCATCGTGTTCTTCGACAAGACCTCCACGCGCACCCGCGTCTCGTTCGCCGCGGGCATCGCCGAGCTCGGCGGGACGCCCTTGATCGTGAACCCGGGGGAGTCGCAGCTGGGCCACAAGGAGTCCGTGGCCGACACGGCCCGCGTGCTGGAGCGGATGGTCGGCGTCATCGTCTGGCGCACGTTCGCCCAGGCCGGCCTCGAGGAGATGGCCGCCCATTCCTCGGTGCCCGTGGTCAATGCGCTCAGCGACGACTACCACCCCTGTCAGATCCTCGCCGACCTGCTGACGGTGCGCGAGCACCTCGGCGGCACGGCGGGCCGCACCCTGGCGTATCTGGGGGACGCGGCGAACAACATGGCCCACTCGTACCTGCTCGGCTGCGCGACGGCCGGCATGCACGTGCGGGTCGCCGGACCCGAGGGGCACCTGCCTGCCGAGGACGTCGTGGCCGCCGCCCGACGGCGGGCGGCGGAGACGGGCGGTTCCGTCCTCGTCACGACGGACGCGGCCGAGGCTCTGGCGGGCGCGGACGTCGTCGTGACCGACACGTGGGTGTCCATGGGCCAGGAGGAGGAGAAGGAGGCCCGCCTGGCGCTGTTCCGGGACTACCAGGTGGACGCCGTCGCGATGGCGCGGGCGGCCGACGACGCGATCTTCCTGCACTGCCTGCCCGCGTACCGGGGCTACGAGGTCACGGCCGAGGTGATCGACGGGCCGCGGTCCGTGGTGTTCGACGAGGCCGAGAACCGCCTGCACGCGCAGAAGGCTCTCATCGCCTGGCTGCTGTATCGCTCCGGCCTGGCCGAGGAGCCGCGCTGATGGCCGCCCCCACGACGAAGATCGCCCGTCAGGCCGCGATCCGGGAGATCCTGGCCACCCGGGGCATCCGCTCCCAGGCCGAACTCTCGGACGCCCTGGGCGATCGCGGGCTGTCCGTCACCCAGGGCACGCTCTCGCGGGACCTGGTGGACCTCGGCGCGGTGCGGACGCGCGGGCCGGCCGGCATGGTCTACGCCCTGCCGGCGGAGGGCGACGACGCCGCCGTGCCGGGCCGCGGCTCGGACGCGCAGCTGAATCGCCTGGCGAGCATGGCCCGCGAGCTGCTCGTCTCCGCCGAGCCCACCGCCAACCTCGTGGTCCTGCGCACGCCCCCGGGTGCGGCGCAGTTCCTGGCCAGCGTGATCGACCAGGCGCGCGTGGAGCACGTGCTGGGCACGATCGCCGGCGACGACACCATCCTCCTCATCACCACGGGGACCACGTCCGCCCCGGCCGTCGCGGCCCACCTGCTGGGTCTGGCGGGCTAGCCGACCCGTCCGGCCCCGCCCGCGCGGGTGACGGGCACCAGACACGAGGAAGGCCCCCGCCGACGGCGGGGGCCTTCCTCGTGCCGCACCGGTCCGGGGGACCGGTCAGGCGTCTCAGGCCTGCGGCAGGACGAGCTCCTGGCCGACGTAGATCACGGCGGCGTCGGAGACGGCGCCCTTGTTGGCCTCGTAGAGGGCGGTCCAGCCGCCCTCCACCTCGTACTCGTTGGCGAGCTTCCAGAGGGAGTCACCGGACTTGACGACGATGGTCTCGGCCTCGGCGACGACGGCCTGCTCCGCGGCAGCGGCCTTCTCAGCGGCGGCAGCCTTCTGAGCGGCGGCCTTCTCCGCGGCGGCAGCCTTCTGAGCGGCGGCCTTCTCCGCGGCGGCGGCACGCTGGGCGGCGGCCTTGTCGGCGGCGGCCTGCTCGGCAGCAGCCTGCTCGGCGGCCCAGCGCTCGGCGGCGGCCTGGTCAGCGGCGGCCTGCTCGGCAGCAGCCTGCTCGGCGGCCCAGCGCTCGGCGGCGGCCTGGTCAGCGGCGGCCTGCTCGGCAGCAGCCTGCTCGGCAGCGGCCTCGTCGGCGGCAGCCTGCTCAGCGGCAGCCTCGTCGGCGGCGGACTGGCGCTGCACGGTGGCGGTGCGCTCCACGGCGACCGGGGCGGCCTCGGTGGCGTCCACGTCACCGGCGTCCGCGTCAGCCTGGGTCAGGCCCAGCTTCTGCGAGCACAGCGGCCAGGCGCCCCAGCCCTGCAGGTCCTGGAGGATCTCGGCGCGCTTGATCTGCTCGGCCTTGGAGGCCTGGTGCGGGTAGCCCTCGCCGCCGACGGCCTGCCAGGAGGACAGGGTGAACTGCACGCCGCCGTAGAAGCCGTTGCCGGTGTTGATGTCCCAGGTGCCGTTGGACTCGCACTCGGCGAGGCGGTCCCAGGTGTCCACGGTGGCGGCCTGGGCCGGGGCGGAGAAGCCCACGGCGGCGGCGCCGGCGAGGGTCATGCCCGCAACGATCGAGGCGGTGGCACGGCGGGAGCGGGTGGCGGAAGTGGTGAAGAGAGTCATGATGTCCATAGCGAGTCCTCGCTGATCGGCGGCCGAGGCGCACCGGGGTCGTCCTTCTCCTTGGTCGGGTCATGCCCTCCGTCGGTTCGAGACGACCCAGCAGCGGGCGACCGTCGGAGGGGGTTCGATGTCGTGGCCTCCCCGTCCCCGACCTCTCGGTCAGATCACGGTTCGATCACGAATCGGCTACGGAAGAGTCAACGACGGGAGCCCCCCTCGCGTCAAATCATGGGTCGACGAATTCTTGCCCGTCCGTCTCACATTTGAGATCAGGTGACGAATCGCTACCTGAGGCGGGAGTACGTGGACGAAATGCACGCCACTGGCCGCATTGGAACTCAGGGCGTCTGATTGGACGGTGTGGACGACCTCCGTCACAGGGGCATGGGCGAAGGTCACGATCGACGGTCGAAACCGTGACCGGCGTCGCGTTCGACCCGAACTTCGAGCGCGGGGCCATGGTTGCGGGTGGCCGCCGCGGTGGGCGCAGAGGGGCTGCGCAGGATCCATCGGGAGCTGATATTCCGTCAGTTGCATATTTATTCAAGACCCGGGTAGGATCGTCGCCGAGCACGCCTTCGACGGCCACGTGCCGCGCTCGGAGACGCCCCCCTATATAAAGGAGAAAACGTGAAGGAACGCATCATCCTTGCCTACTCGGGCGGCCTGGACACCTCGGTGGCCATCGGCTGGATCGCCGAGGCCACGGGCGCCGAGGTCGTCGCCGTCGCGGTCGACGTGGGCCAGGGGGCGAGTCCCTCGAGACGATCCGCCAGCGCGCCCTGGACTGCGGCGCCGTCGAGGCCTACGTCGCCGACGCGCGTGACGAGTTCGCCGAGCAGTACTGCATGCCCACGCTCAAGGCCAACGCCCTCTACATGGACGCCTACCCGCTGGTCTCCGCGATCTCGCGCCCGGTGATCTCCCGCCACCTGGTCGCGGCGGCCCGCCAGTTCGGCGCCTCGACGGTGGCGCACGGCTGCACCGGCAAGGGCAACGACCAGGTCCGCTTCGAGGTCTCCATTCAGACCCTCGGGCCCGACCTGAAGTGCATCGCCCCGGTGCGCGACCTCGCCCTGACCCGTGAGAAGGCCATCGAGTACGCCCAGCGCAACGACCTGCCGATCGTCACCACCAAGAAGAACCCGTTCTCGATCGACCAGAACGTGTGGGGCCGCGCCGTCGAGACCGGCTTCCTCGAGGACATCTGGAACGGCCCCACGAAGGACGTCTACGACTACACGGACGACCCCGCCTTCCCGCCGGCGCCGGACGTGGTCACGATCGCCTTCGAGCGCGGCGTCCCCACGGCCCTCGACGGCCGCGCGCTGAGCCCGCTGGAGATCATCGAGGAGCTCAACCGCCGGGCCGGTGCCCAGGGCGTGGGCCGGATCGACATCGTCGAGGACCGCCTCGTGGGCATCAAGTCCCGCGAGATCTACGAGGCACCGGGGGCCATGGCGCTGATCGCGGCCCACCGTGAGCTCGAGAACGTCACCCTGGAGCGTGAACAGGCGCGCTTCAAGAAGCATGTGGACCAGCGGTGGACCGAGCTGGTCTACGACGGCCAGTGGTACTCCCCGCTGAAGCGGAACCTGGACACGTTCATCGACGCGACCCAGGAGCACGTCAACGGTGAGATCCGCCTGGAGCTCCACGGCGGCCGCGCCACGGTGCAGGGTCGCCGGTCCGAGACCGGCCTGTACGACTTCAACCTCGCCACGTACGACGAGGGCGACTCGTTCGACCAGTCCTCGGCCCGCGGGTTCATCGACATCTTCGGCCTGTCCGCGAAGACGGCCTCCGAGCGCGAGCAGCGCCTGCGCGGCAGCGACGACCTCCAGGACGTCGCCCGCCTGTCCAACGACTGACCCCGCACGCCCCGTGCACGACGGCGGCCCGCCCGCGACCGGGCCGGCCGCCGTCGGCCTGTCACCGACCTCGAGGAGACCTTCGATGACCGAGAACACCGATGCCCGCCACGGGACCAACGAGGGCGCCCTGTGGGGCGGCCGCTTCGCCGGCGGCCCTTCCGAGGCGCTCGCCGCGCTCAGCAAGTCAACGCACTTCGACTGGCGCCTGGCGCCCTATGACATCGCGGGTTCCCGTGCCCACGCCCGGGTGCTGCACACCGCCGGTCTGCTCAGTGCGGACGACCTGGACGGGATGATCGCGGCCCTCGACCGTCTCGAGGCGGACGTGCGTTCCGGTGCCTACACCCCGGCGGCGTCCGATGAGGACGTGCACGGCTCGCTCGAGCGCGGCCTCATCGAGCGGGCCGGTCCCGAGCTCGGCGGCCGCCTGCGGGCCGGCCGATCCCGCAACGACCAGGTCGCCACCCTCGGCCGGATGTTCCTGCGCGACCACGCCCGCATCATCGCGCGGGGCGTGATCGCCACGGTGGACGCGCTGCTCGATCAGGCGCGGGCGCACCCGCACGCGCCGATGCCGGGCCGCACCCACCTGCAGCACGCGCAGCCCGTCCTGCTCTCGCACCACCTGCTCGCGCACGCCTGGGCGTTCGCGCGGGACCTGCAGCGGCTCGTGGACTGGGACGCGCGCGCGGCCGTCTCGCCGTACGGCTCCGGGGCCCTGGCAGGCTCCTCCCTGGGTCTGGACCCGAACGCCGTGGCCACCGAGCTCGGCTTCGAGTCGGCCGTGTGGAACTCGATCGACGGCACCGCCGCCCGCGACGTGTACGCGGAGTTCGCGTGGGTCGCCGCGATGGTCGGCGTCGACCTGTCCCGCATCTCGGAGGAGGTCATCTTCTGGGCCACCAAGGAGGCGGGCTTCGTGACGCTGCACGACGCGTACTCCACAGGGTCCTCGATCATGCCGCAGAAGAAGAACCCGGACGTCGCCGAGCTGGCCCGCGGCAAGTCCGGCCGCCTCATCGGCGACCTCACGGGGCTGCTGGCCACGCTCAAGGGCATGCCGCTGGCCTACAACCGCGACCTGCAGGAGGACAAGGAGCCCGTCTTCGACGCCGCGGACACCCTCGAGCTGCTGCTGCCCGCCGTCTCCGGGATGATCGCCACCCTCGAGTTCCAGACGGAGCGCATGGCGGAGCTGGCCCCGCAGGGCTTCGCGCTGGCCACCGACGTCGCCGAGTGGCTCGTCCGCCAGGGGGTCCCGTTCCGCGAGGCCCACGAGCTGTCCGGCGAGGCCGTGAAGGCGGCCGAGGCCCGGGGCGTGGAGCTGTGGGACCTCACGGACGATGAGTACGCGGCCATCTCGCCGGCGCTGACCCCGCAGGTCCGCGAGGTGCTCAGCACGGAGGGCTCGCTCGCCTCTCGCGACGCCCAGGGCGGGACCGCGCCGACGGCCGTCGCGGCGCAGATCGGGGCGCTCGAGGACGCCCTGGAACCGCTGCGCCGCTGGGCCGACACGCCGGGCTCCGTCGTCGACGCCCGCTGACGCGGTCGCCCGGTCGAGTCGGCGTCGGCCGGGCCGGACGCGGCGGTGCCCGGCAGGGCACCGCCGCGTCACCCGCCGTTCACCGCGGTCGGCGTAGCATGGGTGGTCACTTTTCCGCCGGGCGGGCCGCAGCGTGGTCCGCCTCTCACCGCACCGCGAGGGCCCCCGATGACCGATACCGTGTCCGTCCGCCAGTCCGAGCTCGACCTCGAGCGGGGTCGGGTCGCCGAGCGGTACGCCCGCCTCGACGCCCTGCGTGAGGAGAAGGAGCGCCAGCTCGCGGCCGTGCGCCGGACCGGCCCGCAGGGGTCGCTGCAGAACCACTCCGAGCGCGACGCCTTCGCCAGCCTCTACGAGGACCGACTCGCCCAGCTCTACGCCGTGGACGACCGCCTCGTCTTCGGCCGGCTCGACCTCGACGCCGAGCGGGAGGGTGGGGCCGACGAGCAGCGGTACATCGGGCGCATCGGCCTCACCACCGAGGACCACGAGCGCCTCCTCGTCGACTGGCGCGCGGCCGAGGCCGGCGCCTTCTACCAGGCGACGGCGGCCCACCGGGGCCGCGTGCGCCGTCGTCGTCACCTGATGCTGCGGGGGCGCGAGGTGCGCGACCTCGAGGACGACATCCTGGACCCGACGCTGCTGGGCGAGGACGGCGTGCGCGCCGATGCCCAGGGTGCGCTGCTGGCCGCCGTCACCGCCCGACGCACGGGACGGATGGGGGACATCGTCGCCACGATCCAGGCGGAGCAGGACGAGGTGATCCGCGCGCCCCTGCCCGGGGCGGTCGTGGTGCAGGGCGGGCCCGGCACGGGGAAGACCGCCGTCGCCCTGCACCGCGCCGCCTACCTGCTGTACACCCACCGGGAGCGCCTCGCCCGCTCGGGCGTGCTGATCGTCGGCCCCTCGACCGCGTTCATGCGGTACATCGAGCGGGTGCTGCCCTCGCTGGGCGAGACGGGTGTCGTGATGTCCTCGCTGGGGACGCTGATGCCGGGCGTGCGGGCCGTCCCGGAGCGGGACCTCGACGCGGCGGCGGTGAAGGGCCGGCTGGACATGGTGGACGCCGTCGCCCACGCGGTCGCGCAGCGCCAGCGCCTGCTCGTCGAGCCGCGGCGCCTGATGATCGACGGCACGGCCGTCAAGCTCAAGCCGGCCATGGTCCGGCGCGCCCGGGACAAGGCACGGGCCACCCGCAAGCCCCACAACGAGGCCCGGGTGACGTTCGTGAAGATCCTCGTCCGCGAGCTCGCGGAGAAGCTGCGCAAGAAGCTGGAGAAGTCCTCGGGCGCCCCGGTGCAGCGTGACCTCCTGCTGGAGGACGTGCGCACCTCGCGCGACGTGCGCATCGCGCTCAACCTCTGCTGGATGCCGCTGACGCCGGAGAAGCTCATCGGCGACCTCCTCACCCGGGAGGACCTGCTCCGGGCGGCGGCCCCGTGGCTCTCCGACGCCGAGGTCGGCACGCTCCTGCGGCCGGCCGACGCCCCCTGGACCGAGGCCGACGTGCCCCTGCTGGACGAGGCGGCCGAGCTGCTCGGACGCCTCGAGACCCCGGGCCGGGGCGGTGAGTTCGCGGCCCAGCACGAGCGCAACCTCGAGAACGCCAGGGCGTCCCTGGAGAACATGCACCAGACGCTCGCGGACCTGGGCGTCGACGGCGTCGTGGACGCCGAGCAGCTGGCCGCGGCCAATGAGGCACGCGGGGTGCGACGGACCACCGCTGAGACCGCGGCCCACGACCGCACCTGGACGTACGGGCACGTGGTGGTGGACGAGGCTCAGGAGCTCTCTCCGATGCAGTGGCGCCTGCTGGCGCGCCGCTGCCCGATGAAGTCGTTCACCATCGTGGGGGACATCGCGCAGTCCTCCCGTCGTGACGCGGCCGGCTCGTGGGCGTCCGTCCTCGCCCCGGAGTTCGGGGACCGCTGGCGCCTGGAAGAGCTGACCGTGAACTACCGCTCGCCCGCGCGCGTGATGCGCTGGGCCGCGCAGGTCGCACGGGCGGCCGGGCTCGAGGTCTCCCATCCGCGCGCCGTGCGCGAGGGCGACCACCGCCCGCGCCTGGTGACGGAGCCGGGCGGGGACGTCGCGGCCCTGGCCCTCGACGCGGTCGAGGTCGAGCGGGACCGCGTGCCCGAGGCCCTGACCGCCGTGATCGCCCCCGCCGAGCGGACGGGGGAGCTGCTCACGGCCCTCCGGGAGCGGTGGGGGAGGCGGCCGTGGACACCGCGCCGCTGCCCGGCGTCGAGATCGTCGTCGCCACCCCGTGGGAGACCAAGGGGCTGGAGTTCGACACCGTCGTGCTCGTCTCGCCCGAGCGGATCGTGGCCGACGCGCGCGGCGTGGTGGGCGATCTGTACGTGGCGATGACCCGCGCCACCCAGTCGCTGTCCGTCGTCGCCGGGACGGACGCGGCCGCGCTGCCGGCCGGGCTGGCGGACGTCCCGGAGTGAGCCCCGCGGGCGACGTCGCACGTGCACGGCGTCGCGGAGGCGCGCGGGCGCGTCGCTAGGCTGGGGGCTATGGCACCCCAGAACGAGGAGCGCGCGGCCCGACTGCGCGCACAGGCGAACGACCCGAGCTTCGAGAACGTCTGGCAGGAGCTGCGCTGGCGCGGGCTCGTGCACGTCTCGACGGACGAGGCCGCGCTGGAACAGGCGCTGGCCGGGGAGCCCGTCTCGTATTACTGCGGCTTCGACCCGACCGCTCCGTCTCTCCACCTGGGACACCTGGTCCAGCTGCTCACACTGCGCCGCCTGCAGCTCGCCGGCCACCGCCCGTATGCCCTCGTGGGCGGCGCCACCGGCCTCATCGGCGACCCGCGGCAGACCTCGGAGCGCGTCCTGAACTCGCAGGAGACCGTGGCGGCGTGGGTGGAGTCGCTGCGCGCGCAGATCGAGCCGTACCTCTCCTTCGAGGGGGAGAACGCGGCGACCATGGTCAACAACCTGGACTGGACCGCGGGCATGAGCGCGCTGGACTTCCTGCGGGACGTCGGCAAGAACTTCCGCGTCGGCACGATGGTGAAGAAGGAGATCGTGGCCAAGCGCCTGAACTCTGATGAGGGCATCTCCTACACGGAGTTCTCCTACCAGGTGCTGCAGGGCAACGACTTCCTCGAGCTGCACCGCCGGCACGGCGTGACCCTCCAGACCGGCGGCTCCGACCAGTGGGGCAACCTCACCGCCGGCACCGAGCTGATCCGCAAGGTGGAGGGGACCCACGCCCATGCGCTGGGCACGCCGCTGATCACGAACGCGGACGGCACCAAGTTCGGCAAGTCCGAGGGCAACGCCGTCTGGCTCGACGCGGAGATGTGCTCCCCGTACGCCTTCTACCAGTTCTGGCTCAACACGGCGGACGCGGACGTCGTCGACCGGCTCAAGGTCTTCACGTTCCTGACCCGCGCGGAGATCGAGGAGTACGCGCAGAAGGTGGCCGACGAGCCGTTCCGCCGGGAAGCCCAGAGGCGCCTGGCGTGGGAGGTCACGGCGCTGGCCCACGGAGAGGAGACGACGACGAAGGTCATCGAGGCCTCCCAGGCGGTGTTCGGAGGCGGCGACCTCACCACGGTGGACCCGGACACGCTGACCGCCGTGCTGGCCGAGCTGCCGCAGGCCGACCGGACCCAGTGGGAGGGGGAGCCGGGCACCGTGACCGCGGTCGAGCTGCTGGTCTCCACCGGGCTGGTCGCCTCGCGCTCCGAGGCGCGTCGGACGGTGCGCGACGGCGGCGCGTCGGTGAACAACGTGCGGGTGACGGATGCCGACCAGGTGTTCACCCGAGACGACGCCCTCGCCGGCCGGCACCTGCTGGTGCGCCGGGGCAAGAAGAACATGGCGGGTGCGGACCTGGGGGAGGCCTGACCACGGCCGCAGACCACCGGTGTCCACCGGGTCGCCAGAAGTGACCGAGGACACGACGGGCGGCGACGGCGGAGGAACCGCCCACGGGAGGAGCACCGGGCCCCGTTCTCCGCAGGATTCTGCGGAGAACGGGGCCCTCCTTCGTGCCCGGACGCCGGGTGTCACCCCTGATTTTGTGTTCGGTGGGATTCGTGTGTAGAGTTCCATCTCGTGCTCAAGACGCCGACCGGGTGACCGGGAGGCGGGGTGAAGAACACAGAATCCGCGGATTCATGCCGAGAATGGCAGGTCCAGGGCGGGTGGTGCTCACCGGGTGCGCGGCCGGCAGTGATGCGGGTCGGGATTCCTGAAGAAGATGATCTGGTTTGACAGCCGGGAATCATGTGGTAAGCTTTTCAAGGCCTTCCACGTGGATGGTCCGGTGAGTGTCTGACACCGCGTTGAGCGGAGTTGACATGGTCGGATCATGTGGTAAGGTTTTCTAGCCCGACCATGTGAACGGACGGTGAATGCTTCGGACACGGAGTTGACACGGTCGAAACGGATGGTCTAGGATGGAGAAGTTGCTCCAGAGCGAAACGGCCCGCGGAGCGGGTCGCTGAAGCTGGAAGCGCCTGTTGTTTGAGAACTCAATAGTGTGCCAAGTTTGTTGATGCCAATTGTTTTAACACATATTGGTTGATCATCGCCTGCCACCCCCGTGGTGTGGTGATGGTCTGCTAGGTATTGAATGGATGTCGTGGTGGTTATTTCCGGCTGCCACGGTGTTGTTCTGTAATTTTTTTACGGAGAGTTTGATCCTGGCTCAGGATGAACGCTGGCGGCGTGCTTAACACATGCAAGTCGAACGATGAAGCCCAGCTTGCTGGGTGGATTAGTGGCGAACGGGTGAGTAACACGTGAGTAACCTGCCCTTAACTCTGGGATAAGCCTGGGAAACTAGGTCTAATACCGGATAGGAGCGCCTACCGCATGGTGGGTGTTGGAAAGATTTATCGGTTTTGGATGGACTCGCGGCCTATCAGCTTGTTGGTGAGGTAATGGCTCACCAAGGCGACGACGGGTAGCCGGCCTGAGAGGGTGACCGGCCACACTGGGACTGAGACACGGCCCAGACTCCTACGGGAGGCAGCAGTGGGGAATATTGCACAATGGGCGAAAGCCTGATGCAGCGACGCCGCGTGAGGGATGACGGCCTTCGGGTTGTAAACCTCTTTCAGTAGGGAAGAAGCGAAAGTGACGGTACCTGCAGAAGAAGCACCGGCTAACTACGTGCCAGCAGCCGCGGTAATACGTAGGGTGCGA
This sequence comes from Micrococcus sp. GPGPB33, assembly GCF_037853785.1. Lineage (NCBI taxonomy): Bacteria > Bacillati > Actinomycetota > Actinomycetes > Micrococcales > Micrococcaceae > Micrococcus > Micrococcus sp. GPGPB33. The sequence goes on from NZ_JAQMWO010000002.1 coordinate 1,592,605, forward strand.
GCGTTATCCGGAATTATTGGGCGTAAAGAGCTCGTAGGCGGTTTGTCGCGTCTGTCGTGAAAGTCCGGGGCTTAACCCCGGATCTGCGGTGGGTACGGGCAGACTAGAGTGCAGTAGGGGAGACTGGAATTCCTGGTGTAGCGGTGGAATGCGCAGATATCAGGAGGAACACCGATGGCGAAGGCAGGTCTCTGGGCTGTAACTGACGCTGAGGAGCGAAAGCATGGGGAGCGAACAGGATTAGATACCCTGGTAGTCCATGCCGTAAACGTTGGGCACTAGGTGTGGGGACCATTCCACGGTTTCCGCGCCGCAGCTAACGCATTAAGTGCCCCGCCTGGGGAGTACGGCCGCAAGGCTAAAACTCAAAGGAATTGACGGGGGCCCGCACAAGCGGCGGAGCATGCGGATTAATTCGATGCAACGCGAAGAACCTTACCAAGGCTTGACATGTTCTCGATCGCCGTAGAGATACGGTTTCCCCTTTGGGGCGGGTTCACAGGTGGTGCATGGTTGTCGTCAGCTCGTGTCGTGAGATGTTGGGTTAAGTCCCGCAACGAGCGCAACCCTCGTTCCATGTTGCCAGCACGTAATGGTGGGGACTCATGGGAGACTGCCGGGGTCAACTCGGAGGAAGGTGAGGACGACGTCAAATCATCATGCCCCTTATGTCTTGGGCTTCACGCATGCTACAATGGCCGGTACAATGGGTTGCGATACTGTGAGGTGGAGCTAATCCCAAAAAGCCGGTCTCAGTTCGGATTGGGGTCTGCAACTCGACCCCATGAAGTCGGAGTCGCTAGTAATCGCAGATCAGCAACGCTGCGGTGAATACGTTCCCGGGCCTTGTACACACCGCCCGTCAAGTCACGAAAGTCGGTAACACCCGAAGCCGGTGGCCTAACCCTTGTGGGGGGAGCCGTCGAAGGTGGGACCAGCGATTGGGACTAAGTCGTAACAAGGTAGCCGTACCGGAAGGTGCGGCTGGATCACCTCCTTTCTAAGGAGCATTAGTGCCCGTTGCATCACCGCGTGTGTGATGGCGGGTTGCTCATGGGTGGAACATCAATGAATGGTGCCAGTGGTGGTGCCGGCAGTGCTCGAGTACGTCATGCCTTTGCGGGTGTGGTTGGAATGGGTGGTGTTGGTGGCTGCGAGCTGGTGTTGGCACACTGTTGGGTCCTGGAACAGCAGGTGCCCTGACCTGTGAGGGTTGGGGTTGTTGTTTCTGGTCTCCGTGCCTTGTGAAGCTGGCCTTGAGGGTTGGTGGATGGGGTGTGGGTTGTTGTTTGAGAACTGCATAGTGGACGCGAGCATCTTATTTTTTGTTGCTGCATCGTTGATCGCACTGTTCCCCCTGGGGTGGTGTGTGAGGTGTGGTGATGCCGAGAATGACATCTTAGTTAGATATTGCTCATTTGAGGACTTTCATTGTGTGTGAAAGTTTCCAAGGGCGCATGGTGGATGCCTTGGCAACAGGAGCCGAAGAAGGACGTGGGAATCTGCGATAAGCCTGGTGGAGTCGATAACCGGACGTTGAGACCAGGATTTCCGAATGGGGAAACCCCGCACGACGTGTCGTGTGACCCCCGGTTGAACACATAGACCGGGTGGAGGGAACGTGGGGAAGTGAAACATCTCAGTACCCACAGGAAGAGAAAACAAAAGTGATTCCGTTAGTAGTGGCGAGCGAACGCGGATGGGGCTAAACCGTATGTGTGTGATACCCGGCAGGGGTTGCATGTGCGGTGTTGTGGGCCCCTCCTTGTCATGTCTGCCGGCATGGCGCAGTGAGGTGCGGGCATATAGACGAACCAGTGTGGATGCTGGACCGTAGAGGGTGAGAGTCCCGTAGTCGAAATGTGTTCCGCCGCTGTTGGAGGGTTGCCCGAGTAGCACGGGGCCCGAGGAATCCCGTGTGAATCTGCCAGGACCACCTGGTAAGCCTGAATACTACCTGTTGACCGATAGCGGATCAGTACCGTGAGGGAATGGTGAAAAGTACCCCGGGAGGGGAGTGAAATAGTACCTGAAACCATGTGCCTACAAACCGTTGGAGCCTCCTTGTGGGGTGACAGCGTGCCTTTTGAAGAATGAGCCTGCGAGTTAGTGATACGTGGCGAGGTTAACCCGTGTGGGGAAGCCGTAGCGAAAGCGAGTCTGAATAGGGCGATTGAGTCGCGTGTCCTAGACCCGAAGCGGAGTGATCTACCCATGGCCAGGTTGAAGCGCGTGTAAGAGCGCGTGGAGGACCGAACCCACTTCAGTTGAAAATGGAGGGGATGAGCTGTGGGTAGGGGTGAAAGGCCAATCAAACTCCGTGATAGCTGGTTCTCCCCGAAATGCATTTAGGTGCAGCGTCACGTGTTTCTTCCCGGAGGTAGAGCTACTGGATGGACGATGGGCCCTACAAGGTTACTGACTTCAGCCAAACTCCGAATGCCGGGAAGTGAGAGCGTGGCAGTGAGACTGTGGGGGATAAGCTTCATAGTCGAGAGGGAAACAGCCCAGACCACCGGTTAAGGCCCCTAAGCGTGTGCTAAGTGGGAAAGGATGTGGAGTTGCTGAGACAACCAGGAGGTTGGCTTAGAAGCAGCCACCCTTGAAAGAGTGCGTAATAGCTCACTGGTCAAGTGATTCCGCGCCGACAATGTAGCGGGGCTCAAGTACACCGCCGAAACCGTGGCATTCAGTTTTGCTGGATGGGTAGGGGAGCGTCGTTCACGAGGTGAAGCCAGCGGGTAACTTCTGGTGGATTGTGGACGAGTGAGAATGCAGGCATGAGTAGCGAAAGACGGGTGAGAAACCCGTCCGCCGGATGACTAAGGGTTCCAGGGTCAAGCTAATCTGCCCTGGGTAAGTCGGGACCTAAGGCGAGGCCGACAGGCGTAGTCGATGGACAACGGGTTGATATTCCCGTACCAGTGAAGAACCGCCCATGCTGAGCCGGTGATACTAACCGCCCGAACCATCCCGAACCCCGTCTTTGACGGGGTCGGTGATGGGGAGCGCGGGACCTGAACCGGGGAGGCAAGCGCATTAACAGGTGTGACGCAGGAAGGTAGCCGGGCCGGGCAATGGAAATGACCTGGTCTAAGGGTGTAGGGCTGCCGGTAGGTAAATCCGCCGGCTGTATGCCTGAGACCTGATGGGCGCCCACGTGGTGGGTGATCCGGTGATCCTATGCTGCCTAGAAAAGCATCGGCGCGAGGTTCAAACTGCCCGTACCCTAAACCGACACAGGTGGTCAGGTAGAGAATACTAAGGCGATCGAGAGAATCATGGTTAAGGAACTCGGCAAAATGCCCCCGTAACTTCGGGAGAAGGGGGGCCCCAACCTTGAGCACCACGTGCTGGTGTGAGGGGATCGGGGCCGCAGAGACCAGGGGGAAGCGACTGTTTATCAAAAACACAGGTCCATGCGAAGTCGTAAGACGATGTATATGGACTGACTCCTGCCCGGTGCTGGAAGGTTAAGGGGACCCGTTAGCTTCGGCGAAGCGGAGAACTTAAGCCCCAGTAAACGGCGGTGGTAACTATAACCATCCTAAGGTAGCGAAATTCCTTGTCGGGTAAGTTCCGACCTGCACGAATGGAGTAACGACTTCCCCGCTGTCTCAACCATGAACTCGGCGAAATTGCATTACGAGTAAAGATGCTCGTTACGCGCAGAAGGACGGAAAGACCCCGTGACCTTTACTATAGTTTGGTATTGGTATTCGGTGTGACTTGTGTAGGATAGGTGGGAGACTGTGAAGCGGGCACGCCAGTGTTCGTGGAGTCGCCGTTGAAATACCACTCTGGTCACTCTGGATATCTAACTTCGGCCCGTGATCCGGGTCAGGGACAGTGCCTGATGGGTAGTTTAACTGGGGCGGTTGCCTCCCAAAATGTAACGGAGGCGCCCAAAGGTTCCCTCAGCCTGGTTGGCAATCAGGTGTCGAGTGCAAGTGCACAAGGGAGCTTGACTGTGAGAGTGGCAGCTCGAGCAGGGACGAAAGTCGGGACTAGTGATCCGGCGGCTCGTTGTGGAACGGCCGTCGCTCAACGGATAAAAGGTACCTCGGGGATAACAGGCTGATCTTGCCCAAGAGTCCATATCGACGGCATGGTTTGGCACCTCGATGTCGGCTCGTCGCATCCTGGGGCTGGAGTAGGTCCCAAGGGTTGGGCTGTTCGCCCATTAAAGCGGTACGCGAGCTGGGTTCAGAACGTCGTGAGACAGTTCGGTCCCTATCCTCTGCGCGCGTTGGAAATTTGAGAAGGTCTGTCCTTAGTACGAGAGGACCGGGACGGACGAACCTCTGGTATGTCAGTTGTACCGCCAGGTGCATGGCTGATTAGCTACGTTCGGGATGGATAACCGCTGAAAGCATCTAAGCGGGAAGCCGGCTTCGAGATGAGATTTCCTTGCCCCTTTGAGGGTGTGAGGCCCCCAGCTAGAACACTGGGTTGATAGGCTGGATGTGGAAGCGAGGACTGAAGACTCGTGAAGCTGACCAGTACTAATAGGCCGATGACTTACACACACTCTTATCCCATTGCTTGCTTCAAGGTGATGGGTTGGTGTTCGCGTCCACTGTGCGGTTGTCTGATTGCAGCCGGCTGTCTGCTTGTTGGTGGATGGTTGGGGTGTTTCAGTTGAATAGTGTCACTGTTGTGTGACCCGTAGGTTTCCCTGCTGTTGCCCGTGTTGAGGGTGGTGGTGTGGGGTTAGGGTTACGGCGGTCATAGCGTGGGGGAAACGCCCGGTTCCATTCCGAACCCGGAAGCTAAGGCCCACAGCGCCGATGGTACTGCAGCCGGGAGGTTGTGGGAGAGTAGGTCGCCGCCGGACATTCTTTGAGGGAGGGCCTCGCACCGTTGGGTGCGAGGCCCTTCCCGCATTTCTGGACTGTTTTCCCCGCAAGGACGGTCTGCCACAGGCTCCGGGCACTAGCCTGGTCCCCTGAGGACCCGGCCGCGAGGCCGGCACATGAGGAACAGAGACCGCGTTCCCGCGGACCGTCGCGGCGTGACGCCCAGGAAGGACACCATGGCTGAGGACACCCCCCGAGAGCGCCGCGAGGACCGCGGATCCGAGGGCCGCGGGCCCCGTGGTGGCGGTGATGGCCGGCGTCGTGGTGGTGACCGCGACGGACGTCCTCGCAGCGGTGCCGGTGACCGGCGCCGCTCCGGCGGGCCTCACGAGGACCGGCGGCGCGGCCCGGGCCAGGGGGCGGACGCCCCGAGCGCCGCGGTGCGCCGACGGGCCCTCGTCGCGAGGACCGCGCCGAACGACCCGCGCACAATCCCGGTGACCTCCGAGCGGCGAATCGTGCGGACCAGGAGCGCTCTCCGGACATCGACCCGGACGTGACGGGCCAGGAGCTCGACCGCGGCACGCTCAAGGAGATCAACGGCCTTGACGAGCGTCCTGCCAGCTGGGTCGCCAAGCATCTCGTGATGGCCGGCCGCTACCTGGACGTCGACCCGGCGCTGGCGTTCCAGCACGCCCTCGCCGCGTCCCGCAAGGGCGGCCGCCTCTCACGCGTGCGCGAGGCAGTCGCGCTCACCGCCTACGCGGCGGGGGAGTACGCCGACGCGCTGCGCGAGTTCCGCACCTACCGGCGTATGACGGGCGATGACACCCACATCGCCGCGCAGGTGGACAGCGAGCGTGCCCTCGGCCGCACGGAGAAGGCCCTGCAGCTGGCCGCCGAGGTGGATGCCTCGCGTCTGGACCGGGCGGCGCGGGCCGAGCTGGCCATGGTCGTCTCCGGCATCCGCGAGGATGCCGGCGACCTTCAGGGTGCCCATGAGGCCCTGCAGATCCCGGAACTGGACCGGCGGCGCGGCTACCCCTTCTCTCCCCGGCTGTTCCAGCGTCAGGCCGACGTGCTGCTCGCCCTGGGGCGCCGCGACGAGGCTCGGCTCTGGGCGCGTGCCGTGCGCGTCGCGGAGAAGGCCCTCGGCGTGGGCGGGTTCGCGGACCCGGAGATCATCGACGTGGACACCGAGCCGGTCGAGGACCCCCGGGACCGCCGCCCGTCCCCCCGCGAACGGCGCCACGAGCGGTATGCGGCCGAGGCCGGTGCGGAGCCGACGGCGGACGGATCCCCGGCCGAGGAGCCGGAGGCCGCCACGGAGCCGACCGAGGCGCCCCGGCCGGAGGCCGCCGCAGAGCCGCCGGCCGCCGTCGACGCGCCGGACGAGGTCGACCCGAACCAGCTGTCGCTGTTCGACGCCCTCGAGGCCCCGGAGGCGGACGAGCGGTGAGCGCCACGTTCTTCGCCGGTCACGACGGGCTGCTGTGCGACCTGGACGGCGTCGTCTACGCCGGAGGCGGCGCGATCGCCGGGGCGGTCGAGACGCTGTCGACGCTGCAGGAACGGGGCGTGCCGGTCGGGTTCGTGACGAACAACGCCTCCCGCGCGCCGGAGTCTGTGGCCGAGCATCTCCGCACGCTCGGGGTGCCCGCGCAGGCGGGGCAGGTCTTCGGCTCCGCACCGGCGGGCGTCGACCTGCTCGAGGAGACGCTCGGCCGCCGCACCGGCCGGGTGCTCGTGGTCGGCTCGGCGTACCTGCGCGCCGTGGTCGAGGAGCGGGGCTACGAGGTGGTCGCGTCCGCGGCGCAGCGTCCCGACGCGGTGATCCAGGGCTTCGACCCCGGTCTCGGCTGGGCCGATCTGGCGGAGGCGGCGTACGCCGTGCGCGCCGGGGCCACCTGGGTCGCCACCAACCTGGACACCTCGATCCCGCGCGCGGAGGGGATCGCCCCCGGCAACGGGGCCCTCGTCGAGGCGGTGGGCCGGGCCACCGGCACCGCGCCCGTCGCGGCGGGCAAGCCCGAGCCACGACTGTTCCGGACGGCGGCCGAGGCCCTCGGCCTGGCCCGTCCCCTCGTGGTCGGCGACCGCCTGGACACGGACATCCGCGGCGGCAACGCGGCGGGGTTCGACACGGTGCTCGTCCTGACCGGCATCGACACGCGCGAGACCGCGGCCGCCGCCCCCGGGCCGGACCGGCCCACGTGGGTCCGTGCGCACCTGCCCGCTCTGCTCGCCGGCGGGGCCGAGGCCTTCGCGGACCCACGGCGTGGCTGAGACCGCACGCGCCGACGTCGCCCTGGCCGCCCGGGGCCTGGCCCGCTCCCGCACGGAGGGCGCGGCGCTCATCCGCGCGGGGCAGGTCCTCCTCGACGGCCGCCCGGTGCGCCGGCCCTCCGACCGCGTGGCCGCCGACGCCACGCTGCGCCTGCGCGACCCGGGCCCGCGGTACGTCTCCCGTGCGGCCCACAAGCTCGTCAGCGCGCTCGAGGCATTCCCGGACGTCGCCGTGGCCGGCCGCCGGGCGCTCGACGCCGGGGCCTCCACCGGCGGATTCACCCAGGTCCTCCTCGAGCGGGGCGCCGAACGGGTGGCCGCCGTCGACGTGGGCCACGACCAGCTGGCCCCGCCCGTCCAGGCCGACCCCCGCGTCCTCGTGCGCGAGGGGCTCAACGTCCGCGACCTCAGGGCCGAGGACATCGACGGTCCGGTGGACCTGGTGGTCTCCGACCTGTCCTTCATCTCGCTGCGCCTCGTCCTCGCCCCGCTCGCGGGCGTGTGCCGACCCGGCGCGGAGCTGCTGCTCATGGTCAAGCCCCAGTTCGAGGTCGGGCGGCGCGCCCTGCCGCGCTCCGGCGTCGTCACCGATCCGGACGCCCGCCGCGACGCCGTCGCCGGGGTGGCCGCGGCCGCGCTGGGCGCCGGCCTCGCCCCCCGCGGCCTCACCCGATCCGGCCTGGCCGGCCAGGACGGGAACGCCGAGTTCTTCCTGCGGCTCCACCGCCCCGACGCCACCGCGGCCGACGACCCGGCCGGCAGGACGAGCCCGGCCACGCCCGCCGACGAGCGCGCCGCCGGGTGGGTCCGGGGCGCCCACATCGACTGGTCCTGACCCGCGTCCGGGGGCGCCGCCCGTCCACGGGCGCGGGGCCACCGGTTCGCGTGTCCGATCTCGTGGCTATCCTGGAGCGCAGTGCCCGGCACCCCGGCTCGCGGAAGGAACCATGCCCTACACCCCCGGACGTCGTGTCCTCGTCCTGACCCACACGGGCCGCGAGGACGCCATCAGCGCGGCGCTGCAGGCCACCCGCATGTTCGCGGAGGAGGGCCTGGTCAGCGTCATGCTCGAACAGGACGTGGCCGCCATCCGCGCGGCCGCGGGGGACCCCCGGAGTTCGCGCCGGAGGCCCTCGGGGTCGACTGCGAGCTCGAGGACATCACCCTCGGCCTCGTCCTCGGCGGCGACGGCTCGGTGCTGCGGGCGGCCGACTTCGTCCGCGGCCACAACGTGCCACTGCTGGCGGTGAACCTGGGCCACGTCGGCTTCCTCGCCGAGTCCGAGCGCACCGACCTGCACCGCACCGTCCAGGCGATCGCCTCGGAGTCCTACGTGGTGATCGAGCGCATGGCCCTGGACGTCGTCGTGCTCGTGGAGGGCCGCGAGGTGGCCCGCACGTGGGCCCTCAACGAGGCCTCCGTGGAGAAGTCCCACCGGGAGCGGATGCTCGAGGTGGTCGTCTCCGTGGACAACTCGCCGCTGACGGCCTTCGGCTGCGACGGCGTCGTCCTGGCCACCCCCACCGGCTCCACCGCCTACGCCTTCTCCGGCGGGGGCCCCGTCGTGTGGCCCTCCGTGGAGGCCCTGCTGTGCGTGCCCATCAGCGCCCACGCCCTGTTCACCCGCCCCCTCGTGGTGGGTCCGCGCTCCACGATCGGCGTGGACGTGCTCACCCGCACCCGCGAGACCGGTGTGCTGTGGTGTGACGGCCGGCGCACCGTCGAACTGCCGCCGCAGGCCCGGATCGAGGTGTCCCGGTCGGCGGAGCCGGTGCGCCTGGCCCGTCTCAACCCGACGCCCTTCGCGGAACGGCTCGTGCGCAAGTTCCGGCTGCCCACGGACGGCTGGCGCGGCCCCGTCACCGCCCAGGAGCGGGCGGGCGTGCTCCACGCGGTGGAGACCGTCGAGCCGCGGCACGCGGGGCCGCGTCCCGACGTCGTCGAACCGGCCACCATGCCGCTGTCGGTGCTCTCGCCCGCGGACATCCAGCGCCACCGCGACCGCGGGGCGCGTCACCCCGGGGAGGACGCATGATCGACCATCTGAGGATCTCGGGGCTCGGCGTGATCGGCGAGGCCACCGTGGACCTGGACCCCGGCTTCACCGTCGTCACCGGCGAGACCGGCGCCGGCAAGACCATGGTGGTCACCGCCCTGGGCCTGCTGCTCGGCGCTCGCGCCGACGCGGGCGCGGTCCGCCGGGGCTCGTCCCGTGCCGTCGTGGACGCCGGCGTCCGCCTGCCCGAGGCGCACGCCGCGCTCGCCCTCGCCGAGGACGCCGGGGCCGTGCTGGACGAGGCCGACGAGGGCGTCCGGGAGCTCGTCCTGAGCCGCAGCGTCACGGCGTCCGGGGAGGGGACCCGCTCGCGCGCCGCCGCCGGCGGGCGGACCGTGCCCGTCGGCCTGCTCGCCGAGATCGGGGCGACCCTCGTGGCCGTGCACGGCCAGAACGACCAGGTCCGCCTCCAGGGCGCCGACGCCCAGCGGCACGCCCTCGATGCGTTCGGCGGCGCCGAGCTCGCCGCGGCCCTGCGCGCCTACCGCGCGGACCACGCCGCCTGGACCGCCGCGCGTCGGGAGCGCGAGGAGCTCACCGCCCACCGCCAAGAGCGGGCCCGCGAAGCCGAGGCGCTCCAGCGCTCGCTCGAGGAGATCGACCTCGCCGAGCCGCAGGAGGGCGAGGACGAGGAGCTGCGGGCTCTCATCCGCCGGCTCGAGGACGTCGAGGAGCTGCGCGCCGCCTCCGGGGAGGCACACGCCCGACTGGCCGGCCCCGACGTGGACACGATGGACGAGACCCCCGGCGCCGTCAGCCTCGTGGAGGCGGCGCAGCAGGCCGTGCTCGCCGCCCCCGGCGACGACCCCGAGCTCGCCGCCGCGGCCGCGCGCCTGGCCGAGGCCGCCGTCGTGCTCACGGACATCGCCGGCGACCTGGCCCGCTACACCGCTGACCTGGACGCCGACGCGGCCTCCGACCTCGACGCGGCCCAGTCGCGGCTGGCCGAGCTCACACGACTGCAGCGGCTCTACGGGCCGGAGCTCGCCGACGTGATCGACTGGGCCCGGACCCAGCGTCCGCGCCTGGACGAGCTGCAGGGCGACTCCGGCCGCCTCGAGGAGCTCGAGGCGGAGGTCGACCGGCTCGACGCCGCGCTGCGCGAACGGGCCGCGACCCTCACCGCCCTGCGCACCGCGGCCGCCGAGCGGCTCGAGACCGCGGTGACCGAGGAGCTGCACGCCCTGTTCATGCCGGACGCCTCCTTCCACGTGGGACTGACGCCGGTCGCCGGGGACGGTCTCGGCCCGTACGGCGCTGAGGACGTCACGCTCGCCCTGCGCCCCCACGCGGGCGTCGAGCCCCGGCCCCTGGGCCGCGGCGCCTCCGGCGGCGAGCTCTCCCGCGTGATGCTCGCCCTCGAGGTGGTCCTGGCCGCCACGGACCCGGTGCCCACCTTCGTGTTCGACGAGGTCGACGCCGGCGTGGGCGGTGAGGCCGCCGTGCGGATCGGGGCCCGCCTGGCCCGGCTCGCCCGCCACGTGCAGGTCATCGCCGTGACGCACCTGCCCCAGGTCGCCGCCTACGCGGACCGGCACGTGCGGGTGGAGAAGAACTCGGACCCGGCCGCGGGTGTGACCACCTCCGACGTCGTGACGCTGACGGCCGACGAACGGGTCGAGGAGCTCGCCCGCATGCTCGCCGGGCACGGGGACTCCGCGGCGGCCCGCGAGCACGCCCGGGAGCTGCTCGAGTCCTCCGCCCGCGAACGCGGCTGACCCGGTCCGCGGACGCCGCCCCGACATGAAAGGATCGCCCCATGCCTGAGATCCCCGCGTCCGCGGGACGCTCGCCCCTGCGCGACCTGCACGTCCCCCGCCCGGTGAAGAAGTCGAAGACCGTCTACGAAGGCCGAGTGTGGGACATCGCCCGGGAGTCGTTCCGCCTGGACCCGGCGGACAAGTCCCAGGATCCCCTGACCCGGGAGCTGATGGTGCACCCGGGCGCCGTGGCGATCCTCGCGGTCCGCACCAAGCTCACCACCACCGGCCCCCGCGAGCAGGTGGCCCTCGTCCGCCAGTACCGCCACCCCGTGGGCATGGAGCTGTGGGAGATCCCGGCGGGCCTGCGGGACGTGGACGGGGAGGACCTCCACCAGGTCGCCGTCCGTGAGCTGGCCGAGGAGGCCGACCTGCGCGCCCTCGAGTGGCACACCCTCGTCGACTACTACACGACCCCGGGCGGCTCCAGCGAGGCGATCCGCGTGTTCCTGGCCCGTCAGATCGAAGAGATCCCCGACGGCGAGCGGCACACCCGGCAGGACGAGGAGGCCGCCATGCCGCTCGTGTGGGTCGGCGTCGACGAGGTGACCGACGCCGTCCTGGATGGGCGCGTGCACAACCCCTCCACGGTCGTGGCGATCCTCGCCCTGTGCGCCCACCGCGCCCAGGGGTGGCGGCGCCTGCGCCCCGTGGACGCCCCCTTCGTCCCGGACCGCCACGGCCCCGGGGCGGACTGGCCCGCGTGAGCACCGACCCGGCCGCCCGGGGGAGCGGCGAGGCCGAGGCCCGTGGGGGCCGGGGCGCGGAGTCCGCGCTCGCGGCCCCGTTCCGCCGCCACCTGGAGCACCTGGCCGTCGAGCGGGGCCTCGCCGCGAACACGCTGGCCGCCTACCGCCGCGACCTCGAGCGCTACCGCCGCTGGCTCGAAGCCCACGGGGTGCGCGCCCCCGCCGACGTCGACCCCGGCCACGTCTCCGGCTTCCTGCGGGCGCTGGGCACCGGCGAGGACGGCGGGCGGCCCCTCGCGGTCCGCTCGGCGGCCCGCGTGCTCGCGGCCGTGCGCGGCCTGCACCGGTTCTGGGCCCTCGAGGGACTCACGCCCGCCGACCCCGCCCGCGACGTCCACCCGCCGAAGCCGGGCGACCGCCTGCCGAAGGCGCTCCCCGTGGAGCAGGTGACGGCGCTGCTGGAGGCCGTGCCCGTCGACACCCCCGCCGGACTGCGGGACCGCGCGCTGCTCGAGTTCCTCTACGGCACCGGCGCCCGCATCTCCGAGGTGGTCGGCCTCGACGTCGACGACGTGGTGGGGCTCGCGCAGACCGGGGACGACGGCGGCCAGCCCGTGGTCCGCCTGTTCGGCAAGGGGTCCAAGGAGCGCGTGGTGCCGATCGGCTCCTACGCGGCCGCCGCGCTCGACGCATGGCTGGTGCGGGGACGGCCCACGATCATGACGGGAGTCACACGCTCCACGCCCGCCCTGTTCGTCAACGCCCGCGGGGGCCGGCTCTCCCGGCAGTCCGCGTGGGCCGTGCTGAAGCGGGCGGCCGAGCGCGCCGGCCTCGAGGCGGACGTCTCGCCCCACACCCTGCGCCACTGCTTCGCCACGCACCTGCTGGCCGGCGGCGCGGACGTCCGCGTGGTCCAGGAGCTGCTCGGGCACGCGTCCGTGACCACCACGCAGGTGTACACCCTCGTCACCGTGGACTCCCTGCGCGAGGTCTACTCCGCCGCGCATCCGCGCGCGCGCTGAGCCCCGCACCTGATACGCTCAAAATCCGTGGTGAAACGAACTTCTCGTACTCAGACGTCCACGCGCGTCACCCGTCACGTGTTCGTGACCGGCGGTGTCGCCTCCTCCCTCGGCAAGGGGCTCACGGCCTCCTCGCTCGGCCACCTGCTCAAGGCGCGCGGGCTCAGGGTGGTGATGCAGAAGCTCGACCCCTACCTCAACGTGGACCCGGGCACCATGAACCCGTTCCAGCACGGCGAGGTGTTCGTCACCGAGGACGGCGCCGAGACGGACCTGGACATCGGCCACTACGAGCGCTTCCTCGACGAGGACCTCGACGGCCTGGACAACGTGACCACCGGCCAGGTGTACTCCACCGTGATCGCCCGCGAGCGCCGCGGCGAGTACCTCGGGGACACCGTCCAGGTCATCCCGCACATCACCGACGAGATCTGCCGCCGGATGCGCCTGCCCGCGGAGCCCCGCGGCGACCGCCCCGCCCCGGACGTGATCATCACGGAGATCGGCGGCACCGTCGGCGACATCGAGTCGCAGCCCTTCCTCGAGGCCGCCCGCCAGGTCCGCCAGGACGTCGGCCGCGACGACGTCTTCTTCCTGCACGTCTCCCTCGTGCCGTACATCGGCCCCTCGCAGGAGCTCAAGACCAAGCCCACACAGCACTCCGTGGCCGCCCTGCGCTCGATCGGCATCCAGCCGGACGCGATCGTGCTGCGCTCGGACCGGGCCGTCCCCGACGATGTCCGCGGCAAGATCGCCCGCATGTGCGACGTCCCGCAGGACGCCGTCGTCAACTGCGCCGACGCCCCCTCCATCTACGACATCCCCCGCGTCATCCACGACCAGGGCCTCGACGCCCACGTGGTGCAGTCCCTGGACCTGAAGTTCAAGGACGTGGACTGGACCGCGTGGGATGCCCTCATGGACGCCGTGCACCACCCGGAGCACGAGCTCACGGTGGCGCTCGTGGGCAAGTACGTGGACCTGCCGGACGCCTACCTGTCCGTCACCGAGGCGCTGCGCGCCGGTGGCTTCGCCCACCGGGCCAAGGTGGGCATCCGCTGGGTGGCCGCGGACGAGTGCGCCACCCCCGAGGGCGCGGCGGTGGCGCTCGCGGACGTCGACGCCGTGTGTGTGCCCGGCGGCTTCGGCGTGCGCGGGCTCGAGGGCAAGCTCGGCGCGCTGCGGCACGCCCGCGAGCAGCGGATCCCGACGCTGGGTCTGTGCCTGGGCCTGCAGTCCATGGTCATCGAGTACGCCCGCAACGTCCTCGGCCTGGAGGACGCGGACTCCACCGAGTTCGACCCGGAGACCGCCTCGCCCGTGATCGCCACCATGGCCGAGCAGGAGCAGATCGTGGCCGGCGAGGGGGACCTCGGCGGCACCATGCGCCTGGGCGCCTTCCCCGCGACCCTGCGCCCGGGCTCCGTGGTGGCCGAGGCCTACGGCACCACCGAGGTGACCGAGCGCCACCGCCACCGCTACGAGGTGAACAACGCCTACCGCGACCGCCTCGAGGAGGCCGGTCTCGCGATCTGCGGCACCTCCCCGGACGGCGCCCTCGTGGAGTTCGTGGAGCTGCCCCGGGACGTGCACCCGTACTACGTGTCCACGCAGGCCCACCCGGAGTTCTCCTCCCGGCCGACCCGCCCGCACCCGCTGTTCGCCGGCCTCGTCGCCGCCGGCCTGGCCCGCCGCGCCGACGCGGCGGCCCGGCGCTGAGGGGCCGACGACCGGCCCGACACAGTGGTCACGACACGCCGTCGCCGCGCCCGGCACGCGGCGTGTCGTGACCACTCTGCGAGGGCGTCGCACCGATGACGACACGACGACGGCGGGCCGCCCCACCCGGGGCGACCCGCCGTCGTCGTGCACGCGGCACCGCGCCGCGAGCGAATGGGGCGACGTGTCGGAGGTGATCTGCGTCTACACCTCCGACAAGTCGCCCCGACCGCCCCTCACGAGGCTCAGCCCGCCGGCAGCTCCCGCTGCTCGGGGCCGTCGTAGGCCGAGAGCGGGCGGATCAGCGCGTTCGCGGCGCGCTGCTCCATGATGTGGGCGGTCCAGCCGGTGATGCGCGAGGCGATGAAGATCGGCGTGAACAGCTCGGTGTCGAAGCCCATGAGGTGATACGTCGGGCCGGCGGGGTAGTCGAGGTTCGGCTTGATCTGCTTGGCCTCGTCCATGGCCTGCTCCAGACCGTCGTACAGGCCGAGCATCTCCTCGCGGCCGTAGTGCTCGATCATCCGGTCCAGTGCGGCCTTCATGGTGGGCACGCGGGAGTCCCCGTTCTTGTAGACGCGGTGGCCGAAGCCCATGACCTTCTTCTTCTGGGCCAGGGCGTCCTCCATCCACGCCTTCGCTCGGGCGGCGGCGTCCTCACGGGACTCCTCCTTCCGGATGCCGATCTCGTCGAAGGTGTGCATCACGGCCTCGTTGGCGCCGCCGTGCAGCGGGCCCTTGAGCGCGCCGATCGCACCGGTCACGGCCGAGTGCAGGTCGGAGAGCGTCGAGGTGATCACGCGCGCGGTGAAGGTCGAGGCGTTGAACGAGTGCTCGGCGTACAGCACCATCGAGACGCGGAACGCGTCCACGACCTCCGGGGCGGCCTCCTCGCCGAACGTCATCCAGAGGAAGTTCTGCGAGTAGTCCAGGTCCTCGCGCGGCTCCACCACGTCCTGGCCGCGGCGGCGGCGCTGGTCGTAGGCGACGACGGCCGGGAACGCCGCGAACAGGGCCTGGGCCTTCTCCAGCTCGGCCTCGGGGGAGGAGTCCTCCGCCTTCGGGTGGTTCGCGCCGAGCACGGACACGGCGGTGCGGCCGACGTCCATGGGGTGGCAGTCGGTGGGCAGCAGGTCGATGGCCTGCTTCACCTTCGGGTCGAGGGCACGGTGGGCGCGCTCGAAGCGCTCGAACGCGGCCAGCTCCTCGTCCGTGGGCAGCTCGCCCGTCCAGAGCAGCAGCGCGACGGCCTCGAACGAAAGCTGCGCGGCCAGGTCCTGCACGGGGTAGCCGCGATACAGCAGGGAGTTCGTCTCCGGGTTGACCTTGGAGATCGCCGTGGTGTCCACGACGACGCCGGCCAGGCCCTTCTTGATCTCGGTCTCGGTCATGGTGTCCCTCCTCGGGGAGTGGGGCCCGCCCGCGCACGGGCGGGCCCGGTGACGGGTCAGAGGTCGGCGTGGTTGGCGCCGATGTCGAGCGTGGGCACGTCGAAGTTGAAGATGCCCGTGTCGAAGGCGTTGTAGCCCTCGTAGTCCACCAGCTCGTAGAGGCGGGCGCGGGTGAGCATCTGCTCCACCTGCGACTGCTGGGTGCCCTCCTCCTTGATGGCGTCGAGCACGCGCTCGGCGGCGCCCATCGCGGAGCGCAGCAGGGTGACCGGGTAGATCACCATCGCGACGCCGGCGTCCGCCAGCTGCTGGCGGGTGAACAGCTCGGACTTGCCGAACTCGGTCATGTTCGCCAGGACCGGGACCCCGAGGGGCTCCAGCTCGCGACACACGGTCTCGAACTCGCCGATGTCCTTCAGGGCCTCCGGGAAGATCGCGTCCGCACCGGCCTCCACGAGCGCCTTCATGCGGGCGATCGCGGCGTCCAGGCCTTCCACGGCCCGCAGGTCGGTGCGCGCCATGATGAGGAAGTTCGGGTCCCGGCGGGCGTCGACGGCGGCGGCGATGCGCTTGACCGCGGTGTCGAGGTCCACCATGTTCTTGCCGTCGAGGTGGCCGCACCGCTTGGGGTTGAACTGGTCCTCGATGTGGCAGCCGGCCAGGCCGGCGTTCTCGAACTCCTGCACCGTGCGGGCCACGTTCATCGGCTCGCCGAAGCCCGTGTCCGCGTCGATGAGGCACGGCAGGTCCGTGAGGCGGGCGATCTGCCCGCCGCGCACGGCCACCTCGGTGAGCGTGGTCAGCCCGACGTCGGGCAGGCCCAGCTCGTTCGCGAGCACGCCACCGGAGATGTACACCCCGGGGAAGCCCTTCTCCTGGATCAGCTTGGCGGTCAGCGGGGTGAACGCGCCCGGGAACTGCTGGGCGCCGCCCTGTTTCAGGGTCTGCCGCAGGTCGATCCGCTTCTCTTCGGCCGTCTTCGTCGAGTACAGCATCAGAACAGGCCCTTCGGGGCGGCGGCGAGGTCGGCCTCGGACAGGAACGCCGGGTCCGCCAGGATGTTCAGCTGGTCCAGCTCGCCGGGCTGCAGCTCGGCCACGCGCTCGGCGGCGGCCAGGAAGCGGTCCTGCTCCTCCTTCGAGACGATGCCCTCGGCCAGGGTGCGGAACTTCTGGATGTACTGTTCGCGGGCGAACGGCCGGGCGCCGAGCGGGTGGGCGTCGGCCACGGCGATCTCGTCGGTGATGACGGTGCCGTCCTTGAGGGTGATCTCCACCGCGCCGCCGAACGCCTTCTCCGCGAGGTCCAGCGAGTGGTAGCGGCGGGTCCACTCCGGGTCCTCCACGGTGGTCACCTTGTGCCACAGGGCGACGGTGTCCTCGCGCTGGGCGCGCTCGGGGGCGTAGGAGTCCACGTGGTGCCAGGAGCCGTCCTGCAGGGCCACGGTGAAGATGTAGGGGATCGAGTGGTCGAGGGTCTCGCGCGAGGCCGTCGGATCGTACTTCTGCGGGTCGTTGGCGCCCGAGCCGATCACGTAGTGGGTGTGGTGCGAGGTCTTGATCAGCACCGACTCGACGTTCGCCGGGTCGGTGGCCTCCGGGTGCTCCCTGTGGAGCTTGCGGGCCAGGTCGATCCAGGCCTGGGCCTGGTACTCGGCCGAGTGCTCCTTGGTGTAGGTGTCCAGGATGCCGCGCTTGGGCTCGCCCTGCTCGGGCAGCGGCACCTCGTAGGAGGCGTCCGGGCCGTCCAGCAGCCAGGCGATCACGCCGTCCTCGCCCTCGTAGATCGGGACGGGGGAGGTCTGGCCGCGCATGGCGCGGTCCACGGCCTCGACGGCCATCTTGCCGGCGAACGCCGGGGCGTGGGCCTTCCACGTGGAGATCTCGCCCTTGCGGGACTGGCGGGTGGCGGTGGTGGTGTGCAGGCCCTGGCCGATGGCCTGGAAGATGGTCTCGGTGTCCAGGCCGAGCAGGGTGCCGATGCCGGCGGAGGCGGAGGGGCCGATGTGGGCCACGTGGTCGATCTTGTGGCCGTACAGGTTGATGGACTTCACGAGGTCCACCTGGATCTCGTAGCCGGTGGCGATGCCGCGGATCAGGTCCTTGCCGGAGCGGCCGGCGTGCTGGGCGACGGCGAGGATCGGCGGGATGTTGTCGCCCGGGTGGGAGTACTCGGCGGCCAGGAACGTGTCGTGGTAGTCCAGCTCGCGGACGGCCACGCCGTTGGCCCACGCGGCCCACTCGGGGGAGACCTTCTGCTCCACACCGAACACGGAGGCGCCCTCGCCGCCGGTGGAGACCGGGTGGGACAGGGCCTGGGCGCGGGCGGCGACGATCGGGCCGCGCTTCAGCGAGGCGACGGCGACGGAGGCGTTGTCGATGATCCGGTTGATGATCATCTCCTCGACCTCGGGCAGCACCTCGACGTCGTCGACGGCCACCTCGGCCAGCTTCCAGGCCAGCTGGTCCTTGCGCTCGAGGTTCTCCTCGGAGCGGTGGACGCGCACGTGATGGTTCTTCATGGTCGGTCTCCTTCGGTGGGGGTCAGCAGGGTCGGGGTCTCCTCGGCGCGGCCGCGCCGGGTCAGATGGTGGAAGGCGTGGTGCAGGTGGACCCGCGTGGTCGCCTCCGCGAGGTCCGCGGCGCCCGAGCCGACGGCGTCGGCGATGTCCGCGTGCTCCGCGGCGGAGGCCGCGAGGCGGGCCGGGTCGTCCGCGGCCAGGCGGCGCAGGCGCGCCAGGTGCAGGCGCAGGGTGCGCAGGGTGGAGACGAGGTAGGGGTTCGCGGCGGCCTCGTCCAGCCGGCTGTCCAGCTCGGCCGTCATCGCGTAGTAGTCCGCCGGGTCGGTCCCGCCGCGCAGGGCCGCCTCGGCCTCCTGGAAACGGCCCGCGAGGACCGCGAACCGCTCGGCCGCCTCCGGGGTGGCCCGCTGCGCGGCCCGGCGCGCCAGGAGGGACTCGAGGGCGATGCGCAGGTCGAACAGCTGGTCCGCCTGTTCGAGGGACAGGTCGGCGACGACGATGCCCCGTCCCGGGGCCTGCTCGGCCAGGCCGTCGGCCACCAGGCGGGAGAGCGCCTCGCGCAGAGGGGTGCGCGAGATGCCCAGGCGCTCGGCCTGCTCCACCTCGCCCAGGCCCGCGCCCGGAGGGAGGGACCAGTCGAGGATCTCCGCCCTCAGGGCCTGGTACGCCCGCTCGCTCGCTCGCATGCCGCCAGTGTATACACAACAGTCCCGCCGAGGGCAGGGGTTGTGTCCGATGCGCGTGCCGGGCGACGCCGTCCACGGAAAGCGTCGTCCGGCGTGCGGGGGCTGGGTGGTGCGTCCCCGGCGCGGGACTCGCGCGTGCCGCCACGCCTCACTGACGGGGCAAGAAATGTATACAGATCCCTTGCCCCCTGTGATCCACGGCACTACCCTGGGCGCATGGCGACCCACCATGCCCCCACCGAAGACCGTCCCTCCGGCGCGTACGCCGACGCCCACGCCCGCGCCCTCCGCGACCCCGAGGGGTTCTGGCTCGACGCGGCGCGCGCCATCGACTGGACCGTCGCGCCCACGCGCGCCCTCGACGACTCCGCCGCGCCCCTGTACCGCTGGTTCCCGGACGGCGAGCTGAACACCGCCTTCAACTGCCTGGACCGGCACGTCGAGGCGGGCCGCGGGGACGCCGTCGCGCTGATCCACGACTCCGCGATGACCGGTGAGGTCACCCGCTACACGTACGCCGAGCTCACGGACGCGGTGGCCCGCCTGGCCGGCGCCCTGGCCGCGCGCGGCGTCGGCAAGGGCGACCGCGTCCTCGTGTACCTGCCGATGATCCCGCAGGCCCACATCGCGATGCTGGCGTGCGCGCGGCTCGGCGCGGTGCACTCCGTGGTCTTCGGCGGCTTCGCCCCGCGCGAGCTCGCCTCCCGCATCGACGACGCCGCCCCCGACGTCGTGCTCACCTGCTCCGGCGGCATCGAGCCCAAGCGCCGGGTCGAATACCTGCCCGCCGTGGCCGAGGCGCTCGAGACCGCCGCGCACCCCGTGCGCACGGTGCTGGTCCACCACCGCGAGGGCTTCGAGACCGCGCTCGCGGACGCCGACGGGCGCGGGGGCGCGAGCTGGGAGGACTGGGGCGAGGCCGTCGCGGCCGCCGAGCCGGCCGACTGCGTCCCGGTGCGGGCCACCGACCCGCTGTACGTGCTGTACACCTCGGGCACCACCGGCAAGCCCAAGGGCGTCGTCCGGGACAACGGAGGCCACGCCGTCGCCCTGCGCTGGACCATGGAGCACATCTACGACGTCGGCCCGGGGCAGGCGATGTGCACCGCCTCGGACGTGGGCTGGGTCGTGGGCCACTCCTACATCGTCTACGGACCGCTGCTGGCCGGGGCCACCACGGTGATGTACGAGGGCAAGCCCGTGGGCACGCCCGACGCCGGCGCGTTCTGGCGGCTCATCGAGGACCACGGGGTCCGGTCCTTCTTCACGGCCCCCACGGCGCTGCGCGCGATCCGCCGCGCCGACCCCGAGGGCGAGCTGCTCCAGGCCCACGACCTGTCCTCCCTGCGGCACTTCTTCGCCGCCGGCGAGCGCCTGGACCCGGAGACGCAGCGGTGGATCGAGGGCCTGCTGGGCATGCCGGTGATCGACCACTGGTGGCAGACCGAGACCGGCTGGGCCATCGCAGCGAACCCCGTGGGGATGGAACAGCTGCCGGTGAAGATCGGCTCGTCGTCTGTGCCCTCGCCAGGCGTGGACCTCGTGGTCCTCGACGCCATGGGCGAGCCCGTGCCCGCCGGGACCGAGGGCAACATCGCCCTGCGGCTGCCGCTGCCCCCGGGCACCCTGCCGACCCTGTGGGGCGACGACCAGCGCTACATCGACTCCTACCTCAGCGCGTTCCCCGGCCACTACGCGACCGGCGACTCCGGCCTCGTGGACGAGGACGGCTACGTGTTCGTGCTCGGGCGCACCGACGACGTCATCAACGTCTCCGGGCACCGGCTGTCCACGGGCGTCCTCGAGGCCGCTCTGGCCTCCCACCCGGCGGTGGCCGAGTGCGCCGTGATCGGCGTCGCGGACCCGCTCAGGGGCCAGCGGCCCTCGGGCTACGTGGTCCTCAAGTCCGGCGTCGAGACGCCCGAGCCCGGCTCCGAGGCCGAGGCCGCGCTCCTGGACGCGCTGCGTCAGGCGGTGCGCCGCGAGGTGGGCCCGGTGGCGGACTTCCGCGACGTCGTCGTGGTGGACGCGCTGCCCAAGACCCGCTCGGGCAAGATCCTGCGCAAGACCATGCGGCAGATGGCCGACGGCGAGGAGTACGCGGTTCCCTCGACCATCGAGGACCCCGCCGTGCTCGAGGCCCTGGCCGGGGTGCTGCGCCCGGCCCGCTGAGCCCCGCTCACGTGCGGCCGGCCCAGCGGTACTCCTGCTCGGGCCGGCCGCGGCCGCCGTGCCGGGCCGAGCGCCGCACCCGGCGGATCCGCTCGAGGTGCTCGAGGTAACGCCGGGCCGTCACACGGGAGATGCCCAGGCGCTCGCCCACCTCGGCCGCACTCAGGGCGGTCTCCGGATCCGCCCCCAGCAGGTCCATCACCTCGCGCAGGGTGCCCTCGGTCAGCCCCTTGGGCAGGGCCTCGGCGCGCCGCTCGCGGGAGACGCGGAAGACGGCGTCCACCTGCTCCTGGCCGTCGAGGGCGCCGTCGCCGGCCAGCATCGCCGCGGCGGCGCGGAACCCGCCCAGCCGGTCCGCGAACTCGTCGAAGCCGAACGGCTTCACGAGGTACTGCGTCACGCCGTACGCGACGGCCCGGCGCACCACCGGCAGGTCGGTGGCCGCGGTGAGCGCCAGCACCCCGCCGTGGAAGCCGGCCGCGCGCAGTTGGCGCAGGAAGTCCAGGCCGTGCCCGTCGGGCAGGTTCATGTCCAGCAGGACGACGTCGAACGGGAAGCGCCCGTCGGCGTGCAGGCCCGCCGCGGCGACCTGCCGTGCGGCCAGCAGGGAACCGGCCACCGCGGCCACCTCGAAGCCCGGCAGCCGGTCCAGGTGCGCCACGTAGGTCTCGGCCGTCAGCTGCTCGTCCTCGACGACGAGCACCCGGTACGGGCGGGCGGTCATGTCGCCTCCTGGGGTGTGGGCTCGCGGGGCACCTCGACGGTGAACACGGTGCCCGAGTCGGTCGCGACGTCCACGACCCCGCCGGCCTCCTCCGCGATCCGCCGCGTCAGCCACAGCCCCATGCCGCGTCCGGCGGCGCCGACGGGCTTCGTCGACCAGCCCCGGTCGAAGAGCCGGCGGCGGTCCGCGTCGGAGGGTCCGGGGCCGCCGTCGGCCACCTGCACCACCAGGCCCGTGGCGTCCGAGACCACTTCGACGTCGACCCACCGGTCTGCCGCGGACAGGTCCGGTGCGGCGGCGGCGTCGAGGGCGTTGTCCACCAGGTTGCCCAGCACGGTCAGCAGGTCGAGCGGGCGCAGCGGGGCGGGCGCGGTCAGCTCGGCGGACCAGGTCAGCGCCACCCCCGCTCACGCGCCTGGGCGGCCTTCGCGTCGAGCAGGGCGGCGAGGACGTCGTCGGAGGCCTCCTCGTCCGCGGCGCGGCGGGACAGCACGGCCCGGGCCGCCTCCAGCCGGCCCGACTCCACGAGGGCGAGGGCGGTGTGCAGCTGGTTGGCGTGCTCGTGCGTCTGGGCGCGCAGCGCCGTGGTCAGGGTGTGGGCCACGGTGAGCTCGTCGCCGAGCCGCTGCAGGTCGGTGCGGTCGTGCAGGACGAGCACGCGCGATCCCGCCGGGGCGGTGGTCACGCCCTCGCGGGCGGCCGCGGCGAGGGCCGTCGGCGGGACCGACCCGCCGGGGTCGGAGCGGCCGGGCGCCCGCACGACACGCTCCTGCACCACGAGGACCCGACCGCCGACGGCGAGGCTCGCCTCACCGCCGACCGCGCCCGGCAGGGCCGCCGAGAGCTCGGTGGGCAGTCGAGGCTCGCCCGCGCCCTCCCAGCCGAGCAGGCGCGCGGCGGCGTCGTTGTGCAGGCGGACCCGCCCGTCCGGGGCGAGGACCACGACGCCGGCCTCGAGCGAGTCCATGGCCGTCTCCGCCAGCAGGAACTGCTCGGCGATCTGCTCGGGGCCGCGTCCGAGCGTCACCCGGTTCAGATACCGGCCCACGAGCCAGGCGACGAGCAGGCCGACGGCGGCCACGGCGGCCGAGCCGAGCAGGATGCCGGGGATCTGGGCCTGGGCCATGATGGCGACATCGGAGATCTGCACGCCCGTCGTGACCACGCCCAGGACGGTGCCGTCCTCCGGGTCCACGACCGGCGCGAGCGCGCGCACCGAACGGCCCGCCGCACCGGTGCTCGAGAGCTCCACGACGGTGTCCCCGGCGACGACGGCGTCCACCGGCCTCGGGTAGCGGACGCCGACCTGCTCGGGGCGCCAGCTCGCCAACCGCATCCCGTCCGGGTCCATCACGGTCAACCACGAGACCTGCGCCTCGGCGATCCAGCCGTCGATCCCGGCCTGCAGGGCGGGGGCGTCGCCGGCCCGCAGGGCCGAGACGAGCGCGGGGTCGCGCGCCACGAGGGCGGTCACGCCATGCACATGGCGCTCCTCGACGCGCTGGGCCACCTCGCGGGCCTGGAGGTAGGCGCTCCACACGCTGAACAGGGCGATGGCCGCCACGAGCGCCACGTGGACCACGGCGATCCGCCGGGCGATCGACCACGGGTGGCGCATGCCTCTCCTCCCTCGGGCCGGCGACGCGCCGGTCCACCCCCACGATCCTGCAGTCCGTCGGCCGCCGTGACCACTATGACCGCAATCGTGACCGACACCACCCGGGGCCGCGAGAGTGGTCACATCCCTCCCGCGCCGCTGCGGACCGCTCGGCGGCGCCCCACCACCGCACAGAACGGAACGCCCGATGGCGCCCACCCCACCGGCCGAGACCTCGGCCCCGCCGGCCCCGGCGACGAAGAAGGACCGCACCCACTGGCTGTACATCGCCGTGATCGCCTCGGTGGTGCTGGGCGCCGCCGTCGGCCTGCTCTTCCCCGAGTTCGGCAAGTCCCTCAAGCCCCTGGGCGACGGCTTCGTCTCCCTCATCAAGATGATGATCGGCCCGGTCATCTTCTGCACGATCGTCCTCGGCGTCGGCTCGATCGCCAAGGCCGCGACCGTCGGCCGCGTGGGCGGCATCGCCCTGGCCTACTTCATGGCGATGTCCACGTTCGCGCTGGCCATCGGCCTCGTCGTCGGCAACCTCATCCACCCCGGCGAGGGCCTCAAGCTGACGCCCTACGACCCGAACAAGCCCCAGGCCGCGGCGGACGGCACCGTCCAGTTCCTGCTGGACATCATCCCCGGCTCCCTGCCGGTGCTGCCCACCCTGTTCATCGCCCTGCTCGTGGGCTTCGCCCTGCAGCAGATGGGCCCGGCCGGCGCCCCGCTGCTGCGTGGTCTCACCCTGATCCAGGGCGTCGTGTTCCGCATCCTCATGATGGTGATGTGGGTCGCCCCGATCGGCGCCTTCGGTGCGATCGCCGCCGTCGTCGGCTCCACGGGCTGGTCCGCGATCGGCGCCATGGCGCTGCTCATGGGCGCCTTCTACCTGACCTGCATCGCCTTCATCGTGGTGGTGCTCGGCACCATCCTGAAGGTCGTGACCGGCCTGAGCATCCTGTCCCTCATGAAGTACCTGGGCCGGGAGTACCTGCTCATCTTCGCCACCAGCTCCTCCGAGACCGCCCTGCCCCGCCTGATCGCCAAGATGGAGCACGCCGGCGTGGACAAGTCCGTCGTGGGCGTGACCGTGCCCACCGGCTACTCCTTCAACCTGGACGGCACCGCCATCTACCTGACCATGGCCGCGCTCTTCGTCTCCAACGCGATGGGCGCGGAGATGAACCTCGGCGAGCAGATCGGCCTGCTGGTCTTCATGATCATCGCCTCGAAGGGCGCGGCCGGCGTCACCGGCGCGGGCATGGCCACGCTCGCCGCCGGCCTGCAGGCGCACCGACCCGAGCTGCTCGGAGGCATGGGCGTGATCGTGGGCATCGACAAGTTCATGTCCGAGGCCCGCGCCCTGACCAACTTCACCGGCAACGCCGTGGCCACGCTCCTCGTCGGCCGCTGGGTGGGGGAACTCGACGGCGAGCGCGCCCGGCGCGTCCTCAGCGGCGAGCTGAAGTTCGACGAGGCGACCGTGGCCGGCCACGACGGCGCCGCGCACGACCCGCAGCAGTCCCCGACGATCGCCGAGCAGGCCTACGAGGGTCACCCCGACTCCAGCCTGAACTTCACCATGGCCGCCGACGGCGACCGGAACCCCGCCCGCTGACGGAGGCGGCGGGCCCGCGCGGCACGCCGCACCGTCGACCACCGGCGACGCCGGGGACGAGCCTGGACACCGGCCCGTCCCCGGCGTCGCCGTCGTCCTGGGAACGCCAGGCACTAGGGTGGGGGAAGATCCGGACACGCCGACGACGGCGGCCGCGGTGCGCCGCGGCCCGCGGCCGGGCGTGCAGACCACCGTGGAAGGAGCCGGCGCCGCCGTGACCTCGAGAGAACCGATCCCCGTGATGACCATCCACGGCGAGCCCGTGCTCGGGCCCACCGGCCGGCCCAAGCACGACTTCCCCGAGCCCGCGCCCCTGACCTCGCACGGCCCGGCGCGGATCATCTCGATGGTGAACCAGAAGGGCGGCGTCGGGAAGACGACCTCCACCATCAACCTGGGCGCCGCGCTCGCGGGCTACGGCCGCAGGGTGCTCATGGTGGACTTCGACCCGCAGGGCGCCCTCTCGGCCGGCCTGGGCGCGAACCCGCACGA
Source organism: Micrococcus sp. GPGPB33 (assembly GCF_037853785.1). Lineage (NCBI taxonomy): Bacteria > Bacillati > Actinomycetota > Actinomycetes > Micrococcales > Micrococcaceae > Micrococcus > Micrococcus sp. GPGPB33. The sequence goes on from NZ_JAQMWO010000002.1 coordinate 1,618,143, forward strand.
GCTCGACACCACGGTGTACAACGTGCTGATGGAGCGGTCGGTGACCGCGAAGGACGCGATCCTGTCCACGGACTTCGAGAACATGGACCTGCTGCCGGCCAACATCGACCTGTCCGCGGCCGAGGTGCAGCTCGTCAACGAGGTGGCCCGCGAGCAGGTCCTCGAGCGCGCGCTGCGCCAGGTCCGCGACGACTACGACGTGGTCCTCATCGACTGCCAGCCCTCGCTGGGCCTGCTGACCGTCAACGCGCTGACCGCCTCGCACGGCGTGATCATCCCGCTGACCGCCGAGTTCTTCGCGCTGCGCGCGGTAGCCCTGCTCGTCGAGACGATCGAGAAGGTGCAGGACCGGCTCAACCCGGACCTGGAGATCGACGGCGTGCTGGCCACGATGTTCGACCAGCGGACCCTGCACTCCAAGGAGGTCGTGGGCTCGCTGGTGGCCGGCTTCGGGGACCGCGTGTTCGAGACCGTCATCAAGCGATCCATCAAGTTCGCCGACGCCACGGTGGCGGCCACGCCCATCACCCTGTTCGCCGAGAACCACGACGGCGCCAAGGCCTACCGGCAGCTCGCCCGCGAGCTGATCTGCCGCGGCGGCGCGCCGTGACCGTCCGCTGAGCGCCGACGACGCCGGCCCGGTCCCGTCGCGGGACCGGGCCGGTTCGCTGCGCGCTCGCGGCCGGGGGAGCGGTGGCCGGGAGACGCGACGCCGCCGATCTGCGAGAATGGAGCCGGGCGTGTCCGTCTCCGGGCCGTCCCTCACCCCCTGACCCGTCCGCCGCCGGCCCGACCGGCGCCGTTGACGCGCACCCGAAAGGACGCCCTCCCCATGAACTCCCGCAAGCCGCGAGGCTCCGGACGCACCCCCGCCGTCGGTCGACGGGGCGGCCCGTTCCAGGAGCGCGACTTCCAGCGACAGATCGGTGCCCGCCGCGGCGCCGCCGGCCCCCGCGAGGAGGCCCCCTTCGACGAGGACGCCGTGCCGCGCACCCGCGGTCGCCGCGGCCGTGGTGCCGGCGCCGCCCGGGCCAAGGCCGCCCACCTCGACCGCATCCACGACGAGTCGGGCGAGCGCCTGCAGAAGGTGCTGGCCGCGGCGGGTGTGGCGTCCCGGCGCGTGAGCGAGGACCTCATCGCCGAGGGCCGCGTGGAGGTGGACGGCGTCGTCGTCACCGAGCCCGGCGTGCGCGTGGACCCGGCCCGGGCCGTGATCCGGGTGGACGGCATCTCCGTGCAGACGGACGTGACCAAGCAGTACTTCGTCTTCAACAAGCCCCGCGGCGTGATCTCCACGATGGTGGACCCGGAGGGCCGGCCCTCGATCGCCACCTATCTCAAGCCCGGGCAGGAGCACCTGTTCCACGTGGGCCGTCTGGACAACGAGACCGAGGGCCTGCTCATCCTCACCAACGACGGCGAGCTGGCCAACCGCCTCACCCACCCCAGCTACGAGGTCCCCAAGACCTACGTGGTGCAGACCCGCGGCCCGCTGGCCAAGGGCGTCTCGAACCGGCTGCGCGAGGGCGTGGAACTGGAGGACGGCGTGGCGCAGGTCGACTCGTTCAAGCTCGTCGACTCGACGCCGGGCCACGTGCTCGTCGAGGTCGTGCTGCACTCGGGCAAGAACCGCATCGTGCGTCGCATGTTCCAGGAGATCGGCCACCCGGTCGAGCGGCTCGTCCGCGTCAAGGTGGGCCCCATCCTGCTGGGCGACCAGAAGCAGGGCACCGTCCGCGCACTCAACGCGCAGGAGCTGGGCCACCTCAAGGCCCTGGTCGGCCTGTGAGCGCGCCCGCCGAGTCCGCCGCCAAGCTCGGTGACGGCCCGGCCGGGATCCCGCAGCCCGTGCTCGTCCGGGGGACCGGTCTGCTGGGCGCCTCGATCGGCATCGGGCTGAGCGCGGCCGGTGTGGACGTGCGCCTGCACGACCCCTCGCCCGCCGCCCTGGCCGTGGCCGCGGACATCCGCGCCGGACGCCCCGCCCGCCTGGACGCCGAGGGCGACGACCTCGACGTCGCCCCGGGACTCGTCGTCGTGGCCGCGCCGCCGGACGTGACCGCCGACGTCGTGGTCGACTCGCTGCGCCGCTGGCCCGCGGCCGTGGTGGTGGACATCGCCTCGGTGAAGGAGGCGGTCGCCGCGGGCGTGCGCGCTGCCGTCGACGACGGCCGCCTGGCCCCGCAGGACGCCGACCGGTACCTCGGGACGCACCCGATGGCCGGCTCCGAGCGGTCCGGTCCCGTGGCGGCCCGCGGCACCCTGTTCACGCAGGCGCCGTGGGTGCTGTGCCCGACGGACACGACGCACCCGGGCGCCCTCGCGGCCGGTCGGGCGCTCGCGCGGACGCTGCAGGCCACCCCGTACCGGATGGCGGCCCGCGCCCACGACGAATCGGTCGCGCTGATCTCGCACCTGCCGCAGATCGCCGCCTCGCTCGTGGCCTCCCGCCTGCAGGACACCCCGGACCAGGCGCTCGCCCTGGCCGGCAACGGGCTGCGGGACACCACCCGGATCGCAGCGTCGGACCCGCAGCTGTGGGTGCAGATCCTCTCCGGCAACGCCGGGCGGATCGTGCCGGCGCTGCACGGGCTGCGGGCGGACCTGGACCGGCTGATCCGCACCCTGGAGGACCCCTCCGCCCCCGGGGCGCGGCTGGACATGGCGCAGCTGATCGCCGAGGGCAACGCCGGTCGGGCACGGGTGCCCGGCAAGCACGGGGCGCCGCCGCAGGCGTTCGCGGTGGTCACGGTGATCGTGGACGACGCCCCCGGGCAGATCGCGGCCCTCCTCGACGAGGTCGGCCGCACGGACGTGAACGTGGAGGACCTGCGGCTCGAGCACGCCTCGGGCCACCGGGTCGGCATGGTGGAGATCTCCGTGCTGCCCGGCCGCAGGGACGAACTCGTGGCGGCGCTGACCGCCGCCGGATGGAAGGTGGTCTGAGATGACCGAGCACACCCGCGACGACGTCGCACCCGCGCCGCTCGTGGTGGCGGTGGACGGCCCCTCGGGCTCGGGCAAGTCGTCCGTGTCCAAGGCCGTGGCCCGGCGTCTCGGCGCCGCGTACCTGGACACCGGCGCCATGTACCGCGCCGTGGCGTGGCACTGCCTGCACGAGGGCGTCGACCTGGCCGATGCGGAGGCCGTGGCGGCGGCCGCCGTCGCCATGGACCTGGACCAGTCCACCGACCCGGACGTCGAGGCCGTGCGGGTCGGCGGCACGGACGTCACCGAGGCGATCCGCGGCCCCGAGGTCACGGACACGGTCTCCACCGTCGCCGTGGTCATCCCGGTGCGCGAGGAGCTGCATCGTCGCCAGCGGGCGGCGATCGCCGCCGCGGGCCGGATGGTCGCCGAGGGCCGTGACATCACCACGGTGGTGGCCCCGGACGCCCACGCGCGCGTGCTGCTCACGGCCTCCGAGGCCGTGCGCACCGCCCGCCGCTCGGGCCAGCTGGCCGCGGCGGGGGAGACCGGCGTCGATGCCGGCACGCTGCACCGTCAGGTGGCCGGGCGCGACGCCCGCGACGCCACCGTGTCCACGTTCGACCGCCCCGCCGACGGGGTGGCGCTCGTGGACTCCACCGAGCTCGACTTCGAGCAGACCGTGGCGGCCGTCCTGGCCGCCGTCGAGGACCAGGCCGGCATTCCGGCCGTGAAGGGAGGCCGACGATGACCGAGAACCCCCAGCACCGCTCCGGTGAGGACGAGTTCGTCCCCGCCGGCGACGATCAGGTGGCCGAGCGGCTCGCCGCCATGACCGAGGAGGAGGCCGAGGCGCGCGCCGCGTCGCTGCGCGCCGGCCTCGAGGACTACGAGCTCGAGGAGGACGACGCCGCCCTCCTCGACGCGTGGCAGCTCGGGCCCGACGAGGACGTCGACGCGCCCGTGCCGCCCGTGCTGGCCATCGTGGGCCGGCCGAACGTCGGCAAGTCCACGCTCGTCAACCGCATCATCGGCCGCCGTGAGGCCGTGGTGGAGGACGTGCCCGGCGTGACGCGCGACCGCGTCTCCTACGACGCCGAGTGGAACGGCCGCGAGTTCACCGTGGTGGACACCGGCGGCTGGGAGCACGACGCCAAGGGCATCCACCGTCGCGTGGCCGAGCAGGCCGAGCTGGCCGTGGACGTGGCGGACGCCGTCGTGTTCGTGGTGGACGCCACCGTCGGCATGACGGCCACGGACGAGGCCGTGGTCTCGATGCTGCGTCGCAAGGACCGCCCGGTGATCGTGGCCGCCAACAAGGTGGACGACATGGTCCAGGAGGCCGACGCCGCCACCCTGTGGTCGCTCGGCTTCGGCTACCCGTACCCGGTGTCCGCGGTGCACGGCCGCGGCGTCGCGGACCTGTTGGACGCCGCGCTCGAGGCACTGCCGGAGGAGTCCGCCCACGGCGGTCTCGTGCCGCGCGGCGGCCCGCGCCGGATCGCCCTCGTGGGCCGGCCGAACGTGGGCAAGTCCTCGCTGCTGAACAAGCTGGCCGGCTCGGACCGCGTGGTGGTGGACGACCTGGCCGGCACCACGCGCGACCCCGTGGACGAGCTCGTGGAGCTCGGCGGACGCCTGTGGCGCTTCGTGGACACCGCCGGCATCCGTCGACGGCAGCACATGGCCCACGGCGCCGACTACTACGCGTCGCTGCGCACTGCCTCGGCCCTGGACCGCGCCGAGGTGGCCGTGGTGCTGCTCGAGGCGCCGCAGGTGATCTCTGAGCAGGACGTGCGCATCCTCCAGATGGTGCTGGACTCCGGTCGCGCCCTCGTGATCGCGTTCAACAAGTGGGACCAGGTGGATGAGGATCGGCGGCTCCAGCTGGCCAAGGAGATCGAGCGGGACCTGGCGCACGTCGCGTGGGCACCGCGCGTGAACATCTCCGCGAAGACCGGCTGGCACAAGGACCGTCTCGTCCCCGCGCTGGACCTCGCCCTGGACTCATGGGACACCCGTATCCCCACGGGCAAGCTCAACGCGTTCCTCGGCGAGCTCGTGGCGGCCCACCCGCACCCGCTGCGCGGCGGCAAGCAGCCCCGCATCCTGTTCGCGACCCAGGTCTCGAGCCGGCCGCCCAAGTTCGTGCTGTTCACCACCGGGTTCCTGGACCCCGGGTACCGCCGGTTCATCGTGCGCCGCCTGCGCGAGACCTTCGGGTTCGAGGGCACGCCCCTCGAGATCGGGATGCGCGTGCGCGAGAAGCGCGGTCGCCGCCGCTGATCCGGCCCCGCCCCGACGACGTCCCTCGACCACCCGCGTCGGGGGACGTCGTCGTCCCGGCCGGCTCCCACCGTTCGTCCACCTTCGCCTCGTAGCCTGAGGGCATGAGCCTCATCCGACGTCGCCCCGCCGCCCTGTCCCTGGCCACCCTGGCCGCGCTCGCGCTGGCCGCATCCGGCTGCGCGGTCGACGACGGCGCGACCCGGGCCGCGCTGCAAAGCGCGGAGGACCGGCTCGCCCAGGCCGAGGACCGGATCAGCGAGCTGGAGGCGGACGCCTCGGACCGCGTGGACCTGGGGCAGCTGCGCCAGGAGGCCGAGGGCGCCCTCGAGGAGGCGGACCAGCGCGCCGCCGAGGTCGTCGAGGACCTGACGCGATCGCTGCCCTCCGGTTCGGACATCGTCGACGTCGAGGCCCTTCGGGAGGACGGGAAGGTGGTCATCGAGTACGGCCAGTCCCTGCTCGAGGCCGATCCCCAGGTTCTCGAGGACACGATGCGGGAGGCGGCGGACCGGGCGCGCGACGCCATCCCGGACCTGGAGGACGTCGAATTCCGCGTGGGGGACCGAACCTTCACGTTCTGAGCCTGCGACGGGGCTCCGTGAGGCCCCCGACACGCCCCTGCGACGCGCCCGGAACGGCGGATCGGAGCGGCTCAGCGTGTTACACTTCTCACGTGCGCGACTGCACCCTCAGTCATGAGAGGGTTCGTGCAGACCGCCAGGCCCACCGGTACGCCGGGGCCGCGGTCGCTGGGGGACTCTCGGTCGGGTGGCCCTCGGTCAAGGGATGAGGGGTTCACGTCTGTGAAGAGGACGTGGGCCCCTTGTTCACGTTTCGGGGGTGTCGCGCGGTTTGCCCCTGACAACGACGACCTGGCAGGCCCGCTTCCGATTCGCGCCCGGCGGTGCCGGTGGGGTATGCTCATCGGGTGCCGAAGCGCGGATGACCGCGATTCGCCACGGGCTATGGCGCAGCTTGGTAGCGCGCTTGACTGGGGGTCAAGGGGTTTACCCCGCTCTGATCGGCCCGAACAACTGAAAATCCATGCCACGGGATGTGGCGCAGCTTGGTAGCGCACCTGACTGGGGGTCAGGGGGTCGCAGGTTCAAATCCTGTCATCCCGACAGAAAAGCCCCGATGAGAAGCCATTTTCATCGGGGCTTCGTCATGTCTGACGACGGGTTTTTGTTGGTCCCCCTCTGGTCCCCTCGCCAAGGCATCGATGCCGCATCACAGACGTCGGAGGGCATATCTGGCTCTCTGGAAAACGCCGCCTGTGGATAAGGGGACCAAAAGGGGACCAGAGCCCCCGGTCGTGGCTTCCGGCTCCCCGTCACAGTGGCCTCGAGGCCTCACGCCGGCTCGGTCTGCTGGCCTTGGCGGATCGGGCGAGGAAGGCGTTGGCCTGCTCTGCGGCGGATGCGAGGTGGCGGTCGTCGGGGTGCAGGTATCCGCGTGTGGTCTCGACGGAGGCGTGGCCGAGGATGTCCTGGAGGACGTGCAGCGGGATGCCTGCGTCTGCCATCCAGGTGGCTCCGGTGTGCCGGAGGCCGTGCCGGGTGAGGTCGGGCAGGCCGAGATCGCTGACGATCTGGTCCCAGTTCGTGGCGTCCCGCACGGTCGCGGTCGTGAGAGCGCCGCCCTTCGGGCCGATCAGCAGCCGGTCCTCGGGCTCCTTGCCTTCCGCGAGCCGCTCGAGGATCGGGCGGAGCGGGTCGAGGATCGGGACGCGGCGTTCTCTCCGGCCTTTCGTCTGTTTCGTGATGAGCCCGCCTTTGCCGGGGTAGGTCTGCCGTGCGATCATCACGATGTTCTTGTCGAACCGGACGTCACCGGCCTGAAGGCCCGAGACCTCGGATGAGCGCGCTGCGAGGAGGGCGGCGAGCATGACGAAGTCGGAGTAGGACTGGTGAATGTTCCCGCAGGCTTCAGCGAGCGTCGTCAGCGTTGCCATGTCGGGGATCGCATGCGCGCGCGGGGAAGCATCCTCCGCAGGCTGGAGACGGAAGGCATTGCGGTTCAGGCTGCGCTTGGCACGGTTCTTCGCGGGGTTGATCGGGATGAGCCCGTCGCGCACCGCTTCATCGAGGACCCGCACGAGCGGGGCGATGGAGTTCTTGATCGTTGACGCCCCGTGCCGTTTCTCCCAGGCATCGATGGTGCGGTCGATGATCCCGGCGGTGATCTGCGCGACCGGCAGGTGCCCGAGGGCAGGTAGCACCCGGAGCTTGAGACCGTACCCGTAGGTCTCCCCGGTGGAGGTGGGGTCGAGGCCGCGCGCCCATCGGTCGCCGATCGTGGTGACGAACTCGGTGAGCGTCATGGACACGTCCATGCCCTTGGCCGATGACTGCCGCAGCGAGTCGAAGAACTCGTGCGCCGCAGCCTCGTCATCGACGATCTCGGAGCGGATGATGCGGCGTTTGCTGATCGGGTCCGTCCAGCGGGCACGGGCGCGGATGCCGTAGGAGCGACGTTCCAGGTCGGTGGAGATCTTCACGCCGACCGGAGGCACCGGCTTTGGCTGCGCGTGCGGGAGCGGCTCACCCTTCCGGGGCATGGCTGTCCTCCAGCCCAGCCAGCCAGGCGTCGACCGCGTCGATGCGGTACCGGGCGATCCCGCCCAGCCGCAGGAACGGCGGCCCCTGACCAGCCGAACGCCACCTCGACAAAGTCGACTCGGACACCTTGAGATAGGCGGCGATCTCCCGACTGTCCATTAGAGGCGAGACCACGATCGTGCCGCCGGTATCGCTCATGCGACTTCTCCGGTGTTCGGGTCGAGTCCGGCATAGAAGTCGTCCTCGGCCTGGCGGCGCGCGGCGACATCGTCGAGGACGAACTGCACGAAGTCCTGATCCCGGTGAGCGATGATCGTGTCCTCGACCGGGCCTGCCGGGTCCTCGCCGGGCCAGGTGGTCTGCCGGGTCGGGCGGTCTCGGTCGAGACGGGTTCCGGAAGCGGCGACCCAGTCGCGGAGCCGCTGGCGGGCGTCGGCGAAGTCGCGATGCCAGCCCAGCGGCGCGGAGCCGTTCTGCTCCGGGTCGTAGGCGGACAGCCAATGCAGGTGCAGAGCGCTCAGCTCCCACAACAGCTCCGGGTGGCGGTGCCAGAACGGCGGAACTACCGAAGCAGGCAGCCCGTAGGTGCGGCGGAGCCAGTCGACCCAGCGGTTCAGCTCCAGCCACTCGGCCTCCGCTTCCTCGCTGGTCAGGAGGTTCCAGTTGATCGGGTGCGGAGGCTCCGGGATCAGCGGCCCGTCGAACTCCGCGGCCTCCCCGTCCAGGTCCGGTTCGTCGGTCTCGGGGGCGGTGTCGTTCTGGTTCATCACGGTCACCGCCGTTCAGAGCCCGAGCGCCGGTGCGGCGCCGCGTGATTCGCGGCGGGCGCCGACATCGACGGTCTGCCCCGCGGTCTCCTGCGTGACGGCGGGCTGGCGGCGGGTGCGGTCGACCTCGTAGCTCGTGCGGGCGAGGTCGTGGCCGAGCTTCTTCGCGACGAACTCCTCGGACTTGACCACCTCGCCTTCCGGCGTGGCGCGGTCGTACTCGCGGGTGTAGCCCTCGGCGACGAACTTGTCTCCCTTGGCGAGCCGGTCGTGGGCGCGCTCGGCGGTCTTCTTGAACGCCACGAGGTCGTGGAAGGTCGTCTCGGTCTGCGTGAACGACCCGTCCGGCTCCTTGCGATAGTGCTCCTGCCCGATCTTGGCGTAGAACCGGGCATCGCCCCGCTCCGTGTAGGTGAGCTGCGGGTCGGAGGCGATGAACCCCGAGACGGATTCCTGCGTGTGGAGAGCCATTGGACTGCCCCTCTTTCTGACATCGGCGGCGACCCCACGGTGGGGCCGCTCTGTCAGGCAGGTGCGCCCGGCGGCTCCTCCGAGCGGTGCTGCAGCGTCGCCTCGATGTCGGCCCGGTCGTCGCGCAGCTGTTTCGCGTCGGGCCGGTCGGTCCAGGTCCGCAATCGGGTGACGATGGGTGGTGCGGAGCGCAGCAGCACCAGTGCAGTCCCGAACGGGAGGGTGCGGATCGTGTCGGGCGGCATGATCGGCACGCGGCGGATGGAGCGCTGTGCGGAGCGGGAGCCGTGGTCTCCGACCGTGGTGGAGTCGGTCACTTCGTCGCGCTCGCCGATGAGCGTGGTCAGGTCGTGCAGGTCCTTGGAGTTCGACGCTCCGCCGAGGACGATCTTGACGATAGCGGCGTCCCAGATCGCGCCGGCCGCGTTCTCCGACCACTTCTCCCGCGCCTGCGCGAGGCTTTGGAGTACGGGCATGGTCGTGATCCCGGTTCCGCCGCCCTCTGCCATGAGCGTCGGCAGCGAGGGCAAGGGTGCGAGGTTGCCGACCTCATCGAGTGCGAGCAGCAGTGGCGGGTCGAGGCGGGCGCCGGGGCTCGTGGCGGCGAGGCGGCGGGCGGCTTCCACGACGTCTTCCACGAACGCCGCCACCAACGCAGCGGAGTTGTTGGCGCCGGCTCCGGTGGCGAGCAGATAGAGGGTTCCTCGGTCGCGGAGGAACGCTTCGGGGTCGAAGTCCTCGTCCTCGCGCGGCGAGACGGCGTCGAGCACGCGCGGGTCTGCCAGCGCGGCGAGGGCGAGGGAGACGCCTTGCCAGATGGAGTCGCGCGTGCGGGGGTCGGAGTCGATCATCGCCTGCAACGAGTCCGCCCACCCAGTCGCCGCTCGCGGGTTCGCGGTGAGGATCGCCACTGCGTCCGCGGCGGCGGAGGGGTCGAGGGTCCAACGGAACAGCTCCGAGGGCGGCCGGTGATCGAGGGCGGCGGCATGGAGGAGCGCCTGGAGCGCGGTCCTCGTCTTGCCCTCCCAGAACCCGCCTCCCTCGACCCCGCCGGCCGAGAGACCGGTGCCGGCGGCAAGGCCGGTCGCGCGGATCATCGCCGTCAAAGGGTCCTCACACCCGCGGATGGGTGACCACCTGAGCCCGGCGGGTAGGCCTTCGGCGAGGTGCTGGGGGTCGAACACCGCGACAGGGCCGATCTTCTGCCGGGCGCGGAGCGTCGCGGTCAGGTTGTCCGGCCGCGTCGATGTGGTGACGACCGCGCCAGGGGCGTCCAAGATGGCGTTGATGACGATGTGGGCGCCCTTCCCGGAGCGGGGCGGGCCGATCAGCAGGATGCTGTCTTCGACGGACGCCCAGACGCTCGTGCCATGTGAGGCGCCGATCCGGTAGCCGACATCCTTCGGCTGCGGCTGGTGGAGCGAGGGCCGCAGGTGACCGGCCCGGCGCAGCAGCGCCGCCTCCGAGGCGGCCTTAGCGACCTCGTTGCGGGTGGCGATCCCGGCGATGCGGTACGGGTCGGTATTCACTTGACGGCCGTGCTCGCGGAAGAACCGCCACGTCCACCAGCCGGCCACTCCGGCGCCGAGGACCAGCAGACCGGCGGTGATCCAGTACGCCACGGCGCTCAGGCCCGGTGCGCCGAGCGCGGTCGCTGGGTCACCGGGGCCCAGCAGCACGCCCAGTCCGGCTTCGACTCCGCCAGTGGGCTGGTTGACGCCGGTGATCCAGGCGGCGACGGACCCGGCGCCGCGGAGGATGGCGGCGAGGACCGCCGTGCCGATGAGGATGCCGATGCCGAGGTTGCTCAGCTCGTCCCCGAGCGCTCCCGTGGGCCGGGGCGTGCTCATTCGGGGTGGCCGATCGTGAGGGTGCCGGAGACGCGGCCGAGCAGGATGACCTCGCGGGTCGGGGTCCCGGCGAGCTGGTGGGCTTCGACGAGGCCGCGCATGGTGCCGTCCGGGGCGGCATCGCCGTGGGCGATGACGACGGCGATCGCGACGTCCTCGCCGGGAACGAACCCTTCCCCGTGCAGCGCGACGAGTTCCGCCGCCGGTCGGCGGGCCGGTTCTTCCGATGCCGGCTCTGGATCGGGTTCGGTGCGGCGGCGCCTGCTCGGGGTGATGATGTCGGTGAACACGGTTCCGTCCGCTTCGCGCACCTCGACCCGCACCGGGGAGCGGCGCAGGTCGGTGAGCTGGTCGAGGACGCGGGCGAAGTCCTCCCGCCGCCACGGCGGCGCGAACGGCTCCGGCTCGAACGGCGCCCCGTCGACAGTGACGGTCATGCGGCCGTCCTCGGCGATGGTGATGGCGACGAGCGGGAGCACGACCGGCACGGGCTCGGCACTCCCGCTTCGGGATGCGGGTTCGCCCCAGGATCGCTTGTAGCGGGGCCGGAGCATCAGGAATCCTGCCGATCGTTCGGGATTCCTGAAGGCACGTCGAGATTCCCGAACTCGTGCGCATCTGTCCCAACCGCCGTGAGTTCGTTCGCGGTGTAAGTCGGTCGCAGTCTCATATCCATCAGGTACGCGGGCGAGTACGGCCAGTGCTCCGCGGCTGACGAACGTTCAGGATTAGTGCGAGGAGTTCACGATTCGTGAAGGAATCGCAGGAATGGTGAACGCTCGGCTCGGGCTGGACTATCCGACGTTGAGGGCGGCGAGTTGCTGCGGGGAGCCGGTCACCACGAGCCGCAGGTCCGAGTGCTGCTCCTCGATGCGCCAGTCGACGAAGGAGCAGCAGGAGCTTTCGGCCTCGACCAGCCCGCGAAGGCGGGCGATGGAGTCCTCGACCTTGGCGTAGTGGATGGTCAGCCGCGTGTCGGTGCGTTCCGTTTCGAGTGCGTAGTCCTCGTCGAATGCTCGCCACTTCTCGATCTGCGCCTTGCCGGCGGTGGGGGTCAGCGTGCAGGCGATGGGCAGGCCGTTGAGCGGGCCGATGTGGGTCACGGGGTGACCTCCTCGTGGTCGTCGTGGTCGAGGTCTTCGAGCACCTCGAAGGGGGATTCGATGTCGCCGCGCCAAGCCTCGATACCCTCACGGATCGCCAGGCCCGCCACCACGAGCGCGGCGATGGAGTCGGCCCACGCCCACCCGAACAGGCCGTTGAGGACGAGCCCGATGAGGACGGTGCCGGAGAGGTAGATGCACAGCAGAAGCTGCTTCGCATCGGCCTGCACGCTCTTGGAGCGCAGCTCCCGGCCGGTGCGAAACTCGAACCAGGCCAGGACGGGCATCACGATCAGGCTGGCGATCGCGATCCCGATACCGACCGGACTGTGATCCGGGTCGCGGACGCCGGTGAGGGCGAGGATCGCATCGACGGCGACGTACACGGCCAGGGCGAAGAACGCGCCCCCGATCACCCGGACGGTGGCCTTCTCCCACCGTTCGGGGTCTCTGCGAGTGAACTGCCAGGCGATCGCGGCGGCAGAGGCGACCTCGATCACCGAGTCCAGACCGAACCCGATCAGCGCCGCAGACGACGCAACCGCGCCGGCCGAGAGCGCAATGACAGCCTCGATGACGTTCCAGGTGATCGTGAAGAAGACGATGAACCGCACCCGCCGGTGCAGCTGGGCGCGGCGCTCGTCGGTCAGGGCCGGCGCGCTCATCATGCGGTGGCCTCGGTGTCGCAGCAGCCGGGCACGCTGCAGGCCGGGTCCAGGCACGGCGCGCTCTCGTCGACGGCGAGCGTCACATCCACCAGCGCGACGAGCGCCGCCGTCAGGTGTGGGTCGGCGATCTCGTACCGAGTCTGCCGACCCTCGGGCTCGGCAACCACGATCCCGCAACCACGCAGACACGACAGGTGGTTCGACACGTTTGTACGGGTCAGGTCCAGGTCGCGGGCGAGCTTCGCCGGATACCCCGGCTGCTCCAGCAGCGACAGCAGGATGCGCGAGCGGGTCGGGTCGGCCATCGCCCGGCCGAGCCGGTTCATCACGTCCACCCGAGAAGCAAGAGTCAGCACACACTGGCTATACAGCGATCAGTGACCTATTGGAAGGCTGGAAGGATAAGACTCATGCGGACGGCGGTCGAGTGGATGGAGCGGTGGCAGGTGCCCCTCTACCTCGCCGCGTTCGTCCTCGGCGCGGGCATCGGGCTGCTGATCCCGGCGATTGCGCACCCGGCGGAGTTGGCGATCAACCCCGTGCTCGGGCTGTTGCTCTACGCGACCTTCCTCGGGGTGCCGTTCGCGAAGATCGGGCAGGCGTTCCGCGACTGGCGCTTCCTCGTCACCGTCTTGACGGTGAACTTCGTCGCCGTCCCGATCGTCGTCTACGTCCTTTCGCGGATCGTCGCCCACGATCAGGTGCTCCTGATCGGCGTGTTGTTCGTCCTCCTCACGCCATGCGTGGACTACGTCATCGTGTTCACCGGCATCGCCGGTGGAGCCAAGGATCGGCTGCTCGCGGCCGCACCACTGCTGATGCTCGCGCAGATGCTCCTGCTGCCGCTCTACCTCTGGCTGTTCGTCGGAGCCGAGTTCGTCGCCACGGTCGACTTCGCCCCGTTCATCGAGGCGTTCCTGCTGCTTATCGCGCTGCCTCTCGTTGCCGCGGGGTTCACCCAGCTTGCCGCCGCCGGCACCCGCTGGGGCGTAGCGATCCAGGGCACCGTGCTGGGGGCGATGGTGCCGCTCATGATGCTCAGCCTCGCTGTCGTGGTGGCCTCCCAGATCGCCGGCGTCGGACGACAGCTCGGCGCGCTCCTGCTCGCCATCCCCGTCTACATCCTGTTCGCCGCGGTCATGGTCCCGATCGGTGCCGCCGCCGGGAAGGTTGCCCGGATCGACGTCCCCGGTCGCCGCGCGATCGTGTTCAGCGGCGCGACCCGCAACTCCCTCGTCGTCCTCCCGCTCGTCCTCGCCCTACCCGCCGCGTTCGACCTTGCTCCGCTCGTCGTTGTCACACAGACCCTCGTCGAGCTCATCGTCATGGTCGTGTTCGTGCGGCTCATCCCGCGACTGCTCCCCGACGACATCGACACCGCGAACTCACGACCTCAGATACTCTGAAATGGCCCCTCGGCCCGTGGGTTCCCGCCTCAACTGCCTTCAGGATTCGTGATCTTACGTGGGTTCGCTGGTCATGCGGCCGGTGGTGTCGAACGCGGCGAGCTCGGCGGGATGGAGCTGATGCTGCACGACGAAGGAGCGGTCCTTGATCCGCCAGAGCCCCTGACCGGTCCCCAGGCCGGGGAGCAGCTTCTGCTCGGTGCCGGTGAGCCCGAGCGCGAGGGCGGTGGAGCCGAGCTGGTCCGGCTCCTGCCGGTACACGATCCGGGTCTCCGCATTCGCCAGCAGCGACGAGGCGAGGGCGCGCATCGCGGTCCCGGCATCGCCGACGTTGTCGAGGTCGGAGAGCTTGTGGAAGATGAGCATGTTCGCGATTCCGAAGTGCCGCGCCAGCCTCCACTGGGCGTCCATGCGGCGAAGCAGCGCCGGGTACTGCATGAGCCGCCACGCCTCGTCGTAGACCACCCATCGCTGCCCGCCCGCCGGGTCGGACAGAGCGGACTCCATCCATGCGGACGAGCAGGTCATCAGCACCGAGATCAGCGTGCTGTTCTCCGCGACCCGCGATAGGTCGAGCGACACCATCGGCAGCGACGGGTCGAACCTGACCGTGGAGGGGCCGTCGAACAGGCCTTGGAGGTCTCCGGCGACAAGCCGACGGAGCGCGTGGCCGACGAGACGACCGTCTTCCGCGAGCCGACCGTCCTCATCGTCCCCCGTGTTGGGGGTGAGGATGCGGTCGACGACCATCGGCAGGATCGGCACCTCGGCGCTGCGGACGGCGTCTCGGAGGGCGAGGTCGATGGCGGTGTGCTCCAACGGCGACAGCGCCCGGTCCAGCACGGTCTCTGCGAGGGCGCCGATGAGGTCGCGGCGGCGGGAGGCGACCTGCATCGCCCACTCCGTATCCGACACGGCAGATGGCCGGTGGCCCTCATCGAGCGGGTTCAGACGATTGCGAAGGCCGTGGCCGAGGATGATCGCCCGTCCGCCGACCGCCTCCGCGACAGCCGTGTGTTCGCCCTTAGGGTCGCCGGGGACGTAGACCCTGCGTCCGAACGGCAGGCTGCGCGTGTACAGCGACTTCGCCAGGGAAGACTTGCCGGAGCCGACGATCCCGGCGAGCACGACGTTCGGCGCCGTGATGAGGCCGCGCTGATAGAGCACCCAGGGGTCGTAGACGAACGATCCGCCGCTGTAGAGGTCCTGGCCGACGAAGACGCCCTGGCTGCCGAGGCCGGCCTCGGCCAGGAAGGGGTACTGGCCGGCGAGCGTCGCGGAGGTGTCTTGGTGCTTGGGGAGCCGGAACCGGCCCGGCGTCCGCAACGCCGCGGGCCCCGCCTCGCCGGAGGCGGGCAGGTAGCTCGTGTTGCGGCGTTCAGCCTGCTCCGCCTCCCACTTCGCCCGAGCTTGTGCCTTGCGATGCTGGCGGGCATCGGTCTCGACCTTCGCCGCCGCCTGCCGGCGGGCCTTGCGTGCCCGGCGCCGCTCGCCTTCGGGACCGACGAGCACGGCGGTGTGCAGGCGGCTGTCGTCCTGCCCGGTCACAGCGCCAGCCCCCGTCCGTGTGCGGAGGCGGCGCCGGGGCGGCGGGTGAACCAGTCGGCCCCGTCTCGCCCCCGGCTGACCGCGGGGCCGACTGCACGCGTGGACTTGTGCGCGGCGCGTTCCGCTTCCCGCCTCGACTCCGATGCGGGTGCGGAGGCCGGGGTGTCGATGCCGAGGAGCGCCGGGTCGGGCACGGTGTCGTGCTTGCGCAGCAGCGAGACGTGCCCGAGGAAGGGGTTGTAGGTGAGCGTGTAGACGTCGTGGGTGGCCACCTTGTCGAGCACACCTGCCGGGGGCTCGTCGTAGACGTATCCGTTCTCGAGCGCGGCCTGGGTGGTCTCCGCTCCGTAGTCGTGCCCGGCCAGGTGCTCGATCGCTGCATCCGTCCCGTCGCGGTCGATCAGCTCCAGCACCTCATCGGCCTCGGCGCCTTCCAGGAACACGACGCTGACCCACCGCCTCGCCGGGCCGTCCTCGACGGCAGGTGCGGGGTGCCAGGCGATGCGACCGGAGTGCTGGGAGGCGGCGTCCAGCCGCCACTCCACGGTGTCCAGCAGGGTGCCGGCCTGGTGCAGCTCATCGGCAGCTGCGAGGGCCGAGGTTGCGCCGGCGGCCTGGTTCCCGGCGTCGTCGTGCGCCCTGGCGCGGGCGCTGATGTGGGCGGCTGCGAGCTGGTCGAGCACTTGCCGCAGCGACCTGACGCCGGCGAGCAGATCTCCGATCACCGGGTGGGTGTCGGCGGGGCTCTCGAACGTGCGGGTCGCGTGGGCCAGGCCCCGCAGCGCGGCGGACGCCTCAGCGGCGTCCGCGAGCGGGTCATCGAAGGTCGGCATGATCGGGGCTCCTCACAGGAAGGCGTGACGGTTGGTGAGCAGGTGCGCCGGGTCAGACCGGCCGGCACAACGGCAGCGCGGCAGCGGTGAATGCCTGCGCCTGCTGACCGACGAGCCGCCTGGTCTCGCAGGACGCTTGGATCGCCGCCTGCTCGACCGCGGCCACCGCCGCGTCGAGCTCGTCCACGGTCGGCGCAGAGACGGAGACGAGGCCGGAGACGCGCAGGACGCCGTGCCCGGCAGTCAGGTCCGCCTCCTGCTGGAGCACGTCGTCCAGCTCGGCGCTGCTGGCCGCGTCGTCGATCTGCCCGATCTTGCGCCGCTGGGCGGCATCGGAGATGAGCTCGGTCTTCTTCTTCCGCAGGTCCCGCGCGGCCTGGTCGGCGCGCACCGGGGTGTAGTGCAGGGCGAGGGTGCGCAGGATGCCGTTGGACAGCACGAGCGGCGCGAGGAAGCCGGGATACACCTGCGAGCGAGGCCACTCGGTGATCCACAGCACCGCATGGTGCGCGGAGTCCGACCGCAGCCGGTCCCAGGTCTCGGTAACCGCGACCGGACCTGCGGTCGCCAGGTCACGGCCCAGGTCCCCGTGGCGCTCCAGCGCCGGGGCGGCGGCGGGGTCGTAAGCCGAGCGCAGGACGACGGCGACCTCGCCCGGCGTCAGCCACCCGGTGCTACTGAGCTCCGCGGCGCGCAACGCCGTCGTCAGCGTGCTCATCTCCTGCCGCAGCACCGCAGCCGCGCCGCGTATCCCGCCACCGCTCGTTCTGATCTGCCGGGCGGCGGCCTTCATGTCGAGCGCGAGCGAGATGGTCGTCGCGTGGCGCTCTCCGGCGGGGCCGGCACGCTCGATGAGCTCGGCGTACGTGGTCGCGGCCCAGGAGCCGTCGTCGGTGCCGTGCGTGCGCCACCACTCCGCCAGCCCCGTCCCGGAATCCGGCAGAGTGCGCTCGGACACCTGGATGCGGGCGATCCGCCCGGACCTGCAGGCGGCGGCCAGTACGCGGCCCCAGCCGGAGACGCGACGCTGCTGCTCACCCGGATCAAGGAGCACGAACGCGGGGTGGGAGACGCCGAGGATCGCGGTGAGGGTCTGCGCGTGCGGGTCGTGGACCATCGCCGCGCCGGTCTCGGGGTCTTCCCACTCCCGCAGCGGTGCCGCATCCCCGGGCAGGGCGAGGGTCCCGGCGGGGCGGGGCTTGATGACGCGGCGCCGGTAGATGAGCTGCCCGAGATAGGTCCGGGCGGCCCAGCGGGCGAGGATCGGCACCCACTCGATCACCTTCCGGCCCCCGGCAGGGATCACCGCGAGCAGGGCGCAGGTCCCCCAGACGGGTGCGGTCCAGGCCAAGCCCATCCCGTCGGCGGTGTAGAGGGAGAAGACGACCGTGAGCACCGCGATACCGAGGACGATGAGCTGCGGCAGGGACAGACCGAGCATGATGCCGCGCCTGGCGAGCCGCGAGAACTGCACCGGCGCCAGCGGGTAGTCGCTAGGCGAGTTCGTGACCATCGGTTACTCCTTCCCGGCCGGTGCGGACGACGGCGGAGGCGGCGGGTCCTGCCGGCGCTGGCGCGCGGGCGAAGACTCTCCAGGCCCGGGAGAGGGCGGCGTGGCCGGAGGCGGTGTCGACGGTGCGGGACGCGGCGGGGCGCCCTGCGACGGCGGCGGGGATGCCTGCTCGGCCGCCGCGCCGGCCTGACTGTCCGCCGCGCCGCCCGCCGCTCTGCCTGCCTTCGGACCGGCGGTCGCTGCGGCCTTGACCACGGCGGCTCCGACGACCACCGCGGCACCGACCGGCCCCGCGGCCGCACCGGCACCAGCCGCGCCAGCGCCGGCAGCTCCGGCGCCCGCTCCAGCTCCAGCTCCAGCTCCAGCCCCTGCTCCTGCTCCGGCTGATGCGGCGGCGCCGGTGCCCGCCGTGCCGGCTCCCGCGCTGGCCGGGGCCGCAGCCGACGCACCGGGAGGAGGTGGGGGCGGTGTCGAGCCTCCGCCCGCGCCGCCTCCACCACTCGGCGGCTTGCTGCCCGGGTCGGTGCCGCCGTCGAGGACCTTCTTGGCCGTGTCGGCCTGCGGGGCGGACGGCACCGGCACGGGCCGGTTCAGCGCGGACTTCGCCTCCTGCTCGGACGACATCGCGTGGTACATGTCGAAGCCCACGAACGACAGGAACTTGTAGGTGATGTACGGGGCGAACGCGGCGATGAACATCAGCACGACGCCCGCGATCGGGTCGGAGATGGAGGCCAGGTCGGCCTCGATCGGGGCCGAGACCTGCCCGATCGCGACGAGGAAGATCACGACGAGGACGAGCTTGGAGAAGATCAGGGCGATCACGAACGCCGCCCACTTGGCGAACCAGCCCTTCGTCGCATCCCACGTCGCCCCGGCCAGGGCGACCGGGCCGAACACGACCGCCACCAGCAGCAGCGCCTTGCGGATCAGCAGGGAGAACCACACAATCGCCGCCGCCGATATGGCTAGGCCGGCGAAGAAGATCGTGAGGATCGCCCCGACGCCAGGGCCGCCGATGTTGATGGCGCCGAGGGCGACGGCGAGGAGCCCGATCTGGGTCCCCATCCCTTCCATCGTGTTCCCGGTGGCCTGCACGATCCCGACCGCGAGCTGATCGGTCACCTCCAACAGCAGCGCCGTCAGCGTGATGACGAGAAACGAGCCGAGGACGGACTTGGCGAGGCCGAGCGCGGCACGGGACAAGGCGGTCGGGTCGCGGTGGACCAGGCCGGTGATGAGCTGGAGGCAGAAGAAGATCAGCATCACGAACACGGCGACGCCGAAGAGGACGTTGTAGACGCCGACGTACTCGGCGCTCGTGACGTCGACGAGGGTCGTGGTGTCGAACACCCACCACACGGCCTCGAACAGCCACGCCGCCGCCCCCGCCATCGCCTGAGCCAGCCAGTCGAACGGGGCCGCGATCAGGGAGGCGGTGCCCTCGCCCACGGCGTCACAGACGGAGGAGATGACCGGGACGTCGCAGACGCTCACCGCGCCCACCCCCGCCGTCGGAAGTCATGTCGGGTCGTCATTAGACGGCCTGCCCGACGCCCCAGAAGAAGTTCACCAGCGTCACCGCCGCGCCGCAGATGATCGCCGCCCCGCAGCTCACGAGGACGCCGACCTTGCCGCGGCTGGCGAGGTGGGGGTTGCTGCTGTTCGATCCGAGACCCCAGACGATCGCGGAGACGATCAGGGCGAGGACGGAGAGGATCAGGCCCACCGTCATGACGGCGCCGACGATGATGCGCAGCTGCTCGATGCCCGGAAGGCCCGAGCTGTTGGGGTCGATGTCGATCACGGTTGTGCTCCCTTGACTGGTCGAGACGGGGTTCTCGACGGTCAGGTGCGCACTCGCTCCCAGCCGCACAGGCAAGGACGGTCAGAGCCGGGTGCCGACGTCCAGCAGGAAGTTGAGCCAGGCAACGCCGGCACCGGATAGCGCGGCGGCGCCGACCGCGACAAGCAGGCCGGTGCGGGCCTTGGTCGCTGCCTGGTAGTTGCCGGAGGCTCCGCTGATCGCCCAGATGATGGCGCAGACGATGAGCATGAGCACCGCGGTGACGAGCACGAACATCAGCAGCGCGCCGACGATGGAGCGCAGGTCTGCGGCGCCGCCCACGCCGCCGAAGTCGGGGAACACGTCCATCACGCGCCCCCGGCAGTGCACAGGGCGGGGGCGGCATCGCCGCCCGCAATCCCTCCGGCACCGTGTTCGGTGAGCCAGGCGTCGGAGTCCACCGGGTCCGCTCCGGCGCCGCCGGGGTGGATCTGCAGGTGGAGGTGCGGGCCGGTCGAGTGGCCGGAGGAGCCGACGTCTCCGATGTGCTGGCCCGCGGTCACGGTGTCGCCGTCGGCGACGTGGATGCCGTGCTGCCACATGTGCACATACATCGACGCGACCCGCTGCCCGCCGACGGTGTGCTCGATGACGATGATCCCGCCGCCTGCGTCGGTGTAGTTCGCGCGCACCACGACGCCATCGGCGACGGCGTAGATCGGGGTGCCGTCGGGGGCGGCGAAGTCCGAGCCTGCGTGGAAGCGTCGTTCCCCGGTGATCGGGTCGTTGCGCCACCCGAACGGGCTCGTCCGCACCCAGGTTCCCTCGGGAAGCGGGAACACGATCCTGGTCGTCTCGGGCACGACCGGTGTCTCATCCCCGCCGCCGTTGCCGGAGGGCGCGGGGCGGGTGAGGGCGTCGAGGATCGCCTGCGCGACTGGCTGGTAGTTCTGATACCTGTCCGGGTAGGCGCTGACCTCGACGGCCTGGGCGGCCTCGCCGGGGTCGAGCTGCTGCCAGCCGGGGATGTCGAGCAGCCCCCGCGGGGACGGGTAGTTCGGGCCGGACTCGCCGCCGTAGAACGCCCTGGCCTGGTAAGCCGAGTCCATGAGCTCGGCGACCGTGCCCCAGCCGCTGGCGGGGCGCATCTGGAACAGGCCGAGCGAGTCATGATCAGAACCGTTGCCGTCGTTCGGATAGTTCGCCGACTCGGGGTAGGCGCTGGTGTTGGCGAGCATCCGCAGGGTGGATTCGGTGAGGGCGGCCATGAGCGCGATGAGCACACCGTCGCGGCCGACGCCGGCGGTCTGCCCGCCGACCGTGATGATCGTCGCCGCGTGCGTGAGCTGTTGCCGGTTCAGCGTGACCGTCTCCCCGTTTCGGGTCGTCGTGGTCAGCGAGTCCGGGATCGGGCCGACCGCGAGTGAGCCGGGCGTGCAGACGGCGGCGGTCGCGGAGGTGCCGCCGAGCGCGGCGACGCCCAGCAGGGCCGTGGAGGGCCCGATGAGCAGCAGGGTGAGGGCGAGGACGGCGAGCTTCTTCATCACGACGCTCCCGGCTAGTGCAGCGGGTTGTCGAGCTCGGACAGCCGCAGCACCTCGCACGAACCTGATGCCGCGCCGTGGCCGGGCGTGGGCGGGTTGCAGACGAGGAACACGGTGAACGCGACCGGGCGGGACGCCTCCACCGGCGTCGTGCCCCAGGTGCCGTCGCGGTGCCTCGTGCCCTCGAAGGTGTAGGCGATCGCCCCGGCCGGGATCTGGCCGGGCGCGGCCTGGTCGACGGCGGTCTCCCACGCCTCCGGGATGAACACCTCGTCGATGGTGAGCCACTGGCGCGTCGCATACTGTCGCAGCTGCGCCCACGCCTCCACAGAAGGCAGGTAGGCGCGCACGTCGCCCACGAACGCATCCGCCTCGGAACCGTGGGCGGCATCCGCGAGCACCTGCGCATAGTCCGAGGGCGTGTGCCCGGTCGTGGTGTCCCAGGTGAACAGGGCGGTCGCGACCGCGCGGGCGAACGCTTCCGGGCCGAGGTTCTGCCGGAGCGACTCCAGCTCACCGCCCGGCATCGGGCCGGGCGTCACAGGCGCAGCCGTGGTAGACGGGCGTTCGCTCGACGCCGGGTCGGCCGCGGCGGGGCCGTGGACGAGTCCGTAGATGCCGACGCCGACGAGGATCAGCAGGGCGAGGCCTGCGGCGGTGGCGGCGATCAGCAGGCGACGACGGCGACGGTCATCGGGGGCGGCGGGGTCCATGAACAGGGGTCCTTCCCGGACGGCAACAGGGATGCGTGGTTGCCAGGAAGGTGCGCACCACCGCCCCCCGCCCTGTTCAGGCGGTCTGCTCGGCCCGGTCCTCCCGGGCGGCACGGGCGGCATCGGCGAACGTGACGGTGCCGGCGATCGTCTCCTCGAACCGGGCCCATTGCTCGGTGGTGAGTGCCGGGCCGACATCGGCGGGGTCGTAGTGCTCCCACCACGAGGCCATGTCGTCCCACGTCGCGGTGAACACGCTCAGCGGGAACGGCACCGGGACACCCGGCTCCACCGCCGTCAGCGCGGGCCGCTTCGCCTTCCTGCCGGTCTTGGCGGCCTTGACGCGGGCGAGCGCGGCCTGCGCCAACTGCTCCAGCTCCGCAGCCTTCGCCTCCCGCTCCGCCGCCCGCACCGCATCCGCTTCGGTGCGGGCCTGCTCGCGCAGCTCGGCGGGCTGGGCAGGGTCGGCGGCGAGCTGGTCGAGCTCCGCCAGCGACAGCTCCGCGTTCACGCGCAGATGCGAGGGATAGACGCTGCCGCCGGTCTTGATCTGCTCGACCTCCTGCGCGGCGCGCGCCCGCACCGCCTCGGGCTGGGACTCGTCCGCGGCGAGGTCTTCCAGCCGGCCGATGCGCTCCAACGTCGTGTAGGAGGCGCGGCCAGTGACCATCCGAGCAGCCTGCGCACGGGTCTTGCCCTGCTCGATCTGCGGTGGTGCCAAATTGGCACCACCGTCTTCTGCGTCGTCGGCGGACGCCTGGAACCGGGTGGCCTCCTGTCGGCGCGCGGCGTCCTCGGCCAGCAGGGCCTTCAGCTCGCGGTAGAGGGCGGCGGCTTCGAGCTGGGTGAGGGGCTTGTGGAGCTGGTTGTCGTCCTGCTCCGCGAGGAGCTGCCCGAGCCGGTCGGAGACGCCGGAGCGTACCCACACGTTGACGGTTTTGATGCCGAGCAGCTTGATCGCCGCGAGCCGTCGGGCTCCGCAGATCAGGTGCCCGTCGAGGGTGACCGTGATCGGCTGCAGCAGCCCGTGGCGGCGTATCGACTCGACCAGCGGGATCAGGTCGCCGTGGTCGTGCCTGTGCCGCGCGCCGACGACGATCGAATCGACGGCGCGCTCCAGCTCGATTCGGCCTTCCAGCGGCGTGCTCATCGCCCGCCGCTCCCGGCATCGAATCTGGGTGCGGCGAGCCCGGCGGTGATCACGAGATCGTCGTCTGTGAGGAGTGCGCGCAGCGGCTGGCCGATCAGCAGGCGGCGGAGCATTCCGCGGCCGGCGTTCGTGTGCGCGAGTGCCGGGTCGGGAACGCCGAGCACGGCCCGCAGCAGCGCCGTCCAGGATGCGCCGGGGAGGTCGAGGAGGGCGCGGGCTTGCCGGTCTCGGCGCAGCACCTCGAACGCCGACGCCCGCGAGGACGCCTCCGTGAGCCGGGCAGTGACGTACTCGACCGCGGCCCGCGCGGTCTCTGGCTCCCACCCGACCCGGGTGAGGAACGCGATGGTGTCCTCGATGGCGGCGGTCACGTTCACCGCTCGCTCGGGCGCCGGGTCCTCGTCGTCGGGCTCGTCGTCGGTGAATGGGTCGAACCGGAACGCGGGGTGGTAGTCGGGCAGCGGGTTCTCCCGATCGCTGAACCGCTCCGCATCGTGGAACACCGAGTAGCGGGGACGGCGGGCCTGGTGAACGGAGCACAGCAGCCCGTTGCCGCGCTCCTCCGCGGTGCACGTCACCTGCACCGCCCGCGTGATCACCGCCCACGGGTCCTCCGCCCGGCGGGTCGCGGCACCGCGCATCGCCTCGAATGCCGCGGACGCCGCCTCCCACGGGTCCAGTCCGTGTTTGCGGGCCAGCGCCGCGTACTTGCTCGCCGCGTGCTCCATGAGCGCAGCGGCCTCGGGGTCATGGCGCCACGCTCCGCGCCCCGCCTCGTGGAGGCGGGTGAGCAGGGCGCGCAGCGCTTCCGAATCGTCGAATCGTTCCCGCCGTTTGCGGGCCGTGGCAGTCTCCATGACGGCACCTCCTGACAGGCAGGTGCGCACACGGCCCCCAGCGGCTTGGTTTCGCGCCGTCGCGCCGGGGGCGAACATGGTTACCCGAGCCCGATCCCGGAGCGAGACACCCAGGAGTAGTGCTCCCCGGACCCGCGGCCGAACGCCGTCACGGGCGGCAGCTTCCGGGCACGCTCGCTCACGAACCGGACACCAGTGCGCGCCCCGGTGCGCGCTGCCCGGTACGCCTGGCCGGGAACCCGGCGGGAGCGGCGGGCGAGCTCAGCCTGGAAGTCGATACCCCGTCCCGCAACCCTGGCCGAGCGGGAGACCATCAGGTCGGTCGGGCGCACCCACTCCACGCCCGGCCGTTGCTTCTTCGCCGCCTCCGTGGTGTCTTTGGTCAGCGACGGGTCGCGGTGCCGGGCGAGCGCCGAGGTCTCGCCCTCCCGCGGCGTCTCGTCGCGCTCCGGCCAGTCCGGGGCGCGTTCGACGCGCTCGTGCAGGGCGGTCGTGTGCTGGTCGTCGTTCATGGCGTCTCCTTCTCCTCAGGCCTCGTCAGTGCGGGCGGGGCCGTGAACCAGCGACCCACGGTGGAGGGGTGCACGCCCAGGCGCCGGGCGATGGCCTTGTTCGACCAGCCCTCCTCCTCGCGCAGGCGCGCTGCGAGCTCCCGGCTCGCCTGGCGCACCGGTCCGACCGCCAGCGGCGCTGGCGCAGCATCAGGCACGCGCTCATCAGGCGCAGGCTCCTCGGCGGGCTCGATGCTCGCGGGAAGGGGGCGGGTGAGGATCACGGTGAGGTGCGTGATCGCCAGCAGCACCATCGGCGGTACCGCCGCCACACACGCGGCGAGCACGCTGGGCACGTCGGCGTCGGCCGCGACGACGGCGTGGATCGCGTTCGCCGTCACCGACACCAGCGCACCGGCCGCGAGCAGCAGCCACGGGTACCAAGCCGACCGCTGGCTCGCGAGGGCGACGACAGCGACCGTCGCGACGACGATGATCCCGTCGACGATGAGCGGCCACGCCCAGGCCTGCCCGGCATCCACGCCCGAGCGGCGAGCGAGGTCCGCGAGGGCGGTGAACGAGAGCCAGAACGCGCCGGCCGCGATGAACACCGTCCCGGCCAAGGCCGTCACGACCGCGACCCCGCCGCCCCGCGTCCGTACCGCGGTACTCATAAGAGCACCTGCCCCGTGAGCCGCACCGGCCGTTGCGGCGCATCGCCCTGCCCGACGACGGATGCGGGCCGGGCGTGCGCGACGCGGTACGCAGAACGGATCGTGGTCTCGACCTCTCGCGGCGCAAGGCCGACTCGTTCGCCGGCCGGGGCAAGCGCGTCGACCATCTCCGGCAGCGACATGCCTGCCTCCGCGAGACGGCACGATGCCCAGAACAGGCCGCGGTTGCGCTCGCCCTCGGCGCGCATCCCGACCCACGCGGCCAGCCGTGTGGCATCTTCCGACCGGATCGGGCCGCGTACCTGGTGCGGGGCAGGCTCCGGGCGCGGGTCGAGGAAGTCCCGCAGCCGAGCCGCATCGACCGGTGCGGGCGCACGGTCGGCACCGGCGACGAACTCGTAGGAGCCGGCGCCTGTCACGGCCGAGGGCGGGACGATGATGTAGCCGCCGTCGCCGCGGAAGTCCACATGCGCCTTCGCCGCCTGCCACGACCGCTGCGGCCGGTCCGGGTCGGATGGGAAGTAGAAGTGCGCCCCGCCCGACGCCGACCTGACCGCGGCCAGCCATCCCGGCACCAGGCCGGCACGGCGGGAGCGCTCGAACGCCGCGAACCCGTCACCGCCGGGCTTGCGATCCACATCGACGACCACGACCCCGGAGACAGCGCCGGTCGGGATGCCAATGTTCGCGGACGGCCACCGCCGCCACCACGCCGCCACCTGACGGGCATCGATGGTTGCCGCGTGGAACCCGCCGGGCTGCGCTTCCGGGTTCTCCTCATCGGGCTTCAACAGCGGGTTCTTCGCGCCCGGCACGCACGGCAACACAGGCACCCCAGCAGCCGCGAGCAGCGCGGCGGCCTGTGGCAATGGAAGGGTCGACACCGAGGAGAGGACGCTGGCGACGCTCATCACAGGCTCCTCACCGCGACGTCCGCAGGACGCGACGAACGCGCCGACTCGCCCGGCACCGACTGGGGTGCGATCCGCTTAGAGCCAGCCACACGCGAAGTCCCAGTCGACTCACGGGACAGGCCGGGCGGGTCGCCCGTGCCGACCTGAACGGTGGGTAGCGCGTCGAGAATCGTCACGGCGACCTTGCGGACACGCTCGCCGGTGGCCTGCACAACCTCGGCCGGGTCCTTGTCCTTGACCGTGCCCGCCCAGCCCGAAACATACGGGATCGTGTAGGCGGTGGTGTCCATGCCATGCGCGGCGCCGATCATCAGCGCCACGGACTCGGCCTCGACCTCGCCGACGCCTCGATGCCCGGTCGCATCCGGGCTGTCGGGGCCGTGCAGCATCACATGCGCGAGCTCGTGCGCGAGGGTCTTCACCTGCGCGGCGTCGTCCATGTTCGTCCGCACCGCGACCGTGCGCGCCTGGAAGTCGGTCAGGCCGTTCGCGCCGTGGATCATCCCCTCGTGCTCGACCCGCAGCACCGCGAAGCCCTCGGCCGCCACCAGTGCCGATAGCCCTTCCCATAAGCCGTCCGGTGCCTGGCCTTCCATCAGCGTCGGCGCCGGGCGTTCAGGGATCGGCGGGCCGTCGGTCATCGAGACGTCCCAGACACGCACCGGAATCGCGCGGACCATCTTCGACCGGACCGTTTCTCCGGGCTTCGGCTTCTCGTACCTGTCCAGGCGGCGCCATGATCCGGGGTTCTGCGGTGTCGAGGACGCGAACCGCGCCATCAGCGGGGCGAAGATCTGCATCGACCCGCCTGCCAGCGGAGAGCGACCCAGCGCCTTCCATTGCTTGTAACCGGCCACGAAGGTCGGCTCTGGCGCGCTTGTGCGACCTGCCTCGTATGTAAGCGGCCATGAAAAGCTGCCCATAGGTGGCCAGGGAATGACCCGCTGACGGCCATGAGGACTGCCCAGTGATGGCCACGGGAACTGCCCGGTGCTGGCCATCTGGTTTGCCCGCGTTGCTCGTTGCCCGCCGCGTCGTGAGCCGGCGGGGGCCTCCTCCCCGGGTTGGATATCGGTGTCGAATCGAATCCAGCGAGGAAGAGGCCCTGAATGAAGGATGCCGCAGAAACCATGAAAATACTCAGTGCCTATGACCTGACCAAGTCATTGCGGGGCGCCGCCGAGCTGGCCGGTTGCTCCCATCACACCGTGGCCCGGCTGGTGCGGGCCCGCGACGCCGGCCAGACCCCTGGATCCGGAGCCAGCCGCCCGAAGGTCACCGATGTCTGGCTGCCCAAGATCGAGGAATGGGTCGAGGCCTCCACGGGCAGGATCCGCGCCGATGTCGTGCACGCCAAGCTCACCGCAATGGGCTACACCGGCTCTGAGCGCTCCACCCGGCGGGCGGTGGCCGAGGTGAAGGCCGCCTGGCGGGCCGGGAAGCGCCGGGTGCACCGGCCCTGGATCACCGAGCCGGGCGCATGGCTGCAGTACGACTTCGGCGATGGGCCGGCGATCGACGGGGCCAAGACGGTGCTGTTCGTGGCCTGGCTGGCCTGGTCCCGCTACCGGATCGTCATCGCCCTGCGTGATAGGACGGCTCCGAGTGTGTTCGCCGCCCTGGACCGGTGCTTCCGGCTGATCGGGGGCGCGCCGACCTATGTGCTGACGGATAACGAGAAGACAGTGACGGTCTCTCATGTGGCCGGGGTGCCGGTGCGTAACCAGGCCACCGTGGCGTTCGCTCGGCATTACGGCGTGGAGGTGCTGACCTGCCAGCCAGCGGATCCGGCCGCCAAGGGCGGGGTGGAGAACGCGGTGAAGCTGGCCAAGGCCGACCTGGTCCCGAAGGACACCAACCTGCGGGACCAGTACGCCTCGTTCGCTGAGCTCGAGGCCGCCTGCGCGGGGTTCATGGCCATGGTGAACTCCCGGGAGCACCGGGTGACCCGGCGCCGCCCGGACCACATGCTCGCCGAGGAGACCAGCGCGTTGCATCGGATCCCCGCCACGGCGCACACCGTGGCCTACGGGGTGGGACGGAAGGTGCCGGAGAACACGCCGATGGTCTCCTTCGAAAACGCCCAGTACTCGGTGCCCGCGCACCTGCTCGGGGCCGAGGTGTTCGTGCGCCATCACGGCACCGGACCGGACTCGATGGTGGTGATCATGCACGCCGGTGCGCAGGGGCCGGTGGAGGTCGCCCGGCACCGGGTGGCCCGGCCCGGGTCCCCGGCCATCGACGACGCGCACTTCCCCGGCCACGAGACGGACAAGGTGCCCGGGGACTACACCCCGGTGCCCCGTTCGGCGGCGGAGGCCGAGTTCCTGGCCATCGGGGCCGGAGCGAGGACCTGGCTGGTGGAGGCCGCCGCGGCCGGCACCAGCCGGATCGGTCAGAAGATGGCCGAGGCCGTCACCCTGGCCAAGCTCGCCGGCACCGACCAGGTCGACCGCGCCCTCGGGGTGGCCGCGGTGCACCAGCGCTTCGCCCACGGCGACCTGGCCTCCCTGCTCACCGCCGCCGGCCACCGCACCGGGATGCACACCGCCACCGAGGAACGGTCCCTGACCCAGGGCACCGCCGGCTGGGCCGGCCTCGGTACCTCCAACACCGAGGGGGCAGCCCGGTGAGCATCCACACCCCGAACACCGCCGCACCGGCGCTGCCGGCCGATTTGGAGGCGCTGTTGCGGCAGCTGAAGATGCCCCACGCCCGCGGTATCGCCGCCGAGGTACTGGCCACCGCCCGGGCCCAACGCTGGGAGCCGGCCGAGGTCCTCAAGGCCCTGCTGGTCGAGGAGACCACCGGTCGGGCCCGATCCATGCTCGCCGCCCGGCGCAAGGCCGCCGGGTTCCCCACCGGCAAGACCTTCACGACCTGGGATCCGGGCGCCTCCTCGATCCCGGCCCCGACCCAGCAGTCCCTGCGCACCCTGGAATGGCTCTCGCGCAGAGAGAACCTCGTGGTCTGCGGGCCCTCCGGCACCGGCAAGACCTTCTTCCTCGAGGCCCTGGGCCAGCAGGCCGTGGAGGAGGGCAAGCGGGTGGCCTGGTTCACCCTGGAGGACCTCGGGGCGATGATCCGGGCCCACCGGCCCGATGACACCATCACCAAAGCCGTCGCCCGAATCCTGCGCGCCGACCTGATCGTCATCGACGACATCGGCCTGCTGCCGGTCGCCGACGATGCCGCCGAGGGCCTCTACCGCATCGTGGACGCCGCCTACGAGAAACGCTCCGTAGCGATCAGCTCGAACCTGCACCCGGCCGGCTTCGACGAGCTGATGCCCAAGACCCTGGCCACCGCCACCGTGGACCGGCTCCTGCACCACGCCCACGTGTGCCAGACCACCGGAGACTCCGTACGGATGACCCAGGCAATGGCCGGGAAGGGAGTCATGCCACTGAACTGATCCCATCACGGTGGCCAGCACCACCACCCAAACGGGCAAACCAGCTGGCCACCAGTGGGCAGTTCTGATGGCCACCAGCGGGAAGAAACACTGGCCGCCTATGGGCAGAACTCAATGGCCCTTGACACTCGTAGAGATCGAGATGTTGAGCCCAGATCAGCAGCGTGTTGTTGAACGACTTCGCCCGGAACCGGGCCGCGAACTCCAGCGCACGCTTCCAGTCCTCACCCGAGACGAGCTGATCGACTGCAGCCGTTAGCCGCTCATGGAGCTGTTGGAGCCGCGCATCCCGCGCTGCTCGCGCCTCCTCGTCCGTCGCCATCAATGACCTCCTCCCGGCGAGGCCAACGGCACAAGCCGTTGACCCTTGCGACCATGAGGTGCGCCGGGCGGATCAGGAAGAAGAGAGACGGACAACGGACTGGGCCTGTGGCCGTCAGGCTCCGCGATGAACCCGACGTATTTGACGTGTTCTACACGGCAGTCCAAGACCTGTCGACGTCGCCGGCGAAACGTGGGACACGCGTCGAGTGGAGCGGTTCATACGACGAGTCCGCAGAGGTTACCGGCTGGTGTCGTTGACAGCGATAGCGTGGCTTTGTCGATCCTCAGGAACCGTATGTGGTGTGCGCCGGTACTGTGTCGGCGTGATGCCGTAGCGACGGAGAAACCAGTGGGATGCTACGCGCGGATCGCTCCACCCGACTTCGCTTGCGGCACGCATTACGGAAATGTCGGTTTCTTCGATGAGCCGCGCGAATTCGGTGAGCCGGAGTTCAGTGAGTAGACGCATTGGTGCGGCGCCGGCGTACTGTACGAACATGCGGGTGAGGTGGGTCCGTGAGAGGGAGAGTTCGCGTGAGAGCGCTCCAACGGTCCACGGCTCTGCGATGCGCCCGCGAAGCAACCGGATTGCCTGACCGACGTAGCCAATAGATCCGGTGTCGGTCAGTCGTCCATTGATGGGTGTCCACGGTGTCGTGAGGGTGTCCGGCGCTTCGTCCAGAAAAGTCGGCAGTATCAGCCTCATCCATCGTGCGAGAAGCTCGAGAGTGTGAGTCGCGACGACTTCGGGCGAGTGGGTCCCGCTGCGCAGTACGCTCATCTGTCGCCATATCGGCTCGACATGCCGCAGCACAGCGATACCTGGCGCAAGGACGATTGCGCGGCCGTCCCACTCGAGGGGGTGTACTCCTGCGATCACTCGTTCTGCGTCAGGGAGGAACCATGCCATCTGGGTGCGCCAGAACTGCTCGTCGGCGTAGATGGCCCAGATGCGTACGGACGGGGATGGGCGCACGCGGCACCATTTGCCGGTGCCGAGGGCAAGAGACATGCCAGGACGCAGGACGTGCATGCTCTCAGCAGTCTCTAGGGCGCAGGAGCCCTCAACGACGTTGAGTATCTTCGCGTGCCGGAACACGGTACGGCTTGACGGGACCGTACGCACCATCTCTATGGCCGCGATATCTCCTGGTGCCCGAACCGCTGCGTAGGGGCGCGTGAACCTGAGGGGCGCAGCGGGTGGCAAGTCATGTGCGGCCTCGAACGCGTCCTCTGGCGTAGCGGCCACGCTGCGCACGGCACACCGTCAGCTCAGCTTGCCTTCCGAGTCGCGTGGTCGCACGCGATGTTCGCTGAGGATCGAGATCCGATTGAACATGTTGATGGCCGCGGCGACCCACTCCGCGGCCGCGAACTCCGCCTCGGAGAGGGTGCTTCGGGCCTGCGCGAGCTCGACATTCACGGCGGCGTCGAGGGGGAGCCGGGTGGCTGCTTCAGCGATCGCGAGCAAGGCGCGCTCTCGATCGCTGAACAGTGGCGACTCGCGCCAGGCGGCCAAGATGTCGAGTAGTTGCTGATTGACGCCTGCGCGCCTTGCCTGCCGCGAATGCAGATCGAGGCAGAAGACGCATCCGTTCAACTGCGACGCCCGAACCTTGATCAACTCGCTCTCGGCGGGAGTGAGTCCGCGTTGCGATGCGGCTTCAGACACAGCGGTCGCGAACGCAGACGCGGCTTCCCATGCTTCTGGGACGGCCTTGTCCATGTAGGGGCGTGCTCCATGCAAGGTGGACATCAGCGATCATCCTTGGCCGAGCCGCCATCGGAGTCGAGGTCCTTCCTGACCTCGTCCATGTCGAGTCCTCTGACGTTCTCTACCACTTCGGCTAGGGCAGTGGGCGGTAGGGCGCCGGCCTGGCTGAAGACGAGCAACCCCTGGCGGAAGGCGAGCAGAGTGGGAATCGCGGTGATTTGGGCCGCCGCAGTGATGCGCTGCTCCGACTCCGTGTCGAGCTTCGCGTGGACGATGTCGGGATTGTCTTGCGACGACTTCTCGAAGACCGGCGCAAACTGATGGCATGGTGCGCACCAGTCCGCCCAGAAGTCGACGAGAACGATGTCGTTCTGATTGATCGTGACCTCGAAGTTGTCCTCGGTCAGTTCGACGGTTGCCATGTGGGTTCTCCTCTTGTGCGTATGACGATCAGTGGTGGTGTCCGTGGGGGTTGCCAGGGAACCGCGTGTCGACGACATCCGCATACTCCGGATGAGCGCGGATGTACGCGGCGGCGAAGGGGCACGAGACCGTCGCGGTCTTCTTGTCCTCGCGGAGACTGTTGAGGACGCCTCCAAGGAGTCGCGCCGCGACTCCCTTTCCGCGGAACTCGGGGAACA
The DNA here is from genome assembly GCF_037853785.1 of Micrococcus sp. GPGPB33. NCBI lineage: Bacteria > Bacillati > Actinomycetota > Actinomycetes > Micrococcales > Micrococcaceae > Micrococcus > Micrococcus sp. GPGPB33. Next base: position 1,650,303 of record NZ_JAQMWO010000002.1, read on the forward strand.
CGGACGTCGCGAGCAGAAGCACCCGGTCGCCGGTTCTGCTGTAGAGCAGGCCGGCGGCGAGCTTGCCGTTCACGGTCGCTTCGTACAGCTCGGACTCGACGTTCTCAGTGATGACGAAGTCTTCGACTGCGTCCGAGGATGCAGCCGGGAGGTCAGTGTCGGCGTCGGTCGCGGTCAAGCCGATCATTCCGTCGGGATGTTTCATGTGTCTCCTATCGCGAGATCTCGGTCAGCGGCCCGGTAGTACCCAGTCGGGTCGGATGAAATGGCACGAGTATCCATTGGGGTGCTTCTGCAGGTAGTCCTGGTGTTCGGGTTCGGCCTCCCAGAACGGGCCGGCTTCGCCCACCTCTGTCACGACTTTTCCTGGCCAGCGGCCGGAAGCGTTGATCGCTTCGATCACGTGGAAGGCGACCTTCCTCTGTCCCTCGGTCGTCGTGAAGATCGCTGATCGGTAACTGCGCCCGATGTCGTTTCCCTGACGGTTCCGAGTGGTGGGATCGTGAATCTGAAAGAAGAACTCCAGCAGTATCTGGAATCGGATGATCGAGGGGTCATAGATCACTTCGAGGGCTTCTGCGTGATCCCCGTGATCCCGGTAGGTTGCGTTGGGGGTGTCGTCGTCGCCGGAGTATCCGACGCGGGTGCTCACGACGCCCGGGAGTGAGCGGAAGAGCTCCTGGGCTCCCCAGAAGCAGCCGCTGGCGAGGATCACTCTCGAGGTCGGCATCGTCTTCTCTCTCTTCACGGCGGGCAGCACGCCCCTTCGGGTCACGATACGGAGCCGGGTGCTGTCCAGGTGGCCTGGCTGTGCAGCGTAATGTCCGCGACCTGCGGCGTTCGGAAGCGGAGCGGGCGGTTGCAGGGAGAAGACAGCTCTCTGCAGGGGCAGGCCACACAGGGCAGAGAAGCGGATCTACCGTCGGAGGAGGCGTCGGAACTCCGGCAAGCCAGCGAACCGTGCCCTACGGTGAGGAGAGATCGTGATATCAGAGCAGATCGATTTCGAGAATGTGCGCTTTGACCCGGATCTCTCTGACTTCCACGAACTTGCGAAGCAGATGGCTGCGGGGTTCGGGTACACGGCGAAGTTGTCGATCGGTGATCGCCTCGCTGCCCTTCTCCGATTGCGGGTTGCTCAGATCAATCCGTGCTCGTACTGCCTGATCCTGCACACGCGTATCGCCGTGGAAGTAGGAATCGGCGCGGCGATGGTGGCGCACCTGGCGAGTTGGCGGCAGAGCACGATGTTCTCCGGTTCCGAAGCACTCGCACTGGCGTACTGCGAAGCGCTGACACGTTACGAGCACGAGCACTTCGATGAGATGCATCAAGGGCTGACGGTGTTCTTCGATGAGCGTGAGATCGCGGAGATCGCAGCCGTCGTCATCAACATGAACGTGTGGACGAGGCTGAAGCTCGCACAAGGCTCCGTGCCGGTGGTATCGCCCGGTGGTGAAGAGTCTGCTCGCGACGCCGAGAGACCAGGCGTCAGGGGAAAGAAAGGGAACCCATCATGACTGACGGATCGTTCAGTGGGCAGGACATCGAGTTCGATCTGCTTCCGCCGGATGAGAGCCTGGACTCGGATCTTCTCGGCGAAGACTCCGATGACGACGGCCCGGGATACTCTCCACCGGAGCGGCGGTCATCCGAACTGTCGTGGGGATTCACTGCACGCGAAGCACGTGCCCGGGAGCCGCTGGCGGCTCGCTTGGCGCGTGAGGTGCCGGAGTACGAACCCGAAGAGCCGATGGGCGACGGGATCGGCGACATCATCGGCACGGACGGCGAGATCCTTGACGACCAGGTCGGATCGGTACGCGCTGGACGGCTGATCTGGACCGAACCCGGCAACCCAGACCCATCCTCCGACTTCTGGGCCTCCGACATCGGCATCGACAACGGTGCCGCCTCCGCCGAAGAAGCGGCTATCCATGTCGTCATCGACGAGGGCGACTATGACCGGCAATAGTCTGGAATCAGACCGGGGAAGCCCGGAAGACCGGCGGAGGCTGTAATGATGCAGCAGACATGGGACTCGCGCAGCATCGATCCACGTGACCGCGTGGAGACGATCCGCACGATGCTCTGCGAGAACCTCGTCCAGACGGACCTGACTCTCGACCCGCAGGGCCGCGAGGCGCATGTGAACGTGTCCTACCAAGACATCGGGCAGCTGAGAGCGTTGTCCGTCAAGACGGTGCCCTCGCTGGCTGCCCTCGCTATGCGTCCCCAGCGGATGATCATGTCGGACGACGACGAGTCATTGTTCGTGGTCTTCCAGCGCGGCAACCGGTCGATGCTGCGCCGTGGCGATGACCAGACCGTGATGACCCCGGGCAGCATCGTCGTTTACCCGAGCACGAGCCCCTACGTCCACGCCTTCGACGAAGGAGTCATCGGGGACTTCTTCCGACTGCCGTTGGGTGTGGTGGGGTTGACGGCGGATCAGGTCGCTGAGGTCTCGGGTGTGGACCTGCAGGAGCGGACCTCGCTGGCGGCGCTGCTGCGGTCCGTGCTCGGGGGCGTGATGGACTCCGAACTCAGCCTTCGCGACGAGGTGGACGTGTTCGCGCCCGTCGCCGACCTGCTGAAAGTCACCCTGCTCAGCGCCCTCACTCCCGACCGCGCCACGACCCGGTATCCGCTGGCCGAGCAGATCGTCACCTACGTGCTCGACAACCTCACCGACCCCGGTCTCGGAGCCGCCCGGATCGCGAAGGACCTGCACGTGTCCGAGCGTCTGCTCTACGCAGAGATGTCCCGCGCGGACATCAGGCTCGCGCAGCTGATCCGGTCCCAGCGCCTGCGTCGCGTCCGCGACGCCCTGACCGCACCGGCCACCATCGACGTCCCCATCGGCATCCTCGCCCAACAGCACGGGTTCGTCTCCGCCAGCCACTTCAGCCGCATCTTCCGCGAAGAATTCGGCACCACACCCCGCCAATGGCGCAACAACACCACACCTCGCCCCGATGAGATCCAGGACGAGAGTCGACTGGATCTCCCGCAGCAGATCAGACCAGAGGAGACGTACGGATGAACGAGCCGCTGTCTGATCTCGCCGTCGTTGACGCGGAGGAAGTTCGAGCATCGGATATCCCTCGCGCGCTGACGGCCGCATCGATCCTGTACGAGGACGGGGCGACGCAGGCATTCGCCGAGAACGGCAAGACCGTGTATGTCGAGAACGGAAGACCCACGTTGGGGGAGTGGTACGTGGATGCAGAGGGGCAGTTCTGCTCCTTCTGGCCGCCGGACTACCGAGCGTGCTACGAACTGCGCTGGCTCGTCGAAGATGAGCGGATCACTGGTCTGCGCTTCCGCCGCGGCTCCTACACAGCCGTCGGCCGGTACCAGCTCCCCGGGCCTGACAATGCTGTCAAGGAATGAGCAGGGCGTCTCGGCAACGGGCCAGAAGCTCGTAAAGACGGGCGCGCTCCACCAGCTCGACCTCCATCGTCATGCGTTGAACAACCGAGGACACTTCCTCATGCGCGCGTTCGAGGAGGAGCTCTGCGGCGTCGTTCAGCACCACGCTCCGTTCTCGCCGGGGTCCAGGATCACTCGAGCGGGTCACCAGCCCCCGCTTCTCCAGTCCCTGGAGCAGCACGTTCATCGACTGACGGGACACGAACGCGCGTCGGGCGAGCTCGGAGCTCGTGATACCTGGCGTGTCCTGCAAGGCGGTCAAGCACGCGTACTGCGGCACACTCAGCGCGAGCGGGCGAAGCCGATCGTCCATTCGCTGGTTCAGGAGCGACTGCGTCTCCTTGATCAACACCCCCAACGACTCCGGGCTCCGGTCCAATGCATCCATGTCAATAGTTTGACACACACTCCACTGAGTGTCAGGATATTGACACTGGCGTTATTGAACAGAACAGGAGCTTGCTCATGGCAGCAACAACCACCGGCCCGGGCTTCATCTCTTTCCAGGTGCGGGACCGCGCCGTCTCCGCGGAGTTCTACGACAAGCTCGTCGGACTCACACGGCTCCCAGACTCGAACCCGGCAGCGACCGTCTTCTCCGCAGAAGGAACCGCGTTCGCCGTCCGCGACCCGTTCCCGGGCGTGGATCTCGACGCGATCCCTCAGCTCGGCGCCGGCATCGGCGTCTGGTTCCGCAACGATGACGCGGAACGCGTGCACGCACGACTCGTCGACGCGGGAGTGGCGATCGTGCAGGAACCGGTCGAGGGGCCGTTCGGCCTGCAGTTCTCGTTCCGAGACCCCGACGGCTACGTCGTCACCATCCACGCCCGCGCCTAACACCACCATGGCGCAGCACACCCTCTCGGTCCCAGTGCTCGGGCCGTGGTCGTTGCGCACCAGCAAGCGGTTCTGGGAAGAGTTCACCCCTACCGCGATCGAGTCCGGCGGCGACCCGGACGTCCTCTCCGCACGCTTTGTGAGCGAGCACGACTGGACGTCCGTATCCGCCCACGTCACCCAGAGCGGGGAGAGCGCCCAGATCGGTCTGTCCGGCCCGGGCGATCTGACCGCAGCCGCCGAGCAGGTGCGGCGCTTCCTCTCTCTCGATGTGGACGCGCGGGAATGGCCGGCCGTCGGCGATCGCGACCCGATCGTCGCCACCGCCCAAAGGGCGCTCCCCGGATATCGCCCGTGCGGCTTCCATTCCTCGTACGAAGCCGCAGCCTGGTGCGTCTTGTCGCAGCGCACCCGCGTCCCGGTCGCTGCCCGACTCCGCCGCGACCTTATCGTCGCGCACGGCAACGACGGGGTGTTTCCCGCGCCCGATGCGCTCATCCGCGCCATCGACGCCGAAGAACTAGACCTACCCGGTCGGAAGCCAGAGTATCTCCGAGCTGTCGCAAAGGCCGCACTCACCGGGCTGCTCAACGGTCCTCGGCTCCGAACGATGCCCGAAGAATCGGCTCGCCGCGACCTGCTCACGGTGACAGGCATCGGCCCGTTCGCCACGGACCTCATCCTTATCCGCGGCGCCAACGCCCAGGACATCCTTCCGCGCGCGGAACGCCGCCTCTACGCCGAGATCTCCTACCAGTACGGGCCCGACTCGGTGCTCGAGGAGGTCGCGGAACGCTGGCGCCCCTTCCGCTCCTGGGCCGCCGTCCACCTCCGTGCGCTCCGAGAGCAGCGCACCCGTGAGATGGGCTGATCGATGACGTTACGGCTCTTCGATAGTGGAACGTCATCGCTACGCACGTTCGCGCCCCTGCGACCGGGCCACGTCGGCATCTATCTGTGCGGTCCGACTGTTCAGGCTCCGCCGCACGTCGGTCATCTCCGATCCGCAGTGGTCTTCGACCAGCTGCGACGATGGCTCCAGATCGGCCACGAGCTCGACGTGACCCTGGTGCGAAACATCACCGACCTGGACGACAAGATTCTTGCCGCGAGCCAGACGGCGGGCGTTCCATGGTGGGCGTGGGCGGCTCGTCATGAGAGGGCGTTCGCCGACGCTTATCGCAAGATCGGTATCTTGCCGCCGACGATCGAGCCGCGCGCGACAGGGCACACCGCCGAGATGCTTACCTTCATCGACCGGCTGATCGCCCGGGGCCACGCGTACCGAGCGGGAGGGGAAGCGGGGGACGTCTACTTCGACGTCTCATCATGGCCCGGCTACGGGTCTTTGACCTCACAGGAGCACGGCACTCTCCGCGGAGACGAACATACCGATCAGGCAACAGAGAAACGTGACCCTCGCGACTTCGCGCTCTGGAAGTCGGCTCCCCCGGACGCGGGGGCCAGCGAGGAGATCGTTGCTCCTGCGGCATGGGCTTCGCCTTACGGGCCGGGACGCCCCGGATGGCATCTGAGCTGTTCGACAATGATTCTCCGCTACCTGGGAGAGAGCTTCGACATCCACGGTGGCGGGCTCGACCTGCGCTTTCCTCATCATGAGAACGAACAGGCGCAGTCCCGTGCCGCCGGATACGGATTCGCGCGCTACTGGATGCACAACGGCTGGGTCACGTCCGGCGGCGACAAGATCAGCAAATCCCTCGGCAACGCGACACCCCTCGACGAGCTACTGCAGCACATGCGTCCTCTCGACCTGCGCTACTACCTCGGATCGGCCCACTATCGGTCGAACCTGGAACTGACCGACTCCGCCCTGCGATCCGCCGCGGCGGCGATGCGCAGGATCGAAGACTTCATCACCCGGAGCGCCAACCACTCGAGGCGCGCGGCGGACGCGGACATGCTGCCGGTCGCATTCCGAAACGCCTTGGATGACGACCTCAACATCCCCATGGCACTCGCGGTCCTCCATGACGAAGTCAGGCGGGGCAACACCGCCCTCGCCCAGCACGACGCGCGGACCGGTGCCGACACGCTGGATGCGGTGCTCGCCATGACTGACGTCCTCGGCATCAACCCGCGCGACAGCCCGTGGGACGAATCAACGGCCACACCCCCGCGCGCCGAGCGCGCACTGGAGGCCCTGATCGCACAGGCGCTCGACCAGCGAGCCCAGGCACGTGCGGCCGGAGACTTCCGCACTGCAGACCGTATCCGTGACGAACTCGACGCCGCCGGGATCGTGCTCAACGACAGCCAGTCAGGTACGACATGGGGCTTCACCGAAGGCCATACCTCATAGCCCGGAACAACAACAGGAGGATTCTTGAAGTCACAGCCCACTCCCAGGCTCACGGGACCAAACCGCGTCACCCCGGCGTTATCAACAGTGACGCCGCAGCCAGCGGCGCCGAACAAGGAGGACATCGTGTCGCACGACTACAGCAAGACTTCTGAGGCCCTGAGCCGCCTCAACGACCAGCAGTACCGCGTCACCCAGAAGGACGGCACCGAGCCGGCCTTCCGCAACGAGTACTGGGACAACCACGAGGACGGCCTGTACGTGGACGTCGTCTCCGGACAGCCGCTGTTCTCATCCACCGACAAGTACGACAGCGGAACCGGATGGCCCAGCTTCACCAAGCCGGTCGTCGCTGACGCCGTTCACACGAAGACGGACCGATCCCTCTGGATGCCCCGCACCGAGGTCCGCTCTACCGGGGCGGACAGCCACCTCGGGCACGTCTTCGACGACGGCCCCGCGAACGCCGGCGGCCTGCGCTACTGCATGAACTCCGCCGCGCTGCGGTTCATCCCCGTCTCCGACCTGGAGGCCGAGGGGTATGGAGAGTTCCGCTCACTGTTCGAGACCACCACCACGACCACGAAGGAGCACGCATCATGACCAGTGGAATTCACGACACCGGAGAGGTCACCCGCACACCCGGCACCGAGACGGCCGTCCTGGCCGGCGGCTGCTTCTGGGGCGTGGACGAGCTCATCCGCAAGCAGCCGGGCGTGATCAGCACCCGCGCCGGATACACCGGCGGGCAGAACGATCACGCCACCTACCGCAACCACCCCGGCCACGCCGAGGCCGTGGAGATCGTCTTCGACCCATCGAAGACGACGTACCGGGACATCCTGGCGTTCTTCTTCCAGATCCACGACCCGTCGACCCTGAACCGTCAGGGCAACGACATCGGCACCAGCTACCGGTCGGCGATCTTCCCGCTCACCCCCGAGCAGGAGCAGGTCGCCAAGGAGACGATCGCCGACGTCGATGCCTCCGGTCTGTGGCCAGGATCGGCTGTCACCACGATCGAGCCCGCCGGCCCGTTCTGGGAGGCCGAGCCTGAGCACCAGGACTACCTCCAGCGGTATCCGAACGGCTACAACTGCCACTACCCTCGTGCCGGCTGGGTCCTGCCCCGCCGCATCCAGGCGACCGAGGCTTCCGTCTGACCATGTCCACGTGGGGGCGTGCCACCGCTGAGCCGGTGGCACGCCCCCGCGTCATCAGTGACGGAGGAATGATGCGGAACGACCGTGAACGAAGATGAAGACAACGCGGTGGAGCGACGTCGCGCAGCGTCAGCCGCAGTCCTCACATGCGCAGACCTGACCGATGCGCTCGGCCGGAAGCACCGTCACCGCGCCCATATCACCGGGCTCGTCAGCCCGGCACCCGAACGCATCCTGTTCGGGCGCGTCGCGACGATCTCCTTCTTCCCGACCTGCCACGCCATACTTGACCCGGAGGAATACACCTTCGGACGGCTGTTCCACCAGGCCGTCGACGGATCACCAGCCAATCCCGGCAACACGGTCCTCGTGATGGCCAGCAACGGCCACAGCTCGACGTCTCTCGCCGGTGGAACGAAGCTCTCCCGTGCGACCAACGTCGGCCTCGCCGGCGTCCTAACTGACGGACGCCTTCGCGACTTCGACGAACTGGCCGCGGAACCGTTCGCCGCATGGTGCTCGGGAGAGGCCGTCGCCTGGGGTGGAGCAGTGGTCACGCCGTTTCAGGCAAATATTCCCGTCGTCATCGAAGGAGTGGGCATCTATCCGGGCCAGTACATCTTCTGCGACTCATCGGGAGCCGTCGTCATCCCCGACAGCGACATCGACGAAGTGCTTGAGACCGCCCATCAGGTCCGTGCCGACGACAGCGCGTCCCGTGACCTGATCGCGCGGGAAGGTCGCAACGAAGGCTTGACGCGCGAGCGGTGACCTCACGGTCCCGGTGGTGTGGTGTTGTTGCGCCATTGGCGGGGTGTGGTGCCGAATTCTTCGCGGAAGATGCGGCTGAAGTGGCTGGCGGAGACGAATCCGTGCTGTTGGGCGAGGATGCCGATGGGGACGTCGATGGTGGCCGGTGCGGTCAGGGCGTCGCGGACGCGACGCAGGCGCTGGGACCGGATCAGCTGCGCGAGCCTGATGTCCGCGCGGGACATCTCTGCGTAGAGCAGACGCTCGGACACGTGCAGGTCCTTCGCGATCCGGGCGGCTCCGAGACCGGGGTCGGTGAGGTTGTCGAGCACGTAGGTGACGATCTGCTCGGCCAGCGGATACCGGGTCGTGGCGCGGTCGGGAGTGAGGGCGCTGAGCAGGGTGACTTTCAGCAGGTCGGCGACGGGCGCGAACACGTCCACCTCGTCGCGAAGGCTGAGTTCGGAGTCCATCACGCCCCCGAGCACGGACCGCAGCAGCGCCGCCAGCGAGGTCCGCTCCTGCAGGTCCACACCCGAGACCTCAGCGACCTGATCCGCCGTCAACCCCACCACACCCAACGGCACCTCGACAATCATGCGATCGGCATCCTCGGTGGGCATCGCGCTCTCCACCGTCGAGCGGGGGACAACGACGATGCTCCCGGGGGTCAGCTCGGTGTCCCGCCCCTGCAGCGACAGGACCGAGGCGTTCCGACGCTGGTAGATGACTAACAGGTAGTCCTCGCTGCGACCACGGGGAGAGCTGACCGTCGTCACAGGACTGCTTCCTCGATCAGCTCATAGATGTTCGCCCGGCGGAGGTCGCTGGCGTGAAAGACGAGCCCGTCGCCCCGGTGCGGTGGCTGCTCCGCGACATGCCGCACGCACGCGGCGGCGAGATCTCGCTCGGTCGGCGACATCACCACGACTCCAATCACGGTCGTGTCCGCGCCGACGAGATTGGTGGCGCTCCTGCTCACCTCACCGACTACGCCCGTCGCCAACCTGTGTACTCGGGCCCGAGACATCGTGCCGGCACCGTCGAACGCCACCACCACCGTTCCGGGCCGAACGATGTGCAGCGCGGCGGTCACCTCATGCTCGATACGCGAGGCCAACGCCCGTCGAGCCCGGATGCCCAGGCCCCTACGAAACCGATAGGCCGCCACGACCAGGCGCTCGTCCTCAGCCACCCGCTCCGCAAGAGGCGAGGGAACGAGCATCAGAAACTCTTGCGCGTCACCGAGCTTGACCGGCAGGTCCACCGAACGCCCCTCTCCTGCGGAGCGCGCAACGTTCTCGACGGGCGCGCGTGGGCAGCCGCACCGAGCCCTCGGCTCGGACTTTCTCGCGCACACGGAAGATCCGTGAGCCGCGTGGCTTCCCGCACATCATGACCACTAGCCTACGACGACAGAAAAGGACTCGCCAGACCAAAGTATGAGCGGGACGTCGATTGACGAGAGGTGTAGCAGGTCTGAAAAGCAGGACGCTTGGATCGCCATAGGTGTTTCGGATCGACTTGGATAAGGACTCCGAGGTCCATTATTGTGAAGGTGTGAGATGCGAGCGTCCCGCTCCGCTGGACTTCACTGGGCCGGCCGGGCTGGCATCGCGTGACGGACGACTTCGAGTCCTGCGGACGGAGGAGACTACCCTGGAGGCGTGACTGCCGACGGAACGAGTGCGCGCCGGTTGACGCCGAAAGGGGCGGCAACGAGGGCGCGTATCGTCGACGCAGCGAACCAGTTGATGTATGAGCGAGGCGTTGCGGCGACGACCCTCGCCGACGTCCGAGCCGCCAGCGCGACATCGAAGTCTCAGGTTTATCAGCACTTCGCCGACAAGGACGCACTCGTGAAGGAAGTCATCGAGACCCGGGCGGAGGACGTCCTGACGCAGCAGCGCCGGCGCCTTCGACGCGTGGAATCCCTACGCGGGTTCGAGCTGTGGCGGGATGAACTCGTCGAACGCAACGCGCTACGCGACGGCGCGTACGGGTGCCCGCTCGGGTCTCTGGCGAACGAGATCGCAGACCACAATGAGGATGCCCGCCGGGCGATCGCTGCCCACTTCGATGATTGGCTGGAGATGCTGATCGATGCCGTGGAGAGGCTGAAGACACGCAGCGTGTTGCGCAGCGATGCGGACTCGCGAGCGCTTGCCATTGGGCTGCTATCGGCACTGCAGGGAGGTTATCTTCTGGCGAAGGCGAGTCGAGATGTTTATCCGATGCGTGCCGCTCTCGACATGGCTATCGCACAGCTCAGGGCCTACGCGACTGAGACCGACTCCTCAGCCTGATCCCGCCTCATCGCGAACGCGGTCATCCCCGCGAAGCTGAGGAAGAGGCGTTCACCGGCGTCGATGATCGTCGCCAGCACGTGGCTGCACGTCTTGCAGCGTACGACCAGCCCCGGGGCGTCCGGATACACGATTGCCTCGCCAAGGGGCGCGACGCGCCCGCAGCCTCCGCACCGTCCTTCGATCATCGTTGCATCGGGCACGAGAAAATCCGCGAGAGTCCCGGCGAGGATGTTCCCGTCGAGGTGGCTGGTCATCATAGGCCTCCGAATCGTTCGGTGAGGATGTCTTGCGGCGCATGGCCGAGCTTCACGAGCCACGGCGCGACGGCTTCGACGAAGCCTGTCGAACCGCACACGAAAATGCGTGGGCGGTCTTCCGGAGGGAGCGTCCGCGCCGCGATAGTCGACTCTGTGAGCCGTCCGACCGGATCTTGCCACCCAGCTGGCGCTCGTCGCGTGTACACGAGGTCGATCGCGAACGACCCGTCCGACAGCTCGAGGAACTCCTGGTGGAAGTAGACGTCCTCCGGGGTGCGCACCGAGTACAGCAGCCGGAACGGAACGGGATCGGATGCGGCCGCATGAGACGCCGCCATCGCGTAGAGGGGCACGACACCTGACCCGCCGGCGATGAGCTGCACGGGGCGCTGGCTCTGTCCCGGGCGCCAGAGGAAGAACGATCCCAGCGGTCCGTGGACCTCGAGCTGGTCACCGACGCGCAGTTCACGGACGAGGAACGGAGACACCTCGCCATCGGGCAGCTCATCGACCGCAAGGACGATCGTTCCGCCCGTCTCGGAGGATGCGATCGAATACGAACGTGTCGCCTGGTAGCCGTCCGGAGCGGTCAGTCGCAGATCGAGATGGCTGCCCGCCTCGCTCCCCGGCCACCCCGGGACATCGAGCACCAGCCGAACCGCAGTCGGCGTCTCTGGACGCACCTCCGAAACCGTGGCGACGAACCACGACGGCCTCACGCGGGGGCGAAGCGGAGCGAGCCGGGTCTGCTCCATCACCAGTAGCGTTCTTCCTTCCACGGATCACCGTAGATGTGATAGCCGCTCTGCTCCCAGAACCCAGGGTCGTTCGTCGGCATCATCGTCAATGCCCGGACCCACTTCGCGCTCTTCCAGAAGTACAGATGCGGGATCAGGAGACGTGCCGGCCCGCCGTGTTCTGCGTCGAGCGGTGCGCCTTCGGCCTCGGTCGCGATCCAGGCCTTGCCATCCAGGAGATCCTCAAGCGGCACATTCGTGGTGTAGCCGCCGTAGGAGTGCGCCATGACGTAGTCATGGGATGTCTCGACGTTCTCGAACAGCTTGTCCAGGCTCACCCCGCGCCAGGCCATGTCGAGCTTGGACCAGTGCGTGACGCAGTGGATGTCGACCGTGATGTCCTCGGCACCGAGCGCCAGGAACTGCTCCCAGTTCCAGTGATGCTCGGTACCGGTTTCATCGAGGATGGCGAAATCCCACGTCTCGGTATCGACATAGGGGGTGGGACCGGCGGTGAGCACCGGCCAGTTGTCGAACAGCGTCTGTCCCGGAGGGAGCTGATCATCGGGTCCACGCCGGCGTCCCGCGAATCCGCGAGTAGTGAACGACATACATCGCCCCTTCCGTCTTCTCTGGCTGTACACCACCGACGATATTGCGGGAGCTCTCTCGCTGATCGCCTGGTCCTGCGCGGAACTTGCCCATGACTGCAGGTGATGAGTCCCCGGCGTGAAAACGGGCCACTGTGCCGACCACACTGTGGAACAGGACGCCCCACCGGGCGACCTCGCCCCCCCCGCAAGCATCGAGAAGAAGTCTGTGACCATGTGCCCTGTTGCGCTCGGCATGCCGACCGTTCGCCATCGCGCGCGCTCGACGGTCGGCCGACCCGAGACACCGTTTCTCGTGGACAGGTTCGGGCGCATCGCGCGAGACCTGCGCGTATCGATCACAAGCGCCTGCTCACTGCGTTGCACATACTGCATGCCGGCGGAAGGCCTGCCCATCGTCCCTCGCGGGGAGTTGCTGACTCCGGAAGAGATCGCGCGTCTGGTCACCATAGCCGTCCACGATCTCGGAGTCCGTGAGGTGCGCTTTACCGGCGGCGAGCCGCTTACGCGACCTGATCTGGTCGAGATCGTGCGCCAGACGACGACAGCCGTGCCCGGCCTGCCGGTGTCGATGACGACCAATGGGATCGGCCTCGACCGCAAGGCGCCGCAGCTTGTGGAGGCTGGACTGACGCGGATCAACGTGTCGCTGGACACGATCGACCGCGAGCATTTCGCCGCTGTCACCCGACGCGATCGCCTGCCTGCCGTGCTCAGGGGGATCGAGGCGGCACAGCACGCAGGGCTCAGCCCGATCAAGATCAACGCGGTGGCGCTGCGCGAGACCCTCGCGGATGCGCCCGACCTGCTGGCGTGGGCGCTTGCCAACGGCGTGCGGTTGCGGTTCATCGAACAGATGCCGCTGGATGCAGATCAGACATGGCGCAGAGACCACCTCGTCTCCGCCGAAGAACTTCTGTCTGTGCTCGGACGCCGATACCGGCTGACCCCGGCCGGGCGTGAAGACCCGTCCGCTCCCGCAGAGGAGTGGCTCGTCGACGGAGGCCCGGCCACCGTCGGCATCATCGGGTCCGTCACACGCAGCTTCTGCGACGCGTGCGACCGAACCAGGCTGACAGCCGAAGGCTCGGTACGTTCCTGTCTGTTCGGAGACGACGAGACAGACCTGCGCACGATGCTGCGAAGTGGAGCAGACGATGCCGCTATCGCCGACGCCTGGCGGGCGACGATGTGGGACAAACAGGCTGGGCACGGGATGGAAGAGAAGAGCTTTCGTCGACCGGCCCGTTCCATGGGAGCGATCGGAGGCTGACGATGTCACGCATACTCGTCCGATACTTCGCAGCCGCCGCTGAAGCGGCTGGCTGCGAAGAAGAGCACGTCGAGGCGACGACCCTCGGAGAGGCGAAGGACGCGCTCCTCACAGCTCACCCGGCACTCGAGCCGGTGATCGCAAAGGGGACATTCCTCGTCGACGGCATCGCCTCACGCGATCCCGCGCGACCGGTCTCCGCGCAGGTGGACGTGCTGCCCCCGTTCTCCGGCGGCTGAGCCAAACCACAAGCGGCTGAGGTCCGATCCACCGCGGGGGTCCACGTGTCGTGAACTGCATTCGTCTCCTGCGCTGCCATCCTCTTACGTGAGACGACCGCGGTGCTGCCCAGATCCTTGTCTCAGCAGGAATCGAAGTACAAGCGTTGGGGATGCATGCTGTCGCTCACCTCGTACACGGCATCGGATGATTCGCGTGGAATGTCCTCGCGCATGTAGCGGAGATGCCGTTCATGGGTGTCTGGGTGCGCCGGCTCACCGCCGTCGAGGAAGACGGTGAAGTGCCACGCCGAGCGCAGGCTAGAGCGCAGCAGTGACCAACCGTCGACAATCAGCATCCTGTCCTCAGGCGCGGCAGCGAGCTCGCTCTCAGGTCCGTTGTGGCGGAACATGCGCAGTATGGTTCGGACGGCGTCATCGTCCGTGAACGGGGCCGCGCTGAGACGAGTCGCGTGACGTCCCACTGCACGCAGCGCTGCCGCCAGGGCGTCGGCGAAGTGCATGCGGGCTGCAGCGTCCACGCCGTCGATGGCGACGAGTATCCGGCCGCGTGGGTTTCTGCTGAGGACCTCCTGAGCGAGCTCCTCCCAGACGGCTGTCCCAGTGGCACCTGAGGCGTTCGGAGACGAGGTCAACGTCGCTTCTCCGGCGGAACGATCAAGAGAGGATGTGTCTGCATCCTGTTCTGGTTGCGCACATCCTTGCCGACTGCTCTCGCAGCGGTCTGCATCCGCGCTCTCGAGATGGCATCGATGGTTTTCATCGGTCTGCCCGCTTCCGATTCGCATCCGCATGCTGAGGCAACTCCCGGATGAGTTCGAGGACATCGTCGGGAACGAGTTGTCCCAACGTTCCGCAGGAGTACACGCTGATCACGACCGTCCCATCGGGATCCAGCACGAATCCGGTCGTCTGCAACTGCGGCGGGTCCACGGTGACGAACGCTCCGGTCGCGGCCGCGATCTGCCCCACATCGGTGCTGTGTCCGATCGGAAAAGTCAGCCCATAGCGCGCCACGAGCTCCGCGGTTATCGGCTCCTCGTCCGCAGTCACCGCGACGACAGCGATACCCGCGGCGGACAAGCGTCGTAGGCCGCGCTGGAACGCACGCAGCTGCTCCACGCAAGGCCGGCAGCCTGCCCCGCGAGAGAAGAGAACCACGCCGTACTGCCCGGCGAATACGGCCGGGATCGTTCGGCGTGTGCCTCCCACCTCGACCAGCTCGAGGGCGGGGAACGCATCACCACCACGCAGCAACGACATCAGAGGCTCGCAAGAACGGTCCGAGCGGCCGCATCGGTGGGTGCGACGCGGGCGGCTTCTGACGGGGGAAGTCGGTTGCCATGAAAGTTGTGTGCTTCAGTCTCAATGCCAGTCATCTGGCGCCTCTTTCCTCGGTGATTGCACCATCGTTCACCCGGCGGGTTCGCTAGGTCGTGCGGTGTATCTACAACCCCACCCACTCCGATCTGCCGTCGGTGAAGTGCTGGTGCTTCCAGATCGGAACCTCTGCCTTGATCGCGTCGACGAGGTTCCCGCAGACGGCGAACGCCTCTGCCCGGTGCGGGGCGGCGACGACCGTGACCAGTGCGACGTCGCCGATCTCGAGGTGACCGATGCGGTGAGCGGCGACGACATCGCAGTCCGTGGTTTGAGCGATCCTCGTGCACACGTCGATGAGGATTCGTTCCGCGTCGGGGTGCGCCTCGTAGTCGAGAGAGCCGACGTCCTCTCCGTGATCATGGTCGCGCACGATGCCTTCGAAGGTGACCACCGCCCCGTTCTTCCTACTGCGTATCCGTGTTTCCAGCTGCGTCTTGTCCAGCGGAGCAGCGGTGACGAAACCGATCGGGTCAGGCATGTCCGCCGCCGGCCAGCTGGTCGTGCAGGTGTGGCAAGAGCGGCTCCAGTGCGATGAGGCCGTCTTCCACGCCGCGTGGCGATCCAGGCAGGTTGATGACGATCGTGCGTCCGGCGATCCCTGCAAGCGCCCTGCTGAGCGAGGCTGTCGGCGTCGCCGCGCGGCCCGCTGCACGGATGGCCTCGGCGATGCCGGGAAGTGCTCTCTCGATCACCGCGCTCGTCGCCTCGGGGGTGCGGTCCTCGGGATGCACCCCGGTGCCGCCGGTCGTGACGATCAATACCGGCTCGCTGGTGAGAGCATCCGTGAGCGCCTGATAGATATCCGCGTCAGCGACAACGACGGGCTCGTCTGGCTGATACCCGTGGTCGCGAAGCCAGCCTGCGATTGCCGGACCGGTGAGATCCTCGCGCGTACCGGCCGCGGTGCTCGTTGAGGAGACGAT
The DNA here is from genome assembly GCF_037853785.1 of Micrococcus sp. GPGPB33. NCBI lineage: Bacteria > Bacillati > Actinomycetota > Actinomycetes > Micrococcales > Micrococcaceae > Micrococcus > Micrococcus sp. GPGPB33. Next base: position 1,666,546 of record NZ_JAQMWO010000002.1, read on the forward strand.
CACGACCGCCTGTCCGTGGTCTGCGGGCACGGATGCGCCTGCAACCCAGTGCCCGCGCTTTCCTCCGGTCTTCTCGATGAGGTGGATGTCTCCGAGCACGGCGGCCGGATCGACGGACTTGATCATGTCGTGCAGAGCGAGACCGGCGATGGCGACGGCGGTGAGGGCTTCCATCTCGGCCCCAGTCTTCGCCGTCGCTGCGACCGTGGCCCGGATCTCCACCGATGAGGTGCTGAGCTCGAAGTCCACGGTGACGGACTCCAGGGGCAATGTGTGCGCGAGGGGTACAAGTTCGCTGGTGCGCTTGGCGCCCTGGATGCCCGCGACCCGCGCTGTCGGGAGCGCGTCTGCTTTGCGCAGCTGGTTGGCGGCGAGCAGTTCCAGCACCGCCGGTGTCGTGTCGAGGCGGCCGGTCGCGATCGCCGTGCGCCGAGTGATCGCCTTCCCGCCGATGTCGATCATCCGCGATCGGCCGTGATCGTCGAGGTGCGGCAGTTCGTTCATAGATTCCAGGTCTCCACGCGTGTCCCGATGTCGAGGGTGACGGCATCGATCGGGACATCGATGAGCATGTCGGATGCCGCCATGGCGGCGACAAGGTGCGAGGAAGGGCCGCCAACCGGTGCCACCCGGCCTCCAGGCAACCCCACACCACGGCGGAACTGCCGTTTCCCGGCGACAGAGGTGAGGGGCTCGGCCAGGGTCCGCGGCTCGGGCTGTCGCGCGTGCAGTCCTGCTGCCTCACGGAGGACCGGCTCGATGAAGAGCATGAACGACAGCTGCGCGGACACGGGATTGCCTGGGAAGCACACCATGGGAACGCCTTTGTAGATGGCAGTGGCTTGGGGGCCGCCCGGCTGCATCGCGAGAGTATCGACGTGCGCCCCGAGCGGCTCCAGAAGCTCCCTCACGACTTCGTAGTTGCCTGCCGAGATGCCCCCGCTGGTGAGCAAGATCTCGGCTCCCGCCGCACACGACGCGTCGAGAGCGCGCGCGAACGCGGCCGTGTCATCGACGACACGATGCTCATCGACCAAGAGGGCGTCGGCGGTTCGTACCGCTGCGGCGAGTGCGGGGCCGTTGGCGTCGTAGATCTGGCCGGGAGCCAGAAGCTCACCGGGAGCGGCCAGCTCGCTTCCGGTCGAGATCACTGCGACACGTACCTGTGAGCGAACGGGGACGGACGCCACTCCCGCAGCTGCGAGCGCCGCCAGGTGGCGAGGAGCGAGCCGGAATCCATCAGACAACAGAGGCTCACCGACCGCGAGGTCAGAGCCGGCTTCACGCACGAACTCTCCGACGTCCGGCTTCCGCGTGAACGTCACTGTCGTTCCCTGGACGGTGGCGTGTTCGACAGGGACGACCGCATCGGCGTCGTCGGGGATCGGCGCACCGGTCATGACCCGGACGGTATGGCCAGGGCGAAGCGGCCCAGGTGTGCCAGGAGCAGCGGGGATCGCACCGCGCAGCGGCAGACTGCTTGGCGTCCGCGCGAGGTCAACCGTACGGACGGCGAAGCCGTCCATCTGTGAGTTCCGGAACGGGGGCAGATCTATCGGAGTCCGTATGGGGTGGGCAAGCACCCGATCTAGCGCGTCAGACAGGGCGACCTGCTCGACGGGGCGCTGGCTCACGGCGTTCAGGAGGGTGCGGACTCGGGCCGTGTGCTCAGCGACCGATGTGCGGGGCATGTCAGTACCTGCTCGCCGTGGGGTCGATGCGGACAGCCCAGGCATCGATGCCTCCGGTGAGGTGCCGCACATCGGAGAATCCGAGTTGGAGGAGCTGATCGAGCGCTTGGCGTGAGCGTGTGCCGCGGTGGCAGTACAGCACGATGGGGTGACCGGTGTCGAGTTCTGGTGCCCGGCGAGGGAGTTCGGTCAAGGGGATCAGCACGTTTCCCGGGATCGCTGCGATGTCGGCCTCCCACGGTTCGCGTACGTCGATCAGCAGCGGCGGGAAGGAAGCTGTGAGCAGGTCGCGCAGTTCCTCGGGCGAGACGGCGTTCTGATCGTCGGATGACAGCGGAGTGGTCTCGATGTTCTGCGCTGCGGCACGGGCGGACTCGTCGCGCCGGTAGGCGATCTCGCGGGTGCGGCCGGTGCGTGCGTCGTACGCGGCGACCCGGCCGATCAACGGCTCTCCGATGCCGGTGAGGAGCTTGAGTGCCTCGGTCGCCATGAACGCCCCGATGACGGCGCATACGCTCGGCAGCACGCCGATCATGTCGCAGGTGTCCGCACTGGAGTCCGGACCATGCGGGAACAAGTCGCGGTAGTCGGTGCCTCTGGCATCCCATGCCACGCCTGCTTGGCCGGCGTACCCCAGTGCTGACCCCCACACGAGCGGAATGCCGCGTTCGGCAGCAACACGGTCTGCCAGCATCACTGTTGCCGGGTTGTCGCTGGCATCGACGAGCACGTCCACACCGTGCAGCAGACCCTCGGCTGTCACGGCGTCGAAACGCCCCTCGACGGCGCGGAGCTCAGCATCAGGAGCGAGCGACGCGAGCCTTATGGTGGCTGAGACCGCTTTGCTGCGACCGATGTCGCCGGGCGTGTGCATCGTCTGCCGGTGCAGGTTCGATTCGGCGACAGTGTCGTCATCGACGATCGTGAGGCTGCCGACGCCTGCGGCAGCAAGGACCGGCAACAGGGTGCTGGCCAGCCCACCCGCGCCGATCACGAGCACATGCGCTCTCGAAAGACGCTCCTGAGCGGGAACGCCGAAGCCCGTGAGGACGCGCTGCCTCTGAAAGGTCGGAGAGAGCGGATTGACCGGCATGCCTTCAGGCTAGGGAGCCGGTCCCAGCGGGTGAGGTCGGAAGCGGCGAGACAGCAGAGAGCAGACAAAGCCCAGCAGTCGCAGGCCATTCTCACGACCTCGGCTACGGGAGGCTTGAGACAGGTCGGCAACTTCGTTCGCCTGACCGACCGTCTTTCAGAGGAGTTCCTGTCGTGCGTGCCCCCTCCCTCCTTGCGGCAGCCGCAGCGCTCCTTCTGCTCGCTGGATGCTCATCGCCCGGCACGGGAAGCGACGAATCGGATGTCGGGGCAAGCAAGGACGACATGACCTCCGGAACGGTGACAGTGTTGGCCGCAGCCTCCTTGACCGACGTGATCGACGTCCTCGCCGAGAGGTTCGAGGACGCGAACGCAGATGTCGACGTGGTCGCCAGCTATGGCGGATCGTCGGCGCTCGCCGAGCAGATCGTCTCCGGTGCCCCGGTGGACGTGTTCTTCTCAGCGAATGAGGCGACGATGCAGTCTGTTGTCGACGCAGGCCTGGCCGCCGATCCGGAAGTGCTCGTCACGAACACGCTGCAGATCGCGGTTCCCGCCGGGAACCCTGCAGGGATCACCGGTCTCGCCGACTTCGCACGGCCTGAGCTGACAATCGCATTGTGCGACACCGCGGTGCCGTGTGGAGCCGCAGCGCAGTCCCTGCTCGACCTTGCTGGTGTTCAGGCCCAACCGGACACACTTGAGGAGGACGTGCGTGCCGCACTGACGAAAGTCTCTCTGGGTGAGGCCGACGCCGCACTGGTCTACGTGACCGACGTCGTCGCAGCAGGGAGCGCGGTGGAAGGCATCGATGTGCCTGAGGCGCAGCAGGTGATCAACAACTATCCGGTCGCCCTTCTTGCCGAGGCACCGAACCCCGACGCAGGACAGGCGTTCATCGACTACCTCCGCTCCGATGAGGCACGTCAGGTCTTCGAGCATGCAGGCTTCGCGGCCCCGTGAACGCCGGCAGCCGGTCATCCTCGCCCTCGGGGTGATCGGTCTCGCGCTGCTCGTTCTCCCGCTGCTCGGACTCATCCTGCGTGCACCATGGGGCCAGCTGGGCGAACTCTTCGTTCGGCAAGAGGTACTGCAGGCGCTCGGGCTCTCGTTACTCACGGCGACGTTATCTACCGGCCTGAGTCTCATCCTCGGTATCCCGCTAGCCGTCCTGCTGAGCCATTCCGTTCACTGGAAGGTCCTGCCGCGCCGCCTCTTGCGGGCGGCGATCACTATCCCGCTGGTACTGCCTCCCGTTGTCGGCGGCATTGCGTTGCTTCTCCTGCTGGGACGGCGAGGCATCCTCGGGCAATGGCTCACGCAGGTCGGCATCACTATTCCTTTCACCACCGGTGCCGTTGTGCTCGCGCAAACCTTCGTCGCGATGCCCTTCCTCGTCTTCGCCGTCGAAGGCGCGCTGCGATCAGCGGACCGCCGCAGCGAACTAGCCGCCGCCTCCCTGGGCGCCAGCCCGTGGCAGATCTTCCGCCTCGTGACGGTTCCGCTGACCGCGCCTGGAATCGCCGCGGGCGCCGTGCTGTGCTTCGCCCGCGCGCTCGGCGAGTTCGGCGCGACTATCACGTTCGCCGGCTCCTTCCCCGGCGTGACGCGCACACTCCCGATCGCGTCGTACCTCGCGATGAACTCGGACCCCGACACCGCGATCGCCCTCGCACTCGTCCTGCTCGCGGTATCACTGGGTGTGCTCCTCGCACTCCGCGACCGATGGCTGCCAGGCACCGCATGACCTTCGAGCTCACCGTCTCCGCACGTATCCCACGCCCCGCCTTCGACGTAGTCGTGGAGCTGAAAGCGGATCCCGGAAGTGTGCTCGCCGTCGTCGGACCGAACGGTGCCGGAAAGTCCAGCGCCATCGCGGCGATCGCAGGCTTCACCGAGTCCCACGGCACGATTCGACTGGGGGACAAGGATCTGGCCGGTCTTCCTGCTGACCAGCGAAGGATCGGCGTCATGTTCCAAGACCTGCTCCTCTTCCCTCACCTCACGGTGCGCGAGAACGTCGCCTTCTCAGCCAAAGTCCGCGGTGGGCGTTGGTCCGCCGCCCGGCGCAGCGCAGACCCCTGGCTGTCTCGCTTCGGAATGGCGGACCTGGCAGAGAGATACCCCAGTGCACTCTCCGGCGGGCAAGCTCAGCGTGTAGCGCTAGCCCGTGCCCTCGCATCCGAGCCGAAGGCACTGCTCCTCGACGAGCCGCTCGCGGCGCTGGACGTGGAGTTCCGGGATGAAGTGCGTGCCGACCTCGGTCTGCGTCTCCGCCAGTTCGCCGGTCCGACGATCCTCGTCACACATGACCGTGAAGACGTCGAGGTGCTCGCTGACGAGGTGATCGTCCTTGAGGCAGGGCGCATCACGCAGCGAGGAAGCCTCGCCGATCTGGCACGAAATCCTGCGACCGCATGGATTGCCCGCTTCACAGGTGCCCAGGGAAGAAGGGACGCAGACGATGTCAGGTACGGATGATGACTTCCTCTTGGGGCTCGCCGGAGTATCGGGAACGATGCTCGGCACGTTCATCGTGGGCGTGTTCTTCTACATCGACTCGGAGATGCACCGCCGACTCGCAGCGTCGGAGGCTGCGGACCGGTATCTCCGTTCGTCGGTCCGCTGGGTCTTCACCGCCTACTCCATTCCGCTCCTTGTTCCGCTCGTGCTCGCGTCGCTTGATCCGCTCTGGGGCGCGCTGAGCTTCATCGTCCTCGGCATCCTCCTGGTAGCGATGACAGTGGAAACAGGACGTCGTATCCTCGCGAGGGGCGGGTCCGGCTCCTCACGCGCTCTATTCGTGAACGAATGGCTCTCGAGCGCCGGCATCGTCATCGCCATGGTCCTGCCATGGACATTGGGAGGCTGGGTGCCCGATCCGACTGAGTTCGTTCCCTCGCTGCTCATCCTTCTCGCGTGCGGCTTCGCGAGCACAGCGGCGCTGGTCATGACGCAGTTCGACGCGACGATGGGCATGGTGGACGCCGTCATGGGAGACAGAGAAGGCGCAAAGCCTGAACATCCGACAGAGAGCTGAGCCGCGCTCTTGCTTGGTCGCGAGGGGGAAAGATGTCCCGACGTCTACTGTTCGTCTTCGTCGAAGGCGATGCGTGCGCGTTCAATGTTCGGCAGTTGCTCATCTGCCCAGGCGACGAGCGCGTCAATCGGCCCGCGCAACGTTTTGCCCAAGGCGGTGATCCCGTACTCGACGGCCACCGGCCGCGTGCTGATGACTCGGCGTTGCACGACTCCGTTTCGCTCCAGCCGACGCAACGTCGCCGTGAGGGACTTCTGCGTCACTCCCGGAATCGCACGCCGTAACTCGTTGAACCGACAGGGTCGCTCGCACAGTTCGTTGAGCACGCTGAGTGACCACTTGTCGAGCACCTGGTCGAGCAGCTCGCGATGCGGCGTCGCGATACGCAGCTCGCTTTCGCATACGGCGTCGGTATCGGCCATGAAACCAGGTCTCCTTGAAGTGTCCTTCAACTACCAAGTATCAATAGTAAACCACCAACGAAGAGGACCTTCTATGCCAGTCACACGCTTCAGTCCTGCCGGTCTCCAGCCAGGAACGCCGTATGATCACGTCGCCATTGGCACCGGCACGCGTCACGTGCATATCAGCGGCCAGGTCGCCCGTAGTGCGGAAGGAAAGCCCATCGCGATCAACGATCTCGCGGGTCAGGTCGCGGAGGTTCTCCGCAACACAGCTCGTGCGCTCGCAGGCGCGGGTGCATCCTTCGACGATGCGCTTCGGTTGACCTTCTACGTCACCGAATGGGAGCCCGAGAAGATCGCACCTTTCATGGACGGGATCGCTCGGGTCGCTGAGGAGCTGAAGCTGCCTCAGCCCCTGCCGCCCGCGTCCCTGATCGGGGTCGACTACCTCTTCGAGCCGGACGTTCTCGTTGAGCTCGAAGTCACCGCGATCCTCGATTAGCCCGTGTTGTCCGACTGCACCACGTAGTGTGCGCGGCGCCTCTCACCGGACCGGTGAGAGGCGCCGCTTTGGCAGGTCGGTCAGGCTGCGATGTGAGACACGAGGAACCAGCGGTCCTTGTCGAGACCTCGCTGGATCTCGATCGCGACGTCCTGACTGGTCAGGTCGATGCCGTCGAGGCCATCGACCGCTGCGCGGACGTCGGCGAGGAGCCTGTCGATGTCTGCGATCACCGCGTGCACGAGGTCGTCTGAGTTCGCGAAGCCGGCCGGGACGCTTGTCCCGGAGCTCTTCTCGGCGACCGCGCTGACGCGGGCGTCGAGCGGGAGGCCGAGGGCGACGATGCGTTCCGCTGCCGCGTCGGCGAACTCGCCGGCGTTGCCTGCGATGGTGTCCAGCAACTCGTGGACGCCGACGAAGTTCGAGCCACGCACGTGCCAGTGCGCCTGCTTGGCGTTGATGGTCAGCCCCTGAAGGCCGAGTACGACGGGGGTAAGGAACTGCGCGGTCGCGACAACCGCTGTCGGGTCGCTCGCAGTCGTGGCGATGGTGTCTGTGCTGCTCATATCAATCGTTCTCCCTGCTCGTTTGTTTCTTGTTTCGGTGGATTCGGTCACGATCGGATGTCTGCGCCGGCTGGCTCTGATGCGGTTCGGGCTCGGAGGGCGGGGATGACGTCTTGTCCGATCTCCTCCATGACGTCTTCAACGTCTCGTCGTCCCGGCCGCAGCACGAGGTTGACGTGCACGACCCCTGCCGCTGCCAGTCCGGTGAGGTAATCGGTGAGACCGGTGGTGCCGACCCGTGCACCGAGGCGGATCGGCTCGAAGGGAGCGTCCGGGTTCTCCGCGAGGTCGAGGTAGAGGTTCGTCATGAACGGCTTGAGCGATATCGCCCGCCACTGCGCAGCGACGGCGCGCATCTGCGGACCTGCACGGTGGTACGTCATGTGCGCGTCGAGGTGCTCTGCCGCCCACGCAGGAGACTGCTGCGCGCCACCGATCCCGATCAGTGGAATCGTCCCGTCCGCAGGGGCGGGCAGGAACGAGTCCTGATCGATCCGGCCCAGCGCCGCCTGCGACCAGATCTCACGCAGCACGCGCACACCGTCGCGATAGGTCTCTCCCCGACGATCGAAATCGACTCCGAAGAACGGGTACTCACCCGGCCTGTCGCCCGAGGCGAGGCCGAGCAGCAGCCGCCCACCGGAGAGGACATCCACGGTTGCAGCTTCCTTCGCGAGCGCGACTGGATGCCGCAAGGGGAGCACGATCCCCGCTGTTCCGAGCAGGATGTGCTCGGTCGATGCGGCGAGGTAGCCGAGGTAGGGGATGGGGTCGAAGACCTGTCCGGCGTCGCCGAAGTCACGCGGTCGCCACATCGGCACGTCCCGCAGCCAGAGCGCCCGGAACCCGAGCCGGTCGGCGAGCTGCGCACGCTCCTGATGCCGGGTCAGGTCAGGGAAGAGTCCCTGACCGGAGACGTCTCGTCGGGCGAGATCGTTGTCCAGGGGCAGCTCGATCCCGAGGGACAAGCCGTTCTCGGTGAGCGTGTCCAAAGCGGTCATGGCATGCTCCGTTCAGTACCAGGATGGCTTGTCGCCGTCGGTGCCGGGCTTGTTCACGCCGAGCGAGGCGCCGATGCTGTCGGCCGGGTTCTTGACGAGTTCGGCGACGAGCGCGCCGACGCTCTTGCGGGACACCTCGGTGCCCTGGAAGGGCTCGCCCTTCTGGGTCAGCTCGTAGTCGACCTCGTCGGCGTCCGACAGCCACGCGGGACGGATGATCGTGTAGTCGAGGTTGGACTCCTCGATCAATTTCGCGGCGGCGCTGTACGTCTGCAGGTATCCGCCGTCGAGCATCCGGTGGTTCCACTTGCCGTACTCACCGGGCACCTCGTCGTAGATGCCGAGGGTGGAGATCCAGATCAACCGTCGTGTTCCCGCGGCGGTCAGCGCTGCGACGACGGCGCGGGCCTGAGCTTCGATGTCGCCTCCGCCGAGGTTCGCGTAGACGATGTCCTGTCCCGTGGCGGTGCGTGTGAGGAGTTCGTTGTCGAGCACGTCGCCCTCGACGATCTGGACGCGGTCGCTGGGAGCATCCGGCAGGCTCTGGGGGCGACGCAGGTAGAGGGTCAGCTCGTTGGCAGGCTCCTCGAGAAGCGCGGCGATGGCGTGTCTTGCGATACGTCCGCCCGCTCCGAGCACGGTGATCTTCGTCATGGTCTTCCTCTTTCGTTTGTGTGGTCTTGGGGGATGGTCAGCGGTTCACGTCGACGACGATCCGGCCGCGGATGCGGCCGTCCAGAAGGTCATCGGCAACGGAGAGGGCCTCGCTCAGGCCGACCTCGCGGCTCATCGCGGGCAGCAAGTCCAGGTCGAGCTCGTCGGCCAGGCGGTTCCACGCTGCGACGCGCTTGTCGCGGGGCTGGGTGACGCTGTTGATGCCGAGCAAGCTCACCCCGCGCAGGATGAACGGTGCGACAGTGGCGGGCAGATCCATGCCCTGTGCGTTCCCGCATGCGGCGACGGCGCCGCCCGCCTTCGTCCCGGCACAGGCATTCGCAAGGGTATGGCTACCGACGGAGTCGATCGCAGCCGCCCAGCGTTCCTTGCCGAGCGGCCGGCCCGGCCCCGACAGCTCTGTCCGGTCGACGATCGTCGTGGCGCCAAGGCGGCGCAGGTAATCGGCTTCAACGGGACGGCCGGTCGACGCAACGACCGAGTAGCCGCCGCGTGCCAGCAGCGCGATCGCGAACCCGCCGACCCCACCGTTCGCGCCCGTGACAAGGACGTCACCCGAATCAGTGGTGAGGCCGTGCGACTCGAGGGCCATGAGGGAGAGCATGGCCGTGTATCCGGCCGTGCCGATCGACATGGCCTGCCGCTCCGAGATCGCATCAGGAACCGGCACGAGCCAGTCCGCACTCACGCGAGCCCGCTGGCTGAGACCGCCCCAGTGCGTCTCGCCGATGCCCCAGCCGTTCACCAGCACCCGGTCGCCAGGCGCATAAGAGGGGCTGTCGCTGTGTTCCACGACACCGGCGAGGTCGATCCCGGGCACCATCGGGAAGCGACGCACGACCGGAGCCTTTCCCGTGATCGCGAGGGCATCTTTGTAGTTCAGGCCGCTGTACGACACGCGCACCGTGACGTCACCGTCAGGTAGCTCACTCTCATCGAGTTCGCGCAGCGCTGCCTGGTATCCGGCATCGGTCTTGTCGATGGAGATTGCGCTGAACATCATGCTCTCCCGGGATGGATGCGGACGGATGCGAGGTAACCGGCGAAGAACACTTCCATCGGCCGGACGTCGCGGGTCAGGCGGGCGCGAAGGATCGCGCCTTCCCAACCCACCCAGAAGAACGACGCCAGTTCGTCGCAGTCGGAGCCGGGCGGGATCTCGTCTGCGTCTGCGGCCAGTTGCAGGCACGCCGCGACGCGACGTTCCCAGTCGCGCAGCACGTCTTCGAGCGCTTCCCGGTAGCCGTCGGGGAGGGTGGAGACCTCTTGGCCGAGATTGCCGACTAGGCACCCTCGTTCGAAGTCATGCCGTACCATGCCGGCCTTGGCATCGTCCACGAACCGCGTCAGGCGTTCCAGCGGCGACGGCCCCTCTTCGAGCAGCCATCGGTCGAGCTTGCGAGCGAAGTAGTCCGCATACCGTTGCAGCACCTCGAATCCGAACGCGTCCTTGCTGTCGAAGTAGTGGTAGAAGGAGCCCTTCGGCACGCCGACACGCTTCAGGACCGCGTCGATGCCGGTGGCGCTCATGCCCTGCGTTGTGAGGACTTCCATGCCGCAGCGCAACAGCGCCTCGCGCGTGTCTCCGTGCTCGCGAGGGATCTTCGGGGGGCGCCCTCGGCGAGGTCGAGTTGCGATGTCGGTCATGACAGCGAATTTAGACCGACCGTCTCTAAATAAGTACAAGTGCGCGCAGAGCATGCAGAGATCGGCCATCTGGTGCAGTAATCGGCCAGTGCGCTTGCCACTAGCTCAATGTCAGACGGGAGAGTCGTCATCGAATCCATGGCGCAGGCGATGGATGCTGCGCACCCGCTGTGTGCCCGCGGAGACTCCCTGCGGACTGTTTCGCCCTAACCTCGCGTTGGACTCGCTGGAGTTCCTCTCCGACGTCACCTCAGAGCCACCACGCCTCTTGCAGATCGAGGTTGAACGCTCGGAAATCGCGGATTTAGATCTCCGACAGCGGGACGGGCGACTCGACCGCCTGGCTCTCCCTACAGAGAACGCGTCCGAAAGCGTTCACTGGATCGGGAACTCCTGAAGCTCCATGATGACGCCACGGATCGCCATGACAAACTCGACCTGAGAGACGCGATCTTCGTTGGGCAGGTCTTCCGCCACCTGTTCAAGCCACGAGTCGATCCATGCTTCGGCCTTCGCATCCCCGGGCGCCATCTTTGCGAGATAGGCAAGGGCTCTCCACACGCGGCCTTCGTCCCCGATTCGAGAGGCGAGGAGGGCCGATTCGAAGAGCATGTTGGCTGCTGCCTGCTCCTCGCCGGTGAGATAGCACGCGACGCCGTAGTTGCAGAGGTGTATGACCGCCGGGATGCCGCCTATACCGAGGATCTGATCCGTCACGAGCTCCCAGAGACGAAATGCCTCGTCGTGGTCGCCGACTGCGAAGAGCATCCATGCTGCATCGTCGAGCATCACTGCAGCCGTCGGCGCAACGGTCTGCGCAACATCACCGGCCATGTTGAGCAGGTCGAAGAACCGCGCATAGTCTTGCACGCGTTCCTCGCCGCTGACGGCCCAGCCGACGAACTGATAAGCCATCCCTGGAGCGATCGCCTCCAGAGTGCGCATATGGGTTCTGAGGTCGTCGTCGTCGGAATGCATCGCCAGGGACGGGTCACCCATTAGCTGGCGATCGATCTGAGACGCGAGCTGATCAAGCGCTTGGCTCTGGCCAACGTACAGGGTCGGCTGGCCGAGCCAGTCGACGGGAGGCGGTGGCCAATGAGCCAGGACGCGGCGGACCTGCCCAATTGCTAGCGCATCGAGTTGGCCGACGATCGTCCCTGTCGATGCGTGCAGGATCTCCTTGAGCGTCGTCAGGAAGTAGCCGGTGCCGCGCGTGCCCGACCAGGACGTGGCGGCTCCCAGAAGCCACTTGAGCGCCGCTGACGTGTACAGATTTCGTCGCAACGGGTATTCACTGGCAGCTGAGAAGTTCAGGGACTCGAGATCGGACGACCAGTTCAGCGCCTCAAAAGAGTTGGTGGTGCGCGCCAACTGCTCGGCCACGCCGATGGCGTCGAGAAGATATCCGGCCGGAAAGTAGTCAGGCTGCGTCCACCGAGTTCGGTCGATCACGACTCGGTTCCCTCGTTCGTAACAAATCGCGGACCTGATGAGGTCCTCTACAGTCCTGCCTTGTTTTTCGGCTACGAGGAACCGCCTCAATGCGTCTCGATCGACCGAACGGCGTATGTGCTCGAGGATGCCGCCGGCGGAGGAAGGAAGCACGAGAGCCCGCGCGGAGTATGTGAGCGGCTCGAATCCTGGAATCGAGTCGGCGTGAACGTCGGAGACAACCCAGATAGCCGCATCATCTGGAAGAGCGGTTGCCAGCACCGCCAGCGCTTGTGCCGAGCTCTGGTGCTGGAAGGCTTGGGCGAGGTTGATGACGATTCGCGCTCGCAGGCCGGCAAGAGCCGCGAGCGAATGTTGCGCGCGGCTCGCTTCGACCACCTCGCCGGTCGTTCGAGCGACCCACCCAGTGAGCGCGCGAATCAGCGACTCGTCGTTCGGCAACGTGTCTGCCTGATCCAGCGCCAGAGTCACTACGGATTCCGACTGTTCAGCGGCGAGCGCCGCCAGTGCGCGGAACGCCCGCTCCGCGTGGTCGTCGGCTCTGACCTCGACGAGCCGGAGTTGGGTGTCCCGAATCGAGGCTTTCAATCGACCGACATCGGCCTGCGCGGCGCTGCCCGCAAGTGCCCGCGCATCGACCTCTGCTGCGCCGTGGATGAGGCCCGTCACCACCTGAAAGGCCGGGAGAAGCACCGTCTCAATGAGCGGAGGTTGCCCAGCCGCCAGTTCGTACAACTGCGAGAGGATCGCTGCGGCGCCTTCATGGCGGAAGAGGACGAAGGCGTCCGGGCCTCCGCACTCCTGCTGAAGTGCCTCCACGATGCCGACGTTCGACTCGGATTCGTGCTTGAACACGCCCCAATAGACCCGGGCGAGCGTGCCAGAGTCGAGAAGGTCCCGAACAAGCTCGCGAATCGGTGCATCCAGACCCGAGTGGCCGAGCACCAGCAGTGAGGAGCCTGGCCGGAACCGCAGTTGCGACCAGTCCCGCAGCCAGGCGTGGTGCCGGGCCATCTCTTGGTCGCTGTGGGCGGTTACGTCGAAATGGAGATCGCCGTGCAGCTTGATGATCTGGATGCTCTTCGACGACTCTGCGATCGCGCTCGGCGAACCGAGCATGCTCACGATGATCGGGCGGTCGGCGAGCGAGACACAGGCCTGCTCGAGCAGATGATCGAAGTTCGTAGTGAGCAACGGCCCGACCGTGAAGTCACGGCAGAGTAGAGCGATCGTTTGGTTCGCGGCACCAGCAGATTTGCGGCTGCACATGCTGCGAAGGAAGGCCCCCGCTCGTGATCGGTGGGAAACGCCGACGCCATCGCGTCCTGATACGCTAATCCGCGATCTGTGACTAGCCCATGGCGCTCAAGTAGCGCGACGACGCCGCCTGCTGAAGGCACGCCCGACTCAATCGACACGCCTGCCCCTGTCAGGATCCCGAGTGGCCGTCCGTCGCGCAGACGGCCAGCCACCTGGACGAGCACGTCATGGCACATCCACCATTCAGCATCTGCCATTGCGGTTTCCCCAATCTCGGCGCGGTCTGGCACACCAATCCTGGCTCGGACACCTGCGATGCACCAGGTTCGATGGTGGCAGCTTCGCCCCTGCCGAGCCCTATCAGGAAAGTCGTGTCTTCGTCCTGAGCTGAATTGCACCTTGCCAGAGAAGCGCCTGAGCGAGAGACCATGTCACTGGAACGAATTTCGAGACGTTGACGAGGAGGCGCAATGGCTGTGAGGCGCGCACACATGGTGTCTAAGGGCTACCTGCAGGCATGGGCCAACGACGAGAAGCGGGTATCAGTCATCGACTGTCAGAACGATCGAGGTTTTACTACTTCGGTCGATAGCGCGACGGTCGTCAGCTATGTGTACGATCCGCAGGTCTTGACTGTGGATCTGGAGGCGCGCTTCGCAAAGACGGAGGCGGCTGGTATCAAGGCGCTGAATGTGCTTCGAGCGCAGGAAACGCTCACTTTGGAGATGCAAATCGCTGTCATCGAGTTTCTGGACATGCATCTCGAGCGAGGGCGCTACGCAGATCAGGCCGCCGTTACGACGCCGGCCGTCATCCTGAAGGTAGGCGGCGAAACTGAGAAGACGAATCTGAAGCTCGGAGACCGGCTGCTCCTTTCGAGGAACATGGAGGGGTTCTTTCGTCTTCGGGATCTGTCACTTGAGCTCTGGCCATGGCGGATCTATACGAGCGACCTGCTCGTAACAGGGGATGGTGCGGTTCTGCTCTTCAGAGAGACCAGAGACAGCGAGATCTGCACAGTGACCTTCCCGATCTCGCCGACGCAGCTACTCGTCATCGGTCGTGAAATCGACGTGAATCTCCAGATAAACGAGTTCATAATGCGAAACTGTCGGCGATGGGTCGTCGGTGCCATTGGTGTTCTCACACAGGATCCAAACCGCATAAAGGCTGCGCGCACCGGCGCCCCGTTAGCCGACGGGACCTGACGACTGATACACGCGCCCTTCCTGCTCCGGCGCATGCGACGCCGTAGCGTCACGCGAGTCCCACCTTTCTCACATGACGGTCTCGATGCGCGTGATGTCGGCGGGCGACGGTTACAAGTACCTGCTGCGCACCGTCGCGGCCGGCGACGGCGACAGGTCGCTGTCCACCCCGTTGACGCGTTACTACAACGCCGAGGGCACCCCGCCGGGTCGCTGGCTCGGTGCCGGGGTCGCCATGCTCGGCAGCGGGCGGATCAGCGCAGGCGATCAGGTCTCCGAAGCCCAACTCCAGCTCCTCGTTGGTATGGGCCGTGACCCGATCACCGGGGAACCGCTTGGCCGTGCGTATCCCGAGTACCGAACCGTGGCCGAGCGGATTGAGGCGCGCAGCGGGGCGCTTGATCCGTCCCTCGGGCTGGCGTCACGCGCGGAGGCGCTCGCGGCGATCGAAGCGGGGGAGGCCGAGCGTGGGACGCGCCGGGCCGTCGCGGGGTTCGACTTCACGTTCTCGATCCCGAAGTCCGCGAGCGTGCTGTGGGCGGTTGCGGATGCCGGGACGCAGACGTTGATCGCGGACGCGCACCATGCGGCGGTTGCGGAGGTCGTTGCGTTCATGGAGCGGGAGGTTGCAGCCACGCGCGCGGGCGCAAGCGGCCGCGACGGCGCGGTTGCACAGGTCGACGTCGCAGGTCTGATCGCCACCGCGTTCGACCACTACGACAGCCGGGCGGGCGATCCCCATTTGCACACGCACGTCGTCATCAGTAACAAGGTGCAGACCGTCCTTGACGGGAAATGGCGGAGCTTGGATGGGCGGCCGATGCACGCGGCTGTCGTCGCGCTCTCCGAACTGCACGAGGCGGTCTTCGCGGACCACCTCACCCGAATGCTCGGCGTCTCGTGGGAGGCGCGGGATAGAGGCCGCGACCGGAACCCCGCCTGGGTGGTCACCGGGGTGCCGGAGGCACTGGTCAAGGAGTTCTCCACTCGTGCCCGGCACATCGACGCAGAGACCGATCGCCTTATCGAGCGTTACGTCGAGACGCATGGGCGCCGGCCGTCGCCGGCGACAATCATGAAGCTCCGCGCCCAGGCCACGCTCACCACTCGACCGGAGAAGGAGGTGCAGTCGCTGGCCGCCCTCACGGCTTCTTGGCGGGAACGGGCCGGGAGGGTGCTCGCGTCGGATGCGACCTCGTGGGCGCGCGGCGTGACGGCGAACGAGGAGCCGTTGCTGCTGCGCGCCGACGACGTGCCTTTGGACATGATCGACTCGCTCGGGGCAGACGTCGTGGCTACGGTCGGGGAGAAGCGCTCCACTTGGCATCGCTGGAACCTCACCGCCGAGGCCGCTCGGCAGACAATGGCCTACCGGTTCGCGTCGACCGAGGATCGCGAAGCCGTCGTCGGAATGGTCGTTGACGCTGCCGAGGCGGCCTCGCTGCGCCTGACCCCGCCGGAGCTCGCATCCAGCCCGGCGGAGTTCCGCCGCTCGGACGGCACGAGCGTGTTCCGTCCGAAGCACTCCGCTCTGTTCTCCTCCGAGGCGCTGCTGGCCGCCGAAGACCGCCTCCTCGAGCGCGCCCGCACCACCACCGCGCCGACGGTGCCGCTGACCACCGTCGAACGAATCACGAAACGCCCCGACAGCAAGGGCCGGATGCTCGGTGACGACCAGGCAGCCGCGCTGACGAAGATCGCGCTCTCAGGCCGGATGGTCGATGTACTGGTCGGCCCGGCCGGTGCGGGGAAGACGACAGCGATGTCGGCATTGCGACGGGCATGGGAGCGCGAGCACGGGCGCGGCAGCGTGGTCGGGCTTGCGCCGTCCGCCGTCGCCGCGCAGGTCCTGGCCGATGACCTCAGCATCCAGACCGAGAACACGGCCAAGTGGCTCGACACCCACGACCGCACCGGCGAGACGTTCCGCAAGAGACAGCTCGTCATCGTCGACGAGGCGTCCCTGGCGGGCACGCTCTCCCTCGACCGCATCACCACCCTGGCGGCGGAGGCCGGGGCGAAAGTACTGCTGGTCGGGGATCACGCCCAGCTCCAGTCCGTCACCGCCGGAGGCGCGTTCTCCTTCCTCGTCCGCGACCGCGACGACGCCCCGGAGCTGGTCGACGTGCACCGGTTCGTCAACGTGTGGGAGAAGACCGCCTCGCTCGCGCTGCGGTACGGCCGTACCGACGTCATCGACACCTACGCCGAGCACGGCCGCGTGATCGGCGGGGAGTCAGAGGAGATGATCGACGCCGCCTACACCGCCTGGCGTACGGACACCCTCGACGGGCGAGCCAGCGTCCTCGTGACCGACTCCAACGAGTCCGTCCAAGCGCTCAACAACAGGGCGCGGGCCGATCTGATCCTCGACGGCACCGTCAACGCCCGCCGCGAGGTCGAGCTGCACGACGGCACCCGTGCCGCGGCCGGGGATACCGTCATCACCCGCCGCAACGACCGCCGCCTTCGCGCCGGGCGGTCCTGGGTCCGCAACGGCGACAGATGGACCGTCACCGAGGTCCGCGACGACGGCGCCCTCACCCTCCATCGCGCCGGGCGCACGTGGGGCGCATCGGTCGTGGTCCCGGCCGAGTACGCGGCCGAACATCTCGACCTCGGCTACGCCGTCACTTCCTACCGGGCGCAGGGCATCACGGTCGACTCCTCGCACGTCCTGGCGGATGCGTCGATGACCAGAGAGACGTTCTACGTCGCCATGACCCGTGGCCGCGAAGAGAACATCGCCTACGTCGCCGTCGATAAGCCCGACCCCGCTCACGACGGCCCGCACCCCGGCGACAACGAGGATGCGTCCGCCCGGTCGGTGTTGTTCGGGGTGCTGCAGCACGTCGGCGCCGAGCTGTCGGCGCACGAGACGATCACCGCCGAGCAGGACACCTGGGGCTCCATTGCGCAGCTCGCTGCCGAGTACGAGACCCTGGCCGCTGCCGCACAACACGACCGCTGGGCCGCACTCATACGCTCGTCGGGGCTCAGCGACGACGACGCAGAAGACGCGATCGCTTCACCCGCATTCGGCGCATTGACCGCCGAGCTCCGCCGGGCAGAGGCGAACCAGCACGACGTCGAGACCTTACTGCCGCGCCTCGTGGGAGCACGCGGGTTCGGGGACGCCGATGACATCGCGGCCGTCCTGCATTACCGCGTCGCTAAGGCGACCGGCCGGCCGGCGGGGTCCGGTCGCGCGCGGAAGGCGCCACGCTTGATCGCAGGCCTCATCCCCGAAGCCACCGGCACCATGCCATCGGAGATGTGGCAGGCACTGGCAGAGCGGCGCGACCTCATCGAGACCCGGACCAATGTGCTCCTCGACACTGCGCTCACCGAGAAGCACGAGTGGATCATGAAACTCGGCGTCCAGCCGAAGCAGGCGCGAACGGCCCGCGCATGGCGGAACGCCGCTCGCACCATCGCTGCCTACCGTGACCGCTACGGCGTCACTGGGCTTGCACCCCTCGGAGCACGCGCCGAGACCGAGACGCAGAAGCTCGACGCCGCCCGCGCCCGCGCCGCGCTCGACCGGGCACAGAACCTCGCCCAGCCCGAACAGCCAGAGCAGGAACGCGCTCGGCGCACCGGGCCGCAGCGCGTCAGGCCGTCGTTGTAGTGGCCCAGCTACTCGGTTCGATCTGGTGGTTGGATCATTCGTACGTTCGAGACGCCGCCCTGGTTCACGCAGTCCTGAGCGAGGTCGTGAACGCCCCAGTAGAAGTCAAGATCGGCAGCCGAAGCGTTCACGGTGCTCTCGACGGGTATGTAGCGGTGCAACGGCGTGGAGACACCGCCGTAGGAGTGACCGAAGTTGTCCACAGTCAGGATCACGAGGGGCTCTGAACCGGTCCACTCGATCCCGACGCGCACGTCGTACTCGTCGTTGCCCGTCGCGTCAGCGGTCGCTCGGATGAGAGCCATCAGATCTGCGACGCCGCACTCGACCGCGTCCGACTGGACCTGCGATCCCTCGAAGTACCCGTCGCTACTCATGCGGTGGCCGCCGATTGCGGCTGCGAGCGTAACTGATCCGTCGTGGTGGAGACTCGCCCATGCTTCCTTCCACAGTGATCGGTCGCCTGTTGCGGTGTTGACGGCGACCCAGCGGCGCAACCCCGGTCGTGGATTGTGACGGTCGACGTTTTCCAGCGGGTGCACACCGCCACGTCCGGCGTAGAGCAAGGCGAAGCCTTCCGCTTTGGTCAGCACGTCGCGCGCGCCATCGCGCGTCAGGCGGTTGTGGAGTCGAGGGACACGCGGGTGGGCGACAGCGATCAACCAGGCGCGTTCGCTCGTCGCCCGCCCGCCCGCGGTCTCGGCATACAGGTTGTCGAGCGCTTCGCTGGCATGGCGGCGTTCATCGAAGCGAGCTCGGTACATCGCCTCAATCTGGCGTTCCTTCATCCACACGGTGTCGGAGTCGTTG
Organism: Micrococcus sp. GPGPB33; assembly: GCF_037853785.1. Classification (NCBI taxonomy): domain Bacteria; kingdom Bacillati; phylum Actinomycetota; class Actinomycetes; order Micrococcales; family Micrococcaceae; genus Micrococcus; species Micrococcus sp. GPGPB33. The sequence continues at coordinate 1,685,528 of NZ_JAQMWO010000002.1, forward strand.
CGCACCGGAGCGCCGAAGTAGTCGTTACGGTAGATCAGGTGCGGCCCGTCGAGGCTTGCAGGCACTTCCACAACGACAGCGCGAGCCCCCTCAACTCCGAGACGGTGCACGTTGAGTCCGAAGACAGGCGGGGAGATCGCGGTGATCGCCGCGGAGCGCAGGGATCGCTCGTACGCTTCATCAAACTCGCCGACGTCGACCCGCCCTGTCGCGGCCTTCTGCGACTCGCGTACTCCGAACACGATGACACCGCCGCCGCTGTTCGCCATCGCTGCAACGTCCTTGGGGAAGTCCGTTTGCGATAGGCCCTTCGCCGGCGGCAGCTCTGACTTCCAGTCCAGATCGTTCGTCTCCACGACTCCGCTGCTCACCGCCGCATCCAGCAGCTCGTCCGTCAGCGGTCCAGGAGCGACTCCGAGGGCGCGATGCAGAGCGGTGAAAGTCATGACCCCCAGCGTAGGGATCACCCGCGACAACTGGCGGTGACGCCGACCGAAGGCCGCCTACAGCGCGCACCCCTCCCGGCGCGCGGACGGGGTGATGGCCGACTCACGTGCGAGTGCCTTCCCGCTCACGCCTGCGGGCGGGTCGAGGAGCGCCGTGACGTCTGTGGCATCGGTGATGAGTGACGCGATGCCTTCGTGCAGGAGCCGGTGCGTTCCAGCACTGGAAACGCTGGTCACCGGGCCGGGCACGGCGCCGACTGGACGGCCGAGCTGCGCGGCGCGAGCGGCGAGGTTGAGGGAGCCGGAGCGGTAGCCGGCCTCCACGACGACGGTCGCACCGGAGAGGTCACCGAGGATGCGATTGCGGGCGAGGAACCGCCACATGGTCGGCGCGGAACCGGGTGCCATCTCGCTAGCGAGGAGCCCGAGGTCTCCGACTCGTTCCAGCAGCTCGCGGTTGCCGGATGGGTAGAGGCGATCCAGACCGCCGACCATGACGGCGAGAGTCTGCCCGCCAGGAGCGAGCGCGGCTCGGTGTGCGGCTGCGTCGATGCCGTAAGCGCCGCCGGCCACGATGATCCGCCCTGCATGGGTCAGGTCGGAGGCGAGTTCACCTGTGATGTGCTCGCCGTAGCTCGTGGCGGCGCGGGCACCGGTGATCGTCACTCGATCGCTCAGCGTGGCGCTGAGGAACGAGACCGTGCCGCGCACCCACAGCACGGTCGGGGCGCGCTCGCCCAGGTCGTTCAGTGCGGTCGGCCAGTCACGGTCGCCGGGGATGAGGATGTGCAGTCCGAGGCGGTCGGTCTCCGACAGTGCTTGCGTGACCGTGCGGGCGTCGAGGCGTGGGGAGACTTTGTTACGCCACAGCCCGGCGTCGACCGAATCGACCTTCTTCGGGAACGCGCCGGTGCCGGCCGCCAGGCGCATGGTCTCGACCGCGCCAACCGCCGCGATGAGCCGGCCGGTCACCGCGTCGTCGGGCTCCAAGGTCGCCGCCAGGGCGACCCGTGCGGAGCGTTCGTCCTTGGCGAGAGAAGTGATCGTGACCATGCCGGCTCCTGTCCGTGTGTGCCAGGCAGGTGCGCGAGCGCCGTCCGAACGAGCAGGCGCACCTCTTACGGATGTCGCCGGGGAGTCGTACCCTGGGAGCGAGGCAGATTCCTCCTTGATCTGGCGTCTCTCTGTGGACAGGCCCTCCGGCCACTCTCTACGCACTGTCTCGTCACCTGACCGTGCCACGAGAGGACAACGCCATGATCCGGCTGCTCTGGGCGCTCAGCGCCCAAGCCCGCTACTACCTGCGGCGCTACATGCCCACCAACATCGCACTCGACGCGATCCGCACTCGCCGCGGCCTGAAATGGGGCATCCCCGCGATGCTCGTCGCCGTGCCGTACTTCCTCGCCGCGAACTACTGCCTCACACTGATCGAGCATGGCGGTCCCGGGTGGTTGAACCTCCTCGTGCTCGTGTTCTGCTGGAATGCGCTCAAGTTCCTCATCATGGGTCCGATCAGCCTCGTCCTCCTCATCCGCGCTCGACTAGAGGAGTCGGCAACCCGACGCCGCGACCGTCGTGCGCTTCGGCCGATTGAGCCTGCTGAGCCGACAACGGCGCACGTGCGATAGGAACTGCGCGGCGACCTCGCCCGTACCGTTCGAATAGCGACGCGGTTACGGCCTGCGGTGATTCGCGTGCCCGGCGGCGGGCAATTCGACCGAGGGAGTAGAGGCGGGGGAACGGACCCGCTCGTTCGTCCTTCGAGACTGGAGGGAGGAATCACCACCCGTCCAGCCCGCACGGCCTGGAACCGCTCCTGAACATCGACGAACTCGCCGACTACCTCGGCGTGCCCGTCTCCACCATCTACGACTGGCGCACCAACGGCAAAGGCCCCCGCGCCTACCGCTTCGGCAAGCGCATCATGTTCGGTATCACCGACATCCGTGCGTGGATGGACACCATGCGTGAGCCCGCCGCCTCTACCGGCGCGGCTACCTTTCCTGGAGCGGGGGAGGGTGCGCGTGGGTAGGCCCCGCACGCCGATCGGCACCTTCGGAGTCATCGCCACCCGTGTCCAGCCGAACGGCAACCATGTCGCCCGCGCCCGGTACCGGGACTGGGACGGCAGCAACCGGCTCGTGCAGGCCACCGGTGCTTCACGCGCTGCCGCGGAGCGCAAGCTCAAGCAGAAGCTCGCCGAACGCTCCCTCTACCAGCCCGGATTCAACGGGATGAGCGCCGACAGCCCCTTCCCGGAACTCGTCGCCTACTGGCTGGAAGACATGGAGATAGAAGACCGCCTCTCACGAACCACCAGGCAGCTCTACGAGCGGGACATGCGTGCCCTTGTTCTCCCGGCGTTCAAGGACCTGACCCTTCGCGAGATCGGGGTCGCCCGCTGCGACTACTTCCTTAAGCAACTCGCCAGACGCAGCTACAGCCGTGCCAAGCACGCCCGCGTCGTCCTCCGCCTCGCACTCGCGCTCGCGGTCCGTCACGAGATCCTTCCTCGCAACCCGATGGATCACGTCTCCCGGCTGCACCGGAAGAAGACCATCCCGGACGCGTTCACGATCGGCGAGGTGCAGGACATCCGTGCAGCGATCAAGGCGTGGGAGTCACGGCGGATACTGGCGGGACCGAGGCCGGATCGGCAGCTCGGGCAGATCGTCGAGGTCATGCTCGGCACCTCCGCCCGTATCGGCGAAGTCCTCGCCATCCGCCTCCAGGATCTCGACCTGGGCGGACCGATCCCGACGGCGCGGATCGCCGGGACGATCATCAGCCGCAAGGGTGAGCCGACGCACCGGCAGGGCCATCCGAAGACGGATCGCTCGGTTCGCCGCGTCGCCCTGCCGGCGTTCGCGCTGCATGCCATCCGCTCGCGCCTACTGCGTAGCGGCGACACCGAACCTCACGCGCTCCTGTTCAGCACGAGGGTCGGGACGCCGCACACGACGAACAACATCCGCAGGCTCCTGCGCGACGTGATGGACGCTGCCGGGATCGAGAACGTCACTCCACACCGCTTTCGCCGCACCGTCGCCACGGTCGTCAACGACGCGCAAGGCGCGCTCCTCGCTTCGGAACTCCTCGGGCACACCGACCCGCGGATCACGATGCAGCACTACATTCACCGAGATGAGACTGTGAACCCCGCCACCGCCGAGTACCTCGAGCGAGCTTTCGGAAGAGCGGGGTGAGGACCCGTGCGCACGAAGCAAATTAGAAGACACAAGACACGCTGGGAGTGAAAACTAGTGCGCAACTTACTGACCTGGGTGTAGGCTGACCTTGTGACTGCTGAAGACGACGCCATCGCGAGCCTCCGGACCTCCGGCCTCCTCGACGTGCTCGCGTGGGCCGCGCCAGCAGCCTTCGCCGCCACCGATCAGATTTATGACGAGGACGCCGGACATGACCAGGGAGTCATCGGCTACCTGAACTTCAAGCACCTCAAGGATCTGATGGACCGCGCGACCTCGAACGGGCGGTTCGCTCTGGGTGAAGATGTGGATGGAACTGGTTCAGATGTTCTCGAGCGCGGTCTCGCGCCCGAGGCGTTCCGGTCTATGCCGTCACTTTCTCCCGAGGCGATTGCGCGGAGCAACTACCGGCAGTCACCAGGCTGGGCGGCCGACGGGCACCGTGTGCTGCTGCAGTCCTATATCTTCGGCCGCATCGACGACATCAAGTGGGTGGAGCGCAGCGATGCCAAGCGCCGAGTCGCCTCCCAGCAGTTCATCGGCGGGAACACGCTGTTCGACGACGCCGACTTCGGCCTGGAGTCGATTCCCGGTATCCCTGATGATGACGAGTTCGTCGGTGTGACGCTCGTGGCGGCACATGCCTTCAACCCGATCACTAAGCAGTTCGAGGTCTACGTCGGCCAAAGCAAGAACCCCGTTCATCCCGAGGACTCCTGCTGGCACTGGCGTCAGTTGCTGCTTTCAGGCGGGACTCCGATGGCCGGCACGGGTGTGCGTGTGCCGCCCGCCCTGCCTGGGGATTCGGCATCGACCAATGTGGACGATGTTGTTGTGCGAATGAAGAAGCCGCTCGCGGGCGAGGGGGCGGGCGCGGCGAATGGATAGCCTGCGCCGACCGTCCCAGACGCTCGCCGCCGCGGCCACATTTTTCAACGGCGAGCGTCTAGCAATGGCGCGACAACTCGCAGGGCTAAAGAAGGCGCATCTCGCTGCCCTGATCGAAATGTCGCCGGCTTCAGTGACAGCGTGGGAGAGTGGCGCGAAGCAACCCAACCGGGCCACTGTGGCGAAGCTGGCGCTTGCCCTGAAAGTCGAGCCGCAGTTCTTCGGCGGAGGCGCCCCACCACGAGTGAACAAGCCGCACTTCCGGTCGCTCCGCTCCACCCCGCAGATCGCTCAGGATGAAGCCGAAGCGTATGGGCAGTTCGTCGCCGAGGTGACCGGCATGCTGGAAAACGCCGTCGAGTTTCCGGAAGCGCTGCTGCCCGATCTGCCTGTCGACCCTGAAGAGGGCACAACAACTCCGGAAGAGGCAGCCAGGGATGCCCGTGGGTTCTTCGGCGTCGGCCCAGGACCGATCCAGCATGTGATCCGCCTCGCCGAGCGTGCGGGCGTAGTCGTCGTCTTCAGTGAGCCGGGGATTGCGGCTATCGACGCCTACTCCCTGCACACGGCCACGCGGCCGATTGTCGTTCTGAATCCCGCCAAGGACGACTACTACCGGCAGCGGTTCGACGTCGCCCACGAGCTCGGGCATCTGATCATGCATCACGACGCCGAACCCGGCGGGAAGATCGCTGAAGAGCAGGCTCATCGATTCGCATCCGAGTTCCTTATGCCTGCGGAGGAGATCGCCCCGTTCCTGCCGAGTTCTACGGCTGGCCGTGCATGGGCACAGCTCGCGGAGCTCAAGGAGCATTGGGGAGTCAGCCTGGCAGCGCTGCTGTACAGGGCTCGTGCACTCGGCATCATGGGCGACGTCTCATACCGGAACGCCATGATCCGCATGTCACAGAACGGCTGGCGCCGCGCCGAGCCCGGCCGGGTCGCATCACTTGAGATGCCCTCGATACTGCCGCGCGCCCGTGAGGTCATGAGCTCCGCAGGGATCGACGACGACAGATTCCTCTCGGGATCGGGTCTCCCTGCCCATCTCTACGAGATAGCCGCATCTCGCGTTCCGCTGACCGGGGATCGATCGTGAGATTCTCGGAAGCCTTCGGGATCGAGCGCTCCGAGGCAGACGACTGGTTTGATCCACACCTCACCATCGACACCAAGCTCTTCATTGACCCGTTGCTTCTTCTCGAAGCGGGCGGCGAATGGGCACAAGCGCACAACGAGCTGATCGCCCACTTCGTCCACTGTTACGGCCTCGTCGCCAGGGCAACGAGCACCACCTCGGTGTCAGCACAGGCGGCGCGGCGACTGCTCACTTTCCCGGAGCCCTTCGAGCTCGGCCTCGGATATACGGCGGAAGGAACCCGTGGTTCCGGCGCCGGCGATCGCTTCGCGGCGCGGATGGCGGACGGTATTGCCGTTGCGATCGCCGCAGGCCTCGGGCAGCCCGAGCACATCGAGGAAATCGGCATCCTGAACGAGGGAATCGGGGCGGATCGGATCTCCGATGCGACCGCCAATGTCATCAAGAGCCGCCTGATCGCATACACGCAGGCCATCGCAACGAACCACAACGTCCCGCTCGACCAGCACAAGGTCCGGCATGCTCGTGTCAGCTTGGACAGCGCCAGATGGCATGACGAGGACGTTGCCCTTCCCACCAACCCTGTCACTGGGCGCCCGGTGATCCTCGTCCCGGCGTTCCTCCTCAACGGCCTGCCGACGTTGAACGCGGATGACTGGTTCGACTCACACTTCAATGACGACATCCGCTTGTCGCTCAACCTCCAGGTCGGCCAGGCAGTGACTAAGGCGAGCATCGTCGCTTTCGCTCGCCAGCACCCCGATCGAGTCCGGGACTGGGCGCGAGCCCAGACCAGCCGGGAAGACCTCATCGGCTACGACTTCGGCGCTGACCCGCTCGGGGTCGTTCAGTGGGACCGGGAACCGGCACGATACGCCGCTGAGAATCCGCTCCCGCCGCGCACGATCACAACTCACGATGATCTCGTCGACCTCGCCGCGGAAGTCGTGGAACAGTTCCGGCATTTCATCGAAGACCAGCGAGGCTGGAGCCTGCTGTGGAACGATGACGGCTCGGAGAAACCCGAAGAGGCAGCACAGCTGGTGTTCCTGGGCATAGCTCAGCAGTACCTCCGGCAGTTCGATGTCGAGCTCGACCGCGAAGTCGAGCTCGGACGCGGTCCGGTCGATTTCAAAGCATCCTCAGGCACATCTGCCCGTCTGCTGATCGAAGTCAAGAAGCTCCACAACGGCAGGTTCTGGAACGGGCTGCGGTACCAGCTCCCGAGCTATCTGCAATCCGACAACGCCACCAAAGGCTGGTTCATCGCGCTGCAATACCGGAGCAACAAGGCCGCCGTGGACCGCCTCTGCGCACTTCCGGCCGAGGTGTCCGAAGTCTCGACTGCGACGGGCAAGGAGATCCGCTTCACCGCGGTCGATGCTCGCCGACCGCTCTCCGCATCCAAGATCAACGGCGATCCGCAACTCGACAGATAGGTCGTAATTATGAGTTCACCAGCCTTCTTGACTCCGCTTTTGACACTTGAAGAAAGCGATGGCAAGTCGAAGGTTGAGTATGTCGTCGGTGGCGAGCAATTGGTAGATGATGCGCGTGACCTTGCCGCCGCGATCATCGCTGACGATGCGATGGTCGTTGCATGCGGGAAATCACCGGTACTCGACCGGTGGCGCACGCGTCGTGACGGGGGCGCACCCTCGACGGGAGCGCAACTAGAAGCCGTCAAGGCATTTGTTTCCATCGGCTTCGGCCTTCCGGATGCTCCGAAGCCCGCCGATCATGTACAAGGGCACGTCGCGGAGTTGCTCTGGCACCGCGTTGTGGCCGAGCGTACATCCTGTCGGGACGGACGCACTCTCGTAGAAGCGCCACCCATCAAGGCCGATGCACTCGAACCAGGGGGAGATGGGCTCGTCGTCTACGAGGACTCTTGCGGAACCCTCGTTTTCCGGCTCTGGGAGATTAAGAAGCACGACGCAGATGCTCGGATATCGAAAACGATCAACCGGGCGGCGAAACAGTTGCGCAAGAGAGGCCACCACTACCTTGCCAAGCTCGCGGGACCGGCGACCCTCACTGCTGAAGGTGCCCTGGGGGAGCTTTACGACGGCATGGTTGACCTCTGGTTCGAACGGAGCGCAAGAGCAGGCGTGGGAGTCTCCGTAGGGGCGTCTCTCGAACATCGCCCACGAAACAGCAACACGTTCAGATCGCTCGGCACACAATTCCCGGAGTTTGTGGCGGCTGGGCAAACCGAGTCAATCGTTATTGCGTTGCCGGACTTTCCTGAGTTTGCCTCGAAGGTAAAGGAGATCGTATGGAGCGGTCTCTAGACATACATCTGCTCGGGGAAGCGCTTGCGGGTCGCTCCGGTCTCCCGACGGCTGAGCGATTGCAAGAGCGAATGGCGCAGGCTGAAATCGCCCTAGTGCTTGATCGTCCATCTGTTGATGAGAAGCTAATTAAGACAGCATGGTACTTGCATGGCGTGGCGTCGGTAAGTGATGCGCGTCAACGCTACTCGGCAGCTCGCCAACGTCAGGCGTTCTTGGTGAGCGCCCATATTTTCTGATCTTGCTCTGGCTCGAAATGACTGGAGCGATGAAGAACGCCTATCAATCGGATTTGCTGCTGCGATCGGGTATCGCCGAGGTGGTCGTGACCCAAACGCGTCCGCGATCATAACCCGACTTCAGCCCCTCTTAGGTGGAGCAGATAGCACGCAAGAACCGTCACTTGAGAATCTCTCCGTACGCGCCGGACTTGTATTTTTGAGCTTCGATGCTAAACGAGCCTTCGGTTGGCTGGCTCGGTGGCGCAGATACTTCGCGTCAATAGCACAGCAGTCGGCGATGGACAGCCTGCGCTCAACGGCCCTCGGTTCGCTGCAGACGCTCGTCCTGGCTGTGGAAGACATACTCTCGTACCTGACGCGTGGAGATTATGAACGCTACAGTCAGGGGTCTCAACGACTGCGGGAGGTAGCGACTGGCGAAACCGGGGGCGCTTCGCTCGACGCGCGTTGGGTCGCTACACATCTACTGAACTTCGCGACCATCGCGGAGGCGGGCTCACCCTGGAACCCGTCGATCCTGCCGCCAGACGTACCGATCGCCGTACGCCAGGCTTTCGCGGTTGGAAGCCCTGCCGTGCTGACACTCTGGGAGCCGCAGCGAGATCTGCTCACCGGAGAACCATCGCCGTGCTCGCCGGAAGTCAAGCGAATGGTACTTTCCGTTCCCACAAGCGGGGGGAAGACACTCGTCGCTCAAATGCTCGCCGTCGCGCATCTGGCGCAGACGGACACGAGTATCTGCTTTGTCGTGCCAACAAGAAGTCTTGGTCGAGAAATTCGGCGCGCGATGAGCGCACGAGTTCGTATTCTCCAGAAAGAGGTCGGAGCGGAAAAGACTGACTTCTCCGCCTGGCTGGGAGAATTGGGCCTCTCGCTTTCGGAGGTTGAGCAGGCCGACGTCGATGTTATGACCCCGGAAAGGCTCAGTCATCTCCTGAGAAACGACTTCGAAGCGGTGCTCGACAAGTACAGTCTGTTCATTTTCGATGAGGCTCAGTTGTTGAAGGAGAAGGGGCGTGGCTTCGTCCTTGAATCCGTGATATCTGCCCTGAACCTGCAAACACAGGGCCGACCGCATCGCATAATTCTCCTTTCGGCCGCGATGGGAAACGTCGGTGGGATCGCTCAGTGGCTTGATCCAAACGGCGGTGCCCTGAGTCAGACAAGTGACTGGCGGGGGCCCAGGCGACTGCATGCAGTCTTCAATACCGAAGCGCAGTGGGATCAGACCGTCGTTGAAGGAGGGGCCGGGTCCGTGTGGCCCTACCGGCACACCACGCCGCTCTCGGGACTGATCCGATTGCGGCTCGGAAACGGGAGCACCAAGTCACTCCGCACTCAAGGGGACACGGGTTGGCGTCTAGTCCGAAAGTCGAAGGACGGGGGAGAGCGTCCAGCTGAAGTGAAGGTCGATTCTTCACGAAACACGAAACACTATTCGATTGCCAGCGGCATGATTACCGCTCTAGGGCACGCAGGATCGGTACTAGTTGTTGCGTCAACAAAGAAGCAAGCCCAGACGCTCGCTCGTGGCATCGCGGACGAGCTTGATGAGCAGCCGCAACTGGCCGCGCTGGTTGACTTTGTACGCCAACAGTTGGGCGACGCACATCCACTCGTCGGCACGCTTAGGCGAGGCGTGGGATTCCATCATGCAGGGTTGCCCGTCGAGGTGCTCGAAGCGCTTGAGGCTGCCGTGCGAAGTGATGATCTCCTCTATCTGACTTGCACTTCAACGCTTACGGACGGGGTGAACTTGCCGGTCAGGACCGTCGTTCTATACGACACTCCATACCCAGACCAGCCCGAAGATACCCGCTTACGCGGTGCCCGGCTCGTGAACGCAATGGGACGGGCAGGGCGTGCAGGACGCGAGACTGAGGGCTGGATCGTACTAGTAAGGGCGGCCTCGCCGAGCAGTCAGGACTTCGCCGACCTCAACCCTGACGATCAGGACCTAGAGGTCACGTCCTCCCTGCTGACTGACTCCGCACTCCAGGCTGTTGCCCAACTCGAAGGTGTTCAAAGGGCTGACGCCGACGCAGTGTTCGCAGCCAACGGTGCGGCTGCGGACTTTATCAGCTTCGTCTGGATGATGCTGGCCGCGGCCGAGCGGGAACTGACCAGCCCAGAGATGGTCGACCTCGACACGGTGGTGGGGTTCACCCTGGCGGCAAATCAATCCACCCAAGCTAGAACGCGATATACACGACTCGCGGGGCGAGCGCGGGAGGCCTATGTATCTGTCGATTCCGCTGCCCGTCAGAGATGGTCGCGGATCGGCTGCTCTATCGGTTCCGCTCGTAAGATTGATGAATGGGCGTCGCAGATTGCCCGTGCCCTGATCTCCGCAGACGTAACTTCTGTCTCTACGGCTCTAGAAGCGGTGGGAATCCTTCGTCCGACGATCGCAGAGTTGCTCCGGCTTCCTGAAGCACCTCGATGGGGATTTCGCGAGTCTGTACGGGGCGCGACTCTGGATGTAGATGCCGCCGAAGTCTTGCGCGACTGGCTCGAAGGTGCTTCGCTACCGCAGCTGGCAAAGAGTCACTTGGGCGCCGTCGCCGATCCCGCATGGAGGATTGAACAGATAGTCACTGCGACCACAGAGCACTTCGAGCACTATCTGTCGTGGACAGTTGGAGCGCTCATCGACCTCGTAAACACGCACCTGCAAGCAGCCGGCGGTGACGAACTCGTTTGTCCAGAACTCGGTGGGTACATCAGGTACGGAGTCAGCACGCCGGTCGCGCTCGCACTCGTGACCGAAGGTATTCGTTCACGACGGATCGCCAACCTAGTGGCAAGTCGCTTCGATCGGGTAGCGGAACTGGACGTGTTGAGAGAGCATCTGGCATCACTAGGCGTGTCCGGCTGGCGCCAAGAGTTTGCCGCATCGACCTCTGAGGTAATTGATCTCCTCGACTTTACGCGTCAGCGACGGCGAAGCCTGCTGAAGAACTTGCTCGATCGCAACGTGGCGAACGTGCCTGTCCACCTTCAGGCTGCGCCTACTACAGGCTCTATCCCGCTACGCCTGGCGGAGATAGAGGGCGAGACTCATCCCGCTCCGTTCGGCCTCTACCAAGGCGTGCAGCTGTTGGGGACGATCTCGGCCAGAGACCACTCAGATATCCAGAGCATTTTGGACACGGGGTTTGCGCTTCGAGTCGAGCTTGAGCATCCCGACGGGCGTGACCAGTTGCAGATCACGTTGCTTGATCCTCTTGATGATCGTCTCTTCTGACCCCCACGTGGGGGACCAAACACATGCAATTCATGCTTCTCGTGACATCCTCTGCATTATCTGAGGCCTAGAACTACGCGGATTCGGGCCTCGACGACGCCGTTTGGACGTTTCGCGGTCAACTTCACGATGTAGATGCCGGGCTGAGCCGATCGAGCGTTCGTTCCTCACGCCCAACGATTATTGAGGAGACCTGCTGCTCAGTGAACTTGTGTCGGCCGCGACCAGCCCGATCTGATTGGCTGCGTGCTCGACCATCGAGCGGACGGTCGCAATCAAGGCTGGCACCTCGTCGGCTGTTACTCCTAAGACGCCGTCGCCGTACCTCGCGGCCCCTCGTTCTCGCCGGAGCCGCTGGAGCGTGGCGAAGAAGCCTTCCGGCGCATTGCCAAGCCGTTCGTTCTCACGCAGCCACCGATCTCGCACGTTGTGGAACTTCGTCTCCTGCGACTGCGCGAGCATCTGCGCCTGAACGGTGAGTTCCGCCGCGGAGAGGAGATTGTCGACGGCTGGTCGCAGCGCGAACTCCCGGACCGCTTCGACTACGTCGAGGTAGTCGTCAGCAAGGCTGAGCAACTCGGCACTGCGCTGTTTGTTGTAGCGCAAGTCGAAGGCAATGTATGCGGACTCGCCGACGATGATGTAGGCCAGCCATCCGCTGTTCGGGTCGACATCGACAGGCCAGAAGGCTTCGAGACTGCTGATGTTCTCTGCAGTGACCGGCTCGCCCTTCTTGATGGGCGCCGATGCGACCGCCCGCGCCTGCAGCGACACCTCCTCGTTGATTCGGACGATCGGTGCACCACCCGATGGCGGGAGCTCAACCACCGCGCGGTACACGTGCGCCCGCGTGAGCTCGGTTGCGCGCTGTTCGAGGTCGCGATCAATCCACGTTGCGAAGAGGTTCTCGACGAGATGTTCACCGAACGTCTCTTCGCCGCCAGGAAGTTGGAGATCGCTCATGTCAATGCAGAAGCGTGACAGGTAGTTCGGCCTGCGTATCGTGACCGTTGACGTGTGCGTAGGCCGCGATCGTGCCCACCGCGTCCAGGCCCAGACTTGCGTCGTGGAAGTGCACCGTCACGGCGTCCTTCGTGGCCGTGACGGACGAGGCCTCGTAGTTAGCCTGGGTGGCACTGGCGTTGTCGAAGACCCACGCCGTGATCGCGTCGCCGAAGCGAACGCCGAGTCGTTTTCCGCCGTTGCCGGTCGGGTCGTAGTAATAGATGCCATAGCCGAAGAACTCGACATCGCCGACATCGACTGGCTCTCCGAGCCCCCACGTAATGGTGACGCTGTCGGTTCCCACTTCCGCCAGCACGGACGTGACTGTTCGGGGTGTATGCGTGGTCATGGCTTCCTCTCGATTACCTCACCAGATCGGCAGTTGGAGTGCCGCGATGACCGTTCCTGCGATCGTGGCGAGTCCAACGGCCGCTGCACCGACGAGCTTTGCTCGCGTCCAGAAGCGCGGCTTCGCTTCTTCGGGGGCAGCAGTGATCGTGCTGCCGTCCGCGGCCTGTGCGATGCTCACGCGGTTCCCGCGCCCGTTGATGACGAAGTTCACGGCGTTGGCTGCCTGCGTTGGGGTTGGTAGGTTCTGGCCCTGTGGGGTTGCGGAGCGCAGCTCGGCGATGAGTTCGGCTAAGCGAGTGCGAATCTGGTCGAGCACGCCTGCGAGCGCGATAGTGCTGACGCTCCAGTAGAGCGCAGTGATGTGGCCGTTCATCTCCCGGGTGCCGTTCATATAGGTGACGAGGTCGGGAGCACCCGGTGGCTGGAGCTTGACCATTCTGTCGGTTCGGTGCTGATCCACCATGCTGTGGATCTCGCTCACGCCCATTCGAAGTGGAACTTGCTCGTTGATTTCGTCGCGAGCGAAGTCGGGAATGTCCATCGCGCCGATTGTCTCGTGGCGCACGATCCCGCCTGGAACGGTGCCGTCGATTTGCAGCGGAGCGGACACAGTTCGGTACAGGGGCAGCTCCGCGTCCCGCCCGTAGCCGCGGAGCTCTACCGACGCCCAGTTGCGAAGCTCGGGTGAGCCTGCGCTTCCGCCGAGCAGGATGAGTTTGCGGAGCAGAGTGTCGAGCGGTTTCTCATCGAGAAGGTCACGCTCGATTTGCGCCATGAGATCCGGTGGACGTTTGATCACAGCCAAATTATCTCCTCCACCGCCGACACCTCGGGGCGACCACGACGATGCCGCAGGGGATCAGTCTCGCTCATGCATGTCGCTGAGCATCGGTCGGCGGGCTGTTGGTGCGTCGCGGGGGAGAAGGGCAAGAACCCCCTTATCGAAGTCACGCCCGCTGACGAAGCGAAGAGCGTGTCGGCCGGATCTCTGACCATCTGCGCGCCAACGAAGCTCCTTTTCAGGCTCCCGCGCGCCTTCGGGGAGGGGGACCAATTGGGGACCAAAATCATGCGAACCATGCATCTCGTGACGTGCTCAGCATGATCTGAGGTCCGGAATCACGCGAATTTCGGTCTCGATCGCACCGTCTGGACGCCTGGGGGTCAAGAGGTCGTGGGTTCAAATCCCGCTAGCCCGACCACGTTCCCACGGGTCAGAGTCCGCATCTGACGAGGGAAAATGGAATGAGGCCCAGGTACTCCCTCGAGGGGAGCGCCTGGGCCTCTTTCCGTGCCTGACATATTCCTTAGCACAAACTGATCGAGACAGACCCTACGGTTCGGCGTTCGGCTCGACTTATATCCCCGGGAATTCAGAACTTCCTCAGTGGCCGAGCGGCTCGATCCAAAATCGATCTCGTCGGTGACCAGAGCGTTGGCCCTGAAGCCCCCTGGGTCTGATGGAGACTCGCGCTATTTGATTCCGACCAGCTGTTCGCGGCCGGCTTCGACAGCATAGAACGTGTCCTCGAACTCGGCGGGTGGGACGTCGCCGAGGTAGCCGTGGAGGCGTTGCGTGTTGTGCCAGGACACCCACCCGAGGGTCGCGAGCTCGAGGTCCTCGACCGTCCGCCAGGGACCTGGCCGTGCGGGTCCGCGGACGTGCTCGGCCTTGTAATAGCCGTTCACGGTCTCGGCCAGGGCGTTGTCATAGCTGTCCCCGACGGTCCCGATCGACGGTGTCGCTCCGATCTCGGCGAGGCGTTCGCCGTAGCGAATGGAGGTGAATTGAGACCCCGCGTCGCTGTGTGTAAGCGGCCATGAAAAGCTGCCCATAGGTGGCCAGGGAATGACCCGCTGACGGCCATGAGGACTGCCCAGTGATGGCCACGGGAACTGCCCGGTGCTGGCCATCTGGTTTGCCCGCGTTGCTCGTTGCCCGCCGCGTCGTGAGCCGGCGGGGGCCTCCTCCCCGGGTTGGATATCGGTGTCGAATCGAATCCAGCGAGGAAGAGGCCCTGAATGAAGGATGCCGCAGAAACCATGAAAATACTCAGTGCCTATGACCTGACCAAGTCATTGCGGGGCGCCGCCGAGCTGGCCGGTTGCTCCCATCACACCGTGGCCCGGCTGGTGCGGGCCCGCGACGCCGGCCAGACCCCTGGATCCGGAGCCAGCCGCCCGAAGGTCACCGATGTCTGGCTGCCCAAGATCGAGGAATGGGTCGAGGCCTCCACGGGCAGGATCCGCGCCGATGTCGTGCACGCCAAGCTCACCGCAATGGGCTACACCGGCTCTGAGCGCTCCACCCGGCGGGCGGTGGCCGAGGTGAAGGCCGCCTGGCGGGCCGGGAAGCGCCGGGTGCACCGGCCCTGGATCACCGAGCCGGGCGCATGGCTGCAGTACGACTTCGGCGATGGGCCGGCGATCGACGGGGCCAAGACGGTGCTGTTCGTGGCCTGGCTGGCCTGGTCCCGCTACCGGATCGTCATCGCCCTGCGTGATAGGACGGCTCCGAGTGTGTTCGCCGCCCTGGACCGGTGCTTCCGGCTGATCGGGGGCGCGCCGACCTATGTGCTGACGGATAACGAGAAGACAGTGACGGTCTCTCATGTGGCCGGGGTGCCGGTGCGTAACCAGGCCACCGTGGCGTTCGCTCGGCATTACGGCGTGGAGGTGCTGACCTGCCAGCCAGCGGATCCGGCCGCCAAGGGCGGGGTGGAGAACGCGGTGAAGCTGGCCAAGGCCGACCTGGTCCCGAAGGACACCAACCTGCGGGACCAGTACGCCTCGTTCGCTGAGCTCGAGGCCGCCTGCGCGGGGTTCATGGCCATGGTGAACTCCCGGGAGCACCGGGTGACCCGGCGCCGCCCGGACCACATGCTCGCCGAGGAGACCAGCGCGTTGCATCGGATCCCCGCCACGGCGCACACCGTGGCCTACGGGGTGGGACGGAAGGTGCCGGAGAACACGCCGATGGTCTCCTTCGAAAACGCCCAGTACTCGGTGCCCGCGCACCTGCTCGGGGCCGAGGTGTTCGTGCGCCATCACGGCACCGGACCGGACTCGATGGTGGTGATCATGCACGCCGGTGCGCAGGGGCCGGTGGAGGTCGCCCGGCACCGGGTGGCCCGGCCCGGGTCCCCGGCCATCGACGACGCGCACTTCCCCGGCCACGAGACGGACAAGGTGCCCGGGGACTACACCCCGGTGCCCCGTTCGGCGGCGGAGGCCGAGTTCCTGGCCATCGGGGCCGGAGCGAGGACCTGGCTGGTGGAGGCCGCCGCGGCCGGCACCAGCCGGATCGGTCAGAAGATGGCCGAGGCCGTCACCCTGGCCAAGCTCGCCGGCACCGACCAGGTCGACCGCGCCCTCGGGGTGGCCGCGGTGCACCAGCGCTTCGCCCACGGCGACCTGGCCTCCCTGCTCACCGCCGCCGGCCACCGCACCGGGATGCACACCGCCACCGAGGAACGGTCCCTGACCCAGGGCACCGCCGGCTGGGCCGGCCTCGGTACCTCCAACACCGAGGGGGCAGCCCGGTGAGCATCCACACCCCGAACACCGCCGCACCGGCGCTGCCGGCCGATTTGGAGGCGCTGTTGCGGCAGCTGAAGATGCCCCACGCCCGCGGTATCGCCGCCGAGGTACTGGCCACCGCCCGGGCCCAACGCTGGGAGCCGGCCGAGGTCCTCAAGGCCCTGCTGGTCGAGGAGACCACCGGTCGGGCCCGATCCATGCTCGCCGCCCGGCGCAAGGCCGCCGGGTTCCCCACCGGCAAGACCTTCACGACCTGGGATCCGGGCGCCTCCTCGATCCCGGCCCCGACCCAGCAGTCCCTGCGCACCCTGGAATGGCTCTCGCGCAGAGAGAACCTCGTGGTCTGCGGGCCCTCCGGCACCGGCAAGACCTTCTTCCTCGAGGCCCTGGGCCAGCAGGCCGTGGAGGAGGGCAAGCGGGTGGCCTGGTTCACCCTGGAGGACCTCGGGGCGATGATCCGGGCCCACCGGCCCGATGACACCATCACCAAAGCCGTCGCCCGAATCCTGCGCGCCGACCTGATCGTCATCGACGACATCGGCCTGCTGCCGGTCGCCGACGATGCCGCCGAGGGCCTCTACCGCATCGTGGACGCCGCCTACGAGAAACGCTCCGTAGCGATCAGCTCGAACCTGCACCCGGCCGGCTTCGACGAGCTGATGCCCAAGACCCTGGCCACCGCCACCGTGGACCGGCTCCTGCACCACGCCCACGTGTGCCAGACCACCGGAGACTCCGTACGGATGACCCAGGCAATGGCCGGGAAGGGAGTCATGCCACTGAACTGATCCCATCACGGTGGCCAGCACCACCACCCAAACGGGCAAACCAGCTGGCCACCAGTGGGCAGTTCTGATGGCCACCAGCGGGAAGAAACACTGGCCGCCTATGGGCAGAACTCAATGGCCCTTGACAGCTGTGGCAGCGCAGGTCCTCGTGGCGAGCGCCGCGGGACCAGCGGGCCATCTCGATCGCGTCGAGGACCATCTCGGTGCGCATGTGTGACGCGCACCGCCACCCGACGATCATCCGGGAGAACGCGTCGACGATGAAGCAGACGTACGCGACGCCGGCCCACGTCGGCACGAACGCCAGGTCGGTGACCCAGAGCCGGTTCGGGGCAGGCGCGGTGAACTCCCGCTTCACGAGGTCCGGGTGCCGCGCCGCGGTCGGATCTGGCCGGGTCGTCTTCACCCGCTTCGACCTGGTCGCGCCCTTAATCCCTGCGGCGCGCATGAGCCGGCCCGTCTGATCTCGGCCGATGTCGATCCCGGCGCGACGCGCGGTCTTCCAGAGCTTTCTGACCCCGTAGACGCGGTAGTTCGTCTCCTAGAGCTCGACCAGCTGCGGGATCAGCTCCTCGTCCCGCACCGCGCGAGCCGAGGGGGCGCGGGTCTTGGCGGCGTAGTAGCTGCTCGGAGCCACCTGCAGCAGCCTGCAGATGAGCTCGACTCCGAGCCGGCGAGCGTCGACCAGGTCATCCTTGTTCGCGTCGATGAACGCGACTACTTCCGGTAGTGGCGGTCGAGCTCCGCCCCGAAGAAAGACGCAGCACGCTTGAGGACCTCGTTGGCCCGCCGCAACTCCCGGACTTCCTGCTCCAGTTCACGCACCCGCCGCGCCTCAGCGCTGCTCACGCCAGAGGTGACGCCGTCGTCGATGTCGGCTTGCTTGACCCACATCCGCACGGACTCGACCCCGTACCCGAGCTGCGTCGCGACCCGATTGACGGTCCCATGCTCGGTCCCCAGCTCGGCACGCAGCGTCCTCACCATCCGGACCGCCGCGGCCTTCTCCTCCGGCGAATACCGACGCGTCGTCGGCTTCCCCGCTGTCTGCTCTTTCGGCATAACTCCATCCTCGTTTCCAAGGTCAGGAGTCTCCAACAAACCCAGGGCGCTTCAATCGGTCAGGAAGGCAGCAGGAGCACCTTGATGTCGTAGTCGAGCTTGCAGAGATAGAAGATCAACTCGACGACGGGACGGTGACTATCCCAGCGGGGCTGTGAGGGGCCGATCTCGCAGAACCTTGCGGCAAACTCAACCTTCTCGCGCGCGGCCGGGATCGATGCGCGGAAGGCCGCTTCATCCCATTGCTCTTCGCTCATACTCCCGACCGTAGCGGTGAGTACCGACACGGCCGTGGGAGCTCTCAGCCCCAGAAGATCGGATCCTGGTGGCTGCCGATGTAGTCGAGCAGACTCTGGACGTTCTTCGTCGGGCGCCTCTTCGTGTACTCGTGGAACTTCATGTGCCGGTCACGCCAGTAGATGCTCCACTGGCCGGTCTTGACGGTGTATCGCAGGCGCGCGACCGGGAACCGCGTCCAGTCGCCCTGCCCGTCCCACGGCGGCCGCGTCTCGATGATCGTGACGTGCCGGTCGGCGATCTCGGCTTCTACTCTCACCTGATCCCACAGGTGCTCGGGCACGCGTTCACGGCACCAGCGGCCGATGCGCAGCAGGTCGGTCTCGGGCATAGCCATGGTCAAGTCCTTTTGAGTGGTGTATCGAGGCTTTGTCGGGTTCCTCGTGGTCGGGTGGGTTGTCAGGCGGCGAGTGCCGCGTGGCCGGGGTCGTCGGTCATGGTGTCGCTGACCTGTAGGGCGGCTTGTTCAGCCGCGGCTTTCGCGGCTGCTTCGGCGAGCATCGTGTCGGTCGCGGTCAGCAATTCCAGGCTCATGTAGCGCCGTGATTCGGTCCATTCGTCGTGCTGCTCGGCCAGCACCGCGCCGAGGAGTCTAATCACCGCGACTCGGCTGGGGAAGATGCCGACGACGTCGGTGCGTCTCCGGATCTCCTTGTTGAGCCGTTCGTTCGGGTTGTTCGACCAGATCTTCTTCCACACCTCCTTCGGGAACTTCGTGAACGTGAGCACCTCATCGCGGGCGCCCTCGAGGTGCTCGGCAGCGGCCGGCAGATGGGTGGCCAGGCTGTCGATCATGTGCTCGTACTGGGCGATCACCGCCTCGACGTCGGGCTGGGTGTAGACGCTGTGCAGCAGCGCTTTCACCGCGGGCCACTGCGACTTCGGGCACACCGCCATCAGGTTGGCCGCGTAGTGGGTGCGGCAGCGCTGCCACTGCGCCGTCCCGAACACCGCCCCGGCCGCTTCGACCAGCCCGGCATGGGCATCGGAGGTGATCAGCTCCACCCCCGACAGGCCGCGGGCAGCCAGATCACGGAAGAACCCGAGCCACCCCTCCCTGGTCTCCGCGGTGCCCAGTTGCAGGCCGAGGATCTCGCGGTAGCCGTCGTTGTTGATGCCGGTGGCGACCATGGCGGCGACCTTGACGACCCGGCCGTGTTCACGCACTTTGAGCACGAGCGCGTCGGCGGCGACAAACCGATACGGCCCAGCATCGAGCG
Organism: Micrococcus sp. GPGPB33; assembly: GCF_037853785.1. NCBI lineage: Bacteria > Bacillati > Actinomycetota > Actinomycetes > Micrococcales > Micrococcaceae > Micrococcus > Micrococcus sp. GPGPB33. The sequence goes on from NZ_JAQMWO010000002.1 coordinate 1,705,219, forward strand.
GCCGGGTGCGGAACGCTTCGACCTGCGCATCCAGGTCTTTACTCATCTCTGAGACCTGCGATTTCGACAGGCCCGTGATGCCGAGAGTCTGCACCAGTTTGTCCATCCGGCGGGTGGAGACGCCGAGCAGGTAGCAGGTGGCGACCACCGTGGTCAGCGCTGCCTCGGCGCGGCGGCGCCGCTCCAGGAGCCAGTCGGGAAAGTAGGTGCCTTCGCGCAGTTTCGGGATCGCGACGTCGATGGTGCCGGCGCGGGTGTCCAGGTCCCGGTGCCGGTAGCCGTTACGCCGGTTGGTGCGCTCATCCGAGCGGGCGCCGTAGGCGGCGCCGCACACGCTGTCAGCCTCGGCCGACAGCAGGGCATTGATGAAGGTGGTGAGCATCTGACGCATCAAGTCCGGCGAGGCCTGGGTGAGCAGATCGGACAGAAACGCCTGGGGGTCGATATCGTGGGGAGCGGTCATCGCGGGTGTCCCTTTCGAGTGGGATGTGAGAGTTTCCTCGAAAGCCTCCCGCGGTGACCGCTTCTACTTCGCGGTCGACACGCCAACCGGAGTCAACGTGCTGCGGGATTCGTACACCACTCTGCCGGACGCAACTGCGCCGCACCCTCCACACCGGGATGAGCCTGCTGACCGACCGCCAAAAAGAACACCTCAGCGTCCTCTTCGCCCACGAGAAGCACGCCGCGGTCGAAGCGGCCTGGGAGATCTACCAGGCCATGGTCGCCGCGTATCGAGAATTCGACCGCGCAAAGGCTAAGGCCAAGATGGAGAAGGTGATCGCGGCGCTGAGCAAGAAGGTCCCCGACACCCTCGAGGAACTGGGCAAGCTCGGCCGGACACTGACCAAACGCGCCGCCGACGTGCTGGCGTTCTTCGAGCGACTGGGCACCAGCAACGGTCCGACGGAGGCGATCAACGGCCGGCTCGAACACCTGCGCGGCTCCGCCCTCGGCTTCCGCAACCTCACCAACTACATCGCCCGCAGCCTCCTCGAATCAGGCGGCTTCAGACCCTTGCTACACCCTCAAATGCGATGAGCCTCGAATGCAGGATCTTGTGCCGACAGCGGCGCACGATGGTCGCGGGGATCTCGAACAACCGTGCGCGAAACCGTTTGGGCTCCCAGCGACGTGCATCATGGCCGGCCAGCGCGATGGCCTGCATCCAGGCGACGATGACGCCGGCGAGCTGGACGATCTGGCACCAGACCTGGTTCTGCGCGAATCCCTGCAGCGGGAACTTCATCAGGCCCATGTCCTTGGCGTTGCGGATCCGGTCCTCGCAGCGCGCGCGGCGGCGGTGACGCAGCTCCAGCACTGGAAGCTGGCCGCGTGGGGCGTTGGTCGCGAACGCAGTGATCCGCATCCCTTTGTGATCGGTGATCCGTAGCTGCACTCCGGGGTGGGGGCGTTCCTTCCTTACGGTTACCCGCATTCCGGGGGCCACCCGGGCAGGTCCAGTAGTCCGGTCAGTTCCGCGACCCATGCCCCATCGCGGATCCCTTCGGTGTCGGTGTCGTAGGCAGGAGTCCACGCCTTCGCCTCATCAATACGTTCCAACAGGTCAGGAGTGTTCGCGGGGAGGGTGAACCCGACTGAGTAGGCCAGACGCTGCCGCTCCAGCCAGCCCGCGAAGTCCTTGGGGCCGCCGGCCCCGTCGGTGCGAATCAGGACCTTTTTCGATCCCCGCCCGCCCCGGCCCAGCAGGGCCGGTGGGAGCTGCGCAAGGGCCAGACGGGTGACGGCGATGTGATCGCTGGCGGTGTTCGAGCCCGCGTTGCCGGGGCGAAGGTGGATCGCGAGCGGTTCCCCGGTTCCTTCGCTGCCGTGGTCCAGGAACGCGTACAGAGGGTGGTAGCCGAAGCCGCGTTTGAACGTCGGGGCGGCTTGCTCCTTCTCACTGTGGACGTTGATCAGGGTGGCGTCGAGGTCGATGACCAGCGGGGTCTTCGCGCTCGTCCCCTCGGCCGGGGAATGCTCGCCGGCCAGGGCCCAGGCCTGCTCGCGCGCGGTCCTGCGAGCCCTGGCGATCGCGGTCATCACGGCGGGCGCGTCCTCAGCGAGGGTGGTGAGCGTGCGGGAGATCGTTGGGGCCGAGGCGACGTCACCGAACAGGCCCGGCTCGCACCGCAGCAGGTCGGTGTCACGGGCGACCTCCCCGCCCACCGCGAGAGTCATCGCGAGGTCCAGCAGGACCTTGGAGGCGTGATGCTCGGCCAGCGGTTTCGTCCATGAACCCAACGCTTCACGCAGCGAAGAGGCGAGGCCGGTGGCGTGGATCGTGTCGGTCAGCAGCACCGCGCCCGCATGCGAGGCCGCCGGGACCTCAGCGACGTCCACACGCGGGCGGGGGTAGAAGAACACGGTAGGGTGGGACACCTGAAAGGTGCTCCTTCCGGCCAGGGATTACGAGACTCGACACCCCGTATCATCCCAGGCCAGGAGCACCTTTCTCTATGACGCCCACCCGTCGAGACCACACCCCAGTGAAATCTCGAGGTCAGCGGGTGCTCGTGGCAGGGCCTGAACTGTGGTCCGTACACTCCTACTCATGGATGCGCTTGATATTGGACGGATCGTGGCCGGACTGGTGCTGCTGGTCTTGGGTGGGGAATTTTTGGTGCGTGGGGCGTCAGCACTGGCCGGACGTTTCGGGATTTCGTCATTGGTGATCGGTCTCACCGTAGTGTCAGCGGCGACGTCGGCACCCGAGTTCGCAGTGAGCGTCGGTGCTGTACTGCGTGATGAACCGGGGCTTGCCGTGGGCAATGCGGTTGGCAGCAACATCATTAATGTCCTGCTCATCCTGGGACTGTCCGCGCTGGTCGTTCCCCTCGCTGTAAAGCGGAGGCTGATCCGCTTTGACCTGCCCCTGATGGTCGTCTTGTCAGTTCTACTGCTCCTTGTGTCCCTGGATGGGAGGATCAGTGCGGTGGACGGGCTGATACTATTTTTCGGTGTGGTGGTCCACACCATAATGTCCGTGGTGATTAGTCGGCGGGACGCCAAGACCGCGGTGAATGCCCGGGAAGGGACAGGAGATTCGGCAACCGTCGATCCAGCCGACGAGGAAGGGGCTGCGCTAGGGCGTGTCCGACAATAGTTTGGACCATGCGAGTGCAGCGCTCAGGACCACCGCGATCCGGTAGTCGATCACGTACTTGTCATGCCTGGTCGTTAGGGCATGTCTGACAATCGTTTTGACCATGCGAGCACAGCATTCAGGACCACAGCGGCCCTGTAGATGATCGCGTACTTGTCATACCGGGTCGCCAGACCCCGCCACTGCTTCAGGTGAGCGTACTGACGCTCGATGACGTTGCGGCCCTTGTAGGCGTCCGCGTCGAGGCCAATGGGGCGCCCGCCGCGGGCACCGCGCCGTCTGCGGTGGCCCTGCTGGTCGGCCGGTTCGGGGATGACCGCTTTGATCCCACGGGCACGTAGGTGGGTGCGGATCGCCCGGGAGGAGTACGCCTTATCGCCCAGCACGGCCTCGGGGCGGGTCCGGGGCCGCCCTACTGGCCGGGTCACGCGCAGCTGCGCCAGAAGAGGAAGCAGCATCGGGGAGTCCCCTGCCTGGCCGGGGGTGATCAGGCTGACCAGCGGCAGCCCGGTCCCATCGACGAGCTGATGGATCTTCGTGCTCAGCCCGCCACGGGAGCGCCCGATGCCGTGATCGGCCGGTTCCTCACGCGGATTCTTGTAGTTCGATCCATCCCCCTGTGTGGCGGGTGATGTTCGTCGCGTGCTGGTGGGCGCGGGCGATCGTGGAGTCCACCGAGACCGACCAATCGATCAGGCCTTCGGCGTCAGCGGCGGCGGTCAGCGTGGCCAGCACCGTGTCCCATGTGCCTTTTTCGGCCAAGCGCCGATGCCAGGTCCACACGGTCTGCCAGGGCCCGTAGACCTCGGGCAGATCCCTCCAAGCGATTCCGCACCGGTACCGGTAGATGATCGCCTCCACCATGGTGCGGGCGTCGGCGAACGGCCTGCCGGCGCGGCCGGTCCGGGTCGGGAGCATCGGGGCGATCAACTCCCATTGGGTGTCAGAGAGCATCTGGAACCGGGACATGTCCCCAGGGTCTCAGCTGACTCGTGCATCTATTCTCAGACACGCCCTAGGCGCCTCGGTCAGCAGGTCGCTCTTCTTTGTGCTGCTGGGGGTCGCGTTGCTGGTCGCCGGTGCCACGCTGCTCGTGGAAGGAGCAGTGAACATAGCCACCACGTTGGGCGTAAGCAGCCTCGTGGTCGGACTGACCGTTGTGGCTGTCGGGACATCGCTGCCCGAGCTGGCGACGTCCATCATTGCCGTGCGTCGCGGTGAACGCGACCTAGCGGTGGGCAACGTGGTCGGCAGCAATATCTTCAACATAGGGGTAGTGCTAGGACTAACCGCGCTCATCTCTCTTGAGGGCATTCCCGTATCCGGCGCCGCAGTGGCCTTCGATATCCCAGTAATGCTGGCGGCCGCAGTGGCACTACTGCCGATCGCGTTCACGGGCTTCGCGGTGGCGCGTTGGGAGGGCGGCTTGTTCGTGGTTTTGTACGCCGCCTACACCGGATACCTTGTGCTGGCTGCCACAGCGCACGATGCACTGGAGGGATTCACCGTAGCCATGGCGTGGTTCGTGCTGCCGTTAATCGCACTGACGCTCATTTCCTTTACAGCCTACGAAATCGGGCTCCGCAAGGGACGCCGAGACCTGGACCAGACCACGACTTCGACGTAGACCGTCGAGTGCATTCGGCTGCTGGCTTCATTCAGGTCGTCGGCTGAATGTAAATCGGCAAGAGATGACTGTCGGTTGGTGGTGTCATAGCGTCGTAGCAACACTCCCGGTCGGTGGGGGCTCGAGGCGAGGAGGCCTGGGATGGTGCGGCGGCGACTCACGTTCACGGAGCGGATGGAGATCTCGACGGGATCGAAGGCCGGGTGGGGAGTCCGGAAGATCGCGTCTCACCTGGGTAGATGCCCTTCGGTGGTCTCCAGAGAGCTTCGACCGAACTCGACGAAGACGCGCGGCTATCAAGCCGTGACCGCGGACGTGAAAGCGCAACGCCAGCGCTCTCGCCCACAGGTCCGGAAAGTGGCAAAGGACCCGGTACTCGAGGCCCGCGTCAACGCCGACCTCGCAGCGTCATGGATGCCGAACGAGATCGCGGGTCGCTTGCGTCTGGAGGCCGCAGACCCGACCGTTGAACGCATGGCGAACTCTCCCGACGCTCAGGGCCGCACCGTCAGCGGAGAAGCGATCTACCAGTACATCTACGCGATCCCCCGCGGAGAACTCGCCAAGCGTGGGATCTTCTTGCAGTCCAAACGGACCAAGCGCCGGCCCCGCACGCACGGCCGCTCCCGAGGCGGGCCGATCGTGGGGATGGTCCCGATCGCGGAGCGTGGCGAGGACGCGGCGAAGCGGCGGGTACCCGGGCACTGGGAGGGCGACCTGATCATCGGGAAGAACGGGTCCTCGTGCGCGGCGACGCTGGTGGAGCGGATGAGCGGGTTCACCGGCCCGCTCGCCCTGCCCTCGAAACACGCCGAGGGCCCCCGCGGACGCGGTGATCGAGTACTTCACCGAGCTGCCCCGGATGATGCAGACCTCGCTGGTAAGGGACCAGGGCAGCGAGATGGCGCACCACGCAAAGGTCTCCCCTGGGCTGACCCCGTTTCGTAGGTCCAGTCGTTATGAGAGTCGTCCTGTTGCCCGCGGTCGCGGGCAGGGAGACTGGTCAGATCATGACGAACAGCAGGAAGCGTCACACCCCCGAGCAGGTCGTCCGTAAGCTCGGGCAGGCCGACAGGATGCTCGCCGATGGTCAGGACGTCGCGGCGGTGTGCCGGGAGCTCGGGGTGTCCGAGCAGACGTACTACCGGTGGCGGAACCAGTACGGCGGCCTCAAGGCCGACGACGCAAAGCGCCTGAAGGAGCTGGAGAAGCAGAACGCGACCCTGAAGCGTCTGCTCGCGGAAGCGGAGCTGGAGAAGGCCGCGCTCAAGGAGCTGGCTGAGGGAAACTTCTAAGCCCGGACAGGCGCCGCGCCGCCGTCGATCACCTCAAGCGCAAGTTGCGGGTGAGCGAACGGATGGCGTGCCGTCTGGTCGGGCTGAGCCGCTCCGCGTACCGGCGACCGCTCAAGGGCGACACGGTCGCGGACCCGGATCGGGCGCTCAGGGAGTGGCTGCGCGCCTGGGCGAAGGACCATCCCCGCTACGGGTATCGGCGGGCGTATCACGACGCCCGCGCCGAGGGGTGGGTGGTGAACCACAAGAAGATCCAACGCCTGTGGCGTGACGAAGGGCTCCGGGTCCCGCAGCGGCGTCGACGCAAGCGCGTCGGGTCCTCGACCGTCGACGCGCCGACGGCGGACGCGCCGAACGTGGTGTGGGCGGTGGACTTCCAGTTCGACGCCGACGAGCACGGACGGCCGATCAAGATCTGCTCGATCGTCGACGAACACACCCGGGAGTGCATCGGCGGGCTCGTGGAGCGCTCGATTACCGCCGACCGACTCACCGCCCACCTCGAGGACCTCGTCGCCGCCCGGGGCGCCCCGGCGGTGCTCAGGTCGGACAACGGGCCGGAGTTCATCAGCGAGGCGATGGCCGACTGGGCCGGCACCCGCACCGGCCTGTCCTACATCCCTCCGGGCTCGCCGTGGCGCAACGGGTACGTCGAGTCGTTCAACAGCCGGATCCGCGACGAGTGCCTCAACATCAACAGCTTTTACTCGCTGCTGCACGCACAGGTCATCATCGGCGACTGGAAGGACGAGTACAACCACCACCGCCGGCACTCCTCGCTCGGCTACCTAACCCCAGCCGAGTACGCTCGGCAGTGCACCCATCAAATGGAAACCGACGACTCACAGAACGTCCGGACCGAATGAAGGGGGCGGCTCAGAACCTGATGGCCGAGGCCGCCCGGCAGACCACCGGCTACAGGTTCGCCTCCACCGAAGACCGGGAAGCGATCGTCGGCCTCGTGGTCGACGCCGCCGAGTCCGTGTCGCTGCGGCTGACCCCGCCCGAGCTCGCTTCGAGCCCCGCGGCGTTCCGCCGCCCGGATGGCACATCAGTGTTCCGGCCGAAGCACTCGGCCGTGTTCTCCTCCGAGGTTCTGCTGGCGGCCGAAGACCGCCTCCTCGAGCGCGCCCGCACCACTACCGGCCCGACCGTGCCGTTGGCGACGGTAGAGCGGATCACGGCCCGGCCCGACCGGGAGGGCCGCACCCTCGGCCCGGACCAGGCGGACGCGTTGGCGAGGATCGCGCTGTCAGGCCGGATGATCGACGTGCTCGTAGGGCCGGCCGGGGCTGGGAAGACGACGGCGATGAACGCGCTGCGCCGAGCGTGGGAGCACGAGCACGGCCGAGGCTCTGTCGTCGGCCTCGCTCCGTCCGCGGTCGCGGCGCACGTCCTCGCCGACGACCTCGGGATTGCCGCCGAGAACACGGCGAAGTGGCTGGACACCCACGACCGCACCGGGGCCACGTTCCGCCGGGGGCAGCTCGTCGTCGTCGATGAGGCGTCGATGGCCGGCACCCTCGCCCTCGACCGCATCACCGCCCTCGCCACCGCGGCCGGGGCGAAGACGTTGGTCGTCGGGGACTACGCTCAGCTCCAGTTGCCGACCGCGGCCGGCGCCTACGCGATGCTCGTCCACGACCGGGATGACGCCCCCGAGCTCACCGCCGTGCACCGCCTCGCCCACGCCTGGGAGAAGACTGCCTCCCTCGGCCTGCGCCACGGCGACACCAGCGTCATCAACGCCTACGCGGACCACGGCCGCATCGCCGAAGGCGACAGCGAGGCGATGGTCGAAGTCGCCTACCGGGCGTGGCGCGCCGACACGCTGGCCGGGCGGGCGGCGGTGCTCGTGGCCGACTCCAACGAAGCCGTGCTCGCCCTCAACCGGCGAGCCCGCGCCGAGCTGATCCTTGACGGCATCGTGAACGCCCTCCGCGAAGTCGAACTGCACGACGGCACCCGCGCCGCCGCCGGGGACACCGTCATCACCCGACACAACGACCGGCGCCTGCGCTCCGGGCGTGGCTGGGTCAGCAACAGCAACAGGTGGACGGTCACCGACGTCCGCGACGACGACTCCCTCGCCCTCCGCCGTGCTGGCCGGAAGCGAGGTGGCTCCGTCGTGATCCCGGCCGACTACGCGGCCGAGCATCTGGAGCTCGGCTACGCCGTCACGTCGCATTTTCGGAGAAGTATGAACGGTCTGGACGCCTGGGGGTCAAGAGGTCGTGGGTTCAAATCCCGCTAGCCCGACCACGTCGACGAAGCCGGAGTTCAGCAGTTCGGGGCTCCGGCTTCGTCGTACCCGGCGCGGAGCAGCCTGGTCCGCCACTCTCCGTCGGTCGGGCGGGGCGGTTCAGGCCGCGAACAGCACGTGCGTGTCCGGCACGACGGCCCGGCCGCCGAGGGCCGTGAGCTCCAGCAGGCAGGCCGCGCCCACCACCTCCGCACTCCGCGCCTCGATGAGCCGCCGGCCGGCGGCGAGGGTGCCGCCCGTGGCGAGGACGTCGTCGAGCAGGAGCACCCGTGACCCGGCCCGCAGGTCCTCGGAGACCTCGATGCTCGCGGTCCCGTACTCCAGCGTGTAGTCCGCACGGGCCGCGGGAGCCGGGAGGCGCCCGGCCTTGCGCAGCGGCACGAGGCCGGTGCCGGTCAGGACGGCGGCCGCCCCGGCGAGCAGGAACCCGCGGGCCTCGAGGCCGGCCACGAGGTCGAAGCGTCCCTCGAACGGCGCCACCAGGGCCTCAACACACGCCCTCAGGGCGCGGGCGTCGGCGAGCAGGGGCGTGATGTCCTGGAAGGCCACGCCCGGGCTGGGATGGTCGGGGACCACACGGATGAGCGAGCGGGCACGGGCGATCTCGGAGGTGACGGACACGGCCTCCACTCTAGGACGGACGCCGCCCGGGCCGCGGATGTGATCGGCGTCATCGGGCGGGGAGTTTGCTCTGGCTCCCTCAGGGGAGGACAGTAGATCGGTGGAAAATCCCCAGAATCCTCTCGCGGGCCGCGTGCCCGACGTCGAGCCGTCCGCCCGCGTGGCGGCGTCGACGGCCACCCGTCCCGACGACGCCACCCCCGACTGGCGCGGCCGCCCGTTCCTCGGCCAGCCCGGCCCGCTGGCGAACCTGTTCTCCGTGGAGCTGTGGGAGCGCTTCTCCTTCTACGGCATGCAGGCGATGCTCGTGTACTACATGTCCTGGACCGCCGCGGAGGGCGGCCTCGGGATCGACCCGGCCGTGGCCACGGGCATCGTCGGCGCCTACGGCGGCATGGTGTACGTGTTCTGCATCCTCGGCGGCTGGGTCGCCGACCGCCTGCTCGGTTCCGAGCGCACCATGTTCGTCAGCGCCGTCGGGATCATGTTGGGCCACATCGCGCTGGCCCTCGTCCCGGGCGTCCCGGGCCTGACCCTGGGCCTCGTGCTCGTCGCCGTCGGCTCGGGCGGCCTCAAGGCCAACGCCACGAACCTCGTCGGCTCCCTGTACTCCCGCGAGGACCCCAAGCGCGACGCCGGCTTCTCCATCTTCTACATGGGCGTGAACATCGGCGCCCTCTTCGGCCCGCTGCTCACCGGCCTGGCGCGGGACACGCTGGGCTTCCGCGTCGGCTTCGGCCTCGCCGCCGCCGGCATGGCCATCGGCCTGGCGCAGTACGCCCTGACCCGCAAGAACCTGCCCACGGACGTGCACCGGGTCCCGGATCCGCTGCCGCGGTCGCAGTACGGCCGCTGGGGCCTGATCGGCCTGGGGATGGTCGCCGTCGTCGTGGTCCTGTTCCTCACGGGCGTCGTCACCCTGGGCAACCTCTCCGACGCCGTCGTCGTGCTCGCCGCCGTCGCGGCCATCGCGATCTTCGCCGTCCTGCTGACCTCGACGAAGGTCACGGAGGAGGAGCGCTCGCGCGTGAAGGCGTTCATCCCGCTGTTCATCGGCACGTCCGTGTTCTTCGCCCTCTTCCAGCAGCAGTTCACCGTGATCGCGCTGTACTCCGAGAACCGCCTCGACCGGAACCTGTTCGGCTGGCTCATGCCCATGGAGTGGGTCAACTCCATCAACCCGATCTTCATCATCGTGTTCGCCCCCGTGTTCGCCGCGCTGTGGACCAAGCTGGGCACCCGCCAGCCCGCCACCCCGGTGAAGTTCGGCATCGGCATCGTCCTGATCGGCATCGCCTTCCTGCTGTTCATCCCGGTGGCCGACGTCGTCGCCGTGCCGCTGCTGTGGCTGACGCTGATCCTCTTCGTCTGCACCATGGGCGAGCTGCTCGTCTCCCCGGTGGGCCTCTCCCTGGCCACCAAGGTCGCCCCGCGCAGCTTCCCGGTGATGATGGTGTCGCTGTACAACCTGTCCGTCGCCCTGGGCACGGCCCTGGCAGGCTCCCTGGCCGGCTCCTACTCGGAGCAGAACGAGGTGGGCTACTTCGGCGTGATCGGCGCGGTCACCCTCGGCGTGGGCCTGCTCGTGCTGGCCATCGCCAAGCCGGTGCGTCGCGGCATGCGCGGCGTGCTCTGAGCGCGCCAGTGGCGCGAATCACGCGCCGCTCGGTAGTCTGCGAGACGACGTCATCACTCCCGACCACGCAAAGGACGCGCATTCCATGAGCTCCATCCCCGAAGGCCTGAAGTACTCCGCCGAGCACGAGTGGATCGCCGAGGCCGGTGCCGCCGGCACGGTCCGCGTGGGCATCACCGACTTCGCCCAGGATGCGCTGGGTGACGTCGTGTACGTGGACCTGCCGGAGGTCGGCACCGAGGTCACCGCGGGCACCGCGGTGGGCGAGGTCGAGTCCACGAAGTCCGTCTCGGACATCTACGCCCCGGTCTCCGGCACCGTGGCCGCCGTCAACGACGAGCTCGACGGCGAGCCCGGCCTGGTCAACTCCGCCCCCTACGAGGGCGGCTGGCTGTTCGAGATCACCCTCGCGGACGAGGCCCAGCTCGAGGGCCTCATGGACGCCGAGGGCTACGCCTCGCACACCAGCTGAGCCCCGTCCGCCCTCGCCCCGCCGCTGGCCGGCGGGGCGACGGCGTCCCCTTCGTCTCTCCCTCCGGCGCCGCGGCGCCGGCCCTCGCACAGGAGCACCCCATGAACCAGCCCGGACGTGAACCGGACCTGTCCACCTCCGCCATCAACCTCACCGAGCTGGCGCCGCTGGTCTCGGCGGACCTCACCCGCGAGGAGTCGGACGCGATCCGCGCCCTCCCGGCCGGTTCCGCGCTGCTGCTCGCCCACGAAGGCCCGGACCAGTCCGCCCGCTTCCTGCTGGACGAGGACGTGGTCTCCGTGGGGCGCCACCCGGACGCGGACATCTTCCTCGACGACGTCACCGTCTCCCGTCGTCACGCGGAGTTCCGGGCCGAGGACGGCGGCCATCGGCTCGTGGACCTGAACTCCCTCAACGGCACCTTCGTGAACCACGACCGCGTGGACGAGATCCTGCTGCGCTCCGGGATGCACGTGCAGATCGGCAAGTACCGGCTCACGTACTACGCCGGACCGGCGCGGGGCTGAGCCGCCATCCCCGTGACCGATCCGCGCCCGCGCCCCGACGCCGTCCCCACCGCCCGCCCTGCGGGCCGGCTGGGCATCGGCGAGGTGGTGGCCGCCCTCGAAGCCGAATTCCCCGGCGTCTCCGCGTCCAAGGTGCGCTTCCTGGAGGAGCGTGGCCTCGTCCTGCCCGAGCGGACCCCCGCCGGCTACCGGCGCTTCCGGCCCGAGGACGTGGACCGGCTCCGGTTCGTCCTCGCCCTGCAGCGCGACCACTTCCTGCCGCTCAAGGTGATCGCCGAACACCTGGCCGCGCTGGACCGCGGTGAACGCCCCACCGGCCTGCCCGGAACCGCGGCGGTCCCGGCGTCCTCGGACGCGGATCGGCTCGGCCGCGAGGTCGCCGGGGGCCGCCGGTCGTGGACACGCGCCGAGCTCGCCGCCGAATCCGGTGCGGGCGAGGAGCTGCTGGCCGAGCTGGACCAGTACTCACTCCTGCCCGTCGATCCCGACGGCGGCTACCCGAGCCACGCGATGGACGTGGCCCGGGCCGCCGTCGTGCTCGCGGGCCACGGCCTGGAGCCGCGGCACCTGCGCCCGCTGCGGGCCGCCGCCGACCGCGAGCTGGGCCTGGTGGAGCGCGCCGTCGCTCCGCTGCAGGCCCGCCGCGATGCCGGCACCCGCCCCCGCGTGGCCCGCTCGGCACGGGAGATCGCGCAGGCCAGCCTGCGGCTGCACGCGGCCCTCGTGGCCGAGGGGCTGGAGCAGTGGGATGACTGAACCGCGCCCCGTGCCCGCCGACGAGGTCGGCGACGTGCCGCTCTCCGTGCTCGGCGTGCGCGTCGAGCTGCCCGAGCAGCACCACGTGATCCTGCTGGTGGATCCGCCCGGCCGCACGATGGTCCCGCTGTGGGTGGGCGCGCCCGAGGCCGCCGCCGCCGCGCTCGCACTCGAGGGCGTCCGCACGCCCCGGCCCCTCACCCATGAGCTGCTCCTGGCCGCCGTCGACGCCCTGGGCGCCGAGGTCGTGCGGGTGCGGCTCACCGAGGTCCGGGACGAGGTCGTGCACGCCGAGCTCGTGCTCTCCACGGGCGCCCGGGTCGACGCCCGCGCGTCGGACGCCGTCGTGGTCGCCCTGCGCGCCGACGCCCCCGTGCTCGGCAGCCCCGCCGTGCTCGCGGACGCCGGCATGCCGGCGCGGACGGGGAGGAGGACGCCGGCCAGGAGCGCGCCGTCGAGGACTTCCGCGACTTCCTGGACACGGTGCGCCCCGAGGACTTCGCCTGAGCGGAGCCGGGGCGACACGGCGCGGCCTCGCCGCCAGCTTCGTTGACCGCCCCCGGACCCGCGCGTACCTTCGAGGGGAAGAGGGCCCCGCCACCCGGGGCGCCTCCGTCGTCCTCCCCACGGTCACCGGGGAGCGCCGCCACGGTCACCGGCGGCACATGACGGTCGCGTCCCCTTCCCGCACCGGGGGCCCCGCACCAGGAGGTTCCCCGTGACACCCACTGCAGGTCCTGGCCGGCCCCCGCGCTCGGCACCCAGGGCACGCTCTTCGACGAGGGCGCGACCCGGGGCGACGACGTCGGCTTCCGCGGTCCCACCGCGTGCAAGGCCGCCGGCATCACCTATCGCCAGCTCGACTACTGGGCCCGCACGGACCTCGTGGTCCCCACGGTCCGCAGCGCCTCCGGCTCCGGCTCCCAGCGGCTCTACTCGTTCCGCGACATCCTCGTCCTCAAGGTGGTCAAGCGCCTCCTGGACACCGGCGTCTCGCTCCAGCAGATCCGCGCCGCCGTGGGCCACCTGCGCGAGCGGGGTGTCGAGGACCTGGCGCAGATCACCCTGATGAGCGACGGCGCCTCGGTGTACGAGTGCACCTCGGCGGACGAGGTCGTGGACCTCGTCCAGGGCGGCCAGGGCGTCTTCGGGATCGCCGTCGGCCGCGTGTGGCGCGAGGTCGAGGGCAGCCTCGCCGAGCTGCCCCGCGAGAGCGTGGTCGGCGCCCCCGAGCCGGGGGACGAGCTGGCCGGGCGGCGTCGGGCCCGCCGCTCCGCCTGACCCTCCTCCGCGGGGCGCCCGCGGCCGACGCCGGCCCCGGCACGAGGCCGGGCCGGCGTCGGCGCCCCACAGCGCCGAACCAGTCATCTTTCGTCTCGCAGCGGTGACTGTGCGCGACATGAGGCGGAACTCCGGCGCGGTGTGACACACTCCCAACCATGACCGCACCTGTCGAGAACTTCACCCCTCCAGAGGACGCGGCCGGGTCGACCGGAGCCGGCGCCGTCTTCTCCAAGGTCTTGGTGGCCAACCGCGGCGAGATCGCCGTCCGCGCCTTCCGCGCCTGCTACGAGCTGGGCGCCCGCACCGTCGCCGTCTTCCCCTACGAGGACCGCAATTCGATCCACCGCCAGAAGGCGGACGAGGCCTACCGCATCGGCGACGAGGGCCACCCCGTGCGCGCCTACCTCGACGTGGACGAGATCATCCGCGTGGCCAAGGACGCCGGGGCCGACGCGATCTACCCGGGCTACGGCTTCCTGTCGGAGAACGCCGGCCTGGCCCGCGCCGCGGCCGAGAACGGGATCACCTTCGTCGGCCCGCCCGCCGACGTCCTCGAGCTGACCGGCAACAAGGTCGAGGCCCTGCGCGCGGCCAAGCGCGCGGGCATCCCCACCCTGGCCTCCTCGGACCCGAGCGCCGACGTCGAGTGGCTCCTGGAGCAGGCCGAGGAGATCGGCTTCCCCATCTTCGTCAAGGCCGTCGCCGGCGGCGGCGGCCGCGGCATGCGCCGCGTCGAGCGCCGCGAGGACCTGCGCGGCTCCCTCGAGGCCGCGATGCGCGAGGCGGACACCGCCTTCGGCGACCCCACCGTGTTCCTCGAGCAGGCCGTCCTGCGGCCGCGGCACATCGAGGTGCAGATCCTCGCCGACGGCGAGGGCAACGTCGTGCACCTCTTCGAGCGGGACTGCTCGCTCCAGCGCCGCCACCAGAAGGTCATCGAGATGGCCCCGGCCCCGAACCTGGACGAGGAGATCCGGCAGGCCCTGCACCGGGACGCCGTCGCCTTCGCCAAGGAGATGGGGTACGTCAACGCGGGCACCGTCGAGTTCCTCGTGGACACGGCGGGCGAGCGTGCGGGCCAGCACGTGTTCATCGAGATGAACCCCCGCATCCAGGTGGAGCACACCGTGACCGAGGAGGTCACGGACGTCGACCTGGTGGGCGCGCAGCTGCGCATCGCCGCCGGCGCCACCCTGCCCGAGCTGGGCATCACCCAGGACGCCCTCCAGGTCCGCGGCTTCGCCATCCAGTGCCGCATCACCACCGAGGACCCGGCCAACGGCTTCCGCCCGGACACCGGCACCATCACCGCCTACCGCTCGGCCGGCGGCTCCGGTGTGCGCCTCGACGGCGGCACCATCTACGCCGGTGCGGAGATCAGCCCCCACTTCGACTCCATGCTGGTCAAGCTCACTTGCCGCGGACGCGACTACGCCACGGCCGTGCGCCGCGTGCGCCGCGCCCTGGCCGAGTTCCGCGTGCGCGGCGTGGCCACCAACATCCCGTTCCTGATGAACGTGATGGACGACCCGCAGTTCGTCAGCGGCGACGTCGCCACGGACTTCATCGACAAGCACCCCGAGCTGGCCACGGTGAACCGCTCCCAGGACCGCGGCTCCAAGGCCCTGCAGTACCTCGTGGACGTCACGGTCAACCAGCCGCACGGCCCGCGCATCGAGGGCATCGACCCCCGCGACCGCCTCCCGGAGCACCCGGGCGACAAGCACCAGGAGCCGGACCGCTCGCCCTTCGACGGCCCGAGCCGGAACGAGGACGCGGCGCCCCCGCACGGCTGGCGTCAGGTGCTGCTGGAGCAGGGCCCCGAGGGCTTCGCCCGCACCCTGCGCGAGCAGACCGCGCTGGCCGTCACGGACACCACGTTCCGCGACGCCCACCAGTCCCTGCTGGCCACCCGCGTCCGCACGCGCGACCTGCTGGCCGCCGCGCCCGCCGTCGCGCACACCCTGCCGGGGCTGCTCTCGGTGGAGGCCTGGGGCGGGGCGACGTACGACGTCGCGCTGCGCTTCCTCCACGAGGACCCGTGGCAGCGCCTCGAGCTGCTGCGCGCGGAGCTGCCGAACATCCCGATCCAGATGCTGCTGCGCGGCCGCAACACGGTGGGCTACACGCCGTACCCCACCAAGGTGACGGACGCGTTCGTGGCCGAGGCCGCGGCGTCCGGCGTCGACGTGTTCCGCATCTTCGACGCCCTCAACGACGTCGAGCAGATCACCCCGGCCATCGAGGCGGTGCGTGCCACGGGCACCGCCGTGGCCGAGGCGGCCCTGTGCTACACGGGCAACATGACGGATCCCCAGGAGACGCTCTACACGCTCGACTACTACCTGGGCCTCGCCCGCCGGATGGTCGACGCCGGCGCCCACGTCCTGGCGATCAAGGACATGGCGGGCCTGCTGCGGCCCGCCGCCGCGCGCGAGCTCGTCACCGCCCTGCGCGCCGAGTTCGACCTGCCCGTGCACCTGCACACGCACGACACCGCCGGCGGCCAGCTGGCCACCCTGCTCGCGGCGGCGGAGGCCGGCGTGGACGCCGTCGACGCGGCCACCGCGTCCATGGCGGGCACCACGAGCCAGGTGCCGCTGTCCGCCCTGGTCGCGGCGCTCGAGCACACCGAGCGGGACACCGGTCTCGGCCTCGAGGCCGCCACCGCGATGGAGCCCTACTGGGAGTCCGTCCGCTCGGCGTACGCGCCCTTCGAGGCGGGGCTGCCCGCCCCGACCGGCCGCGTGTACCACCACGAGATCCCGGGGGCCAGCTGTCCAACCTGCGCACGCAGGCGATCGCGCTCGGCCTGGGGGAGCGGTTCGAGGCCATCGAGTCGATGTACGCCGCGGCCGACGACCTGCTCGGCCACCTCGTCAAGGTCACCCCGTCCTCCAAGGTGGTGGGCGACCTGGCGCTCCAGCTGGTCGGTTCCGGCGTGGACCCGAAGGAGTTCGCGGAGCGTCCGCAGGAGTTCGACATCCCGGACTCCGTGATCGGCTTCCTGCGCGGCGAGCTCGGCGACCCGCCCGGCGGCTGGCCGGAGCCCTTCCGGACCAAGGCCCTCCAGGGTCGCCGCGAGGGCGCGGGCATGGTGGAGATCTCCGCGGAGGACTCGACCGCCCTCGCCGAGGCCGGACAGACCCGCCGCGCGGTGCTGAACCGCCTGCTCTTCCCCGGCCCCACGAAGGAGTTCGAGGCGCACCGCGAGGAGTTCGGGGACACCGTCACCCTGCACACCCGCGACTTCCTCTACGGCCTCGTCCCCGGGCGTGAGCACGTCATCTCGCTCGGACGCGGTGTCCGGCTGCTCGCCACCCTCATGTCCGTCTCCGAGCCGGACGAGAAGGGCATGCGCACGGTGATGGTCACCCTGAACGGCCAGCTGCGCCAGATGACCGTCCGGGACCGCTCGATCGAGTCCACCGTGCGGACCGCGGAGAAGGCGGACCCCGGCACCCCCGGCCACGTCGCCGCCCCGTTCGCGGGCTCGGTCACCGTCCAGGTGGCCGAGGGCGACGCCGTCGAGGTCGGCCAGACGGTGGCCACGATCGAGGCGATGAAGATGGAGGCCACGATCACGGCCCAGGCCGCGGGCACCGTGCGCCGCGTGGTCACGGAGGGCGTCACGCCCGTCAACGGCGGAGACCTGCTGCTCGTGATCGAGTGAGCCCCGCGTGAGCCCGCCGCCGGCGGGCCGCCCCACGGGCCCGGACGCCACCGCGTCCGGGCCCGTGCCTATCCTGGGAGGCATGGCCACCTCTGCGGAACACCACGACCTGCTCATCATCGGCTCCGGATCGGGGAACTCCCTGATCAGCGAACACTGGAAGGGCCGGAGCGTCGTGATCGCCGACTCCGGCACGTTCGGCGGCACCTGCCTGAACGTCGGCTGCATCCCCACCAAGATGTACGCCTACCCGGCCGGCCTGGCCGCGCTGCCCCCGAGGCCCGGAGCCTCGGGGTGGGGCTGGAGTTCACGGGCGCCGACTTCCCGGCCATCCGGGACCGCATCTTCACGCGCATCGACGGCATCAGCCGGGACGGGCTGCGCTACCGCCGGGACGATCTGGACTACACGAGCGTGATCCAGGAGGAGGTGCGCTTCGTCGGTCCCCGCCGCGTGCGCACCGCCTCGGGCCGGGAGATCACGGCGGACCAGGTGGTGGTCGCCGCGGGGTCGCGGCCCACCCTCCCGGAGATCCCGGGCCTGGACCTGCCGTCGGTGCACACCTCGGACACCGTGATGCGACTGGATCGGCTGCCGCGGCGGCTGCTCGTGGTGGGCGGCGGGTTCATCGCCTGCGAGTTCGCCTCCGTCTTCGCCGGGCTGGGGACCGAGGTCGTCCAGGTCAACCGCGGCCACCGGCTGCTCAAGCAGCACGACATGTCCGTGTCCACGACGTTCACGAAGATCGCTGCCCGACGGTGGGACCTGCGCACGGGGTGGACCCCGGCCGGGATCGAACCGGTCGAGGACGCCGAGCGGGCCGCGGACGGCTGGGTCCGGGTGCGCCTGGATCGCGCAGGGGGCCAGGAGCAGACCGGCATCGTGGAGGAGGCCATCGAGGCGGACACGGTGCTGATCGCGGTCGGCCGGACGCCGAACACGGACCGCCTCGACCCCGCCGCCGCGGGACTGGACGTCACCGACGACGGCGTCCTGGCCAGCGACGAGCATCAGCGCGCACTCTCCGACGGTGCTCCGGTGGAGGGGGTCTACGTGCTCGGGGACGTCGCCAACACGTGGCAGCTCAAGCACGTAGCCAATCACGAGGCCCGCGTCGTCGCGCACAACCTGGAGCATCCGGACGATCTCCGCGCCAACACGCTCGGCCCCGTGCCGGCGGCCGTGTTCACCCATCCGCAGGTGGCCTCCGTCGGTCTCACGGTGGAGCAGGCGCTCGCCGACTACGGCGCGGACGCGATCACGGTGAAGACCCAGTCCTTCGGGGACGTCGCCTACGGCTGGGCCATGGAGGACACCGAGGGCGTGTGCACCGTCGTCGCGGAGAAGGCCACGGGACGGATCCTGGGCGGGCACATCCTGGGGCACGAGGCCGCGAACCTCATCCAGCCGCTCGTGACCGGCATGGCGTTCGGCATCGACGCCCACCGGCTCGCGCGGGGCCAGTACTGGCCCCACCCGGCCCTCACCGAGGTCGTCGAGAACGCGCTGCTGGGCCTGGACGTGCCGGACTCCGGTCTGCTCTGACCGGAACCGCGGGGACGACGACGCCCGGCCGCGGGGCCGGGCGCCGTCGTCGAGGGGGCGTTCAGTTGTGCGGGGCGGGCTCCCCGTAGATGTCCGCGATCTGCGCGGCGAAGTCCTTCATGATCGCCGACCGGCGCATCTTCAGGGACGGGGTCACATGGCCCTCCTCCAGGGAGAAGTCGCGGTCGAGGATGCGGAACTCCCGGATCCCCTCGGCGCGCGAGACCAGGCTGTTGGCCTTGTCCACGGCCTCCTGGATGTGGCGGCGCACCGCGTCCTCGCGTGCGGCCGCAGCGACGTCGAGGTCCTTCGGCAGCCCGTTCGCGGCGAGCCACGCGGGCAGGGTGTCGGTGTCGAGGGTGACGATCGCCGCGATGAAGGGCTTGCCGTCGCCGACCACCATCACCTGGGAGACGAGCGCGTCGCTGCGGATCGCGTCCTCGAGCATCGCCGGTGCCACGTTCTTGCCGCCGGCCGTCACCAGCAGCTCCTTCTTGCGGCCGGTGATCGTGAGGAAGCCGTCGTCGTCCAGGGCCCCGAGGTCGCCGGTGCGGAACCAGCCGTCCTCGAAGGCCTCCTCGTTCGCCTCCGGCCGGTTGTGGTAGCCGCGCATCAGCGAGGTGCCGCGCGTGAGGATCTCGCCGTCCTCGGCGATCCGCACCTGGTTGCCGCCGAGGGGGTGTCCGACCGTGCCGATCTTCAGCCGGTCCGGCCGGCCCACGGTGATGGGGGCCGTCGTCTCGGTGAGGCCGTAGCCCTCGAGGATGGTCACGCCCACGCCGCGGAAGAAGTGCGCCAGGTCGGTGGAGAGGGGGCCGCCGCCGGAGACCGCGTACGCGAGCCGGCCGCCCATGGCCGTCCGGATCCGGCGGTAGATCAGCGCGGAGTAGAACGCGCGCTGCAGCCGCAGGGGCGCCGTCATCTGGCCCGAGTCCAGCGCCCGGGACCAGCGGATCGCCACGTCCGCGCCACGGCGGAAGATCTTCTCCTTGCCGCCGCTCTGCGCGTTGAGCAGCGCCGCGTTGTAGATCTTCTCGAACACGCGCGGCACGGCCAGCACGAAGCTCGGCTGGAAGGTCTGCAGCGAGACCGAGAGCCGCTTGATGTCCGAGACGTGCCCGCAGCGTGCGCCCGCGGCGACGGTGAGCACCGAGACGAAGCGCGCGAACACGTGCGCCAGGGGGATGAACAGCACGGTGGAGGTGTCCTGGCGGACGACGTCGCCGAGCGAGGAGGACAGGGTCTGGTTGACGAGCTCCGCGAAGTTCTCGTGCGTGAGCTCGCAGCCCTTGGGCCGGCCCGTGGTGCCGGAGGTGTAGATGATGGTCGCCAGGTCGGCCAGGCCGGCGGAGGACCGGCGCGTCTCGAGCTCCTCATCGGTGACGTCCGTGCCCAGGGCGACGAGCGCCTCGAGACCGGAGCCGGGGGCGCCGTCGGCCGGGTCCATCGTCCACAGGCCGATCAGCTCCGGCAGGCCCTCGCGCTGCACCGCGTCCCGCACCGTCTTGGCGAGGTTCTCGTTCCCGGTCACGACGGCGCGCACGTGCGAGTCCTCGATGATCCAGGACACCTGGCTGACGGAGGAGGTCTCGTACACGGGCACGGTGACCGCGCCGGCATACCAGATGGCGAAGTCGACCAGTGTCCACTCCAGGCGGGTGGAGGCCAGGAGCCCGACCGTCTCCCCGGGCTGGATCCCGGCGGCGATCAGCCCCTTGGCCAGGGCCCGCACGCGCTCGCGGGCGTCCCGGGCGGAGACGTCCGTCCACTGGTCCTGCGCGTCGGGCACCGCGAAGAGGCCGTGGTCGGGACGCTCCGTGGCCTGGCGTTCCAGGAAGTCCGTGATGTTCGCCTCCGGGGACAGGCGGGGGTGGTACGGCTCGCTGATCTCGTGCATGGGACTCCTCGGGCGTTGGGTCGGTCCCGCCGACCGGTGGTCGGCGGAACGGAAGTATGTGTGAGTCGTGTCACGCACACTCTACAACCGGCAGCGGTGGGGTCCGGGCGCGACTCAGTGCGTCGTCATGGCGGCGACCGCGCTCCGGCCGTGGTCGATCAGCAGCGGCAGGTCGTGGTCGAGCGTGGCGACGTGGCGGCTGCGGGGCAGTCCCACCACCTCCACGGGGGCCTGGCGCAGGCCCCGCACCAGGGTCCGGTGGCTCGAGGCGGGCACGACGGCGTCGCGGGCGGACCGGTAGACCGTCACGGGAGCGGTGATCCGCGGCAGGGCGCGGCGGGCGGCCCGCTGGATGCGGCCGACGGCGGCGACGCCGGCCACCGGCGTGCGGGGGTAGGCGCGCTCGCGTGCCGTCGGGTCCGCGATGTCGTCCGCGATCGGGGCGACCGTGGGGACGAACGGGGCCAGCAACGGGGCGAAGGGGGCGAGGGGGCTGGCGAAGCGCAGCGCGGGGTTCACCACGAGCACGCCGGCCACGGGTCGGTGGGCCGCGGCGTCGAGCGCGAGGGCGCCGCCCATCGAGATGCCCGCCATGACCACGCGGCCGTGTCGGGCGAGCTCGAGGTCCACGACGGCCCGGACGGCGGCGCGGATCTCGTCCGCACCCGTGGCGGCGAGGTCCTCCCACCGCGTGCCGTGCCCCGGCAGCAGGGGCACGCTCACGGGGGAGCCGCCTGCCGCGAGCCCCTCGGCCCAGGCGCGGACGGAGGCCGGAGTCGAGGTGAACCCGTGCAGGAGCACGACGCAGTGGTCGCGCCGGGCGGGAGCGGCGGGCATGAGGCGCAGGGGCAGGTCTTCGGGGGCGACGGCGACGGGGCGGGGCATGCTCCGAGGGTAAGGCAGGCGGACCGTACGATGGGCAGGCACCCGACCGCCCCGACCGGAAGGCCCTCGTGTCCACGTTCTACTGGTCCGCCAAGACGTTCGCCGTGGCTCCGGCCACCCGCCTGCTGTTCCGCCCCTGGGTGAAGGGCCTCGCGAACGTGCCGGCCGAGGGCCCGGCGATCCTGGCCAGCAACCACCTGTCCGTCTCGGATTCGGTGTTCATGCCGGCCATGCTCGACCGCCAGGTGCACTTCCTGGCCAAGCACGAGTACTTCACCGGCCCGGGCGTGAAGGGGTGGGTCACCCGCCGGTTCTTCGAGGCCGCGAACCAGCTGCCCATGGACCGCTCCGGCGGAGAGGCGTCCCTGCGCTCGCTGGACGCGGGCCTCGCGGCGCTGCGGGAGGGCCGGCTGCTCGGGATCTACCCGGAGGGCACCCGCAGCCCGGACGGGCGGCTGCATCGCGGCAAGATCGGCGTGGCCAAGCTCGCGCTGGCCTCGGGCGTGCCCGTGGTGCCCATCGCGATGATCGGCACGGACCGGGTCCAGCCGATCGGCCACGTGCTGCCGCGGATCCGGCGCCTGGGCATGATCTTCGGCGAGCCGCTGGACTTCTCCGGCCGTGCCGCGGCAGCCGACGACCGCCGGGTGCTGCGGGAGGTGACGGACGAGATCATGGAGGCCATCCGGCGCCTGTCGGGCCAGGAATACGTGGACACCTACGCGGCGGACGTGAAGGCGGGCCGGGTGGCCGCTCCGCCGCGCGCCGGCGACTGAGCGGGGCCCGCGCGTCGTCATCCGGGGACGCCCAGACCGGGGCGCGGCACGCGGCCCCTAGCCTGGTGTGCATGACTGAAGACCCCCGCGAGAAGATCCTGGCCTTCGGCACCGCCATCTCGGAGGGCGCCGCCGACATCCCCGGCCTGGACCACTGGCGCTCGCTGCCGATCGCACAGGCGCCGTCCTGGGCGGACGAGGCCGACCACCGCGCCGCCGTCGCCGAGCTGAGCGCCCTGCCCCCGCTCGTCTTCGCGGGCGAGGTCGACCTGCTGCGCGCCCGTCTGGCCGACGTCGCCCAGGGCCGCGCGTTCCTCCTGCAGGGCGGCGACTGCGCCGAGACGTTCGCCGGGTCCACCGCCAACCGGATCAGCGCCCGGGTGAAGACCATCCTGCAGATGGCCGCAGTGCTGACCTACGGCGCCTCCATGCCGGTCGTGAAGATGGGCCGGATCGCCGGCCAGTTCGCCAAGCCGCGGTCCTCGGACACGGAGACCCGCGACGGCGTCACGCTGCCCAGCTTCCGCGGCGAGATCGTGAACGGCTACGAGTTCACCGAGCAGGCCCGCCGGCACGACGCCCGGCGGATGGTGCAGGCGTACCACACCTCCGCCTCCACCCTGAATCTGGTCCGCGCCTTCACCCAGGGCGGCTTCGCCGATCTGCGCAGCGTGCACCAGTGGAACCAGGGCTTCATGGCCAACCCGGCCTACGCCCAGTACGAGGAGATGGCCGCCGAGATCGACCGCGCGGTCCGCTTCATGAACGCCGCGGGCGTGGACTTCGAGGCCATGCGCCGCACCGAGTTTTACTCGGCCCACGAGGCGCTCCTGCTCGACTACGAGCGCGCCCTGACCCGCGTGGACTCGCGCAGCGGCGACCCCTACGCCACGAGCGCCCACTTCCTGTGGATCGGCGAGCGCACCCGCCAGGTGGACGGCGCCCACGTCGACTTCCTCTCCCGGGTCCGCAACCCGATCGGCGTGAAGCTCGGCCCGACCACCACGACCGCGGACGCCCTCGAGCTCGCGGAGCGGCTGGACCCGGAGCGCGAGCCGGGCCGCCTGACCTTCATCACCCGCATGGGCGCGGAGCGGATCCGGGACGTGCTGCCCGGCATCGTCGAGGGCGTCCGGGACGCGGGGCTGGAACCGGTGTGGGTCACCGACCCCATGCACGGCAACACCGTGACCGCGGCCAACGGCTACAAGACCCGCCGGTTCGAGGACGTGATGGACGAGGTCAGCGGCTTCTTCGAGGTGCACCGCGAGCTCGGCACGCATCCGGGCGGCATGCACGTCGAGCTGACCGGCGACGACGTCGCCGAGTGCCTGGGCGGCTCCGACCCGATCAACGAGGCCGACTTCGACGCCCGCTACGAGACGCTCTGCGACCCGCGGCTGAACCACCAGCAGTCCCTGGAGATGGCGTTCAAGGTCACCGAGGCCCTCTCGCACCCCGAGCGTCGCGCGCCGCGGGCCTGACCTCGCGGCCGGGCACGCCCCGGCTCAGCCGACCCAGACGTGGACCGCGGTGCCCTCGGGCAGGGCGGTCCCGGCGGCGGGGGACTGGTGCAGGACCCGGGACTCGCCCCGGCCGGCGAGCGGCAGCGGCAGGCGATGCACGCGGGCGTCCCAGCCGTCGTCCGCCAGCGTCGTGCGCGCCGTCTCCGGATCCTGCCCGGTCACGTCCGGCACCGGGCGCACGGCGCGGCCCTCGGAGAGCACCACGCGGACCGCGGTGCCCGGCGTCGCCTGCTCGCCGGGGGCCGGGTGCTGCTCGATCACGGCCCCGGCCGGCACCGCGGGATCGGTGCGGCGCTCCGCGACCTGCACGGTGAATCGGGCGTCCCGGGCCACGCCGTGGGCCCGCCGGATCACGACGCCGGTCAGGTCCGGCACCGGCACCGGCGCGGGGCCGGCGGAGACGGTGAGCTCGACGGGGGTGCCGCGCCCCGCCGGCTCCCCGGCCGCGGGCGAGCTGGCGACGACCGTGCCCTCCGTGCGGAGTTCGTTGTGCCGGGCCGTGACCGCCGCGGTGAAGCCCGCGGCGGTCAGCCGTTCCTCCGCCGCCTCCCGGGCCAGCCCGTCGAGGTCGGGGACCACCGCCACGCCACCGACTCCGAGGCCGCCGGAGCCCAGCGTCCAGCCCAGCAGCAGGGCGACGCCGGTGAGCAGCAGGGTCACGGCCGCGCCGATCGCCGCGGCCCGGCCGGTGCCCTGGCCGAGGTCGAGGGCGGGGCGGCGGGCCGCCCGACGCAGCCGCCGCGGGGACTCGCGCCCCGGATGCCGGTCCGCCGGAGCGGGGTCGAGCCCGAGCGGGCCGATCGGCTCCGCCGGATGCGCGGCGGGCCGCCGGTCGGCCCCGCGCGTCGCCGCACGGGTGTCGATGACGTCGGTCATGTCCGCGTCGAGGTCGGACTCGGCCAGGGCGGGGAGCACGCGCGTCGCGTGGTGGTCGCCGGCGTCGAGGGCCCGGGTCTGCAGGTTCCCGTCCGGGGCTGCGTCCTCAGGGCCATCGGCGGCGGGGGCGGCCACCGCCGGCTCCGCGCCCGGACCCTCGGCGGGGTGGCGGTCCGGTTCGTCGGGGTCCAGGCCCGCCGCCACGGCGTCGATGCGGTGCAGGAGCTCGCCGGCACCGGCGGGCCGGTCGGCCGGGTCCGGCTCGGTGCACCACAGCACGAGGTCGTCGAGATCCTCGGGGAGCCCGGGGTGCAGCGTGGACGGCACGGGGACCCGCTCGTGGACATGCCGGTAGGCGACCTGCAACGCGGTCGCCGCGGTGTACGGCTGGCGGCCCGTGAGCAGCTCGAACAGGATGATGCCCACGGCGTACACGTCGGAGCGGGCGTCGGCGGGCGCCCCGGCGATGTGCTCGGGGGCGAGGTAGGCGGGCGTGCCCACGACGGCCTGCCCGGCCATGGTGTGGGCCGTGGCGGCGCGGGACAGGCCGAAGTCCGCGACCGTCACCCGGCCGTCGTCGCGGACGAGCACGTTCTCGGGCTTCACGTCCCGGTGCACCAGCCCGGCGCGGTGCGCGGCGGCCAGGCCGTCGACGAGCGGACGCAGGAACCGCAGCGCCTCCCGGGGCGAGAGCGGTGCACGGTCCCGGATGACGGTGCGCAGCGTGCGGCCGGGCACGTGCTCCATCACGAGGTAGGCCAGCACGTCGCCGTCCTCGGCCTCGGTGTGGCCCTGGTCCAGGACCGCGACGACGTGGGGGTGGGACAGCCGCGCCGTCGTCTTGGCCTCCTGCTCGAACCGGCCGACGAGGACGGGGTCCTCCGCCAGGTGCGGGTGCATGACCTTGAGCGCCACCTGGCGGTCGAGACGCTCGTCCACGGCCAGGTAGACGGTGGACATGCCGCCCCGGGCCAGCCGCTCGACGACCCGGTAGCGGCCGTCGACGATGCCCCCCACGAGGGGGTCCCGGCGTGCGCTGCTCATCGTCCCAGGGTAGGACAGGCGGCGGACCCCCTCGGGGCGGCCCGCCGCCGGCGGATCAGAACATCGCCATCGCGGCGCGCACCTTGGCCACGTAGTCCCGTGCCTCCGGGTTCAAGCCGCTGTCCAGCACTCCGCCGAGGCCCTGGTAGTAGGCCCCGATGCCCTGGTCGAGGGTGGGGGTGCGGTCCTGCACGTACTTGATGAACGCGACGCCGGCCACCGCGTTGTCGTGGGGGTCCAGCAGGTTCAGCTCGCGGCCCACCAGCTCCGAGGCGAACTCGCCCGTGATCGGGATGACCTGCATCGCCCCCACGGCGTTGCCGGGGGAGACCGAGGCCATGCGGAAGCGGGACTCGGTGTACGCGTGGCCCAGGGCCAGGCGGGGGTCCACGCCCATCCGCTCGGCGGTCTCGCGGATGATCTGCTGCATCTGCTCGGGGGTGGGCTGCGGGACGGAGCGCAGCAGGCGTAGGTTCTCGTTCGCCGAGGCCGTGACGTGCGGCGCGTAGGTGCGGCCGAGGAAGGTGTCGCCGACCGCCTGGACGGCGGAGACCGGCTCCACCTCGAGGGTGCCGTCGGAGATCACGAGCACGTCGCCGGGGTGCAGCGTCGAGGCCCGCGTCAGGCCGTTGAGCTCGCGCAGACGGGGGATGGAGACCTCGAACCGCTGGGAGATCCCCCAGAGGGAGTCGCCGGAGACCACGGTGTACCGGACCGTCTCGCCGGCGGCCGCCGGGGCCGTCGACGCCGGCGCGGGGGCGGTCGACGCGGGGGTCTTCGGCGCGGCGGCCGTGCGCTGCGTGGTCAGGACCATGCCCGGGTGGAGCATGCTCGACGCGCTCATGCCGTTGAGGCGCTGCAGCTGCGCGGCGGAGACACCGGTGCGGCGGGCGATGACCCACCACCCGTCGTTCGGCTGCACCGTGTAGGTCCCGGCGGCCGGGGCCGGGGCCGCCGCGCCGGTCAGGCGGAGCTCGTCACCCGGGTAGAGCACGGTCTCCAGGCCCAGGCCGTTGAACCGCAGCAGGTCGGCGACGGAGACGCCGCGGGCGGCCGAGATCCGGGTGAGGGTGTCGCCCGGGCGCACGGTGTGCACCGCAGCCTCCTGGGCGTGGGCCTGGGCGGGCAGACCGGTGAGCAGCAGCAGGGGCACCGCGCCGCCGGTCAGGACGGAGCGCAGGCGGCGGGAGCGGACGGGGGTGTGGGACACGGCAGACCTCGGCATCGGATCGGACGGATGGAACACGACGGGGAAGTGACGGGCGGGACCCGTGGCCCCCCGCGGTCGACCGACGACGTCGGCGCCCGGCCGTGGAGCCTCGGCGATGTTATCGGAATGTGATCTTCGTGACCATACCGAGATCCATGCCGTCCGGGGCGCGGTGGGCCGGGCCCGTCGGCGGCCACGTAGGCTGGCGCCCGTGAGCACCACTTCCTCCGACACCCCGGTCCCCGCTGACGCGATCCCCGCCGAGCTCGACGCCCTCGTGGGCGAGTGGCTCTCCGTGCCCGACGTGGCGGAACACCTCGACCAGCGCGTGACCCGCGTCCACAACCTCGTGCATGATCGCCGCCTGCTGGCCGTGCGTCGTCCCGAGCCCGCGGTGCGGTCCGTGCCGGCCCTGTTCCTCACCGAGACCGGCGTGCTCGACTCTCTGCAGGGCACGCTCGTGCTGCTGGCCGACGCCGGTTTCTCCGATGAGGAGGCCCTCCGTTGGCTGTTCACCGAGGACGAGTCGTTGCCCGGCCGGCCCATCGACGCACTCCGGGACGGCCGGAAGACCGAGATCCGGCGCCGCGCCCAGGCCCTGGCCTGGTGAGCCGGCCCCGCGGGCGGTCATCCGCCCGCGGGGTCCGTGCCGCTCAGTGGCGGCGCGACGTGTAGGCGTCGATCAGCCGCGTGAGCTCGGTGCTCACGTCCTCGGGGACGCCGTGCGCGAGCAGGCCCGCCACGGCCCCGGCCGCCTCGTGCGAGAGCGCCGCGACCCGCTCTTCGACGGCCCGGCGTGCGCCGCACGCCTCGAGGACGGCCTGCCAGTGGGCCACCCGGTCCGCGCCGAGGTCCGGGTCGCCGAGGTCCGCGTCGAGCGCGGCGGCCTCGTCCGGGGCGAGCAGCTCGACGGCGCGGGCGATGAGCACCGTCTGCTTCCCCTCCCGCAGGTCGTCGCCCGCGGGCTTGCCCGTGGTCGCCGGATCGCCGAACACGCCGAGCAGGTCGTCGCGGTACTGGAAGGCCATGCCGAACGGCAGCGACACCCGGGCGAACGCGGTCACCAGCCCGTCGTCCGCCCCCGCCAGCAGCCCCCCGAGGGCGAGCGGGTGCACCGCCGAGTAGCGCGCCGACTTGTGCTCCACCACCGCCTCGGCGGCCGCCTCGGCCTCGCGGGCGTCGCGCGCCGCCGGGGCCATCTCGGCCACCACGTCGAGGTACTGACCCGCCATCACGCCGAAGCGCATCCGCTCGAGCTCGGCCCGCGCCCGGTCCTCCCGGGGCGTGCCGGCGAGCACGCGCGCGAAGGCCGTCTCGCTCATCCCCAGCGCGACGTCGCCGGCGAGGATCGCGGCGGAGACGCCGAAGTGCTCCGCGGCGTGGCGCCAGCCCGCCTCCCGGTGGAGGGACTCGAAGCGGCGGTGCACGCTGGGCATCCCGCGGCGGGTGTCCGAGCGGTCCAGGATGTCGTCGTGGATCAGCGCCGCGGCCTGGAACAGCTCGAACGCCGCGCCCGCCTCGGCGATGCGGGGGTCCTCCGCCTCGCCACCGGCCGCCCGCCAGCCGAGCCAGGCTAGGACGGCGCGCAGGCGCTTGCCGCCCGCGGTCAGGTCCGCGATCGCGTCCACGAGGGGCGCCGTCAGCGGGTGGACGTCCCGGGCGAGTTCGCGGTGCTCCGCCAGCAGGCGGTCGAGGGCGTCGGCGACGGCGGCGCGGAAGCGGTCCTGGTCGGCGGGACGGGGGCGGGGGCGGGGGACGGCGACGTCGGCGGGCATGGCCCCACCCTAGCCGCGCCGCGCGGCGGCTCGCCGGTCCCGGATAGGCTCGGTCCATGTCCGAGAGCGCGCCCGCTGCACCCCGCGATGAGGCGACGATCCTGCACGTGGACATGGACGCGTTCTTCCTGTCCGTCGAGCTGCGCGAACGGCCCGACCTCGAGGGGCGTCCCGCCGCCGTCGCCGCCCCGAGCGGCCGGTCCGTGGTGCTCTCCGCCTCGTACGCGGCGCGGGCCTACGGGGTCCGCTCGGCGATGCCCCTGGCGCACGCCCGCGCCCTGTGCCCGCCCCTGGTGGTCATCCCGCCGCGCCAGCAGCTCTACCGGGCCGTCTCCGTCGAGGTGATGGCCGTGCTCGCGGACGTGACCCCCGTGATGGAGCAGCTCAGCGTGGACGAGGCGTTCCTCGACGTCGCCGGCGCCCGCCGCCGGCTCGGCCCGCCCGAGCACATCGGCCACCTGATCCGGGAGCGCGTCCGCTCCGCGCTGGGGCTGCCGTGCACCGTGGGCGGATCGGCCGTGAAGTTCGTGGCCAAGACGGCGTCCACCGCGGCCAAGCCCGACGGCCTGCTGATCGTGCCGCCGGAGCGCACCCTGGACTTCCTCCATCCGCTGCCCGTGGGCCGGCTGTGGGGCGTGGGCCCCAAGGCGGCCGAGCGGCTCGCCCGGCGGGGGTGGCGACCATCGGCGACCTCGCCCGGGTGGACCCCGCGCGGCTGGAGGCATCGTTCGGGGCCGCCGGCCGGGAGTGGGCGTCGCTCGCCCGGGGCATCGACCCGCGCCCCGTCGCCCCGCGCCCGGCGGCCCGCAGCATCGGCGCGGACCACACCTTCGACGTCGACCCCGTCGACGTCGCGGGCGTCGGCCCGGAGGTCCTGCGCCTGTGCCACCGGGTCGCGGCCCGGCTGCGCGCGGAGCAGGTCACCGCCGGCGCGGTCACGGTCCGCCTCAAGGCGCCGGACGGGTCGGTCCGCAGCCGCACCGCCCGCCTCGCCCGGCCGACCGCCACGGGCCACGACCTCCTCGGCCCGGCGCGACGGCTCGTCCGCGAGCTGCACGCCGAACGACCGCATCCGGTCCGGCTCGTGGGCGTGCGCGCCGAGCGCCTCGGGGACGAGGCCGATCAGCCCCCGGCCCAGGAGGCGCTCTTCGGCGGTCCCGCCTGGGGGACGGAGGACGCGGCGTCGGAGGAGGGCGACTGGGCCGGCGCCGAGGCCGCCCTGGACGCCGTCGCCCGACGCTTCCCGACGGCGGCCGTGCGGCCGGCGTCGCTGCTGGGTCGCCGCGAGGCCCGCGCCGACGCCCGCCGGGACGCGCCGCGGCCGGGCACCGGAGGCCCGGACCGGGAGTGAGGGGATCCGGGGTCGGCGACGTCGCCACCTGGCTGGGGTGGGGCGGCAGGTCCTATCCTGGAGGGCAAGTCGGACGCGCGGGCGTCCCCTCCCGGTCCCGGAGGTGTCGGAGGCCGCGTTCGAAGGAGTCGCCATGCCCCTCTCAGAGCATGAGCAGCGGATGCTGGACCAGCTGGAGCAGCAGCTGCGCACGGAGGACCCCCGGCTGGCCACCCAGATGGCGGACACGGGGCGGCACCGGCTGCCCGTGGGTCGCGTCGTGGCCGGGGCCGTCCTCGCAGTGGTCGGGCTGCTCGTCGTGGTCCTCGGGGTCGCCAACCACGCGATCCTGCTGGGCGTGCTCGGCGCCGTCGTCATCGGGGCCGGCATCTTCCTGCTGACCACGCGGCCGCGCGCCGTCGCCTCCGGGGCCTCGGGCCCGGTGGCCCGACGGTCGGGCGCACCGCGACGGCAGGGGGGCGGCGACTTCATGGGCCGCCTCGAGCGGCGCTGGGACGAGCGGCGGGCCCGAGGCGACTGAGCGCCTGGCCCGCCGGGCCCCCACCCTCCTCCACTCCAGGCCCCGATCCGCTCCGGATCGGGGCCTTTGCGCTGCCCGAGGCCCCGTCGTCGCCGCGGCCCTCCACCGGGGGCCCACCGGTCCTCCACTTCCCTCCACGGCGACGCCGGCCCCGGGACCCGCGGGATGGCGTGCCGGACTCGGGGGCCTCGACACGCCCGTGGCGCCGGGACCCGCGTTCCTGGGTTGATGGTGGAGGGAAGTGGGGTAATGTGGAGGAAAGGAGAGAGCATGGGTCCCGACCTTGGTCGGGAGGGACCG
Source organism: Micrococcus sp. GPGPB33 (assembly GCF_037853785.1). Taxonomy (NCBI): domain Bacteria; kingdom Bacillati; phylum Actinomycetota; class Actinomycetes; order Micrococcales; family Micrococcaceae; genus Micrococcus; species Micrococcus sp. GPGPB33. Next base: position 1,736,184 of record NZ_JAQMWO010000002.1, read on the forward strand.
CTCGACGAGCCAGGGGGTGTGCCGTGTTCTTGGGCACGTACACCCCCCGGCTCGACGAGAAGTCCCGGCTGATCCTCCCCGCCAAGTTCCGCGAGGGGCTGGCGGAGGGGCTGGTCCTGACCCGGGGTCAGGAGCGCTGCATCTACGTGTTCAGCGCTCGTGAGTTCGAGCGGGTCCACGAGCAGATGAGGTCGGCTCCACTGTCCTCCCGCCAGGCCCGTGACTACATCCGCGTCTTCCTCTCGGGGGCGTCGGACGAGGTCCCGGACAAGCAGGGTCGGGTGACCGTGCCGGCGCCGCTGCGGCAGTACGCGGGGCTGGACCGGGACGTGACCGTGATCGGCGCGGGGACGCGGGTGGAGATCTGGGACTCGGAGTCCTGGAACACCTACCTCGCCGAGCAGGAAGCCGCCTTCTCCGAGACCGACGAGGACGTCCTGCCCGGCGTCTTCTGACCGTGACCACCCGACCTCGAGCGAGACCTCCAGCCGACGCCGCCGCACCTGACCCGTCTTCCCCTGGGCCAGGCGTGGCGGCGGACGGATGGGGATCCCGCCCGAGGTCCGCCAGGACCGCGATGTGAGCAGGAGGTCGAGAGTGGACGCAGGCCAGCCGCGCCCCGAGGACCGCCACCTGCCCGTGATGCGGGACCGCGTCGTCGACCTCCTCGCCCCCGCCGTCCAGGCCGCGCTCGAGGCCGGCCGCACGCCCGTCGCCGTCGACGGCACGCTGGGCATGGGCGGGCACACCGAGGCCCTGCTGACCCGGTTCCCCCACCTGCGCGTCATCGGCATCGACCGCGACGCCCACGCCCAGGCCATGGCCGCCGAGCGCCTCGGCCCCCTCGCCGACCGTCTGATCCCCTTCCACGGCACCTACGACCGGGTGCCCGAGGCCATGGCCGCCGCGGGCGTCACGAAGGTCGACGCCGCGCTCTACGACCTCGGCGTGTCCTCCTACCAGCTGGACGACCGGGAGCGTGGCTTCGCCTACTCCTACGACGCTCCGCTGGACATGCGCATGGACGACACCGCCGAGCGCTCCGCCGCGACGCTCGTGGCGGAGCTGGACGAGCAGGAGCTGCGCCGGATCATCCGTCGCGACGGTGAGGAGCGCTTCGCCGGCCCCATCGCACGGGCCATCGTCCGGGCCCGCGCCGAGGCCCCCATCGAGACCACCGGCCGCCTCGTCGAGGTGATCCGCTCGGCCGTCCCCGTCGCCGCGGGGGCCACCGGCGGGCACCCGGCCAAGCGCACCTTCCAGGCCCTGCGCATCGCCGTGAACGAGGAGCTCGACATCCTCGACGCCGCCGTGCCCGCCATCCTCGACGCCCTCCACGTGGGCGGCCGCCTCGTGGTGATGAGCTACCACTCCCTCGAGGACCGGATCACGAAGCGGCACCTGAGCGCGTGGGCCACGTCCACGGCGCCCCCGGGGTTCCCGGTGGTGCTGGAGGAGCACGAACCCGTGGTGCGGGTGCTCACCCGCGGCACCGAGAAGCCCACCGAAGAAGAAATCTCAGAGAACCGTCGCGCCTCCTCCGCGAAAGTGCGTGCGGTTGAGAAGATCAGGACGTCCAGGACCACGGCATGACGCTGCACGAGGAGATGAGCATGGCCGCACACGCACGGATCGCAGAGTCGCTGCGCCCCGGGTCGACCCCCGTCGCCCCCGCGCGGCCGGCTCCGCAGGAGCGCACGCCGCTCTCGGTGGTGCCCGCCCCGCTGCCCCGATCCCGCTCCGGCGTGACCGTGCTGTGCGTCCTCGTGGTGCTCGCCGCGCTCGCGGCGGTGCTCGTCATGAACATCACGATGTCCAACCGGCAGTACGCCCTCCTGGACCTGCGCCAGGAGCAGCAGGCCGTCACCGAGACCAATGAGCGGCTGGCCGAGCAGGTGGGCCACCTCGAGGCGCCGCAGAACCTGGCCGCGCGCGCCGACGCCCTCGGGATGGTCGCCCCCGCCGGCACCGCCTCCGTGGACGCGGGCACGGGCCAGTTCGGCGGCGAGGCCCAGGCGGCCCAGGACGGCGACATCTCCGCCACCTACGTCGCGCCGCCGGCGGACGCGGACGCGGTCCGCCAGGGGGCGTCCGACGACGGCCAGGACGAGATCGAGGGACCGCGCACCTTCAGCGGCGCGGACGCCTCCGCCGCCCCCGACCAGGACGCCGCCGACCGTTGATCGACCGTCCCGCCTCGCACCTTCCCCGCGGCGGATCGACGGTCGGGCCCGCTCCCGGGCACCCCGCCGTGCGCACCCGCATCCTTCTCCTGCTCGTCTTCGTCCTGCTCGGCGGGCTCGCACTGCGGCTCGTCTACGTGCAGGGCATCGACCCCACGGGGCAGGCCGCGGCGGCCATGGACCAGCGCCTGACCCACCAGGAGACCCTGCCGCAGCGCGGGTCCATCCTGGACCGCGACGGCGACGTGCTGGCCGCCAGCGTGCGCCGCTACGACATCGTCGTGGACCAGCGCCTCGTCAAGGACTTCAACGAATGGGACCGCGAGGCCCGGGAGACCGTGCTGGTGGACGTGGACTCCCGCCTGGCCAGCCTGGCCGAGGTGCTCGGCATGTCGGAGGAGGAGGTGCGCGAGGCCACCATCGGCTCCCGCCCGTACGCCGTGGTGCGTCGCTCCGTGACCCCGGAGGTGCGGGACAAGGCCATGGCGCTCAACGTGCCGGGCCTGCTCTCCGAGGCGGTGGACCGCCGCACCTACCCGAACGGGTCGGTCGCCGGCAGCATCATCGGCTTCATGGGTGGCGACGGCACCGCCCTCGAGGGCCTCGAGCTCAGCCAGGACGACGTCATGACCGGCACCCCGGGCACCCGCACGTTCGAGGTGGGCGCAGACGGCATCCGCATCCCCAACGCCCCGCTCGAGGAGGTTCCGGCCGTGGACGGCGCCGACCTGCGCCTGACCGTGGACAAGGACGCCCAGTGGTTCGCGCAGGAGACCCTCGGCGCCCTCGCCGCCGAGTACGAGGCGGAGTGGGCGAACGCCGTCGTGATGGACGTGAAGACGGGCGACGTGATCGTCATGGCGGACTCCACCACGGTGGACCCCGCCGACCCCGACGCCACCGAGGGGAACTTCCGCACCTCCACCGTGATGAGCACCCCGTACGAGCCGGGCTCCACGGGCAAGGCGCTGCCGATCGCGGCGGCCGTCGACGCCGGGAAGGTCACCGCCACGGACGGCTTCACCGTCCCCAGCAGCCAGGACTTCGACGGGCAGACCATTCGGGACTTCTCCCCGCACCCGACGTTCGACATGACCGTCGCAGGCATCTACGCGCGCTCCTACAACACGGGAACGGTGCAGATCGCCGAGAAGATCACGGACGAGCAGCGTTACGAGTACATGCGCTCCTTCGGGGTCGGCCAGCCCATCGACCTCGGCCTGCCGCAGCAGGCGGGCAGCGTCCTCGTCCCGCCCGAACAGTGGGACGGCCGCCAGCGCCTGACCACGGCCTTCGGCCAGGGCTACACCCAGACCACCCTGCACACCGCCCAGATGTACCAGGCCCTCGCCAACGGCGGCGTGCTGATCCCGGCCCGGCTGATCGACGCCACGGTGGACGGCGACGGCGCGGAGAAGCGCTGGGAGTCGTCCGCGGAGCCCCACCGCGTGGTCTCCGAGGAGACGGCGGCGCAGATGCTCCGCATGATGGAGACCGTCGTGACGCAGGGCACCAGCAAGGCCGCCGCGATCCCCGGCTATCGCGTGGGCGGCAAGTCCTCCACCGCCGAGGCCGCGAGCGACACCGGCACGTACGACGGCTACAACCTCGGCTTCACCGCCGTCGCCCCGCTCGACGACCCCCGCTTCGTGGTGTCCGTGTCCCTGCATCGGCCGCCGTCGAAGCAGGGCTCCCGGGACGTGTCCGTCGCGGCCGCCACGATCATGGAGTACATGCTCCGCCAGGCGGACGTGCCCGCCACCGGAGCCGAGCCGAACGACTACCGCGTCTTCGTGGACGATCCACAGGACCGGCCGTGGTGACCCACGCCGCCGGCCCCGAGCACCCCAGGAGCACCCCCATGACCACCCCGAGCGACCCCCCTGCGCCGCTGACCCCGGCCCAGCAGGACGCCGCCTTCCGGCCCTCCCACACCCCCGCCACGCCCTGGCCCGCCCTCGCACAGGCGCTGGCCGGGGCGGGGATCGCGGCCCACGTCCACGGCGCGGCCCCGGCCGACGGCGTCACGGGGGTCAGCCTCGACTCGCGTGTCGTGCGCCCGGGCGACCTCTACGTCGCCGTCCCGGGGGCGCGCGCCCACGGCGCGGCGTTCGCGGCCACGGCGCTGGAGGCCGGCGCCGTCGGCGTCCTGACGGACGCGGCGGGCCGCGCGCTCCTGGCGGAGCAGGGCCTGGCCGACGTCCCGGTGCTCGAGGTCGACGCCGTGCGCACCGCCGCCGGCACCGTGGCGGCCCGCGTCTACGGCGGCGGGGGCGACGCCGGCCCGCGCCTGGTCGGCGTGACCGGCACCAACGGCAAGACCACCACGAGCTTCCTCGCCGCCGCCCTGCTCGAGGCCCTGGGGCGCCGGTCGGGCATCGTGGGCACGATCCTGATCCGCGCGGGGGAGCGGGAGGTCCCCTCCACGCTCACCACGCCCGAGGCCACCCAGCTGCACGCCCTCATGGCGCTCATGCGCGAGGAGGAGGTGGACACCGCCGTCATGGAGGTCTCCTCCCACGCCGTGGCGTATCAGCGGATCGCCGGCCTGCGCTACGCGGTGGCCGGGTTCACCAACCTGACCCAGGACCACCTGGACATGCACGGCTCGATGCAGGAGTACTTCGCGGCCAAGGCCGGTCTGTTCGACCCCGCCCGCACCGACCACGCCGTCATCACGCTCGACGGCGGCGAGGGACCCCCGCTGGGGCGTCGCCATGGCCCGGGCCGCCGGCGCTCCCGTCACCACGCTCGCCCTCGGGCCGGCCGCGCCGACGCCGGGCGCCCTGGCCGAACATGACCCCGGCCTCCGGGCGGACTGGGAGGTCGCCGAGCTCGCGCCGGACGGCCTCGGCCACCGCTTCACGCTGCGCCACGCGGCCACGGGCCGGGAGCTGCGGGCCTCCGTCGGTCTGCCGGGCCGCTTCAACGTGGCCAACGCGGCCCTCGCGGTCCTGCTCGTGCTGCACGCCGTGGGGGAGGAGCACCTGGACGCGCTCGCCGCCGTCCTGGACGTGCCCGCGGGGGAGGGCCCTCTGGCCGCCGCCGTCCCCGGGCGGATGGAGGTCGTGGGCCGCGAGCCGGACGCCGTCGTCGACTTCGCGCACAACCCGGACGGCATGGTGCAGGCGCTGCGCTCCCTCGCCGACGCCCGGGCGGCGGCCGGGACGCGCGGCCGCACCCTGATCGTGTTCGGCTCCGCCGGTGACCGCGACCGTGACAAGCGGCCCGTGATGGGCGCGATCGCGGCCCGGGCGGCGGATGTGGTGATCGTCACCGACGACACCCCCCACTCGGAGGACCCGGCCCCGATCCGCGCCCACATCCTCGCCGGCGCCCGCGCCGAGGCCGACCGCCTCGCGCGGGAGGAGGGCCGCACGGTCGTGATCGAGGAGGTGGCCGACCGTGCCGCGGCCATCCGCCGCGCCGTGGAGCTGGCGGGGCCGCAGGACGGCATCCTCCTGGCCGGCCGCGGGCACGAGACCACGATGGACTACGACGGCGAGCTCGTCCCGCTGGACGACCGGACGGCCCTGCGCGAGGCCCTGGCCGCCCGTGTCGCGGCGGCCTCCGCCTCGGGCTCCGGCCCCGCCCGCGAGGGTAAGGTCATCGAGTCATGATCGCTCTCACCGCAGCCCAGATCGCCGAGGCCGTGTCCGGCACGCTCTCGGCCACCCTCGACCCCGCCGCCGTGCTGGTGCACGTCACCCCCGACTCGCGGGAGGCCACCGCCGAGGGCACGCTCTACGTGGCGAAGCCGGGGAGCGCGCCGACGGCCACGACTTCATCGACGCCGCACTGGCCGCCGGCGCCGCCGCCGTGCTCGCCGAGCGTGCCACGCACGCCCCCGACGGCGCCGCGCACCCGGCGATCATCGTCGAGGACGCCGTGCTCGCGATGGGCGCGCTCGCCCGGGAGGTCGTGCGCCGCGTCCGGGAGCACTCCCCGACCACCGTCATCGGCATCACCGGCTCGGCCGGCAAGACCACCACCAAGGACCTGCTCGCCGCCCTGCTGGCCACCCAGGGCCCCACCGTCGCACCGGTCGGCTCGTACAACGGCGAGGTCGGCGTGCCGCTCACGGTGTTCCGGGCGGAGCTGGACACGCGCTTCCTCGTGGTCGAGATGGGCGCGGACCACGTCGGCAACATCGCGTACCTCTGCGACATCGTGCGCCCGGACATCGGCGTCGTGCTCATGGTGGGCACCGCCCATGCGGGCAGCTTCGGCGGCGTGGCGAACATCGCGCGCACCAAGGGCGAGCTCGTGGAGGCCCTCGGCCCCGACGGCGTCGCCGTCCTCAACCTCGACGACGAGCGTGTCGCCGGCATGGCGGCGCGGACCGCCGCCCCGATCACCTGGTTCACCGCGGACGAGCGGGGCGTCGCCCGCGCGGCCGAGGACGTGTCCGCCGGCCGCGCGTCAGGCCTCGTCGCCGCACGGGACGTGCGCGCCGACGACCAGGAGCGCCCCGTCTTCGACCTGCAGGTCGGGACGGATGAGGCCGCCCTGCGGCACCCGGTCGCCTCCGGACTGACCGGCCTGCACCACGTGCACAACGTGCTGGCCGCCGCCGCGGCCGCCCACGCCGCCGGCATGGACCCGGCCGAGATCGCCCGTGGTCTCGACGGGCTCGGGCCCGCCAGCCGCTTTCGGATGGAGCGCACCGACCGTGCGGACGGCGTCACGATCATCAACGACGCGTACAACGCCAACCCCGAGTCCATGCGCGCCGCGCTGCGGACGCTGGCCACCCTCGGCCGCTCCAGCGGCCGCCGCACCTGGGCCGTCCTGGGGGAGATGCTCGAGCTCGGCGACGCCCGCGTCCGTGAGCACACCCTCGTGGGCGAGTCCGTGGTGCGCCTGAACATCGCCCAGCTGCTGGTGGTGGGTGCTGGAGCCCGGCCGCTCTACATCGGCGCCCTCAACGAGGGCAGCTGGGGCGAGGAGGCGCACTTCGTCGACGACGCCGCGCAGGCCGAGGCGTTCCTCGCCGAGCACCTGCGCCCCGGCGACCTCGTCCTCGTCAAGTCCTCCAACGGCGTCGGGCTCGCGGCCCTCGGCGAGCGCCTCGCCACGGCCGACGCCGTCGCCGCCCCCTCCGCCTCCCCGAAGGAGTCCCGACCGTGATCGGACTGCTCATCGGCGGCGTGCTCGGCCTGGTCCTCTCGGCCGCCGGCACCCCGCTGTTCATCCGGTTCCTCGTCAAGCGCGGGTACGGCCAGTTCGTCCGCGACGACGGCCCGACCACCCACAAGACCAAGCGCGGCACGCCCACGATGGGCGGCGCGGTCATCATCGGCTCCCTGGTGCTGGCGTATCTGATCACCCACGGGCTGCTCGCGGTGCTCGGCGTCGACTTCGGCGGGCCCACGGCCTCCGGCCTGATCCTGCTGCTGCTCACCGTGGGCATGGCCTTCGTCGGGTTCGTGGACGACTTCACGAAGATCACGAAGCAGCGCTCGCTCGGCCTGACGCCGCGCGGCAAGATCATCCTCCAGGCCCTGATCGGCACCGCCTTCGCCGTCCTCGCCCTGAACTTCCCGGATGGGCGGGGCCTGACCCCCGCCTCGACGGCGATCTCCTTCGCCCGGGACATCCCGTGGCTCGACCTGGCCTTCGCCGGACCCGCGATCGGCGTCATCCTGTTCGTGATCTGGTCGAACCTCATCACCACCGCCACCACGAACGCCGTGAACCTCACGGACGGCCTCGACGGGCTCGCCACGGGCGCCACCGCCATGATCACGGGCGCCTACGTCCTGATGTCGCTCTTCCAGTCGAGCCAGTCCTGCGCGCTCGAGGGCACCCGCGGCTGCTACGAGGTCCGCGACCCCATGGACCTCGCCCTGCTCGCGGCGATCCTCACGGGCAGCCTGCTGGGCTTCCTCTGGTGGAACACCTCCCCGGCCAAGATCTTCATGGGGGACACCGGCTCCCTGGGCCTGGGCGGCGCCCTGGCCGGCTTCGCGATCTTCACGCGCACCGAGATCCTGGTGGCCGTGCTGGCCGGCCTCATGGTCGCGATCACCCTCTCCGTCATCATCCAGGTGGGCTGGTTCAAGGTCTCCGGCGGCAAGCGCGTGTTCCTCATGGCGCCGCTGCAGCACCACTTCGAGCTCAAGGGCTGGGCCGAGGTGACCGTCGTGGTCCGCTTCTGGCTGCTGTCCCTGATGTGCGTCACCGTGGGGCTCGCGATCTTCTACGGCGACTGGCTCATCCGCCAGGGCGGCCTCGCGGGGGTGACCCCGTGACCGGCCCCGCGTCCGACGCCGCGCCCGCACCGGTGCGCCGGCCCCGCGCCGACACCGCCCGCACCGCCGACCTCACGTCCTGGGACGCCCCGGGGTGGGCCGGCCTGCGCGTCGTCGTCACGGGCCTGGGCATCACCGGCTTCTCCGTGGCCGACACCCTGGCCGAGCTGGGCGCCGCCGTCGTGGTGGTGGACGGCGACGACGGCCCCGAGAACCGGGCGCGCGCCGAGACCCTGCGGATCGTGGGAGTCCGCGAGGTCCTGCTCGACCGGGCGGCCACGCAGGCGCTGCCCGAGGTCGACGGCGCCGCCGCGGACCTCGTCGTGACCTCCCCGGGCTGGCGTCCGGACCAGCCGCTGCTGATGGCCGCCCACGCGGCGGGCCTGCCGATCTGGTCCGACGTCGAGCTGGCCTGGCGGCTGCGCGAGCGCGCCGGCCGGAAGACCGCCGACTGGGTGTGCCTGACGGGCACGAACGGCAAGACGACCACCGTGACGATGGTCGAGGCCATCCTGCGGGCGGACGGCCGTCGGGCGGTGGCCTGCGGCAACGTCGGCACCCCCGTGCTCGACGCGATCCGCGACCCGGAGGGCTTCGACGTGCTCGCCCTCGAGCTCTCCAGCTTCCAGCTGCACTGGACGCACGGACTGGCGCCGGCGTCATCGGCGGTGCTGAACCTGGCCGAGGACCACGTGGACTGGCACGGCTCGATGGACGAGTACGCCGCCGCCAAGGGCAAGGTGTATGCGAACACGCGGGTGGCCTGCGTGTTCAACGAGCAGGACCCGCTGACCCGCACCCTCGTGGAGCGCGCGGACGTCCAGGAGGGCTGCCGCGCGATCGGCTTCACCACGGACACCCCGGGCCTGTCCGACATCGGCGTCGTGGACGGGATCCTCGTGGACCGTGCGTTCCTGGATAACCGGCGCCACGAGGCGATCGCCCTGGCCGAGCGCGCCGACCTGGGCCCGGTGGCGCCGCGCCACACCGTGGCCAACGCGGCCGCCGCGGCGGCGCTGACCCGGGCCGTCGGGGTGAGCCCCGCGGCCGTGGCCGAGGGCCTGCGCTCCTACGACCGCGGGGAGCATCGCATCCAGCTCGTGGCCACCTCCCGCGACGTGATGTGGGTCAACGATTCCAAGGCGACGAACCCGCACGCCGCGGACGCGTCGCTGGCGGCGTTCAGCTCCGTGGTGTGGCTGGCCGGCGGCCTGCCCAAGGGCGTGACCTATCACGAGCTGGTGGCCGCGCACGCCCACCGGCTCCGCGCGGTGGTGCTCCTGGGCAGGGACACCTCGGCCCTGCGCGCGGCCCTGGCCGCGCACGCCCCCGAGGTCCCCGTCCACGCCCCCTCGCCACGGCCGACGGCACCGGCCCCGCCGACGGTGCGGCCGTGATGGCCGAGGCGGTGCGCGTGGCCGACGGCCTGGCCCGCCCCGGCGACACCGTGCTCATGGCGCCCGCCGCGGCGTCGATGGACCAGTTCCGCTCCTACGCGGCCCGCGGCGAGGCGTTCATCGAGGCCGTCGCCGGGCTGATGCGTGAGCACGGCTGGGACGTGCACGACGACGCCGCGCCCGACGCCGACTGACCCGCCGCCCACCCGACCGTCTCGCTTCCCCCGTGAGGAGGGCCATGTCCCCGATCGAGCTCCGCCCGGTGCGCTCCGGCGCGGACGACGACGCCCCCGAGCATCGGGAGCGGCTCCTGCGCCGGATGTGGCGGGTCCTCGAGGGTCGCCGCGCCCTCGACCTGTCGGTCCTGCTCATCAGCGGCTGCACCGCCCTGCTCACGGTGCTGGGCCTCGTGATGGTGCTCTCCTCGTCCTCCGTCGAGGCGATCGGCACCGGCGGCGGCTCGTACGCCCTGTTCCTGCGCCAGACCGCCTGGGCGGTGGCGGGCGTGGCGGCCCTGCTCGTGTTCTCGCGCCTGCCGGTGCGCGTCTTCAAGGCGCTCGCCTGGCCGGCGTTCGGCGTGGCCGTGATCCTGCTCGCGCTGGTCGCGTTCTCCCCGCTCGGGGTCACCGTGGGCGGCAATCGCAACTGGCTCGGCATCGGCGGGTTCAGGATGCAGCCCTCCGAGGCCGCCAAGCTCGCCCTGGCCCTGTGGGCGGCGGCGGTCCTGGAGCGCAAGCACCGCCTTGTCACCCAGGTGCGGCACGCGCTGATCCCGGTGCTGCCCGGCGGCCTGCTGCTGCTGGTCCTGGTGATGGCGGGCAGCGACCTCGGGACCGCGATCATCCTCGCGCTCGTGCTGGCCACGGTGCTGTACGTGGCCGGCACCCACTGGGGGGTCTTCCTCACCTTCCTGGCGCTGAGCGTGCTGAGCATCCTGGCCCTGACCCTCCTCGCCCCGCACCGCATGGTCCGGGTGCAGGCCTGGCTGGGGGACTGCTCCGACGCCACCGACCCCTGCTTCCAGCCGGCGCACGGGATGTACGCCCTGGCCTCGGGCGGCTGGTGGGGCGCGGGCCTCGGCCAGTCCCGCCAGAAGTGGAGCTACATCCCGGAGGCCGAGAACGACTTCATCTTCACCATCCTCGGCGAGGAGCTCGGGCTCGTGGGCACGCTGGTGGTGCTGCTGGCCTACCTCGGCCTGGCGATCGGCATCTACCGCGTCGCCTCCGGGACCACGTCCACGTTCATCCGCCTGTCCACGTGGGGGATCCTGGCCTGGCTCGTGGGCCAGGCGGCCGTCAACATCGCGATGGTCTCCGGGATCATCCCCGTGGTGGGCGTCCCGCTGCCCTTCATCTCCTATGGTGGTTCCGCGCTGACCCTGTCCTTGAGCGCGGTCGGCATCGTGCTGGCCTTCGCCCGCCACGAGCGTCGCCGTGCAGCGGAACCGGACGCCCGCCCGCAGGCGGGCGAGCCGGACACCGACCCCGTCCCCGTGATCCCCACCCCCGCCCTCCAGGAGCCCCGATGACGCAGACCTCTCATCCCTCCGGACCCCTGCGGGTGGTGCTGGCCGGCGGCGGCACCGCCGGCCACATCTCCCCGATGCTCGCGATCGCCCGCGCCCTGGAGGACGACGACGGCGGTCCCGTCGAGTGCACCATGGTCGGCACCGCCTCCGGCATGGAGACGCGTCTCGTCCCCGAGGCGGGCTACGAGCTCGACCTGATCGACCGGGTCCCGATGCCGCGCCGCCCGTCGATGGACGTCGTTCGCTTCCCGGCTCGCATGCGCGCCGCGGTCGAGACGGCGACCCGGATCCTGCGGGACCGGCGCGCCGACGTCGTCGTGGGCGTGGGCGGCTACGTCGCCACCCCCGTGTACCTCGCCGCCTTCCGGGCCGGTGTGCCCGTGGTGGTCCACGAGGCCAACGCCCGCCCCGGCCTGGCCAACCGCATCGGCGCCCTGCGGGCCACGCACGTCGGCACCGCCCTGCCGGACACCCGCCTCCGCGGCGCCCGCTGGGTGGGCATGCCGATGCGCCCCGAGATCTCCGGCCTGGACCGGGCGGCCGCCCGCCGTGCCGCCCGTGAGGCCCTCGGCCTCGACCCGGACCGGACCACCGTCGTGGTGACCGGCGGCAGCTCGGGCGCGCTGGCCGTGAACCGCACTGTGCGCGCCGCGCTGGGCGACCTCCTCGACGCCGGTCTGCAGGTCTTCCACCTGACCGGGCGCGACAAGGCGCTCACCGAGGACGACGGCAGCCTCCTGGTCCGGGACGGCTACGTCCAGCGGGAGTACCTGGCGGGCATGGAGCAGGCCTACGCCGCCGCCGACCTCATCGTCGCCCGCTCGGGCGCCGGCACGGTCTGTGAGGTGTCCGCGGTCGGCCTGCCCGCCGTCTACGTCCCCCTGCCCATCGGCAACGGCGAGCAGGCGCTCAACGCCCGCCCCGTGGTGGAGGCGGAGGGCGCGCTGCTCGTCCGCGACGACGCCTTCGGGCGCGCGTGGGTGCAGCGTCAGCTGATCCCGCTGGCGACCGACCCCGAGCGTCTGGCGCGCATGGGGGAGGCGGCCGCCCGCTTCGGCGTCCGGGACGCGGACGTCACCATGGCCGGCCTCGTGCGCTCGGCCGCCCAGGAAGGAGCCCGGCGATGAGCCGAGACGAGAGCAGCCGTCCCGTGGCCGAGGGCCGCTTCGCCGACCTGGGCCGCGTGCACCTGCTGGGGATCGGCGGCGTGGGGGTGTCGGGGGTCGCCCGCATCCTCCAGGAGCAGGGCGTCGCGGTGTCCGGCTCCGACGCGAAGGACCTGCCCGTGATGCGCGAGCTCGCCGCGGGCGGCGCCCGGATCACGGTCGGCTACGACGCCGCGCACCTGGGCGAGGACGTCACCACGGTGATCGCCTCCTCGATCGCCGGGCCGGGCAACCCGGAGCACGACGCCGCCGTGGCACGCGGACTGCGCGTGCTGCACCGTTCCGAGGGTCTCGCCCTGGCCATGCGCGGCCACCGGGTGCTGGCCGTCGCCGGCACGCACGGGAAGACCACCACGTCCTCCATGGCCGCCATGGCCTTCTCCGACGCCGGCTGGGACCCCACGTTCGCCGTCGGCGCCGCCGTCGCCGGGCTCGGCACCAACGCCCGGGCGGGCCGGGGCGAGTGGTTCATCGCGGAGGCCGACGAGTCCGACGGCACTCTGGTGAACTACCCGAGCACGATCGGGATCGTCACGACCGTGGAGGCCGACCACCTGGACCACTACGGGACCGAGGAGGCGGTGCACCAGGTCTTCCGGGACTTCGCGGGCGGGCTGCCGGCCGCCGCCCAGGGCGGGGTCCTCGTGGCCTGCCTCGACGACGCCGGCGCGGCGGAGCTCGCCGCGTGGGCCCGTGGCCACGCGGCCGCCGACGTCGTGACCTACGGCTCGGCGCCCCGCGACGGCGTGGCGCCGGACCTGCTGGTCACCGACCTCGCGGTGGAGCCGGGCGAGACCGGAGTGGGCCAGCGCGCCACGTTCCGGATGGCGGACGGACCGGAGCGCACCCTGCACCTGCAGGTGCCCGGCCGGCACAACGCGCTGAATGCCGCCGCCGTGGTCCTGGCCGCCGTCCGGGCGGGCATGGCCTTCGAGGCCGCCGTGCGGGGCGTCGAGGCCTTCCGGGGCACGGCCCGCCGATTCGAGTTCCGTGGCGCCGCGCGCGGCGTGCGGGTCTTCGACGACTACGCGCACCACCCCACGGAGGTGGCCGCCGCGGTCTCCGCCGGCCGTGCCGTGGCCGGTGACGCCCGCGTGCACGTCCTGTTCCAGCCCCACCTGTTCTCCCGCACCCGGGACTTCGCCGCCGAGTTCGCCGCCGCCCTCTCCGGGGCGGACGTGGTGCGCGTGCTGCCCGTGTACGCGGCCCGGGAGGAGCCGATGCCCGGCGTCGACTCGTCCCTCATCGCCTCCCGCCTCACCACGGGTGCCGCCGAGGACCGCGTCGTCGCCGAGGACCGCGCCGAGGCGGTGCGCTCGCTCGCGGCGGGCGCCACGGCCGGCGACGTCGTCCTGACGATGGGCGCGGGGGACGTCACCGCCCTGGGTCCGGACCTGCTGGCCGAGCTCGGCCGGGACGCGGCGCCCGGCGTCGCCCACCCGTGAGGCGCGGCCGCGGGACGCCGCCGCCGGCCGGAACCGACGCCTCCACCGTCGTCCAGTTCCCGGGGCGCACCGCGCGCCGGCGCCGCGCCACCCGCTGGGGTGTGGCGGCCGCGGTGCTCGCGGTGCTGGGCGCCCTGGGCTGGGTCGTGCTCTTCTCGCGCGTGCTCGCGGTGGACCGCGTCGAGGTCACCGGCACCCGCCATGTCTCCGCCACCGCCGTCCAGGAGCGCCTGGAGCCCGTGTACGGCGTGCCGCTGTCCCGCGTCGGGGCCGGCCGTGTGGGCGAGCTGGTCGGCGGTCTGCCCGGGGTGGCCGAGGTCCAGACCGTGCCCCGCCTGCCCACCGGCCTGGAGGTCGTGGTCCGGGAGCACGAGGCGCGGGCCCGGCGGGACGGTGACGACGGCGCGCAGCTGCTGCTCGCGGACGGCACCGTCCTGACGAGAGTGCCGGAGGAGCGGCTCGAGGGCGAGGACCTCCCCGCGTTCTCGGAGGAGCTGGAGCAGCGGGCGCAGGAGGAGCGCGCCGAGGTGGCCGAGGTGCTGACCGCCCTGCCGGAGCCTGTGGCCGATCGTGTCGAGACCGCCGACTCCCGGGGCCCGGGCCAGGTCTATCTGGCGCTCGAGGGCGGGGTGACCCTGGTCTGGGGCGACGCGCAGGACGCCGGCCTCAAGGGGTCCGTGGCCGAGGCGTTCCTGGCGGACGAGCGGCACGGGTCCGCGGCGGGCGGCGTCGCCGAGATCGACGTCTCCGTTCCCACGCGGCCGATCACGCGCTGAACCGGGGCCACAGAAGTCTCCAGTAGAACGTGAAGGTGAAGGTCGGGGCGCGGGGCCTCGAGCGGGTCGGGGTGCCATCACCACGGCGGCTGGTCCTTATAGTTTCACGTGAAGGTTGAGTTGGAGGCCGTCTTTTCCGCGTAGACACGCCGTTTTCTTTTGCACGTGACGCGGGCCTCCCAGTACGGTGGACCCGAACGCGCGCGAGGCTCGCTTCACGCTGTACTTGAAGGTGTCCACCCCGGGTGGCCGCCGATCACCGGGGCGATGTGCCTCGCGCTGACCTCTCGAGATCTCGAACAAAGGGAACCAACACCGTGGCTGCACCCCAGAACTACCTGGCCGTCATCAAGGTCGTCGGCATCGGCGGCGGCGGCGTGAACGCCGTGAACCGCATGATCGAGGTGGGGCTCCGCGGCGTGGAGTTCATCGCCATCAACACGGACGCCCAGGCGCTGCTGATGTCGGATGCGGACGTGAAGCTGGACGTGGGCCGCGAGCTCACCCGTGGACTCGGCGCGGGCGCGAACCCCGAGGTGGGCCGCCAGGCCGCCGAGGACCACGCGGAGGAGATCGAGGAGGTCCTGCGGGGCGCGGACATGGTGTTCGTGACCGCGGGCGAGGGCGGCGGCACCGGCACCGGCGGAGCGCCCGTCGTGGCCCGCATCGCGCGCTCGCTCGGCGCCCTGACCATCGGCGTCGTGACCCGTCCGTTCACGTTCGAGGGCCGCCGTCGCGCCGGCTCCGCCGAGGCGGGCATCGACGCCCTGCGGGACGAGGTCGACACCCTCATCGTGATCCCGAACGACCGCCTGCTGTCCATCTCGGACCGCAACGTCTCGGTCATGGACGCCTTCCGTCAGGCGGACCAGGTGCTCCTTTCCGGCGTCCAGGGCATCACCGACCTGATCACCACCCCGGGCCTGATCAACCTCGACTTCGCGGACGTGAAGTCCGTGATGCAGGGCGCGGGCTCCGCGCTCATGGGCATCGGCCACGCGCAGGGCGAGGACCGCGCCGTCAAGGCGGCCGAGCTGGCGATCGCCTCGCCGCTGCTCGAGGCCTCCATCGACGGCGCGTACGGCGTGCTGCTCTCCATCCAGGGCGGCTCCGACCTCGGCCTCTTCGAGATCAACGAGGCCGCGCGCCTGGTCCAGGAGGTCGCCCACCCGGAGGCCAACATCATCTTCGGCGCGGTCATCGACGACGCCCTCGGCGACGAGGTGCGCGTGACCGTGATCGCCGCGGGCTTCGACAAGGTGGACGTCACCTCCGCCCCGGCCGCCCCGCAGGCCGGGCAGCAGCAGGCAGCCCCGCAGCGGGCCGCGGCCCCCGCGCAGCCGCAGCCCGTCCCCGCCCAGCCTCAGCCCGCCGCCCCGGCCCAGCCGCAGCAGGCCGAGCGCCCCGCCGTGCGCGGCACCGTGCCGCTGGCCCCGCAGGAGCAGCAGCCGCGCCGCCAGCAGGACCTGCCCACCGTGGTGGAGCCGGACCTCGGCGCCGGGTCCTCGGACCTGGATGTCCCGGACTTCCTCAAGTGATGGCCGCGGAGGGGCCGGCCGGGACCGCACGGGTCCCCGCCGGCCCCTTCGTGCACCGCGAGACCGTCCGCACCGCGACGGGCGCCGTGCACGTGGCCTGGACGTCCGTGGCCGCCGGCAACCTCGCGCTGCACGTGGTCCCGCCGGACGAGGCCGAAGGGCTCGCCCGCGTCAGCGCCGCCCGTCGCGCCCTGGAGCGCGTGATGGGGGTCCCCGAGGGCGCCACGCTCTATCTGGACCAGGTGCACTCGGCCGACGTCGTGTGGGCGGACGGACCCGGGCGCGGCGGTGCCCCGGCCCCCGTGGCCGACGCCGCCGTGAGCCGCGACGGGTCCCGGCCGCTGGCCGTCATGGTGGCCGACTGCCTCCCCGTGGTCGTCGTCGACGAGACGACCGGCGCGACCGCCGTGGCCCACGCCGGGCGGCGCGGGCTGCTGGACGGCGTCCTGGAGGCGACCGTCGATCGGCTTCTCTCCCTGCGCCCGGAGGTCGACCGGACCGGTCCCGGCCTGCGCGCCTGGATCGGCCCCGGCGTGTGCGGCCGCTGCTACGAGGTGCCCGCGGCCATGCGCGCCGGCGCCGCCGCCCGCCTCCCGTCGACCGCCGCCACCACGTCCTGGGGCACCCCCGCCCTCGACCTGCCCGCCGGTGCCGCGGAGGTCCTCCGTGCCCGCGGGGTGGCCGCCGCGACGATCGACGTGTGCACGCGGGAGGACGAGCGCCTGTTCTCGCACCGTCGAGCGCCTGGCGAGGGCCGGTTCGCCGGCCTCGTCTGGCGCGCCGACCCCGACGCCACCAGCCCGAGAGGAGACGCATGACCGCCCCCGCCACCGCCGGGCCGACCCCGACGGACCCCCGCGCCCGGGAGATCGCCGACGCGCTCGCCGCGGTGCACTCCCGCATCGTCGACGCCGCGCGGGACGCCGGGCGCGAGGCGGAGCCCGCGCTCGTCGTCGTGACCAAGACCCACCCCGCCGAGGACGTCGTGCGCCTCGCCGCGCTCGGCGTGACCGACGTGGGGGAGAACCGCGACCAGGAGGCCCGGCCCAAGGCCGAGGCCGCCGCCGCGGCCCTGGGGGTGGACGCCCCGCGCTGGCACTTCGTGGGCCAGCTGCAGACCAACAAGGCCAAGTACGTGGTGCGCTACGCGTCCGTGGTGGAGTCGGTGGACCGACCCGAACTGGCCGAGGCGCTCTCGCGGGCGCTCGTGCTGCGGCGCGAGCGCGAGCCCGAGGCCGCGATCCCCGACCTGGAGTGCCTCGTGCAGGTGGACGTCGACGACCGCGCCGACGAGGACCGTCCCGAGGGGATCGGTCCGCGCGGCGGCGCCCGCCCCGAGGACGTCGCCGCCCTCGCGGCCGTCGTCGCCGGCCTGCCGGGCCTGCGGCTGGGCGGGCTGATGTGCGTGGCACCGCGCGGCCTGGACCCGGAGGGCGCCTTCCGCCGGCTCGCAGCACTCGGCGCGCGCCTGCGGCAGACGCATCCGGAGGCCACCGCCCTGTCCATGGGCATGAGCGCGGACCTCGAGGCGGCCGTGCGCGCCGGGGCGACACAGGTGCGCATCGGCTCCGACGTTCTGGGGGCCCGGGACGCGGTGGGCTAACGTTGACCCCGCGCGTCCCGGCGGGACGCGACAGGACCGTGCGGACGCACGCGCACCGACGACGAACGACGGCGGCCCCCGGGGCCGGAGGACGTGGTGAAGGAAGACTCATGGCTGGTGCCCTGAAGAAGACGATGATCTACCTCGGCCTGGCCGACGGCGACGAGTACGACGAGCAGCCGCGTGCCGCCGAGCGGGAGCCCGCGCCCCGGCACGAGGTCGTCGAGGCGCGCCGCCCCGCGGAGCCGGACACCGACCCCCACATGGAGGCCGTCCGCCCCGCTGCGGTCCGCGATCCCGAGCCGGCCGAGCGGCCGGAGCCCGTGACCCCGTCCGGCTCCACCGCGGCCGATCCCGTCGAACCCCGGCGTCCGGCGCGTCCCGAGCCGGTCGACCCGGGCTACCGGGCCCCGGTGACCCCCATCAAGCGAGCCGCAGCGTCGTCTGCCGAAGGAGCCTCCGTGCACACCCTGTCCACCGTCCACCCCCGCTCCTACAACGACGCGAAGGCGATCGGCGAGGCCTTCCGCTCCGGCGTCCCCGTGATCATGAACGTGACCGACCTCGGTGAGAACGAGGCCAAGCGCCTCGTGGACTTCGCAGCCGGCCTCGTCTTCGGCCTGCACGGCTCGATCTCCCGCATCACCAGCAAGGTGTTCCTGCTGACCCCGGCCACCGTGGACGTCGTCGGCGCCGAGCAGGGCGAGTCCGGCGCGGCCGACTCCCCGTTCGACGGCGACTGAGGCGCCCATGCAGCTGCTCCTCGCCCTCGCCTACCTCGCCCTGACGGTGGTGCTCGCGGCACTGACCGTGCGGATCGTCCTGGACGTCACGCAGTCGTTCGCCCGCCACTGGCGCCCCACCGGGGCGGTCCTCGTGCTGGCCAGCGGCGTGTACGGGGCCACCGATCCGTTGCTGCGCCCCGTGCGTCGTGCCGTGCCGCCGGTGAACCTGGGCGGCATCGGCCTGGACGTGGCCTTCCTCATCGTGTTCCTCGGCGTCGTGCTGCTGCGGGTCCTGGTGCTGAGCCTGGCCGGCGTGGCCTGACCCCCGGCCCGGGGCGGCTGTCGGCCTCGGTGGTAGTCTTCGCGGCAGGATCGGCGCCGCCCCTCACCGGCGCGCCGGCCGCCGACGCGCCGGGCCGCCCGGCCGTCCCCGAGCACCGAGCAGAGAGCGAGACGGTTCCATGGCGCTGTCCTGGGAAGACGTGGTCAACAAGCAGTTCCAGCCCACGAAGTTCCGCGAGGGCTACGACCAGACCGAGGTGGATGACTTCCTCGACGAGATCGTGGCGGAGTTCAAGCGCCTGATCGCCCTCAACGAGCAGCTCGAGTCCGAGAACGCGGAGCTGCGCGCCGGCGGCGCCGCCCCGGCCGCCGGCCCCGCTGCGGACACCCCGGAGGCCGCCGCGACCCCGGCCTCCGCCGAGGAGTCGGCCCCGGCCGCCGCCCCCGAGTCCGCCGACGCGGCCGCGACCTCCGCCGCCGGCGTCCTGGCCATGGCCCAGCGGCTGCACGACGAGCACGTCGCCGCGGGCGAGCAGCGCAGCACCGAGCTCGTCGCCGAGGCCGAGGCCACCGCGGCCCGGCTCGTCAGCGACGCCGAGGAGCAGAAGGCCCGCACCCTCGAAGCCCTGGCCGAGGAGAAGGCCGGCCTGGAGGGCGAGGTCGAACAGCTGCGCAGCTTCGAGACCGACTACCGCAGCCGCCTCACCTCCTACATCGAGGGCCAGCTGCGCGAGATCCGCGCCCAGAAGCGCGTCGAGCCCCCCACGCCCACGGCGTGAGCCGAGCCGTCGACGCCGCGCCGGCCCCGCGATCCCCTCGCGCGGGCCGGCGAGCCGTGCTCACCGCCCTCATCGTGGCGGTGCTGGCCTACGCCCTCGACCAGCTGACCAAGTACGCGGTCGAGAGCACGATGCAGCTGGGGGACTCCGTCGCGGTGATCCCCGGGGTGCTGCGCTGGCACTACATCCTGAACCCGGGCGCGGCCTTCTCCATCGGCGAGGACCACACCTGGGTGTTCACCATCATCCAAGCCGTGGTGGCGGTCGCCGCCCTCGTCGGGATCGCCCGCGTGCGCTCGACGCCGTGGGCCCTGGCGCTGGGCGGGCTCGCCGGCGGCGTGCTCGGCAACCTCACGGACCGGCTGTTCCGGCCCCCGGCGTTCGGGCGCGGCCACGTGGTCGACATGATCTCCGTGCCGCACTTCGCGATCTTCAACGTGGCGGACTCGTTCATCGTCTGCTCCGTCATCGGCGTCGCCCTGCTCGTGATGACCGGCCGCCGCCTGGACGGCACACGGGAGGCGTGAGGACATGGGCATGAGACCGGGACTGACCGAGCGGCTCGAGGTCACCGAGGCCGAGGCGGGCCGGAGGGTCGACGCGGTGCTCGCCGACGCGTTCGGCGTCTCCCGCTCGCTGCTGGCGGACTGGTTCTCCCGGGGCCTGGTGCGGGCCGAGTCGCGCTCCGGCCGCCGGGACCGTGTCCTGGCCAAGTCCGCGAAGGCCGTGGCGGGGGAGACCCTCGCCGTCGACGTCCCCGACGACCCCGACCCCCTGGAAGTGAGGGCAGAGCGCGTGGACGCGCTGAGCATCCTGTACGAGGACGAGGACCTGGTGGCCGTGGACAAGCCCACCGGCGTGGCCGCGCACCCCTCGCCGGGCTGGGTCGGGCCCACCGTGGTGGGCGCCCTGGCCGCCCTCGGCTACGACATCACCACCTCGGGCGCCCCTGAGCGCCAGGGGATCGTGCACCGGCTCGACGTCGGCACCACCGGGGTCATGGTCGTGGCCAAGACCGAGCGCGCCTACACGGCCATGAAGGACCAGTTCCGCGAGCGCGTGCCGGAGAAGGTCTACCACGCCGTGGTCCAGGGCATCCCGGACCCGCTGAGCGGCACCGTGGACGCGCCCATCGGGCGGCATCCCGGCCACCACTGGAAGTTCGCGGTGCTCGAGGACGGCCGGCCGTCCGTGACCCACTACGAGACGCTCGAGGTGTTCGGCCGGGCCACCCTGCTCGAGGTCCACCTGGAGACCGGGCGCACCCACCAGATCCGCGTGCACACCTCGGCGCTGCGCCACCCGTGCGTCGGCGACCTCACGTACGGGGCGGATCCGCGCCTGGCGGCCGAGCTCGGGCTGACCCGCCAGTGGCTGCACGCCCACCGCCTGGCGTTCCCGCACCCGGTCACGGGGGAGCCGGTGACGATCACCTCCCCGTATCCGGACGACCTCGCCCACGCCCTGGCGGCGCTGCGCGGCGACGAGGACTGAGCCTGCACCGTCGATGTGACCCCCGTCCCGGTCCGGCCCCGCCGCCCGGGCACCACGAGTAGGCTGGTGCGGCCCTGCCGTCCTCCCCGTCGAAAGGCCCACCCCGCATGACCGTGTCCGCCGACGCCCGCCCCGACGCCGTGAAGGACGGCGGCTTCGTCCACCTGCACACGCACACCGAGTACTCCATGCTCGACGGCGCCGCGAAGCTGGACGACCTGTTCGCCGAGGCCCAGCGGCTGGGCATGGACTCGCTGGCCATCACGGACCACGGCTACCTCTTCGGCGCCTACGACTTCTGGTCCAAGGCGAAGGCGGCGGGCGTCAAGCCGATCATCGGGCTCGAGGCCTACGTGGCCCCCGGGCAGCAGCACCGCACGGACAAGGAGAAGACCCGCTGGGGCGAGCCCCACCAGCGGGGGGACGACGTGTCCGGCGGCGGTGCGTACACGCACATGACGCTGCTGAGCGAGACCACCGAGGGGATGCACAACCTGTTCCGGATGGGCTCGATCGCCTCGCTGGACTCGGTGTACGCCAAGTGGCCGCGGCTGGACCGGGAGCTGCTGAGCCAGTACTCGAAGGGCCTGATCGCCACCACGGGCTGCCCCTCCGGCGAGGTGCAGACGCGCCTGCGCCTGGGCCAGTACCGGGAGGCGATGCAGGCGGCCTCGGACTTCCGGGACATCTTCGGCAAGGACAACTACTACTGCGAGATCATGCACCACGGCCTCGACATCGAGCGCCGGGTGATGACGGACCTGCGCCGGCTCGCCAAGGACCTGGGCCTGCCGTTCGTGGCCACGAACGACCTGCACTACACCCACGAGCACGACGCCAAGGCGCACGAGGCGCTGCTGGCCCTGCAGTCGGGCTCGAAGCTCAACGAGCCCAGCTACGACCAGGGCGGCTCCCGCTTCGCGTTCTCCGGCACCGAGTACTACCTGAAGTCCCCGCGGCAGATGCGCGAGCTCTTCGCGGAGCTGCCCGAGGCCTGCGACAACACGCTGCTCATCGCCGAGCGGTGCGAGGTCGAGTTCGACACGAAGGCCAACTACATGCCGGTCTTCCCCACGCCGGAGGGCGAGGACGAGACCAGCTGGCTCATCAAGGAGGTCGCCTCCGGTCTGGCCTACCGCTACCCGGACGGCGTGCCGGACCACGTGCGCAAGCAGGCGGACTACGAGCTGGACGTCATCATCTCGATGGGCTTCCCCGGGTACTTCCTCGTCGTGGCCGACTTCATCAACTGGGCCAAGGAGAACGGCATCCGGGTGGGCCCGGGCCGTGGCTCGGGCGCCGGATCGATGGTGGCGTACGCGCTGCGCATCACGGACCTGGACCCGCTCAAGCACGGGCTGATCTTCGAGCGGTTCCTCAACCCGGACCGCGTGTCCATGCCCGACTTCGACGTCGACTTCGACGACCGCCGTCGCTCCGAGGTGATCGACTACGTCACCCGCAAGTACGGCGACGAGCGCGTCACCATGATCGTCACGTACGGCACCATCAAGACCAAGCAGGCCCTGAAGGACTCGGCCCGCGTGATGGACCAGCCGTTCTCGATGGGCGAGTCCCTCACCAAGGCGCTGCCGCCGGCGGTGATGGCCAAGGACATCCCGCTCAAGGACATCGAGGACCCCGCGGCCCCGCGCTACGGGGAGGCCGCGCCCTTCCGCGAGCTGATCGCCACGGACCCGGTGGCGAAGGAGGTCTTCGAGACCGCCAAGGGTCTCGAGGGTCTGAAGCGGCAGTGGGGCGTGCACGCGGCCGGCGTGATCATGTCCTCGGTGCCGGTGATCGACGTCATCCCGATCATGCGTCGTCTCCAGGACGGCCAGGTCATCACCCAGTTCGACTACCCGATGGCGGAGTCCCTGGGCCTGATCAAGATGGACTTCCTGGGGCTGCGCAACCTCACGATCATCTCGGACGCGCTCGAGAACGTGAAGGCGAACCAGGGCGTGGACCTGGACCTGGAGACCCTCGACGTGGACGACCCGGCGGCCTACGAGCTGCTGGCCCGCGGCGACACCCTCGGCGTGTTCCAGCTCGACGGCGGCCCCATGCGCTCGCTGCTGAAGATGATGCGCCCGGACAACTTCGAGGACATCTCGGCGACCATCGCCCTGTACCGCCCCGGCCCCATGGGCGCGAACTCGCACACCAACTACGCGCTGCGCAAGAACGGGCAGCAGGAGATCACCCCGATCCACCCGGAGCTGGAGGAGCCGCTGCGGGAGATCCTGGACACCACCTACGGCCTGATCGTGTATCAGGAGCAGGTCATGGCGATCGCCCAGAAGGTGGCGGGCTACTCGCTCGGCCAGGCCGACATCCTGCGCCGCGCGATGGGCAAGAAGAAGAAGTCGGAGCTGGACAAGCAGTACGAGGCGTTCCACCAGGGCATGCTGGACCGCGGCTACTCGGAGGCCGCGGTGAAGGCCCTGTGGGACATCCTGCTGCCCTTCTCGGACTACGCGTTCAACAAGGCGCACTCGGCCGCCTACGGCCTGGTCTCCTACTGGACGGCCTACCTCAAGGCGCACTACCCGGCGGAGTACATGGCGGCGCTGCTCACCTCGGTGGGCGACGACAAGGACAAGCTGGCCATGTACCTCAACGAGTGCCGCCACATGGGCATCACGGTGCTGCCCCCGGACGTGAACGAGTCCCACCTGACCTTCACCCCCGTCGGCCGGGACATCCGCTTCGGCATGGGCGCCGTCCGCAACGTGGGCGCCAACGTGGTCAAGGGCATGGTCCAGGCGCGCGAGGACAAGGGCTCGTACACGGGCTTCGGCGACTTCCTGGCGAAGGTGCCGCTCGTGGTGTGCAACAAGCGCACCATCGAGTCCATGATCAAGGCCGGCGCCTTCGACTCCCTCGGCTACGCCCGCCGCGCCCTGCTGGCCGTGCACGAGGAGGCCGTGGACGCCACCGTGGCGCAGAAGCGCAAGGAGGATCACGGCGAGTTCACCTTCGACCTGTTCGCGCTCGGCGGCGGCGACGAGGACGACTCCGACGCCGCGGACGGCGTCGCCGTCCCGGACCTGCCGGAGTGGGCGAAGAAGGAGAAGCTCGCGTTCGAGCGCGAGATGCTGGGCCTGTACGTGTCCGACCATCCGCTGCAGGGCCTCGACGGCGTCCTGGCCCAGCACGCCGACGTCCAGATCACCCGCGTGCTCGACGACGACGGGCCCGCCGACGGCGCGATCGTCACCATCGCGGGCCTGATCACCACGCTCGAGCGCCGCATCGCCAAGTCCTCGGGCAACGCGTACGCGCGCTGCGAGATCGAGGACCTCGGCGGCTCGATGGACGTCATGTTCTTCGGCCAGGTGTATGCGCCCATCGCGATGATGCTGGCCGAGGACCTCGTCGTCGCCGTCAAGGGCAGGGTGCAGCGCCGGGACGACGGGTCGGTGTCCCTGTCGGCGATGGAGCTGACCATCCCGGAGCTCTCGGACGGCCCCGGCGGCCCCGTGCGGATCACGCTGCCCGCGTTCAAGGCCACGGAGCAGGTCATGGGCCAGCTGGCGGACGTGCTGCGCACCCACGAGGGCTCCTCGGAGGTGCGGCTGTCCCTGGTGGGCCAGCGTGCCACGCAGGAGTTCCAGCTGGGCCCGCAGTTCCGGGTGAGCCCGAACCCGGCGCTGTTCGGGGACCTCAAGATCCTGCTGGGTCCGGCCTGCCTCGGCTGAGCGGACGTAGCATGGGAGTGCCCCGCCCAGGAGGAGAGAGCTGATGCACTGCCCGTTCTGCCGTCATGAGGACTCGCGCGTGGTGGATTCACGCTCCCTCGACGACGGCTCCGCCATCCGTCGGCGTCGGCAGTGTCAGGCCTGCGGCAAGCGGTTCACCACCATGGAGACCACCGCCCTGACCGTCGTCAAGCGCTCCGGGGTGGCGGAGCCGTTCGACCGCTCCAAGGTGATCAACGGCGTCCGGAAGGCGTGCCAGGGGCGGCCGGTGACGAGCGACGACCTGGCCATGCTCGCCCAGGAGGTCGAGGAGACGGTCCGTGCCACGGGCAACGCCGAGGTGGACGCCCACGACGTCGGCCTGGCCATCCTCGATCCGCTGCGCCGTCTCGACCAGGTGGCCTTCCTGCGCTTCGCCTCCGTCTACCGGGACTTCGAGTCCCTCGACGACTTCGAGGAGGCCATCGCGGAGCTCCGGGCCGGTGACGGGGACGACCGCGGCCGTCCCGCCGTGCAGCCGCGGCTGTTCACCCGCTGACCTGGGCCGATGCGACGGCGCCGCCGGGATCGACGGTGCAGTGGTGCGCACGGCCTCCAGACGCTACAGTGATCCCCGGGCCGACCTCGGTCGGCCCGGCAAGACTGCCGAGGGCGGTTCCGGAGGGGAAGCCGGAACCGCCCTCGGTGTCTGCGCCCTCAGTTGCCGTCGGCGAGCGAGCCGTGCGCGGCCAGGGCGGCGCCCACGATGCCCGCGTTGTTCTGCAGCTGGGCCGGGACGATCGGGGTGCGCAGGCGCAGCAGCGGCAGGTAGTCGTCCGGCCGCTTGGAGATGCCGCCGCCGACGATGAACAGGTCGGGCGAGAAGATCCGCTCCACGTGGGAGAAGAAGCGCTGCAGTCGCTCGGCGTACTCGGCCCAGCTGAGCTGATCGCGCTCCCGGGCCTTCGCGGAGGCCCGCGACTCGGCCATCACGCCGTCGAGCTCCAGGGAGCCGACCTCGAAGTTCGGGACGAGCACGCCGTCGTGGATCATCGCGCCGCCGATGCCGGTGCCGAGGGTGATCACGTGCACCAGGCCGCGCACGCCCCGCCCGGCCCCGTAGCGGGCCTCCGCGAGGCCGGCCGCGTCGGCGTCGTTGACCACGGTCACGGGGCGGCGCAGGTGCTCCTCGAACGTGCCGCGCAGGTCCGTGCCGATCCACGAGTGGTCGATGTTGTTCGCGGACAGGCACACCCCGTCCTTGACGATCGAGGGGAAGCACACACCCAGCGGGGCGGAGGGCTTCGGCGCCTTCTCGCGCCCGTCGAGCTCGGCGGTGATGGCCGCCAGGGTCGCCGCCACGGGCTCGGGCATGGCCGGCTGCGGCGTGGGGATGCGGAAGCGCTCCCCGCGCAGGGTGCCCGCCTTCGGCCCCGACCCGAGGCGGACCAGGCCGCCCTTCATGCCGGTCCCCCCGACGTCGATGCCGATCGTCGTGGGGTATTTGGAGGAGCGCTGGGCGGTGCTGGTGTGCGTCGTCACGGCCCCCAGCTTAGTGCCGGGTCACGGCAGCGTGAGAATCTCCGCGCCGTCGTCCGTGACCACGATCGTGTGCTCGAACTGCGCGGTGCGACGGCGGTCGCGGGTCACCACGGTCCAGCCGTCGTCCCACTGGTCCCAGTCGATCGTGCCGAGGGTGAGCATCGGCTCGATGGTGAACACCATGCCGGGCACGAGCAGGCGGTCGTGGGCCGGGGCCGCGTCGTAGTGGGGGATCACGAGGCCGGAGTGGAAGTCCACGCCCACGCCGTGGCCGATGAAGTCGCGCACCACACCGTAGCCGAAGCGCTTGGCGTAGGACTCGATGGCGCGGCCGATCACGTTGACCTGACGGCCGGGCTTCACGGCGCGGATGCCGCGGCGCAGGGCCTCCTCGGTGCGCTCGACGAGCAGCCGGGACTCCTCGTCCACGTCGCCGACCAGGTAGGTGCGGTTGTGGTCCCCGTGGACGCCGTCCAGGTACGCGGTGATGTCCAGGTTGACGATGTCCCCGTCCTCCAGGACGGTGCCGTCCGGGATGCCGTGGCAGATGACCTCGTTGATCGAGGTGCAGATGGACCGCGGGAAGCCGCGGTAGCCCAGGCAGGACGGGTAGGCGCAGCGCTCCACGAGGAAGGCGTGCGCGATCCGGTCCAGCTCGTCCGTGGTGACGCCCGGGCGGATGTGGGCGGCGGTGTGCTCCATGGCCTGCGCGGCCAGGCGGCCGGCGGCGCGGATCCGCTCGATGCCGGCGGCGTCGTAGACGTCCGAGGCGTTGCCCTCGTCCGGGGTGGCCTTGCCGACGTACTCGGGGCGCGGGATCGCGGCCGGCACGGGCGGGGCGGGGGACGGGGCCCCGGGCCTCAGAGTGCCGACGGGGGCGAGCGACCCGGGCTCCGGTGCGGTGGGGCCCGCGGGGCGGGGACCGTTGTGGCTGGACGGGACGGCGGGGTTCTGACGCTGGGACATGTCCTCCAGCCTATCGACCCGGCTATTGTGGCCCCCATGACCGAGACGAGCGAGTTCTGGTACAACGTCAACACGCATCAGGTGGAGGTGGGCGCCCAGTCGGACTGGTCCCAGCTGCTGGGCCCGTTCGGCACCCGTGAGGAGGCCCAGGCCGCGATGGACCGCGTGCGGGCGAACAACGAGGCCGCCGACGCGGAGGACGCGCGCGACGACGACTGGGACAGCCGTCCCGTCGACGACGCCTCCTGACCGCGACGCCGGACGACACCGGGCCCCCGTCCCTCGGGACGGGGGCCCGGTCGTCTCACAGGGCGGGTTCAGCCCTCGAAGCCGTGCTCCGGGGCCGGGAACGCGCCGTCGAGCACGTCCGCGCGATAAGCCCGGACCGCCTCACCCACGACCTCGTGCAGGCGGGCGTACTGACGGACGAACCGGGGCACCCGGCCCTCGCGCAGGCCGAGCATGTCCTGCCACAC
Organism: Micrococcus sp. GPGPB33; assembly: GCF_037853785.1. NCBI lineage: Bacteria > Bacillati > Actinomycetota > Actinomycetes > Micrococcales > Micrococcaceae > Micrococcus > Micrococcus sp. GPGPB33. Next base: position 1,764,024 of record NZ_JAQMWO010000002.1, read on the forward strand.
GAGCACCTGGCCCGTGGTGCCCGGGCCCGCGCCGATGCCCACGGTGGGCACCCGCAGCGCGGCGTCGACCGCGGCGGCGACGTCCGAGGGGACCATCTCCATCAGGACGGCGAACGCCCCCGCGGCCTCGAGGGCCCGGGCCGACGCCGTCATCCGCTCGGCCGCCCCCGCGCCGCGGCCCTGCACCCGGTAGCCGCCGAGCACGTGCTCGGACTGCGGGGTGAAGCCGATGTGGGCCATGACCGCGACGCCGGCGGCCGTCATCGCGGCCACGTGCTCGGCGAAGCGCTCGTCGCCCTCCACCTTGACGGCGTGCGCGCCGGACTCCTTCACGAGGCGGACGGCCGACTCGACGGCCTGCCGCGGGGAGGCCTCGTACGAGCCGAAGGGCAGGTCCGCGACCACGAGGGCACGCTCGGCACCGCGCACCACGGCCTGGGTGAACAGGATCATCTGGTCCAGGGTGACCGGCAGGGTGGTGGGGTGGCCCAGCATGGTGTTGCCCACCGAGTCGCCCACGAGCAGCACCTCGACGCCGGCCTCGTCGAACAGGGCCGCCGTCATCGCGTCGTAGGTGGTGAGCATCGCGAAGCGCCGGCCCTCGTCCTTGGCCCGCTGCAGGTGGACCGTCCGGTACCGGGACGGGGCGGGCGGACCGTAGGGGGCGGTGTCGTCAGGCTGCCGGGGGGACTGGGGAGCAGACATGGGCCGGAGTCTACGCGGCGCGTCTAGAGTGGCGGCATGGATCGACAGCAGGACTACGTGCTCCGCACCATCGAGGACCGGGACGTCAAGTTCGTCCGGCTCTGGTTCACGGACGTGATCGGCACCCTGAAGTCGGTGGCCCTGTCTCCGGCCGAGGTGGAGAACGCCTTCACGGAGGGCCTGGGCTTCGACGGCTCCTCGATCGACGGATACACCCGCATCTCCGAGTCGGACATGCTGCTGCAGCCCGATCCCTCGACCTTCCAGATCCTGCCCTGGCGCGGCGACCAGGGACAGAGCTCCCGGATGTTCTGCGACGTGCTCACCCCGGACGGCCGGCCCGCCCCCGCCGACCCGCGGCACGTGCTGCGCCGCGTGCTGGACCGGGCCGCCGATCGGGGCTTCACGTGCTTCACCCACCCGGAGATCGAGTTCTACCTCCTGCAGTCGGACCAGCCCGGCCCGGACGGGGAGCCGGTGCCCGTGGACCGCGCGGGCTACTTCGACAACGTGCCCGGCTCCGACGCGGCCGACTTCCGCCGCGACGCCGTCAGCCTCCTCGAGGGCATGGGCATCTCCGTCGAGTTCAGCCACCACGAGAACGGCCCCGGCCAGAACGAGATCGACCTGCGCGCGGCGGACGCGCTCACGACGGCGGACAACGTGATGACGTTCCGGACCGTCGTCAAGGAGGTCGCCGCCGCCCAGGGCACGTACGCCACGTTCATGCCCAAGCCGTTCTCCGAGCACCCCGGCTCGGGCATGCACACCCACATCTCCCTCTTCGAGGGCGACTCCAACGCCTTCTACGACCCCGCGGACGAGTTCCGGCTCTCCGTGACGGGCCGCCGGTTCATCGCGGGCCTGCTGCGCCACTCCGTGGAGATCAGCGCCGTCACCCACCAGTTCGTGAACTCCTACAAGCGCCTGTGGGGCGGCGGCGAGGCGCCCTCGTACGTCTCCTGGGGCCACAACAACCGTTCCGCGCTCGTGCGCGTGCCCCTGTACAAGCCGGACAAGGCCGGCTCCGCCCGCATCGAGTACCGCGGCATCGACGCCTCGGCCAACCCGTACCTCGCCTACGCCCTGCTGATCGCGGCCGGGCTCAAGGGCATCGAGGAGGGCTACGAGCTGCCCGAGTCCGCCGCCGAGGACATCAGCGCGCTGACCACCCACGAGCGGCGCGTGCTCGGCCACGTCCCCCTGCCCGGCACCCTGCACGACGCCCTGCGCGCCGCCGAGGAGTCCGAGTTCGTGGCATCCGTTCTGGGCGAGCACGTCTTCGACGCCCTGCTGCGCAACAAGCGCCAGGAGTGGGACGACTACCGGGTGGAGGTCACGCCGTACGAGCTGCGGCGCTACCTCTCCGGCCTCTGAGGCGCCGGCCGTGTCCGCCCTGCCCGACGCGGCGACCGCCGACGCCCCGGACCGCCGCACCCTCGCGCACGCCGGCGTCGCCGACGCCGGCCGCGTGCAGACGCTGCTCACCTCGCCCGAGTTCGAGGGCGTGGACGTGCGTCCCCTCGTCGAGCTCCTCGGCCACGCCGCCGATCCCGACCGGGCCCTGCTGCTGTGGGTGCGCCTGGCCGAGCGCGAGCCCCGCGTCCACCACGCCCTCCGGGACCCCGAGACGACGGCCCGCCTGCTGCGGCTGCTCGGCGCCTCCGAGGCCCTCGGCGAGTTCCTCATCCGCCGTCCCGAGCAACTGGACCTCGTCCTCGACCCGGACGCGGCCGCCGCCACCGCGCCCGCCCTCGCCCAGCCCGACCCGACCGCCGGCGAGCCCTGGGGTGATGCGTCCGCCGCCCTGCGCCGCCTGCTCCTGGACTCGGTGGGCGCCGACCCGGACGCCGACCGCCCCCTCGCGGCCGTCACCGGCAAGGACGCCGCCGTCGCCTTGCGCCGCGCCTACCGCCGCCAGCTGGCCGCGATCGCCCTGCGCGACCTCGACTCCGCCGAGCCCATGGCGGCCATGCCCTCGGTGGGCCGCTGGCTCGCGGACCTGGCCGGCGCCGCCGTGGACGCGGCGCTCGCCGTCTCACGGGCCGTCCTCACCGAGCGGGAGGGCCCCGTGGTGGACCGCGTGGACCTCGCCGTGATCGGCATGGGCAAGTGCGGCGCCGGCGAACTCAACTACGTCTCAGACGTGGACGTCGTGTTCGCCCACGCCGTCCGCGAGGCCGCGGACGGCGCGGACCCCGACGCCGAGGTCCCGGACGGGCCGCGCGCCGCCGCGCTCGCGGCCGAGCTGGCCGCGGGCATCGGCCGCGTGATCCAGGGCGCGGCCCCCGAGCCGGGACTGTGGGAAGTCGACGCCAACCTGCGTCCCGAGGGCAAGGACGGCGCCCTGAGCCGCACCGTGGAGTCCCACGCCGAGTACTACCGCCGCTGGGCCCACGGCTGGGAGTTCCAGGCCCTGCTCAAGGCCCGCCCCATCGCGGGCTCGCCACAGCTCGGCGAGCGCTACATCGCGGAAATCTGGCCCCGGGTGTGGGAGTCCTCCGCGCGCGACGGGTTCGTCGAGTCCGTCCGGGCCATGCGCGCCCGGGTCCTGGACACCCTCGCCCCCGCGGAGCGCGAGCGGGAGATCAAGCTCGGGCCCGGCGGCCTGCGCGACGTCGAGTTCACGGCCCAGCTGCTCCAGCTCGTGCACGGCCGTGCGGACGAGTCGCTGCGGGTGCGCGGCACGCTCGACGCGGTGCGGGCGCTGCACGCCGCCTCCTACGTCACCACGCGAGACGCGCGGGCGTTCGACGAGCACTACCGGTGGCTGCGCACCCTCGAGCACCGCATCCAGCTCGTGCACCTGCGGCGCACCCACCTGATGCCGGTCAAGGAAGAGGCCCGCCGCGTCGTCGCCCGGTCGATGCGCGGCGCCGCCGACCGGGGCCCCGCCACCGGCGAGGACCTCCAGGCCGAGTTCACGCGCGTGCGCCGCGCCGTGCGCGGTCTCCACGAGACCGTGTTCTACCGGCCGCTGCTGTCGACGACGGCCGCCCTGTCCGCCGAGGACGTGCGGCTGTCCGCGGAGGCCGTCCGCGACCGCCTGGCGGCGCTGGGCTACCGCGACCCGCAGGGCGCCCTGCGGCACATCGAGGCCCTCACGCAGGGCGTCTCGCGCCGGGCCGCGGTCCAGCGGCAGCTGCTGCCGGCCATGCTCGGCTGGTTCGCGCGGGGCGCCGACCCCGACGGCGGCCTGCTCGCCTTCCGCCGGCTCTCCGAGTCGCTGGGCGGCACGGCCTGGTATCTGCGGATGCTCCGCGACTCCTCGGACGCCGCCCGACGGCTGTGCCTGGTCCTGTCCGGCTCCCGGTTCGTGGGGGACCTGCTCGAGCACTCGCCCGAGGCCGTGGCCTGGGTGGGCGACGACCGGGAGCTCGACCCCCGGGGCGCGATCCAGCTGTGGCGCCAGGTCGACGCGCGGCTCGACCGCCGCGTGGCCGCGGAGGAGGCCCCGGCCGCCGTCCGCCACGTGCGGCAGGTGCGGCGCAGCGAGACCCTGCGCGTGGCCCTGGCGGACATCTCGGGGCTGCTGGACCTCAAGGCCGTCACCGGGGCCCTGTCGGACATCGACCAGATCACCGTCGTCGGCGCCCTGCGCGTGGCCTCGCGCGCCGTCGTCGGGGACGCCGACCCGCTCACCGACGTGCTCGTGGTGGCCATGGGCCGCCAGGGCGGGCGGGAGATCACCTACGGCTCGGACCTGGACGCCCTGTTCGTGCATCGGCCACGCCCCGGCGTCGACGAGGGGCGGGCGCGCGAGCAGGCCGAGGAGGTCGTGCGGACGCTGATGTCCCTGCTGCACCGCCCCGCGACCCCGCCGCTGCCCGGCGAGCGGCCGCTCGAGGTGGACGCCGACCTGCGCCCCGAGGGGCGCCAGGGGCCGCTCGTGCGCACCCTGGACTCGTACCGGGAGTACTACGGGCGCTGGGCGGAGATGTGGGAGCGTCAGGCGCTGCTGCGCGCCCGGCCCCTGGCCGGCGACGACGACCTGGCCACCGACTTCCGGCGGTGGGCCGACGGGGTCCGCTACGCCGGGGACCTGACCACCGCGGACGCGCGGGAGATCCGGCGCATCAAGGCCCGTGTGGAGGCCGAGCGCCTGCCCCGCGGCGCGGACCCCTCCCGGCACGTCAAGCTCGGCCGCGGCGGGCTCTCGGACGTGGAGTGGCTGGTGCAGTCCCTGCAGCTGCGCCACGCCGGTCAGATCGAGGACCTGCGCGTGACCGGCACGCTGCCGGCGCTGCGGGCGATCGCCCGGCACGACCTGCTGCCCGAGTCCGAGGTCGCCGTGCTGGAGGAGGCGTGGCTGTTGGCCACCCGAATCCGCGCCGCCCTGCTGCTGTGGACGGGCAAGGTCTCGGACGTGCTGCCCACGAACATGCGCGACCTCGAGGCCGTGGCCCGCCTCAGCGGGGTGGGCACGACCGGCGGGGAGCTCGAGGAGCGCTACCTGCGGGTGACCCGCCTGGCCCGTCAGGTGTTCGAGACCCGGTTCTACGGGCTCTGAACGACGCCGGCCCGCCACCTCGACGGGGTGGCGGGCCGGCCGTGCTCCGGTGTCGCGAGCGCCGGCTCAGGCGCGCACGACGTGCTCCCCGAGCAGCTCCAGGGTGCGTCGCCGCACGCCGGCGTCCTGGGCCGCCGTCGTGATGATCAGCTCGTCCGCCTGGACCCGCGCCGCGAAGTCGTGCAGCCACGCCGCCGTCGTCGGGCCGGTGCCCACGGCCGTGCACTCGAGCATCCCGAGCACCTGCTGACCGGCGGGGGAGTGCAGCAGCATCTCGACCTCGTCGTCGGTGAGGGTGCGGCCCCGGCCGAGCATCATCCGGATGCGCGCCCGCTGCGCGGCCTGCCACTCCCGCTCGGCCACCTCCTCGGTGTCCGCGGCGATCACGTTGGCCGCCGCGATGAAGTGCGGCTCCGCGAGGGCCTCGGAGGGCTCGAAGTGCTCCCGGTACAGGCGCGCCGCATGCTCGAGCATCTGCGGTGCGAAGTGGCTCGCGAACGCGTAGCCCAGGCCGAGCTGCGCGGCCAGCTGGGCGCCGAACGCCGAGGAGCCGAGGATGTACAGCGGGACGTTGGTGCCCTTGCCGGGGTAGGCGTCGATGCCGGGGATCAGGCTCTGGCCGGTGAGGTAGCCCTGCAGCTCGAGCACGTCCTGCGGGAAGCGCTCGGCCGCCGACGGATCCCGGCGCAGCGCCTGCAGCGTCCGCTGGTCGGTGCCGGGGGCGCGACCCAGGCCCAGGTCGATGCGGCCGGGGTGCAGCTCGGCCAGGGTGCCGAACTGCTCGGCGATCACCAGCGGCGAGTGGTTGGGCAGCATGACGCCGCCGGAGCCGAGGCGGATCGAGTCGGTGTGCGCGGCCACGTGCGCGATGAGTACGGCCGTGGCGGAGGAGGCGATGGAGGGCATGTTGTGGTGCTCCGCGTACCAGACGCGCCGGAAGCCGGCGGCCTCGGCGACGCGGGCCTGCTCCACGGATTCGGCGAAGGCTTCGCCCATCGGGGCGCCGTCGCGGACGAGGGCGAGGTCCAGCAGGGACAGCGGCAGGGGGGTGGGGGCGGTGTGCTCGGTCATGGTGCTCCTGGTCTGCGGGCCGCCCGGCCGGGCGGAGGTCTCCACAGATCCAGCGCCCACCGGCCCCGGACTATTCCGCGGCCGGGCACGACGACGGCCGCCCGCCTCCGGCGTGGGAGACGAACGGCCGTCGTCGGGGCCGCGGCGGGCGGATCAGACCGAGTAGTACAGCTCGAACTCGTAGGGGTTCGGGCGCAGGGCCAGCGGGGCGATCTCCATCTCGCGCTTGTACGCGATCCAGGTCTCGATCAGCTCCTCGGTGAACACGTCGCCGGCCAGGAGGAACTCGTGGTCCTCCTCGAGGGCGTTCAGGGCCTCGTCCAGGGTGGCGGGTGCCTTCTGGATGTCGGCGGCCTCCTCGGCCGGCAGCTCGTAGAGGTCCTTGTCGATCGGCTCGGCCGGCTCGATGCGGTTGCGGATGCCGTCCAGGCCGGCCATCAGCTGCGCGGCGAACGCGAGGTACGGGTTGCCCGAGGCGTCCGGGGCGCGGAACTCGATGCGCTTGGCCTTCGGGTTGGAGCCGGTGATCGGGATGCGGATGCCCGCCGAGCGGTTGCCCTGCGAGTAAACCATGTTCACGGGGGCCTCGAAGCCCGGCACCAGGCGGCGGTAGGAGTTCACCGTGGGGTTGGTGAAGGCCAGGACCGCGGAGGCGTGCTTCAGCAGGCCGCCGATGTACCAGCGGGCGGTGTCCGAGAGGTTCGCGTAGCCCTTCTCGTCGAAGAACAGCGGCTCGCCGCCGTTCCAAAGGGACTGGTGGCAGTGCATGCCGGAGCCGTTGTCGCCGAAGACGGGCTTGGGCATGAAGGTCGCGGACTTGCCGAACATGTTGGCGACGTTCTTGACGACGTACTTGAACTTCTGCAGGTCGTCCGCCGAGTGGGTCAGCGTGTTGAAGCGGTAGTTGATCTCCGCCTGGCCCGCGGCGCCCACCTCGTGGTGGGAGCGCTCTACCTCGAGGCCGACCTCGGCCAGGACCGAGCAGATCTCGTCGCGCAGGTCGGCCTGCTTGTCCGTGGGGGAGACGGGGAAGTAGCCGCCCTTGAGGCCGGTCTTGTGGCTCAGGTTGCCGCCCTCGTCCTCGCGGGAGGCGTTCCACCAGGCCTCGTCCGAGTCCACGGCGTAGAACGAGCCGCGGGGGGAGGACTCGTAGCGGACGTCCTCGAAGATGAAGAACTCGGCCTCGGGGGCGAAGAACGCCGTGTCGGCGATGCCGGAGGAGCTCAGGTAGGCCTCCGCGCGCTGGGCCACGCCGCGCGGGTCGCGCAGGTAGGGCTCGCCGGTGCGGGGGTTCACGATGGAGAAGTTCATCGTGAGGGTCTTGCGGACCCGGAAGGGGTCCACGAAGGCCGTCGCGACGTCCGGGATGAGCTGCATGTCGGACTCGGCGATGCCGGCGAAGCCCCGGATCGAGGAGCCGTCGAAGAGCTGGCCCGTGACGAAGAAGTCCTCGTCGACGCTCGAGGCGGGCACGTTGAAGTGGTGCTGCATGCCGGGGAGGTCGGTGAAGCGGACGTCGACGAACTCGATCCCCTCATCCTTGATGTACGCGAGGACGTCCGCGGGGGAGGTGAACATGGTGCGCTCCTGTGGTCGTGACGATGGTGGCATGTCCGGCACGGCGGCGCTGGCGTGGCGGGTGTCATCACCCTACTTGCCCGGCGGCCTCCGTGGGCGTCGGTGACGCCCCACGGCGAGCCTCGCGGTTCCGCGCCGGTAGGCTGGGCCGGTGGCACGCAGAGCACCCGACCCCGCGCAAGAGCCCGAACCGACCCGCCGCGACGAGCCGCTGATCACCCGGCGCGACCTCGCCGGCTGGGTGGACGGTCCGGGCGGCGGCCTGGCCGGCGGCCGCTGGCCGGGGGACCTGCTGGGCCTGCCCGAGCACGGCCCGACCTCGATGGCCACTGCGGCCCGCCGCGCCGTCGCCCTCGTGATCGACTGGTTCCTGGCCCTGGGCGTGTCCTGGCTGCTCTTCGACTCCGACGCGATCGCCACCCTGATGGTCTTCGCCACCATGCACATCCTGGGCATCACCCTGCTGGCCACCACCGTGGGCAAGGCCGTGTGCCGCACCCAGGTGGTGCGCCTCGGCGGCCGGACCGCCCCCGTGCACCGCGTGGTGGTGCGCACGGCGCTGCTGTGCCTCGTGCTGCCGGCCGTCGTCGTCGGCCCGGACGGCCGCGGCATGCACGACAAGGTCGCCGGCACCGTCGAGATCCGCATGTGAGCGCACCGGCCCGCGCCGGACGACGCCGGATCCGACTCGACGCGAGGCCGGACACGACGAAAGGGGGCGCCCCGCCGAATCCTCGGCGGGGCGCCCCCTTTCGCGCGGGTGCGTCGGCGCTCAGCGGCCGCGCATGGCGCGCCGGCTCGGGCGCACCTTGTTCGGGTCGACGCCCTTGGGGATGGGCAGCCGGTTGGTGTTGAGCGCGGTCAGACGCTTGTCCACGGCCTGGACCTCCTGCGCCGTGAGGGCCTTCTTCATGCCCTTGAGCGTGCCGGGCAGCTCGTGCAGCGGGACCTGGCCCTGGCCGTTGCCGGACTCCACCACGGTGACGGGCACGCCGGGCAGGAAGCGGCGCATGGCCTTCTCCTCCTTGACCACCAGCGCGGCGACGCGGGGGAGGGGCCCTCCGTCACCAGCACGACGCCCGGCCGGCCCACGGCGCGGTAGACGAGGTCCTGGGTCTTCGGGTTCACGGCGGCCGGCTGCTCGGACACGATCCAGCCGCGGCCCAGCGTGGAGAGCGCGGCGCCGGCGGCGCCGGGGCGGCCCTCGAGCTGGGCGAACCCGGCGCGGCGCGCCTTCCGGTTCAGGATGACGACGGCGGCGAGCACACCGAACGGGATCGCGATGAGCAGCCACGTGATCCAGTTGTCCAGCAGGAGGCCGATGACGAGGCCGACGACCAGGGCGCCCAGGAAGGCCAGCAGCATCCACAGTCCGACCTTGGGGTCGTGCGCCTTGGTCATGGCGTAGGCCTGCTTGAGCTGGGAGATCACGCCCGGGCCCTTCGTGGCGCGCTTGTCCCGGCGCTGGGCCTTCGCCTGCTCCTTCTCGCGGAGGCGACGCTCGCGCTGCATGGCCTTGACCTCCTTGAGCGTGGCGGAGGTGGAGCCGGAGGAGGACGCGGGGGGCTGGCTGTTCTTCGTCATGACGGGGTCCAGTCTAGTCGGGCGGCTCAGGACATCTGGGCGACGACGGCGGAGGCCTCCTGGCGGGCGGTCTTCTCCCCGGCCAGGTGCGCCAGGTTCTCCGGCAGGGTCCGGCCGAGGCGCTGCATGGCCTGCGCATAGAGCTTGCCCGCGCGGTACGACGAGCGCACCAGCGGGCCCGCCATGACGCCCTGGAAACCGATCTCCTCGGCGCGCTGGGACCACTGGACGAACTCCTGCGGCTTCACCCAGCGGTCGATGGGGTGGTGCAGCTTCGAGGGCCGCACGTACTGCGTGATGGTGATGATGTCGCAGCCGGCCTCGTGCAGGTCCACCAGGGCCTGGTCGATCTCGTGGTCCTCCTCGCCCATGCCGAGGATGAGGTTGGACTTGGTCACGAGCCCGTCGGCCTTGGCCATCGTGAGCACCCGGAGGGACTTCTCGTACGTGAAGGCCGGGCGGATGCGCTTGAAGATGCGCGGCACCGTCTCCAGGTTGTGCGCGAACACCTCGGGCCGCGCGTCGAACACCTGCTGGACGAGCTCCGGCACCGCGCCGAAGTCCGGCGGCAGGATCTCGACGCCGGTCCCCGGGTTGAGCGCGTGGATGCGGCGGATGGTCTCCGCGTAGAGCCACGCCGCGCCGTCCTTCTGGTCGTCACGGGCCACGCCCGTGACGGTGGCGTACCGCAGGTCCATCTCGCGGATGTTCTCGGCGACCTTCTGCGGCTCCTCCATGTCCAGGGGGCGCGGCTTGCCGGAGGTGATGTCGCAGAAGTCACACCGGCGGGTGCAGATGTCGCCGCCGATGAGGAACGTGGCCTCGCGGTCCTCCCAGCACTCGAAGATGTTGGGGCAGCCGGCCTCCTCGCACACGGTGTGCAGGCCGGCGGACTTGACCTTGTTCTTCAGGCCGATGTACTCGGGGCCCATGTGGACCTTGGCCTTGATCCACTCGGGCTTGCGCTCGACGGGCACCTCGGCGTTGCGCGCCTCCACGCGCAGCAGGCGGCGTCCTTCGGGGGCGAGGCTCATGCGGGGATTCCTTCCGTGGGGGTGACGGCGATGTACGCAGGCCCGAGCTCGTCCAGATGACGGGTGAGCACCGGCACGACGTCGGCCGGGGTGATGGTCCGGCCCGTCTCGACCGACAGGGTGGTGGTGGCGGCGTCCGTGATGCCGCACGCGATGATGCCCTCGTAGGGGGCCAGGGAGTTGGAGCAGTTCAGTGCGAAGCCGTGCATCGAGACGCCGTCGTGGATGGACAGGCCGATGGCGCCGACCTTGCGGTCCGGGCGGGCCGTGCCGTCGTCGTCCCGGTCCGCGAGGACCCAGATGCCTGCCCGCCCGTCCACGCGGACGGCCGTGACGCCGAACTCGGCGGCGGTGCGGATCAGCAGCTCCTCGAGGAACCAGACGTAGTCCTTGACGTGGGCACGGTCGCGCAGCCGGACCACGGGGTAGCCGACCAGCTGGCCCGGCCCGTGCCATGTGATCTTGCCGCCGCGGTCCACGTCCACGACGGGGGCGCCGTCCGTGGGGCGCTCGGCGTCCTCGGTGCGGCGACCGGCCGTGTAGACGGCTTCGTGCTCCAGGAGGAGGAATTCGCCGTCGGAGCGGCCGGCGACGACGTCCGCGTGCAGGGCGCGCTGGGCGTCCCAGGCGGCGTGGTAGTCCACCAGGTCGGGCGCCAGGCCGAGCACGCGCAGGGGCGGCAGGGGTGTCTCGGGCATGACGTCCACTGTAGTCCTCGGGCCCGGACCTGTGGACAACCGCCGTGACGCTCGGGGACATGCGGCACCCTGGGCTGGAACGGACGGCGCGGCGGAGAGGGGAGACCGATGCGGGACTGGGACGAGGCGGACGGCGGCGCGGCCGGACGCGTCGGCGGCGGGCCGGAGACCGAACCGGAGAGGTCGTCGGAGCCGGGCACGGCTGCGCCGCGCGCCCCGGGCTGGGAACCCGTCCGGCTGCTCGGCGCGGGCGCCCAGGCGGAGGTCTGGCTCGTCGAGGACGGTCGGGGCGTCCGGGCCGCCCTGAAGGTGCCCCGTGCCGGTGCGGCGCCGGATGCGCTGGCGGCGGAGGCGCAGGCCGGACGGGTCGCGCATCCCCATCTGGTGCGCGTGCTCGGCGTGGTGGAGACGGACCGGGGCCTCGGGGTCCTCACCGAGCACCGCGCGGCCGGCACGCTGCAGGACATGGTGCAGCGGGTCGGACCCCTGAGCCCGGGGCAGGCCGTCACCGTGCTCGTCCCGATCGCCCAGGCTCTCGCGTGCCTGCACCGCGAGGGGGTGGTGCACGGCGACGTGTCCCCGGCGAACGTCCTGTTCGGCGTCGACGGCAGCCCGGCCCTCGCCGACCTCGGCGTCGCCCGCGTGGTCGGCGGGGCGTCGGGGGCCGGGGCGACGCCGGGCTTCGCGGCCCCCGAGGCGCTCGCCGCGGTGCAGGGGGCCGGGGCGGAACCGGGGGCGTCTCCGGCGGTGGGGGCGCCGAGTGACGTCCATGCGTGGGCCGCCCTGGGCTGGTACGCGCTCACCGGTCGGGCGCCGGGCGCCGCCGGGCATCGGGCGCCGCTGCCCGTCCTGGTCCCCGAAGCGTCCCCCGAGCTCGCGCTGCTGCTCGATGCGGCGCTCTCCCCGGACCCGGCGGCGCGGCCGAGTGCGGAGGAGGCCGCCGCAGCCGTGTACGCGACGGCCCGGCCCGAACCGGTCCCGCTCGGGGAGGCCGCCCCCGCCGAGGTGGCGCACCTGCTGCCCACGGTGCTGCCGGGCTCCGGGCCCACGCGGCGACGCCGGGGACGACGCGCGGCCCCGGGACGGCCCGCGCTCGTGGGACGACGTGGGGCGGCGCCACGCCGGGGCGTCCTCGTGGCCGCCGGGCTGGCCACCGCGCTGGCCGTCGGCGGCGGCACCGCCGGGCTGTGGTGGCCGGCGTCCCCGGGCTCGGCGACGGAGGGGGCGCCGGAGCCGGCGGGCGCGGAGCCGGCCGGCACCCCGGGGGACGCGGCGCGCCCGGCGGACGGGACGCGGGAGAGCGGGACGCCGGCGAGGGTGCCGGACGCGGGTGCCCCCGGGGAGGACGCCGCCGGGGAGGACGCCGTCGACGTGGGCGAGGCGCTGGCCGCGGTCGGCCACGCCCGGACTGCCGCGCTCATCGACCCGGAGCCTGCGCGACTGGACGCCTACGCCGTGCCCGGGGGACCGGCGTGGGAGAACGACCGGGATCTGCTGCGCCGGCTGACGGACGAGGGGTTCGCCTTCTCCGGCCTCGAGGTGACGGTGGAGCAGGCCGGACCCGCCCGGCGGGCCGGGGACGACGCGCTGCGTGTCGACGCCGTGCTCCGGACGTCGGCCCACACCGTGGTGGACCGCGCGGGACGCGTGGCGGCGCATCGGGAGGCGACGGCCGAGGAGGTCGTGCTGGTCCTGCGCAGCGGCCACGGAGAGGGCCCCGAGGGGCGGGACGGTGGCGCGGCGGGTCGGACGTGGCGGGTCGAGACCGTCGATCCGCGCTGACCCCGGGCCCGGATCCAGCGCCGGAGGCCGGCGGTCCAGACGGGGGGACGCCGCGGGCCCCGGGGAGAAGCTCCCCGGGGCCCGCGGCGTGGTGCGGCGTCAGCCGCCTGGGCTGATCACTGCCAGAGGACGGCGACCAGGATGTTCACCAGGCCCAGACCGCCCACCGCGTGGGCCAGGCCCGTGGGCACGACCTCCCCGCGGTTGGACTTGCGGCGGCCGATCAGGGCGGCCACGAAGACGATGACGCCGATCAGGAACTTGACGCCCAGCTTCATGTGGTTCGGCTCCCCGCTCATGGCGAGGCCGAAAAGCACCACGCCGGAGACGATCATGCCCACGGAGCCCCACCACTGCGAGGTGGTGACGGTCGGGTTGCGGAAGTGCGCGAACCAACCGCCCACGATCGCTGCGGCGGACACGATGTGCACGGCCACCAGGATGCTGTGCAGGATATCCACAGTCCTTCTCCCTTTCCGTCAGAGACCCAGCTCGTTGGCGAACTCGCCGCCCTCGAGACGCTGACGCAGCGTCGTCAGGAAGCGGCCCGCGTCGGCCCCGTCCACCAGGCGGTGGTCGTAGGTCAGGGACAGGTACATCATGTGGCGGATGGCGATCGAGTCGTTGCCGTCCGCGTCGGTCACCACCATGGGGCGCTTCACGATCGCACCGGTGCCCAGGATCGCGACCTGCGGCTGGTTGATGATCGGCGTGTCGAACAGCGCGCCCACGGAGCCGATGTTCGTGATCGAGAACGTGCCGCCCGAGAGCTCGTCCGGCGAGATCTTGTTCGTGCGGGTGCGCTCGGCCACGTCGGCGATCTTCTGGGCGAGGCCCGTCAGGTTCAGGGAGCCGGCGTCCTTGATGACGGGCACCAGCAGCCCCTTCTCCGTGTCCACGGCGATCGCGATGTCCTCGGACGCGTGGTACGTGATCTCCTTGTTGTCCTCGGAGAACGACGCGTTCAGCTTGGGGTGCTGCTTGAGGGCCTCGGCGACCGCCTTGGTGATGAACGGCAGGTACGTCAGGTTCACGCCGGCCTGCTGCTGGAAGGAGGCCTTGGCCTTCTTGCGCAGCTGCACGATGCGGGTGACGTCCACCTCGTGCACCTGGGTCAGCTGGGTGGACAGGTCGAGGGACTCGCGCATGCGCTGGGCGATGACCTGGCGGATGCGCGGCGCCTTCTCCACCTCGCCGCGGACCGAGGGGTCCACGGAGGAGCTCGCGGCCGGGGCGGACGCAGCGGCCGGGGCGGACGACGGGGCGGCAGCCTCGGAGGCCTGCTCGGCCGGAGCCTCGGACCCGCCCGCGGCGGCCTGCGAGGCCAGCGCGGCGGCGAGCACGTCCTGCTTGCGGATGCGGCCGCCGACGCCCGTGCCGCGAACCGTGGACAGGTCCACGTTGTTCTGGTGGGCCAGGCGGCGCACCAGCGGGGTCACGTAGCCCTGGCCGGGCTCGGTGGCGGAGGGCGCCTCGGCGGACTCGGCCTGCGCGGGGTCGCGCTCAGCGGACTCGCGCCGGGAGGCCTCCTCGGACGGAGACGCCTCCGGCGTCTTCTCCGACTTCTCGGCGCCGGCGGCCTCGGCGGCCTCCTCGGTCTCCTCGGGGGCCTCGGCCTCGGTCGCCTTGTCCTCGATCTCCTCGGCGGACGCCTCGTCCTGACCGGAGGAGCCCTCCGACGGGGCGGAGCCGCCGCCGGCGGAGCCGGAGCCGACGAGTGCGAGGACGGCGCCCACCTCGACGGTGTCGTCCTCCTCCGCACGGATCTCCAGGAGGGTGCCCGCCACGGGGGAGGGGATCTCGGTGTCGACCTTGTCGGTGGAGACCTCGAGCAGCGGCTCGTCGACCTCGACCTCGTCGCCGACGGACTTCAGCCAGCGGGTCACGGTGCCCTCGGTCACGGACTCGCCCAGCGCGGGCAGGGTGACCTCGGAGGCCTCGCCGCCGGCCGACGGGGCCCCGTCCGAGCCCTGGTCGGTGGAGGCGCGCTCCTCCGGAGCCGGCTCGCCTGCGGGCTCCTGCTGGGCGTCGTCCTGCTGCGCCTCCTCGACGGCGGGCTCCTCGGCCGCGGCGTCGTCCTCCGACGCGTCGGCGGAGCCGCCGCCGGAGCCGTCGCCGATCGTGGCCAGCGGGGCGCCGACCTCGACCGTGTCGTCCTCCTCGACCAGGATCTCCTCGAGCACGCCGGCCACGGGGGACGGGATCTCGGTGTCGACCTTGTCGGTGGAGACCTCCACCAGGGGCTCGTCGACGGCGACCTCGTCGCCGACGGCCTTGAGCCAGCGGGTCACGGTGCCCTCGGTGACGGATTCGCCCAGGGCGGGCAGGTTCACGGTTTCAGACATGGTTCCGATGCTCCTCATGAGGGGTGGGCGCCGGGGGCGCCCACCCGGGGTTGCGAGGTGGGCCCGACGCACGGGCCCGGGATGGTCAGTGCGGTGGGTCAGCTGTGCAGCGGGTGGCCGAACAGGGCCATGGCGGCCTCGCCCAGGGCCTCGTTCTGCGTGGGGTGCGCGTGCACGAACTGGGCGACGTCCTCGGGGTAGGCCTCCCAGTTCACGATGAGCTGCGCCTCGCCGATCTGCTCGCCGATGCGCTTGCCGATGCCGTGCACGCCCACGATCGGGCCGTTCTTCTGGCGGATCATCTTGATGATGCCGCCGGTGCCGAGGATCGAGGACTTGCCGTTGCCGGCCAGGTTGTACTCGGCGACCTCGACGTTGTCCTTGCCGAACTTCTCCTCCGCCTTGGGCTGGGTGTAGCCCACGGACATGATCTCCGGCTCGGTGAAGGTGACCTTCGGGATGTTGATGTCCTCGACGACCATCGGCTTGTTGCCGGCGATCTCCTCGGCCACGAAGATGCCCTGCTGGAAGCCGCGGTGCGCCAGCTGCAGACCGGGAACGATGTCGCCCACGGCGTAGATGCTGCCGACGCCGGTGTGCAGACGCTCGTCGGTGAGGACGAAGCCGCGGTCCATCTTGACGCCCTGCTCCTCGTAGCCGAGGCCCTCGGTGTTCGGGCCGCGGCCGACGGCGACGAGGCAGACCTCGGCCTCGAACTCCTTGCCGTCCGCGAGGGTCACCTTGACGCCCGAGTCGGTCTCCTCGACCTTGTCGAAGAACGTGCCCAGGTTGGTCTTGATGCCCTTCTTCTTGAACTCGCGCTCGAGGACCTTGATGATCGCCGGGTCCTCGTTGGGGACCAGGGTCTTCAGGCCCTCGATGATGGTGACGTCGACGCCGAAGGAGTTCCACAGGGACGCGAACTCGGAGCCGATGACACCGCCGCCGAGCACGATGGCCGACTTCGGGGTGTAGTCCAGCTCGAGGGCCTCCGTGGAGGTCATGATCTTCTTGGAGATGGGCAGGCCCATGGTCTTGGCCACGGAGCCGGAGGCCAGCACGATGTTCTCCGCCGTGTAACGGGTGCCGTCGACCTCGACCTCGTTCTTCGAGACGAGCTTGCCCTCGCCCTCGATGACCTGGACCTTGCGCATCTTCAGCAGGCCGGCCAGGCCCTTGTGCTTGCCGGCGACGATGCCGTCCTTGTAGTCGCGCACCTTCGCCATGTCCACGGACTCGAGGGTCGCGTTGACGCCGAACTTGGCGGCGTTGCGGGTCTCATCGGCCACCTCGGCGGCGTGCAGGTAGGCCTTCGTGGGGATGCAGCCCCAGTGCAGGCAGGTGCCGCCGACCTTGGACTTCTCCACGAGGGCGACGGACTTGCCGTACTGCACGGAACGCAGGGCTGCGGCGTACCCGGCGGAGCCACCGCCGAGGACGAGGACGTCGAATTCCTGAGCGGTTGCCTTGTCGGCCACGGTGTTGCTCCTTGGTGCTGGGGTCGGTGGATCGTGGTGGTGGTGCGTCACCGCCACCCCCGGCCGTCGGCGGCGGGCCGCGCGGCCGGGGACGCGGTGGACATCGGGACCAACCTTACCGGGCACGCCCCTCGATGAGACCCACCAGGGTCCGCACCATCACGCCGGTGGCGTCCTGCGGGGTGTAGCCGTACGCGGCCGACTCGTTGAAGGAGGGGCCGGCGATGTCGAGGTGGGCCCAGGGGGTCCGTGCGGCGGCGTCGCCCTCCGACCGTCCGGCGTCGACGAATTCGCGCAGGAAGGTGGCGGCGGTCATCATGCCGCCGAAGCGGTCGCCCATGTTGGAGATGTCCGCGACGCGCGAAGTGAGCGAGGCGCGCAGCTGCTCCGGCAGGGGCATGCCCCACGCGAGCTCCCCGGCCGCGTCGGCCGCGGCGACGACCTCGTCGCGCAGCGCGTCGTCACCCATGACGCCCGTGTGGCGCACGCCGAGGGCGACCAGCTGGGCACCGGTGAGGGTGGCCACGTCGAGCACCGCGTCGGGTCGCTCGTCGGTGGCCGCCACGAGGGCGTCGGCCATGACGACGCGGCCCTCGGCGTCCGTGTTCATGACCTCCACGGTCTTGCCGCCGTACATCGTGATGACGTCGGACGGGCGGATGGCGGTGCCCGAGGGCATGTTCTCGGCCAGCGCCAGCCAGCCGGTCACCTTCACAGGGACGTCCAGGGCCGCGGCGGCGCGCACGACGGCGAAGACGGTGGCGGCGCCGGCCATGTCCGACTTCATCGTCATCATCGAGGCGGCGGGCTTCAGCGAGATGCCGCCCGTGTCGAAGGTGATGCCCTTGCCCACCAGCGCGATGTGCGCGGCGGCGTCGGCCGGCGCGTGCTCGATGCGCACGAGCCGCGGCGGGCGGGAGGAGCCCTGGCCGATCGCGAGGATGCCGCCGAAGCCCTCGGCGCGCAGGCGGTCCTCGTCCCACACGTCCACGCTCACGGACGAGTCCGCGAGGTCCTCCGCGACGGCGTCCGCGAACGTGGCCGGGTAGAGGTGCGAGGGGGCCGTGTTCACCAGGTCGCGCACGGCGCAGACCGCGTCGCCCACGACGGCGGCCCGGCGCAGCACGGGGTCGGCGTCCGCGGCGGCGAGCGGGGTGACGACCTCGACCTCGCGGACGGGACGGGACGTGTCCGTCTCGGCGCGGGCGCGCTCGGACTTCTGGGCGGTGAAGGCGTACGCGCCCAGGACGGCGCCCTCGGCGACGGCGGCCAGTCGGGCCGGGGTGTCGGCCGGCAGGGCCAGGGCCACGGCGTCGGTGCCGGCCAGGGAGCGCACGGCAGCCCCGGCGGCGCGGCGCAGGGACTCGTCCGCGGCCTCGCCGTCGTCGTCCAGACCGCCGACGCCGGCCAGGACCAGCAGCGGCACCGGCACGCCGCCCAGGCCCGGCAGGCGATGGACCTCGTCCTCGGCGCCCCGCACGCCCAGCAGCTCGAACGAGGCCTCGAGGGCGGTGGCCGCCTCGGCCGGCAGCGCGTCCGTCAGGAGCACGGGGCCGTCCGGGCCGGTGCCCACCCCCACCACGAGGGCGGAGGCGGTCAAGTCCTCCAGGGCGCGGGCGGTCAGGGTCGGGCGGTCCAGGGTGATCACGGACGGGCCTCTCTTCCGGGGGTGGGGGATGCGCCCGGCGGGGTGGGCCGGGCCGTCCCGCGTCATCCTAGCCAGAGGGCTCGCGCGCCCGTCCAGGGCGCGCGGGCGCGGAATAGGAGGGTGCCGTGCCGTGGTTGACTGACGCCAGAGGACAGGGAGGGATCCGCGTCCGCCGCCATCCGGGCGGCGGGGACGGCTCTCCCGCAGACGGACCACCGGAAGGGGAACGAGACGTGCAGGACGCCGCGCCGCTGTACACCCGTCATGAGGGGGCGCCCGTGCCCCCCGGCCTGGGCATGCTCGTGGCCCTGACCGGGCACATGGACGCGGGCCGGGTCGCTCGGCAGGTGCGGGCCGCGCTGCACGAGCACCTGACCCATCGGACCGTCGTCTCCTTCGACGTCGACTCGATGTTCGACTACCGCGCCCGGCGTCCCCGGCTCCGGTTCGACCGGGACCGCTACCGTGATCTGCGCCTGCCCGCGCTCGAGGTGCAGCTGGTCGAGGACCTGCTCGGCCACCCCTTCCTGCTGCTGTCCGGCCCCGAGCCGGACTTCCGGTGGCAGGCGGTGACGGAGGCCGTGCTCGGCCTCGCGCAGGAGTGGGAGGTGGACTCGCTCACCTTCCTCGACGCGGCCCCGCTGCCCGTGCCGCACACGCGGCGGCTCGGGGTCACGACCCACGGGTCCCGCGCCGACGCCGTCGAGGGGCTGTCCACCTGGAGCCCGGAGGCGGACATCGTCGCGGGGCTGCTGCAGATGCTCGAGCTGCGCGCCGAGGAGGCGGACCTGCCGACGGCGGGCTACACCGTCCATGTGCCGCACTACGTGGCCGAGGCGTCCTTCCCCCAGGCGGCCGTGGCCGCGCTCGAGTACGCGGGGGCCGCCATGGGGCTCATGCTGCCCTCGGACGACCTGCGAGACGCCTCGCGGGACATCGAGGCCGAGCTGGAGCGCCAGGTCTCCGGGTCCGGGGAGATCCAGCAGATGATCGCCGGCCTGGAGCGCAACTACGACCAGAACGCCGAGGACCAGGAGCGGTCGTTGCTCGAGACCGAGCAGGGCCTGCCCGACGGCGACGAACTCGCCTCCGCCGTCGAGGCGTACCTCGCCGCGCGGGACGCCGGCGGCGGGTCCGCTCCTGCACAGGAGGACGGACCCGGCCGTCCGTCCACCGGCGACGGGGACTGATCCCACCGCGGGCGCCCGGTCGGCCAGGGTGGCGGCATGGAAGCCCCCACCTCACTCGACGTCCCCGTCCTGCCGGCCCGCGGCCCGGAGGACCTGCTCGCCTACGTCGGCCACGCCCTCGGGCGGTTGCCCGAGGGCAGCCTGGTCCTCCTCACCCTGCGCGACGGGCGCCTGCGCGCCGTGGTGCGGGTCGACCTGCCTCCCGAGGAGGTCGACGTCGGCGCCTGGGCCTGCGCCGTGGCCGAGGTGTGCCGGCGGGACGCAGCCGCGGACGCGACGCTCTGCCTCGCGCTGCCGGACGGCGCCCGGGCCACGCTCGCCCGTCCCGGCTGGGCCGCGGCGCTCGACGACGCCCTGGCGTCCGCGGGTCGCCCCCTGACCGCGGCCTGGACGTGCGCGCGGGGACGGGCGCGCCCCTGGTGGGGGAGCGGCGTCGCCGAGGAGGGCCCGCTCGACCCCCGAGCCGCGCCGCTGTCCCTGCACCTGATGACCCGCGGTTCGGTCTGGGACCGTGCAGCAGTGCCCGACCCGGTCCCGCGCCGCGGTCCCGCGGCGGCCCGGGCCGACGACGCGCGGTGGCGGCCTCCCGAGCAGGACGCGCCCGCGGCACGCCGCGCGTGGCTGGCGCAGTGGGAGTCGGTGCTGACCGGCGCGGTGGGTGACCGCGGCGCGCCCGCACCCGCCGTGCTGGGCTCGCCGCTGACGCGTCCGGCCTGGCGCGACGGCCTGCTGCTCCATGCCGCCGCGCCGTCCGGCGCGGCCACGGGGGATCCGGGGGACGAGGAACGGATCCTCACCGCGGCCTCGGGCCGGGCGCCGGCCTGGGATCGGCTGGACGCCCTGCGGGCGGGGCTGCGCGCGCTCGTGCCCGTCGCGACGCCGGCCGTGGCGGCGCAGGCCCTGGCGCTGGCCGGGTGGGTCGGCTGGGCCCGCGGCCACGGCTCCGACGCGGACGCCCACCTGACCGCGGCGGCGGCGCTGAACCCCGGCGACCCGTTCGTCTCCGTCCTGCGACGCATCGTGGCCGCGGGGTGCGTCGCCGGCTGGGCGACCGACCCGGCCACCGCGTGGCGGCCCGACGGTGGCGGCCCATGAGAGAATGATGCGGCTTCACGACGGC
The DNA here is from genome assembly GCF_037853785.1 of Micrococcus sp. GPGPB33. Lineage (NCBI taxonomy): Bacteria > Bacillati > Actinomycetota > Actinomycetes > Micrococcales > Micrococcaceae > Micrococcus > Micrococcus sp. GPGPB33. Next base: position 1,784,767 of record NZ_JAQMWO010000002.1, read on the forward strand.
ACGGCCGATCGCACCCCGTTTCCCGGGTTCGGAATAGATCGGTCACAGCCGTCGTTGGCACTGGCGGACCCTGCAGTCGACGGGCCCGGACGACGTCGGTCGTCCGAGGCCCGGACTTGACAGGGTCACGTGTATATGGACTGCAAGGATCCGCGGGTGGCCGCGGACGAGACGGAAAGGCCTCGAGTGACCACTTCGACGACCAGCGGTGCGCAGGACGGCAAGGAGACCACTGCCTCCGGGGCCACGACCACGCGCACCCGCTCCACGGCAGCCAAGAAGTCGACCGCCACGAAGAGCGCCACGACCAAGGGCGCCACGACGCGGACGACCGCGGCGAAGTCGGCGGCGACCAAGACCGCTGCCACGCCGACGGCCAAGAAGAAGACGACCCGGAAGCCCGCCGCGGCCAAGACCACCGCCACGAAGAAGACCGCCACGACCCGGGGCAAGAAGGCCACCGCCTCCGCCGCCTCCGCCGAGCAGGCCGAGGACGACGAGGAGTTCGTCGAGGCGCGCGAGCGCACCGAGGCCGCCGACGCCGTCGAGGAGGACGTGGTGGAGGACGAGACCGCCACCGAGGACTCGGATGACGAGGACGCGGACGGCTCGGACGCTCCGGAGCGCCCGGCGATGGACGCGGAGGCCGTGACCGGCACGAAGGCCGCCACGGGCCAGAAGGTGGCCCAGTCCAAGGGCGCGTTCGTCATGGACGACTCCGAGGACGACGCCCCGGTGCAGCAGGTGGTCGTGGCGGGCGCCACGGCGGACCCGGTGAAGGACTACCTGAAGCAGATCGGCAAGGTCGCCCTGCTCAACGCCGAGCAGGAGGTGGACCTGGCCATGCGCATCGAGGCCGGCCTCTACGCCGAGCACGTCGTGCAGCACGAGGCCTCCGACGACTACCGCGAGCGCCGGGACATCCAGCTGATCATCGCGGACGGGCGCAAGGCCAAGAACCACCTGCTCGAGGCCAACCTGCGTCTGGTGGTCTCGCTGGCCAAGCGCTACACCGGCCGCGGCATGCTGTTCCTGGACCTCATCCAGGAGGGCAACCTCGGCCTGATCCGCGCCGTCGAGAAGTTCGACTACACCAAGGGCTTCAAGTTCTCCACGTATGCCACGTGGTGGATCCGACAGGCCATCACCCGCGCCATGGCGGACCAGGCCCGCACCATCCGCATCCCGGTGCACATGGTGGAGGTCATCAACAAGCTGGCCCGCGTGCAGCGGCAGATGCTCCAGGACCTCGGCCGCGAGCCCACCCCGGAGGAGCTGGCCAAGGAGCTGGACATGACCCCGGAGAAGGTCGTGGAGGTGCAGAAGTACGGCCGCGAGCCCATCTCCCTGCACACCCCGCTCGGCGAGGACGGCGACTCCGAGTTCGGCGACCTGATCGAGGACTCCGAGGCCGTCGTGCCCGCGGACGCCGTCTCCTTCACGCTGCTCCAGGAGCAGCTGCACTCGGTGCTGGACACGCTCTCCGAGCGCGAGGCCGGTGTCGTCGCCATGCGCTTCGGCCTGACCGACGGCCAGCCCAAGACGCTGGATGAGATCGGCAAGGTCTACGGCGTGACGCGCGAGCGGATCCGCCAGATCGAGTCGAAGACCATGTCCAAGCTGCGTCACCCCTCCCGCTCGCAGGTGCTCCGGGACTACCTGGACTGAGTCGGAGCGGCATGACGAAGGGCCGGACCCCCGCGGGGGTCCGGCCCTTCGTCATACCGGGCGCCTCAGGCGCCGGCGGTGAGGCGGTCCGTCTCGTCCTGCCACAGCGCGGCCTGGGGACGCAGCGCGTCCTCGACGGCGCGGGCGTGGTGGGCGCAGAACTGGAGGGCACCGCCGGAGTGCAGCACGGCGCGGACGTAGGCCTGCGCGCCGCAGCGGTCGCAGCGGTCGGAACGGGTGAGGGCGGCCGGCTCGGCCACGGCGGTGATGGACATGGTGTCCTCCTCGGGTCTCTCGGGGCTGGAGGGCGACGACGCCGGTGGGGCGGGCCGGTCCTCCTCTTGTCCCATGGAACAGCAAGGATGGCAGGGAACTTCCCCGCGCGCCCGCCCTCCACCCGCGTTTCGCCACCCGCGTACGCGAGGAGCCCAGCCGGGCGGCCCGCGACGTCCGGCGCGGAGCCCGGCGTGTCCGGCCCGCGGAGTAGGCTGGACCGGCCGCCGTCGTCCACCGAAAGGCCCGCCCCCGTGCCCGCGAACACCGAGTACAACGCCCGCCACCTCTCCGTGCTGGAGGGGCTCGAGGCCGTCCGCAAGCGGCCGGGCATGTACATCGGCTCCACCGATTCCCGCGGCCTCATGCACTGCCTCTGGGAGATCATCGACAACTCGGTGGACGAGGCCCTGGCCGGCTTCGGGCAGTCGATCGAGATCACCCTGCATCCGGACGGCTCCGTCGAGGTCGAGGACAACGGGCGCGGCATCCCCGTGGACGTGGAGCCGCGCACCGGTCTGTCCGGCGTCGAGGTGGTGTTCACCAAGCTCCACGCCGGCGGCAAGTTCGGCGGCGGTTCCTACGCCGCCTCGGGCGGCCTGCACGGCGTGGGCGCGTCGGTGGTCAACGCCCTGTCCTCGCGCCTGGACGTGCAGGTGCTGCGCGGGGGCAAGGTCCATCAGATGTCGTTCCGGCGCGGCGAGCCGGGCCGCTTCCAGGACGGGTCGCGCCCGTCGCCGGACGCCCCGTTCGAGCCGTCCACGGACGCCTCGCCGCTGGACGTCGTCGGGAAGGCCAAACGTGGGCAGACCGGCACGCGCGTGCGCTACTGGGCGGACGAGCAGATCTTCGTGAAGGACGCGACGTTCTCCGCCGAGGAGCTCCAGGCGCGGGCGCGCCAGACCGCCTACCTGATCCCGGGCCTGCGGATCACGGTCAAGGACCTGCGCCGCCGACCCGGCACGCCCGGCGCCGACGGCCCGGTCGAGGAGGTCTTCCAGTACGACGGCGGCATCTCCGAGTTCGTGGAGCACCTCACGCCCGCCACCCCGGTGACGGACGTGTGGCGGATCCAGGGCTCCGGCACCTTCAAGGAGCGGGTCCCGGTGCTCGGCGAGGACGGGCGCACCTCCATGCAGGATGTGCAGCGCACGTGCGAGGTGGACGTCGCCCTGCGCTGGGACGTCGGCTACGACACCGTGTTCCGGTCCTTCGTGAACATCATCGCCACGCCCAAGGGCGGCACCCACCAGTCCGGGTTCGAGGCGGCACTGCTGAAGGCGTTCCGCGCCCAGGTGGAGGCCAACGCGCGCCGGCTCAAGGCCGGGTCGGACAAGGTGGAGAAGGACGACGTGCTGGCCGGCATGACCGCCGTCCTGACGGTGCGGCTCGCCGAGCCGCAGTTCGAGGGACAGACCAAGGAGATCCTCGGCACCTCCGCGGTGCGGCGGATCGTCTCCCAGGTGGTGGAGAAGCAGCTGACCGCCCGCCTCACCTCCACGGCCCGCGCCCAGAAGCAGCAGGTGCACACGCTGCTGGAGAAGGTCGTCGCGGAGATGAAGTCGCGCATCTCCGCGCGCACCCACAAGGAGAACCAGCGGCGCAAGAACGCCCTGGAGACCTCGACGATGCCGGCCAAGCTGGCGGACTGCCGCAGCAACGACGTCGCCTCCTCCGAGCTGTTCATCGTCGAGGGCGACTCGGCGCTCGGCACCGCCAAGCTGGCCCGGTCCTCCGACTTCCAGGCCCTGCTGCCGATCCGGGGCAAGATCCTGAACGTGCAGAAGGCCTCCGTCTCGGACATCCTGGCCAATGCCGAGTGCGCGGCGCTGATCCAGGTCGTCGGGGGCGGCGCGGGGCGCAGCTTCGACCTGGATGCGGCCCGCTACGGCAAGGTCGTGCTGATGACGGACGCGGACGTGGACGGTGCCCACATCCGCACCCTCCTGCTGACGCTCTTCTTCCGCTACATGCGTCCCATGGTCGAGGCCGGGCGCGTGTACGCGGCCGTCCCGCCGCTGCACCGGATCGAGGCGGTGACCCGCGGCGTGAAGGAACGCGAGGTCATCTACACGTACTCGGAGCAGGAGCTGCACGCGACGCTCGCCCGCCTGGAGCGGGAGGGTCGCTCGTACCGCGAGCCGATCCAGCGCTACAAGGGCCTGGGCGAGATGGACGCCGACCAGCTGGCCGAGACCACGATGGACCCGCGCCACCGCATGCTCCGCCGCGTGAACATCGCCGAGGTGGAGGCCGCCGAGCGGGTCTTCGACCTGCTCATGGGCTCCGCCGTGGCCCCCCGCAAGGACTTCATCGTCTCCCACGCCGACGAGCTGGACCGCGAGCGCATCGACGCCTGACCCCCCACTTTCGTTCGGGAAACGGCGGCCCCAGGAGCGTCGTCGTTCGGGAAACGGCGGGCACCGAGACGACGGCGGCGCAGTCTCCGCCGTTTCCCGAACGAAAGCGGCGTGACCCGCGCCGTTTCCCGAACGAAAGCGGCGTGACCCGCGCCGTTTCCCGAACGAAAGCCCTGGGCGGGCGGCTGCTCCGACCGCGGCGGACGTCAGCGGTCGCGGTAGTACGCCGCGACGCGGTGCAGGCCCTCGTCGATGCTCACGGTCGGCGTCCACGCGAGGACCTCACGGGTGCGCCGCTGGTCGAACCAGTGGGCGGTCGAGAGCTGCTCGGCGAGGAACTCGGTCAGCGGCGGCTCGCCGTCGTCGGAGCCCACGCCCCGGGACCGCAGCCCGAACAGGTCCCGCTCCCACGCCCGCTCGATCAGGGCGCCGGCACGCCGGGCCAGGCCCGCCGGGACGCGGCGCTCGGGTTCCGCGGCACCGCCCGCCAGCGCGATCTGGCGGATCAGCTCGCCGACCGGTCGCGGCTCGCCGTTGGTCACCACGAGGGCCTCGCCGTGGTGCACGTCCGCCGCGGACACGGCCGCCACCACGGCCTCGACGGCGTTGGCCGTGTACAGCGTGTCGACCAGGGGAGCGCCCGTGCCGAGCACGGGCATCCGCCCGGCCCGCGCACGCTGCACGATCCGGTCGGTGAGCTGCAGGTCCCCGGGCCCCCACATCAGGTGGGGGCGCAGCACGAGGACGCGGAAGTCGTCGCGGTCGGCGGCCAGGGCCAGTCGCTCGCCGGCCGCCTTCGTGCGGGCGTAGGGTCCGCGCGCGTGCTCGGGGCTGGCGGCTCCGGCGCCCTCGCCGACGATGGAGTCGCCGGCGTACGCCACGGAGGGGGAGGAGACGTGGACGAAGCGTCGCACGCCGTGGCGCTGCGCGGCGTGCAGCAGGATGCGCGTGCCCTCGACGTTCACGGCCTCGTACTCGTGCTCGGGGCCGGACACGGACACCTTCGCGGCCACGTGCACCACGGTGTCCGCGCCGGTCAGGGCCTCCTCGACGGCGGCCGGGTCGGTCACGGAGCCACGCACGTCCCGCGCACCGGGCACGCCCGAGGGACGCCGCTGCAGGGTGGTCACGTCGTTGCCGGCATCGGCGAGCACCCGGGCGACGCCCGCGCCCAGCAGCCCCGAGGCGCCGGTCACCAGGACGCGGCGCGACTCGAGGCGCTCGACGAGGTCGGGCATGCCGGCGGCATCGAGGCCGACGTCGTAGCCGAAGCCGCTCACAGCGCACCCGCCTTCCCGCCGGCGAGCACGGCCTCCGCCCAGTCGGCCACCCGGGCGCGGTCGATCTTGGAGTTGTGCCGGATGTCCGTGGGGATCTCATCCGCCACGAGCACCGCGGCCACCGGCAGCGGCTCGAGGGCCGCGCGCACGGCGGAGGCCAGCGCGGTCGGGGCGAGGCCCTGCTTGGGTCGGCCGTCGCGGTGGTGACCCGGGCGCCGCGCCGGGCGCGTGGCCGGCACGGCCGCCTCCACGACGACGACCACGGCCTGCGTGCCCCGGGGCCCGACGCCGACGACGGCGCTGCGCCGCACCGGCCCGAGCGCGTCGACGGTCTTCTCGGGCCCGCCCGGACCGACCGGGCCCTCGGGCGTGGTGATCACGTGTTGGAGCCGACCCTCGAGCCAGACGCGGCCCTCGGCGTCGAAGTGGCCGACGTCGGCGGTGCGGTGCCACACCCGGCCGTCCCGCCGCCACAGCCCGTCGCGCTTGCTCTGCTGGTCGGTGTGCCAGAGCGCGTCGTAGCGGTCCTTCAGGTGGGGGGCGCTGACCACGATCTCGCCGAGGACGCCGTGGCCCCGCGCGGGGTCGAGGATGACGTCCTCGGCGCTGCCGTCCTCGAGCAGCGGCGCGATGGCCAGGGACACCGTGGGCAGCGCGGAGCCCACGCAGACGCCCTCGTCGTCGGCGGTGCGCAGGCGCTGCACCTCGGCGCCGTCGATGTCCGTGAGCAGCAGCCCCTCGGTCATGCCCCACGGCGTGTGGACCCGGGCGTTCGGCATCAGGTCCGAGACCTGACGCATCAGCTGCGGGTGCACGGGGGCGCCGGCCGAGAGCACGAGGCGCACGGCGTCGAGGGCCTCGCGCCGGGGCGCGTCGAGGCCGTCGGCGGTCGCGACCACGTTCGCCAGGGCGGCGGGGGAGGCGAACAGCACGCTCGACTGCCCGGCGATCGCGGCGTCGGCCAGCTTCTGCGCGGTGAGGGTGGCCGGCTGGGTGACGTCCATGTCCGGGGAGACGGACGCGGCGCCGAGGGCGGGTCCGAGCAGCGCGAACGGGGCGAAGCCGGCCAGCAGGGACCCGCCCGGGCGGATGCCCAGGGTGCGGGAGATCAGCGCCACGAGGCGGCCCAGCCGCTCGTGCGTGTACACGACGCCCTTGGCCGGGCCCGTGGAGCCGGAGGTGAACAGCACCGCGGCGTCCGCGTCCAGGGCGGGCTCGGGCAGCACGGTGCCGTGCTCGTCGACGGCGTCGCCCGCGGCCGGGTCGCGGTGGCGGTCGACCATCGCGTAGAGCGAGTCGGAGACGTCGAGCAGGCGGCGCTGGGCGGCGCCCGGCTCGGTCACGGAGATCCGGGTGCCCGGCCACGACTGGGCGCGGGCGAGCGTCAGCCCGGGGGTGCGGCCGATGATCCACCGGGGGCGGGCCGACTTCATCGCCCGGGTCATGCCCTTGACGCCGAGGCCCTGGTCCGCCACCACGGCGACGGCGCCCACGCGCAGCACGGCGTACAGGGCCGCCGACAGGTCGCGGCCCGGCGGCACGAGCATGGCGACCCGGTCGGCCGGCCGCATGCCCGCGGCCCACAGCCCGGTGGCGATGGCCGAGACCATCTCCTGCAGCTCGCCCCAGGTGACGGCCACGGGTCGGCGGGCGGTTCCCACGAGCGAGCGGCCGGCCTGGGCGCCGGCCATGTCCACCAGCGCCGTGTACTCGCGGTGGTCCGAGCCGGGGGCGCCCCAGTCGCGCAGGTGGTCCCAGAGCCGGACCACGCCGGGCTCGCGGGCTCCGGGATCCTCCCCGAGGTCCACCTCCAGGCCCGGGTCGGCGGCGGCGTCGGCGGTGGCGTGCGGGACGGGGCCCGGCAGCCCCGAGGCGGGGTCGGAGAGCTGGCCGCCGCGCAGCAGCTGGGCCCACTGCAGCAGGGGCGCGGTGATGTCGCGGTCGTCCACGAGCAGGTGTCCCGCCTGCTCGTAACGGTGCACGCGCGCGTGGGGCAGGCGGTCGCGGAGGTCGTCGAGGTAGCGGTCCAGGAAGACCGGGTCGTCGGCGCCCCACAGGATGAGAGCGGGCACGTCGGTGCGGCCCAGGGCGGCGAGGTCCTCTCCCACCCGCTGCAGTTCGGGATGGCTGCCGTGGCGGGGGTCGGCCGGGATGTCCGCGACGAAGCCGCCGACGCCGCCGCGTCGGGCCGCCGTGTCGTAGGGCAGGTGGTAGGCCGCCCGGGTCTCGCGGTCGAGGGCCGGCGTGGCGAGGGAGGTCGTCACGGAGAGGAAGGCGTCCGTGGTGACGGTGGAGGCCGGCAGGACGGGCCCGGCGAGGGCGGCCTGCAGCGGGGCGGGGATCGGCGCCCCCTCGGGCTGGTGGACCGCGGTGTTCAGGGTCGCGACGCCGGCCACCAGCTCCGGATGACGCGCCGCCCAGCCGAGGGACACGACGCCGCCCCAGTCGTGGCCGAGCGTGATCAGCGGGTGGCCGGTGGCTGCCAGGTCGCGCAGCCCGAGAGCCGCCAGCAGGGCGTCCAGGTCGTCGATGCGGCCACCCAGCGTGCGGTAGGTGTCGCCGGCACGGCCCATCGACGCGGCGGACGGGGAGCCCGCGTGCGCGAGGCGCTCGGAGAAGCCCATGTCCAGCTGGTCCGGCGCCACGACGCGCCACGCGGCCATGCCCCGGCGTGCCCGGCGCACGGTCTCCGCGAGCAGGGACCGCCACAGCCAGGACCAGGTCGGGTTGCCGTGCACCGCCACGATCGTGCCGACGATCTCGGCCCCGGCCGCCGCGAGCACGGGACCGGTGTCCGCCACGTGCAGCGTCCGCACGGTCCCCTCCGGGTCCGCGGCGGAGCGGATCTCCACGAGGCGGGACCATGCCGGGTCCCAGCCGGGCAGTCGGTCGGCCGGCGGCAGGGCGGCGGGGGCGGCGGGGATCTGGGGCATGGCTCTGGCTCCTTCAGCTCACCATTCGATCTCGAGCATCGCGGTGTTCAGACCCGAGCCCACGCCCAGGCAGACCACTGTGTCCCCGTCCTCCAGGGAGTCCATCTCCCGCACGAGGGTGATGGGCAACGACGCCGGGCCGACGTTGCCCAGCGTGGGGAACGTCGTCGGGATGCGCGCCGGGTCCAGGTGGGCGGACTCCGCGATCGCGTCGGTGTGCATCTGCGAGACCTGGTGGGTGATGAACCGGTCGGCCTCCGGCCACGCCCACTCCGCCGGGACGTCGTGCCACGCGTCCATCACGAGCTCGAGACCGTCCTTGAGCAGGGCGGTGGAGTCGGTGTACATGCCGTGGTGGTCGCCCACGCACAGGCCGTGGTGGTCGGTGCCGGCGCGGGTGATCCCGCGGACGATCCGATGGGCGTCCGGGTGGTCCTCGATGCGGCCGACGACGGCGGCGGCGGCCCCGGAGCCCAACGTCAGGGACGCGAACTGCTCCATGAAGTTGCCGCGGTGCGTGGTCTCGGCGTGCAGGTTGGCCACGGTGGCGGCCTGCACCTTCGAGGCGTCCTCGGCGGCGACCACGACCGCGTAGTCGATCTGGCCGGCGTCCACCAGGGTGGAGGCGAGCATGAGGCCGTTGACGAACCCGAGGCACGCGTTCGTGATGTCGAAGTTGGTCGCCGAGGTGGGCAGCCCCATGAGGTGGTGGATCCGCACGGCCACGGAGGGCTCGAGCGTGGCCCGGGTCACCGACGTGTTCACGAGCAGGCCCACCCGCTCCCGCGGGACGCCGGCCTGCTCCAGGGCCGCGACGCCGGCGCGCGCGGCGGCCTCCTGGAAGTCCTCGGTCTCGTCCCAGTTCCGTCGGCTGCGCACACCGGCCACCCGCTCCAGGAGGGAGCCGGGCAGGCGCAGGCGGGTGAGCACCTCCGCCAGCTGGTCGTCGAGGTCCTGCGAGGTGACTTCGACGGGGGCCTCCACCTCGGTGACCGCCAGGAGGGCGGCGCGGGAGTACTCGTAGCTGGCGTTGCCGGACACGTTCGTCACCAGGACCAATCTGCGGGGGTCGGGGAGGGGGCGCTCACCTGCGGTGAGACGACAGCCCACTGTATCGGAGGGGTCGGGCGGGGCGCCCGTCGGAGGCCTCGATCGGCCCGAGGCGAACAGGGTCGCCTCGGCCGGGACAGTCCGCGGACACGGTCAGGGCGTCGTCGGCCCGGCGCCGTCCGGCGATGTCACGACGTCCGACGGACTAGGGTGGTGGTATCCAGCGACCGCGTTGTCGCGGTCGAACGCCTGTCTCAGGAGCGCAGCCTCGTGGATCCCCTCGAACTCGCACGGTGGCAGTTCGGCATCACCACCGTCTACCACTTCCTCATGGTCCCGCTGACCATCGGACTCGGCCTCGTCGTCGCCGTCCTGCAGACCCTCTGGGTCGCCACGGGCAAGGACCACTACCTGCGGATGACGAAGTTCTGGGGAAAGCTGTTCCTGATCAACTTCATCATGGGCGTGGCCACCGGGCTGGTGCAGGAGTTCCAGTTCGGCATGGCCTGGTCGGAGTACTCCCGGTTCGTCGGGGACGTCTTCGGGGCGCCGCTGGCCCTCGAGGCGCTCATCGCGTTCTTCCTGGAATCGGTGTTCCTGGGCATCTGGATCTTCGGCTGGGACCGGATCCCGCGAAGACTCCACCTGGCCGCCCTGTGGTGCGCGGTGCTGGGGATCAACCTCTCGGCCTACTTCATCATGGTGGCCAACGGCTTCATGCAGCACCCGGTGGGCTATGAGGTCGTCGACGGCCGCCCGGTGCTCAACGACCTCGGCGCCGTGCTGACCAACCCGATCGTCCTCACCCACTACCCGCACACCATCTTCGGTTCCTGGGCCGTGGCCGGCGGCTTCCTCGTGGGGATCGCCTGGTACCACCTGTGGAAGCGCCGCCGGGACGGCATCGACGTCGTGGACGAGGCGGGCCTGGTCGTCGTCGGCGACGCCGGCACCGCCGCCCGGGACCGCACCGACCACCGCGTCTGGCTCACCTCGCTGCGCGCCGGGGCGGCCGTCGCCCTGATCGGCTTCGTCGGCACCGCATTCTCCGGCCATGCCCAGGCCCAGCAGATGATCCACTTCCAGCCCACCAAGATGGCCGCCGCGGAGGCCGCCTGCCACGACGGCACCGCGTTCTCCGTGCTCACCCTCGGCGATGTGCGCTCGGGTGGAGCGACCACCTGCGAGGACGTCCAGGGCGTGATCGAGGTGCCGGGCCTGCTCTCCTACCTCGCGTACGAGGACTTCACCACGCCGGTGCGCGGCATCAACACCCTGCTGCCGGAGTTCGAGCAGAAGTACGGCACGCACCTGCCCGACTCCGAGCTCTACGGCGACCGCGCCGGCAGCGAGATCTCCTATCTGCCGCTGATGGAGGTCACCTACTGGGGATTCCGGCTCATGATCCTCTTCGGCGGACTCGGCGCGCTCGCGGCACTGGGCGCGCTGTGGTTCTCCCGCCGCGGCACCGTCCCGGCCTCCCGTGGCTGGATGCGCCTGGCCGTGGCCTCGATCGGGGCGCCGTTCGCGGCGAACATGACCGGCTGGGTGTTCACCGAGATGGGCCGGCAGCCGTTCGTGGTGTACCCGAACCCGGCGATGGGCGTGGATCAGGTGTACATGTTCACCGCCGCGGCCGTCTCGCCCGGGGTCACGGGTGAAGAGGTCCTCGTGTCCCTGATCGTCCTGGTCGGGATCTACGCGGTGCTGCTGGGCGTCGAGGTCTTCCTGCTGACCCGGTTCGTCCGCGGCGGCGTCCCGGCCGCCATGCCGGAGCTCACCGCCGCCGAGCACTCCGATGAACAGAAGCGCGACCGCGACGACGTGCTCGCGTTCGCCTACTGACCCGCTCGCAGAGAGGACAGCACGACCATGGCTGAGGTCCTTCCCGTCTACTGGTACGTCATCATCGCCGTGCTCTGGCTCGGCTACCTGGCCCTCGAGGGCTTCGACCTCGGGGTCGGCATGCTCGTGCGCTTCTGGGCGCGGGACGAGCCACGGCGCCGGGTGCTGCTGAACATCATCGGCCCCGTCTGGGAGGGCAACGAGGTGTGGCTGATCACCGCCGTCGGAGCGATGTTCGCGGCCTTCCCGTTCTGGTACGCGGCGGTGTTCTCCACCCTGTACCTGCCGATGCTCGTGATGCTGTTCGGTCTGATCCTGCGGGCGGTGTCCATCGAGTACCGCGGCAAGGCCGCCACCGACGCCGGCCGGGAGATCTGGACCTGGACCCTGGGCATCGGCTCGTTCCTGGCGGCCTTCATGGCCGGCGTGCTGCTCGTGCTGACGACGACCGGCCTGCCGCTGGACGCCAACGGGGACCGGGTGGGCGGCCCCTTCGTGTGGGTGACCGGCCCGGCGCTGCTCGGTGGTCTGGCCGTGGTCGGTTTCTCCCTGGCGCAGGCGTGGGCGTTCATCGGCCTGAAGACCGACGGCGCCCCCCGCCGGTCGGCCGCCCGCTTCCTGTCCACGTGGACCCCGCTGGCCGTGCTGCCGCTGCTGGTCTGGGCAGGGCTCGTGGTGGCCCGCGGCGACCGCCCGTGGACCTGGGCGCTGCTGGTGCTGGCCGTCGTGGCGGTGGCCGCGTCGGTGGTGGCCGCCCGGGCCGGCCGCGAGGGCCTGGCCTTCACGTCCCTGACGCTGGTTCTGGTGCTGGCGTGGACGGCGATCATGGTCACCCAGTACCCGGTCGTGCTGCCCTCTACGGTGGACCCGCAGTTCAGCCTCACCGCTCAGCTGGCCTCCTCCGGCCCGTACACCCTGGGCCTGATGGCCGTGATCTCCCTGATCTTCGTGCCCATCGTGCTGGCCTACACGGGGTGGTCCTACTGGATGTTCCGCCGCCGTCTGGCCGACACCCACATCCCGGAGGCCCACCTGGTGGAGCCGCTGTGAGCCCCAGCCGCCCCGCCGCCCCGGCCGTCGAGCGCTCCGCCTCGGCGGCCGGGCCGCCTCCGGGCCCGACCCGTCGGGCCCGGCCCCCGATGACCCCGGCCGCACTTCGGGCCCTGCCGGCCCTGCTGGCCCTCGCCGTGCTGCGCGCGCTCGGCTGGATCCTGCTCGCCGAATCCCTGGCCCGGCTGATCACCGGCCTGGCGATGACCCTGGACCCCGAGGACTCCGCCCGGCTGCTCGACCTGCTGTTCCACCCGCCGGCCCCCGTGGGCCCTGTGCCCGCCGCGCAGACCCTGAGCGGCCCCGTGCTGCTCGGGGCGGCCGGGGTGGCCCTGCGTGCCCTGGCGGAGGCGGGGCAGCGCGTGGTGGGCCGCCGCGCCGCGCTGGGGGCCCAGCAGCAGGTGCGGGCCGCCGTCGTCGCCCAACGACTGGCCGCCGCCGACGGCGGACGCCCCCGTTCCGGCGCCGATGCCGTCCTGGTCACCCACGGCCTCAAGAGCCTGGACGACCACTACACCGAAGCCCTGCCCGCGCTGGCCGCCACCGCCGTGGTCCCGGCGGCCCTGGGCGTGTGGATCCTCACCCACGACCTCGTCTCCGCCGTGGTGGCCGCCATCACCCTGCCCCTGGTTCCCTTGTTCATGATCCTGGTGGGCCGCCACACCCAGGAGCGCATCGATGCCGCCCAGGACGGGCTCGACCGGCTGGCCGGGCACCTGCTGGAGCTCGCCCGCGGCCTGCCGGTGCTCGTCGGACTCCACCGGGCCGGCGTCCAGCGCCGCGCTCTGCAGGAGGTCTCCCAGCGGCACCACGCGGCCACGATGGTCACGCTGCGCACCGCATTCCTCTCCGGTCTCGCCCTCGAGCTGATCGCCTCCCTGTCCGTGGCCGTCATGGCGGTGTTCATCGGACTGCGCCTGGTGAACGGGCAGATGGCGCTTCTCGACGGCCTGGTGGTCCTCATCCTCGCCGCCGAGCTCTACCTGCCGCTGCGGGAGGTCGGCGCGGCCTTCCACGCCTCCGAGGACGGCCGCGAGGCCGAGTCCCGCGCCCGGGCCGCGGCCGACGCCCCCGTCCCGGCCCCCGTGCTCGACACGCTCGGGCCGGCCTCCGGGCCGGACCGGGACGGCGGCGTCGTGATTCGGGACCTGAGCGTTCGGCTGGCCGGACGGCAGGTGCTCGGGGGCTCGACCTCAGCGCGCTCCCGGGTCGCCTGACCGCGCTGGCCGGGCCCTCCGGCACCGGCAAGTCCACCGTCCTGCGTCTGCTGGCCGGCCTGCTGCGCCAGGACGCCGCCGAGGCCACCGGCCGGGTCGCCGGAGTCGACACGGAACGCACCCTCTGGATCGGGCAGCACCCCGTGCTGACCGAGCGCACGGTCGCCGGCGAACTGGACCTGGCCGCCGGGGGTGCGCTGCCCGGTCCCGTTCGCTCCGCCGTGCTGGCCGCCGTGGCGCTCGAGGGTCTCCAGGAGCGGGACCCGGCCGATCTGAGTCCGGGGAGTGCCGGCGGGTCGCGGTCGCCCGCCTCCTGGCCCGCCTGCACGCCGCGGACGGGACCGGCCCGTGGCTCGTACTCCTGGACGAGCCCACCGCCCACCTGGACGGCGCCGTCGCCGCCGTCGTCGTCGAGACCCTCGCGGCCTTGCCCTCCGGTGCGGTGCCCGGGCTGAGCACGCCGCAGTGCACCGTGCTGGCCGCCTCCCACGATCCCACCCTGCTGACGGCCGCCGACGCCATCGTCCGGCTGGCCCCCGGCGCCGGTCCGACCGCCGGATCCCCGGCCACGGCTATGCCGGTCGCCGCCGCCCAGGGGCGTGCGCGGCCGGAGCCGGTCACCCCGCGACAGGTCTCGCTGCGGGCCGGACTGCGGCTGCTGCCGTGGCGGCAACCGAAGCTCTGGGCCGGCATCGGCTGGGCCGCCGGGACCCACGTGTCCGCGGCACTGCTGGCGGCACTGTCCGGCTGGCTGATCGTCACCGCCTCGACGCGGCCGCCGGTGCTCTACCTGCTGGCCGTGATCGTGCTGGTGCGCGGGTTCGGCCTGTCCCGGGCCGTGTTCCGCTACCTGGACCGGCTGACCACCCACGACGCCGTGTTCGGCTGGGCCACGGAGCTGCGGCTGCGCCTGTGGGACGCGCTGGGCCGTCAACCCCGGCTGTGGGGGCGGGTGGGCCGGACCGACGGCGCCCTGTCCCTGTTGGTCTCGGACGTGGACGCCTTTCGGGACGCGGTGCCCCGGGTGCTCGTGCCTGCCCCGGCGGCCCTGCTCGCCTGGCTGGCCACCGCCGCCCTGACCTGGGCGTTGGCCCCGGAGCTGGCGGTCGTGGCCCTGGTGCCCGGGGCGGTCGCCCTGGTGGTGATCCCCGCGCTGGTCGCCGTCCTGGACCGCCGCCAGACCGCGGCCCAGGTGCGAGGGCAGGGCGCGCTCGTCGACCGTGTGGCCGCCGTGCTGAACGCGGCCGGGGACCTGCGCGGGCTGGGGCTGACCGAGCCTGCGCTGAGGGGACTGGCGGTGCTGGACGACCGGCTGCAGCGTCCCCGCCGTCGGGCCGCGTGGGCCGCCGGCGGGGGCCGGGCGCTGGCGGTCGCGGCCTCCGGGGGGATCGCGGTGGCCGCGGCGGCCGCGGCGGCCCACACCGGCACCTCAGCGCCGGTCGCGGCCCTGGTGGTGCTGCTCGCACTCTCCTGGGCCGAGCCCTATGGGGCGCTGGCCGCCGCCGCCCAGCACTGGGGCACCCTGGCGGATCGGGCGCGGGCGACCGGCGAGCTGCTCGGCCCGGAGGAGGGCGGAGCTGCCGCGGCGCCGCCTGAGCCGGCGGAGGCCGCAGAGCCGGAGGCACGGGTGTGCCGCCTGCGCCTGGTCGAGGCCGCCTTCGCCCACCCCGGTGCGCCGCCGCTGTGGACCGACCTGGAGCTCGACCTGGCCCCCGGGGACGTCGCCGTCGTCACCGGGCCCTCCGGATCCGGGAAGTCGACCCTGCTGGCCGTGCTGCTGGGCTTCCTGCCCCTGACCGCCGGCCGGTACACGCTCGAGACCGTGCCCCCGACGCCCCAGCCGGACCCGGTCCGCCCGGACGCGACGGCGCTGGCCCGGGTCGCCTGGACCCCGCAGGACGCCCTGATCTTCGACTCCACGGCGCGCGGCAACCTCGCCCTGGCCCGCGGCGTCGCGGACGCCCCGTCCGACGCAGAGCTCACCGCCGCGCTCGAGCTGGTGGGACTGGGTCCGTGGCTGGCCGCGGCACCGCAGGGCCTGGACACGCGCGTCGGCCCTGGCGGGCAGCGGCTCTCGGGCGGGCAGCGTCAACGCCTGGCCGTGGCCCGGGCTCTCGTGGCCCGCGCCGATGTCGTGCTGCTGGACGAGCCGACCGCACACGTGGACGCCGACGAGGCACGCGCCCTCATCACGGATCTGCGCCGGGCTCTGGCAGACAGGATCGTCGTGATCGTCACCCATGACGGCAGGCTGCTCGAGGACGGTGACGTCCCTGTGCGGGTCGGTTGCTGAGGCCCCCTGATCAGTCCGCGGACACGGCCACGGCGTCGTCCTCGGCGGGCGGGGCCGAGACGAGGTCGGGGGAGGCGCCGGCACCGACGGCCTCGATGCGCTGGTCCACGGGCACGCCCGAGCCGTCCCGACGCCCGTACTCGATCGGCAGCGCGCGGGCCACCCCGGCCCGCGAGGCCGCGAGCGCGGGCGCAGCGCCGATCCAGCCGAGCTCGAGGCCGCTCTCGCCCTTGAGCAGCCGGTGGGCGCGCACGCCGCCGGTGCCGCGGCCCTTGGCCGGATACTCCCCGAGCGGCGTGACCTTGACGGAGCCCGGGGCGGAGCCGAGCACGTCCGCCTCGCCGTCCGTCACGGTCACCACGACGGCGGGCCGTGGGTGGGCGGCGGCGTCCGCACCGGTCTCGGTGAGGGAGGCGGCGGGGGCCACCCCGAACGCGAGCACCGTGTCCCCGGCGGCCAGCCGGATGCCCGCGACACCGCCGCCGGCCGGGCCCTGGGGGCGCACGGCGGAGGCGGCGTAGCGCAGCAGCTGGCCGGTGCGGGTGAGGAAGACGAGCTGGTCGGCCTCGTCCGGGGCGGGGGCGGCGCCGACCACCGCATCGCCGTCCTTCAGGGCGACGGCGTCGACGACCTGGCGGTTCAGGGGCCATTCCGGCCGGACGCGCTTGACGACCCCGTGGGCGGTGCCCAGCGCCAGGACGGCGTCCAGGGGGACCAGGGCCACGAGCGTCTCGCCCTTGGCCAGGGGCACCAGCTCCGCGGCGGGGACGGCCGCGGTCATCGCGGGGGCCGCGGACGGCTCGCCGGCCACCGGCAGGTCGACCGCCTGGAGGCGGTGCAGCGCGCCGGCGGAGGTGAGGGCCCCGATCTCACCGCGGGCCGTCGTCGGGACCACGGAGGCGAAGGCGTCGTGCTTGCGGCGCCGGCCCTGCGGGGCGATCGGCGTGCGGTCCGCGGTGCGCAGCAGGCGTCCGGAGGTGGAGAGCAGGGCCCAGCACGCCGTGTCCGGGACCATCAGGTCCGCCCCGGCCTCCGCGGCGCCGGCGGGGGTGGGCCCGGACGGTGCGGGCCCGGCGGCGGGGGCCGCGGCGGTCTCGGCCTCGAGCAGGACCGTGCGCCGGTCGTCGCCGTGCTCGTCGGCGACGGCCTGCAGCTCGGCCGAGACCACCTCACGCAGCCGCGCGTCGGAGGCGAGGATCGCCTCGAGCTCGGCGATCGCGGCCTGCAGCTCGTCGCGCTCGGCCTCCAGCTCGATGCGGGAGAATCTCGTCAGCTGGCGCAGCCGCAGCTCCAGGATGTGGTCGGCCTGCACCTGGGTGAGGTCGAAGACGCCCATGAGGCGGGTGCGCGCGGCCGTGGTGTCGTCCGAGGAACGGATGATCTCGATGACCTCGTCGATGTCCACGAGCGCCAGCAGCAGGCCCTCGACGAGGTGGAGGCGGTCGCGGTGCTTGCCGAGGCGGTGCCCGGTGCGGCGCCGCACCACGTCCAGACGGTGGTCCACGTAGACCCGCAGCAGGGGCAGCAGGCCCAGGGTCTGCGGCTGGCCGTCGACGAGCGCGACGTTGTTGATCCCGAACGTCTCCTCGAGCGGGGTGTGCCGGTACAGGGCGGCCAGCACGGCCTGGGGGTTGAACCCGGACTTGAGCTCGATCTGCAGGCGCAGCCCGTTCTTGCGGTCCGTCAGGTCCACGACGTCGGCGATGCCGCTGAGCTTCTTCGCGTCGACGCCGGCCTTGATCCGCTCGATGACCTTCTCGGGGCCCACGCCGTACGGCAGCTCGGTGACGACCAGGCCGGTGCGCCGCGCGGAGACCTGCTCCACGGCGACGGCGGCCCGCATGCGGAACGTGCCGCGGCCGGTCGCGTAGGCGTCGCGGACGCCGTCGAGCCCCACGATCCGGCCGCCCGAGGGGAGGTCGGGGCCGGGGATGTGGGCCATGATCGCCTCGAGGTCCGCCTCGGGGTCCGCGAGCAGGTGGCGCGCGCCCGCCACGACCTCGCGCAGGTTGTGCGGGGCCATGTTCGTGGCCATGCCGACGGCGATGCCGGTGGTGCCGTTGACGAGCAGGTTGGGGTAGGCGGCGGGCAGCACGGCCGGCTGCTGGAGCTGGTTGTCGTAGTTGGGGACGAAGTCCACGGTGCCCTCGTCGAGGTCCGCGGTGAGCGCCAGGGCGGCCGGGGCCATGCGGGCCTCCGTGTAGCGCGGGGCCGCGGGGCCGTCGTCGAGCGAGCCGAAGTTGCCGTGCCCGTCCACCACGGGCAGGCGCAGGGAGAACGGCTGGGCGAGGCGGACCATCGCGTCGTAGATCGCGGCGTCGCCGTGGGGGTGCAGCTTGCCCATCACCTCGCCCACCACACGGGCGGACTTCACGTGGCCGCGGTCCGGGCGCAGGCCCATGCGGGACATCATGTAGAGGATGCGCCGCTGCACCGGCTTGAGGCCGTCGCGCGCGTCCGGCAGGGCGCGCGAGTAGATCACCGAGTAGGCGTACTCGAGGAAGGACGCCTCCATCTCCTCGGAGACGTCGACGTCGACGATGTTCTCCTGCTCCAGCGGCAGCGGGCGCGGGGCGTCCTGCTCGGCGGGGCGGGAACGGGATGAACGGGCCATCATGGTGGTCGGGGAGTCCTCACGGCGTCGGGGATTGTCTACAGTGATCCTATGGGTGAGACCGAAGCCGTCCGCGGATATCCCTCCCACTGGGAGGCCGATGTGGTGCTCCGTGACGGTGCGACGGCCCACCTGCGGCCCATCTCGCCCGAGGACGCCGCCGAGCTGCAGCGCATGCACGCCGGGCAGTCCGAGAACTCCATCTACCTGCGCTACTTCACGTACAAGTCCGAGCTGAGCGCCAAGGACCTGGACCGGTTCACCCACGTGGACCACCGGGACCGGGTGGCGTTCGTGATCACCCGCGGCGGCCGACTGCTCGGCGTGGGCCGCTACGACCGCTACGGGGACTCCGACGCCGCGGAGGTCGCCTTCAACATCTCCGACGCCGCGCAGGGCCGCGGACTGGGCTCCATCCTCATGGAGCACCTCGCCGTGGCCGCCCGCGAGAACGGCATCCGCCGCTTCACCGCCGAGGTCCTGCCCGAGAACCGCAAGATGCTCTCGGTGTTCCAGGAGTCCGGCTTCGAGGTGACTCGCCGCTTCGAGGACGGCGTCGTGGCCGTCGAGTTCCCCATCGACCCCACCGCCCGGTGGCGCGCCGTCGTCGAGTCCCGCGAGCACCGCGCCGAGTCCCGCAGCGTCGCCGAGCTGGTCGAGCCCGCGTCCGTGGCCGTCGTCGGCGCCTCCCGCGATCCGCAGGCCGTCGGCTCGCTCGTGCTGCGCCACGTCCTCGAGGCGGGCTTCACGGGAGCCGTCCACGCCGTGAACCGCGCCGCCGAGGACGTCCAGGGCCTCACCGCCCACCGCTCCCTGGCCGACATCGGCGAGCCGGTCGACCTCGTCGTCGTCGCTGTGCCCGCCGACGAGGTCGAGGCCCTCATCCCCGAGGCCGCCGCGGCCGGGGCCCAGGGCCTCGTGGTCCTCACCTCGGGCTACGCCGACGCCGGCGCCGAGGGGCTCGAGGCCCAGCGCCGCCTGGTCTCCCTCGCCCGCGCCCACGGCATGCGCGTGATCGGCCCGGCCTCGGCCGGCCTGGTCCGCACCGACCCCGCGATCCGCCTCAACGCCTCCCCGTCCCCGGGCCTGGCCCAGCGCGGCCCCGTCGGGCTGTTCAGCCAGTCCGGCGCCGTCGGCGCCATGGTCTCCGCCGGCGTCAAGCGCCGCGGGGTGGGGATCTCCACCTCGATCAGCGCCGGCAACCGTGCGGACGTCTCGGGCAACGACGCCATGCAGTTCTTCGAGGCGGACCCCCACACCGCCGCCGTCGGTGTGTACCTCGAGTCGTTCGGCAACCCACGCAAGTTCTCCCGCATCGCCCGGCGGCTCTCCCGCACCAAGCCCGTCGTGGTGGTCCGCTCCGACGTCACCGGGCGCTTCCTGCCCCCGGGCCACGAGACCCGCACCACCCAGGCCCCCGAGGGCACCGTGGACTCGATGCTCGACCAGACCGGCGTGCTCGAGGCCCACACGCACGAGGCCATGCTCGACATCCTCATGGCCGTGGCCAGCCAGCCGCTGCCCACGGGCCACCGCGTCGTCCTCGTGGCCGACTCCCTCGCCCTGGACCGGCTGGGCCGCGACGCCGCGGCCGAGGCCGGGCTGGAGGTCACGGCCACCGTCGGCCTCGTCGGCAGCGAGCAGGGCATCGCCCCGCCCGCCGAGACGCTGGTCTCCGCCGTCCGGGACGCCGTCCGCCACGAGCAGGCCGACGCCGTCGTGGTGCTGGCCCGCCTCGGCCTGCACCAGGCGGACGACGAGCCGGAGCGACTGGCCCACGCCCTCGCCGACGCGACCCGGGACGCCCGCATCCCCGTGCTCGGCTGCCTGACCGACGTCGTCTCCCCGCGCTACCGCGGGGCCACGCTCGGCGCCGCCGGTCCCGTCGACGACGACGCCGAGCCCGGCTCCCTGCAGCCCGGTCTGCCCTTCTACCCGTCGCCGCAGCAGGCCATGACCGTGCTCGGCGCGCTCGCGGACTACGTCCACTGGCGCCGCCAGGAGGTCGGCGAGCCGCTCGAGCCGACCGGCCTGCACCCGCACGAGGCCGAGGAGCTCGTGGAGGCGGCCGCCGCGCGTGCCGAGGGCACCGAACTCGTCCGGCTCTCCGACGAGGAGACCGAGACGCTGCTGGGCCACTACGGGATCACCGTGCTGCCCTCGGCCCGGTTCGAGACCGCCGACGAGGCCGTGGCGGCCGCCGAGCGGCTCGGCTTCCCCGTGGCGCTCAAGGCCGTGGACCCCCACCTGCGGCACCGACTCGACCTGGGCGGCGTCCGCCTGAACGTGGTGGACGCCGACTCCCTGCGCCGCAACGTCGAGCACATGCGCCGTCTGCTCGCGCCGTTCGGCGTGCGCGAGCTCGAGGTCCAGGCCATGGCCCCCGCCGGCCAGGCCTGCATGCTCACGGCGCTCGAGGACCCGCTGCTGGGCCCCGTGGTCTCCTTCGGCATCGCCGGCGACGCCACGGACCTGCTGGGGGACTGGGTGCACCGCGTGCCCCCGCTCACGGACCGGGACGTGGCCCGCATGGTCCGCGCCCCCCGCGCCGCCGTGAAGCTGCGCGGCACCGGCGGGGTGCCCTCCGTCAACCTCGCCGCGCTGGAGGACCTCGTGGGCCGCGTCAGCGTCCTCAAGGACGACCTGCCGCAGGTCGCCCGCCTGCGCTTCGCGCCCGTGCTGGCCGCCCCCGAGGGCGTGACGGTGCTGCAGGCCGAGGTGCACGTCGCCAACGCGGCCCGCCGCACCGACTCGGCCCGGCGCGCGCTGCGCGGCCGCTGACCGGGCCGTCCACAGCGGGCCCGGACGGCCCGGCACCGGACCCGTAGCATGGGGGACATGAGCCCGTTCCGCAGGAGTCACGAGCCCGGCCGTCCCGACCACCGCCCCGACGCCCCCGAGGCCGAGGGCCGGCAGCGCGAGGCCCGCACCCTGGACGGCAGCGGCGGCCTCGACGCCTCGCTCGTCCGCGCCGGCTTCTACCCGGACCTCGTGGCGCACGCCATCGCCGTCGAGCTCGAAGGCCGCACCCCGGACGCGCACCTCGTCCACGTGGACACGCACTTCGACTACGAGGAGATCCACCGGCACATCACGGCCCTCGTGCTCGCCGGGGACACCCTGCTGGCCGTCCACCTCGACGACCACGCCGCCGACCCGGCCGGCCAGGCGGTCCTCGCCCAGGTCTCCACCGAGATGGTCCCGGTCCGCGCCCTCGGCTCCGTGGTCCTGACCACCGGCCACGCCGACCCCGCCCGCTTCCGGCCGTCCGACCCCGTGGCCGAGATGACCCTCGGGCTGATGTGGGCCGGAGGCCAGCGACTGGACCTGCAGCCCGCCGGCTGCGCCGACCCCCAGTGCGACCTCGACCACGGCTACACCGGCACCGCCACCCGCGAGGACCTCGTGATCCGCGTCGCCGCCGACGCCGACGGGCAGGGGGCCGTCGACGGCGCCCTGGCCTTCGCCCGGGCCCTGCGCCGCGCCCACCTGGCGGCCACCACGTGACGGGGCCCGCCCTCCCCGCGGGCGTGGTCCCCGCCGACCGTGCCCTGCGCTCCGTCCTGACCTCCGCCGCGGCCGCCCTCGGTGTCCCGGGCTGTGAGAACGCGCTCGCGGTCCCGGCGGGCCGCCGCGTGGTCGTCGCCCTGGCGGACGGCCTCGGACGGTCCCTGCTGAAGCGCTTCGGCGGCCACGCCCCCACGCTGCGCTCGGCGATGGCCGACGGCGGCCGCGTCCTCGAGGTGGCCGTGCCCACCACGACGGCCGCCTCCCTCACGAGCCTGGGCACCGGGCTGGACGTCGGGGAGCACGGCGTGGCCGGCTACGACGTGCTCGACCCGGACCGGGACGTGGTGATCAATCAGCTGGGCGGCTGGGACGAGGCCACCGACCCGGTGGGGTGGCAGCCGAAGCCCACCGTGTTCGAGCGCGCCGCCGCGGCCGGCGTGGACGCCGTCACGGTCTCGCTGCCCGCCTTCGAGCGTTCGGCCCTGACACGGGCGGGGCTGCGTGGCGGCCGGTTCGTGGCCGGTCGCACCCTGATCGCCCGCGCCCAGGCCGCCGAACGCGTGATGAAGGACGCGCGCGTGCCCACGCTCGTCTACTTCTACGTCAACGAGCTGGACAAGGCCGGCCACCGGGACGGCGTGGGCTCGGAACGGTGGCTGCACGCCCTCGAGGAGATCGACGCGGCGGTGCGGCGCCTGGTGGACCGCGTGCCCGCCGGGACGGTGGTGCTCGCCACCGGCGACCACGGCATGGTCGACGTGCCGCCGTCGCGCCGCGTGGACTACGCCGCCCTGGACGAGGCCGGGGAGCTCGCCGACCCCGCGCTGCTCGAGGGGATCGCGCACACCGCGGGGGAGCCCCGCCTCGTGCAGCTGCACTTCCGGTCCGACGCGGGTCCGGACGTGCGCGCGAGGGTGCGGCGCACCTGGGCCGAGCGCTACGGGGCGCACGCGTGGGTGCTCACGCGGGACGAGGCCGTCGACGCCGGCTGGTTCGGCGCCGTCGTCGAGGACCGGGTCCGTGCCCGCATCGGGGATCTGCTCGTCGCCGTGCACGGGGATCTGGCCCTCTACGACGGCCGGCGGGTGCCCCCGCACGCCTTCGAGATGGTGGGCCAGCACGGCGCGCCCACGCGCGCCGAGCGGGAGGTCCCGCTGCTCACCTGGCACCGCTGAGCCCGCCCCGCGGCCGGGGCCGGGCCGGGGTCAGTCGCCCTTGCGGCCGAAGACGATCTCGTCCCAGCTGGGCACGGACGCGCGGCGAGCGGCCGAGCGGGCCCGGGGGCGCGGCGTGACGGTCGGCATGGCAGGGCGCGCGGCACGCTCGCGAGGCGCGGGCTCCGCCCCCTCGTCCTCGACACCCGCGTCCGCGACGTCTGCGGCAGTGTCCTCGGCGCGGTCGGTCTCGGCGGCCGGTTCCGGCGCGTCGACGACCGGGGCGTCGTCGGCGGTCGTCAGGGCCCCCTCGGCGTCGACCGGGGCGAGCCGCTCGGGCGCCTGGGCGGCCTCGCGCCGACTCCGGTCCTGGTGCTCGCGAGCGATCAGGTGCGCGAGCGCGTCGTCCGACTCCAGGTCCGCGCCCACACGCTGACCCCGGCGCACCCGCAGGATCTCCAGCAGATCGGCGTCGCGGTCGGCGGCCGGGGAGTGCGCACCCGCGGGGGTCACGGCGTCCTCGGCGTCCACGTCGTCCGTCACCGGTTCGGCCGCGGGGGCGCGGGGGACCAGGTCCCAGGCCTCCGCCTCGGACAGGGCGCGGGCCCAGGCGTTCTCGGGTTCGAGGTGGCGTCCGGCCGGGCGGAACGTCCAGAGCGCCGGCGGCTCCTCGCGGGTGGGCAGACTCCTCGCACCGGCCACGGCGAACCGGGCGGCCACGGTCCAGCCGGCCTGGTCCTCGCGCCACGCGTCCCACTCGAGGCTCGCCTCGTCCACGCCCAGCTCGGCGAGCCGGTGCGCGGCGAGCTCGCCGAGCGTGGTGGGGCCGCCGTCCTGGACGAGGTCCGAGTAGAGGTCGGGCCCGCCGACCCAGACCTCGACGGCGCGGGCCTGCCGGGCGATCCAGTCGCGCTCGGCCAAGACGGGGTGACCGTAGGTGCGGATGCGCGAGAACGCGTTCCCGCTCTCCCGGGCCACCTGCTCCACGGAGGCGCCCGCACGGATGCGCTGCTGGATCTCCCGGGGGGTGAGGGGCACGGCCTCCTGGGTCGCGGCGGCCTTGACGGACTCCTGGTCGGTCAGCGGCGCCGGGGTCGGTCCGTCCGCGGTCGAGTCGTCGGCCACGGGCCGCGGGTCGATCCGCGGGGTGAGCGCGAGGTCCTCGTCCGGCCGGGCCGGGCCGGAGGGCGCCTCGGGAGCCCGCTCGTCCTCCGCCGCGGCATCGTCGGCGTGCGTCGCCGCGTCCACCGGTCCCTCGGCGTCCTCGTCGTCCGCCCCGGGGACGTCCATCTCCGTCATGTCGTGCCAGGCCGCGGGGCCGTCCTCGGCCGGTCGCCCGTCCTCGGGCGCGGCGCCCTCGATGACCAGCCGGCGCAGATAGGGGGAGAGGGGGAGCGTGTGCTCCTCGCCCTCGGGCCCCGACAGGCGCAGCGCGTCGCCGTCCTCGGTGGGTCCGGTCAGTCGCAGCTCTGCCATGGCGGTGGTCCCTCCCACATCGTGTTCTGGTCACCGGGCATGCGGACGCCCGGCCGGGCATGCCCCGATCCTAGCCGCCGTGCCGCAGACCACGGCCCGGGCGAGGGACGAGCGCCCGCGCGAATCCGCCCTGGGCGAGCGTGCCCGACAACATTTGGCACGGGTTCGGGCATGGTGCACAATCTACGCGCAACGGCGCAGGCCGGTGACGCGTGGTCCGCCCACGACGCCGCCCGCGCAGTGCCGGCACCGGTCCCGGTGCCGTCCCCCACCAGCGGAGCGTGAAACCCCATGGCCACTGACTACGACGCCCCTCGCAAGAACGAGGAAGAGCTGAGCCAGAACTCCATCGAGGAGCTGAAGGCACGGCGCACGGACACCCAGTCCGCCGTCGTGGACGAGGACGAAGCGGAGGCCGCCGAGGGTTCGAGCTGCCCGGCGCCGACCTCTCGGGTGAAGAGCTGATGGTGCGGGTGCTGCCCGCCCAGTCGGATGAGTTCACCTGCGCCTCCTGCTTCCTGGTCCGCCATCGCTCGCAGGCCGCGCGTGAGAAGAACGGCCTGATCTACTGCACCGACTGCGAGGGCTGAGCCCCCGCCGCCGGGGCGGTCAGCGGCCCTCGGCCGTCCCCTCCTGCCGGGCCATGGTCCCGCCGAGGGCCGCGACCAGCTCCTCCGGACGCCGGGTGCTGGTCAGCCAGTAGGGTGTGCGGTCGCGCTCGTCGGTCAGCTGGATCCGCACGACGGGCGCGATCCAGCCGCGCACGTTCACGAAGGCCAGCCCGTGCAGCAGCGGGCCGCGCTGGGCCCGGGCGTCCTCGCCGCGATACCCCGTGACCTGACCGACGTGGTGCCGTTCGATGCTGGCGCGGCCCACCTGGAGGGTGCGTTCGCGCACCACGATGCGCGGGGTGGTGGCCACCAGGATCAGGACCTCGACGGCGAAGAACGCGACGGCGGCCGCGATGCCCACCCCGAGGTCGATCGGCGCGAACACGAGTATCGTCAGCGCCGCCAGCATGAGCGCCACGGCCCAGACCCCCGGGGAGGGCGTCAACCGCTCCTCGAACAGGACCGGATCGGGTCCCGCCGCGGCGCCCCCGGGGGCGCGGCGGGAGGCATCGGCGACGGGGTGCTGCTGGGGATCACGCATGGGTCCCAGCTTCCCACATCCGGACTCCGGTCCCGCCGCGCGGCACCGGCGAGGGCGCCCGCCCGGCCGCCTCGACGCGGCCCCGGGCCGACGGGTGCTCGTGTAGGGTCGGGCCTCGTGACCGACTCCGCCGAGCTGCCCGTGCCCCTGCACGCCCTCGATCCGGGCCTGGCCCCGCCCGCCTACGCGCAGCCGGGCGACGCGGGCGCGGACCTGCGCACCGCCGTCGACGTGACCCTGGCCCCGGGAGAGCGCGCCCTCGTGCCGACCGGCGTGGCGCTGGCCATCCCGGAGGGCCACGCGGGGTTCGTGCACCCCCGCTCGGGCCTCGCGGTCCGCCACGGCCTGAGCGTCGTCAACGCCCCCGGCACCATCGACGCCGGCTACCGCGGCGAGATCAAGGTGCCCCTGATCAACCTGGACCCGACGGAGCCGATCGTGCTGCGCCGCGGCGACCGGATCGCCCAGCTCGTGCTGCAGCCGGTCGTGCGGGCCCGCTTCGAGCCCGTGGACGCGCTGCCCGACTCCGAGCGCGGGGCCGGCGGCTTCGGCTCGACCGGCGGCTTCACCGCCGACAACACCCCTGGGAGGACGTCGTGATCTTCGGACGCAACCGCACCGTGCGCCACGAGCAGGTCAGCCTGCCGGCCGAGCTGCTGGAGGAGCGCGACCTCGAGATCGCCGCCGCGCCGGAGGCAGCCGACGTCGGTCCGCACGACGTCGCCACCCGCCCGGATCCCGCCGGCATGATCGACCTGGGGTCGCTGCGCCTGCGGGCGGTCCAGGGCATGAAGCTGCGCCTCGACGTCGAGGACGCGACGAAGCGGATCGTCGCCGCCACCGTCAGCCTCGGCCGCTCGGCGCTGCAGGTCCAGGCGTTCAGCGCCCCGCGCCGCACGGGCCTGTGGGACGACCTGCGCGCCGAGCTGCACGACTCCCTGTCGACCACCGCCCACGCGACCGTGCAGGAGCAGACCGGCCGCTTCGGCATCGAGATCCTCACGCGCGTGCCGGCGGCGCTGCCGGACGGCTCGCCGGGGTGGAACGTCGCCCGGTTCGTGGGCGTGGACGGTCCGCGCTGGTTCGTCCGCGGCGTGTTCCACGGCGAGGCCGCCTTCCAGCCGGAGGCCGCCGAGCCGCTGGAACAGGTGTTCTCCGACCTGGTCGTGGTGCGGGGCGACGAGCCGCTCCCGCCGCGCGAGCTGCTGCCCCTGCGTCCGCCTCCCAACGCGCGCCCGCTGCAGCGTCGCCGCCCGGCCCCGGACGAGGGCCGGGACGTGCTCGCGGACACCGCCACCGGCCCGGGGGACGGCGCGGCACCGGAGGCCACCGCGCTGCCCGAGCGCGGTCCGGAGATCACGGAGACCCGGTGAGCCCCGCCGTCGCAGCCCGCCCGACCGGCGCCGCGGGCCGCATCGAGCGCCGCGGCGTCATCGCCTCCGTCACACTGCCCGGCGCGGACGAGGCGACCGTCTTCCGCGCGGTCTTGGCCGACCGCCTGCCCGCGCCCGGGAGCATGGCGCCCGCGGAGACGCTGCAGCTGGTCTGGCACGGGCGGCGCCGCGTGCCCGGTGTCATGCCGGGGGAGTGGCTGACGGTCCGCGGCCGCGTCACCCAGATGGACGGCGTGCCCACCCTGCACAACCCCGAGTTCGACCTGGTCGACGCGCCCGAGGCCACGCGCTGAGCACGGCCCCGAGAGGAGAGCCCATGACCGAGCCGCGTGGCCCCGTCACCGCCGCCCCGGACGGGGCCGGCCCCCTGCCGTCTCGAGCCCGCCTGGACGAGCGCGGCCGCCTCGACGCGCTGGGCAGCGTCGGTGGCTGGCGCGGCATCGTCGAGGCCTCCCTGCCCACCCTCGTCTACATGGTCGGCTACGTCGCCACCCAGCAGGTGTGGCCCTCCGGCGTGGCGGCCGTCGCGGTCGCACTCGTGCTGGGCGTCGCGCGCCTCGTCCAGCGCCAGTCGCCGGTCCAGGTGCTGGCCGGCCTCGCCGTCGTCGTCCTGTCCGTCGTGGTCTCCCTGACCACCGGCCAGGCCCGCGACTACTACCTGTGGGGCTTCGTCACCAACGCCGCCTACGGCCTCGCGTTCGCGGTGTCCGTCCTCGTGGGCTGGCCCGCGGCGGGCCTGGTGCTCGGCCTCGTGCGCGCCGAGGGCACCCGCTGGCGGGCCCACCGGCGTCGGCGCCGCGCCTACGCCGCGGCCACCTGGATCCTCGTGGCCGTGTTCGCGCTGCGCCTGGCGGTGCAGGTGCCCCTCTACCTCGGGGACGCCGTCACCGCGCTCGGGGTGGCCCGCCTGGTGATGGGCCTGCCGCTCTATGCCCTGGGGCTCTGGCTCGCCTGGTCCGTCAGCTCGCCCGGTCAGGACGACGGCGTGCCGGCGGACTCCGCCGCCTCCGAGCGTCCCTGAGCGCGGCCCTCGCCGACGAGGAGGCGACGCAGGGCCGGCTCGGCGGAGCCGGCGGCCAGGAAGAAGAGCTCGTCGCCCACCTCCAGGACCTCGTCCGCCGACGCCTGCCGGGGGGCGCCGTCGCGCACGACCGCCACGAGCGGAGCCTCCTGCGGCCAGGACACGGTGCCGATGCGCCGGCCCTCGAGCCAGTGCTTTGCCGGGACCCGGAACTCGGACAGCGCCGCGCCGCCGGCCTCCAGCCTGAGCAGGCGCACGAGGTCCCCGGTCTCCACGGCCTCCTCCACGAGCGCCGTCATGATCGAGGGGGTGGACACGGCCACGTCCACGCCCCACGACTCGTCGAAGAGCCAGTCGTTGAGCGGGTTGTTGACGCGAGCCACGGTGCGGCCGACGCCGAACTCCGAGCGGCTCAGCAGGGAGCACACGAGGTTGACCCGGTCGTCGCCGGTCGCCGCGACGAGCACGTCCGCCTCCAGGGCGCCGCACTGCTCGAGCACGGTCAGGTCGCACGCATCCCCGAGGACGAGGCGTGCGCCGCCGACGTCGGCCTTGCGGGCCGCGTCCGTGCGCGCCTCGACGACGACCACCTCGTGGCCGTGCGCGTGCAGCTCCCGCGCGATGGAGGCGCCCACGGCGCCGGCTCCGGCGATGACGGCCCTCATGCCCGTCCCTCCTCGTCCTCGTCCGTGCCGTCCGGCACGCGTGCCTCGCCCTGCAGGGCGGCCTCCACCTGGTCCCGGCGGTCCACCGGGTAGACGGCGTGCAGCACGTCGCCCTCCTGCAGGCGGTCGCCCGGCCGGGGCAGCTGGCCGTCGCCGAGCCGGGTGAGGTAGGCGATGCGCATCCCCACCGTGGACTCGACGTCGGTCAGCCGACGGCCCCACCACGAAGAGTGGGGGACCAGCTCGGTCACGAGCAGCCGGCCGGAGGCGTCGCGGTGCTCCGCGTCGGCGGTGCCGGCCGGCAGCAGCCGGTGCAGCACCTGGTCGGCCGTCCACTGGATCGAGGCGACCGTGGGGATGCCGAGGCGCTGGTACAGCCGGGCCCGGTCGGCGTCGTAGATGCGCGCCACCACGTGGTCCACGTGGAAGGTCTCGCGGGCCACGCGGGCGGCGATGATGTTCGTGTTGTCGTCCGCGGTCACGGCCGCCAGGCCCTGCGCGCGGTCGATGCCGGCGGCGAGCAGCGCGGAGCGGTCGAAGCCCACGCCGGCCACGAGCTCGCCGGAGAAGCCGGGGGCCAGCCCCTCCACGGTCCGCGGGTCGCGGTCCACGAGGGCGACGCCGTGACCGGCCGCGTCCAGCGCGGCCGCCAACCGG
Organism: Micrococcus sp. GPGPB33; assembly: GCF_037853785.1. NCBI lineage: Bacteria > Bacillati > Actinomycetota > Actinomycetes > Micrococcales > Micrococcaceae > Micrococcus > Micrococcus sp. GPGPB33. The sequence goes on from NZ_JAQMWO010000002.1 coordinate 1,814,379, forward strand.
GTGCCCACCCGTCCGCCGCCGACGATCACGTAGTGGGCCATGCCCGTCCCTGCCTCTCGTGCGGTGCTCCGTGCGCCGGGGAGCCGACGCGCGCTCCATCCTCGCATCCGGCGGGCACGTCCGGGAGCATCCGCGTCGCCGCGGCGTCCGGGCCCGGCGGGGGTACCGTGGTGCGGTGGCCACGCTGTCCTCCCTCCTGCGCCGCGGCCTCCTCGGTCGCCCCGTGACGTCGCACGCCGCCGACGAGCCCCGCATGAACCGGTGGCGGGCGCTGCCCGTGACGTCGTCGAACGCCCTGTCCTCCCTCGCCTACGCCCCGGACGAGGTCATCCTCACCCTGGTCGCGGCCGGCACGTCCGCGCTCGCGCTCGGACCCGCCGTCGGCTGGGCCGTCGTCGCGGTGATGCTGCTCATCGTCGTGTCCTTCCGCGCCGCGGTCGCCGCCGTTCCGCACGGCGGCATCTATCACATGGCCGGCATGAAGCTGGGCCCGAGGGCCGGCGTCGTCGCCTCGGCCGCGCTCCTGCTGGACTTCGTGTTCACCGCCGCGGTCTCCGTGGCCGCCTTCGCCCACTTCGTGGCGGCGCTGGCCCCCGGACTCACCGTCGGCAGCCGCGTGCTGGTGGCCTCGGCCGCGCTCGTGGGCGTACTGCTGGCCGCGCTCCGCGGGGTGCGGCTGTCCCGGTGGGTGCTGCCCGTGCTCGTGAGCGTGTTCGTCGCCCTGACCGCGCTGCTCGTCCTGGCGGGCCTGTGGCAGGAGGGCCGTGGGCTGCTCGGCGCGGCGCCGACGGCCGGCTGGACGCAGGAGGGCGCCGGGGTCGGCGGGACCGTCGGCACCGTGGCGACGGCGCTGCTCGCCCTGCGCGCGTTCAGCGCGGGATCGGTGCTGCTCACCGGCGTCGAGGTGCCGGTCTCGAGCACCCGCCTGATGGCCCGGCCGGCCGTGCCCACGGTGCGGTGGGTGCTCACCGTGATGGCCCTCACCCTCGGCGCGCTGACCGTGGGCGTCATGCACCTGGCCCAGCGCACCGGCGTCGTCGTCGGGCTGGAGCTGGAGAACCTCCGGGACGCCGCGGGTGCCGAGGTCACGCCCGACCGCGCCCCCGCCCCCGTGCTCGCCCAGCTCGCGGACACCGTGTACGGCCCGGGCAGCATCCTGTCCGTCGCCACCATCGCGGCCACCGCCCTGCTCCTGCTGTTCGCGGCCAAGTCGGCGTTCCGCTCGTTCCCCGCCCTGGCCGCGCGCGTGGCCGAGGACGGCTACCTGCCCCGGCAGCTGAGGGTCCGCAGCGACCGGCTGGTGCACACGTGGAGCGTCCTCGGGATGGGGGCCGTGGCCCTCTCGCTCGTGCTGTTCTTCGAGGCCCGGACCGCCCTGCTCGTGCAGCTCTACGTCATCGGCGTGCTGCTGGCCTTCACGCTCGCGCAGGCCGGCATGCTGCGGCTGTGGCGCCGCCGGCTCGTGCACACACCGGGCGCCCGGGCCCGCGCGGCCGTCCGGCTGCGCCTGATCATCACGGCGGTGGCCTGGGTGGTCACGGCGCTGGCGGGCGTCGTCGTCCTGGTCACCCGCTTCACGCAGGGCGCGTGGGTGGCGCTGCTGGCGATCGTGCTCGGCTCGCTGGTTATGGGGCGGATCCGCCGCCACTACGCGGACGTGGACCGCGAGCTCGCACCGGACCCCCAGGACGACGCGCGGGCCCTGCCCTCGCGGGTCCACGTGGTGGTCGTCGTGACCACGCTGGACCGGCCGGCGCTGCGGGCGCTGGCCTACGCCCGCGCGTCGCGGCCGTCCTCCCTCGAGGCCGTCGTCGTGGACGCCGAGCGCGCCGCCACCCTGGAGGTGATCGACGCCTGGGAGCGTGCCGGCCTGCCGATGTCGCTCACCGTGATCGCCTCGCCCTACCGCGACACGGTGGCCCCCCTGGTGCGGCATGTGCGCGAGCACCGACGCCGCTCCCCGCGGGACCTGACCATGGTGTTCATCCCGGAGTACGTGGTCCGGCCGGGCTGGCGCACGCTCCTGCACAACCGGACCGCCACCCGCCAGACGCGGCGACTGCAGCGGGAGCCGGGCGTGATGGTGGGCTCGGTGCCGTGGCAGGTCCACGAGGGCCAGGGCTCTTGACCGCCCCGGCGCCCCCGGGGAGCGGCGGATGACGCCGTCCGACGGCGCGCCCACGATCAAGGCGACACAGCCGCATCGGTCTGCAAGGATGATGATGATCTGACCAGTCGATGCTCAGGGCAAGACCTGAAGCGCGCTGCGATGCGAGAGGAGCCAGACATGGCAGTCGTCGACACGTCCACAGACGTCACCGGGATCGGGAGGACCATCGAGGTGGAGGTCGGGGCCATGGCCCACGGCGGCCACTGCGTGGCCCGGCACGAGGGGCGGGTCGTCTTCGTGCGCCACGCCGTGCCCGGTGAGAAGGTCCGGGTGGCCCTGACCGAGGCCGAGGACGGGGCCCGCTTCTGGCGCGGCGACGTCGTGGAGGTGCTGCGGCCCTCCGAGTTCCGCCGCATCCACCAGTGGAAGCTCGCGGACATGCTGCGCGCCCACGCCTCGGGTCGCCCGCCCGTGGGCGGCGCCGAGTTCGGCCACATCGTGGTCCCGCACCAGCGCCGGCTCAAGGCCCAGGTCTTCCGGGACACGGTGCACCGCATCGCCGACCTCGCGGTGGAGCCGGAGGTGTGCTTCGCCGGCTCCGAGGACGAGCCCACCGGCCAGCGCTGGCGGACCCGGAACGCGTTCGCGGTGACCCCCCAGGGGCACATCGCGATGCACGCCTACCGTTCGGCGACCCTCCTACCCGTGCGCAACATGCCGCTCGGCGTGCCGGCCCTCGATGCGCTCGCCCTGTGGGACTGGGACTTCACCGGAGCCGCCCGCGTGGACGTCGCGACGCCGGCCTCCGGCTCCCGCCCCCTCGTGCTGGTGACGCCCACCCCGCAGACGCGGGCGGACGAGGTCAAGCTCGGCCGGCTGCGCACCCGGATCCGCCAGGCGGCCAATGCGTGCGGCGTGGACGTCTCCACCGGCCTGGCCCTGCCCGGCCCGAAGCAGTTCCAGCCGGTCAAGGTCGAGCGCATCACCGGCAAGACCTGGGTCGAGGAGACCGTGGAGTCCGAGCGCGGCGGCACCAAGCGCTTCCGCGTCACGGGTGACGGCTTCTGGCAGGTCCACCAGCACGCCCCGGCCACCCTCGTGGACGCGGTGCTCGAGGACGCGCGCGTCGAGCCGGGCCAGGTCGTGGCCGACCTCTACGGCGGCGCCGGCCTGTTCAGCGCGTACCTGGCGGACGCCGTGGGACCCGAGGGCCGCGTGTACTCGGTGGAGGCCTCCCGCCAGGCCTCGAAGGACGCCCGCCGCAACCTGCACGACCAGCCGCAGGCCTCGGTGCTCAACGGCCCCACGGACAAGGTGCTCGGCAGCTGGCTGAAGTACCCCGAGCGTCCCGTGGCGGACGGCGGCCTCGGCGGTGCCGCGCTGGACACCGTCGTCCTGGACCCGCCGCGGGCGGGCGCGGGGCGGCGGGCGATCGAGCGCATCCTCGCGCTCGAGCCGGGCCGCATCGTGTACGTCTCGTGCGACCCCGCCTCGTTCGCCCGCGACCTGGCGTGGCTGCGCGACGGCGGCTACGAGGTGGAGCGCGCCCGCGTGTTCGACCTCTACCCGGACACCCACCACCTCGAGTCGGTGACCGTGCTGGTGCCGGCCGCCCAGAGCGCCCCGGCCGCGGCCGTCGTCGAGATCTGACCCGGCATCCGCGTGGCGGCCTGCGGGCCGCCGCGCGCCATGCCCGCGTCACACGGGACCGGCGCGGTACCCTGGGACGCAGTGCGGCACCTGTGACGCAGACGACGCCCGTCCCGGACGGGGCGCGGTCCGCGGCCGCGGGTGACCACCCCCCACTGGACGAGCGCCCGGAGGAAACCGGGCGGGAAGAGGAGTCCTCTCGTGACCACCGTCGACAGCTTCGGCTCCAAGGGCGTCCTGGACGTCAAGGGCGCCGAGTATGAGATTTTCCGTCTGAACAAGGTCGAGGGGGCGCAGAAGCTGCCCTACTCCTTGAAGGTGCTGCTGGAGAACCTGCTGCGCACCGAGGACGGCGCCAACGTGACCGCCGACCAGATCAAGGCCCTGGCCGCCTGGGACCCGAACGCCCAGCCGGACACCGAGATCCAGTTCACGCCGGCGCGCGTGATCATGCAGGACTTCACCGGCGTGCCCTGCGTCGTGGACCTGGCCACCATGCGTGAGGCCATCCAGGACCTGGGCGGCGACCCGGAGCGCGTGAACCCGCTCTCCCCGGCCGAGCTCGTGATCGACCACTCCGTGCAGATCGACTCCTTCGGCAACGACGCCGCCATCGAGCGGAACATGGAGATCGAGTACGAGCGCAACGGCGAGCGCTACAAGTTCCTGCGCTGGGGCCAGACCGCCTTCGACGACTTCAAGGTCGTCCCCCCGGGCATGGGCATCGTCCACCAGGTCAACATCGAGAACCTGGCCCGCACCGTGATGACCCGCGAGGTCGACGGCGTGCTGCGCGCCTACCCGGACTCCTGCGTCGGCACCGACTCGCACACCACCATGGTCAACGGCCTGGGCGTGCTCGGCTGGGGCGTCGGCGGCATCGAGGCCGAGGCCGCGATGCTCGGCCAGCCCGTGTCCATGCTGATCCCGCGGGTCGTGGGCTTCAAGCTGACCGGCAGCATCCCGTCCGGCGCCACCGCGACCGACGTGGTGCTGACCATCACCGAGATGCTCCGCCAGCACGGCGTGGTCGGCAAGTTCGTCGAGTTCTACGGCGAGGGCGTCGGCTCCGTGCCCCTGGCCAACCGCGCCACCATCGGCAACATGTCGCCCGAGTTCGGCTCCACCGCCGCGATCTTCCCGATCGACGAGGTCACCCTCGACTACCTGCGCCTGACCGGCCGCTCCGAGGAGCAGGTCGCCCTCGTGGAGGCGTACACCAAGGAGCAGGGGATGTGGCACGACCCGTCCTCCGAGGTCGCCTACTCCGAGTACCTCGAGCTGGACCTGTCCACCGTGGTGCCCTCCATCTCCGGCCCGAAGCGTCCCCAGGACCGCATCGAGCTCACCGACTCCAAGGACCAGTTCCGCAAGGACCTGCACAACTACGCCACGCAGGACGAGGCCGGCGAGGGCCGCCCGTCCAAGCTCGTGGACGTGGCCATGCCGGACGGCCGCCAGTTCCAGCTGGACCACGGTGCCGTGTCCATCGCCTCGATCACCTCGTGCACCAACACGTCAAACCCCTCCGTGATGATGGCGGCCGGCGTGCTGGCCCGCAACGCGGTCGCCAAGGGCCTGAAGTCCAAGCCGTGGGTGAAGACCTCCGTGGCCCCGGGCTCCCGCGTGGTGACCGACTACTACGAGAAGTCCGGGCTGCGCGAGTCCCTCAACGACCTCGGCTTCAACGTGGTCGGCTACGGCTGCACCACCTGCATCGGCAACTCCGGCCCGCTGGAGTCCGAGATCTCCGAGGCCATCCAGGAGAACGACCTGTCCGTGACCGCGGTGCTCTCCGGCAACCGCAACTTCGAGGGCCGCATCAACCCGGACGTGAAGATGAACTACCTGGCCTCCCCGCCGCTGGTGGTCGCCTACGCCCTGGCCGGCACCATGGACTTCGACTTCGAGAACGAGGCCCTGGGCCAGGACACGGAGGGCAACGACGTCTTCCTCAAGGACATCTGGCCGGACCCGACCGAGGTCCAGCAGATCATCGACGCGTCGATCGACACCGAGATGTTCACCTCGCAGTACGCCACGATCTTCGACGGCGACGAGCGCTGGCAGTCCCTGGAGACCCCCTCGGGCTCCACCTTCGAGTGGGACGAGAAGTCCACCTACGTGCGCAAGCCCCCGTACTTCGAGGGCATGACCATGCAGCCGGACCCGGTGTCGGACATCTCCGGCGCCCGCGTCCTGCTCAAGCTGGGTGACTCCGTGACCACGGACCACATCTCCCCGGCCGGCTCCTTCAAGTCGGACACCCCGGCGGGCCGCTACCTGCTGGAGAACGGCGTGCAGCGCAAGGACTTCAACTCCTACGGATCCCGTCGTGGCAACCACGAGGTCATGATCCGCGGCACGTTCGCGAACATCCGCATCAAGAACCAGCTGCTCGACGGCGTGGAGGGCGGCTTCACGCGCGACTTCACCCAGGAGGGCGCCCCGCAGGCCTACGTGTACGACGCGGCGCAGAACTACGCCGAGCAGGGCACCCCGCTGGTGGTCCTGGGCGGCAAGGAGTACGGCTCCGGCTCCTCCCGTGACTGGGCGGCCAAGGGCACCGCGCTCCTGGGCGTCAAGGCCGTGATCACGGAGTCCTTCGAGCGCATCCACCGCTCGAACCTCATCGGCATGGGCGTGCTGCCGCTGCAGTTCCCGGAGGGTGAGAACGCCGACTCGCTGGGCCTGACCGGCACCGAGACCTTCGACATCTCCGGCATCACCGCCCTCAACGAGGGCACCACGCCGAAGACCGTGAAGGTCACGGCCACCGGTGAGGACGGCAGGGTCACCGAGTTCGACGCGGTCGTCCGCATCGACACCCCCGGTGAGGCCGAGTACTACCGCAACGGCGGCATCCTGCAGTACGTGCTCCGTCAGATCGCCGCGAAGGCCTGATCCACGGGACACCGCCCGCGCGCGGGCACCACGACGACGGCGGCCCGCCGCCCTCCGCACGGAGGGCGGCGGGCCGCCGTCGTCGTGGCCGCTGGGGCCGACCCCGGTGCACGACCGCTCTTCATCCCCCAGTTCAGAGTCCGGCTCACCCTCGGGCCAGACGGGCCTAGGGCGTGTCTGACAATGAATCCAGGGTCGGCTGGCGCCCTCGAAGACACGTCCCGGTTCCAGATGCTCCCCGCCTGCACGGGCCGGCAGGGGCGGCCGTTCGCCGATGACCGCACGAGGGTCGAAGCCATCATCCACCGGGACAGGTGCTTCGATCCCGTGGCGGGACCTGCCCGAGGTCTCCGGGCCCTGGCTGAGTAGTGTGGACCTGGCACGGCCGCATGGCCGAAGAGGGCACCTGGGACACGGTGCTGGCAACACGGACCACCTGCAGCGGATGCCGAAATCCTGATCGATTGGTCGGTCTCGGTCGACTCCACGATCGCCCGCGCCCATCAGCACGCGAGGAACACCACCCGGCTCAGAGGGGCTGGATCGAACGACAAGGAATCCGCGTGAAGAACCCGCCGATCACGGCCTCGGGCGCTCACGGAGCGGGCTGAGCACGAAGACCCATCAGCTGGTCGACGGTGCTGGGCGAGAGGGCGTACTCATCGCGGGCGATCGGCACCCATCTGCGCGCCGGTGGCATCAAGGCCGTCCTCCCCAACCGGCTGACCAGCAGGGCCACCGCAGACGCCGCGGCTCGGCCGGCGGCCGACCCGTGTGTAAGCGGCCATGAAAAGCTGCCCATAGGTGGCCAGGGAATGACCCGCTGACGGCCATGAGGACTGCCCAGTGATGGCCACGGGAACTGCCCGGTGCTGGCCATCTGGTTTGCCCGCGTTGCTCGTTGCCCGCCGCGTCGTGAGCCGGCGGGGGCCTCCTCCCCGGGTTGGATATCGGTGTCGAATCGAATCCAGCGAGGAAGAGGCCCTGAATGAAGGATGCCGCAGAAACCATGAAAATACTCAGTGCCTATGACCTGACCAAGTCATTGCGGGGCGCCGCCGAGCTGGCCGGTTGCTCCCATCACACCGTGGCCCGGCTGGTGCGGGCCCGCGACGCCGGCCAGACCCCTGGATCCGGAGCCAGCCGCCCGAAGGTCACCGATGTCTGGCTGCCCAAGATCGAGGAATGGGTCGAGGCCTCCACGGGCAGGATCCGCGCCGATGTCGTGCACGCCAAGCTCACCGCAATGGGCTACACCGGCTCTGAGCGCTCCACCCGGCGGGCGGTGGCCGAGGTGAAGGCCGCCTGGCGGGCCGGGAAGCGCCGGGTGCACCGGCCCTGGATCACCGAGCCGGGCGCATGGCTGCAGTACGACTTCGGCGATGGGCCGGCGATCGACGGGGCCAAGACGGTGCTGTTCGTGGCCTGGCTGGCCTGGTCCCGCTACCGGATCGTCATCGCCCTGCGTGATAGGACGGCTCCGAGTGTGTTCGCCGCCCTGGACCGGTGCTTCCGGCTGATCGGGGGCGCGCCGACCTATGTGCTGACGGATAACGAGAAGACAGTGACGGTCTCTCATGTGGCCGGGGTGCCGGTGCGTAACCAGGCCACCGTGGCGTTCGCTCGGCATTACGGCGTGGAGGTGCTGACCTGCCAGCCAGCGGATCCGGCCGCCAAGGGCGGGGTGGAGAACGCGGTGAAGCTGGCCAAGGCCGACCTGGTCCCGAAGGACACCAACCTGCGGGACCAGTACGCCTCGTTCGCTGAGCTCGAGGCCGCCTGCGCGGGGTTCATGGCCATGGTGAACTCCCGGGAGCACCGGGTGACCCGGCGCCGCCCGGACCACATGCTCGCCGAGGAGACCAGCGCGTTGCATCGGATCCCCGCCACGGCGCACACCGTGGCCTACGGGGTGGGACGGAAGGTGCCGGAGAACACGCCGATGGTCTCCTTCGAAAACGCCCAGTACTCGGTGCCCGCGCACCTGCTCGGGGCCGAGGTGTTCGTGCGCCATCACGGCACCGGACCGGACTCGATGGTGGTGATCATGCACGCCGGTGCGCAGGGGCCGGTGGAGGTCGCCCGGCACCGGGTGGCCCGGCCCGGGTCCCCGGCCATCGACGACGCGCACTTCCCCGGCCACGAGACGGACAAGGTGCCCGGGGACTACACCCCGGTGCCCCGTTCGGCGGCGGAGGCCGAGTTCCTGGCCATCGGGGCCGGAGCGAGGACCTGGCTGGTGGAGGCCGCCGCGGCCGGCACCAGCCGGATCGGTCAGAAGATGGCCGAGGCCGTCACCCTGGCCAAGCTCGCCGGCACCGACCAGGTCGACCGCGCCCTCGGGGTGGCCGCGGTGCACCAGCGCTTCGCCCACGGCGACCTGGCCTCCCTGCTCACCGCCGCCGGCCACCGCACCGGGATGCACACCGCCACCGAGGAACGGTCCCTGACCCAGGGCACCGCCGGCTGGGCCGGCCTCGGTACCTCCAACACCGAGGGGGCAGCCCGGTGAGCATCCACACCCCGAACACCGCCGCACCGGCGCTGCCGGCCGATTTGGAGGCGCTGTTGCGGCAGCTGAAGATGCCCCACGCCCGCGGTATCGCCGCCGAGGTACTGGCCACCGCCCGGGCCCAACGCTGGGAGCCGGCCGAGGTCCTCAAGGCCCTGCTGGTCGAGGAGACCACCGGTCGGGCCCGATCCATGCTCGCCGCCCGGCGCAAGGCCGCCGGGTTCCCCACCGGCAAGACCTTCACGACCTGGGATCCGGGCGCCTCCTCGATCCCGGCCCCGACCCAGCAGTCCCTGCGCACCCTGGAATGGCTCTCGCGCAGAGAGAACCTCGTGGTCTGCGGGCCCTCCGGCACCGGCAAGACCTTCTTCCTCGAGGCCCTGGGCCAGCAGGCCGTGGAGGAGGGCAAGCGGGTGGCCTGGTTCACCCTGGAGGACCTCGGGGCGATGATCCGGGCCCACCGGCCCGATGACACCATCACCAAAGCCGTCGCCCGAATCCTGCGCGCCGACCTGATCGTCATCGACGACATCGGCCTGCTGCCGGTCGCCGACGATGCCGCCGAGGGCCTCTACCGCATCGTGGACGCCGCCTACGAGAAACGCTCCGTAGCGATCAGCTCGAACCTGCACCCGGCCGGCTTCGACGAGCTGATGCCCAAGACCCTGGCCACCGCCACCGTGGACCGGCTCCTGCACCACGCCCACGTGTGCCAGACCACCGGAGACTCCGTACGGATGACCCAGGCAATGGCCGGGAAGGGAGTCATGCCACTGAACTGATCCCATCACGGTGGCCAGCACCACCACCCAAACGGGCAAACCAGCTGGCCACCAGTGGGCAGTTCTGATGGCCACCAGCGGGAAGAAACACTGGCCGCCTATGGGCAGAACTCAATGGCCCTTGACACCCGTGGGCCTGGACTCGGAGGCTTACACGGGCCGGAACGTGATCGAGCGCCAGGACGCGCACCTGAAGCAATGGCCGGGCCTGGCGAGCAGGTACGACGAGTACGCGATCGTGTACTGGGCTGCCGTGGTCCTGAATGCTGTGCTCGCGTGGTCGACGGCATTGTCGGACACGCCCGAGTGGCGTGTTCGAACTGATCGACGATCCAGGTCAAGTGCTCGAGAAGCTCGGCGAGGCTCAGCACCGGCAGGTATGAGCGTGAGGACCTGGACAGAGAGGATCCCCCGAAATGCACATCGTGAAACAGAGTGAGCGATGTAGTGCTCTTCAGTTGGCACTGGTTGATATTGGTCGACGAGGCTTCAGCCCGGTCTGGTGATGCCCTGCGATGACTCTGAAGCCGGCTCTCGGGCGAATCCTCACATCGGGACGCCGAGACCCTGTGGGAGTCCAAGGATGGGACTGGGCTGACCCCGTTTCGTAGGTCCAGTCGTTATGAGAGTCGTCCTGTTGCCCGCGGTCGCGGGCAGGGAGACTGGTCAGATCATGACGAACAGCAGGAAGCGTCACACCCCCGAGCAGGTCGTCCGTAAGCTCGGGCAGGCCGACAGGATGCTCGCCGATGGTCAGGACGTCGCGGCGGTGTGCCGGGAGCTCGGGGTGTCCGAGCAGACGTACTACCGGTGGCGGAACCAGTACGGCGGCCTCAAGGCCGACGACGCAAAGCGCCTGAAGGAGCTGGAGAAGCAGAACGCGACCCTGAAGCGTCTGCTCGCGGAAGCGGAGCTGGAGAAGGCCGCGCTCAAGGAGCTGGCTGAGGGAAACTTCTAAGCCCGGACAGGCGCCGCGCCGCCGTCGATCACCTCAAGCGCAAGTTGCGGGTGAGCGAACGGATGGCGTGCCGTCTGGTCGGGCTGAGCCGCTCCGCGTACCGGCGACCGCTCAAGGGCGACACGGTCGCGGACCCGGATCGGGCGCTCAGGGAGTGGCTGCGCGCCTGGGCGAAGGGCCATCCCCGCTACGGGTATCGGCGGGCGTATCACGACGCCCGCGCCGAGGGGTGGGTGGTGAACCACAAGAAGATCCAACGCCTGTGGCGTGACGAAGGGCTCCGGGTCCCGCAGCGGCGTCGACGCAAGCGCGTCGGGTCCTCGACCGTCGACGCGCCGACGGCGGACGCGCCGAACGTGGTGTGGGCGGTGGACTTCCAGTTCGACGCCGACGAGCACGGACGACCGATCAAGATCTGCTCGATCGTCGACGAACACACCCGGGAGTGCATCGGCGGGCTCGTGGAGCGCTCGATTACCGCCGACCGACTCACCGCCCACCTCGAGGACCTCGTCGCCGCCCGGGGCGCCCCGGCGGTGCTCAGGTCGGACAACGGGCCGGAGTTCATCAGCGAGGCGGTGGCCGACTGGGCCGGCACCCGCACCGGCCTGTCCTACATCCCTCCGGGCTCGCCGTGGCGCAACGGGTACGTCGAGTCGTTCAACAGCCGGATCCGCGACGAGTGCCTCAACATCAACAGCTTCTACTCGCTGCTGCACGCACAGGTCATCATCGGCGACTGGAAGGACGAGTACAACCACCACCGCCGGCACTCCTCGCTCGGCTACCTAACCCCAGCCGAGTACGCTCGGCAGTGCACCCATCAAATGGAAACCGACGACTCACAGAACGTCCGGACCGAATGAAGGGGGCGGCTCAGGACGTCTCGACGCCTGATCTGTCGGCGCTGCAGAGGAGCATGAGACCTGGGCCTTAAACCAGCTGAAGACCGGTCAAGCAGGTGGGGTCGTCGGGGCGGGTCGAGATGGCCTTTTTCGCGGTGCGGCCTTCAGCTGAGACAGTGAGAGTAGCGTCAATTCCACGCGGCAGCCAGACCCCGACGAATCCGTTGTCGTACGTCGTCAGCGTTTCATCGAGGAGGGTCTCCCCGGACGTCGCCTCGACCACGGTGACGTGGACGTCAGTATTGGCGAGTTCGCCGGTGCAGGTCGTGAGGCTGTGGAAGTAGCATTCGTGAGTCTGGCTGCGATACGGGGCGATAGAGACGTAGAACTCGTCTTCTGGCATCGGCACGGTGGTCTGATTGTTCTGATCGTCGGTCAGTACAAGCTGGTCGGGTTCAATCGACGCGATGAATTCAGACGAGCGATCTGTCACCTTCGTTGAGTCGAGGCGCGTGATGATCTCGCGAGCATTCAATCCGTCTAGATTGTGCTCGACCACCAGTGAGTGATCGGATCCTGCATCAGCGGACGGTCCCGCATCAGCACAGCCGCTGAGCAGGAGGACGGCGCTGGTCGCCAGACCGGTCAAGGCCGCGCAGATCCTCAGGCGGCTCCTGGAGGACTGGATCGGAGCAACAATGGCAAGTGGCATGCCCAACTCTTTTCTCAGGTGAACGTGTTCATGTCGTCAGGTTAGACAGAAGGCATCCCGAGTTCGCCGGTGCCAAGGGCGCGACGAGGTGCAAAGCACGCCTGCCCGGAGACATCAAGAGCCTTGTCCTGATCTGGGGTCCACCGGTCCGAAGCACCCTGTGTTGACGAAATCGGATGGTGTCAGGAGCGCACGAGGCGATTGATGGCGTCGGTGGCCTCCTGGATCTTGGTGATGGCCGCGTCTTCATCGCCTTTCTTGGCGGCGTCGAGCACGCAGTGCTTGAGGTGGTCATCGAGCAGACCGGTCGCCACTCCTTGCAGGGCGCGGGTGAGGGCCGAGACCTGGGTGAGGATGTCGATGCAGTACTTTTCGTCGTCGATCATCTTCGTGATGCCGCGGGCTTGGCCTTCGATGCGCTTCATGCGGTTGCGGTAACGGTCCTTGTCACTGATGTAGCCGTGCCGATGGGCTCCGGTGTCGGCACCGGTCTCATCGGCTGCAGTTTCAGTGGTCACGAGTGCGTCCTTCACTTCTGGTGCTCCAGGACGGAGCGGGTGCTGGCATCTGGGGCGAGGTCGATGCGACGCAGCAGCTGGGCGTTGAGCGCGACGACGACGGTGGAGATCGACATCAGGATCGCACCTACTGACATCGGCATGACGAAGCCGACGGGTGCGAGCACGCCAGCCGCGAGCGGCACAGAGAGCAAGTTGTACCCTGCAGCCCACCACAGGTTTTGCCTCATTTTACGGTATGCGGCACGGGAGAGCTGGATCACCGAGAGCACGCTACGCGGGTCGGAGCTGGCGAGGATGACACCTGCAGAGGCGATGGCGACGTCGGTGCCGGCCCCGATGGCGATGCCGACGTCGGCCTGGGCCAGGGCAGGGGCGTCGTTGACGCCGTCGCCGACCATGGCGACCTTCTTGCCCTCCTTCTGCAGCTGGTCGACCTTGGCGGATTTGTCCTCGGGGCGGACGCCGGCGAAGACCCGGTCGATGCCGAGCTCTCTTCCCACCTCGTTCGCCACGGCTTCCGCGTCGCCGGTGATCATGACGACCTCGACGCCGAGCTGATGGAGCGCATCGACGGCGTCGCGGGACTCTGGGCGAACCTCGTCGGCGAGCTTGAGACCGCCGATGACCTTGCCGTCGCGGAGGACGTGCAGGATGATCGCACCCTCTGCCCGCCATTCGTCGGCGACACCGATCTCGTCCTGGCCGGTCTCCTCGAGCAGACGGGGTCCGCCGACGCGGATCTCATGGTCGGCCACCGTCGCGGTGACGCCGACCGCCGGGGAGGAGGTGAACCCGCTGGCCGGTTCGACGGCGAGGCCCTTCTCCTTGGCGGCGGTGACGATGGACCGGGCGAGGGGGTGCTCACTGTCGGCCTCGGCGGAGGCGGCCAGGGCGAGAAGCTGTTCGGCATTCAGGCCGCCGGTCGGCTCCACGCCGGTGACGGTGGGCTCGCCCTTGGTCAGGGTGCCGGTCTTGTCGAAGAGCACCGCGTCGACCTGGCGCATGGACTCCAGGGCGAGGCGGTCCTTGATCAGGACGCCGCCGCGGGCGGCGCGCTCGGTGGCGATGGACACGACCAGAGGGATCGCCAGACCCAGCGCATGGGGGCAGGCGATGACGAGGACAGTGATGGTGCGAACGACCGCGTCGTCGGGGAGCCCGAAGAGCGTCCAGACGACGGCGGTGATCAGCGCAGCTCCGAGGGCGAACCAGAACAGCAGGGCCGCAGCCCGGTCGGCGATGCGCTGGGCACGGGAAGATGAGCCCTGCGCCTCGGCGACGAGCCTGTTGATGCCCGCCAGAGCCGTGTCGTCGCCGGTGGCGGTGATCTCTACGCGCAGGCCGGAGTCGGTGGCCACGGTGCCGGCGGTGACGTTCTCGCCCTCGCCGCGGGCGACGGGGTGTGATTCGCCGGTGATCATGGACTCGTCCATGTCGGCGCGGCCGTCGACGATGGTGCCGTCGGCGGGGACGCTGCCGCCAGGCCGGACGATGACGACGTCGCCGACGCGCAGCTCTGCCGGGTCGACCTTGACGACGTCGTCTCCCTCTATACGCTCAGCCTCGTCAGGGAGCAGCGCGGCGAGGGAGTCCAACGCCGAGGTGGTCTGGGCCAGTGAGCGCATCTCGATCCAGTGGCCCAGCAGCATGATGACGATCAGCAGCGCCAACTCCCACCAGAACTCGAGCTCGGGGTGGACGAGACCGACAGTGGCGGCCCAGGAGGCGAGGAACGCTACGGTGATGCCGAGCGCGATGAGCAGCATCATCCCCGGCTGGCGGCTTTTCAGCTCGCTGACAGCACCGGTGAGGAACGGGGTGCCGCCCCAGGCGTACATGACGGAGCCGAGGACTGCGGCGACCCAGCCCGCCCAGCTGGGGACCGAGTAGCCCAGGAGCATGGCGAACATGGGGGAGAACGCGACCACCGGGATGGCGATGATCAGATTGATCCAGAACAGCCGCCGGAACTGGCCGACGTGGTCGCCGTGGCCCGCGTGACCACCGCCGTGATGACCGTGCCCGGCGTGGTCACCGTGTTCCATGGTGTGGTCTTCGTTCTCGGCGCGCGAGTCGTCACGGTGGCCGGACTCGGTGGTCGCGACGCCGGCGTGGTCATGGTGATGCGTGGTCGGGTCCGTCATGCTCTTCGCTTCCCCTCGTCATTCCCCGATCTTTCCTTCGATCGGGTCGTATTTCGCCGCGGACCTTCAGCGCGCCCGCGGCGATCGGCTCAGGAGGCCGGCTTGAGCTCGCTCTCGACGACCCACTTGTGGTTGGTCATCGTCATGCCGTCGGACTCGTAATCGACCATGTAGACGGTCTCCTCGGTGGAGGAGGCGATGGTCGCCTTCGCGCCCTTCATGCCTTCCATGTGTTCGGCCTCGAGAGTGACCTCGGTGCCGTCGGCCAGACGTTCATCTCCGGCGTCCTTGATCTCCTGCTGGACGACCCACTTGTGATCCTTGACCGGCTCCCCGCCTGCGGACGGCGTGAAGTCCACCGCATAGGTGTACGTGTCGTACGCGCCGGCGATCATCGCGTTCGCACCGTCCATGCCCTCCATGTGGTCGGCGGTGAGCGTGACCTCGGTGCCGACCGGGTATGTGGGCGACGCAGCCGTCTCGATGCCCTCGGGGGCGGGGCCGCCGTCCATCGGATGCTCCATCCCGCCGCTGTCAGAGCTGCTGCCGTGGCCCTCGTGCTGGCTGGTCGTCGAGGGGGTCCCTTGGTCCTGGTCGCCGCCGGTGCTGCAGCCGGTGAACACGAGCGCTCCTCCGAGCACTCCTGCGGCGACGGTGGTCTTGAGGTGCTTGCGCATGAAGTCTCCTGTTCGTTCTGGTCCAGTCAACGCTATACCCCTCCCGGGTATCAAGTCGATGTCGATCGGCGGGCGTGGAATCGCCCGGCCAAGATCCAATCGACCCGGGGTGGCAGCGCTGAGGCTGCGATGGAGAACATCGGCTCGGCGGCCCTGGTCGCAGATGGAATCGAGGCCCGAACGGACGGGCTCACCTCGCTCGCCGTCGTGACGGGATCGGCTGCGTCGTCTCGTGAACATCACCGTGGTGAGAAGACGATCCCAGTACCGCCGATCACCCAAGAGAAATTGGTCTTGTACGGTTGCATCGTCGGGCGTCCCATCGAGACAGGGATCCTGAGAGCCGACGGAAGCTGTGCAACTATCGCCAGGCAGAGCGAAGCATGTCTCAGTACGTGCTCCGTCAGATCGCCGCGAAGGCCTGATCCACGGGGCCCGCCCGCGCGGGCCGCCGCCCGCGTCCCGCCCGGGCGCGGACCCGCGGAGTAGGCTGGTCGCACCATGGAACATCTGCCCCCCACGAGCCCCGGCGCCCCGCTGCTGCCGCAGATCGCCCGCCCGGCGGACCTGTCGGCCCTCACGGAGGACCAGTTGACCGCGCTGGCGGCGGAGATCCGCGCCTACCTGATCGCCCACGTCTCCAAGACGGGTGGCCACCTCGGACCGAACCTGGGCGTCGTCGAGCTGACGCTGGCCGTGCACCGCGTGTTCGAGTCGCCGAAGGATGCGGTCATCTTCGACACGGGCCACCAGTCGTACGTGCACAAGCTGCTCACGGGGCGCCAGGACTTCACGACGCTCCGCCAGGAGGGGGGCCTGTCCGGCTACGGCGACCGCACCGAGTCCGAGCACGACGTGGTGGAGTCCTCGCATGCCTCCAGCTCGCTCTCCTGGGCGGACGGCATCGCGCGGGCCTGGGCGCAGACCGGGCAGGGGGACCGCACCGTGGTGGCCGTGATCGGCGACGGCGCGCTCACGGGGGGCATGGCCTGGGAGGCGGTCAACAACATCGCCGCCGGCCGGGACCGTCGCGTGGTGATCGTGGTCAACGACAACGGCCGCTCGTACGCGCCCACCGTGGGCGGCGTCGCCGAGCACCTGGGCGGACTGCGCCGCGGGGTGCTGGACAAGGTGCGCACCCACCACCGCTACGAGCAGACCCTCGACTACCTCAAGCGCCGCCTCCAGGAGGCCGGCCTCGCGGGGGAGCTGGTGTACCGGCCGCTGCACGCGGCGAAGAAGGGCCTCAAGGACCTCTGGGCGCCGCAGGGCCTGTTCGAGGACCTGGGCATGAAGTACATCGGTCCGGTGGACGGTCACGACCTCACCGCCATGGAGGAGGCCCTCGAGGACGCGCGGGCGTACGGCGGGCCCGTGATCGTCCACGCGATGACCGAGAAGGGGCACGGCTATCCGCCGGCGGTCGCGCACGAGGCGGACCAGTTCCACGCGATCGGCGTGATCGACCCCTCCACGGGCGAGCCCATCACCTCGTCGACGGCCCAGTCCTGGACCTCCGTGTTCGGCGAGGAGATGGTCGCGATCGCGGACGAGCGGCCGGACGTCGTGGCCATCACCGCCGCCATGCAGAACCCCGTGGGCCTGGCCCCGATGGCGCTGGCCCACCCGGACCGGGTGTTCGACGTCGGCATCGCCGAGCAGCACGCGGTCACCTCGGCCGCCGGCATGGCCTTCGGCGGCCTGCACCCCGTGGTGGCCGTCTACGCGACCTTCCTCAACCGCGCCTACGACCAGGTGCTCATGGACGTGGGCCTGCACCGTGCGGGCGTGACGTTCGTGCTGGACCGCGCGGGCGTCACCGGGCCGGACGGCCCGAGCCACCACGGCATGTGGGACCTGGCCCTGCTGCAGTCGGTCCCGGGGCTGCGGATCTCCGCGCCCCGCGACGCGGACACGCTCCGGGAGGAGCTGCGCGAGGCCGTCGCCGTCGAGGACGCGCCCACCGTGGTGCGGTTCGCGAAGGGCTCGGTCGGCGAGCCGGTGCGCGCCCTGGAGCGGCTGTCGGACGGCACGGACGTGCTCGCCCGGCGCGGCGAGGCCGGCGGACGCGACGGCGCCGAGCGGGACGTGCTGATCGTGGCGGTGGGCGCGATGGCCGAGCTCGGCCTCGACGTCGCCGAACGGCTCGAGCGGCACGGCATCAGCGCCACGGTGATCGACCCGCGGTGGGTCCTGCCCGTGGCCCGGTCCGTGATCGACACGGCCGCCCGCCACCGGATCGTCGTGTGCCTCGAGGACGGGGTGCGGGCCGGCGGCGTCGGCTCGCGGATCCGGCAGGAGATGCGCGCGGCCGGCGTGGACACCGCCCTGAACGAGGTCGGCCTGCCGGTCGAGTTCCTCGCCCACGGCAGCCGCGAGCAGGTGCTGGCCCGCGTGGGCCTCACCGCGCAGCGCATCACCCAGGACACCGTCGCCCAGGTCCTCGGCGCCAAGGTCCCGTACGCCCGGCCCGTCCCCGAGGACGCGGCCGCCCCCCACCACCAGGAGCAGGCATGAGCATCGTCCGGCTGTACCGTGAGACCGTCGGCGACGACGGCACCCGGCTCTTCGAGTACCGCGAGGCATGGGCCGACGCGGAGGCCGGGGAGTTCGTGGTCCACCACGGCCGGGTCGGCCAGCCCGGCACCGTCGGGGAGCAGCCCCTGGCCGACCAGGTCGAGGGTGATCAGCTGCTGGCCGCGTTCGTGGCGCAGGGCGCGGAGGAGGGCTTCGCCGAGGCGGACCCCGCGACCTTCGCCGTGCTGCCGGTGGCCTACCGGCTCCGCGGCCGGGAGGCCACGGTGATCGAGCGGCGCACCGTGGAACGGCTGCGCGTCGAGGTGACCCACCAGCTGGCCTGGCGCGGTCTTGGCGAGGTCGAGGACGTCGTCGAGGAGGCCGGTGCCCTCGTGCTGCGCGTCCGGACCCCCCACGCCCGCAAGGCCGCCGCCGAGATCCCGGCGGCCGCCAAGCGCGCCGACGGCGTGCAGCCGAACAAGGTGGACGTCCGCACCGCAGAGCAGGAGGGCTGACCCGTGCGCCACACCCGTCTCGGCCGCTCCGGGCTGACCGTCTCCGTCGTCGGCCTGGGCTGCAACAACCTCGGCCGCCCCGGCACCGCCACGCTGGAGCAGGCCGGCACCGACGCCGTCGTCCACGCCGCGCTCGACGCCGGCATCACCTTCTTCGACGTCGCCGACGTCTACGGCGCCGAGCCCGGCCTGTCCGAGGAGCGGCTCGGCCGCGCCCTGGGCGCCCGCCGCGACGAGGTGGTGATCGGCACCAAGTTCGGCATGGACATGGGCGGTGTCGCCGGCGACGACGGCGGCGCGCGGGGCTCCCGCCGGTACATCGTGCGCGCCGTCGAGGACTCCCTGCGCCGCCTCGGCACCGACTGGATCGACCTCTACCAGTTCCACACCCCGGACCCGGCCACGCCCATCGAGGAGACCCTCCGCGCGCTCGACGACCTCGTGCGCGCCGGCAAGGTCCGCTACGTGGGCCACTCGAACCGGGCCGGGTGGCAGATCGCCCAGGCCGAGTACGTGGCCCGCGAGCTGGGCGTGGAGCGCTTCGTGTCCGCGCAGAACCACTACAACCTGCTGGACCGCCGGGCCGAGCTCGAGGTGGTCCCGGCGGCGGCCGAGTTCGGGCTCGGCGTCCTGCCGTACTTCCCGCTGGCCAACGGGCTGCTCACGGGCAAGTACTCGCAGGGCGACGCCCCCGAGGGCTCGCGCCTGTCCCACGTGCGCCAGCACATGGTGGCCGACGCCGACCTGGAGCAGCTGGCCGCGTTCGGCCGGTTCGCCCGGGAGCGGGGGATCACCGAGGTCCAGGCCGCGATCGGGTGGCTGGCGGCGCAGGGGCCGGTGTCCTCCGTGATCGCCGGCGCCACCCGTGCCGCGCAGGTCGTGGAGAACGCGGCGGCGGCCGACTGGCTCGCCACCGCGGAGGACCTGGCCGAGCTGGACGCCCTGTTCCCGGGCCCGGAGAAGGTCGCGCTCTTCTGATGGCCGGCGCGCTGACCGGCGCGGCCGCCGCGACCCCGCTCGTGCCGACGCCGGGGGAGGCCGCCCTGGGCTGGACCGTGTCCGTCGTGGCCGGTGCGCTGTGGGTGGCCGGCTTCGTCTCGCTGGGCCGCAGCCCCCTGGACGCCCGGGCGCGCCTGCCGTGGGTCGGCCTCATGCTGCTGCTGCCGGTGCTGGGGGCGCTCATCTGGTTCTGGTGGCGGCACCGCTACTACCCGGCGCGGCGGCGCGAGCAGCCGGCGTGGGACCCCAACGACCGCTCCGCCGTCGTGGTGCCCCCGCGCCGGCGCTACGGCGCGCCGGAGGAATGAGCCGGGCTCAGAGCTTGACGACGATGCGGTCGTCGACGACGGCCGCGTCGTAGTCCATGAGGGCCTTGCGGGCCGGGCCGCCGAACGGCTTCCCCGAGGTGACGTCGAAGTGCGAGCCGTGGCAGGGGCAGGCGTAGGCCGGGCCCTCCTGCCGGTCCACGACCTGGAGCAGGCAGCCCTGATGCGTGCACACGTTGGTGAAGGCGGTCACCGTGGTCTCGTCCACGCGATGCATCATCAGCGTCCGACCCTGCACCTGCACCTCCCGGGAGGCGCCCACGGGCAGCTCGGCGGCGGGCAGCGCGTCGACGGCGTCGGAGCCGGTGTAGTGGTCCTGCGCGGTGTCCTTCTCACGCAGCCGGTCCGTGCAGCCGGCCAGCGCGAGTGTGCCGGCACCCGCGGCGGCGACGGCGGCGCCGCGGCCCAGGACGGTGCGGCGGGAGGTGTCCGGGCGGGCGTGGTCGTCGCAGCAGCCGGACCGGGAGGAGTTCGGGGTGAGGGGGGAGTCCTGCGTGGTCATCGACCCATTATCGCCCGTGGCGAGGGCGGATGCGACCGGGCCCGACGGGTGCGAGGATCGGGGGGACGGACCCCCGAGCCCCAGGAGCACCGCCGTGACCCACCCCGCCCCGCGCCCCACCGGCGCCGCCCGTTTCGACCTCACTCCCTTCGAGCGGTGGGAGGCCGTGACCCTCGACGACGTGCACGTCGGCTTCCTGCACCGGGTGCTGGAGGACGGCGTGCTGACCACCCGCATGGGCTTCGCCCCCACGCCCGCCCAGCGCGCCGCCCGCGGTGGACTGCCCGAGCGCTACCTCGCCCAGACGCAGGTCGGCTTCACGCCCGACGGGGACGGCTGGGCATGGACGACCCACGAGGACTCCGCCGGAGCCCAGCGGGTGCGCATCGACCGTGAGCGGGCCGGCATCGACGCCGCGGTGCTGCCCTCGTACGCGGAGTACCTCCTCCTCGCGCGGGTGGCCGCCGAGGGCCCGCTCGCCGTGGACCGGCTCGAGGAGGCCTCGCCCCTGCAGGGCGGGCTGCGCGTGCCCCGCGCCGAGCTGCGCCCGGCGGACGCGGGCGGGTCGGACGTGCGGGTGGCCGTCGTCGCGGACGGCGTGGAGCTGGGGGCGCACCTCGTGCGCGAGGGCGCCGTGGTCGCCTCCGACTGGGGCGGGGGCACCGCCTCGACCCCCGTGGCCGACCAGGCCGCGGCGACCGCCGGGCTCGACGCGCACGTGGTGACGTTCGCCGGGCTGCCGATCGCCTGAGCCGTGGGCCGGGCCGTCGCGGACGGCCCGGCCGGGGCCGGTCAGGCCTGCGCGGCCGGGTGGAAGCGCCGCCCGTTCACCCGCTCGGCGGCCCCGCAGTCGTCCAGGTACGGCGTGATGCCGCCCAGGTGCAGGGGCCAGTTGGCGCCGAGGATCATGCACAGGTCCACGTCCTCGGGGGCCGCGACGACGCGCTCGTCCAGGAGCAGGCCGATCTCCTCGGCCAGCGCGTCCTCGACCCGGCGCAGCAGCTCCTCGGAGGTCTGCGGGGTCGAGCCCTGCTCCAGCAGGGCCGCGGTCGCCTCCGGGATCTGCTCGCCGGTCGCGCCGGCGGCCTCCTCGTCGCGCCGGTCGGGGCGGACGTCCTTGGCCCAGATCGCGGTCTTGCCGGCGTCGATCAGGCGCTGCAGGTTCGCCGAGACCGGGAAGCGCTCCGCGCCGAAGGACGCGGAGAGGGACTCGGACACGTGCTGGGCCACGGGGATGCCGACCATGGCCAGGAGGGTGAACGGCGTCATCGGCAGGGCCAGCGGGTCCAGCGCGTGGTCGGCCTCGTGCGCGTCGGTGCCCTCGTCGAAGGAGTTCTGCACCTCGCCCATCATGCGCAGCAGGACGCGGTTGACCACGAACGCGGTGGCGTCGTGGACGAGCACGCCGGTCTTGCGGAGCCGGCGGGTCAGTTCGAACGCGGTGGCCACGACCTCGTCCGTCGTCGCCTCGGTCCGCACGATCTCCACGAGCGGCATGACCGCCACCGGGTTGAAGAAGTGGAAGCCCACGAGGCGCTCGGGATGCTCGAGGACCTCGGCCATGGCGGCCACGGACAGGCTCGAGGTGTTGGTCATCAGGATGGCGTCCTCACGCACGATGCCCTCGAGCTCGCGGAAGACGGTGCGCTTGACCTCGAGCTCCTCGAAGACGGCCTCGATGACGACGTCGGCGTCCGCATACACGGCTTTGTCCGTGTCCGCGGTGATCAACCCGGCCAGGGCCTGGCCGTCCTCGGCGGAGAGCCGTCCACGGGAGACCATCTTCTCGACCTGCGCGCGCACGCCCGCCAGGCCGCGCTCGACGCGCTCGGCGTCGATGTCCGTCATGACGACGGGCACCCGCAGGTGCCGGGCGAAGACGAGGGCGAGCTGGCCGGCCATCAGGCCTGCACCGACGATGCCGACCTTGCGGACCTCGCGGGCGAGCTCGCGGCCCGGGTCGCCGGCGGGGCGCTTGGCGCGGCCCTGGACGAGGTCGAGGAACGCGTACACGGTGCGGCGGAACTCGGGGGAGTGCAGCAGGGTCCCGAGGGCGTCCGCCTCGGCCTGGGCGGACTCGGCGCGGGTGCGCGTGCGGGCGCCGGTGAACAGGTCCTCCAGGTGGCGGCGTGCCGGCAGGTGGCGTCCGGGGCGAGCGTCCTGCAGCCGCTCCAGCGCCGCCAGGGCACGGTCCCAGGCGGCGTCGGACACGTCGCGGTCGCGGTGGGCGGCCAGTTCGGCCGCCACGGACTCGTCCCCGGCGACCAGGGCGGCGGCGAGCTCGAGGCCCGCGTCGAGGAGGTCCCCCTCCACGATCCGGTCCATCAGGCCGAGCCCGTGCGCCGCGCGGGCGTCGAGCATGCGGTTGTCGTCGAGGGGGTTCTTCAGCACGACGTCGACGGCGGCCTCCGGGCCGATCAGATGGGGCACGCGCCACACGCCGGACCAGCCGGGGATCAGGCCGAGCCGGACCTCGGGCAGGCCGAAGCCCTTCGCATCGGCGGCCACCACGCGGTGTCCGGCGGCCAGGGCCAGCTCGAGGCCGCCGCCGAGGGCGAGGCCGTTCACGAGCGCGACCGTGGGGATCTCGAGGGCCGCGAGCCGGTCGTAGACGGCGTGGCCGAGCAGGGCCAGGTCGCGGCCGACGTCGTCGGTGAGGCCCGCGATCAGGGACAGGTCCGCCCCGGCCGCGAAGGTCCCCTCCACACCGGTCACGGCCAGGGCCTGGATCTCGCCCGCGGCGGCCCGGGCGGCCTGCTCGTCGAGCACCCGGCCGAGGCCGAGGAGCGTGGCCGGGCCCAGGGTCGCGGGCCGGCGGGGTCCCTGCCCGTTGTCCAGCGTGAGCAGCGCGAGCGTGCCCGCACCCTCGGGCAGGGCGTGGTCGGTCACGGTGACGGTGGTGACGACCTCATCCGGGGCCAGGGCGGGCAGGTGGTCGAAGGAAGCAAGAGAAACGGATGTCATGCGGGTCACACTACCGGCGAGTAGCCTCCGCGTCGACGCGACGCGACGGACCGATCCGGCCGGCCGCGTCGGGGGCTCAGGCGCCGGCGGGATCGGGGTCGAGGAGCGCGACCGTGACGATCGCGCCGACGTTCTCCACCTGCCACGGGCGCGCGCCCCGCTCCGTCAGGAACGCGTCGACGGTCTCGGGGGTGATCGGGGCGGGCGGGGTCCAGCAGATCCGCCGAAGGGTGTCCGGGGTGAGGAGGTTCTCGGTGGGCATCCCCAGCTGCTCGGCCCGTCGGGCGACGCGGGCCTTGGCCGTGCGCAGGCGGCGGTCCGCCACCGGGTCCCGGTCCTTCCAGGCCCGGGGTGGGGGCGGGCCGTCCCCGGTGCGGATCTGCGCCGCGGGGGCGTCGCCCCGCTCGGCGTCCTCGACGCCGGCCCGGATCGCGGCGATCCAGCGCGGGGCCTCGCGGCTCGCGGCGCGGCCGTGGAAGCCGGAGGTCTGGCGCAGGGCGGGGACGGTGCGCGGCTGGGCGGCCGCGGCGGCGACGATCGACCGGTCCGGGATGAGCCGGCCGGGGGCGACGTCGCGGTGGCGGGCGAGGTCCTCGCGGGCCTCCCACAGGCGCTTGAGGACCGCGCGCTGCACGGGGCGGCGCAGCGTCTGGGAGCCCGAGGTGCCGCGCCAGGGGTCCTTCTTCGGCGTGGGCGGCGGGGCCGTGCGCACGTGCTCGAACTCCTGCTCGGCCCACGCGAGCTTGCCGTCGGCCTCGAGGCGCGCGATCAGGGCCTCGCGCAGCGGGACGAGCAGCTCGACGTCGAGCGCCGCGTAGGTGAGCATCGCCTCGGGCAGCGGACGCACCGACCAGTCGGCGGCCGAATGCTCCTTGGCGAGGGTGACCCCCAGCAGCTCCTCCAGGACCGCGGCCAGGCCGACGCGCGGCAGGCCGGACACCCGGGCCGCGAGCTCGGTGTCGAACAGCCGATCGGGGCGCAGCCCCTGCTCGGCCAGGCAGGGCAGGTCCTGGCTGGCCGCGTGCAGGATCCACTCGACGCCCGCGAGGGCCTCCTGCAGCGGGGCCAGCCCGTCGAGGGCTTCGGGATCGACGAGCCAGATGCCGGCGCCCTCGCGCTTGAGCTGGACGAGCATAGCCCGCTGGCCGTACCGGATCCCGGAGGCGCGCTCCGCGTCGATGGCGACGGGCCCGGTCCCCGCGGCGAGCGCCGCGGCGCAGGCCTCCAGGCCCGCGCGGGTGTCGGTGAGCCGGGGGACTCCACCGGCCGGTGTGGCGATCAGCCGCGGGGGCGCGTCCGGGGCGGCCGTCTCGGGGGCGTCGGTCATGCTGCTCCTGTTCGGGGAGGTCGGGGCGGGGACGGGCCGGGGCCACGTGCGTCTCAGGCGCGGGCGCGCGGTCAGGGGCCGGCCGTGGAGACGTCCGCGGCGTGCTCCGGCGGCAGGCCGGCGAACGCGCAGATCATGTCCGACCACGCCTCGAGATGCGAGCCGAGGTCCCGCGGGGCTGGGGTCCACGAGGCGCGCAGCTCGATGTCGGTGGTGTCCGGGGCCGCACTGAGCGTCCCGAAGCCCTCCGCGATGCTGCGCGTCGCGGTGCCGCCGGCGTGGGAGTGCTCGGCGTGGCGGCGCTCGAGCGCCTCCACGAGCCACGTCCACGCGACGGCGCCGGCCAGCTGGTCCAGTGCGACGTCCGGTTCCAGGCTCGCACGGATCCAGGTCACCGCCCGGAAGCCTCCCGGCCACCGGGCGTCCGGGGCCGGGTCGTGCAGGAGGACGAACCGCCCCGTGGCCAGCACGCCGCCGGTCGCCCCCGGCCCGCCGCACACGTCGGCGGCGAGGGCGACGGCGAAGGGCGCCTGCCCCTCGGGCGCCGGGATCTCCCGCAGCCGCACCTCGGTCCGCGGCCGCGCATCGCGCAGGTCCGCCAGGGCACGCCGGAACACCCCCGGCGGCACGGGCGCCTCGACCGCCCCGGGGGCGGCGGAGAGGCGACGGGGCCCGATCACGCTCATGCCCGTCAGCCTAGGCCGCGGGGCCCACCGGTCCGCGGGGGCGCGCCGTGGAGGCCACGGCGCTCCCGCACCGGCTCAGCGCGCCCCGTCCGGGGCCGCCGCGTCGTCGGCGGGGGCCAGGCGCAGCGAGATCGAGTTGATGCAGTAGCGCAGGTCCGTGGGGGTGTCGTAGCCCTCGCCCGCGAAGACGTGACCCATGTGGGAGCCGCACGCCGCGCACCGCACCTCGATCCGCTCCATGCCCAGGGTGGTGTCCTTCAGGTACTCCACCCGGTCCTCCGCGAGCGGCGCGAAGAACGAGGGCCAGCCGCAGTGCGCGTCGAACTTCTCGTCCGAGCGGAACAGCTCGGACCCGCACGCCCGGCACGCGTACACGCCCTTCACGTGCGAGTCCCAGTACTCGCCCGTGAAGGGCCGCTCCGTGCCGGCCCGGCGCAGCACCTGGAACTCCTCGGGCGTGAGCCGTCGGGCCCACTCCTCGTCCGTCAGGCGGGCGCCGCCCGGGGCGGCCAGGGTCTGCTCGGGAGCCGGGGCGTCCCGCGCGGGGTCGGGGGTGGGGCCGTCATGGGGGGTGTGGGGAGTCTCGGTCATGCCCGGTGCAACGGTCCGGAGCGCCGTCGTGTTCCCGACCGGCGCCGCATTGGCGGGCGCGCCCGCCCGTGGAGGACAATGGCGCGCATGGCCGCACGACCCCGCCGTCCCCGTCCCCGCCCCGCCGACCTGCCGCCCGCCCTGGCCGCCGCCGTCACCGTGGCAGCCCGGCGGGCCGGGAGTCGCGAGTCCCGCGTCCGCCGAGCGGGCCGCCTGGTCCGCCGCGGAGTCACCGGATCGGTGCGCGGCGGCGTGGCCGTGGCCTCCCCGGTGGCCCGCTGGGCCCCGCCCGTGCTCAGCGTCGCCGCGGCCTCCGCCTTCGTGCTGGCCGGGGCGAGCTCGGCGCTCGCAGGCGTGTTCGCCCGCACCGTGGTGACCCCCGTGCGCCGCCACGCCGAGTCCACGCCGATCCTCGCCGTCGTCGACACGCCCGCCGGGCAGGACGTGATCCTGCAGGCCGACGAGTACACCACCGTGCCCGGCCAGTACTCCCTCACGTTCGACGACGGCGCCGGATGCGCCCGCATCGGGGAGATCACCTCCTTCGACCCCCGGGACGGCACGGTGCAGCGCGCGGTCGAGGAGGTCTTCTCCGGCGATCTGACGACGGCGACCCGGGGCCGGTTCACCGGCTTTGTCTACCCGACCCCCGCCGACGCCGGGCTCGACGCCGAGGACGTGCAGGTGCCGGTGCCCGGCGGCCACGCCCGCGCATGGCGCATCGAGCCGGACCCCAGCGAGGACGGCGAACCCCGTCCCGCGGAGGGGCTGTGGGCGGTGATGGTCCACGGCCGCGGCGCGCGCCGCAACGAGGGCATCCGCGCCGTGCCGACCGCCCGCCGCCTGGGCATGACGTCGCTGCTGATCTCCTACCGCAACGACGGCGACGCCCCGGACGCCGCCGACGCCCGCTACGGGCTCGGCACCACCGAATGGGAGGACGTCGAGGCGGCCATCCGCTACGCCCTCGACCACGGCGCCCGGGACGTCGTCCTCTTCGGCTGGTCCATGGGCGGGGCCGTGGTGCTGCAGACCGTGGACCGCTCCCCGCTGGCCCCGCACGTGCGCGGCGTGGTCCTGACGGGCCCCGTCATCGACTGGGTGGACGTGCTGCGCCACCAGGCCCGGCTCAACCGGATCCCCGAAGCCGTGGGCCTGCTCGGCCAGTGGCTGCTGGCCAACCGGGCCGGCCGGTTCATCACGGGCCTGGCCGCCCCCGTGGACCTCAAGGCCCTGGACTGGGTGACCCGCGCCGACCACGTGCGTGTGCCCACGCTGATCCTGCACTCCGAGGACGACGAGTACGTGCCCGTCGGCCCCTCGCAGGACCTGGCCGAGCGCAACCCGGACCTCGTGCGGTTCGTCCGCTTCCACCAGGCCCGCCACACCCGCGAGCAGAACGTGGACCCGCGCAAGTGGGACACCACCGTGCGCGGCTGGCTGCGCGCCGTGCTCAGCGCCCCCCGCCCCGGCGGCCGGGGGCGCTGACCGCGCTCAGGCCGCGGCGTCCGCCAGCCCCCGACGGCGCAGCAGCGGCTCGAGCTCGGCGTCCCGGCCACGGAACGCGCGGTAGGACTCCAGCAGGTCACGCGTATCGCCCCGCGAGAGCAGCTCGTCCGCGAACCGGCGGCCGTTCTCCCGCGTCATCCCGCCGTGCTCGCGGAACCACTCCACGGCGTCCGCGTCCAGCACCTCGGCCCACACGTAGGAGTAGTACCCGGCCGCGTAGCCGCCGCCGAAGATGTGCTTGAAGTAGCCGGTGCCGTAGCGCGGAGGCACCAGGTCCGGGTCGATGCCCGCCTCGGTCAGCACCCGGCGCTCGAACGCGGCCGGGTCGGCCGTGGCGGCGTCCACCGTCTCCTCCGTCAGCGAGTGCCAGGCCCAGTCCACGAGCGCCGCGCCCAAATACTCGACCGTGCGGTGCCCCTCGCCCCACAGGTCCGCCGCCTCGAGCCGCTCCAGCGTCCCCGCCGGCAGCGGCTCGCCCGACTCCACGTGCCGCGCGTACGCGGCCAGCAGGGACGGCTCGCGCAGCCACACCTCGTTAACCTGCGACGGGAACTCGACGACGTCGCGCGGCACGTTCGTCCCGGTGAGCGAGGCGTACTCGCCCCGGGCCAGCAGCCCGTGCAGGGCGTGGCCGAACTCGTGGAACAGCGTCGTGGCCTCATCCAGCGTCAGCAGGGCCGGACGCCCCGCCGCCGGGGCCGGCACATTCATCGTGGTGAACACCACCGGGCGCTCGCCCAGGGCGTCCGCCATGTCCCGCACCGTGTGCATCCAGGCACCGCCCGACTTGGTCGGCCGCGCGAACAGGTCCGCGACGAACAGACCCACCCCGGCACCGTCCTCACCCGTCACCTCGAACACCCGGATCCCGGGGCGGTACAGGTGCCGCGCCAGCTCCGGGCGCTCGGCGAACGTGAGCCCGTACAGCGCCGTCGCCGCCGCGAACACGCCCTCGGTCAGCACCCGGTCCAGCTCGAAGTACGGGCGCAGGGCGTCCGCGTCCACCGCGAACTCCTCCCGCGCGTACGCCGCGGACAGCGCCGGCCAGTCCCATGGGGCCACCTCGGCGTCCGTCCGGCCCGCGTGCGCCGCCGCCGTCGCCGCGTCCGCCCGCGCGTTGGCCATCGCCCGCGGCGCCATCGCGGCCAGCAGCTCCTCCACGGCCGCCGTCGACGGCGCCGCCCGGTCCTTCAGCGCCTGCTCGGCCCAGCTCTGCGCCCCCAGCAGCCGCGCCTTGCGCAGCCGCAGCCGCACCATCGCCATCGCCGTCGTCAGCGTCTCGTGCTCCCCGGCCCCGCCCCGGCCCGTCGACGCCTCGAACACCTCGCGCCGCATCCCCTCGTCCTGCAGGGACGCCAGCCACGGCTGCGACGTGAACAGGGACAGCGTCAGCAGCCACGGGCCCGCCGCCGCGTCCCCGTCCCCGTGCCCCGCCTCGGCGGCCGCCCCCGCCGCCGCGGCCAGGTCGTCCTCGCTCAGACCGGCCAGGCGCTCGCGGTCCGTGACGAGCACGGCGCGGGCCGCGGTGTCCGCGACGAGGCGGCGCGTGTAGGCGGCCGAGAGGGACGCCAGCTCCGTGTTGATCCCGCGCAGCTCCTCGCGCGCGGCGTCGTCCAGGTCCGCCCCCGCCAGGGAGAGGCGCAGGCGCAGCGCCTCCAGCAGGCGGGCGTCCTCGCCCGTGAGGCCGCCGTCGTCGATCGCCGCGACGCGCGCCGCCAGCCGCGGGTCCAGCAGGATCGCGTCCTCGTGGGCCGCGAGCTCGGGGAGAGCTCCTCTGCCAGGGCCTGCCGCGCGTCCGTGCCGTCCGAGCCGACGAGCGTGAAGAACATGGCGGCGGAGCGGCGCAGCAGCTGGCCGGACAGCTCGAGCGCGCGGACGGTGTTCTCGAAGGTCGGCGCCGTGGCCGCCCCGAGGATCTGGTCGACCTCGGCGCGCTGGGCCGCCATCCCCGCGCGCACGGCCTCGGCCAGCTGCGCGTCGGAGACGGCGGAGAAGTCGGGCAGCCCGTAGGGCAGGTCGGAGGGGGTCGCCAGCGGGTGGTCGGCGGGCAGGACGGAGGGCGCGGAGGTGTGGGTCATGGGCGCGAGTGTAGTCAGCCGTGATCCGCGCCACCCCACCGGGCGTCGCTAGACTGGGCGGTCGAGCCAGCAGACGAGATCCAGACCTGAGGAGGCGTGATGGCAGGACATTCCAAATGGGCGACCACCAAGCACAAGAAGGCCGTCATCGACGCGCGGCGCGCCAAGGCGTTCGCGAAGTACATCAAGAACATCGAGGTCGCGGCACGTGCCGGCGGACCCGACGTCGCCGGCAACCCCGCCCTCGACCTGGCCGTGTCCAAGGCCAAGAAGGCCTCGGTGCCCAACGACAACATCGACCGCGCCGTCAAGCGCGGCGCCGGCCTGACCGGCGAGGTCATCGACTACGCCGAGATCATGTACGAGGTCCGCGGCCCCCAGGGCTCGGCGCTGCTGGTCGAGTGCCTGACCGACAACAAGAACCGCGCCGCCGCGGACGTGCGCGCGGCCGTCACCCGCAACGGCGGCACCATGGCGGACTCCGGCTCCGTCTCCTTCCTCTTCGAGCGCAAGGGCCTCGTGCGCCTGCCCACCGAGGGCAACACCGAGGACGGCCTGCTCGAGGCCGTGCTCGAGGGCGGCGCGGACGCCGAGGAGGTCGTCGTCTCCGGCGACTCCTTCGAGATCCTCTCGGACCCCTCCGACCTGCAGTCCGTGGCCAAGGCCCTCGACGAGGCGGGCGTGGAGTACGAGTCCGACGAGCTCGAGTTCGTCCCCACCATGAAGGTGGACCTGGACGCGTCGGGCGCCCGCACCTTCCTCAAGCTGGCCGATGCGCTCGAGGACCTCGACGACGTCCAGAACGTCTTCTCGAACGTGGACATCGCCCCCGAGGTCCTCGCCGAGCTCGACGAGGACTGATCGCGCTGAGCGCGCGCCGGCCCGCCGACGTCGTCCGGATCCTCGGGGTGGACCCGGGGCTCACCCGCTGCGGGATCGCCGTGGTGGACGTGGACGCGCGACGGCGGGCCGCGCTCGTCCACGTCGAGGTCACGGGCACCCCGCCCACCGCCCCCTGGACCAGCGCCTCCTGCGCATCGACGAGGCCGTCTCCGCGGTCCTCGCCGCGCACCGGCCCGATCGCGCCGCCGTCGAGCGCATGTTCGCGAACACGAACACGCCGACCGTGCTGGGCACGGCCCAGGCCGCGGGCGTGGCGATCGCCGCGGCCGCGCGCGCCGGCGTCCCCGTGGGCCTGCACACCCCCTCCGAGGTCAAGGCCGCCGTCACCGGACACGGCGATGCGGGCAAGGAGCAGGTCACCACGATGGTCACCCGGATCCTCCGCCTCGACGCCCCGCCGCGCCCGGCCGACGCGGCCGACGCCCTCGCCTTGGCCATCGCCCACGGCTGGCGCGGCACCGCCCTCGGCGCGGCCGCCGGCCAGACCGGCCTCGACACCGCAGACCTCGCCTCCCGGGCGGGGCGCTCGCAGTTCGCCGCCAAGGCGCCCGCGCGCGCCCGCCCGCGGGGCCAGCTCACCGCCGCGCAGCGGGCCTGGCTCGACGCCGAGCGCTCGGCGGGCGGCGGGCGTCGCCGGTAAGCCGCTGCCGGGCCGGCGTTCGATGATATGTTCGAATCCGCGCCGACCGGCGTCCGTCCGTCCCGACAGGAGGGCCCCTCATGATCGCCTCGCTCAGCGGCACCGTCGAGCACGTGGCCCTCGACCGGGCGGTCATCGCCGTCGGCGGCCTGGGTGTGCAGTTCTCCGCCACCCCGCAGACGCTGTCCACCCTGCACGAGGGCCGGCCGGGGGCGGTGCAGACCCACCTCGTGGTCAAGGAGGACGCCCTGACCCTCTACGGCTTCGCGGACCGCGACGAGCGCGAGGTGTTCGAGGTGCTCATCACGGCCAACGGCGTGGGTCCCCGCCTCGCCCTGGCGATCCTCTCCGTCCACCACCCCGAGACCGTGCGCCGGGCGGTCACCGAGGAGGACGAGAAGACCCTCACCCGCGTGCCCGGCATCGGGCCGAAGATGGCGCGCAAGATCATCGTCGAGCTCTCCGGCCGCCTCGCGCCCACCGGGGAGCCGGTGCCCGAGGCGGAGGCCGAGGCGAGCGCCGAGCCGACCGTCGAGGCGCTCTGGCACGCCGACGTCGTGCAGGCGATGGCCGGCCTGGGCTGGTCCGAGAAGGAGGCGCTCAAGGCCGTCGAGGCCACCGTGGCGGCCCGCCCGGAGCTGGACGAGGGCCGCGACGTCGCCGCGCTGCTGCGCGCCACCCTGCGCGACGTCGGCATGGCCGGCGCGGTGCGAGGCGGGCGATGAGCGCGGAGTCCTCACCGCTGTCCGCGGCGGCCGTCGACCCGGAGGAGCGCCGGCTCGAGGCCGCGCTGCGCCCCAAGCACCTGGACGAGTTCGTGGGCCAGATGCGGGTGCGCGAGCAGCTGGACCTCATGCTCGCCTCCGCCCGGCTGCGGGACCGCGCCGCGGACCACGTCCTGCTCTCCGGCCCGCCCGGGCTCGGCAAGACCACGCTGGCGATGATCGTGGCCGCGGAGATGAACGCCCCCCTG
Organism: Micrococcus sp. GPGPB33; assembly: GCF_037853785.1. NCBI lineage: Bacteria > Bacillati > Actinomycetota > Actinomycetes > Micrococcales > Micrococcaceae > Micrococcus > Micrococcus sp. GPGPB33. The sequence goes on from NZ_JAQMWO010000002.1 coordinate 1,846,724, forward strand.
CGGCTGTCCTCCGGCCCCGCGATCCAGCATGCGGGCGACCTCGCGGCCATCCTGTCCTCGCTCACCGAGGGTGAGGTGCTCTTCCTCGACGAGATCCACCGGATGTCCCGCCCGGCCGAGGAGATGCTCTACATGGCCATGGAGGACTTCCGCGTGGACATCGTGGTGGGCAAGGGCGCCGGCGCCACCTCGATCCCGCTCGAGCTGCCGCCCTTCACGCTCGTGGGCGCCACCACGCGGGCCGGCCTCCTGCCGGGGCCGCTGCGCGACCGCTTCGGCTTCACGGGCCACCTGGACTTCTACACCGAGGAGGAGCTCGAGCGCGTCCTGCGCCGCTCCGCCCTGCTGCTGGACATGCGGCTGGCCACGGAGGGGTACCGGCAGATCGCCCGGCGCTCGCGCGGCACCCCGCGCATCGCCAACCGGCTGCTGCGCCGGGTGCGGGACTGGGCGCTCGTGAAGGGGCTGGCCGAGGTCGGCCCGCACGACGCCGCCGCCGCCCTGGACATGTACGACGTCGACGGGCGGGGCCTGGACCGGCTCGACCGGTCCGTGCTCACCGCCCTGTGCACCACGTTCGGCGGCGGGCCCGTGGGGCTCAGCACGCTGGCCACCGCCGTGGGGGAGGAGGCCGAGACCGTGGAGACCGTGGCCGAGCCCTTCCTCATCCGCGAGGGCATGGTGGCGCGCACCCCCCGTGGCCGCGTCGCGCTGCCGGGGGCCTGGGAGCACCTGGGCCTCGCCGCTCCAGAGGCCACGCCGGGGCCGTGACGCCCAGGGCGGGCCCCTACACTGGACAGGCCCGCCCACCCCGAGCATCAGGAGTCCCCCATGCCCGTCGCCACCGCCGCGACCCTGCCCGTGATCGCCCAGCAGGCCCAGGGAGGCGGTGGCAGCTTGCTCATGCTCTTCGCCTTCGCCCTGCTCGCGGTGATGCTCTTCCTCTCCTTCCGCAAGGGCAAGAAGATGCAGCAGCAGCAGGCGCAGATGCGCAGCACCCTCGCCCCGGGCGTCGAGGTCATGACCGGCGCCGGCATCTTCGGCACCGTCGTGGCCGTGGACGCCGAGGCCCAGCGGGTGACGCTGGAGACCGCCCCGGGCACGCGCATGGACGTGCACCTGCAGGGCATCACCACCGTCGTGGAGCCCGAGACGGCCGCCGCGGCCGCCGCGCCCACCACGGACCCGTCGCGTCGGGATGACGCCCCCGGCACCGAGTACCGCGCCGACGACGCCGACCCGCGTCCGCGCCGCGACGACCTGGCCTGAGGCCCACCCACCCCTGCACACGCGGCCCCGCCTGGCGGGGCCGCTCGGATGTGACGGAAGCACCTGAGCAATGGCGAAGAGAACACCCTCCGGCTCCGCCGGGCGCACCCTGACCTGGCTGGCCGCCCTCCTCGTGGTCCTGGCCGCGATCCTCGGCGGGGGCGTGGCCTCCGGCGCGGCCTCCTGGGCTCCCAAGCTCGCCCTCGACCTCGAGGGCGGCACGCAGATGGTGCTGGCCCCCGAGACCTCGACGGGCGAGTCCGTCACCCCCGAGCAGCTGGACCAGGCCGTGGAGATCATCCGCCAGCGTGTGGACGGCTCCGGCGTGGCCGAGGCGGAGGTCGCCACGCAGGGCTCCCAGAACGTGGTCGTCTCCCTGCCCGGGGTCCCGGACGAGGAGACCCGCCGGCTGATCCAGGCGTCCGCGGACATGCAGTTCCGCCCCGTGCTGCAGTCCGGCTCGGGGAGGCCACGCCCGAGGACCAGCGCCTGCCCGAAGACCAGCTGCCGAAGCCCGACGGCGAGCCGGCCGACGCCTACGACCCGAACTGGGTCACCCCGGCCCTGCTGGCCGAGTTCCAGGCCACGGACTGCACCGCCCCGCGGGACCCGGCCGCGCCCCCGCCGCCGTCCGACCGGGCGATCGTCGCCTGCCAGCCCTCCGAGGAGCTCGCCGACGGCGCCGTCACGTCCGCCCAGAAGTACATCCTGGGCCCCGTGGTCATCCCGGGCACCCAGATCAAGGGCGCGTCCAACGGCATGGCCCAGGCCCAGAGCGGCGTCTCCACCAACCAGTGGGTCGTCAACATCGAGTTCGACGAGGAGGGCACCAAGGCCTTCACGGAGGTCACCCAGAAGCTCACCCCGTACCCCGAGGGCGACCCGCGCAAGCAGTTCGCGATCCTGCTGGACGGGGACGTGATCTCCGCGCCGCAGTCCAACGTGGTCATCACCAACGGCAGCGCGCAGATCAGCGGCCCCACCCTGAACGAGCAGACGACGGCGCAGTTGGCCGAGCAGCTCAACTACGGCTCCCTGCCGATCTCCTTCTCGATCGAGTCCGAGCAGCAGATCTCCGCCACGCTCGGCCGGGACCAGCTCTTCTGGGGCCTGATCGCCGGCCTGATCGGCCTCGGCCTCGTGGCCGTGTACCAGTTCTTCCAGTATCGGGCCCTGGGCCTGCTGACCTTCGCCTCGATCATCGTGGCGGGCGTGCTGACGTGGCTGACCATCGCGATCCTGGGCTGGACGGACAACTACCGCCTGTCCCTCGCGGGCATCGCCGGGCTCATCGTGGCGATCGGTCTGACGGCGGACTCGTTCATCGTCTACTTCGAACGCATCAAGGACGAGCTGCGCGCGGGCCACACCGTGCCCGTCGCCGTGCACGAGGGCTGGAAGCGCGCCCGGCGGACGATCACCGCGTCCAAGGCCGTGAACCTGCTGGCCGCCGTCGTGCTGTACTTCGTGGCCGTCGGCAACGTGCGCGGCTTCGCGTTCACCCTCGGCCTCACCGCGATCGCCGACCTGATCGTGGTGTTCATGTTCACCCACCCGCTCATGGTGCTGTTGGCCCAGACCCGCTTCGTGGGCGAGGGACACCCGATGTCCGGACTGGACCCGTCGCTGTTGGGCGGGCCGTCCCTGTACCAGGGCGCCGGGCGCTTCCGCGAGCCCGCCACTGCCCCCCGCACCGGGCTCCCGGCGGAGGCCTCCGACGAGCCGGCCGCCGACGCCCCGCGCCCGCTCGCCGCGACGGGCGCCCCCGCGCGGGCTCGTCCGCCCGGGGCGGCCGCCGCTCGCGCACCGCGCCGCCCATGACGATCGCCGAGCGACGCCGCGCCGAGCGCCGCCGCCAGGAGGAGGACCAGTGAACCGCTTCGCCGACTGGGGCAACGCCCTCTACTCGGGCCGCATCTCCTACCCGTTCATCCAGCGCTGGCGGCGGTGGTTCGCCCTCGCCGCCCTGCTGCTCGTCCTCGCCGGCGGCCTGACCGCCCTCCGCGGTGGCTTCAACCTCGGCATCGAGTTCCGGGGCGGCTCCGAGTTCACCGTCTCGCAGACGGCCTCCACCGACGTGGCCGCGGGCGAGCGCGCCGTGACCGACGTGCTGGCCGACGGCCACGCCACCGTCACGAACGTCGCCCCGGGCACCGTGCGCGTCCAGACCGAGCAGCTCGACGACGCCCAGACCCGAGCCGTGGCCGCGAACCTGCAGGAGGCCTACGGCGTCGGCCAGGACCAGGTGACCTCGACCTTCGTGGGGCCGACCTGGGGCGCCGCGGTGTCGCAGCAGGCCCTGATCGGCCTGGTGATCTTCGTGGTGCTCGTGACCCTGTTCATGGCCGTGTACTTCCGCACCTGGAAGATGTCCCTGGCCGCCGTGCTCGGCATGCTCTACGTGGTCGCGCTGACCGCCGGCATCTACGGCGCCACCGGCTTCGAGATCACGCCGTCGGCCATCATCGGCTTCCTCACGATCCTGTCGTACGCGCTCTACGACACCGTGGTGGTCTTCGACAAGATCCGCGAGAACACGATCGGGGCCGAGGAGGACCCGGAGCGCTCCTTCGTCGAGAACGTGAACCTCGCGGTGAACCAGACGCTCGTCCGGTCCATCACGACCTCCGTCGTCGGCATCCTGCCGGTCGGCTCGATCCTGTTCATCGGCGCGGGGCTGCTCGGTGCCGGCACGCTGCGGGACATCGCGCTCGCGCTGTTCGTGGGCATCATCGTGGGCACCCTGTCCACCCTGTTCCTCCAGGCGCCGCTGTACGCCCTGCTGCGCCGCAACGACCCGGACGTGCGCGACCACGACGCCCGGGCCGCGGCCCGCGCCGCCCGGGAGCGTGCCTCAGAGGCGGTCACCGATCCCGACGTCGCCCCCTGGGACGACGGCGCGCGACTCTGACGGAGCCGCTGCGGCCCCGGTGCACCTGCCACCGGGCCCGGCGGTCTTTCTGGGGCGGGGCGGGACGGGCGCGGGTAGACTCGCCGATCATCCCGGCCGGAGCGGTCGGGGCCGCACGAGTCAGGAGGCGTGGCCCATGAGCGAGCAGGACCCCACTCCCGTCCCGGTCCGGCCCCGCGGCCGGATCGCACGCCTGACCGGCCGGCACGCCACCGAGTACTCGCCCCTGCTCGAGCCGCTGATGCGCACGGTGCGGCAGCGAGCCACCAAGACCGAGCTGGCCGACATCGTCCGCGCCTTCGAGGTCGCCCGCGCGGCACACGAGGGGCAGATGCGGCGCTCCGGGGACCCGTACATCACCCACCCCGTCGCGGTCGCCACGATCCTCGCCGAGATCGGCGTGACCGGCCCGACCCTCCTGGCGGCCCTGCTGCACGACACCGTCGAGGACACGGACTACTCCCTGGAGCGCCTGCGCGCCGACTTCGGCTCCGACGTCGCCCTCCTCGTGGACGGCGTGACCAAGCTGGACAAGGTGACCTACGGCGCCGCGGCGCAGGCCGAGACCGTGCGCAAGATGGTCATCGCGATGGCCCAGGACGTGAACGTCCTGCTCATCAAGCTCGCCGACCGGCTGCACAACGCGCGGACGTGGCGGTACGTCTCCCCGGAGTCCAGCGCCCGCAAGGCCCAGGAGACCTTGGACATCTACGCCCCGCTGGCCCACCGGCTCGGCATGAACACCGTCAAGTGGGAGCTCGAGGACCTCTCCTTCGCCGCCCTCAAGCCCAAGATGTACGCGGAGATCGTGCGCCTCGTGGGGGAGCGCAACCCGGAGCGGGAGAAGCACATCGCGGCGCTGCGCACCGTGATCGAGGAGCACCTGCGCGAGCACCGGATCCGGGCGACCGTCACCGGACGGCCGAAGCACTACTACTCGATCTACCAGAAGATGGTGACGCGCGGGAAGGACTTCGACGACATCCACGACCTCACGGGCATCCGGGTGCTCGTGGACTCCGTGCGTGACTGCTACGCCGTGCTCGGCGTCATCCACGCGCGCTGGAACCCGGTCCCGGGCCGGTTCAAGGACTACATCGCGGTCCCGAAGCTCAACATGTACCGCTCCCTGCACACCACGGTGATGGTGCCGGGCGGCAAGCCGGTGGAGATCCAGATCCGCACGCAGGAGATGCACCGCCAGGCCGAGTACGGCGTCGCCGCGCACTGGCGGTACAAGGCCCAGGTCGCCGGCCAGGCGCCGGTGCAGGCCACGCCGGCCTGGCTGCGCTCGGTGATGGACTGGCAGGCGGACACCCGGGACCCGGACGAGTTCCTCGCCTCGCTGCGCACCCAGATCGGGGCGGACGAGGTGTACGTCTTCACGCCGAAGGGGGAGATCCGCACCCTGCCGGCCGGCTCCACGCCCGTGGACTTCGCCTACGCCATCCACACCGACGTCGGCCACCGCACCATCGGCGCCCGGGTCAACGACAAGCTCGTCCCGCTGTCCACGCCGCTCAGCCACGGCGACACCGTGGAGGTCTTCACCTCGCGCGCCGAGGACGCGGGGCCGAGCCGGGATTGGCTGGGCTTCGTGGTCTCGCCGCGGGCCCGGTCCAAGATCCGTCACCACTTCGCCACGCAGCGCCGCGACGAGCAGGCCGACCGGGGACGCGAGTCGCTGACCCGTCAGCTGTGCAAGGCCGGCATGGCCGTGCAGCAGGTGCTCGGCGGCGAGGAGCTGGTGCAGGTGGCCACGGATCTCGGCTACGCGGACCTCGACGGGCTGTTCGTGGCCCTCGGCGACGGCCACGTGTCCGCCCAGTCCGTGCAGGAACGCGTCGCGGAGCGCCTCGCTCCGCCGACGCCGACGCAGGCCGAGCCGGAGGGCGAGCTGACCGTCGGCGAGGTGGACCTGCAGGAGCTGGTCCCGGCCCAGTCGCGGCGCGCCCCCGCGCGGGCCACCAACGACGCCGGCGTGCTCGTGGACGGCGACGGCGGCGTCATGGCCAAGCTGGCACGGTGCTGCAACCCGGTGCCGCCGGACGCCATCGACGGGTTCGTCACCCGCGGCTCCGGGGTCTCCGTGCACCGGGTCGACTGTCCCAACCTGGCGACCCTGCTCGCGCAGGAGCCGGAGCGCCGCACCCCGGTCAGCTGGGCGCCGTCGCGGGACACCGTCTACCTGGTGGAGATCCAGATCGAGGCGCTGGACCGCAAGTCGCTGCTCTCCGACGTCACCCGGGTCCTCTCCGAGAACCACGTGAACATCCTCTCGGCCTCCGTGAACACCACCCGCGACCGCGTGGCGATGAGCCGGTTCGTCTTCGAGATGGGCGACCCCCGGTTCCTCGGCCACGTGATCGACGCGGTGCGCCGCATCGACGGCGTCTTCGACGTGCACCGCACCTGAGCCTCCCGGCCTCAGTCGGGGACGTCCAGCGCCGCCAGCAGCGCGCCCAGCCGGCGCCGGGCCGCCACGACGCCGGCACGGCGGGTCCGGCGGGCCAGCCGCTCCCGCAGCCCGGCGGCGCCGTGGGCGCCGATCACGGCGGCCGCGCGCCGCGCCGCATCCGGGTCGGCGCTGAGCAGCAGGTCTTCGACTGTCCGGGCGGGCGTCGTGACCCGCACGGGGCCGAAGCGGAGCACGTCGTGCTCGGCGGGGGCGACGCCCGTGGCATCGGCCGCGACGTCCGACTGCGTGAGCGTCCAGGGCAGCAGGCCCCCGCCGGCGGGGCGCCGGTGGAAGTGCGGCACGGCCGCGTGCAGCCGCCCGGGCGCCGCGCCGCCGGCCAGGATCCAGGCCGCCGACGGGCCGATCGCGGTCCAGCCGGCGGCCAGGAGCGGGCCGCCGAGGGTCCACAGGGCAGCGGCCCGGACCGCGGGATCGTCCGCGGCGTCCGGCCGCGCCCACACCCCGGGCAGCAGCGGCCGCACGGCGCCCCGCGCGCCGAGCGCCTGCAGCTCCGGCTCCGTGAAGGGGTCGCCCGCCAGCACGAGTGCCCCGGTCGGGGCGGTCTCCTCGATCGTCACGGTCGTCATGCCCGGATCCTGCCAGAGACGGGGACGCCCCCGCGGCCGCCTGTGGACAGGCGGGCCGCGGGGGCGTGCTCGAGACGGGTGGGGCTCAGCGGAGCTCGGAGGCCGAGGCCTCGAGGGCCTGCTTCCACTGCAGGCGCGCGTCGAGCGCCTCCTGGGCCTTCTTGACGGCGCGCTGGTCGCCCCGGGCCTGGGCCCGGGCGAGATCCGCCTCGAGCCCCGCGATGGTCTCCTCGAGCTGCGTGAGGGCGGAGTTCGTGCGGGCCTTGGTCTCCGGGTCGGTGCGGCGCCAGTGCTCGTTCTCCGCCTGCTTGAGGGCGTCCTCGAGCTTGCGGAAGCCCTCCTCCATCCGGCGGACGTCCCCGCGGGGCACGCGGCCGGCATCCTCCCACCGCCCGCGCAGCTCGTTGAGCGCGCGCCGTCCGGCCTTGACGTCCGTGAAGGGGAGCAGCTTCTGGCCGTCGGCGAGGATCTGCTCCTTCACCTTCAGGTTGGCCCCGTACTCGCGGTCGATCTCCTGGTTCGCGGCCTTGCGGGCGGCGAAGAAGACGTCCTGGGCGGCGCGGAAGCGGGCCCAGAGGGCGTCGTCCTCCTTGCGGGAGGCCCGGGGGGCGCGCTTCCACTCGTCCATCAGGTCGCGGTACTTGCCGGCGGTCACGCCCCAGTCGGTGGACGTGGACAGCTCCTCGGCGCGGGCGATGAGGCGCTCCTTGACCTGCTTGGCCTCGGCCGAGGCGGCGTCCAGCCGGGAGAAGTGGGCGCGGCGGGTCTTGTCGAACGTGGTGCGGGCGCCGCGGAAGCGCTTCCACAGGTCGTCCTCGACCGACTTGGCCAGACGCGGACCGGCCTTCTGGGCGGCCTTCCACTGCTCGAACAGCTCCGTCATGCGCTTGGACGCGGTCTTCCAGGGCATCCGCTCGGCCGGGGTCTGGGCGAAGGTCTCGGCCTCGGCGACGATGGCCTCGCGGGTGGCCAGCTGCTCGGCCTGGGCGGCCTGCCGGGCCTCCTGTTCCGCGGCGCGGTAGTCGCCCAGGAGGGTCTCCAGGGCCGCCAGGCGGGTGCGGAGGGCGTCCATGTCGCCGACCATGTGGCGCTCGTTCACCGCGGTCGTCATCTGACCCAGCGCGCGGCCCAGCTCACCCGAGGGGGCGCCGGCGGCGATGCGCTGCTCGAACAGGGCCATCTGGGCGCGCACGTCGTCGTACTTGCGCACGAAGTACGCCAGCGCGTCCTCGGTGCTCGCGTCCGGCACCTGGCCGACCGCGTGCTCCTCCTGCCCGTCCAGCAGCGTGACGTGGCCGTCCTCGCTCACCCGGGCGAACCTGGCGGCCTCCTCCACCGGGGTGGGCGGCACGGTCGGGGCCACGACGGGGGCCGGGGCGACGGACGCGGCGGCGGGCGTCGCGGGGCGCACGGCGGCCGGGCTGGCCTTCTTCATCGCGGCCGGGGAGGGCACGGCGGGCGTCTCGGCGGGCTGGGAGGAATCACCGTGCGCCGGGGCGTCGGGGACGATCTCGGGGACGGGCCGGGCCTCGGCGGGCACGGTCGTATCGGCGGCCTCGGCCGACGCGGGGGTGGACTCGGTGGCGGGGGACTGCTGGTCGTCGGGCTGCATGTGATTGGTCACCGCTGGAACTCTCCCTGACTGCGCCGGCACGCAGTCGTCGAGGGATGCGGCCGGTCGGGATGGACACGAACAGGGCCAGCGTACCGGGCCGGACAGCGCCCGCGCCTAGAATGGGCCGGTGCGCCGGCGGGGGACCGTCGCGCGTCCCCGCCGTCGTCGTCTCGAAGGATCGCCATGTCCCGCAAGGCCTCCCTGTCCGGTTTCCACGAGTGGCTGCCCGCCGAGCGGCTCGTGGAGCAGCACGTGCTCGACACGCTGCGGCGGACCTTCGAGCTGCACGGGTTCGCCGGCATCGAGACCCGTGCCGTGGAGACCCTGGGCCAGCTGCTGCGCAAGGGCGAGGTGGACAAGGAGGTCTACGCGGTCTCGCGCCTGGCCGAGGACGAGGAGGTCGCCGCGGGCCTGCGCGATCCCAAGGACCCGGCCGACCCCAAGCGCCTGGCCCTGCACTTCGACCTCACCGTGCCGTTCGCCCGCTACGTCGTGGAGAACGCCGGCCACCTCGCCTTCCCCTTCCGTCGCTACCAGATGCAGAAGGTCTGGCGCGGGGAGCGCCCTCAGGAGGGCCGCGCCCGCGAGTTCACCCAGGCGGACATCGACGTCGTCGGCGACGGCGCCCTCTCGCCCCGGTACGACGCCGACGTCGCACTGGTGATGGCCGAGGCGCTCGGCGCCCTGCCGATCGGCGACTTCCTCATCCGCGTGAACAACCGCAAGCTCGCCGAGGGCTTCTACCGGGGCATCGGCCTGGAGGACACCGCCGGCGTGCTGCGCAGCATCGACAAGCTGGAGAAGGTCGGCCCGGAGGAGGTCGCGCGGCTGCTCCAGGAGGAGGTCGGCGCGAGCCCCGAGCAGGCTGCGCAGGCGCTGGCCCTGGCGGACATCCGCACGTCGGACACCTCGTTCGTCGAGCGGGTCCGCGCCCTGGGGGTGACCCACGAGCTGCTCGAGGAGGGGCTGACCGAGCTGGCCGACGTCGTCGCCACCCTGCACCGCCGCGCCCCCGGGCGCGCCGTGGCGGACCTGTCCATCGCGCGCGGCCTGGACTACTACACGGGCACCGTCTACGAGACCGTCCTGGTGGGCCACGAGCAGCTCGGCTCGATCTGCTCGGGCGGCCGCTACGACGCGCTCGCGTCCAAGGGGAACCGCGTGTTCCCCGGTGTCGGACTGTCCATCGGCGTGACGCGGCTGGTGATGCGCATGCTGTCCCAGCAGATGGCCGTGGCCTCCCGCTCCGTGCCGACCGCGGTGTACGTGGCGCTGACGGCGGACGAGGACTGGTCCGAGGCCCAGGACGTCGCGGCCCTGCTGCGGGAGCGCGGCATCCCCGCGGAGGTCGCGGTGTCCGCGGAGAAGTTCGGCAAGCAGATCAAGTATGCGGACCGCCGCGGCATCCCGTTCGTCTGGTTCATGGGTCGGGACGACGCCGGCGCGCGGGTCCACGAGGTGAAGGACATCCGCTCCGGCGAGCAGCACGCCGCGGACCCGGCCGACTGGACCCCGCCGGCCGAGGACCTGCTGCCGCAGGTCGCCCGCGCGCAGGACTGAGCGGACGCGGCCGCTATGCCGGCCCCGGTGTGCGGCGGCGGTGGGTGTCTGCGCGTCGGGTCACCGGCCCCGGCGCCCGGCCCGCACGAACGCGCGCCCGCCCACCCCGATCAGGAACACGCCCGCCATCGCGGCCACGGACATCGGCGGCAGGCTGAGGGCGAGCAGCAGGCACAGGGCCAGGCCCAGGACGTTGACGGCGCGGGGCACGCGCAGCGGGCGCAGCGGGCGCGGCCGGGCCGGGCGGCGGCCGTCGTCGTCCCCGCGCAGGGTCAGGGCGGACAGGTTCGCCACCGCGTAGTAGACGAGCACGCCGAACGAGCTGAAGCCCACCACGGTGAGGATGTCCGTGGTGAGCAGGAGCAGGATCACGGCCGCGGCCAACGTCAGCTGAGCCGTCCACGGCGTGCCGGTCCCCGCATGGACCCGTGCCAGGGGGCGGGGCAGGTCGGACTCGCGGGCCATGGCCAGGGCGGTGCGGGAGATGCCCGTCAGCAGGTTGAGCATGGCCCCGGCCGCGGCGAGGGCGGCGCCGGCCACCGCCACCCAGCCCCAGCCGGAGCCCAGGGCGGTCTCGAGCAGGTCGCGCACGGGCGCCGGGGACCGGGCCAGCCCGGAGGTCCCGAGGCCCGAGATCAGCGCCGTGGCGAGCAGCAAGTACAGCGCCACGGTCACGGCGAGGGCGATCAGGATGGCGCGCGGGATCGTGCGTGCGGGGTCGATGACCTCCTCACCCATGGTGGCCACGCGCGCGTAGCCGGCGAACGCGAAGAACAGGACGCCCGCGCCCATGAGCACGCCCTGCACGGGGGAGTCGACGCCGAGCGCCGCGGCCGAGCCCCCGGGGGCCTCGCGCGCCAGGCCTGCGCCGATGGCCAACACGAGCACGGCGAGCACGGGCACGAGGATCGCCAACGTCGCCTGCGCGGTCCGCGTCACGCCCGCCATCGCCACCCCGGTGAGCACGACGACGGCGGCCACGCCCGTCCACCGGGCCGCGGCGGCGTCGTCGGGGAAGAGGTACAGGCCGAGGGTGGCCGCCATCGCGGCCACCGACGCGGTCTTGCCCGTGACGAAGCCCCAGCCGGCGACGAAGCCGGCCCACGGGTGCAGCTGCCGCCGGCCGTAGACGTAGGCGCCGCCGGACTCGGGGTGGACGGTGGCCAGCTGCGCCGTGGACAGGGCGTTGCACAGGGCCGCGACGGCCGCGACCGCCAGGGCCCCGTACAGCAGGCCGGGGTGGCCGCCGGTGAGCGCGGCCGCCAGGCCGATCGCGGTGAACACGCCCGCGCCGATCATCGAGCCGAGGCCGATCGCGACGGCGTGGAGCAGGGTCAGGCGGCGCTGCAGGGCGGCGGTCATGACGGGGTCCTCCTGGGCTGGGGCAGTGTGGACGGGGCACTAGACTGACGGGAACGGCGCGCGCCCGCCCCGCAGGCGTATCACACGGCGTCGACCATCACATGAACCCCGCACATCGTCCGGCGACCGGACGGAGAGGATCCTCGTGCTGCGCACCCACTCCCTCGGCGAGCTCAACGCCTCGCTCATCGGCCAGACCGTCACCGTCACCGGCTGGGTGGCGCGGCGGCGAGACCACGGCGGCGTGGCCTTCGTGGACCTGCGCGACGCCTCGGGCTTCGCCCAGGTCGTGGTGCGGGACGAGGCGGACTTCGACCCGCTGCGCAACGAGTGGGTCCTGCAGGTCACCGGCACGGTCGAGCGCCGCCCCGAGGGCAATGAGAACCCGAACCTGCCCTCCGGTGAGATCGAGCTGATCGCGGAGACCGTGACGGTGCTCAACACCGCCGCCGCGCTGCCGTTCCAGGTGGACGAGCACGTGGAGGTCGGCGAGGAGGCCCGGCTGCGCCACCGCTACCTGGACCTGCGCCGCCCGCAGCCCTCGCGCATCATGCGCCTGCGCTCCGAGGTCAACCGGACGGCGCGCGAGCTGCTGCACGGCGAGGGCTTCGTGGAGGTCGAGACCCCGACACTCACGCGCTCGACGCCGGAGGGCGCCCGCGACTTCCTCGTCCCGGCCCGCCTGGCTCCCGGCTCCTGGTACGCCCTGCCGCAGTCACCGCAGCTGTTCAAGCAGCTGCTGCAGGTGGGCGGGATCGAGAAGTACTACCAGATCGCCCGCTGCTACCGCGACGAGGACTTCCGCGCGGACCGCCAGCCCGAGTTCACCCAGCTGGACATCGAGGCCTCCTTCGTGGAGCAGGACGACGTGATCGCCCTCGGCGAGAAGATCGTCAAGGCCCTGTGGGCCCTCGTCGGTGTGGACGTCCCGACGCCGATCCGCCGCATGACCTACGCCGAGGCGATGGAGAAGTACGGCTCGGACAAGCCGGACCTGCGCTTCGGCCTCGAGCTGACGGACCTGACCGAATACTTCAAGGACACCCCGTTCCGCGTGTTCCAGAACGAGTACGTGGGCGCCGTCGTGATGCCGGGCGGCGCCTCCCAGGCCCGCCGCACCCTCGACGCGTGGCAGGAGTGGGCCAAGCAGCGCGGCGCCAAGGGCCTGGCCTACGTGCTCATCCAGGAGGACGGCGAACTGACCGGCCCGGTGTCCAAGAACATCTCCGAGGAGGAGAAGGCCGGGCTGGCCGCCGCCGTGGGCGCGAACCCGGGCGACTGCGTGTTCTTCGCCGCCGGGAAGCCGAAGGAGTCCCGCGCGCTGCTGGGTGCGGCCCGCGTGGAGATCGGCCGTCGCTGCGGGCTGTTCACCGATGCCGGTGACGGCGTGGCCGCGAAGGACGCCGACTGGGCGTTCGTGTGGGTCGTGGACGCGCCGATGTTCGAGCCGGCGGCCGACGCCGTGGCCTCGGGCGACGTCGCCGTGGGTGCGGGCGCCTGGACCGCCGTGCACCACGCGTTCACCTCGCCCAAGCCGGAGTTCGCGGACACCTTCGACACCGACCCGGGCGCGGCCCTGGCGTATGCGTACGACATCGTGTGCAACGGCAACGAGATCGGCGGCGGTTCCATCCGCATCCACCGTCGGGACGTGCAGGAGCGCGTGTTCGAGGTCATGGGCTTGTCCCCGGAGGAGGCGAACGAGAAGTTCGGCTTCCTGCTCGAGGGCTTCAAGTACGGCGCCCCGCCGCACGGCGGCATCGCGTTCGGCTGGGACCGCGTGGTCGCCCTGCTGGCCGGCACCGACTCGATCCGCGAGGTCATCGCGTTCCCGAAGACCGGCGGCGGCTTCGACCCGCTGACGGCCGCACCGGCGCCCATCACCGCCCAGCAGCGCAAGGAGGCCGGCGTCGACGCGCAGCCGGAGCCGAAGCAGGCCGAGGCCGAGCCGGAGGCCTGATCCGGGTCCGCGGCGGGCCCGCCTCAGCCGCGCCGCGGACCGGCCAGCTCGTCCGAGTCCACGATCAGCGTGAACGGCCCGGAGTTGGTGAGGGAGACGTCCATCTTCGCGCCGAACACCCCGCGCTCCACGCGCACGCCGGCGGCCTCGAGCTCGGCCGTGAACCGCTCGTAGAGCGGCTCGGCCTGGTTGCCCTTCGCCGCGCGCGTCCAGGACGGCCGCCGGCCCTTCCGCACGTCGCCGTACAGCGTGAACTGGCTGACGACGAGCGCCGGGGCACCGGCGTCGGTGAGGGACCGCTCGCCGTCGAGCATGCGGAGCCCGGCCACCTTGCGGGCCACCTGGACGGCCTCGGCCTCCGTGTCCGTGACTGACACTCCGAGCAGGATCACCAGCCCCTCGCCCTCGAAGGAGCCGACCACCTCGCCATCCACGACGACGGAAGCGGAACGGGCGCGTTGCAGAACGGCTCTCATGCAGCCATTCTGCAACGCGCCCGGAACCGGTCCGCGTCAGCGGATCACTGACGACGGGTCGGATCCACCTCGTACACGGTGGTCGAGCCGGAGACCTCGTTGGCGACGATCAGCAGGGCGGTGCCGGAGGGGGACTCGTCGGCCGGCACGAAGGTCAGGCCCTCGGCGCCCATGTCACCCAGGCCGGCCGCGGCGTCGTCGCCCGCGGCATCCCAGTCACGGTCGTTGACGTAGTCCACGTAGGTGGCGTTCCGCGGGTCGGTGATGTCGAAGACCATCACGCCGCCGATGCGCTCGAGGCCCACGAACGCGTAGGTGCGGCCCTGGATCGTGCCCACCACCACGGACTCGGGCTCGGGGCCCTTGTCATCCGAACGGGAGTCCCCGGACGGGGTCTCGTCGTTGTTCGCGTTGAACGCGTGCTCCGGCAGCTCGCCGGCGGCCACGAGCCGGGCGATCTGCTCTTCGATCATGCCGGCGGAGTCGAACAGGCGGGTGCCGTCCGCGGTGTAGATGGAGAAGGACCGGCCGCCCAGTGTGGTCAGGGAGGAGTGGCACTCGCGCTCAGAGTCGTAGCCGAGGTCGGTGAGCACCTTCAGGCGGCCCAGGGCATCCTTCTTCTGCAGGGCCTTGGCCCCCGGGAACTCGGCGGCGCACAGGTCCAGGTCGCTGACGCGCTCGGAGTCGTTGAAGTCGCCCCACTCCCGCCCGTCACCCTCGTTGGCGGTGACGACCAGGTTCTGACCGCGCCAGCGGTACGTGTCGATGCCGTCGGGCATGGGCAGGCCGTCGACCGGCCAGTGGCCCAGCTCGATGCCGCCGTCCTTGTCCGAGGCGTCCAGCATGCCCTCGGTGGACCAGTCGGTGGGCGTCAGCGCCCAGAGGTCCTCCAGCGTGGCGGACTTCAGGTCCACGACGGCGACGGCGTTGGCCTCCTGCACGGACACGTAGGCGGTGCGTCCGGGCGGGTCGATGGTGACGTACTCCGGCTCGAGGTTGCGGGCCACCCGACCGGCGGGCTCGTGACCGGCGGGCACGGCCACATCGGGGCCGGAGACGCGCACGCCGGCGGGCAGGGCGGTGCCGGCGTCGTAGGCGCGGAAGTCCACGGTGCGCACCGCGTCTTGGGTCAGGCGGGAGAACTGCTGGGCGTTCTTCGGCACGGAGACCACGGAGATCGTGCCCTCCGGGTCGACGGAGAAGTCGTCGGCCGGTTCGCCCTCGTTGGCGACCACCACGTACGCCCCGTTCGGGGAGAAGGCCAGCGAGTCCGGCAGGGCGCCCACCCGCACGCCGCCGAGGTAGCGCAGGGTGGTGGTGTCGAAGAACACGACCCAGCCGTGGTCGGTCTTCTCGGCGGCCTCCACGGCGACGGCCATCACGCCGCCGGAGACGGCCACGGAGTTCACCGTGGCGCCCTTGTCCGTGACGGAGCCGTCCGCGGTGCGCAGGCCCTCGGCGGAGAGGGTCCGCTCGGCCACGGGGGCGGCGTCGGCGCCCAGGCGCATGACGTCGACGGCGCCGCGCTGCGCGTTCACCACGAACAGGCGGCCGGAGACCGCGTCGAAGGCCGGGATCTCGGCGGCGGACTCGCCGAACACGCCGGTCTCGTGGGTGCCGGCGCGGGTGAGCTCGATGCTCTTGCCGGACGGGTTGGCGGCGATGGCGGCGCGCTGGGCCGTGGCCGAGTGCGGGGCGGGCGCGCTGAGGGAGGCCGGGGCGAGGAAGGCCGTGGACAGGGCCGCGGCGGTGACGGCCGTGGCGAGGCGTGCGAGGCGAGGCATGGATGCTCCAGTCAGGGCAGGGAGGCGGAGGACGGGGTCACCCCATCGCACGGATGTGAACGGACCGTGACGTCCCGGCCAGCGCGCGGTGTCCCGCGGGTGTCGACGCCCCGGACGCCCCGCGTGCCGTCCGCCGAGGTCAGTCCTCGCTCGGCAGCCCCGCGAGCACCCGCACCGTCGTGAGGTTCCGGGCCGTGCCGCGCACCCCGAGCGCCCGGTCGAGGCGAGCCGGGGTGAGCGGGGAGTCGGCGACCCCCGCGGCGCAGCGCATCCACAGCAGCCGTCCCTCCAGGGCCGTGCGATCCGGCCCCGCGGGTCGGCCATCCCCGTGGTCGAGCGCGGCCAGGGCGGCGGCCGCCTCGGGTGCGGGGTCGTCCTCGAGCACGGTGAGCTGGGTGCGTTTCGGCTCGCCGCCGGCCCAGGGGAGCGCGTCGTGCAGCTCCAGGGCGCGCCGGAGCGTGCCCACGTCCACGAGGACCACGGGGACGTCGAGGCCGCCCTCCTCACGCGCCCGCCGCGCGAACCCCTGCCGCACGCCCTCGGCGGCCGCGTCGGAGGACGCCCGGAACAGGACGTTGCCGCTGGCCAGGTGGGTCGTGACCGCCTCCCCGCCGGCGGCCCGGGCCCAGCGGATCAGCGTGTCCTTCCCGACACGGTTGCTCCGGCCCACGTTGATCCCGCGCAGCAGCAGGACATGGGTGTGGTCGGCGCGCGGGGCGGCGGGGCTCATGCGGCCAGGATGCCACCCACGCGCCCGCGGGCCGAGGACTACCCTGGACCCGATGGACGACCTCTTCAGCGCCGCGCACACCGGGGCCGACGACGACGGCCCGGCCGGCACCGTGGCCGCCCCGCACCCCGGCGCACCGCTGGCCGTGCGCATGCGCCCGCGCACGCTGGATGACGTGCTGGGCCAGCGGCACCTCATGCGGCCGGGCTCCCCGCTGCGCAAGCTCGCCGAGCCCGATCCGGACTCCGCCGCGGGACCGAGCTCGGTCATCCTCTACGGGCCTCCGGGCATCGGCAAGACGACGCTGGCCCACGTGATCGCCCGCGCCCCCGGGCGCACGTTCACGGAGCTGTCCGCGATCACGGCCGGTGTGAAGGACGTGCGGCAGGTGATGGAGCAGGCCCAGCGCGAACGGGACCTCTACGGGCGCACCACCGTCCTGTTCCTCGATGAGATCCACCGCTTCTCCAAGGCGCAGCAGGACGCGCTGCTGCCGGGCGTCGAGAACCGCTGGGTCGTGCTGGTGGCCGCGACCACGGAGAACCCGTCCTTCTCCGTGATCGCACCCCTGCTCTCCCGGTCGCTGCTGCTCACGCTGCGTCCCCTCACGGACGACGACATCGTCGGGCTGCTGGACCGTGCCGTGACCCAGGAGCGCGGGCTCAACGGCGCCGTGGTGCTCCAGGACGACGCGCGGGACTACCTGGTGCGGATGGCCGGCGGCGACGCGAGGCGGGCGCTCACGGTGCTGGAGGCCGCGGCCGGCGTCGCCCTGGACAAGGCGCGCGAGGCCGGCCGGGCGGGGGAGGGCGCCGTCGCGGTCACGGAGGAGGACGCCGCGCAGGCGATGGACCACCACGTCCAGCGCTACGACAAGGACGGCGACCAGCACTACGACGTGATCAGTGCCTTCATCAAGTCCATCCGCGGCTCGGACGTGGACGCGTCGATGCACTACCTCGCCCGGATGCTGGAGGCGGGGGAGGACCCCCGGTTCATCGCCCGGCGGCTGATCATCTCCGCGTCCGAGGACGTGGGCATGGCCGACCCGACCGCGCTGCAGACCGCCGTGGCCGCCGCCCAGGCCGTGCAGCTGATCGGCATGCCGGAGGGACGCATCATCCTGGCGCAGGCCGTGACGCATCTGGCCACCGCGCCGAAGTCCAACGCGAGCTACACCGCCGTGAACGAGGCGATCGCGGACGTGCGGGCCGGCCACACGGGCGCGGTGCCGGCGCACCTGCGGGACGCGCACTACCCCGGCGCGGCGGCCCTCGGCCACGGCCAGGGCTACGTCTACAGCCACGACGAGCCGCACGCCGTCGCCCGTCAGCAGTACGCGCCGGACCCCCTGGTCGGGAGGGACTATTACCGGCCCAAGCCCATCGGACACGAGAAGCGGCTCACCGAGCAGGTGGCCGCGCTGCGCCGGATCATCCGCGGCGACTGAGCGCGCGCCGGGCCCGAGGGCGGAGGCCTCGGGCGGCCGCGCGGAATAAAGACGCCCGGATCACCGGTTGTCCAGGGATGAGCGGGGCGGTCGACGTCGGCCCGCCGACTCCTCGCCCGCTCGCGCCCCCATGCACCACCGACGCACAGAAGGAACAGAAGGAGCCGCCCCCATGACCCAGTCCACTCCGCAGCAGTCCACCCCCAGCACACCGCCGCGCAGCAGCCGGCCCCGTACGGCCGCCCCGGCGCCGGCGGCCCCGCCCTCCCGCAGGCCGACTACCGCATCCTGCGCTCCGTCCCGGCCTACGCCGAGGCCCAGGCCCTCGTGGACCAGCTCTCCGACGCCGGGTTCCCCGTGGAGCGCGTGCGCATCGTGGGCACCGGGCTGCGCTCCGTGGAGCAGGTCCTGGGCCGGATGACCACCGGCAAGGCCGCCGTCCGCGGCGGGCTGCAGGGCCTGTGGTTCGGCCTCCTGCTCGGCCTGCTCTTCTCGATCTTCGCCCCCGGCTTCGGGTTCCTCTGGATCCTGCTGATCTCCCTGGGCCTGGGCGCCCTGTGGGGGGCGGTCTTCGGGGCGATCGGCCACGCGGCCACCGGCGGCAGGCGCGACTTCACGTCCCTGCAGACCATGGAGGCCGAGTCGTACGACGTGCTGGTCGAGGCCTCCCACCTGGACCAGGCCGGTCAGCTCCTCGGCGCGGACCCCGGCACCGCGGCCACGCCGCGCGCCTGAGCCCCGGCCCGCCCCGTCGTCGTCGCTCTGGTAAGGTGGACCGGTCTGGCAGGCGCTGCGCCCCGGACGCATCCCCCTCGCTCGGATCCCCGCGGACGCCCGCGTGCCCGGGCGAGGGACGCGCAGCGCATCAGTGGATGACGGGCGGCGGCACGCCCTCAGCTCTCCTCAGGATCGCGGGGAGGCCAGGTTCGAGGCCCCTTGACCCGTGCGCCCCGGCGCCCGGACGAGACCTCGAGACAAACCCGAACCGTGCCGCACGTCAAGGAAAGGCAGGTCCACCATGAGTGGCAACCTTCGCACCCGCCGCACCGTGCGGCACTCCCGCGCCCTGGGCATCGCGCTGACCCCCAAGGCCGAGAAGTACATGGAGCGTCGTCCGTACGGCCCCGGCCAGCACGGCCGTGCCCGCCGCAAGCAGGACTCGGACTACGCGGTGCGCCTCAAGGAGAAGCAGCGTCTGCGCGCCCAGTACAACATCCGCGAGGCCCAGATGCGCCGCTACTTCGAGGAGGCCAAGCGCACCGCCGGCCTGACCGGTGAGAACCTGGTCGAGCTCCTCGAGCAGCGCCTCGACGCCCTCGTGCTGCGTGCCGGCTTCGCCCGCACCATCCAGCAGGCCCGTCAGCTCGTCGTGCACCGCCACATCATGGTGGACGGCAAGCGCGTGGA
Organism: Micrococcus sp. GPGPB33; assembly: GCF_037853785.1. Classification (NCBI taxonomy): domain Bacteria; kingdom Bacillati; phylum Actinomycetota; class Actinomycetes; order Micrococcales; family Micrococcaceae; genus Micrococcus; species Micrococcus sp. GPGPB33. The sequence continues at coordinate 1,866,293 of NZ_JAQMWO010000002.1, forward strand.
CGTCCCCTCGTTCCGCGTGAAGGAGGGCCAGATGATCCACGTGCACGAGCGCTCGGAGAAGATGGTCCCCTTCCAGCTGGCCGCCGCCGGCGCCCACCAGCAGGTCCTGCCCGCCACCCCGGGCTACCTGACCGTGGAGATCGACAAGCTGCGCGCCACCCTCACCCGTCGCCCGAAGCGCTCCGAGGTCCCCGTGACCTGCGAGGAGCAGCTCGTGGTCGAGTACTACGCGCGCTGATCCGCCGCGGCCGGGTCCGTCCCGGACGACGGCGCCCCGCGCGTCCCGCAGGCCCGGTCACCTCTCGGAGGTGACCGGGCCTGCGGCGTCCCCGGGCCCGCCGCCGGGGATCGGCGCCGCGCCCGGTAAGGTGGGGCCGGAATCCCTGCCGTCCGAAGGAGGCCCCCGCCATGCTCCGCTCGCTGCTGCTCGTCGGCGCCGGCGCCGCATCCGGCTGGTTCGCACACCGCGCCCTCGGCGACCGTGCCCACCCGGCCACCGACGCGACCGACGCGCCGACGTCTGACCCTGGCTCCGCGGGGGGCGCGCGGGGTTCTCCGCCCGCCTGGACCCGGAGCGTCTGGCCCGCCAGGCCGGTGAGGCCGCCGCCGACGCCGCGGCGGCCGCCCTGCAGGACGGTGCCCGGCGCCTGGCCGAGCGCGTCCGCGCCGAGGCCCCCTGGGCCGCGCCCTACCTGCCCCACACGGGGCCGATCATCTCCGGGGAGACCGTGGAGCCGCCGTCGCACGGCGCCGCCCGCCCCCAGACCACCACCACGCAGAAGGACACCCCCGCATGAAGTCCCAGGAGATCGCCCGCCGCTGGACCGCCTTCTTTGAGTCCAGGGGGCACCGCGTGGTGCCGTCGGCGTCGCTCGTCTCGCCGGATCCGTCGCTGCTGTTCACGGTGGCCGGCATGGTCCCGTTCATCCCGTACTTCCTGGGGGAGCAGACCCCGCCGAGCCCGCGCGTCGTCTCGGTGCAGAAGTGCATCCGCACCGCGGACATCGAGGAGGTCGGCAAGACCGTCCGCCACGGCACCTTCTTCCAGATGTGCGGCAACTTCTCCTTCGGCGACTACTTCAAGGAGACGGCCATCCCGATGGCCTGGGAGCTGCTGACGTCCTCGGTCGAGGACGGCGGCTTCGGCCTGGACCCCGAGCGCCTCTGGGTCACCGTGTACCGCGAGGACGACGAGGCCGAGCGCATCTGGCGCGAGGACGTGGGCGTCCGTCCCGAGCGCATCCAGCGCATGGGCAAGGACGACAACTACTGGAACACCGGCCAGCCCGGCCCGGGCGGCCCCTGCTCGGAGATCTTCTACGACCGCGGCCCCGCGTACGGCGTCGACGGCGGCCCGGCCGCGGACGACACCCGCTACATCGAGATCTGGAACCTCGTGTTCATGCAGTACCGCCTCTCCGCGGTGCGCTCGAAGGACGACTTCGACATCGCCGGCGAGCTCGAGCACAAGAACATCGACACCGGTCTCGGCCTCGAGCGGCTCGCCATGATCCTCCAGGGTGTGGAGAACATGTACGAGACGGACCAGGTCCGCCCCGTGCTCGACCGCGCCGCGCAGCTGGCCGGCCGCTCCTACACCTCCACCGAGGACCCGGCCGACCCGCACTACGACGACGACGTCCGCCTGCGCATGGTGGCCGACCACGTGCGCTCGGCCCTGATGCTGATCAGCGACGGCGTGCGTCCCGGCAACGAGGGCCGCGGCTACGTGCTGCGCCGCCTCATCCGCCGCGTCGTCCGCGCCCTGCGCCTGATGGGCGTCACCGAGCCCGTGTTCCCCGAGCTGCTGCCGGTCTCCCGGGACGCGATGAAGGGCACCTACCCGGTGGTCGCGGACGAGTTCGAGCGCATCTCCCGGATCGCCTACGCCGAGGAGAAGGCGTTCCTGCGGACCATCGCCGCGGGCACGGCCCGCCTCGACGCCGCGGTGGGCCAGGCCCGCTCGGCGGGCGGCGGCATCGCGGGCCCGGACGCGTTCGAGCTGCACGACACCTACGGCTTCCCGATCGAGCTGACGCTCGAGATCGCGGAGGAGGCCGGCGTCGCCGTGGACGAGGCCGGGTTCCGCGCCCTCATGGCCGAGCAGCGCGACCGCGCCCGCGCGGACGCCAAGGCCAAGAAGTCCGGTCACACGGACACGGCCGTGTACCAGCGCCTGCGCGCCGAGGGCCAGACCCACTTCACCGGCTACACCGAGCACACCACCGAGTCCGTGGTGCGCGGCCTGCTGCAGAACGGCGAGGAGGTCGCGTCCGCGGGCGCCGGCACGGAGCTCGAGCTCGTCCTGGACGCCACGCCGTTCTACGCGGAGTCCGGCGGCCAGGCCGCGGACACCGGCCTGATCACCGGCGACGGCTTCCGCCTCGAGGTGCTCGACGTGCAGGCCCCCGTGAAGGGGCTGTCCGTGCACCGGGTCAAGGTCCTCGACGGGGAGGTCGCCGCCGGCGCGCAGGCCCTCGGCGCGATCGACCTGCAGCGCCGCCTCGACGGCGAGAAGGCCCACTCCGGCACCCACCTGGTGCACGCCGCGCTGCACCAGGTCCTCGGCCCCGAGGCCACGCAGTCCGGCTCCTTCAACAAGGAGGGCTACCTGCGCTTCGACTTCCGCTGGGCCGAGGCGCTCTCGGCCGGGGCCCGCTCCGAGGTCGAGGACGTGGTGAACATCGCCATCCGCGACGACCACGCCGTGCTCACCCAGGAGATGAGCCTCGAGGAGGCGCGCGCACTTGGTGCGATGAGCCTGTTCGGCGAGAAGTACGGCGACCGGGTGCGCGTCGTGGAGATCGACGGTGCCTGGTCCCGCGAGCTGTGCGGCGGCACCCACGTGGGCCGCACCGCGCAGATCGGCTCGCTGACCCTGCTCGGCGAGCAGTCCGTGGGCTCGGGCAACCGCCGCGTCGAGGCGCTCGTCGGCCTGGACTCGTTCCGCCACCTCGCCGCGGAGCGCACCCTCGTCTCCGAGCTCTCGGAGATGTTCAAGGCCCCGGCCGAGGAGCTCAAGGACCGCATCGGCGCCACCCTGGACCGGCTCAAGGCGGCCGAGAAGCAGGTCGCGGAGCTGCGGGCCCAGGCGCTGCAGGCCCAGGCCGGCCAGCTCGCCGGGCAGGCCCAGGACGTCACGACGTCCGCCGGGACGTCGGTGCGGGTGCTGGCGCACCACGTCGGCGACGTGGCCGGGGACCAGCTGCGTTCCCTCGTGCTGGACCTGCGCGCCCGGATCGAGTCGGCCGGCGGCAACGCGGCGGGCACGCCTGTGCTCGTGGCCCTCACGGCCGAGGCCAAGGGCCGGCCCCTCGTGGTCGTGGCGACCAACGAGGCCGCCCGCGCGGCCGGCCTCAAGGCGGGCGCCATGGTCAAGACCGCCACCGGCGTGCTCGGCGGCGGGGGCGGAGGCAAGGACGACGTCGCCCAGGGCGGCGGCCAGGACGTCACGCGCGTCGAGGACGCGCTCGAGGCCGTCGTCGCCGCGGTGCGCGCGGCCTGAGGCGGACGTGAGCGCAGGTCAGGACGGGGCCGCCGTGGCGAGCGACGCCGTGCGCCGGGGGCGCACCCTCGGCGTCGACGTCGGCCGTGCCCGCGTGGGCGTCGCGTCGGCCGACCCCGACGGCCTGATCGCCACCCCCGTGGCCACCCTGCGGCGGGATGCGCGTCGACGTCGTGACGTGGACGAGCTCGTCGCCCACGCACGCGAGCTCGACGTCGTCGCCGTGTACGTCGGTCTGCCGGTGAATCTGCGGGGCGAGCACACGCCGTCCACGCAGGACGCCCTCGACTACGCGGACGCCGTCGCCGCCGCCCTGGTCGAGGCGGGCCAGCCTGTGCCGGTCCGGCTCGTCGACGAGCGGCTCAGCACGGTCTCCGCGCAGGCCGGACTGCGGGCCGCGGGCCGGTCCGTCAAGGACAGCCGCGGCGTGATCGACCAGGCGGCCGCCGTCGCGATCCTGCAGGCCGCCGTGGACGAGCAGCGCCGCACCGGACGCTGGGCCGGCCAGGACCGGGAGCGGATCCGGTGACCGGCGACCGCCAGCACGCTCGGCGTGAGGACCAGTGGGACGATCTGCTCGGCGACGAGGCCGACGTCCACGACGACCTCGACGTGTTCGGCTTCGCCCACGGCGAGGCGGACGAGGCCGATCTCGGCGCCCCGTCCCAGCCGGTCGACGCGGCCGGCCCACGCCGGCCTCGCAGGTTCCTGCGTCGCCGGGGCTCCGGGTCTCACCCGGCCCCGCGGGTCGACCGCGGCGCCGACCGGCGGCGGACCGCGCTGGTGCTGGGCACGGTGCTCGTGGCGTTCGCCGTCGTGGTCGGGCTGATCGTGCGCGGCTTCCTGAGCGGCCCCGACCACACGGCCGTCGAGGGTGACGAGGTGACGTTCTCGGTGGGGCCGGGCGAGGACCTGGGCTCCGTGGCGGCCCGCCTGGACCGGGCCGGCATCGTGGCCTCCGCCCGTGCGTTCGAGCGCGCTGCCCGGGACACGGACAGCGGTCTCGTGCGGTCGGGGGACTTCGTGCTGCGCGAGCGGATGCCCGCGGCCGAGGCCCTCGCGGTGCTCCAGGGCGCCACGGACGGGGCCGTGCACTACGTGCTCGTGGAGCGCGGCCGGCGGCTCACCGAGGTGCTGGACGCCGTCGCCGAGGCCACGGGGCTGCCCCGCGAGGAGCTCGAGGCCGCCGCCCAGGACCCGACCCGCTACGGCGTCCCCGGGGAGGCGGGCACGCTCGAGGGCTGGCTCGACGCGGGGGAGTACCGCCTCCCCGTCGACGCCACCGCCGAGCAGGTGCTCGACGCCCTGATCCGGCCCACCCTCGCCGAGCTCGACGCCCTCGACATCCGCGACCCGGCCGACCAGCAGCGCGTGCTCACGATCGCCTCCATCCTCGAGGCGGAGGCCCTGCCCCAGGACTACCGGCAGGTCGCCGGCGCCATCGAGAACCGCCTCGCCCCGGACAACACCGAGACGCACGGCCTCCTGCAGATCGACGCCACCGTCACGTACGGCCTCGGCGTGCGCAGCCTCAGCTTCACCTCGGGCCAGCGCCAGGACGCCTCGAACCCCTACAACACGTACGTGCACCCGGGCCTGCCACCGGGTCCGATCGGCATGCCCTCCGACGCGGCCGTCGAGGCCGCCCTCGACCCGGCCGAGACGGACGCCTACTACTGGGTGACCACGGACATCGGCACCGGCCACACCGAGTTCTCCCGCACCTATGAGGAGCACCAGCAGCACGTGCGCACCCTGCAGCGCTACTGCGCCTCCAATCCGGGGGTGTGCTGATGCGCCCCGTGCTGCGCGCGGCGGTCCTGGGCCGGCCGATCGCCCACTCGCTCTCCCCGGTGCTGCACACGGCCGCCTACCGGGTCCTGGGCCTCGACGTCGACTACGGCCGCCGTGACCTGGGCGAGGACGAGGTGCTCGCCTTCGCGGCCGAGCACCTCGGCGCCCCGGGCGCGGCCGACGGCGGCGCGGCCGCGGCCCGCGGGCAGGACTGGCTCGGCTGCTCCGTCACCATGCCGCTGAAGCGGGCGGTCGTCGCCGCCGCCGGGCACGTCAGCGACCGTGTCCGGCTCCTGGGCAGCGCGAACACCCTCGTGCGCGACCACCCCTCCGCGCCCGGGGTCGTCCACGCCGAGAACACGGACGTGGACGGCATCCTCGGCGCCCTCGCCGCGGCCGGCCTCGACCGTGCCGCCCGGGGCGGGACCCTCGGCGTCCTCGGGAACGGGGGGACCGCGACGGCGGCCGTCCTCGCCGCCGCCACGCTCGGCGCGGACGCGGTGCTCTTCGGCGTCCGCGACGCCGCCCGCGCCGCCGAGGTGACGGCCCTGGCCGACGCGCTCGGGCTGCGCTGGGCGACCCTGACCCAGGCGGATCTGCTCCGGCGGGCGCCGGGGCTGCGTGCCGTCGTCGCCACCCTGCCGCCGCGCGCCGCGGACGCCCTGGCCGCACACGTGCCGGCCGACGCCGCCCTGCCGCCCCTGCTGGACGCGGCCTACGACCCGTGGCCTTCCGTGCTGGCGTCCGCCTGGTCCCGGGAGGTCGGTCCGGTGGCGTCCGGGCTGTCCATGCTGCTGCACCAGGGCATCCAGCAGGTCCGGCTGTTCACGGCCCGGCCCCGCGCCGCGGCCGGGATGCCCGAGCCGGACTGGGCGGCGGTGACGCGCGCCGCGGCGGACGCCCTGGGGCCGGCCGCCGGCTGAGTGCCGGACGCCGCACCCGGCGCGTCCCGTCCGGTCACACGTGGCGGCGCGGTGCCCCGTGCGTGAGAGACTGCACGCCATGGTGCGCTGGTTGACAGCGGGGGAGTCTCACGGCCCCGCGCTCACAGGAATCGTTGAGGGACTGCCGGCCGGGATCCCGGTCACGACGCAGGACGTGCAGGACGCGCTCGCGCGCCGCCGCCTGGGGTACGGGCGCGGCGCGCGCATGAAGTTCGAGCAGGACGCGGTGACGATCCTCGGCGGCGTCCGCCACGGCCGCACCCTCGGCTCGCCCGTGGCGATCCAGGTGGGCAACACGGAATGGCCCAAGTGGGAGAAGGTGATGGCCGCCGATCCCGTCCCCGCGGAGGAGCTCGACGGTCTGGCCCGCAACGCGGCGCTCACCCGCCCACGGCCCGGCCACGCCGACCTGACCGGCATGCAGAAGTACGGCTTCGACGAGGCCCGCCCCCTCCTCGAGCGCGCCTCGGCCCGTGAGACCGCCGCCCGTGTGGCCCTGGGCACCGTCGCCCGCGCCTTCCTCGGCGAGCTCGGCGTGCGGATCGTCTCCCACACCGTGGCCTTCGGGGAGGCCGCCCTGCCGGAGGGCCACCCGTTCCCCGTCCCCGAGGACGAGGCCCGCCTCGACGCCGACCCGGTCCGCTGCCTCGACCCGCAGACCTCCGCGGCGATGGTCGCCGAGGTCGACGACGCCCACCGCGCCGGGGAGACCCTCGGCGGCGTCGTGGAGGTGCTGGCGTACGGCGTGCCGATCGGCCTGGGCTCCCACGTCCACTGGGACCGCCGCCTCGACGCGCGGCTGGCGGGGGCGCTCATGGGCATCCAGGCGATCAAGGGCGTGCAGGTCGGCGACGGGTTCGCCACGGCCGCCCGACGCGGCACCGCCGCCCACGACGGGATCGCCCGCGGCGCGGACGGCCGCCCCCGGCGCACGACCGACCGGGCCGGCGGCATCGAGGCCGGCATGTCGACGGGCGAGCTGCTGCGCGTGAGCGCCGCGATGAAGCCGATCGCCACGGTGCCGCGCGCACTGCCCACGGTCGACGTCGCCACGGGCGCGGAGACCACGGCCCACCATCAGCGCTCCGACGTGGCGGCCGTGCCCGCCGCGGGCATCGTCGCCGAGGCCATGGTCGCCCTCGTCCTGGCCGACGCGATGCTCGAGAAGTTCGGCGGCGACTCCGTGGCCGAGACGCGCCGCAACCTCGAAGCGTTCCAGGCCGCGGTCCCCGCCCTGCCGGAGCCGGGCGCCGACGTCGTGGCGGACGGCCCGATGGGCGACCCCCTGCCGTGACCGACACCCCCGGGACCGCGCCGGCCCCGGGACCGGACCCGAGCACGCGTCCCGTCCCCGGGCCCGTCACCGTGTGCCCGTGGGAGGGCATGATCGGTGCCCTCGAGGCGCGCCTGACGGCCGCGGCCACGGTGGCCGCCGCGGCCGACGAGGACCCGGCCGCGCGCCCGGCCCGCCGGATCGTCCTCGTCGGCCCGATGGGGGCCGGGAAGACGACGGTCGGCCGGGCCCTGGCCGCCGTGACCGGGCTGCCCTTCGTGGACTCCGACGAGCTGTTCACCCAGGTGCACGGCCCGATCCCGGAGTTCTTCGCCGAGCACGGCGAGGCCGCGTTCCGGGCGGAGGAGGCGCGCGTCATCGGCCATGTGCTCGGCCGACCCGCCCCGTGCGTCCTCTCGTGCGGCGGCGGCGCCGTCCTGCATCCGGGCACCCGCCGCGCGCTGGCCGGGCCGGACTCCGACGTCGTCTACCTCGCGGTCGGAGAGGAGGAGGCGCTGCGCCGCGTGGGCGGCGGCGCGGGCCGCCCCGTCCTGGCCGGAGACCCCGCCGGGACCTGGCGGCGCATCCTCGCCGAACGCGAGGGGCTGTACCGCGAGGTCGCCGACCTCGTGCTCGACACCACAGGCCTGACGGCCGCCGAGGCGGCCTGGCGTATCGTGGGGGACGCCCACCGCCCCCGAAGGAGTGAGTCACACCCATGACCGACCGTGAGCCGGACATCACCGAGCAGGAGACCCCGGGGGCGGCGCCCGCGGCCGCTCCGGCCGCACCCGAGGACGTGACGGTCATCCCCGTGGCCGGCGGCCACGAGGCGGCCGTGCACGGCGGCTACGACGTGGTGGTGGGCCGGGGCCTGCTCGCGCGCCTGCCGGACATGCTCGGCCCGACCGTCCGACGCGTGCTGGTCATCCATCCGCGCGCCCTCCGGGCCACCGGCGACGTCGTCAAGAACGACCTCGAGGCCGTGGGCCTGACCGCACTGACCGCCGAGATCCCGGACGCCGAGGAGGGCAAGCACCTGCAGGTGGCCGGGTTCTGCTGGCAGGTGCTCGGCCAGAACGACTTCACCCGGTCGGACGCGATCGTCTCCGTGGGCGGCGGCGCCGTGTCCGACCTGGCCGGCTTCGTGGCGGCCACGTGGCTGCGCGGCGTCCGCGTCGTGCACATGCCCACCACCCTGCTGGGCATGGTGGACGCGGCGGTGGGCGGCAAGACCGGCATCAACACCGCCGAGGGCAAGAACCTGGTGGGGGCGTTCCACAATCCGGCCGGCGTGCTGGCGGACCTGGACACGCTGCTCACCCTGCCGGCCAACGAGCTGATCTCCGGCCTGGCCGAGGTCGTGAAGTGCGGCTTCATCGCCGACCCCGCGATCCTCGACCTCATCGAGGAGGACCCGGCCCAGGCCCAGAACCCGCACTCCGCGCGGCTGCGCGAGCTGATCGAGCGTTCGATCCGGGTCAAGGCGGACGTCGTCTCCCGCGACCCCCGCGAGTCGGGCGCCCGCGAGGCGCTGAACTACGGCCACACGATGGGGCACGCGATCGAGCTCGCCGAGCGCTACCAGTGGCGCCACGGCGCCGCGGTGTCCGTGGGGCTGGTCTTCGCGGCCGAGCTGGCCCGCTCCCTCGGCCGGCTCGACGACGCCACCGCGGACCGCCACTGGTCGGTGCTGACGGCCCTGGGCCTGCCCGTCTCCTACCGCGGGGACCGGTGGCAGACCCTGCTCGAGGGCATCCGCCGGGACAAGAAGAACCGCGGCGACCAGCTGCGCTTCGTCCTGCTGGACGGGCTCGCGCAGCCCACCACCGTGGACATCCCGGACGCGTCCCTGCTCTTCGCGGCGTACCAGGAGATCGCAGAGTGAGCCGCCGCTGACCCCGGCCCCGCGCGGGGCCTCCCGTAGACTGGCCCGCGCACATCCAAGACCCCACCCACTGCAGGCGGACCCGTGACGGTCCGCGAGACCGATCGGGAGCACACACACGTGGCAACGAGCAACGACATCAAGAACGGCGCCGTCCTGAAGCTGGAGGGCCAGCTCTGGAACGTCACCGAGTTCCAGCACGTCAAGCCGGGCAAGGGCGGCGCGTTCGTCCGCACCAAGATGAAGAACATCACCACGGGCAAGGTCGTGGACAAGACCTTCAACGCCGGCGCCAAGGTCGAGTTCGCCACCGTGGACCGCTCCGACTACCAGTACCTCTACCAGGACGGCGCGGACTACGTGTTCATGGACGTCAAGGACTACGACCAGATCACCGTGCCCGGGGCCGTGGTCGGCGACGCCGCGAAGTACATGCTCGAGAACACCCAGGTGGTCATCGCCCTGCACGAGGGCACGCCGCTGTACCTCGAGATGCCGGCGTCCGTGGTCCTGGAGATCACCTACACCGAGCCGGGCCTGCAGGGGGACCGCTCGTCCGCCGGCACCAAGCCCGCCACCGTGGAGACCGGCGCCGAGATCCAGGTGCCGCTCTTCGTCGAGCAGGGCACCCGCGTCAAGGTCGACACCCGCACCGGCGACTACCTCGGCCGCGTCAATGACTGAGCGGGCCTCCGCCGGCTCCGCTGCCAAGCGGGGGACCACGGCGCGCAGCCGCTCCCGGCAGCGTGCGGTGGAGATCCTGTTCGAGGCCGAGCAGCGGGGCTCCAGCGCGCTGGAGGGCATCCGCACCCGCCGCGAGAGCACCGATCTGCAGGTGAACGCCTACACCCAGCGGCTCGTGGAAGGCGTCATCGCGGACCAGGAGCGGCTCGACGAGGCCCTGAGCTCCTACTCCCGCGGCTGGTCCCTGGACCGCATGCCCGCCGTCGACCGGGCGATCCTGCGCGTGGGGGCCTGGGAGCTGCTGTTCCAGGACGACGTGCCGGACGCCGTCGCCATCTCCGAGGCCGTCGCCCTGGCCGCCCAGCTGTCCACGGACGACTCGCCCGAGTTCGTCAACGGTCTGCTCGGCCGCCTGCAGCAGGTCAAGCCGACGCTGCTCGCCTGAGCCGCCGAGAGCTCCGTCACGAGGCCCGTCCCGCACCGCGTCATCCGCGCCGTGGGGCGGGCCTCGCTGGTAGAGTCGGCGACGTTCCGCGCGGGGGCCCACCGGCGCCCCGGGACGGACCACGCATCCTTTAAGAGCCGTCCTGTGAGGCGGGGAAGGAGGCGCCGGCATGGGAACTGACCCCGCCGCACCTCGTGCTGCCCGGACCGTGCTGTCCACGTCCGAGATCGACCGGGCGCTGACCCGGATCGCCCACGAGATCCTCGAGTCCAACAAGGGCGCCGAGGGTCTCGTCCTGATGGGGATCCCGCGCCGCGGGGCCCCCTGGCCCGGCGGCTCGGCGCCCTGCTGGCCCGCATCGAGCCGGCCTTCGACCCCACCGCCGCCGTCGGTGAGGTGGACGTGACGCTCTACCGGGACGACCTCCGCCGCGGCACGGCCCGCACCCCGATGCCCACCCGCCTGCCCGAGGTCCCCCTCGACGGCGCCGTCGTCGTGCTCGTGGACGACGTCCTCTTCTCCGGCCGCACCGTCCGGGCCGCCCTCGACGCGATCGCCGACCTGGGCCGCCCCGCCGCCGTGCGCCTGGCCGTCCTCGTGGACCGCGGGCACCGCGAGCTGCCCGTCCGGGCCGACTTCGTGGGCAAGAACCTGCCGACCTCCACCGCCGAGCGCGTCCAGGTCCGGCTCATGGAGGTCGACGGCCCCGAGGGCACCGGCGAGGTCACTGAGGACGCCGTGAGCATCGTCGACCGTGTCGCGACCCGGGAGGGTTGAGCCGTGCGCCACCTGCTGTCCACCGCCGACCTCTCCCGCGCCGACGCCCTCGCCGTCCTCGACACCGCCGAGGAGATGGCCGCCGTCAACCAGCGCGAGGTCAAGAAGCTGCCCGCCCTGCGCGGCCGCACCGTGGTGAACCTCTTCCTCGAGGACTCCACCCGCACCCGCATCTCCTTCGAGGCCGCCGCCAAGCGGCTCTCCGCGGACGTGATCAACTTCTCCGCGAAGGGGTCGTCCGTCTCCAAGGGGGAGTCGCTCAAGGACACCGTCCAGACGCTCGAGGCCATCGGCGCGGACGCCATCGTGATGCGCCACTGGTCCTCGGGCGCGGCCCGCCAGCTGGCCGACTCCGGCTGGGTGCGCTCCGCCGTCGTGAACGCCGGCGACGGCACCCACGAGCACCCCACCCAGGCCCTCCTGGACGCCTTCACCCTGCGCCGGCGCCTCGCCGCGGCGACGGGAGAGGACCTGGTCGGCCGGGACCTGACCGGCATGCGCGTGGTGATCGTGGGGGACATCCTGCACTCGCGCGTGGCCCGGTCCAACGTGTGGCTGCTCAGCACGCTGGGCGCACAGGTCACCCTGGCCGCCCCGCCCACCCTGCTGCCCGTGGGCGTGGCCGCGTGGCCGTGCCAGGTCACCTACTCGCTGGACGAGGCCCTCGACGCCGGCCCCGACGCCGTCATGATGCTCCGCGTCCAGGCCGAGCGGATGGGCGGCGCCTTCTTCCCGTCCGCAGGGGAGTACACCCGGACCTGGGGGCTGACCGATGACCGCTTCGCCCGCCTCACCGCCGGCCGGGGCGCCCTGCTCGACGAGCCCGTGGTCATGCACCCCGGCCCGATGAACCGCGGCCTGGAGATCAGCCCGGCGGCGGCGGACTCGCCCCGCAACACCGCCCTCGAGCAGGTCGCCAACGGCGTGTCCGTCCGCATGGCGGTCCTGCACCTCGTCCTCAACCACGACCAGGAGGTCCGCCCGTGAGCGCCCCCAGCCCCGCCCCCTGCTGCTGCGCAGCGCGCGCCTGACCACGGGCGAGACCGCCGACGTGCTCGTCGCCGAGGGCCGGATCGCCGCCCTCGGCCCGGACGCCGCGACCCACGCCGCCGGCCTCGACCCGGCCCCCGAGGAGGTCGACTGCGCCGGCCTGGTGCTGCTGCCCGGGCTCGTCGACCTGCACACCCATCTGCGCCAGCCCGGCAAGGAGGACGCGGAGACGGTCGAGACCGGCACCCGCGCCGCCGCGATGGGCGGCTTCACCTCGGTCCACGCGATGGCCAACTCGACGCCGACGGCCGACACCGCCGGCGTGGTGGAGCAGGTGTGGCGGCTGGGCCGGGACGCGGGCTGGTGCGATGTGCACCCCGTGGGCGCGGTGACCGTGGGCCTGGCCGGCGAGGCCCTGGCCGACCTCGGCGCGATGGCCGACTCGCAGGCCCGCGTGCGGATGTTCTCCGACGACGGCATGTGCGTCCACGACGCCGTGCTGATGCGCCGTGCGCTCGAGTACGTGAAGTCCTTCGGCGGCTTCGTGGCCCAGCACGCGCAGGAGCCGAACCTCACCGCCGGCGCCCAGATGAACGAGTCCGAGCTCTCCGGCGTCCTCGGCCTGGCCGGCTGGCCCGCCGTGGCGGAGGAGGCCATCATCGCCCGTGACGTGCTGCTGGCCCAGCACGTGGACTCCCGCCTGCACGTGTGCCACGTCTCCACGGCCGGCTCCGTCGAGCTGATCCGCTGGGCCAAGGCCCAGGGCGTGGCCGTGACCGCCGAGGTCACCCCGCACCACCTGCTGCTCACGGAGGAGCTCGTCCGATCCTACGACCCCGTGTTCAAGGTCAACCCGCCGCTGCGCCGCGAGTCCGACGTCCTGGCCCTGCGCGCCGGCCTGGCCGACGGCACCATCGACACCGTGGGCACCGACCACGCCCCGCACACCGCCGAGACCAAGCAGTGCGAGTGGACGGTCGCGGCGATGGGCATGACGGGCCTCGAGACCGCCCTGTCCGTGGTGCAGCAGGCGATGGTGGACACCGGCCTGATGGACTGGGCGGGCGTCGCCCGCGTGATGTCCACGGCGCCGGCCCGGATCGCCGGCCTGACCGACCAGGGCCAGGCCGACGAGCGCGGCGTCCCGCGCGTCGGCGCCGTGGCCAACCTCGTGCTCGTGGACCCGCGGGCCCGCCGCACCGTGGACCCCGAGCAGCACCTGACGAAGTCCCGCAACAGCCCGTACCGGGGCATGGAGCTGCCGGGCGCGGTGCGCCACACGGTCTATCGCGGCGCCCGCGTCGTCGCCGACGGCGCCCCCGCCCGGCCGTACCGCCACCCGGCCCTGACGGAGACGGGGGAGCGCGCGTGAGCATCACCCCCTGGCCGCCGCCCTGGCGGCCCGACCCGTCCCCCCGCGGACCCCGACGAAGGACTACGCGGACGTGTGGCTGCCGGTGACCCTGGGCACCCTGGCCGTCGTCCTCGTGCTGCTCGGCCTGCTGGCCCTCGGGTGGCGGGCCCGCCGCCGGGCGCAGGCCGGGATCCCGGCCCCGGCCCCCGTGCCGACGGCCCTCTACGACGCCGAGCCGACGCTGTCCGCGGAGGGCATGCACGTGGGCACGGTGCGCGGCGAGGACCGACTGGACCGCGTGGCGGTGCACGGCCTGGGCCTGCGCTCGCGCGCCGTCCTCGAGGTCCACGACGCCGGCGCCCACCGCGGCCTGCTCGTGCTCCGCCCCGGGGCCGCCAACCTGTTCATCCCCGCGGACGACCTCGTCGAGGCCGGCCTGTCCGCGGGGATCGCCGGCAAGTTCGTCGAGCCGGGCGGGCTCGTCGCCTGGGGCTGGCGCCTCGGCGACGTCGAACTCACCTCCGCCTTCCGCCCCGACCGCCCCGAGGACCGCGACCGGCTCCTCGCCGCCCTGCAGACCATCATCGACCCCGCCCCGGCCGACCCGGCCGGCCGCGCAGGAGAAGGAGACCCCCGATGAGCACCCCCACCGACGACCTGGCCCTGCTCGTCCTCGAGGACGGCACCGTCCACCGCGGCCGGGCCTACGGCGCCCGCGGCCGCACCCTGGGCGAGGCCGTGTTCACCACGGGCATGACCGGCTACCAGGAGACCCTCACCGACCCGTCCTACGCGGGGCAGATCATCGTGCAGACCTCCCCGCACATCGGCAACACCGGGGTCAACGACGCCGACCGCGAGTCGCGGGCGATCTTCGCCGCCGGCTACGTGGTCCGCGACGCGGCCCGGCGTCCGTCCAACTGGCGCGCCGAGCGCACCCTCGACGAGGAGCTCGAGACGTTCGGCGTCGTCGGGATCCGCGAGGTCGACACCCGGGCCATCACCCGCCGCCTGCGCACCGAGGGCTCGATGCGCGCCGGCGTGTTCTCCGGCGAGCACGCCGCCCGCCCGGAGGCCGAGCTGCTGGCGGAGGTGCGCGCCCAGCCGTCGATGGCCGGCGCCCGCCTCGCGGAGTCCGTCACCACGGAGCAGCCGTACGTCATCGAGCCGGCCGAGCACGGCTGGGAGGGCGAGCCGATCGCCGAGATCGCCGCCCTCGACCTCGGCATCAAGGCCGCCACGCCGCGGCACCTGGCCTCCCGCGGCATCCGCGTGCACGTGCTGCCCGCGGCCACGGACCTGGCCGGCATCCGCGCCGTGGACCCGGACGGCGTCTTCCTGTCCAACGGCCCCGGCGACCCGGCCACGGCAGACGCCCAGGTGGAGCTGCTGCGCGAGGTCCTCGACGCCGGCCTGCCGTTCTTCGGCATCTGCTTCGGCAACCAGATCTTCGGCCGCGCGCTCGGCTTCGACACCTACAAGCTGAAGTTCGGCCACCGCGGCCCGAACCAGCCGGTGCTGGACAAGGCCACGGGCCGCGTGGCCATCACCTCCCAGAACCACGGCTTCGCCGTGGACGCCCCCTCGGCGAGCCGATCGAGGCGCCGGAGTCGCGCTTCGGCCGCGTCGAGGTCTCCCACTGGTCCCTGAACGACCAGGTCGTCGAGGGCCTGCGCCTGCTCGACCGGCCCGCCTTCTCCGTGCAGTTCCACCCGGAGTCCGCGGCCGGCCCCAACGACACCCTCGACCTGTTCGACCGCTTCGTGCAGCTGCTCACCGAGCACCGCGCCGCCACCACCCCCGCCACCGAAGGAGCCTGATCCATGCCCAAGCGCACCGACCTGAAGTCCGTCCTGGTCATCGGCTCCGGCCCCATCGTGATCGGCCAGGCCGCCGAGTTCGACTACTCGGGCACCCAGGCCATCCGCGTCCTCAAGGAGGAGGGCGTCCGCGTCGTCCTCGTCAACTCCAACCCGGCCACGATCATGACCGACCCGGAGCTGGCCGACGCCACCTACGTCGAGCCCATCACCCCGGCCGTGGTCGCCAAGATCATCGAGAAGGAGCGCCCGGACGCCCTGCTGCCCACCCTGGGCGGCCAGACGGCGCTGAACACCGCCATCGCCCTCGACAAGGACGGGGTGCTCGAGCGCTTCGGCGTCGAGCTGATCGGCGCGAACATCGAGGCCATCGAGCTCGGCGAGAACCGCGAGCTGTTCAAGGGCGTCGTGGAGCGTGCCGGCGGCGAGTCCGCCCGGTCCCACATCGTGCACACGATGGAGGAGGCCCTGGCCGCCGTCGAGGACCTGAAGTACCCCGTGGTGGTGCGCCCCTCGTTCACGATGGGCGGCCTCGGCTCCGGCATGGCCTACGACGAGGCCGACCTGTACCGCATCTGCGGCGCCGGCCTGCAGTACAGCCCGACCTCCGAGGTCCTGCTCGAGGAGTCCATCCTCGGCTGGAAGGAGTACGAGCTGGAGATGATGCGGGACAAGAACGACAACGTCGTCGTCGTCTGCTCCATCGAGAACGTGGACCCCGTGGGCGTGCACACCGGCGACTCCATCACCGTGGCCCCGGCCATGACGCTGACGGACCGCGAGTACCAGAAGCTGCGGGACATCTCGATCAACGTCATCCGCGAGGTCGGCGTGGACACCGGCGGCTGCAACATCCAGTTCGCGGTGAACCCCGTGGACGGGCGCGTCGTCGTCATCGAGATGAACCCGCGCGTCTCCCGCTCCTCGGCGCTGGCCTCGAAGGCCACCGGCTTCGCGATCGCCAAGATCGCCACCAAGCTGGCCCTGGGCTACACGATGGACGAGATCCCCAACGACATCACCCAGAAGACCCCGGCGTCCTTCGAGCCGGTCCTGGACTACGTGGTCGTGAAGGTCCCGCGCTTCGCGTTCGAGAAGTTCCCGGCGGCGGATCCCACGCTGACCACCACCATGAAGTCGGTCGGCGAGGCCATGGCCATCGGCCGCAACTTCACGGAGGCCCTGCAGAAGGCCCTGCGCTCGCTCGAGCAGAAGGGCTCGGAGCTCGCGTTCCCGCAGGACGCCGACCCGCAGGCCCTGCTCGCGGCGGCGAGCACGGCCACCACCGACCGGCTCTCCCAGACCCAGCAGGCGCTCTACGCCGGCGCCACGATCGAGGAGGCCTTCGAGGCCACCGCGATCGACCCGTGGTTCCTGGACCAGTTCGTGCTCATCAACGAGGTCGCGGACGAGATCCGCGACGCCGAGGTCCTCGACGAGGCCCTGCTGCGCCGCGCCAAGCGGCACGGGTTCTCCGACGCCCAGATCGGCTCGCTGCGGCACATGGACGCCGCGGTCGTGCGCGGCGTGCGTCACGCCCTGGGCGTGCGCCCCGTCTACAAGACCGTGGACACCTGTGCCGCCGAGTTCGAGGCCTTCACCCCGTACCGGTACTCCAGCTACGACCTCGAGACCGAGGTCGCCCCGCACGAGGGCGAGTCGGTGATCATCCTCGGCTCGGGCCCGAACCGGATCGGCCAGGGCATCGAGTTCGACTACTCGTGCGTGCACGCCACCATGGCGCTGCGCGAGGCCGGTTACGAGACCGTGATGGTCAACTGCAACCCGGAGACGGTATCCACGGACTACGACATCTCCGATCGCCTCTACTTCGAGCCGCTCACGCTCGAGGACGTCCTGGAGGTCATCGCGGCAGAGGAGGCCTCCGGCGGCGTGCGCGGCGTCTTCGTGCAGCTCGGCGGCCAGACCCCGCTCAAGCTGGCCCAGCAGCTCGCCGACGCCGGCGTGCCGATCCTGGGCACCTCGCCCGCGGCCATCGACCTGGCCGAGCACCGCGGTGAGTTCGCGCTCGTGCTCGAGCGCGCGGGCCTGGTGGCGCCGAAGAACGGCACGGCCGTCTCCTTCGACGACGCCAAGCGCGTGGCGGACGAGATCGGCTACCCCGTGCTCGTGCGCCCCTCCTACGTGCTCGGCGGCCGCGGCATGGAGATCGTGTACTCCGAGGAGGCGCTGGCCCACTACGTGGCGCACGCGACGGAGATCACCCCCGACCAGCCGATGCTCGTGGACCGCTTCCTCGAGGACGCGATCGAGATCGACGTCGACGCCCTCTACGACGGCACCGAGCTGTACCTCGGCGGCGTCATGGAGCACATCGAGGAGGCGGGCATCCACTCGGGTGACTCCGCGTGCGTGCTGCCTCCCGTCACCCTGGGCCCGGACGTGCTCGAGCGCGTGCACCGCGCCACCGAGCGGATAGCGGCCGGCGTCGGCGTGCGCGGCCTGATCAACATCCAGTTCGCGCTCGCCTCGGACGTGCTGTACGTGATCGAGGCGAACCCGCGCGCCTCGCGGACCGTGCCGTTCGTCTCGAAGGCCACGGGCGTCCAGCTGGCCAAGGCGGCCGCGCGGATCGGCGTCGGCGAGAGCATCGCCGACCTGCGCGCGGCGGGCATGCTGCCCACGGCGTACGACGGCGGCACCCTGCCGATCGGCGCGCCCGTGGCGGTCAAGGAGGCGGTGCTGCCGTTCACCCGCTTCCGCACCGCGGAGGGCCGCGTGGTCGACTCGCTGCTGGGCCCGGAGATGCGCTCGACGGGCGAGGTCATGGGCATCGACAAGCACTTCGACACCGCGTTCGCCAAGTCCCAGTCCGCCGCCGGCGGCCCGCTGCCCACCTCGGGGCGCGTGTTCGTGTCGGTCGCCAACCGGGACAAGCGCACCCTCGTGGGCCAGGCCAAGCGCCTCGTCGACCTCGGCTTCCAGGTGGTCTCCACCGGCGGCACCGCCGAGGTGCTGCGGCGCAACGGCATCCCCGCGGAGGTCGTGGCGAAGATCGCCGACGCCGGGCACGAGGACGGCGCGGGCACCGTGCTGGAGCAGCTGCACGCCGGCACCGTCGACCTCGTGCTGAACACGCCCTCCGGCGGCGACGCCCGCACGGACGGCTACGAGATCCGCGCGGCCGCGACGTCGCTCGGCGTGCCGGTGATCACGACCACGGCCGAATTCGGGGCGTGCCTGCAGGCCATCGAGGCCATGCGGTCCTACGAGTGGTCCGTCACCTCACTGCAGGAGCACGACGCGCGCCTGCAGCAGGCTGTCGCCGGTCCGGAGGCCGCGGCGTGACCACGACGGCGACGGGCGGCGCGGGGCCCCGCGCCCCCTTCGGGCGGCGGCTGGCCCACGCCATGGAGACGGCCGGTCCGCTGTGCCTCGGCGTGGACCCCCATCCGGGCCTGCTGCGGCAGTGGGGCCTGAGCGACACCCCGGCGGGCCTCGAGGCGTTCTCCCTAACCGCCCTCGAGGCGGCGGTGGGTCCCGAGGGGCCCCGCGTGGCGGCGATCAAGCCCCAGGTGGCGCTGTACGAGCGCCACGGATCGGCCGGCCTGGCGGCCCTGGAGCGGCTGCTCGCGGCCGCCCGGGACGCCGGGGTGCTCACGATCGCGGACGCCAAGCGCGGTGACATCGGCTCCACCATGGACGGCTACGCCGCCGCGTGGATCGCCGACGCCTCGCCCCTGGCCGCGGATGCGGTGACGCTCAGCCCGTACCTGGGTTTCGGCACCCTCGTGCCGACCATCCGCGCCGCCCACGAGGCCGGCCGCGGCGTGTTCGTCCTCGCGCTGACCTCCAATCCGGAGGGCCGCGAGGTCCAGCACGTGGGCGAGGGGTCGGCCGAGGGATCGGTCGCCCGGCGCATCGCCGCGGCGGCGGCCGCCGAGAACGCGGCCCTGCGCGGCGACGACGCGTGGGGGCCGGTGGGACTCGTCTTGGGCGCCACGGTGGCCGCCGAGGCGGACCGCCTCGGCCTGGACCTGCCGGCCCTCGGCGGGCCCCTGCTGGCGCCCGGGTTCGGTGCCCAGGGCGCCACGGCCCGGGGCATGCGGGCCGACTTCGGGACGGCCTGGCCGCAGGTCTTGGCGACCTCGTCCCGCGGCATCCTGAGCGCGGGCCCGTCGGTGGCCTCGCTGGTGGACACGATCGAGGAGAATCGCGCCGCCCTGCGGTGACGCCCGCGTCCTCCCGGCGCGCCCGTGCCGTGTGGACGGGATGGTATCTTCCCTTTCGATCGGCTGTGCTCGTCGTCCTTGACCATGGAAGGGTCACGACGGGGCCGGTGGGGAACGAGAGGCATCGAGGTCAGACCCATGGCGTTGCGGCAGCTCAGTGTGCAGGAGAGGGCGGAGGCCCGGAGGAAGGCCCTCCAGGCCCGCCAGGCGCGGGCGGAGCTCAAGGCGGCCTTCGCCGCCGGTGAGGTCGGCCTGGCCGACATTTTCGCGCGCGCGGACGCCGACGACGCCGTCGCCCGTCTGCGGACCGTGGACCTGCTGCTGGCCCTGCCGGGCGTGGGCGAGGTCCGGGCCCGGGAGGCGATGGCGGGGTGCGGCATCTCGCCGCGGCGTCGGCTGGGCGGCCTGGGCCGTCGTCAGCGCGAGGCGCTGATCGCCTATATTGGCCGGTGACCCCCACATCCCGGCGGGTCGGCGCCGGCCCGGGTGACGGGTCTGCGAGGCCCGTCCCACCAGGAGGATGCGTGACCGACACGTTCGACCCCGGACCCGCCCCCGCCGTCCCGGTGGCCCGCACCGTCGTCCAGGAACGCCCCCCGGGCCCGGGCGTCACCGTCCTGGCCGGCCCCACCGCCGTCGGCAAGGGCACCGTGTCGGCCTATGTCCGCGAGCACTACCCCGAGGCCTGGCTGTCCGTCTCCGCCACCACCCGCCCGGCGCGCCCGGGCGAGGAGGACGGGGTGCACTACTACTTCACGACGCCGGAGGAGTTCGACTCCCTCGTCGAGGCGGACGAGATGCTGGAATGGGCCGTCGTGCACGGCGTCCACCGCTACGGCACGCGGCGCGACCGCGTGATGGAGGCCGTGGCGCAGGGCCGCCACGTCCTGCTGGAGATCGACCTGCAGGGAGCGCGCCAGGTCCGCCGTGCGCTGCCGGAGGCCACCTTCGTGTTCCTGGCGCCGCCGAGCTGGGAGGAACTCGTGTCCCGGCTGCTCGGCCGCGGCACCGAGAGCCCGGAGGAACAGCGCCGCCGGCTCGAAACGGCTAGACTGGAACTCGCCGCGGAACCCGAGTTCGACGCCGTCGTCGTGAACGACCGCGTGGAGCGGGCCGCCGAGGAACTGGTGAGACTCATGGGGCTGGACCCCGAGCGCCGTCCGACCGAGGCCTGAGGACCGGCCGCACCGACGCCGCACCCGGCGCCGACGTGACAGTGAGATGAAGACTTTGGAGACCCCGTGACCGAACAGTACGAAGGCATCGTCAACCCGCCCATCGACTCCCTGCTGGAGCGGGTCGACTCGAAGTACGCCCTGGTGCTCTTCGCCGCCAAGCGGGCCCGGCAGATCAACGCCTACTACTCGCAGCTGCACGAGGGGCTGTTCGAGTACGTCGGCCCGCTCGTGGACACCCAGCTGAACGAGAAGCCGCTGTCCATCGCCCTGCGCGAGATCGAGGCCGACCTGCTCGTGTCCCGCGAGGCCGTCGAGGCCACCCCGGAGGCCGACCTGGCCGCCGAGGACTTCGGCGACTTCTCCCTGCCGGGCGAGGACGACCCGTTCGCCACCCTCGAGTCGGCCGACGCCCACCAGCCGATGGGCGATCCCGCCGCCATCGAGGAGGCCGCCGAGACGGTGCGCGCCGAGGAGGGCACCTCCGAGGACGCCCCGGAGGCCTGAGCCCGTCATGGAGATCGTCCTCGGGGTCGGCGGCGGCATCGCGGCCTACAAGGCGGCGCTGCTGCTGCGCCTGATGACCGAGGCCGGCCACGGCGTGACCGTGGTGCCCACCGCCAACGCCCTCGAGTTCGTGGGCGCGGCGACGTGGGAGGCCCTCTCCGGTCGCCCGGTCCGCACGGACACGTTCGAGGCGGTCGACGAGGTGAACCACGTCCGGCTCGGCCGGCGTGCGGACCTCGTGGTGGTCGCGCCGGCCACCGCCGATCTGCTCGCGCGCACCGCCGCGGGGATGGCGCCCGACCTGCTGGGCAACGTGCTGCTCACCGCCACGTGCCCCGTCGTCCTGGCCCCCGCCATGCACACCGAGATGTGGCACCACCCCGCCACGGTCGCCAACGTCGCCCTCCTGCGCGAGCGCGGCGTCACGGTCGTGGACCCCGCCGTGGGCCGGCTCACCGGGGCCGACTCCGGCGCCGGGCGGCTGCCCGAGCCCGCCGAGATCTGGGAGCGTGCGCAGGCCGCCGCGGCCGCGGGCGCCCCGCGCCGTCCCCGGGCCTCCGGGTCCGACGCCGAGCCGACACCCGGCCCGCTGGCCGGTCGCACCGTGGTGATCACGGCCGGGGGCACCCGCGAGGCGCTGGACCCGGTCCGCTACCTGGGGAACCGCTCCTCCGGCAAGCAGGGGGCCGCCCTGGCGCGCGCCGCCCTCGAGGCCGGCGCCACCGTGCGGTTCGTCGCCGGGTCCATGTCCGTCCCGACGCCCGAGGGCGTCGAGCGCGTCGTGCCCGTGGAGTCCACGCAGGACCTGCTCGAGGCCGTGCTGGCGGAGGCCGCCGACGCCGACGTCCTCGTGATGGCGGCGGCCGTTGCGGACTTCCGACCGGCCGAGGTCTCCGACGCCAAGATGAAGAAGGGCGACGACGGCGGCGCGCCCGTCATCGTGCTCGAGCGCACCCCGGACGTGCTCGCCACGGCCGTGCGGACCCGCTCCGAGGGCGGGCCCATGGCCCCGCTCATCGTCGGCTTCGCCGCGGAGACCGGCGACGCGACGTCCTCCGTGCTCGAGTACGGCCGGGCCAAACTGGCGCGCAAGGGCTGCGAGATGCTCGTGGTCAACGAGGTCGGCACGGACAAGGTGTTCGGCCGGGACGAGACCGCCGTGACCATCCTGTTCGCCGACGGCCGCCCCGCCGTGGAGGCCGCAGGCTCCAAGGACGAGGCCGCGGCCGCCGTCGTGCAGGCGATCGTGGATGACCTCGCCGGTCGCGACCCCGCCGGCGCGTCGGGCCGCTGACCTAGACTGTGCGGCATGACCGATGCCGCCTCGCTGAGCCCCGCCCGCCACGCCGACCCGTATTCGGGGGTGGGCGGCGGAGAGCTCCGCCTCTTCACCTCCGAGTCCGTCACGGCGGGCCACCCCGACAAGATCTGCGACCAGATCTCCGACGCCATCCTGGACGCGATCCTCGCCGCCGACCCGTCGGCGAAGGTGGCCGTGGAGACCCTGACCACCACCGGCCTGGTGCAGGTGGCCGGCGAGGTGAACACCTCGGCGTACGTGGAGATCCCCAAGATCGTGCGCGAGACCATCCTGGACATCGGCTACGACTCCTCGGCCAACGGCTTCGACGGCGCCCAGTGCGGCGTGAACATCTCCATCGGCCAGCAGTCCTCGGACATCTTCGCCGGCGTCTCCCGGTCCCTCGAGGCCCGCGAGTACGGCTCGGCGGACGAGGTGGACGAGCAGGGCGCGGGGGACCAGGGCATCATGTTCGGCTACGCCACGGACGAGACCCCGGCGTACATGCCCATGCCCATCTACCTCGCGCACCGGCTCTCCGAGCGGCTCACCGCGGTGCGCCGGGCGGAGAACACGCCCATGCCGTACCTGCTGCCGGACGGCAAGACGCAGGTCACCATCGGCTACGCGCCCGGCCACGTGCCCACCACGGTCGAGGCCGTGGTGGTCTCCACGCAGCATCACGAGTGGGTCACGCAGGAGCAGCTGCGGGCGGACGTGGAGGAGCACGTGATCCGGCCCGTCATCGAGCGCTCCGGCCTCGACACCTCCGGCATGCGGATCATCATCAACCCGGGCGGCAAGTTCGTCATCGGCGGCCCCGTGGGCGACGCCGGCCTCACCGGTCGCAAGATCATCGTGGACACCTACGGTGGCATGGCCCGGCACGGCGGCGGCGCCTTCTCCGGCAAGGACCCGTCCAAGGTGGACCGCTCCGCCGCCTACATGCTCCGCTGGGTCGCGAAGAACGTGGTGGCCGCCGGCCTCGCCTCGCGCGCCGAGTTCCAGGTGGCCTACGCGATCGGCTCGGCCCGGCCCGTGGGCCTGTACGTGGACACCTTCGGGACGGCCACGGTGCCGGAGGAGAAGATCATCGAGGCCGTGAACGCGGTGTTCGACCTGCGTCCGGCCGCCATCGTGAAGGAGCTGAACCTCCTGCGGCCCATCTACCGACGGACCGCCGCGAACGGCCACTTCGGCCGGGACGACGCCGACTTCACGTGGGAGCGCACGGACCGCGTCGAGCAGCTGCGCGCTGCCGCCGGCCTCTGATCCGGAGGCGGGCATCACGGACACGCTGTTCGCCCTCCCGGAGCCGGAGGACGCGCCCCGACTGCCGGAGCGGGCCGAGGGGTGGCCGGAGCGGCCGATCGCCCGCGTCCTGCTGGACTCGCCCGTGCCGCACCTGGACCGCGAGTTCGACTATCTCGTGCCCGTGGCCCTGGACGACCGGGCGGTCCCCGGCTCCCGCGTGTCCGTCCGCTTCGGCGGACGGGCCATGACGGGCTGGCTCGTCTCGCGGGAGCAGGAGCCGGCCACCGGCGCCCAGCTCACCGAGCTCACCGGCGTGCTCACCGCCATCCCGCCGCTGACGGAGGAGGTCCTGGCGACGGCTCGCGCGGTGGCCCGCCGCCAGGCCGGCGTCGTCACGGACGTGCTGCGGGCCGCGGTGCCCCCGCGCGTTGCGCAGGTCGAGAAGGCCGCCCTGGCGGAGGACGCGGAAACCGCCGCGGACCACCCTGTGACGCTGACCGGCACGGACGCCGAGCGCCCGGAGCCTCCCGCGGCGGAGGAGGGCCTCGTGCCCACGGTGTGGGAGTCCCTCGAGGGGGGCACCGCGTTCGTGTCCGCCGTGCTGGCCGGGGACGCCGCGCGGGCGGCCGCCGTCGTGCCCTCGCGCCTGTTCGAATGGGACGAGGCGGGCGCGCTGGCCGCTCTGGCGCGCACGGTGGCCGCCTCGGACGGCGGCGTCCTGCTGCTGGTGCCCGACCACCGCGACCTCGACCGGCTCTGCGCCGCCCTCGACGAGCACGTGGGGGAGGACGCCTACGCGCGGATCGGCTCCGAGGACGGCAACACGCCCCGGTACCGCGCCCACCTGGCCGCGCTGCGCGGCACCCGGCGCATCGTGGCCGGCACCCGGGCCGCCGTGTGGTCGCCCGTGCGCGACCTGAGGCTGGTGGTGCTCTGGGACGACGGCGACGACGCGTGGGCAGAACCCCGCGCGCCCTACTTCCACGCCCGAGAGGTCGTGTTGGAGCGGGCCCGCGCGACCGGCGCGGCGCTGCTCTTCGCCGGGCCCTCCCGGTCCGTCCCGGTGCAACGGCTCGTCGAGTCGGGCTGGCTGCTGCACCTGGGCCCCTCCCGCGCGACCCAGCGCGAGCTCGGGCCACGGGTCGTCTCCACCGCCGACGCCTGGGAGACGGCGCGCGACCCGTTCGCGCAGCGGGCGCGGCTGCCGCAGGCCGCCTGGGCCGCCGCCCGCGCCGCGCTGCTCGGGCCACGGCCGGGCCCGGTGCTCGTGCAGGTGGCCCGGGCCGGCTTCATCCCAGCCCTCGTGTGCGAACGGTGCCGCACGCCCGCCCGCTGCCGCGTCTGCGCGGGGCCGCTGGGCTTCCGCGACGCGCGGGCCGCCCGGCACGGGGAGGTGGCCTGCCGGTGGTGCGGCACCCGGGAGCGCGGCTTCCGGTGCACCGAGTGCGGCGGCACGACGCTGCGGGCCGGCGCCCGCGGCGTGGACCGCACGGCCGAGGAGCTGGGCCGGGCGTTCCCGCGCGTGCCCGTGCACGCCTCCTCGGCGCAGCACATGCTCGGCTCGGTGCCGCCCGGGCCCTCCCTGGTGGTGGCGACCGTGGGGGCCGAGCCGGCGACGCCCGACGGCTACGCGGCCGCCCTGCTGCTCGACGGGGACAGCCAGCTCCAGCGCGAGGGCCTCGACGTGCCGGGCCGCGTGCTCGCCCGCTGGCTCGCGGCCGCCTGCCTGGTCCGCCCCGCCTCCGACGGGGGCGTCGTGGTGGTCACCGCGGACGCGGGGGAGGCGGTGAACGCGCTCGTCCGACGGGACCCCGACGGCTTCGCCGCGCGCCAGGTCGCCGAGCGGCGCGAGCTGCACCTGCCTCCCGCCGGCCGCCTCGCAGAGGTCACGGGGGAGGCCGCCGCCGTCGCGGAGTACCTCGAGCTCGTGGAGGCCGCCCGCCGGGAACGGCCGGACGAGGACGTCCACGAGGATCCGCACTCGGCCCCGCTCGATGGCGGCCCGGCGCGGCTGCCCTGGATTGGGCCGGTGCCGGACCCCGCCGACGAGACCCGCTCCCGCGCCCTGCTGATCTTCCCCTACGCGGCGGCCGAGGCCACCGTCGGCGCCCTGCGCGCCGCCCGGTCCGCAGCGAGCGCTCGGCGGGAGACCGCCCCGGTGCGGGTGCGGCTCGACCCGGCCGGGGTGCTCTGAGGGGCCCGTCAGCGGCCGGCGCGGCGGAGCCAGTCGCGGATCAACGCCGCACAGGCGGCCGGCCGCTCGTAGTGCAGCAGATGCCCGACGCCGTCGAGGACGTGCAGCTCCGCCGTGCCGCCCGCGTCGTCGATCGCCGCGGCGAGCGCCTCCTGTGCCGGCACCGAGCCCAGCGGATCCTCCCGCCCCGCGACCAGCAGCACCGGCAGGCTGAGGCGGGCGGCGACGTCGGCCACGGAGCCCGTGCTCGAGGCGCGGTACGCCTCGGAGAGCATGCGTGCGGAGGCGAAGTCCGAGAAGTGGCGCCGGTGCTGGTCATGGGTGTACGCGAGGACATCCCTGTCCCTGGTGCGGGTCATGGCGAGCGTGGTCACCCACACGACCGGCGGCGCGCCCAGCAGCAGCCGCGCCGGGCGCTCGGGCAGGCGGGCGGCGACCTCGTAGTACCCCTCGGCGACGGCCGCCAGCACCCGACTCGACACGGACGCCGACGCCTCCAGCGCGGGTTCGGCGATGGGGTTGAGCAGGACCAGCCGTCCCCACCGGGACGGGTCCCGCGCGACCAGCTCGGCCGCCACCGTCGTCCCGTAGGAGTGCGCGACCAGCACGGGGGTCGCCCGCAGACCCAGGGCGGCGACGACGGTGGCCACCGCGTCCGCGTGATGGGCCACGGTGTGCTCGGCGTGGGGGAAGGGCTCCGAAGCCCCGAAGCCGGGCAGCTCGATCGAGTGGATCGGATGCTCCGGGAGCGCGTCGGCCAGCAGGGCGAGGCCGTGGTGATCCCCGCGGAAGCCGTGCACGAACACCAGCGGGGCAGCGGCCGGGTCTCCCTCGGGTGCGCCTCGCGATCCCGGCGCGGCCTCCGGAACGGGGGCGTACTCCCACACGGCCACGGACGACGGGGTCCTGCGGACGGGGTCCGGGACCGCCAGGGTGCGCCGGCGGGGCGTCCGGGCCACGTGGCCCGTCAGCACGCGGGGATCGGCGGGCGCCGCGGGCGGGCGCAGCAGATCGCGCAGGCGGACGGGCGGGCCCGGGGCGGCGGACGGCGTCGGGACAGGCACGTCCCCACCCTAGCTGTTGTGGGTCATGAGGTTCTTGACATCCGTACCGGGCTGAGATGAGACGAGTGGGCCCCGCCCCGCAGGATGGAAGTTCCTCAACAACCCACCTGCCAGAAGAGACCCACTCATGACTCACGCTAACGCACCCCTGACCCCCACTGGCCGTCTCAGGATGGTCCACCGCCACCTGCACGACGGGATCCCGCAGGCACACGTGGCCGCCGAGTTCCGGGTGAGCCGGCCCACGGTGGCCACCTGGGTCGCCCGCTACCGCGCCCAGGGAGAAGCCGGCCTTCAGGACCTGCCCAGCCGGCCGCACCGTTCACCTGCCCAGCTCGATCCGGTCCTGGTCGCCCAGATCCACGCCCTGCGGCGGGAGCGCAAGTGGTCCGCACGGCGCATCCATCACCACCTCGTCTCCGAGGGCCACCGGGTGTGTCTTCGTACCGTGGGACGGTGGCTGCACCGGGCCGGGATCTCCCGGTTACGGGACCTGACCCCGGCCGGAGAAGACCTGCGCCAACGACCCCAGAAGATCACCGCGAGAGGGCCGGGGCACATGGTGCACCTGGACGTGAAGAAGATCGGGAAGATCCCTGACGGGGGCGGCTGGCGTGCTCACGGACGTGACAGTGAAGCAGGCCGTGCTTCCAAGCGTGGTGCAGGCCGGCGGGTCGGCTACACCTATCTGCACTCGGCGATCGACGGGTTCACCCGGCTGGCCTACACCGAAGCGTTGGAGGACGAGCGGGCGGCCACGACCGTGAGCTTCTACTGCCGGGCGAGGGCGTTCTTCGCCGCCCACGGCATCACCGTGGACCGGGTGATCACGGACAACGGGAACAACTACCGGGCCGTGGACTTCACCGCGAAGGTGGTCTCACTCGGGGGCCGGCACCACCGGATCCGCCCCTACACCCCGCGCCATAACGGGAAGGTCGAACGGTACAACCGGCTGATGGTCGATGAGGTCCTCTACGCCCGCCCGTACTCCTCAGAGCAAGCTCGGCGTGAGGCCCTGCAGGTGTGGGTGAACCACTACAACTACCATCGGCCTCATACCTCCTGCGGAGACGCTCCTCCGGCCTCACTGGCACCGACCCGAGTCAACAACGTCATGCCCTCCTACACCTAGCCAGGCCTTCGACCGCCGACGCCGTGGCGCCTCGTCTCCGCTGGACGCGGGGACGGGGTCCGCCGAGATGCTCGGCCTGATCGCGACCGCGGCGTGCCAGCGGGAGGGCGGCCTTGGGGTGGGCCTGAGGCCACGCTGCCCGGAACCCGGCGACGCCTGGTCCTGGCCACGATGGCGCGCGCGTGCCTACCGTACTCCGGCCCGTCCTCGGTCCCGGGGCCCGCACGGGCGCACCCCGTCCCCCACGAAAGGCCCATGCGTGCAGCACCCCGTCGCGCTCAGATCCCTGAAGATCGCCCTCGCCTTCGTCGGCCTGCTCGTCGGCGCCGGCTTCGCCACCGGCGCCGAAGTCATCCAGTACTTCGTGGGCTTCGGCTGGATCGGCGTCGTGGGCGCGGGACTGGCCGGCCTGCTCGTCACCGCCGGCGGCGCCGTCATCCTCCAGCTGGGCAGCGTGTTCCTCGCGGCCGACCACAAGGTCGTCTTCCGCAGCGTCTCGCACCCCGTGATGGCCCGGATCCTGGACGTCGTGGTGACGGTGACGCTCTTCGCGATCGGCGTCGTCATGCTCGCCGGGGCGGGCTCGACGCTCGCCCAGCAGTTCGGCTGGCCGACGTGGGCGGGCTCCACCCTGATGACCCTGCTCGTGCTCGTGACGGGCATGCTGGACGTGGAGAAGGTCTCCGCGATCATCTCCCTGATCACGCCCCTGGTGGTCGTCGCGGTCGTGGCCGGGTTCGTCCACGTCCTGGTCACCCGCGACGGCGGCTTCACCGCCCACGAGTCCCTCGCCGTCCAGGCCACCACGCCGGTGGACCCGTGGTGGCTGTCCTCGGTCAACTACTTCGGCCTCGTCGTCGTGATGGCCGTGTCCATGTGCCTCGTGATCGGCGGGTCCATCACCCACCCCCGGGAGGCGTTCCTCGGCGGCCTCACCGGTGGCCTGATGTACACCGCCCTGCTCCTGATGGCCTCCACGCTGCTCTACCTCGGCTACGCCGAGATCGGCCGCGCCGACGTCCCCATGCTGCGGCTGTTCGCCTCGATCGCGCCCTGGCTGGGCTGGGCGATGGTCGTGGTGATCTACCTGATGATCTTCAACACCGCGATCGGCATGTTCTACGCGCTGGGACGCCGCCTCACGGCCGACCGCCCGGGCCGCTACCGGCCCGTGTTCGCCGGCGTCACGCTGCTGGCCTTCGCGGTGAGCTTCGTCGGCTTCGGCGACCTGATGAACGTCGTCTACCCGGCGCTGGGCCACCTGGGGATCGTGCTCGCGCTCGTGCTCCTCGTCTGGTGGCTCACCCACCGCCGGCAGATCTCCGCCGAGTCGGGGCTGCGTCTGCGCCTGCTCGCGCTGCTCCGCCTGCGTGAGCATCCGGAGAAGACCTTCACGGCCCAGCACGCAGTGCAGCTGCAGGAGGCGGTCGGGGACTCCGTGGCGGCCCCGGACGCGGTGACGGAGGCCCTCGAGGACGAGGTCGCCCAGGTGCTCGAGGAGGACGACGCGCTCACCTCCGGAGGGGCGCGCCCCGGTCCCGACGCCGGGCCCGAGCGTCCGGCAGGCGGCAGCCACTCCGCCTGAAACCGCGTGCCCGGCCGGGCACGGCGTCTCGGAGCGGCCCTGCGGCCGGGCCGGGGCGCCGTCGCCGTAGGATGGGGTGGCCGGCCGTGCCGCCGGCCCCGTCCGCGCCGCCCGAGGGCCGGCGCCCCATCCCGACTGCGTGAGGACTCGAACCGCCGTGAGCCAGACCCCCGACAGCGCCGTGCCGGCCACCCCCAGCATCCCCGCCGACGCGGAGTACTCGTTCCGTGACGTGGAGGCCCGCTGGGCCGGGTACTGGGAGCAGGCCGGGACGTTCGCCCCGCGCGAGGACGGCTCCGAGACCCGCACCGTGGTCGACATGTTCCCGTACCCGTCGGGCGACCTGCACATGGGGCACGCCGAGGCGTTCGCGATGGGCGACGTCGTCGCGCGCCACTGGATGCAGCGCGGCTTCGACGTGCTGCACCCCATCGGCTGGGACTCCTTCGGCCTGCCGGCCGAGAACGCCGCCATCAAGCGCGACGCCCACCCGGCCGAGTGGACCTACGCGAACATCGAGACGCAGAAGCGCTCCTTCCAGCGGTACGGCATCGCCGTGGACTGGTCCCGTGAGCTGCACACCTCGGACCCCGAGTACTACCGGTGGACCCAGTGGCTGTTCCAGCAGCTGTACCGCAAGGGCCTGGCGTACCGGAAGGACTCCCCGGTCAACTGGTGCCCCCAGGACCAGACGGTGCTCGCCAACGAGCAGGTCGTGGACGGCCGCTGCGAGCGCTGCGGCACCGAGGTCACCAAGCGGACCCTGAACCAGTGGTACTTCCGCATCACCGAGTACGCGGACGCGCTGCTGGACGACATGGACCAGCTCACCGGCCACTGGCCCGAGCGCGTGCTCGCCATGCAGCGCAACTGGATCGGCCGCTCCGAGGGCGCCCACGTCGACTTCCAGGTCGAGGACGGCCCCGTCGTCACGGTCTTCACCACCCGGCCGGACACGCTGCACGGCGCGACCTTCATGGTGGTCGCCGCCGACGCCCCGCTGGCCGCCGAGCTCGCCGGCGACGACGTGCGGGCCGAACTCGAGGCGTACCGCGAGGACCTGAAGAAGGTCTCGGACATCGACCGCCAGGCCACGGACCGTCCCAAGAGCGGCGTGTTCCTGGGCCGCCACGCGGTGAACCCGCTGACCGGTGAGCGTCTGCCGATCTGGGCCTCGGACTACGTGCTGGCCGACTACGGCACGGGCGCCATCATGGCCGTGCCGGCCCACGACCAGCGCGACCTCGACTTCGCCCGCGCCATGGGCCTGCCCGTGCGCACCGTGCTGGACACCGGCGAGGAGGACCCGGCGGTCTCCGGCGTCGCGACGACCGGCGAGGGCATCCTGGTGAACTCCGGGGAGCTCGACGGCCTGGACAAGACCGCCGCCATCGCGCGGGCCATCGAGATCGTGCAGGAGCGCGGCACCGGCCGGGGCACCACCACGTACCGCCTGCGCGACTGGCTGCTCTCCCGTCAGCGCTTCTGGGGCACCCCGATCCCCGTGGTCCACTGCCCGGACTGCGGCGAGGTGCTCGTGCCGGAGGACCAGCTGCCGGTCACCCTGCCGACCGACCTCAAGGGCGAGCAGCTCGCCCCCAAGGGCCAGTCGCCCCTGGCCGCGGCGACGTCGTGGGTCGAGGTGGACTGCCCGCAGTGCGGCGGCCCCGCGCGACGGGACACCGACACCATGGACACGTTCGTGGACTCGTCCTGGTACATGCTCCGCTACGCGTCCCCGAACGACGACGCCCGCGTTTTCGACCCCGACG
The DNA here is from genome assembly GCF_037853785.1 of Micrococcus sp. GPGPB33. Classification (NCBI taxonomy): domain Bacteria; kingdom Bacillati; phylum Actinomycetota; class Actinomycetes; order Micrococcales; family Micrococcaceae; genus Micrococcus; species Micrococcus sp. GPGPB33. The sequence continues at coordinate 1,897,946 of NZ_JAQMWO010000002.1, forward strand.
CCCTGCGCCGCTGGCTGCCCGTGGACCAGTACGTGGGCGGCGTGGAGCACGCGATCCTGCACCTGCTGTACGCCCGCTTCTTCACCAAGGCCCTGCACGACCTCGGCCTGGTGCCCTTCACCGAGCCGTTCCGCGCCCTGCTCAACCAGGGCCAGGTGCTCAACGGCGGCAAGGCCATGTCCAAGTCGCTGGGCAACGGCGTGGACCTGGGCGACCAGCTGGACGAGTTCGGCGTCGACGCCGTGCGCCTGACCATGGTGTTCGCCTCGCCGCCCGAGGACGACGTGGACTGGGCCGACGTCGCCCCGGGCGCCGCCGGCAAGTTCCTGGCCCGCGCGTGGCGCCTGGCCCGCGACGTCCGCGCGACGGGCGCCCCGGCCGGCACGGACCCGGCGGGCGGGGCCGTGACCCTGCGCCGGGTGACCCACCGGACCGTGCACGAGGCCCAGCAGCTGCTGGACGACGGCAAGTTCAACGTGGTCGTCGCCAAGACGATGGAGCTGGTCAACGCGGCCCGCAAGGAGATCGACGCCGGCGCCGGCGCGGCCGACCCCGCCGTCCGCGAGGCCGCCGAGGCCGTGGCCGTGCTGCTCTCGCTCGTGGCGCCGTACACGGCCGAGGACATGTGGGTGCTGCTCGGCCACGAGCCCTCCGTGGTCCGCGCCGGCTGGCCCGCGGTGGACGAGGCGCTGCTGGTCGAGGACACCGTCACGGCGGTCGTCCAGGTCAAGGGCAAGGTCCGCGACACCCTCGAGGTGCCCGCGGACATCACCGCCGAGGATCTCGAGGCGCGCGCCCGCGCGTCGCAGAAGGTGCGGAACTTCATCGGGGACGCCGAGATCGTCAAGGTGATCGTGCGCGAGCCCAAGCTCGTGAACCTGGTGATCCGCTGACCGCGTGAGACCGTCCCCGACCGGGCCGGGGGAGAGGAGGCAGGCCGTGGCGAGCATCGAGCAGTGGCGCGACGATGCGCTCGTCCGCCTGCGCTCCCGCCGCTCCCAGCTGGCCGGGCGGGCACGCTACGGGCTGCGCCCGCCCCGCCGGGACCGCACGGCCGTCGTCACGGACTCGGCCGCGGCCCTGCCCGGCGCCGTCCTCGGACACGGTCTGGCCGCGGGGATCCGCCAGGTGGCGCTGCCCGTCATGGTGGGCGAGCAGATCCACACGGAGGGCACGGACGAGCTCGCGCTGGAGCTGCCGCTGGCCCTGGCCGCCGGCACCCCGGTGCGCACCTCACGGCCCTCGCCGGGCGCGTTCCGGACGGCCTACGCCGAGCTGGCCCGCGCCGGCTACGCACGCATCCTCTCCGTCCACCTGTCCGGCGAGCTCTCCGGCACCGTGGAGGCCGCGCGCCTGGCCGCCGCGGAGGCCGAGCGCCCGGTGACCGTGGTGGACTCGCGCACCGTGGGCTTCGCGCTGGGCATGGCCGTGGTGGACGCCGCCGTGGACGCGGGGGTGGGCATGCCCGTGGCCCGCATCCGCGAGCGGCTCGAGGCCACCGTGGACTCCAGCCACGTGCTGTTCACGGTGCCCAGCCTCGAGCAGCTGCGCCGGGGCGGGCGGATCAGCGGGCTGGCCTCGCTGCTGGGCACGCTGCTGCAGGTGCGCCCCGTCATGGCCGTCGACGACGGCGCGATCGGCCTGGTCGACCGCCCGCGGTCCGCGGCCCGGGCCGTCGACCGGCTCGTGGAGCTCGCGACCGAGCGGGCCGGCGAGGACCCGGTGCGGATCGCCGTGCACGAGTACGGCGACCCCGAGACGGCCGTGCAGCTCGCGGAGCGGCTCCAGCCGGTCTCCACCACCCCCGTGCCCGTCGTCGAGCTGCCCGCCGTGCTCGCCGCGCACCTGGGCCTGGGCGCCCTGGGTGTGGTGATCTGCCCGCTGGAATCGCCCACGGGGGGCTCGGGGGACTGAGGCCGCCCGTGCGGGAGCGCCGAGGAGACGGGCGCGTCCGTTCCTGCACACCACCCTGGACCGCGGAGGTCATCCCCAGGTCGGGTGCGGGACGCGCCCGACTCGGCGACGGGGCCGCAGACTGCCCGCATGAGCCCCAGCCACCGCCTCTGCGACGATCCGCCCGCCTTCGCCCCGGACCCCGCGCCCGCGGCCGCCCCCGACGTCGACACAGCCGGCCCGCACGCCGCGTCCCGGTGGGAGCGCACCCCACCTCGGGGCCCGGTGCTGCGGTGGCGGCCGGCCCTGCTGGCCGTCACCGTGCTGCTCGTCGCCGCCACGGCCTGGTGGGCGGTGGCCTGGCTGACCACCCCGGCGCCGCCCGCGGCCATCCCGGCGGCCGCGGCCGGTGCAGGCATCCCGCAGACCGACGCGCCCTCCACCGCCCCGTCGGCGGCGGGCACCGACGCGCGGACGTCCGAGGCGGGGCCGTCGGGGGAGGCGTCCGGCCCCGCCGGGTCCGGCCCGCTGCGGGTGCACGTGGTGGGCGAGGTCGCCCGGCCGGGAGTGGTCAGCCTCGCGCCGGGCTCCCGGGTGGCCGACGCCGTGGGCGCCGCCGGCGGCCCGACCCGGCACGCCCGGGCGGAGCGCATCAACCTCGCGGCCCCGTTGGACGACGGCCAACAGGTCCTCGTCCCCTCCGCCCGCACACCGCAGGACGCCCTGGACCGGGTGGCCGGGGCCGCGCAGGCGCAGCCCACGCCGACCACGGGCAGGGCCGGTGGCGGAGGCGAGCCGGGCGGCGCCGAGTCCGGCGACACCGTGGACCTGAACACCGCCGACGCCACGGAGCTGCAGACCCTGCCCGGCGTCGGCCCCGCCACGGCGGAGAAGATCATCGCCCACCGCGAGACGGTCGGCCCGTTCACCGGCCTGCAGGACCTGGACGCGGTGCCCGGCATCGGCCCGGCCACGCTCGACCGGCTGCGTGACCACGTCTCGTGGTGAGCCCGGCCCCGGGCCCGCCCAGCGATCCCGTGGACCGCCGCGCCCGCCACCGCGAGGTGCCCGGCCCGCTCGAGGCCCGGTGGGTGCCCGCCCTGCTCGTCTGCCTGACCCTCGGGATCCTCGGCGTCGCCTGGGACGCCCCGGCCCGCTCGGCGGCGGCCCTCACCGGGCTGGCCGTCGCCGCGACCACTGTCCTGGGCGCCGCCCGCTCGACCGGTCGGATACGGGGCGTGGCCACCGCGACGACGCTGGCCGGCGTGGCCGCGGCCCTGATGCTGCAGCACTCGGCCGGGCCCGCCGCCGCGGCCAGCGCCAGCGGCTGGACCGGCGCGGTGCACGCCGGCTCACCGCTGCGGCTCGAGCTGACCCTGGACGGGCCCGCCACCCGGAGCGAGGCGACCTTCGGCCCACGCTGGAGCGTGCCCGTGCGGGTCGAGACGTTCGGTCATCCGCCGCGGGCCCCCGAGGCGGCCGTGACGGCCCGACTCACGGGCGGGGGCGCACCGCCCGCGACGATCGCCGCGCCGTTGGACGGGACGGCGGCCCCCGGCGGCGGGCCGGGATCGCGGGTGTGCGTGGTGGCCCGGCCGTCGAGGTCCGGCTCCACCGTGTTCCTGGCCGCCGCGGCCGCCCCGCAGCCGGGACCCTGCCCCGGCGGGGCGGAGCCGGCAGGCGGGGCCACCGACGGCGGCCCGGGCCCGCCGCGGCGGGAGGCGCTGCGCGCCGCGTTCCGTCAGTCCGCGGAGGGCACGGTCGGCACGGCGCCGGAGCTCATCCCGGGGCTGGTGCTGGGCGACCGCTCCGCCCAGGGGGCCGCCCTCGACGACGCCATGAAGGCCTCGGGCCTGTCGCACCTGTCTGCCGTGTCCGGGGCCAACGTGGCCATGATCCTCGGCGCGGTCGCGATCACCCTGCGCAGCGCGCGGGTGCACCGGGCGGTGGTCCTCAGCGCCGGGCTGGCGGTCCTCGGGGTGTTCGTGGTCGTCGTGGGGCCGGAGCCGTCGGTCCTCCGGGCGGCCGTGATGGGCGCTCTCGGCGCCCTCGCGGTGTTCTTCGGCCGCGCGCGGCAGGCGTTCGGACTCCTGACGGTGGGCGGCACGGCCCTGCTCGTCGCGGTGCCGGCCCTCGCCGTGGAACCGGCCTTCCACCTCTCCCTGGCGGCGACCGCGGGCATCGTCCTGGGCGGCGCGCCCCTCGACCGTGCGCTGCACGCCGGGCTCGGCCGGGTGCTGCCCGACGTCGTGGCGCGGTGGCTCTCGGCGTCGCTCGCGGTGACCGTGGCCGCCCACCTGGCCTGCCAGCCGATCATCCTGGCCATGACCGGTGAGGTGTCGGCCTACGCGGTGCCGGCCAATCTGCTGGCCGCCCCGGCCGTGCCGCCCGTGACCGTCCTGGGCACCCTCGCCGCGGCCCTCGCCCTGCCCGCGCCGGGGATCGCCGCCGCCCTCGTCGCCGTGATCCAGTGGCCCGCGGCCTGGATCGGGTGGGTCGCCCACACCAGCGCCTCCCTGCCCGGGGCGCTGCGTCCGTGGCCGGCCGGAGCCCTCGGCGCCGGGCTGGGCGTCCTGCTGGTGGCCGCGACGCTCCTCGGATTCGCCGCCGTGCTCCTGCTCGAACGACGCCGGGCCGCCCCGGTGCGGCGTGTCGGCCGCAGCGCGCCGCGGACCCGCGAGCGCCTCCCCGCCCTGGTCGTGCTCGCCGCCGCGCTGGCCGCGGCCACCACGGGTGCGGTCGGGGCGGTCCTCGTGCCGCGGGCCTCGGGCGCGGCCCCGCCGGACTGGGCGGTGGCGTTCTGCGACGTCGGCCAGGGAGACATGGCCGTGTTCCGGTCCGGCCCGCGCGCGGGGGTCGTCGTCGATGTCGGGCCCGAGCCTGGGCTCGCTCGTCGCTGCCTCGACGACCTCGACGTCGACCGGGTGGACGCCGTGCTGCTCACTCACCTGCACGCCGACCACACCGGGGGACTGCCCGGCGTGGTCGACCGCGCCTCCCGCGGGGCGGTGCACTACGCGACCCGGGACGCGCCGGCGCAGGGCAGGGGAGGGCGCGGCGGCGAGGCGGACGGCGTCGACCGGCCCGCCGACGCGGCACGGCTCCGCACCGGCGCGACGGGCACGGCCGGGCCGGTGCGGTGGCACGTGCTGCTCGCCGACGCGCGGGCCCCCGAGGAGAACGACGCCTCCGCCCAGGTGCTGGTCACCGTCGAGAGCGAGGCCGGTCCGGTCACGACGCTGATCACCGGCGACATGGAGGAGGACGCCTCCGCGGCATGGGTCGCGGGGCACCGGTCCGATGCCGCCGCTCCGCCGCGCGTGGACGTGCTCAAGGTCGCCCACCACGGGGCCCGCAACGGTGGGACGGCCGTGCCGCGCGCGGTCGGCGCCCGCCTGCACATGGTCTCCGTGGGCGCCGACAACCCGTACGGACACCCCCACCGGGCCACGGTGGACGCGCTCGGCCGCCTCGGGCCGGTGGCCCGCACCGACCTGCACGGCACGCTGGCCCTCACGGCCGCGGACGGCCCCGACCCCGACGGCGCGCCCGAGATCACGGCTCACACCGTCCGCCCGCCCTCGAGCGTCCGCACCGGACCCTAGGATGGGACGCATGTCCGCCGCCCGCAGCCCCCGTTCCGGCCGAGCCGGCCGCACCGACCCGCTGGCCTGGCGGCGAGCCGAGCCCGCCCCGCTCATGCTCCTCAAGGGACCCGAGGACCATGCCGCCCGCTGGGTGACGGACCGCGTGACCCAGGCTCTGCGCGAGCGCCACGGCCAGCTGGAGATCCACCGGCTCCGCGCGGGGAGTACCAGCCCGGCCAGCTGGCCACCGCGGCCAGCCCGTCCCTCTTCGCCGAGCCCACCCTCATCACGGTCGAGGGCCTCGAGGCCATGAACGACGCGTTCCTCGAGGACGCCCTGCGCCTCGTCCAGCAGGGCCCCGGCGCGGACGACGTCACGCTCGTGCTGCGCCACACCGGCGGCAACCGCGGCAAGAAGCTGCTGGACGCCGTCGCCCAGGCCGGCACGGTGGTCGAGTGCGTGCCGCTGAAGAAGGACGAGGAGCGGCTGGCCTTCGTGCAGGCCGAGTTCCGCGACCGGCGTCGGCGCATCGACGAGGAGGCGGCCCGCGCGCTCATCCGCGCCACCGGCGCCTCGCTCACGGAGCTCGCGGCCGCGTGCGCCCAGCTCGTCGACGACACCGAGGGCGTCGTCACCGTCGAGACCGTGGACACCTACTACAGCGGCCGCGTGGAGGCCACGAGCTTCGCGGTGGCCGACGCGGCGCTCGAGGGGCAGGCGGCGAGGGCCGTGTCCCTCGTGCGGCACGCGATGGCCACCGGCGTGCACCCGGTGATGATCACCGCGGCGCTCGCGCTCAAGGCGCGGCAGGTGGCACGGATGATCGACGCCCGCCGGCCCGCCGCCGAGCTGCCGTCCCTGCTCGGGGTGGCCCCGTTCCAGGTGCGCTACATCCAGCAGGCGGCGCGGCACTGGACGGCGGCCGGCATCGCGCAGGCCGTGGAGTGGATCGCCCAGGCCGACGCCGAGGCCAAGGGCGCCTCCCGCAACCCGGAGTTCGCCGTCGAGCGCGCGGTCATCCGCGTGGCCACCGCCGTCAGCCGCTGACGGCGCCGCCGGACGGCACGCGACGGGGGCTGCCCGGACACGACGCGGCCCCCGCACCGATCGCTCGGGGCGGGGGCCGCGGTCACAGCCGGGGGCGTGGATCAGCCGAGGAGGGCCTTCACGCGAGCGGCGATGCCGGACTTGCGGTTCGCGGCCTGGTTCTTGTGGATGACGCCCTTCGAGGCGGCCTTGTCCAGCTTCCGGGAGGCGGTGCGCAGCGCGGCGGCGGCGGCCTCGGCCTCGCCGGCGGCGACGGCCTTGTCCACGGCGCGGATGGCGGTCCTCAGCTCGGACTTCACCGCGACGTTGCGCTGGCGCGCCTTCTCGTTGGTGAGGATGCGCTTCTTCTGGGACTTGATGTTAGCCAAATCGGGTCCTTCGTCGTCGGCGGCGCGGACGAGGGTCCGGGCGCCGCATGAACAGGGGGTCGTGGAGGGTGCCCGGATCCGTGGACTGAGCGGCGTGGGGAACACCGATGATGACCCGTTCCGGGGGTGCCCGTCGACCGGCGGACACAATGCGGACGATCCTACCACCCAGACCCTGCGATCCGCGCGGCGGACTCAGCGCCCCCGCCTCCGGGCGCGGGCCAGCGCGGCCGTGACCCGGTCGAAGGCCGCCCGGTCCAGGACGCCGCCCTCCCGGCGCACCGCGGCCGGATCCACGCGGACCACCCGGTCCAGCTTCGCCTCCGAGGCGCGGCCGGACCGGTCCCAGGCGCCCGCGCCCACGTCCACGTAGTCCTCGTCCCGGGCCAGGGCGTTGTTCCGGTCCCGGCTGGTCAGCATGAGCCCGAGCAGGTGCGCCCCGTCCCGGCCGATCAGGAGCACGGGGCGGTCCTTGCCCCGGCCGTCCATCTCCTCGTACGGCACCCAGGTCCACACGACCTCTCCCGGCCCGGCCGTCGGCCCGGGCACGGGCGCGTACTCGACGCGGACGGTCCCGGTGAAGTCCGGCAGGGACGCGTGGCGGCCGGTGTCCTGTCGCCGGGGCCGGCGCTCCTGCCCGGGCCCGGGCATCGGCCACGAGTCGGTGGGCTCCGTGGGGTCCCACGCGGGCCCGGGAGGCCCGGGCGGGCCCGGGAAGGGTGACGGGCCGCTCCGGTCGCCGGCCCGTCGACCGGCCTCGGAGGCGGCTCGACGCGGCCGGGCGTCGTCGCGGAGGGTGCCGATCAGGCGTGCCGTCCGGCGGCCGAGGGACAGGGCGCGATGCAGGTCGAAGGCCATGGGCGTGAATCTAGTGGACGCGCGGGCCCGGCGTCCGGGTCGGGTCGGCGGCGGGACATGACAGACTAGGCGGTCAGAGCCCCGTCCCCGTCACCCGTAGAGGAAGTGCCCGTGTCGCCCCTGGCGTCGAACCCCCCGGTGCCCGCTGCCACCGACCCCTCGGTGATCCGCAACTTCTGCATCATCGCCCACATCGACCACGGCAAGTCCACGCTGGCGGACCGCATGCTGCAGGCCACCGGCGTCGTGCAGCCCCGCGACATGAAGGCCCAGTATCTGGACCGCATGGACATCGAGCGTGAGCGCGGCATCACCATCAAGTCCCAGGCCGTGCGCATGCCCTGGTCCGTGGACGGGGTGGACTACGCCCTGAACATGATCGACACCCCCGGGCACGTGGACTTCACCTATGAGGTCTCCCGCTCGCTGGCCGCGTGCGAGGGCGCGATCCTGCTGGTGGACGCCGCCCAGGGCATCGAGGCCCAGACCCTGGCGAACCTCTACCTCGCCATGGAGCACGAGCTGGAGATCATCCCCGTGCTCAACAAGATCGACCTGCCCGCCGCGGATCCGGACCGCTACGCGGCCGAGCTGGCCTCCCTGATCGGCTGCGAGCCCGAGGACGTGCTGCGCGTCTCCGGCAAGACGGGCGTCGGCGTGGAGGAGCTGCTGGACCGCGTGGTCCGCGCCGTCCCCGGCCCGGAGGGCGACGCGGACGCCCCGGCCCGCGCGATGATCTTCGACTCCGTGTACGACACCTACCGGGGCGTCGTCACGTACGTGCGCGTCGTGGACGGCCGGCTCTCCCCACGGGAGAAGGTCCGCATGATGTCCACGGGCACCACCTACGAGCTCCTCGAGATCGGCGTCTCCTCCCCGGAGCCCGTGCCCACCAAGGGCCTGGCCGCGGGCGAGGTGGGCTACCTCATCACCGGCGTGAAGGACGTGCGTCAGTCCAAGGTGGGCGACACGGTCACCAACCACGCCCACCCGGCGGAGCAGTCCCTGGGTGGCTACGAGGACCCCAAGCCCATGGTGTTCTCGGGTCTGTACCCCATCGACGGCTCGGACTATCCCGTGCTGCGTGACGCCCTGGACAAGCTCAAGCTCAACGACGCCGCGCTCGTCTACGAGCCGGAGACCTCGGTCGCGCTGGGCTTCGGCTTCCGCGTCGGCTTCCTCGGTCTGCTGCATCTGGAGATCGTGCGCGAGCGCCTCGAGCGCGAGTTCGACCTCGACCTCATCTCCACCGCGCCCAACGTGGTCTACGAGGTCACCCGGGAGGACCGTGAGGTCGTCACCGTGACCAACCCCTCCGAGTTCCCCGAGGGCAAGATCCTCGAGGTGCGCGAGCCCATGGCCTCGGCCACGATCATCGTGCCGGCCGAGTTCATCGGCGCCGTCATGGAGCTGTGCCAGGCCAAGCGCGGCAATCTCAAGGGCATGGACTACCTCTCCGAGGAACGCGTGGAGATCCGCTACTGGATCCCGCTGGCCGAGATCGTGTTCGACTTCTTCGACCAGCTCAAGTCCCGCACCAAGGGGTACGCCTCGCTGGACTGGAAGGCCGACGGCGACCAGGTCGCCGACCTCGTCAAGGTGGACATCCTGCTCCAGGGCGAACAGGTGGACGCGTTCTCCTCGATCACCCACAGGGACAACGCCTACGCGTACGGCGTGATGATGACGGGCAAGCTCAAGGAGCTGATCCCGCGCCAGCAGTACGAGGTGCCGATCCAGGCCGCCATCGGCTCGCGCATCATCGCCCGCGAGAACATCCGCGCGATCCGCAAGGACGTGCTCTCCAAGTGCTACGGCGGAGACATCTCCCGCAAGCGCAAGCTGCTCGAGAAGCAGAAGGAGGGCAAGAAGCGCATGAAGATGGTCGGCCGGGTGGAGGTCCCGCAGGAGGCCTTCATCGCCGCCCTGTCCTCTGACGGCGCCGGCGCCGACCAGGCGGCGAAGAAGTAAGTGCCCGCCCTGCCCCTCGGCGAGCCCGTCCCCGACGACGGCCGGCTGCCGGCCGACGTCGGGCGGCGGGTGCGCGCGGCCGCCCGCGACGGCGCGGCGCGCACCTTCAGCCTGTACGTCCACGTGCCGTTCTGCACGGTGCGCTGCGGCTACTGCGACTTCAACACGTACACGGCCGTCGACTTCGGCCCCGGCGCGGGTCGCGGCGACTACTGGGAGTCGGCGGTCGCGGAGCTGGACTTCGCCGCGGACGTGCTCGCGTCCTCGGACGTGCCCGCCCGCCCGCTGCACACGGTGTTCTTCGGCGGCGGCACGCCCACGCTCCTGCCGGCCGCGGACCTCGTGCGCATCCTCCAGGCGGCGGTGGACCGGTTCGGGATCGCGCCCGGCGCGGAGGTGACCACCGAGGCCAACCCAGACACGATCACCCCGGAGTACGCCCGCCAGCTCGCGGCCGGCGGCTTCACCCGCCTCTCCCTGGGCATGCAGTCCGCGGTGCCGCACGTGCTCGCCACGCTCGAGCGCACCCATCGGCCCGAGTCCGTCCCCGCCGCCGTCGCCGCGGCCCGCGAGGCCGGCCTGGAGGTGTCCCTGGACCTGATCTACGGGACCGCGGGGGAGTCCCTCGCCGACTGGCGGGCCACGCTCGAGGCCGCCGTCGCCCTGGCCCCGGACCACGTGAGCGCGTACTCGCTGATCGTGGAGGAGGGCACCAAGCTCGGGGCCCAGGTGGCCCGCGGCGAGGTGGCGGACGTGGACCCCGACGACCAGGCGGACAAGTACCTGCTCGCCGAGGAGCTGCTCGGCGCCGCCGGCTACCGCTGGTACGAGGTGTCCAACTGGGCGCGGGACCCGCGGGGGTCCGGGGTCCACCGCGCGCGGCACAACGTGGCGTACTGGGAGGACCAGGACTGGTGGGGGATCGGCCCGGGAGCGCACTCGCACCTCGCCGGCGTCCGGTTCTGGAACGCCAAGCACCCCGCCGCCTACGCGCAGCGGCTGGCCACGGGGGTCACCCCCGCCGTGGGCCGCGAGCGGCCCGACGCCGACGCGCGGCGACTCGAGCGCATCATGCTCGCGGTGCGCACGGTGGACGGGCTCCGGACCGCGGAGCTCGTCTCGGAGACGCCGGGGGAGGCCGCGCGGATCCGCGGGGCGATCGCCGAACTCATCGCCGCGGGCCTGCTGGACGGGCTCGCCGCCGTGGACGGCCGCATCATCCCGACGCTCGAGGGGCGGCTGCGCAACGACGCGATCGTCCGGGCGCTGGCCGGCTTCTGACCGGCCGGCCCCAAGTCAGCGCAGGATGCGCAGGTTGAACGGGTACCGGAACGGACGGCCCTTGGACACGTGCGAGGCGCCCATCACGCCGTAGACCGCCATGGCGGCCCACGTGAGCGCGCCGAGGATCGCGAAGATCGGGCCGACCACCGGCAGCAGGGACAGGAAGAAGAACAGGAGCGTGATGAGCGTGGGCGGCCCGGAGAAGTTCAGGGCCTCGCGCGACTCCTGCGAGGTGAACGGGCCGCGGTCGCGGTAGAGCAGCCACACGACCAGCGGGCCGAGCACGCCGAACGCCAGACTGAGGTGGGCCAGCGCCGCGCGGTCACGGTCCTGCTTCGCCGTGAGCGGGGCGCCGCGGCCGCCGGCCGAGACGAGCCAGGCGGGCGGGCCGTGGCCGGTGCGGCCGGCGTCGGGCTGCGCGCGGGTGTTCACGAGGGGCTCCTCCTGGATCGCGGGACCCGCGCGCCGGGGACCGGGCGCAGGGCATGGGCCAGCATAGCGCGGGCGGGCGGGGGCCGCGCCGAGATCAGTGCTCGGGTGCGGCGGTGAGGAAGTCGATGAGCTCCTCCACGCGGCCCAGCAGGGACGGCTCGAGGTCCGCGTACGTGGTGACGTGGGAGAGCAGCCGCTTCCACCCCAGCCCCGTGGCCTCCTTGCTCCCGTGCGGCCAGCCCAGTCCCCGCAGGATCCCCGTCTTCCAGTCCTGCCCCTTCGGCACGACGGGCCACGCGGGGATGCCGAGGACGGAGGGCTTGATGACCTGCCAGACGTCCACGTAGGGGTGACCGAGGATGAGCACGTTGCCCGCGGCCCCCGGCACGCGCATGGCCTCGGCCGCGAGGCGCTCCTCCTTGGACCCGGTGACGAGATGGTCCACGAGGATCCCGAGCCGGCGCCGCGGACCGGGGGCGAACGCACGGATCGCCCCGGCGAGGTCGTCCACGCCGTGCAGGGGCTCCACGACGATGCCCTCGAGGCGCAGGTCCTCGCCCCACACCTTCTCCACCAGCTCGGCGTCGTGCACGCCCTCCACCCAGATGCGAGAGGCGCGGGCGGTGCGGGCCCGCGCCCCCTCGACCCGTCGCGAGCCGGAGGCGGTGCGGGCCGGCGCCGCCGGGGCCGCGGCGGTCGGGGGGACCAGGGTCACGGGCTCGCCGTCGATCCAGAAGCCGCCGCCGAGGGGGAAGCCGCGGCGCACGCCGCGGCGGTCCTCCAGGACCACCACGTGCACGCCGCCGGAGCGCTCGATGCCGATCACGGCCCCGGTGAACCCGGAGGCCACGTCCTCGACCACCGTGCCGGGGGTGGCGGGCACATCGGGGACGGTCCGGGCGGGGCGGCGCGTCAGGTCGTCGTGGCCCGCGGGGCCCCAGCTGCTCCAGTCCATGGGAGAGCACGGTAGCAACGGGGGCGGGCGATCACCGTGAGCGAAGCCGTGCGGGCCGGTCGGGTCGTCCCCCGGGTCGGACGGTAGCATTGGCACTTGACCCGCCGGAGTGCCAGCCAGGGGCACCTCCGGGGTCGCCCCGGATCCCGACGGACCAGAGGAGGACCGAGATGTCGGAGCAGCCCCGCCGCCTGCAGGTGCTCCAGGCGATCGTGGAGGACTACGTGGCGCTGCGCGAGCCCGTGGGCTCCAAGGCGCTCGTGGAACGGCACGCCCTGGGCGTGTCCTCCGCGACCGTGCGCAACGACATGGCTGCGCTCGAGGAGGAGGGCCTCATCGTGGCCCCGCACACCTCCGCCGGGCGCGTCCCCACGGACAAGGGCTACCGCGTGTTCGTCGACCGCCTCTCCGAGGTGAAGCCGCTGTCCCCCGCCGAGCGCCGGGCCGTGCGGACCCTGCTGGACCCGGAGACGGACACCGAGCACATGATGGAGTCCACGGTGCGCCTCCTGGCCCAGCTGACCCAGCAGGTCGCCGTCGCGCAGTTCCCCCACGAGGACGGCTCCACGATCCGCCACCTCGAACTGGTCTCCCTCACACCCACGCGCGTGCTCGTGGTCCTCATCCTGTCCACGGGACGGGTGGACCAGCGGCACGCCGTGCTGGACCGTCCGGTCGAGGAGGCGGAGCTGTCCGTGCTCCGCGGCCTCCTGCTGGACGCCCTGCTGGGGCTCGGTCCGGTGCAGGCGGCCACCGTGGTGGACGACGTCGTCACCCGGGTCCGCCCGGAGCACCAGCAGTCCGCCGCCCTCGTGGCCGCGGCCGTCCACGACCTGCTCGAGGCCGGTCGGCAGGACCGCATCGTCCTGGCCGGCACCGCCAACCTGGCCCGCTCCCCGGGGGACTTCGGCGCGTCCATCGGGCCGATCCTGGAGGCGCTCGAGGAGCAGGTGGTGCTGCTGCGCCTGCTCACGGAGATGGAGCAGGACGCCCACGGGGTGTCCGTGCGGATCGGGTCCGAGAACGTCGGATCGCTCGCGGACACCTCGGTGGTCGCAGCCGCCTACGGCCCCGGCGCCGTGGCGAAGGTCGGTGTCATCGGTCCGACCCGGATGGACTATCCGGGCACCATGGCCGCCGTCCGGGCGATCGCCCGCTATCTCTCCCGCATCCTGACCACCTGACGCGCCTCCGCGCGTCCTGGCGGGCCCCGTCCCGCATCGCCCCACGTCCCGCTCTCCCCGAGAGGAATCCCCACCGTGACCGACCACTACGAGACGCTCGGCGTCAGCCGTGACGCCAGCACCGAGGAGATCCGCCGCGCCTACCGCAAGCTCGCGCGCACCCATCACCCGGACGTCAACCCCGACCCGGAGGCGGCCGAGCAGTTCAAGCGCATCTCCCACGCCTACGAGGTGCTCTCGGACGAGGGCCGGCGCCGGGCCTACGACACGACGGGCAATGAGAACGGCCAGGCCGGCTTCCCGGGCGGCTTCGGCGGGGCGGGCGGCTTCGGGGGCTTCGCCGACATCTTCGAGACCTTCATGAACGCCGCCGGCCAGGGCGGCCGCGGCGGCCCCGCCAGCCGCGCCCGCCGCGGCCAGGACGCCCTCGTGACCGCGCGGATCGACCTGCGCGACGCCGTCTTCGGCGGCGAGCAGACGATCGAGTTGGACACGGCCGTGCGCTGCGATCGGTGTGAGGGCTCGTGCTGCGAGCCCGGCACCCAGCCGGAGACCTGCCAGACCTGCCACGGCCACGGCATGATCCAGCGCCCCGTGCGGTCGCTGCTGGGCACCGTCATGGCCACCGAGGCCTGCCCCGCCTGCCAGGGGTTCGGCACCGTCATCCCGACGCCCTGCCACGAGTGCGACGGGCAGGGCCGCGTCCGCACCCGGACGCCGCTGACCCTGCGCATCCCCGCGGGCGTGGACGACGGCACCCGCATCCACCTCGCCGGCCGCGGCGAGGCCGGCCCGGGCGGCGGCCCGAACGGGGACCTCTACGTGGAGATCGCGGTCCGCCCGGACGAGACCTTCCGCCGCGAGGGCGACCACCTGGCCACCACCGTGACCGTCCCCATGGCCGCCGCGGCCCTGGGCACCACCGTCACGCTGGACACCCTGGACGGCACGCAGTCCGTCAGCCTGGACCCGGGCGTGCAGTCCGGCCACGTCGAGGTCCTCCACGGCCTGGGCGTCGGCCGCCTGCGCGGGCAGGGCCGAGGCGACCTCAAGGTGGACGTGGTGGTCACCACGCCCACCGACCTGGACGAAGAGCAGCGCCAGCTCCTGGAGCGCCTGGCCGAGGTGCGCGGCGAGGAGGTCGTGCACGGCGCACCCCAGGCCAAGGGCATGTTCGCTCGGCTGCGGGAGAACCTGAGGAATCTGTGACCGCCCCCTGTTCCACCTCGAGCCGGGCGCCCTGGCCGGCGCGAGCGCCGGCGCGGAGGTCGTCTTCGGCGGCCCCGAGGCCCGACACGCCGCCGCGGCCATGCGCCTGGCCCTCGGGGAGGCCGTGCTCCTGGCCGACGGGTCGGGCACGCTCGGCCACGGCACCGTGCTCGCGGCCGCCCCGGACGCGGTGTCCGTGCGGCTGGACGCGGTGGCGGAGGAGCCGGCGCCCACCCCGGCGCTCGTGCTCGTCCAGGCCCTCGCCAAGGGCGACCGGGACCTCATGGCGGTCCAGGCCGCCGTCGAGCTCGGCGTGGACGCCGTGGTGCCCTGGGAGGCGGAGCGCTCGATCGTCCGCTGGAAGGGCCCCAAGGCCGCCAAGGCCCGCCAGAAGTGGGCGGACACGGCCCGCGCGGCCGCCAAGCAGGCGCGTCGCGCCCGGGTGCCCGCGGTCCGAGACCACGTCTCCGGGACGGCGGTCGCCGGGCTGGCCCGGGACGACGACGGCGGCCGGCTCGTCCTCGTGCTGCACGAGGACGCGGAGCACGGGGTGTCCGCGGTGCCCGCGGAGCGACTCTCCGCGGCCGCCGAGATCGCCGTCGTCGTGGGTCCCGAGGGCGGGATCGGCCCGGCCGAGCTCGAGGCCTGCGTGGCCGCGGGGGCCGTGCCGGTGCGGCTCGGCCCGCACGTGCTGCGCGCCTCCACGGCCGGCCCCGCCGCCCTCGCCGTGCTCCAGCACCGGCTCGGCCGCTGGTGAGCCCCGGCAGGACGACGCGCCGACGCCTAGACTGGACGGGACGTCCCGCCCCCACGACCCCGAGGTGATCCGCCCCATCGTGACCGTGCCCCCCACGACCCCGACCCCGCCCGCCACCGCGCACGAGGGGGTCGCGTTCGAGACCGCCGACCTCATGGTCCGCACGCTCGGACCGCAGGACGCCCTGCTGCGGATCCTCGGCGGCGTGTTCCCCACCGTGGACGTCACGGTCCGCGACCAGCGACTGGACCTGGCCGGGCCGGTGGCCGACGTGGCCTCGGTGCGGCGCGTCGTCGAGGACCTGCGCTCGATCGCCCGCCGCGACCAGGCCGTCACCCCCGAGGTGATGGGCCAGGTGGTCCACCACGTCCGCGATGCCGCCACCGGGCGCGGCGCGGGTCAGCTGCACCTGGACTCGATCCTCTCGGGCCGGGGCCGCCGCATCCGCGCGAAGACCCTGCACCAGCAGGACTACGTGGAGGCGATCGACCGCTCCACCGTCGTCTTCGGCATCGGCCCGGCCGGCACCGGCAAGACCTACCTGGCGATGGCCAAGGCGGTGCAGGCGCTGCAGGCCAAGGAGGTCAACCGCATCATCCTCACCCGTCCGGCCGTCGAGGCCGGCGAGCGGCTCGGGTTCCTGCCCGGCGGGCTCTCCGAGAAGATCGACCCGTACCTGCGCCCCCTGTACGACGCGCTGCACGACATGATCGAGCCCGAGTCGATCCCGCGGCTGATGGAGGCCGGGACCATCGAGGTCGCCCCGCTGGCGTACATGCGCGGCCGCACCCTGAACGACGCGTTCGTGATCCTCGACGAGGCCCAGAACACGACCGGCGAGCAGATGAAGATGTTCCTGACCCGCCTCGGCTTCGGTGCGCGCATGGTCGTCACGGGCGACACCTCGCAGGTGGACCTGCCGCGCGGCACCCAGTCCGGCCTGGCCCAGGCCGTCGAGGTGCTCGAGGGGATCGAGGGACTGGAGATGGTCCGCTTCGACTCCTCGGACGTGGTCCGGCACTCGCTGGTGAGCGCCATCGTGGACGCCTACGACGCCGCCCGCGGCCCCGCGGAGCGCTCCCAGAAGCGAGGAGGGGCCCGCCGTGGCCGTTGAGATCCTGAACGAGTCGGGGATCGAGGTCCCCGAGGACGCGCTGCTGCGCATGGCCCGGCACGTGTACGCGCGCCTGCACGTCCACGAGCGCGCCGAGACGGCCGTGACCGTCGTGGACGCCGCACGCATGGCCGAGCTGCACGAGGAGTGGATGGACCTGCCCGGGCCCACCGACGTGATGAGCCTGCCCATGGACGAGCTGACCCCCGGCTCGCCCGAGGCGCCGGCCGAGGGCGTGCTCGGCGACGTCGTGCTCTGCCCCGAGGTCGCCGCCGAGCAGGCGGCGCGCGGCGGGCACTCCCGTGACGACGAGCTGCTCCTGCTGCTCACCCACGGCATGCTCCACCTGCTCGGGTACGACCACGTCGAGGACGCCGAGCGCGAGGAGATGTTCGCGCTCCAGGATCGGCTCGTCTCCGAGGTCCTCGGCCGGCCCGCCCCGGCCCCCACCGTCGAGGATTGAGGGCACCGCCCATGCTGACACCCGCCGTCCTCTTCGCCCTCTTCCTGGTCTTCCTCGGCCTGACCTGGACGCTGTCCCTGGCCGAGTCCGCGTTCTCCTACCTCTCCCGGCGGGATGCGGAGGACATCGTCCGCGAGCAGCCCGGCTCCAAGGTCCTGGAGATCGCCCGCGAGCGGGAGAGCCACCTCGGGGCCCTGCGGGTCTGGCGCTTCGTGGCCGAGGCCCTGTCCGCCGTCTGCCTGACCGCGGCCGCCGACGCGGTGGTGGACGACACGTGGCTCGCCGTGGCGATCGCCGCGGTCGTGCTCGTGGGCGTGGCCGCCCTGCTGGGCGTCTGGAGCCCGCGGCCGATCGGCTCCCGCAACGAGGCCGCCGTCGCCCGCCGCCTGGGCGGGCTCGTGTGGGTGCTCCGCCGGGCCCTGGGCCCGCTCGCCGCCCGACTGGACCGGGACCGGCGCCGTCGCGAGGTCGAGCCGGAGGATGAGGACGACTTCCAGGAGCGCCACCTGCGTGAGTTCGTCGCCCGCGCCCACGACGCGGACGTGCTCGCGGACTCCGAGGCGGAGCTGATCCAGTCGGTGTTCTCCATGAACGACACCATCGTCCGCTCCGTCATGGTGCCGCGCACCGACGTCGTCACCATCGACGCCGACCACACGCTCGGCCAGGCCATGGCCCTGTTCCTGCGCTCCGGCAACTCCCGCATCCCGGTGATCGGCGACGACGCCGACGACATCCGGGGCATGCTGCACCTCAAGGACGTCACCCGCGCCCTGCACCACGACGGCGCTGCGACCGACACCCCCGTCACCGAGGTCATGCGCGACGTCCGCTTCGTCCCCGAGTCGAAGTCCGTGGCCACCCTCCTGCAGGAGCTGCAGCGCGAGTCCACCCACGTGGCCGTGGTGGTGGACGAGTACGGCGGCACGGCGGGGCTCGTGACCCTCGAGGACCTCATCGAGGAGATCGTCGGCGAGATCTACGACGAGGACGACCGCCCGGACCGCCCCGAGGTGGAGTTCGTCGCGCCCGGCGTCTACTCCGTCGACGCGCGCATGGGCATCCACGACTTCCGGGAGGAGTTCGAGCTGCCGGAGGAAGACGAGGACGACGACGTCGACACGGTCGGCGGCCTCCTGGCCAAGGAGCTCGGCCGCGTCCCGATCCAGGGCTCGCGCGTCGTGGTCCAGGGCATCGAGCTCGTCGCGGACACCCTCGAGCCCCGCCGCAACCGGGTCGCGCGCCTGCGCGTCTCCGAGACCCCCGACCGTCCGGTGCGGCTGCGCCGGCGCGAGGAGCAGGCCCACGGCGCCACGCCCGCCGACCCCGTGGCCTGAGCCGGCCGCCCCACCCCACGCCCCGCCTGACAAGGATGACCCCATGACCGATCTCGTCGATCCGGCCCGCGCCGCGGACGGCTTCCGTTCCGGCTTCGTCTCGCTCGTGGGCCGGCCGAACGCCGGCAAGTCCACGCTCACCAACGCGCTGGTGGGGGAGAAGGTGGCGATCACCTCCTCCAAGCCGCAGACCACGCGCCACACCATCCGCGGAATCGTCCACCGCGAGGACTTCCAGCTCGTGCTCGTGGACACCCCGGGCCTGCACCGGCCCCGCACCCTGCTCGGCGAGCGCCTCAACGACCTCGTGGCGGAGACGCTCAACGAGGTCGACGCCGTGGGCATGTGCCTGCCGGCCGACGAGGCGATCGGCCCCGGCGACCGGTTCATCGCCCAGCAGCTCTCCTACCTGCACCGCACCCCGGTGGTCGCCGTGGTGACGAAGACGGACAAGGTGGGCCCGGAGCAGCTCATGGCGCAGCTCGTGGCCGTGACCGCGCTGGGCGACGAGGTCCTCGGGCCGGAGAACGGCGGGGAGGGCTTCGCGGCCGTCGTGCCGGTCTCGGCGGTGGCCGGCCGCCAGGTCGACGACGTCCTGGGCGTCTTCGCGGGCCTGCTGCCGGCCGGGCCGCCCCTCTATCCCGACGGCGAGCTCACGGACGAGCCGGAGGCGGTCATGGTGGCCGAGCTCATCCGTGAGGCCGCCCTGGAGGGCGTGCGCGACGAGCTGCCGCACTCGGTGGCCGTGGTGGTCGAGGAGATGTCCCTGCGCGAGGACCGCCCCGCGGATCGGCCCCTCATGGACGTGTGGGCGAACGTCTTCGTCGAGCGGGACAGCCAGAAGGGCATCATCATCGGCAAGGGCGGCTCCCGGCTGCGTGAGATCGGCGCGCAGGCGCGGGCGGGCATCGAGCGCATGCTCGGCACCAAGGTGCACCTGGACCTGCGGGTCAAGGTCGCCAAGGAGTGGCAGCGCGACCCCAAACAGCTCGGCCGACTCGGCTTCTGAGCCGGAGGCCCCGGCCCGGGCGCGCACGCGCCGGAGCGGGCCGCCGTCGTCGTGCGTCACACGGGGACGGCCTCCTGTGGCCCGGCCCACCTCGGTGCTAGGGTCGGGGGCATGTCCCTCCGCCTCGCGACGACAGCGCCGGCCACGGCCCGCCTGCTACTTCACGGCCGCACGGGGTCCCCGTGCCAGGCCGTGATCCACGCCGCCTGAGCGCACGCGGAGGCAGGACGCCTCCCACCGGACCGGACACCCCGTGCGGAGTCCCTGACCTCCCGGTCCGGCCACCGACCATCCACCTTTCGCGCGCCCGCCGCGCGCACGTCGAGGGAGAACACGCATGAGCGCCCACCTGCAGAAGTCGTCGGGGATGAAGTTCCACAAGTACGTCCCGTTCCAGGACCAGATCGAGGTCGCCCTGCCGGACCGCACCTGGCCGGACAAGGTCATCGAGAAGGCGCCGCTGTGGTGCGCCGTGGACCTGCGCGACGGCAACCAGGCCCTGATCGACCCCATGGGCCCCGAGCGCAAGCTGCGCATGTTCCAGCTGCTCGTCGGCATGGGCTTCAAGGAGATCGAGGTCGGCTTCCCGTCCGCCTCGCAGACCGACTACGACTTCGTCCGCCAGCTCATCGAGGGCGACCACATCCCGGACGACGTCACCATCCAGGTCCTCACCCAGTCCCGTGAGCACCTGATCGAGCGCACCTTCGAGGCGCTCGAGGGGGCCGACCGGGCCATCGTGCACCTGTACAACTCGACGTCGGTGCTGCAGCGCCGCGTGGTGTTCCGGCAGGACGAGGACGGGATCGTGGACATCGCGACCTCCGGCGCGCGCCTGGTGAAGAAGTTCGAGGAGCAGCTCAAGGGCACGCAGATCACCTACGAGTACTCGCCCGAGTCCTACACGGGCACCGAGCTCGAGTTCGCCCGGCGCATCTCGGACGAGGTGGCCACGGTCCTGGAGGCCTCCACCGACCGCAAGATGATCCTGAACCTGCCGGCGACGGTGGAGATGTCGACCCCGAACGTGTACGCCGACTCGATCGAGTGGATGCACCGCAACCTGGAGCACCGCGACTCGCTCATCCTCTCCCTGCACCCGCACAACGACCGCGGCACGGGCGTGGCCGCCGCCGAGCTGGGCTACCTCGCCGGGGCGGACCGCATCGAGGGGTGCCTGTTCGGCAACGGCGAGCGCACCGGCAACGTCGACCTGGTGACGCTGGGCATGAACCTGTACTCGCAGGGCGTCGACCCCATGATCGACTTCTCCGACATGGACCACATCAAGCGCACGGTCGAGTACTGCAACCAGCTGGCCGTGCCCGAGCGCTCGCCCTGGGGCGGCGACCTCGTCTTCACGGCCTTCTCCGGCTCCCACCAGGACGCCATCAAGAAGGGCTTCGAGGCGATGGAGGTCGACGCGAAGGCGGCCGGCACGGACGTGGACGGCATCCCGTGGGCCGTGCCGTACCTGCCCATCGACCCGAAGGACATCGGCCGCTCGTACGAAGCCGTCATCCGCGTGAACTCGCAGTCCGGCAAGGGCGGCGTCGCCTACCTGCTCAAGTCCGAGCACAACCTGGACCTGCCGCGCCGCGCGCAGATCGAGTTCTCCCACGTCATCCAGGATCTGGCCGACGCCCAGGGCGGCGAGGTCTCCGGCGCCGACCTGTGGCGTGTGTTCCAGGACGAGTACCTGCCCGCCGACGCGGCGGAGGCGCAGTGGGGCCGCTACCGGCTCCGCTCGGTCTCCTCGGCCTCCGGCGAGGACGGCGCGTTCCGGATGGAGGCCGAGCTCGAGGTCGACGGCGTCACGCAGACCCGCACGGCGCAGGGCAACGGCCCGATCGACGCGTTCCTGCGCATCCTCGGCGAGGAGGGCGTGGACGTCCGCGTGCTCGACTACTCCGAGCACGCGCTGTCCGAGGGCGGCGCGGCCATGGCCGCCGCCTACGTGGAGGCGGCCGTGGGCGACCGTGTCCTCTGGGGCGTCGGCCTGGACCACAACACCACCACCGCCTCGCTGAAGGCCGTGGTGTCCGCGGTGAACCGCGCCCTGCGCGCGTGAGCGGCTCCGGCTCCTCCCGGCGGGGTGCGCGGCACGGCGGCTACGCGGCGAACTCGTCCCGCACCGAGGCCATCGTGCTGCGCACCCACCGTCTGGGGGAGGCCGATCGCATCATCGAGGCGCTCACCCCCGAGCACGGCCTGGTCCGGGCCGTGGCCAAGGGGGTGCGCAAGACCTCCTCCCGGCTGGGCTCGGTGGTGGAGCCGTTCATGCACTCCACGCTCCAGCTCGCACGCGGCCGGGGGGAGCTGCACACCGTGAGCCAGGCGCAGCTGCTGCACCCGTACGCGACGATGCTGGCCGCCGACTACGACGCCTACACCGTCGCCGGCGCCCTCGCCGAGGCCGTCGAGCGGGTCCCCGCGGTCGACGACGACGGCCGGCGCGCCCAGTACCGCCTGTTCCACGGCGCGCTGGCCGCGCTGGCCCGCGGCGCGCACGACCCGCGCCTGATCCTGCACTCGTTCCTGCTGCGCGCGCTCGCCCAGGCCGGCTGGGCCCCGACCTTCGACCGGTGTGCCCGCTGCGGCGCCCCCGGCCCGCACACGGCACTGCACGTGGGCCTCGGCGGGGCCGTCTGCCCCGAGTGCAGGCCGCCCGGTGCCGCGCACCCGGCCCCGGAGACCTTCGACCTGCTCTCGGCCCTCGCGGCGGGGGACTGGGCCACCGCGGACGCCTCCGGGGCCCCCGCCCGCCGCGAGGCGGCCGGTATCGTGGCGGCGTACCTGCAGTTCCACGCCGAGCGGCGCCTGGTGTCCCTGTCCGTCCTGGACCAGGACCTCGGCCTCCCCGCCCCGCGCGTCGAGAGGAGACCATGAGCGCCGACCGAGCCCCGCAGCCCCCACCGCCGCACCCCTCGGGTGCGGTCGCCCCGCGGATCGACCCGCGTTTCGTGCCCCGGCACGTGGCGATCGTGATGGACGGCAACGGACGGTGGGCCAACCAGCGCGGCCTGCCCCGCACCGAGGGCCATCGGGCCGGCGAGGCGGCGCTGCTGGACGTCGTCGCCGGGGCGGTGGAGCTGGGGATCGGCCACGTGTCCGCGTATGCGTTCTCCACCGAGAACTGGCGGCGCTCGGCGGAGGAGGTGCGCTTCCTCATGGGCTTCTCCCGGGACGTGCTGCGCCGGCAGCGGGACACCCTGCACTCGTGGAACGTGCGGATCCGGTGGAACGGGCGGGCCCCCGCCTGTGGACCCCCGTGATCCGGGAGCTGCAGGAGGCCGAGGAGCTCACCCGCCACAACACCGGGACCACCCTGCACATGTGCGTGAACTACGGCAGCCGCGCCGAGATCCTGGACGGCGTCCAGGCCATCGCCGAGGAGGTCCGGGCCGGCCGGATGCGGCCGGGGGAGATCAGCGAGGACGTCATCACCCGCTACCTCGATCGCGGTTTCCGCACGGGTCAGGACGTCGACGTCGTCCCGGACGTGGACCTGTTCCTGCGGACCTCGGGGGAGCAGCGCCTGTCCAACTATCTGCTGTGGCAGTCCGCCTACGCGGAGCTGCTGTTCCTGGACGTGCTGTGGCCGGACGTCGACCGGCGGACCCTGTGGGCCGCCGTCGAGACCTACGCCCGACGGGACCGCCGCTACGGCGGCGCCGTGGACACCCCTCAGCCGGCGCCGTCGTCCGGGGCGCCGGACTCGGCCTCGGACGCCGACGGCGGCGCGTAGGCGCCCAGCCACGTGAGCGTCGCGGCGCCGGCCGCCTCGCGCACCGACGCGGCGGAGGCGAACACGTCGTGCAGCGCGTCGGGGAGCCGGTGGACGGTCACCCGGTCGCCGAGCCGCAGGGAGCGTCGGGCCATGGCGTCGGGGTCCAGGACGATGTCCGAGGTCAGCATCGCCTCGTCGTAGGACGTGCCCCGATGCCCGCGCGCGGAGACGAGCACGAGGATCGGCACGGAGACGTCGAGCCGCCCGGCCACGGCCCGGTGCCCCGAGAGGACCGCGCTCAGCCAGGCGGCCGGCACCTCGAACGCGTACGGGGGGCGCCAGAGCGGGTGCAGGTCCCATTCGCCCTCGCCCTGGTCCGAGAGGGTGCGCCAGTAGTGGTCGATGCGCGGCAGCGTGAGCATGGCGTAGGGCTTCATGGCGGAGACGGGCCCCACGATGGACTTCGCCAGCAGGCGCACCCCCGCGCTGCCCTGCATCTCCAGCCACGGGCTGTTGAGCACGAGCGCGGCGAGGCGGCCGGGATTCCGGTCCGCCCACAGCGCGGCGATCAGCCCGCCGGTGGAGTGTCCCATGAGGATGGGCGGCAGCGGGTGGTCCTGGGCGATGGTCTCGAACGCGGCCTCGAGGTCCGCGTCGTAGCGGGCCAGGTCGTCCGTCCAGCCGGGCGTCTGTCCCGTGCGCAGCGAGCGGCCGTAGTGGCGGAGGTCGACGGCGTGGAAGGCGTAACCGGCGGCCTCGAACGCGCGGGCGAGCGGGGCGTTGTAGAAGTAGTCGCTCCAGCCGTGCACCGAGAGGATGGGTCGCCGGGCCGGGTCACGGGCGGCGTCGGTGCGCGGACGCACCACTGTGACAAGGTTCTGTCCTTGTTCATCGGTGTCGAGGCCGAGCGTGCATCGTTCGAAGCCCGGCAGCCCGTCCGGGACCCAGCCCAGGCCCGGCGGATCGTCGAGGAACGGGCGGTTGTCCTTCTCCGTCGCTCCGCCGGCGGGTGCGCCGTGCGGGGCTGAGGGGTCCGGGGGCGGCGGCTGGATCGGGTCACGGGCCATCAGGCCACTCTAGGAGGACCCCGGGCGTGCGGGAGGCCCGTGCGAGGATGGGGACATGCAGCTGCCTGATCCCAAGTCCGCCGTCGACGGCCTTCTGACCTCCCGCGCGCCTCGCCTGTACCCGCCCTTCTTCCGTGCCGTGTTCGGCGGCATGGACGCGGAGCAGGCGCATCAGCGGGGCTTCGACGCGATCCGGCTGGCCGAGCGCACCGGGGCGTCCGCCGCCCTGCGCGCCGCCTTCCGCCCGGACCCGATGCTCGCGCGCACGGTCATGGGCCTGCGGTTCCCGACGCCCTTCGGCCTGGCCGCGGGGTTCGACAAGGACGGCCGGGGGACCGCCGCCCTGGCCGACCTCGGGTTCGGCCACATCGAGGTCGGCACGGTCACGGCGCAGCCGCAGCCCGGCAACCCGCAGCCCCGACTGTTCCGTCTCGTGGACGACCGGGCGCTGGTCAACCGCATGGGCTTCAACAACGACGGCGCGGCGGCCGTCGCCCCCGCCTGGCGCGGACCCGGCAGACACTGGAGCGCCGCTTCGGCCCGGCCCGGCCGGTCCTGGGCGTGAACATCGGCAAGACCAAGGTGGTCCCCCTCGAGGACGCGGCGGACGACTACCGGGCCTCGACCCGCCTGCTCGCGCCCCACGCCGACTACCTGACGGTCAACGTGTCCTCGCCGAACACGCCGGGGCTGCGCCAGCTGCAGGAGATCGACGCGCTGGAGCCGATCCTTACGGCGGTGCGCGAGGAGGCCGACCGTGCGGTCCCGGACCGTCGCGTGCCGCTGACCGTGAAGATCGCCCCGGACCTGGCGGACGACGACGTGCGCGCCGTCGGGGCGCTCGCCGAGCGCCTCGGGCTGGACGGCGTCATCGCGACCAACACGACCGTCTCCCGGGAGGGTCTGCGCACCCCGCGTGCCGACGTGGACGCCCTGGGCGCGGGCGGCCTGTCCGGCGCCCCGCTCCAGGAGCGGTCGATGCGGGTGCTGGAGGTCCTGCGGGCGGCGCTGCCGACGGGCACCGCCGTCGTCAGCGTGGGCGGGGTGACGGACGCCGACGACGTCCAGGCCCGGCTCGACGCGAGCGCGGACCTCGTCCAGGGCTACACCGCGTTCCTCTACGAGGGCCCGTTCTGGGCCGGCCGGATCACCGCCGGGCTGGCCCGGTCCCTGCGGGGCTGACGGTCTGCTCGCCGGGGACGCGACGGCCCGGACCCACCGGGGTCCGGGCCGTCGCGCGGTGTCGTGTCAGGCGGGGTACTCGCCCCGCTTGACCTGGGGCTTGGGCAGACGCAGGCGGCGGAACTGCAGGGCCCGCATGATGCCGTAGAAGCCGGTCCCGGACTCCGGCGTGCCGAAGCGCTCCGTGAGGCCCTTCTTGATGTGCCGGCTGACCAGGAAGCTCTCGATGAGCACGAGGGCCACGAGGGCGTACAGGCTGATCATCAGGATCAGCTGCGCCTCGCGGCCGGGGATGAACATGAGCAGGACGTAGGCGAAGACGACGGGCATGAGCCACTCGCCGATGCCGGTGCGCGCGTCTACGTAGTCACGGACCCAGCGCTTCTGCGGTCCCTTGTCGCGTGCCGGGAGACCGCGTTCGTCCCCGGTCTCCAGCGCGGCGCGCTGGCGCATCCGCTCCTGGGCCATCGCCTGACGCTCGGCCTTGCGAGCCGCCTTGCGATCTTCGGGGACCAGGGTGCGACGGCGCGCGGCCTCCTGGTCACGGCGCCGCGGAGTCGGGCCCTTCTTGCCCTGCGAGCGGTCGCGCGGCCCGGCCTCGGCCACGGCGGCGCCCTCGGCGGGAGCGGCCGAGGAGCCGTGAGTCGAGGGGGCGGGCGCGGTCTCGGGGGTCTTGTCTCGCTTGAACACCCGTCCAGTCTAGTGGTGGGGCGCATCCGGCCCGCCCGGAGGCGCGGCCCTCGGCCCGGCCGCCGTCTACGCTGGCCGTCATGACTGACATCACCTCCCGTGCGCCGCAGGACGCGGCCCTCGTCTCCGCCGTCCGTGAGGCCGTCGAGGCCCGTTTCCCGACGACCCTCCAGACCCTCACCGACCTCGTGGCGATCCCGGGCATCGCCTGGGACTCCGCGGACCGCGCCCAGCTCAAGCGGTCCGCCGAGGCTGTCGCGGGCCTGCTGCGCGAGGCGGGCCTGCAGGATGTTGAGATCGTGACCGAGACCCGCGACGACGACCGGCCCGGCGGGCCGGCGGTGATCGGCGAGAAGCCCGGCGCCTCCGACAAGCCCACCGTCTTGTTGTATGCCCATCATGACGTGCAGCCGCTCGGGGACGAGGACCTCTGGGACACCCCGCCGCTCGTGGCCACCGAGCGCGGCGGGCGGCTGTACGGCCGCGGCGCCGCCGACGACAAGGCCGGCATCATGGTCCACCTCGCCGCCCTCGCCGCCCTGCGGGACGTCCTGCCCGACGCCGGCGTCGGCGTCCGCGTCTTCATCGAGGGCGAGGAGGAGGCCGGCTCGCCCACCTTCCGCACCTTCCTGGAGAAGCACCGGGCGCGCCTCGACGCCGACGCGATCGTGGTCGCGGACTCGTCCAACTGGGCCGTGGGGGAGCCCGCGCTGACCACCTCCCTGCGTGGGCTGGTGGACGGCACGGTGACCGTCCGGGTGCTCGACCACGCCGTGCACTCCGGCATGTTCGGCGGGCCGGTCCTGGACGCCGTCGTCCTGCTCTCGCGGCTGATCGCCACGCTCCACGACGCGGACGGCGCGGTCGCCGTGCCCGGCCTCGAGCCGCGGCAGACCGCGGGCCTGGACTACCCCGAGGACGTCTTCCGCGCGGACGCGGGCGTGCTGGACGGGGTGACCCTGGCCGGCCGCGGCCCGGTCGCGGACCGGCTGTGGAACGCTCCCGCGTTGAGCATCATCGGGATCGACGCGCCCTCGGTCGCGGAGTCCTCGAACACGATCCAGCCCGCGGCGCGCGCGAAGTTCTCGCTGCGCCTGGGCCCCGGCATGGACCCCGCGGAGGCCTTCGAGGCGCTGCGCACCCACCTGGAGGCGCAGTCCGCGGCGGTGCTCGGCGCGGAGATCACGGTCACCGCGGGGGAGTTCGGCCAACCGTTCACGACGGACACCTCGGCCCCCGCCGCGGCCGCGATGATGGCCGCCCTGGAGGACGCCTGGGGCGTCGAGCCCCGGGCGATCGGCATGGGCGGCTCCATCCCGTTCACCGCGGACCTCGCCGAGGTCTTCCCGGAGGCCACCCTCCTCATCACGGGCGTGGAGGACCCGGACACGCGGGCGCACTCGGCCAACGAGTCGCTGCACATCGACGACTTCAAGCGGGCCGTCGTGGCCGAGGCGCTCTGGCTCGCGCGGCTCTCCGCGTGAGCGCCGCCCGGCCCGTCGGTGCGGCGGGCCGGGAATGCTCCGTGGGCGGCTAGTGTTGCCCGGGAGACCACATGCGCGTGACGGCCCCGTCCGCGCCCCATGATCTGAGGAGGTCACGATGGCTCTGTCCGCAGAGGAGACCGGCGTCGAGATCGGCGCGACCCAGGACGCCGAGGGCCTGCCCCCGCACGAGGTCGAGCTGACCGACGTGGCGGCCGGCAAGGTGCGCTCGCTGCTCGAGCAGGAGGGCCGCACGGACCTGCGGCTGCGCGTTGCTGTGCAGCCGGGCGGCTGCTCGGGCCTGATCTACCAGCTCTACTTCGACGAGCGCGTCCTCGACGGCGACACCGTCCGTGACTATGACGGGGTGGAGGTCATCGTCGACAAGATGAGCGTGCCCTACCTCATGGGCGCGACCATCGACTTCGAGGACACCATCTCGAAGCAGGGCTTCACGATCGACAACCCCAACGCGGGCGGCTCGTGCGCCTGCGGCGACTCCTTCCACTGATCTGCGGGCGCCCGGAGCGCCTCGGACCGCGAACCGGCGGGTCGGCCTCGGCCGGCCCGCCGTCGTCGTGCCCGGGCACCGTGCCCAGGATGCTCGGACCCGACTCCCAGACACGAGGCGCCCGTGTCACGGTGCGGTGAATCCGCGTGTTTCGGCTTAGACTGGCTCTGAATCATCAGGGCATGCCCGTGCTCCCTGCGAGGACGCTGCGAGAAGTCGCCGAATCGTCGGGGGAGCGGGGACGCCCCTCGCACACGAGATGAAGAGGAAGGCCGTCTGTGAGAGCACAGAATGACGCCGGACGTCGGACTCGCCGCCGCTGGACCGCCGGTGCCGTGGGCACCACGGCGCTCCTGGTGCTGACCGGCTGTTCGGCAGAGGTCCAGCGCGGCTGGTACCCCGGCACCCGGGAGACCACCAACCACAACGCCCAGCTCACCGACCTGTGGGTGAACTCCTGGATCGCGGCCATGGCCGTCGGCCTGCTGGCCTGGGGCGCCATGATCTGGTGCATGGTGGCCTACCGCCGTCGCAAGAACGACCAGGGCTTCCCGAAGCAGACGGCCTACAACGTGCCGCTCGAGACCATGTTCACGGCCATCCCGATCCTGATGGTCTTCACCCTCTGGGGCTTCACCAACCGCGTCCAGACCGAGGTCGACCGCCCCGTGGACGACTCGCCGCTGACCGTCACCGTGTACGGCAAGCAGTGGTCCTGGGACTTCAACTACTCCTACGAGCAGGAGAACGGCGAGGTCATCGAGGCCTACTACTCCGGAATCCAGGCCCAGCTGGACGGCACCGAGGGCGTGCGTGACACCCTTCCGGTCCTGTACCTGCCGAATGACGTGCCGGTGCACTTCGAGCTGAAGTCCCGTGACGTGGCCCACTCCTTCTGGATCCCGCAGTTCCTCCAGAAGCGTGACATGGTGCCCGGCAAGACCAACCACCTGTACCTGACCCCCCAGGAGCTGGGCAGCTACGACGGCAAGTGCGCCGAGCTGTGCGGCGAGTCCCACTCCGAGATGCTCTTCAACGTGGAGGTCGTCGACGAGGCGGAGTTCGTCCAGCGCCTCGAGGAGATGGAGCCGGGTCAGGTGGGCGACGAGTACAGCCGCAATCCCAACAACAACCCTGACGGCGCCGGGACGATGGAGCGCGATCTCCAGACCCCCCGCGGTGGAGGTAGCCACTGATGACCACTTACGAGTACGCAACGGATGAGGTGCGCTCACAGGCGCAGCCTCGTGTGGTGCCCCGTTCGCTGGGCAAGATCGTCGTCAGCTGGCTGACGACGACCGACCACAAGGTGCTCGGGTACATGTACCTGATCACGTCCTTCATCTTCTTCTGCATCGGCGGCGTCATGGCCCTCATGATCCGCGCGGAGCTCTTCGAGCCCGGCATGCAGATCCTGCAGACGAAGGAGCAGTACAACCAGCTGTTCACCATGCACGGCACGCTCATGCTGCTCATGTTCGCGACCCCTCTCTTCGTGGGCTTCGCCAACGTGCTGGTGCCGCTGCAGATAGGTGCTCCGGACGTGTCCTTCCCGCGTCTGAACGCCTTGGCGTTCTGGTTCTTCCTGTTCGGCTCGCTCATCGCGACCGCCGGCTTCCTCACCCCGCAGGGTGCGGCCTCGTTCGGCTGGTTCGCCTACGCCCCGCTCTCCAACACCACGTACTCGCCGGGCGTCGGCGGTGACCTCTGGGTGTTCGGTCTGGTCCTCCAGGGCTTCGGCACGATCATGGGCGGCGTCAACTTCATCACCACGATCCTGACGATGCGTGCTCCGGGCATGACGATGTGGCGCATGCCGATCTTCACCTGGAACACGCTCATCACCGGCATCCTGATCATGATGGCGTTCCCGCCGCTGGCCTCCGCGCTCTTCGCGCTGGGCCTGGACCGTCGCTTCGGCGGCCACATCTTCAACCCGGAGAACGGCGGCGCCATCCTGTGGCAGCACCTCTTCTGGTTCTTCGGCCACCCCGAGGTGTACATCATCGCCCTGCCGTTCTTCGGCGTCGTGTCGGAGATCATCCCGGTGTTCTCCCGCAAGCCGATCTTCGGCTACAAGTCCATCGTGTTCGCGACGACGGCGATCGCCGCGCTCTCCGTGACGGTGTGGGCGCACCACATGTACGTGACCGGCGCCGTGCTCCTGCCGTTCTTCTCCGTGATGACCATGCTCATCGCGGTCCCGACCGGCGTGAAGTTCGTGAACTGGATCGGCACCATGTGGCGCGGTTCGATCACCTTCGAGACCCCGATGCTGTGGACGCTCGGCTTCATGGTCACCTTCCTCTTCGGTGGCCTCACCGGCATCATCCTGGCGTCGCCGCCGCTGGACTTCCAGGTCTCCGACACGTACTTCGTCGTGGCGCACTTCCACTACGTCGTCTTCGGCACCGTGGTGTTCGCGATGTTCGCCGGCTTCTTCTTCTGGTGGCCGAAGTTCACCGGCAAGATGCTGAACGAGCGTCTCGGCAAGATCCAGTTCTGGATGCTGTTCGTGGGCTTCCACGGCACGTTCCTGATCCAGCACTGGCTCGGCGTCATCGGCATGCCCCGTCGTTACGCGGACTACATGGTGGAGGACAGCTTCCACGCGATGAACGCGTTCTCCTCGGTCTTCTCCTTCGTCCTCGGCGCGTCGCTGATCCCGTTCTTCTGGAACGTGTACATCACCGCGCGCTACGGCAAGAAGGTCACCGTGGATGACCCGTGGGGCTTCGGCGGCTCGCTCGAGTGGGCCACCTCGTGCCCGCCCCCGCGGCACAACTTCCACTCGCTGCCGCGCATCCGCTCGGAGCGTCCGGCGCTGGACCTGCACCACCCGGAGCTCTACCCGCACTCGCCTCAGCACACCACTAAGGCCTTCGGAGAGAAGGTGGCCCGGTGAAGGTCGCAGCGAACATCTTCTGGGTGATCGGCCTCTTCTTCGTGGGCGCCGGAACCCTCTACGGCTTCTGGAACGAGTGGACTGAGTGGGCTGGCATCCCGGCCCTCTACGCCCTGGGCGCGATGTCCTGGATGATCGCCTGGTACCTGCGGGCCGCCGAGCACAAATACGGCGTCGGCCCTGCAGATGACGAGGACGGTCAGATCGTCGAGTACGCCGGCACCTACGGCACCTTCGCTCCCTGGAGCTGGTGGCCCCTGGGCCTCGGCCTGGGCTGCGCGATCATCGTGACCGGCCTGGCCGTCGGCTGGTGGGTCTTCATCATCGGCATCGTCGCCGCCGCCTACTTCACCTTCGGGTGGGTCTACGAGTTCTCTCGGGGCAAGTACGCCCACTGACCCGGCCGTCGTTCCCACGCCGCAGGCCGGATCCCCTTGGGGTCCGGCCTGCGGCGTTTTCATGCCGCGTGTGCTGCGGAGCGACACGGCGCCGTCGCGGGCAGCCAGCTCCTGCGCCGCGGGGCCGGTCACGGCGACCGGCCTACTCGCCGCTCGGGGGCCAGGCGTGGTGCCCGGGTGAAGGGTTCGCCTGGTGGCCCGTCCCGCTGTCTCGTGGTCTGCGTAGGCCCGGGCATCGACCGCCGCGCAGAGTCAGCGGCGCGCCAGGAGCGCCTCACCGCGCTGCCCATGACGACGTCTGCGTGCCGCGGCGGCACTTGAATGGGCCGTCCCGTCGCGCGTCCCGTTGATGCCCGTGCCCGCGACTCCTACGCCGCTCTCAGCGGCCGGAACGAGCCTCGTGTCAAGGGCCATTGAGTTCTGCCCATAGGCGGCCAGTGTTTCTTCCCGCTGGTGGCCATCAGAACTGCCCACTGGTGGCCAGCTGGTTTGCCCGTTTGGGTGGTGGTGCTGGCCACCGTGATGGGATCAGTTCAGTGGCATGACTCCCTTCCCGGCCATTGCCTGGGTCATCCGTACGGAGTCTCCGGTGGTCTGGCACACGTGGGCGTGGTGCAGGAGCCGGTCCACGGTGGCGGTGGCCAGGGTCTTGGGCATCAGCTCGTCGAAGCCGGCCGGGTGCAGGTTCGAGCTGATCGCTACGGAGCGTTTCTCGTAGGC
The DNA here is from genome assembly GCF_037853785.1 of Micrococcus sp. GPGPB33. Lineage (NCBI taxonomy): Bacteria > Bacillati > Actinomycetota > Actinomycetes > Micrococcales > Micrococcaceae > Micrococcus > Micrococcus sp. GPGPB33. Next base: position 1,930,101 of record NZ_JAQMWO010000002.1, read on the forward strand.
GGCGTCCACGATGCGGTAGAGGCCCTCGGCGGCATCGTCGGCGACCGGCAGCAGGCCGATGTCGTCGATGACGATCAGGTCGGCGCGCAGGATTCGGGCGACGGCTTTGGTGATGGTGTCATCGGGCCGGTGGGCCCGGATCATCGCCCCGAGGTCCTCCAGGGTGAACCAGGCCACCCGCTTGCCCTCCTCCACGGCCTGCTGGCCCAGGGCCTCGAGGAAGAAGGTCTTGCCGGTGCCGGAGGGCCCGCAGACCACGAGGTTCTCTCTGCGCGAGAGCCATTCCAGGGTGCGCAGGGACTGCTGGGTCGGGGCCGGGATCGAGGAGGCGCCCGGATCCCAGGTCGTGAAGGTCTTGCCGGTGGGGAACCCGGCGGCCTTGCGCCGGGCGGCGAGCATGGATCGGGCCCGACCGGTGGTCTCCTCGACCAGCAGGGCCTTGAGGACCTCGGCCGGCTCCCAGCGTTGGGCCCGGGCGGTGGCCAGTACCTCGGCGGCGATACCGCGGGCGTGGGGCATCTTCAGCTGCCGCAACAGCGCCTCCAAATCGGCCGGCAGCGCCGGTGCGGCGGTGTTCGGGGTGTGGATGCTCACCGGGCTGCCCCCTCGGTGTTGGAGGTACCGAGGCCGGCCCAGCCGGCGGTGCCCTGGGTCAGGGACCGTTCCTCGGTGGCGGTGTGCATCCCGGTGCGGTGGCCGGCGGCGGTGAGCAGGGAGGCCAGGTCGCCGTGGGCGAAGCGCTGGTGCACCGCGGCCACCCCGAGGGCGCGGTCGACCTGGTCGGTGCCGGCGAGCTTGGCCAGGGTGACGGCCTCGGCCATCTTCTGACCGATCCGGCTGGTGCCGGCCGCGGCGGCCTCCACCAGCCAGGTCCTCGCTCCGGCCCCGATGGCCAGGAACTCGGCCTCCGCCGCCGAACGGGGCACCGGGGTGTAGTCCCCGGGCACCTTGTCCGTCTCGTGGCCGGGGAAGTGCGCGTCGTCGATGGCCGGGGACCCGGGCCGGGCCACCCGGTGCCGGGCGACCTCCACCGGCCCCTGCGCACCGGCGTGCATGATCACCACCATCGAGTCCGGTCCGGTGCCGTGATGGCGCACGAACACCTCGGCCCCGAGCAGGTGCGCGGGCACCGAGTACTGGGCGTTTTCGAAGGAGACCATCGGCGTGTTCTCCGGCACCTTCCGTCCCACCCCGTAGGCCACGGTGTGCGCCGTGGCGGGGATCCGATGCAACGCGCTGGTCTCCTCGGCGAGCATGTGGTCCGGGCGGCGCCGGGTCACCCGGTGCTCCCGGGAGTTCACCATGGCCATGAACCCCGCGCAGGCGGCCTCGAGCTCAGCGAACGAGGCGTACTGGTCCCGCAGGTTGGTGTCCTTCGGGACCAGGTCGGCCTTGGCCAGCTTCACCGCGTTCTCCACCCCGCCCTTGGCGGCCGGATCCGCTGGCTGGCAGGTCAGCACCTCCACGCCGTAATGCCGAGCGAACGCCACGGTGGCCTGGTTACGCACCGGCACCCCGGCCACATGAGAGACCGTCACTGTCTTCTCGTTATCCGTCAGCACATAGGTCGGCGCGCCCCCGATCAGCCGGAAGCACCGGTCCAGGGCGGCGAACACACTCGGAGCCGTCCTATCACGCAGGGCGATGACGATCCGGTAGCGGGACCAGGCCAGCCAGGCCACGAACAGCACCGTCTTGGCCCCGTCGATCGCCGGCCCATCGCCGAAGTCGTACTGCAGCCATGCGCCCGGCTCGGTGATCCAGGGCCGGTGCACCCGGCGCTTCCCGGCCCGCCAGGCGGCCTTCACCTCGGCCACCGCCCGCCGGGTGGAGCGCTCAGAGCCGGTGTAGCCCATTGCGGTGAGCTTGGCGTGCACGACATCGGCGCGGATCCTGCCCGTGGAGGCCTCGACCCATTCCTCGATCTTGGGCAGCCAGACATCGGTGACCTTCGGGCGGCTGGCTCCGGATCCAGGGGTCTGGCCGGCGTCGCGGGCCCGCACCAGCCGGGCCACGGTGTGATGGGAGCAACCGGCCAGCTCGGCGGCGCCCCGCAATGACTTGGTCAGGTCATAGGCACTGAGTATTTTCATGGTTTCTGCGGCATCCTTCATTCAGGGCCTCTTCCTCGCTGGATTCGATTCGACACCGATATCCAACCCGGGGAGGAGGCCCCCGCCGGCTCACGACGCGGCGGGCAACGAGCAACGCGGGCAAACCAGATGGCCAGCACCGGGCAGTTCCCGTGGCCATCACTGGGCAGTCCTCATGGCCGTCAGCGGGTCATTCCCTGGCCACCTATGGGCAGCTTTTCATGGCCGCTTACAGCCTCGTCACGTAGAGACCGGGCAGGGGAGTCGCACGGGGTGCAGGCCAGCAGGGCCGTCGCTTGTGACGGTCCACGTGGCGAGGTGAGGGTGACACTTTCGGTGGGCGCCGGACGAGGCCCCCTCCGCCCCCTCTGCACCGTCCGAGGGGGCGGGGCCGGCCCGGCCTCCGGAGAGCCCGTGGCCGCGTCCGCACGGGCACCTGCCACGCACTGTCGACAGCTCCTCGGTCAGGAAGAAAGGGCTGGCCGGTGGTTGCGGCGATGGGCCTCATCATCACCATCGGTGCATCGGTGCAGCGGAGTACGGCTTGGCTCTGCACCGGTGCCCACCATGTTGACCGTGACGCCGTGGCCTGCATCCGGGCCGTCGTCCATCTCGGGGCCCAGGGGTGGCGGATGGCCACCCTGCCGGGACAGCCCCCGCCGCCAGGACACACCGTCGGGCACGGGCCCGCGGCACCTGGGAGTCCGGAACCGGGCACGTGGCCGTCAGCAGGGGCCGGGCACGTCCCAGGCTGGCGGGAAACGCTGGGCAGGCCCACGGGGGTGGCCCGGGACCGGCGGGCCTGAACCCTTCGCCGTCCATGCGGGCCGATGCGCGCCGCGGCGTCGGGGCTGCTCAGGGCAGCGCGTCCTCGAGGTCACCCTGGGAACGTCGAAGGGCCCCACGCACCATGGTGCGTGGGGCCCTTCGTCAGGGAATCAGCCGCTCGGGATCAGCGATCCAGGTGAGGGGCGTGCGAGCCGTGCTCGAGCTCGACGGGGTGCTCCTCGTGGCCGTGCTGGCCGTGGGTGCGGGCCTCCACCAGCTCCTCGCGGGAGACCGGGGCGACGCGATCCTGGTAGAACATGCGGTTCAGGCCGGCACGGGCCTTCTCCAGCGCGCCCACCTTGCCGTTGCGGCCGGGCATGGCCGGCACCGGGCGGCGGTCCTCGAAGGACACCAGGCGGTACAGCTCGTAGTCGGTGAGCTGGCGGTGACGCTCGTGGAAGCCGCCCTCGGGGGACATCTCGATGACGCCGGCCTCGTGGCCGTGGAGCACCAGCTCACGGTCCTTGCGCTGCAGGGACAGGCAGATGCGGCGGGTCACGATGAAGGCGATCACCGGGCCGAGGAAGAACAGCGCGCGCAGCACGTACAGCACGTCGTTCAGGGAGAGGTGGAAGTGGGTGGCGATGAGGTCCGAGGACGCGGCCGCCCACATGACGCAGTACCAGACGACGGCGGCCACGCCGATGCCCGTGCGGGCCGGGGCGTTGCGCGGACGGTCGAGCAGGTGGTGCTCAGTGTTGTCCTTGGTGATCCACCGCTCGATCCAGGGCCAGGTGCACATGCCGACGAGCAGGGCGCCGACCGGGATCAGCGGCACGAGCACGCCCATGGGCAGGGACACCGAGGAGCCCCACGGCATCGGGATGTTCCAGAGGAAGGAGTAGTCGCCGATCATGCCCGGCATGAGGCGCAGGGCGCCGTCGAACACGCCGATGTACCAGTCGGGCTGGGTGCCGGCCTGCACCGGGGACGGATCGTACGGGCCGTAGTTCCAGTTGGCGTTGATCGTCACCGTGGAGGCGATGAGCGCGAGCACACCGAACACGATGAAGAAGAAGCCGCCGGCCTTGGCCGCGTACACGGGGCCGACCGGGTAGCCGACCACGTTGTCCTCGGTGCGGCCCGGGCCCGGGTACTGGGTGTGCTTGTGCACGACGACCATGAACAGGTGGATGCCGATCAGCAGCAGGATGGCGGCCGGCACGATCATGATGTGCAGGGCGTACAGGCGGCCGATGACCGAGTGGCCGGGGAACTCGCCGCCGAAGAAGAAGGCGGAGAGGTACGTGCCCACCAGCGGCAGCGACTTCAGGATGCCGTCGATGATGCGCAGGCCGTTGCCGGAGAGCACCTCGTCGGGCAGGGAGTAGCCGGTGAAGCCGGCGGCCCAGCCGGCCATCAGCAGGAAGCAGCCGACCAGCCAGTTCAGCTCACGCGGGCGACGGAACGCGCCGGTGAAGAACACGCGCAGCATGTGGACGGACATGGCCGCCACGAACATCAGCGCCGCCCAGTGGTGCAGCTGGCGCATGAACAGGCCGCCGCGCACGTCGAACGAGATGTCCAGGGTCGAGGCGTAGGCCGCGGACATCTCGATGCCGCGCAGCGGGGCGTAGGCCCCGTCGTAGACGACCTCCGACATGGAGGGGTCGAAGAAGAGGGTGAGGAACGCGCCGGACAGCAGCAGGATGACGAAGCTGTACAGGGCGACCTCGCCGAACATGAACGTCCAGTGGTCCGGGAAGATCTTGCGGCCGAAGAACTTCACGATCGGCGACATGCCCATGCGAGTGTCGACGAAGTTGGCGATGCGGCCGGTCGTGGTCGCCGGCTGGAACTCATTCACGGTGGTGCTCATAGGTGTCAGCCACGCTCCCAGTAGACAGGCCCGACGGGCTCATGGAAATCGCTCTGGGCCACGAGGTAGCCCTCGTCGTCCACGGTGATCGGCAGCTGCGGCAGCGCGTGGCTGGCCGGGCCGAAGATGACCTTGCACTCCTGCGTCAGGTCGAAGGTCGACTGGTGGCAGGGGCAGAGCAGGTGGTGGGTGTGCTGCTCGTACAGGGCGATCGGGCAGCCCACGTGCGTGCAGACCTTGGAGTAGGCGAAGATCCCGTCCACGTTCCAGTCCTCGCGACCCGGGGTGATCTTCACCTTGGCCGGGTCGAGGCGCATGAGCAGGACGACGGCCTTGGCCTTCTGGTTGAGCTTGTCAGGGCCCAGGTCGTTCAGGCCGTCGGGGATGACGTGCACGGCGGAGCCGAGCGTGACGTCCGAGGCCTTGATGGGGGAGCCGGTGGGGTCGCGCACGAGGCGCACGCCCTCGGCCCACATGGTGTGACGCAGACGCTCCGGACCGAAGTTGTGGATCTCCTCATCCGAGAAGTTGTCCGAGTCGTCCAGATCGCGGAACACGGCGATGAACGGCAGGGGGGCCAGCAGGGCGGCACCGATCAGGGTGTTGCGCAGCAGGGGGCGGCGCTTGATCTGCGACTCGTCCAGGATCTCGGAGATCATCCCGGTGGCGGCCACGCGGTCGTCCTCCGAGCGGATCTCGTGACGGTCCTCCACGGTCTCGTGGTCCGGCATCAGGGTCTTGGCCCAGTGCACCACGCCGATGCCGATGCCGAACATGGCGAGGGCGGTGCCCAGGCCGAGCAGCAGGTTCTGCAGGTAGATCTTGCTGAACGCCTCACCGTTGCCGATCTGCCCCACACCGAAGTAGCCGATGAAGAAGAGCACCGTGCCCACGATGGAGATGAGGAACATGACCGAGACCTGACGCTCGGCGCGCTTCGCAGCCTTCCGATCCTCATCGGCCAGACGCGGACGGTGCGGAGGCAGGCCCGGGTTGTCGATCGCGTACCGGGGCGCGTCCTCGCCGGCGTGCTCGAGGGAACCCGAGCGGTGCTCGGTCCCTTCAAAGCCTTTCTCGCCCATATGTCCTGTTTCCTTTACTCGAGTGATGAATGTCGATGACGGGTGGTCGGCGCGCCTGCGCCGACGGGATCAGGAGGACCGGCTGGTGAGCCAGACCATGAAGCCGATGATCAGCGCCAGGCCAGCGGTCCAGATGAACAGGCCCTCGGAGACGGGGCCGAGCGAGCCGAGGGCGAGGCCGCCGGGGGAGCCCTGGTTCTCGATGGTCTTGAGGTAGGCGATGATGTCGCGCTTGTCCTCGGGCTTGATGTTCGAGTCGGAGAACACCGGCATGTTCTGCGGGCCGGTCTCCATGGCCTCGTAGATGTGCTTCTCCTCCACGCCCTGCAGAGAGGGGGCGTACTTGCCGCGGGTGAGCGCACCGCCGGCCGCGGCCGCGTTGTGGCACATGGCGCAGTTGATGCGGAACAGGTCGCCGCCGCGGGTGATGTCCACATCCTCGTGGTTCACATCCAGGTACTCGTCCTCGGGGACGGCGGGGCCGGCACCCAGCGAGGCGACGTAGGCGGCGAGCTGGGCCGTCTGCTCGTCGTTGAACTGGTTCGGCTTGACCTGGGCCTGCGGGCCGTTCATCTGCATCGGCATGCGGCCGGTGCCCACCTGGAAGTCGACGGAGGCGGCGCCGACACCGATCAGGGACGGGCCGGAGGGACCCCCCGCGGCACCCGTGCCGTGGCACGAGGCGCAGTTCGCGTTGAAGAGCTTCTCGCCCTCGGAGATGTCATCAGCCGAGGCGGCCGCGGTGACCTGCGTGGCCGCCTGCGCCTGGTTCACGGTGCTCGCGACGGAGTACAGTCCGCCGGTCACCAGGAGTCCCAGCAGGAGGAGCGCCAGCCCCATCAGGGGATGGCGTCGGTTCTGCGAAAGTGCCTTCACGGGGGTTTCCTATCGTTCTCTTCCCGGGCGGGCCGCACATGCTGCCGGCCCGGGCCTGAAGTCGGTGCGGGGAGTGGGGGTCGTCTTACTTCAGGAAGTAGACGATGAAGAACAGGGCGATCCAGACGACGTCCACGAAGTGCCAGTAGTAGGACACGACGATCGCCGACGTCGCCTCGTGGTGGCCGAAGCGGCGGGCCATGTAGGCGCGGCCGATGATGAAGAGGAACGCGATCAGGCCGCCGGTCACGTGGATGGCGTGGAAGCCGGTGGTGATGTAGAACGCCGAGCCGTACGCGTTCGCCGCGACGGTCACACCCTCGGAGACGAGAACCGCGTACTCGTAGGACTGCACCGCCACGAAGATCGAGCCCATGATGAAGGTCAGGATGAACCACTCGACCATGCCCCACTTCCCGAACTGCAGGAAGCCGCCGGTGCGGCGGGGCTGAAGGCGCTCGGCGGCGAGGACGCCGAACTGGGCGGTGACGGAGGAGAGCACCAGGATCGTCGTGTTCACCGCGGCGAGCGGGACGTTGAGGATCGCGGTGTGCTCGGCCCAGAGCTCCGGAGACGTGGAGCGCAGGGTGAAGTACATGGCGAAGAGCCCACCGAAGAACATGAGCTCGCTGGCAAGCCACACCATGGTCCCGACCTGCACCATGTTCGGCCGGCTCGGGAGCCCCGTGGTGGGCTGATGGAGAGTGGGGTTAGCTGTGGTCACCCAGCCATTATGGCCCCAAACACCGCCCGGGCGGTAAATCGAACCTACCGTGTCGCAGGACAGGTCGTCAGCACCGTCGGGGGGTTTCAGTGACAGTCGGGGGCTGGCGTCCAGGGGATGTTCAGGTTCGCGGTGCGCGGCGCATGACACGACGCGGTGCCGGGTGTGGCCGGGCCGCTAGGCTCAGTGCGTGAGCACCCCCGAGAACACCGCAACAGTCCTGGGGACCTCCTGGCCGGAGGTCTTCCGCGCCCTCACCGTCGGTGAGGACCTCAGCGACGACGTCGCCGCGTGGGCCATGGGGGAGATGATGGCCGGCGATGCCACCGAGGGGCAGGTGGGTGGATTCCTCCTCGCCCTGGCCGCCAAGGGGGTGACGGTGCCGGAGCTGCGCGGCCTGACCGAGGCGATGGTGCAGGCGGCGAACCCGGTGCACGTGCCGGGGGAGACCCTCGACGTCGTGGGCACGGGCGGCGATCGCCTGGGGACCGTGAACCTCTCCACGATGTCCTCGCTCGTGGCCGCCGGTGCGGGCGCGCGGATCGTCAAGCACGGGAATCGCGGCGCCTCGTCCACCGCCGGCGCGGCCGACGTGATCGAGGCCCTCGGCGTGGACTTGTCCATGCCGGCCCGGAAGGCCGAGGAGTGCGCCGAGGCGGTGGGCATCACGTTCCTGTTCGCCCAGAACTACCACCCGTCCATGAAGTATGTGGCCCCGGTGCGCAAGCAGCTCGGCGTGCCCACCGTGTTCAACTTCCTCGGCCCCCTGAGCAATCCGGCCCAGGTCACCGCCCAGGCCCTGGGCTGCTCGAGTGAGGCCATGGTCCCGCTGCTGGCGCAGGTGCTCGCGGACCGGGGGGTGCGCGGCTTCGTCTTCCGCGGGGCGGACGGCCGGGACAAGATCACGACGTCGGGACCGTCGACCGTCCTGGAGGTCCGGGACGGTGTGCGCACCCACGAGCTCGATCCCCGGGAGCTGGGCATCGACCTGGCCCCCGTTCAGGCCCTGGCCGGGCGGGACGGCGCCTACAACGCGACCCTCGTCCGCGCTCTGCTGGCGGGGGAGAAGGGTCCGATCCGCGACGCCGTCCTCCTCAACGCGGCCGCGGGCCTGACGGCCTGGGACCGCGACGCGGACGCGCCGCTGATGGAGCGACTGGCGGCCAACATGACGCGGGCCGCCGAGTCGATCGACTCCGGCGCCGCGCGTGACGTCCTGGACCGCTGGGTCGCCTTCTCCCGGTCCTGATGGTGCGACGACGGGCCCTCCCCGGCGAGGTGGGGTCCGTCGTCGAGAAGACGCTCAGGAGTCGAAGCCGAGCGCCCATCCCTCGCCGAGGTCCTCGGACGAGTAGGTCCGGAAGGCCAGCATGGTCTCGGTGTCCTGGATCCCGTCGACCTTGGAGAGGTGGTCGGCGATCACGTCGGCGAGGTCCTCGTAGCGGCGCACCTTGACCATCGCCACCAGGTCCCATGCGCCGGTCACGGAGTAGACCGACCCGACCCCCTCGAGCGCGGCGAGGGTCTCGGCGGTCTCCGGGATGCTGGATTTGTCGGTCTTGATCAAGACGATGGCGGTGACCACGGGCGGTCCTCATTTCCTCGATGCTGTGGGTCCGGTGTCCCCGACGATCCTAGCTGCGCGCCGGGCCCTCACCTCCGGGTGCGGCGCACCAGCCAGGCGGTCACGGCCCGGCGGCCCAGGAGCAGGACGCCCAGCACCCCGAGTGCCACGAGCACGAAGGACACCGGTGCACCACCGAGACCGAAGGCCACGCGCAGGACCATCCCGACCGCCACGGTCCCCAGCCAGACGATCACGCCGTGGGGCCACACGCGGGCCCACGTCCGGTGTCCGGCGGTCACCCCGGTCATGAGGAGGAGGCCCACCAGGAACGGCGCCGCCGTGACCAGCAGACCCAGCGGGCCGCGCTCCGTGGAGTGCTGCCCCTGACCCAGAGCCACGAAGAGGACGGTGAGCAGGAGGTCGACGGCAAGCGCAGGCAGGGCGCCGCGCGGGGCACGGTGCTCGGCGGGTACGACACGACGGGCGGTGGGGGAGGACGTCATGCATCCAGTCTGGCCCACCGCGAAGTCGAGGCGGATCGTACGGCCGGGGGCGGCTCGGCGAACGTGCCGTACGACAAGACATTGCCTTTGTCAGAGATAGACTCTGGGCATGGTGTCCGTACATCTGGCGCTCATCCGACCGACCACCGCCACGGCTGAGGACGCGCGGCGTCTGGCAACCGCGCTGCGCGACGATCCCCGCCCGGACGCGGCTGTGACCGCGGCGATGTGGCTCGGCGACGAATCCGACCCGGTGGACGACGATGCGGCGCCGCACGACGGCGAGCTGGCCGTCGTCCTCGACGACGCGGCGGCTGCGGTGGGCCTGGCGTTGTGGGCCGTGCGGACCGGGTCCTGGGCGGTGATGCTGGATCCCGAGGGTGGCTCCGACAAGGACTCAGCGTTGTCGTATCTGACGCCAGCCGAGCGGCGGCGCGCCCGGCGGGCACCGGGCCGACTCGTGCTGCCGGCCGGAGGTCGCCCGGGCCGCGCCTCGGAGTCCGGCCGAGAGGCTGATCTGCGCTGTGCGGAGGCCACCCTGCAGCTGGTCGCCGCAGTGGAACGGCGCCGGTCCGCTGACCAGCACGCGGCGGGACGGCTGGTCGAAGCCGGCGCCAGTCAACGAGAGGCGGCGGCCGAACTCGGGATCAGTCAGCAGGCCGTCTATTCCCGGTTGAGACACGGGCTCTGGCATGAGAGCCGGACGGCGGTGGCGGCCGTCCTGCCGTTGCTGGACCGGCTGTCCACAGACCCGGGGGAGTGAATCGCCGGTACGCGGCGCCGGCGTCGACCGGCGCGACCTCCTGGGCCAGGTCCCGATGTGGCGCGTGCCGTGCAGGCGACCGTCCGAAGGGGAGGCGAAGGACGGGCTAGTTGACATAATGTACATTATCGGCGCACGGTAGAAGGGCGGACAGGGGCGCCCCGCGCGGCGGGTCTCGCGCGTAGCCTGGACCCATGACGATCATGACCGACCAGCGCGACCGCCCCCTGCACGCGACGATCGCCGTCGTCCTGGCCATCGCCACGGCGGGCTACCTGGCTCCATGGGCCGTCGCCGCCGTCCGTGGCCGTTCCAACGTGTGGGCGGTGTTCTGGGTGAACCTGCTCACCGGGTGGACCGTCCTCGGCTGGTGCATCGCGCTGTACATGTCGCTCACCAGCCATCGCCGGCTGCGGTCCTGGGGTCCGCGCGGCCTCTGACCGCGCGGACCGCCCCTCAGGTAAGACGCGCGACGACGGCCCGCACACCGTCTCCCTCGGCGATGAGGCACCGCGGGCCGTCGACGTCCGCCTCGCCCGTCTCCGACAGCTCGACCGGCACCTCGAGCTCCCCCGTCGCATCGGCGCCGATCACGCGGAGGGTGAGATCCGGGGCGCGCGTCTCGAGGTAGGTCCCGGACTCGTCATGCATCTCGAGCCGGGCCTGCGGGATCTCGCCGCGCACGGCGGCCGCGAGGATACGGCGCGCGTCCGGGTCGGTGGCGGCGTCCACGACCCAGCGGTGTCCCAGGACGGAGTGCTCCACCTCGGCCACGACGTCCCCCTCGGCGGGTGCGTCGCCTCGGTAGGCGAACGCAGTCTGGTAGAGCCGGTCCCCCACGCGCACGAGCATCGACTCGACGCCGATCTCGCCGGTGGGATCGTCGAACCGGTACGAGCCGACCTTCTCGGCGGTCACGTCCTCGGGCAGTCCGTGCGCCACGAGGCGGCGGCGGATCCATTCGGGCTTGTCCGGGTCCAGGCGTGCGGTGTAGATGAGAGCCATGCCCCGACCGTAGCCCCGACGTCGTCCGCCCGGGAGGGCCCGCCGGCCGGCGGCGCGGCTCAGCCCTGCACGGCCCGCACGGCGTGGTCCATGGCCCGGTAGGCGTCGAGCTCGCGGGCTTCGGCCGCGCCACCGATCAGGCGCACCGCCTCCGGCGCGTAGCCCGCAGCCACCAGGTCCTCGACGAGATCCGTCTCGGACTCCTGCCCGGCGCACACGACGACGTCCGTCACGTCCAGGGTCAGCGCCACGCGGGCCTCGGGGTCCTCCGGGGACGGCGCGGTCACGCGCAGGCCGTCGGGGCCGAGGCCCTCGTAGGTCACACCGGAGTGCAGGTGGACCCCGTGCCGCCGCAGCTCGGCGCGGTGCACCCAGCCGGTGGTGGGGCGCAGTCGGACGCCGATCGGTCCGGGGCTGCGCTGGAGCAGGTGGACCTCGCGTCCGGGGTGGGCCGCGGCCGGCTTCGCCAGCTGGCCCGGCGTCTCCGAGGTCAGTGCCACGCCCCAGCGGGCCCGCCAGTGCTCCTGCGTCTCGGGTGTCCCGTCCGGCCGTTCCGTGCCGGCCGCCAGGGCCTCGGCGACATCCACGCCCACGCCGCCGGCGCCGATCACCGCGACGCGCGGGCCGACGTCGACGTGCCCCAGGACCACGTCGTCATAGGCATGGACGGCGGGCGCGCCCGGCTCCCCCGTCCCGGGCAGATCGACGGGCCGGGGCCGCACGCCGGTGGTGAGGAGCACCTCGTCGTAACCCGGCCGCCCGTCGTCGGTCAGGAGTGTCTGTGCGGATACCTCCTCCCCGGTCACGAGCGTCACCCCGGACGCCGCCGCGCGGGCCGCCAGGTGCTCCAGCGCGGGACCGAACTCCTCCTTGCCGGGGATGCGCCGGGCGAGCCGGAACTGGCCGCCGGGCTCGGCGTGCCGGTCGAACAGGGTGACCTCGTGCCCGAACCGGGCCGCACGCTCCGCCGCCGTGAGGCCCGCCGGCCCGGCACCGACCACGGCGATCCGGCGCCGGCGGCCGAGGGCCACCGGGACGGGCGCGGCGTACTCCGGCTCCGTCTCCCGCCCGGCGCGGGGGTTCATCAGGCACGAGACCTTGGCCCCGGTGAACACGTGGTCGAGGCAGGCCTGGTTGCAGGCGATGCACGGGGTCAGGGTCCGAGCGCGCGGGTCGCTGATCGCGGCCATCCACTCGGGGTCCGCCAGCAGGGGCCGGGCCAGCCCGACGAGCGCGGCGGCCCCGGACGTCAGCGCCTCCTCCGCCTCGGCGGGGGTGGTGAGCCGGTTGGAGGCGATCACGGGGATGTCGACGGCGGCGGTCAGGTCAGCCGAGGCGGCGAGGAACGCGGCGCGCGGCACGGAGGTCACGATGGTCGGCACGCGGGACTCGTGCCACCCGATGCCGGTCATCAGGACGTCCGCTCCGGCGGCCTCGAAGGCCCGGGCGGTGTCCGCGATCTCCGCGCGCGTCTGCCCGTCGGGGACGAGGTCCGCCGCCGAGGTGCGCACCGAGAGCACGCCGCGCTCCCCCAGCGCCTCGCGCACGGCCGCGACCACCGCCGCCGGGAACCGGCGTCGGCGCTCGGCGTCGCCCCCGTACTCGTCCGCGCGTCGGTTCGTCGCCGGGGCGAGGAACTGGTTGAGGAGGTAGCCCTCCGAGGCCATGATCTCCACGCCGTCGTATCCGGCCTCCAGGGCCAACGTGGCCGCGCGTGCGAACGCGTTCACGGTCCGCTCGATGTCCGCGGCCGTCATCTCCCGGGGCGTGTGCCGCGAGATCGGGGCTCGCACCGCGGAGGCCGAGACCAGGTCGGCGCTGGGGGCGTAGCGCCCGGCGTGCAGCAGCTGGGCGAGGATCCTGCCCCCGGCGGCGTGGACGGCGTCCGTGACGACGCGATGGGCGCGCGCGTCCTCCTCGCTGGCGAGCATCCCCCCGCCCAGCGTCACCGTGCCCTCCGGGACGACGCCCAGGCCGCCGGTGACGATGAGTCCGACGCCGCCGCGTGCCCGCTCCGCGTAGAACGCCGCCAGCTGCGGCAGGTCGTCGTGCCGATCCTCCAGTCCCATGTGCATCGAGGCCATGACCACCCGGTTGGGCAGCGTGAGGGGGCCCAGAGTGATCGGCTGGAGCAGGGGCGAGACCGCGACGGGTGAAGATGTCATGCAGCTCACATTACCGGTCGGTAGCCCCCTCCTTCCAGGACCGCCTGGGGACACGCTGTGTCCGACGCCACTGCATAGGGCAGGATGGGGATCACACGTCGACGCGCGGCAGACCCGTCCGCGCACCCGACACGGAGGGGAGCGCACGCATGGAGTGGATCGAGGCGAACGCGGGCTGGCTGTGGCTGGTGCTGGCCGCCGGCCTGGCCGGCGTCGAGCTGCTGACCCTCGACCTCGTCTTCCTGATGATCGCCGCCGGGGCCGGCGCGGCGGGAGTGGTCGCGCTCGTGGGCGGCCCGCTGGCGCTCCAGCTCGCGGCGTTCGCCGCCGTCGCTCTGCTGATGCTCGCCGCCGTGCGCCCCGTCGCGCTGCGCCACCTGCGCAAGGACACCGGCGCCGGCGCCTCCTACCTGGACACGCTTCCGGGGCGCCGCGTCGCGGCCCAGGGCGCGATCACCGGCGACGCCGGCACGCTCGCCGTCGACGGCGACACCTGGTCCGCCCGCGTCGAGCCCGGGGCGCCCGAGGTCGCCCCCGGCGACGAGGTGACCGTCCTGCGCATCGACGGGGCCACCCTGGTGGTCCGCCCGCTCCCCCGCATCGACTGGGAGGCGGACGGCGCCTGAGCCGCCCCACGTCCTCGTTCCGACCGCACCGACCGCACCGACCGCACCGACCCCAGAAGAAGGGACCCCGATGGAAACCCTCATCGTCCTCGTCGTCCTCGCCGTCCTCGCGGCGGTGATCGTGGCCTCCTCGGTCAAGATCATCCCGCAGGCGCGGACGGCCAACATCGAACGCCTCGGCAAGTACAACCGCACGGCCGGCGCCGGGCTGACCCTGATCATCCCGTTCGTGGACCGCATGCTCCCGATGGTGGACATGCGCGAGCAGGTCGTCTCCTTCCCGCCCCAGCCGGTGATCACCGAGGACAACCTCGTCGTCTCCATCGACACGGTCGTCTACTTCCAGGTCACGGACGCCAAGGCCGCGACCTATGAGATCGCCAACTACATCCACGCGGTGGAGCAGCTCACCACCACCACCCTGCGCAACGTCGTGGGCGGCATGAACCTCGAGGAGGCCCTGACCTCTCGCGACTCCATCAACTCCCAGCTGCGCGGCGTGCTGGACGACGCCACCACGCGCTGGGGCCTGCGGGTCTCGCGGGTGGAGCTCAAGGCCATCGACCCGCCCATGTCCATCCAGGACTCGATGGAGAAGCAGATGCGCGCCGAGCGCGACCGCCGCGCCGCCATCCTCACCGCCGAGGGCACGAAGCAGGCCGCCATCCTCACGGCCGAGGGCGAGCGCCAGTCCCAGATCCTCTCCGCCGAGGGCGAGGCTCAGGCCCGCGTGCTGCGCGCCAACGCCGAGGCGGAGGCGATCGAGGTGGTCTTCGACGCCATCCACTCCGGCGGCGCCGACTCCGAGGTCCTGGCCTACCAGTACCTGCAGTCCCTGCCCAAGATCGCCGACGGCCAGGCCAACACCATGTTCGTGGTCCCCGCCGAGCTCACCCGCGCCCTGCAGGGCCTCGGTGAGGCGTTCGCCCCCGGCGACGGCGACCGCCCCACCCCGGAGCACGCACCCCGGCGTCGGGACTCCGGGGACCGCGCGGGCGAGCCGGGAGCCGAGCACTCCGGCGTCACCCCGGAGCGCGCGCGTCGGCCGCGTGGGTCCCGTCCCACCACCGCGGACGCCCTGCGCGCCAGCGGCGTCATGGACGCGATGACCGCGGGCGCGGTGACGGCGGAGGACATGCCGCAGACCTCGCTCGACGAGGCCCTGGCCACGCCGCAGGAGATCGAGCCCGACCCGTCGGCCGGCCGCACCCCCGGCACCCGCCCGGCCGGCGAGGCCGACGGGAATGCTGTGGGACACTGAATGGTTCCATCGGTGAGAACGACCCGCCGCGCCTCGATCGGCCCGCGCCCCCGCGCGGGCCTCGGCGCGGCCTGACGAGGAGGAAACGTGAGCGATCGCAGCCTGCGGGGCATGCGCCTGGGCGCGCAGTCCCTGGAGTCCGAGGCCGGCGTCGAGCCCGCCGCCCGGCAGCGGGTGGAGTACCGCACGGAGGACGGCGAGCAGGTGTTCGTGACCTTCTCCGTGGAGGCGGACGTGCCGGCCACCTGGACTTCGAAGACCGGCAAGGAGGCGTTCCTCGTCAGCGGCGAGAAGCCGGCTGAGACCGAGGGCAAGCCCGTGCGCACCCACTGGGACATGCTGCGTGAGCGCCGCAGCCTCGAGGAGCTGGAGGAGACCTACAAGATCCAGCTCAACAAGCTGCGCGCCAGCCGCGGCGAGGAGGTCGACGCCTGACCCGCCGCTCCCCCATGCACGACGGGGCCGGATCCGCCATGGATCCGGCCCCGTCGTCGTTCGGGGACTGTGCGCCTCACAGGCCGAGGCGGGCGCGCAGGCCCTCCCAGCGCGCGGCCAGGCCCCACCGGGTCACGTTGACCACGGCCTCGCCGATGATGCCGCCGCTCATCTTGGACTCGCCGAGCTCACGCTCCACGAACGTGATCGGGACCTCGACGATCCGCTTGCCGAGGCGGGCCGTGCGGAAGGTCATGTCCACCTGGAACCCGTAGCCCTTGGACTCGATCGCGTCCAGGTCGATCGCACGGAGCGTGTCGGCCCGGTAGGCGCGGTAGCCCGCCGTGATGTCCGTCAGGTTGAGGCCGAGCATGATCCGCGGGTACAGGGAGCCGGCCCACGAGATCATCTTGCGGGAGGTCGGCCAGTTCACCATCTTGCCGCCCGGCACGCGGCGCGAGCCGATCACCAGGTCCGCAGTGCGGACGGCCTCCAGCAGGCGCGGCAGCTGCTCGGGCTGGTGCGAGCCGTCCGCGTCCATCTCGACCAGGACGTCGTAGCCGCGCTCCAGGCCCCAGCGGAACCCGGCGATGTAGGCGCCGCCCAGGCCGTCCTTGGTGGTGCGGTGCAGCACGTGCACGGAGGGGTCCTCGGCGGCGCGGGCGTCGGCCCAGTCGCCGGTGCCGTCCGGGGAGGCGTCGTCCACCACGAGAACGTCGGACTCCGGGACGGCGTCACGGAGTCGGCCGAGGGTCAGCGGCAGCGACTCGATCTCGTTGTACGTGGGGATGATGGTCAGCACGCGCATGTGCGGTTCTCGCCTTCCGGCCGGGGTCGTGGGGGCGGCCCGCCGGTCGGACGGGCCATCGCATCCGTTCGAGTATAGGAAGCGGAGGTCTCAGGCCGGCGTCGCGGCGTCGTGAGCGTCGCGGGCCACGTCCTCCGCGGCGATCCGGCCGTCCACCCAGGTGGCCCGCCAGCGGGGCAGGGCGGTCTCGGCGTCGAGGGCCGGCAGCAGCGGCGTGCCGGCCCGGGTGTCCGTGCTCCACGCCGCCACCCGGCCGTCCGGCGACTGCACAGCGACCGCGTCGGCGTCCCAGACGCCGAACACGGCCGGGGCCGACACGCTCAGGCGCGGGGCGACGGACAGGCGTGCCGCCGGAGCGTCGGGCAGCGCGCGCAGCGGGTGCGGGTCGCGGCGGCGAAGGCGGAGCGGGCGGAGATGCGCTCGTCCGGGTCGGGGTGGGACAGCGCCGACCGGACGGCGGCCCACGGGTCCCCGGCCGGGCCGGCGCCCAGGCACACGGTGACGGCGTCGGCCAGCAGGCTCGCCACGGGGGCGTGCAGCACGCCGTCCGCGTCGGGGACGACGGTGGCGCTGACCCCGGCGGCGGCCAGGAAGGCGCGGTCCTCGGCGGTGACCGGGTGGGTGACCACGAGCCGATGGCGCACGCGGCCCAGGGCGGCGGTGCCGAGTTCCTCCGCGACCGAGCGCAGGGCGGTCAGGGCCACGTCCTGGGCGGCGGGCCCGGCGTCCGCACCGCCGTCGGGGACGAGGTAGGCCTGCTCCCCCGCCTGGGTCGAGGCCGTCAGGAGGCCGGTGAGCGTGGCGGGGTCGGTGTCGGTCCCGACGGGCAGCCACACCCCGGCCGCCTCGGCGTCCACGCGGTCGGCGTGCCGGTAGACGACGGTCTGGACGTCCTCGTCGGCGGGCGCGGCGCCCGTGTCCTCGGGCCCGGCCAGGACCGTCACGACGGCGGTGCCGCGGCTCAGCGCGTCCCGCGCGTCCGCGGGCCGGGCCAGCGGCTCGACGAACACGGGCACGACGACGGCGCCGTCGAGGTCCCGCCGTTCGTCACCCGGGTCGGCCACGCGGTCCGCGGAGTCGTCCGCGCCGAGCCAGGCGATCATCCCGTCCCGGACCAGCAGCGCCTGTGCGTACGGGTCCGTCGTCGAGTGGATGATGCCGCGGGTCAACAGGTGTGCGCTCACCCGCCCACCCTAGCCCGTGTCAGTCCTCGTCCGCGCGCGGCGCCGAGGCCGCCGGCAGCGAGGTGGCCACGACGCCGCGGGAGACGAGGTCCGCGGCCCGGCGGCAGGCACGGCTGCGACGGGTGTCCCCGGGGACGTTGGCCAGCTGGCCCAGCACGTCGATGACCTGCCGCGCCCAGCGGACGAAGTCGCCCGCGGCGAGGTCCGCGCCGTCAAGGGTGCGGCGCAGGGTGGCGCCCCGCACCCAGCGGTGCATGGGTGCCACCAGCCCGGGGTCCGTCCGGGGCGTCGGCTCGAGCCGGGCCTGGGCCTCGTCCGTGCGCAGGCGCTCCTCGATGCGCTCGGCGGCCTCCGCGACGCGCGCGAGCCGCGGGGTCGGCATCGGGACCAGTCCGGGCTCGGCCTCCCCCTGCCCTGGTACACGAGCAGCGCGGCGACGGCGGCCCACTCCTCCGGCGTCAAGCCGTCCGTGGCCGGATCCTGCAGCACCAGCGAGGTGAACAGGTCCCGCTCGCCGTAGATCCGGCGCAGGGCCTCGCCGCGCTCCGTGAGCGCCGCGCGGGGCGAGGACGCGTCCTCCTGGACGTAGCCGTAGGCGCGCAGCAGACCGACGACGCGGTCGAACGTGCGGGCGATGGTGTTGGTGCGGCCCGCGATGCGCTCCCGCAGGACGGAGACCTCCCGCCGCATGGCCCACCAGCGGTCGCCCCAGCGGGCGTGCTCCTCGCGGTCCTGGCAGCCGTGGCACGGGTGGCGGCGCAGTGCCCGGCGCAGCTCCTCGACCCGGGGCGCGGCCGGGTCCTCCCGGAGGCGGAAGCCCGCCGTGCGGCGGCCTCCGGCGGGCGGGCGGCCCGTGCGCACGGCCTCGCGCATGAGCGCGGCGACGTCCTTGCGCTGCGCGGGCGTCTTCACCTGCACCACCTGGGGCAGGGCGGCGCCGGCCACCGGCTCGACCGGCCCGGCGACGTCGTCCACCGTGATGCGGCGCAGCTGCGCCTTGTCCGTCACGACGCCGACGCGCGGGTTCTGGAGGTTGCCGGCGGGGAACACGACGACGGCCCGGCCGAGCGCGCGGCCGGCGTCGAGCTCGACGACGTCCCCGACCGCGAGGTTCGCGAGCGAGTCCTTCACGGCGGCCAGGTGGGCCCGACGGCGCCCCTGCGAGCCGGACTTCTCCGCGGCCGCGAGCTCCTTGCGCAGGGTGAGGTACTCGGCGAAGTCGCCGAGGTGACACTGCATGGCCTCCTCGTACTTCTCGAGGCTGGCCTGCTTCGAGCGGACCTCGCGGGCCAGCCCCACCACGGAGCGGTCCGCCTGGAACTGGGCGAACGAGGACTCGAGGATGCCCCGTGCCCGCTCCGCCCCGACCTGTGCCAGCAGGTTCGCGGACATGTTGTAGGTAGGCCGGAACGAGGAGCGCAGCGGGTAGGTGCGGCGCGAGGCCAGGCCCGCGACGGCGGCCGGGTCCAGCCCGGGACGCCACATCACCACGGCGTGGCCCTCGACGTCGATGCCGCGGCGGCCCGCCCGGCCCGTCAGCTGGGTGTACTCCCCCGGCGTGATGTCGACGTGGTTCTCGCCGTTGAACTTGACCAGCTTCTCGATCACCACGGAGCGGGCCGGCATGTTGATGCCGAGGGCGAGGGTCTCCGTGGCGAACACGGCCTTGAGCGCGCCGGCGGCGAACAGGTCCTCGACGGCCTCCTTGAACGGGGGCAGCATGCCGGCGTGGTGGGCCGCGAAGCCCCGGGACAGGCCGTCGCGCCACGCCCAGAACCCGAGGATCTCCAGGTCCTCGACGGGCAGCAGACGCGCCGCCTCCTCGACCCGCTCGGCCACGAGCGCCTTCTCCCGCGCCGTGGTGAGGTCGAGCCCGGCCCGGAGGCACTGCTCCACGGCGGCGTCGCAGCCGGTCCGGGAGAAGATGAAGGTGATGCACGGCAGCAGCCCGTCGCGGTCGAGGGCCCGGATCATCTCTGGGCGCGACGTGGACAGCCGCGGTCCGCGCCGCTGGCCGCCGTCGTGACCGCCCGGCCGACCGGAGACCGGCCGCTCCCGGTCCAGCGCGGAGGAGCCGTTCCGGCCCCGGCCGCCGTCGCGAGTCGTGCGTCGGCCGCCCCTGACCCGGCCCTTCGGGCCGCCCCCGCGCCCGTCGCGGTGCTGCTGCCGCCCGGGCCGTCCCCAGTCCGCGCGCTGGAACCGGCGCTCGGTCTCCTCCCCAGGCGCTTGAGCTCGGGGTTGAGCAGGGCCTCCCCGTCCCGGTCCGCGGTGTCCTCGAAGGCGATGTCCTCGGCGAACAGGTCGTAGAGCCGGCCCCCGGCCATGACGTGCTGCCACAGCGGCACCGGCCGGTGTTCGGAGACGATCACGGTGGTGGCGCCCCGGACCGTGTCGAGCCAGGCGCCGAACTCCTCGGCGTTGGACACCGTGGCGGACAGGGAGATCAGCTGCACGTGCTCGGGCAGGTGGATGATGACCTCCTCCCACACCGGGCCCCGGAACCGGTCGGCGAGGTAGTGGACCTCGTCCATGACGACGAAGCCGAGGTCGATGAGGGTGTCGGACTGCGCGTACAGCATGTTGCGCAGCACCTCGGTGGTCATCACGACGACGGGCGCATCCGGGTTGACGGAGGTGTCCCCCGTGAGCAGGCCGACGTTCTCCGCACCGTGCACGCGGGCGAAGTCCGCGTGCTTCTGGTTGCTGAGAGCCTTGATGGGGGTGGTGTAGAACGCCTTCGTGCCGCGGGCCAGGGCCAGATGGACGGCGAACTCGCCGACCACCGTCTTGCCGGCGCCGGTGGGCGCCGCGACGAGGACGCCGTGGCCGTCCTCCACCTCGGCGCACGCGCGGCGCTGGAAGTCGTCGAGGGGGAAGCCCACGCGTGCGGCGAACCGGCCGAGCTCGGAGCCGGCGTGGTGCCGGGCCGCCCGGGCACGGGCGTAGCGCTCCGCCGGGCTCAGCTCGGGCTCGTCGTGCGGGGTCGCGGACGCGGGATGGTGGGCCATGGCCCCACCCTACTGGCGGGTCCGGACACCGTCGTGGTCGTGCGTCCGGGCGGGAGGGCCGCCGCGTACGACGCTCAGATCTGATCGAGCGGCTTCGGGCCTTCGGCGAGCTCCGCCTCGACGTCCACCTCGCGCTGCCCCGAGCGGCGGTCACGACGACGGTCCCCCCACAGGCACAGGACGATGGCCACGCCGAAGAGGACGACGAGCGGGATCGCCATGTAGAACATGGAGATGGCGTCCGCACCGGGGGCGGCGATCGCGGCGATCAGCATGATCACGAAGACGGTGATGCGCCAGTGGTGGACGATCGTGCGGCCCGGCAGGATGCCGAGCATGTTCAGTCCCACCAGCAGCACCGGCAGGACCATGGCCACGCCGAACGCGAGGTAGAGACGCGTGACGAAGCTGATGTACACCGACGCCGTCGGGAGGTTCGCGCCGCCCTCGGGAGTGAAGCCCACGAAGAACTGGACGGCCTGCGGCATCACGAGCCACCCCAGCGCGATGCCGAAGATGAACAGGGGCACGGCCGCGGCGATGAAGCCCAGGGCGTACTTCTTCTCGGCCTTCTTCAGACCCGGCACGATGAATGCCCAGATCTGGTAGAGCCAGACCGGGCTGGACAGGATGAGCCCGATGAACATGCTGACCTTGAGCATGAGGTCGAACGGCGAGGCCACCGTGTCATAGGCGACGGCCGCCGTGTGTCCCTGGCTGGCGATCTCCTTGACCGGGCGGAACAGCTCCGCCATGACCGGCTGGTAGACGAGGAAGCCGATCACCATGCCGACGGCGACGGCGAGCGCCGACTTCAGCAGTCGGTTGCGCAGCTCCGTGAGGTGCTCGCGCAGCGGCATCTCGCCGGTGGGGTTGTCCCGCCGCTTCCGGCGGCGCCGGGTGCGGCGGGCGACCTCGTCGACCTCGGTCATCGGGTGGGGGTCCTTCCGGCTCAGCGCGGGTCGCGCGGGTCGGTCTCGTCACGCTCGACGACGCGGCCCTCAACCGGCTCGTCCGCGGCGGTGGAGCCGGCGCCGGAGCGCTCGTCCGTGGTGCCCTTGCCCTCGGTGCGCATCTGCTTCACCTCGGAGGAGAAGATGCGCATCGACTGGCCGAGGTTGCGGGCCATCGCGGGCAGCTTCGGCGCCGCGAAGAGCAGGATCGCGAGCAGGATGATGATGACGAGCTGCCAGCCCTGGAGTCCAGCCATGATGAAGGGTCCTTTCGATGGGGTTCCGGGGTCCAGGCTACCGCGCCGGCAGGGCCGCGAGGGCATCGCCCAGCGCGTCCGCCACGGACGTCCGGAGGTCGGCGGGGGCCAGCACCTCGACGGCGCCGCCGTGGCGTCCGACCAGCGCGGCCGCCACGCCGGCGTCGGTCAGATGCACCCGGGTGAGCCGGTCGCCGTCGGGCAGGTCGGCCTGGGCGTCCGGGCGGTAGCCGGCGGCCGCGTCGCGGACGGGATGGGCCCAGCGCAGCAGCACCGGCACCCCCGCAGTGTCGTCGGGATGGACCCGCCAGCGCGCGGGCCGAGCCCGGGGCGCGAACGTCTCCCCCGTGGGTGCGGGCGCGCTGATCCGGTCCACCCGGAACACCCGGTGGTCCTCGGCGCGACGGCACCACGCCTGCAGGTAGAGGCGCGCCCCGTCCTGCACCAGGGCCAGCGGCTCCACGTCCCGCTCGGTGAGGGCATCGGCATGCACGGAGCGGTAGGTCAGGTGCACGACGGCCCGCTCCGCCACGGCGGCCAGCAGGGTGCGCACCGTCGCGGGGTCCACGGCCACGTCCCAGTGGGCGGCGACGGCGACCGGGGGCTCGCCGGCGGTGTGCGCCTCGGCCTCCCGGAGGGCGGCGTCGTCCGCGTCGTCCGCATCCGGGGCCCCCGCGTCCAGGACCGCGGCGCGGATCCGGCGCTGGGCGGAGCGGGCGGCCTCGCGGTCGGCCTCGTCCAGCACCGGCAGGTCCGCGACCGTCTGCAGGGCGGCCACGAGGCTGTGCGCCTCGGGGCGCGTCAGCCGCACGGGACCGGCCAGGTCGGCGGCGCGCTCCACGTGGACGCGGCCGGCCACCTCCGCCACCTCGAACTGGAAGCCGGGGAAGTCCCGCTCGGGCATGCCGCAGTAGCGCAGCGTCTCGAGGTCGGCGTCGAGGCGCTCGTCGGTGACCCCGAGACGCGCGCGCAGCTCCGCCCGGTCCACCCCGCCGGCCCGGTTGGCCAGCCCCACGATGTCCAGCAGGCGGCCCACGAGGTCCTCGCTCGAGTCGCGGGCGCGACGTCGGACGGGCGCGGCGAGCGGGACCTCGAGCAGAGCCGGGTCGGCGGGGCCGGCGTGGGCCTCCGCCGCGGCGGCCAGGCCCGCGCGGACGCGGTCGGTCAGGTCCGGGTGCGCGGCCGAGGGAACGGCCCGGCCCAGCAGGCCGCCGATCTCCGCGGCGAGGCCGTCCTCGCGCGGTCCGGCGGGGGCCTCCCAGAGCTCCCAGTCGGGCCCCGGTGCGGCGCCGTCCTCGACCCGGGGCTCGGCGGGCTCACCGACCGCGCGGACGCCCTGACCCCGGCCGGGCGCGAGCCACACCCGGATCCGCTCGGCGTCGGCCTGCCCGGCCAGGCGCGCCACGAGGCCGGCGTGGTCGTGGTCCTCGGGACGGCCGGGGGCGTCCGTCGCCCGCTCGACGCGGCGCGGCTCCCCCTCCATCCGGGTGAGCCGGAAGCTGCGCTCGGCGCCGCGGTCGAGGTCCCAGCCGGTGAGGTACCAGCGGCCGCGCACGAGGGTGAGGAACCAGGCCCGCACGGTGCGCCGGGTGGCCCGCCCCCGCGCGTCGCGGTAGGGGAAGCGCAGCACGGCCTCGTCGGCCACGGCCTGGGTGAGGGCCTCGAGCCGGGGGTCGGCCCGGGGCATGAGGGTGTGGTACCCGGCCAGCTCGTCGTCGCCCGTGAGGTCGGTGGCCGGCTGGAACAGCAGGCCCACGGCGCGGACGACGTCGGCGCGCAGCGGCGAGTCGCCCCACAGGCGCCGCGCCCGCACGAGGGCGCGGCGCTCGTCCACGGTCAGGTCGAGGTCGCGCAGCAGCAGCGCGTCGCGGACGACGCGGTGCCGCACCCCCGCCTCGCCCTCGTCGAAGCCGGCGGGCTCGAGCGTCTCCAGCGGGACCCCCACGGCGCGCAGCACGCGGCGGTCCCGCTGGAAGAGCTTCTCGAAGGCGGCGTCCGTGAGCCCCTCATAGCCGACGACCTGCCGTCGGATCCGGTCACGCTCGAGGCCGTGCGGCGCCGAGAGCAGCAGCCACAGCAGCGAGATGATGCGCTCGGCGGCCTCGTCGCCGGCGCGCCGTGGGGCGGGTGGGGTCACGGGGCCCGGGGTCAGTCGACCGAGACGAGGTCGCAGACGAAGATGAGCGTCTCGTTCGGCCCGATCGCGGAGCCGGCGCCGCGGGCGCCGTAGCCCAGGTGCGGCGGGATCTCGAGGCGGCGGCGGCCGCCGACCTTCATGCCGAGCAGGCCCTGGTCCCAGCCGGCGATGACCTGGCCGACGCCGACGGTCAGGGGCAGCGGGGTGCCGCGGTTCCACGAGGCGTCGAACTCCTCGCCGGTGGACCAGGCCACGCCCACGTAGTGGACCTGCACGCGGGAGCCGGCCTCGACGGCCGGGCCGGAGCCCTCGATCAGGTCCTCCACCACGAGCTCGGTGGGCGGGGTCTCGCCCGGGAAGTCGATCTCGGGCTTGGTGCGGTCGTAGTCACGCTGTCCGAAGGACACGGTGCTCTCCTCTTGGGTTCTCGTGGACGGGGTCAGTTCGCCGACGGGGTGGCGGACGCCTGGGCGTCCAGGATGTCCACCACGAACAGCAGGGGCTCGTTCTCGCCGATGGCCGGCGGGCTGCCCTGCTCACCGTAGGCCTTCTCGGCCGGGATCGACAGGAGGACGCGCGAGCCCACCTTCTGGCCGGCCAGACCCTCCTTCCAGCCCTCGATGACCTGATTGAGGGAGAACGTGATCGCCTGGCCCGTCTCCCAGGACGAGTCGAAGACCTCGCCGTCGGACCACGTCACGCCCTCATACTGCACGGTCACGGTGTCGTCCGCGCCGACCTCGCGGCCCTCGCCCTCGATCAGGGGCTGGACCACCAGCTCCTGGGGCGCCTCGCCGTCGGGCTTCGCGATGCTCGGCCGGCCGCTCTGCTCGTCCACGGTGACGTCGGGCAGGCGCTCGTCCCGCTCGGTCACCTCCTCGCCCTCGGCCTGCTTCGGCAGGATGGCGTCGATCTTGTAGACGAACAGCTGGGCGGGCTGCGTCTGGGTGGAGGGGGAGGCGCTCGGCGACGCGCTCTCGGTCTGCGGGACGGAGACGTCGTACTCGGGGCTGTACGCGGCGACGATCGTGCCGGCGCCGTTGCCCACCAGCATCTCGTGGATCTCCGGGTTCATGGACTTGAGCTGGTCGTCCACGGGCACGGCTTCCGGTTCGCCGCTGAAGTTCTCGGCGACCACCTCGCCGCTGGCCGGATCGACGACGGCGATCGACATCTTCAGGACGTCGCCCTCCTGCACCTGCTCCCCCTCGCCGGCGGTCAGCACGCGCGTGGTGGGCTGGTCGGTGTCGATCTCCCCGTCGATCTCGACCGTCGGCGCCCCGCCGTCGCCCTCCGTGAAGGTGACACCCGTCAGGGCGTCCGGCTCCCCCTGGCCCTCGCCGACGGCCGCCCGCTCGGGGGCGGCCGACGTGGAGGCCGACGCGGTGTCGCTGTGGGGCTGGTCCGCGCCGTTGTCGCCGGTGGCGCAGGCGGTGGCCAGCATCAGGCCCGCGGCGCCGAGGGACAGCAGCGGCAGCAGGCGGCGACGGCGGCGGGCCGTCGGGGGCTGGGGGGTCTCGAACGAACTCATGCGGGTCACCCTAACGGCGCGTCCTGGACGCGCGCTGTCAGGCGATCCGCTCGAACAGCCGGTCGACGGCGGCCGACGACGTGTCGAACGGGTCCTTCGTCACGATCGCGTGCAGCGGATGGTCGGTGAGCTTCAGGGTCGTCCAGTCGACGGCGTAGTCCAGGCCGCGCTCCCGGGCGCGGGCCACGAAGTCCGCGCGCACGCGGGCCCGGGTGGTGGGCGGGGCGGTCTCCACGGCGGACCGGGCGGCGTCCTCGGGCAGCAGGCGCGCGACGGCGCCGCGCCGCAGCAGCAGGCGGAACAGCCCCCGGTCGGGGTCGATGTCGTGGAAGGCCAGGTCCAGCTGGGCGAGGCGGGGCGCGTCCCAGCCCAGGTCGTGGCGGGCCCGGTAGTCCTCCAGCAGGCGCAGCTTGATCGCCCAGTCGATGCGGTCCTCGATGCGGGACCGGTCACCGGTGCGGACGGCGTCGAGCACCTCGCCCCACAGGGTGAGGACCTCCCCCACCCGGTCGTGGTGGGCACCCTCCGCGGCGACGAAGGCGCGGGCCCGCTCGAGGTAGTGCTCCTGCAGCTCGAGGGCGGAGGCCTCCCCCTCCCGGAGCGCGATGCGGGCCGTGCCGGTGAGGTCGTGGGAGATCTGCCGCACCGCGCGGGTGGGGTGGGCGACGACGCGGTCCCCGAGCGGGAAGCCCGCCTCGATCATCCGCAGCAGCAGGTCGGTGGCGCCGAAGCGCAGCAGGTGGGTGTGCTCGGAGAGGTTCGAGTCCCCCACGATCACGTGGAGGCGCCGGTACTCGGAGGCGTCCGCGTGCGGCTCGTCCCGCGTGTTGATGATCGGCCGGGACCGCGTGGTGGAGGAGGACACGCCGTCCTGCACGAAGTCGGCGCGCTGGGAGAACGCGAAGTGGGCCGGGCCCTCGCCCTCGGGCCACGTGCCGGCGGGCACGACGCGGCCCGCGCCCACGAGGATCTGCCGGGAGACGAGGAACGGGACGAGCGCCTCGGTGAGCCGCCGGTACTCGGTGCGCCGGCGCAGCAGGTAGTTCTCGTGGGAGCCGTAGGAGCTGCCCGAGAAGTCGGCGTTGTTGCGGTAGAGGTGGATCCGGCCGCCGACCCCGTCCGCGGCCATGCGCTCCTCGGCCTGGACCACGAGGTCGTGCAGCAGCAGGTCCCCCGCCCCGTCCGAGGCGATGAGCTCGTCGAGCGTCGAGCACTCGGCGGTCGCGTACTCGGGGTGGGAGCCGACGTCGAGATAGAGCCGGGAGCCGTTGGCCACGAACACGTTCGAGGACCTCCCCCACTCGACGACGGGCCGGAAGAGGTAGCGGACGACCTCTTCGGGACTGAGCGGGCGCCCCTGCGGGTTCCAATGCTGGACGCCGTACTCCGTCTCCAGGCCGAAGATCCGGCGGGCGCGGTCCGCGTCGGTCACTGGCCGCCCTTCTGGACGAAGCCCTTGACGAACTCCTCGGCGTTGGACTCCAGCACCGAGTCGATCTCGTCCAGCAGGCTGTCCAGGCCCTGGTCCTGGGCCGCGGGCTTCACGTGCGCCTGGCCCGCCGCGGCGTCGGTCTCGTCGTCGCCGCCGGACGGGCGTGGGCGGATCTGCTCCTGGGACATGGTGGCCTCCTCGTGCGTCGACGCGGGTCGGTGTGCTCCGTCCGCGTCCACCCATCCTGCCCCACGCGCGGGCCACGTTTCAGCCCCACGTCCCCGGGTTGCCCCGCGCTGGCAGGATGGGGGCATGCGTCTGTGGACCCTTCACCCCCGCCACCTCGACCGTCAGGGCCTGACGGGCGCCTGGCGCGAGGCCCTGCTCGCGCAGGCCGTCCTGGCCGGCCGCACGCGCGGGTATCGGGACCACCCGCAGCTGCTGAGGTTCCGGGAGCACCCGGACCCGTCCGGCGCCGTCGGCGCGTTCCTCTCCGGCCTCGAGGCCGAGGCCACGGCGCGCGGCTATCGCTTCGACCACTCCCGGATCGACCGGCCGTGCCCCGCCCCCGACGGCGCGGTGCGCATCCCGCCCGCCGGTCTCGCACCGATCCCGGCCACCACGGGCCAGCGCGACCTGGAGTGGCGTCACCTGTGCGCCAAGCTGGCCGCGCGCAGCCCCGCCTGGTTCGAACGGTGGTCGGACACGCCCGTCCCCGACGTGCACCCGCTGTTCACGATCGTCCCGGGGCCGGTCGCGTCCTGGGAGCGCGCCTGAGGGCGGGCCGCGGTCGGGCCCGGTCTGGCACCGTGGGGGCATGATCCGCGACGAGAGCATCGAGAGCTATCTGGGCCGCCTCGCCTCCGGCGAGCCCACCCCGGTGGCGGCGCGACGGGCGCGCTGGCGGTCGCCGAGGGCGCCGGACTGCTGGCCATGGCGGCCCGGTTCAGCGCAGCCGAGGAGGACGCCCGGGCATCGGAGGGCCTGATCGCGGCGTGCCTCGGCCTCGCCGACGGCGACGAGCGGGGCTTCGGCGCCGTGGCCGAGGCGTTCGGGCTGCCCCGCGACACCCCGGAGGACCGGGCCCGACGCTCGTCCGCGATCCAGGCCGCCCTGGCCGAGGCCGTCCGGCCACCCCGCGGGATCGTCGATGCCGCCGCGCGTGCACTGGACCTGGCCGAGCGTGTGCTGGACGCGGCGAACCCGAACGTGCTCTCCGACGTCGGTGCGGCGCTCGGCTGCGTCCGGGGCGGCCTCACCGCCGCCGCGGTCACCCTCGAGACCAACCTGGGCCCCCTCCGCGACGAGGGCCTGGAGGGCGTCCTGCGCACCGACGTCGACCGGGCGGACCGTCTCGTCGCGCGGGCGGACGCCCTGCTGGGCCGCGTGCGCGCGGCCGTCGCGGGCTGAGCGCCCGCCCTCGCCTCAGGCCCGCGCGCCGAACAGCGGCGCCAGCGTGGCCACGAGCGCCTCGTCGTCGGGCCGGGGCGCGGCGGCGTCCTCCCACCAGCCGGGCAGGTCGACGGCGGCGCCGACCAGCGGCTCGGCCAGGTGCAGCCGGTGCACCCGCTCCCCCGCCCCGCGCAGCAGCAGGGTCTCCCACGCGGCGCCGGCCACGCGGTCACCGTGGCGGCCCACGAGGTTGCCGCGGGTCCACGCGCGGGTGGCCCGCGGCGGCGTGGCGACGGCGGCACGGATCTCCGCCTCGTCGGCGAGCGTCCGGAGGGCGCCGGCGGCCACGAGGCGGCGGTGCAGGGAGCGGGCCGGGCGCAGGTCGGCGTACTGCAGGTCCACCATCGCGAGGCGGGGGTCGGTCCAGTCCGCGCCCGTGCGGGCCCGCAGGCCCTCGAGGACGCGCAGCTTGGCCGCCCAATCGGCGCGGTCGCTCAGGGACAGCGGATCCGCGGTGGCGTCGTCGAGGTCGATGGCCCAGGCCTCCAGCACCTCGCGCGTCTGCGGATCCGTCACCCCGAAGGCGGCGCAGTGGGCGCGGGCCGCGTCCAGGTAGGACCGCAGGATCTGCAGCCCGGTCCAGTGCCGGCGCACGGGGCCGTCCGCGGTGCGTTCGAGCAGCGGCACCGTGGCCCGCAGACCCGGGTCGTGGCTGATCGTCTGCAACGCGGCCACCGGGTCGTCCAGGGTGAGCCGGGGCGCCGTCCCGGCCTCGGCCATCGCGAGGACGAGCGCGGTCATGCCCATCCGCAGCCACGTGGCGTGCTGGCTCAGCGTCGCGTCGCCGATGATCACGTGGAGCCGGCGGTAGGCCTCGGGACGGGCGTGCGGCTCGTCCCGCGTGTTGACGATCGGCCGGTGGATCGTGGTCTCCAGCCCCACGGGCTCCTCGAAGTAGTCGGCCCGCTGCGACAGCTGGAAGCCCGGCCGCTCCCCCGCCGGGCCGAGGCCCACGCGGCCCGCGCCCACGAGCACCTGCCGCGCCGCGAAGAACGGCAGCAGGACGGCGGTGAGCTCCTCGAAGTCGAGGGACCGGGCCACGAGGTAGTTCTCGTGCGCGCCGTAGGACTGGCCCTTGCCGTCCACGTTGTTCTTGTAGACCAGCACCTCCGGGGCGCCCTCGGCCTGGCCGATGTGCTCGGCCGCCGCCTGGGCGACCAGGTCCCCGGCGGCGTCCCACACCATGGCGTCCCGCGGGGTGGTCGTCTCCGGCGACGAGTACTCCGGGTGGGCGTGGTCCACGTACCAGCGCGCGCCGTTGGCCAGCACGGTGGACAGCAGCAGGTGCACGGGCTCCCCGTCCGGGCCCACGAGCGCCTCGTCGGTCAGCTGCGAGGGGTGCGCCGCCGAACGCGGCAGCCGCCAGCCGCGGGCGTCCACGAGCGGCGACTCCCCCGCGTAGTCCCACTCCGTGCCGGCCACCGCCGAGCCGGAGCGGGTGACCAGGTCCGCGTACGCGTTCACGAGCTCGACCGAGAGCACGTTGTGGTGCGCCCCCGGGTTGGCCGGCGCGTGGATGCCGAACTCGGTCTCCGTGCCCATCACGCGGTGCACGCCCCAGCCGGCGGCGTCCCGCCCGTTCGGGGGCACGGCCGCGCCGTGGAAAAGCCGGCGCTGGCCCTCGAAGGCGGGGGTCGGGCCGACGTCGACGGCGACGGCCCGGGCGAAGCCGTCCGCGGCCCCGCGGCCGAACGCGCTCATGCCTCGACCCCCGGACCATGCGCAGCGAGCGCAGCCGAGGACCGCGCCAGCCGGAGGTGCGCGCCCACTCGGCGGGCGCGACCGTGGCCAGCAGGTCCGTCTGGTCCTCCAGCACCGCGGCCACGGCCTCGCGCAGGTGGCCCTCGCGGACGCCGAGCGCGGCCGGGGCCTGGCCGGCGGCGAGGTAGTCGCGCACCGCGTGCCGCTTGGCGCGGTCCACGACGTCGGCCACCACGGCGCCCGAGACGAGGTCGGCCAGGTGCAGGGCGTGGGTCGTGCCGGACACGTCCGTCAGCTCCGCCAGCGCGGTGTCCGCGCCGCGGTCGTAGAGGGCGGCGACCGTTCGGGCGATGAGCGTCGCGCGGGCCGCGTCCGCGGAGCCGGCCGCCGCGACGTCGTCGGCGTGCAGGGGCACGTCTACGGTGAGGTGCTTGGCCATGATCTCCGCGGCGCCGGCGGCGTCGGGACGGTCCACGCGGATCTTCACGTCCAGCCGGCCGGGGCGGAGCACGGCCGGGTCGATCATGTCCTCGCGGTTGGAGGCGCCGATGACGATCACGTTCTCGAGGGCCTCGACGCCGTCGATCTCGGTGAGCAGCTGCGGGACGATCGTGGTCTCCACGTCCGAGGAGACGCCGGAGCCGCGCGTGCGGAACAGCGACTCCATCTCGTCGAAGAAGATGACCACGGGGAAGCCGGCGTCGGCCTTCTCCCGGGCCCGGTCGAAGATGACGCGGATCTGCCGCTCGGTCTCGCCCACGTACTTGTTCAGCAGCTCGGGTCCCTTGACGTTGAGGAAGAACGAGCGCTCGCCGTCCGCGCTGCGGGCCGAGAGGGCGTTGGCCACGGCCTTGGCGAGCATGGTCTTGCCGGTGCCGGGCGGGCCGTACAGCATGATCCCCTTGGGGGCGCGCAGGCCGTGCTCACGGTAGACCTCGGGGTGCAGGAACGGGATCTCGACGGCCTCGCGGATCCGGTCGATCTGCGGGCCGAGGCCGCCGATGTCCTCGAACGTGACGTCCGGGACCTCTTCGAGCAGCACCTCGTCCACCTCGGACAGCTCGACCCGCCGCAGCGCCCATTCGATGCGGGCGTCCACGGTGACGGCGTCCCCGTGGCGCAGGTCGACGCCCTCCAGCGCGGGC
The DNA here is from genome assembly GCF_037853785.1 of Micrococcus sp. GPGPB33. Lineage (NCBI taxonomy): Bacteria > Bacillati > Actinomycetota > Actinomycetes > Micrococcales > Micrococcaceae > Micrococcus > Micrococcus sp. GPGPB33. The sequence goes on from NZ_JAQMWO010000002.1 coordinate 1,961,456, forward strand.
GCGCGCCGCACCACGCGCTCCTCGTCCGCCGTGCCGGCCAGGACGAGGCCGCCGTCGGGCAGCGCCTCCTTGACGCGCAGCAGCTGACCCGACCCCGTGCCCGGGGCGACGCCGACGATCGAGCTGGACTCGTCCAGCAGCACCTGGGCGCCGGGGGTGAGGCGGGCGGCGTCGAGCAGCGGGGAGACCGTCACGCGCAGCCGCCGGCCGTTCTGCACGACGTCCGCTCCCCCGCGCACCACGGCGCCGGTCTCCACGCCCTCCTCGGGCTCGCGCGGGGCGTGGACGGCCTCGAGGGTGGCGAAGGTGAACGGCGGATGCGTGACGGCGTCCAGGTTCTCCTTGAGCGTCGTGATCTCGGCGCGCGTGGCCTCGAGCAGCTCGACCATGCGCCGGTTGTTGCGGGCGGCCGTCTGCGTCTGGGCCTCGGCGGCCCGACGGCGTTCGCTCAGGCCGGCGGCGTGCCGCTGGGCGGACTGCAGCTGGTGCCGCAGCCGTTCGGCCTCGGCCTGGGACTGCCGCAGCAGCTCCCGCGCCTCGGCGAGGCGCTGCTCGGCGTGCTCCGTGCCTGATTGCGCGTGGTGGTCCACCGGTGCTCCGTCCACTCAGTCCTGCTCCCCGGTCGGGGTCCTCCCACCGTACGCGTCCACGCCCTGCTCGGCGGCGCGTGACCGCGCGGCCATGAGGCGGGCCTCCTTCGCCGCCTTGCGCGCCTTCTTGTCCGTGATCGGCCGTTCGCCGAGGGCCTCGGGCGTCCACCGGGCCTCGTCGGCCGGCTGCCAGGCCTCGACGTCCTCGGCCTTGAACTCGGAGACCTTGGAGCGCTTCTTCAGGCGCAGCGCCTCCTCGCCCGAGGCCAGGCGGCGGGCCGTGAGGAGGAAGCCGGTGTGCGCGACCATGCGGTGGTCGGGGCGCACGGCGAGCCCGTCCAGGTGCCAGCCGCGCACGAGGGTCTCGTTGGCCTCGACCTGCGTGAAGCGGCCCGAGTCCCGGATGGCCTCGGCCACGCGGGAGAGCTGGGTGGCGGTGGCCACGTAGTTCAGCCACACACCGCCGGGGGCCAGGACCTCGGCGACGGCGTCGAGGCATTCCCAGGGGGCCAGCATGTCCAGGACCACCCGGTCCACGGAGCCCGGCTCGTGGACCTTGGGCATCTCCTCCTGCGCGTCGCCGAGGTGCACCGACCAGGCGGGGTGCTCGGCGCCGAAGAAGGCCTCCACATTGGCCCGGGCGACGTCCGCGAACTCCGGGCGGCGCTCGTAGGAGTGCAGGCGACCGTGGTCGCCCACGGCGCGCAGCAGGGACATGGACAGGGCGCCGGAGCCCACGCCGGCCTCGACCACGACGGCGCCCGGGAAGATGTCCGCCTGCTGCACGATCTGCGCCGCGTCCTTCGGGTAGACCACCGTGGCGCCGCGGGGCATGGACAGGACGAAGTCGTTCAGCAGGGGGCGCAGCACCTGGTACGGCTGGCCGGCCGAGTTCTCGACCACGACGCCCTCGAAGCCGCCGATCAGGTCGTCGTGCCGCAGCACGCCCTGGTAGCTGTGGAACTCCCCGCCGGGCAGCAGGGTGATCGTGTTGAGGCGGCCCTTCGCGTCCTTGATCTGCACGCGCTGGCCGGCCCGCAGGGGGCCGCGGCGCGCGCTCACGCCGGTGGGTTCGGTCATGGGGGGCTCCTTCGGTTCAGGGACGCCGCGTCGCGTCGACGGCGGCGAGGATCGTCTCGCGGGGCACCACGGAGCGCACGAGGCCGTGCGCGTCGGTCAGCACCCACACGGGGGTCTGGGGGTCGGCCAGGTGGGCGGCCAGGTCGGGACCGGCGGCGGGGACGTCGTCGCGGACGAGGACGGCCTCCGGGGCCAGCGCGACGGCGACCGCGGCCAGGGCGGTGGTCGTGCGGCGCGCCGGGGTGAGGCCCGCCGCGGCCGTGTGGTCCAGCACGCCGCGGGGCCGACCGGCCCCGTCCACGGCCACGACGGCGCGGCGGCCGCCGTCCGCCTGGGCCAGGGCCTCGGCGACGCTGAGGTGCTCGGGCAGGGCGATGGCGGGCGCCTCGACCTGCTCGAGCCGCAGGGTCTCCAGCCGGCGGCTCCAGCGCCCGTGGCGCACGGCGTCGTCCGCGCCCCGCCACAGCGTGAGGGCGACCCAGGCCGCCAGGACGACGACGAACAGGTCCGGCGCGCGGCCTGCGAGGGTCGGGGGCCGAACACCGCCGCGAGGACGCCCACCGCGACGACGCGCCCGGCCCAGCCGGCCGCCTCGACGCCACGGGCCCGGGAGCCGGTGGCGGCCCAGACGGCGGACTCGACCATGCGGCCGCCGTCGAGCGGGGTGCCCGGCAGCGCGTTGAACGCGGCCAGGAGGAGGTTGGCCCACACCGTGACCTCGAGCAGCAGGGCGGGGACGGACGGGCCGGGCACGGCGCGGGCCGCCAGATGGGCGAGGCCCGCGAGCACGAGGTTCGCGGCGGGGCCGGCCATCGCGGTGAGGACCGTGTCCAGCGGTCGGGCGGACGGGCTGCGGAACTGGGTGTGCCCGCCCCACAGGGTGAGCGCGATCTCCTCGGTGCGCTGGCCGAAGGCGCGGCCGGTGAGGGCGTGGGCGGCCTCGTGGACCAGGACGGAGAGGGCCAGGAGCACGGCGTACCCCAGGGCCACCCCGTAGGCGCCGCCGCCGATCGAGGGCAGCGCGCGCTGGATCTGCGGGCCGAACGCGAGGGTGATGACCGCGGCGATCAGGAGCCAGGACCAGAACAGGCGCACCGGTGCGCCGGCGATCGTGCCCAGCCGGACGGAGGCGGGCCCGCTCATCCGGCCCCGTCCGCCCCAGGCCCGCGCGCGGCGGCGATCCGGCGGACCGCGGCGAGGTCGGCCGGCGTGCGGCCGGCGAGCGTCGTCCACTCGACGGTCGCGAGCCCCGCCGGCAACGGCAGCACGCTGGGCACGCCGACCGTCGGCAGGCCCGCGGCCACGGCCGCGCCGACGCCCACCGGGGAGTCCTCGACCGCCACACAGTCGGCGGCCGTCAGCCCCGGTGTCCGCTCGGCCAGCAGCTGCAGGCCCAGCCGGTACGCCTCCGGGTCGGGCTTGCCCCGGGAGACCATGTCCCCCGAGACGACGACGTCCAGGGTGCCCGCCGGCGCCCGCTCGGCCAGCGCACGCGCCAGTGGGGCATGGGACATCGTCACGAGGGCGCCCGGCACGCCGGCCTCGGCGAGCGCGACGAGCAGCTCCCGGGCACCCGGCCGCCATGGCACCCCACGGACGACCCCCTGGACGACCTCGTCCATCGTCAGGTCGATGATCCGCTGCACGGGCAGGTCCAGCCCGGCCTCCTGCAGGCGGCGCGCTCCCTCGTCGAGGGGGCGTCCCACGAGGGAGGCGGCCAGGTCATCCGACCAGGTGCCGCCGTGCTCGACCACCAGGCGGCGCTGGACGGCGTTCCACAGGGGCTCCGTGTCCACGAGGGTGCCGTCCATGTCCCACAGGACGGCGCGTGGCAGGCGGCGGGCACGGTCGTCCGGGGCGGGCGCGGGGTGGCGGGGCATGGAGTGCATCCTATCGAGCGCCGCCGCCGGGGTGTGCGGGGCGGGTCGCGGGCCGTGGCCCCGTCGTCGGGCCGTGTCTAGGCTGGCCGCCATGACCGACGCTACCTCCGAGGACCAGCCGGACGACGTCCTGGGCCCGCTGCGGACCCACCTGACGGCGACCGTGGACGAGCTCGAGGCCGGGCGGCGGGCCCCCACGGTCCTGTTGCTGGCCTTCGAGGGGTGGAACGACGCCGGGGAGGCCGCGACCGGGGCCCTGGGCGCGCTGCGGGAGCAGTGGGACGCGGCGGACGCGGGACGGGTGTGCGACGGCGAGTTCTACGACTACCAGGTCACTCGACCCCTGGTCCGGCGCGACGCCGACGGGCTGGGGACGCTGGACTGGCCGGCGGTCACCCTGCACGAGGCGCTCCTGGACCGTGAGGGTCGGCCCGTCGCGGGCGAGGCTGCCCCGCCGGACGGGGTGCGTGTGCTCCTCGCCGTCGGCGTGGAGCCGAACGTGCGGTGGCGCGCGTTCCTCGAGGAGCTGTTCACGGCGGCCGACGCGCGTGACGTGGACGCCGTCGTGACGCTGGGCGCGCTGCTGGCGGACGTGCCCCACACCCGGCCCCTGCGCGCCCGCCCGACCTCGCCGCTCGTGGACGTGCGGGTGGCCGTCGGCGCGGACCGTCCGGTCTACGAGGGGCCCACCGGGATCATCGGCGTCATCGCGGACGAGGCCGCGCGCCGCGGCCTGCCGAGCCTCTCGCTGTGGGGGACGGTGCCCCACTACGTGGCCCAGGCGCCCTCCCCCAAGACGCTGCTCGGGCTGGTCGAGGCGGTCGAGGACCTGCTGCACGTGAGCGTGTCCACGCGCGGGCTGGAGGACGACGCGAGGGCCTGGCAGCGCGGCGTGGACGAGCTGGCCGCCGAGGACCCGGACGTCGCCGCCTATGTCCGGCAGCTCGAGGAGGCCCAGGACACCCAGCAGCTGCCGGAGGCCTCGGGCGAGTCGATCGCGCGGGAGTTCGAGCGCTACCTGCGCGGGCGCGGCGGACGCTGACGCCCGGCCGCGCCCGGCGGGGTCAGCGCAGGCGCAGACCCAGCAGCGCCGCCACGACGTCGACCACCGGCACCGGGTCGGCGGCGGCCTCGGCCAGGCCCGGCAGGGTGCCGGCCGCCCATGCGTCGAGGGCCTCCAGCGCGCGGGGGCGTCGAGGTCGTCCGAGAGCGCCGCGTGGACCGCGTCCAGCACGGCGACGCCGGCGGCGGCGTGCGGTCCGTCCAGGGCGGCGCGCCAGCGGGCCACCCGCGCCTGGGCGTCGGCCAGCACCTGCTCGGACCACTCCCAGTCCGACCGGTAGTGGTGCGCGAGGATCGCCGCGCGGACGGCCACCGGCTCGACGCCCCGCGCCCGCAGGCGGGAGACGAGTTCGAGGTTGCCGAGGGACTTGGACATCTTCTCGCCGTCCAGGGCCACCATGCCGGTGTGCGCGTAGGTGTGCGCGAGCGGCAGGCCGTCGACGGCGGTGGCGTGCGCGGCGGAGAACTCGTGGTGCGGGAACCGCAGGTCGGAGCCGCCGCCCTGCACCGTGAACGGCGCCGGCAGGTGGGCCCGGGAGATCACGGAGCACTCGATGTGCCAGCCGGGCCGGCCGGAGCCGAGCGACCGACCGTCCCAGGCAGGCTCGCCCTCGCGGTGCACGCGCCACAGCAGCGGGTCCAGCGGGTCGTGCTTGCCGGGGCGGTCGGGATCGCCTCCCCGCTCCGGGAACACCGCGGCCATCTCGTCCGGGCCCATCGCGGAGACCTGCCCGAGGCGCCAGTCGGTCGCGGACTGGGCCGCGCGGACGTCGAAGTAGACGTCCCCGTCGGGCTCGCCGTCGCCGCCCGGCACGCGGTAGGCCCGGCCCGCCGCCAGCATCGTCTCGACGGCGTCCACCACCAGGCCCACCGCCTCGGTCGCGCCGACGTAGTGGTCCGGGGCGAGCACCTCGAGGGCGGCCATGTCCGCACGGAACAGGTCGGTCTGCTCCTCGGCGAGCGCGCGCCAGTCGACGCCGGTCGCCTCGGCCCGCTCGAGCAGGGGGTCGTCCACGTCGGTCACGTTCTGGACGTAGGCGACCTCGAGACCGGCCGCGCGCCAGTAGCGGTGCAGCAGGTCGAAGGCCACATAGGTGCTCGCGTGGCCGAGATGCGTCGCGTCGTACGGGGTGATCCCGCAGACGTACAGCGAGGCGCGCTGCGCGTCGTTGCCCGGATGCCGGGTCCGTCCCGTGGCGGTGTCGTGCAGCCGCAGCCGGTCGGGGCGGCTCGGCACGGCGGGCGGGGCGGGGGTGCTCCAGGACTTCACGGGACTCCTCAGATCGGGGTGGTTCGGCGGGGCCGGGCCGCCATGCCCGGCGGCGGGAGCGGGCTCAGGCGCTGATGACGCCCGCGCCCAGCAGGGCGAACAGGGCGCCGCCCAGGAGGATGCGGTACCAGACGAACGGCAGGTACGAGTTGGTGCTGATGAAGCGCATGAGCCAGGCGATGACCGCGTAGGCCACCACGAAGGCGATCACGGTCGCGACCAGCGTCTCCCCCATGCCGTACGGGCCCTGCGTGCCGGGATCGGTGAGCGAGGTGTACAGCTTGTACAGGCCGGAGGCGAACACGGCGGGCACCGCCAGCAGGAACGCGTAGCGGGTGGCGGCGGGCCGGGTGTAGCCCATGGCCAGGCCGGCCGCGATGGTGCCGCCGGAGCGCGAGACGCCCGGGATCAGCGCGAGGGCCTGGGCCAGGCCGTAGAGGACGCCGTCCCGCACGGTGAGCTTCTCGAGCGGCTTGGTCTGACGGCCGAACCGGTCCGCCAGGGCGAGCAGGACGCCGAACACGATGAGCATGGTCGCCGTGATCCACAGCGACCGGAACTCCGTGTCGATCCAGTCCTCCAGCAGCAGGCCCAGGACCGCGATCGGGATCGAGCCCACGATGATCAGCCAGCCCATGCGCGCATCGGGGTCCGAGTGCGGGATCCGCCCCGTGACCGCGGCGCACCACCGGCCGATGATGCGGGTGATGTCGCGCCAGAAGTAGATGAGGACCGCCAGCTCCGTGCCGAGCTGCGTGATGGCCGTGAAGGCCGCCCCCGGGTCGGTCGCGGAGGGCAGGAACTCGCCCACGATGCGGATGTGGGCGGAGGAGGAGATGGGCAGGAACTCCGTGAGGCCCTGCACCAGGCCCAGGATGATGGCTTCGATCCACGTCACGGAGGGTCACTGTACGCCACGGCCCCGGGTGGGAACCCGGGGCCGTGCGATCCGTCACGAGCAGGACGGTCAGTCGTCGTCGTCCTCGTCGTCGAAGAGGTCGAGCGGGGTGACCTCCTCGGTGTCCGCGTACAGGGCGTCCTCGTAGGCCTCGAAGGCGTCGGCCACGGCGAAGAAGGCGGCTTCGACGGCGGGGTCGTCCTCGCCCCGCTTGTTCTGCGCGGCCACGAGGTGTTCGTTCAGGGCGGTGGTGAGGGCCTCGAGGGCCATGCGGGCGTCAGAGCTCATGGGTGAACGGTAACCCGGTGGCCGGTGACGCGGCCAGGGGTGGGCCGTACGGGACCGGCCGCCGGACCCGAGTCCGTCTGCCAGGATGGGCGGGTGCGTGAACAGCTGATGTCCTCGACCCTCGACGCGATCTCCCGCGGACAGAAGTGGGAGTACCTGGTGATGACGGTCGCCGCCCACGAGTCCCTCGCCGACGCCCGGCGGCGCCTCGTGGAGCACGCGGAGTACGGCCAATGGGAGCTGCAGCGCTCCGTGCACTACCGCGACGGGGCGCGCCGCTACTGGATGCGCCGCCGGGTGATGCGCGTGGCCTCGACCCTGCAGACCCTCTGAGGCGCGGACGCGACGACGCCGTCCCGGCCGTCGTCGCCGCCCGCGGCCCGGATCAGCGTGGCTCCAGCATCCGCTCGAGCACCCGGCAGCCGAACTCGAGCGCGTCCACGGGCACCCGCTCGTCGATGCCGTGGAACAGGGACGTGAAGGCCAGGTCGGCGGGCAGGCGCATGGGCGCGAAGCCGTAGCCGGTGATGCCCAGCCGGGAGAGGGACTTGTTGTCCGTGCCCCCGCCGAGCATGAACGGCAGCACCTGGGCCTCGGGGTCCTCCGCCTGCAGCGAGGCGATCATCAGCTCCACCAGGTCCCCGGAGAAGGGGGTCTCCAGGGCGACGTCCCGGTGCTCGGGTGCGATGGTCACGTCCGGACCGGCGAGTTCGGCGATCGTGGCGAGGGCGGACTCCTCCTCCCCGGGGATCAGGCGCACGTCCACGGTGCCGGTGGCCGAGGACGGGATGACGTTGTGCTTGTAGCCGGCGGTCAGCCCCGTCGGGTTGGACGAGGTGCGCAGGGTGCCGGCCACCCAGGACCGGGCCTGCCCGAGCGCGTCGAGCTGCGGCGTCGGGTCCGTCTCGTCGAAGTCCACGCCCATGATCTCGGCCACCTGTTCGAGCAGCGCGCGCGTGGTCTTGGTGTACACGAGCGGCCACTCGTGCCCGCCGATGCGGGTCATGGCGCCGGCCAGCCGGGTGACCGCGTTGTCCGGGTGCGGGGCCGAGCCGTGCCCGGGGGCGCCCTGTGCGGTGAGGTTGAGCCAGGCGAGCCCCTTCTCCGCGGTCTGCACGAGGTAGGCGCGCGAGCCGTGCACCTCGGTGGAGAAGCCGCCCACCTCGGAGATCGCCTCGGTGCACCCGTCGAACACCTCGGGGTGGTGGTCCACGACCCAGCGTGCGCCGTAGACGCCGCCGGCCTCCTCGTCGGAGAAGAACGCGATCGTCAGGGGGCGCCGCGGCCGGCGGCCCGTGCGGGCCAGGTGCAGCAGCACCGCGAGCACCATGGCGTCCATGCCCTTCATGTCCACGGCGCCGCGCCCCCAGATCATGCCGTCCTTGAGCTCGGCGCCGAACGGGTCCACGCTCCACTCGTCCGCCTCGGCGGGGACCACGTCCGTGTGCCCGTGGATGACGAGCCCCGGCGCCTCCGGATCCCAGCCCGGCAGGTGCCCGACGACGGAGACCCGGCCCGGCGCCGACTCGAAGAAGCGGGGGGTCATCCCCGCCTCGGCCATGAGCCGGGCGCAGTACTCCGCGGCCTCGGGCTCACCGACGGAGACGTTGCCCCCGCGGTTGGTGGTGTCGATCCGGATGAGGTCGCGGCAGATCTCCACGACGCGGTCCTCGGGGCGCGAGCGGGCGGGGTTCTCGATGTTCTCGACCATGGTTTTGAGCCTAGCCCGAACCCGTGCTATCTTTCTCGAGTTGCCCGGAGCGGGACGGACCGGACAGGACCGGAACGCGGCGGGCGACGGAGCCTCTCCCAGGGCTCCACCGATGAGCGCGAGTGGCGGAATTGGTAGACGCGCAGCGTTGAGGTCGCTGTGTCCGCAAGGACGTGGGGGTTCAAGTCCCCCCTCGCGCACCGCTCGTCGAGCAGCAGGGCCCCGGTCGTCACGACCGGGGCCCTGCGTGTTCCCCGGCCCGGCGTCCCCTCTAGAGTGGTGTCCGTGCGACGGCAGGCGCCGTCGGTGGAACCGCACGACGGCATGGAGGACCCGATGGCCCTGGAAGCCCCCGCACTGCTGCACCGGCTCGCGCGAGCCCACGGGGTGCAGCCCGAGTACGTCGGGCAGGACGGCTCGGCCCAGACCGTGCCGGACGAGGCCCTCGTGAAGGTGCTCGCCGCCCTCGGGGTGTCGGTCCGTCCGGACGGGGTCGCCGCTCTGGCCGAGGCGCTGGAGGAGGCGGAGACGGCCCCCTGGCGGGACGTGCTCCCGCCCACCGTGGCCGCCCGGTCCGGCCACCGCCTGTCCGTGCCGTGCCACGTGGCCGCGGGCGAGCCGGTCGTGGCCCGCGTGCACACGGAGGACGGGCGGACCCTCGAGGTGAGCGTGAGCGAGCCGGTGTCCGAGGTCCGCCTCGTGGACGGCGTCGAGCGCGAGCGCGTCCACGTGCAGATCCCCGCCGACCTCGCCCCGGGCTGGCACCGGCTGGAGGTGACCAGCGGCTCCGGCTCCACCGCCTCCGCGGTCCTGGTCTGCGCCCCGACCCGGCTGAGCACGGCGCGTCCCTTCCTCGAGCGCCGCGGCTGGGGCGCGGCCGCGCAGGGCTACTCGGTGACCTCGGCGGACTCGTGGGGCATCGGCGACGCGGCGGACATGGCGTCCCTGGCCGAGATCGTCGCCCGGCACGGTGCCGACTTCCTGCTGCTGCACCCCCTGCACGCGGTCGAGCCCGGCCCCCATCCGGCGGACTCCCCCTACTCCCCCGTCTCCCGTCGGTTCTTCTCGGCGCTGGTCGTGCACGTGCCCTCGATCCCCGAGTTCGCCGACCTGCCGGCCGCGGAGCAGGCGGAGCTGCGGTCGGCCGGCGCCCGCGTCCAGGCGGAGCTGGAGCGCACCGGCCGGATCGATCGGGCTGCCGTCGCCGCCGTCCTGTGGCCCGCGCTGCGCCGCGTGCACGAGGTGCCCCGCTCCCCCGAGCGCGAGGCCGCCTACGCGCGGTTCCGCGCCGAGGCCGGCCCGGGCCTGGACGACTTCGCCCTCTGGTCCGTCCTGCGCCTGGACGGCGACGGCACCGGGCCCGATCTCGCCGACCCGGCCTGGGCGCCGGGCGGGGTCGAGGCCGAGCGGGTCCGCGTCGAACGCGCGACCGACGTCGACCTGCACCGCTGGGTGCAGTGGATCGCCGCCGAGCAGCTCGCCGGCGTGCAGGAGCGGGCCCGGGCGGCCGGCATGCGCATGGGCGTCATGGTGGACCTGGCGGTCGGGGCGACCCGCGAGACCGCCGACGCGTGGATGCTCGGGGACGTGCTGGTGCCGACCATGTCCGTCGGCGCGCCGCCCGAGCTGTTCAACCAGCTGGGCCAGGACTGGTCGCAGCACCCTGGCATCCGCGCCGCCTGGCCGAGACCGGCTACGCCGCGTTCCGGGACATGCTGCGCACCGTGCTGCGCGGCGCGGGCGGCATCCGGATGGACCACGTCCTGGGGCTGTTCCGCCTGTGGTGGATCCCGGAGGGCGCCAGCGCCACCCAGGGCGCGTACGTCGAGTACGACCACGAGGCGATGCTCGCGGTGCTCACGCTCGAGGCCGAGCGGGCCGGCGTCGTCGTGGTGGGCGAGGACCTCGGCACGTTCGAGCCGTGGGTGCAGCGCCGCCTGGCCGAGGCCGGCGTGCTCGGCACGTCGATCCTCTGGTTCGAACAGGAGGACGGCGAGCCCACCCGCCGGAGCGCTACCGGCGGCTGGCCATGGCGGCGGTGAACACGCACGACCTGCCGCCCACGGCCGGCTACCTCGAGGGCGTCCAGGTGGACCTGCGCGAACGGCTGGGCCTCTACACCGTGGACGTCGCCCAGGAACGCCGCCGGTCGGCGGAGGAGGTGCGCGCGTTCCTCGCCGCCGCGGCCCGGCGCGGGCTGCTCGCCGAGGCGGACGTGGACGTCCCCGAGGCCGGCCCCGAGGTGCGCGAACGCCAGATCGTGGCCCTCCACCGCCTGCTCGCGCAGGCGCCCTCGGCCCTGCACAGCGTGGCGCTCGTGGACGCCGTGGGCGAGCGGCGCATCCAGAACCAGCCCGGCACCCTCCAGGACCAGTACCCGAACTGGACCGTGCCGCTCGGCGACGGCGCCGGACGGATGGTCTCCGTCGAGGACCTGGCGGACTCGGCGTCGGCGGCCCCGGCTGTTCGACGCCGTGGACGCCGAACTGCGGGCGTCCGTGCCGGTGGGGATCGGGGTCAGCCTGCACACCTCCCCCTGGCCCAGCCCGGCCGCGGCGACGCGGGCGGCATGAACGTCTACGTGCGGCAGGCCGCCGTCGCCCTGGCCCGCCGGGGCGTGCGGATGATCCTGCTGACCCGGGCGGAGGAGCCGGTGGGACCGGACGGCGCACGGGTCCGGATGCTGGACGCCGGCGGGCAGGCCCCGCCGGTCACGGTGGTGGATCTCACGGCCGGGCCGTCCGCTCCCGTGTCCAAGGAGGAGCTGGCGGGACTGGGCGCCGAGTTCACCCGCGCGGCCCTGGACTGGCTCGCCTCGGACGCCGTGCCGGGCGGTCCCGTCCTCGGTGGCACGGACGCCCCGCCGGTCGCGTTCGTGCACGGCCACTACTGGCTCTCCGGGTCCACCGCCGCGGCCCTGGCGCGGGCGGCGCACGCCCCGTACCTGCAGACCATGCACACCACGGCGGCGGCGAAGATGCTCGAGGACCCCGAGCTGCGCGAGCCGACCGCGCGGATCGAGGCCGAGCGCGGGATCGTCGGGCGGGCCGACCTGCTCGTGGTCAACTCCGCCGCCGAGGTCGCCGACCTGCGCGAGCTGCTGGACGTGCCTCGCGCCCGCACCCGGGTGCTGCCTCCCGGGGCTGACCTCGAGACGTTCACGCCGGACGGCGCCGCGCAGTGGCCGGGCGCCCCGGAGGACGACGGGGCCCTGCGCGTCCTGTTCGCCGGCCGCGTGCAGCGGCACAAGGGCCCGCACCTGCTCGTGGCCGCCCTCGGGGTGCTGCGCGAGCGGGCCGGTGGCGCGGGCGCCGACCCGGGGGTGCGCCTGCACGTGAACGGGGCCGCTTCGGGGGACGACGAGCTGGACCTGGCGGGCCTGGCCGCGCGGGAGGGGGTCGCCGACCTGGTGACGTTCTCCGGGCCGGTGCCCGCGCCCGCCCTCGCCGCCCAGTTCCGGGCGGCGGACGTCGTGGCGATGCCGAGCGCGTCCGAGACCTACGGCCTGGTCGCCCTCGAGGCACAGGCCTGCGGCACGCCCGTGCTGGCGCACCGGGTCGGCGGACTGGTCTACGCGGTCCTCGACGGCGTGTCCGGCCGCCACGTGACAGCGGGCACCCCCGAGGCGTGGGCCGAGGCCCTGGCCGAGATCCTGGCGGATCGTGACGCCTGGGCCGCACTGAGGACCGGCGCCGTGCGCCACGCCGCCGGCCACTCGTGGGAGGCCTACGCGGACGGGCTGCTCGAGGCCGTCGCCGCCGTGCCGCGGCGGTCGCCCGGGCTGGACGCCTGACCGCCCGAACGCACCGGCCCGCCGAGACAGCGAGTCTCGGCGGGCCGGTGCGCGGGTCCGATGGCCGTCAGGACTCGAGCGGAGTGATCTCCCCGGAGAAGTGCGGGCGCCGGCGCCGCGCATCCCAGCCGCACACGCGCGTGCCGCCGTCGGGCCCGGGCTCGTAGCGGACGGCCACGGTGGTCGGCAGCACGACGGGCGCCTCGAAGTCGATGTGCCAGCGGAACCCGGCACCGGCCGGCTCCCGGCCCTCGAGCATCCGGGCGGCCAGGAACATCCCGTGGGCGATCGCGCCCTTCATGCCGAACAGTCGGGCCGAGACGCCCGTCAGGTGGATCGGGTTCCAGTCGCCGGAGACGCCCGCGTACCGGCGCCCGGCCCCCGTCCCGAAGCGCCACTGGGCGGTCGGCGTCGGGGGCACGAAGTCCGGGCGGGCGGGCCGCTCGGGACGCAGGCCGGAGAGGTGGACGCCCTTGGCGAGGTACCGGGAGACGCCCTCCCACAGCAGTGCCTCCGCGCCGTCGTCGCCGGGCCCCTCGACGGTCACGACGACGTCCACGGCCGTACCCGCGTGGTGCGGGACGAGACCCACCGCACGCGCGGTGACGCGCAGGGCGGTCTCAGCCGGGACGGGCCGGTGGTGCAGGACCGTGTTGCTCAGGTGCACCAGCCCGGGCAGGGGCAGTGGGAACTCGGGGTCGGCCATCAGCTCCATGGCCGCGCCGAACACCTGGGTGTGCACCAGGACCGAGGGCAGGTCCGCCGGATCCGCGGACCCGACGGCCCCGCGCCACGCGGTCACGGCCTCGGCCGGGATGCGGTGGCCGGTCACGACCACCTGACGGTCCGGGAGCTCGCGGGGACGGCGCCGACGGACGACGGCGTCCGCGGCGGCCCGCCCCGCGGCCCGGACGTAGAGCCGGCCGAGGGACGGCGGGGCGGACAGCTGCGTGGTCTGCATCCTCACGCCCCCAGCTTCGACTGGCCGCAGACCCGCAGCGTGGCCCCGTTGGTGCCGCCGGCGGCGTCCGAGGCGAGCCAGGCCACCGTCTCGGCCACGTCCTGCGGCAGGCCGCCCTGCTGCAGCGCGTTGAGCCGCCGGCCCACCTCGCGCGTGGCGAGCGGGATCTTCGCGGTCATCTCGGTCTCGATGAAGCCCGGGGCCACCGCGTTGATCGTGCCCCCGCGGGCCGCGAGGACCGGGGCGGACGCCGCGGTCAGGCCGATGACCCCGGCCTTCGAGGCCGCGTAGTTCGTCTGGCCGCGGTTGCCCGCGATGCCGGAGATGGAGGCCAGGCCCACGATGCGCAGCCCCCGACCCGCCACGTCCCGGGCGTCCTCGGCGAGGAACGCCTCGTTCATGGCCAGCTGGGCCGTGGTGTTCACGGCGAGGACGGAGTCCCAGCGCGCGGCGTCCATGTTGGCCAGCATCCGGTCCCGGGTGATCCCGGCGTTGTGCACCACCACGTCCATCCGGCCGTGCCGGGTGCGGCAGTGCTCGAGGATGCGCGCGCCGGCGTCCGGCGCCGTGATGTCCAGGGCGAGCGCGGTGCCGCCCACCTCGTTCACGACCTCGGCCAGCGCCTCACCCGCCGCCGGGACGTCCACGCCGACGACGACGGCCCCGTCGCGGGCGAGCGTCCGCACGATGGCGGCGCCGATGCCGCGGGCGGCGCCCGTGACCACGGCGACCTTGCCGGCCAGCGGGCGCGCCGCGTCGGCGGGGACCGCGCCGTCGGCGGTGGCGACGGGCACGAACTGGCCGGAGACGTACGCCGCGCGGCCGGAGAGCAGGAACGCCAGCGCGCCGGCCGCACCGGGGGCGGTGAGCGGCACGCCCTCGCCCAGGACCAGGCCGTTGGCCGTGCCGCCGCGGCGCATCTCGTGCGCGATGGAGCGGGTCAGGCCCGTCACGCCCTGGCGGGCGGCGCGGAGGGTCGGGTCCGTGGCGGCCTCGGGGTCCTCGAACACCGTCACCACGCGCGAGGAGGAGCCCAGCGAGCGCAGCGCGCCGCCGATCTCCAGTGCCACCGCGCCGAGGTCCGCGGGCGTGGCGACCCCGTCGAAGCACGCGACGATCGCCGCGTGGCGGGCGCCCTCCCGGGGGCGTCGGCGACCTCGAGGCCCCACGAGGCCAAGAGGGTGCGGGCGTCCGCGGCTGCGGGGGTCGCGCCCAGGACGAGCACGGAGCCGGGCAGCACGGGGTCGCCGGGGGTGTGCCGGCGCAGCTCGACGGGCTGAGGCAGGCCCAGGGCGCCGGTGAGGCGGCGGCCCAGGGGCGAGGCGACGAAGGTGCCGTAACGGTCGGTCATGGTCGGTCCTCTCGGGTCGGGTCGGTCGGGGCTCAGCGGCCGCGGAGCAGGGCGACGATGCCCTGGCCGCCGGCGGCACAGACGGAGATGAGGCCGAGGGAGCCCTCCCCCTTCTCGTGCAGCATCTTGGCCAGCAGGGCGACGATGCGGCCGCCGGTCGCGGCGAAGGGGTGACCCGCCGCCAACGAGGAGCCGTGCACGTTGAGCCGGGCGCGGTCCACCGAGCCCAGCGCACCCGGCAGCCCGAGGCGCTCGCGGCAGTACTCCTCGTCCTCCCAGGCGGCGAGGGTGGACAGGACGGTGCCGGCGAACGCCTCGTGGATCTCCACGAAGTCGAGGTCGTCGAGGGTGAGCCCGTGCCGGGCCAGCAGGCGCGGGACGGCGTAGGCGGGGGCCATGAGCAGGCCCTCGTGCCCGTCGACGAAGTCCACGGCGGCGTTCTCCATGTCCACGAACTCGGCGAGCACGGGAAGCCCGCGCTCGGCGGCCCACTCCTCGGAGGAGAGCAGCACCGCGGAGGCGCCGTCGGTGAGCGGGGTGGAGTTGGCCGCCGTCATGGTCGCCTCGTCCCCCAGCTGGCGACCGAACGCGGGCTTCAGGCCGGCCAGCTTCTCCGGCGTGGAGTCGGGGCGGAGGTTGTTGTCGCGGGCCAGGCCGTGGAACGGGGTCACCAGATCGTCCATGTACCCGGCGGCGTACGCGGCGCCGAGGTTCCGGTGGGAGGCCGCGGCGAGCTCGTCCTGGGCCTGACGGGTGATGCCCCACTTGTGGGTGGTCAGGGCCTGGTGCTCGCCCATGGACATGCCGGTGCGCGGCTCGCCTGCGCCGGCCGGCTCGGGCACGAGCTGCCCGGGGCGCAGCTGGGCGAGGGCGCGCAGGCGGTCCTTCATGGTCTTGGCGGTGTTGAGCTGCAGCAGCACGCGGCGCGCACCGTCGGAGAGCGAGACGGGGGCGTCCGAGATCGAGTCCACGCCGCCGCCGATGGCGGAGTCGAGCTGGCCGAGCCGGATCTTGTTGGCCAGGGTGCCCAGGGCCTCCATGCCGGTGGCGCAGGCCACCTGGACGTCGGCGGCGGGGGTCGCGGCGGAGAGCGCGGAGCCCAGGACGGCCTCGCGGGTGAGGTTGAAGTTGCGCGGGTGCTTGAGGACGGCGCCGGCGGTGACCTGACCGAGGCGCTCGCCCTGGAGCCCGAACCGCGCGACGAGGCCGTCGAGCGTGGCCGTGAGCATCTCCTGGTTCCCGACCTCGGCATAGGCGGTGTTGGCACGGGCGAACGGGATGCGGTTGCCGCCCAGGATGACGGCGGGGCGCAGCGCTCCACCGGCGACGGCGGGGCGGGAGGCGGTCTCGGACGCGGGGGTCTCGTGGTGGGTCATGACGGTCCTCTCGACGGCGGGCCCACCGCCGACGCGGCGGGGGCGTTTCCACCCCGGACGATACGGACGCCGGCGGGGTGGGTGACTGTGACCCACAGTACCTGATACGCTCGGTTTCGTGAACCCTGTCACGTCCACCGCCCGGGACGGTCGCAGCGTCCGCTGGGACCGGCACCGCGCCGAGCGCCGTCTGGAACTGGTCCGGGCCGCCCGGTCGGCCGTGCACGCCCTGGGCGCACACGCCTCGATGGAGGAGATCGCGTCCCACGCGGGGACCTCCAAGACGGTCTACTACCGCTACTTCGGCGACCGCGAGGGCCTGCGCCTGGCGGTGTCCGAGCGGGTCACCGCCCACATGGAGCGCCGCCTGCTCGAGGTCGCGGACGAACCGGTCTCCGAACCCGAGGCACTGCGTCGCATGGTCGAGGTGTACCTCACGGTCGCGGCGACGTCGCCCGAGGTGTACGCGTTCGCCGTCGCCCCGTCCCCCGCCGCGGCCGAGGCCCCTGTGCTGGGCCCGTTCCTCGAGCGCGTCTACGCCGTGCTCGAGTCGGGCCTGGCGCGCGGGATGGCCGCGCGGGGCCACGCCCCGGCGCCGGCGGACCCGCTCGCCCTGTGGCCGCGTGCCGCCGTCGGCCTCGTCCGGGCCGCCGCCGAGACCTGGCTGCGGACCCCGGCCGCCGGTCGCATCCCGGTCGAGGCGATGGCCCGCGCCATCGCCGACTGGCTGCTCACCGGCCTCATCGGCGCCGCGCCCGGCGCCTCCCTCGAACCCGCGGCGGCGGACGCCGACCGCGCCCGCCCCCACTCACGAACAGGAGCATCGTCATGACCGTCCACGAGAAGCTCGCCCCCCAGTCCCCGACGCCCAGCACCGAGGTCCCCTCCGACGTCGCCGAGATCGCGCCCGAGCGGCCGACGCCCGGCTCCCTCGACGCCGCGGCCCTCGAGGAGGCCCTCCTCGGCCGCTGGGCCGCGGAGCGCCGCGAATCCCGCGAACTCGCCAAGGACCCCGCCCTGTGGCGCGACCCGATGCTCGGCATGGACGAGCACCGCGCCCGCGTCCTGCGGCAGCTGGGCGTCCTCGTGGAGCGCAACGCGGTCCACCGCGCCTTCCCGCGCGAGTTCGGCGGCGAGGACAACCACGGCGGCA
Organism: Micrococcus sp. GPGPB33; assembly: GCF_037853785.1. Classification (NCBI taxonomy): domain Bacteria; kingdom Bacillati; phylum Actinomycetota; class Actinomycetes; order Micrococcales; family Micrococcaceae; genus Micrococcus; species Micrococcus sp. GPGPB33. Next base: position 1,978,869 of record NZ_JAQMWO010000002.1, read on the forward strand.
ACCTCTCCGCCTTCGGCGACCTCGTGCTGGCCGACCCCTCCCTGCAGATCAAGGCCGGTGTGCAGTGGGGCCTGTTCAGCTCGGCGATCCTGCACCTGGGCACCGCGGAGCACCACCGCCGGTGGCTGCCGGGCGCGATGGACCTGAGCGTCCCGGGCGCCTTCGCCATGACCGAGATCGGGCACGGCTCGGACGTCGCCTCGATCGCCACGACCGCCACGTACGACGAGGCGACCCAGGAGTTCGTCATCCACACCCCGTTCAAGGGCGCCTGGAAGGACTACCTCGGCAACGCCGCGCTGCACGGCAGGGCGGCCACGGTCTTCGCGCAGCTGATCACCCGGGGCGTCAACCACGGCGTGCACTGCTTCTACGTCCCCATCCGGGACGAGGAGGGCGCCTTCCTGCCCGGCGTGGGCGGCGAGGACGACGGCCTCAAGGGCGGACTGAACGGCATCGACAACGGCCGCCTGCACTTCACCCAGGTCCGCATCCCGCGCACCAACCTGCTCAACCGCTACGGCGACGTGGCCGAGGACGGCACCTACTCCTCGCCCATCGCCTCCCCCGGGCGTCGCTTCTTCACGATGCTCGGCACGCTCGTCCAGGGCCGCGTCTCCCTGTCCCTCGCCGCCACCACGGCCTCCTTCCTCGGCCTGCACGGTGCGCTGGCCTACGCGGAGCAGCGCCGCCAGTTCAACGCCTCCGACCCGCAGCGGGAGGAGGTGCTGCTGGACTACCAGAACCACCAGCGCCGCCTCATCGACCGCCTGGCCCGCGCCTACGCGGACGCCTTCGCCTCCAACGAGCTCGTCGAGAAGTTCGACGACGTCTTCTCCGGCCGCTCCGACACGGACGTGGACCGGCAGGAGCTCGAGACGCTCGCCGCGGCCGTGAAGCCGCTGACCACGTGGCACGCCCTGGACACCCTGCAGGAGGCCCGCGAGGCGTGCGGCGGCGCCGGGTTCCTCGCCGAGAACCGGGTGGCCCAGATGCGTGCCGACCTGGACGTGTACGTCACGTTCGAGGGCGACAACACGGTGCTCCTGCAGCTGGTGGGCAAGCGTCTGCTGACCGACTACTCGAAGGAGTTCGGACGTCTCAATGTGGGCGCCCTCTCCCGCTACGTGGTCCATCAGGCCTCGGACGCCCTCCACCGTGCGGGCCTGCACAAGGTCGTCCAGTCCGTGGCCGACGGCGGGTCCGAGCGCCGCTCCGCGAACTGGTTCAAGGACCCCGCCGTGCAGCATGAGCTGCTCACCGAGCGCGTCCGCGCCAAGACCGCCGACGTCGCCGGCACCCTCTCGGGGGCCCGGGGCAAGGGCCAGGCGGCCCAGGCGGAGGCGTTCAACACGCGCCAGCACGAGCTCATCGAGGCCGCCCGCAACCACGGCGAGCTGCTGCAGTGGGAGGCCTTCACCCGCGCCCTGGAGGGCATCACGGATGAGACCACGAAGACCGTCCTGACGTGGCTGCGCGACCTCTTCGCGCTGCGCCTCATCGAGGACGACCTCGGCTGGTTCGTGGCACACGGCCGCGTCTCGAGCCAGCGTGCCCGGGCCCTGCGCGGCTACGTCAACCGGCTGGCCGAGCGGCTGCGCCCCTTCGCCCTCGAGCTCGTCGAGGCGTTCGGCCTCGAGCCCGAGCACCTGCGCATGGCGGTGGCTACGGACGCCGAGACCCAGCGCCAGGAGGAGGCCCACGCCTGGTTCACGGCCCGCCGGGCCGCCGGCGAGGAGCCGGAGGACGAGAAGGCCGTGCGCGCCCGCGAGAAGGCGGCGCGGGGTCGCCGCGGCTGACCGCGACCATCCCCCGGACGCACACGGGCCCCCGTCACCTCGCGGTGGCGGGGGCCCGTCTGCGTGGTCGGGCGGGCTCAGCGCAGCACGGCCTCGTAGACCTCGATCGTGCGCTCCGCGATGGTCTCCCACGAGAAGTGCTCGATCGCACGGGCCCGGCCGGCCTCACCCATCGCGCGGGCGCGCTCCGGGTCCTCCACGACGCGGGTGAGCGCGGCCGCGAAGTCGGCGGCGAACCCCTCCTCGTCCACGGGTGCCCCCGTGCCGTCGTCGACCTGCTCGAAGGGGACGAGCAGGCCGGTCTCGCCGTCCTGCACGACCTCCGGGATGCCGCCCACGGCGGAGGCGACGACGGCGGTGCCGCACGCCATCGCCTCGAGGTTGACGATGCCCAGGGGCTCGTAGACCGAGGGGCAGGCGAACACGGTGGCGGCCGTGAGGATCTCCATCACCTCGTGGCGCGGGATCATCCCCTCGATCACGACGACGCCCTGGCGGGTGCGCCGCAGCTCGGCGATCAGCCCGTTGACCTCGTGCGCCAGCTCCGCGGTGTCCGGGGCGCCGACGCACAGCACGAGCTGGACGTCCTCCGGCAGCCGCAGCGCTGCACGGAGCAGGTGCGGCACGCCCTTCTGGCGCGTGATGCGGCCGACGAACGCGACGGAGGGCTTGTCCGGATCGATCCCGTGCTTCTCCAGTGCGGCGGTGCCGGTCTGCGGGGTCCAGACCTGCGTGTCGATGCCGTTGTGGACCGTGTGCACCTTCGCCGGGTCCACGTCCGGGTAGCAGGCCAGGATGTCCCGGCGCATGCCGTCCGAGACCGCGATGACCGCGTCCGCCCCGAGGTAGGCCGTGCGCTCGGCCCAGCTGGACAGGGCGTAGCCGCCGCCGAGCTGCTCCGCCTTCCAGGGGCGCAGCGGCTCGAGGGAGTGCGCGGACAGGACGTGGGGCGCCTCGTGCAGGAGCTTGCCGAGGTGGCCCGCCATGTTGGCGTACCAGGTGTGGGAGTGGATGACGTCGGCGCCCTCGAGGTCGCCGAGGATCGTGAGGTCGGTGGCCAGGGTCTGCACGGCCCCGTTGGCGGCGTCGAACCCGGGCGGGTTCGGGTACGTCAGGACGCGGGCCCCGTGGTAGTCCGGGTCGCGCGGCTCGCCGAAGGCGTGCACGCGGACGTCGGCGCGGGAGGCGAGGACGCGGGTCAGCTCGGCGACGTGGACGCCGGCACCGCCGTAGATGGACGGGGGGAACTCTTTGCTCACGATGTCGATGCGCACGCCCCCAACCTAGTTCAGCCCGGCGGGGGTCGATAGTCTGGCGACACGGATGCCCCGCACGCCCCGAGCACGCGTGCGGGTCGCGACGACCCGGCTCACGAGGAGTGACGCAGATGGTGCAGAAGAAGGTCCTCTCGGTCGTGCTGGCGGGCGGTGAGGGCAAGCGCCTGATGCCGCTGACGGCCGACCGTGCCAAGCCGGCCGTCCCGTTCGGCGGCACGTACCGCCTCATCGACTTCGCGCTGTCCAACCTGGTCAACAGCCGGTACCGCGAGATCGTCGTGCTGACGCAGTACAAGTCGCACTCGCTGGACCGCCACATCTCCGAGACGTGGCGGATGTCCACGCTGCTGAACAACTACGTGGCCTCCGTGCCGGCACAGCAGCGCCGGGGCAAGGACTGGTTCACGGGCAGCGCGAACGCCATCTACCAGTCCATGAACCTGATCCACGACGCACGGCCGGACATCGTCGTCGTCATCGGCGCGGACCACGTCTACCACATGGACTTCCAGCAGATGGTGGACCAGCACATCGCCTCGGGCGCCAAGGCGACCGTGGCCGCGGTGCGCCAGCCTCTCGAGCTGGCCTCCTCGTTCGGGGTGATCGAGACGGAACCGCAGGACAGGACGCGGATCTCGGCGTTCGTGGAGAAGCCGGAGACGACCCCCGGCCTGCCGGACGACCCCACGCAGTTCCTGGCGTCGATGGGCAACTACGTGTTCGACACGGACGCCCTCGTGGCGGCGCTGAACCAGGACGAGGAGAACCCCGAGTCGAACAACGACATGGGCGGGGACATCATCCCGCTGTTCGTGGAGCGTGGCGAGGCCGGGGTGTACGACTTCACCGCCAACGAGGTGCCCGGGGGCACGGCCGGCAAGCACTACTGGCGGGACGTCGGCACCCTGGACTCCTACTACGACGCGCACATGGACCTGGTGCAGCCGTGGCCGGAGTTCAACCTCTACAACCGCGAGTGGCCGCTCTACACCCGCCAGTCCGTCTCCCCGCCGGCCAAGCTCGTGCGCTCATCCACCCGCCGCCCCGGCTCGGCGAACGACTCGATCCTCTCCCAGGGCGTGGTCATCTCCGGCGGCACCGTGGCCCAGTCCGTGCTCTCCACGGACGTGCGCGTGCACAACGAGGCGTGGGTGGAGCAGTCGGTGCTGCTGGACTCCGTCGTGATCGGCGAGGGGGCCCACGTGCGCAACGCGATCCTGGACAAGAACGTGGTCGTGCCCCCGGGCGCGCGCATCGGCTTCGACCGGGCGGAGGACGAGGCGAACGGCTACACCGTGACAGAATCCGGCCTGACGGTGCTCTCCAAGGGCCAGCCCGTCCCGACGCCGCACTGACGCGGCCCCGGGCCGCCGGTCCCGGACCACCGCCGACGCGCGGGCACGCCCCGGTGTGTCCGCGCGTCGCCGTCCCCGCTGGATCCCCGACCGGAGGCTCGCCTTGACCGACACCACCCCCGACCTCGACGCCACCAACGTCACCCGCGCGGAGGCCGCGGACCGCTCCCGCCTGCTCACGGTGCAGGACTACGTCGTGGACGTGGACCTCTCCGACGCCCGGGACGCCGCCGCCGACACCTATCCGGTCCGCACCGTGATCCGCTTCGCGTGCGCCGAGCCCGGCGCGCAGACCCACCTGGACTGGATCCACGGCGGCGTGGAGTCGGTGACCCTCAACGGCACGGCGCTGGACGTGGCCGAGGTCGTGGGCGAGGCCCGGGTGCTGCTGCCCGACCTGGCGGCGCAGAACGTGGTCGAGCTGGTCGGCCGGTCCGTGTACTCCCGGTCGGGCGAGGGCCTGCACCGCTTCACGGACCCCGCCGACGGCGAGGTCTACCTCTACACCCAGTACGAGCCCGCCGACGCGCGCCGCGTGTTCCCGGACTTCGAGCAGCCGGACCTCAAGGCCGCCTTCACCTTCTCCCTCACCGGACCCGAGGACTGGGTGCTGGCCTCGAACCGGCCGGAGGTCTCCCGGACGCCGACCGGGGACGGTGTCGTCCGGGTGGAGTTCGCCCCGACGCTCCCCCAGTCCACCTACATCACGACGCTGCTCGCCGGCCCCTATGCGCAGTGGGAGGACGCCTGGGACGGTCACCCGGCCAGCGGTGCGCAGGCCGTGCCGCTGCGGCTGTTCACCCGGCGCACGATGGCCGACGCGTTCGACCCCGAGGCCGTGTTCGACGTGACGAAGCGGGGGCTGACGTTCTTCCACGACCTCTTCGGCGTCGCGTACCCGTGGGGCAAGTACGACCAGGCGTTCGTGCCCGAGTACAACCTCGGCGCCATGGAGAACCCGGGCCTCGTGACCTTCACCGAGGACTTCGTGTTCACCTCGCGGGCCACCGCGGTCCAGTACGAGGGCCGCGCCAACGTGATCCTGCACGAGATGGCGCACATGTGGTTCGGCGACCTCGTGACGATGCACTGGTGGGACGACCTGTGGCTCAAGGAGTCGTTCGCGGACTACATGGGCGCCCTCGGCGTGGACGAGGCCACCGACTTCCGGACCGCGTGGGTGACCTTCGCGTCCCGCCGCAAGGCCTGGGCGTACGTGCAGGACCAGATGCCGACGACGCACCCCATCGTCGCGGACATCGTCGACCTCGAGGCCGCCCGTCAGAACTTCGACGGGATCACCTACGCCAAGGGCGCCTCCGTGCTCAAGCAGCTGGCCGCCTACGTGGGCCGTGACGCGTTCCTCGACGCCGCACATCGCTACTTCGCCGCCCACGCGTGGGGCAACGCCTCCCTCGCCGACTTCATGGCGGTCCTCGAGGCCGCCTCGGGGCGGGACATGCGCGCGTGGGCGGACGCGTGGCTGCACACCTCCGGCGTGCCCCGGCTGCGGGTCGACGTCGACGGCGACGCCCCGGTGCTGCGCCAGGAGGGCGCGGACCCGGTCACGGGCGGGCCGATCCTCCGCCCGCACGTGCTGAAGGTCGGCGTCTTCACGCCCGGGCAGGACGGCGTCCTGCGCCGCACCGCCCAGGTCACCGCCGATGTGCCGGGTGGGGCGGAGGGCGCGGCCGTGCCCCTGCCGGACCTCGAGGTGCCCGGGGGCGTCCGCCTCGTGCTGCCCAACGACGAGGACCTCACCTACGCCGCCGTCGCGCTCGACGCGGGCTCGCTGCGCGCGGCCCTGACGCACCCCATCGCGGACCCGCTCGCGGAGGCCACCGTGTGGGCCGCCCTGTGGTCGATGACCCGCGACGGCGAGCTGCCGGTCGCCCGGTTCCTGGACGCGGTGGCGACGCTGTCCGCGCGGATCGCGACCGTGGGCGTGCACGCGCAGGTGCTGGCGCAGGCCGCCGCGGCCGTGGGCCAGTACGCCCGCGCCGAGGACCGTGACGCGCTGCGGTCCCGGCTGGGCGAGGTCCTGGCCGAGCAGACCCGCACGCTCGAGGCCGGCTCCGACCGCCAGCGCACCGCGGCCCGCACGTGGGCGACGCTGGCGCGGGCCGACGTCGGGATGGCCGCGGCCCTCGAGGCCGCCCTGCTCGGCGAGGACGCGGCGGCGTTCGCGCCGGGCCTGGCGGTCGACGCGGAGCTGCGCTGGCTCGTGCTCCAGGCCCTCGCCGCGACCGGCCGGGCCGACCAGGACCGCCTGGACGCGGAGCTCGAGGCCGGCCGCACGGCGCAGACCGTCACGTGGCACCGGCTCGCCGCAGCCGCCCGCCCCGAGGCCGAGGTCAAGGCCGCCGCGTGGGAGGCGGTCATGTCCGGCCGCACGACCACCGGCACGGAGCTGTCCAACGACCTGCTCTCGGCCACGGCGGCCGGCTTCGCCGCGGGCGGGGTCGAGCTCCTCGCCCCCTACGAGTCCGGCTTCTGGCCGCGCCTGACCTCGGTGTGGGCCTCGCGGTCCAACGGGCTGGCCTCGCGCGCGATCGGCGGGCTGTTCCCGGGCCGCCAGGACGCGGTGGCCGGCGGCGCCGACGCGCAGGAGTCGCACCCGACGCTGGCCGCGGCCCAGCGCTGGCTGGACGAGCACCCCGACGCCCCGGGGGCCCTGCGGCGCCTGGTCGTGGAGCACACGGACGCCCTGCGGCGGTCCCTGCGCGTGCAGGCGGTGCAGCCGGCGGGCTGAGCGGTAAGCCCTCCCGCGCAGAGTGGTCACGACACGCCGCCTCCCCTCGGGCGAGGCGGTGTGTCGTGACCATTCCAGCTCAGGGCGCGGCAACGCGGAGCACGCGTTCCCGGCCCACCCGGCGCAGGCCCACGGCGTCGGCGGCGCGCTGGGCGTCCCGGTCGCGCATCCCCACCCGCTCGACGACGACGGGCCGCGTCTCCAGCACGGCCGTCAGTTCGGCGTGGCGCGCCACGTGCGCGGCCCCGCCGTCCGGGTCGAGAGACAGCGCCTGCCGGTCGGCCGCGTGGAGCCAGGCCGCCGACACGTCCTCCACCGGGCCGCGCAGGTGCGCGCCGAGGGAGGCGTCGTCGAGCAGGTCGGAGACGTCGGCGTCCGCGAGGCGGGCCACGAGTGCGGGTGGCCCGGCGACCACCGCGGTCGTGTGGAGCAGGACCACGTGCAGCAGCTCCGGGTCGGCGTCCGCGGCGGGCGCGAGCACGACGCCCGGGTCCTCCCACGCCGTCGGCGCGACGCCGAGTCCCGCGGCCAGCCCGGTCCGCAGCGCGGCGGTCGCGTCGGCGCCCAGCACGTCGGCCGGCGCGACCGTGCCGAGGGCCAGCGGGTGGACGCCGAGCAGCCGGTTCAGGGCGCGGGCCTCGCGGTGCGCCCGGTCCACGAGGGCGGCCAGCTCGGGCGAGGTCTCCCCCACCAGCGGCAGCTCGCGCAACGTTGCGGCCCCCACCGGCACCCCGGCCTCGGCCGCGACCGCTGCCAGCGCGTCCCAGTGTCGCGTCTCCTCCTGGGCAGGCGTGCGGCCGCCGCCCGGCTCGTCCGGCCCGGTCACCGTGGCGGCGGCCTCGTCGAGGTCGCGGACCGTGACGAGGTCCCACGTGCCGTCCGCGCTCCAGCCGCGGTCCGTGAGCAGAGGCACGCGGCGGCCGGAGGCGAGCTCCAGCTCGAGGGCGCAGTGGACGTCCACGGTCGACCGTGGGCGCCGCGGGGCGTCGGAGCGGGCGATCAGGCGGACGGGGGCGTCGTCGTCGGGGGTCATGGTCCGATCCTGACAGAGCCGCCCCGCCACACCTCGACGCGTCGGGGGCGGTTTCGGGCGGTATTCACGTCGAATACCACCGCAAACCGCCCCCGGACGGAAGCGTGCCGGACGGTGCCGGGACGCCGTCAGGCGGCTCAGGGCACCCGCGCGGTCCACTCGGGGGTCGTGAACTTGGTGCGGGCCAGCTGCTCGGCCTCCTCACGGGTGGCCTCGTCCAGCTCGACGCGGCGGGCGCCGTAGCGCTCCTCGAAGGTGGTCATCATGGTCTCCCAGATCTCGGCGCGGGAGACGCCGGTCTGGCGCCGGAGCGGGTCCACGCGCTTCTTCGCCGAGGTCACGCCCTTGCCGCGCAGCTTCTCCCGGCCGATGCGCAGCACCTCGAGCATCTTGTCCGCGTCGATGTCGTAGCTCATCGTCACGTGGTGCAGCAGCCCGGCCGTGCCCACCCGCTTCTGCGCGGCGCCGCCGATCTTCCCCTGGTCCGTGGCGATGTCGTTGAGCGGCTGGTAGAACGCGTGCACGCCGAGTCGGGAGAGCGCGTCCATGGTCCACTCGTCCAGGAACGGGTAGGACTCCGCCGTCTCCAGCCCGTCGACCAGCGACGACGGGACGTGCATCGAGTACGTGACGCAGTTGTCCGCCTCCATGAACATCGCGCCGCCGCCGGAGATCCGCCGCACCACGTTGATGCCGTGCCGCCGCGCCCCCTCGGGGTCCACCTCGTTGGCGAGCGACTGGAAGGCGCCGATCACCACGGCCGGCTCGTTCCACTGCCACAGGCGCATGGTCGGCTTGCGACGTCCCTCGGCCACCTGCCGGGTGAGCACCTCGTCCAGGGCCACGGTGAGCGCGATCGGCATCGGCTCCGGCCCGATGACCTCCCACTCGTGGTCCCCCCACGTGGTCGCCTTGCCGAGGGCCCGACGCACGGCCGAGGCCACCGCGAAGGCGTCCACGCCGAACAGCTCGGCCTCGGGTCGCAGACCCCGCTCGACGGCCTCCCGGATGACGCGGTGCTCAGCGTCCGCGGACAGCCCGGCCACCGCCGCGTTGAGGTCCTCGAGCGCCTCATCCGGCTCGAGGTAGAAGTCGCCGTTGATGCTCGCGGTCGCGATCCGGCCGTCCGCGAGGCTCAGGTCCGCCGCGACCAGCTTGCCGCCGATCACCTTGTATTCACCGTGGAGAGTCGTCATGCCCGTCAGCCTACGGGCGACGCGACGGGCCCCGCACCGCCCGGATCGTTCCGGGGGCGCGGGGCCCGTCGTCGTGGTGGGCGTGCGGCTCAGGCCGCCGCGGTCACTTCTTGCCGCCGAAGCCCTTGAAGCGGGCGTTGAAGCGCTCGACGCGGCCGGCGGTGTCCATGATGCGCTGCTTGCCCGTGTAGAACGGGTGCGAGGCGGCCGAGATCTCGACGTCGATCACCGGGTAGGTGTTGCCATCGGTCCACTCCGCGGTCTTGTCGGAGTTCGCGGTGGTGCGGGTGAGGATCTTCTCACCGGAGGCGAGGTCGTTGAAGATGACGTAGCGGTAATCCGGGTGGATCTCAGACTTCATGGTGCATCCTTCGTGTCAGCCGCCTGATTGGGACCAGGGGCGCGAGAGGTGTGGTCAGGGGGTCCGCCGGAGGGCGGGCCAGCCGCCCACTCTACCGCACCCGGGCCGGTCAGCGCGCGCGCAGCTCCCACAGCGCGACCGCCGCGGCCGCCGCCACGTTCAGCGAGTCGACGCCGGCGGGCATGGGGATGACGACGTCGGCGTCGGTCTGGGCGAGGGTCTCGGGACGGACCCCCGGCCCCTCCTGGCCGAGGACGAGGGCCAGGCGCTCGGCGGTGCGCAGCGGCTCGATCCAGGCGGAGTCCAGGCCCACGGCACGCTCCGTCACCTCGAGGGCGGCCACCGCGAACCCGGCCGCCCGCAGCGCGGGCAGCGACTGGGCGACCGGACCGGGCAGGCGCGCCCACGGCAGGCGGAACACCGTGCCCATCGAGACGCGGATGGCGCGCCGGTAGAGCGGGTCGGCGGCCTGCGGGGTGAGCAGCAGGGCGTCCCAGCCGAGGGCGACGGCGGAGCGCACCACGGCGCCCAGGTTGAAAGCGGTCACGACGCGTTCTGAAGCATCTCGGACCCGTGAACTCGGTTCCTTCCGGTCGACACACCGATGAACTGAGCATTGCGTTTCCGCAGGTCAGAAGGCAAATACGGCCGCTCGGTCGTCATCGTGGGCCGGCTAGGAGTGTTCAATAAACCCTATGCCCCCACACACTGCCATGCTGGGACTGCGCAGCGGCGACCTGAGCCTGGGCTGATGGCGCTCATCGGACTCATTCGGGTCGGGACAGACCCTCAGGACGCGAGGTTGCAACGGCAAGCACTCAAGCCGATCTGCTCACGTCTCGTCGAGGAGACAGCATCGCGTCGACGCCTGATCAAGAACCGCCCCGGGCTCCTCGCTGCTGTGGCGGAGGTGGGCGACGGCGATGCGCTCACCGTGACCCACGCACGAAGCCTGAGCACGAGCATGGTCGACGGGCTCGAGACACTGCTGGACCTCGTTGACCGAGGAGTTGCCGTGAAAGTCCTCAAGGGCCTCGCCGCGGGAGAGCACACCGGAGACTCGGAGTTCCTCGATGACGTCCGCGAGCTCACCCGGCGCCGCCGAGAGCTCCAAAGCTCCCGCGTCCGGGCCGGCATCCAAGCAGCGCGGGAACACGGAGTCAGCCACGGTCGACCACGCACCATTAGTGACGAGACGCAGCGCGAGATTAGGATGCGGAGAGATCAAGGCGAGACGTTGCGCAGCATCGCCGGAGGTGCTGGCGTGTCGATCGGAACCGCCCACCGCGTGCTGGCGCGACACGCGCCCCGTCAGGGCACGTTGTCCCCTCGGCGGAAAGCTGAGTCGGCAGCGCCTTGTCGCGTGGCGGAGCAATAGCTAGGAGACGGATGACCGAGGATGAGGCACGCGCGGCAGCGCGTGCATTGCGGCCCCACGGCGGGAGCGATCGGCTGACGCTGGCGGAGCTTGAGCAGTACCTTGCCGCCGCGGCTGACCTGCTGCGCGGCAGCATCGACCAGGCCGACTTCAAGGCATACATCTTCCCGCTGATGTTCTTCAAGCGGATCAGCGACGTCTACCTCGAGGAGTACGCCCAAGCGCTGGACGAGTCCGGAGGCGACCACGAGTTCGCCCTGTTTGCGGAGAACCACCGCTTCGTGATCCCCGAGGGCAGCCTGTGGGGTGACGTGCGCAGCCACACCGAGAACATCGGCACTGCGCTGCAGACCGCGTTCCGCGAGATCGAAAAGGCCAACCCAGAGACCCTCTACGGCATCTTCGGCAGCGCCAGCTGGACCAACAAGGACAAGCTGCCCGACCGCAAGCTCGCCGATCTCATCGAGCACTTCTCGAGTAAGGCTCTGACCAACGCCGCTGTGCCGCCCGACGTGTTCGGCAACGCGTACGAGTACCTCATCAAGAGGTTCGCCGACCAGTCGAACAAGAAGGCCGGTGAGTACTACACGCCGCGCTCGGTGGTCGGCCTGCTCGTCAACATCCTCGATCCCACCGAGGGTGAGACGGTCTACGACCCGGCTTGCGGCACCGGCGGGATGCTGATCGAGGTCATCGAGCACGTGAAAGATGCCGGCGGCAGCCCCAAGACCCTGTGGGGCAAGCTCTACGGCCAGGAGAAGGTGCTCGCCACCTCCGCGATCGCACGGATGAACCTGCTGCTACACGGCGTCGAGGACTTCAAGATCGTCCGCGAGGACACGTTGCGCAGCCCCGCCTTCTACACGGGCAACAACCTCGCGCAGTTTGACTGCGTCGTGGCCAACCCGCCGTTCTCGCTCAAGAATTGGGGCGAGCCCGAGTGGGCGTCCGACAAGTGGGGCCGGAATGCGCTCGGTGGTGTTCCGCCGAAGGGATACGCCGACTGGGCGTGGGTCCAGCACATGATCACCTCCGCGAAGCCGAAGACCGGCCGGGTCGCCGTCGTCCTGCCCCAAGGGGCACTCTTCCGGCAGGGAGCTGAGGCGCGGATCCGCACCCACGTGCTCAAGTCAGACCTCGTCGACGCGGTCATCGGGTTGGCCCCCAACCTGTTCTACGGCACTGGCCTCGCCGCCTGCGTGCTGATCCTTCGAACGGAGAAGCAACCAGACGAGTACGGCAAGGTGCTCTTCATCAACGGTGAAGACCTGTTCAAGCGCGGACGCAACCAGAACACCCTCGAACCCGAGCATGCCCAGCAGATCCTCGACGCCTATGAGCTCTACGCTGACATCGAGGGCCGCTCCCGTGTCGTCGACCTGGCCGAGATCGAGAGCAACGACTACAACCTCAACGTCCCGCTGTACGTCGCGCCTCCTGACAGCGGTGAGAAGCTCACGCTCGAGGACGCGCTCGCGAATCTCGAAACGGCGCACGCCGAGGCGACCACGACGCGTGCTGCGCTGGAGGCCGAGCTGGCGAAGTGGGGGCTGTCCGTATGAGCACCCGAATCACCCAGCGTGAGCTGGAGAACTACCTCTGGGGCGCGGCAATCGTTCTCCGTGGCCTGATTGACGCCGGCGACTACAAGCAGTACATCTTCCCGCTGGTCTTCTTGAAGCGGATCTCCGACGTCTACGACGAGGAGCACGCCGCCGCGATGGAGGTGTACGAAGACGAGGAGCTCGCCGACCTCCCAGAGAACCACCGCTTCGCCATCCCCCACGGCTGCCACTGGGACGACATCCACGGCGTCACGCAGAACATCGGCGCGGCACTCCTGCACGCCATGCGCTCCATCGAGAAGGCCAACCCCGACACACTCCCCGGCGTCTTCGGCGACGGCGACTGGGGCAACAAGGACCTGCTCCCGGACTCGACTCTGGCCGACCTCATCGAGCACTTCTCCACCAAGACGCTCTCGATCGCCAACCTGCCCGAGGACGAGCTCGGCAACGGCTACGAGTACCTGATCAAGAAATTCGCGGACGACTCCGGTCACACCGCGCAGGAGTTCTACACCAATCGCACGCTGGTGCACCTGATGACGATGATGCTGGAGCCCCAGCCGGGTGAGTCGGTGTACGACCCCACCTGCGGCACGGGCGGCATGCTCATCTCCACCGCCGCCGAGCTCAAGAGGCAGGGCAAGGAGTGGCGGAATCTGCGCCTCTACGGCCAGGAGCTCAACTACGGGACCTCTGCCATCGCGCGGATGAATCTGTTCCTGCACGGGATCACAGACGGTCACATCGCTCACGGCGACACCCTCAGCCGACCGGCATTCCTCGACGGCAAGGGCCATCTGCAGACGTTCGACGTCGTGCTGGCAAACCCGCCCTACTCCATCAAGGCCTGGAACCGTGCCGCATTCGCCAAGGACCCCTACGGCCGGAACGTCTGGGGTGTCCCGCCACAGGGACGTGCCGACTACGCGTTCTTCCAGCACATCGCCAAGAGCCTCGACCCCGATACGGGCCGCGCTGCGATCCTCTTCCCCCACGGGGTGCTCTTCCGGCGTGAAGAGGCGTCCCTCCGCAAAGCACTGGTGCAGTCAGACCTCATCGAGTGCGTCCTGGGGCTCGGCGCAGGGCTCTTCTACAACAGCCCGATGGAGGCCGTGGTCGTCACGCTCCGCGCCAACAAGCCCACCGAGCACCAGGGCGAGGTGCTGTTCATCAATGCCGTGAACGAAGTCGCCCGCGAACAGGCACAGTCCTTCCTCCGCGAGGCGCACCAACAGAAGATCCTGGCCGCCTATCGCGCCTTCGAGCCACAGGACGGGTTCGCTGCAGTTGGCACCCTCGACCAGATCGCGGAGAAGGGCCACAGCCTCGCGATTCCGTTGTACGTCGCGGGCGACTCGGCGAATGAAGGCGGCGAGCACATCGATGTCAGCGATGCAGTGGCGCAGTGGCGAACTGCCGCGCAGGTTTCGGACCAGGCGATTACTGACGTTCTCGCGCTGCTGAGAGCGGAGGTGCCCGCGTGAGCCTCAACCTCGACAAGTCGCGCTGGAAGCGGGTTGCCTTCGGCGACGTTGTTCGTAACGTCAATGAGACCATCCGTGATCTCGAAGCGGCCGGCATCAACCGCGTCATCGCGATGGAGCACATGGACCCCGGCGAGCTGAAGGTTAGCCGGTGGGGTTCAACAGAGGACGGCACCACCTTCACGCGACGCGTGAAGCCTGGACAGACGCTCTTCGGCAAACGGCGCGCGTACCAGCGCAAGGTTGCCTACGCCGAGTTCGACGCCATCTGCTCCGGCGACATCTACACGTTCGAGACCGATGGGACGCAGCTCCTTGGTGAGTTGCTCCCGTTCCTCGTGCAGTCGAACGGCTTCTTCGAGCATGCTCTCGGTACGTCGGCAGGGTCGCTGTCGCCGCGCACGAACTGGCGTGACCTGAAGGATTTCGAGTTCGATCTCCCACCCCTCGACGAGCAGAAGCGCATCGCCGACCTCCTCTGGACCGTCGAGCGGCACAGACGAGCGCTGACCAAAGTGCACGCGGAGGTAGTCCGCAGCCAGTCAGAACTTGTTGAGCAGTTCGTGCGGGCCGCGCCCGGTCGCGAGGTAAACCTTGGTGACGTTCTTAAGATTGTGCGCGGCGGCTCGCCGCGACCAATCAATGAGTACCTGACCGACAGTCCCGACGGACTGCACTGGATCAAGATCGGTGACGTACCGCCGGACGGCAAGTTCATCGACAGGACGGCGCAACGAATTAAGCCGAGTGGTCTTCCCAAGACTCGCACGGTGAAGCCGGGCGACTTCATCCTGTCGAACTCGATGAGCTTTGGCCGCCCGTACATCGTTCGGATCGACGGATGCATCCATGATGGTTGGCTTTCACTTTCGGATGTCGGTGGCCGCTGGCGAACTGACTACCTGTACTACCTTCTGCGGAGCTACGGGGTGCAGTCACAGTTCCGGCAGGGTGCCGGCGGCTCGACGGTAAAGAACCTCAACACCGACATTGTGAGCCGCGTTTCTGTTGTGCATCCGTCCCTTGAGGACCAGGATTCTTTGCTCGAGCAGATGGCCTCAGCGTCATCCGCAGTTGCCTCCGTGGCAAAAGAGTCGGATGCGGTGAAAGCGATCAAGTCAGCTCTGTCTGAGACAGTTTTCGGGGGCGACTGATGGCGCAGTTCAACGAGGCAAACTCGGTACGTGACTTCATCCGGGACCTCGTCAAGTCCATCGATGTCCAGTTCGTGCCGGGTAGCGAGTTGCCGCGTCGCGTCGACGAGGTGCTGCTGGAAGGCGTACTCAAGGGTGCGCTGATCAACCTCAACCCTGAGATCGAGGCTGATCCGGCGAAGGCCGACGAGGTCATCTACAACCTCCGCGCGATCCTGATCGCGGCGCGCAACAGCCCGCACCCGGTGGTCGCTAACGAGGAGTTCATGGCGTGGCTGACCGGGCAGAAATCGATGCCGTTCGGGCCGAACGGCGAGCACACCACAGTCCGTCTGATCGACTTCGAACATCTCGACGATGACTCCTCGAACCAGTGGATCGTCTCCACCGAGGTGACCTTCACGCAGGGCCGGCTGGAGAAGCGGTTCGATCTCGTGCTGTGGTGCAACGGTCTGCCCCTGGTGGTCGGTGAGGCGAAGACGCCGATCCGGCCGGCGTACACCTGGATCGACGGGGCCGCGCAGATCCACGATGACTACGAGCAGAGCGTCCCGCAGTTCTTCGTGCCCAACGTGTTCTCCTTCGCAACCGAGGGAAAGGACTTCCGATACGGCACCATCGGCATGCCCATCGAGCTCTGGGGCCCCTGGCGCGAGGACCCCACCGACGAGGACGCGCCGGCGAAGATCGGTCTCGTCGCGGTCCAGGAAGCCGTCGAAGGTGTCCTGACGCCACGCGCGGTGCTGGACTTCCTGCGATTCTTCACGCTCTACGCGACTGACAAGAAGCATCGCAAGATCAAGATCATCGCGCGGTTCCAGCAGTTCCAGGCGACCAATCTGATCGTTGACCGGGTCCTGCTCGGCAAGGTCAAGCAGGGCCTGATCTGGCACTTTCAGGGCTCGGGCAAGTCACTGCTCATGGTCTTCACTGCGCTCAAACTGCGCGCGATGGCCGAACTCACGAACCCAACTATCCTGATCGTGGTCGACCGCATCGACCTGGACACCCAGATCACGGGCACCTTCAACGCCTCGGACGTCCCGGGCTTGGTGTCGACGGACTCGCGCGCGCAGCTCCAGACACTGCTCAGCCAGGGCGCGCGGAAGATCATCATCACCACGATCCATAAGTTCGGCGAGGCACCCGGCGTCCTCGACGCTCGGCAGAACATCATTGCGATGGTCGACGAGGCTCACCGCTCGCAGGAGGGTGACTACGGGCAGAAGATGCGTGGGGCGCTGCCCAACGCGTACCTCTTCGGTCTGACCGGCACCCCGATCAACCGGCGCGACCGCAACACGTTCAAGTGGTTCGGTGCACCCGACGACGAGGGCGGCTACCTCTCGCGATACTCCTTCCAGGATTCCATCCGCGACGGTGCGACTCTTCCGCTGCACTTTGAGCCACGCCTCTCGGAGATCCACATCGACCAGGAGGCCATCGACACGGCGTTCGAGGAGCTGGCTGCCGACCGCGACCTCTCCGAGAGCGACAAGATCACGCTTTCGAAGAAGGCGGCCTCGATCGAAGTGCTGATCAAGACGCCCTCGCGCATCGCGAAGATCGCCGCTGACATCGCCAGCCACTTCAGGGAGAAAGTCGAGCCACAGGGGTTCAAGGCACAGGTCGTCGCGTACGACAAGTCCTCCTGCGTCGCCTACAAGAACGAGCTCGACAAGCACCTCGGGCCGGAGGCATCGACCATAGTCATGTCGAAAACCCGAGGTGACTCGCCCGACTGGGCCAAGTGGACCCCAGGTGCCGAGGAGCTGGAGCAGGTTGTCGCGCGGTTCAATGACCCGACCGACCCGCTCAAGATCATCATCGTGACGGCGAAGCTGCTGACCGGGTTCGACGCTCCGATCCTCTACTGCCAGTACCTCGACAAGCCGCTGAAGGAGCACACGCTGCTCCAGGCGATCACTCGCACCAACCGCGTGTACCCGCCGGACAAGACCCACGGCCTGATCGTCGACTACCTCGGCATCTTCGACGACGTCGCCCGATCCCTCTCCTTCGATGAGCGGGCTGTCCGGGAGGTCGTCTCCAACATCGAGGAACTGAAGGCTCAGCTCGCGCCGGCCATGGCTGCCGCGCTCGCGTTCTTCCCCGGGGTCGACCGCACGGTCGGCGGGTACGAAGGCCTCGTCCAGGCGCAATCCGCGATCGCCGACGATGTCACGAAGGACGCCTTCGGAGCCGCCTACAGCGTGGTGTCGCAACTGTGGGAGGCACTCAGTCCGGACCCCATACTGGGCAAGCATCGCGACGACTACCGCTGGCTCACGGACGTCTACGAGTCGGTCCGCCCCTCAGACATCACGGGGCGACTCGTGTGGCACGCGCTCGGAGCCAAGACAATCGACCTGATCAACGAGCACGTCGCCGTCGAGATCCCGCAGAACACCGAGACGATCGTGCTCGACGCTCAGACGATCGAAGACCTCATGACCGGTCGGCGCACCGACATCCCCACCGAAGAGATCGAGCGTCAGATCACCGCACGCATCGCCCGGCACCTGCACAACCCGGTCTTCGTCGAACTCGGCCAGCGCCTCAACGACCTGCGCGAGCGCTACGCCGACATCCAACAGTCCAGCCTCGACTTCCTCCGAGAGCTTCTCGAACTCGCCCGCGACACTGTTGCTGCCGAGAAAGCAGCCGACGAGATGCCCCGGGAAGAGAAGGGCCGGGCGGCCTTGACTGAGTTATTTGACGCTCTCAAGGGCGATCAGACCCCGATCATCGTCGAGAACGTCGTCAACCGGATCGACGAGGTCGTCCGTGGGGTCCGCTTCGAGGGGTGGCAGTCCACGATCCGCGGCGACCAGGAGGTGCGCCAAGCGCTTCGGAAGACCCTCTACGTCCAATTCAAGATTCGCGACAACGACGTCTTCGAAAAGGCCCTCGGCTACGTCCGAGAGTACTACTAAGCTCCGAACCGGCTGAATGCAAGTCAAGCCGATGATAACTGGAGGACGGATCCCGAGTATGTCTCGATATGCCCCTTGCTTAACTTCCGGGTTCATCGGTCGGGTCCGGCGCGTCGTACCACGGCATGGGGCTACCAGAGATGCGGAACGGTCTAGAGCGAACGGCACGTCAGGCCGATGGGACCGTGGCACTACACATACTTAGCTAGGAAAGACCGGCTAATTCTTTGGTTCGACACCCCACGACCATCGCGACCGTTTTCACAAGTCGACGAGCCTGAACGTAGATTCCACAACGCCCAAGCGTAATTGACTATTCTTCTGGCAGGTAGTCAATACTTGCGATTCTCACTTCGATACCGCGGGCTTCCAGCTCGTCGAATACTCTGACCAGTGAGACCTTACTAAAGCTGAAGAGGTCGTCCGCTGTAAGTGATTCGCCTATGCGTTTCGAGCGAATGGCGTACACGACCTTTCGTGGTTTCGCGCCAATCAGATCCTCATTGCCGCCGCGCTGCTGGACCCGGCTGCGCAGTTGCTTGCGTGCCTCTTCGTCGTACTGCAGTGCATGGGCGGAGTTGCCGCCTTGGGCGAAGAGGTGACTCAGCGGCGCGGAGGAGGAAGCCGACTTTACGTGCACGTACACATCGTTCGTCGTAATGAGGTCACTCGGCTCGAAGCCCCGCTTATTCTGAGTTGTCTGCACGAGCTTCCGATCCATCAACACCGCGCCGAGCGCCTGCGCAGCCTTACGATTATAAGCCTCCTCGTCATCAGGCGCATACCAAGCTGGCATGGCCACGCCAGCCTGTTTCGCAAAGATGTTCCTAACGTGGTCGTCGAGCTGCTTCGCGTAGTCAAGGTCCATCGCATACCACTGCCCGTTATGCAGGAAGTAGCGACGCCCAGACTCTTCCTTCTCAAAGGCCACCCACTTTCGAAGCGGGATATCACTACTTACGGGCTCCTCGCCCTCCGCGTCACCGAACAGCTGGATTTTAATGGTATCCATGAACGAAATTTCGCGGTCTTTCATCAAGTCGATGATCAGTGCCGCAGTAGGTAGGCCGGCGCGCAGAGCGGTGCCTCCGCCTCGTTTTACTCGGAACGCTTCGGGCGGCTTATTCTCGCTTAGGTGTTCATGGGGCCACGTAACGGCGATCTTAGATACGTCGGGGGACTTCTTTAGCTCGGCTCGAAGGTGCTCTTCCAGCTTGTCATGTAACGAGGTTTTCTTCTTAACCGGTACGAGCTGCTCAAGCACTTGCAGCTCTGCGCGAGGCTTTTGAGAGAGCAGGGCCTCGAGCACCTTAAGATCCGAAACCAGCTCTGTGGGGGTGAGTCCGAGTGGCACCGAGAGGGCGTCCGCCCCTCTCACGCGAAACGGCTTGTCGATGGTAAGACCCTTGATCTCGGCCTTTCCAACGACTCGAGTGACCAGCTCACCGAAACCACCGATGCCGAATCCAGTCAGTCCTGCACCTGCGGGAATGGACGACCGATCGATCTTTGCCCTCTCGTCAAGTACTGTCCGAGTCAGGGAGCTCAGCAGGTCCGGATCAACGGATCTCAGCGCGAGTCTCTGTCCGAACGCGCCGTCGACGTGACTCTGATCCAAAAGCAGCCAACCCATACCCCAACACAATCCCCAGGTAGGCGTATCAGCTTCATCATTCGCGCGAAGCAAGAGAACGCCTGCTGCCGTTGTGTTGGTTGTTTCCACTGTCACGCCAGTGAGTTGGTGGACGCGACTTGCCCACTTCACGGGGCCATCGGCCCCTATACGGCCATATACGAGGAGGGCGTCACGATCCGCCACCTTGCAGGGCTCGGTGACGACGGAGCGTTCATCGCGGTACTTCTTCTTGACAGCATGTTCGAGCTTGGCGGTATGCCTCAATCTGTACAGGGTCGTAGATTGAGCATTCATTTTCCGGCGGGCCATGCTGTCTCCTTCGCGCGCATCTAACAGCCACCAGACTAAGTGAGCTCCACCCGACCATGCCATAAAGGCACGCAGGACGTCGGCTGGATCGGATAGCTGAATCCTTGAACTACTTCGTCGCGTAGAACGTCACCGCTGAGCTCGCCGCAACGTTCAGCGAGTCCACGCCATGCATCATCGGAATCGTCACGCGCCGATCAAGCAGTCTGTCGGTCTGCGGCGTCAGCCCATGCCCCTCACTCCCGAATACTAGTGCGAGATTGTCGTGGTCCTCGGCGACCAACTCATCGAGCGTGATTGCGCCCTCCCCCAGTGTCATGCCCGCCACGACATATCCAGCGTCCTTAAGCACCTGGATGCTGGCAGGCCAGTCATCAACGCGAGTCCACGGCACTTGGAAGACCGTACCCATCGACACACGGACAGACCGCCGGTACAACGGATCAGCACACGTCGGCGTCACCAGGATCGCGTCGACACCCAGTGCCGCAGCTGATCTAAAACATGCCCCAACGTTCGTATGATCCACCAAGCCCTCAAGCACAGCGATCCGCGAGCGGCGCTTCGTACTCGAGACAGAACGATCGTGTCGGCCCCCTGGACTCTCGCCAGGAACTCCCGTCCTACGCCGCTCCTCACCACTGGACACGCGAGAGTTGAGCTCGAACGTATCGTCGACCTCGCTTTTTGCTACCTTGGGCTGCCAAGGTCGGCTGGTATCCGAGGAACGTTCGCCAGCCTGCGGTGGTTTGGAACACTCCACGTTCGTGTGGTCCACGACGTCCTCGGCGATGAGCACGCGCCGGGCGTCCGCGAGGACGTCGGCGAGCGGCCGGGGTGCGGGGCGGTCCATCGCGGCCAGGGCGCCGCGGTGCAGGTGGAACCCGGTGAGGGCCTCGAGCACGTCGTCGGGTCCGGTGAAGACCGGGACGTCCGGATGGGCGGCGAGCACGTCCGCGAAGGACCGGCGGTAGCGGTCCCCCAGCAGGAAGGAGCGCGGGGTGTGTCCGGCGTCCAGCGCGCGGCGGACCACTTGGGATGACTCGGCGAGGAAGACGCCGTGCTCCGCGTCGACGCGACGGCGCAGGGCCGCGTCCGTCATGGTCGTGTAGGGGGCCAGGCGGGGGTCGGCGAGGTCCTCGATCCGCTCCAGGCGCACCTCGCGGGTCCCGCCCTCACCCACCCGAGACCTGCCGCATCACCATGACCACCAGCCCGACCAGGCCCACGATCACGATGGTGACGCGCAGGGCCGTCGGTGAGATGCGCCGGCCGATCCGCGCGCCCACGAGCCCGCCCACGAGCGAGGAGAGCGCGATCAACAGGACGGCCCGCCAATCGATGCGGTCGAAGGCGAAGACCAGGTAGAACGCGGCGGCGGTGAGGTTGACCACCAGCGACAGCCACGTCTTCACCGCGTTGGCGTGCACGAGGGTGCCGCCCACCAGCAGCACGCCGAAGATCGCCATGAGCATGACGCCCTGGGCGGCCACGAAGTAGCCGCCGTAGATGCCGGTCAGGAACACGAGCGTCCACAGCGTCGGGGTCACGGGGCCCACCGGCACGGGAGAGTCCGCGCCGGGGGTCGGCCCCTGGTCCTCCGCCCGACGCCGGACCCACCGCTGGATGCGCGGCTGCAGGACGACAACCGTCAGGGCCACCACGAGCAGCACCGGCGCGACGTAGCCGAACACGGCCGGGGGCAGCGTGGTGAGCAGGGCGGCGCCGATGATCGCGCCGAGCAGGGACGCGACGGTCAGCTTCGGCAGGAGCACCCGGGACTGGGCCAGCTCGCGACGGTAGCCGTACGTGCCGGAGAAGCCCGAGGCCACCAGGCCCATCGCGTTGGAGACCTGCGCCGTCACGGGCGGGAAGCCGACCGCCACGAGCGTGGGGAAGGTGACGAGCGTGCCCGAGCCGATCACGGAGTTGATCGTGCCGGCCCAGAACCCCGCGAGCAGCACGATCAGGACCTGCCACAGCTCCATGCCCAGCAGCTGCGCGGTCAGCAGCCCCGTCACCGGGCCACGGCGGTGTACCGACCGCCGGTGCGGGTCACCTTCAGGTCCGTGCCGAATGCCGCGGAGAGGTGCTCCTCGGTGAGCGTCGACTCGATGGGCCCGGCCGCCACGACGCCGCCGGCCCGCAGCAGCAGCGCATGCGTGAAGCCCGGGGGCACCTCCTCGAGGTGGTGCGTGACGAGGACCAGCGCGGGCGCGTCCTCGTCCGTGGCGAGCGCCGTCAGCTGGCGCACGAGGTCCTCACGCCCGGCGAGGTCCAGGCCCGCGGCGGGCTCGTCCAGCAGGAGCAGCTCGGGGTCGGTCATCAGGGCGCGGGCGATGAGCACGCGCTTGCGCTCGCCCTCGGAGAGGGTGCCGAACGCGCGGTGCGCGAGGCGGGAGAGCCCCCAGGTCGCCACGAGGCCGAGCGCGCGGGCGCGATCCTCCGTCTCGTACCGCTCGCGCCACGTGCCGGTGATCCCGTAGGAGGCGGTGACGACGGCGTCCTGCACGGTCTCGTTCGCGGGCACCTGGGCGGCGAGCTGGGCGGAGGAGAGGCCGATGCGCGGGCGCAGCTCGAACACGTCGACGGCGCCGAGCACCTCGTCCAGCACGCCGACGTCGCCGGCGGTCGGGTGCAGGCGGGCCGCGGCCAGCTGGAGCAGCGTCGACTTGCCCGCGCCGTTCGGGCCCATCACGATCCACCGCTGCCCCGCGCGGACCGTCCAGTCCAGGGGGCCGAGGATGTCGGTGGTGCCGCGGCGCACGCGCACGCGGCGCATCTGCAGCACGGCGTCCTCATCCGGGAGGAACCAGTCGTCGGGAGGCGCGGGGGTGGTCATGGGGGCCAGCCTAGTTGTAGGAGGGCATGACGTTGTTGACTCGGGCCGGTGCCAACGAGGCCGGCGGGGCGTTCCCGCAGGAGGTATGAGGCCGATGGTAGTTGTAGTGGTTCACCCACACGGCCAGCGCCTCACGCCGAGCTGTCTCTGAGGTATACGGGCGGGCGTAGAGGACCTCATCGACCATCAGCCGGTTGTACCTCTCCACCTTCCCGTTATGGCGCGGGGTGTAGGGGCGGATCCGGTGGTGCCGGCCCCCGAGCGAGACCACCTTGGCGGTGAAGTCCGCAGCCCGGTAGTTGTTTCCGTTGTCCGTGATCACCCGGTCCACGGTGATGCCGTGGGCGGCGAAGAACGCCCTCGCCCGGCAGTAGAAGCTCACGGTCGTGGCCGCCCGCTCGTCCTCCAACGCCTCGGTGTAGGCCAGCCGGGTGAACCCGTCGATCGCCGAGTGCAGATAGGTGTACCCGACCCGCCGGCCAGGCCCGCGCTTGGAAGCACGGCCTGCTTCACTTTCACGTCCGTGGGTGCGCCAGCCGCCCCCGTCTGGGATCTTCCCGATCTTCTTCACGTCCAGGTGCACCATGTGCCCCGGCCCTCTCGCGGTGATCTTCTGGGGTCGTTGGCGCAGGTCTTCTCCGGCCGGGGTCAGGTCCCGTAGGCGGGAGATCCCGAGTCGGTGCAGCCACCGTCCCACGGTACGAAGACACACCCGGTGGCCCTCGGAGACGAGGTAGTGATGGATGCGCCGTGCGGACCACTTGCGCTCCCGCCGCAGGGCGTGGATCTGGGCGACCAAGACCGGATCGAGCTGGGCAGGTGAACGGTGCGGCCGGCTGGGCAGGTCCTGAAGGCCGGCTTCTCCCTGGGCGCGGTAGCGGGCGACCCAAGTGGCCACCGTGGGCCGGCTCACCCGGAACTCGGCGGCCACGTGCGCCTGCGGGATCCCGTCGTGCAGGTGGCGGTGGACCATCCTGAGACGGCCGGTGGGAGTCAGGGGTGCGTTAGCGTGAGTCATGAGCGGGTCTCTTCTGGCAGGTCGGTGGTGTAGGAACTTCCATCCTGCGGGAGAGGCCCACTCGTCTCATCTCAGCCCGGTACCCATGTCAAGAACCTCATGACCCACAACACCTAGTCCGGCCGGCCGGTGCGTCGCCGATGCGACGCACGCCCGGCCGCGCCCACACCCCCGCCTAGGATGCCGCGCATGAGCACCCTGCGTCGCCTCGTCGTCACCGCCGACCCCGCCCTCCTCGTCACGGACGCGCCCCCGGTCGGCGTGCCGGACGACGCCGAACGGCTCATCGACGACGGCCTGCTGGGCTGGCGCTTCGCCGCGGACGAGTGGGCGGCGGCCCCGGAGCCGAGCTCCGGGTGGGACGTGCTCACGCTGCCGGCGGCGGTCGCCGCCGCGCCGGTGCCCCTCGTGGTGACGGACGTGGACTCCACGCTGATCCGGCAGGAGGTCATCGAGCTGCTCGCCGCCCACGCCGGCCGCGAGGCCGAGGTCGCCGAGGTGACGGAGCGGGCGATGCGCGGTGAGCTCGACTTCGCCGCCTCGCTGCACGCGCGCGTCGAGGCGCTCGCGGGGCTGCCCGTGGGCGTCGTGGCGGATGTGGTGCGGGCCATCCGGCCCACCGACGGAGCCCTCGCGCTGATCGAGGCCGTCACCGCGGCCGGCGGCCGGGTGTGCGCGGTCTCCGGTGGCTTCACCCAGGTGCTCGCCCCGCTGGCCGAGGCGTGGGGCGTGCACGCCTACTGCGCCAACGAGCTCGAGGTGCGGGACGGGCACTTGACCGGGAGGGTGCTCGGCGACGTCGTGGACCGCGCGGCGAAGGCCGCCATGCTGCGCGCCTGGGCCGAGGACGCAGGGCTCACCCCCGAGCAGGCCGTCGGCGTGGGCGACGGCGCCAACGACATCGACCTGCTCGAGGCGGCCGGCTGCGGCGTGGCGCTGTGCGCAAAGCCGATCCTCCGGGAGCACGCGGACGTCGTCGTCGACGTGCCCTCCTTCACCCCCCTGCGGTGGCTCCTGGGTCTCTGAGGCGCCCGCGCCCGGAGGTCACGAGGGCCGGATCCCACGGATCCGGCCCACGTCGTCAGGGGTGTGGTGCGGTTCAGTCCTGCCCGAGGAAGTCCTCGGCGCCGCCCACGAGCTCGGTGTGGCCGACCTCGAGGTCGTCGCGGCCCACGAGGGAGGCGATCTCGGCGGCGAACTCCTCCACCGAGTAGAGCTTTCCGGCGGCCTCGCGGCGGGCCTCGATGGCACCGGGCTCGGCGCGGTCGAGCAGGGTGGCGGTGATGGTGCCCTCGATCATGTCGCCGGAGACCACCACGAAGCCCACGCCCTTCTCGGTGAACGCGGGGATGCGCTCGCGCAGGGCGTCCTCGCCGGCGCGCTTGGAGCGGGCCACGGGCTCGTAGGAGTCCATCGTGGCGACCTCGTCGATGAAGTGCGCCTGGTGGGAGGTCACGAACACGATCTGCCCGCCGGCGCCCATGCGCTCGAGCGCGGCGTCGGCCAGCGCGGCCTGGGCGTCACGGTTGAGCTTCAGGGCGTAGTCCTCGCCGAACTGGGACTCCATGCCGCCCGAGGCGTTGAGCACGAGCACGTCGAGCGAGCCGAAGTGCTCCACGGCAGCGTCCAGCAGCGCGGCCCGGTCCTCGGCGACGGTCACGTCGCCGCCCACGGCCACGGCGCGGCCGCCGGCCTCCTCGATCTTCTGCACCACCTTGTTCGCGCGCGGCGCCTTCTGGCGGTAGTTCACCACGACGCCCGCGCCGCGGGCGGCCAGCAGCTCGGCGGTGGCGGCTCCGATGCCGCGGGAGGAGCCGGTGACGACGACGCCGCGTCCGGCCAGGTCCTGCTCGGTCATGTTCTGTGCTTCCTGTCTGCTCAGCGGTCGGTGGTCGTCAGTGGCCCATGCCCAGGCCGCCGTCCACGGGGATCACGGCCCCGGAGATGTACGCGGCCTCGTCCGAGGCCAGCCAGCGCACGACGTCGGCCACCTCCTCCGGGGCGGCGAAGCGGCCGGCCGGGATGGACTTCTTGTATTGGGCCTTGAGCTCGTCGTCGAGGGACTGCGTCATCTCGGTGTCGATGTAGCCGGGGGCCACGACGTTCGCGGTCACGCCGCGCGCGCCGAGCTCGCGCGTGATCGAGCGGGCCATCCCGACGAGGCCGGACTTGGAGGCGGCGTAGTTGACCTGGCCGGGCGAGCCGAGCAGGCCCACCACGGAGGAGACCAGGACGATGCGACCGCGCTTCAGGCGCATCATGCCCTTGGTGGCACGCTGCACCACGCGGAAGGCGCCGGTGAGGTTGGTGTCGATCACCGAGGTGAAGTCGTCCTCGGACATGCGCAGCAGCAGCTGGTCGCGGGTGATGCCCGCGTTGGCCACGAGCACCTCGACCGGGCCGTGGGCCTCCTCGACCTCGCGGAAGGCCGCGTCCACGGAGGCCGCGTCCGTCACGTCGGCCCGGACCGCGAGGACCCCCTCCGGCCCCTCCCCAGAGCGGGAGGTGATGGCCACCCGGTCGCCGTTCGCGGCGAACGCCCGGGCGATGGCCAGGCCGATGCCGCGATTGCCCCCGTGACGAGGACGCTGCGGCCGGCGGCCTGCGCGTCCGCTGCGGGCGTGGTGGTCTGATCGGCCATGGGAACACCTTCCGGACGGGACGGGACTAGACTGGAGCACCGGCGCGGCGCCGTCGACGCCGTCCTGCGGGACGCCGCCGAGGGCGGGCGCGCCGGCATGTGAACCACCACTCTACGTCCGCGGCCGCGCGGGGGCCCTCCGCAGGGCGCGACGTGCCAGGAGGATGCGCCATGACCAGCTCCGCCGCCGGCTCCCGAGCCGGCCGTCCCGCCCGCGCCGGGCGCGGGGCGACACCGGAGGTCCAGGGGGTCACCACCGCCGCCGCCGGCCGCAGCGCGGACCGGGAGGCGCGCATGAGGGTCTACCTGGTCCAGATGCTGGTCCGCACCGCCTGCTTCGTCGCCGCGCTCTTCGCCCACGGCTGGTGGCAGCTCGGGTTCATCCTCGGCGCGGTCGTGCTGCCCTACGTCGCCGTCGTGCGCGTGAACAACACCGGCCCGCAGCAGGCCGGCACCCTGCACGCCGTGCCCGCCCAGGGACCCGCCCTGGCCCCCCGCCCCGACGACACGGCGGCGCCCAAGCCGGTCGTGCTCACCGGCGACCTCGTGGACGACCCGCGCGACCGTGCGCCCCGGGCGCTGGGCCGAGGGTCCTCGTCCGCCGGCGGTCCCGGCCTGCCCGGACGGGGCGCCGCGTGATCGGGGCGGGCCCGGGTGAGCCGGGCATGGACCTGCTGGGCGCCCTCGCGTCCGGCCGCCTCGACCCCGCCGCCGGTGCCTCCGCCGCCCGATCCCCGCACGCCGCAGCGGACGGGCCCGAGCGGCCGGTCTGCTCGCGCCGCGGGTGCACCGCGGAGGCGACCTGGGCCCTGGAGTGGAACAACCCGCGCGTCCACGCCCCGGACCGCGTGAAGACCTGGCTGGCCTGCGCGGACCATCGACCCTTCCTGGACGACTTCCTGAGCGCCCGCGGCTTCCTGCGGCGCTCCCGCCCACTCGACCCGCCCGCCACGGAGGCGCCCGAGGTCGAGACGCCCGAGACCCCGCAGGAGCCCCCGCGCCCATGAGCACCCCCGCACCC
Organism: Micrococcus sp. GPGPB33; assembly: GCF_037853785.1. Lineage (NCBI taxonomy): Bacteria > Bacillati > Actinomycetota > Actinomycetes > Micrococcales > Micrococcaceae > Micrococcus > Micrococcus sp. GPGPB33. The sequence goes on from NZ_JAQMWO010000002.1 coordinate 2,006,629, forward strand.
ATGTCGGCCCCGACCGCCCGCGACGCCGAACGCCTGCCTCCCCTGCGCTTCGGCTTCCTTGCCACCGGCCCGTGGATCCTCGGCTTCGTGCTGTGCATCCTCTTCGCGTTCCTGTGCCATGCGCTCGCCCAGTGGCAGTGGGACCGCCGCGTGGAGGTCCAGCACCGCGTCAACCGCGTCCTGGAGAACTACGACGACGACCCGGTCCCGTTCGCCGAGGCCTCCCGGCTGTTCACCGCGTTCCAGACCGAGGACGAGTGGACGCCTGTGACACTGACCGGCGAGTACCTCGTCGACGAGACGCTCATCGTCCGCAACCGTCCCCGCGCCGGCCAGCCCGGCTACGAGGTGCTCGTGCCGTTCCGGACGGACGAGGGCCCCGTCGTCGTGGTGGACCGCGGCTGGCTCCCGGTGGGCAACAGCCCGGGTCAGCCGGACGCCGTGCCGGCCCCGCCCGCCGGCCACGCCGAGGTCGTGGTGCGGGTCAAGCCCGGGGAGCCGGCCCTGGACCGCGACGCCCCGGACGGCCAGGTGCCCTCGATCGACCTCGCCGAGATCGCCGACACCGTGGGCGGGCCCGTGGCCGGGACGGCCTACGGGATCATGGTCACGGAGGACCCGGCGGTGGAGTCGATGCCGCAGAAGCTCGTCGAGCCCACCCTGGACGAGGGCCCGCACCTGTCCTACGCGATCCAGTGGTACCTGTTCGCGGCCATGGGCTTCGGGGTGTGGGGGTACTCCGCGTGGATGCGCGCCCGCAACGACCGGGCCGACGCCCTCGACGACGCCGCGGACGACGGGCTGCTCTCCGCGCACCGGGTCCCCCGCGCCAAGCCGGCCCGGCGGCGGCGCGACGGGCGGCTTACGGACGAGGAGGCCGAGGACGCGCTCTTCGACTGAGCCCGCCCTCCGCCTCGGCGGCCCGCGCACTCAGGCGAGGGTGATGAGGTCCCTGTAGTCGTCGTTCCAGAGGTCCTCGACCCCGTCCGGCAGCAGCACCACGCGCTCGGGGTCGAGCGCCTCGACGGCGCCCTCGTCGTGGGTCACGAGCACCACGGCGCCCTCGTACTGCTGCAGCGCGTTCAGGATCTCCTCGCGGCTGGCGGGGTCGAGGTTGTTCGTGGGCTCGTCCAGCAGCAGCACGTTCGCGCTCGAGGCCACGAGCGTGGCCAGCGCCAGGCGGGTCTTCTCGCCACCGGAGAGGACGCGGGCGGGCTTGTCGACGTCGTCGCCCTGGAAGAGGAACGATCCGAGCAGCGTGCGCGCCTGGGTGTCGCCGAGCTGCGGGGCGGCGTGGCGCATGTTGTCCAGGACCGACGCGTCCTGGTCCAGGGTGTCGTGCTCCTGGGCGAAGTAGCCCAGCTTGAGCCCGTGGCCCGCCTGGACCTCGCCGGTGTCCGGGGTCTCCTCCCCGGCGAGCATGCGCAGCAGCGTCGTCTTGCCGGCGCCGTTGTAGCCCAGGATCACCACGCGCGAGCCGCGGTCGATCGCCAGGTCCACTCCCGTGAAGATCTCGAGCGAGCCGTAGGACTTGGAGAGGTTCTCGGCGCGCAGCGGCGTCTTGCCGGAGGCCTGCGGGGTGGGGAAGCGGATCGCGGCCACGCGGTCGACCGCGCGCTCGCCCTCGACGCCGCGCATGAGCCGCTCGGCGCGCTTGATCATGTTCTGCGCGGCGGTGGCCTTGGTCGCCTTGGCACGCATCTTCTCGGCCTGGGCCATGAGGGCCGAGGCCTTCTTCTCCGCGTTGGCGAACTCCCGGCGGCGGCGCGCCTCGTCCTGCTGGCGCTGGGCGAGGTAGTTCTTCCACGTCATGTTGTAGACGTCCATGGTCTGCCGGTTCGCGTCCAGGTAGAGGACCTTGTTCACGGTCATCTCCATGAGCTCCACGTCGTGCGAGATCATCAGGAGGCCGCCGGAGTAGGTCTTCAGGTAGTCGCGCAGCCACACGATCGAGTCGTGGTCGAGGTGGTTGGTGGGCTCGTCCAGCAGCATGATGTCCGCGTCGGAGAAGAGGATGCGGGCGAGCTCCACGCGGCGGCGCTGGCCGCCGGAGAGGGTGTGCAGCGGCTGGTCCAGGACGCGGTCCGGCAGGCCGAGGTTGGACGTGATCCGGGCGGCCTCGGACTCGGCCGCGTAGCCGCCGCGGGCCTCGAACTCCGCCTCCAGACGGGAGTAGCGGTTCATCGCCCGCTCCCGCTCGGCGTCGTCGACGGCGGCCATCCCGGCCTCGGCCTCACGCATGCGGCGGATCGTCTGGTCCAGGTCGCGGGCGGAGAGGATGCGGTCGCGGCCGGACTGGTCCATGTCCTCGACCTTGGGGTCCTGGGGCAGGTAGCCGATGCGCCCGGTCCGGGTCACCGTGCCCGCCGTGGGCTGCCCACCGCCGGCCAGGACCTTGGTCAGCGTCGTCTTGCCGGCGCCGTTGCGCCCCACGAGGCCGACCTTGTCCCCCTTGTCCACGCGGAAGTTCACCTCGTCCATGAGGAGACGGGCGCCCACGCGCAGTTCGACATCGGTGACGGTCAGCATGGGGGTGTCAGACTCCAGGGGTCGAGGGAAGGACAGGGGTGCACCGGCGGGGCCGGCCGATCTCGACGGGCGGGGGCCAGTGCGGTGCCGGGCCAGTCTAGTCCGTCTACACTCTGGCCCCATGAGCTTCAACGAGAACGTGCAGATCGACGCCGGCCGGGCCCGATCGGGCGGTGGCGGCGGGCTGGGGGGCCGGGGCATCGCCATCGGCGGTGGCGGCGGCCTGCTCGCGTTGCTGCTCGCGATCTTCGCCCCCGGGCTGGCCGAGCAGCTCGGGATCGACACGGGCGGCGGGTCCGTCGGCCAGAGCCAGTACCAGCAGCAGACGGGCTCGGGCGGCCAGAGCCAGCCCCTCTCGGACGAGGAGTGCGCCAGCGGTGCGGACGCCAACCAGAACACGGACTGCCGCGTCATCGCGACCACCGAGGCCGCGGACGAGTTCTGGGGCGAGTACCTCGCGCAGTTCTCGGACATCCAGTGGCGCCAGCCGCAGCTGACCCTGTTCCAGGGCGGCGTGAGCACCGGCTGCGGCAGCGCCTCCTCGGCCACGGGCCCGTTCTACTGCCCGGCGGACGAGTCCATGTACTTCGACACCGCGTTCTTCGAGACGCTGCAGACCGATTTCGGCGCCGAGGGCGGACCGCTGGCGGAGGAGTACATCGTGGCGCACGAGTACGGCCACCACGTTCAGCAGGTGACCGGCTACCTGCAGCACTCCAAGGACGGGACCACCGGCCCCACCTCCGGCGCCGTGCGCGCAGAGCTGCAGGCCGACTGCTTCGCCGGCATGTGGGCCGGGCACGCCGCCTCCACCGTGGACCCCGAGTCCGGCGCGCCGTTCCTGAAGCCGATCTCGCAGGACCAGCTGCGCCAGGCCATCGACGCGGCCTCCGCCGTGGGCGATGACCGCATCCAGTCCACCCACACCGGCCGGGTGGACCCCGAGGCGTTCACGCACGGCACCTCGGAGCAGCGCATGGCCTGGTTCATGCGCGGCTACCAGAGCTCCCAGCAGGAGCCCGACATCCGCCAGTGCGACACGTTCCGGGCCTCCTCCCTGGACATCTGAGCCGGGAGCGCCGGGGCGCCTGCCGGCCCGTCCGCACTCCCCCACCACGACGGCGGCCCGTCACCTTCTGCGCGAAGGTGACGGGCCGCCGTCGTCGTCCGGACCGGATCAGATGTTGAAGCCGAGGGCGCGCATCTGGTCGCGGCCGTCCTCGGTGATCCGCTCGGGGCCCCACGGGGGCATCCAGACCCAGTTCAGCCGCCACTCGTCCACCATGGTGCCGATCGCGCGGGAGACCTGGTCCTCGATTTCGTCCGTGAGCGGGCAGGCCGCGGTGGTCAGGGTCATGTCCACGAGCAGCGCGCCGTCGTCGGCGTAGTGCAGCCCGTAGAGCAGGCCCAGGTCCACGACGTTGACGCCCAGCTCCGGGTCGATCACGTCCTTGAGGGCCTCACGGATGTCCTCCGTGGGCACCTGGTTCGCGGTCTCCGTCATCTCAGGCCCCCGCCGCGGCCTTCTCGAAGCGGGCGTAGCCCTCGGCCTCGAGCTGCTCGGCGAGCTCCGGGCCGCCGGACTCGGCGACGCGGCCGTCCACCAGCACGTGCACGTGGTCCGGCTTGATGTAGTTGAGGATCCGCGTGTAGTGGGTGATCAGCAGGGTGCCCATCTCGTTCTGCGCCTGGGCGCGGTTGACGCCCTCGGAGACGATGCGCAGCGCGTCGACGTCGAGGCCGGAGTCGGTCTCGTCGAGGATCGCGAACGTGGGCTTGAACAGCTCGAGCTGGAGGATCTCGGCGCGCTTCTTCTCGCCGCCGGAGAAGCCCTCGTTGACGTTGCGGTTCATGAACGCCGGGTCGATCTGCAGGGCCTCGAAGGCGCCCTTGACGTCCTTGGTCCAGGTGCGCAGCGAGGGGGCCTCGCCGTCAAGCGCGGTCTTGGCGGTGCGCAGGAAGTTGGTCATGGTGACGCCCGGGATCTCCACGGGGTACTGCATGGCCAGGAAGAGGCCGGCCTGGGCGCGCTCGTCGACGCCCATCTCCAGCACGTCCTCGCCGTCGAGGGTGATGGAGCCGGAGGTGACCTCGTAGCGCGGGTGGCCGGCGATGGTCGAGGCCAGGGTGGACTTGCCGGAGCCGTTCGGGCCCATGATCGCGTGGGTCTCGCCTGTCTCGATGGTCAGGGAGAGGCCCTTCAGGATCTCCTTGGGGCCGTTCTCGGTCGCGATCTGCACGTGCAGGTCGGTGATCTGCAGGGTTGCCATGGTGGTTCTCCTCGGGTGGAAGGCGGTGGGGTCTGCGGGGCGTCGGTCAGAGCTGCGCGATGCGCAGCTCGTCCTCCATGACGGCGGTCAGCTCGTCCTCGACGTCGCCGATGCCGATCTTCTGGATGATCTCGTTGAGGAAGCCGCGCACGATCAGGCGGCGGGCCTCGGTCTCGGAGATGCCGCGGGCCATCAGGTAGAACAGCTGGGTCTCGTCGAAGCGGCCGGTCGCGGACGCGTGGCCCGCACCCTCGATCACGCCGGTCTCGATCTCCAGGTTCGGCACCGAGTCCGCGCGCGCCCCGTCGGAGAGCAGCAGGTTCTGGTTCTTCTCGTACGTGTCCGTGCCCTCGGCCTCCTTGCGGATCAGCACGTCGCCCACCCACACGGTGCGCGCGTCCGTGCCCTGCAGGGCGCCCTTGTAGAGCACGTTCGAGACGCAGTCCGGCTGGTTGTGGTCCACGAACAGGCGGTTCTCGAGGTGCTGACCGGCGTCGGCGAAGTACAGGCCGTACATCTCGGCCTCGCCGCGCTCCGCGGCGAACCGCGCGGTCGGGGTCAGACGCACCACGCCGCCGCCGTAGGACACGGCCACGTGCTTGAAGTGCGCGTTCGTCGCGACCGAGGCCTGCTGGGCCGAGACGTGCACGGCATCGCCCTCCCAGGCCTGCAGTGCGACCACGTTCAGGCGGGCGTCGCGGCGCACGTCGAACTCGACGTTCTGGGCCAGCACGGCGGTGCCGCGGTGGGCGATCACGACGTCGGCCTGCGCGTTCTCCTCCACGAGCACGGTCAGGTGCATCGCGGCCGGGTCGGCGGAGGAGCCGACGACGTCGATGCGCACCGGCTCGGCGACCTCGCCGGAGATCGTCACGACGGTGGCCTCGGAGACCGAGTTCCAGGCCGCGGCGGACACGCGGTCGTCCGGGGTCAGGACGGAGCCGACGCGGGCGTCGTCGCGGGCCACGGTCTCCACCGTGACGCCGGCCTGCTCGGCCACGGTCACGGCGGGCGCGGCACCGGTCAGGCGCGCGTCGTCGCCCTCGGGCAGGTGCAGCCCGCCCAGGCGCTTGAGCGGGGTGAAGCGCCAGTCCTCCTCGCGCCCCGTGAGCACGGGGAAGTCGGACAGCTCGAAGGAGCTGAGGCGATCGGCGCGCGAGCCCGCGGCGTTGCGCTCCCGGCCCCCGGCCCGGGCGGCCGGGTTCTGCGCGGCGGTGAGCTTCTCGCCCTCCTCGCCCATGCCCGGGATCATGGTCCGCTGGGTGTTCTCCACGGTGTCGGTCATGTCAGCCCACCGATCCTTCCATCTGCAGTTCGATCAGCTTGTTGAGCTCGAGCGCGTACTCCATGGGCAGCTCGCGGGCGATCGGCTCGATGAAGCCGCGCACGATCATGGCCATGGCCTCATCCTCGGACATGCCGCGGCTCATGAGGTAGAAGAGCTGCTCCTCGGACACCTTCGAGACGGTCGCCTCGTGGCCGAGGGTCACGTCGTCCTCGCGGATGTCGATGTACGGGTACGTGTCGGAGCGGGAGACCGTGTCCACGAGCAGGGCGTCGCACACCACCGAGTTGGCGGATCCGTTCGCGCCCTCGGCGATCTGCACCAGGCCGCGATAGGCGGCGCGGCCGCCGCTGCGGGCCACGGACTTGGACACGATCGAGGAGTTCGTGTGCGGGGCCATGTGCACCATCTTGGAGCCGGTGTCCTGGTGCTGGTCCTTGCCCGCGAACGCGACGGAGAGGGTCTCGCCGGTGGCGTGCTCGCCGGTCAGGTACACGGCCGGGTACTTCATGGTCACCTTGGAGCCGATGTTGCCGTCGATCCACTCCATGGTGCCGCCGGCCTCGACCACGGCGCGCTTGGTCACGAGGTTGTACACGTTCGTGGACCAGTTCTGGATGGTGGTGTAGCGCACGCGGGCGTTCTTCTTCACCACGATCTCGACGACGGCAGAGTGCAGCGAGTCGGACTGGTAGATCGGGGCGGTGCAGCCCTCGATGTAGTGCACGTACGAGTCCTCGTCCGCGATGATCAGCGTCCGCTCGAACTGGCCCATGTTCTCCGTGTTGATGCGGAAGTAGGCCTGCAGCGGGATCTCCACGTGCACGCCCTTGGGCACGTACACGAAGGAGCCGCCGGACCACACGGCCGTGTTCAGGGAGGCGAACTTGTTGTCGCCGACCGGGATCACGCTGCCGAAGTACTCCTCGAAGATCTCCGGGTGCTCCTTGAGCGCGGTGTCGGTGTCGAGGAACACGACGCCCTGCTCCTCCAGGTCCTCGCGGATCTGGTGGTAGACGACCTCGGACTCGTACTGGGCGGCGACGCCGGCCACGAGACGCTCGCGCTCGGCCTCGGGGATGCCCAGGCGCTCGTAGGTGTTGCGGATGTCCTCGGGCAGGTCCTCCCAGGTCTTGGCCTGGCCCTCGGTGGAGCGCACGAAGTACTTGATGTTGTCGAAGTCGATGCCGGACAGGTCCGGGCCCCACGCCGGCATCGGCTTGCGCTCGAAGTACTTGAGGGCCTTGAGGCGCAGGTCACGCATCCACTCCGGCTCGTCCTTCTTGCCGGAGATGTCGCGCACGACGTCCTCGTTCAGACCGCGGACGGCCTTCTCGCCGGCCGCGTCGGAGTCGGCCCAGCCGTACTGGTAGGCGCCGATGGCGTTGAGCTCGGGGTTCTTGTCGAGGATCTCCTGGATCACGCCGGGGTCGGCGGTCTCCGCGGAGTCCCGCTGGACGATCTGGTCGGTCATCTCAGCCTCTCTCACTAGTCACTGCGGTCGGGGTCGGTCGGGTGGTCGGCGGGAGCCGGGGCGAGGCCCGCGCGGCTCAGTCGCGGCCCAGCGGCACATGTGTGGTGCACACGTGGGCGCCGGCGGCGAGGGTCGAGAGCCGGCGCACGTCCACCTCGAGCAGGCGGGCGAACAGCGCGGTCTCCTCTTCACAGAACTCCGGATGGCGCGCGGGAATTCCCTGGAACGGGCAGTGCCCCTGGCAGACCTGGTCCGCGCGGAGGGTGGGCGCCAGGCCCGCGCCGAAGTGGCGCAGCGTGCCGGCGTAGCCGGCCTCGTCGAGGACCCGCGCGAGGATCCGGGTGCGGTCCTGCAGCGCGGTCTCCCGGCCGTCGACGGCGGCCGTGAAGCGCTCCTCGATCTCGCGGAAGGCGTGGCGCGCGGTGCGGCGCACCTCCTCCTCCCCGCCGAGCTCCTCGAGGCGGGCCAGGGTGTCCAGGGCGACGGCGAGGTGGTCCTTGGGCAGGTGCTCCTGCGCGTGCGAGGTGACCACGTAGCGGCGGGAGGGCCGTCCCGCGCCGCGGGCCGCGGTGACCCGCTTGACCTCGACGAGCGAGTCCTCCTCGAGCGCGTCCAGATGGCGGCGCACGGCGGCCGCGGTCAGCTCCAGCTCGCGGCCGATCTCGGCCGCGCTCACGGGTCCACGCGTCAGGACCAGCTGCAGCACACGCTCGCGCGTGCCCTCGGCCGGGGCCGGAGCGGGGGGCGACGCAGACTGATCCGAATACACCACGCCATCATGACCTATTGATCTGGAACGGTTCAAGTGAGGCTCACCTGGCTTGATGACGCCCACGGCGGAACCCGCCGCAGGCCCGGGCACCCCCGGCCCCACGAGCCGGGGTCGCAGGGCCCGAGGACTAGACTGGCACAGTGCCCCGACCTCCCCTGACCCCGGATCCCGTGCCGCGCGACGAGCCCGTCCTGCGCCTGAGCGACGTCCACCGGAGCCTCGGCCGCGGCCGGTCCCGCACCCCCGTCCTGCGGGGCGTCGACCTCACTGCCCGTGCCGGCGCCGTCACGGTGCTGCTCGGCCCCAACGGGGCCGGCAAGTCCACCACCCTCGGCCTCTGCCACGGCATGGACCGGCCCGACGCCGGCACCGTGCGCGTGTTCGGCGCAGACCCGTGGCGGGCCTCCGCCGACCTGCGCGCCCGCATCGGCGTGATGTGGCAGGAGGGCGGCCTGCCGCCCGCGATCCCCGCCCGCCGCTTCGTCGGCCACGTGGCGTCCCTGTACCGCGACCCGCTGCCCGTCGAGCCGCTGCTGGAGCGCCTGCTGATCGCCGAGGTCGCCGGCCGCCCCCTGCGCCGCCTCTCCGGTGGCCAGCGCCAGCGCGTCGCGCTCGCGGCCGCCCTCGTCGGCCGGCCGGACATGCTGTTCCTCGACGAGCCCACCGCGGGCCTCGACCCGGAGACCCGGCCCGTCGTGCACGACGTCGTGCGTGAACAGACCGACCGCGGCGCCGCCGTGCTGCTGACCACGCACCTGCTCGACGACGCCGAGCGGCTCGCGGACGACGTCGCCATCCTGCGCGCCGGCCGCGTGGTGCGCTCCGGCTCGCTGGCCGAGCTCACGCGCGTGGCCGAGGGCGACGTCGTCGACGTGGACTTCGGCGACGCCTCCCCCGACGCCGTCCGCGCCTGGGCCGACACCCTGCCCGCGCCGCTGCGCGCGGCCGGCCTCGACGAGTCCGCCCGCCTGCGCGTGGCCGGCGTCCGCGGCCCGGACGACCTGGCCGTCCTCGCCGCGAGCTGGCGGGAGCACGCCCTGATGCCCACCCGATTCGAGCGCGCCGGACTGCGCCTCGAGCAGATCCTCCGGGAGACCGCCGCATGAGCACGCCCGTCGTCGACCACCGCGCCCCGGCCGGCACCGGAGCCCACGCCGGCGCCGCCCCGCTGGCCGCCCGCGTCCTGCGTCAGGCCGGCTACGAGACCGGCACCGCGCTGCGCAACGGCGAGCAGCTGCTCGTCACCGTGGTGCTGCCCCTGCTCGCGCTCGTGGGCGTGCACGTCACCGGCCTGCTGGACGCCCCCGGCCGCTCGGGCCTGGACGTGGCCGTGCCCGGCGTGCTCGCCCTGGCCGTGATCAGCTCCGCGTTCACGGCCACCGCGATCGCCACGGGCTTCGAGCGTCGCTACGACGTGCTCGCCGCCCTGGCCACCACCCCGCTGGGCACGCTCGGCCTCGTCGCCGGCAAGGCCCTGGCGGTGGTGGCCCTCCTGCTGGTGCAGGTGAGCGTGATCGGCGGCGTCGGCCTGGCGCTCGGCTGGCGTCCGGACCCCGAGGGGATCCTGCCGGCCCTCGTCGCCCTCGCGCTGGGGGCCGCCGCCTTCACGGCCCTCGGGCTGCTGCTCGCCGGCACGGCCCGGCCGGAGGCGACCCTCGCCGTCGCCAACCTGCTGTGGGTGCTGTTCGGCGCCGTCGGCGGCACGGTGTTCCCCGCGCGGGTGCCCGGCGTGGACCTGCTCCCCTCCGGCGCGCTGGGCACGGCCCTGCGGGCCGCCCTCCTGGACGGGGCCTGGTCGCCCGTCCCCCTGCTCGTGCTCACCCTGTGGGGCGCCGTGGCCGTCGCGGCCGCGCTCCGCTGGTTCCGCTGGCGGCCCTGAGCCGTTCCCCGTCCCCCTGCATCGAACGATCGGAAGGACACCGTGTCCACCACCACCCCCGCGGCCGGGACCGCCCCGGCCGGGCTCGCCGCCCGCCTGCCGCAGCGCCTCACGAAGGCCACCATGGCCCTCGCCGTGGCGTCCCTGGCGTCCGAGATCGGCATCATCGTCACCGGCGGCGCCGTGCGCCTCACCGGCTCCGGCCTGGGCTGCCCCACGTGGCCCAAGTGCTCACCCGAGTCCCTCACCAACACCCCAGAGATGGGCATCCACGGCTACATCGAATTCGGCAACCGGACGCTGACGTTCGTCCTGGTGGTCATCGCCGCCGCCATGTTCCTGTCCCTGTGGAACCTGCGCGGCACCCACCGGAGCCCCTTCTGGCTCTCCGTGGGCCTGCTGGCCGGCATCCCCGCGCAGGCCCTCGTGGGCGGCGTCGTGGTCCTGACGCATCTGAACCCGTGGTGGGTGGCCGGTCACTTCATCGTGTCCTCGATCATGGTCGCCGTGGCGACCCTGCTCGTGGTGCGCATCGCCGCCGAGCGCCGCGCCGGCCGGGCGGGCGTGCCCCTCGTGGACGGCGCCACCACCGTCCGGTCCCGTGCCGCCGCCTGGGCGGCGTTCGCGCTGACGTGGGCCGCCGTGTACCTGGGCACCGTGGTGACCGGCACGGGCCCGCACTCCGGCGACCCCGGCTCGCCGCGCCACGAGTTCGACCCGCTGCTGGTCACCCGGATCCACGTGATCCCGGTGTACCTGCTCCTGGCGGCCGCCCTGGTCCTGTTCTTCACGGTGCGCCGCGCGGCCGGCGCCTCCCGCCTGCAGCGCGCCGCCGTGCTGCGGCTCCTGCTCGCCCTCGTGTTCCAGGCCGCCGTGGGCTACACCCAGCACTTCACGGGCCTGCCGATCGGTGTGGTCCTGCTGCACATGCTCGGCTCGGCACTGCTCGTGGCGTCGGCGACGGAGGCCTGGGACCGGCAGGTCGCCCGCTACGTCACGGCCGGACCCGGTGCCGCGGTCGAGACCGCCACGCCCCCGCGCACCGTCGCCGCGGGCTGACGCCCCGCGCACGCGAACGGCCCCGCACCGGCTGGTGCGGGGCCGTCGTCGTCGGCGTCCCGGGGAGCGCTGGGGGCGGACCGGCGCTCAGGCGCCGAAGTGCATCAGCGGCGCACCCACGAACGGGTCCACGGCCAGGGCGATGAACAGCAGCGTCAGGTAGGTGATGGAGAGGTGGAAGACCTTCATGGCCTTGCGGTCCTCGAAGTCCTCGCGCTGGGCCTGCACCTGCAGCACGTGGGACTCCCAGATGAACCAGCCGCCGACGACGAGCGCGACCGCGGTGTAGACGATGCCGGCCCAGCCCATCGGCACGAGCAGGAGGGAGCAGGCCACGGTGGCCCACGCGTAGAGCACGACCTGGTTGGAGACGTGGCGCGCGGAGGCGATGGCGCCGAGCATCGGCACGTCGGCCTGCTGGTAGTCGCGCTTGTACTTCATGGACAGCGGCCAGTAGTGCGGGGGCGTCCACAGGAAGACCACGAGGAACAGCACGATGGCCGGCCACTCGACGGTCCCGCGCACGGCCGCCCAGCCGATCAGCACGGGGAAGCAGCCGGCGATGCCGCCCCACACGATGTTCTGCTCCGTGCGGCGCTTGAGCACGAGCGAGTACACGACCACGTAGAAGAAGATGGCGGCCACACCCAGGCCGGCCGCCAGCCAGTTGGCGCCGAACCCGAGGATCAGGATGGACACGACCGTCTGCACCCACGCGAACACGAGGGCCTCGCGGGGGGTGACCTCGCCGGTGACGAGCGGCCGGTTCTCGGTGCGCTTCATGACCCGGTCGATGTCGCGGTCGATGTAGCAGTTGAAGGTGCCGGAGGCGCCGGCGGCGAGCGCACCGCCGACGAGCGTGGCGATCATGGTGAGCACGTCCGGGAAGCCGCGCTGCGCGAAGATCATGGTCGGCAGCGTGGTCACCAGCAGCAGCTCGATCACCCGGGGCTTCGTCAGCTCGACGTACGCCCGGACCTTGCGGCGCAGGGGCAGCGGGGACCGGTCGACGACGCCGGGCTCGGCGGCGGCGACGCGGGCGGCGGACGGCGACTCCAGGGAGGATGACATCTGCTTCTCACGGTGAGGGGACGGTGGGCGTGCCCGTCCCGGGGTTCGGATCGGCCACTCGGGCGGTCCGCCTGCGGTCAGGCCTTGACCCAGTCTACTCGTGTCAACGGCTGTTCGCCCGGGGGCGAAGCATGTCATGAGGCGCCCGGTCGGGCCCGCCCCGCCGTCGCGCGGCTAGGCTGGGACGACGGCCCCGCGCCGCGACGCCCCGGCGTCGGCCGGGGCCGCACCCCGACGCTCCCGATCCGCCAGGAGAGAACCCGTGACCGACGCCGCGCAGCCGTCCACCCCCCGACCCTGGACCGGGTGGCCCCGGCCCGCGGGTTCGTCTACTCGGAGCAGGACCGCCGGATGGTGGACACGCTCAAGGCGCTCTCGGCGGACGCCGTGGAGAAGGCCGGGCACGGCCACCCCGGCACCGCGATCTCGCTGGCCCCCGTGGCGTGGCAGCTGTACCAGAACGTCATGCACCTGGACCCCACGGACGACCGCTGGGAGGGCCGGGATCGCTTCATCCTCTCCGCGGGCCACGCCTCGCTCATCCAGTACCTGCAGTTGTTCGCCGCGGGCGCCGGGCTCGAGATCGAGGACATCCAGGGGCTGCGCACCGAGGGATCCAGGACCCCGGGCCACCCGGAGTACGGCCACACCCACGGCGTCGAGGTGACCACGGGTCCGCTGGGCCAGGGCCTGGCGATGGGCGTCGGCTTCGCGTACGAGCAGCGCCGCGTGCGCGGGCTGATGGACCCCGACGCCGCCCCCGGCACCTCCCCGTTCGACCACCACGTGTTCGTGCTCGCCTCCGACGGGGACATCCAGGAGGGCGTCGCCGCCGAGGCCTCCTCGCTGGCCGGGCACCAGGAGCTCGGGAACCTGGTCGTCGTCTACGACGCGAACCGCATCTCGATCGAGGACGACACGGACATCGCGTTCACCGAGGACGTGGTCCGCCGCTACGAGGCCTACGGCTGGCACGTGCAGGAGGTCGACTGGACCAACGGCGCCCAGGGCCACGCCGTGACCGAGTACACGGAGGACGTGGAGGCCCTGTACGACGCCCTCGTCGCGGCCAAGGCCGAGACCGGCCGGCCCTCGCTGATCAAGCTGCGCACCGTGATCGGCTGGCCCTCCCCCACGAAGCAGAACACCGGCGGCATCCACGGCTCCAAGCTCGGCACGGACGAGGTCGCCGGCCTCAAGGAGAGCCTCGGGCTGGACCCGACCAAGACCTTCGACGTCGACCCCGAGCTCCTGGCCCGCGCCCGGTCCATCGCCGAGCGCTCGGCAGAGTACCGCCGCGGCTGGGAGGCGGCGTTCCAGGCCTGGCGCGAGGCGAACCCGGAGAACGCGCGGCTGTACGACCGACTGGCCGGACGAGAGCTGCCCGCTGGCTTCGCGGACGCGTTCCCGTCCTGGGACGCGGACGAGAAGGGCCTGGCCACGCGCGCGGCCTCCGGAGAGGTGCTCACGGCCCTCGCGCCGGTCATGCCCGAGCTCTGGGGCGGCTCGGCCGACCTCGCCGGGTCGAACAACACCACCATGAAGGGCGAGCCCTCCTTCATCCCGGCCCGCCGCTCCACCGCCACGTGGCAGGGCCACGAGTACGGCCGCACCCTGCACTTCGGCGTCCGCGAGTTCGCGGCCGGGGCGATCGTCAACGGCATCACGATCGGCGGCCTGACCCGCGCGTACGTGGGCACGTTCCTGACGTTCTCCGACTACATGCGCCCCGCCGTCCGCCTGGCCGCCCTCATGGGCACCCCGAGCACGTACGTGTGGACGCACGACTCCATCGGCCTCGGCGAGGACGGCCCCACGCACCAGCCGGTGGAGCACCTGGCCGCCCTGCGGGCCATCCCCGGGCTCGACGTCGTCCGCCCGGCCGACGCCAACGAGACCGCGTGGGCGTGGCGGACGGTGCTCGAGCACCGGGACCGCCCGGCCGGGCTCGTCCTGTCCCGGCAGAGCCTGCCCGTGCTCCCCCGGGACACGGACGGCTTCGCCCCCGCCTCGGGCGTGGCCCGCGGCGCCTACGTCCTCATCGACGCCACGGATGCCGACGGCGCGCCGACGCCGGCCCGCGCGCTGCTGATCGCGACCGGCTCCGAGGTCTCCGTGGCCGTGCGGGCCCGCGCGCTGCTGCAGGCCGACGGCGTCCCGACCCGCGTCGTCTCCGCCCCCTGCCTCGAGTGGTTCGCCGAGCAGGACGAGGCCTACCGGGCCGAGGTCCTGCCCGACGGCCCCGACGCCCCGGTCCGCGTCTCCGTCGAGGCCGGCATCGCGATGCCGTGGTTCGAGCACACGGTGACGGCCTCCTCCCCGGGCGCCCGCGTGAGCCTCGAGCACTACGGCGAGTCGGCCGACGGCGCCCGCCTGATGGAGAAGTACGGATTCACTGGCGAGCACGTCGCCGAGGTGACCCGCGGCCTCCTCTGAGGCCCGGCGCCCACGGCGCCCCGAGCACGTCCACCCCGAAGGGAAGGCACCCGCAGACCATGAGCACCCCGCAGAACCCGAACACCGCCGCGCTGGCCCAGGCCGGTGTGTCGATCTGGCTCGACGACCTCTCCCGCACGCGGCTGGACGAGGGCACGCTCGAAGAGCTGATCGCCACCCGCTCGGTCACCGGCGTCACCACGAACCCGTCCATCTTCGCGGTCGCCCTCGCGGACGCGGGCGCCTACCAGGGACAGCTGCGCGACCTCGCCGCGGCCGGCGCCTCGGTGGACGAGGCCGTCGTCGCCCTGACGACCGAGGACGTGCGCCGCGCCGCCGACGTGCTCGCGCCCGTCCACGAGCGCACCGGCGGGGCGGACGGCTTCGTCTCCCTTGAGGTCGATCCGCGCCTGGCCCGCGACGCCGCCGGCACCGTGGCGCAGGCCCGCGAGCTGGCGGCGGCCGTCGACCGTCCCAACCTCATGGTGAAGATCCCCGCGACCGTGGAGGGCCTGTCCGCCATCGCGGACGTGCTCGGCGCGGGCATCAGCGTGAACGTGACCCTGATCTTCTCCCTGCCCCGCTACCGCCGGGTGCTCAACGCCTGGCTCACCGGCCTGGAGAAGGCCCGGGCGAACGGGCACGACGTCCGCCGCCTCCACTCGGTGGCCTCCTTCTTCGTCTCCCGTGTGGACACGGAGGTCGACGCGCGGCTGCGCGCGATCGGCACCCCCGAGGCCGAGGCGCTGACCGGCCGGGCCGCCGTCGCCAACGCGCGCCTGGCCTACCGAGCCTTCGAGCAGGCCCTGGACTCGGAGCGCTGGCGCCTGCTCGAGGCGGCCGGCGCCCCCGTGCAGCGGCCCCTGTGGGCCTCCACCGGCGTCAAGGACCCCGCCCTGCCGGACACGCTGTACGTCACCGAACTCGTGGCACCGCACACCGTGACCACCCTGCCGGAGAAGACCCTCGAGGCGGTCGCCGACCACGGGGTGATTGCGGCGGACACCGTCACGGGCGCCTACGCCGAGGCCGATGCCCTGCTCGACGCGGTCGGCGCGGCAGGCGTGTCCTACCAGGACGTCGTGGACGTGCTGGAGACTGAGGGCCTGGAGAAGTTCGAGGCCGCGTGGGACGAGCTGCTCGGCTCGGTCCGCTCCGGGCTCGACGCCCATCGCTGACCGCACCCGCCCCCGACCCCGCCGCCCGCTCGCCACGCGCACGGAAGGACCCCCCATGAGCACCCTCGGCCTCACCGCCACCGGAGCCGCCCTCGAGGCGATCGACCGCCATCTGCCCGCCCTCCTCCAGGACCGCGTCGCCTCCCGCCTCGGGGCGCAGGACGCCGACCTGTGGGGGGCGCCGGCCCGCGACGAGGCCGCCAAGCGGCTCGGCTGGATCGACCTGTTCGAGGACTCCCGCGCCCTCGTCCCGCACATCGCCCAGCTGACCCGGGAGCTGCGCGCCGAGGGCGTGGACCGCGTGGTCCTGGCGGGCATGGGCGGCTCGTCCCTGGCCCCCGAGGTGATCGCGGCGACGGCCGGCGTCGAGCTCGAGGTCCTGGACTCCACGGACCCGCTCCAGGTCTCCCGCGCCCTCGAGCGCGACCTCGAGCGAACCGTGCTGGTGGTCTCCTCCAAGTCCGGCTCCACCGTGGAGACCGACTCGCAGCGCCGCGTCGTCGAGGCCGCGTTCCGCGACGCTGGGATCGACCCCCGCACCCGCCTGGTCGCCGTCACGGACCCGGGCTCACCGCTGCACGCCGCGTGCGAGTCCGCCGGCTGGCGCGCCGTCTTCACCGCGGACCCGACCGTGGGCGGGCGTTTCTCGGCCCTCACCGCGTTCGGCCTGGTCCCCACCGGCCTGGCCGGCGTGGACGTCGCGGCCCTGCTGGACGACGCGGAGGCCGTGCTCGACCTGCTGATCGCCGACGACGAGGACAACCCGGGCCTGCAGCTCGGCGCGGCCCTGGGCGGCACCCGCCCGCTGCGCGACAAGCTCGTCTTCGCCGACCACGGGTCCGGCATCGCCGGACTGCCGGCCTGGATCGAGCAGCTGATCGCCGAGTCCACGGGCAAGGACGGCACCGGGCTGCTGCCCGTCGTCGTCGCCCCCGGCGACCCCGAGACCGCGTGGGACGCCCCCGACCTGCTGCAGGTGCAGCTCGTCGGCGAGGACGACGTCGCGGCCCCGGGCCACGGCGTGCAGGTCGCCGGCTCGCTCGGCGCCCAGCTGCTGCTGTGGGAGGTGGCCACCGCGGTGGCCGGCCGCCTGCTCGGGATCAACCCCTTCGACCAGCCGGACGTGGAGGCCGCCAAGGCCGCCGCGCGCACCCTGCTGGACAGCCCCGCCGCCGAGCGGACGGCCGACGGCGAGGTGGAGGGCGTCGAGGTCTCCGGCCCGGCGTCCGTGACCTCTGCCCCGGACCTGGCCGGCGTGCTGCGCGCCACGGCGGCGCTGGTGCCCGAGGACGGCTACCTGGCGGTCCACGCCTACCTCTCCCGTCACGACGACGCCGAGCTCGAGGAGCTGCGTGCGGACCTGGCGGACCTGGTCGGCCGCCCGGTCACGTTCGGCTGGGGTCCGCGGTTCCTGCACTCCACCGGACAGTTCCACAAGGGCGGCCCGGCCGTCGGCGTGTTCCTGCAGATCACCGGCGACGCCGGCCTGGACATCGAGGTGCCCGGCCGCCCGTTCTCCCTGGGCAGGCTCATCGCCGCGCAGGCCGCGGGCGACGCCCGGGTGCTCGGCGATCTCGGCCGCCCCGTGGTCACCCTGCACCTGCGCCGCCGCGACGCGGGCATCGAGGCCCTGAGGAGCGCCGTCCGTGGCCGGTGAGTCCCGGACCGCCCCCGCAACCCGCTGCGCGACCCCCGTGACCGGCGCCTGACCCGCATCGCGGGCCCGTCGGCGCTCGTGCTGTTCGGCGTGACGGGCGACCTGGCGAAGAAGAAGCTCCTGCCGGCCATGTACGACCTGGCCCAGCGCGGCCTGCTGCCGCCGGCGTTCTCCCTCGTCGGCTTCGGCCGCCGCGACTGGTCCGACGAGGAGTTCGCCGACTATGTGCGCGCCGCCGTGGAGGCCTCCTCCCGGACCACGTTCGACGAGACCGTGTGGGACCAGTTCCGGGGCGGCCTGCGCTTCGTCTCCGGCGCGTTCGACGACGAGGCGGCCTACGTCCGTCTCGACGAGGTGCTCGCCGAGCTCGAGACCTCCCGCGGCACGCGCGGGAACACCGCGTTCTACCTCTCCATCCCGCCGGACTGGTTCGAGGCCGTCTCCCGCCACCTCGCCGACCAGGGCCTGGCCGACCGGTCGCAGCCGGCCGAGGGCCCGTGGCGCCGCGTGGTGATCGAGAAGCCCTTCGGCCACGACCTGGCCAGCGCGCAGGAGCTCAACGCCGTGATCGAGCGCGTCTTCCCCTCGGACGCGGTGTTCCGCATCGACCACTACCTCGGCAAGGAGACGGTGCAGAACATCCTCGCGTTCCGGTTCGCCAACCGGATGTTCGAGCCGCTCTGGAACGCGGAGCACGTGGACCACGTCCAGATCACGATGGCCGAGGACATCGGCATCGGTGGACGGGCGAGCTACTACGACGGCGTGGGCGCGGCGCGCGACGTCATCCAGAACCACCTCCTGCAGCTGCTCGCGTTCACCGCGATGGAGGAGCCGATCTCGTTCGACGCGGACCATCTGCGCGCGGAGAAGGAGAAGGTCCTCGAGGCCGTGACCGTCCCGGACACGCCCGAGGGACTCGCGGCGGCCTCCGCCCGCGGCCAGTACACCTCCGGCTGGCAGGGCGGCGAGCGGGTCACGGGATTCCTCGACGAGGAGGGCTTCAACCCGGCGTCCGTCACGGAGACGTACGCCGCGCTCAAGGTGGGCATCCGCACGCGGCGCTGGCAGGGCGTGCCGTTCTACCTGCGGGCCGGCAAACGCCTCGGCCGGCGGGTGACGGAGATCGCCGTCGTCTTCAAGAAGCCCCCGCACCTGCTGTTCCCCGTCCACGACGGGGACGAGTTCGGGCAGAACATCATCGTCATCCGGGTGCAGCCGGACGAGGGCGTCACCATCCGCTTCGCGTCCAAGGTGCCCGGCACGCAGACCGAGATCCGCGACGTCACGATGGACTTCGGCTACGGCCACGCCTTCACCGAGGACTCCCCCGAGGCGTACGAGCGTCTCATCCTCGACGTGCTCCTCGGGGAGCCGCCGCTGTTCCCGCGCCAGGCCGAGGTGGAGCTGTCCTGGCGGATCGTGGACCCGTTCGAGGAGCACTGGGCGAGCCTGGGCACCCAGCCCGAGCCCTACGCCCCGGGCACGTGGGGACCGCCCTCGGCCGACGCCCTCATGGCCCGCGACGGACGAAGCTGGAGGCGCCCGTGAAGATCCGCATGCACGACACCACCACCTCCCAGGTGGCCAAGCGCATCACGCAGCTGCGCGAGAAGAGCGGGGTCGTGGCCCTCGGCCGCGTCCTCACGCTCGTGATCAGCACGGACGACGCCGGCATCGAGTCCGCCGTCCAGGCCGCCAACGCGGCCTCGCTCGAACACCCGTGCCGCATCGTCGTCCTGGCCCTGGGCGACCCCGCGGCCCCCACCCGCCTGGACGCCGAGATCCGGGTCGGGGGCGACGCCGGCGCCTCCGACGTCGTGGTGCTGTGGTGCGCCGGGGAGAACGCCCACGCCGACGAGTCGCTCGTCTCCGGGCTGCTCCTGCCCGATGCGCCCATCGTCGTGTGGTGGCCCGGGGTGCCACCCGGGGTCCCCTCGGCGACGGCGCTCGGTCGCCTGGCCCACCGCCGGATCACGGACACGGCCTCGGCGTCCGCGGCCGAGCCCGCCCTGTGGGCTCTGCGCGCGGGCCACCATGAGGGGGACACCGACCTGGCCTGGACGCGCCTGACGCTGTGGCGGATCCAGGTGGCCGGGATCTTCGACACGCTCGACGTGGCCACCCTGCGCTCGGTGACGGTGGACGGGGCGCCGGACTCCCCCAGCACCATGCTGCTCGCGGCGTGGCTCACCCTGACCCTGAAGGTGCCCGTGACGATCGCGCACTCGAAGGTCGGCCACGGGATCCGTGCGGTGCGCCTGCGGTGCACGGACGGGGACGTGGTGCTCTCCCGCTCGCAGTCGCAGGTGGCCCGGCTCTATCAGCAGGGCCGGCCGGTGCAGCGCATCTCCCTGCCACGCCGGACGATCCAGGACTGCCTGGCCGAGGAGCTGCGCCGCCTGGACCCGGACGAGGTCTTCGGCGCCGTGCTCCACCAGGGCCTGCCGCGCACGGACCTCTCCCCCGTGCAGGCCTCCGAACGCTGAGGGGCCCCCGGCGCCCCACCGGTCCGGGACGCGCGAACGCCCCGCACGGATCTTCCGTGCGGGGCGTTCGCGTCGGGCCCGGCGGGGCGGCCTCAGGACTCCATGGTCAGACGCGGCAGGACGCCGAGCAGGGCGATCACGACACCCCAGGCGACCACGGAGCCGACGGTCAGGCGGGTGAGCAGACGCTGGGCGGAGCCCGAGGAGCTCATCGAGCTGGTCACGCCGCCGCCGAACATGTCCGAGACGCCGCCGCCGCGGCCCTTGTGCAGCAGGATGAGCAGCACGATGACCACGCTGAGCACGACCACGAGGATCTGCAGGGCCAGGGTCAGGACGTCCACGGGAGGGCTCCTCGGGTCGAGGTGCGGCCCCGGCGCGCGCCGGGGCCGTCACGGAGAATGCGGTCGGTCGGGCCGGACGGATCAGGCCTGGTCGAACCGGACGATCTTAGCAAACTCGTCCGCGTCGAGGCTGGCGCCGCCCACGAGGGCGCCGTCCACGTCTGGCTGCGCCAGCAGCGCCGGCGCGCTGGAGGACTTCACGGAGCCGCCGTAGAGGATCCGCAGTCCGGCGGCGACGTCGTCGCCGTGCAGTGCGGCCACGCGGGCGCGCAGGGCCGCGCACATCTGCTGCGCGTCCTCGGGGCCGGCGACCTCGCCCGTGCCGATCGCCCACACGGGCTCGTAGGCGACGACGACGCCGGCCACGTCCTGCGCCGACAGGCCCGCGATCGAGCCCTCCAGCTGGGCGAGCGTGTGCTCGACGTGCCGGCCGGCCTGGCGCACCTCCAGGCCCTCGCCCACGCAGATCACCGGGGTGAGGCCGTGGCGCAGGGCCGCGGCGGCCTTGCGCGCGACGAGCGCGTCGTCCTCCCCGTGGAGGGTGCGACGCTCGGAGTGGCCCACGATCGCGTAGCGGCACCCCAGCGCGGCCAGGAACGCGCCGGAGACGTCGCCCGTGTAGGCGCCGGCGTCCTCGGGCGAGAGGTCCTGCGCGCCGTAGGCGAGGTCCAGGCGGTCGCCGGTGACGAGCGTCTGCACGGCCCGCAGGCCCGTGAAGGGCGGGAACACCGCGACCTCCACGGCCTCCTGGTCATGGTCCGCGTCCGTGAGGAGCCACGTGAGGCGCTGCACCAGGGTGACGGCCTCGAGGTGGTCCAGGTTCATCTTCCAGTTGCCCGCGATCAGCGGCACGCGTGTGGTCTGCTCCGCCATGCTCACGCCCGCCCCTCGCCGGCCAGGGCGGTGACGCCCGGCAGCTCCTTGCCCTCGAGGTATTCGAGGGAGGCGCCGCCGCCGGTGGAGATGTGGCCGAACGCGTCGTCGGCGAAGCCGAGCGTGCGCACGGCCGCCGCGGAGTCGCCGCCGCCGACCACCGACAGGCCGCCGGCCGCGGAGGCCTCGGTGAGGGCCCGGGCCACCGCCCGGGTGCCCTCCGCGAAGGCCGGGAACTCGAACACGCCCATGGGGCCGTTCCAGAACACGGTCTGGGCGCCGCGGATCTGCTCCGCGAACGCCCGGGCCGTCTCGGGGCCGATGTCCAAGCCCATGGCGGACGCGCCGTGCGCGCCCGAGGTGAGGGCGTCCACGGCCAGGACCTCGTGCTCGGCGTCGGCCGCGAAGCCGGAGGCCATGACGATGTCCGTGGGGAGCACGATGCGGGCGGCCCCGGCCTCGGAGCGGCGCAGGTACTCGCGGACGGTGTCGAGCTGGTCCTCCTCGAGCAGGGAGGCGCCCACCTCGTGGCCCTGCGCCTTGAGGAACGTGAAGAGCATGCCGCCGCCGATCAGCAGCGTGTCGGCCTTGTCCAGCAGGTTGTCGATCACGGCCAGCTTGTCCGAGACCTTCGACCCGCCCAGCACGACGACGTAAGGCCGCTCCGGGGACTCGGTCAGACGGGTGAGCACCTCGAGCTCGGCGGCGACCAGCGGGCCCTGGTGGGCCGGCAGCTGTGCCGCGACGTCGAACACGGAGGCGTGCTTGCGGTGGACCGCGCCGAAGGCGTCGCCCACGTAGGCGCCGTCGTCGCCGGCCAGCGCCGCCATCTCGCCGGCCAGTGCGGCGCGCTCGGCATCGTCCTTGGAGGTCTCGCGGGCGTCGAAGCGCACGTTCTCCAGCAGCAGCACCTGGCCGTCCTGCAGGGCGGCGGCCTTCGCGCGCGCGTCGTCCCCGGTCACGTCCGCGGCCAGGGCGACGTCGGCGCCCAGCAGCTCGGCCATGCGCGCGGCGACCGGACGGAGGGAGTACGCGGGGTCCGGCTCACCCTTGGGGCGGCCCAGGTGGGCCATGACGATCACGCGCGCACCGGCCTCGGCCAGGTCCCGGATCGCGGGCAGCGAGGCCCGGATGCGGCCGTCGTCGGTGACGGTGTCCCCGTCCAGCGGGACGTTCAGGTCGGACCGGATGAGCACGGTGCGGCCGGCGACGCCGGCCTCGAGCAGATCGGTGAGGGTCGGTGCGGGCATGATGCCTCCTGGGGTGCCGGAGCGGGGTCGGTTCACGGTGCAGTCTAGGCGGACGGCCCGGGCCGACGGAGGAACCGTCGGCCCGGGCCGTCGGGCGCCGTGCGGGCTCAGAGCTTCGAGCCGATGAGGTCTGCGAAGTCCATGAGCTGGGAGGTGTAGCCGTACTCGTTGTCGTACCAGCCGATGATCTTCACGGTCTGGCCGATGGACTTGGTCAGCGGGGCGTCGAAGGTGCACGCCGCCGGGGAGGTGATGATGTCCGAGGACACGATCGGGTCCTCCGAGTAGACCAGGCGGCCCTTCAGCGGACCGGACTCCGCGGCCTTCTTGAACGCCGCGTTGATCTCCTCGACCTCCACGTGGCGCGTCAGCTCCACGGTCAGGTCGGTGGCCGAGCCGGTGATGGTAGGCACCCGCATGGCGAAGCCGTCGAGCTTGCCCTTCAGCTCCGGGATGACCTCGCCGATGGCCTTGGCCGCGCCCGTGGAGGTGGGCACCATGTTCTGGGCGGCGGCGCGCGCCCGACGGCGATCCTTCTTGTGCACGTTGTCGTGCAGGTTCTGGTCGCCGGTGTACGCGTGGATCGTGGTCATGATGCCGTCCACGATGCCGAACTCGTCGTTGAGGACCTTCGCCATCGGGGCCAGGCAGTTCGTGGTGCACGAGGCGTTCGAGACGATGTGCATCGTCTCCGCGTCGTAGGTGTGCTCGTTCACACCCATCACGAAGGTGCCGTCGACCTCCTTGGCGGGAGCGGAGATGAGGACCTTCTTGGCCCCGGCGTCGAGGTGGGCCTGCGCCTTGGGGCCGGTCGTGAAGATGCCGGTGCACTCGATGACCAGGTCCACGCCGAGCTCACCCCACGGCAGCTTCGTCGGGTCGGCCTCCTGGAAGAACGCGACGTCGCGGCCGTCGATGCGGAACCCCTTCTCGGTCCGCTCCAGCTCGCCCGGGTAGCGGCCCAGGATGGTGTCGTACTGGGTCAGCCAGAACAGGTCCTCGGGGTCGGCGAGGTCGTTCACCGCGACCAGCTCGAGGTTCTCGTGGCCGCGGTCCCTGAGCACGCGCACGATGTTGCGTCCGATGCGGCCGTAGCCGTTGATGGCGATCTTGGTCATGGTGGTCTCTCTCGTTAGTTCGCGTTGCGTGGTCCCCGTGGCGGTGGGTCCGGGGCGGTACGGTCGAGCGGTCGCGCCCGGTCCGGGCGCGCGGTGGGGACAGGGCCGGAGCGCCGAGCCCCTCCCCGCATCGGGGCGCTGACGTCGTGGGGCCACGACGTCAGCGCCCCGGTGCGCGGTGTGGATCAGGCCGGGAGGATCAGGCCGGAGGCGCCGGCGCGGGCGGCCTCGAAGCGGGCCTGCACGTCGGCCCAGTTCACGATGTTCCAGATCGCCTTGACGTAGTCCGCCTTGACGTTCTGGTAGTCGAGGTAGAAGGCGTGCTCCCACATGTCCAGCTGGAACAGCGGGATGGTGGCGACCGGCACGCCGTTCTGCTGGTCGTAGAACTGCTCGATCACCAGGTTGCCGCCGATGGGCTCGTAGGCCAGCACGGCCCAGCCGGAGCCCTGGATGCCGAGGGCGGCGGCGGTGAAGTGGGCCTGGAACTGGTCGAACGAGCCGAAGTACTCGTCGATGGCGGCGGCCAGCTCGCCGGTCGGCTTGTCGCCGCCCTCCGGCGAGAGGTTCTTCCAGAAGATCGAGTGGTTCGTGTGCCCGCCCAGGTTGAAGGCGAGGTCCTTCGACAGCTGGTTCACGGAGCCGAAGTCGCCGGCCTCACGCGCGGCGGCCAGCTTCTCCAGGGCGGTGTTCGCGCCCTTGACGTACGTGGCGTGGTGCTTGGAGTGGTGCAGCTCCATGATGCGGGCCGAGATGTGCGGCTCCAGCGCGGCGTAGTCGTAGTCCAGCTCCGGAAGGGTGTATTCGGTCATGCTTCCTCCTTGGTCAGGCGAGGCTGCGGGCAGGACGCCCTCGGCCTCCACCTCGGGCAACCTCGCGTCTCGGCGGCGTATTCCGTCCGTCTCCATTGTGATCGGGGGCGGAGCGCCGGGGCCAGATCCCGTCGACGGTGATCCCGCGCTCAGCCTTCGGAGGCCGCGTCCGTCCCGGGGATGCCCCGCTCGGCGGCCCGCTTGTCCGCCATGGCCAGTAGCCGGCGGATGCGCCCGGCGACGGCGTCCTTGGTCATCGGCGGGTCCGCGAGGCGGCCGAGCTCGTCGAGGGAGGCCTGCTTGTGCTCGAGGCGCAGCCGTCCCGCGTAGCGAAGGTGGTCGGGCACCTCGTCCCCGAGGATCTCGAGGGCCCGCTCCACCTTCGCCCCGGCCGTGACAGCGGCCTGGGCGGAACGGCGCAGGTTGGCGTCGTCGAAGTTCGCCAGGCGGTTGGCGGTGGCCCGGACCTCTTTGCGCTCGCGCCGCTCGCGCCAGAGGGTCGCGGTCTGCTCCGCGCCGACGGCGGCGAGCAGCGTGGCGATCGCCTCGCCGTCGCGGACCACGACGCGGTCCGACTGACGCACCTCGCGCGCCTTCGCCGCCACGCGGAGCCGACGCGCGGCCCCCACCAGCGCGAGCGCGGCCTCCGGGCCCGGCGTGGTCACCTCGAGGGCCGCCGAGCGGCCGGGCTCGGTGAGGGAGCCGTGGGCCAGCAGGGCCCCGCGCCACACGGCGGCGGTGGCCGCCGTCGTCCCGCTGACGAGGACCGGCGCGAGGCCACGCACGGGCCGTCCCCGCTGGTCGATGAGCCCGGTCTGCCGGGCGAGGTCCTCTCCCCGCGCACGACCCGGAGCACGTACCGCTGACCACGGCGCAGGTTGCCGCCGGAGACCACCACGATCTCCGGGGCCAGGCCGTACAGCTCGGTGATGGCGGCGCGCAGGCGGCGCGCACTGGCGCCGTGGTCCAGTTCAACCTCCACGACGACGCGGCCGGCCACGAGGTGCAACCCCCGGCGAACCGCAGCATCGCCGCGGTCTCCGCCCGCCGCTCCGGGGTCGCGGCGACCGGCACACGGGCCAGCTCCTCCTTGAGGGTCATGGTCAGCGCCATGCTCGTGCTCCTTCTCGGCGAGGTGCGCGCGTCAGTGGGTCATCGCCTCGCCGATCGAGACGGCCAGGCGCAGCGGGTCGTGGACCTGGGGATCCTGGGCACTGCTCACTCTACTGAACGCCACGCGCGCGCCCATCCGGGCCGCCTCGGCCTCCACCGCCGCCCGGTCGGTGACCGCGTCCACGTCGGCGATCACCACGTCCAGCCGGAGGTCCGGCGCATAGGAGCGCAGCACCTTGAGGTGGTCGGCGTGGGTGAGGCCGGTGGTCTCCTGGTCTCCCGTGCGCAGGTTCAGCACCATGAGGCGCCGGGCGGTGGTGGCGGCGAGGGCCGCGCGCACGTCCGGCATCAGCAGGTGCGGCAGCACCGACGTGTACAGCGAGCCGGGTCCGAGCACCACCCAGTCGGCCATCTCGATCGCCGAGAGCGCCTCCGGGGTGGCGGGGGCGTCGGACGGGCTCAGGCGGACGTCGGTGACGCGCCCCTCGAACGCGGCGACCGCGAGGGCCACCTGGCCCTCCACGCATCGGGTGCGCAGGCGGCCGTCCGGGCCGGCGCTGAGCACGTCCCCGCCGATGGTCAGCGGCACCCGCGAGACCGGCAGGACCTCACCGTGCGCCCGCAGCAGGGCGCCGGCCCAGCGCAGCCCGTCCACCGGGTCGCCCAGCAGCTCCCAGAGGGCGACGATCAGGAGGTTCCCGAGCGCGTGGTTGTCCAGGGTGGCCTGGTCGGCGGGCACCTCGGTGGAGTGGAAGCGGTGCTGCATGACGTGGGCCCAGGTCCGACCCCAGTCGGTGTCGTCGCACAGGGCGGCCAGCGCCATGCGGAGGTCGCCAGGCGGCAGCACCGCCATCTCCCGGCGGATGGTGCCGGAGGAGCCACCGTCGTCCGCCACCGTGACGATGGCCGTGAGGTGCCCGGCCACGTGCCGCAGGGCCGCGAGGGACGCGGAGAGGCCGTGGCCGCCGCCGAGGGCGGTGACGCGGGCCGTGGGGCGGGACATGCCGGCGCCCACCCCGCGCCCTTCCGAACCCATCCCGGGCGGCAGGGGCAGTTGGCCGGTGAGCGGGGACGTCATTCGCGCCCCATGTCCCGGTGCTGGACGTGCACCGTGACGTGGGGCACCTGGGCCAGGCGCCGGGCCAGCTCCTCGGCGACGGCCACGGAGCGGTGCTTGCCGCCCGTGCAGCCGATGGCGAGCGTGGCGTAGTGCTTGTTCTCCCGCCGGTAGCCCTCGAACACCGGCCCCAGCATGGCGACGTACGTGCGCAGGAAGTCCTCGACACCGGGGCGGGAGAGCACGTAGTCCGCGACCGCGGCCTCCGTGCCCGTGTGCGGACGCAGCGCCGGCACCCAGTGGGGGTTGGGGATGAAGCGCATGTCCGCCACGAAGTTCGCGTCCGCCGGGACGCCGTACTTGAACCCGAAGCTCATGATGGTCAGGCGCAGCGTGACGGGGCCGGACTCCGAGAACAGCTCGGTGATCTCCGTGGCCAGGCCGTGCACGTTCAGCTCGGTGGTGTCCACCACGACGTCGGCACGCGCCTTGAGCGGCTCGACGACGTCCCGCTCCGCGCGGATGCCGTCCAGCAGCCGGGCGTTGCCCTGCATCGGGTGGGGGCGGCGGCCGGCCTCGAAGCGTTGCAGGAGGACGTGGTCCTCCGCATCGAGGAACACGGTGCGATACTCCACTCCGCTGTTGGCCAGGTGCTGCAGGGCGGCGTACAGCTCCTCGAAGTAGGAGCGCGAGCGCACGTCCACCACGATCGCCAGGCGCGGGAACGCCTCCGGCGAGCGGGCGATGAGCTCGGCCAGCGTGCCGAACAGGGCCGGCGGCATGTTCTCCACCACGTCCCAGCCGTGGTCCTCGAGCGCGTGCGCGGCGGTGGTCCGTCCGGCGCCGGACATCCCGGCGATCACGAGCACCTCGGATGTCGGCGGCTTCTCCGGCTGGAGGGTCTCCTCGATCATGACTCCACTGTATCCGCGGGCGTGTCGGCCGTGAGCGCCGTGTGGACGGCCTCGGCCAGCCGCGGCCCGATGCCGGCGACCTCGGTCAGCCGGTCCACGCCGGCGGCCCGGATCTCGGCGACGGAGCCGAAGTGGTTCAGCAGCGCGGTGCGCTTGGCCGGGCCCAGGCCCGGGATCCCATCCAGGGCGGAGACGGTCATCGCCTTGGACCGCCGGCTGCGGTGGCCCGCGATCGCGAACCGGTGCGACTCGTCACGGATGCGCTGGAGCAGGTACAGGCCCTCCGAGGTGCGCGGCAGGACCACCGGGAACTCGTCGCCCGGCAGCCACACCTCCTCGAGCCGCTTGGCCAGCCCGACCACGGGCAGGTCGTCCAGGCCCAGCTCCTCGAGGACCGCCGCGGCCGCGGCCACCTGGGGCGGGCCGCCGTCGACCACCACGAGCGAGGGCGGGTACGCGAAGCGGCGCCCCGCCTCCTGATCGTCCCCCTCGACCTGACCGGAGAGCGGGGCGCCCTCCGCGCGCTCCTTGGCCAGGCGGGCGAAACGACGCCGCAGGACGTCGCGCAGGGACGCCGTGTCGTCCCGGGCGGCCTCCCCCGTGACGTTGAAGCGGCGGTAGTCCTTCTTCTTCGGCAGCCCGTCCTCCATGACGACCATCGAGCCGACCACGTTGGTGCCCTGGGAGTGGGAGATGTCGTAGCACTCGATGCGCAACAGGGGCTCGGTGACCTCCAGGGCCTCCTGCAGCTCCCGCAGGGCGGCGGAGCGGGTGGTGAGGTCCCCGGACCGCCGCGACTTGTGCAGCTTGAGGGCCATCTCCGCGTTCTCCCGGACGGTCTCCATGAGGTCCGCCTTCGAGCCCCGCCGGGGCACGCGCACGGCGACCCGGGACCCGCGCAGGCCCGAGAGCCACTCGGTGAGCTGCGCGGCGTCGTCGGGCTCGACCGGGACGAGGATCTCGTGCGGGATGCGCTCCGGCCCCTCGAGGTCGCCGTAGACCTGCTGGAGCAGGTGCGCGACCATCTCCGGCTCGGCGACGTCCTCCACGCGCTCCATGACCCAGCCGCGCTGGCCGCGGATGCGACCCTGCCGGACGTGGAACACCTGCACCGCGACCTCCAGCTCGTCCGCGTGCAGGGCGAAGATGTCCGCCTCCGTGTTCTCCGGCAGCACCACGGCGTTGCGCTCGAACACGCGGCGCAGCGCGGCGATGTCGTCCCGCAGCCGGGCCGCGTCCTCGTAGCGCAGCTCCTCGACGGCGCGGGCCATGGCCTTCTCCAGCTCGCGGATGAACCGGTTCGCATCCCCGGCCATGAAGTCGCAGAAGTCCTGGGCCAGCGCGCGATGGTCCGCCGGGCTGATCCGGCCCACGCAGGGCGCCGAGCACTTGCCGATGTAGCCGAGCAGGCACGGCCGGTCCTGGGCGCGGGCCCGCTTGAACACGCCGGCCGAGCACGTGCGGACCGGGAAGACGCGCAGCATCAGGTCCACGGTCTCCCGGATCGCCTTGGCCGGGTGGAACGGGCCGAAGTACTTCACGCCGGGCTTCCGGTCGCCGCGCATCACCTGGACGCGCGGGAACTGCTCGTTCATGGTCACGGCCAGGTAGGGGTACGACTTGTCGTCCCGGTACATGATGTTGAACCGGGGGCGATACTCCTTGATCCACGTGTACTCGAGCTGGAGCGCCTCCAGCTCGGAGCCGACGACGGTCCACTCGACCGCGGCCGCCGTGAACACCATGGCCCGGGTCTTGGTGGCCAGCCGGGCGGGGTCCTGGAAATAGGAGCTCAGGCGGGCGCGCAGGTTCTTCGCCTTGCCGACGTAGACGACGCGTCCGTCCGCGTCGCGGAAGCGGTAGACGCCGGGCGACGTGGAGATCTCGCCCGGAGCCGGGCGGTAGGAGGCCGGATCAGCCACGGGCACCCGGGGCGGCGTTGTAGGCGTCCACGCGCTCCTGCCCCGAGAGCGCGCCGATGGCGTCCATGATCGCCGCCGTCGCGTCGCGGCGCTGCGGCAGGGTGTGTCGACGCCCGGGGTGGCCGAAGTCCAGGGGCGCGCCCACGCGCACGGAGAACCGGTGGGGACGGAAGCCGTTCGTGTCCGGCGGCTGGAGGTGCTGCGTGCCGACGAGGCCCACGGGCACCACGGGTGCGCCGGTGGCTAGGGTCAGCCAGGCCGCACCGGTGCGGCCGCGGTAGAGGCGGCCGTCGCGGCTGCGGGTGCCCTCCGGGTAGATGCCGACGCCCTGGCCGGACTCGAGCAGGCCCACGAGGGACTCGAGCGCGGCCACGGAGGCGGCCTGCTCGCCCCGGCGGACGGGGACGGAGCCCACGGACTCGAAGAACCGCCGCCGGACGCGGCCCCGCAGGCCCGTGCCCGTGAAGTACTCCTCCTTGGCGAAGAAGTGGACCGGGCGGGGGGCGAGGGCCTGGAGGATCACCGAGTCGACGAAGGACAGGTGGTTGGAGGCCATGACGAAGGGGCCCCGCGCAGGGACGTGCTCCATGCCGACGACCTCGGGGCGGCAGGTGAGCCGCAGGAGCGCGGCGGCGCTCCTGCGCACGGGCTCCGACGTCGCCATGGCTCTCCTTCGTCCGCGTCCTGCGTGGGCGGGGTCCATGCTACGCGAGCAGTTCCGCGAGGAACCGGCCCGTGTGGCTCTCGGCGGCGCGCGCGACCTCCTCCGGCGTGCCCGTGGCCACGATCGTGCCGCCGCCGGAGCCGCCCTCGGGGCCGAGGTCGATCACGTGGTCGGCACTCTTGATCACGTCGAGGTTGTGCTCGATGGTGAGCACCGTGTTGCCCTTGTCCACGAGGGACTGGAGCACGTGCAGGAGCTTGCGGATGTCGTCGAAGTGCAGCCCCGTGGTCGGCTCGTCCAGCACGTAGATGGTGCGGCCGTTGGAGCGCTTCTGGAGCTCGGCCGCCAGCTTCACGCGCTGGGCCTCGCCGCCCGAGAGCGTGGTGGCGGGCTGGCCCAGGCGGACGTAGCCCAGACCGACGTCGACGAGCGTGTCCAGGTACCGCGAGATGCGGGTGTACGCGCTGAAGAAGTCCGCGGCCTCCTCGATCGGCATGTCGAGGACCTCGGCGATGTTCTTGCCCTTGTAGGTGACCTCGAGCGTCTCCCGGTTGTACCGGGCCCCGTGGCACACCTCGCACGGCACGTAGACGTCCGGCAGGAAGTTCATCTCGATCTTCAGCGTGCCGTCGCCCGCGCACGCCTCGCAGCGCCCGCCCTTGATGTTGAAGGAGAACCGGCCCTGCTGGTAGCCCCGGACCTTCGCCTCGGGGGTCTCCGCGAAGAGCTTGCGGATCGCGTCGAACACGCCCGTGTAGGTGGCGGGGTTGGAGCGTGGCGTGCGCCCGATGGGGCTCTGGTCCACGTGGACCACCTTGTCCAGGTGCTCGAGTCCCTCCACGGACCGGTGCCGGCCGGGCACGAGCTTGGCGCCGTTGAGCCGGTTGGCCAGGACCTTGTAGAGGATCTCGTTGATCAGCGTGGACTTGCCAGAGCCGGACACGCCCGTCACGGCCGTGAGGACCCCGAGCGGGACCTCCACCGAGACGTCCTTCAGGTTGTTCTCCTGGGCGCCGCGGACCGTCAGCACGCGCCCCTTCTCCGGGACGCGACGCCGCTCCGGCACCGCGATGGAGCGGCGGCCGGAGAGGTAGTCGCCGGTGACGGACCGCGTGTTCGCCTTGAGATCCGCCAGGGAGCCCGAGTGCACGACCTCGCCGCCGTGCTCGCCCGCGCGAGGGCCGATGTCCACGATCCAGTCCGCCTCGGCGATCGTGTCCTCGTCGTGCTCGACGACGATGAGGGTGTTGCCGAGGTCCCGCAAGCGCAGGAGGGTCTCGATGAGGCGGCGGTTGTCCCGCTGGTGCAGGCCGATGGACGGCTCGTCGAGGACGTAGAGGACGCCGACCAGCCCGGAGCCGATCTGTGTGGCCAGGCGGATGCGCTGGGCCTCGCCGCCGGAGAGGGTGCCGGCCGGCCGCTCGAGGTTGAGGTACTCGAGGCCGACGTCCAGCAGGAACGCCAGCCGGGCCAGGATCTCCTTGAGCACCTGGTCCGCGATCTGCCGCTCCCGGTCCGTCAGCCGCAGCCCCGAGAAGAACTCCATGGCCTCGCGCATGGGCAGGCGGGTGGCGTCCGCGATGGACAGGCCGCCCACGAGCACGTTCAGGACCGTGGGGTTGAGGCGGGCCCCGTGGCACGCCGGGCACGGGATCTCCCGCATGAACGACTCGTAGCGCTCGCGGGCGCCGTCCGACTCGGTCTCCCCGTGCTTGCGCATCACGTAGGGGATGACGCCCTCGAAGCCCGTGGTGTAGCGGCGCTCGCGGCCGAACCGGTTGCGGAACGTCACCTCCACCTTGAAGTCCTTGCCGTTCAGGACGGCGTCGCGCTCCGCCTCCGTCAGGTCCTTCCACGGGGTGTCCAGGGAGAAGCCCATCTCCTTGCCCAGCCCGCCGAGCACGCGCAGCCAGTAGTCCGAGGTGGACTTGCCCAGCGACCACGGCACGACGGCGCCCTCGCGCAGGGACAGCTCGTCGTTGGCGACGACGAGGTCCGGGTCCACCTGCAGGCGGGAGCCGATGCCGGTGCACTCGGGGCACGCGCCGAACGGGTTGTTGAAGGAGAACGAGCGCGGCTCGATCTCGTCCACGGTCTGCTCGTGCCCGTTGGGGCAGGAGAGCTTCTCGGAGAACGAGCGGTACCGGGGGTTGCCCTCGGCGTCCCGCCCGCCGAACTCCGCGGTGTTCTTCCTGCCCTTCTCGGCGACCGGCTCCACGTCCACGAACTCGGCGACGACGAGGCCGTCCGCCAGCTTCAGGGCGGTCTCCACCGAGTCGGTGAGGCGCTGGCGGATGCCCTCCTTCATGGCCAGGCGGTCCACGACGACGGCGATGGTGTGCTTGACCTGCTTCTTCAGCACGGGCGGGTCCGAGAGCTGGACGGTCTCCCCGTCCACGACGGCGCGGGCGAAGCCCTGCGTGGACAGGTCCTGGAACAGGTCCACGAACTCGCCCTTGCGGCCGCGGACCACGGGCGCGAGCACCTGGAAGCGGGTGCGCTCGGGCAGCTCCTCGAGCTGGTCCACGATCTGCTGCGGGGTCTGCCGGCTCACCGGCTCGCCGCACTGCGGGCAGTGCGGCACCCCGACGCGCGCCCAGAGCAGGCGCATGTAGTCGTAGATCTCGGTGATGGTCCCCACCGTGGAGCGCGGGTTGCGGTTGGTGGACTTCTGGTCGATGGACACGGCCGGGGACAGGCCCTCGATGAAGTCCACGTCCGGCTTGTCCACCCGGCCCAGGAACATGCGGGCGTAGGAGGAGAGCGACTCGACGTAGCGTCGCTGGCCCTCGGCGAAGATCGTGTCGAAGGCCAGGGAGGACTTGCCCGAGCCGGACAGGCCCGTGAACACGACCATGGCGTCCCGCGGGAAGCTGACGTCCACGTCCTTCAGGTTGTGCTCGCGGGCGCCCTGGACGACGATGCGGTCCCGCTCGCCCGAGCGCGCGCCGCCGGGGCCGGAGGCGAGGCCGCCGGGGTGGGCCTCGACGGCGGAGGAGACGGTGGTGGAGGAGTTCTTGGGCACGCGGCCAGCATAGGGGCGGGCACGGATACGACACCGGGGTCTCGCCTGTGGGCGAACCGACCGCGGGCCGGGCCCGCCCTGGCGCGTCGCCGCCCCGTCCGTACACTGTTGCGCATGCCCGAGACCGCCCGGAACCGCCTCCTGCACGATCTGCCCGCCGTCACGGTGCGCGCCTGCTCCGTGTCGGAGATGGACAACAACGTGTACCTGCTCACCTCCAAGACCACGGGGGCGCAGGTGCTGATCGACGCCGCCGCCGAGGCCGAGGCGATCCGCGACCTCATCGCCTCGGCCGCGGACGACACCCCGTGCGAGCCGCGCCTCGAGATGATCGTCACCACGCACCGGCATTGGGACCACGTGCGCGCGCTGCCGGCGCTGGCCTCCCTGACCGGGGCCCGCACGGCGGCCGGCGAGGACGACGCCGACGCAATCGCCGAGGCCACGGGGGTCGCCCCCGACGTGCGCCTGCGCCACGGGGACATCGTGGGGGTGGACGGGCTCCGGCTCGAGGTGCTGGCCCTGCGCGGCCACACGCCCGGGTCGATCGCGCTGGTGTGCCGCCCCGAGGCGGACGAGCCGGCCGTGCTCTTCACCGGCGACTCCCTCTTCCCGGGCGGGGTGGGCAACACCGAGGGCGACGACGGCCGGTTCCGTCAGCTGTTCACGGACGTCACCGAACGGATCTTCGACGCGTTCGACGACGACGTGGTGGTCCACCCCGGCCACGGCGCCTCGACGACCCTGGGCGCCGAACGCCCCCACCTGCCGGAGTGGGCCGAGCGCGGCTGGTGACGGCCCGCCCGGGCGGGCCCGGCGTCAGGCCGGCTTCTGCCCCACCATGAACAGGCGCCGGGCCGGGAAGATCGTGACCGGGCCGCCGTCGTCGGCCGTGACGCCGGGCACCGGCGGGTATGCCTCGCGCATGGCGGCGCGGTACCGGTCCACGAACGCCTCGAGCAGCCCGGCGCCCTCGGCGGAGCCCTCCTCGGCGTCCCAGCGGGCCAGGGCCTGCAGGCTCGGTCGCAGGGCCGCGCCGGAGGTCCACCGGAACACCGGGTCCTCGCCCGTCAGCACCTGCTGGTACTCCGTCTCCCAGACGACCGGGGACCACCCCGCCTCGAGGAACAGCCGCGTGTACTCCTCGGGCGGCGCCACGGTGCGGGTGGTGGCCACGCCGTGCAGCGGCTCGGAGAAGGCCGGGTCCTCGGCCAGCGCCACGATCGCCGCGTGGGAGGGCTGCTCGTAGGGCCGCGGGATCTGCGCCGCGAACCAGGCCCCCGGCGTGAGGTCCCCGAGCCAGCGCCGGATCAGGCGACGGTGCGTCGGGATCCACTGGAGCATCGCGTTGGACACCACGACGTCCGTCGCCCTCGACGGGCGCCACTGCGAGGCGTCGACTGCCTCGAAGCGCAGGTTGGCGGGGGTGCCCGTGCGGGCGGCCTGCTCCCGGGCCCGCTCGAGCATCGCGGGCGAGTCGTCCAGACCGATCACCTCGGCGTCCGGCCAGCGCTCGGCTAGCGTCCGGGTCAGGGTCCCCGGGCCGCAGCCCAGGTCCACCACGACGCGCGGCGCCTCGGCGCGGACGCGCCCCACCAGGTCGTGGAAGGGGCGGGCGCGATGCTCGGCGAAGCCCTCGTACTGCGCGGGATCCCAGGTGAACCCCCCGCCCTGTCGGCCGGTCACGTCCCCCACGACGGCGTCGGTGTCCGGATGCGGGCTCTCAGGCGCGATCTGACTCATGGCGGCACCGTATCGCGCGGAGCGGCCGATACCCTGGGGGCGATGACTTCTGCCGCCACGAACCCGCCCTCGCTGACCGACCGCATCGACGCGCTCCCGCCGACCCCGGACGCCGACGACGTCTTCGGGGCCTTCGCGGCCTGGACCGAGGACCGCGGCATCTCGCTCTACCCCGCCCAGGAGGAGGCCGTCCTCGAGCTCGTCCAGGGCAAGCACGTGATCCTGGCGACGCCCACCGGCTCCGGCAAGTCCCTGGTGGCGCTGGCCGCACACGCCGACGCGCTCGCCCACGACGCCGTCTCCTACTACACGGCGCCGATCAAGGCGCTCGTCTCGGAGAAGTTCTTCGCGCTGGTGGACGTGTTCGGGGCGGAGAATGTGGGCATGGTCACGGGTGACTCCACCGTCAACGGTGACGCGCCGATCATCTGCTGCACCGCCGAGATCCTGGCCAACCGCGCGCTGCGCGAGGGCTCGGGCATGGAGATCGGCACCGTGGTGATGGACGAGTTCCACTACTACGCGGACCCCTCCCGTGGCTGGGCCTGGCAGGTCCCCCTCCTCGAGCTGCCGCAGGCCCGGTTCCTGCTCATGTCGGCCACCCTCGGCGACACGACCCGCCTCGAGGCGGACCTCACCGAGCGCACCGGGCGCGAGGTCGCCGTCGTCGCCCATGCGGAGCGCCCCATCCCGCTGACGTTCGAGTGGTCCGAGGTGCCGCTGCAGGAGAAGGTCGAGGAGCTCGTGAGCACCCACCAGGCACCGGTGTACATCGTGCACTTCTCGCAGCTGGACGCCGTGGAGACGGCCCAGGGGCTGTCCTCGATCTCGGTGACGTCCAAGGAGGAGAAGGAGGCGATCGCCGCGCGGATCGCCGGCTTCCGCTTCTCCGCGGGCTTCGGGCACACCCTGAACCGCCTCGTCCGGGCGGGCATCGGCGTGCACCACGCGGGCATGCTGCCCAAATACCGCCGCCTCGTGGAGAAGCTGGCCCAGGACGGCCTCCTCAAGGTCATCTGCGGCACCGACACGCTCGGCGTCGGGATCAACGTGCCGATCCGCACCGTGCTGCTCACCGCGCTGTCCAAGTTCGACGGCGAGAAGACCCGCCTGCTGCAGGCCCGCGAGTTCCACCAGATCGCCGGCCGGGCGGGCCGGGCCGGCTTCGACACCTCCGGCACCGTGGTGGTCCAGGCCCCCGAGCACGTGATCGAGAACAAGGCGGCCGAGCGCAAGGCCGCCGCGAAGTTCGCGAACGTCAAGGACGAGGCCGAGCGGGCCAAGCGCATGAAGCAGTCCGTGAAGTCCGGCAAGCGCAAGACCCCGCCGGCCGGCTTCGTCTCGTGGGGGCCGGCGACGTTCGAGCGCCTCGTCTCCGCCGAGCCGGAGCCGCTGGTCTCCCGCATGCGGATCACGCACTCCATGCTGCTGAACATCCTCGACCGGCCCGGCGACCCGGTCATCGCGGTCCGGCGCCTGCTGCGCGGCACCCACGAGACCCCGGCCCGCCAGGCGGTGCTCATGCGCCGCGCGCTCGGGATCTTCCGGGAGCTGCTGGCCACGGGCGTCGTCGAGCGTCTGCCCGAGCCGGACGCCGAGGGCCGCACCGTGGACCTCACGGTGGACCTGCAGCCGGACTTCGCGCTCAACCAGCCGCTCTCCCCCTTCGCCCTCGCCGCGCTCGACCTGCTGGACCCGGCCGATCCCGACCACGCGCTCGACGTCGTCTCCGTGATCGAGGCGACCCTCGACCCGCCGCGCCAGGTGCTCTCCGCCCAGGTCAAGCACGCCAAGGGCGAGGCCGTGGCCGCCATGAAGGCCGAGGGCATGGACTACAACGACCGCATGCGGGCCCTCGACGAGATCACCCACCCGCGGCCGCTGGCCGAGCTCCTCGAGCAGCAGTTCGAGCTCTACCGGCAGGACGCCCCGTGGCTCGCGGAGTTCGAGCTGACCCCCAAGTCCGTGGTGCGCGACATGTTCGAGCGGGCCATGGGCTTCGGCGACTACGTGCGGTTCTACGGGATCGCCCGGTCCGAGGGCGTGCTGCTGCGCTACCTCACGGACGCGGTCAAGGCACTGCGCCACACCGTCCCCGAGGCGGCCCGCACCGAGGAGCTCCAGGTGCTGCTGGACTGGCTCGACGAGATGGTGAAGCAGACCGACTCGTCCCTCCTGGAGGAGTGGGAGGACCTGGTGGCCGGGGACATCGACGAGCTGCGCCGGGACATGGAGGCGCTCGAGCCGCCGGCCCCGCCTCGCCTGACGGACAACGAGCCCGTGTTCCGGGTGATGGTCCGCAACGCGATGTTCCAGCGGGTGCGCCTGTTCGGCGACGAGCGGGACGAGGCGCTCGCGCGCCTGTCCGGCGAGCTGTCCGCCGACGACTGGGCCGACGCCCTCGACGCCTACTTCGACGACCACGAGGACATCGACGACGGCCCCGCCGCGCGCGGCCCCGAGCTGTTCCGCGTGGCCGCGGCCCCCGACGTCGCCGCCCCGCTGGAGCTGGCCGGCCCGCGCTGGTGGGCGGTGCGGCAGGTCCTGAAGGACCCGGACGGGGACCTGGACCACGGGATCAACGCCGTGGTCGACCTGGACGCCTCCGACGAGGCGGGCCATCCCGTGATCCGGGTGGTCTCCGTGGGCGCGCCCGAGTCCGGGTGGGGCCTGTGAGCGCCGGGGACGCTCGGGCGGCAGGACGGCCCGTGGCGGGCGACCCGCGCGGCTTCGCTCCCCTCGAGCCGGCCCGCCACCGCGTGGGCGAGCGCACCGAGCTCTACGACGGCACCGTCACGGTGGACCACTGGTTCTCGGTGCCGATCGACCACGCGCTGGGCCTCGCCGAGGCCGAGGCGCAGGACGCGGCGGGCACCGGCGTCGGGCCGCACGGGCGCGGCACGCTGACCGTCTTCGCCCGCGAGATCCGGGCGAAGGACGACCCCGAGGGCGAGCGCCCCTGGGCCCTGTACCTCCAGGGTGGCCCCGGCAGTGCCGGGCCCCGCCCGGCGCGCCTGAGCGGCTGGCTCGGCGCGCTGGCCGAGAGCCACCGCGTGCTGCTGCTGGACCAGCGCGGCACGGGGCGTTCGACCCCGGCCACTGTGGCGACCCTGACCGCCCCGGGCGCCTTCGCCACGGACGAGGCGCGCGCCGAGCACCTGGTGCACCTGCGGGCGCCCTCGATCGTGCGGGACGCCGAGATGCTGCGCCTCGCCCTCGGCGCCGGGCCGTGGACCACACTGGGCCAGAGCTTCGGCGGGTTCTGCACGCTGAGCTATCTCTCCTTCCACCCGGAGGGCCTGCAGCGCAGCCTGGTGACCGGCGGCCTCGCCCCGCTCACCGGCCACGCCGACCGGGTCTACCGGGCCACCTACGCCCGGATGCGCGCCCGCACCGAGGAGTTCTTCGACCGGCACCCGGCCGACCGCGACGCGTGGTCGGAGGCCGTGGGGCTGATCCGCGCCGCCGAGGCCGCGGGCGCCCCGATCCCCCTGCCCGGCGGCGGGCCGCTCACCGTGGGACGGGCCCAGGGTCTGGGCATGCTGCTGGGCGGCAACACCCGCGTGGACCGCCTGCACTGGGTCCTCGCCGAGGCCGTGGACCGCACCGGACCCGCGCCGCGCCTGTCCGAGACGTTCCTGGCCGCCGTCGCCGACCAGGACGACCGCCTCGTCAACCCGCTCTACACCGTGCTGCACGAGGCGATCTACGCGCAGCCGGCGGACCTGGCCGGCGGCCGGGCGGACACCGGCTGGTCGGCGTCCCGGATGCTCGCCGAGCACCCGGACTTCGACCCGGAGGCGACCACGGTCCCGCTGCCCACGGGCGAACACGTCATGCCCTGGTCCGTCGAGGTCGACCCCCGGCTGCGGCCCCTGGCCGGCACGGCGCGGCTGCTCGCCGAGCGCACGCAGTGGGGCCCGCTCTACGACGTGGCTGCCCTGGCGCAGAACACCGTCCCCGTGGCCGCCGCGGTCTACGCCGACGACGTGTACGTGGACCGGGACCTCTCGCTCGAGACGGCGCGGCGCGTCCGCGGCCTGCAGGTGTGGGAGACCGACGCCTTCCACCACGACGGCATCGCCGACGACGGGCCGGCGATCCTCGACCGGCTCCTGGCGATGACCGCGGCGGACGGCGCCGGGACGACGACGGCCCCCGACCCGGTCGACTGACCGGCCCGGGGGCCCGGGCGCCGGCGGAGCACTCCCCCGGTGCCGTGATCGGCTCAGACGGTGGGCCCGTCCTGTCGCACGATCTGCTCGGAGACCCCGCGCGCGTCGTCGTCACGGGGATCGGCGAGCCGGGTCTCGTGGGCCGTGCGGATGATGGCCGACCACGCGTCCTTGTGCTCGAGCAGCTGGTCGCGCCAGCGCTGGTCCAGGGCCTCGGCCCGGGCCGTCCAGCGGTCCATCAGGGCGGCGGCGCGCTCGCGCTCGGCCGGGTCGGCGTCCTCGGCCAGCTTCGAGTACCGATACGAGTACTTCTCGGCGTTCTGCAGCGCCCGCAGGGCCTGGCCCTTCGGCGAGGCCAGGGAGATCGCCACGGTGATCGCCAGGATCACGACGACGACCACGAGGGACAGCGTCGTGGGGATCTCGACGACGGGCACGTTCTCGCCGCCGTTGATGAACGGCAGGTTGTTCTCGTGCAGGGCGTGCAGGATCAGCTTCACGCCGATGAACGCCAGCAGCGCGGAGAGCCCGTAGGCCAGGTAGACGAGGCGGTCGAGCAGGCCGTCGATCAGGAAGTACAGCTGGCGCAGGCCCATGAGCGAGAACGCCGTGGCGGTGAAGACGATGTACGCCTCCTGGGTCACGCCGAAGATCGCGGGGATGGAGTCGAAGGCGAAGAGGATGTCCGTGGCGCCGATCGCGATCATCACGAGGAGCATCGGCGTCATGAGGCGCTTGCCGTCCACCGTCGTGAAGAGGCGGTCGCCGTCGAACTGCTCGGAGGCGGGCAGGAACCGCTTGACGAGGCGGACCATCACGTTGTCCGCCTCGTCCTGGGCGCCCTCGGCGTCGCCGGACATCTCGCCCTTGAGCTGGCCGCCGGCGATGATCAGCAGGAACAGGCCGAAGAGGTAGAACACGTCCGACCACGCGGCGATGACGGCGGCGCCCAGCAGGATGAACAAGGTGCGCGAGATCAGCGCGAACGTGATGCCGAACAGCAGCACCTTCTGCTGGTAGTCGCGGGGCACGCGGAAGCTGGCCATGATCACCAGGAAGACGAACAGGTTGTCGACGCTGAGCGCCTTCTCCAGCAGGTAGCCGGTGTAGTACTCGACCGCGTGCTGGGTGTCGCCGAAGGCGAAGAACACGAGGCCGAAGACGAGCGCGAGGCCGACGTAGACGCCGGACCAGATCGCGGCCTCCCGGATCGACGGCGTGTGCGCCTTGCGGACATGGGCGAAGTAGTCGAACGCGAGGAGCCCGACGATCAGCGCGATCGTCAAGCCCCAGGTCAGGCCGTTGATTTCCACGGGTCACCTCTCGGCGTCAGGGGTCAGGACGGTGCCGCAAGTCTCTCCGCCCGCCGCGACCGCGGCCCGGGCCCCTGTGTCCGGCCGGCGGCGCGCTCTCGGCGGCCGCGGCGTGCTGACGTCCACAGTGTTCGGGATACTCCCCTACGTCGCCGGTCAGTCTACCCGGTCGCACGACGACGCCCCGACCCGCGGCGGGCGGAGCGGGGCGTCGTCGGGCCCGCTGGCGCAGGCCCATGAGGGCGAAGATATTGGCGGTCAGGACGATGAACCAGTTCTGGGTGAGGCCGAAGATCGCCGGGATGGAGTCCACCGCGAACATCACGTCCGTCAGGCCGATCGTGATGAACACGACCACCATGGGGGTGAACATGCGCCGGCCGTCCACGGTGGTGCGCAGTCGGTTGCCGTCGTAGTCCGGCGCCACGTTGAGGCGGCGGGTCAGGCGGGCCACGACGCCCGGCTCGGACTCCTCGTCCCCGCCGTCGTCCTTGAGCTGCTGCCAGGCGGTCCAGAGCAGGAAGGCGCCGAAGATGTAGAACTCCCACGTCAGGTGCTCGATGGCGACGGCGCCGACCGCGATGAACACCGCGCGGGCGATCAGCGCGATGATGATGCCCACCATCAGCACCTCCTGCTGGTAGCGGCGGGGCACCTGGAACGTGGCCATGATGATGAGGAACACGAACAGGTCGTCCACGCTGAGGCTGTACTCGGTGACCCAGCCGGCGAGGAACTCGGTGCCGTGCTGCGCATCGCCCAGGGCGAAGAGCAGCCCCGCGAAGAGCAGCCCCGCGAAGACCAGCGCCAGCGCCACGTAGAACCCGATCCACAGGCCGGCCTCCTTCATGGAGGGCTCGTGGGGGCGGCGCGCGACGTACAGCAGGTCGAGCAGGAGGATGACGCCGAGGACCACAAGGGTCGTGGTCTCGAAGGCGGGACTGAGCACGTCCTTGGAGGGGTTCCTTTCGTGGGGGCCGCGCCAGTCTAGACGGGTGCGGTCCCGCGCGCGGACGCGGGGGGCCGGTCTCAGACTGCGCCGGGAGCGGTCAGGCCCAGGGCGAGCCAGACGACGACGGCACCGGCGGCGGCCAGGCCCCAACTGGCGAGGGAGCCGATGAGGAACTCCTCCGCGCGCGAGCCGGCGCCGCGGTCCGCCGAGATCTCCGGGAAGCGCACGATGCCCTTGGCCGCCATCAGGGCCGCGATCACCGGATAGGCCTGCGCGAGCCCCAGGACGACCATGAGCAGTCGCTCCATGGGCCCGATGTAGCGACCGCCGCGCAGGCCGTCGGCCGCGGGGTCCGTGGGCGCGGCGGACGGCACGGTCGTGGGCTCCGCCGCGGGGTCCTCCGCCTCCTCGTCGCCTCCGTCGGCGGGCCGGCCCGCCAGGGCGAGGACCGCGCGGGTGACCCGGTTGCCGGTCTCGGTCAGGGCCAGCGCCACCGCCAACAGCGTGAGGGCCGGGGGCGCGGAGCGCAGGCCCGCGGGCGCCAGGGTCGACTCGAGCACGGCCACCAGGCCGACCACGGCCACCACCGCGACCACCCCGAGCGGCCGGTCCGGGTGCAGCCACGTCCAGCCCATCAGCAGGCCGAGGGACACCAGGCCGCCGCCCACCGCGACGGCCACGCCGGTCGGCGCCAGCACGGCCACCAGCACCGCGGCGAGGACGGCGGCCACGGCCGCGCCGGCCCGGGCGAGCCACCGCCGCCGTGGGGCGGGCCAGGCGCCGGGCAGGACGGCGTCGAGCAGGTCGTGCAGCCCCAGGGCGAGCAGTGCGAGGGCGGTCACGGCGCGACCTCCGTCGCCGCGGCGGCGAGCTCGGCGTCCAGCTCGAGCAGCCGGCCGATCCCGGACCGCGCGACGGTCTGCGACACCGCGGACTGCGTGATCCGCTCCGCCCGTGCGGCCTCCGCCTGGGTCGCCCCGCCCAGCAGGGCTGCGGCGATCCGGCGTTCGCGGGCCTTGAGCCGGCCGAGGACGTGGTCGCGCAGCAGGGCGAGCCCGTCCACGGCGGCGGTGAGGGACGGGTCCGCGGCACGGAAGGCGGTCGCGGCGCCGGCGGCCCGCTCGTGCGCGTGCTCGACGGCCTCGCGGGCCCGATACCAGGCCGTGCCGTCCTCGATGCCGTCTCCGCCGGCGTCCAGGGCCCGCCGCTGCCCCAGGCCGATCCCGAAGCGCAGGTCGAGGCCCGGGGGCAGGGCGAGCGTGACGCGGACGGTCAGCCGGAGCGCGTCCGGCCAGGTGCGGTGCAGCGCCTGGAACTCGTCGCCGACGCTGGCCCAGGCGGGGCGCAGCGGCGGGACGTCCTGTTCCGCGGCCGCGAAGGCGGCCAGGATCTGCTCCTGCGCGCGCTCCCGGTCCGGGAGGGCGCGGGAGCCGACGATGTCCGCGATCACGGCCGCGACCGGGGGTGCTGCGCTCATGGCGTCACACTATCACTGATATGACGACATTCATCAGTGTTTTCATAACACCCTGGGTCGGCATCATGCCGGGTGGTCACTGCTCCCGCTTCATCTGCCGCAGCTCCTTCTTGAGCTCGCCGACCTCGTCGCGCAGGCGGGCGGCGAGCTCGAACTGCAGGTCCGCCGCCGCCTGGTGCATCTGCTTCGACATCTGCTCGATCAGATCGGCCAGGTCCTTGGCGGGCAGCGACGCCGGGTCCACCGCCGGAGCCTCGGTGCCCTCCCCTGTGGTCGCGTCCCGGTCCAGCGAGCTGAGGCCTCGGTGGCCCATGCCGAAGTCGAACCCGGACTTCACGCCGCCCATGCCCTTGAGGAAGTCGGCGGTGTCCGCGTCCTCCCGGGCCAGCTGGTCCGTGATGTCCGCGATGCGCTTGCGCAGCGGCTGGGGGTCGATCCCGTGCTCCTCGTTGTACGCGATCTGCACGGCCCGGCGCCGCTCGGTCTCGTCGATCGCCCGCCGCATGGAGTCCGTGACGTTGTCGGCGTACATGTGGACCTCGCCGGAGACGTTGCGGGCGGCGCGGCCGATGGTCTGGATGAGGGAGGTGGTGGAGCGCAGGAACCCCTCCTTGTCCGCGTCCAGGATCGCCACGAGCGAGACCTCGGGCAGGTCCAGGCCCTCGCGCAGCAGGTTGATGCCCACCAGCACGTCGAAGGTGCCCTTGCGCAGCTCCCGCAGCAGCTCCACGCGGCGCAGCGTGTCCACATCCGAGTGGAGGTACTCGACCTTCACCCCCGCCTCGAGCAGGTAGTCCGTGAGGTCCTCGGCCATGCGCTTGGTCAGCGTGGTCACCAGGACGCGCTCGTCCTTGGCCGTGCGCACGCGGATCTGCTCGAGCAGGTCGTCGATCTGCCCCTCGGTCGGCTTGACCACCACCTGCGGGTCCACCAGCCCGGTGGGCCGGATGATCTGCTCGACGTAGCCGTCCGCCTGGCCGAGCTCGTAGGCGCCCGGCGTCGCGGAGAGGTACACGGTCTGCCCGATCCGCTCGAGGAACTCGTCCCACTTCAGCGGGCGGTTGTCCATGGCCGAGGGCAGGCGGAAGCCGTGCTCCACGAGGGTGCGCTTGCGGGACATGTCCCCCTCGTACATCGCGCCGATCTGCGGGATGGTCACGTGGGACTCGTCCACCACGAGCAGGAAGTCGTCCGGGAAG
Source organism: Micrococcus sp. GPGPB33 (assembly GCF_037853785.1). Classification (NCBI taxonomy): domain Bacteria; kingdom Bacillati; phylum Actinomycetota; class Actinomycetes; order Micrococcales; family Micrococcaceae; genus Micrococcus; species Micrococcus sp. GPGPB33. The sequence continues at coordinate 2,050,679 of NZ_JAQMWO010000002.1, forward strand.
TAGTCCAGCAGGCAGTGCGGGGCGGAGCCGGCGGGACGGCCGTCGATGTGGCGCGAGTAGTTCTCGATGCCGTTGCAGTAGCCCATCTGCTGCATCATCTCGAGGTCGTACGTGGTGCGCATGCGCAGCCGCTGCGCCTCGAGCAGCTTGTCCTGGGACTCCAGCTCCTGCAGCCGCTCCCGCAGCTCGTCCTCGATGGTGGTGATCGCCCGGCCCATGCGCTCGTCGCCGGCCACGTAGTGCGAGGCCGGGAAGATGTACATCTCCTCCTCCTCGCGCACCACCTGGCCGGTGAGCGGGTGCAGGGTCTGGATGGACTCGATCTCGTCCCCGAAGAACTCGATGCGCACCGCGAGCTCCTCGTACATGGGGATGATCTCCACGGTGTCCCCCCGCACCCGGAAGGTGCCGCGGTGGAAGTCGACGTCGTTGCGCACGTACTGCATCTGCACGAACCGCCGCAGGAGCACGTCCCGGTCCATCTCCGCACCGCGGCGCAGGGTGACCATCTGCTCGATGTACTCCTCGGGCGTGCCGAGGCCGTAGATGCAGGAGACGGTGGCCACCACGATCACGTCCCGCCGGGTCAGCAGCGCGTTCGTGGCCGAGTGGCGCAGCCGCTCGACCTCCTCGTTGATGGAGGAGTCCTTCTCGATGAAGGTGTCCGTCTGCGGGACGTACGCCTCGGGCTGGTAGTAGTCGTAGTAGGAGACGAAGTACTCGACCGCGTTGTTGGGCAGCAGCTCCCGGAACTCGTTGGCCAGCTGCGCCGCGAGCGTCTTGTTCTGCACCATCACCAGCGTGGGCCGCTGGAGGCGCTCGACGAGCCACGCCGTCGTCGCCGACTTGCCCGTGCCGGTGGCGCCCATCAGGACGACGTCCTTCTCCCCCGCCTCCACGCGCTCGGCGAGCTCGGCGATGGCCTTCGGCTGGTCACCGGAGGGCTGGTAGGGGGAGATGACCTCGAACGGGGCGACGACGCGGTTGATCTTCTGGGCCAGGCTCATGGCAGAACCCTACGTCGCGCCCCGGACACCCCGGCGGTCAGTCCGCCGAGGGCTCAGCCGCGCCGGGGGCGAGGAACCGGTCCCACACCTGGTTCGCCACGGACGCGAGCCGCTCGAGGTCGGCGTCGTTGACGATGACCACGTCCGCGACGGCGCGCCGCTGCTCGTCCGTGGCCTGGGCCGCGATCCGCGCCTCGGCGTCCGCGCGGCTCATGCCGCGGTCCTCCACCATCCGGCGCAGGCGCTCCTCGAGCGGGGCCTCCACCACGATCACGAGGTCGAACGCGTCCGCCTGCCCGGTCTCCACCAGCAGCGGCACGTCCTGGACCACGACGGCGTCCGGCCCGGCCTCGGCGACGATGCGCCGGGCCGCAGCCCGGATCCGGGGGTGCACGATGCGGTTCAGGCGCTGTCGGGCGCCCTCGTCCCCGAAGACGATGCGGGCCATCTCGACGCGGTCGAGCTCACCGTCCGCGGTGATGACGCGGTCCCCGAACTCGTCCTGGACGGCGGCCAGCCCGTCGGTGCCCTTCTCGAGGACCAGCCGGGCGAGGGCGTCCGAGTCCACCAGGAGCGCGCCACGCTCCTGCAGGACACGGGCCACCGCGGACTTGCCGGCGGCGATCCCGCCGGTCAGGCCCACATGGACGCGCGGCCGTTCGGCCACCGGGTCGGTCTCGGTCATACGCGCTCTCCTCGGGCGGCCTCGAGCTGAGGCTGGATCTTGGCCTCCCAGTATGCCCGGACGGCCTCCTGCAGGTCCTCGAGCGAGCCGTCGTTCTCGATCACGGTGTCCGCGATCTCGGCCCGCTCCTCGTCCGCCGCCTCCTCGTCGATGAAGGCCCAGGCCCGCTCGCGGGTCATGTCGTGGGACTCCATGAGCCGGGCGACGCGCACCTCGGCGGGAGCGGAGACGGCCAGCACCTGGTCGAAGTCCTGTCCGGAGCCGGTCTCGGCCAGCAGGGCCAGGTCGACCACCAGCACGGAGTCCTCGCCGATCTCGCGGGCCCGGCGGTTCGCCTCGTCGCGCACCGCCGGGGAGACGATCTCGTACATGCGCGTCCGGGCGGTCGAGCTCTCGGTGGTGAGCCGGTTGAGGGTGCGCGCGTCCAGGGTGCCGTCCGCGCGGACGATGTCCTCGCCGAAGACCGAGCGGAGCTCCTCGAGCACGGGGTTGCCGGGCACGAGGATCTCCCCCATCAGGTCGTCGAACTCCACGACGACGGCGCCCAGCCGCTCGAGCTCCGCGCCGACCTCGGTGCGGCCCGCGGCGATGCCGCCGGTCAGGCCGACGGTGACGAGGGCCTTGGCCGCGTCGATGCGCTGCTGGTGCCACGTCTTCGGGGTGTGCGTGTCGTTCTCCGGCTCGGTGCCGACCTCGAACTCGGGGCGGATCACGAAGTCCGAGACGTCCACGCCGTCCTCGGTGGCGCGGCGGCGGTACTCCTCGACCGGCAGCACCTGCTTCCACTGGCGGGTCCGCATGGGCCGCGCGGCACCCGCGTCCTCGCGCAGGGCCTGCAGCAGCAGTGCGGCCTGCGTGACGGTGATGAGCAGGATGGGCAGGCCGATCACGATGATGACCTCCTGCAGCGCCGCCAGGCCGTTCTCGCCCGCGGTGAGGATGATGGCCGCGCAGACCGCGCCGATGGACACGGCCCAGAACACGGACTGGCGGCGGGGCGCGGCATCCTCGTGGCCATTGGCCATCGCGTCCATCACGAGCGCGCCCGAGTCGATCGAGGTGATGAAGAACAGCGTGATGACCACGAGCGCCACGACCGCGGCCACCGTGTAGAGCGGCGTGCCCTGCAGGTGCTGGAACAGGGCGGCCTGGACGTTGCCGTCGGTGACGATCGTCTGCGTGAGGTCACCGCCCTGGCCCGGCGCCGGCGCGGTGGCGCGGTCCGACTGGAACGCGGAGTAGCCGTAGATGCCCATCCAGATGATGACGAACGCCGTGGGCAGGCCGAGGCCGGCCATGATGAAGGAGCGGATGGTGCGGCCGCGTGAGATGCGGGCGAAGAACATCCCCACGAAGGGCGCCCACGTCACGGTCCAGGCCCAGTAGAAAACGGTCCAGTCACCGGACCACTGGCCCGAGTTGTACGTGTCGTTGTAGGTGGAGAGCACGGGCAGCATGGAGGCGTACTCGCCGATCGCCTGCACGGTGCCGCGGATGACGTCCATGCTGGAGACGGCCCACATCAGGACGTACACGAGCAGGGCGATCGCCAGCAGGATGTTGGCGTAGGACAGCCGCTTGACGCCCTTGTCCATGCCGACCAGCACGGAGGCCGTGCCCACGGCGGTGACGACGGCCAGGATGAGCGCCTGGACCCAGCCGGCCACGGGGGTGCCCAGCACGTAGTTCATGCCCGCGTTGATCTGCAGGGCGCCCAGGCCCACGGACACGCCGAGGCCGAACACGGTGGAGACCACGGCGATGATGTCGATCGTCTTGCCGATGGGGCCGTGGATGCGATCGCCGAGGAGGGGCTGGAAGGCGGAGGACACGCGCGGGGGCAGCTTGCGCTTGTACGTGAAGTAGCCGAAGCACAGGCCCGGGACGAGCAGGATCGCCCACATGTGGATGCCGAAGTGGAAGTTCGCGATCGCCATGGCCTCCGAGGCCGCGCGGTCGGAGAACGGCTCCGTCCCCGCCATGGGCGGGTTGGCGTAGTGGTTCATCGGCTCCGCGATGCCCCAGAACATCAGCACCGCGCCGACGCCGGCGGCGAACATCATGCCGAACCAGGTCAGGCCGGAGTACTCCGGCACCGCGTCGTCGTCGCCGAGCTTGACCCGGCCGTACCGGGTCACGGCGAGGATGAACAGGAACGCCACCAGCAGGGTCAGGCTGAGGGTGTAGATCCAGCCGACGTCGTAGCGCAGCCAGCTCGAGACCACGCCGAAGGCCGCCTGGACCGGGCCAGGGAACAGGCCCATCGCGGCGGTGAAGAGCACGACCGCGGCGGCCGAGCCGAAGAAGATCGCCGGACTCGTGCGGAGCCCCAACGTGTCGTGCAGGCGAGTGAGCGGGGAAGTCATGAGTCTCCCGGGACAGGGTCGTGGGAGGCCCGCGGCGGCACGCGTGCTCGCTCACCGGTGGGCCGGTGCCGGGTGGCACGGTCTTCCACTGTACCGAAGCTCACGTCCGGGCTCGACGGCGTGCCCGTCCTCGGCCGGCCCCTAGGGTGGGGTCATGCCCGATCCCGCCCCCGCCCCGACCGCGCGCTGCACGGTCCTGCCGGCGTCCGCCCGCGACCCCGACGGCTGGCTGGAACGGGAGGTGGAGATCCGCCGCAGCCGCTTCCTCACCTACCTCGGGCGCGTCGAGGACGAGGCGCAGGCGCGCGAGATGGTCGCCGTCCTGCGGCGCCGGCACCACGACGCGCGGCACGTGTGCAGCGCGTTCGTCCTCGGCCCCGCCCGGGACCGGATGCGCTCCAGCGACGACGGCGAGCCCGCCGGCACGGCCGGCGTCCCCATGCTCGAGGCCGTCCTCCAGCGCGAGACCGCGCCGGGCCGGACCGACCTGACGGACGTGTGCGCCGTCGTCGTGCGCTGGTTCGGGGGGATCAAGCTGGGCGCCGGGGGCCTGGTGCGCGCCTACTCGGACTCGGTGTCCGGGGCACTCGACGCCGCCCCGCTGCGCACCCGCTCCCGGCTGGCCCTGCTCGCGGTGGAGGCGCCCCACACCGACGCCGGCCGGTGGGAGAACGAGCTGCGCGCGGCGGGCGTGTCGGTGCTGGAAGCGAGCTACGGCGCCGCGGCGGTCCGCCTGACGGTCGGCGTGCCGGACACCGAGGAGGCCCGCGCGGCGTTCGCGGCGCGGCTCGCGGACGTCACGGCCGGCGCGGGGCGTGCGGAACGGATCGGAGAGGACTGGGTGGACCATGAGTGAGCCGTTGCCCCGGGGGGTCACCCCCGATGTCGCCCGTGGCGGGCTGCCGGACGACCTCACCGCGGGCGTGGACTTCGCGGCGCTGGATCGGTGGCCGCTGCCGACCGAGCCCGACCGCCAGGCCCACGACACGGCGGACCTGCTCCTGCTCGACACCCTGGCCGGGTGGATCGCGAGCGGGCACGTCCCCGGCCCGGTGGCCGTCCTGGAGGACCGGCACGGCGCGCTGACCCTGCCCCTGCTCACGGCCGGCCACGACGTGCGGATCCACCAGGACGACGCCTCCGCCGAGCGCTCGCTGGACGCGAACCTCGCCGCGTGGCGCGCCGCCGGTCGCCTCGGCGGGGAGACGGGCGAGCTCGAGCGAACGGCCACGCCTGAGGAGGCGGCCCGGGGCGCCCGGACGGTCCTGCTGCCGCTGCCCCGCTCGCTCGACGAGCTCGACCGGCTGTCCCGGATCGTGTCGGCCGCCGCCGACCCCGGCGTGGTCCTGCTGGCCGGCGGCCGCGACAAGCACATGAGTCCGCGCATGAACGCGGTGCTGGGCGCGGCGTTCGAGGACGTCGTCGCCGGACGGGGACGCCGCAAGGCGCGCGTGCTCACGGCCCGGGGCCCACGTCCCGGCGTGACCGCCCGGCCGCCGGAGGAGGCCGACCGCGACGTCCCCGGCGTGGGGCGCCTGCACCTGGTGGCCCACGCCGGCACCTTCGGCGGAGCCGCCGCCGACCCGGGCTCCCGTCTGCTGCTCGCCTCGCTCGCCGACGACCCGCGCCCGCCGGGGCGCGTCGTGGACCTGGGCTGCGGCAACGGGCTGCTCTCGGTCGGGGCAGCGCGGCTGTGGCCGCACGTCACCGTGGTGGCCACCGACCAGTCCGCCGTGGCGGTGGCCTCGACGCTGGCCACGGCCCGTGCGAACCGCGTGGCGGACCGCGTCCGGGCCGTGCGCGACGACGCGCTGGCCACGTGGCCGGACGGGGAGGAGGAGTGCGTGCTCCTGAATCCCCCGTTCCACGACGGCAACGCCGTGGACCCCTCCGTGGCGCACCGGCTGGTGGCGGCCGCGGCGCGGGTGCTGGAGCCGGGCGGCCGGCTGTGGTGCGTCTGGAACTCGCACCTGCGGTACCGGTCGGTGCTGGAGGACCTCGTCGGGCCGACTCGGCAGACGGCGCGCGACCGCACGTTCACCGTGACGGTCTCCGAGCGCCGCTGAGCGCGGCCGCCGGGTCCCGTCCGCTCCCCCGCGGCCAGTCCCCCGGGACACGACGACGCCCCGCCCCTCCGGAGGGAGGGACGGGGCGTCGGGTGCTCGGCGCGGGCCGTCAGGGACGGCCACGCACGGCGGCGATCAGTTGCCGGTGAGCTTCTCGCGCAGGGCGGCGAGGGCCTCGTCGGAGGCCAGGGTGCCTCCGTCCGAGGACGGGGCCTCGGAGGAGTAGGACGAGCCGCCCAGGCCCGCACCGGCGTCGGCGCCGGCGGTGGCCTCCTCCTGGAGGGAGCGGCGCACCTGCTCCTTGTGGGCCTCCCAGCGGGCCTGAGCGTCGGCGTACTGCTGCTCCCAGGCGGCGCGCTCGGTCTCGAAGCCCTCCATCCACTCGTTGGTCTCGACGTCGAAGCCCTCGGGGTACTTGTAGTTGCCCTCCTCGTCGTACTCCGCGGCCATGCCGTAGAGCGCCGGGTCGAACTCGGTGCCCTCGGGGTCCACGCCCTCGTTGGCCTGCTTGAGGGACAGGGAGATGCGGCGACGCTCGAGGTCGATGTCGATGACCTTGACGAACAGCTCGTCGTTGACCGACACGACCTGCTCGGCGGTGTCGATGTGGCGCGAGGCCAGCTCCGAGATGTGCACGAGGCCCTCGATGCCGTCCTCCACGCGGACGAACGCACCGAACGGCACGAGCTTGGTGACCTTGCCCGGCACGACCTGGCCGAGGGCGTGGGTGCGGGCGAAGAGCTGCCACGGGTCCTCCTGGGTCGCCTTCAGCGACAGGGAGACACGCTCGCGGTCCATGTCCACCTCGAGGACCTCGACGGTGACCTCCTGGCCCACCTCGACGACCTCGGACGGGTGGTCGATGTGCTTCCAGGACAGCTCGGAGACGTGCACGAGGCCGTCCACGCCGCCCAGGTCCACGAAGGCGCCGAAGTTGACGATGGAGGACACGGTGCCGTTGCGGACCTGGCCCTTCTCCAGCTTGTGGAGGAAGTTGGAGCGGACCTCGGACTGGGTCTGCTCGAGCCAGGCGCGGCGGGACAGGACCACGTTGTTGCGGTTCTTGTCCAGCTCGATGATCTTCGCCTCGAGCTTCTGGCCGATGTAGGGGGCCAGGTCGCGCACGCGGCGCATCTCCACGAGGGAGGCCGGGAGGAAGCCGCGCAGGCCGATGTCGAGGATGAGGCCGCCCTTGACCACCTCGATGACGGTGCCCTCGACGACGCCGTCCTCCTCCTTGATCTTCTCGATGTCGCCCCAGGCGCGCTCGTACTGGGCGCGCTTCTTCGAGAGGATCAGGCGACCCTCCTTGTCCTCCTTGGTGAGGACCAGGGCCTCGACGGTGTCGCCCACGGCCACGACCTCGTCCGGGTCCACGTCGTGCTTGATGGACAGCTCGCGGGACGGGATGACGCCCTCGGTCTTGTAGCCGATGTCGAGCAGGACCTCGTCGCGGTCCACCTTGACGACGGTGCCCTCGACGAGGTCGCCATCGTTGAAGTACTTGATGGTCGCGTCGATGGCGGCGAGCAGGTCCTCGGCAGAGCCGATGTCGTTGATGGCGACCTGCGGGGCGTTGGAAGTGGTGGTCATGTAGGAGGGACTCCGTTGGGATCGGGGGTCACGTCGGGATCGATGCCGCCGGTGGGCGGCATCCGGGCACCAGAGGGGCCCCACCCGGCGTGGGTCGTGATGGACATGTATCAAACGCGCACGAATGTGCTCGTCCAGCGTATCAGAAGCCGACGAGGGTGTGCAGGGGTCGGCTGGGTCGCACAAGCCCGTCGAACGCCTCCGCCGCGCCGGCCCGCAGCTCCGCCACGACACCGGCCTCCGCCAGCACCGCGGCGCCGGCCCCGCGGGAGTGCCCGCCGAGCCAGAGCGCGGAGAACCGGGCCGCGTCGAGCCGGAGCCCCGCGCCCATGCGGACGGCGTCGGCCGCGGGGCCCAGCCGCTCGGCGGCGCCGCGCCCCTGGCGGACGGTGAGCCGCCACGTCCCGTCGATCGCGCCGAGCGCGTCCTCGACGGCGACGACGACCTCCCCGTCGCCCGCCCAGCCACGGGCCGCCATGGCGGCGGGCAGGTTCAGGACCCGCAGGTACAGGTCGTCGGAGCCGCGGTGCCGACTCACCCGCCGCTCGTCGACGAAGAGCGCCTCGAGCCAACCGGGCTCGGGTGCGCGGCCCCACTCGATCCGCTCGACCAGGTCCAGCCGGGCCAGGTGGTGGACGAGCCCGCGCCGCGCGTCGGCGGTCGCCGCGAGGAACGCGGTGACGGTGATCGTGGGCGGCTCCTTCTCCCAGCCCTCGAACCGATACAGCGCGACGCCCTGGACCCGCCCGTCGTCGTCGCGGTGGACCGCCGCGTACAGCCCCGAGCCGCGCCCCTCGTTCCGGCTCGCCTCGCGGTCCTCCCAGCGAGGCACGCTGAACGAGGTCCGCTGGACCGAGCCGGGGGTGGCCGGCAGCACCCGTCCGTACAGCTCGTCGACGAGGCCGGGCATCTCCCGCGGCTCCTCGACCGTGACCCGCCCGCCGGCCGGGGCACCCGTGAGCGCGGGGGCGCCCGAGACGTCGATCCGCACGGCGTGCCACCGGGTGGCGGCCCCGAAGCCGAAGCGGCCGTAGATGGCGGCCTCGGTCGCGGTCAGGGCGGCCGCGCACAGGCCGGCGTCGCGGGCGTCCGCGAGGGACCTGAGCATCATGGCCCGCAGCACGCCGCGCCGGCGGGCGTCCGGCGAGACGGTCACGTCGGTGATCAGCCACGCGTCGACGGCGCGGCCGGGCCACGTGGTCAGCGGCTGCACGAAGTCCTCGAAGGTGGCGGCGGGGCGGCGGGCCGCCGGGTCCTCCCCCGGCGCGTAGACGCCGAGCCGGCGCCGTCCGTCGGCCGCGTGGGCCTCGAGCTGCTGGCGGAGCGCGGCGCCCGTGGGCACCGTCTCGTAGAAGCCCCGTTCGACCGCGGCCGCGAAGTGCGATGCGGCGGGGTCCTCGGGGCCGAGGACCCCGAGGTCGCGCAGCGCGAGGCCGTGCTCGCCGAGCCGGGCCTCGGCGGCGTCGGCCAGCCGCCGCAGCGACGGACCCTCCGGTGTGTCAGTGTGCGGCGTCATGCCAGCTCCTTCCCCGGCCGACGTGCACGTCGAGCGGCACGGAGAGCTCGGCCGCCCGGCCCATCCGCTCCTTCAGGAGCGCCGTGGCCTGCTCGAGCTCGGCGGCCGGGACCTCGAGGATGAGCTCGTCATGGACCTGCAGCAGCAGCCGCGAGGCCAGCCCGTGCTCCTCGAGGCCGGCCTGCACATCGAGCATCGCGCGCTTGATGATGTCCGCGGCCGAGCCCTGGATGGGGGCGTTGAGCGCGGCGCGCTCGGCCATGTCCCGCAGCTGACGGTTGTCCGAGCTGAGGTCCGGCAGGTAGCGGCGGCGCCCCTCGATCGTCGAGGTGTACCCGTCCTGCCGGGCCTGCGCGACGACGTCGCGCAGGTAGTCGCGCACGCCGCCGAAGCGGTCGAAGTAGCCCTTCATGAGGCCGCGCGCCTCGTCCACCGAGATCTTCAGCTGCTTGGACAGCCCGAAGGAGGACAGCCCGTAGGCCAGGCCGTAGCTCATCGCCTTCACCTTGGCACGCTGCTCGGCGGTGACGTCGTCCGGGTCCACGCCGAACACCTGCGAGCCGACGAACGAGTGCAGGTCCTCGCCCTCGCGGAAGGCCTGGATCAGCCCCTCGTCCTCGGACAGGTGCGCCATGATGCGCATCTCGATCTGGGAGTAGTCGGCCGAGAGCAGCACGGCCTGCTCGCCGGCCACCTCGTCCGCCACGAACACCTCACGGATGCGGCGGCCCGCCTCGGTGCGCACCGGGATGTTCTGGAGGTTCGGGTGCAGCGAAGACAGCCGGCCCGTGGCGGCGGCGGTCTGCGAGTAGGTGGTGTGGATGCGGCCGTCCGGGGCGACGGTCTCGAGCAGCCCCTCCACGGTCTGCCGGAGCTTCGTGGCGTCACGGTGGGCCATCAGGTTCTCGAGGAACGGGTGCCGGGTCTGCTCGAGCAGGTCCTGCAGCGAGTCCACGTCCGTGGAGTAGCCGGTCTTCGTCTTGCGCGTGCGCGGCATGTTGAGCCGCTCGAACAGCACCTCCTGCAGCTGCTTGGGCGAGCCGAGGTTGACCTGCATCCCGCCGGTCTCCTCCGCGACGGACGCCCACGCGGACTCCTTGGCGGCGTCGGCGGCGTCGGTGAAGTCCTCGCGCAGGCCGGTCAGGGCGTCGACGTCGACGGCGATGCCGGTCAGCTCCATCCGGGCGAGCAGCCGCGAGAGCGGGATCTCGAGCTCCTGCAGCAGCCGCTGGGCCCCGCGGTCGAGCACCTGGGGCGTGAACTGGGTGGAGAGACGGCGCACCACCCAGGCGGCCCTCACGGCGTCCGCGGCGCGGTCCGCGCGTTCGGCGGCGGCCTGACCCCCGTCGAGGTCGAACGTCCCCTGCGCCCGCTGCTGCGCGGGCTCGCGCGGGGCGGTGAGGGGGGTGTGCAGATGCGCCTCCGCCAGCGCCTCGAGCGAGGTGTCCCGCCGGTCCGGCTGGATCAGGTAGGCCGAAAGCAGCACGTCGTCCACCACGCCGTCCAGGGCCGCGTCCCGGCCGAGCCCGTCCCCCTCGGTGGGCGCGGCCAGCGCCTTGAGCGTGCGCTTGAGGTCGTGCACGGCCTTGGCCAGTCCGCCCTCGCCCAGGGCCTCGCGCACGGCGGCCACCAGCGCCGGGTCCGGGGCGTCGCCGTCGAGGGTGACGTGCAGGCCCGCGTGCTCGCCCACCAGCGCGACGCCGACGGGCGTGCCGAACGTGCCGGGCACGGGCACCTTGCGGCGGGGCAGCAGGGCCGGGCCCTCGACGTCCACGTGGACGCCGAGCAGGTTGCCGGCCTCGGCGGCGAGGAAGGATCGCACGTCCTCGGCCGTCGTCGCCTCGGTGAACTCCGGGGCGGCCTCGGCCTCGGGGGGCGGCGCGTCCTCGCCCACCCGCTCACCGAACACCTCGAACACGCGCTCCCGGATGCGGTTGAACTGCAACGCGTCGAACAGCTCCTCCACGGGCTCGCGCTCCGGCATCTCGAGCCGCATCGCCTCGAGCCCGATCGGCAGGTCGAGGTCGCGCACGAGGGCGTTGAGGCGGCGGTTGCGGCGCACGTCCTCGAGATGCTCGCGCAGCGCCTCCCCCTTCTTGCCCGTGATCTCGTGCGCGTGCGCGAGCACGCCGTCGAGGTCCCCGTACTGCTTCAGCCACTTCGCGGCGAACCCGGGGCCGACGCCGGGCACTCCGGGCAGGTTGTCCGCGGCCTCGCCGACGAGGGCCGCGAGCTCGGGGTACTGGGCGGGGGCGACCCCGTACTTGGCCATGACGGCGTCCGCATCCATCGGCGGGATGTCGGAGACGCCCTTCTTGGGGTAGAGCACGGTGGTGCGCTCGGAGATGAGCTGGAACGCGTCCCGGTCACCGGAGACGACGACGGCCTCCCACCCCGCCTCCTCGGCGCGCGCGGACAGTGTGGCCACGATGTCGTCGGCCTCGTAGCCCTCCAGCGTGAGCGTGGGGATGCCCAGGGCCTCCATGACCTTCACGGTCAGCTCGATCTGGCCCGCGAACTCCGCGGGCGTCTCGGAGCGGCCGGCCTTGTACTCCCCGTACTCCTCGGAGCGGAACGTGGGCCCGGAGAGGTCGAACGCCACGGCCACGTGCGTGGGCCGCTGCTGCCGGATCATGGTCAGGAGCATGGCGGTGAAGCCGTACACGGCGTTCGTGTGCTGGCCCGTGTCCGTGGCGAAGTTCTCGGCGGGCAGCGCGTAGAACGCGCGGAACGCCATCGAGTGCCCGTCCAGGACCAGCAGCCGCTGTGGGGCCTCTGGGGTCGGATCTGCCGCCATGGGTGCTCACGTCTCCTCTCGGCGCGCGGCGCGGGGCGCACCGGTCGCGTGTGCCAGCCTAGTGCTCATGAGTGAGCACACTGCGACCACCCCCGCCGCCTCCGACCGCGTGTACCGCCCCGGCGTCACCCCCGAGCTGAGCCCCGCCGAGCTGGCGGCGGCCTGCGCCGAGGCCGGTCTGACGCCCGAGCTCGTCGCCGCGCTCGGCGGCGCGGCGATCAGCCCCCTCGCCCAGAAGATGGGTCTGCGCTTCCTCGAGCTCACGGCCGAGCGAGCCGTCGCCACCCTGCCCGTGGCGGGCAACGAGCAGCCCGTCGGGCTGCTGCACGGCGGCGCCCACCTCGTGCTCGCCGAGTCCCTGGGCTCGATGGCCGCGAAGATCCACGCCGGGCCGGACCGCAACGTCGTCGGGGTCGAGATCAGCGCCACGCACCACCGGGCCGTCCGCTCGGGCCTCGTGACCGGCACCGCGACCGCCGTCCACCTGGGCGGCACCCTCGTCACCCATGAGGTGGTGATGACGGACGAGCAGGGCCGGCGGCTCTCGACCGCCCGCATCACTAACCTGGTCCTGGCGCCGCGCCCCTGAGGCGGCACGGCCCGCCCCGGGAGACGGGACGGGCCGGTCCGACGCCGCGTGCGAGCGGTCTCAGACCTCGTCCGGCGCGCGGGGAGCGGGCTCGCCGTGCTCGCGCCCCGGGGTGTCCTCGGCGAGCTCGTCGTAGTGCCCGGGGTTCATGGGCACCCCGGTGAGGTAGGCCGAGCGGCCCAGGGCCATGGTGGCCACCGAGGCCGAGCCCAGCTGCAGCACCACGATCAGGGCCACCTTCACGAACGCGGCCACCCCCGGGGCCAGTAGCAGGGCGCCCACCACGATCAGGATCATCCCGACGCCGCCGGCGGTGCCCACGGCGGAGACGCGGGTGTAGGGGTCGGGGAACCGGATCAGACCGAGTCCCGCGGTGACGAACGCAAGGGCTCCGATCACCACGAGCACGGAGCCGGCGGCGGTCAGGACGACGTCCACGGGTGCGACCTCCTCAACGCTTGCCGCGCGTGAGCGCGCGGGCCAGGGACATGCCGGACAGGAAGGCCACGACCGCGGCGATCAGGACCAAGTCGAACGTCCACGGGTTGTCCGCCCGGACGCCGAACAGCACGAGCATCCCGAGCACGCTGAACGTGAGCAGGTCGCCCGAGACCGCGCGGTCCGCGTCGAGCGGGCCCACCACGATCCGGTACGCGGACACGAGCGCCGACACGGTCAGCAGCGCGATGGCCAGGTCGATCCCCACCAGGGACCAGTCGTAGGCGAAGGGCATCATGCCACCCCCGTCTTCCGCATCGCGTGGAGCATGCGCGCCTCCATGTCGTGGATCTCCGCGCGCAGGGCGTCGGCGTCGTCAGCGTACAGGCCGTGCACGTAGAGCAGGCGCCGCGCGTCCGGGTCACCGTCCTCGTCACCGACGGCGCCGGCACGCCGGGTGCCCAGCGTCAACGTGCCGGGCGTCAGGGTGATCAGCGCCGAGAGCAGGGTGACCTCGGCGTCCGTGCGGCAGTTGCTGCGCACGCGGGCGATGCCCGAGCGCGCCTGGACGCCGGGGGTGACGAGGTCCTTGATGACCGCCTTCGAAGAGGTCACCAGGGCCCACGCGTACCAGCACCAGAACACGAGCCACCGCCAAGGCCAGGACACGGCGGAGGCCGTGCCGGGCGCCAGGTCGACGGTCCCGTCGGCGGGGGCGACGGTGTGCATGGGGGCGTCTCCTTCCGGAGGCTGCGGGAGTGCGGTGCTCATGGGTTGAGCACCGCCTCGATGTACCTGCTGGGGTCCATCAGGCCCTGAGCCGCGAGGTCGGTGACGGTCCACAGGGCCTGACCGCCGAGCCCGAGGGCGAGGGTGGCCATAGCTAGGACGACGGCGGGGGCGGCCAGCCGGCCTGGGATGCGGGAGCGCGTGACGTCCTCGTCCGGATCCACGGTCACCGGCAGCACGCCCGTGGGCGGATCGAGGGTTTCCTGCGAGGCCCACGACTCGGTGCGCTCGTGGTCGGTGCTCGAGCCGCGGCCGGAGGGCGACGGCACGGAGCCCGCCCGGCCCACGATGGGCATGGCCGCGGTGGCCAGGCGCTCGCGGTGCCCGTGTGGGGCAGTCGGAGCGCCCCAGAACCAGGCGTCCCACACCCGCAGCAGAGCCCACAGGCTCACCAGGGAGGCGCCCAGCACCAGCGCAGCGGTGACACCGCGGCCGGCGTCCAGGCCGGCGCTGACGAGCATGAGCTTGCCCACGAACCCGGAGAAGGGCGGGATGCCGACCAGGGAGAGCAGGCCCACGAAGAAGGCGACGGCGATCAGCGGCTCGCGCCGGGCCAGGCCCTGCAGGTCCGCGAGACGGCCGGTGCCGTAGCGCACCTCGATCGCGCCGGCGGCCATCAGGAGGCAGCCCATCGCCACCATGTGGTGCACGAGGTAGAACAGGCCCGCCGCGAGACCCAGGCGCGTGGAGAGCCCGAGTCCGACGAGGATGCCGCCGATGCCGCTCACCATCTGCCACGACAACACGGCGCGCACACCGTGCTCACCGACCGAGGCGAGCGCACCCACCACGAGGGTGGCGAGGGACAGGACCAGGATGAGCGGCAGCAGACGCGCATCGCCGTCGTACATGACGGAGTAGATCCGGTAGAGCCCGTACACGGCGACCTTGGTGTGCAGGGCGGCGAAGAGGGCCGTCACCGCCGGGGAGGTCGAGGAGTACGCCCAGGCCAGCCAGCCGTGCAGCGGGGCCACCGAGGCCTTGATGGACAGTGCGAACAGCACCATGCCCGCGGCGATCGCGATGCGTGGGTCCGCCGCGGCGGACCCGGCGAGCATCGCGAGGTTCACCGAGCCGGTCAGCCCGTAGACGAAGCCGACGCCGACCAGGAGGATCGTGGAGGTTAGCAGGTTGAGGGTGACGTACAGCCGCGCCCCGTCCACTCGGCGCAGGGGCTCACGGCGGTTGGCGGAGAGGACGTAGAGGCCGTAGCTGGGCACCAACATGACCTCGATGAACACGAACAGGTTGAACAGGTCCGCCGTCAGCAGGGCGCCGTTGACTCCGCCGATGAGGATCAGGAGCAGCGGGGCGAAGAACTGGGAGTTAGCGACGCGGGAGCCGTAGGCGAACGCCGCGCCCACGATCGTGAGGGCGCTCGTGAGCACGAGCATCAGGGCGGACAGCATGTCCGCTGCGAAGCCGATCCCGATGCCCCCGGGCCAGCCGCCCAGCGAGGTGGCGAGCACGGACCCGTCGAGGGCGTGGACGCCCAGGGCCAGCCCGCCGGTGGTGACGAGTCCGAGCACCGCGAACAGGACTGCCCGGTGGAGGCGGGGACGCTCCCCCGCCAGCACGAGCAGACCGGCGGACAGCAGCGGGACGGCGGCGAAGAGGGGCAGCAGCTGGCCCAGCGGGACGGCGCTCATCGACGCACCTCCGGGCCCTGGCCGGCGTAGTGCTGCGCGATCCGGCCGGCCGCGGCGTGCCGCTCCTCGCGCGGGAAGCGTGCGTCGGCGGCGGCCTGCTCCAGGGAGTCGCGGGTCTCCCCCGGCGAGGCCACCGCGTCGTCCGCGCGCCCGGTGACGGCCAGCGCGAGCAGCAGCACGGTGATCGCGAAGGCGATCACGATAGCGGTCAGGACGAAGGCCTGCGGCAGGGCATCGGCCTGCACCTCGACGTCTGAGGTCCCCGCGAAGGGCAGCCCGCGGCGGTCGGTGCCGCCCGCGGCGATGATGGCCAGGTTGGCGGCGTGGCCCAGCAGGACCATGCCGAGGATCACGCGCAGCAGCTCGCGCTTGGAGAACAGGTAGAACGCGCCGAAGGTCAGAAGTCCCACGGTAAGGGCGACGGTCATCGGGTGACCTCCTCTCGTGCAGTCGTGGTGGTCGGGGCCGAGGGATCGGAGGACGGGGCCGCCGGCGCGACGCCGGGGTCACGGCTCGAGGCGCGGAGCGGGTCCTCACCCGGCCGCTCGGGGCCGAGCAGGGAGAACGCGGCCACGATCAGGCCGATCACGGCCAGGTACACGCCCATGTCGAACGCGAGCGTGGTGGAGAGCCCGTAGTCCAGGACCTTCACTCCCGCGGCTCCGAGGAAGCCCTTGCCGGTGAGGTAACCGACGATCCCCGTCGCGGTGCCGACGGCGATGCCCGAGCCGATGAAGGCCAGGTACGGCCACCGCAACTCCGGGGCCGTGTCCGAGTCGGCGGCCAGGTAGAGCAGGGCGTAGCCGGCACCGGCGACCAGTGCGGCGATGAAGCCGCCGCCGGGCTCGTAGTGCCCGCGCAGCAGCAGGAACGCGGACAGCAGGATGATCAGCACGCCGAAGACACGGCCGAACACCCGGATGTGGACGAGGTTCTCGCGCACGTGGGCGAGTGGGGAGCGCATGTCCACGGCGGAGGGCTGTGGAGGCGTCGGCCGACGGTTGAGCAACAGGGCCGCGATGGTCAGCGCCGTCGCCCCGAGCACGGTCATCTCGCCCCACGTGTCCACGGCGCGGAAGTCCACGAGGATCACGTTCACCACGTTGGTCCCCCCAGCCTGGGCATAGCTCTGGGTCAGGTAGAAGTGGGCGATCTCCGACATGCTGGAGCGGCCGGTGAACGCGAGCACGCCCAGGGTCGCGGCGACGCCGGCGACGGAGGCGGCGAGGACCGCCTGCATCCTGCGCGGGGTCGGCTCGTCGCTGAAGCGGGCGGGCAGGCGGCGCAGCAGCAGCACCATGACGCACACCGTGAGCACCTCGACCATCAGCTGGGTCAGGGCCACGTCCACGGCGCCGAGGGTGAGGAACCACAGGGTCATGCCGAACCCTACGACGCCGACCACCACCATGGCGGCGATGCGCGTCTTGGCGCGGATGGTGGCGATCACGCCGGCACCCACCAGGACGACCAGCACCCAGTCGTGCCAGCGCGAGGGCTGGCCGACGACGGCGGGCAAATCCTCGATCGTGGCGACACCGGCCACGGCGAGGAGCCCCAGGACCAGGGCGGGGATGAGGAGGTGGGGGCGGGGAGCCAGGGTGCCGGAGGCGCGCGAGACGACCGCGCCGACGCCGATCAGCCGGTGCCGAACCTCGTCCACCGCATCCAGGGCGGAGAACGGCAGGGCGGCGTGGGAGGCCACGCGCTCCACCGGGCGGCGCAAGGCCACCAGCAGCAGACCGAGCACGATGATGGCGGCGGAGACGAGCAGGGCCGTGTTCACGCCGTGCCACAGCGCCAGGTGCGCGTGCACCTCCGCGCCGGAGGCGGCCTCGGCCGCGTAGGAGACGGGGGTGTCCAGCACACCGGGCAGCAGGCCCAGGGCCACGCCCGCGGCCGCGGCCAGCACGGGCACGCCCCAGAAGGTGGCAGGAGCCTCGTGGACCTCGTCCTCCCGGCCGGTCGGCCACGAATGGGCGGCCCCGTCCGGGCTTGGACCCCAGAGGCCCAGGGCGCCGAGCACGAGACGGCCGGAGTAGGCCACGGTGAAAACGGAGGTCAGGGCGATGCCGGCGGTGACGAGGACGGGGAGCCATGCGGGACCGGGGGTCCCGAGAGCGGCCTCGACCAGGCCCTCCTTGGAGATGAAGCCGAACAGCGGCGGGATGCCCGCCATCGACAGGGCGGCGACGGCGATCGCCGTGCCGGTGACCGGCATGCGCACGTGGCGGGCCGCGAGCTCTCGCAGGTCGCGGGTGCCGGCCTCGTGGTCGACCACGCCGATCAGCATGAACAGCGCCGACTTGAACAGCGCGTGCGCCACGGTGTGCACGATCGCCGCGGTAAGCGCGACGGGGGTGCCGATGCCGATGGCGGTCACCAGCAGGCCCAACTGGCTCATCGTGGAGTAGGCCAGCAGACCCTTGAGGTCGTGGCGACGGATCGCGGAGACGGCGCCCAGCAGGGCCGTGATGAGGCCCGAGCCGATCAACAGCGCGGACCACACCGGGTTCCCGGCCAGGACCGGGCTGAACACCAGCAGCAGGAAGATGCCGGCCTTGACCATCGCCGCGGCGTGCAGGTAGGCGGAGACCGGGGAGATGGCCACCATGGAGTCCGGCAGCCACGCCTGGAACGGGAACTGGGCGGACTTGGTGAACGCGGCCACCGCCAGCAGGACGGCGACCGTGGTGGTGAAGCCCGCCTCGGACCACACGTCCGAGGCCAACACCCCGGACAGCGAGGCAGTGCCGGTCCGCACGGCCATGAGGGCGACGGCGGCCAGCAGCGCGAGGCCGCCGCCCACGGTCACGAGCAGGGTCCGGATCGCGGGGTCGCGGGCATGGTCCCCCGAGCGCCCGATGAGGAAGAAGGAGGTGAAGGAGGTGAACTCCCACGCAACGAAGAGGACCACGATGTTGTCGGCGAGCACCAGCAGCAGCATCGACGCCGCGAACGCGGTCATCAGCAGGTAGAAGGAGCCGGGTCGGCTCTCCGTGCGGTCCCGACTGAGGTACCGGCTGGAGTAGGCGAGGATCGCGGCGCCGATGACGAGGACGATCATGGCGAACACCAGGGCCAGGCCGTTCAGCCGGAGGTCGAGGTCCACCCCGACCGCGGGGATCCACGGATGGTGCTCCGTCCGGACGTCGCCCGTCCACGCCGCGATCAGCACGCCGGCCGCGGCGAGCAGGGGTGCGGCCAGGACCCAGCCCGCATCCCTGCCCAGCACGCGGGAGGCCGGAACGGCCGCCACCACCGAGAGGAGGGTCAGCAGGAGACTGGTCAGGAGCACAGGACACCACTCAGCTCGGGTCGATCGGTCACGGACACGGCGCACACGACGGGTGGCCGCGCGCCGACGGTGCCCGAAGTGGGACTCGAACCCACACGCCTCTCGGCACCGCATTTTGAGTGCGGCGTGTCTACCGATTCCACCATTCGGGCAGTGCCGCCCGGAGGCGGGACTGGATCACCCTATCAGCGCCCCGACCCGGCGTCCCCGGCCTTCCGGCGGGCGGTCCCCGCCGCCGCGCCCGCGCCGCGCCCATGGCGCACGGTAGCCTGGTGGACCACCAGCGGCGCCACACCGACGCCGTCCCGGCCCGCACGAAGGAGCTGCCGTGTCCACGCTGACGCCTCCCGAGGAGACCGGCCTGCGGGCCGTCGTCGCCGAGGACGAGACCCTGATCCGCCTCGACCTGGTGGAGGTGCTCACCGGGGCGGGATACCGGGTGGTCGCCGAGGCCGGCGACGGCCGCGCCGCCGTCGAGGCCGTGCGCGAGCACCGCCCGGACATCGTGGTGATGGACGTGAAGATGCCCGTGATGGACGGCATCGCGGCCGCGGGCGAGATCGCCGGGGAACGGCTCGCCCCCGTGGTCATGCTGACCGCCTTCAGTCAGCGCGAGCTGGTGGAGCGCGCCCGGACCGCCGGGGCCATGGCCTACGTGGTCAAGCCCTTCACCGAGGCCGACCTGGTCCCCGCGATCGAACTGGCCGTGGCCCGCTTCGACGAGCTGCGCAGCCTCGAGGCCGAGGTGCGGGACCTGGGCGACCGCCTGGAGACCCGCAAGATCGTGGACCGGGCCAAGGCGCTGCTCCAGGAGCGGATGCGCCTGACCGAGGCCGAGTCCTTCCGCTGGATCCAGAAGACCTCCATGGACCGGCGCCTGACCATGCGGGAGGTCGCGCAGGCCGTCATCGACCAGGTCGGCTGAGCGGCGCCCGCGCGCTCGTCAGAGCGGGGAGCGGGCCGGCCAGAAGCCGACGGGCTCGCGCGTCTGCGGCGACGCCGCGGACGAGCCGCCCGCGGCGTCGCCGCCCACGCGGTGCACGCGCAGCGTGTTCGTGGAGCCCACGGCCCCGGGAGGGGACCCGGCGGCGATGACCACGAGGTCGCCGTGCTGGGCGATGCCCTCCGATGTGAGCGACTGCTCCACCTGGAGGGTCATCTTGTCGGTGGAGTCCTGGAACGGGACCATCTTCGGATAGACGCCCCACGTCAGGCACAGGATGTTGTGCGTGTGCTCGTGGTGGGTGAACGCGTAGATCGGCTGACGCGGCCGCAGGCGGCTGAGCCGACGGGCCGAGTCGCCGGACTCGGTGAACGTGGCGAGGAACGGGATCTCGAGCTGGTTCGCGACCTCGACGGCGGCCCGGGTGATCGCGCCGCCGCGCGTGCGCGGACGCGAGCCGAGCGGGTGGATGAGCTCGAGGCCGTGGGTCTCGGTGGACTCGATGATCCGGGCCATCGTCTGGACCGTCTCGACCGGATACGCGCCCACTGAGGTCTCGCCCGAGAGCATGACGGCGTCCGCGCCGTCGAGCACGGCGTTGGCGCAGTCCGAGGCCTCGGCGCGCGTCGGGCGCGGGCTGTCGATCATCGACTCGAGCACCTGCGTGGCCACGATGACCGGCTTCGCCCAGCGGCGGGCGAGGTCCACTGCGCGCTTCTGCACCACGGGCACGTCCTCGAGCGGCAGCTCCACGCCGAGGTCGCCGCGGGCCACCATGATGGCGTCGAACGCGTCCACGATGGCCTCGAGGTTCTCCACCGCCTGGGGCTTCTCGATCTTGGCGATGACCGGGACCCGGCGCTCCTCCTCGTCCATGATCTCGTGCACCCGGTCCACGTCCGCGGCGTCCCGCACGAAGGACAGCGCCACCATGTCCACGCCGGTGCGCAGCGCCCAGCGCAGGTCCCGCTCGTCCTTCTCGGACAGGGCCGGCACGTTCACCGCCACGCCGGGCAGGTTGATCCCCTTGTTGTCCGAGACCATGCCCGGCACCTCGACCTCGGCCAGCACGTCCGTGTCCGTGACCTCGACGGCGCGCAGGCGCACCTTGCCGTCGTCCACCAGGAGCACGTCACCGGGGGCGACGTCCCCGGGCAGCCCCTTGTGGGTGGTGCCGACCAGCTCGCGGGTCCCGGGCACGTCCCGGGTGGTGATGGTGATCCGATCGCCCCTCTCGAGCAGATGCGGGCCGTCGGTGAAGCGGCCGAGGCGGATCTTGGGGCCCTGGAGGTCCGCGAAGATCGCGACCGGGCGCCGCTCCTCCACGCTCAGCCGACGCACCCGCTCGTAGGACGTCTCATGCACCGCGTGGTCGCCGTGGCTCATGTTGAGGCGGACGACGTCCGCCCCCGCGCGGATGATGGCGCGGGTGGTCTCGTCGGAGTCGGTGGCGGGCCCAAAGGTGGCGATGATCTTCGCGTGTCGCATGCGACCCACGATAGGGGGCGGGCCCGCCCTCGGTGGAGGGCGGGCCCGCGTGGCGTCGGAAGATGAGACGGAGGACTCAGCCGAGGACGAGGCCGCGGTCGTCCGGGTCCACGGGGTGCGGCAGTCGGGACCAGCGCTCGAGCGACTCGTCGACCTCCTGCGCGCACGCACGCCCCTCGGCGATGGCCCAGACCACCAGGGAGGCGCCGCGCCCGGCGTCGCCGCACGCGAACACGCCCGGCTCGTCGGTCTCGTACCCGTCCTTCCGGGCCACGAGCCCGCGTGTCACGTGCACGCCGAGCTGCTGCGTGAGCAGCCCCTCCTCGATGCCGGTGAAGCCCAGCGCCAGCAGCACCAGGTCTGCCTGGACCTCGCGCTCGGTGCCCGCCTTGGGCCCGCGCGTGCCGTCCTCGCGGTACTCGGTCTCCGCCACGCGCAGGGCGCGCACGCGGCCGTGCTCGTCGCCGAGGAACTCGACCGTGGAGGCAAGGTGCGCGCGGGCGCCGCCCTCGGCGTCGGCCGTGGTCTGCTGGTGGACCTTGGGGATCGTGGGCCACGGCTGGTGGACGGGGCGCTCGACCGGCAGCTGCTGGCCGATCGCCAGCGTCGTCACGGACGCCGCCCCCTGGCGGTGCGCGGTGCCGATGCAGTCCGCGCCCGTGTCGCCGCCGCCGAGGATCACCACGTGGCGCCCCTCGGCGGAGATCTGGTCCGGGACCTCGTCGCCGGCGACCGCGCGGTTGGACTGCACGAGGTAGTCCATGGCGAGGTGGATCCCGTCGAGGCCGCGGCCGGGGACGGGCAGCTCGCGGGCCACGGGGGCGCCGGTCGCCACGATCACGGCGTCGAAGCGGGCCTTGAGCTGGTCCCAGGGCAGGTCGACGCCGATCTCCACGCCGGTGCGGAACCGGGTGCCCTCGGCCTCCATCTGCGCCAGGCGCCGGTCCAGGACGTCCTTCTCCAGCTTGAAGTCCGGGATGCCCAGCCGCAGCAGGCCGCCGAGGCGCTCGTCGCGCTCGTAGACCACCACGGTGAAGCCGGCGCGGGTGAGCTGCTGCGCCGCGGCCAGTCCCGCCGGGCCCGAGCCGACGACGGCCACGGTGTGGCCGTTCAGGCGGGCCGGCACGACCGGCTCGAGCCAGTCGTTGTCGAAGATCTGCTCCGCGATCGCCACCTCGGTCTGCTTGATGGTGACCGCGGGCTGGTTGATGCCCAGGGTGCAGGAGTCCTCGCACGGGGCGGGGCAGATCCGCCCGGTGACCTCGGGGAAGTTGTTGGTCGAGTGCAGTCGCGCGGCGGCCTCGTCCCAGCGTCTCCGCCGGACCAGGTCGTTCCACTCCGGGATGAGGTTGCCCAGCGGGCACCCGGAGTGGCAGAACGGGATGCCGCAGTCCATGCACCGGCCGGCCTGGGTGCGCACGATCGCCTCGTCCTGGCGGACGTACACGTCCTTGAAGTCCATGATGCGCACCGGCACCGGACGCGTGGGGCGCTCGACGCGCTCCCGGTTCTTCAGGAATCCGCGCGGATCAGCCACGGGTCACCTCCAGCAGTCGGTCCCAGACGGCCTCCCCGTCCGGGTCGAGTCCCTCGGCCGTCGCGGCCTGACGGGTGCGCAGCACGAGGTCGTACTGCCGGGGCAGGACGGTCGTGAAGCGGTCCCACGCGGCGTCGGCGGCGTCCCCGCCGGCCCGCAGGTCGGCGAGCAGCGCGGCGGCGACGGCGGAGCCCGTCTCCGCGCGGTGCAGCTCCAGCAGCTCGGCGATCCGCAGCCGGTCCTGCGCGGACGGCGCCTCGAGGATCAGGGCGTCCTCGCGGACGGCGAGTGGGTTCAGGTCCTCCCGGTCCAGGTCCAGCACCCAGGCCCGCCCGCCGGACATGCCGGCGGCGAGGTTGCGGCCGGTCTCGCCGAGGATCAGCGCCTCACCGCCGGTCATGTACTCCAGGCCGTGGTCGCCGATGCCCTCGGCCACCGCGGTGGCGCCGGAGTTGCGCACGAGGAACCGCTCCCCCACGCGGCCGCGCAGGAACAGCTGGCCCGAGGTGGCGCCGTAGCCGATCACGTTGCCGGCCACGGTGTTCTCCTCGGCCACGAACGGGGCCTCGGCGTCGGGGCGGACGATCACGCGTCCCCCCGACAGGCCCTTGCCGACGTAGTCGTTGGCGTCGCCCGAGAGCCGCAGGGTGACGCCGGCGGGCAGGAAGGCGCCGAGGGACTGGCCGGCCTCGCCCGTCAGGCGCACGGTGATCGTGTCGTCGTCCAGCTCGTCGGCGAGCCGCGTGCTCGTGACGTGGTAGCCCAGCAGCGTGCCCACGGACCGGTCCGTGTTCACGACGGCCTCGTCCATCACGACGGGCGTGCCCGTCGTGAGCGTGTCCCCCAGCCGGGCGATGAACCGGTGGTCGATGTGGGAGGCGAGGTCGTGGTCCTGCTCGGTGGTGCGGCGCATGGGCGCGTCCTCGTGGCCCGGACGCCGGCCGACGGAGGGGTCCGCGAGGATGCCCGAGAGGTCCAGGCCCTCGGACTTCCAGTGGTGCAGGGCCGCGTCCACGTCGAGCAGCTCGCGGTGGCCGATCGCCTCGTCGAGCGTGCGGAAGCCCAGCTGCGAGAGCAGCTCGCGGACCTCCTGCGCGATGAACTCGAAGAAGTTGACGACGAACTCGGGCTTGCCCGTGAAGCGCGCGCGCAGCTCGGGGTTCTGGGTGGCCACGCCCACGGGGCACGTGTCCAGGTGGCACACGCGCATCATGATGCAGCCGGAGACCACGAGCGGGGCGGTCGCGAAGCCGAACTCCTCGGCCCCGAGCAGTGCGGCGATCACGACGTCCCGGCCGGTCTTGAGCTGCCCGTCCACCTGGACGGTGACGCGCTCGCGCAGGCCGTTGAGCATGAGCGTCTGCTGCGCCTCGGCCAGGCCGATCTCCCACGGGGTGCCCGCGTGCTTGAGGGAGTTCAGCGGGGAGGCGCCCGTTCCGCCGTCGTGGCCGGAGATGAGCACGACGTCGGCGCGCGCCTTGGCGACGCCCGCGGCCACCGTGCCCACGCCGGACTCGGAGACGAGCTTGACGTGGACCCGCGCGGTCGGGTTGGCCCGCTTGAGGTCGTGGATCAGCTGCGCCAGGTCCTCGATCGAGTAGATGTCGTGGTGCGGCGGCGGCGACACCAGGGAGACGCCCGGGGTCGAGTGCCGCGTGCGGGCGACCCACGGGTACACCTTGGTCCCCATCAGCTGGCCGCCCTCGCCGGGTTTGGCGCCCTGGGCCATCTTGATCTGCAGGTCGGTCGCGGTGGCCAGGTACAGGCTGGTGACGCCGAACCGGCCCGAGGCGATCTGCTTGATCTTCGAGCGGCGCTCCGGGTCCAGCAGGCGCTCGGGGTCCTCGCCGCCCTCGCCCGAGTTCGAGCGGGCGCCGAGGCGGTTCATGGCGATCGCGAGGGTCTCGTGCGCCTCCTGCGAGATGGAGCCGTAGGACATCGCGCCGGTGGAGAAGCGGCGCACGATCGACTCGACGGGCTCCACCTCGGAGACGGGCACCGGCGGCCGCTCGCCCGTGCGCAGGCGCATGAGCCCGCGCAGGGTCATGAGCTCCTCCGCCTGGTCGTCCACGCGACGCGTGTAGTCCTTGAAGACGTCGTAGCGCCGCTCCCGCGTGGAGTGCTGGAGGCGGAACACGGTCTCGGGGTTGAACAGGTGCGGCGCGCCCTCGCGCCGCCACTGGTACTCGCCGCCCACCTCGAGCTCGCGGTACGGGTTGATGTCGTTGCCGTCCGGCGGATACGCGAACTCGTGGCGCGCCTGGATCTCGGCGGCGACGACGTCGATGCCCACGCCGTCGAGCGGGCTCGTGGTGCCCACGAAGTAGCGGTCCACGAAGCGCCGGGACAGGCCGAGCGCCTCGAACGTCTGGGCGCCGGTGTAGGAGGCGACCGTGGAGATGCCCATTTTGGACATGATCTTCTGGACGCCCTTGCCGAGCGCCTTGATCAGGTTCGCCACGGCCTGCTCGGCGGTGACGCCCGAGACCTCTCCCGTGCGCACGAGCTCCTCGGCGGACTCCATGGCCAGGTACGGGTTGACCGCGGAGGCCCCGTAGCCGAGCAGGACGGCCACATGGTGGACCTCGCGCACGTCGCCCGCCTCGACGATCAGCGAGCTCTTGGTGCGGTTGGCCGAGGCCAGCAGGTGGTGGTGCACGGCGGAGGTCAGCAGCAGGGACGGGATCGGCGCCCACTGGGCGGTGGCGCCGCGGTCGGACAGCACCACGTACTCCACGCCGCGGTTGACGGCGGCCGAGACCTGCTCGCAGATCGCCTTCAGCTGGGCGCGGAGCTCCTCGACGCCTCCGGCCACCCGGTACACGCCGTTCACCTTGAGGGTCAGGCGGGTGCCGTCGGCGTCGCGCAGGTGCTGGATGCGGGCCAGCTGGTCGTTGTCGATCACGGGGAACGGGACGTCGACCTGGCGGGTGCGCACCTGCTCGAGGGAGAGCACGTTGCCCTGCGGGCCGATCGCGGTGCGCATCGAGGTCACCTGCTCCTCGCGGATCGCGTCGAGCGGCGGGTTCGTCACCTGGGCGAAGGACTGCACGAAGTAGTCGAAGAGCAGCCGGGGCCGCTTGGCGAGGACGGCGATGGGCGTGTCCGTGCCCATCGCACCGAGCGGCTCGGCGCCCGTCTGGGCCATCGGCCCGACGAGGATGCGCAGCTCCTCCGAGGTGTACCCGAAGATGCGCTGACGCTGCAGGATCGACTCGGAGGTGTGGCGGACGTGCTCGCGCTCGGGGAGCGACTCCAGGTCCAGGAGGTTCTGGCGCACCCAGTCCTCCCACGGCTGGGCGGAGGCGACCTCGGCCTTGATCTCGTCGTCGCCGATGATCCGGCCCTGCTCGGTGTCCACGAGGAACATGCGCCCCGGGGCCACGCGCCCCTTGCGCACCACCGCCGAGGGCTCGATCGGCACGACGCCGACCTCGGAGGCCAGGACGACGAGGCCGTCGTCGGTGACCCACCAGCGGGCGGGGCGCAGGCCGTTGCGGTCCAGCACGGCGCCCACCTGGGTGCCGTCGGAGAAGGCGACGGCGGCCGGTCCGTCCCAGGGCTCCATGAGCATGGAGTGGTACTGGTAGAAGGCGCGGCGGGCCGGGTCCATGGTCGCGTGGTTCTCCCACGCCTCCGGGATCATCATCATGATCGCCTGGGTGAGCGGGCGCCCGGAGAGCATGAGCAGCTCCGCGACCTCGTCGAAGGAGGCCGAGTCCGAGCCGATGGGGCTGATCAGCGGGAACAGGTCCTCGGGGACCTCGCCGAGCATCGGGTGCTTGAGCTGGCCCTGACGGGCGCGCATCCAGTTGCGGTTGCCCTTGACCGTGTTGATCTCGCCGTTGTGCGCGATGGTGCGGAACGGCTGGGCCAGCGGCCACGAGGGGAAGGTGTTGGTGGAGAACCGCGAGTGGACCACGCCCAGCCGGGTGGTGAACCGCTCGTCGGAGAGGTCCGGGTAGAACGGCTCCAGCTGGGCCGTCGTCAGCATGCCCTTGTAGACGATCGTCTGGGACGAGAGCGAGGGGAAATAGACGCCGGCGCGGGACTGGGCGCGGCGGCGCACCCGCCACGCCCGCACGTCCAGCGACTGCCCCGGCTCGGTGCCGTCCTGACCGTCCGCCAGGGACAGGAACAGCTGCTCGAACGCGGGCATGGCCGCCCGGGAGCCGACGCCCAGGGCCGAGGGGTCGGTGGGCACCTCGCGCCACGCCAGGACCTGCAGCCCCTCCTCCTCGGCCAGCCGCTCGACGGCCTCCTTCGCCTCGGCGCGCTCGCCGTCGACGGGCGGCAGGAAGGCGGTGCCGGCGACGTACTCGCCCACGGGGGGCAGCTCGGCGTCGACGACGGCACGGAACAGCTCGTCGGGGATCTGGGTCAGCAGGCCGGCGCCGTCGCCGGTGCCCTCGTCGGCGCCCACCGCCCCGCGGTGCTCGAGCGCGCGCAGGGCGGTCAGCGCGTGCTGGACGATGTCGTGGCCCGGGGTGCCCCGCAGGGTGGCGATGACGGCGAGGCCGCAGTTCTCGGTCTCCCGGGACGGGTCGTAGAGGCCCTGGGCGGCGGGGACGTCCGCATAGCGGACGAAGGGATCCACCGGTCCCCCCGCGCGGGGGGCCGAGGCGGGCGAGGATGCCACGGGCATGGTGCCGTCCTTTCCGGAGAGCAGGGGCTCGGACGGGGACGGCGCTGGCCCCGACGCTCGGGGCCGACGGCCCCGAGGTGGAAGAGACGCTACCGGGCGCGACGTCCCACTGTGCGGAACCGGACGTTCTGTGACACGCCGAATGTCCACCATGTGGGACACCGGGGCCCCGGGCGCCCCTCGCGGGCGCGCCGGGGAGCGGGTCAGCGCCGGACGGCGTCGTCCTCCGCCGCGCCCACGGCGTGGGACCCGGAGCGGCCCGCGGCGACGGCGGCGCCGTCGTCGCCCTCGGGGGCGTGTCCGGCGCGCCACACGCTCTGGTGGGCGTGGGGGCCGGCGGCCGCGCCGCGATGGCGCAGCAGGATCCCGACGATGAACGCGAGGGCGATGACGAACACCAGCAGGGACGTCCACACGTTGAGCCGCTGGGTGACGCCGAAGAGCGTGACCATCTCGGCGTCGTCGATGCGCAGCATCTCGATCCACGTGCGGCCCGCGGTGTACCAGGCGACGTAGGACCACAGCATGAGGCCGTGGCGCAGGTGCAGCGCGCGGTCCACGAGGAGCAGCAGCGCGACCCCGGCCAGGTTCCACAGGCACTCGTAGAGGAACGTGGGGTGGAACAGCGTGTCCGGGGCGTAGCCGGCCGGGAAGTTCGGGCTGGCCGGGTCGACCTCGAGCCCCCAGGGCAGGGTCGTCGGGCCGCCGAAGAGCTCCTGGTTGAACCAGTTGCCCCACCGGCCGATGGCCTGGGCCAGCAGGATGCCCGGCGCGACGACGTCGCCGAAGGCCGTCAGCCGCAGCCCGTAGCGGCGGCACGCGATCCACGCGCCCACGGCGCCGAGGGCGATCGCGCCCCAGATGCCCAGTCCACCGTTCCACACGTACAGGATCTGGATCGGGTCGCCCGTGCCGTCGAAGCCGGGCCCGAAGTACCGGTCCGGTGAGGAGAACACGTGGTAGAGCCGACCGCCCACGAAGCCGAACGGGATGGCCCACAGGGCGATGTCGAGCACACGGTCCTCGGGGCCGCCGCGGGCGCGCCACCGACGCTCGGCGAGCCACAGCGCCAGGACGATGCCCAGGATGATGCACAGCGCGTACGCGTGGATCTTCACCGGGCCCAGCTGGAACCCGTCCCACCCGGGGGCGGGGAAGGCGGCGAGCGGGGCCAGGGCGGCGGTCACCCTCAGCCCTCTCGGACCGTGCCGGCGGCGAGCTCGCGGGTCAGCGTGCCCACGGCCTGCGGCCCGCCGTCCGTCAGCGCGCGCACCAGGGCCGTGCCGACGATCGCGCCGTCGGCGTAGGCGCCGATCTCGCGGACGTGCGCCGCCTGGGAGACGCCGAGGCCGACGCACACGTGCTCCGCCCCGGCATCCTGAGCCCGGCGGACCACGGTCTCGGCGACGGTGGACACCGCGTCGCGGGTGCCGGTGACGCCCATGACCGACACGGCGTACACGAAGCCGCGGGAGGAGTCGACGGTGAGGCGCACCCGCTCGTCCGTGGACGAGGGCGCGGTGAGGAACACGCGGTCCAGGCCGTGACGGTCCGAGGCCTCCATCCAGGCGCCGGCCTCCTCGGGCACGAGGTCAGGGGTGACGAGACCGGCGCCCCCGGCCTCCGCGAGGCGGCGCGCGAACTCGTCGACGCCCATGCGGTCCACGAGGTTCCAGTAGGTCATCACCAGCACCGCGGCGTCGGTGCGCTGGGTCACCCGTCGGATGATGTCGAAGACGTCGGCCACGCGGAAACCCGCCTGCAGCGCCGTCTGGGTCGCGGCCTGGATCACGGGGCCGTCCATCACGGGGTCCGTGTAGGGCAGGCCCAGCTCGATGACGTCGGCGCCGTTCTCCGCGGCGGCGACGACGGCCTCGACGCACTCGTCCACGGACGGGTAGCCGGCCGGCAGGAAGGCGACGAGGCCGGTGCGGCCGGCCGCCTTCGCGGCGTCCAGGGCCGCGGCGGTCTTGGAGTGCACGGTCATGCCGGTCACTGCTCCTCTCCGGGGGTCATCTCCTCGAGCGGGTCCTTCTCCTCCGCGGCCGTGCCGAGGCCGAACCAGGCCGCCGCCGTGGCGACGTCCTTGTCCCCGCGGCCGGAGAGGTTCACGATGATGATCCGCTCCTCCCCCTCCGGGGCGTCCGGCCCCACGAGGCCCTCGTCCGCCCAGCGGCGGGCCAGGCGCAGCGCACCGGCCAGGGCGTGGGCCGACTCGATGGCGGGCGTGATGCCCT
The DNA here is from genome assembly GCF_037853785.1 of Micrococcus sp. GPGPB33. Classification (NCBI taxonomy): domain Bacteria; kingdom Bacillati; phylum Actinomycetota; class Actinomycetes; order Micrococcales; family Micrococcaceae; genus Micrococcus; species Micrococcus sp. GPGPB33. Next base: position 2,080,322 of record NZ_JAQMWO010000002.1, read on the forward strand.
CGGTGCGCGTGAGCCGGAGGAAGGCGTCCATGCACTCGGTGTCCGAGACCGGCTCGTAGACGGCGCGGCCCGTGTCGTGCAGGAAGGCGTGCTCCGGGCCGACGGCCGGGTAGTCCAGGCCGGCGGAGATCGAGTGGGAGTCGATCGTCTGCCCGTCCTCGTCCTGCATCAGGTACGTGCGGGCGCCGTGCAGCACGCCGGTGCGTCCGAGCGTGATGGACGCGGCGTGGCGACCGGTCTCGAGGCCCTCGCCCCCGGCCTCGAAGCCGTAGAGCTCCACCTCAGGGTCGTCGAGGAAGCCGTGGAACAGGCCCATCGCGTTGGACCCGCCGCCCACGCACGCCGCGACGGCGTCCGGCAGGCGGCCGGCCTGCGCCAGGATCTGCTCGCGGGCCTCTTCGCCGATCACGGAGTGGAAGTAGCGCACCATGGCGGGGAACGGGTGCGGGCCCGTGACCGTGCCCATCAGGTAATGCGTGTTGTCCACGGAGGCGACCCAGTCCCGCAGGGCCTCATTGATCGCGTCCTTCAGGGTGCGGGCGCCGATCGCCACGGGCACCACCTCGGCGCCGAGCATCTGCATGCGCGCCACGTTCAGGGCCTGGCGGCGGGTGTCCTCCTCCCCCATGTACACGGTGCACTCCATGCCGAACAGCGCGGCCGCCGTCGCCGTGGCCACGCCGTGCTGGCCGGCGCCGGTCTCCGCGATCAGACGCGTCTTGCCCATGCGACGGGCGAGCAGCGCCTGGCCGATCACGTTGTTGATCTTGTGCGAGCCGGTGTGGTTGAGGTCCTCGCGCTTGAGGAAGATGCGCACCCCGGGGGTGTCCGCGGCGAACCGCGGCACCTCGCTCAGCAGGGAGGGCCGGTTCACGTAGTCCCGGAACAGGGTCCGCAGCTCGGCCTCGAAGGCGGGGTCCTGCCGCGCCTGCTCGTAGGTGCGGGTGAGCTCCTGCAGCGCGGCCATGAGGGACTCGGGCATCCACTGCCCGCCGTAGTCGCCGAAGTAGGGTCCGGCCTGACCCTGATAGGGCCCCTCGAACTCGATCGCGGGCTCGGTGCTCGGACGGTCGGCGCTCATGGCGACCACGCTCCTCGGGTCTGGTTCGGTCAGCGGACGGTGAGGGACGCGGCGCGGAACGCGCGCAGCGCCTCCTCGGGGGCGCCGTGGCGCACGAGGGCCTCGCCCACGAGCACGACGTCGGCGCCCGCGGCGGCGTAGGCCTTGATCTGCTCCTCGGACTCGACGCCCGACTCGGCGACCCGGACGACGTCCTCGGGCAGCCCGTCGGCCAGCGCTGCGTAGCGGGCCGGGTCGACGTCCAGGGTCTTGAGGTTGCGCACGTTGACGCCGAGGATGCGGGCGCCGGCGGCGACGCCGCGCTCGATCTCCTCGGGCGTGTGGGCCTCCACGAGGGCGTGCATGCCCAGGGACTCGGTGAGCTGCAGGAAGCCGGCCAGCTCGGCGTCGTCGAGGGCGGCCACGATCAGCAGGACCAGGTCGGCCCCGTGGGCGCGGGCCTCGTGGATCTGGTACTCGGTGACGGTGAAGTCCTTGCGCAGGACCGGCAGATCGACGGCGGCGCGCACGGCGTCCAGGTCGGCCAGGCTGCCGCCGAAGCGGCGGGCCTCGGTGAGCACGGAGACGGCGCTGGCGCCGCCGCGCTCGTACGCGCGGGCCAGGGTGGCCGGCTCGGGGATCTCGGCGAGCGCGCCCTTGGAGGGGCTCGCCCGCTTCACCTCGGAGATCACCCGGATCCCCGCGGGGTCGGTGCGTCCGCCGTGCAGGGCCGCGTGGGCGTCACGCGGCGCGGGGGCGGCGGCCACCAGCTCGGCCAGGCGCGCCTCGGGCAGGGCACGGCGACGTGGCTCGAGGTCCTCGCGGACGCCGTCGATGATCTCCTGGAGGACGGACACGCGGATCAGTGACCGTGCTGGCCGCGCCCCGCGCCGGCCTTGCCGGCGACGATGCCCACGACGACGCCCACGGCCATCAGGGCGAGCCCGATCCACACGACGACGCTCCAGTCGGCGAGCAGGCCGACGCAGCCGGCCACGAAGCCGACGAGCACGAGCGCCACCATGGCCCACGCGCCGGGCGAGTTGCCGTGGCCCGGCAGCTCGAGGTGGGTCGGGTCGTTGAGCACCAGGCCGTCCTCGGTGACGACGACGTCCTCGACGGCGCCGCGGCGGGCGGCGCGACGGGTGGTGGGCTCGGTGTGCGCGGTGTTCGCGGTGTGGCTCATGGCTGTCCCTCACTGGTGCGTGGTGTACATGACGACTGTCCCTCATTGTGCCATGCGGGCACGGGACCGGGCCCGCGTGACCCGGGACGACCCGGGCGGTGCGGGGCGGTCCGAGAGACGGGCGCTCACGTGGGGTCGTTGCCGCGGGACAGCTCGTCCCACGCGTCCATCTGGTCCACGCGCCGGCGCTGGGCCGCCTCGCGGGCGGACTGCGCGGGCTGCTCCCCGGCGGCGGCCGGGCCGGGCTCGGAGGCCGCAGGCGCCTTCTCGTAGCGCCGGGACGAACGCCAGCCACGGCCCGCCAGTGCCGCCACGACGCCGCACAGCGCCGCGAGCACGCCGCCGGCCGCCGCGACCCACGGCCACGCCGTCACGGCGTAGTCCTGCGCGAGCGCAGTGGTCCCGGTCGCGTCGGCGACCGCGGCGGCCGCCGTCGTCGCCGGATCCAGGGCGGCGGTGACCGAGGTCGAGGCGATCACGACCCCAGCCAGCGCCATGAGCACGCCGACGATCACGGCGCCGAGGCGCCGGGCGGTGGTCAGGGCGAGGGCACCGGCCATCACGACCAGGGCCATGGCGGTGGCGACGGGCGCGGCGGCGCCGCCCGACGTCGTCGCCTCGGAGGCGATCCCGCCGGACAGGCCCGTGGCGGTCACCCAGGTGCGGCCCGCCGTGAGCAGCACGAGCCCGCCGGCGGCCAGCGCGGCGAGGACCACGGTGCGGCGGCGCATCACGCCTGCCCCAGCTCGCCCGCGGTCAGCACGGACCGCAGCGGCGCCGTCGCCTTGGTGACGGTCTCGGCGGTCTCGGCGTCGGGATCGGAGTCGGCGACGATGCCGGCGCCGGCCTGCACGTGCGCCTGGCCGCGGTGCAGCGTGGCCGAGCGGATGTTGATCGCCATGTCCATGTTGCCCGCCAGGTCGAAGTAGCCGACGACGCCGCCGTAGGGCCCGCGCTCGGTCGGCTCCCACTCGTCCAGCAGCTGCAGGGCGCGGGGCTTCGGGGCGCCGGACAGCGTGCCGGCGGGGAAGGCGGCGCGGAGGACGTCGAGCGCGTCGACATCGTCGCGCATGCGGCCCTCCACGTGGGAGACCAGGTGGAGGATGTGGCTGAACGCCTCGAGCTCCATGAACTGGGTGACCTCGACGGTGCCGGGGCGGCACACGCGCGAGAGGTCGTTGCGGGAGAGGTCCACGAGCATGAGGTGTTCGGCCCGCTCCTTCTCGTCCTCCAGCAGGTCCTTGCCGAGGAGGCGGTCGTCCTCCGCGGTGGCCCCGCGCCGCCGTGAGCCGGCGATCGGATGGGTGACCACGCGGCGGTCCCGCACGGTGACGAGCGCCTCGGGCGAGGAGCCCACGATCTCGTACGGCTCCCCGTCCGGGGTCTCGAAGGAGAAGAGGTACATGTAGGGGCTCGGGTTCACCATGCGCAGGACGCGGTACACGTCCAGACCGGTGGCGTCCGTGGTGACCGAGAGGCGGCGGGAGACGACGGCCTGGAACACCTCGCCGTCGCGGATCGCCCGCTGGGCCTTCCCGACGGCCTCCCGGAAGCCTTCGGCGCCCCACCGGTCCTCGGCCTGGGCGGCGACCTCGTCCGCGTCCGCCTCGAGCCAGCGGCGCGGGACGTCGCTGACCGGGTCCGCGGCCGGGGCGGTCAGGCGCTCGACCATGGCGTCCAGACGGGCGAGCGCGTCGTCGTAGGCGCGGTCCGCGCCGGTGGCCAGGCCGTTGCCGTTCACCGCGTTGGCGATCAGCGTCACGGTGCCGTCCAGGGCGTCGTGCACGGCCAGGTCGGTGACGAGGTTCATCGCGAGGTCGGGCAGGCCGAGGTGGTCCTCGGGCGGGTGCGGCAGGCGCTCCCACGCGCGGACCGTGTTCCACCCCAGGAAGCCGGCCATGCCGGAGACGAGATGCGGCAGGACGCCTCCGACCTCGGCGCGCACGTCCGTGCTCAGCAGGCGCAGGCACGCCGCGAGCACGTCCAGGGCGCGGCCCTGCGTGGGCAGCCCCTCGGGCGGGGTGCCCTGCCAGTGCGCCTCGCCGTCCCGCGAGGTCAGGGTGACGGCGGAGCCGGCCCCGATGAAGCTGTACCGGGACCACGCCGCGCCCGGGGTGGCGGACTCCATCAGGAAGGTGCCGGGGCGGGAGCCGGCCAGGCGCCGATGGATCGCCAGCGGCGTGAGGCCGTCCGCCAGCACCGTGCGGACCACGGGGATCACGCGGGCGGTGTCCGCCAGACGCAGGAACTCCGCACGGGAGGGAGTGGTGGCGGCGGTCATCGGGCGGCCTCCTCAGGGTCGACGGCGGCCGGCGGCATGACGAGCTCGCGGCCGGTGAAGCAGGTGCGGGTGCCCGTGTGGCAGGCGGGGCCGGTCTGGTCCACGGTGAGCAGCAGGGTGTCGCCGTCGCAGTCCGCGTGGACCGCGCGCACCCGCTGCAGGTGGCCCGAGGTCTCCCCCTTGCGCCACAGCTCGCCGCGCGAGCGGGACCAGTAGGTGGCCCAGCCGGTCTCGAGCGTCGCGCGCAGGGACTCCGCGTTCATCCACGCCATCATGAGCACCTCGCCGGTGCCCTCCTGCTGGGCGATGGCGGGCACCAGGCCCCGGTCGTCGAAGGTCACGGAGGCCACGAGGTCGTCGGGCGGGGAGATGCTCATGGAGGTCCAGTCTAGGGAGCCGGAGCGGGGCGTGGCCGCCGGGGTCAGCGGACGGTGTGCCCCGCCTGCCGCAGGGCGTCCTTGACGCGGGCGAGCATGTCGTCCGGGCCGAAGTGGAACAGGGAGGCGGCGAGCACCGCGTCCGCACCGGCCGCGACGGCGGGTGGGAAGTGCTCGGGCTCGCCGGCGCCGCCGGAGGCGATCAGCGGCACGCGCGTCACGGCGCGCACGTCCCGGATCATCTCCAGGTCGAAGCCCTCGCGCGTGCCGTCCGCGTCGATCGAGTTGAGCAGGATCTCCCCCACCCCGCGCTCGGAGGCCTCCCGGCACCAGGCGACGGTGTCGATGCCGGTGCCCCGGCGGCCGCCGTGGGTGGTGACCTCATAGCCGGAAGCGCATCCCGGGTCCTCCGTGCGCCGGGCGTCGAGGGAGAGCACGAGGACCTGGGACCCGAAGCGCCGGGTGATCTCCGTGATCACCTCGGGCCGGGCCACGGCCGCGGTGTTGACGGAGACCTTGTCCGCCCCCGTGCGCAGCAGCCGGTCCACGTCCTCGACGGTGCGCACGCCGCCGCCCACGGTCAGCGGGATGAAGACCTCCTCTGCCGTGCGGGTCACGACGTCGTAGGTCGTGGCGCGGTCCGAGGTGGAGGCGGTGACGTCGAGGAACGTGATCTCGTCGGCGCCCGCGGCGTTGTAGCGGCGAGCGAGCTCGACCGGGTCGCCCGCGTCCCTCAGGTTCTCGAAGTTCACGCCCTTGACCACGCGCCCGGCGTCCACGTCCAGGCAGGGGATGACACGCACGGCGAGGCTCACGTCGGCTCCTTCGTCTCGGGGGGCTCGGGCGGGACGGCGCGGGCCGTCAGAGGCGGATCGCGTGGATCGCGGAGATCAGGATGCCGCGGGCGCCCAGGGCGTACAGCTCGTCCATGACGCGGTTGGCGTCCGGCTTGCGGACCATGGAGCGCACGGCGACCATCGTCTCGTCCCGCAGCGGGGAGACCGTCGGTGACTCCAGCCCCGGGGTGACCGCGGTGGCCGCCTCCAGCAGGTCACGACGGATGTCGTAGTCGATCATGACCCAGCGGCGGGCCACGAGCACGCCCTTGAGGCGGCGCAGCAGCACGTCGAGGCCCTCGGGGCGCTCCCCCGCGCGGCCGATCAGCACGGCCTCCGAGTCGAGGATGGGCTCGCCGAAGACCTCCATGCCGGCGGCGCGCAGGGTGCTGCCGGTCTCCACGACGTCGGCGATCGCGTCCGCCACGCCGAGCTTGACGGAGGACTCCACGGCGCCGTCGAGGTGCACCACCGTGGCGTCCAGGCCGGTGCGGGCCAGGTAGTCGGAGAGCAGGCCGTCGTAGCTCGTGGCGATGCGCTTGCCGGCGAGCTGCTCGGCGGAGGTGAAGGAGCCGACGGGGGCGGCGAGACGGAACACGGAGCGGCCGAAGCCGAGCGCCATGATCTCCTCGGCGGTGTCCCCCACCTGCGCGTCGCAGAACAGGTCGCGGCCGGTCAGGCCGACGTCGAGGGTGCCCTGGCCGACGTAGACGGCGATGTCCCGGGGACGCAGGTAGAAGAACTCGACGTTGTTCTCGGGGTCCACGAGGACGAGCTCGCGGGAGTCCCGGCGTTGCCGGTAGCCGGCCTCGGTCAGGATCTCGCGGGCGGACTCGGACAGGGCGCCCTTGTTGGGCACGGCGATGCGCAGCACGCGTCGGTCTCCTCGGGGTGCGGTGGGGCGGGCGGGGAACGGGGCCGGCGGCCTCAGAGGTGGCGGTAGACGTCCTCGAGGCTGATGCCGCGGGCGATCATCATGGTCTGCACGTGGTACAGCAGCTGCGAGATCTCCTCGGCGGCGGCCTCATCCGACTCGTACTCGGCGGCCATCCAGACCTCGGCCGCCTCCTCGACGACCTTCTTGCCGATCGCATGGACGCCGGCGTCGATCTGGGCCACGGTGCCGGAGCCCTCGGGGCGCTCCTGCACCTTGCGCGTCAGTTCCGCGTACAGCTCGTCGAAGGTCTTCACGGGACCACCCTAGCGACCCTGCCCCTCCAGCCCAGACCGGAGTCGGTCATTGTGACGTACGGGACGGCGGGGTCTTCGCCACGCGCTGCACCTACGGGCCCACGTGGGACGTGCCGGCCGCTCAGCGTCCTCCCCCTCCCATGTCTGCACGTTCCTTCACTCCCATCGGGGCACGCGCGCGAGGCGGCCGTGGACGTGGGGATGACGGGCTGAACGTGCCCGTCCGGTCCGCACGCATGGCCCGGGCGACCTCCGACAGGTGGGCACGACACGCTCGTTTCTGACCCCAGCGACGACACCGCTCCTTGCACACCTGAGACACCACCAGGTCGATCACTGCCCCGAACCCCGCCCGGGCCCACCGCACCAGATCTCTTCCGCGACGCACACATCCATCTCGTCGACTGTCCACGCGTCCGGGCCTCGGGTCCAGGCCCTGGAGGTCACCGGCGGGCGGCGCGGCCGCGCCCACGTCGCCGACGGAGAACAGGAATGATGCGGCGAGAGGATCTGGGGGTAGCCGTCGTGGCCCTCCTCCCCTTCCCGGACGAGGAGCAGAGCCCCGCGCTCGGACCCGCGAACTGGAGCATGACCCACCACGATGAAGGCGACCCATCCCGTCCCGCACACCGAGTGAGCGCCCGGTTGCAGCGAGCGCAGAAGATCCTCTCCCGCTGGCGGGTGGCCACGGGCAATGCGGTGGAAGGCATGGAATGGGAGCGGGATCCCGGTGATGCGCAGCTCGTGGAGATGGCTCGGCTGCCCAGCAGTGCCGAGCTGCCCAGCGCTGGAGCCTGGCTTCCGGGGCTGGAGATCCTCATGGGCCTTCGTCGCAGACCTGGTGCCGGGCCCCCTCAACCACCGGCTCGCCACGTGCTCGTTCTATCGGGAGAAGGCTTCGGCGCCCGTCCCCTCGGCGCGTCGCCATGCTCGCCCTGACGTGAGCCGACGTTCGTGGGTGCGGGGCGTCGGCCGACTCCCACGGGGGTGGCCTCACACGCACCCGACGGTCTGTCCCACCACGTCTCAAACCCTCCGACACTTCTGTCCAACAGCTCGGTTTGGGACCGTTTCTGACGTGATGCTCTCGTGGGCGGACGGGGCGTGTAAAGGGGTATACCCGGCTGGACATCCTGGCGGGCAGATGCCCGATGTCGGCGGCGAGGCCACACCCCACCTTGCCCTGCGACCGGTTACCGGTGGTAATGTGCCGCCATTATTCATTCGACCCCTTATGGAGCCCCTGAATACATGAGCGACGGCCCAGCCGCCTGCCCTGGTGACAGTCCGAGCGTCACCCCCACCCCACCCCGCAGCTGGCGGGGTCGCCTGCACCTCGTGGGGAGGTGACTCAGGCATGGATCCAGTCCTGACACTGATCCTCGGATCCCTCATCATCCTGGCGATCATCGCCGCCAACGGCTTCTTCGTGGCCCAGGAATTCGCGTACATGTCTGTAGACCGCGTCCGCCTGCAGACCGCCGCCAAGGCCGGCGACCGCGCCGCCGCCCGCGCACTGCAGGTCACTCGCCGCACCTCCTTCATGCTCTCCGGCGCGCAGCTGGGGATCACGGTCACAGGCCTCATGGTGGGCTACGTGGCAGAGCCGATGGTGGGTGCGGCCCTGACCGAGTTGCTCGGCGGCACCGCACTGCCTTCTGAAGTGGTCATCGCCATCTCCACGCTGGGCGTACTGGTGGTGGCCACCCTGGTGCAGATGATCATCGGCGAGCTGTACCCCAAGAATTTGGCCATCGCCAACCCCGAGCCCCTGGCCCGCGCTCTGGCCCGGCCCACACAGATCTACCTCGGCCTGTTCGGCTGGCTCATCTGGGTCTTCGACAAGGCGGCCGAGGTGCTGCTCAAGCTCCTGCGCATCGAGCCAGTGCACGACGTCGACAGCACCGCCTCCGCCGAGGACCTGGACCGCATTGCCCTGGACTCCAGAGCTTCCGGATCCTTGCCCGCGGAGGTCTCCGTCCTGATCGACCGGGTGCTGGACTTCCCAGACCAGGACGTGCAGCACGCGATGGTGCCCCGCTCGCGTGTGGACGAGGTTCAGCCCCAGACCTCCCTGGCTCAGGTGCGCGACCTGATGGCCACCGGCCACACCCGCTACCCGGTGATCTCGAACGAACACGAACCGCTCGGGGTAGTCCACCTCACCGACCTGCTCGGTGAGACCCGGATGGCCCCGGACACCCCCGTGTCCGCCCTGATGCGCCCTGCACTGGTGCTGCCCACGATGATGTCCCTGCCCGACGCAGCCCGGGAGCTCGACGGCTCAGGGCAGCAGATGGCGTGCATCGTGGACGAGTTCGGCGGCTTCGTCGGCGTGCTCACAGTGGAAGACCTCGCGGAGGAGCTCGTGGGCGAGCTCACGGACGAGCACGACCTGCACCCCCAGGAGGAGATCACCGCCACAGGCCTGCACTCCTGGGTCCTGAGCGCAGAGGCCCACCTGGACGAGCTCGAGCGCCTCGTCGGGCACCCCCTGCCCGTGACCGAGGCCGAGTCCGCCGCCGGTCTGACCATCGACGCTCTGGGCCGTCTGCCCCGGGAAGGCGAGGTCATCACGATCGACCTGCCCGAGGACCCACGAGACTTCGGGGCTGAGGAGGTCTACGACCGCCACCTGCAGGTCGAGGTCCTCTCCATCCAACGCAGGGTCCCAGCTCGACTGCGGATCCACCTCATCGAGGTGCCCCGCTCTGACACCGCCGGCAGCCATGCCGCCCACGAGGCCCAGCCCGACGCCACCACGGACGAGGAGCGATGATGCACGGTCCACTGATCGTCATGCTCGTGACCACAGCGCTGATCGTGCTCAGCGCGATCTTCGTCATCATGGAGTTCTCCCTGCTGGGCGCCCGCCGGCACCGACTGGAGGCCGAGGCAGGACGCAGCCGCGCCGCGCGGGCCGCTCTCAAGGGAGTCGACGAGCTGACCCTCATGCTCGCCGCAGCCCAGTTGGGCATCACCTTGTGCACCTTCGCCCTGGGGGCGATCACCAAGCCGGCCGTCGACGCATGGCTCGGCCCCGTCCTGGAGGACTGGGGCATCCCCGCAGCGGCAGCCGGAACCGCCTCCTTCGTCCTGTCCTTGCTGGCCGTGACCTTCCTTCACCTGGTCATCGGGGAGATGGCCCCCAAGTCCTGGGCCATTGCCCACCCCGAGACCGCAGCCAAAGCCGTGGCCGTGCCCGCACGCGCCTTCGTCTGGACCGTTCGCCCCCTGCTGCTGCTGGCCAACCGGCTGGCCAACCGCCTGGTGACCCTCAGCGGCGTCACCCCCGTGGACCAAGCCGCCGTGGGCGGCTACGACGCAGCGGCCATTCGTCAGCTGGTTGAGCACTCCGCCGCCGCCGGCACCCTGGACCGGCAGAACCATGAAGCCTTGGCCGGTGCCCTGGACCTTCAGACCCTCACTCTCGGGGACCTCCTCCCCCAGGGTCAGCACCCGGTCAAGGTCGCCCCCGACGCCGACGTCGAGGCGGTCCAGAATGCCGCTGCGTGCTCAGGGCACTTGCGTATCCTGGTCCAGCCGGACCATACCCCTGAGAGCGTTCCGGGCGTCGTCCACGTGCGGGACACCCTCACGATGGAGCCTTCTGCGCCAATCCAGCCGCTTATCCAGCAGGCTCTGACGCTGCCCTCCACCACACCGTTGCACGAAGCACTTGCCTCCATGCGCCGCAACAGCCGCCAGCTGGCCGCAGTGACCCAGGACAACCGGTTCACTGGGGTCGTCACCCTCACCGACGTCTTGCGCGGAGTGTTGCCCCGCGCGGCTTGAGTCCACACCTCGGCAACACCACCGCGGGGGCCGCTGAAACGGCCCCCGCGGTGGTGTGGACAAAGAATCAGAATCGGCACAGTGGCCTCGCCCCCCATTCCGGCCTCAATGGGCTCAGTCATGCTCCGACTCACGGGCGTGTAACGGCTAAATCGGTCGTTTGTGGCGGCTGCTCGGTGTGCCGCCCGGTGTCATGTGTGGCTTGCGCCGCTATATGGCGGGGTTCTGTCGGAGCTCAGTGGCGGCCTCCAAGCACGCGGGCAAGAGGGCGCTGCGAGTGAGGCTCACGTTCCGCAAGCCGATCCTTCACCGGGACAGCGGCCGACGGCAGGCCGGAGGAATAGGCGTCGCGATAGGGTGCACCCCGCGCAACAGAACCGTTGCGAAAGGTCTAACACCCCAACGCAACAGAGTGGGCCGCCATGCGCTGCCACGGGCCCGTGAACTTCGGTGTCACAGGTAGCGGCAGACATCCTCGGGGGAGCACATGGCCGGGTCGCCGGCGGCGGCGTCCTCGCGCAGGTCGGCGATCGTGGTGCGTAGCTGCGCGAGCTCGGCGAGTTGCCGGTCGATCACATCAAGGCGGGTGTCGAGCAGGTCGGTGACGTGCCGGCAGGGGGCCTGCCCCCGGTCGCGGATGTCCAGCACCTGACCGATCTGGGCCAGGGTCAGCCCGGCCGCTTGCCCCCGGCGGATGAAGTCCAGCCGGTCGAGCACCTCGGCGCCGTAGTCCCGGTAGCCCGCCGGGGTGCGGTCCGCGGCGGGTAGCAGCCCGACCTCCTCGTAGTACCGCAGGGTCTTGCTCGTCGTGCCCGACGCCCGAGCCACCTCACCGATCCGCATGCCACTCATTCTCCCCCTTGACCTTCCAGTGCACTGGAAGGTCGATCCTGAGGGCGATGAAGGAGGAGTTCATGACGGCAACGGCTAACAGCAGGTCGTATGACCTGGCAATGATCGGGTCCGGTGGGGCGGCGTTCGCGGCCGCGATCCGCGCCACCAACCTCGGCAGACGGGTGGTGATGATCGAGCGTGGCACCGTCGGCGGTACCTGCGTGAACACCGGGTGCGTGCCCTCCAAGGCCTTGCTCGCGACCGCCGAGGCCCGCCACGTCACACTCGACGCCTCCCGGTTCCCCGGGCTGCCGCTCCCCGAAGTCCGGCCGGTCGACATGCCCGCCTTGATCGCCGGCAAGGATCGGCTCGTCGGGTCACTGCGTGGCGAGAAGTACCTGGACCTGGCCACCGAGTACGGATGGGATCTCCACCCCGGGGACGCCACGTTCGTCGGCACACCCAGCGAGCCGGCACTGCGCGTCACCGGCCCTGACGGCACGGTGGAGACGGTCCGGGCCGCGCACTACCTCATCGCCACCGGCTCCAGGCCCTGGGCGCCGCCGGTCCCCGGCCTGCAGGAGGCCGGTTACCTGACCTCGACCACCGCGATGGAACTGGACCACGTCCCGGAGTCGCTGCTGGTCATCGGCGGCGGCTACGTCGCGATGGAGCAGGCCCAGCTCTTCGCTCGGCTCGGCGTCCGGGTCACCATGCTGGTCCGCTCACGGCTGGCGTCCCAGGAAGAACCCGAGGCGTCCACCGCCCTGGATGAGATCTTCACGGACGAAGGCATCCAGATCATCCGCGGCGCGGTGCCCAGCGCGGTCCGCCGCGACCCGGCCACCGGCGAGGTCACGGTCACTGCCACCACCACTGACGGCTCACAGGAACTCCGGGCGGCCGAGGTACTCGTCGCCACCGGGCGCCGCCCGGTCACCGCCACGCTCGGTCTCGACACCGTCGACGTGCGCACCGGCGACCACGGCGAGGTGGTCGTCGACAGCCATCTGCGCAGCACCAACCCGCGCGTCTGGGCTGCCGGTGACGTCACCGCCCACCGTCAGTTCGTGTACGTCGCCGCGGCCCACGGCGCCCTCGTCGCCGACAACGCCCTCACCGGCGCCGGCCTCGAGGTCGACTACCGCCACCTGCTCCGGGTCGTGTTCACCAGCCCCGCCCTGGCCGCCGTCGGGATGACCGAACGGCAGGCCTCCGCTGCCGGGATCCGCTACGACAGCCGTGTCCTGTCACTCGCGCACGTCCCACGCGCGATCGTCAACCGCGACACCTGCGGGTTCATCAAGATGGTCACCGACGCCGACACCGGCCGCATCATCGGCATTACCGCCCTGGCCCAGGACGCCGGCGACCTCGCCGCCGCCGGGGTCTACATGCTCGAGGCCGGCATGACCACCAGCCAGGTCGCCAACCTCTGGAGCCCCTACCTGACCATGGCCGAAGGCCTCAAGCTCACCGCGCAGGCCTTCACCACCGACATCGCCAAGCTCTCCTGCTGCGCGGCGTGAACCTGCCCCGCACACAGGGACACCGATAGGGGACCGCCTCGCCCCGGGGCGCGAGACAAGAAAATGGGCGCCGATCAGCCCTACTTACTGGCACCCCTGCGTATCGGACCTGCAACCACCGGGGAGTTCAGTCGATGCAAGAACTCCCGTCCCAGGCCTATATCTGGACGTCTTCACGACCTCTACGTGCTCGACCCGACGAGGACAGCACTGGACGACGCGATGACCGCCTTGCGGCGCCGCCATGAGGCCGCGGTCCGTTTGGGCCGCGTCACCGCACCACCATGACCACGATCGTCACCACGTAAGCCGCGGCGACCAGACCGATCCCCAGCAGGGTGAGCACCACCCCGCGCCGGGCCGGCCGCTGGCCCTCGTCCGGCCCGGGGCCCTTGCCGTGCTTCGCGGCCATCGCGCGCTCCTAAGACGTTGCTCAAGCATGTGCGGCTCTCGCGAGCGGGCTTCCGTGCCGAGTGCTACCAGCTCAGGTCGTGACAGCCGTCGCTGCCGGCGCCCTCCACCTGCAAGGTGGCATGGGCGATACCGTAACGGTCGTGCAGCACCCGGCGCGCGCCGGCAAGCACGGCGCCGTGGTCCGCGCCCTGGTCAGCGACCAGGTGGGCCGTGGCCACGTTCATCCCCGACGTCAGGGTCCACAGGTGCAGGTCGTGGACCTCCTCCACCCCCTCGACCGCGTCCAGGTCACCGGCGACGTCCTCCGGGTCCACCCCTTCCGGGGCGTGCTGGCCCAGCACCGCGATCACCTGCCTGCCCAGAACCACCGCCCGGATGATGACGAAGACCGCGATGAGCGCCGCGACCACGACGTCCCAGATCGGCTGGCCGGTGAGAATGATCAGCACGCCGGCGACCATGACACCCACCGACCCGGCGGCGTCGGCGATCACCTCGTAGTAGGCGCCCTTGACGTTCAGGCTGTCCTTGGCCCCGCTGCGCAGCAGCAGCATGGAGATGATGTTGATCACCAGGCCGGCGAAGCCGACCGCGAGCATGGCGCCGGAGGCCACCTCCGGCGCGTCGCCCAGCCGGCTGATGGCCTCGACCACCACGTACACCCCGACCGCGAGCATCGCCAGCACCGCCAACGCCGAGGCGAACACCTCGGCCCGGTAGGAGCCATAGGTGCGTCGCCCCGTGGAGTCCGGCCGGCTCGCGATGCGCGTCGCCAGCAGCGCCGCACCCAGCACCACCACATCGGCAGCCATGTGCCCGGCATCCGACAGCAGCGCCAACGACCCCGACACCAGCCCCGCGACCAGCTCGATCAGGAAGAAGCCCGCCGTCAGGGCGAACGCCCCCGCCAGCCGCCGACGGTAGCGGCCACCGGCATGCCCGGTCGCCGGGGCATGGCTGTGTCCCGCCCCCATCAGCCCTGCCCCTCGTGGCGGGCGTGCTCACGGGAGACGTCCAGCAGCATCCGCACATGCCCGTCAGCGAGGCGGTAGTACACCATCCGCCCCTCCCGGCGGTTCTCGACCACCCCAGCGGTACGCAGCACCCGCAGCACCTGGGACACCGACGCCTCCGCGACATCGACCGACGCCGCCAGGTCACACACGCACAGCTCGCCGGCCTCCAGCAACGCATACAGCACCCGGGCACGGCGCGGGTCCCCCAGGAGCTTGAACAGCCCGGCCAACCTGCCGGCCTCGCGCTCGTCGGGGATCCTCTCCCGGGTCAGCGCCACCTTCTCCGGATGGACGGCGGTGACCTGACACGAATCCAACGGCGTCACACTCATGCCACGACCATACACCTATGCAGATGTGCAGATATCAGCAGCGGGAGCCACACACGAGAGGTCAGCAGGTTCTGTATGCTCAGCGCATGCTGACTATTGCTTCGCGGCTGGACGTGATGAACCGGCTGGGCCGGGCGATGGCCGACCCGACCCGCTCCCGCATCCTCATGACACTCCTCGAGGGCCCGAGCTACCCGGCGGTACTCGCCCGCGACCTAGGGCATGTCTGACAATCGTTTTGACCATGCGAGCACAGCATTCAGGACCACAGCGGCCCTGTAGATGATCGCGTACTTGTCATACCGGGTCGCCAGACCCCGCCACTGCTTCACGTGCGCGTACTGACGCTCGATGACGTTGCGGCCCTTGTAGGCGGCCGCGTCGAGGCTGACGGGGCGCCCGCCGCGGGCACCGCGCCGTCTGCGGTGGCCCTGCTGGTCGGCCGGTTCGGGGATGACCGCTTTGATCCCACGGGCGCGTAGGTGGGTGCGGATCGCCCGGGAGGAGTACGCCTTGTCGCCCAGCACCGCCGCAGGGCGGGTCCGGGGCCGCCCTACTGGCCGGGTCACGCGCAGCTGCTCCAGAAGAGGAAGCAGCATCGGGGAGTCCCCTGCCTGGCCGGGGGTGATCAGGCTGACCAGCGGCAGCCCGGTCCCGTCCACGAGCTGATGGATCTTCGTGCTCAGCCCGCCACGGGAGCGCCCGATGCCGTGATCGGCCGGTTCCTCATGCGGATTCTTGTAGTTCGATCCATCCCCCTGTGTGGCGGGTGATGTTCGTCGCGTGCTGGTGGGCGCGGGCGATCGTGGAGTCCACCGAGACCGACCAATCGATCAGGCCTTCGGCGTCAGCGGCGGCGGTCAGCGTGGCCAGCACCGTGTCCCATGTGCCTTCTTCGGCCAAGCGCCGATGCCAGGTCCACACGGTCTGCCAGGGCCCGTAGACCTCGGGCAGATCCCTCCAAGCGATTCCGCACCTGTATCGGTAGATGATCGCCTCCACCATGGTGCGGGCGTCGGCGAACGGCCTGCCGGCGCGGCCGGTCCGGGTCGGGAGCATCGGGGCGATCAACTCCCATTGGGTGTCAGAGAGCATCTGGAACCGGGACATGTCCCCAGGGTCTCAGCTGACTCGTGCATCTATTCTCAGACACGCCCTAGGGCTTCGATGACCGCGGCCTGGCTGGGCGTTGCCGGGTTCGTGGCGGCCTCTCGACGCACCGCGTCGCGGATCGCTTCGGGCACTCGCACGTTCAGGGCCACGGTCGGCGCCCCACGCCGCGCCAGGGGCGCATACCCACCGGCCGGGTCCGAGGTCGTTGCCGGTTCTGCGGGGATCACCGCTCCGGGAGCCGGGGTCTGGGGGGCCGGGGTGGGCTTGCGTCGCTGTGCTCGCAGACTCAGATCGGGCTCAAGCTGCTTCTCGTTCATGCGGTGATCCTTTCGAAGATGAGGCCGGCCAGGTCGGCGTAGGCGGAGGCGACGGGTTCGCGCTTCTCATAGTGGCCCAGCCAGTCGCAGGCCAGACGTGCACCGGGGACGATGGAGCGGGCCGGCACCAGGGGGTGAGCAGCAGCCCGGTCTCGCGCAGCTCCCAGCAGGGCCATGGACTGTTTGAACGCGGCCACGCTGCGGCAGGCTCCGTGCACCCCGACGCAGTCGTCCGAGGCGGGGCGGGCCGCATAGATCACCCGTCTGCGGCGGTGAACGCGTTGGGGGTCAACGGCCCGCCCTGACGGTCGGGGCAGTGGACGACGAGCTGTGGATGCCGCGAGCGAGACGAAGGGCGGGGGCTTCGCGTCTCCGCCTCTATCGTCGGGTCCCCGCGCCCTCCGGCCGACCCCATCCATGACGGCGCGGGGCTGCCGGCGTTCCGGACGGGCCCGGTTGACCGGCCTGCGATCACCCCACCGGCCCCGGGGACAGGGTCCACGTCGAGAGCAGCCGACCCAGCAGGCAGCCCCGCCCGGCCACCCTCAGTCCCGCGGCGTGACCGAGCGCAGCGCGAGCTCGGTGAGCACCGCCGCCTCGAGGGCCTCGCGGCCCTTGTCCTCGCGGGATCCGGGCAGGCCCGCCCGGTCGCGGGCCTGCTGCTCGGTGTCCACGGTGAGCACGCCGAAGCCCACGGGAACGCCTGTGCGCACCGAGACCTCCGTCACGCCCTGGGTCACGGACTGGCACACGTAGTCGAAGTGCGGGGTGTCCCCGCGCACCACGACGCCCAGGACCACGACGACGTCGAATCGCTCCGCCAGCCGCGCCGCGGCGACGGTGAGCTCGACGGTGCCGGGCACGCGCACGAGCACGGTTTCCAGGCCCAAATCCGCCGCGGCGGCCTGCGCCCCGGCGATCAGCCCGTCCATGATCTCCGTGTGCCACTGGGCGGCGACGATCGCCACGTTCAGGCCGCTCGCAGCGGCGGGGTCGGGGGTGAAGGTCGGGGCTCCGGCGCCGCTCATGGGGTGTCCTCCTGGTGGGTGGGGTGGGTCGGGTCGGTGGTCGGGTCATCGGCCGGCGTGGCGGGGCCGCCGGTGGCCGTCGGCGGTTCGAGCACGCGGTCCGCCAGGGCGTGGGCCATGCGGTCCCGCTTGGTGCGCAGGTAGACCACGTTGTGCTCGGTGACGGGCGTGGGGGCCGGGACACGCTCGACGACGTCGATGCCGGCCGCCCGCAGCCCCGCGACCTTCGCGGGGTTGTTGGTGACGAGGCGGATGCGCCGATGGCCGGCGGCCGTGAGGACGGCGGCGGCCCCGGCCCAGTCGCGCGCCTCGGCGGGCAGACCGAGGGCGAGGTTGGCCTCGACGGTGTCCATCCCCTCCTCCTGGAGCCGGTAGGCGCGGATCTTGTTGGCCAGGCCGATGCCGCGTCCTTCGTGGCCCCGGAGGTAGAGGACGGCGCCGCCCTCGGTCGCCGCGCGGGCCAGGGCGTCCTCGAGCTGGGGGCCGCAGTCGCAGCGCAGGGAGCCGAGGACGTCGCCGGTGAGGCACTCCGAGTGCACGCGGACGGTGAGGGGACGCTCCGGGTCGGTCTCCCCCGCCACGAGCAGCAGGTGTTCGGCCCCGGTCTCGGCGTCCACGTGCACGCTCACGCGGAACAGGCCGTGCCGGGTCGGCAGGGTGGCCTCGGCGGGCACGGCGGTCAGAGCCGGCGTCGTCTCCTCCAGGTGGGCCACGAGGTCCTCGATGGAGATCAGCACGAGGCCGTGCTCGTCGGAGAACTCCCGCAGGGCGGGCAGGCGCATCATGGTGCCGTCGTCGTGGACGAGCTCGGCGATGGCGGCCACGGGCGCGACGCCGGCCAGGCGGCACAGCTCGACGCCGGCCTCGGTGTGGCCGCGGCGGGCCCGGACGCCGCCGGGGACGGCGCGCAGGGGGAACACGTGACCGGGCCGGGTCAGGTCGCCGGGGGCGGCACCGGGGTCGGCGAGCACGCGGAGGGTGCGGGTGCGGTCGGCGGCGGAGATGCCGGTGGTGACGCCGGCGGCGGCGTCGACGGACACGGTGTAGGCGGTGCCCTTGGGGTCCTCGTTGACGGTGGTCATGGGCGGCAGGGCCAGGCGGTCGGCCAGGCCGGCCGGCAGGGGCGCGCAGATGACGCCCGAGGTGTGGCGGACGGTGAAGGCGGTGACCTCGTCGGTGGCCAGGGCGGCGGCGTAGATCAGGTCGCCCTCGTTCTCGCGGTCGGCGTCGTCCACGACGACGACCGGCCGGCCGGCGGCGATCGCGGCGATCGCCGCGGGGACGGGGTCCAGACGGATGTGCTCGCTCACGGGCGGGCCTCCTCGGTGGGTGCGGCGGGGGCGGACGGGATGAGCGCGAGACGCTCGGCGTACCGGGCGAGCACGTCGGTCTCGAGGTTGACGCGGTCGCCCGGCCGCAGGGCGCCCAGGGTGGTGGCCTCGAGCGTGGCCGGGATGATGCCGACCTCGAACCAGTGCGCGGCCGCGCCCGGGTCGGAGACGGCGGTGACGGTGAGGGAGACGCCCTGCAGGGCGATGGCCCCCTGCGCGGGGACGTAGCGGGCCAGGCGGGCGGGCAGGCCGATGCGCAGAGTGGTCCAGGCCCCGTGCGGGGTGACCGCGAGGACCTCGCCGGTCCCGTCCACGTGGCCCTGGACCACGTGCCCGTCCAGGTGGTCGGTGGGGCGCAGGCAGCGCTCGAGGTTGACCCGGTCCCCCGGGGCGCGGTCGCCGAGGCTGGTCATGCGCAGCGTCTGGCCCATGAGGTCGGCACGGAACACGCCGGGGCGCTCCGTGGGCTCGTCGAGGGCCGTGAGGCACACGCCGTCGACGGCGAGCGAGCCGCCGGCGGGCAGCCCGTCGAGGGCGCCGCCGGCGTCGAGGGTCAGCAGGGCGGTGTCGGCGGCCGCGTCGTGCTCGAGGGCGACGACGGTGCCGAGATGGGTGACGATGCCGGTGAACACTCAGTCCTCCTGGAAACGGGTCGGGGCGGGGGCGGTGGGCAGGCGCGGGGCCGGCACCGGGCTCAGGTGGGTCCAGACGTCGTCGCCGAGGGCACGGACGGGGCCGCCCTCCGCGGGGTCGGGGTGCCAGCGCAGTGCCTCGGACAGCGTGGCGACGTCCAGGCCCGCGACGGCGGCGCGGCCCGGGCCGAGCAGCAGGGGCGCGGTGTAGACCATGAGCTCGTCCACGAGGCCGGCGCGCAGCCACGCGCCGAGCACGCGCGGCCCGCCCTCGATGAGCACGTGTGCCGGGCGGTCCCCGCTGCGGGGCCAGGGCCCGGGATGGGCGGCGAGCGCGGCGAGGACGGCGTGCGGGTCGTGGTCCGGCACGTGCAGCAGGACCGGGTGGGTGCGCAGGGCGGCGCCGTCGGGCACGGGCCGGTGACCCTGGACGACGGGCACGGGCTGGTGCGCGAGTTCGGCGCCGGCGGCGTCACGGGCGGTGAGGCGGGGGTCGTCGGCCAGGACGGTCCCCGTGCCGACGACGATGGCGTCGACGCGGGAGCGCACCTCGTGGGCGTGGACGCGGGAGTCCGGGCCGGTGATCCACTGGCTCGTGCCGTCGGCGGCCGCGGCGTGGCCGTCGAGGGACTGGGCGAGGTGTCCGGTCACCCACGGACGGCCTGCGTCGCGGACCTCGCGCCAGCGGGCGGTGAGCGTGAGGGCGGCCGCCTCGCCGGTGGGGCCGGTGACGTGCACCCCGTGCGCGGCGAGGCGGGCCGCGCCGCCGCCGTCGTGGCCGGTGGGGTCCGCGACGGCGTAGCGCAGTGCGCCGATCCCCGCGTCCAGGACGGCCTGCGAGCAGGGGCCGGTGCTGCCGGTGTGGTCACAGGGCTCGAGGGTGACGTGCAGCGTCAGGCCGGCGGGGTCGAGGGCAGCCAGGGCCGGATCCGCGGCGCGGGCGGCCCGCCAGCGGGTCAGGGCGTCGACCTCGGCGTGGGCGGTCCCCCGTCCGCGGTGGTGCCCGACGGCCAGGATGCGGCCGGCCGCGTCGGTCAGGACGGCCCCGACGAGGGGGTTGGCGCCGCGCACGCCGCGCAGCGCGGCGCCGACGGCGAGGTCCATGGGGTCGGCGGACGGGGTCTCGGCGGCGTTCATCGGGCGACGTCCCCCTCGGGGCCGTCCGGCAGCAGCGTCTCCACGGCGGGCTTGTCCCGGTCTGTGGCGCGCAGCCACACGAAGAAGCCGATCAGGGTGAAGGCGCCGTAGAAGGCGTACATCACGGCCGAGGCGTAGTAGCCGGTGCTCCACAGCAGGGGCACGCCGACGACGTCCACGGCCACCCAGATCAGCCAGAACTCCACCCAGCCGCGCGCCATGCCGTAGGTCGCCAGCAGCGATCCCACGAACGTCCAGGCGTCCGCCCACACCGGCTCCCACGAACCCAGCGCGCGGAACACGGGGGTGAGGGCGACGGTGCCGACCGCCATGGCCGTCACGAGGAACACGCGCCCGCGCCAGCCGGCCCACTCCGGGGTGATGGCGGGAGCGTCCTCGGCGTGGCCCCGGCGGGCCTGACGCCAGCGCGCCCAGCCGTAGACGGAGACGGCGATGAACATGACCTGTCGGCCGGCCTGACCGAGCAGGGTGGCGTGATCGGCCCCCGTGAACAGGGAGGCGAGGAAGACCGTCAGCAGGATGAGGTTGCCGAGGATGCCCACGGGCCAGGCCCAGACCCTGCGCGCCATGCCGCCCAGGGCGGAGGCGAGGCCGAAGACGTTGCCCAGCACCTCGCGCATGAGCAGGCCGCCGCCGGCGACCGGGATGGTCCAGTTGAACGCGTCCACCAGCCAGTCCATGACCGTGACGCCACCTCCTCGGATCGGGACTCCGAGGGGTGCGCTCCGCAGCCCTCCCGCGCAGGGCGCGGAACGGCTCCGCCGCGTGCCTCTCCCATCCCGACTGTACGGTCGGCACCGGAATTCCACCGGTCAGGCCGCTCGGCACCGCCTCGGATGAGGACGGGCCGCGCGGTTAGCGGGCTGTCACCGCCGGTGCGGACTTCCACCGCATCTCGGAGCACGTTGCTGTCCAGCAGTATCGCACGCCCGGCCGGCCGCGCATGCCGGACGTCGCCGGACGACGCCGGGCGACCGCGTCGCCGGGCTCAGTGGCAGGCGCGGGCGGCGGCGGTGCGCAGGCCGACGAGCGCGGCGTCGGGGTCCTCGGCGCCGAACACGGCGGAGCCGGCCACGAACACGTCGGCCCCGGCCTCGGCCGCGCGTTCGATGGTCTCCCGGTTCACGCCGCCGTCGACCTGGAGGGCCAGCGGGGCGGGCCCGCCGTCGAGGGCGCGGCGGGCCCGGCGGATCTTCGGCAGCACGACGTCGAGGAACGCCTGCCCCCGAAACCGGGCTCCACGGTCATCAGCAGGAGCATGTCCAGCTCCGGGAGCATGTCCAGGTAGGGCTCGACCGCGGTCGTCGGCCGCAGCGCCATGCCGGCCTTCGCTCCGGCCGCGCGCAGCTCGCGGGCCAGTCGGACGGGCGCCGCCGACGCCTCGGCGTGGAAGGTCACGGACTCGGCCCCCGCCTCCGCGTAGCCGGGCGCCCAGCGGTCGGCGTCCTCGATCATCAGGTGGAGGTCCAGCGGCAGGTCCGTGGCGCGTCGGATCGCCTCGACCACGGGCAGGCCGAGGGTGAGGTTCGGGACGAAGTGGTTGTCCATGACGTCCACGTGCACCGCGTCTGCGCTGGGGATGCGGGCCAGCTCGTCGGCGAGGCGGGCGAAGTCCGCGGACAGGATCGAGGGGTGCAGGCGCGGGGCGCGGGCGGTCATGGGCGGGTCCTCTCGGTCAGGCGCCGGGGGCGCGCAGCAGGGCCAGGAACATGGCGTCGGTGCCGTGCCGGTGCGGCCAGAGCTGGGCCGTGCGGGCGACCACATCGGCCGGCTCCGGCGCGCCGGCGGGTTCGGCCTCGTCCAGGCGCAGGTCGTCGAGCGCGACGGTGTCGAGGGCGGTGCGGGCGTCGAGCACCTCCAGCTCGGGGTGGCGGCGCACGAGGTCCTGGACCTGGACGACGGTCTCCGCGACGTGCGGGGAGCAGGTGACATAGGCGAGCACGCCGCCGGGGGCGAGGACGGAGACCGCCGCGTCGAGCAGCTCGGCCTGCAGGCCGGTGAGCTCGGCGAGGTCGGCCGGGGTGCGGCGCCAGCGCGACTCGGGTCGGCGGCGCAGCGCACCGAGGCCGGTGCAGGGGGCGTCCACGAGGACGCGGTCGAACGCCGGGGCCGCCTCGGGGGCGTCGGCGATCGTGCGGCCGTCCCCGGCCCGGACGGTCCAGGCTCCGGCGGGCACGGCGGCGAGTGCCTGCCGGACGAGGTCGGCGCGGTGCGGGGCGACCTCGTTGGCCACGAGCGTCGCACCCCGCTCGGCGGCGAGGGCGGCCAGCAGGGCCGCCTTGCCGCCGGGGCCGGCGCACAGGTCGAGCCAGCGCTCGGCCCGCCCCTCGGCCGCGGGGACGGGTGCCTGGGCCAGGGCGCGGGCGGTGAGCTGGGAGCCGGCGTCCTGGACGCGGAGCACGCCCTCGCGCACCCCGGGCAGGCGGCCGGCGTCGCCGCCGGAGTGCAGGGCGGAGTCCGGGGCCAGCGGCCCGGGTTCGGCGCCGTCGTCGAGGGCCGCGGCGAGCGCTTCGGCCCCGCCGGCCACGGGCAGGGCGACGAGGTTGACCACGGGCGGGGCGTTGTTCGCCTCGAGCAGGGCGGCCAGCTCGGCGTCGCGGTCGGCGATGTGGCGGGTGCCGCGGTGGGCGGCCAGGGCCTGGCGCAGCGCGCGGACGATCCACACCGGGTGCGAGGTGCGGACGGCCAGGGCGGCGTCGCCGCCGTCGGCGGGGGCGACGTCGGCCAGCCACTCTTCGAGGGGGCGTTCGGCGACCCGACGCAGCACCGCGTTCACGAACCCGGAGGCGCCGGCCCCGATCTCGGCGCGCACGAGGGAGACGGTGGCGTCGAGGGCGGCGTGGGCGGGCACGCGCATGCCCAGCAGCTGGTGGGCGCCGAGCCGCAGGGCGTCGAGCACGGGTGGGTCGATCTTCTCGAGCGGGCGGTCCACGCAGCGGGTCAGGATCGCGTCGTACAGGCCGAGCCCGCGCAGGGTGCCGTAGGCGAGTTCGGTGGCGAAGCCCGCGTCGCGCCGGTCGAGGCGGGCCTGGCGGATGCGCGCCGGGAGGACCAGGTTCGCGTACGCGTCCTCGGCGTGGACGGAGCGGACCACCCCGAAGGCGACGCGGCGCGCCGGGTCGGCGGTGCGGGAGCGCTGCGACGGCGCCTGCGCCGAGTACTTCCGTCCGGCGCCGGAGCGACCCCGGTTGCGGGTGCGCCCCTGCGCGTCGCGGCGGTCCTGGGAGTCCGCCCGGGGTGCGCGGCCGCGTTCTCCGCGGGCCCCTCGCTCGCCCCGGCCCTGTCCTGGCTGTCTCTCGCGGCTCATGCGCGCGCCTCCTCGTCCTGTGCCGTGGCGTTCCGCGCGGCCTCGCGTGCCGCCGCCCGGGCGGCGGCCTCCCGGCGGGCCTGTTCTTCGTGGTGGGCGAGCGCCTCCCCGGCCAGCAGCGCGGCCCCGGCGGCGGCGCCGCGCGCCCAGTCGGCGGCCGGCATCAGCTTCCTGCCCGCCGGCTGGACTCGGGAGAGCCGGACGGCCCCGCCGGCGGTGCGCAGCCAGGCGGCCTTCGCGGCCACCAGGATCTGCCCGGGAGCCGCGGCATCGAGGGCGGAGGGCCAGCCGTCGTCGCCGGCGCTGACCGGGGCGACGCCGTCGAGCTTGAAACGGGCCGGGGCGGCGCCGTCGTCGGCGGTCAGCCAGCCCCAGGCGCCGGGCTCGGGGGTGACGCCGTTGATCCGGGCGGCCACCTCGGCCGCCGGGCGGGCGGGGTCCACCAGGCCGTCTGCGGCCGTGAGCTTCGGCGCGTGGGTGGGTTCGCCGCGCTGGGGCGTGGCCGTCGCGGTGCCGTCCGCCAGGCGGTCGAGCACGTCGATCACGAGCGGGCCGCCGCGCTCGGCGAGGTCGGTGAGCACGGTCCCGGCGGTCTCGTCGGCCGCGACGGGGCGGGTGAGTCGGGCGAAGACGGGTCCGGTGTCCAGGCCCTCTTCGAGCTGGAACACGTCGGCGGCGATCTCGGTCTCCCCTGCCATCACGGCGCGCTGGACGGGGGCGGCGCCGCGGTAGGCCGGCAGCGCGGAGAAGTGCAGGTTGAGCCAGCCGTGGCGGGGGGTCTGCAGGGCCTCGGCGGGCACGAGCGCCCCGTAGGCGACGACGACGGCCACGTCCGCCTCGAGGGCGCGGATCGCCTGGAGGGCATCGGCGCCCTCGGGTCCGCGGAGTCGGTCGGCCTTGAGCACGGGCAGGCGGGCCTCCTCGGCCACGACCGCGACCGGCGACGGGGTCAGCACCCGCCGGCGCCCGACCGGGGCGTCCGGCCGGGTGAGCACGCCGACGACCTCGTGGGGTGAGTCGAGCAGGGCGCGCAGCACGGGCACGGCGGTCTCGGGCGTGCCGGCGTAGAGCACGCGCAGGGGCGTCGGGGCGGTCATCGGGCGGCTCCTGTTCCGGCGGCGGGGGCGGCGGGGGCGCCGAAGACCGAGCTGACGGCGGCCGCGCGCGCGGCCCCGATGCGGCGAGCGGCGCGGTCCACCTCGCCGGCGCGCATGCGGCGGCGGGCCTCACGGCGTTCCTCGCCGTCGAGGCGGTCGACGTAGAGGATCCCGTCGAGGTGGTCGGTCTCGTGCTGGAGGCAGCGGGCGAGCAGGCCGGTCCCCCGGTGCTCCACCGGGTTCCCGTCCACGTCGGTGCCGCGGACGACGGCCTCCGCGGCGCGCGCCGGGTGGTAGCGCAGCCCGGGCACGGACAGACACCCCTCGCCCGGCTCCCGCAGCGCCTGCCCGGCGGTCTCGAGCACGGGATTGACCACATGCCCGGCGACGCCGGCAACGTCGAACACGAAGACCCGCAGGCCCACGCCCACCTGGGGCGCGGCCAGGCCCACGCCCCCGACGGCGTGCATCGTCTCGATCATGTCCGCCATCAGGGCGCGCACGTCCGCCCCCGCGGGCACGGGCGACGCGGCGGTGCGCAGGACGGGGTCGGGGACGGTGCGGACGGGCAGGACGGTCACGCCGTCACCCTATCGCCGCCCTCGGCGGCGGACGCCGGGCGCGACGACGACCCGTCGGGCGCCGCGTCCGGGGCGGCGTGGGAGCCGCCGCCGAACGCCGCGGCGCGCACGGCCTGCAGGCCGGTGGCCGCCGACGCCGGGACCGACGGCGGAGGCGGGCCGATGAGGCGGAGCGCGGGGCCGGCGTCGTCCACGGCCTGCGCGTGCTTCCAGACCTGGCGCAGGGCCCAGAACTTGTGCCAGTGGCGGGGCAGCACGCCAGGGTTGGCCTGGTGCACGGCGACCTCGGTCTCCCCCAGGGCGACGCCGAGCAGCATCTCGGCCTGGCCGTGTCGCCACTCCTCCCAGGTGCCGGCCTCGGGGTCCACGAGGGACTCCTCCGCCTTCAGGCCGGCGGTCAGCTGCATGACCACCTTGGGGTCGAGCGCCTTGACCCGTCCGTCCCGCCCCGTGCCCTTCGTCTTGTAGTCGATCAGACACAGCCGGCCGCCGATCCGGGCGACGAGGTCCAGGGTGCCCGCGTAGCCCACCGTGTGGTTCCAGACGGTGATCTCGGCCGCGATCGGCCGGACGTCGTAGAGGTCCCACCACTCGTCGAAGCGGTCCGCGTAGGCACCCTCACCGTGCTCGATCAGGCGCGCGCGGGCCTCCGCCATGGTGTGGGGACGGCCGAGGGCGCGCTGGGCGACCTGCTCGGCATAGTCGTGCACGCGGTCCCCGCGCTCGGCCGCGGCGTCCCGGTAGCGGGCCGCGGCGTCGGCGGACTGCCGGGCCACCTGTTTCAGGCGGGCAGCGGAGCCCACCGATTCCGCCAGGCGCGGATCCTGGGTCACGGACTGGGCCGCCATCCACCCGACCCAGCCGTCCAGGTCCGTCTTCTCCATGCCGATCACGGTGGTGATGGACGGGACCTCGGGCAGGCCCGAGAGGGAGCGCGCGTACATGCGTCCGTGGGGGGTCTGATGCGCGAGGCGTGGCTGGGTCATGGTCAGCCATTCTGGCAGGGTCCGCGGACCCCCGACGGGGTGGCCCGACACGCCTCCGGACGCCGATTTTGCATCCGGGCGGAGATGGCCTAGAGTTCTTTCTCGTTGGAAAACGCAGGTGAGCGGCTCGGACGAGCGGATCCCGGCGGCACCGACACGCGGATGTAGCTCAGTTGGCTAGAGCGCCACCTTGCCAAGGTGGAGGTCGCGAGTTCGAATCTCGTCATCCGCTCGCTCAACCTTCACCCCTGGTCGGGTGGCCGAGAGGCGAGGCAGCGGCCTGCAAAGCCGTATACGCGGGTTCGAATCCCGTCCCGACCTCGCAGGCTTCTCCGACCGGGAGTGGCGGCATGTTCACCACCTCCTCGGAGGTGGACGAGCGCGATTGGCGCAGCGGTAGCGCGCTTCCCTGACACGGAAGAGGTCACTGGTTCGAACCCAGTATCGCGCACGGAGACGATCCGTGAGGATCGACTCAGGCGGATGTAGCTCAGTTGGCTAGAGCGCCACCTTGCCAAGGTGGAGGTCGCGAGTTCGAATCTCGTCATCCGCTCCACACACGAAGGGCCCCTCCTGGCGGAGGGGCCCTTCGTCGTTCCGGGGCGTGCGGTCGGCCTCGTGCTCGGAGCACGGACGCCGACCGTCGGACGGGATCAGAGCCGCGGGCCGTCCACCCGCCAGTAGCCGCTGAACATGATCGCGCGCTTCGGTGCGATGCCGCGGCGGACGATCACCCGCCGCGCCGCCGTCGCGAGCGACTGCTCGCCGCACGCCCACACGTGGTCGCGGGGCGCGGCGGGGAGGTCCTCGAGGTGCGGCGTGAGCAGGGCGCCCGGCACGGCGTCTCCGCGGTGCAGGACCGTGAGCGTGGCGCCCTCCGGGACCTCGAGGGCGGGGACGTGGTCACGGCCGGGCACCTCCAGGACGACGTCCATCCGGCCCCCGCGCGGCGTGCGACGCTGCGCGGCGAGGGCGGCGGCGATGCTCGGGACTGCGGTCTCGTCCCCCACCACGAGGTGCGACTCCCCCGCCGCCGGCAGACGATAGGCGCCCGTCCCGGTGCGGAAGCCGGCGACGTCGCCCGGACGTGCGGTGCGCGCCCACGTGCCGGCGGGGCCCGCATGGTCGTGCACGACGACGTCGACGTCGATCTCACCGACGGAGGGCCGGTGCTCGGCGACCGTGTACCACCGCAGATCCGGCCGCACGTCCTCGGGGATCCGCCCGACCGCTCGCCGCGCATTGAGCGCCGCGGGATCGGGCATCACGAGCGCCCGCCCCGGGGGCGGGGTGAGCAGCCCGAAGTACTCGTCGCAGCCCTGCGGGGTGAACGTGCGGAACTCCTCCGCGGCGAACGTGAGACGACGCAGCCGGGGGGCGAGCAGCCACGTGGCGCGGACCGTCATGGTCCACTGCGGATACTCGTCGCGGTCAACGGGCATCGCCTGGCCGAGGGCCGCGAGCCCGCGGTAGGCCTTCATCTGCAGGGCCTCGACACGCGAGGGACGGGCGGCAGGCGGGGGGAGGACGGAGGAGCTCGTCATCCGGTCAGCATAGGTGAGCCTCACCTTTGCTGGAGTCCTCCCTTTGAATACGTCACGTCATTGTTGCGTATTTGCTTTCTTAGGTAAGGCTTCCCTACTGTGCGGGACGTCCGTGGCGCACGCCGCCCGGAGCCGACGACCCCCTCACGGAAGGCCCTCCCATGCTCCCTCGCCTGTTCGGACTCGGCGATCCCGCCGCCTACCTCGACGCCACCGGCAGGGCGGCCCGGGTGGCCGTCGACACCGCCTACGACCGCGCGGGGGTCCACCCGGACACCCCGTCGACGCACCTGGCCGACGCCGTCGGCGCCGTCGACTTCTCGCAGCCGACGGGCAGCCTCGACGACGCCCTCGCCGAGGTCGCGGAGCTCTACGCCCACCAGACCACCGCCTACCACCACCCGCGCTATGCCGCTCACCTCAACTGCCCGGTTCTGCTCTCCAGCACCGCAGCGGACACCGTGCTCGGGGCGCTCAACACGGCGGTCGAGTCCTGGGACCAGGCCCGCTCCGCGGCGCTCATGGAGCAGCGGCTCCTGGCCGAGGTCGGACGCTGGTGCGGGTTCGCCGCGGGCGACGGCGTCTTCACCTCCGGAGGGTCGGCCTCCAACCTGCAGGCCATGACGCTGGCCCGCGGCCGCGCCGTGCAGCGTCTCACCGGCCACGCCGGGCTCGCCGACCTGCCCGCCGAGGTGCTCGGCTCGCTGCGCGTCTTCGTCAGCGCGGCCACGCACTACAGCATCGCCAAGGCAGCCGGCCTGCTCGGGCTGGGCCGCCACGCCGTGGTCGTCGTCCCCACCGACGCCGCCGGGCGCCTGGACCCCGGGGCCCTGGCCGCGGCGGTCGAGCGTGAGGTGGCCGCCGGTGCCGTGCCGATGGCCGTCGTCGCGACGCTGGGGACCACCGACCGCGGCGCCATCGACCGGCTGCCGGCCATCGCCGACGTCGCCGAACGCCACGGGATGTGGGTCCATGCGGACGCGGCCGTGGGCGGGATCCTCGCCGCGAGCGCGGCGACGCGCCACGAGCTGCCGGCACTGCACCGTGCGGACTCGGTGACGATGGACTTCCACAAGACGTTCTACGTGGGGCTGGCCTGCAGCGCGCTGGTGGTGCGGGATGCCGAGAGCCTGCGCCATGTGACGGTGCACGCGGATTACCTGAACCCGGAGGACAGCGTCCATCCGAACTTGGCGGATCGGTCGCTGCAGACGAGCCGCCGGTTCGATTCGCTCAAGCTGTGGCTGACGCTGCGTGAGCATGGGGCCGAGGCGGTGGCGTCCCTGTTCGCGGGGGCGCGCGAGCGCACGCGGCAGGCGTGCGGGATCCTGCGGGCCCGGCCGATGTTCGCGGTGCTGGAGGATCCGACGCTGGTGACGGTGCTGTTCCGGGTGCGGGCCGAGGGACTGTCGGAGGAGGAGTGCACGGCGGTGCAGGCGGCGATGCACCGGGAGCTGGTGGCCGGCGGGCGCGCGCTGATCGCGACGACGGTGGTGGACGGGGTGCCCCATCTGAAGTTCACGATCCTGAACCCCGCGGTCACCTCGGGCGAGCTGGAGGCGCTGGTCGACGTCGTGGAGGAGGCGGCGCTGCGGCACGCCGACGCGGTGCGGGCCGGCCGTCACCGGAGGCGCGGGGCGGGGCGGAACCGTCCGCATGCCCCGTCGGCCTCCGTGTCCTGCACGCTTCCCTCGTCGGCGGGACCCCGTCCGTCCGCGGCGCGCGTGGTTGAGCACGGAGAGCAGGTGTGCGCATGAGCCCGGCGTCCACGTCCCCCCGCCGCGTGCTCGCGATCGGGCTGGGCCCGTTCGACCTGAGCCTGGCCGCGCTGGCCCACCCGCTGCCCGACGTCGAGGTGGAGGTGGTGGAGAGCCGCGACGCGTTCGTGTGGCACCCGGGCATGATGCTGCCGGGCGCGCAGATCCAGGTGCCGTTCCTCGCTGACCTGGTGACGTTCGCGGACCCGACCTCCCCGTACTCGTTCCTGGCGTATCTCAAGGCGATGGGCCGGCTTCACCGCTTCTACATCCGGGGTTCCTGGTACCCGCTGCGGCGGGAGTTCTCGGACTACTGCGCGTGGGTGGCAGCCCAGCTGCCCGGCATCGCCTACGGGACCACGGTGACGGCGGTGCGGTGGGACGAGCAGGCGGACGAGTTCGTGGTGGAGGCGGCCTCCGCGGCCGGGACCAGCACGCACCGGGCCGACCACGTGGTGGTGGGCACGGGCACGGTGCCATCCCTGCCCGCGCCGCTCGCGCGCGTCGCGGAGGAGGCGGTCCGGGTCGGCGCGTCCCCCGTGGTGCACACGGGCGAGTACATGGGCCGTCGCGAGGACATCGTTGAGGCCGGGTCGGTCCTGGTGGTGGGCAGCGGTCAGTCGGCGGCGGAGTGCGCCCTGGACCTGCTGAACGCGGGCCACCCGGACCTCACGTGGGTCACGCGCTCACCCCGGTTCTTCGGCATGGAGGTCGGCCAGCTGACGCTCGAGCTGACCTCGCTGGACTATGAGCGGCACTTCGCCACTCTGCCCCGGGCGCGGCGGGATGAGATCAACGCGTCCCACCGGTCCCTGTACAAGGGGATCAGCGAGCACACGATCGAGGACGTCTACCACGCGCTGTACGAACGCCAGGTGGGTCCGCTGGACCCGGCCCGGCTGTGGCCGGGCACGTCGGTGGCGGACGCCCGCCTGGTCGCGGGCCAGGGCGCGCCCCGGGTGGAGGTCACCCTGCGCGATGAGGAGACCGGGGTGACCGCGCGGCACGTGGTGGACCGCGTCGTCGCGGGCACGGGCTACCGCCACCCGGACCATCCGTTCCTGGAGCCGGTGCGGCACCTGCTGCGCGTGGAGGACGGTCGGACGACGGCGAACGCGGACCACGCGATCGACGTGAGCGGCCGCCGGATCTTCGTGCACAACACCGCCGAACAGCCCCTGGGGCTCACCGGCCCGGACCTGGGCATGGCGGCGGAGCACAGCGGCCGCATCCTCAGCACGATCGCCGGCCGCGAGGTCTACGCGCAGGCCGAGTCGATCGCGTTCCAGGACTTCGGTGCCGTCGCGGCGGGCGTCCGGTGAGCGCCGTGACGCCGCCGCAGACCACCGTGGACGGTGCGGCCGCGAGCGCGGCCCGTCGTGTGGAGCTCCGTCCCGTGGGCGCGCAGGACCATCCGCTGCTGCACCGGTGGGTGACGTCCCCGCACGCCGTGTACTGGGAGATGACGGAGGCGGGCCTGGCCGACGTCGTGGCCGAGTACGAGGCGATCGCCGCGCACCCGCACCACCACGCGCACGTGGGGCTCGTGGACGGGACCGCGACCTTCCTGGTGGAGGTCTACGACCCGGCCCACTCGGAGCTGGCCGGACGGTATGCGGGCGCGCCCGGCGACATCGGCCTGCACGTGCTCGTCGCCCCGACGGACACCCCGGTGCCCGGGACCACGGACCTGGTGATGGCCGCGGTGGTGCGCTGGTGCCTGGCCCAGCCGGGGGCGCGGCGCGTCGTCGTCGAGCCGGACGAGCGCAACGCCGCCATCCGGGCGAAGAACCTGGCCGCCGGGTTCACGGAGCTCGGTCCCGTGGCGCTGGGATCCAAGACGGCGATGCTCTCGATCGCCACGCCCGAGTCCTTCACTGCCAGCCGGATCGGCGTCCTCGCCGCCGGGCTGGACCTCACCCTCCCCGAGCCCCCGCTCCTCCTCACCCCCGACAGGCAGGTGTCCGCATGACCCCCGTCCCCCCGTCCTCCCCGTCCCGCCTGGACGCGCTGACGGCGCCGACCGCCCGGCACGCCCACCGGCTGCTCGTCGCCAAGGCGATCCGCGAGTTCACCCATGAGCGGCTCCTGACGCCGGTGCGCGGCGAGCGGGTCGACGACGCCGGCCGCCACGCCTACACGCTCACCCTGGGCGGGGTGCGGTGGACGTTCACCGCGCGTGCCCTCCCGCTCGAGCACCTCGGCGTGGATCCGGACTCGGTGTGCCGTGCCGGGGATCCGGACGCGGTGGCCGTCGACCGCTTCGTCCTCGACGCGGCCGAGGTGCTCGGGCTGGCCGGCGAGGCGCTGGACGTCTATCTCGAGGAGCTCGCCTCCACCTTCGCCGCCCGGTGCCACACCCTGGCCGGCGAGCGCCCGTCCGCCGCCGACCTGGTGGACGCGGACTACACGGCGGTGGAGGCCGCCATGAGCGAGGGACACCCGGGCTTCGTGGCCACCAACGGCCGCATCGGCTGGGGGGCCACGGAGTACGCGATGTTCGCCCCCGAGGGCGGGCGGGCGCTGCACCCGGTGTGGCTCGCGTTCCCCTCCGAGCTCGGGGGACGGTGGACCTGGCCCAAGACCGCGAGCGCGGGCGCCGCCGTGCCGGCGCCGCCCCCGCCGATCACCGAGGCGGTGGCGGGCCTGTGGGCGGAGCGGGCGGCGGCGCTCGACGTCGATCCGGAGGCGTACACGCTGATCCCGGTGCACCCGTGGCAGTGGGAGCACCGGATCCAGGTGGCGTTCGCCCCCGACCTCGCCGCGGGGCGGCTGGTGCACGTGGGCGAAGACCCGGACGCGTTCACGGCCATGCAGGCGGTGCGCACCCTGTTCAACGCGAGCGACCCGCACGCCCCGCAGCTGAAGACGGCGTTGTCCGTGCAGAACATGGGGTTCGTGCGCGGCCTCTCCCCCGCGTACATGTCCGTCACCCCGGCGATCAACGCGGTGGTGGCCGACCTCGTGGACTCCGACCCCCTGCTCGCGAGGTGGGGCTTCGGGGTGCTGCGGGAGTACGCCTCGGCCGGGTACACCGGGGACGCCTTCCATGCCGTGGGCTCGAAGGGCCCTCGCACGAAGATGCTCGCCGCCCTGTGGCGGGAGAGTCCGCTGCCGCGCCTGGCGGAGGGCGAGCGGGTCATGACCATGGCGGCGCTGCTGCACCGGGACGGCGGGGGCCGCTCCGTGGCGGGGGCGCTCGTGGAGCGCTCGGGGCTGACGGCGGCGCAGTGGCTGCACGGGGTGGTGACGGCCTACGTGACCCCGCTGGTGCATCTGGCCGCCGCCTACTCGACCGTGTTCATGCCCCACGGGGAGAACATCGTGCTCCGCCTGCGGGAGGGACGGGTCACCGGCGCCTTCCTCAAGGACATCGGGGAGGAGGTGGTGGTCGGCGCGGACGGCGTCCCGCTCACGGAGCAGACCCGGCGCATCCGCATCGACCTCACCGACGAGGACCTCTCCCTCTCCTTCTTCACGGACATGCTGGACGGCGTGCTGCGCCATCTGGCCGACGTGATGGACGCGGACGCCCTGCTGCCGGCGGAGGAGTTCTACGCCGTGGTGGGGCGGGTCCTCGCCGAGTACACGGCCCTGGGGCTCGCGGATGTGGAGCGCCTCGGCCTGGACGCGGAGGACTTCGCGCACTCGTGCCTGAACCGGTTGCAGCTGCGGAACGCCACGCAGATGGTGGACCTGACGGACCCGTCGGGCTCGCTGCTCTACGCCGGTCGCCTGGCCAACCCGGTGGCCGCGCCGCTGCGCCGCGCGCTGGCGGAGCTCCGGCAGGACGCCGCGGCATGAGCGCGGACGCGTGGACCGGGACGGCGACGGGTGACGTGGCGGGCCGTTGCCACCGGGACGCGCACGGCGTGCCGACGCTCGTGGCCGCGTCCCTGCCCGAGCTGGCCTACCTCCAGGGGTGGCACGTGGCGACGGAGCGGGCCTGGCAGGTCGACTGCGAGCACCGCCGGGTCACCGGCATGGGCGCCGAGGTGTTCGGCCCGCCGGCGGTGGCGAACGACGTCGCCGCCCGGCAGATGGACCTGGACGGCGCGGCCCGCCGGGCGTTCGACGCCCTCGACGACGCGGAGGACCGGGCCTGGTTCACCCGGTTCGCCGACGGCGTGAACGCGGGGCTGGACGCCGGGGCCCGGCGCGCGCCCGAGTTCGCCGCCCACGGGGTGAAGCCGCTGCCGTTCGACCCGCACACGGCGCTCGCCCTGCACCTGGGCTACAACGTCTGGCTGACCAACGCGCCGGCCGCCCTGTTCCGCACCCTGCTGGCCGAGCGCTTCCCCGCGCTCGCCGCGGCGCTGATCTCGCCGCGCCCCGACGCGGACGGCTCGAACGCCTGGGCGGTGCGCGTCGGCGCCGAGGGCGCTCCGCTCGTGGCCGCCGACCCGCACCGGCTGCTCGAGCTGCCCGGCGTCTACCAGCAGGTGCGCCTCGTGGTGGAGGCCGAGCGTCCCCGGGACCGCGTCGACGTCGTCGGCCTGGCCTTCCCCGGTGTGCCGGGCGTCCCGCATGTGGGGCAGTCCGAGCACGTCGCGTGGGTGACGACCTCGGCGATGGTGTCCTCGCTCGAGATGGTCCTCGAGGACGCCCCCGAGGGGCCGGAGGTCCTCGACGCCCGGACCGAGCGGGTGCACGTGCGCGGCGGCGACCCCGTGGACGTGCGGGTGGCCCACACCCCGCGCGGGCGGCTCGTGGACGTGCCCGGCGCCGGACCGGTGAGCATGCGGTTCCCCGCCTGGGACCGCGCCGACACCGGCCTGCCGAGCGCGCGCCGGCTGCTCACGGCCGCGAGCGCCGCGGAGGCCTGCGCGGTGCTGGACGGGCACGTCGAGCCGGTCAATCGCGTGATCGTCGCGGACCGGCGGACGGTGCTCACCCGGCACGCCGGGGCCGTGCGGCGCCGGGATCGACGCTCGGCCTGGGGTGCGGCGCGGGCCTCCGCGCTGGGCCGGGGCTCCGCCGACGGGTCCCTCGATCAGCGCTGGGTGCGCTGGCCCGCGCCGGCCGCGGCGGACGACGTCGTGGTGGCGGCCAACGAGCCCCACCCGGACACCGCCTGCCTCACCGTGGACGCGTGCGCGCCGTGGCGGTCCCGCCGCATCCGGGAGGCCCTCGAGGCGCTGGCACCGCAGGAGCGGACCGTGGACGCGATGGCCGCCCTGCAGACGGACACCCGGACCCCGGGCGCGCCGCGGGCCTGGCTCGCCGACGCCGTCGACGCGCTCGTCGCGGACGGCGTGCTGGCCGCGGAGTCCGTCCCGGCGTGGGCCGGCGACGCCGCCGCCGGATCGGCCGCGGCCCGCTGGTGGCTCCTCGTGGAGCACGAGGTGGCCGCCGCCCTGATCGCGCACCTGCCGCCCGCCTCGCGGGCCCTGCTCGGCGGCCCGTGGGCACCGTGGGGCGACGCCGCCGCATGGGTCGGCGCGGCGCTCGCCGAGCGCGGGCCGGAGCCGCTGCGCGCGGCCCTGGGGATCACAGCGTCGACGAGGGACCTCGTGCGGGCCGCCGTCGCCGCCGTCGACGACGCCGCCGAGCCGCCGGGCCCCGACGGCGCGGCCCGGACCTGGGGCGAGGCGCATGCCCTGACCCCGTTCCTGTTCACGCACGAGCATCCCGGCGGGCCGGACGTGCCGGGGCTCGCCGACGTGCTCGACACGATCGGGTCCGTCCGGGTGGGCGGCACCGCGGACGCGGTCTGCGCCACCTCGCACGCCCCCGGCCTGGCCGTCGGCACCCACCGCGGGCCGGTGGCCCGGGTCGTGTTCGACCTCGGCGACCGCACCCGCAGCCGGTGGGTCGTCCCGTTCGGCGCCTCCGGTCTCGGAGGCGGGCACGTGACGGATCAGCTGGACGCGTGGGCCGCCGGCCGCCTGCTGCCCGTGCCGTCCCGTCCCGTCCCCCCGTCCGCCGGCAGCGGCGTCGCACCCGCCCGCTCCGTCCCCGGCGGGGCCCCTCCGGGACGCATCGTGGCCGAGGTCGGCGTCGGGGCGTTGGGCCTGACCATGACGCGCGTCCGCCCGGCCCTGGACGCCCCGCTGATCCACGCACTCGTCACGGAGCCGCGGGCGGAGTTCTACGGGATGCGCGGGCACAGCGTGCAGGACGTCGAGGAGGTCTACGACTTCCTCGAGTTCCAGCCCACCCACGCGAACCACCTCGTGTGGCACGGCGGGACCCTCGTGGCCCTCGTGCAGACCTACGACCCTCGCGCGGAGGAGGTCGGCGGCGCCTACGAGGTGCGGGACGGGGACCTCGGATTCCATTTCATCACCGCCCCCGGCGGCCTGCAGGGGCGCGCCCGCGCCACGGCCTACCGGAGCATTGTGGACTGGTTGGGCGCACGCCCCGGCACGCGTCGGCTCGTGATCGAGCCGGACGTCCGCAACACGCGGGCCGTGAAGACCGCCCGGGCTCTGGGCTTCACGGTGGACCGGGAGGTCGAGCTGCCGGGCAAGCGGGCGGCGCTGTGCTTCCGCGCCGTGCACTGACCCTGCCCCGCACACGGCGACGGCGCGCACCCGCCTCGGTGCGCGCCGTCGTCGTGCCGGTCAGGGGCGGTGGCTCACTTGTGCTCGGCCACGCCCGTCTGGCCCTCCCGGACCAGGGCGGTCATGCGGGAGACCGTGCGGAAGTACTTCTTCATGTAGCCGCCGTGCATCATCTCCTGCGTGAACAGGGCGTCGAAGGGCACACCGGAGGCGAGGACGGGCACGTCCTTGTCGTACAGGCGATCCGCGAACACCACGAAGCGCAGGGCCGTGGCCTGCTCCGTGATGGTGTGCACGTCGTGGAGGGCGAGCACGTCCACGTCCTTGACGAGCTCGCGGTAGCGGGAGGGATGCACGCGGGAGAGCATCGCGGTGAGGTCCGCGAAGTCGTCCACGGCGAGCACACCCGCGTCGGGGAAGTTCTCCTGGGCGGTGGCCTCGACGGCGGCGTCGTCCAGCGGCGACGGGGCGGCGGAGAGGCCGCGGTGGCGGTAGTCCTCGCCGTCCACGCGGATGACCTCGAACTGGTCGGCCAGGACCTGGATCTCGCGCTTGAAGTCCTGCGCCGCGAAGCGCCCCTCGCCGAGCGAGCCCGGCAGGGTGTTGGAGGTCGCCACCAGGCGCACGCCGGCGTCGGCCAGCTCGCGCATGAGGCGGGACATCAGCACGGTGTCCCCCGGGTCGTCGAGCTCGAACTCGTCGATGCACACGAGGGTGTACTCCTTGAGCTCGTCCACCGCCTTGCGGAAGGACAGGGCGCCCACGAGGTTGGTGTACTCCACGAACGTGCCGAACGCCTTGGGCCCGGGGGCCGCGTGCCACGTCGAGGCCAGCAGGTGGGTCTTGCCGACGCCGAAACCGCCGTCGAGGTAGATGCCGGCCGGCCCTGCCGCCCGCTTCTTCCCGCCGAACAGGCCGCCGAGGAACCCGCCGCCCGAACCGCCCCGGCCGAGGTCTGCCGCGAACCGGCGCAGCCGCTCCACGGCCTGTGCCTGCGAGGGGTGCGCGGGGTCCGGGATGTAGGTGTCGAAGGACACCGTGCCGAAGCGGTACGACGGGTGGAAGCCGGACAACAGCTGGTCCGGGGTGACCTGCGGCGAACGGTCGGCGAGGTGGACGATCTGAGCCACGGGACACTCCCAGGGTCGACGACGGGGATTCCGGGCCATGCTATCGGGCCGCGGACCCGACCCATGTGACCTCGCGTGTCCCGGACTGAGGGGCCCCTACCCTCTTACGTGACACCGACGTGCCGTAATCTGGCGCGCAGGGCACGGACACGGAACCCGCCGTCGTCGTGCCGCCCGCCCCGGGCCCGTGCGGGCCCGCCCCGACGCGAAGGAAGGCAGTGCCATGACCGATACCGCCGCGAAGTTCTCCGAGTACGCCCACCCCGAGAAGCTGGTGTCCACGCAGTGGGTCGCCGACCATGTCGGCGACGAGGACGTCGTGGTCCTCGAGTCCAACGAGGACGCTCTCCTCTACTCCACCGGCCACATCCCCGGCGCCCAACGCGTCGACTGGCACACCGAGCTCAACGACCCCGTCACCCGCGACTTCGTCGGCCCCGAGGCCTTCGCCGAGTTCGCCGCCTCCAAGGGGATCTCCCGGGACACCACCGTGGTGTTCTACGGCGACAAGTCCAACTGGTGGGCCGCCTACGCCCTGTGGGTGTTCACCCTCTACGGCCATGAGGACCTGCGCCTGATGGACGGCGGCCGTGACAAGTGGATCGCGGAGGGACGCGAGACCACCCGCGAGGTCCCGACCGTGGCCCGCGCCGAGTACCCGGTGATCGAGCGCGACGACCACACAGATCGTGCCGCCCGCGAGGACGTCCTGCAGGCCATCGGGACCACCCCGCTGATCGACGTCCGCTCCCGTCCCGAGTACACGGGCGAGACCACGCACATGGCCGGCTACCCGCAGGAGGGCACCCTGCGCGGCGGCCACATCCCCACGGCGGCGTCCGTGCCGTGGGCGTCCGCGGCCAACGAGGACGGCACCTTCAAGTCCCGCGCCGAGCTGGAGCAGGTCTACCGCACCGACGCCGGGCTGCGGGAGGGTGACGACGTGATCGCCTACTGCCGCATCGGCGAGCGCTCCTCCCACACCTGGTTCGTGCTCAAGTACCTGCTCGGCCACGAGGACGTCCGCAACTACGACGGCTCCTGGACCGAGTGGGGCAACGCCGTGCGCCTGCCGATCGCCGTCGGCGAAGAGCCGGGCGAGGCCCCCGCGCGCTGAGCCCCCGGCACGGCGTGGATCACTAGACTGGGACACCATGACCGAGAACCACGCCGTGCCCGCCGCCCTGGCCGAGATCATCGACGACTTCGCCGGGGTGCCCGATCCCGAGAAGCTCGAGCTGCTGCTGGAGTTCTCGGACGAGCTGCCGGCGCTGCCGGAGCGCTACGACGGCCACGAGGCCGAGATGGAGCAGGTCGTGGAGTGTCAGACCCCGCTGTTCCTGGCCGTCGAACTCGAGGGTGAGCCCGGCCCGCAGGCCCCGGTCCGCCTCTTCATCACCGCTCCCCCGGAGGCGCCCACCACGCGCGGCTTCGCCTCCGTGCTCACCCAGGGCCTGGACGGGCTGAGCGCCCTCGAGGTCGTGGACGTGCCCGAAGACATCCCCACCCGCCTCGGCCTGGCCAAGGCCCTCACCCCCTGCGCCTGCGCGGCATGTCCGCCATGCTCGGCCGCATCAAGCGCAACGTCCGCGAGCAGGCCGGGATCGCCTGAGTCCGCCGTGGGCCAGCGCAAGAAGGATCGCGGCGCCCGGCACGGGGCGGCCACGCCGGCCGTCGCCGCCCTCGAGGCCGCCGGGGTCCCGTACCGGCTGCACACCTTCGACGTGGCCCTCGACGCCGGCGGCGAGCGGTTCGGCGTCCAGGTCGCCCGGGCGCTCAGCGTGCCCGCCGACCGACTGTTCAAGACGCTGATGGTGGCGGACCCCGACGGCGCGCTCGCCGCGTGCGTGGTGCCCGTGTCCGGTCAGCTGGACCTGCGGGCCGCCGCCGCGGTGCTGGGCGTCAAGCGACTCGCCCTGGCCGATCTGGCCGTCGTCGAACGCCGGACCGGCTACGTGCGGGGCGGCGTCTCGCCCCTGGGCCAGCGCCGGCCCCACCCCGTCGTCCTGGACTCCTCCGCCCTCGACGCGGAGCTCATGTACGTCTCCGGCGGGCAACGCGGCCTGGATGTGGAGATCGCGCCCGCCGACCTCGTGCAGGTGACGGGCGCCGTCGTCGCGGAGATCGCGGCGGGCTGACGGGCCGGTCCTGCGGCGGACCGGTCAGGCGTCGTCGCGCGCCTGACGGCGCACCACGGCCATGCGCTGGCCGACGGTGACCAGGGACGCGGCGGCGAGCAGCCCCAAGGTGACGGCCAGGACGACCGGGGGCAGACCGAGGCCGGTGAGGCCGGCGACCACGAGGGTGGCCACGAGCCGTTCCGCTCGCTCGGCGATGCCCACGTGCGCGTCCCAGCCGAGGGCCTCCGCCTTGGCACGCACGTAGGAGACGAGCATGCCTAGGGCGAGGCAGGCCCCGGAGAGCGCGCCGACCGCGGGTGCGGCGCCGACGCCGAAGCCCCACAGGCACAGCCCGAGGAACACGGCCGCGTCCTGCACGCGGTCCAGGGTGGAGTCGAGGAACGCGCCCCAGCGGCCGGTGGACCCGGCCTCGCGCGCCATGATCCCGTCCACCAGGTCCGAGAACACGAACGCGGTGATGAAGAGCGTGCCCCAGAACAGGTGCCCCAGGGGGAAGAGCACGAGCGCGCCCAGGCTCACGCCGAGTGTGCCGACGACCGTCACGGTGTCCGGACTGACCCCGGCCCGCAGGAGCGTACGGGCCACCGGGGTGAACAGGCGGGTGGTGACGCCGCGCGCGTGACGGTCCAGCATCAGGCGGAGTCTCCGGCCCCCGGGCGAGGATGCTCGGCCGCGGCACGGGCGTTGGCCGCCTGGCGCGCGGCGTGGTCCCGGGCGGCCCGGTCCCAGACGTCCGCGAGGATCTGCCGGGTCTCCCCCAGGGTCTGCGACATGTTCTTGGTCCGGGCGATGATCGGCAGGAAGTTGCCGTCGCCGGTCCACCGCGGCACCACGTGCTGGTGCAGATGGGCCGCGATCCCGGCGCCGGCCACCGCCCCCTGGTTCATGCCGAGGTTGTAGCCGGACGCGCCGGCGGCCTGGCCGAGGGCGAGCATCGCCGTCTGGGTCAGCTCCGCCATCTCGGCGGCCTCCTCCGTGGTGGTGTCCGTGTACAGGGGCACGTGGCGGTAGGGGCAGACGAGCAGGTGACCGGGGTTGTACGGGTACAGGTTCAGCACCACGTAGGCGGTGCGGCCGCGGTGGACGATGAGGGAGTGCTCGTCGTCGCGCTGCGGGGCCGCACAGAACGGGCAGGTGTGCTCGTCCTTGACCTGGCCCGTCCCCTTGGACACGTACGCCATGCGGTGGGCGTTCCAGAACCGCTCGAAGGCGTCCGGGGCGCCGGGCAGCTCGAAGCCGTCCGTGGCGGCGGCGTCCGCCGACGCGCGGGCCTGCGCCCGCGCGTCGGATCCGCCGGTGCCGGGGCTGGTCATGGGGTGACCTCGCGCTCGCGCACCGCCTTCACGATGCGTTCGATCGCCTCCTCCACCGGCACGCCGTTGTCCTGGGTGCCGTCGCGGAAGCGGAAGGACACGGCGTTCGCCTCCCTGTCCTCGCCGCCGGCGATCAGCACGAACGGCGCCTTCTCCTTGGCCGCGGTGCGGATCTTCTTCGGGAAGCGGTCCGAGGAGTCGTCCAGGCGCGCCCGGATCCCCTCGGCACGCAGCTTCGCGACGACGTCGTCCAGGTAGTCGTTGAATGCCTCGGCCACCGGGATGGCCACGACCTGCTCCGGGGCAAGCCAGGCCGGGAACGCGCCGGCGTAGTGCTCGGTGAGGACGCCCAGGAAGCGCTCGATGGAGCCGAAGAGGGCGCGGTGGATCATCACGGGGCGCTGACGGGTGCCGTCGGCGGCCTGGTACTCGAGGTCGAAGCGCTCGGGCAGGTTGAAGTCCAGCTGGATGGTGGACATCTGCCACGTACGGCCGATGGCGTCCCGGGCCTGGACCGAGATCTTCGGGCCGTAGAACGCGGCGCCGCCCGGATCCGGGACGAGCTGCAGACCGGAGGCCTCCGCGACCTCGGCGAGGGTGCGGGTGGCCTCCTCCCAGATCTCGTCGGAGCCGACGAACTTCTCCGGGTCCTTCGTGGAGAGCTCGAGGTAGAAGTCGTTGAGGCCGTAGTCCTTGAGCAGGTCGAGGACGAAGTTGAGCGTGGTGGTCAGCTCCTCCTTCATCTGCTCGCGGGTGCAGTAGATGTGGGCGTCGTCCTGGGTCATGCCGCGCACGCGCGTGAGCCCGTGGACCACGCCGGACTTCTCGTACCGGTACACGGAGCCGAACTCGAACAGCCGCAGCGGCAGCTCACGGTAGGA
Source organism: Micrococcus sp. GPGPB33 (assembly GCF_037853785.1). Taxonomy (NCBI): domain Bacteria; kingdom Bacillati; phylum Actinomycetota; class Actinomycetes; order Micrococcales; family Micrococcaceae; genus Micrococcus; species Micrococcus sp. GPGPB33. Next base: position 2,121,995 of record NZ_JAQMWO010000002.1, read on the forward strand.
CCGGCCGCGGGAGCGGTAGATCAGGTTGTGCATGGGGCAGTTCATCGGCTTGAGGTAGTAGTTCTGCCCCTGGCGCGTGATCTCGCCGGTCTCGGGATCACGGACCTCGTCGATGTGCATGGGCGGGAACATGCCGTCCGCGTACCAGTCGAGGTGGCCGGACACCTCGTAGAGGTGCTGCTTGGTGATGTGCGGGGTGTAGACGAACTCGTAGCCGGCCTCGGTGTGGCGCCGACGGGAGTAGTCCTCCATCTCCTTGCGGATGATGCCGCCGCGCGGGTGGAACACGGGCAGGCCGGAGCCGAGCTCGTCCGGGAAGGAGAAGAGATCCAGCTCGGCGCCGAGCTTGCGGTGGTCGCGGCGCTCGGCCTCGGCGAGGCGCTCCTGGTAGGCCTTGAGGTCGTCCTTGCTGGCCCAGGCGGTGCCGTAGATGCGCTGCAGCTGCTTGTTCTTCTCGTTGCCGAGCCAGTAGGCGGCGGCGGAGCGGGTGAGCGCGAAGCCGTTGCCGATGAGCTTGGTGGAGGGCAGGTGCGGGCCGCGGCAGAGGTCGCACCACACGGCGTCGCCGGTCTTGCGGTCCACGTTGTCGTAGATGGTGATCTCCCCGGCCCCGACCTCCACGGAGGCGCCCTCGCCGGCGGTGTCCGCGGCGTCCTTCTTGCCGAGCAGCTCGAGCTTGTAGGGCTCGTTCGCCATCTCGGCGCGGGCGGTCTCCTCGTCCACGACGCGGCGGCGGAAGGTCTGGCCGGACTTCACGATCTTCTGCATGAGCGAGGAGATCTGCTTGAGGTCCTCGGGGGTGAAGGGCTCGTCGACGTCGAAGTCGAAGTAGAAGCCGTCCGTGATGTACGGGCCGATGCCGAGCTTGGCGCCCGGGCGCAGCTGCTGCACGGCCTGGGCCATCACGTGGGCGGTGGAGTGCCGCAGCACCTCGAGTCCCTCGGGCTCCGTGATGTCCACCGATTCGACGGACGCGCCGGCGGGGATCTCGCGGGCCAGGTCCCAGAGCAGGCCGTCCACCCGCATCACGGCGGTGGTCGGCTTCTCGCGGAAGAGGTCGAGGCCGGTGGTGCCGTGCGTCACCTCCCGCAGCTCTCCGTCCACGGTCAGCAGGATGTTCTTCGGCTCCGACACGGTGCTCCTTCGAGGTCTGGCTTCGGGATCGGTGGCGTACGGGGGCCACCGTCGGCCGCGTCCCATTCTAGGGGCGCGGCCGGACGGCGGGGCACGGAGGCGAGCGGTCTCATCTGTCCGGGGTGGGCAGCAGCTCCCACGTCTCCGGGTGGGGCACCGGGATCGGGGTGTGCTCCGGCGCGGGCCGATCGGGTGCCGTGCGGCCGGGGCGGGCCCCGCCGGCCGGTCCGACGTCGGTACGCACCTTCACGGGCCAGCCGCCCGTGCCGTGGTGCGGGATGTCCGGCAGGGGCTGCGCCCCGGTGCCCGCCCGGCCGCTGCGGCGCGCGGCGGCGGCTCGGCGGTCCGCCGCGAGCCAGTCCCGCCACTGCTGCCGGGTGGCGTCCAGGTAGTCGGGGTCCGGGAGCGTCTCGGGCCGGTGCAGGTCCCAGGCGCGCACGGCCTGGACGGACACGGCCCGGTCGCCGGTGCGCCGGACGGTGCCCTCGATCAGCAGGAGGCGGGCGGAGAAGAGCATCTCCCCGGAGGCGTGCTGGGCCTCGGTGAAGAAGGAGGCGTCCACGCATCCGGTGCCGTCGTCCACGGAGAGGAACACCACCCGCTTGCCGCTGCGCATGGGCGGGGTCTGGGTGGCCACGCGCACCCCGGCCACGAGCACCCGGGACTGCGTGCGCAGCCCGAGCAGGTCCTTCGCCCGGGTGACGCCGAGCGCGTCCAGGTACGGGGCGTGGGAGTCCATGAGGTGGGCGGTGACGTCCAGGGCGGTGAGCTCCAGCTCGGTGCGGACCCGGGCGGCCGGGGCCGGGTCCGGGAAGAGCGGGGCGAGGGCGGTGAGCTCGGTGTCCGGCAGGTCCAGGGCCAGCTGGCCCTCCACCTGCCGTGGACGGGCGGACCGCGAGCGCGGGGCGGTGCGGCCGGGGGCGGTGCCGCGGGTGGTGGAGTGCTGGAGTTCGAGGTGGTGGACGAGGTCGGTGCGGGAGGCGCCGCCGGGTGGGAGGAGGCAGTCGAGGGCGCCGAGCTGGGCGAGGCGTTCGAGGTTGCGGGCGGTGGGGCGGGCGCGGTCGCGGACGTCGGCGAGGGAGCGGTAGGGGCGGCCGGCGTCGAGGCGGTCGGTCTCGGCTTCGCTGAGTCCGGAGAGGCTGGTGAGGGGCAGGCGGATGCCCCAGCGGCCGGGGGCGCCGTCGTCGACCTCGGGGTGGGCGGGGACCCACTCGACGTGGACGTGGCGCGAGGAGGCGTTGACGTCCACGGGCAGGACGGGGATGCCCATGCGGCGGGCCTCGGCGACCATGAGGCGGGCGGGGTACATGCCGGGGTCGTGTTCGAGGATGGCGGCCATGAAGGCGGCGGGGTGGTGGGTCTTGAGCCAGGCGGAGTGGTAGGTGGGGACGGCGAAGGCGGCGCCGTGGGCCTTGCAGAAGCCGAAGGAGCCGAAGGCGGAGAGGGTGGCCCAGACCTCGTCGATGACGTCGAGGGAGTAGCCGCGGGCGAGGGCGCCGGTGCGGAAGGCCTCTTCGACGAGGTGTTCCTGCGGGCCGCCGAGGAGGCGGCGGTGCTCGTCGGCGCGGGCCAGTCCGCAGCCGGTCATGACGTCCATGGTGCGCAGGACCTGTTCGTGGAAGACGGTGACCCCGTGGGTCTCGGCGAGGACGGGCCGCAGGTCGGGGTGCGGGTAGTGGGCGGGTGCCCAGCCGTGCCGCTGTTCGAGGAAGGGCCGGACCATGTCGGACTGCATGGGGCCGGGGCGGAAGAGGGAGATGTCCACGGTGAGGTCGTTGAACTCGCGGGGGGCGAGTTTGCCGACGAGTTCGCGCTGGCCCGGGGACTCGATCTGGAAGCAGCCGAGGGTGTGGGTGGTGCGGATCATCGCGTAGGTGGCGTCGTCGTCGAGGGGCACCTGTTCGAGGTCGATGCGCTCGCCCGTGGTGCGTTCGACCTCGGCGATCGTGTAGGCGATGGCGGACTGCATGCGCACGCCGAGGATGTCGAGCTTGAGGAAGCCCATGGGGTCCATGTCGTGCTTGTCGAACTGGCTCATGGGCAGGCCCATGCCGGAGGGTTGGACGGGGGTGCGGTGCAGCAGGGTGGCGTCGCCGAGGATGACGCCGCAGGGGTGCATGGAGATGTGGCGGGGCAGGCGGTCGAGGCGTTCGGTGAGGTCGACGAGCAGGTCCAGCTGGCGGTCGCCCTCGGCGCGGCCGGACTCGATGCGGCGGGAGAGGCCGCCGAGTTCGGGCATGCGCTGGAGGGCTTCGCGGAAGTTCGAGGCGGAGAAGCGCCAGAGCTGCTTGGCGATGGCGTCCACCTCGGGTTCGGGCATGCCGAGGGCGAGGCCGGCGTCGCGGACGGCGCCGCGGGCCCGGTAGGCGTTCTGCATGCTCATGAGGGTGGTGCGCTCGGCGCCGAAGCGTTCGACGACGGCGTGGTAGATCTCGTGGCGGCGGGCGGACTCCACGTCGATGTCGATGTCCGGGAGGGTGGAGCGGTCGGTGGAGAGGAAGCGCTCCATGATCAGGCCGTTGGCCATGGGGTCGACATGGGAGATGCGCAGGGCGTGGTTGACGAGGGAGGAGGCGCCGGAGCCGCGGGCGGCCACGCGGATGCCCATGCCCTCGATGAGGTCGACGACGGCGGCCACGGTGAGGAAGTAGGAGGAGAAGCCGAGTCGGGTGATGATGCCGAGCTCGTGCTCGGCGCGGTCCTGCAGGTCCCGGGCCGCCTGGCTGGTGCCGGGGAGGCCTCCCCCGGTGTGGAGGTGGGGGTAGCGGGCGAGGAGGCCGGTGCGGGTGCGCTCGCGCAGCACGTGCTCCGGGGGCCGTCGATGCCGATGACGGCGGCCTCCGGGACGCGGGGCACGCCCCAGCCGAGGTCGGTCTCGGGGTCGAGTGCGCAGGCCTCGGCGAGGCGGCGGGTGGCCTCGAGCAGGGGGGCGGGGCGGTCGTCGGCGGCGAAGGCGATCTCGTGGGCGATGCGGTGCATGGCGGCGGTGGACTTGAGCCAGCCCTGCCCGTTGGGCTGCAGGTCGTGGAGGGCGTCGAGGGAGCTGAGGGCACGGACGGCGTCGAGGACGTCCGCGGTGGCGGCACCGTCCGGGGCCGCGTAGCGCACGGCGTTGGTCAGGACGGCGGGGATGCGGGCCTGGCGGGCGGCGCGGAGGGTCTTCACGGCGTGCCCGGTGTCGAGGCGTCGGCCGGGGGCGGAGAGGTGGGTGACGACATCGGCGTGGGGGCTGCCTGCGGGCAGGGCCGCCTTCCAGCGGCGCAGGGCGGTGAGGCCGGCCGCGTACCGGCGGCGGGCCAGGTGGCGGCCGACGTCCGAGTCCGGGCCGAGGAGGACGAACAGCTCGGGGGTGGGCGGGTTGTCCCGGTTGGCGGCGGTGGGGACACGGCCGGCCGCCGCGGCGGCGAGCTCGGCGACGCTGGCCCACGGGCTGCCGCCCGCCGCTCCCCCGGTGGTGCGGGCGTGGGCGGCGGAGACGAGCTCGCACAGGGAGCGGTAGCCGGAGCCATGACAGCCTCCTCGGGCGAGCACGACCACGCGGCCGGCGTCCTCGTCCTCGCTCCACCGGACGGCCAGGTCCACGCCCACGATCGGGGTGATGCCGTGGCGCAGGCAGGCACCCACGTGTTTGGCCATGCCGTAGAGCCCGTCCCGGTCGGTGCAGGCCAGCAGGTCCATGTCCGCGGCCGCGGCGGCGGCCACGAGGTCCTCGGGCCAGCTGACCCCGTAGTGGGCGCTGAACGCGGAGGCGACGTGCAGGTGGGCGAAGGGTGCGGCGGTGCGTCCGGCCGCGGCGGCCCGGCTCATGCCGACCGCCTCAGGTCCTGGGCGTGCTCGTGGACGCGCACGAGCCGCCACCGGCCGGAGTCCAGGTGGTGGGCGACGTCGAGGGTCTGCAGGGGCGCGGCGCCGGCCCGGGCCAGGCGGACCTGCAACCGCCACATCTCGTGGTCGACGAGACCGGCGCCGCGGCCCTTCTCCGCGCGGACCTCCTCCGCCCACCAGCGGCGCCGCTCGAACCAGCGCACGGGGCGCTCTGCGAGGACGTAGTCCCGCCCGTTCCAGCGCAGCCCCTGCGGGGTGCCGTCTGCCCCGCACTCCACCGCCACCGACTGTGTGAGGACTCCCATTCTGCTTCTCTCCCTGTGCACTGCTGACCGGACCGACGACGGGGTGCCGTCGGGCGATGGGAGCGCGGCCCGTCCGGCGGACCGGACGCGGGGAAGAAGTGGGAAGGTGGGGCCGCACACCCGATCGTACTCGAACATGTGTTCGAATGCGATGGGTGCGAACGTAGGGCGCCCGCCGGACACGTTAAGGACGCATCGCCCCAGACGGGCGAGGCCGGGAACGCCCTTTTCGTGAGGCCGGCTGGCCGAGTCCTGGCCGTAGGCCTCAAACCCGACCTTGGGGCGCACACGCACGAGAAAATCGTCTCTTGGGCCGGAAGAAGTGCGCCGGCACGGTCCTGTGGACAATGCGAGCAGGACCACAATCCGTCTGCGTATACTCCGAACCAACCGGGCCTCGCATGCCACGGGCACCGCGTTGCGGGATCAGCGCGGGAGGCGCGGACACACGACGGACGTCCAGTTGGAGGGGAAATGTCTCTCACCGCACCCGGGCGCGCCCTGCGCCGCCACCGATTCGCCCAGGCCGGCACGCTCAGCGTGGCCTTGGCGCTCGCACTGACCGCCTGTGGCGGGCAGTCCGAGCCCGCCGAGTCGTCGACGACGTCACCCTCGTCCGCCAAGCCCGCCGTCGAGACGTCCGCGCCCGCGAGCACGAGTGAGACCGCAGGCGTCAGCTCATCCCCCACGGCCACGGAGAGCGGGTCCGGCGAATACGTGCCCGCGTCTGCCGACGGCCCCGCGCGGAACGTGCCCAAGCCGGAGATGCCCGCCGCCATGAAGGAAGAGACCAAGGAGGGCGCCGAGGCGGCAATTCGCTATTTCTGGGAGGCCATTTACTACACTGACCAGACCGGAGAAACCGCTGATTTTGATTCGACATACAGCGAATACTGCGAGCTTTGCCAAGCCGTATCCGACTCAACTGCCCAGCACTACAAAGAAGGTGGCTGGTCGACGGGAGAGCACACCTCGATCAAATCGTTGACTCTCACCCCGTCAGAGTTTGGCTACACCGCTACTCTTGTTCGTGACGCATCCGCTGTAGAGGTCTTCGACTCACAGGGCGTTAGAGACGACTCTGCCAGTGGGGTGGAAACTCACGACGAGACCTGGCTGGCCGACGTAGTCTACGAACCCTCCAAGGGCCACTGGGTGATCGATGAGATGCAAAATCACCAGGATGCTCAATAATGCCTTCCATCTCGCGTATTTTGATTGCGATAGTAACTGCTTGCATTGCCCTAACGCTGATTCAAGCGCCATCGGCACACGCACAGCGCGCGAAGCCCTGCACCGATGTTCCCATTAGTGGCAAGCGAGAAGACGTCGAATTTAGGATTCGAACGCAGTGCAAGAAACAGTCGCGAACACAGCCCCCTCAGCCGGCCTCCGAACCGGTATCCGAAGTTGCCGCTCCAGGAGCCAGAGAAAAGCCGGCAATCGAGCAGCGCACTGTAGACGCCTGTTTTCCGAATCAAGAGAATAATTCCGATTTTGGGACGTGTCGCGAACAGACCGAGGCCTTTTGCCCAGAAGGGGCATGGGTACGTGAGCAGTTCGTCGACACAACTCGCCCAGATAGGGATCCCTATTACAGCCGGCCGGAATGCGTTACTGCGGGTTCGCCAGCCCCAGCAGCAGACGGCGCCCCGCCCGTGTCCATCGACGAGGTCCGCACGCTCCTCGTGCTGGAGCCTGAGATCCGGTCGGACAACGGCGGACGCGGGATCCGCAATGCGGAGACCAACTTCTACGCAGACGCCGAAACACGCACGCTCGTCACCACCCTCAACGGGGTCGAGGTCGAACTCCGCGCCACGCCGGTGAGCTTCCACTGGGATTACGGGGACGGGTCCCCCACCAAGACCACCTCGGTCGCAGGCCAGAGCCAGCCGGAGTTCAACGTCCCCACCCCCACGAGCCACGTGTACGAGGACACCGGGCAGTACACGGTCCGCCTCACCACCGTGTACATCGGCGAATACCGGGAGGCCGGGGGCGAGTGGGTGCTCATCCCAGGCACCATCAGCCTCGACTCGGCCCCCGTCACCGCGAACATCTGGCGCACCATCACCCGCAATGTCGCCGATGACTGCAGCGTCGACTCCTCAGCCTGGGGCTGCACCGGCCCCATCGAATCCGCTCCGGCCGGCTGAGCACAGACCGCGGGGCGGCCGACGGTCTCCCGTCCACCGCCCCGCGGCCCACTCATCGGCCGGGTGTGTCAGACCCGGCGCACCCGCCCCCGGGCCGTGAGCACGAGTCCCGCACCGAGGGCCGCGAGCGCTCCGAGCGCACCCGCCGGAACTTCACGCCCGGTCTCGACCGTGTCCGGGGTCGTGTGGGTCTCCTCCCCGCCCGTTCCCTCCCCCGGTTCCTCCCCGGCCACGGGAGCCGGAGTGTCGACGGGCTCCTGCTCGGCGGGCGGCACCGGGTCCGCCTCGCCGGGAGACGGGGCGTCCTCCCCCGCCGGCACGTTCAGGGCCCAAGGCTTCTGCCCGTCCGCGAGCAACTCGACGAGCGCGAAGACGTCGGACCGCGCCGCGTCCTGGGTGATGATGACGTCCTCACTCTTGGTCATCCCGTCCAGCGACCAGTCGAGGACGAGGCGGTCGTCGGTCGGGTATGTCGCGTCGGCGAGGTAGTGAAACCCGGTGAAGGAGTCCACCGTGGTGTCGCGCCAGAGGGCACCCCAGCGCGGACCCCACGAGAGTTCCGCGACCGCCGCGTCGTCGCCCAGGCCTTCGGACCGGAACGGCAGCAGCACGCCCGACTCGGCGTGCTCCAGCGTGAAGAACCACTCGGGGTTGTCCCCGAACACGGGGTCGGCCAGGCTGTGCTCCCCCCACGCGTAGACGAGCCCGGCAGAGGGGCCTCTGTTGCCCTCCGGAGTGCCGGCGGCCTCATCGTAGAGGGCGGCGGCCACCGGGGTGCCGTCCACGGACAGGGCGAACAGGAGATGGCCGTCTCCGGCCTCGCCGTGGCACCCCTCCGAAAGATGCGGCGCTCATACCGGCCCGGTGACACCCACGCTACGCAGAGCCCATTCTCAGGGGGAGTTCAGAACGGTCTCGGATCCGTCTCGATCCGATCACGATGCCGCGGCACCGCGTTCCCGCGCCTCACGGGCAGGTCATCCCCGTCGCCCCGTCCTTCAGAGCAGCGTTCCCTGATGCTCTCTCATCTCCTGGATCAGCTCCGGCCCGTTGTTCCGCACGTTCCCCACGGCGCCCCCCACGGGCCGCAGCGACCAGCCCGCCGCGACGTCGTACGCGCCGGCGCACACCTCGCCCACGAGGGCGTCGGCTTCTTCTGCGGACCCGAGCGTGTCCGGGGCGAGCCACCGGTCCATCGCCTCGGCGTCCATGGGCACGGGCATCCGGTCGTGCAGCTGGCCGAGTGCGGCGAGCACCGGATCGTCGTCGTCCGCGTCGGGCGCGGCCATGGTGAGGATCGTCGTCGAGAGGACCCAGGCGTCCTCCCCCGCGGCCTTGGCCTCGGGGTCCTGCCACCACTCGTACAGGCCGGCGAACCAGATGACCGGCCCCTCGCCGTCCCCGGCCCCGGCCGGGTGCACGTAGTAGGGCTGCTTCTTCGCGGCCCGCCCGTCGGGACCCTTGGCGCCAGGCTCCGGCGTCTTCCACTCGTAGTAGCCCTCCACCGGCACGGCGCAGCGTCGAGCGCGGACGGCGGCCCGGAACGTCGGCTTGGAGGCCACGGTCTCCGAGCGCGCGTTGAACGCACGGGACCCCACGGACAGCTCCTTCGCCCACGGCGGCACCAGGCCCCAGCGTGCCACGTGGATCCGCCGGGTCACTCCGGCGCCGACGTCGTCCGCATGCGCCACGAGGATCGGCACCTCGGCTGTCGGCGCCACGTTCCAGCTCTGGCGCAGCACCAGCTCCTCATTCGTCTCGGCATCGCCCAGGGCCACCAGGTCGCTCGTGGCGCGGGCCATCACGTAGCGGCCGCACACGTCAGCGGTCCCTCCCGTCCCGGCCACGATCGACATACATCCACGCGATGCCGAGGGCGAAGCCCATCATCGCGCAGCCGAGCACAGTGCCCCAGGGACTCTCGGTGCCCAGTCCGAACACCACTCCCAGGCCGACGCCGATCAGCAGCCCCACCAGCGGGATGCGCCACTGAGCGAGCGTGCCGGCACCGGCCGGAGCCCCGGCTGGAGCCTCCGGAGCCTCGTACGCCTCGTCCTCGTCTCTGCCATGTCCTGCCACGGTTCGCCCCTCCGTTCACATCGGTGTTGCGGGTCAGGTTGCAGTCTCCCCCGGCCGCCATGGTGACGCCATACACCAGGCCCCCCGGCTGCTCACCGATGCGTCGCACAGGGTCCTGTGATGGGATGGGCAGAACGAGCCCGCCCGCCGCGCCGCCTCACGCATGCGCGGCCTCGGGCAGATCCCCACCACCAGGAGGAACAACGTGTCCCAGAAGGTCCGCGGCGTCGTCGCCATGGCGAAGGACGCCCCCGTCACCATCGAGACCATCGTCATCCCCGATCCGGGACCCGGCGAGGCCGTCGTCGACATCAAGACCTGCGGCGTCTGCCACACGGATCTGCACTACCAGCAGGGCGGGATCGGCGACGAGTACCCGTACCTGCTCGGCCACGAGGCCACGGGTGTGGTCTCCGCGATCGGCGAGGGCGTCGACCACGTCCAGGTCGGCGACACCGTGATCCTCAACTGGCGCGCCGTGTGCGGCGAGTGCCGCGCGTGCCGCAAGGGCGAGCCGAAGTACTGCTTCAACACCCACAACGCGACCCAGAAGATGACCCTGGAGGACGGCACGGAGTTGTCCCCGGCCCTGGGCATCGGGGCGTTCGCGGACAAGACGCTCGTCCACGCCAAGCAGTGCACCAAGGTCGACGGCGTCGACACTCCCGAGGAACAGGCCGCGGTCGGCCTGCTCGGATGCGGGATCATGGCCGGCATCGGCGCGGCCATCAACACCGGCGAGGTCAAGCTCGGCGAGTCCGTGGCCGTGATCGGCTGCGGCGGCGTCGGCGTGGCCGCGATCGCCGGGGCGAAGCTCGCCGGCGCCACCACGATCATCGCGGTGGACATCGACGCCAAGAAGCTCGCGAAGGCCGAGGAGCTCGGCGCCACCCACACCGTGAACTCGAAGGACGAGGACCCCGTGGAGGCCATCCGCGCGGCGACCGGCGGCTTCGGCGCCGACGTGGTCATCGAGGCGGTCGGCCGCCCGGAGACCTACGAGCAGGCGTTCTACGCCCGGGACCTGGCCGGCCGCGTCGTCCTGGTGGGCGTGCCCACCCCCGGCATGGAGCTGAAGCTGCCCCTGCTGGAGGTCTTCGGCCGCGGCGGCGCGCTGAAGTCCTCGTGGTACGGCGACTGCCTGCCGGAGCGCGACTTCCCGATGCTCGTGGACCAGTACCGCCTGGGCCGCCTGCCGCTGGACGAGTTCGTCACGGAGACCATCGCCCTGGACGAGGTGAACGAGGCCTTCGAGACGATGAAGTCCGGCGAGGTCCTGCGCTCGGTGGTGGTGCTCTGATGGCGCGCATCGATCACCTGGTCACCTCCGGCACGTTCTCCCTGGACGGGGAGACGTTCGACGTGGACAACAACGTGTGGATCGTCGGCGGCGCGGAGCAGTGCGTCGTCATCGACCCGGCCCATGATGCCTCGGCCGTCTGGAAGAAGGTGAACGGCCGCCAGGTGCTGGCCATCGTCCTCACCCACGGCCACGACGACCACATCCGCCAGGTCCAGGAGTTCCGCCAGATGGTGGACGCCCCCGCGCTGCTCCACCCCGCCGACCGCATGCTCTGGGACGACGTCTTCCCCGACGAGGAGCCCGATGGCGCGCTCGCCGAGGGCGACGTCCTGCGCGTGGCCGGCGTCGAGCTGCGGGTGCTGCACACCCCCGGCCACTCCCCCGGCTCGGTCTGCCTGTACGCCCCCGCCCTGGGCGAGGCCGGCGACGACGGCGCCCCGACCGGCGTCGTGTTCTCCGGCGACACCCTGTTCCAGGGCGGGCCCGGCGCCACCGGCCGCTCGTACTCGGACTTCGACACGATCATCGAGTCCATCCGCGAGCGCCTGCTCTCGCTGCCGGAGGCCACCGTGGTCCACACCGGCCACGGCGACTCCACCACGATCGGCACGGAGAAGCCGCACCTGCAGGAGTGGATCGACCGCGGCCACTGAGGACGCGCCGAGGTGGGGAAGAATGGTCCCCCGTGACCATCCTCCCCGCCTCGCCCCCTCCCTCCGTGATCCTGCTCGGCGGCGCGTCGGGCTCCGGCAAGTCCTACCTGGCCCGGCGGCACGGCCGGCCCCACCTCTCGCTCGATGCGTTCTACCGTCCGCAGTCCGACGACGGCGCCGCGGGCGGGCCCGGCCCCGTGTTCCCGCGCACCCCCTACGGCGAGATCGACTGGGACCACCCCGGAACATGGGATGAGCAGGCGGCCGTGGACGCGGTCGTCGAACTGCTCGAGGAGGGCGCCACGCGTGTGCCCGACTACGACATCTCCACGTCCTCCGTCCGCGGGCACAGCACCGTCGCGCTCGAGCCGGGCGGGGTGATCGTGGCGGAGGGCATCTTCGCCGAGCGCATGCCCGCCGCCCTGGACCGGGCCGGGGTCGGCTACGCGGCCTGGTACATCGACCAGGCGCGGACCACGACGGCGGCCCGCCGGTTCGTGCGCGACGTCGCCGAACGCCGCAAGCCGCTGCCGTTCCTCGTGCAGCGGGGCTGGTCCCTGTACCGGACGGACGCGGCGCGCCGGGCGGCGGCCGTGGCGGCCGGCTTCACCCCGCGACGCAAGCGGGAGATCATCGCGGATCTCACGGCCTGACGGCCCGCCCGCAGTCTGGCCGCCCGTGCCCTCAGCCGGAGGTGCCCGCAGCGAGGACGGCGAGCTGCTCGTCTACCACCTCGAGCCCGGCGGCGGCCGCCCACGCCGTGTACTCCTCCCGCAGGGCCGCGGCGAACGCGGGGACGCTCACCCCGGGGCGCACGTCCTCGGCCGCGCCCGCCGTGCGGGGGTCCATGTCCAGACCGAGCTCCCGGTAGACGTCGACGAGCACGGCCCGCAGCGGAGCGGGGTCGGACACCACCACGTGGGTGGAGAACAGGAACGCCCCCTTCACCACGCGCTGCGCGGAGCCGGCCAGCTTCACCGGGTATGTCGGCGCAGGGCCCTGCACGGAGAACTCGCCCGGGCAGTACTCCCCCGGGATCTCGCCCACGGAGGCGGGCACGTCCACGCGCGCGAACGCCCGCACGAACAGGTCGGCGAACTCGGCGAACCGGGCCTGCTGCGTGAGTGCCGCGTCCTCCTGCTGGCTCAGGTGGTCCACCACCAGGCAGCCGTGGTGGTAGGCCGCCGCCCGTCCGCCGGCCCGGCGCACCACCGGCTCGAAGCCGTGGGCGCGGGCCGCCGCGGCCGCGGCCGCGAAGCCGGGCAGCCGGGCGTCGCGCTGGCCGAACGGGACCGTCGGTTCGGGCACGTAGACGCGGATCAGGTCCTCGAGGGCCCTTCCCTCGGCCGCGGCGGCGCGGAAGACGGCCAGCTCGTCCATGGCCCAGTCGAGGTCTTCAGCGGCCCCGAGGGTCCGCTCCTGCACGGCCCAGCGCAGCCGGGGAGCTGCGCTCACAGGCCGCCCTCGGCCGGCCAGGAGCGCAGGGTGAGGGTCTGCTCGGCGTGGGCGAAGGGGCCGTCGTCGTCGTGGAGGACGGTGCTGGTCAGGCCCACGCCGTCCGGGCCCACCGTGACCTGCCCCGCGAGGCCGAGCCAGTGGCCGGTGGGCTCGCGGTACAGGTGGATCTGCAGGTCCACGTTGGGGAAGAACCACCCGCCCGGTTTCGCCGGCAGGGCCGGGGCGATCCCGTTGGCCGCGTCGGTGAGGCTGATCAGGCGCACCAGGTCGCTCGTGCTCTCCCCCGCCACCATCTCGCGGTCCGTGGTGAGCCACACCCGGCCGTGGCCCGGCCCGTGGCCGGGCAGGACGACGCCGTCGAGGGAGGCGATGTACCCGCCTCCCCATCCGTGGAGCGCGTTGTGCGACTGCGCCTGCGAGCGCGGCGGGAGGGGCTCGTCCGGCAGCTGAGCGACGGCGGAGGTGTCCGAGGTGGACAGCAGCCAGGCGCGCAGGGTCAGCACGGTGCGGCCCCGGGCGTGGAGCACGGACTCGACAAGCTCGATGGTGCGGCCCGGACGCAGGGTGCGCGTGACCACCTCGAGCTCGCCCGACCAGAGCGTGCCCAGGATGTCGTAGGAGAGCCGTCCCACCCGCAGCCCGGGAGTGGTCTCGTGCGCAGCCACCTCGTGCAGCAGCAGGCCCGAGACGGCGGCCATGTGCATCTCCTCTTCCCGCCATGCGCCCTGGGCGTGCACGGTGGAGCGCACGCGGGAGGTGCGGACGCCGTCGGCGTCCACGGTGGGCTCGCCGAGGCGGACGTAGAAGGCCAGGGGATCGCCGGCGACGGAGGTCGCGGGGGTGGAGGTGATGTCGGTCATGGGCCGAAGTCTGCCAGAACGACGACGACGGCCGGTGACGTCCCCGCGGGATGTCACCGGCCGTCGTCGTGCGGACCGAGCCGGGGTTCAGCGGCGCATGACCTTGCGGGCGATGCCGTTGCCGATCAGCTGCAGCGCCTGGACGAACACGATCACCACGATCACGGCCAGCCAGGTGACCTCCGGACGGAACCGGTTGTAGCCCTCCACGATGGCGAAGTTGCCGACGCCGCCGCCGCCGATGATGCCCGCCATCGCGGACATGTCCACGAGCGAGATGATCACGAACGTGAAGCCGAGGATCAGCGGGCCGAGGGCCTCGGGCAGCACCACGGCGCGCACGATCCGCATGCGGGAGGCGCCCATCGCGCGGGCGGCCTCGATCACGCCGGGGTCCAGCGAGACGAGGTTCTGCTCCACGATGCGGGCGATGCCGAACGTGGACGCCCAGATCATGCAGAACACCACGGCGGTGTTGCCGATGCCGGTGCCGAGCACCGCGATGGTCAGCGGCTGCAGGGCGGCGATGAGGATGACGAACGGGATGGGCCGGATGAGGTTCACGATGAAGTTCGTGACCAGGTAGACGGCACGGTTGGCGAAGATGCCGCCCGGGCGCGTGGTGTAGAGGACGAGCCCGACCAGCAGGCCGAGGATGCCGCCGAGGATGAAGGACCAGCCGACCATGTAGAGGGTGTCCCCCACGGCGGTCATCAGCTCGGGGCCGTAGTACCCCCAGTCGAGGTTCTGGAATCGGTCGATCACTGGTGCACCTCCTGCACGTCTCCGGCGCCGGCCAGGTCCGCGACAAACGCGTCCACCGCGGCGGCCTCGCCCGTGAGCGCCACGGTGAGCAGGCCGTACGCGGAGTCCTTGGTGGCGGACATGCCGCCGTGGACGATCTCGAAGCCCACGCCGCGCGTCGATGCGGTGCCGAGCACCGCCGAGACCGCGGCGGAGTCCTTGAGCGAGACCATGATCAGCCGACCCTCGGTGCGCGCCCGGATGCGGGCCACCTCCTCGGCATTCGGCCGGTCCTTGAGCGCCGTGGCCACGAAGGACGCGGCGTCGGCGGAGTGGGCGGGCCGAGAGAAGAGGTCGTAGACCTTGCCGGACTCCACCACGCGGCCGCTGTCCATCACGGCGACGCGGTCGGCGATCGAGCGGATGACCTCCATCTCGTGGGTGATGGCCACGATCGTGACCCCGAGCTCCTCGTTGACGCGGCGCAGCACGGAGAGCACCTCGTGCGTCGTCGAGGGATCCAGGGCGCTGGTGGCCTCGTCTGCGAGCAGGATCTCCGGCTCGGCGGCCAGGGCGCGGGCGATGCCGACGCGCTGCTTCTGGCCGCCCGAGAGCTGCTCCGGGTAGTGCTTGGCCTTGTCCGCCAGGCCGACGAACTCGAGCAGCTCCGCCACGCGAGCGCGGCGTTTGGACCGCGGCCAGCCGGCCGTGTCCAGAGCGAACTCGATGTTCCCGGCCACCGTGCGGGAGGTCAGCAGGTTGAACTGCTGGAACACCATGCCGATGCGGGTGCGCAGCGGACGCAGCTTCGCTTCGGAGAGATGGGAGACCTGCTGGCCCAGCACCGTGACGGTGCCCGACGTCGGCTTCTCCAGCCCGTTGATCATGCGGATCAGGGTGGACTTGCCGGCGCCGGAGAAGCCGATGACGCCGAAGACCTCGCCGCGGTTCACGGCGAGCGAGACGTCGTCCACGGCCTTCACACCGGCACCCTTCTTGGTGGCGTAGACGCGGCTGACGTGGTCGAAGACGATGACCGGCTCCCCCGGGGCGCCCGCGGAGGGGCGCCCCGGGGTGACCGCGTCACGGTCGGACGTATGGGAACCTGCCATGGATCAGGCGCCCTGCTTCGCGATCGCGTCCTGGTACTGCTTCAGGGTCTCGTCGATCTGGGCGGTGTCGAGCTGCACCGGCACGCTCGTGTCGGAGGAGAGCTTCGCGGACTCATCCAGCACGGGCTGCTCGTGGTACAGGGCCGCGATCTTCTTGTAGGTCTCGTTGTCGCGGTCCTCGCGACGCACGGCGAAGCCGTTGACGTACGGCTTGGCGGAGTCGTCCTTGGGATCGTCCTTGAACAGGGCGGTGTTCGTGTCGATGCCGGCGTCGGCCGAGAAGGTGTTGTTGATGACCGCGCCCTGGACGGACTCGAGCGCGTTCACGGTCTGCTGGGCGGCCACGGTCTGGACCTTCACGGTGGAGGCGGCCTCGTCGATGTCCTTCGGCTCCGGGCGGATGGTCTCGTTGGACAGCTTCAACAGGCCGGCGGCGACGAGCACGTTGATGGCGCGGGCCTGGTTCACGGTGTCGTTCGGGATGGCGACGGTGTCGCCCTTCTTGAACTCGGAGACGTCTTTGTACTTCTTGGAGTACAGGGGCAGCGGGATGATCTCGGTGGTCCCGATCAGCGTCAGGTCCTTGCCGGAGGCCTGGTTGTAGTCGGCCAGGTAGGCGATGTGCTGGAACCAGTTCATGTCGATGTCGCCGTTGTCCAGCGCCGGGTTCGGCTGCGTGTACTCGGTGAAGTTGCGGATCTCGACGTCGATGCCGTGCTTCTCCTTGGCGAGCTTCACCAGGGCGCGGTGCGTCTCGTTCTCGGACACGACGCCGATGCGCACGGTCTGGGCGCCGTCGTCGCCCTTCTTCTCGGCCTGCGAGTTGCAGGCGGTCAGGGCGAACGCGCCGACGGCGGCCAAGGACAGGCCGGCGAAGGAGCGGCGGGAGATGTTCGAGGGGGTCGTCATGGGGTTCTCCTTGGAGGACGGTGCGGCGTCGCCGGCGCGGGTGGGCACGGCGGGTGCGGAACGGTGCGGGGTGGGCCGTGCGGTGGGTGATTCCCCGCGGGGCACAGCACGGCGGGCGGGGGGCGAGAGACGCCCCGAGCCGGAGGCCGGGATCCTTTCGAACGCTGCTCTTGCCCGTCCCCCAGTCACCGCGGGCTCCCCTCGAGGGGTCTGCACGCAGCGGAGGCAGGCCGCTTCTCGGTCCGTTGCCACCCGTGAACATGGGGTTGGCGAGCGGCTCGTCGTGGGACCACGTGGACCCGCCGAGGCGGGGTCCACAGCCGCTTCTCCTGAAGCTGGGCCCAAGCGTATCGCAGCGTGTGCGCTCCATCGGGCAGGGCGGTGACGCGCAGCGTCATACTGCGGGCCCGGGTGTCGACGTGTGATGCCCCCGCGAGACGACGACGGCCGGGCGCCTCCGCGGGGAGGCGACCGGCCGTCGTCGGGACGGGGCTCAGGCGGACGGGATCAGAAGTCCCAGTTCTTGCTCTCTCAGGATGCCCAGTCCTCGTCCTCCCTGATGAGAGGCGGAAATCCTGCGGCTCCTCCAACTCCGATGGCCGCTCGTGCCATCCGCGTGCCACTCGCGATCGAAGCCGCTCTCGCCGACCAGATCGCTGCCGTCGCACATGCCCAGCTTACCGCCGGACGGCTCCGTCTGCACGGGAACTTGCGCGGCCCACAGGCAGCACGTCGCACGCTCTCCCTCCAGTTCAGTGCCCCTCCCGGGTGGGTCAGTGGCTCGTCCCACCGTTCGGAGAACCATATGCCGCGTCTGCCACCCCGTCGCCAGCTGAGCAGCAAGCTCACGTCCCCCTCGCCCCAAAGGTCAACCATTGAGTTCAGAGGCTGAGACCTCTGGCACCATTGATGACATGGCACCACTTTCATCGTGGACGACTTCCACACACGAGCCGCTTAATCGGCACACGATGGTGCACATGGTTGCCCCACCGGCGACCATCGGATCGGGAGTCGGCTGGGCTGCGTCACAGATCCCGAACCAATACACGGATCCGGATCGCGTCGCCACGATCCTCGCCAAGCTGGGGAAACCTAAAGCGGCTAAATACCTTAAGGGGAAGCTCCCTACGAGCAAGCGCACCCGCTCGGGCGACCTCGGAGAGATCATCGGAGCGCAGTACGCAACGCTTGAGCTGGGCTTTCGAGTGGTGGAGCGGTTGCGGTGGAAGGACCACCGCGAGATGTCGATGCGTGGCGATGACTTGGTTGGTGTGCGCGCGAGTACGAACGGAACGCTGGAACTGTTGAAGGGTGAGGCAAAGAGCCGCGTAAGGCTCGGAACTGCAACGGTCACGGACGCAGATGATGCACTTAAGCGCGATCGGGGACGCCCATCGCCTCATGCTCTCAGCTTCGTCGCTGACCGACTCCACGGACTCGGTGAGCACACGTTGGCAGAGCTCATCGACGACGCCCAGTTGATTTCTGGGATCAGTCAACGGCAGGTGGTCCAGCTGCTTTTTACTTTCACTGGAAATGATCCGCGGGCCCTCCTCCGCGCAAATACGACAGCGTACCGGGGACGTGTAAAGCGCCTCGCCGTCGGTCTGCAGGTGTCAGAGCATCAGGCGTTCATCGCGAAGGTGTATTCGAAGGCGATCGCTGATGCCTGAAACAGTCGATGAGATTGAGGCCGCGATCGGGGAGGCGACGACCCCCGGATTTCGTGAACAGCTTCTCGCGCGAGGAGAGGCCCGGTCTATGATCTGGCGGGACGGTGTCCTGCCCGAGGACGCGCCCGCGTTCGATGAGCTGCTCAGCTACGACCTTCTATCCTACGGCTATTCGCTCCTGGGCCTGGGGCTACGTCTCGTGGAGGCGGATGGGTCGCGGAGCCTCGCCCAACGCGCCTTTGAGGGCGCAGCTACGGCCATTGAATCAGTCATCGCCAGAGGAGCTAACTCGCGCGAACGAGGCTTCCACCGTGTCGTCGCAGCAGCCGCCTACCACCTCGGCAGCTTCTCCGCGCGGGCGTACTCACTGCTTCAGACTGCGCTCGATTCCGGTGAAGTCACGACTAGTGAGCGATGCCTCATCCACATCATCCGCAGAGAACTCGACACCCTGGCCGCGCTCATCCTGAGTCACCGCGACGAGGACGCGGCAGCAGACGCCGACCTCGTCGAGACGTTGCGCGGGCTCCTCGAGCCCGCCAGCGATGAGGAACAGGACGATGACAGCGGCGACACCGATGTCATCGACGTCGTCGACCTCGCACTGACCGACGCGTTCGTCGGCGCAATCAGCATGGCGCTGCTCGCATTCGAACGGGGCGAGGGGGCGCTCCTGGAGGAGGCCCTCAGCACACTGCAGGTCGGTCTCAGAGCCGCCAGCGAACTGAGCCTAGTCCCCCAGTGGTGGTGCCATCGACTCGCGATTCACCTGCTCCGCGGCCTGTGGGAGGCCAGTTTCCACCGCCTGCTCCCGGACGACCCAATCGACGGCGGTGGCGACTGGGCACGACTGCGTGCGACGTTCATCGCATCTCTCTTCCGAAGGCGACGCTCGGAGATCGACCTATGGCCGTCGCAGCTCGCCGCCGCAGAACGGGTGCTGAACACCAGCGAAAACCTGGTGCTGTCTCTCCCAACAAGCGCCGGCAAGACCCGGATCGCCGAACTTTGCATCCTCGCGACCCTAGCCGAGGGTCGGCGCGTTGTCTTCGTGACCCCATTGCGGGCGTTGTCAGCCCAGACTGAAACGGCTCTGCAGCGGACCTTCACCCCTTTGGGCAAGACCGTCTCGTCCCTCTACGGCGCGATCGGGGCCAGCAGCGTCGACGAGGATTTGCTACGAGAGAGGGACATCGTCGTCGCCACTCCCGAGAAGCTCGACTTCGCTCTGCGCAACGACCCAACGCTCCTCGACGACGTGGGGCTTGTCGTGCTCGACGAGGGGCACATGATCGGGGCGGATGAACGCGAGGTCCGATACGAAATTCAGGTACAACGACTGTTGCGCCGTGGGGATGCAGCCACCAGACGTATCGTTTGCCTCTCGGCGATCCTGCCAGACGGAGACGAAGTCGAGGACTTCGTGAACTGGCTCACCGATGACCAGCCCGACGGTCTCATCGCAAGCTCGTGGCGGCCGACTAAGCTTCGTTTCGGCGAAGTGATTTGGCAAGGCGATCGAGCCCGCCTGAGCATCATCGTGGGAGACGAGGAGCCCTTCGTCCCCCGGTTTCTCGAGCCCTTCGTTCCCCCGAACGGCCGCAGGACGACGCAGTTCCCCAAAAATCAGCAGGAGCTGACACTGTCCACAGCCTGGCGGCTCGTCGATGACGGCCAGACCGTCCTGATCTTCTGCCCACGGAAGGACTCGGTAAATGCTCTTGCCAAGGTCATAGTCGACCTTCATAGGCAGGGAGCACTCCGAAGCGTCTTCGAAGGGGATCCCGGCGACCTCGCCTCGGCCATCACGATCGGCGAGGAGTGGTTCGGGCGAGAACACCCGATCCTCGCGTGTCTGCGACTTGGAGTGGCGATCCACCACGGCTCGCTGCCCGCGCCCTATCGAAGAGAGATCGAGCGACTACTCCAGCAAGGAACGCTGAGGATCACTGTCTCCTCACCGACTCTTGCCCAGGGGCTCAACCTTTCGGCGAGCGCTCTCGTGATGCACAGCCTCTGGCGCAACCGGGAACTGATCAAGGCGTCCGAGTTCCGTAACGTTGTCGGCAGGGCCGGGCGAGCATTCGTGGACTCCGTCGGCCTCGTCGTCCACCCGATCTTCGAGAAAGTGTCCTCAGGTAGACGGAACTGGAGGCAGCTGGTCGAGGACACCGCTCTGCGCGACATGGAAAGCGGCCTACTGCAGCTGGTGGTAAACCTGTTCCGCCGGATGCAGGCGAAGCACGGTCTCCAGGACCTGGATGCACTGCTGGAATACGTCGCCGGCGTCGCGGCGTGGGATTA
Source organism: Micrococcus sp. GPGPB33 (assembly GCF_037853785.1). Classification (NCBI taxonomy): domain Bacteria; kingdom Bacillati; phylum Actinomycetota; class Actinomycetes; order Micrococcales; family Micrococcaceae; genus Micrococcus; species Micrococcus sp. GPGPB33. Next base: position 2,142,516 of record NZ_JAQMWO010000002.1, read on the forward strand.
CCCAGAAGTCGCGGCCGAGAGCGACAAGGAAGCCGAGCGCTCCCGAACTGCGTGGCGCTCGCAACTCGCTAGCCTCGATAACGCCCTTCTCAGTCTGCTCAACGACTCTGCGATTACGGAGGACGGAATCGAGGGGGCTCTCGATGACGTGCTCGCCTCGTCGCTTTGGACCAGGAGCTTGGCTCGACGGCAGGAGCCCGTGCAGACAGCGCTTCGAGCCGGCCTGACCGCGCGGGCACGCTTCCTCTGGAGCCAGTCGACCCCGGCACAGCGCCGAGGGTACTTCCTTGCGGGGGTCGGCCTAGAAACCGGACGCCAACTCGACGAGCACGCCAGCATCTTGGAACAGTACCTGCACAACGCGGACGAGGGCATCCGAATCGGCGACCCCGGTGCCGCAATCGACGCCCTGACCAGCTTCGCCAGGATCGCATTCGGCATCTACCCCTTCGCGCCCCGCACCCTTCCTCCGCAATGGGAAGACATCCTCGCCGCATGGCTTCGCGGCGAGGATGCCGCACAGATGGCACGCGAGGAGATCACGGACACACTGGAATTCATCGAAGACTCGCTGACCTACAGGCTGCCATGGGCGCTGGAAGCGGTCCGGGTCCGAGCAACCGCCAACGAGGACCCGGTCGGCAATCTTTGGGCGCTCCTCACCGATGAGCACGGACTCGCAGTTGCAGCGCTAGAGACAGGGACGCTGAACCGATCTGCCGCGCTGCTCATGCAGGCCGGATTCTCCTCCCGAGCCGGTGCCCTCGCCGCCATCGCAGCCGGAGGCGGCACCTTCACAACCGTGTCGGAGCTTCACCAGTGGCTGAACTCGGAGGAGGTGCGGCAACATGCGAACGACCCGCACTGGCCGACCGTGTCATCGCACGATCTCTGGGTCGATTTCATCAGCCGTAGCACTGCTGCACCGGAGAGAACCTGGATCAACACAGTCGAGGATGCCGCGGTGACGTGGCTTCCCGATCACCAGCCGAGTAGCGGGACTCCCTATCGAGCCGTGTCCCTTGCGAACGGTGAGACCATCCTCCAAGCCGCGGACGGTCGACGAACCGGTTCGCTTGAGGAACCACTCAATCCGAAAAGGCGCGGGTTGCTCATAGTCACTGGGACAAGCGCCGCCAACAGCGTCGAACTCCGCTATCGAGGCCCAGCCGACCTTCATGCATAACAGTGTTGCATGATTCTCAGATCATGTTCGGATTTCTACGGGACAAGGGGATTGCAACGAATACCACATGCTGTATCTGACACCACTACCCAGCGGATCTGGACAGGGCTCCTACTCCCGGGCACCGCGGGCGGCGCCCGGGAGTAGGAATAGGTGTAAGAGGTCATGACGTTGTTGACTCGGGCCGGGGCCAACGAGGCCGGCGGGGCGTTCCCGCGGGAGGTATGAGGCCGATGGTAGTTGTAGTGGTTCACCCACACCGCCAGGGCCTCACGCCGAGCTGTCTCTGAGGTATACGGGCGGGCGTAGATGACCTCATCGACCATCAGCCGGTTGTACCTCTCCACCTTCCCGTTATGGCGCGGGGTGTAGGGCCGGATCCGGTGATGCCGGCCCCCGAGCGAGACCACCTTGGCGGTGAAGTCCGCAGCCCGGTAGTTGTTTCCGTTGTCCGTGATCACCCGGTCCACGGTGATGCCGTGGGCGGCGAAGAACGCCCTCGCCCGGCAGTAGAAGCTCACGGTCGTGGCCGCCCGCTCGTCCTCCAACGCTTCGGTGTAGGCCAGGCGGGTGAACCCGTCGATCGCCGAGTGCAGGTAGGTGTAGCCGACCCGCCGGCCGGCACCACGCTTGGAAGCACGGCCTGCTTCACTTTCACGTCCGTGGGTGCGCCAGCCGCCCCCGTCTGGGATCTTCCCGATCTTCTTCACATCCAGGTGCACCATGTGCCCCGGCCCTCTCGCGGTGATCTTCTGGGGTCGTTGGCGCAGGTCCTCACCCGTGGGCGCGAGGTCTGGCAACCGGGAGAGCCCGGCCCGGTGCAGCCACCGTCCCACGGTACGAAGACACACCCGGTGGCCCTCGGAGACGAGGTGGTGATGGATCCGGCGGGCCGACCACTTCTCCCTGCGACGCAGGGTCTGGATCTGAGCCACCACCTCGGGATCGAGCTGGGCAGGTGAACGGTGCGGCCGGCTGGGCAGGTCCTGAAGGCCGGCTTCTCCCTAGTTGAGTCCCTGATAGTGGTGTAACCCTCCCCGGCCGCCAACACCGTCCCCAGCATGGACGCGGTCACCGTGGGAGCCTTCGAGTGAACCTTCCACAGCACTCTCGAAAGGGACATCACCACGATGACCGCTCCTCACATTGTCGACCCTGAACGCCTGCTACGCGAAGCGATCGGCGAAGCCTCGCCGGACTTGTTGCGCCACCTGCTGCAGACCGTGATCAACGCCCTGCTCAGCGCTGACGCAGACGCGGTCTGCGGCGCCGAGTACGGCACCGCTTCTGATACCCGCACCGCACAGCGCAATGGGTACCGCCACCGGCCCCTCGACACCCGCGCCGGCACGATCGACGTGGCCATCCCGAAACTGCGCGCCGGCACGTACTTCCCAGAGTGGCTGCTCGAGCGACGCAAGCGGGCCGAGTCCGCGTTGATCACGGTCGTCGCCGACTGCTACCTCGCTGGGGTCTCCACCCGACGCATGGACAAGCTCGTGCGCCAGCTGGGCATCGACTCGCTCTCGAAGTCCCAGGTCAGCCGGATGGCCGCCGAGCTGGACGAGCACATCGACGCGTTCCGGCACCGCCCGCTGGGGGATGCCGGCCCGTTCGTGTTCCTCGCCGCGGACGCCCTGACCATGAAGGTTCGCGAGGGTGGTCGGGTGATCAACGCGGTGGCCATGGTCGCCACCGGCGTCAACGCTGACGGGCGACGTGAGGTACTCGGGCTGCGGGTGGCCACCACGGAGTCAGGCGCGGCGTGGAACGAGTTCTTCGCTGATCTGGTCGCCCGCGGCCTTCACGGGGTGAGACTGGTGACTTCGGACTCCCACCGTGGCCTGGTCGAAGCCATCGCGGCGAACCTGCCCGGGGCTGTGTGGCAGCGGTGCCGCACGCACTATGCCGCGAACCTGATGGCGGTGACCCCGAAGGCCATGTGGCCGGCGGTGAAGGCCATGCTCCACAGCGTCTACGACCAGCCTGACGGGCCCGCGGTGCACGCCCAGTTCGACCGGCTCTTGGACTACGTGGCCGAGCGGTTGCCCGCCGTGGCTGGGCACCTCGATGCTGCTCGGGAGGACATCCTCGCGTTCATCTCGTTCCCGAAGGACGTGTGGTCCCAGATCTGGTCGAACAACCCTGCCGAGCGCCTGAATCGGGAGATCCGGCGCCGCACGGACGCGGTGGGCATCTTCCCGAACCGGGATGCCGTGGTGCGGCTCGTGGGGGCCGTGTTGGCTGAGCAGACGGATGAGTGGGCCGAGGGCCGCCGGTACCTCGGTCTCGAGCTGCTGGCCCGCTGCCGCGAGCCCCTCACGCAAGAACCGGGCACCGTGATGGGCACGGAGGTGATGCCGGCCCTGGCCTGATTCTCATGCCTCGAAGACGGTTACACCACTTCCAGGGACTTGACCTTCTCCCTGGGCGCGGTAGCGGGCCACCCAGGTGGCCACCGTGGGGCGGCTCACCCGGAACTCGGCGGCGACATGGGCTTGGGGGATCCCGTCGTGCAGGTGGCGGTGGACCATCCTGAGACGGCCAGTGGGGGTCAGGGGTGCATTAGCGTGGGTCATGAGCGGGTCTCTTTCCAGCGGAGGGGTTGTTGAGGAACTTCCATCCTGCCGGGCGGGGCCCGCTCGTCTCATCTCAGTCCGGGCCTCGTGCCAAGAACCTCATGACCCACAACAAATAGGGCTGCCCGAGCGAGCAGCGTGAGCCTGGTGTCTACGCTCCCGTCCGTTCGGTGCGCATCGAATGACGGTGTGGGAGTACACGAGCGGATCACGAAGAGCCAGGTAGTCAACCTGCGCACGAGGATGCTCCAAGTCTCACTTCTTATAACCCTTAATCCTTCTGACCCATTCTTTGAAGCGGACCAACTCTGCTTCGAGTTCGTCGGGCTCCGGTGCGATGAAGTTGGTCTCTGGGGCATGATCGTGGCGAGGCGCCCACTCGGATGCCTTGGCGTAGCCAGATTGGTAGTCGTTGTCGTCCTGTTCGGTGATTCCTACGAGCATCTTGAACATGCGTGGCCGCACCTCGGTCAAGTCCTTTTGAGTGGTGTATCGAGGCTTTGTCGGGTTCCTCGTGGTCGGGTGGGTTGTCAGGCGGCGAGTGCCGCGTGGCCGGGGTCGTCGGTCATGGTGTCGCTGACCTGTAGGGCGGCTTGTTCAGCCGCGGCTTTCGCGGCTGCTTCGGCGAGCATCGTGTCGGTCGCGGTCAGCAATTCCAGGCTCATGTAGCGCCGTGATTCGGTCCATTCGTCGTGCTGCTCGGCCAGCACCGCGCCGAGGAGTCTAATCACCGCGACTCGGCTGGGGAAGATGCCGACGACGTCGGTGCGTCTCCGGATCTCCTTGTTGAGCCGTTCGTTCGGGTTGTTCGACCAGATCTTCTTCCACACCTCCTTCGGGAACTTCGTGAACGTGAGCACCTCATCGCGGGCGCCCTCGAGGTGCTCGGCAGCGGCCGGCAGATGGGTGGCCAGGCTGTCGATCATGTGCTCGTACTGGGCGATCACCGCCTCGACGTCGGGCTGGGTGTAGACGCTGTGCAGCAGCGCTTTCACCGCGGGCCACTGCGACTTCGGGCACACCGCCATCAGGTTCGCCGCGTAGTGGGTGCGGCAGCGCTGCCACTGCGCCGTCCCGAACACCGCCCCGGCCGCTTCGACCAGCCCGGCATGGGCATCGGAGGTGATCAGCTCCACCCCCGACAGGCCGCGGGCAGCCAGATCACGGAAGAACCCGAGCCACCCCTCCCTGGTCTCCGCGGTGCCCAGTTGCAGGCCGAGGATCTCGCGGTAGCCGTCGTTGTTGATGCCGGTGGCGACCATGGCGGCGACCTTGACGACCCGGCCGTGTTCACGCACTTTGAGCACGAGCGCGTCGGCGGCGACAAACCGATACGGCCCAGCATCGAGCGGCCGGGTGCGGAACGCTTCGACCTGCGCATCCAGGTCTTTACTCATCTCTGAGACCTGCGATTTCGACAGGCCCGTGATGCCGAGAGTCTGCACCAGTTTGTCCATCCGGCGGGTGGAGACGCCGAGCAGGTAGCAGGTGGCGACCACCGTGGTCAGCGCTGCCTCGGCGCGGCGGCGCCGCTCCAGGAGCCAGTCGGGAAAGTAGGTGCCTTTGAGCCGCCCCCTTCATTCGGTCCGGACGTTCTGTGAGTCGTCGGTTTCCATTTGATGGGTGCACTGCCGAGCGTACTCGGCTGGGGTTAGGTAGCCGAGCGAGGAGTGCCGGCGGTGGTGGTTGTACTCGTCCTTCCAGTCGCCGATGATGACCTGTGCGTGCAGCAGCGAGTAGAAGCTGTTGATGTTGAGGCACTCGTCGCGGATCCGGCTGTTGAACGACTCGACGTACCCGTTGCGCCACGGCGAGCCCGGAGGGATGTAGGACAGGCCGGTGCGGGTGCCGGCCCAGTCGACCACCGCCTCGCTGATGAACTCCGGCCCGTTGTCCGACCTGAGCACCGCCGGGGCGCCCCGGGCGGCGACGAGGTCCCCGAGGTGGGCGGTGAGTCGGTCGGCGGTAATCGAGCGCTCCACGAGCCCGCCGATGCACTCCCGGGTGTGTTCGTCGACGATCGAGCAGATCTTGATCGGTCGTCCGTGCTCGTCGGCGTCGAACTGGAAGTCCACCGCCCACACCACGTTCGGCGCGTCCGCCGTCGGCGCGTCGACGGTCGAGGACCCGACGCGCTTGCGTCGACGCCGCTGCGGGACCCGGAGCCCTTCGTCACGCCACAGGCGTTGGATCTTCTTGTGGTTCACCACCGGCCCCTCGGCGCGGGCGTCGTGATACGCCCGCCGATACCCGTAGCGGGGATGGTCCTTCGCCCAGGCACGCAGCCACTCCCTGAACGCCCGATCCGGGTCCGCGACCGTGTCGCCCTTGAGCGGTCGCCGGTACGCGGAGCGGCTCAGCCCGACCAGACGGCACGCCATCCGTTCGCTCACCCGCAACTTGCGCTTGAGGTGATCGACGGCGGCGCGGCGCCTGTCCGGGCTTAGAAGTTTCCCTCAGCCAGCTCCTTGAGCGCGGCCTTCTCCAGCTCCGCTTCCGCGAGCAGACGCTTCAGGGTCGCGTTCTGCTTCTCCAGCTCCTTCAGGCGCTTTGCGTCCTCGGCCTTGAGGCCGCCGTACTGGTTCCGCCACCGGTAGTACGTCTGCTCGGACACCCCGAGCTCCCGGCACACCGCCGCGACGTCCTGACCATCGGCGAGCATCCTGTCGGCCTGCCCGAGCTTACGGACGACCTGCTCGGGGGTGTGACGCTTCCTGCTGTTCGTCATGATCTGACCAGTCTCCCTGCCCGCGACCGCGGGCAACAGGACGACTCTCATAACGACTGGACCTACGAAACGGGGTCAGCCCACCACAACGCGATCCGCAGCGGGGTCAGGACCAGCGGGGTCGTCTTGGCCGTCGCGGCATGCCAGGCGAGGATTCTCTGCGAGTAGCAGTCCAGCACGAACGCGACGTATACGAAGCCCGCCCACGTGCGCACATAGGTGAAGTCCGCGACCCACTTCGTGTTCGGCGCGGCCGCGGTGAAGTCTCGATTGAGCAGGTCACCGGCACGGCAGCCGTCCTTGGCCGGGACGGTGGTGCGCACTGGCCTGCCTCGACGCACACCGTTCATCCCCGCAACCCGCATGAGCCGGTCCACACGACCGGCGCCGACCTGGTGACCTTCTCGACGCAGCCACGCGGTCATCTTCCGACGCCCGTACAGCCCTTCCGGGGTGCCGACAAGGTCGTGCAGGACGTTGAGCAGGACCGCGTCGGACGTGTCACGAGCCGACGCGCTGCGGCGGCGCCACGCCCGGTAGGTGCGTGCGGCGATCTGACAGCCCTCCTGACGGAGCACCCTGCAGATCGACTCGACCGCATGCCCCTTGGCGCGCATCTGATCGATGAATCCCATGATCATCGGTTGCGGGGGTCGAGCTCCCCGCGAAGAAAATCGAGGCCTTGCGCAGGATCTCGTTGTCCTCCCGCAATCGCTTGACCTCGCCGCGCAGGCGCTTGAGCTCGGCCAGGTCATCGCTGGTCGGCCCGTCCTTGAGGCCGGCGTCGACGCGGTGCTGACAGACCCAGCGGCGCAAGGTCTCGCGCCCCACGTCGACCTTCGGCGACACCAAAGCCACGGCCTTCGTGACTGACCCGGCTTCCTCGACACGGTCCAGGACCATCCGCACCGCGCGGTCCTTCACCTCGGGATCGAACTTCTTCGGCATGAACAACATCCTCTCGAACTCGAAAGGAAGCGGCATCACACCCGGGACGCTTCACAGTCCCTTCAAACCGGCCTCTCACCTGGCCTTTTACGGACCTCGACGCGAGCCCAATGGCACGCTGTGGCACGCAGCTGGTGGCACGCAGCCCCCAAATTTCGGGCTTCGAGCCACCCCGCGCTTGGCTGGAAGGTGCGCTCGTGCCACCCCCGTGCCATACCGAACGGATACTGATGTTCATCTGTGCTCTCCTCTGTCCTTCGGATGGAGGCACGAGAAGAGGCCCGGACCTGCAGAAACCTGCAGGTCCGGGCCTCCCATCAGCCCTTTCGGGCCTCGAGCAAGCTCTGGGGTCTTAGAAGTCCCAGTCCTCGTCCTCGGTGTTCTCGGCCTTGCCGATCACGTAGGAGGAGCCCGATCCGGAGAAGAAGTCGTGGTTCTCGTCCGAGTTCGGGGAGAGCGCGGAGAGGATGGCGGGGTTCACGTTCGTGGTCTCGGCCGGGAACATGGGCTCGTAGCCCAGGTTCATCAGCGCCTTGTTCGCGTTGTAGTGCAGGAACTTCTTCACGTCCTCGGCCAGGCCGAGGGCGTCGTAGAGGTCATGGGTGTACTCGACCTCGTTCTCGTACAGCTCGAACAGCAGCTCGAAGGTGAAGGCCTTGAGCTCCTCCCGCTTCTCCTCCGGCAGGGTCTCGATGCTCCGCTGGTACTTGTAGCCGATGTAGTACCCGTGCACGGCCTCGTCGCGGATGATCAGGCGGATCAGGTCGGCGGTGTTGGTGAGGCGGGCGTGCGCGGAGAGGTACATGGGCCAGTAGAAGCCCGAGTAGAAGAGGAAGGACTCGAGCAGGGTGGAGGCGATCTTCTTCTTGTACGGGTCCTGGCCGTCATAGCGCTCCACGATCAGGCCGGCCTTGGCCTGCAGGTTCCGGTTCTCACGGGACCAGCGGAACGCCTCGTCGATCTCCGGGGTGGAGGCCAGCGTGGAGAAGATCGAGGAGTACGACTTCGCGTGCACCGACTCCATGAACGCGATGTTCGTGAGGACGGCCTCCTCGTGCGGGGTCATGGCGTCCGGGATGAGGGAGACGGCGCCCACGGTGCCCTGGATCGTGTCCAGCAGCGTCAGGCCCGTGAACACGCGCATGGAGAGCAGTCGCTCCTCATCCGTGAGGTGGGACCAGGACTGGACGTCGTTGGACAGCGGCACCTTCTCCGGCAGCCAGAAGTTGTTGACGAGGCGGTTCCACACCTCCACGTCCTTCTCGTCCTGAATGCGGTTCCAGTTGATCGCCTCGACGAGGTGGGACTGCTGGGTCTCGGTCACGGCAGGGCACATCCTTCAGAAGAATTCGTTGAGAATCCGCGGATTCCGGGGGCTCTCGAGAGCACGGTCAGCGGGGCGCGGGTCCGGGACAGTCTAGGCCTTGGGCGCCGCTGGGGCCATGGAGGCGAGGGTGTGGTCGGCCACGCTTACCGAAGTTCCCACGCGTCAGCTAGAAGGCCGACAAGTCGCTCATGCCGTTCGCCCACTATGGCCGGGGTCCAAGAATCGGTATTGATAACCTGCGTGGTGAGTGCAAACATTGCCACCCCCTTTGTCGAGGTGAAGTACATGCTCTTCTTCTTGTCGAAGTCGTAGTTCTGAGCTTGGCTGTTCTTCCTCCGATTGAGCAGGAGGAGGTTACCGAGGCGGTGCACCCAGCGCTCGGCTTCCTCATCAGTGAAGTCCTGGCGCCATTGACTGTCGACAGCGGGACTCTGAGGCAGCACGTGTTCCACAGTGATGACGGAATGGTCATACGATGCGCCTGGGTTGTCCGCAAGCATCGAGTCCAGGCGCAACAGCACATAGCGCCGCACCGGTCGCGTCAAGTAGATGTCCCCGGTGAGCTGTTCGAGGGTCGCCGCCTTCTCCGCATCACTGAGCGCGAACGCCGCCGCGTCGAGGCCCCGCCCCTCGGCAAGCTGGTCGAGGAGGACGTGGTAGCGCTGCATCCTCGGCGTGCGGTATTCACGCCGCAGAAGCATGCTGGCCGCGAGTCGCTCGAGCTTCTCCAAGTAGTCCGAGAGGAAGGCAGGGTCATCCGGGTGGGCTCGAAGCGCCCACAGCGCCAGAGGCCGCCAGTCGTCGTTGTCGAGTTCAACGAGCCGTTTCAACCACGCGTTGACCTTTTCCCACTCGGCACCGCCCGCAAAATCCTGGGCGACCAGGCGCATGTCTGCTTTCGCATAGGGTTCGAGCACATCCTTGATGAACGCGATGCCGTCATTGGCTCGCAGGTAGGGGTCCAAGACTTGTTCAGGAAATTCCTGGAGCAGGGATTTCACAGCTCGTTTGCGCGAGACCACCATGCGAATGTACAAGAACAGGTTCGCAAACTCGTCACGCCCCAGATTCTCTTCGAGGCTTTCCCAGAGGTCCGCGTAATGCTGACGGGACTGCTCCGGGATGGCCCCGATCACCTGCGACTTGAAGATGTCAGAGGGGGCCAGCGCCAGTCCCCGGGCGTTCATGACGGAGAAGATCCGGTAGGCACTGTTGAGGTCCGGGGTGCTCACGGTCACCACGAAGGTGCGCTTGGCGAGCATCTTGAACAGCTCTTTGAGCCTTGACTCTCCCCATGCCACCAGCTTTTCCCGCAAGACCTTGGCATTGTCCCGGATTCCACGCTGGGAATCCGTGCTGGTCTGGTTGTCGCTGATGTCCACCAGCGCTGCGGTGGCGCCGTCCGTCTGGACGTGCTTTCTGAAGAACTCCCGGTCCCGTGGACGCAGCGTCAAGCGAGGACGGGCTGGAAGGTCGTCCCACTCGACGGCGGGCTCCTCCACGAACCCGTGCACCGCGGAGCGGAATGCCGGATCATCCACAAGGTCGCGCAGCACACTCAACAGGATGGTGAGGGTCGTGAGTCGCTGCTGCCCGTCGATGACCTCCGAGTGCGACGACGCGGCGTCCTTCACGAGCACGACCGAACCGAGGAAGTACGGTTCCTCCGTGTCACGCTCGAGCGCTCCTTCGAGATCGGCCAGCAGCTGGAGGGCCTCCTCCTGTCCCCATGCGTAGGGGCGCTGGTACTCCGGGATGACGAAATCGAAGTCGTTCGTGAAGAGCTTCCCGAGGTTAATCTCGGCGGCCTTCATGGGCTGGGCGTTCACGTGCATGTCCTCAGTTTGCCGCAGGTCACGACCCACAGCGCGGAGTTGCAACTCAAATTTCAGAGGCTCTTCGGCCGGTCGAGGACAAGTGGCGCGACTACCGCGGCCCATGACAGGTGGTGTCGGATGATCCCACAGCGGCGTCGGTGGTCGGTCTCGGCCGCAGCCGCTACAGATACCAGTGGATGGTCAGCCCCAAGCGTCTCGCCAATCCACAAAAACATCTCCCAGCACTGGAGTCTGTTGCACGTCAGCCGGACATCGAAATTGGGCGTCGTAGGGGTGTATCCCCCAGATCCTCGAGTTGCCTGACCTTTGAACCAGCCGATCATGTGCTCGTGCTGAGTCTGGTGCCAGACACCGCGCTTTTGACCGTGGAGCTTCTCGTAGGTGTCCGTCACCGGCGTGGAGGCGGGCAGCGTTCGGAGAATGCGGATGAACTTTCGATTCGGATATCTCGACTACCGGTGCACCCACGTCCCGGTTCCGAACCGTCTGCCTCAAGGCCCAGCTTGGTCGCGGAGACGCATTGGCAGCCGTCACTCCACCTCCAATTTCGGCAGGCTGTCCACGATCTTCATGGTCTCCAGGCTCACCGTCACGATCCGGCCGATGAGGTCGCGGATGTAGCGGGGCTGCCCGTGTTCGCGGGACCAGTCGTTGGGGTTGTTCTCGATGCCCGACGCCTTGTCCGTCTTCACCTGATACCGCTCGAGGATCCAGTCCAGCGCGGACCGTGAGCCCAGCATGTACCGCTGCGCCTCCTCCGGAATGCCTGTGAGCGTCAGCCAGCCGTTGTACTTCACGGTGGTCTTGTCCCAGGCACCGGACTTGCCGCCGTACTTCATCTTGGTCACACGGAATCGCTCGTACTCGTCCAGGCCGTCGGCGGTCGCAGCCCACTGTTCCTGCAGTGCAAACGGTTCGACCGTCTCATACCCGATGTGCAGCTCCGACAGTGCCCGGCCGGCATCCGAAAATGCCCGGAAGTCCTCCACGGACGGCACCTGCGGGATGCGCGGCAGCATCTTCTTCAGGTCCGCCGCGAACCGCTCCCGGTAATCGGGCGAGTGCAGCAGGCCGTAGACGTAGTAGAAGATGTCGTCCTTCGTCACCGCTTCGCCGTACGCCGCCCGGTAGGAGGCCAGTGTCGCGTCCGTGATGTTGTCCACGCCCGTGTACCGATCCGCAGGCGACGACGGCCCGTCAGCCTGAGAGAACAGGTCACCACTCGACTCCGCGTAGGTGTAGCGGGGAAAGAACTGGCCCTGACCAGAGCCCCAAAAGGAGAGGTCAGGCAGAGCGTCGGTCATCAGTGCGGTGAACGGCTTGTCGTTTCCTGGCCCAACGACGTAGAAACCGCAGTTGTTCATGTCTCGAACAGGGAAGTACTTGGGCTGCTGACCGCGCTCGTGATTCAAGAGTCGAGCAAAGTAGACGGCCTGCTTATTGAATGGCCTATAGACCCCCACCCGCCGAGATTCCTCGTTCGCCTTCGGAAGTTTTTCACCCTTCGCCAACGCGGCACGAAGTGAGCGGGCCCAGCTGATTCTGGCCGGATCCTTGTCGATGAAAGATTCCACCGGGGTTGGCTTCCCCGCCCCTTCCCATCGGGCCACTTCACCGTTGTAGTTGTCGATCATGCGAGTCACATTCGAGATGAGATGTTCGCTGCTGGAGTTGTAAACCCACGCATCGCGATTCGTCTGGAGCCCAGCGCCATTCGACGCGAAGATCGCGTCCCGTCCGTCCTTCATGGACAGCGGCTGGAATGAGGGGAACCGTTCATCCCGCTGGTTGATCCAATCCCCCTCGGCATTCGGAGTGATCTCCTGCCAGTCCAGAGACCGCAGCGTCGCCCGGTCCACCAGGTCCAGCTTGGTCTTCCGGTCTAGGTAGTCACCGATGTCCTTGTAGTGCAGGCGCGCCTGCTCCACATCCCCGGTCCGCTTCACCAGCAGGAGCACGGCCACGGTGGTCTTGCTGCCCTCACCGAAGACGTTGCCGCTCTCCTTACGGCGCTGGTCCCCGGCCGACCTCGCATTCCCCCGCAGGTTGTACACGTAGATCTCGTGGAACTCCGAGTACAGGGTCTTCCTCAGGCCGTCCGCCGTGTTCCCGTCGATATACCCACCGTTGGACACATAACAGATCACTCCGCCCTGCTCCGATTTCAGCAGCCGGTCAGACCCCCACCGAATGGCCCGGATGTACGAGTCGTAGAGGGAGTTCTTGTTTTGCGCAGTGGAGAGCTTCGCGTAGGTGTCCCGGATGGAGGCGTCCAGCGTCGGGTAGCTCAGATTCGCGTTGTCGTCATTCCCGGACGTCTGCCCCACCGAGTACGGCGGGTTTCCGAGGATCACCCGGATGTCCAGGTTGTTCTGCGCCTGGACGCGGGCGTTGTTGGAGCGGAACACCACCTCGTCGAGCTTGTCGCCGTCCTCCGTCATCTGGAAGGTGTCCGTCAGCACGATGCCGTCGAACGGCTCGTAGCCCACCGCAGCGGGATCCTTGCCGGCGGCCCGGGCCTGGTCGGCCATGAGGCCGTGGAACGCGGCCTCGATGTTGATCGCGGCGATGTAGTACGCCATGAGCAACAGCTCATTGGCGTGCAGCTCCTGTGTGTACTTGCGCAGCAAGTCCTCCGGGCGGATGAGCCCTGATTGCAGCAGGCGCACCACGAACGTCCCCGTGCCCGTGAAGGGATCCAGCACGTGCACGCCCTCATCCGTGACGCCCACACCGAAGTTCTCCCGCAGCGCCTCATCCACGGCACGGAGGATGAAGTCCACCACCTGCACCGGCGTGTACACGATGCCCAGGGACTCCGCCGTCCGCGGGAACGCCAGCTTGAAGAAACGCTCATAGAGCTCGGTGATGATCTTCTGCTTGCCCTCGGCCGTCTCGATGCCCTCGGCCCGCATCCGCACACCCCGGTAGAAGTCCTCCAAGGAGTCCACCTCGGTCTCCAGGTTGTACGAGTCCAGCACCTGCGCCATGGCGTCCATCACCTGGGAGACGGGGTTGTGCGCGGCGAAGGAGTAGTCCTCGAACAGCGCCTCGAACACCGGCTTGGTGATCAGGTGCTGGGAGAGCATCTCGATCGCGTCCTGCTCCGTGATCGCGTCGTTGAGGTTGCCGCGCAGGCCCTCGAGGAACAAGGCGAACTTCCGGCGAGGTTCACGGTCAGGGCCGTTCAGGATGCCGCGGATGCGGATGATGTGCCGGTCCGCGATGTCCTTGACGTCCTTGGCCCAGTCCTCCCAGTAGCGCCGATCCCCCACCTTGCGCACCAGACGCGCGTAGATGGCGTCCTTCCACTGCTGAGCGTCCTGCATGGCGAACAGCGCCTGACGCGTGCCCCGAACGGACGTGTCCTCGCCCGAGCCGGGAGCGCCGTCGTCCTCCGCGGCGTCCCCCGAGCCGATGCCGATCACCTGCACCCGGTCCTCCACGGACCGGCCCAGCGCGATCTGGTTGACCATCGCCTCGAAGCGGTCATCGTGGGCGCGCAGCGCCTGCAGCACATCCCACACCACCTTGTACGCCTTCGAATCGTTCAGCGCGGACTCCGGGTCTGCCGATGCGTCCACCGCGATGGGCAGGATGATGTAGCCGGTCCTCTTCCCGTCTGCTTTCCGCATGACCCGCCCCACGGACTGCACCACGTCCACCTGCGAGTTCCGCGGGCTCAGGAACAGCACCGCGTCCAGGGTGGGGACATCCACGCCCTCCGAGAGGCACTTGGCGTTGGAGAGGACCCGCACCGTGTTCTCCCCCGCCGATTGCTTCAGCCAGTTCAGCTCCCGCACCCGCTGCGCCATGGGGAACGTGCCGTCTACGTGGGAGGCCTCCACCCTCAGGTCCGGGGTCATGGGGTCCGTGGAGGTGGCCAGCTGACGGCTCACCTGCTCGAACTGGAGGGCCAGCTGCTTCGACTCCTTGATGTTCCGTGCGAACGCCACCGCGCGGCGCATCGGCGCGGCATCCACCTCATCCAGCCGGCCGCCGTCCACCCCTCGCTTGGCCAGCCCATTCCAACAGCCCACGATCCGCGCGGCGTCGTCCAGGTCCAGGCCTTCGGTGTCCGCGAGCATCTGCTGGAACGAGGCGCCGATCGCGTTGGTGTCCACCGCGAGGATCAGCACCTTGTAGTCCGTCAGGTGGCCCTGCTCCACCGCCTTGCCGAACCCCAGCCGGTGGAACTCCGGGCCGTAGATGGACTCATCGTCCATCGAGTAGACGGTGACCTGGTCCTGCGCGGCCTTCGCCTTGGCCTCCTGCACGTAGATGCGCGGGGTAGCCGTCATGTACAGGCGCTTGGCCGCCCGGATCTTCGCGGCGTCATGGACCATAGTGAACGCCGAGCCGTCCTGGCCCTGCTCGGTCACACCCGTGGTGCGGTGGGCTTCATCGCAGATGACCAGGTCGAACTCAGCGAGGCCGAGGTCCTGGGCCTGCCGGACCACGTCGATGGACTGGTACGTGGAGAAGACCACCGTCACAGCCTCGTCCCCGGTGGAGACGGCCGCGCGGGCCGCGAGCTTCGCCGGGTCCGTGCTGGCCGGGAAACCCAGGTCCGAGGCAGCGATGTCCTCACTGGCCCGGCGCCGCCCCACAGAAGCGTCCGAACACACGGCGAACGGGCGCAGCGGTACGTCCGCATTGGCCGTCCACTCATTCAGCGTCTGCTGCAGCAGCGCGATCGACGGCACCAGGAACAGCACCGTGCCGCCCACCGGCACCATCCGCTCCACCAGCTTCAGCGACGTGAACGTCTTGCCCGTACCGCACGCCATGATCAGGCGGCCACGGTCCTTGGTCTCGAACCCGGCCACGACGTCGTCGATCGCCTCCCGCTGGTAGCGACGGGGCTCCTTGCGTGGGCGCTGAGTCAGCTCCTCCGGACGCTCGAACGTGAAGTCGGACCAGTCGATGGCCGAGTCCACCAGCGTCTGGATCCCCACCCTGGTGACGTCCTTGGACTGGCCCGCTCGCGCGGCTTCCGCCGACGAGGACCACTCGAGCGCCGTGTCGATCACCATGCCGTGGGCGAAGTCCACCTTGCCCAGCTCGGTGAAGAATGAGTCAATGCTGCCCTTCTGCAGCTTCTTCTCCGGATCGAAGAACTTCACCTGGACGCCGGTGAGTTCACCGGTGTAGCGATCCTTCGCGACGATGTCGATGCCGTTGTCCGGCCTATTCTCCCGGCCGGGCCATTCGTTCCACAGCCACACGTCCGAGAACTGGTCCGCGAACTTCGGCTCCACCTCGAGGAAGCGCTTGGCCAGCCGCTCGAAGCGACGGCCCTGTTCCTGGCGGGAGAGCTCCGAGAGCCAGAGACGATCGAGCACCTCGTCGAAACCGACGCGGGACTCACCCCCGGAGTCCGCCTGGCCCATGGAGGAGGGGTCGGTCGAGGATGCGGCGTCCGGCGTCGAGATGGTCATGCGGACCATTGTGACCCGGGGCCACCGGGGAGTGGAATGCGGCTCGCGGGGGTGTCTCACCGGGTGGCCGGCTTATTGGCGGCTCAGCGGTTCAGCGGCGCCAGCCCTCCGGTTGCGCGGCCAGGCCGACGATCATGTCCCACGGCAAGACGGCGCGGATCTTGCCGCACCGGCGTCGGTGGTCAGACTCCGCTGCGGCCGCGTCGGCGGCTTCCCTCACCGTGGCCTCGTCTGCTCCCAGGGCCTCGGCGATCCAGAGGATCGCCTCGCTGCACAGGAGCCGGTTGTACGCCCGCCGCGCGGAGGTGTTGGGCGTCCCACGGGTGTACGCGCCGGATCCGTTGGTCGACTGCGTGCTGAACCACCGGACCATGTGCTGCCGCTGCGACGAGTACCAGACGTTCCGTCGCTGCCCGTGACGATCCTCGTAGTCCTGCGCGATCGGCGTGCGCTCCGTGAGGGTGCCGAGAATGGTGGCTGTAAGCGGCCATGAAAAGCTGCCCATAGGTGGCCAGGGAATGACCCGCTGACGGCCATGAGGACTGCCCAGTGATGGCCACGGGAACTGCCCGGTGCTGGCCATCTGGTTTGCCCGCGTTGCTCGTTGCCCGCCGCGTCGTGAGCCGGCGGGGGCCTCCTCCCCGGGTTGGATATCGGTGTCGAATCGAATCCAGCGAGGAAGAGGCCCTGAATGAAGGATGCCGCAGAAACCATGAAAATACTCAGTGCCTATGACCTGACCAAGTCATTGCGGGGCGCCGCCGAGCTGGCCGGTTGCTCCCATCACACCGTGGCCCGGCTGGTGCGGGCCCGCGACGCCGGCCAGACCCCTGGATCCGGAGCCAGCCGCCCGAAGGTCACCGATGTCTGGCTGCCCAAGATCGAGGAATGGGTCGAGGCCTCCACGGGCAGGATCCGCGCCGATGTCGTGCACGCCAAGCTCACCGCAATGGGCTACACCGGCTCTGAGCGCTCCACCCGGCGGGCGGTGGCCGAGGTGAAGGCCGCCTGGCGGGCCGGGAAGCGCCGGGTGCACCGGCCCTGGATCACCGAGCCGGGCGCATGGCTGCAGTACGACTTCGGCGATGGGCCGGCGATCGACGGGGCCAAGACGGTGCTGTTCGTGGCCTGGCTGGCCTGGTCCCGCTACCGGATCGTCATCGCCCTGCGTGATAGGACGGCTCCGAGTGTGTTCGCCGCCCTGGACCGGTGCTTCCGGCTGATCGGGGGCGCGCCGACCTATGTGCTGACGGATAACGAGAAGACAGTGACGGTCTCTCATGTGGCCGGGGTGCCGGTGCGTAACCAGGCCACCGTGGCGTTCGCTCGGCATTACGGCGTGGAGGTGCTGACCTGCCAGCCAGCGGATCCGGCCGCCAAGGGCGGGGTGGAGAACGCGGTGAAGCTGGCCAAGGCCGACCTGGTCCCGAAGGACACCAACCTGCGGGACCAGTACGCCTCGTTCGCTGAGCTCGAGGCCGCCTGCGCGGGGTTCATGGCCATGGTGAACTCCCGGGAGCACCGGGTGACCCGGCGCCGCCCGGACCACATGCTCGCCGAGGAGACCAGCGCGTTGCATCGGATCCCCGCCACGGCGCACACCGTGGCCTACGGGGTGGGACGGAAGGTGCCGGAGAACACGCCGATGGTCTCCTTCGAAAACGCCCAGTACTCGGTGCCCGCGCACCTGCTCGGGGCCGAGGTGTTCGTGCGCCATCACGGCACCGGACCGGACTCGATGGTGGTGATCATGCACGCCGGTGCGCAGGGGCCGGTGGAGGTCGCCCGGCACCGGGTGGCCCGGCCCGGGTCCCCGGCCATCGACGACGCGCACTTCCCCGGCCACGAGACGGACAAGGTGCCCGGGGACTACACCCCGGTGCCCCGTTCGGCGGCGGAGGCCGAGTTCCTGGCCATCGGGGCCGGAGCGAGGACCTGGCTGGTGGAGGCCGCCGCGGCCGGCACCAGCCGGATCGGTCAGAAGATGGCCGAGGCCGTCACCCTGGCCAAGCTCGCCGGCACCGACCAGGTCGACCGCGCCCTCGGGGTGGCCGCGGTGCACCAGCGCTTCGCCCACGGCGACCTGGCCTCCCTGCTCACCGCCGCCGGCCACCGCACCGGGATGCACACCGCCACCGAGGAACGGTCCCTGACCCAGGGCACCGCCGGCTGGGCCGGCCTCGGTACCTCCAACACCGAGGGGGCAGCCCGGTGAGCATCCACACCCCGAACACCGCCGCACCGGCGCTGCCGGCCGATTTGGAGGCGCTGTTGCGGCAGCTGAAGATGCCCCACGCCCGCGGTATCGCCGCCGAGGTACTGGCCACCGCCCGGGCCCAACGCTGGGAGCCGGCCGAGGTCCTCAAGGCCCTGCTGGTCGAGGAGACCACCGGTCGGGCCCGATCCATGCTCGCCGCCCGGCGCAAGGCCGCCGGGTTCCCCACCGGCAAGACCTTCACGACCTGGGATCCGGGCGCCTCCTCGATCCCGGCCCCGACCCAGCAGTCCCTGCGCACCCTGGAATGGCTCTCGCGCAGAGAGAACCTCGTGGTCTGCGGGCCCTCCGGCACCGGCAAGACCTTCTTCCTCGAGGCCCTGGGCCAGCAGGCCGTGGAGGAGGGCAAGCGGGTGGCCTGGTTCACCCTGGAGGACCTCGGGGCGATGATCCGGGCCCACCGGCCCGATGACACCATCACCAAAGCCGTCGCCCGAATCCTGCGCGCCGACCTGATCGTCATCGACGACATCGGCCTGCTGCCGGTCGCCGACGATGCCGCCGAGGGCCTCTACCGCATCGTGGACGCCGCCTACGAGAAACGCTCCGTAGCGATCAGCTCGAACCTGCACCCGGCCGGCTTCGACGAGCTGATGCCCAAGACCCTGGCCACCGCCACCGTGGACCGGCTCCTGCACCACGCCCACGTGTGCCAGACCACCGGAGACTCCGTACGGATGACCCAGGCAATGGCCGGGAAGGGAGTCATGCCACTGAACTGATCCCATCACGGTGGCCAGCACCACCACCCAAACGGGCAAACCAGCTGGCCACCAGTGGGCAGTTCTGATGGCCACCAGCGGGAAGAAACACTGGCCGCCTATGGGCAGAACTCAATGGCCCTTGACAGGTGGCGAAGGCTCGGGTCGTGAAGTCGCCGGGCGCGACGTCATCATCCGTTGCATGCTGTGCCCCGCGCTTCCGGCGGGCCCAGGACTGTGTTGGACTGCTCATGATCACCATTCTGGCCTGCACCGGACCCTGAGCGCCGAGCCTCCCGTCAGTTCGTGCGCTTGAGGCCGCGGCGCAGCCAGGGGTCGGCCCAGCGGGTGAGGGCGGGCAGCACGAGGTAGACCATGAACGGCATCACCAGCACGACGTTCGCGAGCACCCGCAGCGGCAGGGGCACGTCTGCCGGCAGGACGTGGGACAGCAGCCACTGGCCGAGCAGGCTCATAGGGAAGAACCCGGAGAAGATCACGATCATCTGCTTCCACCGGGGCGGGGTGACGGGGTCGGCGAGCTCCGCCGGGTCGAACCAGCCCTCGAGCCCGGTCCGCGCACTGACCTGCTCGGACACCACCTGGCCGGCCATCTGCGCCGCCCAGGCCGCCCGCTCAGGCGACTCCTCCCACGCGCGGCACGTGGCGTCGTCGGCGAACCGGTACACCATGTGCCACACGTGCGAGTCCCGCTCCAGGCGCACCAGCCCGGAGCCGAGGTAGCCGTCGAAGCCGAGCATGACGTCCTGCCCCGCGCGCACCCAGTCGCGGATCCGCGGAGCGGCCCCGGGCGCCATGTGCCGGGCGATCTGCTTGGTCACCGTGCTCATGCCAGGAGGATACGGGGCGGGGGCCGCCCAGGCCTGCCCGCCCTCCCCGACCAGGCGCGCCGCCCCACTTCGAGGCGGGAAATCGAGCGCACCCGCGCTCAGAAGCGCGGAATACGCGGGATTTCCCGCCTCGAAGGGTCGGCTGTCAGAGCATGCAGCTGACGCAGCCCTCGACCTCGGTGCCCTCCAGCGCGAGCTGGCGCAGGCGGATGTAGTAGATCGTCTTGATGCCCTTCGTCCACGCGTAGATCTGCGCGCGGTTCAGGTCACGGGTGGTGGCCGTGTCCTTGAAGAACAGCGTCAGGGACAGACCCTGGTCCACGTGCTGCGTCGCCGCGGCGTACGTGTCGATGATCTTCTCGTAGCCGATCTCGTACGCGTCCTCGTAGTACTCGAGGTTCTCGTTGGTGAGGTACGGCGCCGGGTAGTAGACGCGGCCGAGCTTGCCCTCCTTGCGGATCTCGATCTTCGAGGCCACCGGGTGGATCGAGGAGGTCGAGTTGTTGATGTAGGAGATCGAGCCCGTGGGCGGGACGGCCTGCAGGTTGCGGTTGAAGATGCCGTGCTCCATGACGGAGGCCTTCAGCTCACGCCAGTCGTCCTGCGTGGGCAGGGCGATGCCGGCCTCGGCGAACAGCTCGGCGACGCGCTCGGTGGCGGGCGCCCACTCCTGATCCGTGTACTTGTCGAAGAACTCTCCGGAGGCGTACTTCGAGTCCTCGAACCCGCCGAACCGCTGGCCGGTCTCGATGGCGATCCGGTTCGAGGCCCGCAGCGCGTGGAACAGCACCGCGTAGAAGTACATGTTCGTGAAGTCGATGCCCTCCTCCGAGCCGTAGTGGACGCGCTCGCGCGCCAGGTAGCCGTGGAGGTTCATCTGCCCCAGGCCGATGGCGTGGGAGGCGGCGTTGCCCTTGGCGATGGACGGCACCGACTGGATGTCGGACATGACCGACACGGCCGTCAGCGCACGGATCGCGGTCTCCACGGACCGGCCGAAGTCCGGCGAGTCCATGGTCTTGGCGATGTTCATCGAGCCGAGGTTGCAGGAGATGTCCTGGCCCACGTGGGCGTAGCTCAGGTCCTCGTTGTACTCGGAGGCCTCGGAGACCTGCAGGATCTCGGAGCACAGGTTGGACATGGTGATGCGGCCCTTGATCGGGTTCGCGGCGTTCACGGTGTCCTCGAACACGACGTACGGGTAGCCGGACTCGAACTGGATCTCGGCGATGGTCTGGAAGAACTCGCGCGCGTTGATCTTGGTCTTCTTGATCCGCGCGTCGTCGACCATCTCGTAGTACTTCTCGGTCACGGAGATCTCGGAGAACGGCACCCCGTAGACGCGCTCGACGTCGTACGGCGAGAACAGGTACATGTCCTCGTTCTTCTTCGCCAGCTGGAACGTGATGTCCGGGATCACGACGCCGAGGGAGAGGGTCTTGATGCGGATCTTCTCGTCCGCGTTCTCGCGCTTGGTGTCGAGGAAGCGGTGGATGTCCGGGTGGTGCGCGTTGAGGTACACCGCGCCGGCGCCCTGGCGCGCGCCGAGCTGGTTGGCGTAGGAGAAGGAGTCCTCGAGGAGCTTCATCACGGGGATGACGCCGGAGGACTGGTTCTCGATCTGCTTGATGGGCGCGCCGTGCTCGCGGATGTTGGTCAGCGAGAGGGCCACGCCGCCGCCGCGCTTGGACAGCTGCAGGGCGGAGTTGATGCCGCGGGCGATCGACTCCATGTTGTCCTCGATGCGCAGCAGGAAGCAGGAGACGAGCTCGCCGCGCTGCTTCTTGCCCGAGTTGAGGAAGGTGGGGGTGGCCGGCTGGAAGCGGCCGGCGATCATCTCGTCCACCAGGTGGGTGGCCAGCTCCTGGTCGCCCCGGGCCAGGTGGAGGGCGACGACGGCGACGCGGTCCTCGTAGCGCTCGAGGTAGCGCTTGCCGTCGAAGGTCTTCAGGGCGTACGAGGTGTAGAACTTGAACGCGCCGAGGAAGGTCGGGAAGCGGAACTTGGCCTTGTAGGCACGATCGAACAGGCCCCGGATGAACTCGAAGGGATACTGCTCGAACGTCTCGGTCTCGTAGTAGTCGTTCTTCTGCAGGTAGTCGAGCTTCTCCTCCAGGTCGTGGAAGAACACCGTGTTGGTGTTGACATGCTGCAGGAAGTACTGGCGCGCGGCCGCGTGGTCGGCCTCGAACTGGATGCGACCGTCGGCGCCGTAGAGGTTCAGCATGGCGTTGAGCTCGTGATATCCGAGGTTCTGCCACTCGGCGGGCATGTTCTTCGCCTGGCGGATGAGGTCCGCCTCGGTGGGTGCGGTGATGGTCATGTCCACAGTCCTTCCAGGCCGCCGCGGACGCGTTCGACGTCGTCGGGCGTGCCCATCAGCTCGAATTTGTACATGAGGGGGACCTGGCACTTGCGGGAGATGATGTAGCCGGCCAGGCAGTAGCCCTCATGGAAGTTGGTGTTCCCGGACGCGATCACGCCCCGAATCCAGTGACGGTTCTCCGGGACGTTGAGGAACTTGATCACCTGCTTCGGGACCGCGCCCGGCCCGCTGCCCCCGCCGTAGGTGGGGGTCATCAGGACGTACGGGGCGGTGGCCCCGAGGGTGGGTTCCCGGGTGATCAACGGCAGTCGAGCCACCCGGTCCTCGGGCAGCTCGAGCTTCTCGACGAAGCGGTGCGTGTAGTTGGAGGCGGAGGAGAAGTAGATCAGTCCCGCGTCGGTGGGGACGAGCCCCTGCGCCTCGGCCGAGCGGATGTGGCTCGGGTCCGCGGCGACGGTCATGTCGACTCCGGTCAGGCCACCGATGCCGCGGCGGACTCGGCGAGCTCGGCGATCTTGTCCGGGCGGAAGCCGGACCAGGAGTCGGTCTCGGTGACGACGACGGGGGCCTGCATGAAGCCGAGGGCACGGACGCGCTCGAGGGCGGCGGGGTCCTGGGACATGTCCACGACCTCGTAGGCGATGCCCTTCTTGTCCAGTGCACGGTAGGTGGCGTTGCACTGCACGCAGGCCGGCTTGGTGTACACGGTGACGGTCATGGCGATCCCTGTTCCTTCGTGGTCTCTGGTGGTCTGCGGGTGTCGGCGCGGCGCCCGCGAGGTGAATCACGGGGCGTGCCGAGCATCTGCGTCGATACTACATCTAGTGATCACGGCCGGGAACCATCCCTACATGTAGTAGTCACACCACTGTAGTTACGTATCCCCACCCTCTGCCCATCCTGTCCACACCCTGCTGTGCGAGACGATCCGCGCGGACATGCGGGACACGCCAGGGCCGAGGTCGACTGTCCACAGCCGGTGGAGATCTCGGGGCCGGGTTCCCACAGCCGGAAAGTCGGGTTCGCCACGTCCGCGAGCGGCGTGTCAGGCCCCCGCGGACCACTACATGTAGGAGCCCGCCGCCGGCCGGCACCGGAATACCCCGTCACCACCGGGGGTTGCCCCGGCATGAGCACCTCCCCCACCGTCACCCGCAATGACGCCGAGTCCCGCTACGAGCTCCATGACGGCGGCACCCTGCTCGCCGTCCTCGACTTCCGGGACAACGGCGCGGCCGTCTCCCTGAACCGGGCGTTCACCATCCCCGTGCACCGCGGCCGGGGCCACGCCGCCGCGCTGACCGCGGGCGCCGTCGAGGACATCGAGACGAACGGCGGCCCCGCAGGGGGCCGCCGCATCGTGCCGATGTGCTGGTACGTCGCCCAGTGGTTCGACGAGCACCCGGAGAAGAGCGCGCTGCTCGCGCCCCGCTGACCGGAGCGGTCAGGCCGCGACGCGGTGCCGGCGCACCACGGCCAGGACGCCCGCGGTCAGCACCGCGACGGCGGCGGGCCACGCCGCCGGACCACGCCCGGTCTCGACCGTGTCCGGCACCGTGTGCTCGCCCTCGGCCGGGTCCGCGGGGGTCTCGGGCTCCGCCGGCTCCGTGGGGGTGTCGGGATCGGCCGGCTGGCCCGGAGCCGGTGCGTCGAACAGGCCGGCCACGGGGAAGGTCACGAACCCCGGGATCCGCCCGTTCTCCCAGTCGTAGAGGTCCACGCGGGGATCGCCGAACCGCACGGTCACCGTCCGCGTCGTCGTCACGCCGTCCCTCGTGGCCCGCAGGGTGACGGTGTCGGATCCGGTGAAGCCCTCGGGCGCCTGGTACACGTAGCCGCGCGGACCGCCGGTCTCCTCCTCCGTCACCTCGACGACCCGGCCCTCGGCCGGGCCCGCGACGAGCGTCAGCGGCGCTGCCTCATCGCCCGTGTTCGAGGAGATGAACACGTATCGCTCCCCCGGCGCCGCGAGCAGGGTGGTGTCCCAGGCGGTGGGGAGCATGTGGAAGCCGAGCTCATGCCGCTGGTCGGCGCGCAGTGGCTCGCCCGGGTCAGCGTCGGTGAGGTCGGCGTCCGGACCGTAGGTGAGGGCGGCCACCTCGCCGCCCAGGACGTAGAGGGTGTAGACGACGGGGCCGGTCCCCGACTCGCCCAGGCTCCGCCGGGCCGCGGCGACGTCGAAGTCACCGCGCTCCAGCTCGTCGTCGTACGTGAACGGGACCTCGGTCTCGGCGCCGCGGGTCTCCCCTTCCAGCACCGGGGCCACCGTCAGGCGGATGTCGGACTCGTCCACCTCGAACTCGGTGCCGAAGGAGGCACCGGTCTCACCCTCCGCGCTGGCCACGAGGAAGGATCCGCCGGGCAGGCCGTGCTCGGCGGTCCATCCAGCGGGGTGGGCGGGTGAGGCGAGGGCAGGGGTCGCCCCCAGGCCGGTGAGAAGGACGCCGACGCCCAGGGCGGCGGCAAGGCGGGTCGGTCGGGCGGTGCGCATCGTGCTCCTCCAGGGGTGCGGTGCTGCGACGGGCCGAAGGGTTCTTCGGCCCGGACGCCCGAGATCGACCGGATGCCGCACTCGCTGCGTCGGCACGAATCTACGCCGCACGGACGTGATGCGGGTCACTGTCCGGTGATGAAACGCTATCGACTCGGTCACGGCGACGCCCGATGCGGATCGGGCCGGCCGGCGCGTCAGCGGGATGCGCTGGGCGAGGGGCTTGCCCCGGAGGAGGGGCCCGGGGTGGCCTGCGCCGTGTCGGCCGGGCTGGGCGACGGGCTCGCCGATGCGGCGTCCCGCCCCCGCTGGTCCTCGGCGTCCCGGCCGGACGCGCTGGCGGAGCCCGACGCACTGGAGGAACTGGGCGAGCTCGACGACGGCAGCACCGGCTTCTGGGTGGCGCGGAAGTTGCGCACCCGCTGCACCGGCTCCGGGACGAAGTCCGAGGGGACGGAGCCGCCGTTCGCGCCGGTGCCCTCGATCTTGATGGGGCCGGTGAACCCGGACGGTTCCGCCGTGCGCGCCCCGCTCGACCCGATCACGCCCATCTCCGCGAGCGTCTCGGCCAAACTCTCCAGCTCCTTGCGATGGCCCTCGACCACGCTGGAGGCCAGCTCCTTCGCCGCGTCGTCCGAGCCGTCCTCCGCCTCCGTGGCGGAGATCGTCAGCGCGCCCTGATAGAGGCGGCGCATCTGGAGCAGGTAGATCCGTCCTGCCTCCTCCGGCTCGGCGGCGGCCAGCACGTTCTTCTCCCGGTCGGACAGGAGTCCGGCGCGCAACTCGTCGCCCACGATCTGGGTCGGCTCCGCGTCCTCCGTGGACTCGGGCTGCGCAGACGGGGTCGACTCGGCACCCGCACCGCGCACGTCATCCGAGGGGACGCCCCAGCCCTCGAGCATCGACTCGAGCCGGCGCGCCCGCTCCTCGTGCTCGGACTTCATCCGTTCGGCGGTGGCCCGGATCTCCTGGTCCACGCCGTCCTTGCCCAGCACCTCATCGGACTGCTGGATCGCGTCGCGGTGGTTGCGCAGCAGCAGACCCGCGAACTGGATGTCCGCCGCGAGCGGGTCGGCGGACGTCTGGCTGGGGCTGGCCAGCACGCCCTCCAGGTAGGTGTTCCCCGCCTCCGTGCCACCGGTCTGTCCGGGCTCCTCGGCGACGCTGCAGCCGCCGGTGGCCAGGGTGATGCTCAGGAGCGCCCCTCCGACGGCCACGCTCCAGCGGCGGGGGCGCACGCGGGCGGGGGCGATGTCGGCTCGGCTCATGGGCGCAGGTCCTCTCGGCGGTCGTCACCCGGTCACGGGGTCAATGGCGGTCCGACGCGGTCGGCCGCCCCGGCCTCCCCAGGGTACCCCTCCGGCCTCCCGGCCCCGGGGTCGCCGCGGCCTCAGGCGACGCGGGTGGCCTGCACCACCCAGTTGTTGAAGGCGTTCCCGGCCATCCCGGTGCCCGGCACGAGGTCGCACGTGATCAGCGTGACCTTTGCGTCATCGCCCCCGGGCTCCCAGGCCCAGCGGTGCGCCGGATCCTGGGTGAGCGCCTCCTTCTCCACCGAGACCGCGTCCGCGTCCGCCTCGAAGGCGGCCTGCGTGCCGTCGTCGTACGTCACCACGACGACGGCGCCCGCCCGCACGTCGCCCAGGTTCCAGAACACGTCCCGCACGCCGTAGTAGACGACGTGCCCGGCCAGGACCCCCGCGTACGGGGAGCGCTCCCCCGGCGTGGTGCCCCACTGCGGCGGACCGTACCAGCCGACCGTCTGCGGCTCCGGGTCGAGGTCGCCGCCCTCGTCCAACTGTGTCAGGTCGATCCCCGCTCCGACGATCTGCTCGCCGTCCTGGTGGACGTCCACGTGCACGGGTGTCGCCGTGATCTCGTCCCACGGGGCGGCGGGGCCGGAGAGGTGGGCGGCCGCGGCGGGGGCCGGCTCCTCGGTGGGGGTCGGCTCCTCGGACGGCGTGGGCTCCGCCGATGTGGGCGTGCCGGCGGGTTCCTGGGTCCCGCCGGGAACCGCCGCTTCGCCCGTGGGTGCCGCGGAGGACGGGGTCGGCGTCGGGGTCGGTGTGGCCGTCGGTGCAGGGCTGGGCGTGGAGCGTGCTGAGGACGACGGCGACGGGGTCGCGGACGCCGTGGCGCTGAGGGTGGGGGCAGCGCTGATCGGCACGGCGCCGACCGCCAGCACCCCGCGCAGCGCGAGGAACACGAGGCCCAGGCACAGCAGCACCAGGACCACCCACAGGGCGCGTCGGACGGTGGTGTTCATCCGGGTTCTCCCCTCGTGTGCATCGACGCGGCCCGCCCGGGGCCGCGTCCGACGACGGCATGGTCTCACGCGCTCCGGCCTCGGCCCGGCGCGTCGTCCGTTCGGGATGGCCGAGGCGACCGGGACGCGGGTGCGCCCCGGCCGCCTCGGTGCGGGCTCAGGCCAGGCCGAAGGTGCGGCGCAGGCGCACCAGAACGCCGGCGGCCAGGGCGCCGATGGCGGCCAGGCCCCACGCGGAGCCGTTGCCGGTCTCGACCGTGTCCGGGACGGTGTGGCCGTCCTCGGCCGGCTACTCGGGAGCCGGGGCCGCGGGCTCGCCCTCGTCGACGACCGGTTCGGCCGGCTGCTCGGGCTCGGCGGGCTCCTCGGGGGCGGGGGCCGGATCGACCGGCTCCTCCGGGGCGGGCTCGGGTTCCGGAGCCGGCTCGGGTTCCGGAGCCGGCTCGGGTTCCGGAGCCGGCTCGGGTTCCGGAGCCGGCTCGGGCTCGGGCTCGGGCTGCGGCTCGGGGGCGGGCGCCGGGTCGATCGGGGTGGGCGTGGAGTCGCCCGGCAGGTCGAGCACCTCGACCGTGAACTCGACCGTGCGGGTGACGCCGTTCGCGGTCATCACCACGGTGAAGGTGTCGGTCCCGAGGAAGTCCTTCTCCGGGGTGTAGCCGAAGGAGGTCCCGCCGATCTCGACGGTGCCGTGCTGCGGCGCCACGGTGAGCTCGGCGTCGATCGGGCTCGGCACGCCGCCGTCCTCGGTCACGAGGGACTCGACGACGGTCGCGTTCTGGTCCGTGTAGACGCGCCACGTGGCGACCTCGGCCCAGTCCTCGAACGGGATGAACTCCTCGGCCTCGATCGGGGTCATGGTGCCGTCGGCGGCGAAGGCCGCGCCGAAGGCGAGCTGGCCGGCGCCGTAGACATGCACCTCGTAGGGCTGCGCCAGGTCGCCGCCGAGGGCCTGCTCGATGTCGTGCAGGAACACGGCGCCCATGTCGTCCTCGGTGATGAAGTCGACCTGGATCTCGGTCTCCTCCCCCGACGCGGTGACGACGACGGCGCGGATGTCCTCGGTCGCGAAGTTGTCGTAGAGGACGAACTCCATCAGGTCGCCGTCGGCGCTGACGAACGTGCCGGACGGGGTACCGTGCTCGGGCGTCCAGGTGGCGGCGTGGGCCGGGGCGGCGGCGACGCCGACGAGGACGGCGGCACCGAGGGCGGCGGCGGACAGGCGGGCGGGGAACTGCAGGGACATGGGGTCCTCCGGTTCGGCGGCGCGGGCGTGGGTCACCCGGGGCGGGTGCAGGTGATGGGGGTCACGGACATCTCGACCCTATCTGTCACATGTGCATCTGTTGAGCTCCGCCTGTCCACAGCCGCCGAGTTCACTCACTCTTCATGTGAGACGCCACATCCCCGGGCTCGGCATAGCGGTCCCGGACGAAGGCCTGCAGGCGACGGGCGAGCGCCTGCAGCGTCTCGGCGGCGAAGTGGTCCTCCCGCCACGCCGCGTGCAGTCGTACCGCGAGCGTCCGCCCCTGCGCGATGACCCGCACCGGCGTCAGCCCGAAGGCCGGGTCCTCGGTGACGACGGCGACGCCCGCCCCCGTCGCGACCAGGGCCTGGGCCACCCGCCCGGAGTTCGCCTCGGTGAGGGCCGGCGGCGTGAGGCCCGCCACGGCCACGGCGCCGTCGAGGACGCGCCGCGCCATGAAGGTGCGGGCGGGCGCGACGACGGGTTGGGCCACGAGCTCGTTGAGGGACACTCGCGTCCGGCCCGCCCAGGGGTGGCCCGGGGCGACGTACGCCCAGACCGGCAGGTCCATCAGCGGCAGCGACGCGACGGAGGGCGGCGGCACCGTCGGCATCACCACGAGGTCGTGCCGCGCGACGGCGTCGAGCAGCGAGTCGTCCAGCTGGGTCTCCGCGACGCGCGGGCGCGGGTCCTCCTCCCCGAAGGTGGCCACGAACGGCAGCACGACGTCGATGAGGGTGGTGCCCGGTGCGGCCACGGCCACGTCCGTGAGCCGACCGGAGGCGAGCGTGCGGGCCGCCTGCTCCGCCCGGCGATGGGCGACGAGGACCTCGCGCGCCACCGGGAGGAACGCCTCGCCGGCCGTCGTCAGCTCGAGCCGGCCGCCGACCCGGGCGAACAGTGGCAGGCGCAGCTCACGCTGAAGCCGCTGCAGCTGCCGACTGAGCGCGGACTGCAGGAGATCCAGGCGGATCGCGGCCCCCGAGACCGTGCCGACCTCGGCCACCGTGACGAAGGCCCTGAGCAGTTTCTCCTCCATGCCGGATAAGCATAGCCTCCATGCCGGATCATCACTGGACGGCATGGCCTCGACGCCCCACCATGGGAGGACGCGGCCCGACGCGTCGTCGTCGTGCCCACCCGTCGTCCCCGCTCCCCGTGAGCCGTCCCCAGGAGGCATCCCCATGACCGCCACCCCCGACCTCGAGCAGACCCGCCACCTGGCCACCGAGCTGCCCGGCCCACGCTCCCGTGAGCTCGCCGAGCGCCAGAAGCGCGCCGTCCCAGCCGGCGTGGCCACCACGATGCCGGTGTACGCGGCCCGCGCCGCGGGCGGCATCCTCGAGGACGTGGACGGCAACCGCCTGATCGATCTGGCCTCCGGCATCGCCGTCACCTCCGTGGGCGCCTCCCACCCGCGCGTCGTGGCCGCCGTCCAGGAGCAGGTCGCGCAGTTCACCCACACCTCGTTCATGATCACCCCCTACGAGGGCTACGTGGCCGTGGCCGAGCAGCTGGACCGCACCAGCCCGATCCCCGGCGAGACCCGCACCGCCCTGTTCAACTCCGGCGCCGAGGCCGTGGAGAACGCCGTCAAGGTGGCCCGCGCCTACACCGGCAGGCAGGCCGTGGCCGCGTTCGACCACGCCTATCACGGCCGCACCACCCTGACGATGGCGCTGACCGCCAAGTCCATGCCCTACAAGCACAGCTTCGGACCGTTCGCCCCCGAGATCTACCGCGTGCCCGGCTCCTACCCGCTGCGGGACGGCCTGTCCGGCGCCGAGGCCGCGCAGCGCGCCATCTCCGCGCTGGAGAAGCAGATCGGTGCCGACAACCTGGCCGCCGTGATCATGGAGCCGATCCAGGGCGAGGGCGGCTTCATCGTCCCGGCCGAGGGCTTCCTGCCGGCCGTGGTCGAGTGGTGCAAGGCCAACGACGTCCTGTTCATCGCGGACGAGGTCCAGTCCGGCATCGCCCGCACCGGCGCCTGGTTCGCCTCCGAGACCGAGGGCATCGAGCCGGACCTGATGGCGACCGCCAAGGGCATCGCCGGCGGCATGCCGCTCTCCGGCGTCACCGGCCGCGCCGAGGTGATGGACTCCGTGCACCCGGGCGGCCTCGGGGGCACCTACGGCGGCAACCCCGTCGCCACGGCGGCGGCGCTCGCCGTGTTCGAGGCCGTCGAGGAGGACGGTCTCCTGGAGAAGGCCCGCCGGATCGAGCAGGTCATCCGCGAGCACTTCGCGCAGAACGCCGACGACCGCATCGCCGAGGTCCGCGGCCGCGGCGCGATGATGGCGATCGAGTTCGTGGACCCCGCCACCGGCGAGCCGGACGCGACGCTGACCGCCACCGTGGCCGCGGCCGTGCGCGCCGCCGGCGTCATCCTGCTCACCTGCGGCACCTACGGCAACGTCGTACGCTTCCTGCCGCCGCTGACCATCGGTGAAGACCTCCTCAAGGAGGGCCTGAGCGAGGTCACGAACGCGCTGCAGTCCGCCTGAGCCCCCGCCACCGGCGGACCGACGACGACGGCCCCGCATCCCTGCCCGGGATGCGGGGCCGTCCGCCTGTCGGCGGAGGACTCAGATGTCGTCCTCGTACGCGGGGCCGCCTTCGTTCTCCATGGCCTCGATGCGCCGGGACTTCTCGGCGGTGAAGATCCGGCGGACCCCCGTGCCGCCGAACTCGTCCTCCGGGACCAGCCCGACGCCGTACTTCAGCAGGGCCTTCTCCAGACGCAGACGCTCGTCCACCCGCAGGTCGGCCAGCCCCTTCTCGAAGCGGCGCAGCTGCTCCTTCTCGAGACCGGCCGCGGTGGCCAGGGTGCGGACACTGACCTGGGCGAGAGCGCGGCCGGCGCGCGCCACGTCGAAGGTAATCGGGGTGGGGTACATCAGACATTCTCGATTCTGCAGTTCTCGACGGGGATCCGGTCCATGATGGCCACGCCCCGGATGAAGGGACAAGGGCGCGCCAGCCTAGAACCCGCTGTGTGACAGGCGCGTCGCTGACCCATCGCTCCCGCCACGCCGGCGGGACGCGGACGGGCCCGCCTCCGGTCACCGGAGGCGGGCCCGTCGTCGTCGTGGGGTGTCAGTCCTGGACGAAGTACATCTGCTTGTTGACGAACTCGTCCATGCCGAGCGGGCCGAGCTCGCGGCCGAAGCCGGAGCGCTTGATGCCGCCGAACGGGATCTCCGCCCCTTCTCCCGCCGGCGTGTTGACGTTGGCCATGCCGACCTCGAGCTGCCGGGCGATCCGCTCGGCCTGAGCCTCGTCCTGGGAGAACACGGCGCCGCCCAGGCCGTACTGGGAGTCGTTGGCGAGAGCGAGCGCCTCGTCCGCGGACTCCACCTTGTAGACGACTGCGACGGGGCCGAAGAGCTCCTCGCGGTAGGCGTCCATCTCGGAGGTGACGCCCGTGATCACGGCCGGGGCGAAGCGGGCGCCCGCCTCGTCCGTGACGGTCCCGCCGACGTGGACGGTCGCCCCCTGCTGCCGGGCCCGCTCCACCTGCTCGGCCAGGCGCTCGGCGGCACCGCGCGAGGACAGCGGGGTGAACACCGTCGGGTCCTCGTCGGCGGCCTCCCCGGGCTTCATGGCCTCGGCCAGGGACACCAGCTCGGCCACGAAGGCGTCGTGGATGTCCGCCGTGACGATCATGCGCTTGTTGGAGTTGCAGGCCTGGCCCATGTTGTACATGCGGGTCGCCCACGCGGTGCGGGCGGCCTCGGCCGGGTCCTCGGCGTCGAGCACGATGTACGGGTCCGACCCGCCGAGCTCGAGGACGGCCTTCTTGAGGTGCTGGCCCGCGAGCGCGCCGATCACGGAGCCGGCCCGCTCGGAGCCGGTCAGGGACACGCCGGCCACGCGCGGGTCGGCGATGAACTCGGCGATCTGGTCGTGCGTGGCGAAGACGTTGGTGTACACGCCGGCCGGCACGCCGGCGTCGTCCATGATCTGCTGCACGGCCAGGGCCGAGCGGGGGCAGATCTCGGCGTGCTTGAGCACGATCGCGTTGCCGAGCATGAGGTTCGGCGCGGCGAAACGGGCGATCTGGTAGTACGGGAAGTTCCAGGGCATGACCCCCAGCAGCACGCCCAGGGGCAGGTGGCGGATCATGGCGCGGCCGCCCCCGTAGGTCTCGATGGGGCGGTCCGCGGCGAGGGTGGGGCCCTTGTCCGCGAAGTAGCCGAAGATGGCCGAGCTGAACTCCGCCTCCTCGACGCCCTCGGTCACGCGCTTGCCCATCTCGGTGGCGATGATCTGCGCGAGCTCGTCTTTGCGCTCCTCGAAGAGGTCCGCGACCTTCTGCACGATGGTGGCGCGTTCCTCGATGGGGCGGGCGGCCCATGCGCGCTGGGCGGTCTCGGCGGCGGCCAGCACCTGGTCGACCTCACCGTCGGCGAGGGCGGGGAAGGTCTCCACGACCTGGTCGGTGCTGGGGTCCTGCACGCGATAGCCGGTGGGGGTGCTCATGAGTGGGTCCTCTCGTTGGGGTCCCGGACCACGGCAGTGCCGTCGTCGTCCGGACGGATGATCGGGATGGGTCGGGTCGAGTCCGTCTGCGGCAGGGTCTCGCCACGGAAGTAGGCCGGGTGGCGCAGCCGCGTCCACATCATCAGTACCACGCCGATGGCCAGCACGCCCATGCCCAGGATGAACACGGTGCCGACACCGAACACGGAGGAGCCGGAGCCGTAGTCGGGGTCGGTGGAGTCCATCGCGGTCACGCAGAACATCACCAGCAGCACGAGGCCGCCGATCAGCGGGAACAGGAAGGTGGTGAGGGCGTTGCCCACCGAGGTGAACCACTCGCGGCGGAAGTACCAGACGCAGGCCAGGGCGGTGATGCCGTAGTAGAAGCAGATCATCAGGCCCAGAGCGGTGATGGTGTCCCACAGGGCGTTCTCGGAGAGCAGCCGCGTGACGACGTAGAAGAGGCCGGCGAAGCCCGCGCACACCCAGGTCGCGAAGGCCGGGCTGTTGAACCGGGGGCTCAGCTCGGCGAAGCGCGCGGGCACAGCCCGGTAGAAGCCCATCGCCAGCAGGGTGCGGGCCGGGGAGACCATGGTGGACTGCAGGGAGGCCAGGGAGCTGACGAGGATCGCGCTGGACATGATCACGGCAAAGGGGCCCAGGATCGGGCCGGCGAGGACCGCGAAGATCGACTCCTGGTTGTCCGGGTTGCCCGCGCCCAGGCCCTCGGAGCCGATGCCCGCCCAGGAGATCACGGCCAGGGCGGACAGGATGTAGACGGCGATGATGACGAACACGGTGACGGCGGCGGCCCGGCCGGGGGTGCGCTCGGGGTCCTTGGTCTCCTCGTTCATCGTGAGGGTCACGTCCCAGCCCCAGAACAGGAAGATGGACAGGGAGACGCCGGCCGCGACCACACTGAAGTCGCCCGCGGTGAACGGGTTGAACCAGTCCAGCTGCACCGGGGTGGGGTCGAAGCCCGCGCCACGGGAGGACTGCGTCAGGGCGGCGACCGCGAACGCACCGAGGGCCAGGATCTGGAAGGCCACCAGGATGTACTGCAGGTGCTTGGTGGTCTCCATGCCGCGGTGCGAGATCCATCCGGCCAGGGCCAGGTACACCAGGGTCAGGGGGATGTTGACCCACAGGTTGCCGGCCAGGTCCGCGATGGCCTGGCTCCCGGTGATCTGGGCGAGCAGCAGGAACGTGAAGTCGACGGCGACGGCCGCCAGGTTGGACAGCACGATCACGGAGGCGGCGATGAGCCCCCAGCCGCCCATCCACCCGACATACGGCCCGAAGGCGTGCGTGGCCCAGGTGAACGACGTGCCGGAGTCCGGCACCCGCGTGTTCAGCGCCCGGTAGCCGAGGGCCACCAGGAGCATCGGGATGAAGCCGAGCAGCAGGATCGCGGGCACGTGGGTGCCGACGGTGCTGATGGTCGGCCCGAGGCCCGAGGTCAACGTGTAGGCGGGGGCGACGACGGAGACGCCGATCACCACCGCCCCGAGCAGGCCGACCTTGCCGGCCTGGAGCCCCTTGTTGCTCACCCCGCCCGGGTTGAGCAGGTTGACCTGCTCGATGGCGGAGGTGGTCGGGTACACGTGCTCGTGTCCCTCATTGTCGACGACGCGGCGTCGTGGGGTGGATGCGCTCATGAGGATGTCCTTGTCCGTCGGGCCGGTCAGCCGGTGGGCTGCCCCGCGTCAGTGGCTTCCCGCTCGGCGATGGCCAGGGCGGCGGCCTCGCCCATGCGGATCGCGCCGTCCACGTGCTGGTAGCCCTCGGCTGCGATGTCCGAGCACGCGTAGTGGATGGGACCGGTCGGGCGGTTCTGGAGGTGGCCCCAGCGGGAGAGCCCGCCGAGGTCGTAGCTGGTGGCGTAGGCGCCTCGGGTCCACTCCTCGGCGGCCATGTCCGAGAGGAAGAACGCGATCGGCTCGAGGGTCCGGGGGCCGAGGTACTCGGCCATGGCGCCGAGGATCGCGGCCTTGCGCTCCTCCTCCGGCAGGGCCCACATCTGCTCCGCGTACACGTCGGACACGAAGCCGACGAGGGTGCCGTGCGGGTCCTCCTTGCCCGGGGCGCCACCGGCCAGGTTCTCGCCGCGGTTGGTGTTGTCATAGATCTCCTGGACGAGACGGCCCCCACCGAAGCACGTGCCGGACAGGCCCTCCTCGCGCCAGAACGGGGTCTCGTACACGGCGTGCACCTTGATGACCAGGCCCATGGAGATGTGCTGGTGCGCGATCTGCTGCTCGCGCGGCATCGGCGGCTCGAAGGAGATGCGGCTGTAGAGGTTCGGCGGGACGGCCAGGACCGCGTAGCGGGCGTGCACCTCGTAGTCGTCAGTGAGCGCCACGACGTCGCCGGCGGCGCCGTCGTGCGCCACGCCGTTGCGCACGTCTGCGGCCACACCGTTCTTCTCGTCCGCGGTGGACGGGTCCGGCTCGGCCCAGCGCAGGGTGCGCACCGGCTGGCCGAGGACGACGTCGTCGCCCAGCTCGGCGGCCATGGCCAGGGACACGGACTGCATGCCGCCCTCGACGCGCTTGTCCAGGATGAAGTCCTCGTCCACCAGGTTGCGGAACGACCCCGCCGAGGCGGACATGAGCAGCGCCTGGAGCAGCAGGGAGAAGGTGTGGGAGGGCTTGGTCAGCATGCCGGAGGCGATGTAGATGGAGACGTTGTCGATGGCCTCCGGGTCGTCGGACTGCTGCTCCAGCCAGTGCCGGAAGGAGATCTTGTCCAGCTCGGCGGCCCGCGGGTGCTCCCACGGGGCGGCGGCGTCGATCTCGGCGGTCAGTTCGTCGATCTTGGCGATCAGGCGATCCATCTCCCGGTCCGTCTTCTCGGCCACCGGGAAGTCGAGGCCGTCGTAGACGTGGCGTTCTCCGCGCGGGTCCACGTAGACGTTGCGACCGTCGCGGAAGCGGGAGAACGTCGGCAGGCCGAGCTCCTCCACCAGGGAGATGAGGCGGGTCTGGTCCGGGGAGATCCACTGGCCGCCGATCTCGATGAAGTGGTCCTTGCCGTCGGCGCCCTCGACCAGGCCGTTCCAGGTGCGGCCGCCGACGCGCCGGCGAGCCTCCAGGACGGTGACGGACAGGCCCTGGGCCTTCGCGGTGCGGGCGGCCATGAGGCCGGCCGGGCCGGCGCCGATCACGACGACGTCGCTCGTCCGGCGCTCGCGGCCGGCGGTGGCGGGGGCGGTGGTCATGGGGTGCTCCTCTGGCGGGGACGGGGCATCGGGCGGGGCCCGGGTGAATGCCGTTCATTTAGAGTGTCGGCGCTCACTGTACGGGCCGCGCGCCGGGAAGGGAAGGCTGGTCCGTAGCCGGCCTGACACCTCCTGCCCGTCCGACGGGTCAGAATGGCCGGATGGACGAGACCACTGAACCGCCCCGGGCGCGCCGCCGCCGCGGACGACCTCTCTCCCCCGCTCTGAGCCGCGAAGCGATCGCGGACGCGGCGCTCGCGGTCGCCCGCACCGAGGGATACGAAGGGCTCACCATGGCGGCGGTCGGCCGTCGCCTGGGCGTGGCGCCGAGCGCGCTCTACAACCACATCAGCGGCAAGCATGAGCTGCTCGTCCTGCTGCAGGACGCCGTGATGGGCGAGGTCTCGCTCGTCGAGCTGGAGGCCGCGATCCGGGGCGAGGTGCCCGTCGTCGCCGCCCTGCGGGCGTGGGCGCGCTCCTACCGCGACGTCTTCGCGGCCCATCCGCCGCTGATCCCGCTCATCGCGACCCTGCCGATCGAGGGAGCCCCGTCGACGCAGCGGGTCTACGAGACGGTGTGCGCGGTGCTGGCCCGGACCGGTCTGGCGCCGGAGCAGGTGCTGGCCCGGGTGATCGCGCTCGAGTCGTTCATCTACGGGTCTGCGTACGACGTCGACGCTCCGGCCGACATCTTCGAGGTGGCGGGGGCGCAGGAGCGCCTGCCCGCGCTTGGCGCGGCCGCCGAGGCCTTCCGGGCGGGCGGGGGCACGCGCGCGACGGGGGCGCGGAACCCCTATGCGGACGCACCCTTCGAGGAGGGACTGGACCTGCTGCTCGCGGGCCTCGGCGACTGACCCGCGGACTGCCGGCCACGTGTCAGGCCGGCACGGACGCGCCGCCCCTGTGTGTGAGAGGGGCGGCGCGTCGACGGATCTGTGCGCGGCGGATTTTCAGTCGGTCAGGCCCAGACGACGGCGGGCCGCGACCAGCACCCCCGCGGCGGCGGCGCCGAGGCCGGCCAGCCACCAGCCGGTGGACTGCCCCGTCTCGACGGTGTCCGGGGTCGTGTGCTGCTCGTCGGCGTCGTCCTCGACCGGAGCGGGCTGCTCCTCCTCGTCCTCCGGAGCCGGGGCGGCCTCGTCGGCCCGGAACGCGGCGAGCGCCGCGGCGGTGTCCGGGTCGGTCAGGTCGAGCGGCTTCCCGTTGAGAACGCCCTCCTCGGCATCGAGGAAGCCGTCATACGCGGCGGGGATCTCCTCGCCGACATGCACGGTGACGGTCTGGACATGGGCGACGTGCTCGCTGTGGAAGTCGACGGTGAAGGTGTCTGTGCCGACGAAGCCCTCCTCGGGGATGTACCAGGCCCGGAGCTCGGAGTGCCCCGAGTCACGGAACGCGAAGACCTCACCGTGGGCCGGCTCGGCCACGACCTCCGCGTAGGTGCTCTCCATCGTCGGCGCCGCGACCAGGTGGACGATCTCGGCGCCCGCCACCCCGGGTGCCAGCTGCATGGCCGAGTCCCAGATCAGGGGCCGGTCCCCGAGGTGGGCCATCTGCGGGCCGTCGACGGAGTGCACGGCCGCCCCCTGATCGTCGGCGAGGTCGGTGTCCGCCTGGAGCGTGATGCCCATGTTCA
This sequence comes from Micrococcus sp. GPGPB33, assembly GCF_037853785.1. Taxonomy (NCBI): domain Bacteria; kingdom Bacillati; phylum Actinomycetota; class Actinomycetes; order Micrococcales; family Micrococcaceae; genus Micrococcus; species Micrococcus sp. GPGPB33. Next base: position 2,180,057 of record NZ_JAQMWO010000002.1, read on the forward strand.
GCATCTGCCCGTCGGCCACGACGTCGTACCGCACCAGGCCTGCACCGGCCGCGCCGAGCGCGCGGCGGGTCTCCAGGACGTCCACCGCACCGCCGTCGATGACGTCCAGGGCGGTGAACTCGACCTCCTGGCCGCCCTCCAGGCGGGTGCCGTCCTCGGCCACCGGGGTGAGCGTGAGCGTGAGGTCCTCCGGGTCGTAGCCGTCGTAGGTCTGGAAGAGGGCGGTGGTGACGTTCTCGTGGTCGACGGCCTGGAAGTAGCCGGCCTGGGGGCCGTGGGCGTCGTCCCAGGCGGCGGCGGGGCCGGCGAGGGCGACGGTGGTGACGAGGCCGGCGGCGGCGACGGCGACGGGCAGGTGACGGAGGGAGGGACGACGGGTACGGATGACGGACATGGCAGCTCCTCACTGAGTCGGCCGGACAGGGCCGGCGGCCCCCGCCTCTGCAGCACCGGTGTTCCGGGCTCCACGGGTGGGGACGCCTCGAGTCTGTCCGCCGAGAGCCTGCCATGAAAGAGCTATGCGACGTCGATGCGTGATCGACACTGGACCGCAACCCGGCCGTGACCGGTGGTTCTCGACGGCGAGCTGGCCGTCACGACGACGAAGGCCCGGTCCGCACGGACCGGGCCTTCTGACTGGTGGAGGTAAGGGGATTCGAACCCCTGACCTTCTGCATGCCATGCAGACGCGCTACCAACTGCGCCATACCCCCAGGTGGGTGGTGACTCCGTTCCCGGCGGGCCGGCCGGAGCACCTGGATAGGATACCCAGCCTGCGGCGGCCGTGCAAACCGGCCCGGCGGCGTCGATGGACCGCCGCGGCCCCACGGCCTAGCGTGCAGGGGACGCCCCCATGCCCGCCGCCAGACCAGGAGGTCCTGCATGTCCCGCACTGACGCACCGATCCGCACCGCGTTGATCGGCTATGGGTTCGCCGGGAAGACGTTCCACGTCCCCCTGCTCCACGCCACGGAGGGACTCGCGCTCACCCATGTCGCCTCGAGCCGCCCGGACGCGGTGCACACGGACCTGCCGGACGTCGTCGTGGTGCCCGACGTGGACGCGCTCCTGGCACACCACGACGTGGACCTCGTGGTGATCGCCGCCCCGAACGACCAGCACACGCCGCTCGCGCGCGCCGCCCTCAGGGCGGGCAGGCACGTGGTGGTGGACAAGCCCTTCACGCTGAGTCTCGCCGAGGCGCGGGAGCTGCGCGACCTCGCGGCCGAGACGGGGCAGGTGCTGCGGGTGTTCCAGAACCGCCGCTTCGACAGCGACTTCCTGGGCATCGCCGAGCTGGTCCGCTCCGGCCGGCTCGGGGACGTCGTCCACCTCGAGTCCCGGATCGACCGCTTCCGCCCGACCGTCCGGGACCGCTGGCGGGAAGCCGCGGTGCCCGGGGGCGGCATCTGGTTCGACCTCGGCCCGCACCTGGTCGACCAGGCGCTCCTGCTCTTCGGCGTCCCCGAACGCGTGGACGCCGACCTCGCGGCCCTGCGTCCGGGCGCCCCGGTCGAGGACTGGGCGCACTGCGTGCTGCAGTACCCAGGCCGGCGCGTGGTCCTGCAGGCGTCGATGCTCGTGGCCGGCGGCAGCCCGCGCTTCGCGGTCCACGGCACGCGCGGCACTGCGGTGAAGGAACTGCCGGATCAGCAGGAGGCTCAGCTGCGCGCGGGTCTGCTCCCCGGTGCCGAGGGTTGGGGCGTCGACCCGGACCCGATCCTCCTGCACGACGGGGAGGGGAACATCGAGCGCGTCCCCGCGCCGACCGGAGCCCAGCAGCGGTCCTACACGGGCGTGCGCGACGCGATCCTGGGCCACCCGAGCGGCGACGCCGCCACCCCCGACCAGGCCGTCGCCGTGATGGCGGTGCTCGAGGCCGCCGTCGCCGCGGCGCGGGAGGGCCGTGCGGTGGAACCCGCACTCACGGCGGCGGAGCGCGCCGCGTACCCCGGCGTGTCCCCCGCACCGACCGCGGCGGAGCGACATCACCGCAGTGCCGCGGCGCGGTGATGTCGCAGGGCGGCGGTCGCCGCCCGGGCCCGCACAGGAGCCCGACGACGACGAAGGCCCGGTCCGCATGGACCGGGCCTTCTGACTGGTGGAGGTAAGGGGATTCGAACCCCTGACCTTCTGCATGCCATGCAGACGCGCTACCAACTGCGCCATACCCCCAGATGTGGGCGTCACCCGCGATGTTCACGCGCCGTTTCCGGGCCGTTCGCCTCGCTGGCAACTCGACCAGCGTACACGGTCCCCGCGCGGGCACCAAATCGGCGTACGGGCCGAGGCACCCTCAGATGTTGTAGCCCTCGAGGGTCCAGTCGCCCCAGCCCTCGGCCCCGGTGTCGGGAGCGAACGCGCCCTGCAGCACGGCGGCGCGGGCGTTGCCGATCCGCTCCATCGCCGCGAAGGCCTCGCCCTCGTGACGCAGGAGCAGCCCCGTGGCCGCGCGGATCAGCGCACCGTGGGCCACGGCGAGCAGAGTCTGGGCGCCCCCGTCGCGCGGGGTGTCCGCCCAGTGCGGGGGCACGTGTCCGCGCAGTGCGCGCAGGGCCCGCCCGCCGCCCCCGCGCAGGGTCTCCCCGCCGACGGGGCCGGCGTCGAGCGCCGGCTCGGCCCGCCAGAGGCGGTGCTCGTCCGGCCAGCGTTCCGCGATGGCACTGAGCTCCAGGCCTTCCCACTCTCCCCGGCCAGCTCGACCAGCTCCGGGTCGAGGGCCAGGGCCGCCGCGCCGACGCGGGCCTGGAGGACGATCTCGGCCGTGCGCCGCGCCCGGGCCAGCGGGGAGCACACGGCCACGAGCTCCTCCGCGTCCTCGATCAGGTCGCCCACGGGCCCGCCGGCGGCGCGGCGCGCCTGGCGCTCCCCCTCGGCGTTCAACTCGATGTCCGTATGCCCCTGGTAGCGGTCCAGGGCGTTCCAGTCGGTCTCGCCGTGTCGCAGCAGGATCAGGCGCATCTCGCGGCCCCGCTCAGGAGGCGTGCGAGACGGAGGCGCCGTCGTCCTGAGCGGCGGCGTCCGGGCGGGTGCTCTCCTCCGGCAGGCCGAGGTCGATCGCCGGGGTGTCCTTCCACAGGCGGTCCAGCGCGTAGAACTCGCGGTCCTCGCGATGCTGGACGTGCACCACGAAGTGCCCGTAGTCGAGCAGCACCCAGTGGCCGTCGGACCGGCCCTCGCGACGCAGCGGCTTGAGCTGCTCGTCCTTCAGCAGCGCCTCCTCGACGCCGTCGACGATCGCGTTGACCTGACGCTCCGAAGCGCCGGAGGCGATCAGGAAGGCGTCGGTCAGGCCGAGCCGCTCGGCGACGTCGAACGCGACGATGTGCGTGCCGAGCTTGTCCGCGGCGGCGGCCGCGGCGGTGGTGAGGGCGTCCAGGGTGGTCTGGGGAACGGTCACGAGGTCTCCTCTTCCGAGACGTAGAGGTGGTGCTTGGCGATGTATTGGACGACGCCGTCCGGGACGAGATACCAGACGGGTCGGCCCCGGCGGACGCGCTCCCGGCAGTCCGTGGAGGAGATCGCCATGGCGGGGATCTCCATCAAGGACACGTCATCGCCCAGGCCCATGTCCGAGAGGTCGTGGCCGGGACGGGTGACACCGACGAAGTGCGCCAGGTCCCAGAGCTCGTCCACGTCCTTCCACGTGAGGATCTGGCCCATGGCGTCCGCGCCGGTGATGAAGAACAGCTCGGTGTCCGGGTGCAGGCGGCGCAGGTCCCGCAGCGTGTCCACGGTGTAGGTGGCGCCGGGGCGGTCGATGTCCACGCGGGAGACGGTGAACCGGGGGTTGGAGGCGGTGGCCACCACGGTCATGAGGTAGCGGTCCTCGGCCGGGGAGACCTGCCGGTCCGACTTCTGCCACGGCTGACCCGTGGGGACGAAGACGACCTCGTCCAGCTCGAACTCGGCGGCCACCTCGGAGGCGGCCACGAGGTGCCCGTGGTGGATCGGGTCGAAGGTGCCGCCCATGATGCCGAGGCGACGACGGCGCGCGCCCCCGGCGGTGGGCGCGGGCACGGGGGTGCGGGAGGCGACGGTCATGCGCTCAGGAGACGAACGGACGGCCCGCCACGCAGCCCCCGGCAGGGGCGACGACGCGGCGGGCCGGTGAGACGTCAGTGACCGGAGGTGTGCGAGCCGCGGCCGGTGCCGTGGTGCTGGACCGCGGTGGTGGGCTCGGGCAGGCGCAGCGCGCGGGAGCGCATGGACATGGTGGCGGCCAGGGCGGCCATCAGCAGCGCGAAGACGAGCAGGCCGTACCAGATGGGGTCCATCGGCAGCTCGTTGACGACGTGGTGGCCCTCGGCGGCGGCCAGGATCAGGGAGGTGTTCAGCATGGATGCTCCTCGGTGCAGCGGGTCAGACGGCCGGGCCGGGGCCGGGCCGAAGGGGTCCTGATGTCCATCGTAGCCCGGCTCAGCGGCGGATCTGCCCGTCGCCGCGCAGGATCCACTTGGTGGTCGTGAGCTCCTCCAGGCCCATGGGCCCGCGGGCGTGCATCTTCTGGGTGGAGATGCCCACTTCGGCGCCGAGGCCGAGCTCGCCGCCGTCGGTGAAGCGCGTGGACGCGTTCACGATGACGGCCGCGGCGTCCACCTCGGTGATGAACCGTTCGGCCGCGGCCAGGTCATTCGTGACGATGGCCTCCGTGTGGCCCGTGGACCACCGGCCGATGTGCTCGATCGCCTGGTCGAGGGAGTCCACGACCCGCACGGCCATCTCCATGTCCAGGTACTCGGTGCCCCAGTCCTCCTCGGTGACGTCCACGGCGTCCCGGGCGTGGTCGCCGCGGTCGGCGAGCGTGGGCAGCCAGGCCCGCGCGGCCTCGTCCACGTGCAGCAGCACGCCGGCACGGGTGAGGGCGCGCAGCACCTCTCGGCCCACCTCCTCCGCGTCCCGGTGGAGCAGCAGGGTCTCGGCCGCATTGCACACGGAGGTGCGGTGGGTCTTCGAGTTGAGCGCGATGTCCACCGCCATCTGCTTGGGTGCGGAGGCGTCCACGTACAGATGCACGTTGCCCTCGCCCGTCTCGATCACGGGCACCCGGGCCTCGCGGACCACGCGCTGGATCAGCTCACGGCCGCCGCGCGGAACGAGGACGTCCACCGCACCACGGGCGGCCATCAGGGCGGCGACACCGGGACGTCCGAGGTCGTCGATGCCCTGGATGATGTTGGGGTCGAAGCCCTGGTCCACGAGCGCCTCCCGCAGCACCTGGATCAAAACCGCGTTGGTGGACTCCGCGGCCGAGCCGCCGCGCAGGATCACGCCGTTGCCCGACTTCAGGGCGATGCCGGCGATGTCCACCGTGACGTTCGGACGGGCCTCGTACACGGCACCCACGACGCCCAGGGGCACCCGCACCTGGCTCATCCGCACGCCGTTGGGCAGCGGGCCGCCGCGGACCACGGTGCCCACGGGGTCCGGCAGGCCGGCCAGGGTCTCCAGGGCGAGGGCCAGCGCCTCGACGCGCGCCTCGTCCAGCTTGAGGCGGTCCAGCATGGCCGCCGAGGTGCCGGCTTCGCGGCCGCGGCTGCGGTCCTCGCGGTTGGCCGTGATGATCGCGGCCGCGTTGGCGCGCAGGGCCTCGGCCATGTGGCGCAGGACGGCGTCCTTGCGGACGCGGCCGGCGGTGGCCAGCTCGGGCACGGCCTGACGCGCCCACTCGGCCCGTTGGCGGACGGCCTCCTCGACCTCGGGCGTCGGCGCCTCGGCGTCCTGGCGGCCGGACTGATCCTGGGGTGCGGTGCTCTCGGTGGTCTGCATGCCTCCAGCCTATCGAGCGCCTCGGACGAGGCACGAGGCCCCAGCCCGTCGCCGCGGTCGCGGCCCGTACCGGTCAGCGCTGCGGCGGAGCCAGGCGCACCCAGTCGTCGGCGTGCACGACGACGCCGTCGTAGCCCGCGCCGAGGTCCTCGCGGAGGTCGGCGGTCGTCCGCCCGAGCATGGCGGGCAGCTGCGACGAGGAGTACTGCACGAGGCCGCGCGCCCGCACCCGGCCGTGCGCGTCCACGATCTCGACGACGTCGCCCGGCGTGAAGTCGCCCGTGCAGCCGGTGATGCCCGCGGCCAGCAGGGAGCGGCCGCGGTCGATCGCCCCGGCCACCGCGCCGTCGTCGATGACGAGCCGGCCCCGGACCTCCGCTGTGAGGCCGAGCCACGCCGCGCGTGCGGACCGGCGGCGGCCGGTGGCGGAGAACCACGTGCCCACGTCCTCCCCCGCGAACGCGGCGCCCGCGTTCGCGGCCGAGGTGAGCAGGGTCGGGATGCCGGTGGTGGCCGCGATGCCGGCCGCGTCCACCTTGGTCACCATGCCGCCCGTGCCCACGCCCGCGGAACCGGGCACACGCACGTCGACGCCGGCCAGATCGTCGTCCGAGGTGACCTCCGGGATGCGCCGCGCGTCCGGGTTCGAGGGGTGGCCCGTGTAGAGGGCGTCCACGTCCGAGAGCAGGACCAGCAGGTCCGCCTTGCAGAGGTTGGCGGTGAGGGCCGCGAGGCGGTCGTTGTCGCCGAAGCGGATCTCGCGGGTGGCCACGGCGTCGTTCTCATTCACGATCGGCATCACATCGAGCGTGAGCAGCCGCGACAGGGCGCGGTGCGCGTTCGTGTACTGGGTGCGCCGCATGAGCTCCTCGGCGGTCAGCAGCACCTGGGCCACCTCGGTGTCGTGCCGGCCGAAGCTCGTGGTGTAGTGCGCCATGAGCTTGCTCTGGCCGACCGCCGCCGAGGCCTGCTGGGTGGCGGTGTCCTTGGGGCGTCGGCCCAGTCCGAGGTGGGGGAAGCCGGCCGCGATGGCGCCGGAGGACACGAGCACCACCTGGGTGCCCTTCTGCCGCTCGGCGGCGAGGACGTCCACGAGCCGGTCGATGGCCTCCACGTCCAGGCCGTCCGGGGTGGTCAGCGAGGACGAGCCGATCTTCACGACCACTCGGCGTGCGGCGCCCATCGTCTCCCGCGAGGTCACGGGGTTGGCCCGCGGGTCCTCGGAGCCGCGCGTGGCGGGGGTCGGATAGCGGGTGACGACGGTGCGCCGCACGGACATGGATCATCCCTCTCGATCGTCGGTGTCGTTCCACAGGCCGGAGCGTCGCTCGGCCTCCATCTCGGCCCGGGTCGCCGCACGGGCGGCCCGGCGGGCATCCTGCTCGGCGCGCTTCTCCGCGCGGGTCGCGCGGGTGCGCTCGTCGAGCCGCAGGTCGGTGCCCCGGGGCCCGGCGAGCAGCTCGGCTCCCGCGGACAGCGTGGGCTCCCAGTCGAAGACCACGCCCGTGACGTCGTCGCCGATCACGACGGCGTCGCCCGGCCTCGCACCGGCCTTGAACAGGCCGTCCTCGACGCCGGCCCGCTGGAGCCGGTCCGCAAGGTAGCCGATCGCCTCGTCGTTCTGGAAGTCCGTCTGGGCGACCCACCGCTCGGGCTTCTCGCCGCGCACGCGGAACAGCGGCTCGAGGTTGCGCTCCTCGCGGCGGATCGTGAATTCGGCCCGCTCGCCACGGCGGCGATGCCGGCGCGGCACCTCGACGGGCGCGGCCGGCGCGGGCTCGACCACCCGGGAACGGGCCTCCGCCACGAGCTCGGCCATGGCGTACTTGAGGGCGTCCAGGCCCTCGCGGGCCAGCGCGGAGATGTCGAAGACCCGTAGGCCACGGCCCTCGAGCTCGTCGCGGACCATGTCCGCCATCGCGGCGCCGTCGGGCAGGTCGGTCTTGTTCAGGGCGATGAGGCGGGGCCGCTCGTTCAGCGGTACGACGCCCTCCCCGCCCTGGGAGAAGACGGGCTCCACCGCGTAGGCCTCGAGCTCGGCCTCGATGGCCTCGAAGTCGGCGATCGGGTCGCGGTCGGACTCGAGGCTGCCGCAGTCGAGGACGTGCACGAGCGCGGCGCAGCGCTCGACGTGGCGCAGGAACTCCAGGCCGAGGCCGCGGCCCTCCGAGGCACCGGGGATCAGGCCCGGGACGTCGGCCACGGTGAAGCGCACGTCGCCGGCCTGCACGACCCCGAGGTTGGGCACGAGCGTGGTGAACGGGTAGTCCGCGATCTTGGGACGGGCCGCAGACAGGGCAGCGATGAGGGAGGACTTGCCGGCCGAGGGGAAGCCCACGAGCGCGACGTCCGCCACGGTCTTGATCTCGAGCGTCAGGTCCCGGCTCTCCCCCGGCAGGCCGAGCAGCGCGAAGCCGGGCGCCTTGCGCTTCACGGAGGCCAGAGCCGCGTTGCCGAGGCCGCCCTGACCGCCGGCGGCGGCGACGTAGGTCGCGCCCTCCCCCACGAGATCGGCCACGATGTTGCCCTGCTCATCCTTGACCACCGTGCCGTCCGGCACGGGCAGCACGAGCGACTGGCCGTTCTTGCCCTCGCGGTGGTCGCCCATGCCCGGCTGGCCGTTCTCAGCGGACCGGTGCGGGGCGTGGTGGTAGTCCAGCAGCGTGGTGGTCTGCGAGTCCACCACGAGGGTGATGTCGCCGCCGTCGCCCCCGTCGCCGCCGTCGGGGCCACCCAGGGGCTTGAACTTCTCGCGATGCACGGAGACGCACCCGTGCCCGCCGTTGCCGGCGGTGAGGTGGAGGACCACGCGGTCCACGAAGGCTGCCATGGGAGTGCTCCTAGGGGCTGGAGGGATCGGACTCAGACGGCCCAGGGGCCGGAGACGCCGACGGCGGGGGCGGGTCCGGTGGATGCCGGGCCCGCCCCCGCCGGGGCGTCAGGGGGTGCGGGTGTCCTCGCCGGGCGAGGGTCCGCACGCAGACCGCACGAGTGTCAGATCACTCCGCGGCGGGGACGATGTCCACGACCTTGCGGCCGCGGCGCTGGCCGAAGGCCACGGAGCCCGCGGACAGCGCGAAGAGGGTGTCGTCCTTGCCGCGGCCGACGTTGCGGCCCGGGTGGAACTTGGTGCCACGCTGGCGGACGATGATCTCGCCGGCGTTGACGTCCTCGCCGCCGTAGCGCTTGACGCCGAGGTACTGCGGGTTCGAATCGCGGCCGTTCTTCGAGGAACTGCCGGCCTTCTTATGTGCCATTGCTGTTGCCTAACCTCTCGGATGCTCGGTTTCGCCGGTGCCGGTGACGGCTCAGGCGATCCCGGTGATCTTGACCGTGGACAGCTCAGAGCGGTGGCCCTGGCGCTTCTTGTAGCCGGTCTTGTTCTTGTACTTCATGATGACGACCTTCTTGCCACGGGAGTGGGAGACGACCTCGGCGGTCACCTTCACACCGGCGGCATCGGCGCCAGCCTTGACCTCGTCCCCGTCCACCAGCATCAGAGCGGGCAGCTCGACGGAGCCACCGGTCTCAGCGGGAACGCGGTCAAGGGTAACGAGGTCTCCGACGGAAACCTTCTCCTGGCGGCCGCCAGCGCGGACAATCGCGTACACCACTTGGGACTCACTTCTCTCGACGTTTCAACGGATCAGATCGGGTTCTGCTCGCCCGCACCTCGACCGCGGCTGCGTCCGGGTCCGGCGGTCCCTCACCGGGACATGCGGGAGCGTGCGGGCGGTGAACACCGATGGTCCAGCATACTCGCTGCCGGGCATCCGGACCAAACAGAGGCGTGTCGGCGCGTCGCCGCCGCCCGGGGCAGGCCCGGGGCGGCGGCACCGACGACGGTCAGCGGCCGCGACGGGCCAGGTCGGCGGCCTTCACTCCGACGCCGAGCATCACCGGGGCGGCACCCTGCGGCTCGGCGGGGGTGGACGCCTCGGCCACGGCCGCGGTGAAGCGGCCGCCCTGGGCGCCGCCGGGCGCGGCCTGGACCTGGACGTGGACGCCGTCGGACGACACGGCGCGACGCGAGCGCCGGCGCGGCGATCCAGGCACCGGGGCGGTCGGAGCCGCCTGGGCCTCGGTCGGGGCGTCCGCGGCGGACGCCTGGTCCGCGTCCGCCGTGGGCTCCGCCGTCGGCTCGGTCGCCGCAGGCTCCACCATCACGGCCTCCTCGACGGAGGCCGGGGCGGCGGGCTGCTCGTGGACCTCGGTGGCGTCCGTGGACTCCTCGGGCGAGGGCTCGGTGGCCTCCACCGGAGCCGCGTCCGTGCGGTCGGCCGTCCGCTCGGCGGACGCGTCCGCACCGGCGGCCGGACGGACGACGCCGTCGCTCGAGGCCCGGCGGGACCGGCGGCGCCGGGGCGCCGGGGCATCCTCGGCGGGCACGGGCGCCGGGGCATCCTCGGCAGGCACAGGCTCCGATGCGACCTCGGAGGACACGGCCACCGAGGAGTCGGCGTCCGCGGCCTCGTGCCGCGACGGCGTCGCGCGCTCCGCACCGTGGTCCTCGGCGTCGGCGTCGGCCTCGGTCGAGGCCGCCTCGCCGCCTCGGCGAGACCGCCCGCGGCCACCCCGGCGACGCCGGGACCGGCGGGGACGGTCGTCCTGCTCAGCCGCGTCTTCCGGGGACTCGGCCTCGGCGTCGGCCTCCGCCTCCGCGACGGCGGCCACGGCCTCCTCGGCCTGCACGACCGGGTCCTGGTGCTCGGGGGCCGCGGCGGCGGCCGGCTCGGCCGCCTCCTCCTCGGTCTGACGGGTCTGACCGGCGGACTCGGCGGGGCCGTCGTCGTGCGACCGCGCGGCATCCTCGGAGCCGGCATCCTCGGCGCCGGTGTCCCCCGACTCCTCAGCGCGGCCCCGGCTGCGGCGGCGGCCCCGACGACGCCGGCGACGCGGCGTCTCCTCCTCGTCCGTCCCGGCCGGCTGCCCGGCCTCCGCGGGCCCGGCCGACGCGGCCTCGACGGCCTCGGCCGCGGAGTCCTCGGCGGCGTCCGCCGCCTGCTCGGCGGGGGCGGACTCCTGGGCGGGGGCCTCGTCCTCGGCCACCTTGCCGGAGGCCTTCGCGATCGAGTGCAGGGCGACCCGGGCGGCCTCGGCCCGCTCACGGCGCTGCCGCTCGTCCTCCGAGTCGGCGTGCTCGGCGCCCGTCGTCGTGGCCGCGGCGGCGTGGGCGTGCTCGCCCTCGCCGTCGCCCCGACGCCGGCGACGACGGCGGCCCTCCGCCTCGCCGCGCTGCTCACCGCCGGAGCGGCCCCGCTCGACCGGCGTGTCCTGGATGAGGATGCCGCGGCCGGCGCAGTGCTCGCAGGTCTCCGAGAACACCTCCACGAGCCCGGTGCCCATGCGCTTGCGCGTCATCTGGACCAGGCCGAGCGAGGTCACCTCGGCGACCTGGTGCTTCGTGCGGTCCCGGCCCAGGCACTCCACGAGACGGCGCAGCACGAGGTCGCGGTTGGCCTCGAGCACCATGTCGATGAAGTCGATGACGATGATGCCGCCGATGTCCCGCAGGCGCAGCTGCCGGACGATCTCCTCGGCGGCCTCGAGGTTGTTCTTGGTGACGGTCTCCTCGAGGTTGCCGCCGGAGCCCGTGAACTTGCCGGTGTTCACGTCCACCACGGTCATGGCCTCGGTGCGGTCGATCACGAGCGAGCCGCCGGAGGGCAGGTACACCTTGCGCTCGAGCGCCTTGTGGAGCTGCTCGTCCACGCGGTGGGTGGCGTACAGGTCCTCGCCGTCGTGGTCCTCCGGCACCCAGTGGTGCAGACGGCCCAGCAGGTGCGGGGCCACGTAGGTCACGTAGGCCTCGATGTTGTCCCACGTGGCCTCGCCCTGCACGAGCATGGCGGAGAAGTCCTCGTTGAAGACGTCGCGGACCGTCTTGATGGTCAGGTCCGGCTCGGCGTAGAGCAGCTCGGGGGCGAGCACCTTGGTGCCGGACGCCTTCTCCTGGATGCCCTCCCACTGGGCGCGCAGACGGTTGATGTCGTTCTGCAGCTCCTGCTCGGAGGTGCCCTCGGCCGCGGTGCGCACGATCACGCCGGCGTCCTGCGGCAGGTGGTCCTTGAGGATCTTCTTCAGACGCGAGCGCTCCACGTCCGGCAGCTTGCGGGAGATGCCGGTCATCGAGCCTCCCGGCACGTACACGAGGTAGCGGCCGGGCAGGGAGACCTGGCTGGTCAGACGGGCGCCCTTGTGGCCCACCGGGTCCTTGGTGACCTGGACGAGCACGGTGTCGCCGGACTTGAGCGCGTTCTCGATCTTCCTCGGCTTGCCGTCCAGCTGGGCGGCGTCCCAGTTGACCTCGCCCGCGTAGAGCACGGCGTTGCGTCCGCGGCCGATGTCCACGAACGCGGCCTCCATGGACGGCAGCACGTTCTGGACCTTGCCCAGGTACACGTTGCCGATCATCGAGTCCTGCGTGGTGTGCGAGACGAAGTGCTCGGCCAGCACGCCGTCCTCGAGCACGGCGATCTGGATGCGCTGGTCGCGCTGGCGCACCAGCATCTTGCGGTCCACGGCCTCGCGGCGGGCCAGGAACTCGGCCTCGGTGATCACGGTGCGGCGACGCCCGCCCGAGCGGGAGTCGCGGCGGCGCTGGCGCTTCGCCTCGAGCCGGGTGGATCCCTTGACGCTCTGGACGGTGTCCGAGGCGGTGCCGACGGCCTGGCGCGGCGCGCGCACGCGGGTGACGGTGTGCTCGGGATCGCCGGCCTCGCCGCCGTCGAGCTCCATGTCCACCTCACCGCGGCGGCGTCGGCGGCGCCGCCGGGAGACCACGGCGCCCTCGGCCCGGTCCTCGGACTCTCCGGCGTCCTCGTCCTCGGAGCGCTGCCGGGACGTGGTCTCGGTGCGCAGGACCTCGATCAGGTTCGCCGGCACGGCGAACGGGTCGGTCGGGTCGACCTGCAGCGTCGGCGCGCTCGGCTCCTCGGCCGGGTCCGCGGCGTCGTCGGACGCGGCGGTCCGCTCCGGCTCCGCCCCGTCGGCGGTGTCCGCCGCGGTCTGCGTCACGGCCTGCTCGGCCGTCTCTTCCACGCGTTCGTCTGCGCGGGTCGTGTCCTCGTTGTTGGCCGCCATGGCAGCACCTCCCGCCGACCGACGACGCCACACTCGCCGCCGCCCGGCGTGTCCGCGTCCGCCGCCGGCCGCGTTGCCCCGGGCGCCGTGCGCCACGGGTGCGCCGGGAGGCGGACTCCGAGAAGTCATCGGGTGGACCGCGTCGACCGTCAGGGCCCGGCGCGGAACCGCTGCGCCCTCGAGATCGGGGCCTGGGCGTCACGTGCCGTCCGCCGGCCGGCGCACGGACGCGCACGGGCGAAGCCCGGCGTCCACCTCCCGCACGATGCTCGACGCGGGGGCGCCTCGGCGGCGGCCCGACGTCGGGCGCGCAGCGGGCTGCCCCGCGGTGTGGCCACGGGACGGCCAGGGCCGATTCTCTCACATCCGCCCCGGGCACGCGCCTAGAATCGTGTCCATGCCTGCGACCCCGCTGACGGACGACATCCGCCTCTCCCCCGCCGACGACATCCCCGCCGAGGAGGCCCGGCTCACCTGGTACGCCCGGCCCGCGGGCACGGCGGCGCTGCTCCTGATCACCTCGCTCGTGGCGCTGACGGCCACCATCATCATCATCGTCGAGCGCGCCCTCCTCACCGCGGACCCGACGCACCGCACGTCCTGCGACCTCAACCCGTGGGTGTCCTGCGGCCAGGTGATGCAGTCGTGGCAGGCCCACACCTTCGGCTTCCCGAACACGTACATCGGCGTGGTCGCGTTCTCCGTGCTCATCACCGTGGGGATGTCCCTGCTCGCCGGCGCCCGCTTCGCCCGCTGGTACTGGCTGCTGATGAACGCGGGGATCCTGGCGGGCTTCGCGTTCTGCGTGTGGCTCTGGTACTCGGCCGTCTACAGCATCGGCACGCTCTGCCTCTACTGCATGATCGTGTGGGCCATGGTCATCGCCCAGCTCGTGCTTGTGACGTCCCGGAACCTGCAGACCGGCACGCTGCCGGCCCCGGCCGGTCTCGTCCGCCTCGCCCGGGAGCTGGCCTGGCCCGTGATCGTGCTCCTCTACGTCCTGGTGTTCGCCTCGATCCTGCTGGAACTGGGCCTCGGGGTCGTCGGGATCGACTGAGCCTAAGCTCCCCCACCGGACACGACGACGGCGGCCGGTCACCCCACCAGGGTGACCGGCCGCCGTCGTGCGGGCCCGGAACGGGCTCAGCCGAACCAGATCGCGAGCTCGCGCTCGGCCGAAAGGGTCGAGTCCGAACCGTGGACGAGGTTCTTCTGGACGGCCTCGCCCCAGTCCCGGCCCAGGTCGCCGCGGATGGTGCCCGGGGCGGCCACGGTGGGGTCGGTCTTGCCGGCCAGCGAGCGGAACCCCTCAATCACCGAATCGCCCGTGACGCGCGCGGCCACCACGGGGCCGGAGGCCATGAACGCCACCAGCGGCTCGAAGAACGGCTTGCCCTGGTGCTCCTCGTAGTGGCGCTCCAACATGGCGCGGGTGGGCGTGAGCATCTTCAGGTCGGCGATCACGTAGCCCTTGCGCTCGATGCGCGCGAGGATCTCGCCGACCAGGTTGCGGGCCACCCCGTCCGGCTTGATGAGGACGAGGGTCTCTTCGGTGTGGTGCGTCATGGGGTGTGCTCCTAGCGTCGTCGGACGGCCGCGAGCGCGGCCCGGTTCCCGCTCCACCCTAGTGGGGCCCGGGACTCAGCGTCCGTGCTCGGCCTCCCAGGCGGCCTCGAGGCGGTCGCGCTGGGCGTTCTCGACGTCCATGGCACCGCCCTTGATCACGGCGTACGCCCACGTCAGCGCGAAGAGGGCCCCCACCACGAACATCGAGTACTCCCAGAAGCCGGAGGCCAGCAGGACGGCCTGGATCGCCCAGCCGATCGCGATGCCGACGGGCTTGCGCACCAGGGCGCAGGTCAGCACCGCGACGACGGCCAGCGCGGAGTAGCCCGCCACGAACCACCAGGCGCCCGGCTCGTCCCGGTGCATGCCGAACAGCATGAGTCCGAGGAAGAAGATGAGCACCGCCTCGAGCATGAGGATCGTGGAGGTGAACAGGGCGCGCACGGAGCGTCGGCGCCGGCGAGTGCCGGGGCGCCACTGCCGCTGGGCTCGCGTCTCGCGCTCGGGGCGCCAGGGCTCGTCGCCGAAGCGCCCCTGCTCCGTGGCGCCTCCGGTCTCCGGCTGGTCGGGGGTCATCGGTCCTCCTCCGGCCGGCGGCGGGCGCCGGCGTCGTCGCGGTCCTCGAGCAGCTCGAGGATCTCCGGGTCCAGATCGTCTTCGTCGGCGTCCGCCAGCCCGACGGCGTCGAGCAGGTCGGCGGGGTCGAGGCCGCGGGCGGCCACGGTGACGGGGCCGGCATGGCGGGGCTCGCCCACGAGGGTGCGGACCTCGGCGGCCAGGGTGATCGAGCCGAGCACGAGCACGCCGCCGCCGGTGCCGGAGGCCAGTTCGTCCGCGCTCGTCTCGAGGGCCTCCGCGCGGCCGACCGCCCACTCGAGGGCGTCCGGCACGGACTCGGTGGCGTACACGTCGTCCTCGGGCCAGCCGGCGTCGACGGCCATGCGGGCCAGCTCCCCGGCCGGGATGGCGCGGGCCGAGGAGGACTGCGTCACCGCGAGGTCCTCCACGTCGTCGCCGAACGCCCGGTAGAGCGCCGCGAGCATGCCCGGCGCGTCCTTCTCCTGGAGGATCCCGACGACCAGCGAGAGGCGGGTGAAGCCGAACGCCTCCTGCACCGCACGGGCCGTGGCCCGCACGCCGTCCGGGTTGTGGGCGGCGTCCACGATGAGCGTGGGGGCGGTGCGCAGCACCTCGAGCCGGCCGGGCGAGGTGACCTGGGACAGCCCCTCGCGCAGCAGCTCCTCGTCCAGCGGTCGCACGCCGCCGCCCAGGAACATCTCCAGGGCCGCCACGGCCACCGCGAGGTTCTGCGCCTGGTGCTCCCCGAGCAGCGGCAGGAACAGGTCCCGGTACTCGGCCGCGAGGCCACGCACGGACACCTGCTGGCCGCCCACGGCCAGGGAGCGCTCGAGCACGCCGAACTCGACGCCCTCGAAGCGGAACGGCACGTCGGCCGCCCGGGCCGCCTCGAGCAGCACCTGGGCGGCGTCGCGCTCCTGGGCGGCGGAGACGAGGGCGCCGCCGGGCTTGATGATGCCGGCCTTCTCCTCGGCGATCTCGGCCTCGGTCTCCCCCAGCAGGTCCGTGTGGTCCAGGGAGATGGGGGTGACCACGGAGACGACGGCGTCCGCGACGTTGGTCGCGTCCGTCACACCCCCGAGGCCCACCTCCAGGACGACGACCTCGACGGGCTCGTCCGCGAACACCGCGAAGCCCAGCGTGGTGACCGCCTCGAAGTACGTCAGCGGGACCTCGCCCGCGGCCTCGAGCTCCGCGTCCACGGTCTGCACGATCGGGAGGATCTCCCCCCACACGCGCACGAAGGTCTCGTCGGCCACCGGGGCGCCGTCGATGCTGATCCGCTCCGTGACGCGCTGCAGGTGCGGCGAGGTGTAGCGCCCGGTGCGCAGCCCGTAGGCACGCAGGACGGCCTCGACCATCCGCGCCGTGGACGTCTTGCCGTTGGTGCCGGTCAGGTGGATCACCGGGGCCGCGTGCTGCGGGTCGCCGAGCAGCGCGAGCACGCGCCGCATCGGCTCGAGCCGCGGCTGCATCTTGTTCTCCGGAGCGCGGGCGAGCAGGTCCCGGTAGACCTCCTCGACCGTGCCCGGGACGTCCCCGCGCATCACGCGTCCGCCTTCGCGACGGTGACGGCCACGGTCTTCATGGCGTCGTCGGCCGGGTCCTTGCGCGGGTCGGCCGCGCCGGAGTCCACGAGCTCCAGGTCCACCGTGAGGGTCTCCTCCGCCACGAGGCCGCGGTGGGCCTCGAGCGCCGCCACCACGGCGGTGGGGCCCTCGATCCGCGTGCGCACGCGGTCGGAGACGTCCAGGCCGGCGTCCTTGCGGGCCGCCTGGACGGCGCGGACCACGTCCCGGGCGGTGCCCTCGGCGGCCAGCTCCGCGGTGACCTGCGTGTCCAGGACGAGGAAGCCGGCGGTGCCGGGCAGCACGCCCACCGTGGTCCCCTCGGGGGCACCGGTGGAGACGGTGCGCAGCTCGTAGAGCGCGGGGGCCAGGGTCACGGTCTCGCCGTCGGCGAGCGTGACCGCCAGGCCCTCGGCCGTCTCCTCGTAGGCGCCGGCGTCGACCGCCTGCTTCACGAGCGGCACCTGCCTGCCGAACGCCTTGCCGAGCTCGCGGAAGTTCAGCTTCAGCTCCGTGCCGATGCCGTAGCGGGCGATCGCCGCCTCCGAGAGCTCGGTGAGCTCGACGTCCTTGAGGTTCAGCTCGTCCGCCACGATGCGGGCGTAGGTGCCCTCGAGGCCCGCCGCGTCCGGGACGACGACGGACAGGCGGGGCAGCGGCAGGCGCACCCGGCGCCCGGCCCCCTTGCGCAGGGCCGAGCCGGCCGAGCTGATGCGGCGCACGGCGTCCATGCGGGCCACGAGGGAGTCCGCCTCGGGCCCGTGCGGGAACAGGTCGGCGTCCGGGTAGTCGGTCAGGTGGACCGAGCGGCCTCCGGTGAGACCGCGCCAGATCTCCTCGGCGATCAGCGGCATCAGCGGTGCGGCGGCCCGGGCGAAGGCCTCCAGGACGGTGTAGAGGACGTCGAAGGCGACGGTGTCCTCGTCGAAGAACCGCTCACGGGACCGGCGGATGTACCAGTTGGTCAGCGTGTCCATGAAGCCGCGCAGCGCGTCCGTGGCGTCCGAGACCTCGTAGGCGTCCAGGCCGGTCTTGACCTCCCGCAGCATGCGGCCCGTGGCGGCCAGGATGTACTGGTCCAGGGGGTCCTCGGCGGTGTGCTGCTCCTGCGCGCGGTACCCCTCGGGGCGGGCGCCGCCGTCGTGCGCGGTGTTCGCGTAGAGGGTGAAGAAGTGGTAGGCGTTCCACGCCGGCAGCAGCACCTGGCGGACGCCCTCGCGGATGCCCTCCTCCGTGACGATCAGGTTGCCGCCGCGCAGGATGGGGCTGGCCATGAGGAACCAGCGCATGGCGTCCGCGCCGTCGCGGTCCAGGACCTCCGTGACGTCCGGGTAGTTGCGCAGCGACTTGGACATCTTCTGTCCGTCCGAGCCGAGCACGATGCCGTGCGAGATCACGTTGGAGAACGCCGGCCGGTCGAACAGGGCGGTCGCCAGGATGTGCATGGTGTAGAACCAGCCGCGCGTCTGGCCGATGTACTCCACGATGAAGTCCGCCGGGTTGTGCGTGGGGAACCAGTCCGCGCGCTCGAACGGGTAGTGCACCTGGGCGTACGGCATGGAGCCGGAGTCGAACCAGACGTCCAGCACGTCCTCGACGCGGCGCATGACCGCACCGGCCGCGGCGGCCTCGGGGTCCGGGTGGGGGCGGGTGAGGTCGTCCACCCACGGGCGGTGCAGGTCCACCTCGCCCTGGGCGTTGCGCGGCAGGCGGCCGAAGGCCTCCTCGATCTCCGCGAGCGAGCCGTAGACCTCCTGGCGGGGGAAGTCGGGGTGGTCGGACTCCCACACCGGGATGGGCGAGCCCCAGTACCGGTTGCGGGAGATGGACCAGTCGCGCGCGTTGGCGACCCACGTGCCGAACTGCCCGTGCTTCACGTTGCCGGGGATCCAGGTGATCTCCTCGTTCAGCTCGAGCATGCGCTCCTTGATCTGGGTGACCTTGACGTACCAGGACGTCACCGCGCGGTAGATCAGGGGCGTGCGGCACCGCCAGCAGTGCGGGTAGGAGTGCTCGTAGGAGGCTTCGCGGGCCACGCGGCCCAGGGCGCGCAGGGCGCGGATGATCGTGCGGTTGGCCTCGAAGACCTGCACGCCGGCGATCTCGCGCAGGTCGCCGCGCCCGACGTCCTCGCGGGCGAACAGCGGCAGGAACCGGGCACCGGAGTCCACGGAGAGCAGCACGGGGATGCCGTTGGCCTCGCACACGCGCTGATCGTCCTCACCGTAGGCCGGCGCCTGGTGGACCACGCCGGTGCCGTCCTCGGTGGAGACGTAGTCGTCCACGAGGATGCGGTGGGCGCCCTCGACGCCGAGGTCACGGCCGTTGACGGTGAAGGTCTCCCCGCGGTGGGCGTCGAACACGTCCGTGAACAGCGGCGCGTAGGCCAGGCCGCCGAGGCGGGCGCCGGGGATCGTCTCGGTGACCGCGGCGCGGGCGGCGTCGGCATCGGCGTAGCCGAGCTCCCTGGCGTGGGCGCCCACCAGGTCCACGGCCAGGAGGAAGCGGTCCCCGTCCGCGGTCGCGCCCTCGGGGCCGGCCGGCACCACGGCGTACTGGATCTGGGGGCCGACGGCGAGGGCCGCGTTGGTCGGCAGCGTCCAGGGCGTGGTGGTCCAGGCCAGGACGTGGACGCCGGCCAGGTGCGCGGCGAGCGCCGCGTCGGCGCCGCCGTCGGGCACGAGGGCGGGGTCCGCCGGGAGGCCGGTGATCGGGAACGTGACGGTGACCGAGGGGTCCTGGCGCATCTTGTAGACGTCGTCGTCCATGCGCAGCTCGTGGTTGGACAGCGGGGTCTCGTCGTTCCAGCAGTAGGGCAGGACGCGGAAGCCGCGGTAGGTCAGGCCCTTGCGGTGCAGCTCGGAGAAGGCCCAGATCACGGACTCCATGAAGTCCGGGGTGAGGGTCTTGTAGTCGTTCTCGAAGTCGACCCAGCGGGCCTGGCGGGTCACGTAGTCCTGCCACTGGTCCGTGTACTTCAGGACCGAGGAGCGGCAGGCGTCGTTGAACGTGTCGATGCCCATGGCCTCGATCTCGGACTTGTCCGTCATGCCCAGCTGCTTCATCGCCTCGAGCTCGGCGGGCAGGCCGTGGGTGTCCCAGCCGAAGCGGCGCTCCACGCGGCGGCCCTGCTGCGTCTGGTAGCGGGCCACGAGGTCCTTGACGTACCCGGTGAGCAGGTGGCCGTAGTGCGGCAGGCCGTTGGCGAAGGGCGGGCCGTCGTAGAAGACGAACTCGTTCTGCGAGCCGTCCTCGTTCAGGGCGGGACGCTGGTCGATCGAGGCCTGGAAGGTGCCGTCCTCGTCCCAGTACGCCAGGATGCGGCGCTCGATCTCCGGGAAGCGCGGGGAGGCGGGGGTGCGGCCGTCAGGGGCGGAGGAGGCGAGGGGGTACACGGGGGTCCTTTGCGTCCGGGGCGTCGGTTCCGTGCAAGGACGCCCGAGGGCCCGACCCTCCGGCCGGCCGCGGACGCGGTACCACCTTGCTTGCCGGCGTCGGGAGGTCCCCGGGGTGCCGGCCGCTTGATGACTGCTGTGACGGGCTTACCCGTCCGGTTCTACTGGGGCCGTGCGGCCCGTTCTTCCGGAGGCTCGCCGGTGATGGCCGGGTCGACGCCTATGCCCGCCAGTGTAGTGGACGCTGCGCCGGCCCGTGGCCGCGGGGCCGGAGCGCGTCAGAGGGCGGTGCGCACGGCCGCCGACGCGTCGCCGTCGATCTCCACGTGCACGGCGTCCCGGCCCGAGGCCCAGAGGAGGAGCTCCCCGACCTCGCCGGTCACCGTGACGGGCGCCCGCAGCGCCACGGCCCCACGGGTGACGGTGACCGGGGCGCGGCCCGGGCCCTGGAGGACCACCGGCGCCGTGGACGTGCGCAGGAACAGCGGGGCCATGCGGCGCAGCGAGCGGTAGAGGGCGTCCTCCTCGTCCGGGGAGAACGAGCGCGGGGCGGGCAGCGAGCCGCTGGCCGCGGACTCGCCGCGCCGGACGTCCTCGAGGTGGATGAAGTGCTCGGCCGCGTTCACGTGCCTATCCGCCGCCCGCATGGGGTTCAGCGCCGACGGGCCCGCGGCCCACTCCCGCACGACCTCGGCGTAGTCGCGGCGCGTGGTCTCCGCGGTCAGGCGGTCGAGGTGGCGGGACAGCGGCGGGATGAACAGGGCGGCGAAGGCGTCGGGCCGGCGCTCCCGCAGCCAGAGGTGGGCGGCGAGGTCGCGGGTGCTCCAGCCGCCGCACAGGGTGGGCGCGTGGGGGCCCTTCTCGAGCAGGAGGTCAGCGAGACGGGCGCGTTCGGCTGCGGCGAAGGTGGTCATGGGCACCACGGTAGGGAGCGGGCCGCGGCGCGGGCGAGGGGTGGGCCGCGCCGCGGCCGCGAATCCGCCCGACGGGAGGACTCAGCCTTCGGCGCCGAGGAGGACGCTCTCCCGGGAGATGCGGGTCATCTCCTCCCGGTCCACGACCTTCACCCGCTCCCGCGCCACCGGACCGGCCTCCGTCGCCCGCGCACCCAAGGACTTCTCATGCTCATCCAGAGCATGCCAACCAGCCCACGTGGTGTACCGGACCTCACGGGACTCCAGCAGCTCGATCACCGACTCCTCCGACGGCTCCTGGGCCCTCCACAGCCCCGGCTCGTCCTCGATCAGATGCTTGATCGTCTCCAGAGAGTCACCCTTGGTGTGCCCGATCAACCCCACCGGGCCCCGCTTGATCCACCCCGAGGCATACAGACCCGGCACCGGGGCACCGTCCGCGTCCAGCACCCGGCCTTCCGCGTTCGGGATCACCCCGCGCACCTCATCGAACTCCACCCCCTCCACGGGCGAACCGAAGTAGCCCACCGCCCGGTAGATCGCCTGCACCGGGTAGTCCACGGTCTCGTCCGTCGGGCGGACCCCACCGGAACCGTCCAGCTCCATTCGGCGCATCCGCAGACCGTCCACCCGGCCGTCGCCGTCCTCGTCCAGGAACTCCTCGGGGGCCTGCAGGAAATGCAGGTGCAGCCGACGCGAGGCGCTCTGCTGACGGTCCTCCTGCTCCATGAGCCAGTTCGTCAGCGTCCCCACCATGGTGCGGACCTGGTTGTTCTCCTCGATCGCCTTCTCCGAGGCCGCATCGAAGTCGAAGTCCTCCTCGTACAACACGATGTCCACATCCCGGGAATGCGCCAGCTCCCGCAGCTCCAACGGGGTGAACTTCACCTGCGCCGGCCCACGCCGGCCGAACACGTGCACATCCGTGACCGGGGAAGCGGCCAGGTCCCGGTACACGTTGTCCGGGATCTCGGTGGGCAGCAGGTCCTCGGCATGCTTGGACAGGATCCGGGCCACATCCAGGGCCACGTTCCCGTTGCCGATCACCGCCACCTGCGTGGCCTCCAACGGCCAGTGCCGCGGCACATCCGGGTGCCCGTCATACCAGGACGCGAAGTCGGCGCCACCGAACGAGCCGGCCAACTCCACCCCGGGAACGTCCAGGGCCGCGTCCCGCACGGCACCGGTGGAGAACACGATCGCGTCGTAATGCCGACGCAGATCCGCCAGGCTCAGGTCCGTGCCGTAGTCCACGTTCCCGAGGAAACGGATGTCCCCGCGGTCCATGACCTTGTGCAGGGCGGTGACGATGCCCTTGATGCGCGGGTGGTCCGGGGCCACCCCGTAGCGGATGAGGCCGAACGGGGCCGGGTACCGGTCGAACAGGTCGATGCTGACACGGAAGTCCCGTTCCTCCTTGGTCAGGATGTCCGCCGTGTACACCCCGGCGGGTCCGGCACCGATGATGGCGATGCGCAACGGGCGATCGGGCCTCGAGGCCGAGGGGGTCAGGGTCATGCTCGTGCTCCTTCGGAGGTCGGGTTCAGGGTCAAGATCGGGGCAGGGGGGCGGCGGCCGCAGGCGCGCCGGTGGCGTAGGGGCTCAAGCGCACGACGTCGCCCACGACGATCACGGCGGGGTTCTCCACACCGACGGCGGCCGCCTGCGCGGCGATGGTCTCCACCGTGCCCACGGTGACCCGCTGGTCCGGCATCCAGCCGCGCTCGATGATCGCCACGGGCGTCGCACCGTCGAGGCCGCGCTCCGTCAGTCGGCGCGCGGTGTCCGCGAGCCGACGCACGCCCATCAGCAGGACGAGCGTGTGGTCGGCCCGGGTGGGCACTTCGGCCAGCTCTTCGTGGCCGGTCACCAGCGTGAAGCCGGTGGCGACGCCGCGATGGGTGACCGGGATCCCCGCGGCGGCGGGCACCGAGACGGCGCTCGTGACACCGGGGACCACCTCGACGTCGACGCCATGGGCGCGGCAGTGCGCTGCCTCCTCGCCGCCGCGGCCGAGCACGTACGGGTCGCCGCCCTTGAGCCGGACGACGAGGCGGCCGGCCCGGGCCTCCCGGACCAGGACGGCGTTGATCTCGTCCTGCGTGGCCAGGTGGTTCCCGGGGGCCTTGCCGACCTCGATCACGGGCACCGCCGGGTCCAGCTCGGCCAGGAGGGCGCGCGGGCCCAGCCGGTCGGCGACCACCACGTCGGCCTCCGCGAGCAGCTGTCGGCCGCGCACGGTGATGAGCCCGGAGTCGCCGGGGCCGCCGCCGACGAGGGCCACGCGGCCGGGCTCGGCGGACGCGCGCCGCCGGCGCAGCGGCAGCCGCCCCGTCGACAGGGCGAGGGTGATCGCATCCTTCAGGGCGCGGGCGCGGCGAGGGTCTCCCCCGGCGTTGACGGCCACGGTCACGTCCCCGGCCCGGACGACGGCGGGCGTCCAGGCGGCGGAGGACTCGGCATCGGAGGCGTCGACGCACCAGACGCGGCGGGCCTCGGCGTCGGAGGCCACGGCCCCGTCCACGGCCCGGTCGCCGGTGGCGGTCTGGGCGAACCAGACCCCGTCGAGGTCGGACGGGCGGTAGGGGCGGCGGTGCAGGGTGATCAGGCCGGCCGCCGCGAGCCGCTCCACCTCCTCCCCCGGCTCCGGGGCCACCACGGTGACGAGCGCGCCGGCGTCGAGGAGGGCGCCCATGCGGCGGCCGGCCACGCGCCCGCCGCCCACCATCAGGACGGGCCGGCCGAGCAGACGCAGGGAGGTGGGGTACAGATCGGACGCGGTCATCGCGTGCTCCCTTCCAGCAGCCCCCGGCGGCGCAGCATGCGCCGCTCGACGGGGCCGAATACGGCCAGTTCGACGAGGACGCCGACGGCCAGGATGGTCAGGACGGCGCAGAGGACGACGGCGAGGTCGGACGCGGCACGTCCCTCGTGGAGCAGGGTCCCGAGTCCCACGCCCATGGGCCCGCCGACGGCGATGATCTCGGCGGCCATGAGGCCTCGCCACGCGAAGGCCCAGCCCTGGCGCAGGCCGGAGACGAAGGCGGGCAGGGCGGCCGGGAGGACCACCAGCAGGGCGGTCTCGAGACGCGAGGCGCCCAGCACCCGGGCCGCGCGACGCAGCTGCGGCGGCACCTGGTCCGTGCCGGTGGTGAGGCCGGCGACCACGGCGGGGACGGCGCCGGTGAGCATCACGAAGTACGCGGTGGCGTCGCTGAGGCCGAACCACAGCACCGCGAGCGGCACCCAGGCCACGTTCGGCAGCACCATCAGGGCCGTGAGCAGCGGGCCGAACGCCCGCCGCAGGACGCTGACCTGTCCGAGCACCAGGCCCAGCCCGACGCCGACGACCACGGCGAGTGCGAAGCCGACGACGGCGCGGCCCACCGACGTCGCCACTGCCTGCTGGACGAGGCCCTGGGCCCACAGCGTCCCGAAGGCCCCGACGACGTCGCCGGGACCGGTGATCGGCTCACCGCGCGCACCGGCCAGCCACGCGAAGGCCTGCCAGATCGCCACGAGCAGGACGACGGCGGCCACCGGGAGCAGGACCCGGCTCCAGT
Source organism: Micrococcus sp. GPGPB33 (assembly GCF_037853785.1). Taxonomy (NCBI): domain Bacteria; kingdom Bacillati; phylum Actinomycetota; class Actinomycetes; order Micrococcales; family Micrococcaceae; genus Micrococcus; species Micrococcus sp. GPGPB33. The sequence goes on from NZ_JAQMWO010000002.1 coordinate 2,204,494, forward strand.
CCCACCCGGCCAGACCCGTCCGACGGGTCGAGTCGACGGCCTGGAGCGCGTCGAGGCCGCTGTCGAGCTCGCGCAGCTCGTCGTCGGTGGCGGCCCCCGGCGCGCGGCCGGGGGCGTCGAGGGTGGGGGTGTCAGTGCGCATGGCGACGGATCTCCTGACCGAGTCGGGCGGTGATGGCGGCCGTGAGGGCGGCCGCGGCGGGCGCGTCGTGGCGGGCGGCCGCGGGCACGTCCCATTCGGCGACGACGCGACCCGGACGTGAGGACAGCAGCAGCACCCGCTGGCCGAGGCGGACGGCCTCGGCCACGTTGTGGGTGACGAACACGACCGTCCGACCGGTCTGCCGCCACACGCGCTCGAGCTCCCCATGCAGCAGGTCGCGGGTGATCGCGTCCAAGGCCGCGAACGGCTCGTCCATGAGCAGCAGGGGGCGGTCCTGGGCGAGGGCCCGGGCCAGGGCGACGCGCTGGCGCATGCCGCCGGAGAGCTGGTGGGGTCGCAGGTCGGCGGCGTCGTCCAGGTGGACGAGGCGCAGCAGCTCCCCGGCACGCTCCCGACGCTCCCCCGCGGCCACACCGGCGAAGCGGAGGGCGAGCTCGATGTTGCCGCGGGCGGTGAGCCACGGGAAGAGGGCGGCGTCCTGGAACATGAACGCGGCCCCCTCCCGGGGGGTCTTGACGACGCCCGCGGTGGGCGCCTCGAGCCGGGCGATGAGGTTCAGCAGGGTGGACTTGCCGCACCCGGACGCACCGAGCAGGCAGACGAACTCGCCCGGCTCGATCCGCACGGAGACGTCCTCCAGCACGGGCGTGGGCCCGCCGAAGCTCTTGCCCACGTCCTCCATCACCACCGTCATGACCGCTCCCGTCGCGCCGTCGTCATCCGGATCAGGCCTCGTCGCCGCCGCGCACCATGCCGGCGGCGAGCGTGGCCCCGTCGTGGGGGTCGATCACGAGGAACGCCCCGGTGCGCCGATGCACGGCGTAGGGCTCCACGGGCAGCGGCGCGGCCAGGTGCAGGCGCACCTGTCCGATGTCGTTGAGCCCGAGGGTCTCGGCCGGGTCGAGCCGCAGGGTGTCGAGGTCGAGCCGACCGGCCACCTCCTGGACGAGCGCCCGGACGACGGCGGTGCCGTGCTTGACGAGGACCTGCTGCCCGACGCGCAGCGGTGCGGCGGAGAGCCAGCACAGCGCGGCGGCCACCTCCGCGGTGGGGCGCGGGGCGGTGTCCGCGGCGGCGATCGTGTCCCCGCGGGCCACGTCCACCTCGTCGGCCAGGCGCAGGACCACCGACTGCGGGGAGGAGGCCTCCTCGAGGGATTCCCCGGCGGCGTCCACGCCCACCACGGTGGTGGTGCGCGCCGGTTGCCCCGGGGTGAGGACGGCGACGGCGTCCCCGGGCCGGACGGTGCCCGCGACCACCTGCCCGGCGTAGCCGCGGTAGTCGCGGAACACCTCGGGGTCGAGGCCGGGGGCCAGGGCGCCCTGGGGGCGCACCACGAGCTGCACCGGGAAGCGGAAGGAGGCGGCGGCGTCGTCCTCGGCGTCCGCCCCGGGCAGGGACTCGAGCAGCTCCATGAGCGTGGGGCCGGTGTACCAGTCCGTCCGCTCGGAGCGGGTGACCACGTTGTCGCCCTGCAGGGCGGACACCGGGACGCTCACCGCGTCGGAGAGGCCGAGCTCCCGGGCCACGCGCCGGACGTCCTCGGCGATCGCGGTGAAGACCTCCTCGGCGTAGTCCACGAGATCGATCTTGTTGACGGCGACGATCACGTGCGGCACCCGCAGCAGGGCCACCACGCTGAGGTGGCGCCGGGTCTGCTCCACCACGCCCTTGCGGGCGTCCACGAGCAGCACGACCGCATCGGCCGTCGAGGCGCCCGTGACGGTGTTCCGGGTGTACTGCACGTGCCCGGGGCAGTCGGCCAGCACGAAGGTGCGCCGGTCCGTGGCGAAGTACCGGTACGCGACGTCGATCGTGATCCCCTGCTCCCGCTCGGCGCGCAGGCCGTCGGTCAGCAGCGCCAGGTCCAGCCCGCCCTCGGCACCGCCGAAGCCGCGCTCGGCGGAGGTGCGGGCCACGGCCTCGAGCTGGTCGGCCAGGACGGCCTTGGAGTCGTGCAGGAGGCGGCCCACGAGGGTGGACTTGCCGTCGTCGACCGAGCCGGCCGTGGCCAGGCGGAACAGGGTCCCGGCGGGGGCGTGCCGGTCCAGCAGTGCGGTGCTCATCAGAAGTACCCGTCCTTCTTGCGATCTTCCATGGCCGCCTCGGAGATGCGGTCGTCGGCGCGGGTGGCCCCGCGTTCGGTCAGGGTGGAGGCGGCGACCTCGAGCACGACGTCCTCGACGGTGGCGGCCTCCGAGAGGACGGCGCCGGTGCAGGACATGTCGCCCACCGTGCGGTAGCGCACCGTCCGCGTGGTGACCTCCTCGTCCTCGGCCGGGCGGGAGTGCTCCCCCACGGCGCGCCACATGCCGTCGCGGCGGAAGACCTCCCGCTCGTGCGCGTAGTAGATGGAGGGCAGCTCGATGCCCTCGCGGGCGATGTACCGCCACACGTCCAGCTCGGTCCAGTTGCTGATGGGGAACGCGCGGACGTGCTGGCCGGGGGTGTGACGGCCGTTGTAGAGGTTCCACAGCTCGGGGCGCTGGTTGCGCGGATCCCACTGGCCGAACGCGTCCCGCAGGCTGATGATCCGCTCCTTGGCCCGCGCCTTGTCCTCGTCACGGCGGCCTCCCCCGAAGACGGCGTCGAACCGGTTGGTCCGGATCGTGTCCAGCAGGGGGGTGGTCTGCAGGGTGTTGCGGGTGCCGTCGGCGCGCTCACGCAGCTCGCCGCGGTCGATGTACTCCTGCACGGAGCCCACCACGAGCCGCAGGCCGAGCCGCTCCACCGTGCGGTCGCGGAACTCGAGGACCTCGGGGAAGTTGTGGCCGGTGTCCACGTGGACCACCGGGAAGGGGATCCTCCCCGGCCAGAAGGCCTTCGCGGCCAGGTGGAGCATCACCACGGAGTCCTTGCCGCCCGAGAAGAGCATGGCGGGGCGCTCGAACTCGGCCACCACCTCGCGGATGATGTGGATCGCCTCGGCCTCCAGGGCGTCCTGGACGTCGGGCCCGGCGGGGCTCACGGTCCCCGGGTCGGGGGCATGGGTGAGGGTCATCGTGTCTCCTTGGTCTGTCTCGGGAGCGGCGCTCAGACGTGGATGCCGCACTCGGTCTTCGCGGTCCCGGCCCAGCGCCCGGCACGGGGGTCCTCCCCGGGGGCGACGGGGCGGGTGCAGGGGCGGCAGCCGATCGAGGGGTAGCCGTTCTGCAGGAGCAGGTTCACGGGCACGTCGTGGTCCGTGGCGTAGCCGACCAGGTCGTCGAAGCTCCACGGGGCGACGGGGTTGACCTTGACCATGCCGTGGGCCTCGTCCCAGCCCACCAGCGGGGTGTTCGTGCGCGTCGGCGCCTCGTCCCGGCGGACGCCGGTGAACCACAGGTCGTATCCGGCCAGCGCCCGGTTGAGGGGCTCAACCTTGCGCATCGCGCAGCACAGCCCCGGGTCGCGGGCGAACAGGTCCTTGCCGTGGCGCTCGTCCTGCTCGGCCACGGTCAGCTCCGGGAGCACGTCCACCACGGTGACGTCGAGGCGGCGGGCCACCTCGTCGCGCGTCGCGAGGGTCTCGGTGAAGTGGTAGCCGGTGTCCAGGAAGAGGACGTCCACGCCGGGCATCCGCTGCGCCACCAGGTGCGGCAGGACGGCGTCGGCCATGGAACAGGCCACGGCGGCCCGGCGGAGGTCCACATGGCGGGCGGCCCAGTCGACCACCGCCTCGGCGGGGGCGTCCCAGCCGAGCTCGGCGGCGCCGGACTCCGCGAGCGCCTGCAGGCGCTCGCGGTCCTCGGCCGGACGGGTGGGGGGAACGGTGCTCATCGGAGGGCCTCCTCGTCGACTCGGTGCGCCCACCGGGCGAAGGTCTCGCCCGGCTCACGCTGCTCGTCGTACCGGCGGACGACGCGCTCGACGTAGTCGACCAGGCCGTCCGCGCGGACCTTCAGGCCGCGGACGCTGCGTCCGAGGCCGGCCTCGGCGCGGTCCACGGAGGCCAGCCCGCCGCCCAGGTGGACCTGGAAGCCGGGCGTCTGGCCGCCGTCGTCGTCCGGGAGCAGCTGGCCCTTCAGGCCGATGTCCGCGGTCTGGATGCGGGCGCAGGAGTTGGGACAGCCGTTCACATGCAGGCTCAGCCGCTCGGGAAGGCGGTCGGCGAGGTCGGCCAGGCGCTCCTCGAGCTGGGCGATCGCGGCGGTGGCGGTGTCCTTCGTGTCCACGATGGCGAGCTTGCAGAACTCCAGGCCCGTGCAGGCGATGGTGGAGCGGCGGAACACGGACGGCTCCGGGTCCAGCCCCAGCTCCTTCAAGCCGGCCACGACGGCGTCCACCCGGTCCCGTTCCACGTCCAGCACCACGATCTTCTGGTGGGGGGTGGTGCGCAGCCGCGTGGAGCCGTGGGCCTCGAGCAGGTCCGCGAGGGCGGTGAGGGTGGTGCCGCTGGAGCGGCCGACGACGGGGGCGGCGCCGATGTAGAAGCGGCCGTCCTTCTGCTCGTGGACCCCCACGTGGTCGCCGGGACGGGTGGGCGGGACCGGGGCGGGGCCGTCGGGCAGGGCGTAGCCGAGGTACTCCTCCTCCAGCACGGTGCGGAACCTCTCCGGTCCCCAGTCCTCGAGCAGGTACTTCATGCGGGCCTTGTTGCGCAGGCGCCGGTAGCCGTAGTCACGGAAGATGCTCACGACGGCGTGCCACACCTCGGGGGCGCGCTCGGCCGAGACGAAGGCACCGATCCGGTCGGCCAGGCGGGCCTTCGTGGACAGGCCGCCGCCGACCCACAGGTCGTAGCCGGGGCCCAGCTCGGGGTGCACCACGCCGATCAGGGAGACGTCGTTGATCTCGTGGACCACGTCCTGGGAGGGGTGTCCGGTGATGGCCGTCTTGAACTTGCGGGGCAGGTTGGAGATCTCGAGGTCGCCGATCCAGCGGTCCGCGATCTCCCGGATCACGGGCGTGGGGTCGATGATCTCGTCCGCGGCGATCCCGGCCACCGGTGAGCCGAGGATCACGCGCGGCACGTCGCCGCAGGCCTCGGTGGTGGACAGGCCCACGGACTCCAGGCGCCGCCAGATCTCGGGGACGTCCTCGACGCGGATCCAGTGCAGCTGGACGTTCTGCCGGTCCGTGATGTCCGCGGTGTCACGGCCGAAGTCGGTGGAGATCCCGCCGATCACGCGCAGCTGCTCGGTGGTGAGGTCGCCGCCGTCGATGCGCACGCGCAGCATGAAGTAGCGGTCCTCGAGTTCGTGGGGCTCCAGGGTGGCGGTCTTGCCGCCGTCGATCCCCTGCCGGCGCTGGGTGTACAGGCCCCACCAGCGGAAGCGGCCGTGCAGGTCGTCCGAGGGGATCGAGTCGAAGCCCTCCCGGGCGTAGACCTGCTCGATGCGCTCGCGGACGTTCAGGCCGTCGTCCTGCTGCTTGAACTCCTCGTTGTGGTTCAGGGGGTGGTCCCGTCCACCTTCCACTGGCCGTGCGGCTTGGCGGAGGGACGGCGCGGGGTGCGCGCCGGCCTCGACGTCTCGTTCACCTGGGTCATGGCCGCCACGCTAGGAACCCGGCATGCCGACCCCAAGATCGTCGACGCGGTTCGTCACGTTCCCGGGGCCGACCCGCGGTCGGGGCCCGGCCCAGCCCCGGCCGTGTGACGAGCGGCTCAGCGGCCTCCGGCGGCTCCCCTCGGGGCCTCGGCGAGGGCGGACCGCAGCCGGTCCAGGGCGATCCGCGCCACCAGCGGATGCGGCAGCAGGGGGTCGGTGACCGCGTCCGCGCCGCTCTCGCCGAGTCGGTCGTGGAAGTGCCCGGGGGCCAAGAGGTGGGCGGCCACCACGGCGCGACGGCCGGCGGCGCGCACCCGGGAGACGGCGTCGGGCACACGGGGGTGGCCGCCGCCCCGAACGCCGCGGTCACGGGCAGTCCCGTGGCCCGGGCCAGGGCCCCGGCCAGGGCGTGCACCTGGGCCTGGCCGTCCGCGGCGCGGGTGCCGGCCGCCGCCAGGATGACCTCCGATGTCGCGGCCTCACCGGCCGGCACCGCCTGGGCCACCCGTTCGGCCAGAACGGTCACCAGGCGCGGCTCGACGTCGTCCCCGGCCCCGGCCAGCGGTGCGGCGGCGATCGTGTCGGGTCGGGCGGCCGCGGCGTGGTGGATGTCGTGGTGGACGTGATGGCCCAGGGACAGCAGCAGCGGCACGATCACGGCCGGCTCCCCCGGGGGCAGGGCCGCCACGACCTCGTCGAGGGAGGGGCTCTGCACGTCCACGTAGGCCTCGTGGACCTGGGCGCCCGGCCCCTCGGCGGCCAGGAGGGCCGCCAGGTCGGCACGGAGGCCGTCGATCACGACGCGGCCGGCCGCGTCGTGCGTGCCGTGGGCGCAGGCGATCACGTGCAGCACGGGCGCGCTCATGCCGAGCCCACCGCGTCGGCCCACACGTTCTGCGGCCCGCCGCTCACCGGCGGATTACCTTGTGCTGGGCGGCCTGGGCGACCGGCCGCATCACGATCTGATCCAGGTTCACGTGGTGGGGCAGCTCGACGGCGTGGACGCACACCTCGGCGACGTCCTCGGCGGTGAGCGGCTTCTCCACGCCCGCGTACACGGCGTCCGCGGCGGACTGGTCGCCGCCCAGGCGGTTGCGGGAGAACTCCTCGGTGTGGACCATGCCCGGGAGCACCTCGATCACCCGCACGTTGTGCTCGGCCTCCTCCAGGCGCAGCGCGCCGGTGAGCCCGTGCTGGCCCATCTTCGCGGCGTTGTAGCCGGCGCCGCCCTCGTAGGCGGTGACGGCGGCGGTCGAGGTCAGGTTGAGCACGGTGCCCTCGCCGTGGGCGCGGAGCATGGGCAGGAACGCCTGGCACATCGTCAGGGTGCCGAGCACGTTGACGCGGTACATCCACTCCCAGTCGGCGCGGTCGCCCACGCCCACGGCGTCCGTGCCGCGCGCGCCGCCGGCGATGTTGACGAGGGTGTCGGCGCCGCCGTCGGCCTCGACGCGCGAGGCCAGCGCGGCGACGGCGGCCTCGTCCGTGACGTCCAGGGGGCGGGGACGACGTCGCCGCTCACGCCCTCGGCCCGGGCGTCGGCAGCGAGGGTCTCGAGGCGCTCGGCCCGGCGGCCGACGGCGTACACGCGCCAACCGCGGCGGGCGAGCTCGAGGGCCGTGGCGCGGCCGATGCCGCTCGTGGCCCCCGTCACGACGGCGGCGCGGGCGGGGTTCTTCGCAGGTTCATGGGTGTGGCTCACGCCTCCGACCGTAGCCGAGCCGTGCCGTTCGGAGCACCGCCCGGATCACCTCCTCCAGGTCGACCGACTGGAAGGGCGGGACGTCCCGGGCGTCGTCGCAGGCCCGGCCCGCCGCCCCGGTCATGGGAGGATGGCGGGCATGGCTGAGAACACGCAGGGCACAGACACGCCCATCGACGCATCGACCCCGTCCACCCCCGCCGCCGTGGCCGTGCCGGACAAGCCGGCCCTCGAGGGCCTCGAGGAGAAGCTGACCGCCCGCTGGGCCGACGAGCGCACCTACGCGTTCGACACGCAGACCACCCGCGAGCAGGTCTACTCGATCGACACTCCCCCGCCGACCGCCTCCGGCTCGCTGCACGTGGGCCACGTCTTCTCCTACACGCAGACCGACGTGCTCGCCCGCTACCAGCGCATGAACGGCAAGAACGTGTTCTACCCGATGGGCTGGGACGACAACGGCCTGCCCACCGAGCGCCGCGTGCAGAACTACTACGGCGTCCGCTGCGACCCGGCCAAGCCGTACGTGGAGGGCTACCGCCCGCCGGAGAAGCCGGCGAAGAACCAGCGCGACTGGGACGTGATCTCCCGCAAGAACTTCATCGAGCTCTGCGAGGAGCTCGCCGTCGAGGACGAGAAGGTCTTCGAGGACCTCTTCACCCGCCTCGGCCTGTCCGTCGACTGGGACATGACCTACCGGACCATCGACGACGTCTCCCGCGCCGTCTCCCAGCGCGCCTTCCTGGCCGGCATCGCCTCGGGCGACGCCTACCTGGCCGAGGCCCCCACCATGTGGGACGTGACCTTCCGCACCGCCGTGGCCCAGGCCGAGCTCGAGGACCGCGAGGTCCCCGGCGCCTACCACCGCTACGCCTTCACCGCTGCGGACGGCGAGCAGGTCTTCATCGAGACCACCCGCCCCGAGCTGCTGGCCTCCTGCTCCGGCCTGGTCGCCCACCCGGACGACGAGCGCTACCAGCACCTGTTCGGCACGACCGTCACCTCCCCGCTGTACGGCGTGGAGGTCGAGGTCTTCCCGCACCCGCTGGCCAAGCCGGACAAGGGCTCCGGCATCGCCATGGTCTGCACCTTCGGCGATCTCAACGACGTCACCTGGTGGCGCGAGCTGCAGCTGCCGACCCGCACCCTGATCGGCCGTGACGGCCGCTTCGCCGCCGACACCCCCGAGTGGATCACCACGGACGCCGGCCGGCAGGCCTATGCGGACACCGTGGCCGGCAAGACCGTGTTCTCCGCCAAGCAGGGTGTGGTGGACGCCCTCACCGCGGCCGGCCTGCTGGACGGAGAGCCGAAGAAGATCATGCACGCCGTGAACTTCTACGAGAAGGGCGACAAGCCGCTCGAGGTCGTCACCTCCCGCCAGTGGTACATCCGCAACGGCGGCCGCGACGCCGACCGCCGCGCGGAGCTGATCGAGCGCGGCCGCGAGCTCTCCTGGCACCCGGAGCACATGCGCCACCGCTACGAGAACTGGGTCGAGGGCCTCAACGGTGACTGGCTCGTCTCCCGCCAGCGCTTCTTCGGGGTGCCGATCCCGGTCTGGTACCCGCTGGACGCGGAGGGCGAGCCCGACTATGAGAACCCGATCCTCCCGGCCGACGAGCAGCTCCCCGTGGACCCGGCCGCCGAGGCCGCCCCGGGCTACTCCGAGGACCAGCGCGACGTCCCCGGCGGCTTCACCGGCGACCCGGACGTCCTGGACACCTGGGCCACCTCCTCGCTGACCCCGCAGATCGTGGGCCGCTGGTCCCGTGACGAGGCGTTCTTCAACAACGTCTTCCCGTTCGATCTGCGCCCGCAGGGCCACGACATCATCCGCACCTGGCTGTTCTCCACCGTGGTGCGCGCCCACGCCCTCAACGGCTCCGTGCCGTGGACGGACACCGCGCTCTCCGGCTGGATCCTCGACCCGGACCGCAAGAAGATGTCCAAGTCCAAGGGCAACGTGGTGGTCCCGACCGACATCCTGGACCAGTTCGGCTCGGACGCCGTCCGCTACTGGGCCGCCTCGGCCCGCCTCGGCGCGGACACCGCCTACGAGGTGGCGCAGATGAAGATCGGCCGCCGCCTGGCCATCAAGCTGCTCAACGCCGCCAAGTTCGTGCTGAACCTGGGCGCCACGCAGGACGCCGTCATCCGCACGGCCGACGACGCCGCGGCCGTCACCAACCCGCTGGACGCCTCCCTGCTGGCGCGCCTCGCGGCCACCGTGGAGCAGGCGACCCGCGCGTTCGAGGCCTACGACTACGCGCGTGCCCTCAACGTGACCGAGCAGTTCTTCTGGGCCTTCACGGACGACTACGTGGAGCTCGTGAAGGACCGTGCCTACGGTGGCCACGGCGAGGCCGAGCAGGCCTCGGTGGTGACCACGCTGGCCACCACCCTGGACGCCCTGCTGCGTCTGCTGGCCCCGTTCCAGCCGTTCGCCACCGAGGAGGTGTGGAGCTGGTGGCGCGCCGGCTCCGTGCACACCGCCGCGTGGCCGGGCGCCGCGGACGAGGTGGCGGCCCTGTCCTTCGCCGCCTCCGCCGGTGACGCCGAGGTCCTGCCCACCGTGGCGCAGGTCCTGGGCGGCGTCCGCAAGGCGAAGTCCGAGGCCAAGGTGAAGCAGCGGACCGAGGTGCGCTCCGCCGTGGTGACCGGGCCGGCCGACTGGCTCGAGAAGCTGCGCGGCGGCCTGGCGGACCTCAAGGCGGCAGGCAACATCGCGGACCTGTCCCTCACGCAGGGCGAGGCCGGCGAGTCCGCGCCCCTGACCGTCTCCGACGTGCAGCTCGCACCGGCCGAGGACGACTGATCCGCGCCGCGCGCTCCCTGCAGGTGTCTCGGGAGCACACGCGGCACGACGACGGCCCCGTCGCCCATCACGGGCGGCGGGGCCGTCGTCGCGTCCGTGCCGCGGGCCCGAGTCTGCCGTCAGCGTGGGATGTTCGTGGCCCGGATCCGGTAGGGCACAGCGCACGTCGGACAGTCCGCCGCCGGATCGGAGTTCGTCGGGAGGCGGCCCTCCCGGGGGTGTCGTGGTGCACCTCCTGGTCGTGCTCTTGCCGCATGTCGCAGTGCGGTCACCGCGGCGGGGGTGGACACTGAGAGGATGAGACCCACACCCGATCCCGCCCCGGCCGGCCGCCGCGCCTGCGACTCCTCCGCCCGGCGGATGTCCGCCGCCCTCGCCGCCATGGGCGTGCTCCACTTCGTCCGACCCGAACCCTTCGACGGGCTGATCCCGCCGTTCCTGCCCGGCTCGGCCCGCGCGTGGACCCACGGCTCCGGCGTGGCCGAGCTGGCCGTGGCGGGTCTGCTGGCCGTTCCGCACACCCGGCGCGCGGGCGGACGCGCCGCGCAGGCGCTCTTCCTCGGCGTGTGGCCCGGCAATGCGTGGATGGCCTGGCAGTGGCGACGCCGGCCCTGGCCGGCGCAACTGGTCTCCCTCGGGCGGCTGCCCCTGCAGGTCCCCCTGATCCGCGCGGCCGGCCGGGTGGCGCGCCGCTGACCCCCGCCGCCCCGCGCCCCCGACGACGCCGGCCCCACACCTTCGCGCTGAAGGTGTGGGGCCGGTCTCGTGCGAGCCGGGGGCTCAGTCGAACTGCGGATCCGTGGTGCGGGCCCGCTTGATCTCGTAGAAGTACGGGAAGTCGGCCAGGGCGACGGCGCCGTCGAAGATGCGGCCCGCCTCCTCTCCGCGCGGGATGCGGGTCATCACGGGACCGAAGAAGGCGGTGCCGTTGAACGCCACGACGGGCGTGCCGACGTCGTTGCCCACGAGGTCCTCGGCCTCCTTCTGGCTGGCGCGCAGCTGCTCGTCGGCCACGTCGGTGCGGGCGGCGTCCAGGATGTCCGCGTCGTGGCCGAGCTCCTCGAGGGCCTCGGCCACCACGGCCTCGTAGTCCGTGCGGCCCTGCTCGTGGATGCGGGTGCCGACCGCGCTGTACCACGGGCCGAGCGCCTCGGCGCCGTGCCGCTCGCGCACCTGCACGGCGGCGCGGGCCGGCAGCCAGGCCTTCTCGAGGCGGGCCAGGTAGTCGGGGTCCAGGTCGCGGCCCTCGTTCAGGACGGCGAGCGACATGATTTTGAAGACCACCCGCACGTCGCGCACCTTCTGGACCTCCAGGATCCACCGGGAGGTGATCCAGGCGAACGGGCACGTGGCGTCGAAGTAGAAGTCGACGGTGGGCTGCTGCGTGGTGTCGGTCATGCTGTGCTCCTTGCGGTCAGGGAGCCGTCTCGGCTCCGGTCGGTCCTGCTGGGCGACGCCGGTCAGGCGCTCCGGCCGCGGCGACGTCGTTCCACCTCGGCCGGGATGAGCGTGGGCTCGGCCTCGCCGCGCACCACGTCCCCGGAGATGACGACCGTGCCCACGTCCGAACGGGAGGGCAGCTCGAACATCACGGGCTTGAGGACGTTCTCCATGATGGAGCGCAGGCCGCGGGCACCGGTGCCGCGGGCCTCGGCCTGGGCGACGACGGCATCCAGGGCGTCCTGCTCGAACTCGAGCTCCACGCCGTCCATGAGGAACATCTTCTGGTACTGCTTCAGCAGGGCGTTCTTCGGTTCGGTCAGCACCCGCACGAGCTGTTCGTGCGTGAGGTCCTCGACGGTGGTGATCACGGGCAGGCGGCCGATGAACTCGGGGATGAGGCCGAACTTCAGCAGGTCCTCCGGCCGCACGTCCGCGTAGGTGACGTCCCCCGCGCCCAGATGGTTCAGGGGCGCGCCGAACCCGATGCCCTTGCGGCCGGCACGGGAACCGATGATCTCGTCCAGGCCCGCGAACGCGCCCGCCACGATGAACAGCACGTTGGACGTGTCGATCTGCAGGAACTCCTGGTGGGGGTGCTTGCGCCCGCCCTGCGGCGGCACCGACGCCACCGCGCCCTCGAGGATCTTCAGCAGGGCCTGCTGCACGCCCTCGCCGGAGACGTCCCGGGTGATGGAGGGGTTCTCGGACTTCCGTGAGATCTTGTCGATCTCGTCGATGTAGATGATGCCCTGCTCGGCCTTCTTCACGTCGTAGTCCGCAGCCTGGATGAGCTTGAGGAGGATGTTCTCCACGTCCTCGCCCACATAGCCGGCCTCGGTGAGGCTGGTGGCGTCCGCGACCGCGAACGGGACGTTGAGCCGCCGGGCGAGGGTCTGCGCGAGATACGTCTTGCCGGAGCCGGTGGGGCCGACCATGAGGATGTTCGACTTGCCGACCTCGACGTCCGCGAGGTCGTCCCGCTCGGTGAGGCGGTCGGCCAGGTCACCGCCCCGCGCCTGCGGCCCGCGCACGCGCTTGTAGTGGTTGTACACGGCGACGGCGAGGGAACGCTTGGCCGCCTCCTGACCGATCACGAAGCTCTCGAGGTGGTCGAAGATCTCCTGCGGGGTGGGCAGGACGGTCTCGTCCGCCTCCGCCGCCTCGCCGAGCTCCTCCTCGATGATCTCGTTGCACAGCTCGATGCACTCGTCGCAGATGTAGACACCCGGGCCGGCGATGAGCTTGCGCACCTGCTTCTGGCTCTTCCCGCAGAACGAGCATTTCAGCAGGTCAGCGCTCTCTCCGATACGCGCCATGGTGGTACTCCTCGAAGGCCGGGCGGAGACGTCCGCCCCGCGCGGGCGGCGTCGCTGTCAGATTCCGTCCAGCATACGGCCGTGGACGGACACGTTAAGGGACCGGGTCCCCGGTCGGCGTCGAGGGGTCCGACCGCGCGGCCGGACCCCTCGGCGGGCGTCGTCGGTCAGGCGGACGGGCGGGTGATCTTGCGGGAGGCGAGGACCTCGTCCACAAGGCCGTACTCGAGGGCCTGCTCGGCCGAGAGGAACTTGTCCCGGTCGATGTCCTGCGAGACCTCCTCGGGCGTGCGGTTGGTGAGGGAGGCCAGCGTCTCCTCCATCCACACGCGCATCCGGTTGATCTCCTGGGCGTGGATCTCCAGGTCCGTGGCGGTGCCGCGGTCGCCCTGCATCGCCGGCTGGTGGATCAGCACGCGCGCGTTGGGCAGCGCCAGACGCTTGCCGGGGGCGCCCGCGGCCAGCAGCACGGCCGCGGCGGAGGCGGCCTGGCCCAGGCACACGGTCTGCACCTCGGGCCGGATGAACTGCATGGTGTCGTAGATCGCCGTCATGGCCGTGAACGAGCCGCCCGGCGAGTTGATGTACAGGGTGATGTCACGCTCGGAGTCCATCGCCTCGAGCACGAGCAGCTGGGCCATCACGTCGTCGGCCGACGCGTCGTCCACCTGCGCGCCGAGGAAGACGATGCGGTCCTCGAAGAGCTTGGCGTAGGGGTCCTGACGCTTGAAACCGTAGGGGGTGCGCTCCTCGAACTGCGGGAGGATGTAGCGCGCGTCCGGCGTGGGCAGGGAGGGCATCCCGGTGGGGAGCCCGGCGGGGAACTGGGTCATTCTTGGTCTCCTGGAGAGGGTCGGGACGGTCCGGGCCGGGCTCAGCCCCGGACGCCGCCGCCGCCGGTCACGGACGCGGCACGGTCGGCGATGTGGTCGATGAAGCCGTACTTGAGGGCCTCCTGCGCGGTGAACCACTTGTCACGCGCGTTGTCCTCGAGGATGGTCTCCACGGACTGGCCGGTCTGCTCGGCGGTCAGCTCCGCCATCACCTGCTTCATGTGCAGGATCAGCTGGGCCTGGATGCGGATGTCCGACTCGGTGCCGCCGATGCCGCCGGAGGGCTGGTGCATCAGCACGCGGGCGTGGGGGGTGGCGTAGCGCTTGCCCTTGGTGCCCGAGGCGAGCAGGAACTGGCCCATGGACGCGGCGAGGCCGGTGGCCACCGTCACGACGTCGTTGGGGATGTACTGCATCGTGTCGTAGATCGCCATGCCCGCGGTGACGGAGCCGCCCGGGGAGTTGATGTACAGGTAGATGTCCTTCTCCGTGTCCTCGGCCGAGAGCAGGAGCAGCTGGGAGCAGATCGCGTTGGCGTTGTCGTCACGGACGTCCTCGCCCAGCCAGACGATGCGCGACTTCAGCAGCTGGGTGTAGAGGAAATCCTCGCGCTGCGCCGGGTCCACCGAACGCATGCTGGGGGTGATGTCGGTCATCACTTCCGCCTTCCTGTCGAGATGTCCACGGGCCCCCCGAACGGCGGCCGCTCGCGCGGACGGACGGGTCCCTGATCGAGTCCGACACTAGCCGGGCGTCCGGGCCAGCGCGCGGGACGCCGTCGGCGTTTCGCTGTTGGCGCAGGTTGTCGCGGGCCCTGCCCGGGGCCGCCCACCGTGACCTCGGGACGACGACGGCGCCCCCGCCGGCGTGGGCGGGGGCGCCGTCGTCGTGGCTCGGCGGGGGTGCGTCCCCACCGGCCGGGATCAGGCCTGCTCGGCCGCCTCGTCGGCGCCCTCGGCCTCGGCGCCCTCGGCCTCAGCGTCGAGGGCCTCCTGGCCGCCCGGGGTCACGAACGCCGTCAGGTCCACGGCCTTGCCGTCGGTGTCGGTGACCTCGGCGTACTCGAGGACCTTGGCCAGGGCCTTGCGGCGGCGGACCTCGCCCATGATCATCGGGATCTGCCCGCCCTGGTCGAGCATCATGGCGAACTGGTTCGGGTCCATGCCGTACTCGGAGGAGGTGGCGATGATGTACTCGATCAGCTCACCCTGGTCGACCGTGACCTCCTCGGCCTCGGCGACCTCGTCCAGGATGACCTCGTTGGCGAACGCCTCGCGGGTGTTCTGCTCGAGCTCGGCACGGTGCTCGGCGGTGTCGTGGTCGTCGCCCGCGGTGTGGCCGCCGGCGGAGAAGTGCTGCTCGACCTGCTCGGCGATGACGCCGTCCGGCACCGGGACCTCGACGAGCTTGGCCAGCTCCTCGAGGACCTTGTCGCGGGCCTCGACGCCCTGGCGGTTCACGGCCTCCTCGGCGGCCTGCTTCTTCAGGTCCTCCTTGAGCTCGGCGATGGTGTCGAACTCGGAGGCCAGCTGGGCGAACTCGTCGTCGGCCTCGGGCAGCTCGCGCTCCTTGACGGCCGTCAGCTCCAGCTTGACCACGGCGGTCTCGCCGTCGTGCTCGCCGCCGTTGAGCGTGGTCTCGAAGGTGGCGTCCTCGCCGGCGGACAGGCCGTCGAGGGCCTCGTCGATGCCCTCGAGCATGGTGCCGGCGCCCACCTGGTAGGACAGGCCCTCGGCCTGGTCGACCTGCTCGCCGTCGACCGTGGCGGTCAGGTTCATCGTGACGAAGTCGTCCTGGGCGGCCGGGCGGTCCACATCCTTGAGGGAGCCGAAGCGCGAGCGCAGGGCGTCGAGGGCCTTCTGCTCGTCCTCCTCGGTGGCCTGGGCGGGCTCCACCGTCACCTTGAGGCCCTTGTAGTCGGGCAGCTCGATGGTCGGGCGCACGTCGAACTCGGCGGTGAAGGCCACCGGGCCCTCGGCGTTCTCCGCGTCCGGGGTGGCGGTCACGTCGACCTCGGGGCGGGAGATCGGCGTGACCTCGGCCTCGGCGATGGCGGCGGAGAACCAGGTGTTCAGGCCCTCGTTGACGGCCTGGTCCACGACGATCTCGCGGCCGAAGCGCTGCTCGATCAGGCGCGCCGGGATCTTGCCCTTGCGGAAGCCCGGGATCTGGACCTGGTTGGCGATGTCCTTGAACGCCTTGTCCAGGGCGGGCTTCACCTCCTCGAACGGCACCTCGACGGTCAGCTTGACGCGGGTCGGGCTGAGGTTCTCTGCGGTGGACTTGACCACGGATGACTCCTGTTGGTGGTGGTGGATGGTCTTGACGTCGAGTCGGGGTGACAGGATTTGAACCTGCGGCCTCACGCTCCCAAAGCGCGCGCTCTACCAAGCTGAGCTACACCCCGCCGTCGTCCCCGACGCCGGCGGGCTCACGCGGTGGAGGCTCGCCGGACACCCGAGGGACTGCCCGAGGGCAGACTGTGGAATCCTAGCGCGCCGTCTCGCGCCCCGCGAAAAGCCGCGACCGCCGGCCCGTGAAGCCGTCCATCGTGGCGTTGACCCCGAGGACGTCCATCGCGCGGTCGAAGACGGGCGCCGGCAGGGCGCGCAGGGGCGCGATCAGACCGACGGCGCGCGGCAGCAGCAGGCGGGTGCGGCCGGCCTCGACGGCGTCCAGCACCTCCTGCGCCACGTGGCGCGGATCCAGCACGGGCAGCAGCCAGGGCACCCGGCTGCGCACGCCCGCGAACATCCCGGTGTCGATGTAGAAGGGGCAGACGGCGAGGGAGGTGACGCGGCTGCCGTCCTTGCGCAGCTCCGCGGCGAGGGACTCGGCGAAGCCGACCGCGGCGTGCTTGGTGGCGGAATAGTCCGTCTGGCGCGCGACGCCGACCAACCCCGCGGCCGAGGCCACCGTGACCACGGCCCCGCGGTCCCGGGCCCGCATTCCGGGCAGGACCGCCCGGGTCAGCCAGTACGGCGCGAGTGCGTTCACCTCGAAGGTGCGGCGGATGCCCTCCTCCGTGGCGTCCTCGAGGCGCACGCCCGTCACGACGCCCGCGTTGTTCACGGCGACGTCCACCTCTCCGGCGCGGGCGGCGGCGGCCTCGACGGCGGCCGCGTCCGTCACGTCCACGCGCTCGGCCTGGGCGTCCGCGCCCTGAGACCGGATCTCGGCGGCGACGGCCTCAGCCCCCTGCAGGTCGAGGTCCCAGACGACGACGCGGCCCGCGCCGCGGCGGGCGGCCCCCAGGGCGATCAGTCGACCGATGCCGGACGCGCCGCCCGTCACGAGGACGGTGGCGCCGCGCAGGGACAGGGGACGACGGCCGGCGAGGGCGGACGCGGCCCTGCGGAGGGCGGGACGGGAGCCGTGCATCATGCCTCTTCCCCCACGGCCGACGCGGGCCCGCCGTGATACGGTGTCAGCCGCTGGTCCGCGCCGAGCGCGGCCCCGCGGGGATGTAGCTCAATGGTAGAGCCCCAGTCTTCCAAACTGGCTACGCGGGTTCGATTCCCGTCATCCCCTCCGGACCTCATGAGCCGGGTCATCGTGTGCACACGATGGCCCGGCTCATGGCTTTCTCGGGTGCGTCGTCGTCCGCGCCGGTGCCTTGACCGCTGTGCCCGGTCGGGCCTGCTACAGGCCCCTCAGCTCTGACAGGTGAGGCACCGGTAGAGCTTCCGGGCCGCCATCTCCTCCACCACGATCGTCTCGCACCCGCACACGAGGCACGCCAGGCCCTGCCGCTGGTACACGTAGTTCGCGTGCTCGGGCCACGCGGCCTCGGCGGGCACCCCGGGCCGGTGCTCCGGCCGGGTGGTGACGATCCGCCCGAGCCGCACGCCCTCCCGCATCAGCGCGGCGTTGTCCGCCCAGAGGAATGCCAGGTCCGGTGCAGAGACCTCCCGGGCCGGCCGCCACGGGTCGATGCCGGCGCGGAACAGCGCCTCGGCCCGGAAGATGTTGCCGATCCCGCTGACGGCCCCCTGGTCCATCAGCACGACACCGATCGGCCGTCGTGTCCGCCGTGCGAGGTCGTAGAACGGCGCGGGATCGTCGTCGTTGAGCGGATCCGGGCCGAGACCGGCGACGACATCGGCAGCCTCGGCCCGGGTGAGTGCGCGGCACCGGCTCGCGCCGATCAGGTCGGCCCAGCCGTGCTCGGCGCGCAGTCGCAGCCGGACCGTGGAGGCCGGCGGCGGGGGCTGGACCCAGCCGTCGGCGTCGCGGTCGGGCTCGGCGGCCGGGGCGCCGTCGTCGTGGACCTCCCGCTCGCCGATCCGGCGGGGTGCGCCGATCGAGGACGCGGCCGCGAAGTCCTGATCCCCGCCGAAGGTCCACGCCCCGTACATGCCCAGGTGCACGTGGAGCACGTGGCCGCCGGAGACGTCGGCGAAGAAGTGCTTGCCGTGGGCCCGGGCGCGCTCGAGGACCTGGCCGTCGAGCAGGGCGGCCCCCTCGGCGAAGCGGCCCTGCGGACTCGTGGCGCGGATCCGGCGTCCGCCGAAGACGTCGGTGAACTGGCGCGCGAGACGGTGGACGGAGTGGCCCTCAGGCACTCACATCAGCACCTCTCCGGTGGTCTCGTAGTGCGCGATCTTCGCGATGCGGCGCACGTGGCGCTCGTCCTGGGAGAACGGTTCGGTCAGGAAGGCCTCGATGAGCTCGGTGGCCTCCTCGAGCGAGTGCTGCCGACCGCCGACGGCCACGACGTTCGCGTCGTTGTGCTGGCGAGCCAGCCGCGCCGTGTCCAGGTTCCAGGCCAGGGCGGCGCGGACGCCGACCACCTTGTTGGCGGCGATCTGCTCGCCGTTGCCGGAGCCGCCCAGCACGATGCCGAGCGAGTCCAGTCCCTGCTCGCGGTCGGCGACGACGGCGCGGGCGGCGTTGATGCAGAAGCCCGGGTAGTCGTCCTGCGCGTCGTACTCGGTGGGTCCGTGGTCCACCATCTCGTAGCCGGCGGCGGTGAGGTGCTCCACCAGGTGGGCGGACAGCTCCATGCCGGCGTGGTCGGTGGCGATGTGGACGCGCATGCGCAGACTCCTCCAGAAGGACGACGGTCGGGTGGGGTCAGTCTACTGACGGCCCCACCCGACCCCCTGCCCCGGGGCGGGCCGGCTCAGATCAGCGCGACCGATCGCTCGGGCTCGCGCACCGGCATGGGCTCGGGCTCCCCGCTCGCCGAGGAGAGGAAGCCCTCCCCGGTGAAGTGGCCGTTGCGGGCGCGGAAGTCGTAGGCGTAGTCGGGCCAGATCAGCGTCAACTTGCCCGAACGGGGGTCGACGTACCAGGAGTGGCAGCCGCCGTCCACGAGCCACACCGAGGTGGCGGCCCGCTCCTGGAGACGGTCCACGTACTCCTCCTGGGCGAGTGTCTCGGGGACCATCGTCCTGATTCCCTCGTGCTCCACCCGGTCCAGGGCCTCCACGATGTACGCGATCTGCGACTCGATGATGTAGACGATCGAGTTGTGCCCCAGCGAGGTGTTCGGCCCGTTGATGGCGAACAGATTCGGGAATCCCGCCACGGCCGTGGAGTCGAACGCCGCCATGCCGCTGCTCCAGTGATCGGCCAGGGAACGGCCCTCACCGTCGTGGACGCGCTCGGCGAACGGCGGCTGGGCCGCCTCGAAGCCGGTGCAGAGGACGACGACGTCGACCTCGTACCCGTGACCGCTCACGCCGAACAGCCGGCTCCCCTCGACGCGGTCCAGCGCGCTGTCCTCCAGGGTGACGTTGTCCCGGGCCATGGCCGGGTAGTAGTCGTTGGAGACGAGCACCCGCTTGCAGCCCGGCAGGTACCGCGGCGTGAGGCGCTCGCGGAGCTCGGGGTCGGAGACCGCGGCGGCCAGGTGCCCGAGGGCCTGGGCCCGGACCTGGTCCAGTGCGGCCGGCACACCGCGGCGCTGGGCATAGCTCGACTCGGCGAACCAGAAGATGTCGTCGCGCTCGCGCTGCATGGTGTGCGGGGCGCGCTCGAACATGCGCCGCACGGCCGCGGAATACGGCTTGACCACGCGCGGGGTGACCCACGCGGGGGTGCGCTGGAAGACGACGAGCTCGGCCGCCGTCGCCGCCAGCTCGGGGATGATCTGGATCGCGGAGGCGCCGGTGCCGATGACGGCGACACGCTTGCCCTTCAGGTCCACCGTGTGGTCCCAGCGGGCGGAATGGATGACCTCGCCCTCGAAGGCGTCGAGACCCGGGACGTCCGGCAGGCGGGGGTCGGCGAGGTGCCCGGTGCCCATGATGAGCCAGCGTGCCGTGTAGGTCCCGCGCGGGGTCCGCACCGTCCACCGCTCCGTCTCGGGGTCCCAGTGCGCTTCGAGCATGTCCGCCCCGAGACGCAGGTGCGGGGTGAGGCCCTCGTCCTCGGAGAAGCGCACGAGGTAGTCCTGGATCTCCGGACCCGGTGTGTAGAAGCCCGACCACTGCGGGTTCGGCGCGAAGGAGAAGCTGTAGAGGTGGCTCGGGACGTCGCACGCGGCACCCGGGTAGGTGTTGTCCCTCCAGGTCCCGCCGACCTGCTGGGCGCGGTCCAGGATGAGGAAGTCCTCGCGGCCGTGACGCCGCAGCTGGGCGCCCATGCCGAGGCCGGCGAATCCGGAGCCGATGATGAGGATCTCGGCGGACTCGTCGCGCGGTGCGGGGCGCACGTCGGTGGTGGTGGTCATGGCGGTGGTCATGGCTGGCCCCTCTCTCAGGCGTGGGTCTCGGGGATGATCGCGCCGGCCGGGTGGCGGTCGGGCTCGCGCAGGTACAGGTCGACGATCTGCATGAGTTCGGCCGGGCGCTCGAGGAAGAAGGCGTGGCCGCTCGTCATGGTCGTCAGCCGCGCGTCGTCGATGATGCCGAGCAGCTCGTACTGGTGATGGGGCGGGACCATGATGTCCTCGGCACAGGAGACGATCAGTGTCCGCGCGGTGACGGCGGAGAGACGGTCGGCGACGTCCACGCGGGCGTTCAGGTCCATCTGCCGGGCGGTGAACTCGTCCGCGGTCAGGGAGGCGAGCGCCCCGTCGAGCATGGCCGGGGTCAGGGAGCGCAGGGCCAGCGGGGACAGGCCGCAGAAGGCCGTGTAACGGGCCAGGGCATCAGGGCTCGTGGCGTACAGGTGCCGCCAGACCTCGTTGCGCAGGCGCTGGTGGACATCCGTCGTCGCCCAGCCGGCCACGAGCACGAGGTTCTCCACACGGCGACCGAGGTCGGCGGCCAGCTGCCCGGCCACGACGGCGCCGAGTGAGTAGCCCAGCAGGTCGAACGCGGCGTCGGGGCCGAGGAGCTCGTCGACGACAGCCCGCACCTGGCCGACCAGCAGGTCGACGGTCAGGTCTGCGGCGGGGTCGGCCGTCGGCGCCCAGTCCACGGCGATGACGCGCGTCCGCGTGGCCATCATCGGGAACAGGTGGCCGAAGTGCGAGGCGGTCGTCCCGCCCGTGCCGTGGACCAGCACGAGAGGCCGGTCGAGCTCCCCGGGTGTCACCGAGTCGTGGCAGGTGACGGAGGCACCGTCCACGCTGACGGTGCGCGTGACGGTCGATGCGGTCAGTGGCATGAGGCTCCTCCTGGAAACCAATATGTGGACTATTGGACCCGACACCCGCGATGCGACGCACCCTACATGTCCCAGCATGGCGTGTGCATTTCTCATAATGCAAGCAGGGGCGGCAATCATTGAGTCCATCAGATGGAACTGGCTCCGACGCCGGAGCTGCGGCACGATGGACCGGTGACCCCTCTGACCCCACCCACCGGCGTCCTGCCCCGCGCCGCCCTCGTGATGCGCCTGCTGCACGAGGCCGGACCCGCCGGCCTGCGGCTGAGCCAGCTCGTCCAGCGGACGGGCCTGCCCCAGCCCACCGCCCATCGACTGCTGGCCGACCTGGCGGAGGAGGGTGCCGTGACCCGGCGCGGAGCCGCCTATGCACTCGGTGATCGGTGGGGCCCGGTCGGATTCGAACCGGTGACGCCGCGGTGCCTGATCGAACGCGAGGGCAGCCGGGCCGTGGTCCAGGCCGCCGCGGACGAGCTGGGGGACACGGTCTACCTGGCGGCACGGGTTGCGGGCGGAGTGGCCTACCTCCTGCGATGCGACGGCGACTCCCCTGTGCGCGTCTTCACCGTGGAGGTCGGCGAGGTCAAACGGCTTGCCGCCGGGTACGCCGGCATCGCGCTCCTGGCCTCCCTGCCGCCCGAGCGCCGGCGAGCGGAAGTGGACGCGGTCGTCGCCCGGCCTCCCCGCCGCTGGAACCTGACGGATGACGGGGCCCTGCACGACCTGCTGGACACCCTGCTGCGTCAGATGGACGAGCAGGGGTGGTGCGGCGGTGTGCCGGTCGTGCCCGGGGTGGCCGGAGTCGCCTGTGGCGTCCCGGCGCGGACGGGAGGCATCCCCCAGGTGTCCCTCACCGCCTCGGCGGCCGAGCAGCGGATGCCACCGGCACGCGTGCCCGAGGTGGCTGAGGTGCTGCGTGCGGCGGCGACCCGACTGGCCGAGATCGGGGGCTGAGCACGCCGGCCGGCCCGCCCTTCCGCGGCCGTCCACGACGCCCGGGCCAGGTGGCACACTGGGGAGCACCGTGCCATGGCCCCCATCACAGGCGCCCGGCCGTGCCGCATCCACCCGACCCCAGGAGGAGTCCGACCGTGACCACCGCCGCCGCCATGAACATCACCCGCGAAGAGGCCGCCGCGCGCGCGGCCGCCCTCACCGTGGACGCGTACGAGGTGAGCCTGGACCTCACCCGCGGAGCGGAGCACTTCCACACGGCCACCACCGTGACGTTCGCGGCCACGCAGGACGCGGTGGGCACCCACACGTGGATCGACTTCGTGGCGGAGCAGGCTCCCACGGTGACCCTCAACGGCGAGGCCCTGGACGTGGCGGACTTCGACGGCGCCCGACTGCGGATCGGCCCGCTGGCGGCGCAGAACACCCTCGTGGTCGACGGGCTCGGGGACTACAGCAACACCGGCGAGGGCCTGCACCGGTTCGTGGACCCCGTGGACCAGGAGGTCTACCTCTACACCCAGTTCGAGGTGCCGGACTCCCGCCGCATGTTCGCGGTGTTCGAGCAGCCCGACCTCAAGGCCGCGTTCCGCTTCACGGTGACCGCGCCGGCGCACTGGGCCGTGGTGTCCAACCAGCCGGAGGCCTCCCGCCGCACCCTCGGCGTCGTGGCGAACGAGGAGAACCCGCAGGGGGTGGACGCCGCGGTCTGGGAGTTCAAGCCCACCCCGCGCATCCTCCTACATCACCGCGCTCGTCGCCGGCCCGTACGCCTCCGTGCACTCGGAGCTGACCAGCGCCGACGGCCGCACGATCCCCCTCGGCGTCTACTGCCGCGCGTCGCTGGTGGAGCACCTGGATGCGGAGAACGTCTTCGAGCTCACCCGCCAGGGATTCGAGTTCTTCGAGGCCCAGTACGGCCACGCCTACCCGTTCGAGAAGTACGACCAGCTGTTCGTGCCCGAGTTCAACGCCGGCGCGATGGAGAACGCCGGTTGTGTGACCTTCCTCGAGTCGTACGTCTTCCGCGGGACCGTGCCGGAGGCGCTGATCGAGCGCCGCGCCATCACGATCCTCCACGAGCTCGCCCACATGTGGTTCGGCGACCTGGTCACCATGCGCTGGTGGAACGACCTGTGGCTCAACGAGTCGTTCGCCGAGTTCATGTCCACGCTCGCCGCCGCTGAGAACACGCAGTACACCGGCGCCTGGACCACCTTCTCCTCCATGGAGAAGAACTGGGCCTACCGCCAGGACCAGCTCTCCTCCACGCACCCCATCAAGGCCCGGATCCGCGACCTCGACGACGTGCTCGTCAACTTCGACGGCATCACCTACGCCAAGGGCGCCTCGGTGCTCCGCCAGCTCGTGGCCTGGGTGGGCCAGGAGAACTTCATGGTCGGCGTCCGCGCGTACATCGCCAAGCACGCGTGGCAGAACACGGAGCTGCCGGACCTCATGACCGAGCTCGAGGCCGCGTCCGGCCGCGACCTGTCCGAATGGACCCGCGTGTGGCTCGAGACCTCGGGCGTGAACACGCTGCGCACCGAGGTGGAGACGGATGAGGCCGGCACCATCACCGCGCTGCGTCTGCGCCAGAGCGCCCCGGACGGCTCACCGTCGGCGCCCGGCGACGACGTGCTCCGCCCCCACCGTCTGGCCGTGGGCTTCTACGACGTGGACGAGGCCACCGGCCGCCTGATCCGCACCGAGCGCTTCGAGCTCGACGTGGCCGGGGAGGTGACCGAGGTCGTCGAGGCCGCCGCCCGCCGTCGTCCCGCCGTGATCCTGCCCAACGACGACGACCTGGCCTACGCCAAGCTGCGCCTCGACGACGCCTCGTGGGAGGCCGCGTCCACCCGTCTGAAGGATGTGGACGGCTCCCTGGCGCGCACGCTGCTGTGGGGGGCGGCCTGGGACACCGTGCGCGACGGCGAGGCCTCCGCCGCCTGGTTCGTCGACCTCGTCCTCGCCAACGTCGGCCACGAGCGGGACTCCTCCGTGGTGCAGACGCTGCTGCGCCAGCTCGCGACGGCGATCGGCCTGTACCTGCCCGAGGACCAGGCCGAGGCCGTGCGGGTCGCGGCGGCCGACCGTCTGTGGGGCCTCGTCGCGGAGGCCGAGGACGGCTCGGACAACCAGCTGCAGTTCGTCAAGGCGTTCGCCCTGCACGCGCGCACCACGGCGCAGCTGGACCGCCTGTCCGCCCTCGTCGACGGCACCCGCACCGTGCCCGGGCTGGACCTCACCACGGACCTGCGCTGGGAGCTGCTCACCGCGCTGGTGGCGGCCGGCCGCGCCGGGGAGGCCGAGATCGCCGAGGCCGAGCGCGCCGACGCGACCGCCACGGGCGCGCTCGCCGCGATCCAGGCCCGGGCCGCCGTGCCGACGGCCGAGGCGAAGCGCGCGGTCTGGGACCGGGTGATGGCCGGCGAACTGTCCAACACGGAGCAGCGCCAGGCCCTGATCGGGTTCGCCCGGGTCCATGACGCCGCGCTGATCGCGCCCTTCGCGGACGCCTACTTCGAGGGCGTCGAGGCGATGTGGGACTCCCGTTCTCACGAGATGGCCGAGACCGCCGCGACGCTGGGCTACCCGACCGCCCAGGTCACCCGGGAGATCGCCGACCGCGCCACCGCCCTGTCCGAGCGGCTGGCCGGCACCCGCGCGGGGCTGTCCCGCGTCCTCGCCGAGGGCCGGGACGAGACCGTCCGCGCCCTGGCCGCGCGCGAGCACGCGACGGCGCACGTGCATCAGGTCCACGCCGGGGCCTGAGCCGGACGGCGGCGGCAGCCGCGGCTGACGCCTCTGCTGGCGCCTGCGGGGCGGTGCTGGTGGGCATTCCACGGAAGATGCCCTCCAGCACCGCCCCGGCCGCCGTCGAGGCGCGGGCTGGCTAGGCTGGAACCCATGAAGCACACCTTCTCCCTGCGCACCGAGTGGACGGGCGACCGCGGCTCGGGCACCTCCGGCGTCCGCGACTACGACCGCTCCGTGGTGATCCAGGACGCCGCCGTCGGCGAGATCCAGGCCTCGGCCGCCCGCCCCTTCCGCGGCGACGACTCGAAGTGGAACCCGGAGACCCTCCTGCTCGGCGCGCTCGCCGAGTGCCACGTGCTCTCGTACCTCCATGTCGCGGCGACCTCCGGGGTCGTGGTCACGGGGATGACGTGCGGGGTCGAGGGCGAGCTCGAGGTGGACGGCGACGGCGCCGGGCGGTTCATCGCGATCACGCTGCGGCCCGAGGTCACGCTGCAGGACGAGGCCGACCGGGAGCGGGCCGAGGCCCTCCACGCCGAGGCGCACCGGCTGTGCTTCATCGCGAACTCGCTCTCGGCCCCGGTCACCGTCGAGCCGGTCCGCCCCGAGGCCCTGCCCACCGGCACGCCGACGCTGCCGGACCACTCCGCGCGCCTGGGCGCCCCCTGGCGGTGCTGCGGCCGCGCGTCGCCAAGGGCCCGTCCCGTGTGACGGGCCTGGCGGAGCGGCCCACCGAGGTCGAGCCGGTGATGCAGGAGGGCACGCCCGCCCCGGTGGAGCAGGTGCGCGCCCGCGACGCCGCGGCGGGCCCCGCCGGTGCGACCCCGGGGACCCCGGCCGCGCCCGGTCAGGCCACCAGCTTCTACGACGCCGTCGGCGGCCGCCCGACCTTCGACCGGCTGACCGCCGAGTTCTACGCCCGCGTGCGCGAAGACGAGATCCTCGCCCCGATGTATCCGCAGGACGACTTCGAGGGCGCCCAGCGCCGGCTGCTGATGTTCCTGGAGCAGTACTGGGGCGGACCGCGGACGTACTCCGAGGAGCGCGGCCACCCCCGCCTGCGCATGCGCCACGCCTCGTATCGGATCGACCCGGCCGCGCGCGACGCGTGGCTGCGGCACATGCGCGCCGCCGTGGACACGCTGGAGCTGTCACCGCTGCACGAGGCCGAACTCTGGGACTACCTGGAGCGGGCCGCCCACTCCCTGCAGAACTCGGCCTGACCGGCCCGCGGTCCGCGCCCCGACATGGGGCGCGGGCTCACACCGCCATGGCGGGGCGGCCCAGTACGAAGCCGCCGGGGGCGTCCAGGCGCGTCCATGGCCCCGCCGTGCTGAGCCGGGCGCGGCCGCCGGGCCGCAGGAAGCCCAGCGCGTGCGCGCCGAAGGCCATGCCGGCCGGGAACTGCAGAGCGTCGCCCCCGAGCAGGGGTCCCCACATCTGCGCCCGGATCTTGCGGACCAGCGCCTCCCCCGGGTTCTCGGGCAGGGCGTCCCGCACGGCGTCGGCGCCGCGCGTGGCCACTTCGGCCAGCTCCTCGTCGGCGACCTCGGCCACGGGCGTCCAGCCGCCGCGGGGCGGGGTCAGCGCGGTCCAGGTGACGTGCTCGCGGCCCGGCGGCACGGCGAACGCCAGGTCGACGGGGTCCTGGCCGCGCATCCGGGCGGTGCGCTCGGTGACGGAGCCCAGGGCGACGACGGCGTCCAGGTCCGCCACGCCGTCGGCGGTCGCCAGGGGCACGGTGCGCAGCCCCAGGACGACGGGCACCCCGTCTCCGAGCCCGGCCGGCTGCAGCACGGAGACCCACTGGGCGAGCATCGGGGTGCGGGAGCGCCCTGCCTCAGGCACGACGTGCAGGCGCATCCCCGTGTCGGCGACGCGACGGGCGCGGGTGGCCAGCTGCTCGAGGTCCCGCACAGCGCGGTCGTCGACGAAGCGGAGGACTGGTGCGGCGGCGGAGTGCTCGGTCATGCAAGCATTGTCCCAGGTCCGTCGCGTCCCGGGCCGCCCCGCCGTCGCGGGGTCCATCCACGTCGAAGGAGCCGTTCGTGCCGCAGCGCCATCCCCGTCCCCGCCCCAGTCGCGCACCGGGCCGTCCGGCCTCGGCCCCGAAGGACCCCACCGACGTGCTGCGCGGGATCCTGGAGCTGACGCCGGCCGCGCCGGACCCGGTGACGGGTCAGGTCCGCTTCACGGGCACGACTCCCCGGCAGACGCGCGGCCGGGTGTTCGGCGGCCAGGTGCTCGCCCAGTCGCTGGCGGCCGCCTCCCGCACGGTGCCGGGCGCCCGCCCCGCCCACTCGCTCCACGGCTACTTCATCCGCCCCGGGGACGCGCTGCAGCCCATCACGTTCACCGTCGAGACGCTGCGGGACGGCCGCTCCTTCTCCGTCCGCCGGGTGCTGGCCTCTCAGAACGAGAAGGCCATCCTCGCCCTGACCTGCTCCTTCCAGGAACCCGCCGGCAGCGCGCTGGACCACCAGGTGGCCATGCCCGAGGGCGTGCCCCGGCCCGAGGACCTGCCCACGACAGCGGACGTGCTGGGCGGCATCAACCACCCCGTGGCTCAGGAGTGGGCGTGGGCCCGGCCGTTCGACATCCGTCACGTCACCCCGGCCCTCTACGTGGACCCGGCCCCGGAGACCGAGAACCGCAACATGGTGTGGATGAAGACGTTCACGCCGCTGGCCGACGACCCCGCGCTGCACCGGGCGGCGCTCACCTACGCCTCGGACTACACGCTTCTCGAGCCGATCCTGCGGCAGCACGGCGTCGCCTGGATCCAGCCCGGCATGTCCGTGGCGTCCCTGGACCACGCGATGTGGTTCCACCGGCCCGCCCGCGTCGACCAGTGGCTGCTCTACGTCCAGGACTCCCCCAGCGCCCAGGGCGCGCGCGGCCTCGGCACGGGCGCCGTGTTCACCGAGGACGGGACGCTCGTGGCCACGGTCGCCCAGGAGGGCATGATCCGCCTGCCCGAGGGGGCCGCCGCCCGGCGGGCGCGCGTGCGTGGCGCGGCCCAGCGCATGGCCCTGCGGACGGTGCTGCGCCGCAGCTGGCGGCGCTGACCCCGCCCCGGCGCGACGACGGCCCGTCGCGATCACGTGATCGCGGCGGGCCGTCGTCGGCGCGGCGCCCGGGGGCGCGTCGGCTCAGTCGCGCGTGAGCTTGCGGTGCGTCATCCGGTGCGGGCGGGCGGCCTCGGGGCCGAGCCGATCGACCTTGTTGGCCTCGTAGGACTCGAAGTTGCCCTCGTACCAGTACCAGTTGGCCGGGTCCTCCGCGGTGCCCTCGTAGGCCAGCATGTGGGTGGCCACGCGGTCCAGGAACCAGCGGTCGTGCGAGACGACGACGGCGCAGCCCGGGAACTCGAGCAGCGCGTTCTCGAGGGAGGTCAGGGTCTCCACGTCGAGGTCGTTGGTGGGCTCGTCGAGGAGCAGCAGGTTGCCGCCCTCCTTGAGGGTCAGGGCCAGGTTCAGGCGGTTGCGCTCACCGCCGGAGAGCACGCCGGCCTTCTTCTGCTGGTCCGGGCCCTTGAAGCCGAACGCGGACACGTAGGCGCGCGAGGGCATCTCGACGTTGCCGACCTTGATGTAGTCCAGGCCGTCCGAGACGACCTCCCACAGCGACTTCTCGGGGTCGATGTTGGAGCGGGACTGGTCCACGTACGAGATCTTCACGGTCTCGCCGATCTTCAGCTCGCCGCCGTCCAGGGGCTCGAGACCGACGATGGTCTTGAACAGGGTGGTCTTGCCGACGCCGTTCGGGCCGATCACGCCGACGATGCCGTTGCGGGGCAGGGAGAAGGACAGGCCGTCGATGAGGACGCGGTCCCCGAAGCCCTTCTTCAGGTCCTTGGCCTCGATCACGACGGTGCCCAGGCGCGGGCCCGGCGGGATCTGGATCTCCTCGAAGTCCAGCTTGCGGGTCTTCTCGGCCTCGGCCGCCATCTCCTCGTAGCGGGCCAGGCGGGCCTTGGACTTCGCCTGGCGGCCCTTCGTGTTGGAGCGGACCCAGTCGAGCTCATCGGCCAGGCGCTTGGCGAGCTTGGCGTCCTTCTTGCCCTGCACCTCGAGGCGGGCGCGCTTGGTCTCCAGGTAGGTGGAGTAGTTGCCCTCGTACGGGTAGAGGCGGCCGCGGTCGACCTCCGCGATCCACTCCGCGACGTGGTCGAGGAAGTACCGGTCGTGGGTGACGGCGATGACGGCGCCCGGGTAGGAGGCCAGGTGCTGCTCGAGCCACAGCACGGACTCGGCGTCCAGGTGGTTGGTGGGCTCGTCGAGCAGGAGGAGGTCCGGCTTCTCCAACAGCAGCTTGCACAGCGCGACGCGGCGCTTCTCGCCACCGGAGAGGTTTGTGACCGGCTCGTCCCCCGGGGGCGTGCGCAGGGCGTCCATCGCCTGCTCGAGCTGGGAGTCGATGTCCCACGCGTCCGCGGCGTCGATGGCGGACTGCAGTTCGCCCATCTCCTCCATGAGGGCGTCGAAGTCCGCGTCCGGGTTCGCCATCTCCTCGGAGATCTGGTTGTAGCGCTGGATCTTGCCGTAGATCTCGCCGACGCCCTCCTGGACGTTCTCGAGCACGGTCTTGGACTCGTCCAGCTTGGGCTCCTGCATCAGGATGCCCACCGAGTAGCCGGGAGAGAGCCGCGCCTCGCCGTTCGAGGGCTCGTCCAGCCCGGCCATGATCTTCAGGATCGTCGACTTGCCGGCGCCGTTGGGGCCGACCATGCCGATCTTCGCCCCGGGGTAGAACGACATGGTGACGTCGTCCAGGATCAGTTTGTCGCCCACCTTCTTGCGGGCCTTGACCATCGTGTAGATGAATTCCGCCATGCGGCCCAGGCTAGTCGGTGGCCGCGGGATTCCACTCATCGTGCCGATCCCGCGACCACCGAGCCCGCTCCCCCTCCGTGCCGCCCCGTGGTCAGGCGACGCCGGCCGCCGCCGGCTCGCGCTCGGGGGCGCCCGCGTCCGACTCGTCCGGGCCGGGCGAGGCCGGGGCGTCGCCACCCTGGAACCCGTCCGGCAGGCCCGCGCTGAACCCGTCGCCGACCGCGCCGGCCCGTCCGCCCGACGCGTCGTCGCGCGGGGCCGACTCGGGGCGCGGCACGGCCGCGCGCTGGCTGCGCTGGAACGCCGCCGAGCCGAAGCCCAGGTCCAGCCCGACGGCGTCCGCCACCACGTCCACGGACGTGCCGGAGCGATCGCCCGAGGACCAGTCGCGGACCCGGAGTCGACCGGTGACGATCACGGGGTTGCCCTTCTTCACGGACTGGGCGGTGTTCGAGCCGAGCTGGCCGAACGCCGAGATGCTGTACCAGTTGGTGTGGGCGTCCACCCACTCGGCGGTCTCGCGGTCGAAGCGCCGCTCGGTGGTGGCCAGGCGGAAGCCGGTCACGGCGGCCCCCGATGCGGTGTGGCGGGTGGCGGGGTCCGTGGCCACGAAGCCGCGCACGGTGATGAGGTCCTGCATGGTGTGCCTCCTGGGCTGGGCCCCGGTGGGCGCCGGGGCGGGTCGTCGGCGCATCGGCTGATCCGCCATGGCCAGACAACCCCACCGCGGGGCACCCCGGCAGGATCGGGGCCGGTCTGGGGACGCGCGGAGGTCCCCGGGCGACTGTGCAGGAGCCGACGGCGCCGCGGCCGGCGGCCGTTAGACTGACACGGCCCAGCCCCAGTAGCTCAGCTGGACAGAGCAGCGGCCTTCTAATCCGCCGGTCGGGGGTTCGAATCCCTCCTGGGGCACCCAGACCAGGGGCGGAGCCGTCCGAGCACGCCCGACGACCGCCCGAAGGAGACCGTCCTGGACCGTCTGCGCTCCTGGCTCCGCGCCCCGCGACCCGCCGTCCCCGAGGTCCGTGTGACCCGTCGCGAGGGCGTCCAGCTGGCCGCCCTGCTCGTCGCGGCCGCGGCCCTGTACGTGACGCACTCCTTCCTGCGGTACGCCACCTACGAGGCCAAGGGCTACGACCTGGGCATCTTCGACCAGGTGGTGCGGCAGTACGCGCTGTTCAACGCCCCCCTCAGCTCCGTCAAGGGCGTGGACTTCCACATCCTCGGCGATCACTTCCACCCGATCCTCGCGCTGCTGGCCCCCTTCTACTGGGTGTGGCCGGACCCCCGCATGCTCGGCGTGGTCATGGCGCTGGCCCTCGCCGCGTCCGCCGTGCCGGTGTACCTGTTCGCCCGTCGTCGCACGGGACACGGGGTGGCCCTGGCCGCCGTCGCCGCCCTGCTGCTCTCCTGGCCCTTCCAGGCGATGGTGAACTGGGACTTCCACGAGGTCACCCTCGGCGTGCCGATCCTCGCCTGGCTCGTGTGGGCCCTGGACGGGCAGCGGGCGTGGCTCGCCACCGGCCTGGCGGCGCTGCTGCTCACGGTCCGAGAGGACATGGGCGTGACCCTGCTGGCCGTGGCCCTGGTGATGGCGATCCGGCGCTTCTGGCCGCAGGCCGCGGTCACCGCCGTGCTGGGTGTGCTCGGCTACTGGTTCGCCACGTCCGTGGTGATCCCCCACTACTCCCCCACCGGGGCGTTCGGCTACTGGCAGTTCACCGCCCTGGGCCCGGACATGCGCAGTTCGGTCCTGTTCCTGCTGACCCAACCGTGGAACGCCGTCGCGGTGCTGTTCGACCACCCGCTGAAGGTGGCCCTCTGGCTCCTGCACTTCGTCCCGCTGCTGTTCCTGCCGGTCCTGAGCCCGCTCACGCTGATGGCCCTGCCGATCCTGCTCTCGCGGCTGTTCAACGACCGCCTCAACGTGTGGGCCCCCGTGTACCAGTACGACGCGATCCTCGCCCCGCTGCTGCTCATGGCCGCGCTCGAGGCGGCCCACCGGCTGGCCGGACGCCGGGACACGCTGCGCCGGCTGCCCGCCGTCCTCGTCTCCACGGCGCTGGCCGCCGGTCTGATCGGCACCGCGTTCTTCCCGCAGGTGTACCCGCTGCACCGCACGATCGTCGGCGACATGACGATGACGCAGCACGCCCGCGACCTCGACCACGCGGTCGCGCTGATCCCGGACGGGGTGTGCGTCGAGGCCGCCGACAACGCCGTGCCGCACCTGACGGCCCGCACCCACGTCGGGCTGCACGGGGACATCGGAGACGAACTGGCCACGTGGATGATCGTGGACACCTCGGTGCCCGAGCTCGGCGGCTGGGACCCCCTCACCCCGGAGCAGGCACTGGCCCGCGCCGAGCGGCTCGGCTTCGAGCGGGTCTGGTCCGCGGGCGACGTCGTCGTCCTGCACCACCCGGACCGCGCGGTCTCGCCCACCTGCACGACGTACCTCGAACACCGCTGAGCCGCGCCCCACGGCGTCGGCGGACCCGCCCCGCCGTCAGCGGTCCGCGGACCCGCCGAGCGGCTGCAGGCCGCGTCCGGCCGGGGGCAGGAGCAGTCGGTCAGGTGCACCGGTGAAGACGCCGGCGTGTGGGTCCTCCGCCACCCCCGGGGCGATCTCGGGGGCGCCCTGGTCGAGGGCGGTGCGGCGCACCGGGTCACGGGCGGGGTCCAGGACGTCCTTGACCACCGTGGTCATGAGCCACACGAGGGCGACGATGTGCGCCACGATCCCCGAGGCGTACCAGGCGGTGATCCACCAGGCGCCGCCGGCGAACGCCCCGTCCGAGGTGATGCGGGCCGACTCCATCCACACCCCGCCCCAGTGGTAGACCTCCACGGCCTGCCAGATCCAGAACGCGCGCCACCGCGGCGTCGCGAGGACCACGAGCGGGATCAGCCACATCACGAACTGCGGCGAGTACACCTTCCCCCACAGGATGAAGGACGCCACGATCAGGAAGCACAGCTGGGCCATGCGCGGACGGTGCCGCGCCGCGAGGGCGAGGTAGGCGATCCCCGCGCAGCACACCAGGAACAGGCCGTTCTGGAGCGTCGTGAACGTCTCCCCGGACCATCCTGTCCAGGCCAGCGCCAGCCAGGTCGAGGAGAAGGAGACCGCGCGGTCCCCCGAGAACGTGTAGAAGCGGGACCACTGGTCGAACGCCGTCAGCATGAACGGGAGGTTCACGGCGAGCCAGGCCGCCGCCCCGGCCACGGCCGCCTTCACGAACCCGGCCCAGCGGCCCGTGCGCAGCGCCAGCACGAAGATCGCGCCGAAGAAGAACAGTGGGTACAGCTTCGTGGCGGTGCCGAGTCCGATGAGCATGCCGGCGAGGGTCGGACGGCCCGCCGTCCACGCCCACAGGGCCAGGGCGGCCAGCATCACGGCCCACAGGTCCCAGTTGAGCATCGAGGTGAGGATGATCCCCGGGGCCAGGGCCACGAGGAGGGCGTCCCGGGAGCGACCGCGGGCGGTGTACGCGGTCGCGACGACCAGCACGATCCAGCACAGCACCACGCCGATCGCGTTCACGTCGAAGTAGGTCACGGTGCGCTCGTGCAGGTCGCCGGAGACGGGCACGAACCACATGGTCACACCCGCGACCACGGCCAGCAACGCCGGGTACTCCATCCACTGCTCGGGCGGCAGCGGCGTGTAGAAGGGGAAGTGGCCGTCGGAGAGGCCACGCGTGGGGAACAGCTGGGCGAAGTCCGAATAGCACATGTGCGCGTGCACGCCGGGGGCCGCCCAGCCGTTCACGCGGCACCACTGCTTGGTCAGCACGCCGACGGCGGCAGCCACCACGGTCAGGCCGACGAGCAGGCCGACCCAGCGGGCGCTCGGGCGGGTCGGGGCGGGACTGCGGGGGTGGGAGGTCACGGTCTCTCCTGGGGGATGCGGGTGGACGAGGAGGCGGAGTGCGAGGCGGTCGACGGCGGCCCGTCGGGCGGTGCGTCCGGCGGCACGCCCGCCTCCGGAGGCGTCGACGACGCCGCCTCGGCCCGCGGCTCGACCACCTCCAGGGGAGGACGCCGCCGCCCGGGGAACAGGGGCGCGGTGACGGGATCGCGGTGGATGATCCATCCGATCCCCGCGAGCATCAGGACGAGGGTGAACACGCGGACGGCCAGGACCGGCAGCCACTGTGCCACCGAGAGCTGGTCCACCACGCCGACGCCGGTGAGCAGCAGCACCGCGAGCGCGGTGACCCACCCGAGCCAGCGGGGATGGTCGGCGCCCCACGGCAGCGGGCGGAGGGCGCACGCCAGCAGCGGCAGGACCCAGAGCAGGTACCACGGCTGGATGATCGGGGCGGTGGCGACGGCCACCACGAGCACGGCCGCCGCGCTGAACACCGGGTCCAGGGGGCGGCGGCGCAGGGCCAGCCACGCCGTGAAGCCGAGGGCCGCCACCGTCATCACGGTGTAGAAGGCCGCGGCCACGTCGCGCGCCCCCAGGGGCGTCACGGCTTCGACGACCGCGCCGAGCAGCAGGCCGAGCAGGCCCACGGGAGCGTACGGGAACGCCGCGTCCCCGCTCGTGAGCATGGCCGGCACCCAGCCGAACCAGAGGCCGGAGCCGGCGCCGAGGATCGTGAGGACGGCCAGGGAGATCACCGCCGTCGTGAACCACGGGCCGAGCCGGTCCCGCCGGCGCAGGCGCGGATCGGCCGCGCGGAACCGGGCCCAGCCGGTGGGCAGGAGCAGGGCCACGAAGGGCAGCACCAAAGCTGTCAGGGGCTTGATCGCGACGGACAGGGCGATCAGCACGATCCCCCACAGCGCATGCACGCGGCGGCGGGGCGGGCGGACCATGAGCAGGATGCCCGCGAGCATCAGCCCCGACATCAGCGCGTCATTGTGCGCGCCGGCGATCATGTAGAGCAGGAACAACGGGTTCGCCACGGCCACCCACGTGGCCCACGGCCCGCACCGGCCCGCGACGGCGGCCAGCCGCGGCACCGCCCACAGGCACAGTGCCAGGCCCGCCAGGGCGAGGAGGCGGAACGCCGTGACGGACAGTTCGATGCTGCCGCCCGTGGCCCGCCACGTCGTCTCGGCGAACAGCAGGAACAGCGGCCCGTAGGGGGACGGGGACTCGGCCCAGATGGAGTCCGCCCCCTGCATGAACCAGCCGGGCAGGGCGGACACGCCCTGGGAGTACGGGTCGAGACCCGACGCGAGGAGCCGGCCCTGCTGGAGGTAGGAGAACACATCGCGGGAGAAGATCGGCAGCGCGAGCATCAGCGGGGCGGACCACCACCAGGCGGCGTGGGCCACCAGCCGGCCGTGCTCCTCCCAGCGGCCCCGCAGCGCGCGGCCCAGCTCGAGCCAGGATCGGACGAGGAGCAGCGAGCCGGCGGCCAGCAGCACGGTGCTGAGCAGCACGCCGGGAAGGTAGACCCGCAGCGGGTTGAGCAGGGTGGTGCCGGAGAACACCGAGTCGGGCGTCATCGGCAGCCACCCCACGCCCCAGGAGCCCACCGTGATGAGCACGGACGCCCACGTGCCCCGGCGGACGGCCGCCTCCGGCTCGGGCTGCGCCGCCACGCGGCTCGGACGGGGCCCTCGGGCGCCGGTCGTCGCGGGGGCGGCGGGCCTCACTCCCCGGCTCCACGGGTCGAGGGGCGCCACGGAGCCGGGCCAGGCCGGCGCGCACGGCGGGGCGCACGTGCCAGTGGTCCTTCACGAACCGGCTGGTGCGGCGGTCCACGACGAGGATCCACAGCAGACACACGGCGGAGACGATCAGGGACACGGCCTTGACCTGGTCCGCGATGTCCAGGAACTGCCAGGTGAAGAGCTGGTCCGACGCGCCGAACGCCAGGAAGTAGCCGACCGTGAACACGACCCACTTGATCTGCCAGTTGTCCCGGATGCCGATCACGGCGAAGAACGGGAGCAGCCACAACAGGTACCAGGGCTGGATGATGGGCGAGAGGATCACCAGCGCGGTGAACGCCCAGGTCATGCGCGTCATCACGCGGTCCTGGCGGCCGAGGAACATCAGGGCCAGCACGATGAGCACCGAGAGCACGCGTCCGGCGGTCTTGTACACCCCCTCGACGGCCTGCACGTCCGCCCCCTGCCCGAGGAGCTCGCTCGCCCCCACCGTGATGAGGGACAGCATGCCGATCGGCCCCCACGGCACGGTGCCCGTGCCCGTGCCGACCATCACGGCCACCCAGCCGAAGCCGAAGCCGTTGAGCACGCCCACCAGGGCCATGAGGCCGAAGGAGATCCCGGCGGTGAGGGCCCAGAAGGCGAACCGGCGCGGCCATCGGGCCGTCGGGCCGGCCCACAGCAGGCCGATGAACGGGAGCAGCACGAGGGTGATGGGCTTGATGCCCAGGGACAGGGTGACCAGCACGACGCCGGCCACCCCCCACGCGACGGACTGCCCGGGTCGCTGGGGGCGGAGCGGATGTCCGGCGCGCAGCGCGCACCACGTGCCGGCCAGGGCGAGGCCGACCATGAGGGCGTCGTTGTGCCCGGACGCGACGAAGCTGATGGTGAAGAGCGGGTTGGCGGCGCTGATCCACTGCGCCCACGCACCGTTGACGCCCAGCCGGCGGGCGAGCAGCGGCACGAAGACCATGATCAGCGCGACGCCGGCCACCGCCACCAGGCGGAACAGGAAGATCGCCAGGTCCGGGTTCATGTCCCCCGAGATCGCGACGACGGCCTGCTCGATCCACAGGAAGATCGGACCGTACGGGGTCTCGGAGTCCGCCCAGGTCGCGTCCGCTCCGAGCTGGAACCAGTTGGACAGCGAGGAGATCGTGTCCACGTAGGGGTCCTGCCCCGCCACCATGAGACGGCCCTGCCCCACGTAGGCGAAGATGTCCCGGCTGAAGATCGGCAGTGCCACGACCTGGGGCAGGCACCACAGGACGGTGGCGAGGTTGACCGTGCGCAAAGCGCCGCGGCCGAAGGGGCGGATCGTCTGGCCCAGCCGCAGCCAGGCCCAGAACATCACCCAGCAGCCGAGGGTGAGGAGCACCGTGCCGGCCAGCACGCCGGTCTCCTGGGTGCGCCACGGGATCAGCCACTGCCAGCGGTTGATCGGGGAGGCCGAGGCCAGCCAGCCGACGGAGTACGAGCCCACCACCAGGAGGAGGGAGCCGAGGGTCCCCACCAGGATGGGCCACCAGTCCGCGCCGGCGACCTGGGGGTCCGCGCGGAGGCCGCCGACGCCGACGTACTCCGGCCGGTGGGCCGTGGACCCGGACGGACGCGGGGTCGACACGCTCATGCGACGGGTCCTTCCGTGCGGTCCTGCGTGGGCGCGCGAGGGCGCGGCTCGCTCGAATCTACCATCGTGACACGCGAGTAGCCTGGGGGCATGAGCGAGACGAGCACCCCCGCGCCGGAGAGCGCCCCCTGGTCTGGATCGACTGCGAGATGACCGGCCTGCACCCCCAGGTCGACGAGCTCGTCGAGGTGGCGGTGCTCATCACGGACGCCGAGCTGAACATCCTGGACGAGGGCATCGACCTGGTGATCCGTCCCTCCGCGGCCGCCCTCGAGCAGATGGACCCGTTCGTCCGGGACATGCACACCACCTCGGGCCTCCTGCCGGAGCTCGCGGAGGGCCTCGAGCTCGACGACGCCGCCGCGCGCGTCCTCGAGTACATCGCCGCCCGCGTGCCCGCCGGCAAGGGCCTGCTGGCCGGCAACACGGTGGGCCAGGACAAGCTGTTCCTCGCCCGCTACATGCCCGCCGTCGTCGACCACCTGCACTACCGGATCGTGGACGTGTCCACCGTGAAGGAGCTGGCCCGGCGCTGGTACCCGCGCGCCTACTACCAGGCCCCCGCCAAGACCGGCGGCCACCGCGCCCTCGGGGACATCAAGGACTCCATCACCGAGCTGCGCTACTACCGGGCCGCCGTCATGGCCCCCGCCCCCGGCCCCACCACGGAGGAGGCCCGCGCCATCGCGGAGGTGGTGTCCGGGGCGCAGGCCTGAGCAGGCACTCCCGGCCCCACTGCCCCGATTCGGCGCTGCGCGGGATCTCGTGTACTGTGGACCCCGCTGCGCCGCGCGGATCCGTCCGTGTGAAGCAGACATGGTGGGCGTAGCTCAGTCGGCAGAGCGTCTGGTTGTGGTCCAGAAGGTCGCGGGTTCAATCCCCGTCGCTCACCCTGAACGGGCGAGGTTCAAACCCTCGACCAGAGTCACCGCTCTGGTTTGGGTTTGGACCTCGCCCTTCTCCTTTGCTTCGGCCGCCCAGTTCAAGGCGTTGGCCTGGACCTCGGGATCGCAGAGCGTGTCGTAGGGCCGCTGGTACTCGACGCGGGGTTCGCCGTCGTCGTCAATGAAGATGGCGGTGAAGAACGCCTGGTTGCACAGACGACGGTTCGCGTCGTCGCACCGCCGGTAGATGTCCGCCGCGTGTGCGAGCAGCCCGATCGAGTCCTCCAAGTTCGCGCGAGCCTCGGCGTACTGGTCGTGGTGTGCAGCGATCCGATTGTTGATCGTCTCCAGCTCAGCGCCGATGCGGGCTTGTTCCTGCTTGAGCAGGTCCAGCGGCACGGCGTCGGCATAGTGCGCTTGCAGCAGCTTGACCCGCTCGTTGTCGAGACGATCACGGTCAGCGGCGAGGCCGGCCAACTCCTTGACGTCGGCAGCCATCAGCCGGTCGAAGGTGGCGTGGAGCATCCCGGCGACGTTTTGCCGGGTCTGTCCGTCGATCTGGATGGTCTCGTAGTAACCCCCGATCAGTCGCTCCACGTCCTCGATGAGCACGGCCTGCCGGGTGCAACCGCTCGTATCGCCGTGCCGGCCTGAGCACACGAAGTACGGGTAGACCTTGCCGTGACGGTTGCGGGAATGGCAGATGAGCAGCCGTGAATCGCCCCGGGTTTGTTAGAGGCTCGTAAGTGCCGTCCCGGCGGGCGCCGGCACGGGGTTCTCATGATGGTAGACGTCCTCGAACTCGACCGGAGGGACCAGCCTGATCTCGCCGTGCACACGACGATGGTTGAACCAGTCGATGTACTCCGCGACCGCGATCTCCAGGTCCTCGATGGACTTGAATGGCCCCTTGTTCCGGATCAGCTCCGCCTTGAACAGCGAGTTGAACGCCCCCGCGAGGGCATTGTCATACGAGTCCCCCGTCGAGCCGACTGAGGCGACTGCGCCGGCCTGGGCCAGCCGCTGGGTGTATCGCACGGCGACGTACTGGGCGGGTTCAACCGGTCGTTGCAACACCGTGCGTTGAGAGCGAGCGTAGCTGCTCGGCGAAGACCTCCGCGGGAGTCTTCCAGTCCAGGACCTTCCTGGGCCTGTTGTTCAGCGTGTACGCGACTGCTGCGAGGTCCTCGGCCGACCATCTCGACAGGTCCGTGCCCTTGGGGAAGTACTGCCGCAGCACCCCGTTCGTGTTCTCGTTCGTCGGCCGCTGCCACGGCGAGTGGGGGTCAGCGAAGAACACCTTCGTGCCCGTGGCCATCGTGAACTGGACATGCCCGGCCAGCTCCTTGCCCCGATCCCACGTCAAGCTCTGACGCAGCTGCTCCGGCACCGTCGCCATCGCCTTGATCAGGGCCGCGGTCATCGCCTCGGCCCCGTACCCACCCAGCGACGGCCCGTTCTTCACCGGCGGCCGCTCACCCCATCCCTCCAGGCGGGGCAAGCGGACCAGGATCGTGGCCCGGCTCTTGCGCTCGGCCAGAGTCCCGATCGCTGAACGCTCGGTCCCGATGATCAGGTCCCCTTCCCAGTGCCCGGGCACAGCACGATCAGCGGCCTCGGGTGGGCGCTTGCTGAACACCACATCCTCGGTGACATGGCCCTGGGGCTTGTTCCGGGAACGTGCCCGCGGCTCGCGCAGAGCCCGCCCGGTACGCAGGCACGCGACGAGCTCACGCTTGAGCGCCCCACGCCCCTGGATGAACAGCGACTGATAGATCGCTTCATGAGAGATCCGCATGGACTCATCATCAGGGAACTCCAGGCGCAGCCGGCGGCTGATCTGCTCAGGGCTCCACGCCGTAGACCACCGACGATCCGCCCGGCGCGGTTTCATCTTCCGCCCCTTAAAACCGGCCCCGACCGGTCCCGGCACGGCCACGCCATCGGGGCCCAGGACCATCCCGTTCAGCCGTGCCTGGACGTAGTCGTGCAGTCGCTGGTTCGTGGCCAGCTTCGCCGGCTTGGGCCGCCTGGCAGCTTCCTGGGCCTTCCACTGCGCCACCGTGGCCCGGTACTCCTGCTTCCCGGAACGAGTGGCGCAGTTACGGCGCAGCTCACGGCTGATCGTGCCGGGATCACGTCCCAGCGTGCGTGCGATCTGACGGACCCCCTGGCCCTGGGCATGGAGGATCGCGAGCTCCTCACGCTCAGCGAAGGACAGATACCGGCCGGTGGGCTCGGCTAAGGACAGCGGGGTCATCCCGCCAGCGTGACGGAACCAGCGCGCCCCGACGGGCCAGGACACGCCCACAGTCAGGGATGCCTCGACCGTCGTAACGCCGGTGGCGATCACACGCCAGAACTGGCGTTGGACCTCCCGTGAGGGCTGCGGCCTGCCAGGAGAGCGCATCGGGGCCCGCAAGGCCCGATCCGCTCTCCACTGTCGACGTGTCCCCTCGGGCACGTCACTGATCTTCCTCGCCCAGTCCTTGCTTGCCATCGCCCATACCTCCAGTGATTCAGAGAGGGTGTTGCGACGACCGATTGAATCCACCCTGGACTCCTTTATCGCTGTGATGTTTATCGCTGTGATGCCGTAGCCCGGCCACGTCGTGGCCTGCGCGCTGACGCGTCCAGAACGCCATCTCCAACGCGTCCAGGGCCAGGTCCGTGCGCAGCGACTTCGACAGCTGCCAGCCCAGCACCCGTCGGGAGAACACGTCGATGATGAACGCGGCGTACACCCATCCGCTGAAAG
Source organism: Micrococcus sp. GPGPB33 (assembly GCF_037853785.1). Classification (NCBI taxonomy): domain Bacteria; kingdom Bacillati; phylum Actinomycetota; class Actinomycetes; order Micrococcales; family Micrococcaceae; genus Micrococcus; species Micrococcus sp. GPGPB33. Next base: position 2,245,261 of record NZ_JAQMWO010000002.1, read on the forward strand.
TGCGGCAGTAGGTGATGTCAGCGACCCACAGCTGGTTCGGAGCCGCCGCGGTGAAGTCTCGCTGGACCAGGTCTTGACGCTCATCCGGGCCGCGGCCTGGGACCGTGGTCCTCGGTCCCTTCGCGCGGCTGATCCCGCGCAGGCCTGCGGCTCGCATGAGCCGCTCCACCGTGCACCTGGCCACCTGCAGGCCCTCCCTCCGCAGTTGCGCGTGGACCTTCCGGGCCCCGTAGACCCCGTAGTTGGCCTCATGCACCCGCCGGATTTCCACGAGCACCTGCTCATCGCGCAGGCTGCGCACTGAAGGAGGGCGCGTCTTGGCCGCGTAGTACGTGCTCGGTGCGATCTGTGTGCCTGCCGCGGACAGCGTGGCGCAGATCGGCTCGACACCGAACGCGTGTTTGTGTTCGTCGATGTAGTCCACGATCAGCGCTGTGGGCGGTCGAGCTCCGCCGCGAAGAAAGCCGACGCCGAGCGCAGGATCGCGTTCGCCCGCCGTAGTTCACGGTTCTCCTTCTCCAGCTCGGCCACCCGGACGGCTTCGCTGGTCGTGATTCCGGGGCGGTGGCCGTGGTCGATCTCGGCTTGGCGGACCCAGTTGCGCAGCGTCTCGGGATTGATCCCGAGCTGTTCTCCTACGCGGCGGAATGCTCCGGTCCTCGTGGCGGGGTCTTGACGGGCTTCCAGCGTCATCCGCGTGGCGCGTTCGCGGAGCTCGTCGGGGTACTTCCGTGGTGCGGGCATGCTCTGCATCCTTCCGTTGGATCAGAGCCTCCACCAGACCCGGAGCGATTCACAACGTGTGCCTGCGGGATCCCGTCGTGCAGGTGGCGGTGGACCATCCTGAGACGGCCGGTGGGGGTCAGGGGTGCGTTAGCGTGAGTCATGAGTGGGTCTTTTCGGGCTGGTGGGTTGTTGAGGAACTTCCATCCTGCGGGAGAGGCCCGCTCGTCTCATCTCAGCCCGTACCCCGTGGCAAGAACCTCATGACCCACAACAGCTAGTGTGAAGATGCGTCCCGCTCAAGGAGGCTATGGGAAGATGGCGGAAGAACAGGAAGTTCTGACTGCGGAGGAGGCAGCAGCACTGCTGCGAGTCTCAACCAAGACTGTGCTCGCACTGGCGCGCGCAGGCTCCCTTCCTGGGGAGAAGGTCAGCCGCGCCTGGCGCTTCGTGCGAAGCGATGTCCTCGACTACGTGCGCGGCGCAGGGGCACCGAAGGGGGATGAATCGCATGGCAGGTAGGCCACAGCGTGGACCGACAAGCACAGCGAACGGATGGAGTCCGAGCGCATGCTAGACACGTCCAAATGGCCCACGATCGAGCTGGATGTTCTGAAAGAAGTTCACCTCGACCCGAAGAACGTTCGCCTGGAGATAGCCGACGCCAAGGTCGAAGCAGACATCATCGAAGACCTCTTCGTCAATGAAGACGCACTCGGGCTCGTTGAAGGCATCTGCAAGATCGGCTACCTGACTCACGAGACACCCGTCGTACTCAAGCGCCGCGGCAAGTACGTAATGGTTGAAGGTAACCGCCGCCTCGCGGCGCTCAAAGCGATCCAAAACCCTATGCTGGTGCCTGACTTCCAGGCCAGGATTTCCGCACAAGCATCCGTGCTGCCGGACCGGACCGCCCTCTCGAAGGTGCGGGTCATGGTCGCTCCCAACCAGACCGAAGCCGACCAGCTCATCGCGGCAATCCACACCGGCAACCTGCGGAAAGCGTGGAGTCCCAGCAGGCAAGCTGCCTTCTTCCAGGCACAGATCGACTCCGGCAGGAAGCTCAGCGACCTGCTCGTGCGGTACCCGACCATCGACGTCCGCAAGTTTGTCTTTCGCGCCCACATCATCAACCTCTTCAAATCGGTCAAGTACGAAGATGCTGAACTCCAAGACTTCTTGGCGACGAAGAAGTGGGCAAGGGGCCTCTCTACCTTGGCGCGCATCTACGAATCCAAAGAGTTCCTTGCTCTCACCGGACTCGCGATGGACACGAACGGCGATATTTCCAAGACCATCTCGGATGCAACTTTCAAAGACATCGCCACGGCCATCGTGCGGGGCATGTTCGAGGAGAACATCAACACCCGCAGCCTGAACTCCGTCAGCAGCCCTCGCTACACACAGTTGATGAAAGAACTCCGCCAAATCGTAGCGGACGCCAATGACGTCGCGGCGCCTGCCGGTGGCACTGGTTCAACCGCGGGTTCTGGCGGCGCATCCGGCGGGACGACAACCACGGGGGTACCCGGCGGCACAGGCGGAACCACTGGCACCGGAGGAACGGCTGGGCTTGGCGGAACGACCGGCACCGGGAGCGGCACTGGCTCAGCGCCGACGAACAAGCCGACCACGAAGAAGGCACCTCCCGCCAAGAAGAAGAAGCCGCGCAACCTCGACCTGGGCCAGGTCAAGGCTCCCGACTCATACCCAGAAGCGCTCAAGTCGCTGCTAGGCGAACTGTCTGAGGTTGATGTTCAGAAGTTCCCGAACGGAACCTTCCTCATGACGCGCGCAGTCTTGGAGAAGTCGATCAAGGCCTTCGCCGAGGCGAAATCCATCGACATCAAGGCCACGGGAAACAACCAGAATGGTCGGGTGCAACTCGGACACGCACTGAACTGGCTCTTGGACTACGTAAAGACCAATGGACCCACTTACCTGATCCAGGTGATCGAGGGAGTACGAACCGGCAAGCTCGTCGTCTACACCAACTCCGGCGATTCCCTCAATGCCATCAACCACAATCACCACTTCATGGTTGATGCCGACCAAGCGTTCTCAATGTGGGCGTCGATTGATTCCTTGATGAGACACCTGATGAAGCCATGACCACTGCAAGCATTCGAATCTCCACCCGCCGGCCACGGGTCTCACCCCTCAGGTATCCCGGCGGGAAGTCCGCTCTGTATTCCAGATTGCGGAAGATGATCCGCGATATGGATCTTGCAGGATGCACCTACGTTGAGCCCTACGCGGGAGGTGTTGGTGCTGGACTCGGACTCCTTGTAACCGGCCAGGTTGAACGTGTCGTCATCAATGATCTTGATCCCGCCATCCATGCCTTCTGGTCGACCGTTCAAGGGGAGGCTGGCTGGCTGATCGAACAAATCCACAAGGCCAAACTGGATGTCAAGGAATGGAGACGGCAGCGGGAGATATACGCCGCAGCTGACACATCCCAACTCCTAGAACTCGGATTCGCAACCTTCTACCTCAATCGCACCAACAGATCAGGCGTCCTCAATGGCGGACCGATCGGTGGCCTCAACCAGACCGGAAACTATAAGATTGACGCACGGTTCAACCGCCAAGGGCTGGCGGAGAGAATCAGAATCCTCTCACTCTACTCGGAGAGTATCGTTGCTACATCACGCGACGGCATAGACGTAATCCACGAATACGCAAAGCGGGACGATACCTTCATTTATGCAGACCCGCCATATTTCGAGAAGGCCGGTTCTCTGTACCTCAACGCCTTCGCACCGGCGGACCACGAGGCTCTGGCGCGAGTCCTCAACGAGCACGCTGACCGGCCCTGGCTCCTTACCTACGACAACGCCCCCCAGGTTGCCGACCTTTACGAGAAACGCAGAAGGCGTGAGTTCGAGTTGAACTATTCCGCTCACCGGGTGGGAAAGGCCACGGAAATCGCTGTCCTCTCCGACGTGTTGCCGGAGATCGGCGAAGGGTGGAATCTCTTGCCAAGCACAGCCGTCGACTGACGACGATGAACCGCGAACGACCAGACGAAGCACGGGCGCGGGCGCTGGTTGAGCGCGTGATGGATGTATCACTAGAGCACGCCGACAAGACCGGCGGTGTCGACTATCTTTCCCAAGACGGAACCGTGGCGCTTGAGGTCACGCGGTTCACGGATGCGGAGAAGCGACGCGGGCGAGCGGCGGCACGAGGTTCACGCGGCTCATCCGCTGCGTCATCGCGCCTACGGTCGTGTTGGGTCCTCATGGTCCCCGAAACTCAACCGAAGATGAAGAGCCTCGTGCAAGGTGCTCTTCCACACCTCCTTCTGCTCGAAGGAGTCGGTGAGACCTACTTCTCCAGCCATCAGGCGACGATCCATGTCCGGCGCGGTGGGCCATTATCCGGCGTGTACGAAGCTCTACTACAGGCAGGCGTCAAGCGTGCCGGCGCCCTTGGTGACGACCCCACACCGGAGAAATCACACATTCACCGTGTGGTGCTGAGCCTCGGAAGCAGTGGCACAGTTGGCGGCAACGACGAGGCGCTACAGGGGTTGGAAGCCGAACTCAACGCCCGGCAGGACAACCTTAAGAAGTTGTCTGCGACGGCGACAGAGGAGCGCCACTTGTTCGTGTGGTTGGACGACGACACTCCGTACGAGGTCGCCCGCCCGCTACACCGCTTGGCACCTGACCGAACACCCGGCGGAGAGATGGTGCCGTCGCGTCCGCCGCAACTTGATCCCATCGTCACCCACCTTTGGGTGGTAAGCGAAGAATCCGGACGAGGGTGGCTCTGGCACCGTGAAATCTGGACCTATCTCGCTGAGGACGACAAGCAGAACCGAGGCTAGGTGTAGGAGGGCATGACGTTGTTGACTCGGGTCGGTGCCAGTGAGGCCGGAGGAGCGTCTCCGCAGGAGGTATGAGGCCGATGGTAGTTGTAGTGGTTCACCCACACCGCCAGGGCCTCACGCCGAGCTTGCTCTGAGGTGTAGGGGCGGGCGTAGATGACCTCGTCCACCATCAGCCGGTTGTAGCGTTCGACCTTCCCGTTGTGGCGCGGGGTGTAGGGGCGGATCCGGTGATGCCGGCCCCCGAGCGAGACCACCTTCGCGGTGAAGTCCGCAGCCCGGTAGTTGTTTCCGTTGTCCGTGATCACCCGGTCCACGGTGATGCCGTGGGCGGCGAAGAACGCCCTCGCCCGGCAGAAGAACCCGATCGTGGTCACCGCCTTCTCGTCCTCCAACGCCTCGGTGTACGCCAGGCGGGTGTACCCGTCGATCGCCGAGTGCAGGTAGGTGTACCCGACCCGTCGGCCAGGCCCGCGTTTGGCCGCTCGCGCGTTCTCGGAGTCCCGGCCGTGAGCACGCCAGCCGCCCCCCTCGGGGATGCGCCCGATTTTCTTCACATCCAGGTGCACCATGTGCCCCGGCCCTCTCGCGGTGATCTTCTGTGGTCGTTGGCGCAGGTCCTCACCCGTGGGCGCGAGGTCTGGCAACCGGGAGATGCCCAGCCGGTGCATCCACCTCCCCACGGTGCGCAGGCACAGCTGGTGGTCTTCGGAGGCGAGGTGGTGATGGATGCGAATGCAACCCTGGTTGGTAGCCTCCGTCCACCGAACACGACCTGTTCAAACCGGGGCGCGTGGCCCACCGTCCCGCATGATTCGGCCAGGCCGGGGCGTGTCCAGCCGGGTTCAATCCCCGTCCCTCATCCCACACGAAGCGCCCGGAATCCTTGCGGATGCCGGGAGCTTCTTCGTGTGCTCAGTGATTCCCGGACGCTCGGCGCAGCCGCAGCGCGCCGATCAATCCGAGCACGAGGAACACGGCCGCGATGAGCAGTGCCCAGCGCGTCGCGTCGGCGAAGCCGGCCGTGAGCGCGTCGACGGCGGCCCCCGTGCGCTCCCCGAGCGGGCCGCGCTCCCCCTGCGCCCGCAGCTGCGGGATCGTGGTGCCGGCCGAGTCCCGCGTGGCCGCGGCGAGCGAGTCGGCCGCCGAGCCGGTGAGGCCGGCGTCGTCCAGGGCCGCGGGCAGCGTGGCGGCGAGGGCGATGGACAGGGTGGCCCCGGCGAACGCGGTGCCCAGCGCTGAGCCGATCTGTCGGACCGTGCTCTGCGTCGCGGAGCCCTGACCCGAGATCTCCACGGGGATGTCCTGGCAGACGGTGCCCGTCAGCTGCGCCGAGGCCAGGCCGCCAGGTGACGGGCCGCGGCGCCCGAGAGGAACGCGCCCGCGGCTATCGCGGCCAGGACCAGGCCCGCCCCCATCACGTCCAGGCCGAGCGGGTTGATGAGGTAGAGCGGCAGCACGAAGATGAGGGCGAACTCACCGACGGCGACCATGGCCGCGATGGCGTTGCCCCCGAGAACGTCGAGAACGTGAACAGTCCGAGATCGAGCAGGGCCGAGCGGCGCACCTTCTCGCGGTGCCGCTCCGACGCGACGAACAGTCCCAGGGCGAGCACCACGACCGCGAGCGCGAGCGCGAGGGGGACGATCGAGATCGGCGCGCGTGGACCAGACCCAGCCGAGGATCGTCAGGTCCTGCTTCGGGGTCCACCAGCCGAGGTCCGGGCCCTCGATGACGGCGAACACGAGCGCACCGAACGTGATGGCGCTGAGCAGGGCGCCGTCGACGTCGACGCCGGGACGCTTCTTCTCGCCGCGGGTCTCCGGGACGGGCAGCAGCGCGGCCAGCAGCACGGCGTAGAGGCTGTTCACCCACTGCGCGTCGGTGAGGTCCTGGTGCAGGTCGGCGATGATGGCGAGCGGGGCCGCCCGGCGGCCGAGTCCACGGCTCAGCGTCGCAGGGGCGACGCCGCCGGGCATCAACCGCTCGACGGATCCCCGGTCCGCTGCCGGGCGTAGAGTCGGCCGGTGAGGGCGTCGACCCGACGCCGCACCCCCGCCGACGAGGAGGCCAGCCCATGTCCGTCGTGAAGATCAACGCCATCAGCGTCCCCGAGGGCGCCGGCCCGGAACTCGAGAAGCGGTTCGCCGCCCGCAAGCACGCGGTGGACCAGGAGCCGGGCTTCGAGGGCTTCCAGCTGCTCCGGCCCACCGCGGGCGAGGACCGCTACTTCGTGGTCACGACGTGGGCGTCGGAGGAGGACTTCCAGCGCTGGCGGGACGGGCGCATGCCCGCCGCTCACGCCGCCGAGCAGGGCGGCCGCCCGGCGCCGGTCGCCACGGGCGCCGACCTGCTCGAGTTCGAGGTCGTGGACCTGGGCTGACCCGGGCGCCGCAGCAGGCGCATCGCGTTCACGATGACCAGCAGCACGGACGCCTCGTGCACGAGCATGCCGACGGCCATCGTGACGCCGCCGGTGAAGACGCCGGCCAGCAGGGCCGCGACGGTGACGAGGGAGATCGCGATGTTCTGCCGCATCACCCGCACCGTGCGCCGGGCCAGATCGAGCGCCTGCGGCAGCGGCTCGAGCCGGTCGCCCATCAGGGCGATGTCCGCGGTCTCGATGGCCACGCCGGAGCCGGCCGCGCCCATGGCCACGCCGATGTCCGCCGTCGCCAGGGCCGGGGCGTCGTTGACGCCGTCACCGACCATCGCGACGACGCGGCCCTCGGCCTGCAGGGCCTCGATCGCCTCGAGCTTGTCCTGGGGCAGCAGGCCCGCCCGCACGTCGTCGACGCCCACCTGCCGGGCCACGGCCTGCGCGACGCCGGGCTGGTCGCCGGTCAGCATCACGACCTCGCGGACGCCGATCCCGTGCAGCGCCCGGATCATGCCCGCGGCCTCGGGCCGGAGGGTGTCTGCGATGGCGAGGACGCCGAGCGGGATGCCGTCGACGACGACCGCCGCCGGGGTCCGGCCCGCCTCCGCGAGCTCGGCCGCGACGGTCTCGACCCGGTCGGTCGCGGCCGGATCCACGCCGCGCTCGCGCAGCAGCGCCACGTTGCCCACGGCGACGACGCGGCCGTCCACCTCTCCGGTGAGCCCGCGGCCGAGGACGACGTCCACATCCGTGGCCAGCGGGCCGTCCAGCAGGCCGCGGTCCCGGCCCGCCGCGACGACCGGCGCGGCCAGCGGGTGGTCCGAGGCCGCCTCGAGCCGTGCGGCCCAGCGCAGCACCTCGTCCTCGGCCCCGGGCTCGAACGCGACGACGTCTGTCAGCTCGGGGGTGCCCGACGTGAGGGTGCCGGTCTTGTCGACGGCGACGGCGTCGACCTTAGCGGAGCGCTCGAGGAACTCCCCTCCCTTGATGAGCACGCCGTCCTTGGCGCCGCGGCCGATCCCTGCCACGATCGCGACCGGGATGGAGATCACGAGGGCGCCCGGGCAGCCGATGACCAGCAGGGTCAGGGCCAGGGGGACGTCCCGCGTGATCAGGCCGGTAGCGAAGGCCAGCACCATGATCGCCGGGGTGTACCAGCGGGAGAAGCGGTCCATGAACTGCTGGGTCCGCGCACGGGCCTCCTGCGCCGCCTCGACGCGGTGGATGATGCGCGCCAGCGTGGTGTCGGCGCCGACGCCCCGGGCCTGCACCTGCAGCAGGCCGGCCGTGGCGACGGTGCCCGCGTACATGGCGTCACCGTCGGTCTTCTCCGCCGGGATGGACTCGCCCGTGATGGATGCCTCGTCCACGGCGCCGACCCCGGTGAGCACCACGCCGTCCACCGGCACCCGAGCGCCGACCTTGACGAGGACGGTCGCGCCGGGGGCCACCTCGTGGGCAGGCACGGTGCGCTGGGTCCCGTCTGCGTCCACGACGACGGCGGTCTCGGGCGCCGTGGAGACGAGGTCCGCGAGCGCCGAGCGAGTCTGAGACAGGGTCGCGTCCTCGAGGGCGTGGCCGAGGGCGAAGAGGAAGGTCACGGCGGCGGCCTCCCAGAAATTGCCGAGCAGTGACGCGCCGATCGCGGCGGTGGCGACGAGCAGGTCGATGCCGACGGTCTTCACCCGCAGGGCGGCGATCGCGTCGCGCGCGATCGGCAGGCCGGCCACGACGGCGGCGGCGAGCATCAGGCCCGCCGCCACGAGGTGTCCGGTCCCGTGGGCCAGCTGCTCGGGCGCCAGCACGAGCGAGACGGCGATCAGCAGGCCGGCCACCACGGGGCGCCGCCAGCGGCGGGACAACGCGAACCGGGCACGAGGGCGGCCCGGACGTGTGACGGCGGGGGTGGACATGGCGGACTCCGTTCGTCGGGGGCGGGGCGGTGTCAGAAGGCCGACGGCCGGGCGGTGTAGCCGACCTTGGCGACGGCCTCGACGAGGTCCTGGGCAGTGGTGGTCTGCGGGTCGTGGTCGACCTCGATGCGCTGGGTCTCGAAGTGGACCTGCGCGCCGGTCACGCCGGGCAGGGCGTCGAGGGCCTTCTCGATCTTCCGGACGCACGAGGGGCAGCTGAAGCCCTCGGCGCGGAGCAGGGTGTGCGTGGTGGCGGTCATGGTCACTCCTGTGGGTCGTCACCGGCGCGGCCGCCGATGAGGCTGAGCGGACGGGCGGGTGCCCGGTCCGATCCCCGGCCTCCGGGGATGTCACTGACGCTACGAAGGGGACGGCGGGCCCGCCTTGACCGCGGTCAAGCCGCCGTGTGGGAGGCTGATGGCGTGCGTATGGACCTGCCCCTCGCCCCCATGGACGAACCAGAGCCGTGCGCGGCCCGGGTCCCGCTGTTCACCGGGCTGGATCTGGAGCAGCTGCGCCGGGTCTCCGCCCTGGCGCGGCCGCTCGTGCTCGAGGCCGGCGATGCCCTGCACCTGGCCGGTGACCGCACGGACCGCCTGTGCGTCGTGCACAGCGGCCGCCTGGCGCTGACGCTCGGCTCAGCGACCGGCCGGGAACGCGTGGTGCGGATGGTCGAGCCCGGCGACTCCGTGGGCGAGCACGAGTTCCTCACGGGCGAGCCGGCCCGGCACGGGGCGCGCGCCGTGGTCGCGACCCGCCTGTGCACCTTCTCCCACGCCGAGGTCGCCCGACTCCTGGCCGAGCATCCGGGCATCGGGGGACGCGTGATGCGGGCGCTGGCCGTCCGCCTGGCCGAGGCGGAACAACGGCTGGCATGGGAGCGTCAGCCTGTCACCGCGCGGATCGCCGGACATCTGCTCGGCCTGCCGGCCCTCCGGGACGAGGCCGACCTCGTCGTGGTGCTGGCCGCGCCGAAGAAGGACGTCGCCTCGCTGCTGGGCACCACCCCCGAGGCGTTCAGCCGCGGGCTGCGCCGCCTCGCCGACGACGGCCTGATCGCCATCGAGGGCCCGCGGGTGACGCTGCTGAACCCGGATGCGCTGGAGGCCCTTGCCGCGGAATGACCGCCGTCGTCGTGATGTCCCCGGCGGTAGGCTGGGGACTCCCCCCGTCCTCCTACCCACGCAGGCCCGCAGCCCGGGCCGGGAAGCGCAGTGCCATGGCCTCCATCCGTCCCATCACCGTCTACGGCGAGCCCGTGCTGCACAGGCGCGCGGCCGAGGTGGAGGTGATCGACGACGAGATCCGCGAGCTGATCGAGGACATGTACGTCACGCAGGACGCCGCGCACGGCGTGGGCCTGGCCGCCCCGCAGGTCGGGGTCGGGCTGCGGATCTTCACGTGGACGTTCCCGGACTCCGGCGACGCGCCGAACGTGGGCCACGTGATCAACCCCGTGCTGACCCACCTGGACAAGGCGCCGCGGGAGGACCCGCACCCGGACGAGCACACCGAGGGCTGCCTCTCGGTGCCCGGGCTCGGCTTCCCCCTGCAGCGCCCGACCCGCGTGCGCCTGTCCGGCCAGCGCGTGGACGGCGAGATGTTCGAGTTCGAGGCCGAGGGCTGGTTCGCGCGCATCATGCAGCACGAGTACGACCACCTCAACGGCACCCTCTACGTGAACCGGCTCGAGGGCAAGTGGCAGCGGCGCTGGAAGCGCGCGCAGCGGGCCGAGCGCCTGAACGTGCCCGGCGTGACGTGGCTGCCCGGTACCGACGAGGACCCCTTCGGCCATGACGCCGACGACCACGCGGACCACGAGCACGGCCCCGACGGCGACCACGGGGACGACGAGGCCTGAGCCTCGGCTCGAGGTCCGACCCGGTCGGCACACGACGACGGCCCGTCCCCTCCGCGGGGACGGGCCGTCGGTCGTCTGCGGGTCAGGCCTGCGGGAAGGCGGGGACCTGCTGGCCCGCCATCTTCTCCACCACGCGGATCACCTGGTGCGAGTAGCCGTACTCGTTGTCGTACCAGACGTAGAGGATCGCGTTCTTGCCGTCGTTGTTCACGAGGGTCGCCAGGCCGTCCACGACGCCGGCGCGGTCCGAGCCGACGAAGTCGGTGGACACGACCTCCGGGGAGTCCACGTAGCCGACCTGGCCGCGCAGGGGGCCGGTGAGGGACTCCTGCTTCAGGCGGGCGTTGAGCTCCTCCACCGAGGTGGGCTTGGTCAGCTCGAGGTTGAGGATGGCCATGGACACGTCCGGGGTGGGGACGCGGATGGCGTTGCCGGAGAGCTTGCCCTTGAGCTCGGGCAGGGCCTTGGCCACGGCCTTGGCGGCGCCGGTCTCGGTGAGGACCATGTTCATGCCGGCGGCACGGCCACGACGGGCGCCCTTGTGGAAGTTGTCCACGAGGTTCTGGTCGTTGGTGTAGGCGTGCACGGTCTCCACGTGGCCGTGGTCGATGCCGTAGTCGTCCTGGATGACCTTGAGCACCGGGGTGATGCCGTTGGTGGTGCAGGAGGCTGCCGAGACGATCGTGTCCTGGGGCGTGATGTCGTCCGAGTTCACGCCGAACACGATGTTCTTCATCTCGCCCTTGCCCGGGGCGGTCAGCAGAACCTTCGCGGCGCCCTTGGCCTGCAGGTGCTGGGACAGGCCCTCGTCGTCGCGCCAGCGTCCGGTGTTGTCGACGACCAGCGCGTCCTTGATGCCGTAGGAGGTGTAGTCCACCGTGGTCGGGTCGTTCGAGTAGATGACCTGGATCTCGGTGCCGTTGGCGGTGATCACGTCGCGGTCCTCGTCCACCACGATCGTCCCGTCGAACGGGCCGTGGATCGAGTCGCGGCGCAGCAGGGAGGCGCGCTTGATCAGGTCGTCCTCCGAGTTCTTGCGCACGACGACGGCACGCAGGCGCAGCTTGGAGCCACCGCCGGCGTGGTCGAGGAGGATGCGGGCCAGCAGGCGGCCGATGCGACCGAAGCCGTAGAGCACGACGTCCTGGGTCTCGCCCAGGCCCTCACCGGCCTTGCCCTTGACCTCGGCGAGCTCGGCGTCCAGGAAGGCCTGGACGTCCTGCCCCGAGGCCTTCTGCTTGGCGGCCAGCTCGGCCAGGTCGACGGTGGCGGCGCCCAGGTCCATCGCAGCCATCGCCTCGACCAGGGGGTAGGTGGACTCGACGCTCAGCGGGGCCTCCTGCACGCGGCGGGCGTAGCGGTGGGCCTTGATGATGTCGATCACGCCGCGGTTCACGAGGGAGCGCCCGTAGATCGAGGTGACCACGTTGTGCTCGCGGTACAGGGTGCCCAGCAGGGGGACCATCTTCTCCGCGAGCTTCTGCTGCGTGTTCCACTCAGGGGTCTGGGTCGAGGCGGTGTCTGCCACGGGAGTCCTTCCTTGAAACCTGGCGGGGCCGTCCTGGGCAGGCCCCATCCCCCGACCTCGTTGTCGGCGGACGCCTCCATTCTAAGTGAGGACACGTCCGGAGCGCCCCCGCGGCCTCGGCGGGGCGTAGACTGGTCGGTCGGGACGGATCGGCGGACGGCCGCGTGCCCCTGCGGGGGTGCGAGGAAAGTCCGGGCACCGCAGAGCAGGATGGTGGACAACATCCACCCGGGGCGACCCGCGGGCCAGTGCCACAGAGAGAAGACCGCCTCCGCGCCGCTGGCGCGGCGGTAAGGGTGAAAGGGTGGTGTAAGAGACCACCAGCGGCCCCGGTGACGGGGCCGGCTCGGTAAACCCCATCCGGTGCAAGGCCGAACAGGACGCGTCACGAGGGCTGCTCGCCCCAGCGTCCGGGTTGGCCGCTCGAGCCCGTCAGCGATGGCGGGCCCAGATGGATGGCCGTCACCTCGCGCGGGGCAACGCGCGCGAGGCACAGAACCCGGCTTACAGCCGGTCCGTCCCGCCTCACGGCCCCCGGCGAGGGTCAGAACCCCTCGTCGTCGAGGATCCGCTCGAACTCGAGCTCCACCACGTGCTCGCGCTCCCGCTTGTCCAGCAGGCGGTACCCGTACGACTCGCCGATCGAGACGACCTTCGCCAGGCTCGGGCGTCGCCGGTCCCGCGGCCATTCGAGCGTCACGCGGTCCTGCCCCGTGAAGGTGCGCTCCCGCAGGCGCTGCTCCAGAGCGGAGGCGTGCGTGCGCTCCCGCCCACTGGAGCGGATCCCGAGCCACACGGCGGCCGCGATCACGAGCAGGACGAACGGGTACACCACGCCGAACACGTTCATGGCGGTCATCGGGCGACTCCTGGGATGCGGGGCGGCTGTGCGGACCCCACCACTGTGCCAGGTCCGGACGACGACGTCGGCCCGGGGCGCCTGGCTAGGCTGGCCCGGTGCTGATCCTGCTGCCGCCCTCCGAGGGCAAGACCGCGCCCCGCTCCGGGGCCCCGCTCGACCTCGATGCCCTCGCGTTGGCCGATGACGCCGCGGTGACGGGCGCCCGCGCGGACCTGCTCACGCGGCTCGCCGCGGTCTCGGCCGCCCCGGATGCCCTGGCGGCTCTCGGCGTCGGGGCGTCGCTCACCGGCGAGGTCGAGGCGAACACGCGCCTGGCCTCGGCCCCTGCCGCGCCCGGTCACCGGGTGTTCACGGGCGTGCTCTTCGATGCGCTCGACCACGCCTCCCTGTCCGCGGCGGCGAAGCGCCGCGCCCGCGCGTCCGTGCTGGTCTTCTCCGCGCTGTTCGGCGCCACCGCGCTGGCGGACCGGATCCCCGCCTTCCGGCTGCCCGTCAGCGCGAAGCTGCCCGGGCTGCCCGGGCTGGCCGCGCACTGGCGCCCCGTCCTGACCCCCGCCCTCGACGCGCTCGCCGCACGGGACGGCGGGCCCGTCGTCGACTGCCGCTCCGGCGGCTATGCGGCCCAGTGGCGGGCACCGGCGGAGCGGACCCTCGCAGTGGACGTGTTCCAGCTGCGCGACGGCCAGCGTACGGTCGTCTCGCACTTCGCCAAGCACACCCGCGGCCTCGTGGCCCGCGCGCTCCTGGAGGCGGGGGCGCGGGAGACCTCGACGCTGGACCGCGTGGCGGACGTGGTCGCGCGGGCCGGGGACGGCCACGGCTGGGAGGTCGAGCTGGCCCGGCCGTCCGGCGCGAAGCCCGGCGCGCTGCGGGTGATCCTGCCCGAGGGGTGACCCCGGGCGAGGCGCGGTCTGCCCGGACGCGGCCTCAGTCCTCGACGGCCACCAGCTCCACCTCGAAGCCGTCCGCGGTCTCGAGGTAGGCGGCGTAGTGGTCCGCTCCCCCGGCGTGCGGGTGGCGGTCCTCGAAGAGCAGGCGGAACCCCCGGTCGCGCGCGGCGGCGGTGAGCTCGTCCACGCGGGCGCGCGATCCGGCCCGGAAGGCCAGGTGGTTCAGGCCCGGGCGGGTGCGCTCGTGGGCGCCCGCGGCGACGTCGGGCCCGGCCTCGAGCACGAGGTACTCCCCCGCCCCCTGGTACGTCCGGCCCTCGGCCCACCCCTCGCCCGGCACGTAGCCGAGCTCGCCGAACAGCCAGCCGAGGCTCGCCTCGGCCGCCGCGAGGTCGGCGACCCAGATCTCCACGTGGTGCAGCCGGCCCGTGGGCGCGGGCGCCGGGGTCGCACCCTCCGGCGAGGCGACGGCGTCGGGCCCGTCCGCCTCCACGGCCCGGACGTCCGCGTCCGCGTCGAGGCCGGACCCGGCCACCGCCGATGCGGGGGTCGTGGACGCCTCCGCGGCGGTCGACCCCGCGGCCGCGGGGGCCGCGACCGGCACCTCGGACGCGCCCGCGTCCCATTGGCCGCCCCGCGCGCCGGCGTCCATGGCCTCGTTGGAGAGGCGGTCGGCGTCCTTGTTCCGGTTGCGCGGGATCCATTCGTAGGTGACGCGCTCGGGGGGCAACACGGACCGGGCCTCGGCCGCGAGGCGCCGCATGTCCTCGTGCTTGATCTTCCACCGCCCGGACATCTGCTCCACCACGAGCTTGGAGTCCATCAGCACGTGCACCCGCGCCTCGGGGTCGAGGTCCCGGGCCATCCGCAGCCCGGCCACGAGCCCGGAGTACTCGGCCACGTTGTTCGACGCCTTCCCCAGCGGGGCGGCGTCGGTCCGGAGGATCTCGCCCGTGGCCGGGTCGCGCACCAGGGCACCATAGCCGGCGACGCCGGGGTTGCCCCGCGACCCGCCGTCGGCCTCCACCTGCAGGACTCGTCCGCTCACCGTGCGCCTCCTCGTGTCCGTGGTCGCGCCGTCCGACGCGGCCCCCCACTCTACTGATCGCGCCGGGGGCGGGGCCCGGGGTCAGTCCCGGATGAGGATGGCGCCGGACTCGGGGCAACGGGCGACGGCGGCCGGCGGGAGGGCCCGGATGCGCGCGACCTCCGCGGGCGACAGCTCCGTGCCCGCGGCCGCGGACCGGTTCCCGACGAGCCGGGCCGCGCCGATGCCGCCGTTGCGCTCCCGCGCCTGCTCGTACAGGGCCAGCAACGACGCGGGGAACTCCGCGGCCAACGCCGCCCGGCGCTGGATGAGGTCCCGGCCACGCTGGGTCACGGCCTGCCCCACGCGGCGCACCTCCGCCGCGCGGGCCTCGACCTCGTCCCGCGCCTGCTCCAGAGCAGCCTGGCCCTTCACGAGCCGGGACTCGGCGGCGTCGGCGGCCTCCATGGCCTCGAGGGCCGCGGCCTCGTGATCATCGAGCAGCGCGGTGAGCGTATCGTCCTCGTGCTGCATGGCCTGCAGCTCCTTGGACCCGCCCTGGCCCGCTTCGAGCCGCTCTCGGGTCCGGTCCCGACGGGCGCGGGTGGCGGCGGCCCTCTCGGTGGCCTCGGCCCCCGCCCGGTCGGCGGTGCGGGCGGCGTCCTGCAGACCGGGCAGCGCCTCCTCGAACTCCTGCGCACGGGCGCGCAGCCGGGCGTGCTCCGGGTCCGCCTTGAGCCGACGGACGGCGGCGCGGGCCTGATCCAGGGCCGTGTCGAGCTCCTGCAGCTCCAGCAGCCGGGCTTGGACCGCCGGCGGTGCGGTGACCTCACTCACGCGTGACTCCCCTCGTCGGCCCGCTCTCCCCCGACCAGGAAGTCCCAGGGGTCGCTGCGGTGATCTGAGAACAGGGTGGTGACGCCCAGTCCCCGCTCCGCCAGGGCAGCCTCCAGGGCGCGGGCGCCGTGCTCGAGCCACAGGGACTCGCTCGCCCAGTGCGAGACGTCCACGAGCGCAGGACGCCCCTCCCCCGTCGCGGCCGTCTCCCGGGCCTCCGAGGCCGGGTGGTGGCGCAGATCGGCGGTCACGTAGACGTCCGCACCGGACGCGCGGACCGCGTCGAAGAGGCTGTCTCCGGCACCGCCGCACACGGCGACGCGGCGGATGCGCTGGGCGGGGTCGCCCGCCACGCGCACGCCGCCGGCCGTGGCGGGCAGCGCCGCGTGCACGGCCCGGGCGAAGGCGGCCAGGTCGGTCTCCTCGGGCAGGTCGCCCACCCGGCCGATGCCTTCGGCCCCGGTGCCGGCGGCGGAGGCCGTCAGGGGCGAGAGCGCTCCGGTGACGCCGACGGCACGGGCCAGCACGTCCGAGACGCCGTCCACGACGACGTCGGCGTTGGTGTGCGCGGCCAGCAGGGCGATGCGGTGCTCGATCAGGGTGTGCAGCAGGCGGCCCTTCGCGGCGGCGGCGTGTCCGACGGCGGCGACGGACGAGGTCCCGCGCAGCAGGAGCGGGTGGTGGGTGACCACGAGGTCGGCCCCGCGGGCGACGGCCTCGTCGGCCACGGCCTGCACGGGATCCAGCGCCCACAGGACGGTCCGCACCGGGGCCTCCGGGCGCCCGGCCACCGGCCCGACGGCGTCCCACGGCTCCGCCAGCTCCCGCGGCCACAGCCCCTGGACGACCTCGAGGACCTGCCCGAGCGTCGGCGGGGCCAGGGCATGCACCGGCGAGACGGGGACGGTGGGACGGGACACGGTCATACCGGCCATGATGGCCCACCCGGCCCGGGCACGCACGACCCGGCGGCCCTGGGTGAGGGCACGGCGCGGCGCCGTCGGGAATGAAAAGCGCGGGCCGCGTTGCTGTGCCTGCCATGACCGACTCCCCCCGTACCGAGCCCCTCGGCGCCTCCGACGCGCCCGCCGACGTCCGCGAGCTGACGCTCGCCGGCGGCTGCTTCTGGTGCCTCGACGCCGTCTACCGTCGCGTGCGGGGCGTGCTCGCCGTCGAGTCCGGCTACACCGGAGGCGACGACCCCGCCCCGAGCTACGAGTCCGTGTGCACCGGGACCACCGGCCACGCCGAAGCGGTCCGCGTGCGCTTCGACGCCGCCGTCGTGCCGCCCGAGGTGATCATGGATCTGTTCTTCACCGGCCACGACCCCACGTCGTTGAACCGCCAGGGGGCCGACGTCGGCACCCAGTACCGATCGGCCGTCTTCGCCCACGACGAGGCCGAGGCCCGGTTCTTCGCGGACGAGATCGCCCGGGCGCAGGCGAACTATGACAGCCCCATCGTCACACGCGTCGAGCCGGCGTCCGCGTGGCACCCGGCCGAGGACATTCACCAGGACTTCTATGCGCGGCGCCGTTCCAACGGATACTGCCGTGTGGTCATCGATCCGAAGCTCGCGAAGGTGCGCCGGAACTACTCCGCGTGGCTCGTGGACGCCTGAGCGGCGCCGCGGCTCGATAGCCTGACGCAGGAACACCCACTAGATCGCCCGCGCCCCGAGGCGCACCACCACCGGAGGTATCACCATGGCCCGCATCCTTGACGACATCACCCAGGCGGTCGGCAACACGCCCCTGGTCCGGCTGAACCGCCTCGCGCAGGACCTGCCCGGCGACGTCGCCGTGAAGGTCGAGTTCTACAACCCGGCCAACTCGGTGAAGGACCGCATCGGCACCGCCATCGTCGACGCCGCGGAGGCGGCCGGCGAGCTGACCCCCGGCGGCACCATCGTGGAGGGCACCTCCGGCAACACCGGCATCGCCCTGGCCATGGTCGGCGCGGCGCGCGGCTACCGCGTGATCCTGACCATGCCTGAGACCATGTCCACCGAGCGCCGCGTGATGCTCAAGGCGTTCGGCGCCGAGATCGTGCTGACCCCCGGTGCAGACGGCATGCGCGGCGCCCTCGAGCGCGCCCAGGAGATCGTCCGCAGCACCCCGAACTCCATCTGGGCCCAGCAGTTCGCGAACCAGGCCAACGTCCAGGCCCACTACACGGGCACCGGCCCGGAGATCTGGGACGCGTCCGAGGGCGCCGTGGACGTGTTCATCGCCGGCGTCGGCACCGGCGGCACCATCACGGGCGCGGGCCGGTACCTGCGCGAGCAGAAGCCGGACGTGAAGCTCATCGCCGTCGAGCCGGCCGACTCCCCCATCCTCTCCGGTGGCCAGGCCGGCCCGCACAAGATCCAGGGCATCGGCGCGAACTTCGTGCCCGAGATCCTCGACACCGACCTCTACGACGAGGTCTACCCGGCCACCTTCGAGGAGTCCATCGAGACCGCCCGTCGGCTCGGGACCGAGGAGGGCATCCTCGGCGGCATCTCCACCGGCGCGATCATCTCGGCCGCCCTCAAGGAGGCCGCCAAGCCCGAGTCCGAGGGCAAGCTGATCGTCGCCATCGTGTGTGACTTCGGCGAGCGCTACATCTCCACCGCCCTCTTCGAGGACATCCGCGGCTGACCGCCGCCCGCTCACCGACCGCACCGACCCGAAGGGGCCGCCCGTGGGACTGTTCTCCCGCATCAAGGAAGACATCGCGACCGTCCGCAGCCATGACCCGGCGGCGCGCGGTGACCTCGAGGTGGCCCTCGTCTACTCGGGTCTGCACGCCGTGTGGGCGCACCGCGTCGCGCACCGGATGTGGCGGCACGACCGGCTGAAGATGCCCGCCCGCGTGCTCTCGCAGGTCACGCGCGCGGCCACGGGCATCGAGATCCACCCCGGCGCCTCGATCGGTCGCCGGTTCTTCATCGACCACGGCATGGGCGTCGTGATCGGCGAGACCGCGGAGATCGGCGACGACGTGATGCTGTACCACGGGGTCACCCTCGGCGGCCGCTCCCTGGCCAAGGTGAAGCGGCACCCCACGCTGCGCGACGGCGTCGTGGTGGGGGCCGGCGCCAAGATCCTCGGGCCCGTCGAGATCGGGGAGGGGACGGCGGTGGGCGCCAACGCCGTCGTCGTGAAGGACACCCCCGCCGACGCGATCGCCACCGGCGTGCCGGCCACCGTCCGCCCGCGCAAGGGCCCGGCCGAGGGCAAGCCGCTCGTGGACCCCGCGGAGTACGTGGACCCGGCCCTCTGGATCTGAGGGCCGGGCCCCCGCCGGGTCAGTCCTGCGTGGGGTCGCCCTCGGTCGGCTGCGGCATGACCACGGGCACGCCCTCGCCGTCGACCTCGGTGCGGTCACCGGACCACAGCGTGTGGAACGAGCCCTCGCGGTCGACGCGCAGGTAGGTGTGGGCGCCGAAGTAGTCGCGCTGGCCCTGCACGAGGGCGGCCGGCAGGCGGTCGGCCCGCAGGCCGTCGTAGTACGCCAGGGCCGAGGAGAACACCGGGACCGGCACGCCCGCGGCGACGGCGGTGCCCACCACGCGGCGCCAGGCCGGCAGGGCCTCGGCGATCGCCTGGGCGAACTCGGGAGCGAAGAGCAGGTTGAGCGGCTGCCCGGGGGCACGCGTGCCCGGCGCCGGGTGGCGGGAGGTGTCGCGGCCGCCGAAGGCCTGCATGATCACGTCGAGCAGGTCGGCGCGGATGATGCAGCCGTCCCGCCACAACGAGGCGATGGTCCCCAGGTCCAGCGACCAGCCGTACTCCTCGGCGGCGGCGGCGAGCATGTCCATGCCCTGCGCGTAGGCCACGAGCTTGGAGGCGAACAGCGCCTGGCGCACGTCCTCCACGAACGCGTCCGTGTCCTGCGGGACGCGCTGCGCCTCCTCGTCGACGCCGGCCGCGAGGGTCTCACGGGCGGCCTCGCGCACCGCGCGCTGGGAGGACAGCGAGCGGGCAAAGACGGACTCGGCGATCGCGGCCACCGGGGAGCCGACGTCGAGACCCGAGATCGCGGTCCAGCGGCCGGTGCCCTTCTGGCCGGCCTCGTCCACGATCACGTCCACGAGCGGGCGGCCCGTGGCCGCGTCCACCTGGGCGAGCACCTCGGCCGTGATCTCGATGAGGTAGGAGGCCAGGTCGGTCTGGTTCCACGCCGTGAAGACCTCGGCCTGCTCGGCGGGCTCGAGGCCGCCCACGCGACGCAGCAGGTCGTAGGCCTCGCCGATGACCTGCATGTCCGCGTACTCGATGCCGTTGTGGACCATCTTCACGTAGTGGCCGGCGCCGTCCGTGCCGACCCAGGCGCAGCACGGCTCCCCCTCGAACTGCGCGGAGATCTTCTCGAGCATCGGACCGAGGGCCTCGTAGGACTTCTCCGGACCGCCGGGCATGATCGCCGGACCGTGCAGGGCACCCTCCTCGCCGCCGGAGACACCGACGCCCACGAAGTGCAGGCCCTTCTCGGCGAGGGCCGCCTCGCGGCGGCGGGTGTCCTCGTAATGGGAGTTGCCGGCGTCGATGACGATGTCGCCCTCGTCCAGCAGGGGGACGAGCTGGTCGATGACGGCGTCCACGGGGGCGCCCGCCTTGACCATGATGAGCACCCGGCGCGGCACGGCGAGGGACTGCACGAGCTCGGCGAGCGTCTCCGTCGCCACGAACGCACCCTCGTCACCGTGCTCGGCCACGAGCTGGTCCGTGCGGGCCCGGCTGCGGTTGTGCAGGGCCACCGTGTAGCCGTGGCGGGCGAAGTTGCGGGCGAGGTTCGCGCCCATCACCGCCAGGCCCGTGACGCCGATGTCGGCGGCGCCGACGGGGACGGTGGTGGTCTGCTCGGTCATCGCGGGTGGCCTCCTGTGGCTCGGACGGTGGGACGGGCCGTGCCGGACACGGACCCGCCCCCAGCCTACGTCGACCGCGGTCAGTCCCCCACGGCGTCGCGGCCGCGGCGCACGATCAGCGGGTCCGGGGTGCCGACGACCTCGTGGTCCTTGCCCTCGTACTCGAACTGGGACAGGAAGTAGCGCATCGCGTTGAGGCGGGCCCGCTTCTTGTCGTTGGAGCGGATGGAGATCCACGGGGCGTGGTCCGTGTCCGTGTGGAGGAACATGGCCTCCTTGGCCTCCGTGTACGCCTCCCAACGGTCCAGGGACTCGAGGTCCATGGGCGAGAGCTTCCACTGGCGGACCGGGTCGATCTGGCGGATCGCGAAGCGCGTGCGCTGCTCGGTCTGTGTCACGGAGAACCAGAACTTGGTGAGGTGGATGCCGTCGTCCACGAGCATCTTCTCGAACAGCGGCACCTGGTTCATGAAGCGGCGGTACTGCTCGTCCGTGGCGAAGCCCATCACGCGCTCGACGCCGGCGCGGTTGTACCACGATCGGTCGAACAGCACGATCTCGCCCGCCGTGGGGAAGTGCTGGATGTAGCGCTGGAAGTACCACTGGCCGAGCTCGCGGTCCGAGGGCTTGTTGAGGGCCACGACGCGGGCGGTGCGGGGGTTCAGGTGCTCGGTGAAGCGCTTGATGGTGCCGCCCTTGCCGGCGGCGTCGCGGCCCTCGAAGACGATGATGTGGCGCTGGCCGGTGTCCTCGCCCCAGTACTGCAGCTTGAGCAGTTCGATCTGCAGGCGGTACTTCTCCAGCTCGTACTCCTCGCGCGTCATGCGCGTCTCGTACGGGTAGTCCTCCCTCCACGTCTCCACGGCACGGCCCTGCGGATCGATCAGGTCGGGATCGTTGGTGTGGCCGTCCGAGACGGTGTAGCCGCCGTCGCGCAGCTTGTCGATGAACTCGCGGAGGTTCTCGCGGGGGGCGTCGGGCTGCAGCAGCTCCATGGACCGTCTCCTTCACTGGGTGCGTCACCGTGCCCGTCCGTCCCCCTCCTCGGTACGACGGCGGCGGGCCGCGGCCTGTGCTCTGTCCACCATTATGGGCGGGCGGCGGACGAGGAAGCCGGGCCCGGCAGCGCAGCCGCGTGAACAGCAGGTGAACCCTGGGAGGCGAACGGTCGCGGCCCCGGGCCGACGAGTGTCGGCCTGCTCAGCCGCGCGGGCCGACGCCCAGGAGCTCGTCGATCGCCGCGACGGCGGCACGCGCCGCGTCGACGTCGGCGAACTGCGCGACGGCGTCGTCGTACCGGCGGTGCCCGGGAAGCTTGAGGCCGACGGAGGCGCCGTCCGTGGCGGGGAGGATCCAGATCCGGCCGCGCGGCTCGACGTCGCGCTGCTCGGCCACGTCGGCCTCCTCGAACTCGCGGTCGTAGCCGGCCCACTCGATACCGGGCCGCGGGGTGTCGGCACCGTCGAGGACGTCACGGCCGCCCATGCGCAGACAGGTGACGGACTGCAGGAGCGCGTCCAGGGTGCGGGCGGCGGCCTTGCCGGCCAGCTCGTCCTGGAAGAGGGCGAGGATGGACCATTGCCCGTCCTGGAGGAAGAGCATGGTCTGCTGCGCCTCGCCCCCGGTGATGACGGCGAGGTGACGGGCGGCGCCGTCGGGACGTGCGGGCAGCTTCCAGAAGCCGAGGGGGGTCGCGGACATGCGCTCCACCCTAGTGCGCCCCGGACGCCGACGACGCGCCGCCGCCCGGCCCCTGCCCCGCATCCCGGGTTGAGTTGTCGCGGGTGCGCGGGCCCGTCACCCGCGACAACTCAACCCGGGATGCGGGAGGGTGGGCCGATGGGCCTGCTCCGCGACCTCCTCACCCGCCGCTCCGCCCGCGACCGCCCGTCCGACCCGACGGCGACGCTCGGCCGGCACCTCGACAACGCCGCGACGATCGTGGCCGCCGCACGCCGGGCGGACGTGCCCCTCCCGGTGGCGGCGGCCCTGGCCGAGCTCGAGTCCGGTGGCCGGAACGTCTTCGGCCACGACGCCGGCGGCGTGCACAGCGCCCCGCGCGGGACGGACGTCCCCGTGACCCGGGAGCGCTACGAGGAGCTCGTGGCCCGGGTGGCGCAGGGGGAGACGTCCAACGGCGTGGGGCCCGCGCAGATCACGTGGCCGCCGTACTTCGCGCAGGCAGCCGAGCGCGGGTTTCGTCTGTGGGAGCCGGAGGACAACCTGGCCTTCGGGTTGGAGATCCTGCGCGGGCACCTGCGCGGCGACCTCTCCGCGGAGGGGATCGCCCGGGCGGGGACGCTCTACAACGCCGGGACGCTCACCCACGGGGTCACCGCCTACGGCCGCCGCCTCGCCGCGGCGACCCGCGTGTGGGCCGAACGCCTGGGCGAACTCGCCCCGCCGCCGGTCAGGCCAGGTTGACCAACAGCACGTAGGCCAGCGTGCCGGCCGCGATCGAGACCAGGGTCCGCCGCCCGGCCAGCAGATGCACGACGACTGTCACCGCCGCCGCGATCAGCGCGTGGGCCACCCGCGCCCCGTCCACGGGCTCTCCGGGGGCCAGCGCCGCGGCGTCGAGCAGCATCACCAGGGCCAGGATGGTCAGCACGCCGGCGGGCATCCACACCGCCAGCCGCGCGGCGAGCACGGACTCCCGCAACGGCTGCAGCAGGGCGAACGGCAACGCGCGCAGGCAGAAGGTCACGAGGCCCGCGACGACGGCCGCGGCCACCAGGTACGCGGCGCCGGTCATCGGGGGTCCTCCCCGGCGCCGGGCTCGGCATCCGTGCCGGCCCGCTCCCCCGTCGCGGCGACGACGGGAACCGGTCCGGTGACGGGCACGGGCTCGGGCAGCGGCAGGGCGGTCCCGCGCGCGGCGAGCACGTGGAACGCGATCAGCACCGCGGCGTAGAGGGCGAAGGCGACGACGAGCACCTGCGCCGGCGCGAGCAGCAGAGCCACCCCGACGGCGACCGTGGCCGCCAGCACGAGGGGCAGCTGGGCCCGCGTGCGGGCGGCGTCCATGGCGAGCACGATGAAGAGGGCGACGAGCGCGAACTCGAGGCCCTCGACCGGCGCGGGCAGCAGCCACGCGACGGCCACCCCGGCGAGGCCCCCGAGCACCCAATACGCATGCAGCGCGATCTGCATGGCCAGCAGCCGGGGCGCCGTCCAACCGCGGGGCTGGGCGGCGGCGATGGCGTAGGCCTCGTCGATCAGGGCGCCCATCGAGTAGATCCGCGCGAGGCGCCCCCGGACCACGCGCAGCGGGAAGCTGAACGCATAGAACACGTGGCGGAAGTTCACGAGGAACACCGTCACGGCGATCGTGAGCAGCGGCGTGCCCGCCACCACCAGCGAGACGAGCAGCAGCTCGACGGACCCGGCGAACACGACCACGGAGAACAGGGGTGCGACCCACGCGGGCAGCCCGGCCTGGACCACGAGCATCCCGAAGGCCACGCCCAGGGGGAACAGGCCGAGGCCGGCGCCCAGCGTCACGGCGACGCCGGAGCGCACCTCGGCCCACCGCGAGGGCGGAGCGGAGGCGCGCGAGGACGCTGACGAGGAGCCCATGATGGTGAGCATGCTCTCATAGGCGCCTGACGGGCGGTCGGCATGACGGAGCCGCGGCGTCACGCCGTGTCATGGCCCCGCGATCGGTGCACCCGGAGGGACTCGAACCCCCGACCCTCTCGGTGTAAACGAGATGCTCTGACCAACTGAGCTACAGGTGCCGGTGTCCGTCCAGGCTACCGGTCCGCGAGCAGGTCGCGCGTCGCCGCCTCGTGCTCGCTCCGGGTGCGTGCCTGTCCCGGGGCGGCGACCACGCGCGCGGCCTCGACCCCGTCCGCGTCGAGCAGCACGGAGACGCGGCGGGGCCGCCCGGTCTCCGCGTCGAAGACGTCGAAGGCACGGCAGGCCGCGCCGTGGGGCCAGAAATCGGAGAGCAGGGTGAGCGGCTCCGGCAGTGCCAGCTCCTCGCGGACGCGGCGCAGCACGGGGGCGGCATCACACGAGACCACGCGGACAGCCACATCGTCGACCGCCACGTCCTCGGCGAGCGCCCCGATCCAGCCGAGCTCGTCCGTGCACACCGGCGTGAACGCCCCGGGCAGGAAGACGAGCCACGTGCCCCGCGGCCCGGCGGCGTCCTGGGGCCCGCGCGTCGGCGGCCACGGCCACGTCTGGCCGTGGTCGTCGCGCAGCGCGGGGACGACGTCGGCGCCCCGCGTCCCGCCGGACGGGGGCTCAGCCACCGCGCTTCTGGACGAGCTTCTGAGCGGCCCAGTCCTCGGAGGCACCGGCCCCGGTGGTGGCGTGCAGGCCCGCGGTGGAGGCGGCCTCGGCGACGTCCGCCGGGCTGACGTGGCCGGGGCGCCCCTTGCGGGGGGTCATGATCCAGACGGGGCCGGCATCGAGGGAGCGCTGGGCGTCCACGAGGGCGTCCGCGAGATCCATGACGTCGCCGTCGTCCGCGCGCCACCAGAAGAGGACCGCGTCCGCCGGCTCCTGGTCGTCCTCGGTCAGGAGCTCCTCGCCGAGCGCGTCCTCGAGCGCGTCACGGAAGGTGACGTCGACGTCGTCGTCGTACCCCCACTCCTGCACCAGGTCGCCCCTCGAGAGGGCGAGCTCCGCCAGCAGGGCGCTGTCCGTCGAGGTCGGCGTCGACCCAGCCTGCATAGTGTCCGGTCCTCCTTGATGGTGGCGGGCACTGCGGCCCGCGCCGTCGAGCGGGTGATGATGACCACCATACGCCGTGGACGCCGCCGTTCCGGGGCCTCCGGCCGGGCGGACGCGGCGGCTCCGGTCTACTCTGGGGAGGAACAGACGCACTCTCCGGGCGACGCGCCCGGCTCGGCGTCGCGGGCCCGGACCGGATCGTCTGCCCGCAGCCCACCGCGGAGCACCCCTCCGCACGAGAACCAGGAGGCACCGTGAGCGCAGCCGAAGAGAGCTCGCAGATCCGCAGCGGTCTGACCGACCAGCTCCCGGACAAGGATCCCCAGGAGACGTCGGAGTGGATCGAGTCCCTCGACGGACTCATCGAGGAGCGCGGCACGGAGCGGGCGCAGTACATCATGCGCTCCCTCATGCAGCGCGCGAGCGCCCAGTCCGTCGCCCTGCCCTACGTGACCACCACGGACTACGTGAACACGATCCCGGCGGACCAGGAGCCGGAGTACCCGGGCGACGAGGAGCTCGAGCGCCGCTACCGCAACTACCTGCGGTGGAACGCCATGGCCCTCGTGCAGCGCGCCCAGCGCGACGGCGTCGGCGTCGGCGGTCACATCTCCTCCTACGCAGGCCAGGCGACCCTCTACGAGGTGGGCCTGAACCACTTCTTCCGCGGCCAGGACCACCCGGGCGGCGGCGACCACATCTTCTTCCAGGGCCACTCCTCGCCGGGCAACTACGCCCGAGCCTTCCTCGAGGGCCGCCTGACCGAGGAGGACCTCGACGGCTTCCGCCAGGAGAAGTCCCGCCAGGGCCACGGCCTGCCCTCCTACCCGCACCCGCGGATGATGCCGCACTTCTGGCAGTACCCCACCGTGTCCATGGGCCTGGGGCCGATGAACGCCATCTTCCAGGCGCAGACCAACCGGTACCTGCACAACAACGGCATCAAGGACACCTCCGACCGGCACGTGTGGGCCTTCCTCGGCGACGGCGAGATGGACGAGCCCGAGTCGCGCGGCCAGCTGCACATCGCGGCCAACGACAAGCTCGACAACCTCACCTTCGTCATCAACTGCAACCTGCAGCGTCTCGACGGGCCGGTGCGCGGCAACGGCAAGATCGTCCAGGAGCTGGAGTCCTACTTCCGGGGCGCCGGCTGGAACGTCATCAAGGTCCTGTGGGGCCGCGAGTGGGATCCGCTGCTCGAGGCCGACGACGAGGGCGAGCTCGTGCGCATCATGAACGAGACGCTCGACGGCGACTACCAGACCTACAAGGCCGAGTCCGGCGGCTTCGTGCGCGACCACTTCTTCGGCCGGTCCTCCGTCACCAAGGAGATGGTGGCGGACATGACCGACGACGAGATCTGGGGCCTCAAGCGTGGCGGCCACGACTACAAGAAGGTGTACGCCGCCTACAAGGCCGCCATGGAGCACAAGGGCCAGCCCACCGTGATCCTGGCCCACACCATCAAGGGCTACGGCCTGGGCAAGTCCTTCGAGGGTCGCAACGCCACGCACCAGATGAAGAAGCTGACGGTGGACGACCTCAAGGTGTTCCGGGACCGCCACCGCATCCCGATCTCGGACGAGCAGATCGAGAAGGACCCGTACGACATCCCGTACTACCACCCGGGCGCCGACGCTCCGGAGATCACGTACATGATGGAGCGGCGCAAGGAGCTGGGCGGCTTCGTGCCGGAGCGGCGCAGCGACTACCACGCGATCCCGCTGCCCCCGGAGTCCGCGTACAAGCAGGCCCGCAAGGGATCGGGCAAGCAGCAGGCCGCCACGACCATGGCGTTCGTGCGCCTGCTCAAGGACCTGATGCGGGACAAGAACATGGGACCGCGCTTCGTGCCGATCATCCCGGACGAGGCCCGCACCTTCGGCATGGACTCGTTCTTCCCGACCGCGAAGATCTACAACCCCAAGGGCCAGAACTACCTGTCCGTGGACCGGGACCTGTTCCTGTCCTACAAGGAGTCCCCGCAGGGGAAGATCTACCACGTCGGCATCAACGAGGACGGCGCCACCGCGGCGTTCAACGCGATCGGCACGGCGTACTCCACGCACGGCGAGCCGATGATCCCGGTGTACATCTTCTACTCGATGTTCGGCTTCCAGCGGACCGCGGACAACATCTGGGCCGCAGGCGACCAGCTCGCGCGCGGCTTCATGATCGGCGCCACCGCCGGGCGCACCACCCTCGCCGGCGAGGGCACCCAGCACATGGACGGTCACTCCCCCGTCCTGGCGTCCACGAACCCGGCCGTGAAGCACTACGACCCGGCGTACTCGTACGAGATCGCCCACATCGTGCGCCAGGGCCTGGAGGACATGTACGGCGACCACGACCGCGGGGACGACGTCCGCAACGTCATCTACTACCTCACGGTGTACAACGAGCCGATCACCCACATCGAGGAGCCCGAGGGCCTCGACGTGGAGGGCCTGCTCAAGGGCATCTACCGCCTCTCCGAGGGCCAGGGCGACGGCCCGAAGGTCCAGCTCCTGGGCTCCGGCGTCTCCGTGCCGTGGGCGCTCGACGCCCAGCGGATCCTCTCCGAGGAGTGGGGCGTGAACGCCTCCGTGTGGTCGGTGACCTCCTACAACGAGCTGTACCGCGACGCCGTCGCGGCGGAGAAGGACGCCCTGAAGGACCCGTCCGCCACCCCGCGCGTGCCCTACGTGACGCAGGCGCTGCAGGGGGCCGAGGGCCCGATCGTGGCCACCTCGGACTACTCCACCTCGTGGACGAACCAGATCCGCCCGTTCGTGCCGAACCGCTTCTCGGCGCTCGGCGCCGACGAGTTCGGCTTCGCGGACACCCGCGCCGCCGCCCGTCGGTACTTCCTCATCGACACCCACTCGATGGTGGTCCGCGCGCTGCAGCTCCTCGAGGAGGAGGGCGAGGTCGAGCGGGGCACGGCCGCGAAGGCGCACGAGAAGTACCGCCTGGACGACGTCAACGCCGGCACCACCGGCATCGCGGGCGGCGACGCCTGACCCGCATGCCGCGGGGAGGCCGACGCCCTCCCGTCCCGACGCCGGCCGCTCGCCTCCGCCAGGGAGGCGAGCGGCCGGCGTCGTCGCTGTAGGAACCCCACAACACGCGCCTAGGATGAAGCGCATGCCCGAGCCCCGCCCCGCCGCCCCTCGCCCCGTGAGCACCGACGGGCTGGCCCGCCTCAGGAGCCACCTGGGGGCCCTGAACACGGCGGTGCTGCAGCGGCTGGACGCCACCCTGCCCTGGTACCGCCGACTCACCCCGGACGAGCGCAGCGCCCTCGGGCTCGTGGCCCAGCGCGCCCTGCAGGGCTTCCTCACGTGGTTCGAGCGGCCCACCTCCACGGGCCACGTCCTGCAGGACGTCTTCGGGCCCGCGCCCACCGATCTCACCGGGGCGATCTCGCTGCAGCGGGCCCTCCAGCTCATCCGGACGATGGTGGACGTCGTCGAGACGCGGGTGCCGGAGCTGCTGGCCGAGCGCGACCAGGCGCCCGTCCGCGAGCACATCCTCCACTACTCGCGCGAGGTCGCGTTCGCGCTCGCAGACGTGTACGCCCGGGCCGCGGAGATGCGCGGAGCGATGGACTCGCGGCTCGAGTCGGTCCTGCTGGACGCGGTGCTGCGCGGGCAGGACCCGGACGAGATCCGGCACCGGGCCACCGCGCTGGGCTGGCGTGGGGACCACGACGTGATGGTCATGGCGGGTCTCGCCCCGGGGCAGGACAAGCCCGCGTTCATCCCGGACCTGCGGCGGGCCGCGGCGAGGCTCGACTGCGACCTGCTCGTGGGCGTGCAGTCCGAACGGCTCGTCCTCGTGGTCGGCTCGGTGCGGGACGCGCGGGCGGTGGGCGAGGCGCTCGCGCCCTGGTTCGCGCCGGGACCGGTGATCGTGGGACCCGTCGTGGACTCGCTGGTCTCGGCGCACGTCTCGGCGCGGCACACCCTCGCCGGGCTCAGCGCCGCGGCCGCCCACCCCCGGGCGAGCCGGCCCACCCCGGCGGAGGACCTGCTGCCCGAGCGGGCGCTGCTGGGCGACCCCACGGCCCGGGAGGCCCTCGTGGACGGGGTGTTCACGCCCCTGGCCGACGCCGGCACCTCCCTGCTGGAGACCGTGGACGCGTACGGCGCGCTGGGCCACTCGCTCGAGGGCACGGCCCGCGAGCTGTTCGTCCACGCGAACACCGTGCGGTACCGCCTCAAGCGGGTGGCTGAGGTGACCGGCTGGGACCCGCTGGTCCCCCGCGACGCGTACGTCCTGCAGACCGCGATCACCCTGGGCCGGCTCGCGGGGGCGCGGCAGACGACCGGGGACGGGTCGGACTGAGCCGGGGCGGCGCACACCCCCGCTTGTAGAAACCCTCCAAACCGACTCGCCGTGCTTCGTGGCGCGATCTGCCCGGGATGGCGGCCGATCCTGACACGATGGAGGAATGCTTGCCATCGTGTGCCCCGGACAGGGGTCCCAGACGCCCGGCTTCCTCGCCCCCTGGCTCGAGCTGGACGGGACCCGCGACCTGCTCGCATCCCTCTCCGACGCCGCGGGCGTGGACCTGATCCGCCACGGCACTGAGTCGGACGAGGAGACCATCAAGGACACCGCCGTCGCCCAGCCGCTGATCGTGGCGGCCGGCCTCGTGGCCGCCGCGGCCCTCGAGGCGGACGCCGCCGCACCGAAGTCGACCGTCGTGGCCGGCCACTCCGTGGGCGAGGTCACCGCGGCCGCCGTCACCGGCGTGCTGTCCCCCGCCGAGGCCCTCTCCCTGGTGCGCGTGCGCGCCACCGGCATGGCCCGGGCCGCCGCGGCCACGCCCACGGGCATGGCCGCCGTCGTGGGTGGGGACCAGGACGAGGTCCTCGCGGCCATCGACGCGGCGGGCCTGACGCCCGCCAATGTCAACGGCGCCGGCCAGATCGTCGCCGCCGGCACCGCGGAGGCCCTCGGCGCGCTCGCCGAGTCCGCCCCCGCCCGCGCCCGCGTGATCCCGCTCAAGGTGGCCGGCGCGTTCCACACGGAGCACATGCGCCCCGCCGTGGACGACCTCGCGGCCCACGTCGCCGGCCTCTCCCCCTCGGACCCGCGCCTGCCCCTGCTGTCCAACCGGGACGGCGAGGCCGTCGAGTCCGGCACGGACGTGCTCGCCCGGATCGTGGACCAGGTCACCCGCCCGGTCCGCTGGGACCTGTGCATGGCGACCATGGCCACGCGGCAGGTCACGGGCGTCCTGGAGCTGCTGCCCGGTGGCACACTGACCGGACTGGCCAAGCGCGGTCTCAAGGGCACCGCGCAGCTCGCCGTGAAGACCCCCGAGGACCTGGACGCCGCGCGGGCGTTCCTGGCCGAGCACTCGGCCTGAACCCCGCGCACCGCCCGGCAGAGAGAAGCACCATGACCGTCACCCTGAAGCAGCACGAGCGCCCCGCGGCCAGCCGCATCGTGGCCGTGGGCGCCTACCGCCCGGCGAACCTGGTCCCCAATGAGGACCTCGTCGGCCCCATCGACTCGTCGGACGAGTGGATCCGCCAGCGCACCGGCATCGTCACGCGCCAGCGCGCCACGGCGGAGGAGACCGTGCCCGTCATGGCCGTGGGCGCCGCCCGGGAGGCCCTCGAGCGGGCCGGCCTGCAGGGCTCGGACCTGGACGCCGTGATCGTCTCGACCGTCACCTTCCCGCACGCCACCCCCTCGGCCGCGGCCCTCGTGGCGCACGAGATCGGCGCCACCCCGGCGCCCGCCTACGACGTCTCCGCCGCGTGCGCCGGCTACTGCTACGGCGTCGCGCAGGCCGACGCGCTCGTGCGCTCCGGCACCGCGCGGCACGTGCTCGTGGTCGGCGTCGAGCGCCTCTCCGACGTCGTGGATCCCACGGACCGCTCCATCTCCTTCCTCCTGGGCGACGGCGCGGGCGCCGTGATCGTGTCGGCCGCGGACGAGCCGGGCATCTCCCCCTCGGTGTGGGGTTCGGACGGGGAGCGCTGGTCCACGATCTCCATGACGCACTCGCAGCTGGAGCTGCGCGATGCCGTGGAGCACGCCCGCACCACGGGCGACGCCTCGGCGATCACCGGCGCGGAGGGGATGCTCTGGCCCACGCTGCGCCAGGACGGGCCCTCCGTCTTCCGCTGGGCCGTGTGGTCGATGGCGAAGGTGGCCCGCGAGGCCCTCGACGCCGCGGGCGTGGAGCCCGAGGACCTCGCCGCGTTCATCCCGCACCAGGCCAACATGCGGATCATCGACGAGTTCGCCAAGCAGCTGAAGCTGCCGGAGTCCGTCGTCGTGGCCCGGGACATCGCGGACGCCGGCAACACGTCGGCCGCGTCCATCCCGCTGGCCATGCACCGTCTGCTGGAGGAGAACCCCGAGCTCTCCGGCGGCCTGGCCCTGCAGATCGGTTTCGGCGCCGGGCTGGTCTACGGCGCCCAGGTGGTCCGTCTCCCCTGAGGCGGCGCCGTCTGATTCACTGTCCACGTACACCCCACACCCCTACCGAAGGAGACGCCCCATGGCTTCCAAGGAAGAGATCCTCGCCGGCCTCGCCGAGATCGTGAACGAGGAGACCGGCCTCGACACCGCCGAGGTGCAGCCGGAGAAGTCCTTCACGGACGATCTGGACATCGACTCGATCTCGATGATGACCATCGTGGTCAACGCCGAGGACAAGTTCGGCGTGAAGATCCCGGACGAGGAGGTCAAGAACCTCAAGACCGTCCAGGACGCCGTCGACTTCATCGACGGCGCCCAGGCCTGATCGGCCCACGACGGCGGCGGGCCCGGCCCGCCCCGTCCCCTCGGTGAGCGCCGGGGGCGTGTGAGCGCCCCCGGCGCCCGACACCCTCGACTTCCGGCACCCCGGCGCGCGCCGCGCGTCGTGCCGACGACACCCCTCCGCCCGATCCCCACTCGAGACCCAGAGGCAGCAGACCCATGACCCGCACCGCAGTGATCACCGGCCTCGGCGCCACCACGCCCATCGGCGGCGACGTGCCCACCTTCTGGTCCCACGCCCTGCAGGGCGTCTCCGGTGCGCGCACCATGGAGCACGACTGGGTGGAGAAGTACGAGCTGCCCGTCACCTTCGCGGCCGAGCTGACCGTGCCCACCTCCGAGGTCCTCTCCAAGGTGGAGCAGAAGCGCCAGGACCCGGCCACCCAGATGGCGACCGTCGCCGCGCGCGAGGCCTGGAAGGACGCCGGCCTCGAGGGCGCGGAGGTCGACGGCGACCGGCTCGCCGTGGCCTTCGGCACCGGCATCGGCGGCGTGTGGACCCTCCTGGACGGCTGGGACACCCTGCGCGAGCGCGGCCCGCGCCGCGTGCTGCCCATGACCGTCCCGATGCTCATGCCCAACGGCGCCGCCGGCGCGCTCTCCCTCGAGTTCGGCGCCCGCGCCGGCGCCCGCACGGTGGTGTCCGCGTGCGCCGCCGGCACCGAGGCGCTCGAGACCGCGCTGCTGCTCGTCCGCTCCGGCCAGGCCGACGTCGTGATCTGCGGCGCCGCCGAGGCCGCCGTGCACCCGCTGCCGATGGCCGCGTTCGCCGCGATGCAGGCGCTGTCCAAGCGCAACGACGACCCGCAGTCCGCGTCCCGCCCCTACGACGTGGACCGCGACGGCTTCGTCCTCGGTGAGGGCGCCGGCGTCATGGTGATCGAGTCGGAGGAGCACGCGAAGGCCCGCGGCGCACGCGTCTACGCCGAGCTGGCCGGCACGGGCGTCAGCTCCGACTCCCACCACATCACCGCGCCCGAGCCCGAGGGCCTGGGCGCGACCCGTGCGATGCGCGCCGCTCTGAGGTCGGCCGACATCACCCCCGAGGACGTGTGCCACGTGAACGCCCACGCGACGTCCACGCCCAAGGGCGACGCCCCGGAATACCTGGCCATGCGGGCCGTGTTCGGCGACCACCTGGAGCAGGTGCAGGTCTCGGCCACGAAGTCCCAGACCGGCCATCTGCTGGGCGCCTCGGGCGCGATCGAGTCGATCCTGTCCGTGCTCGCCGTCCACCACGGCCAGGCGCCCGTGACCATCAACCTGGACCACCAGGACCCGGAGATCCCGCTGAACGTGGTCACCGGCTCCCCCGCCCGCCTGCCCGAGGGGCCGCGCGTGGCCGTGAAGAACTCGTTCGGCTTCGGCGGCCACAACGCGGTGGCCGTGTTCCGCAGCGTCTGAGCCGGAGCGCCGCCGACCGGACGAGGGGTCAGACGGCGCGGTGCAGCCAGCGCACGTTGGCGTGGGCGGCGGCCAGCCGGAACGGCTCGAGCTCATCGTCCCAGGCCTCGCCGAGCGCGAGGGAGAGTTCGTGCATCAGCACGCTGGGATCGCCCGCGCCGGCCTCGTAGGCGTACCGGATGCGGTCCTCGGAGACCATGATGTTGCCGGAGACGTCCGTGGTGGCGTGGAAGATGCCGAGGTCCGGGGTGTGGGACCAGCGCGAGCCGTCAACCCCGGCGGACGGCTCCTCCGTGATCTCGAAGCGCAGGTGCGGCCAGCCACGCAGGGCGGAGGCCAGACGCGCACCGGTGCCGGCGGTCGCCGTCCAGTGCACCTCGGCGCGGTGCTGGCCGGGCGCGACCGGCTGACCCTCCCACTCCACCGAGGTCGCGGGGCCGAGCACGGAGCTCAGCGCCCACTCCACGTGGGGGCAGAGGGCGGTGGGGGCGGAGAGGATGTGGACCACGCCGCGGGTATGGGTGCTGGTCATGGATGCCTCCGGGGGTGCGATGCGGTGCGTCTTCCCCTACGACCACGTCGCGGCTCCGGTGGATCCTGGGGCCATTGTGCACCAGGGATGCCGGGCCGGCAACGAGGCGGCGCGCCGCCGCGCGTGTCGCTATGGCGCAGGGGACGGGCCGGGGGTGCTCCGGGGAGGCGTCAGGCGCGTGGGTGGGCCTGCCGGTAGCCCTCGCGGAGGCGATCGATCGAGACGTGTGTGTAGACCTGCGTGGTGCGCAGGGACGCATGCCCCAGCAGCTCCTGCACGCTGCGCAGGTCGGCGCCGCCGTCGAGGAGGTGGGTCGCGGCCGTGTGGCGCAGCGCGTGCGGCCCGCGCGCCGCGGTGTCCCCCAGGCCCTCGAGTGCCCGGTCGACGACGGTGCGCGCTTGGCGCACCCCCAGCCGGCCGCCGCGCGCGCCGAGGAAGAGGGCGGGGCCGGAGTCCGGCCGGGCCAGGCGGGGGCGACCGAGCCGCTGCCACTCCTGGAGGGCGCGGCCCGCGGGTGCGCCGTAGGGGACGGTGCGCTGCCGGTCTCCCTTGCCGGTCAGCCGGACGACGCCGCGGCCGGCCTCGAGGTCGTCCACGTCCAGGGCGGAGAGTTCGGCCACCCGGGCGCCGGTGGCGTAGAGCAGCTCGAGCAGGGCGGCGTCCCGCAGGGCCAGCGCGTGGGCGGCAGGGTCGTCGCCCGCGGCGGCGGCGTCCACACGCTCCTGGGCAGCCGCGAGGAGCCGGGTCGCCTGCTGCTCCTGGAGCACGTGGGGCAGCGTCCCCTCGGGTCGGGGCGAGCGCAGCCGCAGGGCGGGGTCGTCCGAGCGCAGGCCCTCCCGGCGCAGCCAGGCCGTGAAGGTGCGGACGGCGGCCACCCGGCGGGCCAGGGTCGCGCGGGCGAGGCCGGCCCCGCTCATGGCCGCCAACCAGCCACGCAGGTCCTCGATGTCCAGCTCGGCGAGGACGTCCGGTGCGCTGGGCACGTGGCGAGCGGGGGCGTCGTCATCCACGGCGGGCGCCGCCGCGGTGCCGGCTGTGCCGGCGACGTGGTCGATGAGGGCGCGCAGATCGGCGAGGTACGCGCGCACGGTCTGGGGGCTGCGGTTCCGCTCGTGGCGCAGGTGCTCCTCGAACGCCTCGAGCCAGGCCGTGTCCCGGGGCGAGGGGGCGCGCGGGACCGGGACGGGACGGACGGAGGACGACGGGGTCATCCCCCCACTCTGCCATCCGCCCCAGGGCGGCGCCGCCCGGGAGCACGCGGCCGGAGGTCATCCCCGCCGCCACCGGTCCTCGACCCGTTCGGCCAGGCCCGCCCGCTGCAGCCGGGACAGGCACGCCAGGACGGTGGGCAGCGCGAGCCCGGCGCTGACGGTGATCCGGTCGACGGGCACCGCCTGGCGCAGGGGCAGCGCCTCGTGGACGAGGGCCTCCTCCATCGTGAGCCCGTCGGTGGGCCGCGCGGCGGACTCGGGAGCTGCCCGGGTGGAGGTGCTCCCGCCCGCGCCGCCGCTCCGGGCGGGCCCCTGGCCGAGCAGGGCGAGGGCCTCCTGCTCGGTGGTCACGAGACGGGCGGGGCTCTCCTGCAGCAGACGGTGGCAACCGGCGGAGCTGGGCGAGGTCACGGGGCCGGGGACCACGCCCACCTCGCGGCCGAGGCCGAACGCGTGGCCCGCCGTGTTCTGCGCTCCCGACCGCCAGCGCGCCTCGACCACCAGCACGGCCCCCGCGAGCGCGGCGATGACCCGGTTGCGCTGCAGGAACCGGTACCGCGTGGGACTCGCACCGGGCGGCATCTCGGACACGAGCAGCCCGGCGGCCATCACCGCGCGAAGCAGGTCCTCGTGGCCGGCCGGGTAGAACCGGTCGAGGCCGCCGGCCAGCACCGCCACCGTGGGCGGGACGCCGTCGCGATCCGCCGCGTCTTCCGGTGCGGCGGGCGCCTGCAGCGCGGCCCGGTGGGCGGCGCCGTCGATGCCGTACGCACCGCCGGAGATCACGCACGCGCCCTGCTGGACGGCGTGGGCGGCGCAGCGGGCGGTCACGGTCCGTCCGTACGCGGTCGCCTCCCGGCTGCCGACGACGGCGAGCATCCGGTCCGCGGGAGGCAGCGTTCCGGAGCCGCGGAACCACAGGCCCAGGGGCGCCTCCTCGCCCAGGTCCGCCAGGGCGGCGGGCCAGGCGTCGTCCTCGGGGATCAGCAGGCCTCCCCGAGCCGGTGCAGAGTCACGAGGTCACGCTCCGGCTCCAGCCGGGCGGCCCGGGGCGCCCAGCGGGCCAGCCCCGCGGCCCAGCGCCGGGGCAGCGTGTCGGGCGCGCCGGCGCGATCGGCGAGCAGATCGCGCTCGGCGGGCTGGATCGTCTCCCGGCCCGTGAGCAGGGCGAGCGCCCGCTCCGGCCCCAGCGCCGTGACGGTCTGCACCGCGAGCGCGTCCCCGGGCTCGACCAGCCGGGTCAGGGCGGCGCGGGCGAGCCGGGCGGCGTCCGGCCGGCGCGGCCCGGCGACGTGGTCTGCCGCCGGGGTGACGTAGGTGGTCATGCGTCCTCCTCGTTCTGGTGGCGCAGCGTGAGTGCCACGTCGGTGTCCTCGGGTGCGGGCCGTTCGGCGCCGCGCAGGTCTGCCAGGGTCCAGGCGAGGCGCAGGACGCGGGCGTGGCCGCGCGCGCTCAGCAGGCCCTGGTCGACGGCGTCGTCCGCGGGCCGGCGGGCCGCCCGGGGCACGGCGTACGGGCCGTGCCGCAGCACCCCGGCGGGGACGTGCGCGTTGCGGCGCAGCCCGGACGGGACGAGCCCGCGCTCGGCGGCGGCGGCCCAGCGCCGAGCCTGCCGGTCGGCGGCCGCGGCGACCCGGGCGGCCACCTGCGACGTGGTCTCGGAGGCGGGCGCCCCCGTGAGCTGCCGCGCGTCGACGGGCCGTACGGTGACCTGCAGGTCGACGCGATCCAGCAGCGGCCCGGAGAGCCGCTGGGCGTAGCGCCGGCGTTCGGGCACGCTGCACCGGCATTCGACGCCCGTGCCGCCGCCCTTGCCGCACGGGCAGGGGTTGGCGGCCAGCACCAGCTGGAACCGGGCCGGGTAGACGACGGCGCCGAGGGCCCGGTGCAGCAGCACCTCCCCGGACTCGAGGGGCTGGCGCAGCGCCTCGAGGGTGCGCCGTTCGAACTCGGGGGCCTCGTCCAGGAACAGCACGCCGCCGTGGGCGAGGGAGGCCGCTCCCGGCCGGGCGAGGCCGCTGCCGCCGCCCACGAGGGCCGAGCGGGACGCCGAGTGGTGGGGTGCCTCGAACGGCGGGGTCCGGTCGATGTCACCGTCGAACCCTGGGCCGTCCCGCCCCTGCGCCGGACACGGGCGTCGCCGCCGCGGAGGGAGCGCAGGGCGGCGCACTCGAGCGCGGTGCGCCGGTCCAGGGGAGGCAGGATTCCGGGCAGGCGCTCGGCGAGCATGGTCTTGCCCGCCCCCGGGGCGCCCATGAGCAGCAGGTGGTGGGCGCCGGCGGCTGCGACCTCGAGCGCGAACCGGGCCTCGGCCTGTCCGGCGACCTCGGCGAGGTCGGGCACCGCACGGGCCGGCTCCGGTTCCGGGGCTGTCACCTGCCGTCGGGCCGGGCGGTGGGGCGGCTCTCCGTCCGGTTCCCCGCCGAAGGCGCGGATGACGTCGTGCAGATGGGCGAAGCCGCGGACCTCGGCGCCGGGGACCAGTCGGGCCTCGGCCTCCGCATCCTCGGCGACGACCACCTCGGAGCACCCCGCGTCGACGGCGGCCATCACCATCGCCACGGTCTCCGGCGAGCGGTGCAGGGCGCCGTCGAGGCCGAGCTCGGCCAGGAACACGGGCCCCTCGACGTTCCGCACCCGCCCGTCCGCGGCGTAGGCCGCCAGGACGATCGCCAGGTCGTGGCACGCACCCCGCTTGTGCACCCCCGCCGGCAGCAGGTTCACGGTCAGGTGCCGCCGGGTCAGGGGCAGTCCGGCGTTGCGCGCGGCGGAGCGGATGCGGTCCCGGCTCTCCTGCAGCGCCTGGTCCGGCAGGCCGAGGAGGGTGAACCCGGGCAGGGACTGGGCGATGTCCGCCTCGACGTGCACGACCTCCCCGCGCAGACCCGCCAGCGTGATGGAGCGGGTGCGTCCGATGCCGCTCACGGCCGCACGTCCTGCAGCAGGTCGAAGCGGATCCCTCCCGTGCGCGGCACCAGCACGGCGACGGCGTCGACGCGCCAGGGCGTGCCCCGGCGGTCCGCGGCGTGGGCCCGCACCCACGCCGCGGTGAGGCGGTGCAGCCGGGTGAGCTTGCGCCGGTCGATCGACTCGAACGGGTCGCCGAAGGCCAGGCCCGAGCGGGTCTTCACCTCGACGCCCACCCACCAGCCGGCGTGGTGGGCCACGATGTCCAGCTCTCCGGCCTCGCCCCGCCAGTTGCGGTCGGCGATCACGTAGCCGCGCTCGGCGAGCCAGCGCGCGGCGGCGTCCTCACCGAACCGGCCCAGCGCCGTGTGCGCGCGGCTGGCGCGCCTCTCTCCGGGCGGCTGCGCCCCGATCTGTTCCGCGGTCCCCGTCATCCCGACCACCTCCTGGGCACCAGGGTGGTCCCGGGCGAGGCCGCGGGGTGGGCGGCGGCGGGGATTGTGCGGGGCCGGACGCCTGTGCAGGAGTGGACGTCTGCGTCCCGTCCTCTGGACCGCTCAGGGGTGGGTCAGCTCGGCAGCTGGCCGTCCGGCGGGACCGTCAGGTCCTCGGTGGGCAGCTCCTCGATGTTCACGTCCTTGAAGGTCAGCACCTTCACGCGCTTGATGAACCGCTGCGTGCGGTACACGTCCCACACCCAGGCGTCCTCGAGCAGGATCTCGAAGAACACGTCCCCGTCCGCCTGGCGGGGCGTCAGCCGCACGTCGTTGGCGAGGTAGAAGCGCCGCTCGGTCTCCACGACGTAGCGGAACAGGCCCACCACGTCCCGGTATTCGCGGTAGAGCAGCAGCTCGGCCTCGGCCTCGAAGTCCTCGACGTCGTCTGCGCTCATGACATGCCTCCTCAGTGTTCGCCGCGCACCCGCGACAGTCCGGGCACGCACGGCCTCCATCCTCCCCCGTCCGGGGGTCGCACGTCGAACGGGCGGCCTCGCCCGGCCCCGGGGGCTCAGTCGAACAGCGTGGGCGGCGCCTGCGCGGGCGCGCCCGGCAGCCCGAGGTTCCAGCTGCGCCGGTGCTGCTCGCTCGCCCCGCGCTCGGCCAGGGCGGCCCGGTGCGCGGCTGAGCCGTACCCCTTGTTCCCGGCCCATCCGTACCCCGGGTGCGCCGCGTCGAGGGCGATCATGACGTCGTCGCGGGCCACCTTCGCGGCGATCGACGCGGCCGCCACCGTCGCGCACCGGTCCTCGGCCCGCACCAGCATCGTGGGCTCGGGCGGCAGCGGGCGCGGCGCGGGCGCGGGGCCGGCGTCGGGATCGGAGCGGCTCAGCCAGTCGTCCCGGCCGTCGAGCACGAGGGCGACCGGCTCCTGCCCCACCGCGGCGCACAGCGCCGCCCACGCCCGTCGCCCGGCGAGGCCGAGGGCCGCCGAGATCCCCAGCGCGTCGATCTCCGCGGGGCCGGCCTCGCCCAGCGCCACCCCGGCCGCCCAGTCCTCGATCTGCGGGACCAGGGCGCGCCGGCGTCGGTCCGTGAGCGCCTTGGAGTCGCGCACCGGAGGGATCTGCCCCGCGGCGGGCAGCCACGCGGCGCACACCCCGACGACGACGGGCCCGGCCAGCGCGCCCCGGCCCACCTCGTCCATGCCCGCCACCAGCACCCGGTCCGCTCCCCGCGCGGCGAGGGCCGGCGCGGCCAGCCCCGCCTCGACGTCCAGGCCGGCGCGCACCGTCGGCCGGCCACCGCCCCGGCGGGCGGTCACGTGCGAGCCTCCGGCGCGGGCGCGTCCGGCACGGTGGCGAACGCGTCGGGGTCGGTGCCGGCGCCGCCGATCCGGTCCAGCGGCCAGACCACGAACCGGGCGCGGCCCACCACGTCGTCGAGGGCCACGAACCCGCCCCCGGGCCCGGCGCGGTGCGCGCGGGAGTCCGCCGACGCCGAGCGATGGTCACCGAGCACCCACAGTCGCCCCGCAGGCACGGTCACCTCGAACGCCTCCTGCGCGGGCGTCTCCCCCGGCGCGAGGTACGGCTCCTCCACGGGCACCCCGTTCACGCGCAGCGTCTCCTCGCCGGGTGTCCAGGAGACGATGTCCCCCGGCAGCCCGACGGCCCGCTTGATCACGTGGCCGCCCCCGGGCAGCCAGCCCTTCGTGTCTTCGAACACCACCACGTCACCGCGGCGCACCGGGAACGGATCCGGGGTGAGCAGCGTGGCGACCACGCGGTCGCCGGCCCGCAGCCCGGGCTCCATGGACGAGGACGGGATGGCGTACATGCGCGCCAGGAAGGCCCACGCCAGCACGCAGGCGAGTACGGTCACGGCGGCCGCGATCAGCGCGGTGCGGCGCCCCGTCACGGCGTGTCCCCGGAGGGGGCGTCCATGGTCCCGCGGCGGGACAGGGGCCACACGATCTCCGCGGCCCGGCCCTCGACCCGCTCGAGCGGGATCAGCCCGCCGCCGGGGGCGCCCAGCAGTGCGCGGGAGTCCCGGGAGGCGGCGCGGTGGTCGCCCAGGACGACCATGCGCCCGTCGGGCACCTCGAAGGACCAGGTCCCCGCCGCGGCCGGCTCGTCTGCGGTCACGGGCCTGCCGAGATACGGCTCGTCCAGCGGCTCGCCGTTGCGCAGCAGCCGGCCGTCCGGGGCGCAGCACTCGAGGCGGTCCCCCGGCAGGGCCAGCACGCGCTTGACGAAGACGTCCTCGGCCGCGCCGACGCCCCACCACCGGGCGACGTCCTCGAGGCCGCGCTCGAGCGATCCGGCCGAACGGTACGGCGCCAGGCTGCCGGCGCCGTCGAACACCACCACGTCGCCGTGGTGCAGGCCCTGCCCGCCGGCCGCGGCGGCGTCCACCCGCACGCGGTCGCCGGGCTGCAGGGTCGGCTCCATCGACCCGGAGGGGATGAGGTAGACGGGGCCGGTGAGGGCTCGCAGCACCGCGGCCACCACGACGGCGGCCACCACGGTCAGGCCGAGCCACGCCCACCAGCGGCTCGTGCCGGAGGCGGGGGCCGCCGTCGGGCCCGAGGAGGAGCCGGCCCCGGACGCGACGGAGCCCCGTGACCGGCGGGGGTCACGGGGCTCCGAGGTGCGCATGGGTCGATCACCGGTCGGCGGGGCCGACCGGGATGATCACTTGGCGTCGGCGCGCTTCTCGCGGATGCGGGCGGCCTTGCCGTGGCGGTCGCGCATGTAGTACAGCTTCGCGCGGCGCACGTCGCCCTTGGTGACGACCTCGATCTTGTCGATGACCGGGGAGTGCACCGGGAACACGCGCTCCACGCCGATGCCGAAGGACACCTTGCGGACGCGGAAGGTCTCGCGCACGCCGTAGCCCTGACGGCCCATGACGTAGCCCTGGAACACCTGGACGCGGGCAGTCTTGCCCTCGATGATGTTCACGTGCACCTTGACGGTGTCGCCGGGGGCGAACTCCGGGATGTCGTCGCGCAGCGTCTTCTTGTCGAACGAGTCGAGAATGTGCATGTCGTCTCTCCTGGCGGATGCCACAGGTCAACCGCGTGGTATGCGGGCGCACGGCCCGTCCACGTCCGCATGACGAGGGGGCCGGGTCCCGAGCCGAGGGCCGGGCTCCGCACGTGGGGTGCGGTCCCGGGGTCCGATCCGTTGACGCGCGCCCCCTGTGGCAGGTCGGGCGTCCGGCGGACACGAGGATCCATTATGCCACAGCCGATGACGCCGCGACGCCCCTCCGGCCCGTCGGGCGCGGCGGGTCAGTCCTCGGAGTCGTACGCCGCCCACAGGTCCGGTCGCCGCTCGCGCGTGCGCTCCTCCTGCTGGGCCCGACGCCAGGCCGCGACCTTGCCGTGGTCGCCCGAGAGCAGCACGGGCGGCACCGCACGGCCCCGCCAGTCCGCGGGCTTGGTGTAGACCGGGTACTCCAGCAGGCCGTCCTCGTGGGACTCCTCGACGAGCGAGGCCGGGTTGCCCACGACGCCCGGCACGAGGCGGCCGACGGCCTCGATCATCGCCAGCGCCGCGACCTCGCCGCCGTTGAGCACGTAGTCGCCCAGCGAGACCAGCCGCACCTCGAAGAGCTCCTCGGCCCAGCCGAAGACGCGCTCGTCGATCCCCTCGTAGCGGCCGCACGCGATCGCCACGTGCTCCCGGCCCGCCAGTTCCCGGGCGAACCGCTGGGTGAAGCGCTCCCCCGAGGGCGTCGGCACGAGCAGCACGGGGCGGTCCCCGGCTCCGCCGACGACGACTCGGCGGGGGCCGGTGACACGGGCCCCTGGGCCGCCACGTGCTCGAGCGCGAGCGCCCACGGCTCCG
Source organism: Micrococcus sp. GPGPB33 (assembly GCF_037853785.1). Classification (NCBI taxonomy): domain Bacteria; kingdom Bacillati; phylum Actinomycetota; class Actinomycetes; order Micrococcales; family Micrococcaceae; genus Micrococcus; species Micrococcus sp. GPGPB33. Next base: position 2,287,780 of record NZ_JAQMWO010000002.1, read on the forward strand.
GTTTCATCACCATGCCGGCGCCGCCGCCGTAGGGCGTGTCGTCCACGGTGCGGTGCCGGTCGACGGTGAAGTCGCGCAGGTCGTGGACGTGCACGTCCACGAGGCCCTCGCGGCGGGCACGGCCCAGCAGCGAGACGTCGAGCACCGCGAGGTACTCGGGGAAGATCGTGACGACGTCGAAGCGCACCGCTCAGTCCTCCGCATCCGCATCGGCGGGCCCGTCTACGGCGCCCTCGTCCTCGCCGGTGGCGAGCTCGAGCAGCCCCGGCGGCGGGGTCAGCACGAGCACGCCGGCCTCGGAGTCGATCTCCGGGACGATCTCCTCGACGAAGGGCACCAGGGCCTCCTCCTCGACGCCGTCCAACGCGACGTGCAGCAGATCCTGGACCGCCCCGGTGGTCAGGGCCGTGACGACGCCGACGCGCTCGCCCTCGACCCGCACCTCGAGGTCCACGAGGTCCTCCTCGTACCACTCGTCGGACTCCTCGGGCACGGCCGGAACGGCGAACAGCTGGGCGCCGCGCAGGGTCTCGGCGACGTTGCGGTCCGGCGACTCCGCGAAGCCGACCACGAGGATCTGCTTGTTCCACCGGGCGCGGGTGACGGTGAGCTCCGCCGGCAGGCCCGGGGCGCCGTCGCGCACCACGAGTCGCTCGCCGGGGGCGAAGCGGGCGTCCGGGTCGTCGGTGAAGACCTGCACGGTCACCTCACCGCGGATGCCGTGCGGCTTGCCGATGCGGGCGACGCGGACGAGGTCGTCCTGGGCTGCGGGACTCATGGGCTCTCCTGGGTGGGACGGTCGGTGGCGGGAGGGGGCGGGGCCGCAGACGACGACGGCCCGCCGGCCCGGTGAGGGGCGGGCGGGCCGTGCGTCACGGGCCGTCAGGAGCGGCGGTCGGTCTCCACCACGTCCACGCGGACGGGGTGGCCGGCCAGGCCGTCCAGCACGGTGCGCAGCGCGGTGGCGGTGCGACCCTGGCGGCCGATCACGCGACCCAGGTCCTCGGGGGCCACGCGGACCTCCAGCATGTCGCCGCGCCGCTGGGAGCGGGCGTCCACGCGGACCGCCTCGGGCGTGTCCACGATGCCGCGCACCAGGTGCTCGAGGGCCTCGGTCAGCATGGTCACTCGGACTTCTCGGCGTCCTCGGCCGGAGCCTCAGCGGCCTCCTCGGACTCGGCCGGGGCCTCCTCCTGCTTCGGCTCCTCCGGCAGGATGACCGAGCCCTTCTCGGGGGCCACGAAGGCCTCCTTCTCGGACTTGGACTTCAGGGTGCCCTCGGCGCCCGACTCGCCCTTGAACTTCTGCCAGTCACCGGTGACCTTCAGCAGCGCGGCGACCTGCTCGGTCGGCTGGGCGCCGACGGAGAGCCAGTACTGGGCGCGCTCCGAGTCGATCTCGATGAACGACGGCTCCTCGGTGGGGTGGTACTTGCCGATCTCCTCGATGGCACGGCCATCGCGGCGGGTGCGCGAGTCCATGACGACGACGCGGTAGAACGGGGCGCGGATCTTGCCGAACCGCTTCAGACGAATCTTGACAGCCACGAGTGTGGTTCTCCTTCAGTGGATCTGGGGGGCCGGGGCACGACGCCGCGTGGGGTCAGCGGGCGTCGACGACCTGGCACACGGAACGGAGCGCAGCGGAGGATAGAGGGTCGTCCGGGCTCACGCTCAGTACCGTGCCATTCTGCCAGATCGGGCGGGCCGGCGCACACCCGGCGCGCCGCGACCGGGCAGCGGGCGACTCAGCGGTCCTTGAGGTACTTCTCGAAGCCCGCCGGCAGGTTGAGGGTGGACGGGTCGAAGCCGTCCATCCCCGCGCCGTCGCGGCCGAACACGGCCCCGGCCTGTGCCTGGGCGGCGCGAGCGCGCCGCTCCTCGATCGCCTTGCGCTCGGCCGCGGCCTTGGCCGGGTTGCCGGACTTCACGCGATCGCGCTTGGCGTTCTTGCCCTTGCCCTTCGCCTTGCGGGAGGCGCCGCCCGGCATCCCGGGCATGCCCGGGATGCCACCGCCGGCGGCCATGCGCTTCATCATCTTCTGCGCCTCGGCGAAGCGCTCGAGCAGGCCGTTGACCTCCGACACGCTCACACCCGAGCCGCGGGCGATGCGGGCACGGCGCGAACCGTTGATGATCTTGGGGGCCACGCGCTCGTGCGGGGTCATCGAGTGGATGATCGCCTCGACGCGGCCGATCGACGACTCGTCGAACTGCTCGAGCTGCTGCCGCATGCCCTGGGCGCCCGGCATCATCATGAGCATCTTCTTCAGCGAGCCCATCTTCTTGAGCTGCTGCATCTGGGCGAGGAAGTCGTCGAGGGTGAAGTCCTCCTGGTCCGCGAACTTGCGGGCCATCTTCTCGGCCTCGCTGCGGTCCCAGTTCTGCTCGGCCTGCTCGATCAGGGAGAGCACGTCGCCCATGTCGAGGATGCGCGAGGCCATGCGGTCCGGGTGGAAGACCTCGAAGTCCTTCAGGCCCTCGCCCGTGGAGGCGAACATGATCGGCTTGCCGGTCACGTGGCGGACGGACAGCGCGGCGCCGCCGCGCGCGTCGCCGTCGAGCTTGGTGAGCACGACGCCGGTGAAGCCGACGCCCTCGTTGAACGCCTGGGCCGTGGCGACGGCGTCCTGGCCGATCATCGCGTCGATGACGAAGAGCACCTCGTCCGGGTCCACGGCGGCGCGGATGTCCGCGGCCTGCTGCATGAGCTCGGCGTCCACACCGAGGCGGCCCGCGGTGTCGATGATGACCACGTCGTGGTACTTCGTGTTGGCCTCGGCGACGCCGTCGCGGGCCACCTGAACCGGGTCGCCCGTGGCGGCCTCGAACTCGGAGGAGACGCCGGGGTGCGGCGCGTAGACCGGGACCCCGGCGCGCTCGCCGCCGACCTGCAGCTGCTTCACGGCGTTCGGGCGCTGGAGGTCGCAGGCCACGAGCAGCGGGGTGTGGCCCTGGGACTTGAGCAGGTGGGCGAGCTTGCCGGCGAGGGTCGTCTTGCCGGCGCCCTGCAGGCCCACGAGCATGATGACGGTGGTGCCCGTCTTGGCGTGCTGGATGCGCCGGGTCTCGCCGCCGAGGATGCCCACGAGCTCCTCGTTGACGATCTTCACGACCTGCTGGCCCGGGTTCAGGGCCTGGGCCACCTCGGCACCGAGGGCGCGCTCCTTGATCTGCGCGATGAACTGGCGGACCACGGGCACGGCGACGTCGGCGTCCAGGAGGGCGCGGCGGATCTCGCGTGCGGTGGCGTCGATGTCCGCCTCGCTCAGCCGCCCCTTGCCCTTGAGGCTGCGGAAGGTGGCTGTGAGGCGGTCGGACAGGGAGTTGAACACGGCGGGTGTGATCCTTCGAAGCGGGGTCGACTGATCCGGACGCGGTCGGTCGCGGGCGCCGCGGCATCCACCGCGGCGCCCGCCAAGCCTAGCAACCGACCGGCCTCACCCGTCCGCGGCGGCTCACCGCGCCTCGGCGGGGACGGGCACCCCGCCGAAGCCGACGTCGTAGGCCGACTCGTCGTGCAGGGTCAGATCGACGCCCCGCTCCTCGTCCTCCTTGCTCACCCGCAGGCCCATGGTCCCGCGCAGGACCAGGGCGATGGCGGTGGTCACCACGGCGGTGAAGACCACGGCGACGAGCACGGCCACCGTCTGGGCCACCAGGAGACCGGCGTCTCCGCCGTAGAACAGGCCCGCCCGGCCCTCGTCCGGCAGGGCGAAGAAGCCGATCAGCACGGTGCCCAGGATGCCGGCGGTGAGGTGCACACCGACGACGTCGAGCGAATCGTCGAAGCCGAGGCGGTACTTGAGGTTGACCGCGAGCGCGCTGGCCGCACCGGAGACCAGGCCGATCACCACGGCCCCCAGGGGGCTCACATAGGCGCACGCGGGCGTGATGGCGACCAGGCCCGAGACGATCCCGGACGCGGTGCCGATCGAGGTCGGCCGGCCGCGGCGCAGCCACTCCACGAACACCCAGCCGAGCATGCCGGCGGCGCCGGCGGCGAGGGTGTCCACCCAGATCAGCCCGAGCTCGTCGACACCGCCCGCCGCGCCCCCGTTGAACCCGAACCAGCCGAACCAGAGCAGGGCCGCGCCGAGCATGGTGAACGGGACGTTGTGCGGCCGGTGGCCGGGGTCCACGCCGAAGCCGTGGCGCTTGCCCAGCAGCAGCGCGAGCACGAGGGCGGCCACGCCGGCGCTGATGTGCACCACGAGCCCGCCGGCGAAGTCGAGGGCCTCCCCAGGCGGGCGCCGATGGCGCCGTCCGCGGAGAGGAGCCCGCCGCCCCACACCATGTAGGCCAGCGGCGCGTAGACGACGGTGGTCCAGACGGGCACGAAGACGCACCACGTGACGAACTTGAAGCGGTCGGCCACCGCGCCGGAGATGAGGGCGACCGCGATGATCGCGAAGGTGGCGCCGTAGGCCGCGGCGACAAGCCCGCCCTCGGCCATCGTGCCGGTCAACCCGAGGTCACCGGCGGGGTTCCCCACCACCCCGGCCCACCCGTCGCCGCCGGTCATCCCGTGGACCCACAGGACCCAGACGACTCCGACGAGGCCCATCGAGACGAAGGACATCATGATCATGTTGAGCGAGGACTTCGCGCGGGTCATGCCGCCGTAGAAGATGGCCAGTCCGGGTGTCATGAGCAGGACCATCGCCGCGCTCGTCACCATCCACACTGTCCCTGCGTCCAGGACGTTCGACTCCTCCATGGGGGTCTCCTTCGGTCCGGGCCGCGAGCCGGGGGCGAACGCCCGTCCCGCGGCGTCGCTGCCCGGCCCCGATCGGGGCCGATGGAGGGACGATACCGGAGAAGTGGGCCACGCCACACGTCGATGACGTCTCCGTGACAGGGAAGGGCCCCTCCCGACGTCGTCGGGAAGGGCCCTGGACCGGGTGCGGGACGTCAGTCGGCCAGCAGCGCGTCCACGAAGCCCTCGGCGGTGAACGGCGCGAGGTCATCGGGGCCCTCGCCGAGGCCGATCAGCTTGACGGGCACGCCGAGCTGGCGCTGGATGGCGATCACGATGCCGCCCTTGGCGGTGCCGTCCAGCTTGGTCAGCACGATGCCGGTGACGTCCACGACCTCGGCGAACACCTTCGCCTGGGTCAGGCCGTTCTGGCCCGTGGTGGCGTCGAGCACGAGCAGGACCTCGTCCACCTCGGCCTGCTTCTCGATGACGCGCTTGATCTTGCCGAGCTCGTCCATGAGGTTGGCCTTGTTCTGCAGGCGGCCCGCGGTGTCCACGAGCACGACGTCGACGCCCTCGGCGATGCCGCGCTCCACGGCCTCGAAGGCGACGGACGCCGGGTCGGCGCCCTCCTTCTCGGAGCGGACGGTCTCGACGCCCACGCGGGCGCCCCACGTGGCGAGCTGCTCGGCGGCGGCGGCGCGGAAGGTGTCCGCGGCGCCGAGCACGACGGTGCGGTCCTCCGCCACGAGCACACGGGCGAGCTTGCCCACGGTGGTGGTCTTGCCGACGCCGTTGACGCCCACGACCATGGTCACGGCGGGGCGGTCGCCCTTGCGGGTCGCGGCGAGCCGGCGGTCCATCGAGGGGTCCACCATCGCCACGAGCTCCTCGCGCAGCAGGGTGCGCACCTGCTCGGGGTCACGCGTGCCCTCGACCGTGACGCGGGCCTTGAGGCGGTCGACGAGCTCCAGGGTGGGCTCGGTGCCGAGGTCCGCCATCAGCAGCGTCTCCTCGATCTCGTCCCACACGTCGTCGTCGATGCGGTCCTGGGACAGCAGCGCCAGCAGGCCCTTGCCGAAGACGTTGTTGGACTTGAGCAGGCGGGCCCGCAGGCGGGCCAGGCGTGAGCCGGCGGCCTCGGGCCGCTCGTACTCGGGCTTCGCCGGGGCGGTCTCCACCTCCTCGACGACGGCGGGCTCCGGCTCGGCGACGACGGGCGGCGCCTCGTGGACCTCGGGGCGTTCCAGGACGGCGGTGGAGCCCGACGGGGCCGCGTGCCGCGGACTCGGGCGCGGGTCGTCCGCGTCCCGCACTCCCTGGTACGAGCCCTTCGGCGGGGCGGGGCGCCGGTCCAGCAGGCCGACGAGCACGCCGCCCAGCAGCAGGGCGGCCACGACTGAGACTATGAGCACGATTTCCACGGGCCCAGTCTGTCACACGGGTCCTCGCCCGCCCCGGGTCGCACACCCGGCACCGTGCGAGGATGGCGGTCATGCCGTCGTCGTCCGCCCGCTCCTCGCGGGTCCCCCTGCCCCGTGAGATCAAGGTCCTCGTCGCCGCCGCGTTCATCATCGCGATCGGCTTCGGCATCATCGCCCCGCTGCTGCCGCAGTACGCGGCGACGTTCGACGCGTCCGCCGTCGGGGTGGCCGCCGTCGTGTCCGCGTTCGGGCTGACCCGCCTCCTGTTCGCCCCGGTCTCCGGCAAGCTGACGAACCGGCTCGGCGAGACGCCCGTGTACATGACGGGCGTGCTGATCGTGGCCGCGTCCATGTTCCTGGTGGCCTTCGCGCAGACCTTCCCGCAGCTGCTCCTCTTCCGGGCGCTCGGCGGCGTCGGCTCCACCCTCTTCACCGTGTCCGCGATGGCGTTCCTGGCCCGCAAGTCCCCGCCCACGATGCGTGGCCGCATCTCGGGCGCCTACGCATCCGCGTTCCTGATCGGCAACATCGTGGGTCCGATCGTGGGCTCCGCCCTGTCCGTGTTCGGGTACCGGGCCCCGTTCCTCATCTACGGCAGCTCCCTGGTGGTGGCGGCGGCCCTCGTCTTCTTCCTGCTCAAGGACACCCGGCTCGCGGACCGCGCCGTCCGGGACGCGCGCCCGGCCATGCCGGTCCGGGAGGCCCTGGCCAACCCGTCCTACCGGGCGGCGCTGGTCTCCTTCTTCGCCAACGGCTGGGCGACGTTCGGGGTGCGGAACTCGGTGATGCCCCTGTTCGCGGCGAGCGCGTTCGCCGGCACGGCGCTGCTGGGCTGGGAGGTGGACGGCGCGCTCATGGCGGGCCTGGCCCTGTCCGTGTTCGCGCTCGGCAACGTCACCGCCGTGACGTTCAGCTCGCGGCTGTCCGACCGGCATGGACGCCGTCCGCTGATCCTGGCGGGCCTGCTCGTCATGGCCGTCACCACCGGGGTGATCGGCTGGATGAGCTCGCCCGCGCTCTTCCTGCTCGCGTGCCTGCTGGCCGGCGCCGGCACGGGCACCCTCAACGCCCCGCAGCAGGCGGCCATCGGCGACGTCGTCGGCCAGGGGCGGCGCTCCGGCGCTGTGATGTCCACCGCCCAGATGTCCGCCGACCTGGGCGCCATCTCCGGTCCGCTGCTGGCCGGGCTCGTGGTGGACACCGCCGGCTACGGATGGGCGTTCGCGCTCACCGGCGGCGTCATCCTGCTCGGCGCGCTCGCGTGGTGGCGTGCTCCGGAGACCAATCTGCCGATCGTGCCCGGCGGGCCCCGCACCGGGTCCCTGCCGCTGGTCCGCCCGGAGGACGCCCGGGTGACCCCGCGCGAGGACGGGTGAAGTCGGGGGCACGCACGAGGCCGCCGTCCCCGCGGGGACGGCGGCCTCGTGACGTCGACGGGGTGGGTGTCCCCGTCCGGGGGTGTGGTGCGGCTCAGGCGCCGTCGAAGGCCGGCAGCCGCTCGCCCACGCCGAGCAGCTCGGCGATCGCCGAGACCGTGCGCTCGGCCGCGCGGCCGTCGCCGTAGGGGTTCACCGCCTGGGACATCGCGCTGTACGCGGCCTCGTCCGTCAGCAGGCGGGTGACCTCGGTGACCACGACCTCCTCGTCCGTGCCGATCAGACGCACGGTGCCGGCGGTCACGGCCTCGGGACGCTCGGTGTTCTCGCGCATCACGAGGACGGGCTTGCCCAGCGACGGGGCCTCCTCCTGGACGCCGCCGGAGTCCGTCAGCACGACGGTGGCCACAGACAGCAGGTGGGTGAACTCGCCGTAGGCGAGGGGCTCGGTCACGAGCACGTTCTCGCGGCCCTCGATCTCCGGCAGGATCGCCTCGCGCACCACCGGGTTGCGGTGCGCCGGCAGGACGAAGGTGACGTCGGGGTGGTCCGCGGCCAGGCGGGCCAGGGCGCGCCCGACGCCGCGCATCGCGTCGCCCTGGTTCTCGCGCCGGTGGGTCGTGACCAGGACGACGCGACGGCCCGACGCCTCCAGCTCGGCCAGACGCTCGTCCTCGAACGGCACCTGGTGGCCGACGGCCTCCAGCAGCGCGTCGATCACGGTGTTGCCCGTGACGTAGACGTCCTCCGCGGCCACGGCCTCGCGCAGCAGGTTGTCCCGGCTCACGGTGGTCGGGGGCAGGTGCAGCGCCGAGATCTGGCTGGTGATCTTGCGGTTGGCCTCCTCCGGGAACGGGGAGAGGATGTCGAAGCTGCGCAGGCCCGCCTCGGCGTGGACCACGGGGATGCCGCGGTTGAAGGCGGCGACGGCGCCCGCCGTCGAGGTCGTGGTGTCGCCCTGGACGACGACGGCGTCCGGCCGCTCCTGCTCGAGGACGGCGTCGAGCCCGTCGAGGGTGCGGGCGAACACGCCGTTGAGGGTCTGGCGCGGCTGGATGATGTTCAGGTCGTGGTCCGGGACGATGCCGAACAGCTCGTTGACCTGGTCCAGCATCTCGCGGTGCTGCCCCGTGACGGTCACCACGCACTCGAACCGCTCGTCGGCCTGCAGCGCCTTGACGATGGGGGCCACCTTGATGGCCTCCGGGCGGGTTCCGTAGATGGGCATGACCTTGGGCACAGTTGCTCCTCTTGACTGGACGACGGGCAGCGGGCGCGGCCCCATCAGGCTCGACGCGGGCGCGAGCTGGCGCCAGTCTACTGACGGCGCGGCCGCACCACCGGTTGCTAGAGTGGCGACTCGCGGCGGGCCGCCCCGGCCCGCCTTCCCGCCTGCATGAAGAGAGGCCGCGACGGCATGTCAGACACCGGCGACCCCCGCGTCCCGAGCGGCACCGCGGTCCTGACCGTGGAGGGAGCCAGCCTGCGCCGAGTGGGTGCCCGCCCGGGCCTGGCGCGCTACCTGGCCTCCCTCTGGGAGTACCGCTCGTTCATCCTGTTCGACTCCCGCTCCCGGATCGCCGGGGCGAACTCCGTCAACGCACTCGGCCGCGTCTGGATGGTCCTCAACCCGATCCTCGACGGCGCGGCGTACTTCCTCGTGTTCGGGCTGCTGCTGGGCACCGGCCGCGGCGTGCCGAACTTCCTCGGCTACTTGATCATCGGCGTGTTCCTGTTCCGCTACACCTCGAGCGCCATCACGGCGGGGTCCCGTTCGATCTCGACCAACCTCTCCATCGTCCGCGCCTTCCGCTTCCCGCGGGCCACCCTGCCGATCGCGACGAACATCCGAGAGCTGATGCTCTTCGGCCCGACGCTGGTGGTGATGCTGGTGCTGGTCCTCGCCATCCCGCCGATGGAGCAGATCACGTGGCGCTGGCTGCTGCTGATCCCGCTGCTGGCGCTGCAGACGCTGTTCAACGTCGGCGCCTCCCTCCTGCTGGCCCGCTACGTGGCCCGCTGGTCCGACCTGTCCAACCTCATCGCGTTCGGCACCCGGATCTGGCTCTACGTCTCCGCCGTGTTCTTCAGCACCGACCGCTTCGCGAACATCCCGCCGATGATGACCGCCATGCACCTGAACCCCCTGTACTGCGTCCTGGACATCGCGCGACAGTCCCTGCTGTACGCCTCCGACGCGGACCCGATGCGGTGGATCGTCCTCGCGGCCTGGACGGCGGCCCTGCTCGTGGTGGGGACCGTGGTGTTCTGGCGCGCCGAGGAGACCTACGGGGAGGAACGATGAACGCGGAACCCCTGAGCCCCTCCGTCGTCGTCGACGAGGCGTCCATGACCTACCGCGTCCTCTCGGCCGAAGCGGTCCAGCCCCACCGGGGCCTGCGGGATCGGGTCCGCGCCGCCCGCGGCGTGCGCACCACGGAGGTCCAGGCGCTGCAGCCGCTGTCGTTCGTGGTGGGGCGCGGCGAGTCCGTGGGCGTGATCGGCACGAACGGGTCCGGCAAGTCCACCCTGATGAAGCTCATCACCGGCCAGATGCGCCCGACCACCGGCCACATCTACGCGACCTCCACGCCCGTGATGCTGGGCGTCAACGCCGCACTCGTGCGCCAGGTCTCCGGTGAGGACAACATCCGTCTGGGCTGCCTGGCGATGGGGATGTCCCGCGCGGAGACGGAGGCCAAGCGGGACACCGTCGTCGCCCTGTCCGGCCTCGACGACCACGCGCTCCAGCTGCCGCTCAAGGCGTACTCCTCGGGCATGGCCGCGCGCCTGCAGTTCGCGATCGCCACCTCGGTGGACCCGGACATCCTCGTGATCGACGAGGCGCTCAACACGGGCGACGCCCAGTTCCGCGAGCGCACGCGCCAGCGGCTCGACGAGCTGCGCGAGCAGGCCGGCTGCGTGTTCCTGGTCAGCCACTCCCTCAGCACCATCCAGGAGATGTGCCAGCGCGTGATCTGGATCGAGCGGGGCGTCCTGACGATGGACGGCAGCCCTCGCGCCGTGACGCGCGGCTACAACCTCTACGCCCGGGCCATGGCCCAGGGGCGGACCGAGGAGGCCCAGGAAATCCTCGAGCGCAAGCAGTCAGAGCTCGTGCGGGAGCGCATCGCGTGGACCGGCGGCGAGCGGCCCACCGGGATCACCGCGCTGTGAACACGGCCGGGGCGCGGCTGCGGCGCTGGGCGGGCCGGGCCCGCATCGTGGGCGAGCGCGCGGCCGCCACGGCCGCCGACGCCGGCGCCTCGGCCCTCCGCGCGGCGCGCGGCGCCCGGGGCGCGGCCACCCTCCCGGAGCGCACCTGGCGTGCGGCGGACGTGCACGTGCCGGACGCGGCGACCGCGCTTCCGCTCCCGGCTGCGGCGGCGCTGCGCCGCGCCCTGACGGGTGCGCGCGTGCCCTCCCTCGACGCGTTCTCCCCCCTCGGGCCCCGGCCGGCCGCCGCGCCGGCCGTCCTGCTCCTGCCGGTGGACGAGCCGGCCGCGCGCGGCTGGTCCGTCGAGGCGGCCGCCGAGCTGGCCGCCCGGCGCTGCGCGGACCTGGAGATGCCCGCCGGCGCGCCCGGCCTGCACACGGTGCTGGTGACGGACCCCGCCTCCCGCGTTGCCCTGACCGCCGCCCTGCGCACCGCCGGGGCCCGCCTCCCCGGGGTGCTCGTCGTCGCGTGCCCGGACCCGGCGACGGCGGCCGGCCGGGCGCGGGCCCTGGCCGCACTGGGGCTCGTCGACGCGGTCCTCGCCCCGGAGGGGACCCGGCTGGACCCCCGCTCGCCCGCGTGGCCGCACGCGCGGGCCGTGCCGTGATCGGACCGGACCGGGCAGCCGAGACGTGGGAGCGCCTGGCCGCCGCCGGCCGGGCGGCGCGCCTGGACTTGCTCACGCCCGCCGAGGCCGCCGGCCCACCCGCCGCACCGGCGCCCCGGGTGCGGGTGACCGCGGAGCCGCGCCGCGTCGTCGTCGCCGGCCACGACCTGAAGTTCGCGGGCGCGCTGATGGACCAGCTGCGCGCAGACGGGCACGAGGTGCGCGTGGACGCCTGGCGCGGCCACGCCCGCCACGACGTCGAGCGCAGCCGCGCCCTGGCCGCGTGGGCGGACGTGGTGCACTGCGAATGGAGCCTCGGCAATCTCGCCTGGTACTCCCGGCACCTGGACTCTCCGCACCGCACCACGCGGTTGACCAGCAGGCTCCACCTGCAGGAGGCGGGCACCGCGTTCCCGTCCCGGGTGCGTCAGGACGCCCTGGACGAGTGGGTGTTCGTGGCCGAGCACGTGCGCGCCCAGGTGCTGCGGGACACCCGCTTCCCGGCCGCGCGGACCTCGGTGGTGCCGAACGCGGTGGCCGTGCCGCCCACGCTCCCGGACGGCGACGACGACCGGCGCTTCGTGCTCGGGCTGGTCGGCGTGCTGCCCGAGCGGAAGGGACTGCACCGCGCCCTCGACCTGCTGGCCACGCTCCGCCGGACCGAGCCCCGCCACACGCTGCGGATCCGCGGCCACCACCCGGAGGAGGTCGGCTGGATGGCGCAGCGCCCCGCCGCGGCGGCCTACTACCGGGCGCAGCTGCACCGCATCGAGACCGACCCGCTGCTCGCCGGCGCCGTGACCTGGGACCCCCACGGGCCGGACATGCCCGCGTGGTACGCCCGGGTGGGCGTCGCGCTCTCCGTCTCGGACTTCGAGTCGTTCCACTTCACGCTGCCCGACGGCGCCGCGCACGGCTGTCTGCCAGCCGCACTCGCGTGGGCGGGCGCCGACCTGCTCTACCCCGCCGCGTGGCTGAGCCCGGACGTGGCCACCATGGCCGCGGCCCTTCGCCGGACGACGGCCGACGCGCGGGCCTGGCGGTCCGCCGTGGCCCAGGCCCGGCGAGACGTGGCGCACACCTATGCTGAGGAGGACGTCGTGCCTCGGCTGGTCCGTCGGATCCTGGGGGGCGCCGCCACCTGACCCTGCTGAGAAGGAGCCCCATGCCCGTCACCACGCCCGCCCCCCGCCGACCCCGGATGGCCATGCTCGTGGGCAACCATGTGGTCGGTGACTCCCGGGTCGAGAAGGCTGCGGACTCCGCAGCGCAGGCCGGCTACGACGTCGTCGTCGTCGGGACCGCGCACCGGACGGTGCCCCACCTCGGGCGGTATCGCGATGTCCCTGTGCTGCGCGTCCCGGTCGCCTACACCCGATACCGGGCCTGGCTCACGCTCCACGACCCGACGCTGATGGACGGGACGGACTGGGACCACGCGCTGTCCCAGGACGAGGCCACGCGAGTCCAGCGTGCCGATCCTGCGTCGGAGGCACCGGGGGCTGGGCCCAGGCGACGTTGCGCGGTGCCTCGCCCCACTCGCTTCCGGACCGTCTGCGGGGACGGCTCGCGCGGACGGCGAGGACCATCGATGCCTGGGCCGGGCCCTCCGACCCCGGTCGGCTGCCGGCTGCGGCTCACGCGGGTATAAGGCGGCTTGGCCGAGCCGCCGCCAATCTGAGAGCCGGACGGACCCAGGGCTGGCGCCATGTCTGGCCGATGATCGCTGACTTCGAGGACGCCTTCCTCCCCGCGCTCATCGAGCTCGATCCTGACATCATCCATGTGCACGACCGGCACCCGATGCCGGCGGTGGACGCCTACTCGCGCTACCGCGCCGCCCTCGGCCTTCCCCCGGTGCCGTGGGTCTACGACGCGCACGAGTGGATCCCCGGCCAGGCCATGGTCGGTCCCGTCGACCAGCGCATCGGCTGGAAGGCGATGGAAGCCGAGCTGATTCACCGTGCGGACGCGGTCCTGTCGGTCACCGAAGGGCTCGGCGACCGTATGCGGGACTACCACGGGCTGTCGGCCACGCCGTCCACGGTGGCGAACGCCCCCTGGGCCCGCCGCACGCCGATGGACCCCGACGACCGACGTCCGCTCCGCACCGAGTGCGGCCTGGACGACGCCACCCCCTCCTCGTCTACATCGGCCGGGTGGCCAAGGTCCGCGGAGTCCTCACCGCAGTGGACGCGCTCCGTCATCTACCGGAGGTCCATCTTGCCTTCGTCGCCTCCGCTGGAGAGTCCCAGCGCGCCCAGATCCGGGACCGCGCGCTCGAGGTCGGCGTCGCCGACCGGGTCCACATCGTCGACTACGTGCCGTCCGACTCGGTCACGTGGTACGTGTCCTCGGCCGACATCGGGCTCAGCCCGCTGCTACCGACGCCGGCACATGAGAGCGCCCTGGCCACCAAGCTGCGGGAGTGCCTGCTCGCCGGCCTCCCCCTGGTGGTCTCCGACCTGCGAGAGCAGGCCCGATTCGTGACGAGCCAGGGCGTCGGTCTGACGCATGTGCCGGGTGACGCGCAGGACCTCGCGAGCGCGGTCCGCGAGGTGCTGACCGACCTGCCGCGCTTCCGAGCGGCGGTCGCGGACCCTCGAGTCCAGGACGCGCACCGCTGGGAGGCCTCAGAACGCGTCCTCACGGAGGTCTGGTCCGGCCTGGTGCCGGCCCCGCCGGCAACGCAGACGCATGACCCCGCGACTGATACTGACGCGCTCGTTCAGCCCCTGGTGCTCGTCGGCACGTCCGCCGCGGCGGCGGAGCTCCTGTCCGCTTGGCGCCGTTCCGGCCGGGACGGCGAGCTCCGTGCGCCCCGCCCTGCGCCCGAGACGCCCGCGGGATTCGTGGGCTCCCCCGGCGGGCTCGGCGCAGCGCTGAGCGAATGGGTCCACGACGACGTCCGCTCGGCGGCCCTGGTGTACGACGGCACTGGCCCGGCCGCAGGCCGAGCGGAGGGCTCGATCGACCAGGAAGTGCGCTCGCTGGCCCGGCGGGGCCGCCCGGTGGCCGTCCTCGCCGGGGACACGCCCCTGGCCGACCCGCGCGTCCGACGCCGGCTCGTCCCCGGCCACCCCTGGCGTCAGCTGGACACGCCCACGTGGGAGCGCGTCCAGCGACAGAGCCGACGGGCGGCCCAGCCGATCCTGGACGCGGCCCGGTTCGGCGCTCCGGTCCTCACGCACAGCCGGATCGACGCCGCCCTGGTCCCCGACGCCGTCTGGCTGCCCCGCCCGGTGCTCGCCGACGAGGCCGCCTCCTCCCGAGGCGAGAGGACCGTGCTCATCGTCCCGGCGGCACGCACGGCCCAGGAGCAGCGCGCCGTCGCCGCACTCGTCGAGCGGCTCGCCGCCGACGGCGTGACGGTCCATGCCCCGAGCCGTGCGCGGTTCGAGCGCCGCGGCGTCGGTGCATGGGACGTGGCGGTCGTCGTGGACGCCCTCTGCCTGGGCGAACCGTCGGCGGCGGCCGAGGCGGCCTGGGGCCGCGGCGCCGTCGTCATCGGCGGCCCCGTCCTGCACCTCGACGAGACGGCGCAGGCGGACATCCCGCCGGTGGTCGAGACCACGCCGACCGACCTGGTGGCCGTGGTCGGAGACGTGCTGGCGGAGGACGCAGCGGCCTTCGCGGCCCGCGTCGAGAGCGGCCTCCGCTACGCGCGGGCCGTCCACGATCCTGCCGTTGTGGCCGACCGGCTCGCGGCAGCATTGGGGCTCGCGGACCACGCCTGAGCGGACGGTGAAGGGCGCCCTCCCAACCGGAGGGCGCCCTTCACGCAGCGATGCGTCAGTCCTGGAGCAGTCGCGCACGCACCTCGGCGATGCGCGCGTCCCAGGACTGGGTGTGCCGCGCCTCGGCGAGCCCCGGCGCGCCCACCGTCGTGAGCTCCTCGATGCCGTCGCGCACGCCGGTGGCCGAACGCTCGCACGCCACCCCCAGACCGTTATCCTCCACGAAGGAGGCGATCCCCATGTCCTCGAAGCAGAGGATGGGGAAGCCGTGCTCGAGCATGCTCACCGTCTTGTAGGGGAAGCTGAACCGGGCGTACTCGCTGTCGAGGAGGATCACCCCGAAGCAGTCCGCCGTCCGGGGACGGTAGTGGTCCAGCTCGGCCGTGATGAGTCGCACCCGCTCGTCCACCGGGATGCCGTGTCGCTGGAGGTCAGCCGCCAGGCGGCCCTTCTCGGCCTCACGGACCACGAAGTCGAGGAGGAACCGCCCGTCGAGCCCATCGATGCTCTCCAGGTAGCGATCCATGCTGTAAACGCTGTTGAGTCCTCCCGCGTAGAGGAGGGTGATGCCCGGCTCGGAGCCACGGGCGGCCTCAGGACCAACGACGTTCCCGGGGTCAACGCCCGGCGGGGACGGGAACCAGTCCCGTCCTTCAAGGCCGTGCCGCCTCAGGAGGTCGTCGAAGCCCTGCCCGGACGCGTCGCTCGGAGCGAGGAGCAGGTCGGCCGCGCCTCCCATCTCGTCGAGCTCGTGGAGGCCGAGGTCGACGAGCGTCGACCGCGTGTCCTCGTCGACGAGATAGCCCTCGACATCATCGAGCCAGTGCAGGTCGCGGACGAACCAGGCACTCCGGCCGCCCCGGCGACCGAACTCCCGGACCAGGTCCGCAACGTCCTCGATCAACGCGGCGTCAGGGATGGGTGACGTGCTGTTCTCGCCGTAGAGGAGGCCTGCCGGACGTCCGCTGTCGAGCAGTGCGGCGAGCTGACGCGCCCTGCGGTCGAAGAGCGCCCGGTTCGCGAAGATGCGCAGTGCCGGCTCCGGACGGTCCATCGCATCCGCCATATTGCGGATCCGCTGCGGACGCGCGCCATCGGTGCGGTCCTGCAGGGGCGCGACGGAGAAGAACACGTCGACCGGCCCGGTGCCCCGGTGGACGGCCAGCTCCTCGTGGCCGTCCGGGTGGTCGGCAGCCAGCAGGTCGTCCCAGATCGGCAGCACGTCGACGCCGGCAGGGACGGTCCGCGGGTGGGTCACCGGCACCGGGGCCGGGGCCTCCCCGCGGCTCATCGCGGCGGCGAGCTCCGCGACGCGCACCCCACGGCCAAGCGTTTGGATTCCGAGCTCCCTGGACAGAGTGGCCGAGCCGATCGTCGCCTCGACCACGAGCCGGCCGCGGTCGCCGGAGACAGCCCCCAGGATCGCGGCGTGGTGCGCCGACGACCCCAGGACGATGAGCTGGGTGAACCCGGACAGTCGGTGGCGCACGGTCGGGGCGAAGCGCCGCTTCCGCACGAGATCGCGGCGATGAAACAGGGACTCGACGGTGACACCGGTGATCTCGGCATCAGGCCCGAGCTCGGCACGCAGACCCTCCACGTGGAGCCGGAGCCGCTCAGGGTCCATCGACTCCGGGTGGAGGACGCCGACGCGGACCTCGTCCTGACGGGACAGGCAGGGCGTCTCATCCTCCAGCAGCTGGGCGGACCGAAGGTGCGCGGCCCGCGAGCCCTTGGCACAGGCCTTGTCCATCTCCCATTCGTCCTCGAGGAGCAGCAGCCCGGTGCCGGCGAGCAGCGTCTCGAAGTCCGCCGCCTGCTCGGCGCGGGCGGCGGAGAAGTCCAGGTCGCCGCGCCCGAGGATGGGGACGAACGGGAGGGACAAGTCGTCGGCCGCCATCGCACCCGCCGGGAGGCCGAAGGTGACGACGTGGTCGATCCCGCAGCGCTCGATGTACTGGGTGAAATAGCCCGTGGCCAACGGTGAGCGCTTGAGCCGATACCCGCGCATCCACAGCGGCACCGGCACGCCGTAGGTCAACCACTGCCCGTTCACGTCATAGATGTGGACGGTGTGGCCGTTCTCCTGCAGGCGGCTGACGGCCTGCCCCTGGAACGGGCCGAAGCCTCGGGTCAGGACGAGGACGTGGCTCATGCAGCAGGCCTTTCGTTGGGGGCGGCGGACTCCGTCAGGCCCATGATCTCCAGCTCCCGTAGGACGGTCGCAGCGGCGCCGCACTGTGCGGCGGCACGGGCGGTGGCGGCATGGGACAGCCGCTGGAACTCGTCCGGGTCGCCCATCACACGCTCTATGCCGGCGGCGAGCGCCGCGGCGTCCTCGGGGCCGGCAACGATCGCGGAGTCCGTGTCGACGAACTCGGGGATCGCCGTGACCAGGTTGGTGACGGCGACGAGCCCGGAGGACATGCCCTCATCCCGGGACACGCCCTGGGAGTCCAGGCGGCTGGGCACGAGGAGCATCCCGTGGGTCTTGTGGAGGGCGGCGACCTCCTCCTGGGAGACGAAGCGACGCAGGATCCGCACGTTCGGGTGATGGCCGAGCTCGCTCTCGAACTCCCCGAAGTACTTGCCGTCGCCGATGATCGTCACCTCGATACGGTCCCAGAACGGCCCGCCAGCGAGACGCTGCAGGATGTCGATGGCGATGTCGTTGCCGTACTTGCGGCTGGCAGCGCTGCGGACCCAAAGGAGCTTGAACCGCTGCTCGTCCGGCTTGGGGACGAAGTTGAAGAGGTCCGTGTCGATGAGGTTGTGCACGATGCGGGTGCGGTGAGGCGGGAAGACCACGCCCATGTCGTCCGTGACCGCCCGGCGCCACCAGTCCGAGACGAAGATGTAGCTCGCTGGCTGGTGCTCGTGACGGGTGACCCTGCGCCAGAAGCGCTGGAGCTGGAGGGTGCGGTCGATGCCGCGCTCGAGCTCAGTGCCCGAGCTGAAGTTGAACACCCGACGGATCCAGCGGTCGCACTCGTACCCATGCAGGAACACATGGAGGTCGAGCTCGCCCGCGAACGGCTCAAGATGGGTCCACATCAGCTCGTTGAGGAAGTGCACGCTGGCGTTGGCATACCGCTGCCGCTGTAGGACCTCTGTGATCTCCGAGCCGTCGCCGGACAGAACCCGCACACCGTCGTACTCGTAGACGCGGCGAGGCCTCGAGGGGGCCGCGAGGACCACGTCCACCTGTACACCGGCAGCCTGGTAGTGCTTGATGCGGCGGTGGACGAAGCCGTTGCCGTACTCCCGGCCCACGTCGGGGTAGTCGTTCGCCACCACGAGGTGCCGGGGGGCAGTGCCAGCGTCCGGCTGGCCAGCGAGATATCGCTGGGCGAGCTCCGCTGCAGTCCCGGCCTCGTCGTCTTCCTCGGCGGCGGAGCCGTCGCCGACCGCCAATGCCGGGGCTGCGGCGGCGGCCTGGAGCGCGTCCACCCGGTCGAGTGCCTCGTCGAGACGGCGGCGCAGGACCGCGTTCTCCAGCGCGATCATCGGGAAGACCTCATCCGTGCCGTACGTCTCCCCGATCCATGCCGGGTCGACGGCGAGGAGATCCGACGCCCGTTCTCCGCCGGCCGACTTCGCCTGAATAGCAGCCTTTGCCTGGACAGTCGTCGCGGCGGGGCGGACGACGAGCCTCCGGAGCCGGCGCACGGCCGGGGCGTCCTGCGGGAGCGCATCGAACGCACCGCGGAGGAACGTCGGGGCGGGCTCTGGGAGTGACATCGCACGACGGGCCGCGCGGCGGACGGCACCTCGGGCCTCCTTCCGGAACCAAGATCCGCTCACAGCTCAATCCTCCCGCCCTCGGATGCCGAACGCAGCAACGCCTCCGCCACCCTCAAGGTGGCCAGCCCCTCCGCCATGGACACGTGCTCCTGCCGGACGCCGAGGATCGCGTCGCGGAACGCCTCGTGCTCGGTGTGCAGCGGCTCGGGCTTCTCGATGGCCAGACGGGTGACGTCCCCCTCGGAGACGCCACGGAACGCCGACACCGCGTCCCAGCGCGTGCGGACCGATCCGTTGGCCTGGAAGGTCAGGTCCGCGTGCACGGTGTCCGCCACGAACGCGCCGAGCTCACCGGTGACGACGGTCTGGCGGATCTTCACGGGCGAGAGCCAGTTGACGACGTGGCTCGTGATGACCCCGCACTCGAGGCGGCCGCTGGCGACCACCATGTCCTCGTGCTCACGGCCGGAGTTGGTCATGGTCTCCGCGGCCACGCGCGTGAACGGGCTGTCCGCCAGCCACGCGGTCAGGTCGATGTCGTGCGTGCCGAGGTCCTTGACGACCCCGACGTCGGCGATGCGGGCGGGGAAGCCGCCCTGACGCACGGTCGTGATCTGCAGGACCCGGCCCAGCTCACCGGCCTGGATCCGCCGACGCATCTCCTGAAGGGCGGGGTTGAAGCGTTCGATGTGGCCCACGGCGCCGACGAGGCCGGCCTCGTCGAAAGCGCGGACCAGGCGGCCGCCGGCCTCGGTGCTGTGCGCGATGGGCTTCTCGACCATCACGTGCACGCCGGCCTCGGCCAGGGCCATGCCGACCTCCTCGTGCAGACCGGTCGGGACCGCGCACATGACGGCGTCCACGCCATGGTCGATGAGCCCCTGGACCGAGTCGTAGAGGGGCAGGTCCCCCGCCACGCCGTGCGGATCACCCATCGCGTCGGCGACGGCGACCAGCTCGGTGCCCTCGATGGAGCGCATCACGCGGGCGTGGTGGCGTCCCATCATGCCCAGGCCGATCAGTCCGGTGCGCAGCACGCTCATGCGGCGGCCTCCGCCACCACGGTGTTGACGGCCTCGACCACGTGCGTGACGTCCGCGTCCGTCAGGGACGGGTGGACCGGAATGGAGAACACGGTGGACGCGGCCACGCGGGTGTTCGGCAGGTCCGCCTCGACGCCGAAGGAGGGCAGCTCATTGGTGGGCACCGGATAGTAGACCCCCGTGCCGACCCCGAACTCGTCCTTCAGGCGGGCGAGCACGTCCGCCCGCTTCCCGGCCAGCTCCTCGGGCAGGCGGACCGTGTACTGGTGGTACACGTGCTCGGCGCCCTCGAGCACCGTCGGCACGGTGACCCCGCGCAGCTCGGCGTCGAAGCGGGCGGCGATCTCCTGCCGGCGCCGCGTCCACGCGCCGACCTTGGTCAGCTGCACCCGGCCGATGGCCGCGTGGATGTCCGTCATGCGGTTGTTGAAGCCCACGAGCTCATTGCGGTACTGGACCTCCATGCCCTGGTTGCGCAGCAGGCGCAGGCGACGGGCGACGTCCTCCTCCCCCACGGAGACCATGCCGCCCTCACCCGAGGTCATGTTCTTGGTCGGGTAGAGGCTGAACATGCCCCACACCCCGAAGGTGCCCACGGGGCGCCCCTTCCAGCGGGCGCCGTGCGCCTGCGCCGCATCCTCGAACAGCTGGAGGCCGTGCTCGCGGCAGATCGCCTCGAGCTCGTCCATGCGGGCCGGGTGGCCGTACAGGTGCACCGGCATGACGGCGGCGGTCCGCTCCGTCACCTTGGCGCGCACGTCCTGGGGGTCGAGGGTGTACGTGTCGAGGTCCACGTCGGCGAAGACCGGGGTCGCACCCGTGAGGGCGACCGCGTTGCCGGTCGCGGCGAACGTGAACGCGGGGACGATGACCTCGTCGCCGGGGCCGATGCCCGAGGCCAGCAGGCCAAGGTGCAGCCCGGAGGTGCCGGAGTTGACGGCCACGCAGGCCCGGCCGTCCACCATCGCGGCACCGAACTCCTCCTCGAAGGCCGCGACCTCGGGGCCCTGCGCCACCATGCCGGAGCGCAGGACGCGGTCCACGGCCGCACGCTCCTCGTCGCCGATGAGCGGCTTCGCCGCCGGGATGAACTCAGCCATGGTTCTCCTCCTCCTGCGCGGGCTTGGCCGGGCGCAGCGCCCCGTCCCGCTCGATGAACGTCTCGCCGGTGTCCGGGCACACCCAGACGCCGTCCTTCTCCTCCAGCCGGCGGCCTGTGCGGCCGACCCAGCCGATGCGCTTCGCGGGCACTCCGGCCACGAGGCCGAAGTCCGGCACGTCGCGCGTGACGACGGAACCGGCGGCCACCAGCGCCCACTCGCCGATGCGCACCGGCGCGACGCACACCGAGCGCGCGCCGATCGCGGCGCCGTCGCCGATGTCGACGCCCACGGCCTCCCAGTCGTCCCCGGACTTCTGCGACAGGTCCGGGTTGACCGCGCGGGGGTAGGTGTCGTTGGTCAGGACGACGCCGGGTCCGATGAAGACGCCGCGGCCCAGACGGGCCGGCTCGTAGACGAGGGCGAGGTTCTGGACCTTGCAGTCGTCGCCGAGCTCCACCCCGGTGCCGATGTAGGCCGCGCGACCGACGATGCAGCGCTCGCCGAGGCGGGCCTGCTCACGGACCTGCGCGAGGTGCCAGACCTTGGTGCCGTCGCCGAGGACGGCGTCCTCGGCGACGTCGGCCGAGGCGGCGGTGAAGACGTTCCCGCTCATCGGGCGGCCTCGGCGTCCTGCGGCAGGCCGATGACTCGACGGGTCACTCCCGACCAGGCGTCGGCGTCGGTGACGTTGCGGCCGTCCACGAAGGTGCGCACGCCCGGCAGGTCGGCCGGGGTGAGGGCGCGGTACTCGGCGTGGTCCGTCTGCAGGATCGCGGCGTCGACCTCGGAGCCGGAGGAGTGCGGGGTGAAGCCCAGCGCGGTGAGCTCCTCGTCCGAGTACATCGGGTCGTCCACGGTGACCTCGGCGCCGCGGGTGCGCAGCGCGCCCACGGTGGCGAACACGCCGGAGAACGCGGTCTCCTTCACGCCGCCGCGGTAGGCGGCGCCCAGCACGACGACGCGCTGACCGGCGAGGTCGCCGTGCGCCTCGGCGAGCAGGTCCACGGCGAAGTCCGGCATCGAGGCGTTCACAGCGCGCGCGGTGCGGACGATGTCCGCGGCCGGGTCGTTCCACAGGTACAGGCGCGGGTACACGGGGATGCAGTGACCGCCCACGGCGATGCCGGGCCGGTGGATGTGGCTGTAGGGCTGGGAGTTCGAGGCCTCGATCACCTGGTAGATGTCGATGCCGTTCGCGCCGGCGTAGCGGGCGAACTCGTTCGCCAGGCCGATGTTGACGTCCCGGTAGGTGGTCTCGGCGAGCTTGGCCATCTCGGAGGCCTCTGCGGAGCCGAGGTCCCACACGCCGTTGGGCCGGGACAGGTCAGGACGCTCGTCGAAGTCCAGCACGGCCTCGTAGAACTCGCGGGCGCGCTCGGCGCCGGCCGCCGACAGGCCGCCGATCAGCTTCGGGTAGCGGCGCAGGTCCTCGAACACGCGGCCGGTGAGCACGCGCTCCGGGGAGAACACGAGGTGGAAGTCCTCCCCCTCGGTCAGGCCCGAGCCCTCCTCCAGCATCGGCTTCCACCGGGTGCGGGTGGTGCCCACGGGCAGCGTGGTCTCGTAGGAGACGAGGGTGCCCGGGGTCAGGTGCTTCGCCAGCTCCGTGGTGGCGCCGTCCATCCAGCCGAAGTCGGGGCGGGCCTCCTCGTCCACGAAGAGCGGCACGACGAGCACGACGGCGTCGGCCCCCGGGACGGCGTCGCCGTAGTCGGTGGTGGCGCGCAGGCGGCCGTCGGCCACCGCGGACGAGAGCTTCTCCTGGAGGCGGGCCTCGCCCGGGAAGGGCTCGGTCCCCGCGTTGACCAGGTCCACGACGGCGGCGTTGACATCTACGCCGACCACCTCGTGTCCCTTGCTTGCGAACTGCACGGCCAGCGGCAGGCCGATCTTGCCCAGGGCGACGACGGCGATCTTCATGCGGGTCCAGTCTTCCTTCCGTGCACGGGCCCCACGCGGCGAGCGTCGGGCGGGCGTCGAGGAGGCCTCCGGAATACGAGAGTGCGGGAGGCCCGGCGCCAGCGTCACTGTATCAGCGCGGGTGGACGCCGAGCCGGTCGTAGAGCGCTCGATAGCGACGCGCGTTGGCCTCCCAGGTGCGCGTCTGCAGGGCCCAGTCCCGGCCGGCCGCGCCGAGGCGCGCCCGCTCGGCCGGGTCCTCCGCGAGCCAGTCGAGGGCGGTGGCCAGCGCGGCGGGATCCTCCGCGGGGACGAGCAGACCGGTCCGCCCGTCCTCGACGAGCTCGGCCAGGGCCGGCAGGTCCGAGGCGACGACGGGCCGGCCGGTGGCCGAGGCCTCGACGGTCTTCATCGGCGTCACCGCGCGGGTGACGGGCAGGTCCCGGCGCGGGACCGTGAACACGTCCAGGGCGGCGTGGTGCAGGCGCGCATCCTCGCGGTCGACCCGCCCGGGGAAGGCGCACAGCTCCGCGATGCCGAGCTCCGCGGCCAGGGCCTGCAGCCCGGGACGGGCGACGCCGTCGCCGGCGATGTGCACGCGCAGTCCGGGACGGTGCGGGGCCAGCCGCGCGGCGGCGCGCAGCAGGGTGTCCAGGCCCTCATAGTCCACGATGCTCGAGACGGTGCCCACCACGAAGGCGTCGGTCGGCAGGTCCCAGCCCAGCCGGGCGCGTGCCTCGTCCCGATCCGCCGGCTCGGCGACGAAGGCCGGGCCCACGGCGTTGGGGCAGAGCACGACGGCGTCCTCGGCCACCCCGGCCGCGACCAGGCGGTCGCGCATGCCCGCCCCGAGCGTCACGACCCCGTCGGCGCGGCGGGCGGCCTCGGCCTCCCGCTCCTGGAAGAGCCGGTACCGTTCCGAGGCCAGGGCCTGGGGCCCGCGCACCGCCGCCCACGTGTCCGCGAGCTGCCCGCGGACCTCGTAGACCCACGGGATCCCGAAGGCCCGCGCCACAGCCTCGACCGCGAGCGCGTTCACGAAGTGCGTGGTGGTGTGCAGCAGGGCGGGCCGGTGTCGACGCACGTGCTCGGCCAGCAGCACGGCGTGCTGCTGGATGCGGGCGGCCTGGCCCTGGGCGAGCCGGGCCGGCAGCAGCCGGGCGTAGCCGATCCCGTCCACGACGTCCCGCTGGGCCGCCCAGGGCACGCCGATCTGCACGGGGTAGCCCGGCCGCGTGACGGCGGCGACATCGAAGCCCTCGTCCCGCAGGGAGGTGAGGATCGCGTGGCTGCGCTGGGCGTACCCCGACCCGGTGTGGGGCAGGGAGTTGGTCAGCACGTGGAGCACTCGCCCGGGGACCGGGCGGTAGCCGGGTTCGGTCGGCACGGTCGGGGCGACCCCGCGGAACGCGTCCCGCTCCCCCGCCATGCGGCGGGCGAGATGACGGTTGCGGGGATGCCGCGCGGCGAGCGCGGCCGCGCCGCCCAGGTCGCCGCGGTGCGCCGCCAGGCGTGCGGCGGCGGCCGTCCACGCCGCGCCGCGCCGCTTCTCCGGCACGCTGCCGAGCAGCGTCTCGGC
Organism: Micrococcus sp. GPGPB33; assembly: GCF_037853785.1. NCBI lineage: Bacteria > Bacillati > Actinomycetota > Actinomycetes > Micrococcales > Micrococcaceae > Micrococcus > Micrococcus sp. GPGPB33. The sequence goes on from NZ_JAQMWO010000002.1 coordinate 2,312,207, forward strand.
GATGTCGGGCCGGCCCATGCCGAGGGCTGCGTCGGCCCGGTGGACCAGCCCGCGGACGTTCCCCGCCCCCGGACGGGACGCGCGGACGGGCCGACCGGCCTCGTCCACGCCGAGGGCGGCCAGGGCCGCCGCGCGCTCGCCCCGCATCTCGTGGCCGAGTGCGGGCACGACACCGTTCCGGCCCAGGCGGGTGAGGATGCCGGCCGCCCCGCCCGCCGCCGCGGGCGGCAGCCGACGGGAGACCTGCAGGGCCAGCAGCACCGGATCGTCCGTCACGTGCTCGCGGACGGTCTGGGCGGTCAGGGCCAGGGACCGCAGCAGCGGGCGGCGGGATGGCGCGGGGCGCTCGCGTGCGGTCATCGGTGCGGGCTCCTGTCGGCGGGGCGGGCGGGGCGCGGGCCGCGGAAGGTCAGAGGGACGGGTCGGTGCGCCACTGGCCGCGCGTGTCGATCACGCGCTTGTCGGCCACGCGGTCGCCGAGGTCGGCGAAGGCGGAATGGTCCACCAGCAGCACCACGATGTCGGCGGCCTCGAGGGCCTCGTCGACCGCGACCAGGCGCACGTTGTCCTTGCCCTGCAGCGCGGCCGGCAGCTCCGTCACGTGCGGCTCGACCACGAGCACGTCGGACCCGGAGAACTGGCCCGCCAGCTCGGCCGCGATGTTCAGGGCCGGGGATTCGCGCAGGTCGTCGATGTTCGGCTTGAAGGCCAGGCCGAGGGCGGCGACGACCGGAGCGCGGCCGGTGGCCTGCTGGACGTCGAAGGCCGCGGCCTTGACCTGGTCGATGACCCACTGGGGCTTGCCGTCGTTGATCTCCCGGGCCGCGCGGATCAGCCGGGCGGTCTGCGGGGCGGCGTCCACGATGAACCACGGGTCCACGGCGATGCAGTGGCCGCCCACGCCGGGGCCCGGCTGCAGGATGTTCACGCGGGGGTGGTGGTTGGCGAGCTCGATGAGCTCCCACACGTCGATGCCCTGCTCGGCGCAGATCACGGACAGCTCGTTGGCGAAGGCGATGTTGACGTCGCGGAAGGAGTTCTCCACGAGCTTGGCCATCTCCGCGGTGCGGGTGTCCGTCAGCAGGATCTCGCCCTCGCAGAACGTGCGGTAGAGGTCGCGGGCCCGCTCGGCCGCGCGCCGGGTCGAGCCACCGACGATCCGGTCGTTGGTCACGAGCTCGACCATCACGCGACCCGGGAGCACCCGCTCGGGGCAGTGGGCGAAGTCCAGCTCGGCCTCGCGCAGCTCAGGACGCTCGGCGAAGATCACCTCGGCCATGTGCTCGGTGGCGCCGGGGGGCGAGGTGGACTCGAGGATGACGAGCTCGTCGCCGGTCAGCTGCGGGGCCAGGCCGCGGGCGGCGGCCTCGATGTAGCCCAGGTCCGGGGAGTGTCCGTCATTGAACGGGGTCGGCACGGCGACGATGTAGGCGTCCGCCGCCGGCGTCGTCGTCGAGGCGCTGAGCAGGCCCTTCTCGACGCCGCGCGCGACGAACCCGGCCAGGTCCGGCTCCACGAAGGGCACCGTGCCCGCATTCACGGCGTCCACCGTGCGGTCCGAGACGTCCACGCCGAGCACCTTCACGCCGTTCTCGGCGAGGATGGCGGCGGTGGGCAGGCCGATGTAGCCCAGGCCGATGACGGCGACGGTCTCGATCTTCTTCACGGGGTCTCCTCGGTGGGGAATGGTCCACGACGGCCCCGGCACCGGCGGGCGGGGGCGGACGCGTCCACCCTACCGCCGACGCCCGGCCTGCTTCAGTCCAGCCCGAGCGCCTCGCGCCACAGGCCGGCCACGACGCGCTCATCGTACGAGCGCACCCGGTCCCGGGCCAGGGCCGAGAGCGCGTCCCACCGCGCGTCGTCGGCGGTCGCCTCCAGCACCCGCCGCGCCGCGGCGTCGGTGTCGTCGAGCACGAACTCCTCGCCGAACACGCCCCTCGCGCCGGGCCGGTCCCAGACGAGCGGGACCGCGCCCGAGACCATGCCCTCGGCGGGCGCGAGGTGGAAGCTCTCGGTGGTGGACGGCGAGAGCACCCAGCCGATCTTCGTCAGCCACGAGCCCATGTCCGCCCCGAAGGGCTCGAAGGCGACGGCCTCGCGCAGCGGGCCGGCGCCGAGGCGGGCGAACAGGTCGAGGTAGCCCTCGCGCTGGAGGGGCTTGCGCCACTCGTGCGGGTACTCCCACGGCATGCGGCCGCGCACGTGCAGGGTGAACCGTTCGTCATGGGCGCGCAGGACCTCCAACAGGTCCACGGCCCGGTCCAGGCGCTTGCGCAACGGCACCACGCCGACGAGGCCGAGCCGGAACCCGCGACCGGGCAGGCCGGGACGGTCCAGGTCTGCAATGGACACGGCGTTGGGGATCACCGAGACCCGCGCGGGGTCGATGGGCAGGTGCTCGCGGACCAGATCCCGGTACAGATCGGAGACGGTCACGAGGCGGTCCACGGCGTCGGTCTCGAGCGCGGAGAGCCAGCCGCCGCGCAGCTCGAACATGTGCAGGCGGACCACGAGCCGCTGGCCGGGCCGCTTGTGGCGGGCGTACCAGACGGCGTTGGGGCCCGCCCACTCGCACACGACAACGTCGGCCCACTCGACGAGGCGGCGTGAGGCGGCCTCGTCGTGGCGGTGCAGGCCCTGCCAGTGGTCGATGCGCAACTCGACGCCCGAGTCGTCCCGCAGCAGGTCGACGAGCTCCCCCGCGAACTTCAGGTCGTGGCCGGCCAGGACCACGCGGGTGCGTGACCCGCCGCGGGCGGGCCGTCGGTCGAGCAGACCGAGCCGGTCCATGACGCGCGTCAGGGCGCGTGCGCGCGCGGTCATGCGGTAGGGGGCGGCGGCCTCGACGACGCGCTGCGAGAGGGCCGGCAGGTCGTGGCGGGCGGCCGCGATGCGGGCGGCCACATCGCGGGCCGAGTCCCTCACCCCGTCCACGAACAGGGGGTAGTCGGCCCCCAGCAGCTCCTCATGCGCCACGGTCCGGTTCAGGAGCGGCGGCACTCCGACCGCGCAGCTCTCCAGCACCTTCGTGGAGATCTCGAGCGAGAGGTCCAGGGCGGGGGCGCGCCAGCCCAGAGAGACGTCCGCGGCCGCGGTGCGGGCCATGGACTCCTCGCGGGAGAGCGCTCCGGTCCACTCGAAGTCGGGCCGGTCCGCCTCGAGGCGGGAGCGCATCGCCGCAGCCCAGCCGGGCCGGTCCCGCTCGGGGTGGACCTTGTCCCCCACCATCGTGAGCGTGGCCGGGACACCGGCCTCGTGGAGGGCGGTCAGCACGTCCGGCATGAGGTCGGTGCGCCAGTCGTGGGCGAACTTGCCCGTGTACACGAGCCGCACCGGGCCGTCGGCGGGCACCTCGGCCCGTTCGGCCGGAGCGAGCGCGTCCGGCACCATCGGCGAGAGCAGCTCGGTGCGCCCGGCGGCGGCCGGGACCATCGCCTCGAGCACGGCGCGGGCCTGGGGCGTCTGGGCCAGCATCAGACGGCTCGCCGCGGCAATGCGGCCGAGCTCCTCGACGCGCCCGGCCGGGAAGCCGTCCTCCACGTAGCCGTACTCGGTCACGTAGGACCACAGCCGCCCCGGGAAGGCACCGCGGTCGGCGAGCTCGAGGCAGGCGTGGATGCCGCGCACGAGCACCACGTCGTACCGGGACTCGTCGTCCCGGCGGGCCAGCACATCCGCGGCACGGGAGGGGGTCATCCCCCTGCCCGGCCGCCGGCTCGGCGGGGAGCACGCGCACCCCCGTCAGGGCGCGCAGCGCAGCGGTGAGCAGGTCCCGGCGTTCGACGGCCTTGAGCTGGACGTCCACGCTCGCACCCGTGCGGGCGAGGGTCTCCGCCAACGAGGGCAGCCACGTGGCGGAGCCGTCGATGACGTTCAGGTCGACGTCGCCGTAGAGCAGGACGCGCACGTCGGCGGCGTCGGTCAGGCGGTCGGGGTGGTGCGTGTTCATGCGCTCTCCTCCGGGCAGGCAGCGAGGACGTCGGCGATCCCCTGGGGCGCGTCGCCCGGGTCCTCGGTGAAGTGCAACGGCGTCCGGCCCGCGCCGGCCTCGACGACGATGACGTCCTCGGCGTGCAGCAGGGCGAGGGCCCCGAGCCGGTGCTGGTGACGGCCCCGGGAGAGCACCCAGACGGTGACCCCGCGCGCGGCGGCCGCGCTCACGGCACCCCGCAGCTCGAGGTAGAGGGCCGCGCCGGCGGCGTCGAGGGCCCCGGCCCACGGCCCGTCCACGCCGTCCACGTCCACGACGACGGCCTCCACGCGTTCGGCCACCGCGGCCGCGGTGCCCGGCACGAGCGGCACGACGCGGTGCCCGGCGGCCGCGAGGGCCGCGCGCACGTCCGGGGCGGCGACGACGCCGACAGCGCGCCCGCCCTGCTCGGTGCGGGACGTGTCGGCCAGGCCCAGGGCCCGCTCGAGACGGGCCGCGGCCTCCGGATCGGCGCCGACGGCGGCCGCACCGCGGCCGGTGAGGGAGGCGCTGCCGGGGCGGGTGCGGGCCGGCCCGCCCGCCAGGCCCAGGGCGTCGGCCGGGCGGGCGTGCGCCGGAGGGGCGCCCCAGCGGATGCCGAACACGCCGCGGACCTCCTCGGCCACCTGCGGCGGCAGCCTGCGCAGCAGCGCGCCTCCGGTGCGGCGCACCCGATGGCGCTGTTCGGGCGGCAGCAGGCGAGCGCCCGCGCGCGCGACCCGACGGATGGACTTCCCAGCTGGCATCAGAACTGTTCCTCGGTGTCCCGGTGGAGTGCACCCGGCCGGGTGCGGCGGCGTCAACCCTAGCAAGGGGCCGACGTCGGGCTCAGCGACCGGCGACGCGGCGCAGCAGTCGCTCGTAGCGGCGGGCCACGGCCGGCAGGTCGGCGTGGCGGCGCACCCAGTCGCGTCCGCCCGCGCCGACGTCGGTGCGGTGCGGGTCGTCCGCGAGCGCCGTCAGGTGCCGCACCAGGTCGTCCACGTCCGGGCCGATGACCTCGGCGCCGCCGGCCGCCTCGAGGGTGCGGGCGGCCTCCCCCGTCACCAGGCCCGTGACGTGCCGGCCGACGGCGAGCACCTCGTAGGTCTTGGAGGGCACGGTGTGCCGGAAGCTCGGCCAGTCGGGACGCAGGGCCACCACCAGCGTGTCCGCCCACGCGTACTGCTCGGCGACGGCGGCGCCGTGGACGGGTCCGAGGATCTCGGCCGGCGAGCCGAGCTCGGCGTTGCGGGCCTCCAGCGCCGGACGCCGGGTCCCCTCCCCGACCAGTCGGACGCGCACCCCCGGCCGGGTGCGACGCAGCGTCGCCGCGGCGTCGACGAGCCGCTCGAGCCCCTGGCTCTCGCCCATGTTGCCCAGATACAGCACGTGGAGCTCACCGGCGGCCCGCTCCCGCCGGGGCGCCACCGCCAGGCGGGCCAGGTCCACGCCGTTGCCCAGGGTGCGGACCACCCGCACCCCGCGCCCGCGCAGCGTCTCCGCGAAGCCGTCCGTGACGGTCACCACGAGTCGGGCCGCGCGCTGGCCGCCGGTCACGACGCGTTCCATCGCGGCGCCCAGCAGGCCCTGGTGGACCCCGGCCTCGTGGGCGAGATCCGGCCAGGCGTCGCGCATCTCCAGCACGAGGGGACGGCGCCAGAGGCGGGAGAGCACGACGCCGGGCACCACCACGGGCAGGGCAGGCACGGTGGCCACCACCACGTCCGGGCGTCGGGTGGCCATCCCACGCGGGATGGCGAGCAGCGCGTGCACCACCGCCTCGGCGAAGCGGCCGTTGCGGCCGGCCTCCCCAGGGGCAGGCGAGGCGTGGGCAGGACACGTTCGCCGTCGGGCCCGGCGAAGGGGCGCACACCCCCGGGCGCGACGACGTCGACGTCCCAGCCCGCCGACCGCAGCGCCGCCACGACCGCGCCCCAGCGACGCGCGGGCGGGGTGCGCTCGGGCCGGTAGGAGTGGGAGACCAGCAGGAGGCGGGGGCGGCGCGGCTCAGTCGTCACAGGGGTCCTCCCCGAGGGCGGGTGCGGGCGTGGTGCCGGTCAGCAGGGTCAGCACGGGGGCGGGCCCGCCGGCGGCCTGGGCCTTCTTCTCCTTCTTGGGCTCGTGCTCGTCGACATAGCGCTGGACGTCGTCGTCGGCGAGGGCGGAGCGCAGGTCCGCCAGCTTGTCCTCGTCGAGCTCGACGATGGCGTCGCCGTTCGGCCCCTCCGCGAAGCCCTTGCGAGGCACCGTGAACATCTCGACGTCCTCGCCGCGGACGTCGCGCAGCTGCCACGCGAGCGAGGCGATCACGCCGGACGTGAGCCCCTCGTCCACACCGAGGTGGTCGGAGAACGTGGCGACGACCTCGGTGGTGCGGGCGGGATTGCCCAGGATCTGCGGGCTGAGGAAGCGGTCCATCGCCCCGGCCAGGTAACGCTGCTGGTTCTTCACGCGGGTGACGTCGCCGTCGTCGAAGGCGTGCCGTTCGCGCACGTAGCGCAGGGCGGCGGTGTCCTGCAGCAGGATGTGTCCGCGCGGGTAGTACGAGGGGTTGGCCTGACCGGAGGAGAAGGCCTGCGGGTTGCAGACCTCGACGCCGCCCAGCGCGTTCGTCACGCCCCGGAAGCCCTGGAAGTCGACCTCGAGGACGTGGTGGATCGGCACTCCCAGCAGCAGCTCCACCGTGTCCACGGCGAGGGTGTAGCCGCCCGTGTCGAAGGCCGAGTTGATCTTCGCCTCGCCGTGGCCGGGCACGGTGACCCACGAATCCCGCAGCACGGACATGACGTAGACCTGGCGTCGGTCTGCGGGGATGTGCACGAGCATCATGGTGTCCGAGCGCTGGCCCATGTCCTGTTCGCCCTCGCCCTCGCGGGAGTCGGAGCCCAGGACGAGCACGTTCAGCGGGCCGTTGCCGGCCGCCTGCTCGAGCGCCCCCACGTCCACCGTCTGCCGGTGGTCGTCGAAGGTGCGCCCGAGCGAGCCCGCGTACCAGGCACCCAGACCGAGCAGCGCCGCGAGCAGGACGGCGAGCACGCCGACGACCCACGGCCAGCGCCGGCGGCGCCGCGCGACCGGCGGGGCGTCGTCGCGCGGGGACTCGGGACGCGGCAGGGGCTCGGACGTCCAGGACGCGGCCGGGGGATGGCTCACTCGTGTCTCCTGCTCGAGGTCGGGGGTCAGCCCAGTCTACGGACGCCCCGTCAGGCGTCGGCCGCCGCGGCCCGGCGACGGCGCGGCCTGGGCTGGCAGCGCGGGCACAGATGGCTCGCACGGTTCATGAACGGCTCGCGGACGATGCGGGAGTCGACCCCCTCGGCGGCGCAGCGGCGACACGGCTGCCCTGTGCGCCCGTAGGCCGCCAGGGAGCGGGCGAAGTAGCCCGATCGCCCGTCCACGTTGACGTAGAGCGCGTCGAAGCTCGTGCCCCCCACCTCCAGGGCCCGGCGCATCACGTCCTGGACGGCCGCCATGAGGCGCAACGTGTCCGCCCGGCGCATGCGCTCGGTCGGGCGCTCGGGGTGCATCCGGACGCCCCACAGGGCCTCGTCCGCGTAGATGTTGCCGATCCCGGAGACCAGCGACTGGTCCAGCAGCGCGCGCTTGAGGGTGGAGCGGCGCCGCGCCAGGCGCGCGTGCACGGCCGCGGGGTCGAACAGGGGGTGCAGCGGGTCCAGGGCGATGTGGGCGGCGGTGGTGGGGATCCGCTCGCCGCCGGCGGCGTCGTCGGGCCGCAGCGCGTCGAGCCACCAGCCGCCGAAGATCCGCTGGTCCACGAACCTCAGCTCGCGGGCGGAGCCGTCCTCGGCGGTGACGGGCAGGCGCAGACGCAGGTGTCGCTGGTCGGCGGCCCCCGGTTCGTCCACGCGGATCTGCCCGCTCATCCCCAGGTGCACGACGACGGCGTCGTCGCCCTCCGCCAGGGGCAGCCAGAGGAACTTGCCGCGGCGAGCCGGCTCGGCCAGCCGGGCGCCGCGCAGCCGCTCCCGGAGGGCGTCCGCACCGCCGGGGCTGCGACGCAGCGAGCGGGGGTCGAGGACCTCGAGCTCCGCGGCGACGGCGTCCGTGGCCCACCGGGCCAGGCCGCGCCGGACGACCTCGGCCTCGGGCAGCTCGGGCACGACCTCAGTGCCCCGCGGTCGGCAGGCCCGCCTCGAGGGCGGGCCAGGAGGCGGCCGCGGCGTCCCGCTCGGCCTGCTTCTTGGAGCTGGCGACGGCGGAGCCGTACTCGCGCTCGCCGACGACGAGGGTGGCCCGGTAGCGGGGGTCGTGCGCGGGGCCCTGACCCTCGATCGCGTAGCGGACGGCGCCGAGACCGTGGCGGCTGGCGGCCTCGGCCACGACCGTCTTCCAGTCGGTGCTCTCGCGCAGCAGGTCCGGCTCGTCCAGCAGCGGCACCACGTGGCGGTGCACGAGTGCGGCCGCGGCCACGGCCCCGTGGTCCACGTAGACGGCGCCGATGAGCGCCTCGAGGGTGTCGGCGAGGATCGAGTCCTTGTCCGCCCCGCCGGTGCGGCGCTCCCCGTGCCCAGGCGCACGAACGGGCCGATGCCGATCCGGCGCGCCACCTTCGCCAGGGCACGCGTGGACACGACGGCGGCCCGGCGGCGCGCGAGGTCGCCCTCGGCCAGGTCCGGGTACACCGTGAAGATGTGGTCGGTGACCACGTAGCCCAGCACCGAGTCCCCGAGGAACTCGAGGCGCTCGTTGGTGGGCAGCCCGCCCTGCTCGTAGGCGAACGAGCGGTGCGTCAGAGCGCGTTCGAGCGTCCCGGCGGTGATGTGCACGCCGAGACGCTCGAACAGCTCTTCTGGCTCGGGCGCGGGCTCAGGCCCGCGGCGAGCCGACGGGGACGCCATCTCAGGCGTCGGCGACCTTGCGGCCCTTGTACTCGAAGAACAGGGGGTGCCGGCGGCGTCGGTCTTCAGCTCGGCCTGGTGGGGCAGGCGGTACGAGACGCGACCGTTCTCGACGGACTTCACCAGGGCGGGCGCGGTGGCCTTCCACTGCGACCGGCGGGCACGGGTGTTGGCACGGGACATCTTCCGCTTCGGGACTGCCACGACTATCTCTCTTCTGTCTCGGTGATGGAGGTCTCTGAGGTGCCCGCGAGGTGGGCCAGGGCGGCCCAGCGCGGGTCCACGCGCTCGTGGGCGTGCCCCTCGGGCGCGTCCTCGAGGCGGATGCCGCAGTCGGCGCACAGGCCCTCGCAGTCCGGCCGGCACAGCGGCTGGAACGGGAGGGCGATGACCACGGCGTCCCGGAACACGGGTTCCAGGTCCACGGTCTCGCGCACCACGAGCGGCTGCTCGCCGGCGTCGTCCTCGGACGTGCCGGTGAGGTACAGCTCCTGCAGGTCCACGGTGATCCCCTCGTGCAGCGGGCGCAGGCAACGGCCGCACTCGCCCTTCAGGGTCGCGTCCGCCGTGCCGGTGACGAGGACGCCCTCGTGCACCGACTCCAGACGCAGGTCCAGTTCGACGGGGTCCCCCTCGGGGATCCCCAGCAGCGGCGTGGAGACGCCCGCAGGGGCGGGCCACTCGGCCGTCAGCTCGCGCTGGACTCCGGCCCCGCGCGTCAGATCGCGCACGGGGATCACCCACGGCGAGTCGGCGCCGTGGTGCTGGATGCTGTCCATGGTCGCTCCTCTCGGCGGGTGGGACGGCGGGGGTACACGGCCCGTCCGCACGCCCTCTGCGGGGGTGCGATGCGGCCTGGACACGGGTCCAGCCACGACGGACCGACAGCCCATCCTACCGGGTGGGTCCGCCTCGGCCAAAGCCGGCGGCGTCCCGCGCGTCGCCGGCCCGGCTCAGAGCCCGGCGGTGAACTCCCGGAGCCAGGCCCGCAGGTCGGCCCCGAGGTCCTCGTGCCGCGTCCCGAACTCGATGACCGCCTGCAGGTAGCCAAGCTTGTCCCCCGTGTCGTAGCGGCGGCCGTCAAAGACGACGGCGTGCACACCGCGGCCCTCGCCGTCCTCCGTGGCCAGCCTCTGCAGCGCATCGGTGAGCTGGATCTCCCCGCCGCGGCCGGGCGGGGTCTCGTCCAGCACGTCGAACACCTGCGGGGCCAGCACATAGCGGCCGATGATCGCGAGGGTGGAGGGGGCGTCCTCGCGGGCCGGCTTCTCCACGAGGTCGGTGACACGGACGACGTCGTCGCCCTCCCCCGGCACGGCCTGCACCGCGGCCACGCCGTAGGCCGAGACGGCCTCCTCCGGGACCTCCATGAGGGCGATCACGGAGCCGCCGAGGCGCTGCTGCACGTCGATCATGCGCTCGAGCAGCGCCTCGCCGTCGCCGATGATGTCATCGCCCAGCAGGACCGCGAACGGCTCCTCGCCGACGTGGCGGCGAGCGCAGTTCACCGCGTGGCCGAGCCCGAGGGCCTCGCCCTGGCGGACGTAGTGGATGTCCCCCACCAGGTCCGACTCGTGGATCTGCGCGAGCCGCTTGGTGTCGCCCTTGTGCTCCAACGCGGCCTCCAGCGCGGGATGGCGGTCGAAGTGGTCCTCGAGGGCCCGCTTGTTCCGGCCCGTGATCATCAGCACGTCCGCCAGGCCCGCACGCCGGGCCTCCGACACCACGTATTCGATGGCCGGGCGGTCCACCACCGGCAGCATCTCCTTCGGCATGGCCTTGGTGGCCGGCAGGAAGCGGGTGCCCAGGCCGGCGGCCGGGATCACGGCCTTGCGGGTGCGGGGGCGGGAGGGGGCGGGACGGTCATCGGCGGTTCTCCTGCGGTGGATGCGGTGGGACGAGCGAAGGGATGGCCCGCGGGTGGGCCGGGCGGGGTCAGGCCCCGCCGTCGAGGCCGCGCAGGACCGCGGCCGGGACGAACTCGGCGACGTCGCCACCGAGTCCATGGACCTCCTTGATGAGCGAGGAGGACACGTGGGTGTACCGGGCGTCGGCCGGGAGGTAGACCGTCTCGACCCCGGTGAGGTGGCGGTTCATCGCGGCCATCGGTGCCTCGAACTCGAGGTCGGCGCCGCCGCGCAGCCCCTTGACGATCGCGTCCGCGCCGATCTGTCGGCAGAACTCGGCCAGCAGGCCCGGGCCCATGGGCCGGACCGCGACACCGGCGAGGGAGGACACCGTCGCCTCGATCATGGCGATGCGCTCGTCCACGCTGAAGCGGTACGTCTTGGCCGGGTTGGAGGACACGGCGACCACCACCTCCTCGAAGAGGTTCGCGGCTCGCGCGATCACCTCGACGTGCCCCTTGTGGAGGGGATCGAACGAACCAGGGCAGACGGCACGACGCATGGGTTCCAGCCTAGCGGGGGCCGCGCCGAGCGGCGACGGACGCCCGTCTGGCCCGGCGCCGGCGCGTCGCGGTCCTGCCGGGCGCGGCGTGCGCCGCCGTGTGCAGTCCGCGGCGTGCGCCGCCGTGTGCGGTCCGCGGCGATGGGTACAGTGCGGCCATGGACGGAACCCAGCCCACCCCCGGATCAGCACCGCACGACGTCGACGTGGACGCGCCGTGGCGTCGCACGGCGGCGGCCGCGGGCCTGCTCGGCGACGCCGGCCCCGTGCCCACCGTGTTCGAGACGATGACGGGCCTCGCCGTCGAGCACGGGGCCGTGAACCTCGGCCAGGGCTTCCCCGACGCCGACGGCCCCGACGCGCTGCTGCGGCTGGCGGCCGACGCCGTGCTGGCGGGCCCCAACCAGTACGCCCCCGGCACGGGCGACCCCGTGCTGCGGCAGGCCGTCGCAGAGCACCGCCGGCGCCACTGGGGCGTGACGGAGGACCCCGCCACGCAGGTCATGATCACCACGGGTGCCACCGAGGGCATCGCCGCGACGGTCCTGGCGTTCGTGCGCCCGGGCGACGAGGTCGTCACGGTCGAGCCGTTCTACGACTCGCACGCCGCCACGATCGCCCTGGCCGGCGGCCGGCACGTGAGCGTGCCGGTGGAGGCGCCGGACTTCCTGCCGGACCCGGCACGGGTGGCCGCGGCGATGACCGACCGCACGCGCCTGCTCATCGTGAACACGCCACACAACCCCACGGGCGCGGTCTATCCGCGGGAGCTGCTCGAGGAGCTCATGGCCCTGTGCCGGTCCCGGGGCGTGCTGATCCTCTCGGACGAGGTCTACGACCACCTCGTCTACGAGGGCGAGCACGTCAGCCTGCGCTCAGTCGCGGGCGCCGAGGACATCGCCCTGACGGTCTCCAGCGCGGGCAAGGCGTTCGCGGTCACCGGCTGGAAGGTCGGCTGGCTGACCGGCCCGGCCGAGCTCGTCGGGGCCGCGCGCTCCGTCAAGCAGTTCCTCACCTACTCCTCCGGCCCCGCCTTCCAGCGCGCGCTGGGCGCCTACCTGCCCACCGACGACGCCGAGCGGCACCTCGCCGGCCAGCGCGAGCGGTACCGCGACGCCCGGGATCGGCTCGTGGCGGGCCTGCGGGAGGCGGGCCTGGACCCGGTCGTCCCGGCGGCGGGCTACTTCGTCGTCGTGGACCTGGCCCCGTGGGGTGTGACGGACGCGGCCGAGGCCGCGGTGCGGTGGACGCGTGAGGCCGGCGTCACGGGCATCCCCGTGGGCGCGCTCTGCCGCCCGGACGGAGGCCACCTGCGGTCGTGGCTGCGGCTGGCGTTCTGCAAGTCCCCCGATGCGATCGACGAGGCGATGCGCCGCCTGGCCGAGGCGGCCCCGCGGCTGCGCGCGGCCTGACCCCCGACGCTTTCGTTGACGAAACGGCGGCCCCCGGAGCACTTTCGTTCGGGAAACGGCGGTCTCCGGAGCATTTTCGTTCGGGAAACGGCGGCGCCGTGCTCGCGGTTCCGTGCTGAGCCCAGTCCGTTCCGCCCTCCCGTCTCCCCGGTGAGAACGGGCCGAGACGCCGCCGTTTCCCGAACGAAAGCAGGCCGACACGCCGCCGTTTCCCGAACGAAAGCGGGTGGGCGGGGTCAGCGCTCGTCCTGCCAGAGGTACAGGGCGGTCTCGCCGTAGACGCGCACCTCGACCTCCTCGAGGCCGCGCGGCCGGCGCGGCGCCGCGTCCCGGGCCGCCCGCTCGAGCACGAGCAGCCCGCCCGGGGCGAGCCGCCCGGCCGCCGCCTCCACCACCGCCTCGAGCGGCGGGCCAGCGACCGGGTACGGCGGGTCGGCCAGGATCAGGTCCACGGGCGCGGTGTCCGCCGCGAGCGCCTGCTCCACGCTCCCGGCGCGCACGCGCACGACGTCGGCCCCGCGCGCCCGGTTGACCAGCGCGGCGTTCGCGCGGCACGCGGTCACGGCCCTCCGGTCCCGCTCGACCAGCAGCACCGATGCCGCTCCGCGGCTGGCGGCCTCGCACCCCAGGGCGCCGGAGCCGGCGTAGAGGTCGAGCACGGCCGTCCCGTCCAGCCAGTCGCGGGCCTCGAGCCAGGAGAACAGGGCCTCCTTGGTGCGGTCCGTGGTGGGGCGCGTGCCGGTGCCGGGGACGGCGGTCAGGGGCCGCCCGGCGGCCGCGCCGGCGATGATGCGGGACATGGCTCAGCCCTTCTCGAGGTAGTCGGCGGCGGTGAGGTGCTCGGCCTCCCAGCGGGCCACCTCGGCGGCGAGCGCCGGGTGGGCGGAGAGCCCCGGGCCGGCCGCCATGACCTGCGCGACGGCGTCGGCGGCCACGGCGATCAGCGGGGCGTCGGCGATGACGTCCACGTGGTGCAGCCCCGAGGCGAGCCCGGACTGGGCGGCGCCGAGCACGTCGCCGACGCCGCGCTGGGCGAGGTCCTCCTGCGCGATGCGCATGCCGTCCTGCTCCTGGGCCAGGACCTCGAGCCGGCGCAGCGACGGGTGTCCGTCCGGCAGGCGCGTGGCCAGCAGGCAGACCGCCGCCCCGGGCCCGCGGCCCACGCGGCCGCGCAGCTGGTGCAGGGTGGACAGGCCGAAGTCGTCGGCGTCGAGGATCGCCATGACCGTCGCGTTGGGCACGTCCACACCCACCTCCACGACGGTGGTCGCCACGAGCACGTCCGTCTCCCCGCGCGCGAAGGCCTGCATCGCCGCGTCCTGCTCGGCCTGGTCCATGCGCCCGTGCACGGCGTCGATCCGCAGCCCCGCCAGCGCCGGGAGACCCCGCAGCCGGGGTGTCATCTCCTCCACGTTGGCGTGGCCCGGGTCGGCGTCGTCGGGGTCGATGCGCGGGCACACCACGAACGCCTGGTGGCCGGCCGCCACGTGCTCGGCGATCAGCTCCCACACCCGGCCGATCACGCGCGGGCCGTGGGCCATCCGCGCCACGTGCGTGGTGACCGGCTGACGCCCGGACGGCAGCCCCTCGAGCACCGACAGGTCCAGGTCGCCGAACACCGTCATCGCCACGGAGCGCGGGATGGGCGTGGCGGACATGACGAGCAGGTGCGTGCCGGGGTTGGCCCGCCGCAGGGCCTCGCGCTGGTCTACGCCGAAGCGGTGCTGCTCGTCGACGACGGCCAGGGCCAGCTCGGCGAAGCCCACCTTCTCGGAGAGCAGCGCGTGCGTCCCGACGGCGATGCCTGCCTCACCGGAGGCCAGGGCCAGCAGCGCCTCGCGGCGTGCGGCGGTCTTGAGCGAGCCGGTGACCAGCACGACCCTCGTGGCCGGGCCGTCGCCGGCCCCGAGGGTGCCGGCCTCGGCGAGGGGGCCCATCAGGCGCAGCAGGGCGCGGTGGTGCTGCGCGGCGAGCACCTCGGTGGGCGCCACCAGGGCGGCCTGGCCGCCGGCGTCCACGACCTGCAGCATCGCCCGCAGGGCCACGAGCGTCTTGCCCGCGCCCACGTCCCCCTGCAGCAGCCGGCTCATCGGGGCGTCCCGGGCCAGCTCGGCGGACAGCTGCTCCCCCACCGCCACCTGGCCGGGCGTCAGCGCGAACGGCAGGCGGGCGTCGAGGGCCTCGAGCAGGCCGCCGGGCCGCGGCGGGCGGGGCACGGCGGGCACCGCCCGCTCCCGGTCCCGGCGCCAGGCGAGCGCGGCCTGGACGAGCAGCGCCTCACGCAGGGCGAGCGCGGTCCGCGCCGGGCCGGTGGCGGCGACGTCGTGCGGGGCGTGCAGGTCCCGGTACGCCTGGGCGGTGCCCGGCAGCGGCGCGTCCAGGTCGAGCGCCGCGGCGGCCTCCGCGCGGATCCGCTCGGTGAGCAGTTCCGGGATGCGGCCCAGGTCGACGGTCTCGAGCACCCGGGCGACGGCGGAGCGGACCGTCCACGACGGCAGCTTCCCCGTGGCCCGGTAGAGCGGGACCGGCCGCACGTCCACCTCCCCCGGGGCGACGTCGTCGTCCAGGAGGGCGAAGTCCGGGTTGTTCAGCGTGATCCGGCCGCGGTACTCGGTCGTGCGGCCCTGGAACATGGCGGTCATCCCGGGGGCGAGGCGGCGGCGGGCGTCGTGGCCGTTGAAGAAGGCCATGGACAGGCTCGCCCCCGGCACGCCGGCCACGGACGGGTCCGCGACGGTGACGTCCACGATGAACCCGGGCCGGCTGTGCATGCGCCGCGTGGTCACCGACTCCACGACGGCGACGACGGTCACCTCGGCGTCGTGCGGCAGCGCGGCGATGGGGGTGAGCTCGCCGCGCTCGATCCAGCGGCGCGGCACGTGGTCCAGCAGGTCCCCGACCGTGGTCAGCCCGAGCTCCCTCTCGAGGCGGGCGGGCAGCTTCCCACCCAGCACCTCGGACAGGGGCAGGTCGGTGACGGGGGCCTCAGCGGCCATGGCACCCGTCCGGTGCGGCGTCTCCGTGCGACGGCCCGGCCAGGTCGGTGACGGCCAGGCCCTCGACATCGCCGGCGGCCCGCAGGGGGCCGATCGCGTCCTCGGCGCGGGGCACGTGCACGTGGACCCGCCACGGCACCCGGCCCTGCCCGTCACGGGCGGTCCCGAGGGGGGCCAGGATCACGGCGTCCCCCACCTCCGTCAGCCGTCGGCGTAGCTCGGCCGCGGCGAGCGGGGTGAGCGTCAGGGTGCCCATCACCTCGACGGCCCCCTCGATCGGCGCCTCCGCCTCGGCGGCGGGCTCGCCCTCCGCGGCGTGGGCGCCCTCGACGTAGCCGTGGAGCGCGGTGGCCAGCTCCTCGTCCACGGGCGTGCCCGTGACGACGGCGCGCAGCGCCTCGAACACCCAGAGCAGCCCGACGGCGCCGGCGTCCACGACGTGCGCCCGGGTCAGCGGGGCGAGCAACGACTCGGTCTCCTCCACGGCCTGCACGCAGTCGGCCAGCATGACGGTCACGGCCGGGCCGAGCCGCACGGCCGGGTCCGCGTCCCCGGCCACCGCGGGCGTGTCGGGAGCCTGGGTGGACGAGCGCGCGAGGCTGCGGGCGGCAGTGGAGAGCACCGTGAGGATCGTCCCCTCGCGCGGATCCGACAGGGCCTGCCGGGCGGCCCGGTCGGCGGCTCCGAACGCCGCCGCCAGGGCGAACGCGTCGACGCGCTCCCGGCCGCGCAGGGGCTCGGCCATCCCCGCCAGGCTGACCGCGAGCAGCATGCCCGAGTTGCCCCGGGCCGAGTCCAGCGCGGCCGTGCCCGCGTGCGCGAGCACGGCGCCGACGTCGTCCTGTGCGGGGCAGGCGTCGGCCGCGGTGCGGGCCGCCGTCAGCGTGGCGAGCATGTTCGTGCCCGTGTCCGCGTCCGGGACCGGGAAGAGGTTCAGGGCGTCGAGCCGCGGCGCGGCCCGGCCCACGAGCTCCTCCGCGAGCGCGAGCCAGTGCCGTACCAGCGACGGCCGGGACGGCGTGCTCACTGCGCGACGGCCTCCCCAGGGTGCCGGTGCGGATGCCCTCGCCCAGGCGGGCGATCGCCGCCCAGTCCGGCCACACGACGTCCTCGCCGGTGTCCGTGTAGCCCACGCCCACGGACGGCACCGTGCTGGTCACGATCGGGGCATCGCGCGCGTCGCGCAGGGACCACGCCAGGTTCGCGAGGGTGCCGGAGTCGAGCTCGTCGTCGAGGGTCAGGAAGGGGGCGAACTCCTCGACGGCGGCCTGCACGCGGCTCGGGTCCGAGAGGGTGTCCCGCGAGAGGAACGCGGCCACGATGGCCTTGACCAGGCGCTGCTGGTTCTCCACGCGGTCGAAGTCGCTGCGCGGCAGGTTGTACCGTTCCCGCGCGTAGGCCAGGGCCTTGTCCCCGTCCATCTGCACGGTGCCCGCGGGGAAGTCGATGCCGCCGGTCGAGACGAAGGCGGCAGGGTTGTCCACGCTGACGCCGCCCAGGGCGTCCACGAGGCCCTTGAAGCCGGCGAGGTCCACGGCGATCACGTGGTCCACGCGTGCCTGGAACATGTTCTCCGCGGTGGCCACCGTCAGCGGGATGCCGCCGTACTGGTAGGCGGCGTTGACCTTGTGGTCCCCGTGCCCCGGGATCGGCACCCACATGTCACGCATGATGGACATGACCTGGATCTCGCTGCGGTCCCCGGGCACGTGGACCCACATGAGGGTGTCCGATCGGCCGGCGGAGTCACGGCCCTCCGCGCCCGCGTCCTCGCCGACGAGCAGCACGTCGAGGGCCTGCTCGTCCGCCTTCTCGTCCGCGCCCGGGGCGACGGGGCCCCGGGCGCCCTCGGCGGCCTGGTCCGCGTCCATGCCGGGCGGCGGCGCGGTGGGCTGCTGGGCGGACGCCCCCGCGGCGCCCGGGCGGCCCGACTCGGCGGGGAACGCGCCGCCGTCGAAGCGCTGGGTGTCCTGGTCGATGATCCGGGCGATCCCGCCGACGAACACCGCCGCCGCGATGCCCACGGCCAGCAGCGCCACGAGCACGACGGCCAGGGCGATCAGCCACGGGCGGCGACGACGACGACGCCGCCCGACGGCGACGTCCTCCTGCGGGGGCGGGGGCGGGGGTCCGCGGTGCTGCTCACGTGGGCTCCTAAGGCGGGGACGGGAACGGTCTCGCCCATGCTAGGGCACGGGCCCCCGCGGGTCCCGGCGCCGCACGTATCCTGGGCGGATGGAATCCCGCCGTCTGCGTCGTCTCGTGCCCCTCCTGACCGCGATCGCCCTCGGCGCCACGGCCTGCACCGGACGGGTGGCCACGGTGGAGGCCGCGCCCCACGCCGCTGACCCGGCGTGTGCCCCGGCCATGGTGGCCATGCCCGACGCCCTGGGCGACCTCGACCTGCGCCCCACCGACAGCCAGGCGACGGCCGTGTGGGGTGACCCGGCCGCCGTCGTCCTGCGCTGCGGCGCCGAGGTCCCCGGCCCCACCACGGACCGCTGCATCTCCGTGGACGGGATCGACTGGGTCGTCCGGGACGAGGACGAGAACTGGCGGATCACCACCTACGGCCGTGACCCGGCCGTGGAGGTGCTGTTCGGCAAGGACCAGGCCAGCTCGGACACCGTGATGGTGGGCCTGTCCTCGGCGGTCGCGCAGATCGAGCCCAGCGGCGGCTGCGTCGGCGTGCAGGACGCCACACCCGTCGGCTGAGACCGACGCGGGCCGGCCGCGAGCCGCGTCAGTGCAGGCCGACGCCCCGCTCGAGGGCGAGGTCCAGCAGCTCCGAGATCAGATCGTCGTAGGACAGGCCCGTCCGCTCCCACATGGCCGGGTACATGCTGATGGGCGTGAAGCCCGGCATGGTGTTGATCTCGTTGACCACCCACCGCCCGTCCGGGGTGAAGAAGAAGTCGCAGCGGCCCAGGCCGGATCCGTCCACGGCCTCGAAGGCGCGGATCGCCAGGGCGCGCAGCCGCTCGATCTCCTCCTCCGGCAGCTCGGCCGGGCAGGACAGCTGGGTGGTGCCGGTGTCCTGGTACTTCGACTCGAAGTCGTAGAACTGCGTCTCGCCCTCGTCGTGGGCCACGACGATCTCCCCGGCAGCGAGGCGCGCGGGGCGGCGGCGCCGTGCCCGTCGAGGACGGCGCACTCGATCTCGCGGCCGACGATGCCCGCCTCCACCACGACCTTGGGGTCGAAGCGCCGGGCCTCCTCGACGGCGGCGCGCAGACCCGCGGGCTCGGTGACGCGGGTGATGCCGAAGGAGGAGCCGGCGCGGGCGGGCTTGACGAACAGCGGGTAGGCGAGCGCCCCGGCGCGGGCGAGGGCCGCCTCTGGATCGCGCGCCCAGTCGCGGGCGGTGATGGTCTCCCACGGGCCGACCTCGAGGCCGGCGGCCTGGAAGGCGACCTTCATGAAGTGCTTGTCCATGCCGACCGCGGAGGCGAGCACGCCGCAGCCCACGTAGGGCAGACCCAGCGACTCGAACATGCCCTGGAGGGTGCCGTCCTCGCCCCAGGGGCCGTGCAGCAGCGGGAACACGACGTCCACGGGGCCCAGCGAGGAGCCGTCGGCCGCGGTCAGCTCGACGGTGCCGTCCGGCAGGGCGCGCAGGCTCACCGGGGCCTCGGGCTCCGGCACCTCCGGCAGGGCGTCGCCGTCCAGGCGGAACGAGGCCACGTCCAGCTCGTCGTGCGACCACAGGCCGGAGCGGGCCACACCCACCGGCACGACGTCCCAGCGCTGACGGTCGGCCGCGTGCAGCACGCCCGCCGCGGTCACGCAGCTGATGGGGTGCTCGCTCGAGCGGCCGCCGAAGAGCAGGAGCACGCGGGGACGCGCGTCGGCGGCGGCCTCCGGGGCGGGGGTGGCGGTCATGCGGTGCGTCCTTCCGACTTCAGGTCACGGGCGAGCAGCAGCTCGGCGAGGCGGTCCACGGCCACGTCCCCGGCGACCACCCGGTCCATCAGCTCGCTGATGGGCATCTCCACACCGTGGGCGCGGGCGGCGTGCACGATGGCGGAGACGGACTTGATGCCCTCGGCCGTCTGGCTCATGGCGGCCACCGCCTCCTCCGCGCTGAGGCCGGTGCCGATGTGGCGGCCGGCCGTGCGGTTGCGGGAGAGGGGCGAGGCGCACGTGGCCACGAGGTCGCCCAGGCCGGCGAGCCCGGCCATGGTGGCCGGGTCGCCGCCGAGCGCGACGGCCAGCCGGGTGGTCTCGGCCAGGCCCCGGGTGATGACGGAGGCCTTGGAGTTGTCCCCCAGCCCCTGCCCGTCGCAGATGCCCACGGCGAGCGCGATGACGTTCTTCACCACGCCGCCGATCTCCACGCCCACGACGTCCGTGTTCGTATAGGGCCGGAAGGTCCGGCCGGCCGTGAGGGCGGCGATGCGCTCCGCCGTCGCGCGCGAGGCCGAGGCGACCACCGTGGCGGTGGGCTCGCCGCGCGCGATCTCGAGAGCGAGGTTGGGTCCGGAGACCACCGCGAACCGGTCCGGGCTGAGGCCCAGCTCCTCCGCGCAGACCTGCGACATCCGCGCGTCGGTGCCGCGCTCGAGGCCCTTGACGAGGGAGACCACGACGGCGTCCGGGGCCAGGTCGGCGCGCACGGTGCGCAGCGTCTCGCGCACGTGCTGCGCGGGCACGGCCACCACCACGACGCCGGCGCCCCGGACCGCCTCGGCGGCGTCGGTGACGGCGCGCACGCAGGTGGGCAGGGTGATGCCGGGCAGGTACTCGGGGTTCTCGTGTCGCTCGGTGATGGCCTCGGCGACCTCGGCCCGCCGGGACCACATCACGATCTCGGACGCGCGGGCGGACTCGGGGCTGGTGCTCAGGCCCAGGACGCGGGCGAAGGCCGACCCCCAGCTGCCGGCCCCGAGGACGGCGACGGTGCGCGGATCGCTCATGCCCCGATCACCCGCGCTCCGGTCGTGGGATCCCAGCGGCCCTCCGGGGCCGGTTCTCCGCGCAGCTCGGCGACCAGGTCGGTGATCGCGGCCATCATGCGGCCGGTGCCCTCGCGCAGGGTCGCCGCCGTCACGGGGCGGTCCCGCAGGTCCGCGAGGTCGACGGGCGCGCCGACCCGGATCCGGGCGGTCTTGCGCGGGAGGACGCGGAGGGAGCGGCCGCCGTACGGCAGCAGCTCCTGGATGCCCCACTGACCGACGGGGATGAGCGGGGCGCCGGTCTGCAGGGCGAGGCGCACGGCCCCGTTGCGCCCGGCCATGGGCCAGCCGTCGGGATCGCGGGTGACGGTGCCCTCCGGGTAGACGATGATCGCCCGGCCCGTGGCGACGGCCTCGCGGGCGGCGGCGAGCGAGCGGCCGCCGTCGCGGGTGCGCTCGACCGGGATCATGCGGGTGGCCTCGAGGACCTGCTTGAGCACGGGCACCTTCCAGAGCTCGGCCTTGGCGAGGAAGGTCGGCAGCAGGCCCTGGTTGTAGACCATGTGGGCCACGGAGAGCGGGTCCACCTCCGAGATGTGGTTGACGGCGAGGATCGCGCCGGTCTCGGGCAGGTGCTCGGTCCCCTCCCACACCTGGCGGACGAGAGCCCGCATCGCCGGTCGCACGATCACCCCCGGGATCACGTAGGGGGCCCGCGCGGCACGCGTCGGACGACCCCCCGCGGCGGCAGGGCTCTGCGCGTCCACGCCGCTCACCGGTCGCGTTCGGTCAGCTCGACGTCGGCGCCGAGGCCCTCGAGCTTCGCCATGAAGTGCTCGTAGCCGCGGTTGATGATCTCCAGGCCCGTCGCCGTGGAGGTGCCCTCGGCGGTGAGGGCGGCGATCAGGTGGGAGAAGCCGCCGCGTAGGTCCGGGATGTCGAACTCGACGCCGTGCAGCGGCGTCGGGCCGGAGATCACGGCCGAGTGCAGGAAGTTGCGCTGACCGAAGCGGCACGGCACGGAGCCGAGGCACTCGCGGTGCAGCTGGATGGAGGCGCCCATCCGCACGAGGGCGTCGGTGAAGCCGAAGCGGTTCTCGTACACGGTCTCGTGCACGATGGAGACCCCCTTGGCCTGGGTCAGCGCCACCACGAGGGGCTGCTGCCAGTCGGTCATGAAGCCGGGGTGCACATCCGTCTCGAGCACGAGCGGGTTGAGATCGCCGCCGGCGTGCCAGAACCGGATGCCGTCGTCGACGACGTCGAACTCGCCGCCGATCTTGCGGTAGGTGTTCAGGAACGCCGTCAGGTCGCGCTGCTCGGCGCCGCGGACGTAGATGTCCCCGCGGGTGGCCAGGGCGGCGGAGGCCCACGAGGCGGACTCGTTGCGGTCGGGCAGCGCGATGTGGTTGTAGCCGCGCATCTCGCTCACGCCCTCGATGCGGATGGTGCGGTCCGTCTGCACGGTGATGATGGCGCCCATCTTCTGCAGGACGGCGATGAGGTCGTGGATCTCCGGCTCGACGGCGGCGCCCTTGAGCTCGGTGATGCCCTCGGCCTTCACAGCGGTCAGCAGCACCTGCTCGGTGGCTCCGACGGAGGGGTACGGCAGCTCGAGCTTGGCGCCGTGCAGGCCCTTGGGGGCGGAGATGGAGATGCCGCCCGGGCGCTTGTCCACGACGGCGCCGAAGTTGCGCAGCACGGCCAGGTGGTAGTCGATCGGGCGGTCGCCGATCTTGCAGCCGCCGAGGTCGGGGATGAAGGCCTCGCCGATCGCGTGCATGAGCGGGCCGCAGAAGAGGATCGGGATGCGCGAGTCGCCGGCGTGGGCGTCGATCTCGGCGGTCAGGGCCGACTTCACCCCGGCCGGGTCCATCGTGATCCGCCCGGTCTCCTTGTCCCACTCCACGGACACGCCGTGGATCTCGAGGAGGGAGCTGACGACGTCCACGTCCTTGATCTCGGGGATGTTCCGGAGCACGGACGGCGAGTTGCCGAGCAGGGCGGCCACCATGGCCTTGGGCACCAGGTTCTTGGCGCCGCGCACGGTCACCTCACCGGTCAGCGGCTTGCCGCCATGGATGGTCAAGAGCTTCGCCATGCGCGTCCTTCCTCAGTGCGGCCGCAGGGCCACGGTCTCGGCCACTCCGCCGGAGCGGGGAGGTCTCTGAACGGGACCGCCCGCCGTGTGCGGCGGGCGGTCCCGGAATCGCCTCCCAGCATAGGGCGTCGCCGGGCACGCGCGGCAATGGTGCGCTCCCGGCGGCGGCCGGTCAGCCGGCCGTGCGGGCCGGCAGGGTGGTGGGCTTGTACGCGGGGCGGTCCGCCTCATAGGCATCGATCTCGGCCTGGTGCCCCAGGGTGACGGCGATGTCGTCCAGGCCCTCGAGCAGCCGGCGACGGGTGTCGTCGTCGATCTGGAAGGGGGCGGTCACATCCCCGCACTCGACGGTGCGTGTGACGAGGTCCACGGTGACCGTGGTCCCGGGACGGTTCTCCAGCTCCTTCCAGATGCGCTCGACGTCCTCCTGCTCCACCTGAGCCGCGACGAGCCCCTGCTTGGCGGAGTTGCCGCGGAAGATGTCCGCGAAGCGCGGGGAGATCACGGCGCGGAAGCCGTAGTCCTTGAGCGCCCACACGGCATGTTCGCGCGAGGAGCCGGTGCCGAAGTCGGAGCCCGCCACGAGCACGGTGCCCCCGCTGAACGGCTCGGTGTTCAGGATGAAGTCGGGGTCCTGGCGCCAGCCGGCGAACAGGGCGTCCTCGAAGCCCGTGCGGGAGATCCGCTTGAGGTACACGGCCGGGATGATCTGGTCCGTGTCCACGTTCGAGGCGCGCAGCGGCACGCCGACGCCGGTGTGGGTGGTGAACTTCTCCATGGCTCAGGCCTCCTGGAGGGTGAGGGCGGGCAGGTCGGACGGGCTGGCGAGGCGGCCCAGCACGGCGGTGGCCGCGGCGACCACCGGGGACACCAGGTGGGTGCGTCCGCCCTTGCCCTGCCGGCCCTCGAAGTTGCGGTTGGAGGTGGACGCGCAGCGCTCCCCGGGGCGAGCTGGTCCGGGTTCATGCCCAGGCACATGGAGCAGCCGGCGAACCGCCACTCGGCCCCGAAGTCCTCGAACACCCTGTCCAGGCCCTCGTCCATGGCCTGCAGACGCACGCGCGCCGAGCCCGGCACGACCATGACGCGCAGCCCCTCGGCCTTGCGCCGGCCCCGGACGACCTCGGCGAACGCCCGCAGGTCCTCGATGCGGGAGTTGGTGCACGAGCCCATGAACACGGTGTCGACCTCGACCTGCTTCATCGGGGTGCCGGGGGCCAGGTCCATGTAGGACAGCGCCTTGCGGGCCGCCTCCTGGGCCACCGGGTCGGCGAAGTCCTCGGGCGCGGGGACGGTGTCGTTCAGGCTCACGCCCTGCCCCGGGTTGGTGCCCCACGTGACGAACGGCTCCAGCGTGTCCGCGTCGATGACCACCTCGGCGTCGAACTCCGCGCCCTCGTCCGTGGCGAGGGTGCGCCAGTGCTCGACGGCGGCGTCCCAGTCGGCGCCCTCGGGGGCATGGGGCCGTCCCTTCAGGTAGGCGAAGGTGGTCTCGTCCGGGGCGACCATGCCGGCGCGGGCGCCGGCCTCGATGGACATGTTGCAGATGGTCATCCGGCCCTCCATGGAGAGGTTCTGGATGGCCTCACCGCGGTACTCGAGCACGAAGCCCTGGCCCCCGCCCGTGCCGATCTTCGCGATGACCGCGAGGATGATGTCCTTGGCCGTCACACCCGGGCGCAGCGTGCCGTCCACGGTGACCGCCATGGTCTTGAAGGGCTTCAGCGGCAGGGTCTGGGTGGCCAGGACGTGCTCGACCTCGGAGGTGCCGATGCCGAACGCCAGGGCGCCGAACGCGCCGTGGGTGGAGGTGTGGGAGTCGCCGCAGACCACGGTGAGGCCGGGCTGGGTCAGGCCCAGCTGGGGGCCGACGACGTGGACGATGCCCTGCTCGGCGTCGCCCAACGGGTGCAGGCGCACACCGAACTCGGCGCAGTTGGCCCGCAGGGTCTCGATCTGCGTGCGCGAGGTGGGATCCGCGATCGGCTGGTCGATGTCCAGCGTCGGGGTGTTGTGGTCCTCCGTGGCGATGGTCAGGTCGGGCCGACGCACCGGACGCCCGGCCAGACGCAGCCCCTCGAAGGCCTGCGGGCTCGTCACCTCATGCACGAGGTGCAGGTCGATGTAGAGCAGGTCGGGGGTGCGGGAGGCGCCCTCGCCCTCGCCGCGCACCACCACGTGCTCGTCCCAGACCTTCTCGGCCAGCGTCCTGGGCCGCGTCGTCGCCGTCGTCATGTGCCGCACCTTCCTGCTCACGCACCT
The DNA here is from genome assembly GCF_037853785.1 of Micrococcus sp. GPGPB33. Lineage (NCBI taxonomy): Bacteria > Bacillati > Actinomycetota > Actinomycetes > Micrococcales > Micrococcaceae > Micrococcus > Micrococcus sp. GPGPB33. Next base: position 2,337,096 of record NZ_JAQMWO010000002.1, read on the forward strand.
GTCGGTCGTCGCCCGGCGCGGGGCGCCGGTGCTCACGGACCACTGTGGGGCGCGGCGGGGCCGTTCTCGACCACGCGGCGCGATATTCCATATCGTGAGATTTCGTCTCACATGCCGGACCTGGCGCCGGCCGGCCCGGTCACATGCGACGCACACCGACACCCCCGGTCCGTCCGAGCAGTGAGACGACTACGATCACCCCATGACCACCGAGCCCGTGCGCCCGCCCACCGAGGACGACCTCATCGGCCCCTCGCTCCACCGGCATCCCAGCGGCGTCGGCGTGGTGGACAAGTCGGTGGCGATCCTCGACGCGCTCGAGTCCGGCCCGGCCACGCTCGCCCAGCTCGTCACCGCCACCGGGATCGCGCGGCCCACGCTGCACCGGCTCGCGGCCGCCCTCACGCACCACCGCATGGTGGGCAAGGACCTGCAGGGCCGCTACGTGCTGGGCACCCGCCTGGCCGAGCTCGCCTCCGCCGCCGGCGAGGACCGGCTCACCACGGCCTCCGGCCCGGTGCTGCTGTGGCTGCGCGACGCCACGGGAGAGAGCGCCCAGGTGTTCCGTCGGCAGGCGGACTCCCGCGTGTGCGTGGCCAGCGCGGAGCGGCCCTGGGGCCTGCGCGACACCATCCCCGTGGGCGCCCGCATGTCCATGAAGGCCGGCTCCGCCGCGCAGGTGCTCCTGGCCTGGGAAGACCACGAGCGGCTCGTCGAGGGGCTGGCCGGCGCCGTGTTCACACCCACCGTCCTCGCGGCGGTGCGGCGCCGCGGCTGGGCCCAGTCCCTGGCCGAGCGCGAGCCCGGGGTCGCCTCGGTGTCCGCACCGGTGCGCGGCCCCAGCGGACGCGTCATCGCGGCGGTCTCGATCTCCGGCCCCCTCGAGCGGCTCTCCCGCCAGCCGGGCCGGCTGCACGCGGACGCCGTCGTCTCCGCCGCGACGCGGCTCACCGAGCTCATCCGCGCCGGCGAGGCCTGAGGCCCGCCCGCGCCACCGACGGGACGCGCCGCCGAGACACCCCGTTCTTCCCGCGTTCACCCGCGGGGCCTAGCGTCAGCCAGGTCCCCGACCGCCGCCCCCGCACCACCGAGGAGTCCGCCGTGACCGAGACGACCGCGCCCGCCGCCCCCGCCGAGCAGGAGGCCGCGCCGCGGCTGTCCGTGGTCGGCACGGGCTATCTGGGCGCCACGCACGCCGCCTGCATGGCCGAGCTGGGCTTCGAGGTCCTCGGCGTCGACGTGGACCCGGCCAAGATCGAGCGCCTGGCCCGCGGCGAGGTGCCCTTCCACGAACCCGGCCTGCCCGAGCTGCTGCGCACCCACGTCGCCTCCGGGCGGCTGCGCTTCACCACCGACGTCGCGGAGGCGGCCCGCTGGGCGGACGTCCACTTCATCGGCGTCGGCACCCCGCAGAAGGTGGGCGAGACCGCGGCGGACCTGAGCTATGTGGACGCCGCCGTCGCCTCCCTCGCCGCGGCGATCGACCGCGACGCGCTGATCGTCGGCAAGTCGACCGTGCCCGTGGGCACGGCGCGCCGCCTGGCCGAGCTCGTGCGCACCGTGCGCGCGGAGGCCGGACTGCCGGGCGAGGTCGAGCTCGCCTGGAACCCCGAGTTCCTCCGGGAGGGCTTCGCCGTGAGGGACACGCTCACCCCGGACCGCCTCGTCATCGGCACGCACGGGCCCCGCGCCGAGGGCATCCTGCGCCGCGTCTACGCGCGGCAGCTCGCGGCCGACACCCCGTGGATCAGCACGGACCTCGAGACGGCCGAGCTGGTGAAGGTGGCCGCCAACGCCTTCCTGGCCACGAAGATCTCGTTCATCAACGCGTTCTCGGAGATCACCGAGAACGTGGGCGGGGACATCGGCACCCTCGCGGACGCGATCGGCCACGACGCGCGGATCGGACGCCGGTTCCTCAACGCGGGCGTGGGCTTCGGGGGCGGCTGCCTGCCCAAGGACATCCGCGCGCTCCAGGCCCGCGTCTCCGAGCTGGGCCTGGACCGGACCATGCGGTTCCTGGCGGAGGTGGACGACATCAACCTGCGCCGCCGTGACCGCGTGGTGGACCTGGCGGTGCAGGTGCTCTCCGCGGCTCGCGACGGCCGGATCCGCCGGGCCGAGGCCTCCGGGCCCGCCCCCACCCCCGCGAGCGTGCAGGTGCTCAACGGCACGCGGATCGCCGTGCTGGGCGTCACGTTCAAGCCGGACTCCGACGACGTCCGGGACTCCCCCGCCCTCGACGTCGCCAACCGTCTCTACACGGCCGGCGCCGACGTCCGGGTGTACGACCCCGAGGGCAACGCCAACGCGGCCGCCCGCTTCCCGCGGCTCGACTACGTGGACTCGCTCGAGGCGGCCGTGGACGGCGCCGAGCTGACCCTGCTGCTGACCGAGTGGCGCCAGTTCCGTGAGATGGATCCGGACGCCGTGGGCGCACGCGTGGCCTCCCGCCTGCTGATCGACGGGCGCAACGTCCTGGACGTCGCCGCGTGGCGCGAGCACGGGTGGGACGTCATCGGCCTCGGCCACCGCTTCGACCCGGAGCGACTCCTCCGCGCGGCCTGACCCGCCCGCGGGCCCCGGCCCGGACGCTCAACCGCCGAACGGGTCCCAGCCGGACTCGGGCAGCGGCCGGTGACCACCCGGCGGCCGGGCCCCGTCCGGCACGAGCCGGCCGATCCGCGTGAACCCCCGGGGCAGCTCGGTCTCGGGCCACGCCAGCCCCAGGAGGCCGTAGTCCTCGCCCCCGCCGGTCACGAGCGCCTCCGGACTGGTCCCGGCCAGGGCGGCCACGCGGCGCAGGGGTGCGGCGGTCGCCGCCAGCCAGGCCTCGTCCAGCCACGGTGCCGGCGCGGGTCCGGCCCCGCCGGTGGCGGCCGCCATGCGGTGCGCGTCCTTGCCCAGGCCGTCGGAGACGTCCATGAGGGTGAGCAGGCCGGCCGTCACCGCGGCGGGCCCGAGGGCCAGCGGCGGGCGCGGTCGCAGCTGGGCCCGGACGGCGCGGGCGAGCTCCCGCGGTGACGGCAGGTCGGCGGCGGCGAGGGCGTCCGCCCGTCGCTCCAGCTCCGCGCGGTCGGTGAGCAGCAGGGCGAGCCCGGCGGCGGCCCACCCCGGCCCCGAAGGCGCGGCGGCCCGGGGACTCCCCGGCACCGCCTGGGCATGGACGAGGTCGGCGCCCTCGGCGAGCACGCGGTCCCGGTCCGCCGCGGCCGGCGCGCGGCGCAGCACGCCGCCGGGGTGCGGGTCCCCGAGCACCGTCACTGCGGCGTGGACCCGTCCGCCGGTGCCCAGGTCGCCCCCGGCCACCCGGCAGTCCGGCGCGCCGAGGTGACGCACCGCGCCCACGATGCCCGCGGCGAACGACCGCACCCAGGCGACCGGCGTCGTCGGCGGCAGGGTGAGGGCGGTGACGAGCGCGGAGGCGGTCCCGCCCATCGCGTTGACGTCCGAGAGGTTCTGGGCGACGGCCTTCCAGCCGGCGTCGTGGCCGCGGGTGCGGGGACCGGCGGGCCAGCGGTGCAGGAAGTCCGTGCCCTCCCCCATCGCGTCCGTGGAGATGAGCGTCCCGCCGCGGGGCGCGGGCACGAGGGCGGCGTCGTCGCCCGGGGCGACGGTGCCGGCGGGCCAGTGGCCGTCCCGGACGGCGGGGGCGAGCCCGGCCAGGACGACCTCGAGCAGCTCGGCCTCCGTGAGGTCGCCGACGGTCGCCCCCGCCGCAGCCGCGGGGTCGCGCATCGTCATCGGCGGCCCCGCCGGACCGGGACGCCGGAGGCCCGGGCGAGGGCGTCGCGGAAGGCGCGGAAGCGGTCCACCTCGGCGCGCACCGGGTCGACGACGAGCCGCCGGCCGACGTCGGTGGTCGCCTCCTCGAGGCGGCGGCGCGCGCGGCGTCCCCGCGCCGCGGCGGTCCACCGGGTCAGGGGGATCGCCAGCAGGGCCAGCAGCACGCCGAGCGCGAGGCCGCCGACGAGCAGCAGCGTCGGGAGAGGGGAAGCCCTCGACCGTGGGCGCGGGCGGCAGGGGGAACTGCAGGTACCCCGCCAGGGCGAGGACGCCCAGCCAGCCGGCGCCGACGACGGCGGTGAGGAGGGCGAGCCACTGCAGCACGTCCAGCACGGGGTGCCACCAGCTGCCCCGACCGGCCCCGAGGTCGGTGGCGGCGATCGCCTGGTCCACGGCGCCGGGGAGCTCCTCGGCGTGCTCCCGGCCCGCGCGGCGGATGGCGGCGGCCCACGGCTCGGAGGCTCCCGCGCCGGCCGCGGCGGCCAGCGTGCGGACCGCGCCGTCGACGACGGCCCGCTGGGTGCCCGAGCGCTCGGGCAGGGAGGTGCGGTGCAGCGCGGGGTCGCGGGCGACCTCGTCCCGGTCGCGGCGGGGGGCGGCGCTCTCGGGCATCAGGTGCAGGCGCCGCAGGGGGTCCGCGCGGAAGGAGTGCATCCAGCGCAGCACGGGCCAGCTGGTGCGCTTGGCCGAACGCAGCCGGTACGAGCCCTCGACCGCCCGGACGACGGCCGGCACGCCGCCGGCCACGGCCAGCTCGCGCCCGAGCCGCTGCTCGTCCCCGGGCCCGACGCCGGCCGGCTCGCCCTCGCCCGAGGCGGCGGCGAGGTCCGCGGCACGGGCCGCGACGTCCGCGCCCAGGCGCTCGGCGGCCGCGCCGCGCTGGGCGACGATCGCCGCGACCTGCCGGCCGACCTCCTCGAGGCCCTCCCCCGTGCGCGCGGACACGGGCAGCACCCGGACGTCGCCGAGGCCGTGGCCGGAGAGCATCCGGCGCAGCGAGGCCAGCACGACGTCCCGGTCCCGCACCGAGAGCCGGTCCACCTGGTTGAGCAGCACGAGGGTCACGGCCGCGTGCGAGCCCATGGTCGCCAGGAACTCGCGGTGCAGCACGGCGTCCGCGTACTTCTCCGGGTCCACGACCCACACCAGCACGTCCACGTGGCCGGCCAGCCGGGAGGTGATCTCGCGGTTGCCCCGCTCGACCGAGTCGATGTCCGGCAGGTCCAGCAGGATCAGGCCGGTGGCGTCGGCGCCGTCACGGCGGCCGAAGCCGAGGAAGCCGGGGCGGCCGTCGTCGAGCACGGGGGCCTCGTCCAGCAGGTGGCGGCGGCGCACGCCGAGCCAGTCGAGCAGGGCGGCCGCGCCGCCGCCCTCGCCGGTGCCGTCGCCGTGCTCCGCGTCCGGGTCCAGCCCCTGTCCCCGGCCCACGCCCCAGACCGCGGCGAGCGGCTCGGACGTGGTGGGCCGGGTGGCGGCCACGCGGGCCAGGTCGCGGCCGGTGAGCGCGTTGAACAGGGAGGACTTGCCGGAGCCCGTCGCCCCGAAGAACCCGACCACGGTGTGCTCCGCGGAGAGTGCCTGGCGCTCCCCGGCCGCGCGCACGACGGCGTCGGCCCCGGCCACGACGTCCTCGGGCAGGCGGCCCGCGGCCAGCTCGGCGGCCTCACCGAGGGCGTCCAGGCGGGGGGCCAGGGCGGGGGTGTCGCGGCGGCTCATCGGGGCTCCTCCCCCGCCTCGGCGGCGGACGGGACGTGCTCGGGCCCGGTCGGGCCGTCGACGCCGGCGGCCACCCCGCGGCGCAGCACCGGCACGAGGGCGCGCAGCTCCTCGGTGGCCTGCGGCTCGCGCTCGAGGTGGAGCAGCGGCAGGAAGCGGTCCGCGAGCACGGTCTCGAGGAAGGCCCGCACGCGGTGCTCGAGCAGCTCATCGGCCCGCCGGGCCATGCGGCGCACGGCGTCCTCGCCGAAGATCGACTCGAGCAGCTTCTGCCCGACGACGGCGGCGCCGCCGGCGATGCCGACCTCGATGCCCGCGAGTCCGCCGGTGGAGGCGAACGAGATGATCATGAGGGCCACGGCCGCGCCGTTCACGCCGGTGGCCGCCAGGCGGGCGCGCGTGCGCTTGCCCGCGCCCTCCTCCTGGACCAGTGCCAAGACGTCCGACTGCCAGTCCCGCACGACGTCGGCCGCCCGCGCCGACGTGTCCGGCGCCAGGGCGCCCAGGTCGCGCCCGGCCACGAGGGCCCGGCCCGCCGGCTCGGACGCCCAACGCCGCTCGATCTGCTCGGCGGCCGCGGCAGCCGCCTCGACCATCACGGCGTGCAGGCCGGTCTCGAGCGCGGTCTCGACCTCTTCGGGCGGGGCCGGGCGCCCGCGCACCAGGGCGCCGAGGCGGTCCCGCAGCCGGCCGATCGTGGTCTCGACGCCGCGGAAGAACTCCCCCGTGCCCACGAAGTCCTGCCAGCGGGAGAGCACCTCGCCGCGCAGCAGCGTGCCGTCCGAGGTGGCCTCACGGACCCGGCCGACGGCCTGGTCCGTGGAGTCCCCCACGATCCGGGCGAGCAGGTCCGCGGCATGCCGCTGCTCCTCCTCGGCGCGGGCCAGGTCGGCGACGCGGGCGGCCAGCTGGCCCAGCACGCCGTCCACGGTCCGGCGGGCGACAGCGCCGCGCGCCTGGGCGTCGGCGGCGAGGGTCTCGAGCCAGGCGCGCAGGCCCGCGACGTGCTCCTGCGGGAGCAGACCGCGCTCGTCGAAGCGGGTCTCGGGGATCACGTGGATCCGGGCGTCGGCGAGGCCGCGCTCGGTGAGCATGCGCCGCAGGTCCGGGGTGATGTCCTCCGCCGCGCCCTCGGGCACGCGGCCGAGCACGACGGCCACGGTGATGTCGCGGGCGGCGGCCTCGTCCAGCAGCTGCCAGGGCACGGCGTCGGCGTAGCGGTGCGCCGTCGTCGTGAAGATCCACAGGTCGGCGGCCTCGAGGAGCTGCCGGGCCAGCGCGCGGTTCTGGTCCGCCACGGAGTCGATGTCCGGGGCGTCCACGAGGGCGATGCCCGAGGGCAGTGCGGGCTCGGCCACGAGCGCGACCGTGTCCATCGCGGACTGGTCGGGTTCGACGGGGCCGGCGGCCGCGTCGCGGTGCACGCTGACGCGGGCGAGGTCGGGCAGCACCCGCGGGCCCGTGAACCAGTGGGCGTCGGCGGGGTTGTGCAGCAGCAGCGGCTGGCGCGTGGTGGGCCGCAGGGCGGAGGAGCGGGAGACCTCGTGGCCGACGAGCGCGTTCACCAGCGTGGACTTGCCCGCACCGGTGGAGCCGCCCACGACGGCCAGCAGCGGCGCGTCGAGCGAGTCGAGGCGGGGCAGCACGTAGTCGTCGATCTGGTGCAGGGTGCGCTCGCGCTCGGCGCGGTCCTGCCCCGCGGTGACGGTCTCGAAGGGCAGCTCGAGCGCGGCGAGGTGCTCGCGCACGCGACGGACGGCCGTGTCGACGCCGAGGTCTGGGGCGTTCTGATCCGTGTGTGGCACGTGGGCCATCGTCTCACGGGCGCGCACCGGCCGCCCATCCCGCCGGCCCGGCGGACGGAAACGACGGAAGCCCGGTCCGCAGGGACCGGGCCTCCTGTCACTCGGGTGACCCCAGCGGGATTTGAACCCGCGTTACCGCCGTGAGAGGGCGGCGTACTAGGCCGCTATACGATGGGGCCGAGCGCGCTGTCCGCGTGTGCGGAAGCGATGCCGTGGAGACCTTCTTCTGCGCCTGCGTCTCCTGTTCAGGCGGCGGATGCGTTCATCCGCCCGTGCCGTTCCGGTCCGAGGACCGGGCGGCGACTGCGTGACCCCAGCGGGATTTGAACCCGCGTTACCGCCGTGAGAGGGCGGCGTACTAGGCCGCTATACGATGGGGCCGTGCGCCACGTCCGAGCGTCTCCGCCCGTGCGCGTTCATTGAGTCCGAAGACTCGCTGGGGTACCAGGACTCGAACCTAGAATGACGGTACCAGAAACCGTTGTGTTGCCAATTACACCATACCCCACTGTCGGTCAAGCATGCCTGACCGATGTGCATCATATTCATGAGCTCGGTGTTCCCGGATCTCTCCGGCAACGAGTAAGAACTCTACACCCTCCGGGCGACGTGTGCAAAATCGGCGGGTCAGGCCGCCAGCCAGGTCCGCAGCCCGCCGATCGCCCGCATCCGCCAGCATGCGTGCTCCTCGTCCCAGAGCGGCTCCTCCGCCCCGCCGTGGGCGGGGGCGTCGGGGCTCATCCACACCGGAACGAGCCCCGCCGACCGGGCCCCCTCGACGTCGTGACGCAGGCTGTCCCCCACCATGAGGGTGCGTCCCGGGTCCGTGCCCAGGCGGGAGCAGCCGGCCAGGAAGGGGGCCGGGTCCGGCTTCGGGGCCCCGGCCGTGTCCGAGCCGATCAGCACCTCGACCCACTCCAGACCGAGGGCGTCGGCCTTGCCGCGCTGGTAGGCCTCCACGTTGTTCGTGACGATCCCCACGCCACGGCCTGTTCCCCGCACCTCGGCGAGGACGTCGACGGTCGCGGGGAACAGCGCCCAGTGCCCGCGCACGACCTCTTCGTAGTCGGTGGTCCACAGGCCGTCGAGCGGGGTCGCCGCGTCCTCGGGCACGCCGAGCGCGCGCAGGGCGTCGGCCACGCGGGCCAGCCGCTGCTCCTCGAACGTCAGCTCCCCGGCCACGTAGCGCCCGTAGTGGCCGCCGGCGTCGGACGCGAAGGCGTCGGTGGCCTCAGCCAGCACCGCCGGGTCGACGTCGGCGGCCCCGGCCCACTGCCGGCGCACCGTCGCGTCGAACGCGGCGTGCTGGGCGGAGCGCAGATCCAGCAGCGTGTCGTCCAGGTCGAAGAGGACGGCGTCCCAGGCCGGCGGCGCGGGCGCGCCCGCGGACCCGCCGGCCGGCGTCGTGCTCACGCCCCGGCTCATGCGTCGGCGGGCTGGTCCTGGTCCAGGCCCTGTTCCGCGGCGAAGCGGTCCAGACGGGCGAGCGCGGAGTCCCGGCCCAGGATCTCGAGCGACTCGAAGAGCGGCGGGGACACCTTGCGGCCGGTCACCGCGACGCGCACCGGGCCGAACGCCTGGCGCGGCTTGAGGCCCAGGCCGTCGATGAGGGCGGCCCGCAGCGCCGCCTCGATGCGCTCGGTGGTGAACTCGTCCTCGGGCAGGGCGGCCAGCGCCTCCCGGGCCGCGGCGACGGCGGCGCCCAGGTCCGCCGGCATGCCCTTGAGGGCGCCTTCGGCGGTCCGGACGTCCCGGTCCGCCGTGAAGAGGAAGGTGAGCATCTCGACGGCCTCACCGAGCAGCTGCACGCGCTCCTGCACGAGCGGGGCCGCGGCGGTGAGGACCTCCATCTCCCGCTCCGTCAGGTGCTCGCCCACGAGGCCGGCCGCGTGCAGGTAGGGCACGAGACGGTCACGGAAGTCGGCCACGTCGAGCATGCGCACGTGCGTGCCGTTGATCGCGATCGCCTTCTTCTCGTCGAAGCGGGCGGGGTTGGCCAGCACCTTGTGCACGTCGAAGTGCTCCACGAACTGCTGCGGGGTGAAGATGTCCTCGTCCGCGGAGAGGGACCAGCCCAGCAGGCCGAGGTAGTTCAGCAGGCCCTCCGGGATGAAGCCGTTGTCCCGGTGCAGGAACAGGTTGGCCTGCGGATCGCGCTTGGACAGCTTCTTGTTGCCCTCGCCCATCACGTAGGGCAGGTGGCCGAACACCGGCATGTACCGGGCGACGCCGATCGCGTGCAGGGCGCGGTAGAGCGCGATCTGGCGCGGAGTGGACGAGAGCAGGTCCTCGCCGCGCAGCACGTGGGTGATGCCCATGAGCGCGTCGTCCACCGGGTTCACGAGGGTGTACAGCGGCGACCCGTCCGCGCGGACCACCACGAAGTCCGGCACGGAGCCGGCCTTGAAGGTGATCTCCCCGCGCACCAGGTCGGTGAAGGTGATGTCCTCGTCCGGCATGCGCAGCCGCCAGACCGGCGCGCGGCCCTCGGCCTCGAAGGCGGCGATCTGCTCGTCCGTGAGGTCACGGTCGTGGCCGTCGTAGCCCAGCTTGGGGTCGCGGCCGGCGGCCCGGTGACGGGCCTCGGTCTCCTCGGGGCTCGAGTAGGACGGGTAGATGTATCCGCCGGCCTTGAGCTTCTCGATCACGTCCGCGTAGATCTCCCCACGCTGGGACTGACGGTATGGCTCGTGCGGACCGCCGACCTCGACGCCCTCGTCCCAGTCGATCCCGAGCCAGCGCATCGCCTCGAGCAGCTGCTGGTAGGACTCCTCCGAATCGCGCTTGGCATCCGTGTCCTCGATGCGGAACACGAGGGTGCCGCCGGTGTGCCGCGCCCAGCCCCAGTTGAACAGGACGGTGCGGATCAGCCCCACGTGGGGGGTGCCGGTGGGCGAGGGGGCGAAGCGCACGCGCACGGGGGTCTCGGCGTCCACCTGGGGGACGTCGGCGAAGGGGGCGGGGGCGTTCTCGGACACGGGGGCGGTGGCGTCAGTCATGATGCCCCGAGTCTACGCGGGGGCCCGGACGGCGTAGTCGGGCGCCTGCGTCAGCGGCGGAAGACGGTGGCCAGGACGCCGATCCCCTCGACCTCGGCCTCGACGCGCTGGCCCTCCTGGACCGTCCCGACCCCGCCCGGGGTGCCGGTCAGGATCACGTCGCCGGGCAGGAGGGTGAACATCTCCGAGGCCGCGGCCACGAGCTCGCGGACGCCGAAGACCATGTCCGCCGTCGTGCCGTCCTGGCGGGTCTCGCCGTCGAGCCGGGACGTGATGCGCAGGCCGCCGGCCGGCTCCACGTCCAGCTCGGTCTCGATCCACGGGCCCAGCGGGCAGGCGCCGTCGAAGCCCTTGGCGCGGGCCCACTGCAGGTCGGTGCGCTGGGCGTCGCGGGCGGTGAGGTCGTTGCCCACGGTGTAGCCGAACACGACGTCGTCCACGCGGCTCACCGGCACGTCCTTGCAGATGGTGCCGATGACGACGGCGAGCTCGGCCTCGTAGGAGACCTCGTCCGACCAGCTCGGCAGGGTCACGGGCTCGTTCGGACCCACGACGGCGGTGTTCGGCTTGAGGAAGAACTGCGGCGAGGCGGGGACCTCGTTGCCGAGCTCCTTCGCGTGGTCGGCCCAGTTGCGGCCGACGCCCACGATCTTCGAACGCGGGATGATCGGGGCCACGAGACGCACGTCCTCGAGGCGGTGGGTGGTGCCGGTGGGCTGGATCCCGTGGAAGAACGGGTCGCCCTGCAGGGCGGTGATGCTCAGCTCGGCGGGGTCGGCGTCGGCCGGGCCCTCCACGATGCCGTAGGTCGGTTCGGCCTGGTCCACGAAACGGGCGATGCGCATGGGGGTCAGCGTAATGGGTGAGCGGCGGTCGCCGTCGCCGGACACCCACTCGATGCCAGCCCCGCTGACGCCGCGAACCAGACGATTCGGCCGCGGCGGACGGCCTGAGGCGACCGATTCGTCTGGCTCGCGGGCGGATTCGTCTGGCTCAGCGCGGCGCGGTGCGGAGCGGGGCGGGTCCAGGCCGCTCAGCAGCAGCGGCTGCCCGGATTGGCCTCCTGGCGCGCGTACTCGGCCCGCCAGAACTCCCGCTCGGTCATCGGCGCGCGTTCCGGATGGTGCGCCCGGTGGTGGGCCACGTACGCGTCGTACTTCCCCTCGCCGGAGAGCTGGCGGACCCACCAGCGCGCCCGGGCCCACACGCTGGGCCGAGACGGGCCGGCCGGGCCCTCCGCGGAGGAGGGCCCGGCCGGCGTCGCGCGCGGATCGGCCACGTCAGTGACCCCGCACCGGCTGCCGGTCCGCCGGCAGCGCGTCCCACTTCCGCTGCAGCTCCTTCTCCTCGGCCGTGGCGAACAGCCCGGCCGGGGCGAAGCGCTGCGAGGGCACGTACGGGTCCTGGTGGTCGATGACCTCGGTGCCGCGGAAGGCGCGCACCGTGGCGAGCACCGACGTCGTGATGACGATCAGCGCCAACACCAGGAAGACGACGGAGAGCGTGCCCTGGATGAAGGTGTTGCGGACCACGGCCTCCATGGCCGGCACGGACTTCGCGGCGCCGAAGCTCGTCTTCCCCGCCGCCAGCGCGTCCTGGAACGCGCGATGCTGCGCCCAGTAGCCCACCGCCGGGATGGAGGAGAAGATCTTCTGGAACGACGCCACGGTGGTGACCACGGTGATGAACGCCAGCGGCAGCGCCACGATCCACAGGCCCCGGAAGTCCCGGCGGCGCGCGACGATCGTCAGGACGACGGCGAGCGCGATCGCCGCGAGCAGCTGGTTGGCGATGCCGAACAGCGGGAACAGCGTGTTGATGCCGCCCAGCGGATCGGTGACGCCCATGATCAGCACGGCGCCCCACGCGGCCACCATGATAGCCGTGCAGACCCACGCGCCCACGCGCCACGAGGTGTCCTTGAAGCGCGGGACCACGTTGCCCAGGGAGTCCTGGAGCATGAACCGGGCCACGCGGGTGCCGGCGTCGACGGCGGTGAGGATGAACAGCGCCTCGAACATGATCGCGAAGTGGTACCAGAAGCCCATGAGCGCGTCGCCGCCCACGAGCTGGCCCATGATGTGCGCCAGGCCGACCGCGAGGGTGGGGGCGCCGCCGGTGCGGGAGACCACGGTCTCCTCGCCCACGAGGTCGGCCAGGTGGGTCAGGTCCCCGGGGGTGAGGTTCACGCCGGCCAGGCCGAGGCCCATGACGAAGTCGACGGCGGTCTCCGGGGTGCCGCCGGTGAGGGCGGCCGGGGAGTTCATGGCGAAGTAGATGCCGCGGTCGAGCGAGACGGCGGCCACGAGCGCCATGATGGCCACGAAGGCCTCCATGAGCATGCCGCCGTAGCCGATGAAGCGGGTCTGCCGCTCCTTCTCCACCATCTTGGGCGTCGTGCCCGAGGCGATCAGCGCGTGGAAGCCGGAGAGCGCACCGCACGCGATGGTGACGAACAGGAACGGGAACAGCGAACCGGGCCACACCGGGCCGGTCTGGCCCGAGGCGAACTCGGAGAACGCGGGGGTGCCGATGCGCGGCTGCACGACGACGATGGCCAGCGCGAGACCGGCGATCACGCCGATCTTCATGAAGGTGGACAGGTAGTCGCGCGGCGCGAGCAGCAGCCACACGGGGAGCACGGCCGCGACGAACCCGTAGATGATCACGGCCCAGGCGATGGTGGTGCGGTCCAGGGTGAACAGGGCCGCGCCCCACTCGGTCCCGGCCACCCAGCCGCCGCCGATGATGGCCGCCAGGAGCAGGACGAACCCGATCACGGAGATCTCGGTGATGCGGCCCGGGCGGATCCAGCGCAGGTACACGCCCATGAAGAGCGCGATCGGGATGGTCATGGCCACGGAGAACACGCCCCACGGGGACTCGCCCAGGGCGTTGACCACCACGAGGGCCAGGATGGCCGTGATGATCACCATGATCAGCAGGGTCGCGACGATCGCGGCGGTGCCCCCGACGCGGCCCAGCTCGTCCCGGGCCATCTGGCCGAGCGAGCGGCCGCCGCGGCGCATCGAGAAGAACAGGACGAGGTAGTCCTGGACCGCGCCGGCCAGGATCACGCCGACGATGATCCAGATGGTGCCGGGCAGGTAGCCCATCTGCGCGGCGAGCACGGGGCCCACGAGCGGACCGGCGCCGGCGATGGCCGCGAAGTGGTGGCCGTAGAGCACGCGGCGGTCGGTGGCCACGTAGTCCCGGCCGTCGGCCCGGTACTCGGCCGGGGTGGCGCGGGTGTCGTCCGGGTGGACGATCATGCGCTCGACGTACTTCGAGTAGAAGCGGTAGCCGATCGCGAACGTCGCCACGGCGGCGAACACGAACCAGATCGCGTTGATCGTCTCGCCGCGGTGCAGGGCGAGCATGGTCCAGGCGACGCCGCCGAGCAGGGCGACGGCCACCCAGACGGCGATCTTCGCGGGCGTCCAGCGGGGCCGGCCGGCGGCCTCGGTGGGCGGGAGGTCTTCCGGCGTCGTGGCCGGGAGTGGGGCGCCCTCGGCGGCCGCGGAGGAGCGGTGCGAGCTCACGGGGGTCTCCGTTCGTGGGGTGGGGTCAGACGAGGCGGTGCAGCCAGCCGTGGCGGTCCTCGACGCGCCCGGTCTGGATGCCCTCGAGCTCGGTGCGGATCTTCAGGGCCACGTCGGCCCCGCCGGCGGACTCGATCACGTCGTCGCCGTCGAGCAGACGGCCGATCGGGGTCACGACGGCGGCGGTGCCGCACGCGAAGACCTCGGTGATCTCGCCCGAGCGGACGCCCTCGGCCCACTCGGCGAGGGTGACGCGACGCTCCTCGACGGTCAGGCCCATGTCCCGGCCGAGCTGGAGGATCGAGGAGCGGGTGACGCCCTCGAGGATCGTGCCGGTGAGCGCCGGGGTGACGAGGCGGCCGTCGGCGTGCACGAAGAACACGTTCATGCCGCCGAGCTCCTCGATCGCGTCGTCGTGGTACTGGTCGAGGAACACGACCTGGTCGGCGCCCTTCGCCGCGGCCTGCAGCTGGGGCAGCAGCGAGGCGGCGTAGTTGCCGCCGGTCTTGGCCGCGCCCGTGCCGCCCTTGCCGGCGCGGGCGTAGTCACGCGAGACCCAGATGGTCACCGGCTTGAGCTCGCCGCCGAAGTAGTTGCCGGCCGGCGAGGCGATCACCATGTACCGCACCTGCCGGGCCGGGCGGACGCCGAGGAACGCCTCGGAGGCGAACATGAAGGGGCGCAGGTAGAGGGACTGGCCCGGGCCGGTGGGCACCCAGGCCCGGTCCGCCTCGAGCTGGGCCTGCAGCGAGCCGAGGAACAGCTCCTCGGGCAGCTCCGGCAGGGCCAGGCGGCGGGCGGAGCGGTTCAGGCGGGCCGCGTTGGCCTCGGGGCGGAACGTCCACACCGACCCGTCCTCGTGCCGGTAGGCCTTCAGGCCCTCGAAGATCTCCTGGCCGTAGTGCAGCACGGCGGCCGCGGGGTCCAGGGACAGCGGGCCGTAGGGCTCCACGCGGGCGTCATGCCACGCGCCGCCGTCCTCGTCCCAGGTCCAGTCGATCGAGACCATGTGGTCCGTGAAGACGTTGCCGAAACCGGGGTCCTGGAGGATCTCGACGCGCTGCTGATCGGACATCGGGGACAGATGTGGTTGCCGCGTGAACACGGTCTCGGACACGGTGGGATCACTCCTCGTGACGGGTGACGGATGGGGACGGCTCCGGTGCCGGGCACGACGCGCGGGGGCCACGGCGCCGGGCGTGGCACACGCCACAGGCCGTCGCCCCATCCTAGACCCGGCGTCGACGCGCCGGGCCCGCGCGTCAGACCCGCGCGGCGACGTCGGCGCCCACCTCGGCGGTGGTGCCCCGCGCGCCGTCCACCCGGTCCTTCAGGTGCGCCCACACCGCGGTGCGCACGCGCGCCGCGGCGCCGGTCTCGCCCACGTGCTCGAGCAGCAGGGCGGCGGAGAGGATGGCGGCCACGGGGTCGGCGATCCCCTGGCCCGCGATGTCCGGAGCGGAGCCGTGGACCGGCTCGAACATCGACGGCGCCGTGCCCTCGACGTTGATGTTGCCGGAGGCGGCGAGCCCGATGCCGCCGGTCACGGCCGCGGCGAGGTCCGTGATGATGTCCCCGAACAGGTTGTCCGTCACGATCACGTCGAAGCGGGCCGGGTCCGTCGCCAGGAAGATCATGGCGGCGTCGACGTGCATGTAGTCCCAGGTGACCGCGGGGAAGTCGGCCGCCACGGACTCCACGGTGCGGCGCCACAGGTGGCCGGCGTGGACCAGGACGTTGTGCTTGTGCACGAGCGTGAGGCGCTTGCGCTCGCCCGCGTCGGCGCGACGGAAGGCGTCCTCGACGACGCGGCGCACGCCGAACGCCGTGTTCACGGAGACCTCCGTGGCGATCTCGTGCGGGGTGTCCACGCGGATCGCACCGCCGTTGCCCACGTACGGCCCCTCCGTGCCCTCGCGCACCACGGTGAAGTCGATCTCGCCGGGCGCGGCCAGGGGGCTGACGGCGCCGGGCAGCAGGGTGGCCGGGCGCAGGTTCACGCCGTGGTCCAGCGCGAAGCGCAGCTTGAGCAGCATGCCGCGCTCGATCAGCCCGGACGGGATGCGCTCGTCCCCGGGCGCGGCGCCGACGGCCCCGAACAGGATCGCGTCGTGGCGGCGAAGGGACTCGAGGACCTCGTCCGTGAGCGCCTCGCCGGTCTCGAGCCAGTGCTCCGCACCCAGCGGATACGGGGTGAGCCGGGCCTCCGGACGCCCCTCGGCACGCAGCGCCGCCTGCAGGACGGCGGCGGCCTGGTCGGTGACCTCGGGGCCGATGCCGTCGCCGCCGATGACGGAGATGTCCAAGGGGTCTGCGGAGCTGCGTGTGGTCTCGGTCATGGCCCTCAGGCTACGCGCGGCACGCGTGAGGACCACATCGTGTGACACCCGGTCTCACCCTCCGGACGGACTCAGTCCTCGGCGGGCTCCTCGTGCCGCGGGAAGACCGGCTGCGGGGCGGGCAGCGGGGTGCCGGGGACCAGGTCCTCGTGGAACGCGGCGAAGGACCGCGGGCCGGTGCCGGACGCGCCGGTGCGGCCGGCGTCGCCCTCGGCGGGGACGCCGAGCAGGTCCAGCAGCCGCGAGGCCGAGCCGGGCATCACCGGCTGCGCGAGCAGGGCCACCCGGCGCACGGCCTGCAACGTCACGTACAGCACCGTGCGCATGCGCGGCTCGTCCGTCTTGCGCAGCACCCACGGGGCCTGGTCCGCGAAGTAGGCGTTGATCTCACCGAGCACGCGCCAGGTCTCCTCGAGCGCGTCGTGGAAGTCCTGCACCGCGTACGCGGACCGGGAGCGCTCCAGCAGGGCGTCGACCTGGGCCAGGACGGCGCGGTCCGCCTCGGTGAACTCGCCCGGCTCGGGCACGGCGGCGCCGCAGTTCTTGGCCACCATGGACAGCGAGCGCTGGGCGAGGTTGCCGAGGTTGTTGGCCAGGTCCGCGTTCTTGCGGCTCACCACGGCCTCGTGGCTGTAGGAACCGTCCGCGCCGAACGGGAACTCGCGCAGCAGGAAGAAGCGAATGGCGTCCAGGCCGTACCGGGCCACCCATTCCCGCGGGTGCACCACGTTGCCCAGGGACTTGGACATCTTGGCCCCGTTGTTGTTCAGGAAGCCATGGATCATGACGCGGCGCGGCAGCTCGAGGCCGGCCGACATGAGGAACGCGGGCCAGAAGATGCAGTGGAACCGGGAGATGTCCTTGCCGATCACGTGCAGGTCCGCCGGCCAGTAGCGCGCGAACGCCTCCGGGTCCTCCGCCGGCCAGCCCGCGCCGGTGAGGTAGTTCGTCAACGCGTCGACCCAGACGTAGGTGACGTGGTCGGCGCGCCGGTCGGCGTCGGCGGCGTCGGGGTCCGCGGGCGCCGGCAGGTCGATGCCCCACTGGAAGGAGGTCCGGGAGATGGACAGGTCCTCGAGCCCGGCCTCCACGAAGCGGATGACCTCGTTGAAGCGGTACCGGGGGGCGGCGAAGTCCGGGTGCTCGCGGTAGTGGTCCAGCAGCGGCTGCTGGTACTTGGACAGGCGGAAGAAGTAGGACTCCTCCTCCGTCCACGTCACCTCGGTGCCGGTCTCGACGGCGCGGCGCACCCCGTCCTGACCCACCTCGGTCTCGTCCTCGCCGAAGTAGCGTTCGTCCCGCACGGAGTACCAGCCGGCGTAGGAGCCGAGGTAGATGTCCCCGTTGGCCTCCATCCGCCGCCAGATCTCGCGGACGGCCTCGGCGTGGTCCGTGTCCGTGGTGCGGATGAAGCGGTCGTAGGAGATGTCCAGGACGTCGTCGTCCATCTCCTTGAAGACGGCGGCGTTGCGCGTGGCCAGCTCGAGGGCGCTCACGCCCTGCTGCTGCGCCGTCTGCTCCATCTTCTGGCCGTGCTCGTCCGTGCCGGTCAGGAAGCGCACATCCCGCCCGTCGAGCCGCTGGAAGCGGGCCATCGCGTCCGAGGCGATGTACTCGTAGGCGTGGCCGATGTGCGGCTCGCCGTTCGGGTAGGAGATGGCCGTGGTCAGGTAGTACGGGGCGCGGGCGTCAGTCACAGTCGTCGAGTCTAGCCGCGGGGCCGGGGCCCGCGCCGAGGACGACGTCGTCCGCGCCGGCGTCCGGGACGCCGTCGGCGGTCACCTGCAGATGGCCCGGCGCAGGCCGCAGGTGGAGGTGGGCCCACGGGGCCACCACGAGCACGGACGCCCCGATCATCTCGGTCAGCTCCTCCGCGTGGGTCGCCACGTGGTAGGCCAGGGTGCTGCGCCCGATCCCGAAGACGAGCGGCACCGCCTCGAGGACGATCGCGCCGAAGAAGAACACCGCGCCGCCCGCCACCGTCAGCGCTCGGGTCCGGCGGGGCAGGGCGACGGTGCACAGCGCGAGCAGCCCGAGGACGACGATCGCGGCCGGCGCGCCGAGGATCAGCCACTGGAACGCGGGCAGCGGGTTCTCCCCCGCGAACGGCAGAACCTCCCACAGCTGGCCGGCCTGCTCGTGGAGCTGCGTCGATTCGTCCAGGCTCATGGGGCCGCCAGCAGGGCCGCGGGGGTCAGCCACGCGAGCAGGCTCCGCCGCCGATCCGCCCCCAGCGCGCGGCGCACGAGACCCACCGTGGTGAAGCCCGCGGCCCCCAGCAGGAGCAGGCCCGAGCTCCACCACGCCGTGAGGTTGGCCTCGTGGTTCACGTCGAAGACCTCGCGCCACCACGGCACCTGCCGCGGGCCCAGCCCGAACACGAAGGGGAGGGCGAACGACCAGGCGGCGAGCAGGACACTGACGCCGATCAGCCCGCCCGCCGCGCGCCGGGCCCAGCGGCCCTGCACGCCCGGAGGCGTGGCGGGGCGGGCCGCTGCGGCGCGCGCGGTCGGGGCGGGTGCGGGGCGGGGCTCGGCTGGACGCGACATGGACACCATCTCAACACAGGGCGACGCGCGCCGGCCCCGCGTTGCCCGCCCGGGCGTCGACGGGTCAGACGGAGAGGTCCACCTCGGCCGCACGGGCGGCGCCGATGGCCGCGGCCAGCGTGGCCGCGGTGTCCCCGGAGAGGGCCCCGTCCAGGGTCAGTACGGCCAGGGCGGCGCGCTCGTCGTCGCGCGAGACGTCCATGCCGGCGATGTTCACGCCCTGCACCCCGAGGGCCTGGCCCAGGACGCCGATCACGCCCGGGCGGTCCTGGTAGGCGAACACGAGCAGGTGGTCGGCCAGCGGCACCTCGAGCTCGTGCCGGTCCACACCGACGAGCTTCTGCACCTGGCGCGGGCCGGTGAGCGTTCCGGTGACGGCGGTCTGGGTGCCCTGCGCGGTCGCGGCGCGCACCGTGACGGTGTTGCGGTAGGACTCGGACACCGCGGTGGTGGTGAGGCGGCACTCGACGCCGCGCTGCTCGGCCAGCACGGGGGCGTTCACGTAGGAGACCTGGTCCGAGACGATGTCCGTGAACACGCCCTTCAGGGCGGCCAGGCGCATCGCGGAGACGTCGTGCTCGGCGATCTCACCGGCGATCTCCACCTCGACGGCCGTGATGGACTGCTCGCCCACCAGCGCGGTGAGCACGCGGCCCAGCTTCTCGGCCAGCGGCAGACCGGGGCGCACGTCCTCGTGGATCGCGCCGCCGGCCACGTTCACGGCGTCCGGCACGAGCTCGCCGGAGAGGGCCAGGCGCACGGAGCCGGCGACGGCGACGCCCGCCTTCTCCTGGGCCTCGGCGGTCGAGGCGCCCAGGTGGGGGGTGACGACGGCGGAGTCGTGCGCGAAGAACGCCAGGTCCGTGGCCGGCTCGGAGCTGAAGACGTCGATGCCGGCGCCCCCGATGGTCCCGGCCTCGAGCGCGCGGGCGAGGGCGTCCTCGTCCACGAGGCCGCCGCGGGCCACGTTCACGATGATCGCGGTGTCCTTCATTTGGGCGAACTGCTCATCGCCGATCATGCCGACCGTCTCGGGGGTCTTGGGCATGTGGATCGTCACCACGTCGGCGCGCTCGAGCAGCTCGTCCAGCTCGACGAGGCTCGCGCCGAGCTGCTGCGCGCGGGCGGTGGTCACGTAGGGGTCGTAGGCGAGGATCTCCATGCCGAACGCCTTCATGCGCTCGGCCACGAGCGCGCCGATGCGGCCCAGGCCGATCACGCCCAGCCGCTTGCCGTAGAGCTCGACGCCCGTGTACTTCGAACGCTTCCACTCCCCGCCTTCAGCGAGCCGTGGGCGGCCGCGATGTTGCGGGCGGCGGCCAGGATGTGGCCGCAGGTGAGCTCGGCGGCGGAGATGATGTTCGACGTCGGCGCGTTGACGACCATGACGCCGGCCTCGGTGGCGGCGGGCACGTCCACGTTGTCCAGCCCGACGCCGGCGCGCGCGATGACCTTCAGCTGCGGCGCGGCGGCGATCGCCTCGGCGTCCATCTGGGTGGCCGAGCGGATCAGCACCGCGTCGACGTCGCGCAGGTCCTCGAGGAGTCGGGCGCGGTCGGCGCCGTCCGTGCGGCGGATCTCGAAGTCGGGGCCGAGGGCCTCGACGGTGGCGGGCGAGAGTTCCTCGGCGATCAGGACGACGGGCTGGGCTGCGCTCACGGGTGCTCCTGGAGGTGTGGTGCGGTGGGATGGGAGGCGGGCCGGCCCGCGCTCCGGTTCGAGCCTAGACGCGTGACCGGACCGTGGCCGGAATGCGACGCCGGCCCCGGAGCGCGATGCCCGGGGCCGGCGTCGGGGGCTCGGGCGGCTCAGCGGGCCGCCGTGCCCTCGGTGTAGTCGTCGTCCGCGTCCTTGAGCCAGGAGAACATCTGGCGCAGCTCGCGGCCGGTCTTCTCGATCGGGTGGGCCTCGCCCCGGGCGCGGAGCTCCTTGAACTCGGGCGCACCGGCCTTCTGGTCGTCCATGAAGCGCTGCGCGAAGGCGCCGGACTGGATGTCGGCGAGGACCGCCTTCATGTTCTCCTTCACGTCGGGGGTGATGACGCGGGGGCCGGAGACGTAGTCGCCGTACTCCGCGGTGTCGGAGATGGACCAGCGCTGCTTGGCGATGCCGCCCTCGACCATGAGGTCGACGATGAGCTTCAGCTCGTGCAGCACCTCGAAGTAGGCGATCTCGGGCTGGTAGCCGGCCTCGGTGAGGGTCTCGAAGCCGTACTGCACGAGCTGGGAGGCGCCGCCGCAGAGCACGGCCTGCTCGCCGAACAGGTCGGTCTCGGTCTCCTCGGTGAAGGTCGTCTCGATGACGCCGGCGCGGGTGCCGCCCACGGCCTTGGCGTAGGACAGGGCGAGGGCGTGGGCCTGGCCGGAGGCGTCCTTCTCGACGGCGATCAGCGCGGGCACGCCGCGGCCGGCCTCGAACTCGCGGCGCACCACGTGGCCCGGGCCCTTGGGGGCGACCAGGGCGACGTCGACGCCCTCGGGGGCCTGGATGTAGCCGAAGCGCACGTTGAAGCCGTGCGCGAAGAAGAGGGCGTCACCCTCCTGCAGGTTGCCGGCGATGTGCTGGTCGTACACGTCGGCCTGGACCTGGTCCGGGGTGAGGATCATGATCAGGTCGGCCTCGGCGGCGGCGGTGGCGACGTCGACGACGCGCAGGCCCTCGGCCTCGGCCTTGGCGCGGGACTTGGAGCCCTCGGCGAGGCCGATGCGCACGTCCACGCCGGAGTCGCGCAGCGACAGGGCGTGGGCGTGGCCCTGGGAGCCGTAGCCGATGACGGCCACGGTGCGGCCCTGGATGATCGACAGGTCGGCGTCGTCGTCGTAGAACTTCTTCACGGTCATGCTGTTCTCCTCACGGGATGGGTGGATCGGGACGGTCAGCGGGCCAGGGCGCGGTCGGTCATGGACCGCGGCCCCCGGGCGAGGGCGAGGGTGCCCGAGCGGACGAGCTCGCGCACACCGTAGGGCTCCATCATCTCGAGGAAGGCCTCGAGCTTGTCACGGGTGCCGGTGGCCTCGAGGGTCAGGGACTCCGGGGCCACGTCGACGACGTGGGCGCGGAACAGGTCGGCCGCCTGGACGACCTGGCCGCGGGTGGCCGCATCGGCGCGCACCTTCACGAGCAGGTGGTCGCGCTGAACGGAGGAGTCGGGCGTGAGCTCGACGACCTTGATCACGTTGATCAGCTTGTTCAGCTGCTTGGTGACCTGCTCGAGCAGGTCCGTGTCGGCGTCGACGACCACGGTGATCCGGGACAGGCCCTCGACCTCCGTGACGCCCACGGCCAGCGAGTGGATGTTGAACGCGCGCCGGGCGAAGAGGCCGGCCACGCGGGTCAGGGTGCCGGGCACGTCCTCGACGAGCACGGACAGGGTGTGGCGTTCCATCGGTTGCCCTCCTCAGTCTTCCTGGTCCCAGTCGGGCGTCATGTCCCGGGCCACCTGGATCGCGTCGTTGCTGACCCCCGCGGGGACCATCGGCCAGACCATGGCGTCACGGGAGACCACGAAGTCCACGATCACGGGGCGGTCGTCGATGGCGAGGGCCTGGCGGATGGTGTCGTCCAGGTCCTCCCGGCGGTCGCAGCGCAGGCCCGCGGCGCCGTAGGCGTCGGCGAGCTTGACGAAGTCCGGCACCCGGGCGGTGTCGTGGCCCGTGTTCAGGTCCGTGTTCGAGTAGCGCCCGTCGTAGAAGAGGGTCTGCCACTGGCGCACCATGCCCAGCGAGGAGTTGTTGATCACCGCGATCTTGATGGGGATGCGGTTGATCACGCACGTGGCGAGCTCCTGGTTGGTCATCTGGAAGCAGCCGTCGCCGTCGATGGCCCAGACCACGCGGTCGGGCTCGCCCACCTGCGCCCCCATCGCGGCGGGGACGGCGAAGCCCATCGTCCCGAGGCCGGCCGAGTTGAGCCACTGGCGCGGGCGCTCGTAGGCGACGAACTGGCTGACCCACATCTGGTGCTGGCCGACGCCGGCCACGTAGGTGGCCTCGGGGCCGGACAGGGCCGACAGACGCGAGATCACCTCCTGGGGCGCGAGGAGGCCGTCCTCGGTCTCGGTCCAGCCCATCGGGTAGGTCTCCTGCAGGCGCCGCAGCACCGCCCACCAGTCGGCGAGGTCGGGCAGCGCCTCGGTGTCCGTCGCGAGCTCGGCCACCAGGTCCGGGATGATCTCCTTGACGTGGCCGACGATCGGCACGTCCGCGGTGCGGTTCTTGGAGATCTCGGCCGGGTCGATGTCCGCGTGGATCACGCGGGCGCCGGGGGCGAACGAGGGCAGGTGACCGGTCACGCGGTCGTCGAAGCGGGCGCCGAGCGTGATCAGCAGGTCGGCCTGCTGGAGCGCGGCCACGGCGGGGACGCCGCCGTGCATGCCCGGCATGCCCAGGTGCTGGGGGTGCGAGTCGGGGAAGACGCCGCGGGCGGTGAGGGTGGTGACCACCGGGGCGCCCGTGAGCTCGGCGAGGGCGCGCAGCTCCTCGTGGGCCTCGCCGCGGGCCACGCCGCCGCCCACGTACAGCACGGGGCGCCGGGCCTCGCGGATCAGCCGGGCGGCCTCGCGGATCTGCCGGGGGTGGCCGCGCAGGACGGGGCGGTAGCCGGGCAGGTCGATCCGGGGCGGCCACGCGAACTCGAACTCGCCCTGCTGGGCGTCCTTGGTGACGTCCACGAGCACGGGCCCGGGCCGGCCCGTGGCGGCGATGTGGAACGCCTCGGCGAGGGCCTGGGGGACGTCCTCGGGCCGGGTCACGAGCCGGGAGTGCTTGGTGATGGGCATCGTGATGCCCACGATGTCCGCCTCCTGGAAGGCATCCGTGCCGATCGCGGCGGAGGAGACCTGGCCGGTGATGAACACGACCGCCTGGGAGTCCATGTGGGCGTCCGCGATGGCGGTCACCAGGTTGGTGGCGCCGGGACCGGAGGTGGCGATGGCCACGCCGACCTTGCCGGTGGCCAGGTGGTAGCCCTGCGCCGCGTGACCGGCACCCTGCTCGTGGCGCACCAGGATGTGGCGGATCCGATCGGAGTCCATGAGCGGGTCGTAGGTCGGCAGGATGGCGCCGCCGGGCAGCCCGAACACGTCCGTGACCCCCAGCTCCTCCAGGGAGCGGATGATGCCCTCGGAGCCGGTCATCCGGGTCGGCTCGACGCGGGAGCCCTCGCCGGGCACCCGCGGCTCGACGATCTCGGGCCGGGGGGCCGGACGGCGCTCCTGGACCCGGGCGGTCTCCGTCGGGTGGGAGGCCGGCGTCGGGACCTGCGGGACCGCCGCGCGGGCGTCGCGGGGGGTCGTGCTCATGGGGTCACCTCACTGCGTTCGTCGCTGCGTGTCCGTCGCGGGGGCGTCGGACGGTCGTCGTTCGGATCCGTCGGGCGTCGGGGACCGTGGCCGCGTCGATGACGGATCGGGCCGGCGTGGCGGAGTCTGAGGTGGGGACACGGGCCGCCGGGTCCTTCGGGGTGGTATCAGTATCGACAGCCGTGCGCCCCGTCCGCCATCGACCACCCGCCTGTCTCGCAATGTGAGATAAAGCGTCACATCGTGAGACGACCGGGCGGTCGGGGTCGAATCCCGGGCCTGAGCCCACCCTAGTCAGCCGCCGCGGTGGCGGCCGCCTTCACCCACGTTCCGTGACGGAGCACCCCGCGCACCTCGAGCTCCGGGCCGAGGACGACGGCGTCCGCTCGGCTCCCGACTCGGAGCCGGCCGACGTCGGGGAGCCCCAGGGCGTCCGCGGGCGCGGCCGTCGCCGCCCGCAGCGCGGCGTCGAGGTCGACCCCGGCGGCGACGGCGGAGCGCACCGAGCCGGCGACCGTGGCCGTGGACCCGGCGATGGCCCCGGCGGCCCCGTCTGCGCCGACCACCCGCGCGACGCCGTCGTGGACCCGGACCCGCAGCGGCCCGAGGGGGAACTCGCCGTCGCCGCAGCCGGCGGCGGCCATCGCGTCCGAGACGAGGATCCACCGCTCCCCGGCCTCCCGGGCGACCCGCCGCACCGTGGCCGCGTGCAGGTGGACGCCGTCCACGATGGTCTCGATCCCCACGCGCGGGTCCTCCAGCAGGGCGACGGCCGGCCCGGGCTCGCGGTGGTGGGCGGGCCGGCACGCGTTGTGCAGGTGCGTGGCCATCCGCGCGCCCGCCTCGATCGCCGCGCGCGTGGTCTCGTAGGAGGCGTCCGTGTGGCCGATCGCGACGACGACGCCCGCCTCCGCCAGCCGGCCCACCGCGTCGAGGGCCCCGGGCAGCTCGGGGGCCAGCGTGACCATCGCCAGGTGGCCCGCGCCGACCTCGACGAGGCGAGCGACGTCCTCGGGCTCCGGAGCCCGCAGCGACGCGGCCCGGTGTGCGCCGCGGTGCAGGGGCGAGAGCCAGGGACCCTCGAGGTGCACGCCGGCCAGCACCCCCTCCGCGCACAGGGGCGTCAGGGCCGTCAGCTGCGCCGCGAGCGCGTCGACCTCGTCCGTGACGATGGAGGCCACCACCGTGGTCGTGCCCGCACGGGCGTGGGCCGCGGCCGCCGCGCGTGCCGCGGCCGCGCCGGACTCGAAGGCGTGTCCGCCGCCGCCGTGGCAGTGCACGTCCACGCAGCCGGGAGCGAGGAGGGCGTCGCCGAGGTCGTGTACGGGGCCGTGGGTGCGCGGCGGGTCCCCGCCCCCGACGGCCACCACCCGGCCCTCGGCCAGGGCGATCCAGCCGGGGCCGCCGAGGCGCTCACCGTCATGGACGCGGTCCGCGCACAGCACCGACGGGGACGCGGCGGCCGGCGACGCCTGCTCGGCGCGCGGCCGGTGAGGGACCGAGGCGGGCACGGATGCACCTTCCGGGGTGGGCGGGTCGATGGACGAGGGGCGCTCAGAGGCCCTGCCAGGACGGCTTGGCCTCCCACATGTGGCGGTACTCCCCCGCGAGCTCGAGTCGCCCGGCGGCGGCCTCGTCCACGAGGACGGTCACATGCGGGTGCAGCTGCAGGGCCGTGACCGGCCAGCGCGCGCTCACGGGGCCCTCCACGAGCTGCCGCACCGCCTCGGCCTTGCCCTCGCCCCGGGCCAGCAGGACCAGGTGCCGGGCGTCGAGGATCGTGCCGACGCCCTGGGTGAGGCAGTGGGTAGGCACCTGGTCGAGGTCGCCGTCGAAGAAGCGGGCGTTGTCCCGCCGGGTCTGCTCGGCGAGCACCTTGATGCGCGTGCGGGAGGCGAGGGAGGAGCCGGGCTCGTTGAACGCGATGTGCCCGTCCGTGCCCACGCCGAGCAGCTGCACGTCCACGCCGCCGGCCTCACGCAGCGCCTCCTCGTAGGCGGCGCAGGCGCCCGGGACGTCCGCCGCCCCGCCGTCCGGACCGTGCACGGCCTCCGGGGCGATGTCCGTGCGCGCGACGAACTCCCGCTCGATCACGGTGCGGTAGGACTCGGGGTGTCCCGCGGGCAGGCCGACGTACTCGTCCAGCAGGAACGCGCGGCAGGAGCGCAGGGACAGCTCCCCGTCCCGGACCCGGCGGGCGAGCTCGTCGTAGACGGGCAGGGGCGAGGAACCGGTGGCCAGCCCCAGGACGGCCTCGGGACGGGCCGCCACGTGGGCGGCCACCGCGTCCGCGCCGTGCCGGCCCAGGGCGGCGGCGTCGGGCAGGATGACGACCTCCATCAGCGCGCCTCCCGCCCGGGACGCGGCGGGGTTCCCCCGGCCCGGGCGTCGGTCTCGTGCATGCTCATCCTCTGCTCGTCTCGGCGTGCGGGCCGACCGGCCCTCAGCCCAGGTAGGCGCCCTCGGCGGCCGAGTGCACCAGCTTGGCGTACTTGCCCAGCACGCCCGTGGTGAACTTCGGCTCCACCGGCTTCCAGGACTCGCGGCGGGCGGCGAGCTCGGCCTCGTCCACGAGCAGGTCCATGGTGCGTCCGGCGATGTCCACGCGGATGCGGTCGCCGTCCTGCACCAGCCCGATCGGCCCTCCCTCGGCGGCCTCGGGGGCGATGTGGCCGATGCACAGGCCGGTGGTGCCGCCGGAGAAGCGCCCGTCGGTGATCAGCAGGACGTCCTTGCCCAGACCCGCCCCCTTGATCGCGCCGGTGATCGCGAGCATCTCGCGCATGCCCGGACCGCCCTTCGGCCCCTCATAGCGGATGACCACCACGTCGCCGGCGGCGATGGTCCCGTCCTCGAGGGCGTCCATGGCGGCGCGCTCCCGGTCGAAGACGCGCGCGGTGCCCTCGAAGACGTCCGCATCGAAGCCGGCGGACTTCACGACAGCGCCCTCCGGGGCCAGCGAGCCGTGGAGGATCGCGATGCCGCCGTTGGGGTGCAGCGCGTCGTCCATGGTCCGGATGACCTTGCCGTCCACCGGGTCCGGATCGAGCGCGGCCAGGTTCTCGGCGAGGGTCTTGCCGGTGACGGTGAGGGTGTCCCCGTGCAGCAGGCCCTCGTCCAGCAGGGCCTTCATGACCACCGGGACGCCGCCGATGCGGTCCACGTCCGTCATGACGTACTGACCGAACGGCTTGAGGTCGGCGATGTGCGGGGTGCGGTCGGCGATGCGGTTGAAGTCGGACAGCTGCAGGTCCACGCCCGCCTCCCGGGCGATGGCGAGCAGGTGCAGCACGGCGTTGGTGGAGCCGCCGAACGCCATGGTCACGGCGATCGCGTTCTCGAACGCGGGCTTGGTCATGATGTCCCGGGCCGTGATGCCCTGGCGGAGCATGTTCACCACGGCCTCGCCGGAGCGGCGCGCGAAGGCGTCGCGGCGGCGGTCCGCGGAGGGGGCGGCGGCGGAACCGGGCAGGGACATGCCGAGGGCCTCACCGATGGAGGCCATGGTGTTGGCGGTGTACATGCCGCCGCAGGCGCCCTCACCCGGGGCGATGGACTTCTCGATGCGGAGCAGGTCCTCCTCGGACATGAGACCGCGGGCGCAGGCGCCGACCGCCTCGAAGGCGTCGATGATGGTCACCTGCCTCTCGGTGCCGTCGGTCAGGCGGGCCACGCCCGGCATGATCGAGCCGGCGTAGACGAACACGGACGCCAGGTCCAGGCGGGCGGCGGCCATGAGCATGCCCGGCAGCGACTTGTCGCAGCCGGCGAGCAGGACGGAGCCGTCCAGGCGCTCGGCCATCATCACGGTCTCCACCGAGTCCGCGATCACCTCGCGGGAGACGAGCGAGAAGTGCATGCCCTCGTGGCCCATGGAGATGCCGTCCGAGACGGAGACCGTGCCGAACTCCAGCGGATATCCGCCGGCGGCGTGGACGCCGTCCTTCGAGGCCTGGGCGAGGCGGTCCAGGGAGAGGTTGCAGGGAGTGATCTCGTTCCAGGACGACGCGATGCCGATCTGCGGCTTGCCGAAGTCCTCGTCCCCCATGCCGACCGCGCGGAGCATGCCGCGGGCGGCGGTGCGCTCCATCCCGTCGGTGACGTCGCGCGAGCGCGGCTTGATGTCGGGAGCGGCGGACGGGGTGCTGGGAGTCGACGCGGCGGAGTCCATGCCGCGGAGTCTAGTGAGCACGGCGCCACCGGGCCGACGCGACGTCCCCGTGTGACGGGTGCCGCAGCATGACACGCGCGGACGGGTCCGCGTACGTTGGGCCCATGGACACGCCCACCCTGCACAGACGGCTGCGCCGCGTCTTCGATGCGCGCGTGTTCAACCACGGCGACTACAACGTCGTCTACGGCCAGCCCTCGGGCTCCTCCTCCCCCCTCGTGATCGGCTACCGCCACCAGCCGCTCGAGATGCTGCTGTGCCCGTTCGACCCCACCTCCACCCCGGACGACCACGACCGCCGCGCGCCGGGCGTGGCCGAGGACGACCCGCACGGCCCGGTGACCGAGGCCTCCACGGACCGCGCCGACGTCGTCGAGGTGGGCCTGGCCAACGTGGCCACCGTGGCGGACACGGGCAGCGGCTATCAGGTGGAGACCGTCACGGGCTTCCGGACGTGGTTCGACGTCCCGGAGCACACGCGGGTGCCGGTGGGCGACCTCACGGAGGACGGCACCGCGGAGCTCGACCAGGCCGAGGACGCCACCGACTTCCACGCCTTCATGACCGCCTTCATGGACGAACTGGACCGCCTCTACGCGACCCCGGAGACGGACGCGACGGACGTCACGCCCCCCGATTTGCGCGGCGTCTGAAACCCCTGGTAGGGTTTCACCTCGTTGCACGGCGCACCGGAGAGATCCGAGAGGCGGTGCGGCACCTGCACCTCTAGCTCAACCGGTAGAGCATCTGACTCTTAATCAGCAGGTTCCGGGTTCGAGTCCCGGGGGGTGCACCCACCGAAGCGAAGGCCCCGTCTCCACGGAGACGGGGCCTTCGTCGTCCCCGCTCCCCGCCCGGGCCCACCGTAGGCTGGGGCCCATGACCGACACGACCCAGCACCGCCTCCAGCCCGGCGACACGGCACCCGCGTTCACCCTCCAGGACCAGGAGGGCCGGCCCGTCTCGCTGCGCGACAGCGCGGGCAAGCACACGATCGTCTACTTCTACCCGGCCGCGTCCACGCCCGGCTGCACCACGCAGGCCTGCGACTTCCGGGACAGCCTCGCCTCCCTGACCGCGGCCGGCTACGTCGTCCTGGGGATCTCCCCCGACCCGATCGGCAAGATCATCCGGTTCGCCGAGCAGGAGGGCCTGACGTTCCCCCTGCTCTCGGACGAGGACCACGCGGTGGCCGAGGCCTACGGCGCCTGGGGTGAGAAGAAGAACTACGGGCGGACCTTCGAGGGTCTGATCCGCTCCACGATCGTCGTCGGCCCGGACGGGAAGGTCACCCACGCGCAGTACAACGTGAAGGCGACCGGCCACGTGGCCCGACTGCGCCGCACCCTCGGCCTCGACGAGGCCTGATCCGCGCCCGCCGCGCCCGGGCGCCGCACGGTAGGATCGGGCCTCGCCCCGCCCGCGCGGGGTGTGCGCGGGCGTGGCGGAACTGGTAGACGCGCTGGATTTAGGTTCCAGTGTCCTGGACGTGGGGGTTCGAGTCCCCCCGCCCGCACTCCCCGGACCCGCCCGACCCCGACGTCACCCGCCACAGGAGGCCGCCATGCAGCCCACTCGCCGCGCCTTCCTCGGCGGGGGCCTGGGCCTGCTCGGCCTGGGCGTGGCCGGCTGCGCGACGTCGCCCGCGGCGCCGTCCTCCGCCGCCCCGACCTCCTCGGGCCCGAGCCGGCTGCTCGTGGTCGGCGCCCCGGCGCGGGCGCTGACGCGGGATCCGGCCCGCGCGCTGGACGTCGAGTCCTTCCGTCTGATCCGCCAGGTCTTCGAGACGCTGCTCGGCGTGGACGCGGACACCGGCGCCCCCACGCCCCGCCTCGCCGAGCGGCACGAGGAGTCCGACGGCGGCCGCCTCCACACGTTCCACCTGGTCTCCGGGGTGGTGTTCGACGACGGCGAGCCGTGCGACGCCGCCGCCGTGGTCGCGAACATCGAGCGGTGGGCCGCCGCCCCCGCGCCCGTGGACGGGACCGTCGCCCCGCCCTCCTCGTTCGTCTCGGCCTTCGGCGGATACGCCGGGGACGCGGACTCCGCCTTCGCCGGCGTCGAGGCCCGCGGAGAGCTCGAGGTGCGGCTGCGCCTGCACTCCCCCCGCCGTCACCTCGCGGCCGCGCTGGCCTCGCCGGCCTTCGCGATCTCCTCGCCGGCCTCGTGGGACCGCACGGTCGACGTGGACGGCTCCGAGGTCACCACCCCCGCCGGCACCGGCCCCTACCGCTGGGCCGACGCCGCGGAGACCGCCGAGCTCACGCGCGCCCACCCGGGCGCCTCGGGCGCGACGATCCTGGTCCCCAGCGCCCGCCACCGCGGCTCCGATCCGGCGGCGTACCCGGTGGCCGTGCAGGCGTGGGGTCGGGCCTCCGTGCGCCTGCGGGAGCTGCGGCGCGGCACGGCGGATGTGATCGACGTCGTCGCCCCCGGCCAGCTGCGCCCCCTCGTCGAGGCCGGCACCCAGGTGCTGCCCCGGGACCCCCTGGGCGTGCTCTACGTGGGCATGAACCTGGACCACCCGCGCGTGCGCTCGCAGTACCTGCGCCAGGCGATCGCGTACGCGGTGGACCGCCCGCGCATCGCCGGCAGCGACGTCTTCCTCGAGGGCACCCGCCTGGCCCACGACCTCGTCCCCCCTCCCTCGGCGTCGGCGACGAGGAGGCGCGGCGCTACGACGTCAACCCGGGCCGGGCCCGCGAGTTCCTCGGCCTGGCGGGATACGACGGGGAGCCGTTGGAGTTCCTCTACCCGGCCGGCACGGCCCGCCCCTCCCTGCCCGAGCCGGAGCGGGTCTACGCGATGGTCGCCCGCGACCTCGGCGCGGTGGGGATGCACATCGTGCCCGTGCCCGTGCCGGAGGACCAGGACTACCTGCACGCCGTCGTCTCCCGACCCACCCGAGCCCTGCACCTGATGGGCCGCACCGGCGACTACCGCGACCCGCACGCGTTCCTCGAGCCCTTCGCGCGCTCGGGCCGCGCCGAGACCGGCTACCGCAACCCGCGCGTCGTCGAGGACGTGGACGCGGCCGCGGCCGAGACCGACGACGACGCGCGCCGCGCCCTGTTCCGCCGCGTCGTCCGGGCCATGGCCCTCGACCTGCCGGCGCTGCCGCTGGTCTATCCGATCTCGGCCCTGGCCACCGGCCCGCGCGTGGCCTCCTACCCGACGTCGCCGCAGCTGGACGAGCCCTTCTCGCGCGTCAGGCTGACCGAAGGCTGAACGCACCGGTAGTACAGTGGGAGATCACGGCGCCCGGCCCGACCGCCACTGCTCGGCCTGGTCGCACTGCGCCCACCCGCCGTCGTTCTGCTTCAGGAGTTGACCGTGCCCACCACCTCGTCCACCGCCACCCACGACGTCGTCCTGATCGGCGGCGGCATCATGAGCGCCACCCTGGGCGTGCTGCTGCAGAAGCTCGAGCCCACCTGGTCCATCGCCCTGTACGAGAGCCTCGACCAGGCCGGCCTGGAGTCCTCCGACCCGTGGAACAACGCGGGCACCGGCCACGCCGCCCTCTGCGAGCTGAACTACTCGCCCATGGACAAGAACGGCCGGGTGGACGTCACCAAGGCGCTGGGCATCAACGAGCAGTTCTGGACCACCCGCCAGTTCTGGTCCTCCCTGGTGGCGGACGGCACGCTCAAGGACCCCAAGTCCTTCATCAACCCGCTGCCGCACATGTCCTTCGTGTGGGGTGACGACCACGCGGACTACCTCCGCGCCCGCTACGAGGCCATGTCCGCCCAGCCGCTGTTCGCTGGCATGGAGCACAGCGAGGACCCGGAGCAGATCCGCGCCTGGGCCCCGCTGCTGATCGAGGGCCGTGAGCCGGGCCAGCGCCTGGCGGCGTCCCGCAACACCGGCGGCACCGACGTGGACTTCGGCTCCCTCACCCGCCAGCTCATCACGGCCATGGCCGGCGCCGGCGCCGAGGTGCGCTTCGGTCACAAGGTCACCGGGCTCACCCGCGGCACGGACGGCCGCTGGGAGGTCAAGGTCAAGAACAAGGCCGCCGGCTCCGAGCTCGTGGACCGCGCCCGCTTCGTCTTCGTCGGTGCCGGCGGCGGCGCCCTGCCCCTGCTGCAGAAGTCCGGCATCCCCGAGGCCAAGGGCTTCGGCGGCTTCCCGGTCTCCGGCCAGTTCCTGCGCTGCACGGACGAGTCCGTGGTCAACCAGCACATGGCCAAGGTGTACGGCCAGGCCGCCGTCGGCGCCCCGCCGATGTCCGTGCCCCACCTGGACACCCGCTTCGTCAACGGCAAGCGCTCCCTGCTGTTCGGCCCCTACGCCGGGTTCTCCACGAACTTCCTCAAGACCGGCTCCTACCTGGACCTGCCGCTGTCCGTGCGCCCGCACAACCTCAGCACGATGCTGGACGTGGCCAAGGACAACATGGACCTGACCAAGTACCTCGTGACCGAGGTGCTGAAGTCCCGGGACAAGAAGATCGACGCGCTGCACGAGTTCTACCCGGAGGCCGACGGCGGCGAGTGGGAGCTGATCACCGCGGGCCAGCGCGTGCAGGTGATGAAGCGCAAGGGCCGCTTCGGCGGCGTCCTGCAGTTCGGCACCGAGGTCGTCACGCACGCGGACGGCTCGCTCGGCGGCCTGCTCGGCGCCTCGCCGGGCGCCTCCACCGCGGCCCCCATCATGGTGAAGCTGCTCGAGCGCTGCTTCCCCGCGAAGATGGCCGGCTGGGACGGCACGCTCAAGGAGCTCATCCCGTCCCTGGGCCACACGCTCAACGACGACCCGGCGCTGCTGGACGAGGTCCGCACCGTCACGGACGCCGCACTGAAGCTGGCCTGACGCCCCGATGGGAGCGCTCGCACGGTTCTCACTCGGTCGGCGGGCGCTCGTGGCGCTCGTCACCGTGTTCATCGCGGTGTTCGGCGTCCTCTCCGCCGGGCAGCTCAAGCGGGAGCTGATCCCCCCGCTCGAGCTGCCCGTCATCTCCGTCTCGACGCTCTACCCGGGGGCGTCCCCCGAGGTCGTGGACGCTCAGGTGGGCGAGCCCCTCGAGACGGCCCTGCAGGCCGTGGAGGGGCTCGAATCCTCGCGGTCCACGTCGCAGTCCGGCTTCAACGCGGTCCAGCTGGAGTTCGCCTACGGCACAGACCTGAACCGGGCCCGGTCCCAGGTGGACCGCGTGGTGGCCAACCTGGGGCCGCAGCTGCCGGAGGAGGCGGAGACCTCGTCCTTCGCGGGCTCCGTCTCCGACTTCCCGGTGGTCTTCCTCGCCCTGTCCGGGGACGAGGACCTCAACACCCTGCGCCGCCGCGCCGAGGACGTCCTGGCCCCGCGGCTGCAGAAGATCGACGGCGTCCGTGGCGCCGACGTCCTCGGCGGCACGGACGAGAACGTCTCCGTGGTCCCGGACCCGGCCGCGCTCGCCGCCGCCGGGCTGACCACCTCCGACATCACCGACGCACTCGAGGAGAACGCCGGCCTCTTCCCCGTCGGCCAGGTCACCGAGGGGGCGACCACCTATCCCGTCCAGGCGGGCGCCGCCGTCGAGGACCTCGAGGGCCTGCGCGGGATCGTCGTCGCTCCCTCCGGCGACGGCGAACCGCGCACCCTGGACGAGGTCGCCGACGTCACCCTCGTGGCCGCGGCCCCCACGTCCCTGACCCGCACCGACGGGGTGCCGACGCTGTCCGTCTCCGTGACCGCGACCCCGGACGCCGACCTCGTGGCGGTCTCGCAGGCCGTGCGCGACGCCCTGCCGGAGCTGGCGTCCCTGGTCGGCGGCGGCGCGGACCTGACCGTGGTGTTCGACCAGGCCCCGTTCATCCAGCAGTCCATCGACACGCTGTTCCAGGAGGGCCTGCTGGGCCTGGCGTTCGCCGTGCTGGTGATCGCCGTGTTCCTGCTCTCGGTGCGCTCCACCCTCGTCACCGCCGTGTCCATTCCGCTGTCCCTGCTGGCCGCCCTCATCGGGGTGGCGGCCTTCGGCTACTCCCTCAACACGCTGACGCTCGGGGCGCTGACGATCTCGATCGGCCGAGTCGTGGACGACGCGATCGTGGTGGTGGAGAACATCCGCCGGCACCTCGGCCTGGGTGCCGACTGGCGCACCGCGATCCTGGACGGCACGCGCGAGGTCGCCACCGCGATCACCGCCTCCACCCTCGTCTCCGTGGCCGTGTTCCTGCCCATCGCCTTCGTGGGCGGCCTGGCCGGCGAGCTGTTCCGGCCCTTCGCCGTGACCGCCACGGTCGCCCTGCTGGCCTCCCTCGTCGTCGCCCTGACGATCGTGCCGGTGCTGTGCTGGTGGTTCCTGCGCTCCCCGCGGCGCGGGGCCGAGACCACGGCCGCGCCCGCCGTCCCCGGCGACCGGCCCGTGGCGGCCGGCGGATGGCTCACCCGGGCCTACCGCCCGGTGCTGCGCTGGACACAGCGGCACACCGTGGTCACCCTCGCCGCCGCCCTGGCGCTGCTGGCCGGCACGGCCGCGCTGGTCCCGCTGATCCCCACGAACCTCCTGGGCGACTCGGGACAGAACTCGTTCGTCGTCACGGCGGAGCAGGAGCCGGGGGCGTCGCTGGAGACGACGGCCGCCGCCGCCGAGCGCATCGAGCGGGTGCTGCTGGACACCGACGGCGTCGAGACGGTCCAGTGGACGGCCGGCACCGCCGCCGGTCCGATGGGGGCCTTCGGCGGCTCCTCGGCGGACCGGGCGCGGTTCACGGTGGTGACCGACCCGGATGCGGACCAGGTGGCCCTTCAGGACGGGGTGCGCGCCGAGCTCACGGGTCTCGACGGCGTGGGCGACGTGTCCGTCTCCACGCAGCAGGGGCCGAGCGGCGGCCAGGACATCGAGGTGTCCGTCTCCGCCCCCGACCCGCAGGCCCTCACCGCGGCCGCCGATCAGGTCGCCGAGGCGCTGCGGCCCGTCGAGGGTGCCCGCGAGGTGACGACGCCGGCCTCGGACCTGCGCCCGACGTTCCAGGTGGACGTGGACACCGTCGCCGCCGCCCGGCTCGGCCTGACCGAGGAGGCGGTGGCCGGCCAGGCCGCCGCCGCCCTGCAGGCCGTGCCCGTGGGCGAGGTCCGCTTCGGGTTCGAGAGCTTCGCGGTGCAGCTGGGTGACCCGGAGCCGGTCGAGTCCCTCGACGCCCTGCGCCAGGTGCCCGTGGAGACGGCCGAGGGGCCCGTGCCGCTGGGGGACCTCGCCGAGGTCTCGCGGATGTCCGTACCTGCCCGGGTGACGTCCTCGAACGGCGAGCGGACCGCCGTCGTCACGGTGACCCCGGACGACGAGGACCTCGGGGCCGTCTCGCGCCGGGTCACGCAGGCCGTGGCGGAGCTGGACCTGCCCGAGGGCGTCACCGCGGCCGTGGGCGGCGCGGCGGAGCAGCAGGCGCAGACGTTCCGGGACCTCGGGCTGGCGCTGCTGGCCGCCGTGGCGACCGTGTACGTCGTGATGGTGGCGACGTTCAACTCGCTGCGCCAGCCGCTCGTGCTGCTCGTGTCGATCCCCTTCGCCGCCACGGGCGTGTTCCTGGCGCTGCTGGCCACCGGCACGCCGCTGGGACTGTCCACGATGATCGGGCTGCTCATGCTGGTGGGCATCGTGGTGACGAACGCGATCGTGCTGATCGACCTGATCAACCAGTACCGCCGCGACCGCGGCATGACCTTGGACGAGGCGATCGAGGTGGGCGCGCTCAACCGCGTGCGCCCGGTGGTGATGACGGCCCTGGCCACCGTCCTGGCCATGACCCCGATGGCCCTGGGCGTCACGGGGCACGCGGGGTTCATCTCCCAGCCCCTCGCGGTGGCCGTGGTGGGCGGCCTGGTGTCCTCCACCCTGCTCACGCTCGTGCTCGTGCCCGTGCTGTACCGGCTCACCGAGGTCCGCGGGGAGCGCCGCCTGCAGGAGGAGCGCCGTGTCGCGGCCGAGCGGGAGGCGCAGCGCGTCGCGGCCGAGCGCGCGGCCGAGCAGGCGCGCCGGGCTGAGGAGCGTTGGGCGGCCCCGTCCGAGCTCGACGCCGGACGCCTCGGCCGACTCCGGCAGCGCCTCCGCCGGCGGTGGCGCCGGGCCTGACCGCCCGCCCGGCGCGGGCCGGGGCGGCGGGGCGCACCCCCGCCGCTCAGGCGCCGTCGTGCACCGCGAGGCTCGAGCCGCGCCGGTCCTTGCGCACCTCGAGGCGCACGCCGATCTCCTGCCTCATCCGTTCGACGTGGGAGACGAGGCCCACGGTCCGGCCACCGGTCCGCAGGGTGTCCACGACGTCCAGGACGTCGTCGAGGGTGTCCGCGTCGAGCGAGCCGAAGCCCTCGTCCACGAAGAGCGTGTCCAGTTCGATGCCGCCGGCTTCGGCCTGCACGGTGTCCGCGAGCCCCAGGGCGAGGGCGAGGGAGGCCATGAAGGTCTCGCCGCCCGAGAGCGTGGCCGGGTGGCGCGTCTCGTCCACGTAGTGGTCCCGGATGACGAGTTCGAGGCCCTTGTTCCCGCGCCCGCCCACGGCGTCGGAGTACTCGATCGAATACCGCTGGTCCGTCATGGCGAGCAGACGCTCGGTGGCCGCGGCGGCGACCTCCTCGAGCCGCCCGGCGAGGACGTAGCTCGTCAGGGGCATCTTGAGCAGGTTCTCCCCGCCGCCGCGGACGAGGTCGAGCAGCCCCCGCACCCGCGTGTGCTCGGCGATGAGCCCGGCGGACCGCTCCAGGACCTCGGTCAGGGCGGCTGACTGGCGGCGCACCGTGGCGACGAGTGAATCGAGTCGCCCGACCGCCGTCGCCCGGGACGAGCTCGCGGCCTCGGCCGCGGCGAGCGCCTCGGCGGCGGCGCGGGTCTGCTCCTCGGTCGGCGGCTCGACGCCCGCCTCGGCGAGGGCGCGGCCCCGGCGGACGGGCTCGCTCGCCTCGAGCTCGGCGAGGCGGGCCCGTTCGGCGTGCCACTCCTGCACGGCGGCCGTGCGCGCGGCGGCCTCCGTCTCCTCGAGGCGGGCCGCGCGCGCCGCGTCGACGTCGTCGAAGTGCTGTTCGGCCAGCGCGGCGGTGAGCGCCTGGTCGGTCTCGTCGGCGACCGCCCGGGCGCGCGCGTCCTCGTCCTGCGCCGCAGCGAGGGCGGCCAGGACCCGGCGTGCGGCGGTGACCTGGTCGCGGCGGGCGTCGAGGGTCTCGGCGTCACCGCGGGCGGCCTCGACGGCGTCCCGCAGCTCGGTCAGCCGGGCGGCACGGTGGGCGGCGGCCTCGGCGAGCCGACCGTCCTCGGCCGCGAGCGCGGCGGCGGTCTCGTCGGCCCCGGCGAGCGTCTTCTCGGCGGCGGTCAGCCGCCGGCGGTCCGCGGCGAGGTCCTTCGCCGCCTGGTCCAGCGCGGCCCGTTCGGCCTCGGCGCGCTCGAGCGCCTCCCGCGCGGCCTCGGGTGCGAGCCCGGCGGCGGCCTCGCGCGCCGTGCGGAGGGTCTGCTCGGCGGCGCGCAGGGCGGTCTCGGCGTCGGTCGCGGCCCGGTCGGCCGCGGTCCGGGCCTGCTCGGCGTCCCGCACGTCCGCCTCGGTCACCGTGGTGTCCGCGGTGGCGGCCGGGGCCGGGTGCTCGGGCGAGCCGCACACGGCGCACGGCTCGCCGGGCACGAGCCGCTCCGCCAGTTCGGAGGCGGCCTGCTCGTACCGGGCACGCAGCAGACCGACGTGCCGTTCGGCGGCCTCGCGTCGCCGCTCCTGTGCCTCCCGGTGGGCCCGGGCCGCGGTCTCTGCCTCGACGGCGCGGGCGGCCGCGGCCTCGGCGGCCGTGCGGCGAGCGGCGGCCTCGGACACGGCGCGGTCCACGGCCTCCCGGGCGCCGAGACGCTCGGTGCCGCGTTCGACGGCCGCGCGGTGTGCCGCGACGGCCGCCTCACGCTCGGGGCGGGACTCGACCAGGGCGGCGCGGTCGCGGCCGATCTCGGCCCGACGCTCCGCCGCGGCGGCCGCCTCCTGCTCCAGCTCGCCCATCCGGGCACGGTCCTGGACGGCGCGTGCCACCGCCTCCGCGGCGCGCTCGGCCTCCCCCAGCGCCTGGCGGGAGGCGGGCGCGTCGGCGGCCCCGTCCGCCCGGGCGGCGGCGAGCCACGCCGCCGCGGTCGGCTCGTCCTCGACGTGCGCCAGGGCCTCCGTCACCGTCTCCGACGCGGTGCCGGCGGCGTCCGCCGCCGCGGTGGCCCGCTGGGCGGCCGCGAGCACCCGCCCGGCGCGCTCATGGGCGTCGACGGCGCGGCGCCGCGCCGCGGCGGTCTCGGCCTCGGCGTCGTGGTCGCGTCGACGGCTCGCCCACGCCTCGGCCGCGGCCAGGTCCCGCCCGCGGGTCTCCAGCTCACGCGCCGTCACCCGGGCCCGCTGCTCCGCGGCGCGGGCCGTGGCGAGGTCGGCCCGCGCGTCCTCGTGGGCGCGACCTGCGCGCTCGGCGGCGAGGCCGAGCAGCCGGTCGTCCGTGTCCGGTGACGGCTCCGGCGCATGCCAGTCCGGGCCGAGCGCCTCGTGGAGCGCCTCGGCCAGCTGTGCCCGCGCGGTCCGGGCCACGTCCGCGTCCACGGCCACCGCGGTGTCCAGCCGGGCCGTCTCGACGCGCAGGTGCTCCTCGACGCCGTCGAAGCGCTGCGTGCCGAAGAGCCGCCGCAGCAGGACGCGGCGCTCATCCGACTTCGCGGTGAGGAACTGGGCGAACTGTCCCTGGGGCAGCAGGACCACCTGCATGAACTGCTCGGCGTCCAGGTGCAGGACGGCCGCGATCTGCTGGCCGACCTCGTCCGCCCGGGTGAGCGGCGCCGTCCATTCCCCGTCCACGCGTTCCCGCAGGGAGACCGTGGCCTGCGTGGTGACGGTGGCGCCGCCCGCCGCGCTGCGTCTCCGGCGGGGCCGCTCGTGCTTGGGCGAGCGGACCACCTCGAAGCGCCGGCCCTGCACGGTGAACTCGACCTGCACCTCGGGGATCACCGCGCCGGGCTCGCGCAGCGTGGTCACGAGCGACTCGGCCGACCGTCCGCCCGGCACGGTCCCGTAGAGGGCGAAGCACAGCGCGGCCAGCACCGTGGACTTGCCCGCGCCGGTGGGCCCGTCCAGCAGGAACAGGCCGCCCGCGTTGAGCCGGTCGAAGTCGACGTCCTGCGCCTGGGCGTAGGGCCCGAGCCCCTCCAGGCGCATCCGATGGATCCTCATGCGCGCACCTCCCCCGCGCGAGCGGCCTCGAGGGCGTCCCGCAGCAGGTCCTGCTCGGCCCCGCTGGCCGGCCGCTGCCGGACGTGGTCCACGAAACCGACCGCGAGCGCGTGGTCCGAGGGTGCCTGCCGCAGGACCTGGGCGTAGGTCCGCTCCCGGGCCCGCCTCCCGCCGGCCGGTTCGTGGCGGAAGACGAGCACGGAGGGGAACCGGGTCTTCAGGCGCTCCAGGGCCCGCTCGGGGCGTTCGTCGTCGGTGACGGTGACCTGCACCCAGCACTGCTCCGCCCACGCGAACTCCGGGGACTCCAGCAGGTCCTCGATCGGCCCGGACAGCACCGCCAGGCGCCGTCCGGCGTCCCAGTCCACGGCCTCGACGTCGGTGACGGCCCCGCCCGTGACGTGGACGAGCCAGCCGCCCTTGCGGTGGCCCGCCTCGGAGAAGGAGTACGGCAGCGGTGAGCCGGAGTACCGCACGTGCTCTGCCAGCCGCTGGCGGCCGTGCAGGTGGCCCAGGGCCGCGTAGTCGAGCCCGTCGAACACGGAGACCGGCACCTGCCCCAGCGTGCCCACCAGCATCTCGGGCGGGGCGTCCGGCTCGACGTGCTCGCCCTCGCCGATGTCCCGTTCGGACTCGGAGCCGTGGCCCCCGGCCGCGAACAGGTGGGCCAGCACGACGGCGGCCACCGGCTCCGGCGTCTCGGCGCGGCGGGCGGCCAGATCGGCGTGGACGCGGCGGACCGCCTCCGTCAGCACGGCCGTGTGGTGGGGCTCCACGCCCCAGGCCGGTCCCTGGTGGCGCGGTTCGAGGTAGGGGATGCCGTAGACGGCCACGGTCTGGCCCGCGCCGCCGTCGACCCCGGGCTCGGTGAGCAGCACGGGGCGGTCCAGCTCCGCCGCGTCCGCGCGCACGTGCACGCCCGCGGCCGCCAGGAGTCCGCCGCCGAAGCCGAGGCGCACCGCCGAGTCGTGGTTGCCGCTCGTGAGCACCACCTGGGCGCCGGCCGCGTGCAGCCGGGTGAGCGTCCGGTCCAGCAGCCGGACGGCGTCCGCCGGCGGCAGCGCGCGGTCGTACACGTCCCCGGCCAGCAGGACGGCGTCCACGCCGCGCTCCGTCACGGTCGCGACGAGGGCGTCCAGGACCTCCTCCTGGGCCTCGAGCAGCCCGGTGCCGTGGAACGACCGGCCCAGATGCCAGTCCGAGGTGTGCAGCAGGATCATGCGGCCCACTCTAGGGAGGGTGTGGACGGGATAAGCACGACGCGGTGCAGCTCGTACGATGGCGGCATGTCCGCCACCGCGCCCGAGCCCACCGCCTCCTCGTCCACGCCCCTGCCCGGCCCCGAGCACGCCGACCGGGTCCTGGCCCTCCTCGCGGCCGGTGCCGCCGGGGACGCGCTGGGCGGCGTCGTCGAGTTCACCCCCGCGTCGGGGATCGCGGCGGTGCACGGCCCCGCCGGCGTCACCGACGCCGCGGACCTGCTCGCCCAGGAGGGCGCCCACGCCCTGCCGATCACCGACGACACGCAGCTGACGCTGTACGTGCTCGACGGCCTGCTCGAGTGGATCGAGTGGCAGAACGACGGCGTCCCGGCCGATCCTGCGGCGTGCGTGTGGCTCGCGTGCCTGCGCTGGTTCGCCACGCAGGACGGCGCGCTGCCCGAGGGCGCTCCCCCGGCCCCGCCCCGCTGGATCGACGCGCACGCGGAGCTGAAGGTGCGCCGCGCGCCGGGCACCGCGTGCCTGACCGGGCTCGCCGAACCGGGGATGGGCCTGCCGGGCGACCCGCACAACCCGGGTTCGAAGGGCTGCGGGACGGTCATGCGCTCGGCCCCGTACGGGATGGTGCCGGGGCTCGAGGACCCGCACGTCGTGTCCCTCGCCCGCCAGGGGGCCGTCCTCACGCACGGCCACCCCACCGCGTGGGTCGCGGCGGGCGCGTACGCCCTCGTCATCGCGGCCCTGCTGCGCGGCCTGGACCTGGCCGCCGCGGTCGCGCACGCCCGCGCGTGGCTCGACGGCCTGGGCGAGGAGGCCGCGGAGACCCGCGCCGCCGTGACCGCGGCGGTCGACCTGGCCGGCACCGTCGACGCCGACCCCGGCGCCCCCGGCGCCCTCCCCACCGCGCTCGGCGAGGGCTGGGTCGCGGAGGAGGCCCTGGCGATCGCGCTGTATGCCGCGCTCACCGCGCAGGCGGTGCACCCGGCCGATCCGGCGGCGGCGCTCGCCCTGGCGCTGCGGATCGGCGTGAACCACGACGGCGACTCCGACTCCACGGCCTCGCTGGCCGGGCAGGTGCTCGGCGTGGCGCACGGCACCGCCGTGTTCGGTGCGCACGACCCCGCGGACCGCGCCGCGGCCGAGGCCTCCGTCCCGGGGTGGATCGCCGAGCGCGAGGTCGTCCTGGAGGCCGCCCGGCGCTGGAGCGCCGCGACCAC
The DNA here is from genome assembly GCF_037853785.1 of Micrococcus sp. GPGPB33. Classification (NCBI taxonomy): domain Bacteria; kingdom Bacillati; phylum Actinomycetota; class Actinomycetes; order Micrococcales; family Micrococcaceae; genus Micrococcus; species Micrococcus sp. GPGPB33. Next base: position 2,378,889 of record NZ_JAQMWO010000002.1, read on the forward strand.
CTGAGTGGTTCAGCGCGCGGCGTCCGGCCAGTTCCCGTCGAGCATCTGCAGGAACTCCCCCTCGGAGACCAGGGCGATGGCCTGCCCACGGTCCCGCCGGCGCAGGGCGTCCCGCGTCTTGCGGTGCGCCAGCGCCGTGGTCACGGCCTGCGGTGCCCCGTCCTCGGCGCGCGGGCGGTGCAGGTCCGCGGCCTCGAAGCCGTCCCCCACGACGAGCATCGTGGTGGCCGCGCCCACCCGGTTCGCGGTCTGCGCGCCGTGCGCGGCCGCGCGCGTCTTGGCACTCTGACGCGACATGCCGATGCCGCCCGTGAACACCACGGTCTGGCCGAACAGGGGGTGGCCCGGGTCGGCGGCCGGGTTCGGGAGCGGATTGACGCCCTCGTCCGGCCAGCGCATGAAGTCGGGCATGGCGCGTTCGTCCCGCAGCGGGACCCGCGCGTCGAAGACGCCCTCGGTACGCCGGGCCTGGCGGGTGGCCTTCGACTCGGCGCCCGATCCCGCCGCCCGGGGGGCGAGGACGCTGACGCTCAGCCCCTGGGCCCGCATCAGGCGGTCGACGCCGCGGCCGGCCGGCGCGTCGGTCAGCCCGGGCAGAATCTCCGCGTCGGCCGGCGGCGCCCCCAGCACGCGCCGGCCGATGTCCACGAGGATGGCCGCGCAGGCCTCGGCGTCGGCCAGTGCGTCGTGGTGGCGCCCCGGGGTGAACCCGGCCTCGCGCGCCGCGGAGGGCAGGGCGTACGAGGGCAGGTCGTAGACGCGGCGCGCCAGCACCAGGGTGCACACGAACTCCAGGCCCGGCACGTCCCGGCCGGAGACCTCGAGGCCGGACTCGATGACGCCGACGTCGAAGCCCGCGTTGTGCGCCGCGAGCACGTCCGTCCCCACGAAGTCCGCGAGCTCGTCGTACACCTGCGCGAACCGGGGGCGTCCAGGACGCGGTCCTCGGTGATGCCGTGGATGCGCACGTTGCGGGGATCGAACCGGTCGAAGCCGACGGGCGGACGGATCAGCCACTCGGCACGGTCCACCATGACCCCGTCCCGCACCGGACGGCGCCCACGGCGCACGGGGAGCCGCGGAAGCCGTTGGCGGTCTCGAAGTCGATCGCGGTGAAGTCCAGCCCCGGCACGGGGACGCGCCCGCCGCTCACGGGCGCGCGTCGAGCGCGTCCACCAGGTAGGGCAGCAGGGCGCGGAAGGCGTGCCCCCGGTGGCTGATCGCGTTCTTGTCCTCGGGGCTCAGCTGCGCGGTGGACACGTCCCGGCCCTCGGGCCGCAGGATCGGGTCGTAGCCGAAGCCGCCGTCCCCCACGGGCTCGCGCAGCAGCGTGCCGGGCAGGCGGCCGTGCTCGACGTGCTCGACGTGGATGGCCCGGGCGCCCGCGGCGTCCGGGCCGCTGGGGACCGCGAGCGCGGCGGCGCACACGAACTGGGCACCCCGATGCTCGTCCGGCACGTCGGCCAGCTGGGCCAGCAGCAGCTCGAGGTTGGCACGGTCGTCCCCGTGGCGCCCGGCCCAGCGGGCCGAGAAGATCCCGGGGGCGCCGTGCAGCACGTCCACGGCCAGACCGGAGTCGTCCGCGACGGCGATCAGCCCCGTGTGCGCGGCCACGGCGCGGGCCTTCTTCAGCGCGTTCTGGGCGAACGTGACGCCGTCCTCGACGACGTCCGGGGCGCCCACGGCGCCCGCGTCCACCACCGCGGCCTCCACGTCGAGGCCGGGCACGGCGCCGGCGAGCAGCTGCCGCAGCTCGCGCACCTTGCCCGCGTTGTGCGTGGCGAGCACGATGCGGGCGCCCTCCGGCAGGCCCGCCGACGAGGAGGCGGGCGCGCTCACGCCCGGTCCTCCGTGGCGGCGGCCAGGGTCTCGGCCTGGACGCGGGCCAGCTCACCCGTGCCGATCAGGGCCAGGTCCAGCAGGGTGTCCAGCTCGGCGCGGGTGAACGGCGCGCCCTCGGCGGTGCCCTGCACCTCCACGAACTCCCCGGCCCCGGTGACGACCACGTTCATGTCCGTCTCCGCCTTCACGTCCTCCACGTACGGCAGGTCGAGGACGGGCACCCAGTCCACGATGCCCACGGACACCGCGGCGACGGAGTCCTTGAGGACGGCGGCGCCCTTCGCGAGGATCCCCTCGCGCCGCGCCCAGGCCACCGCCTCGGCGAGGGCGACGTAGGCGCCCGTGATGGCGGCGGTGCGGGTGCCGCCGTCGGCGTCGAGGACGTCGCAGTCCAGGACGATGGTGTTCTCCCCCAGGGCGGACAGGTCGATGACGGCGCGCAGGGACCGGCCGATCAGGCGGGAGATCTCGTGGGTGCGCCCGCCGATCCGGCCCTTGACGGACTCGCGCTGGCTGCGCTCGTTGGTGGCCCGCGGGAGCATCGCGTACTCGGCGGTGACCCAGCCGGTCCCCTCGCCCTTGAGCCAGCGCGGCACGCCCTCGGTGAAGGAGGCGGTGCACAGCACGCGGGTGTTCCCGAACTCGATCAGGGCCGAGCCCTCCGCCTGCCGGGACCAGCCCCGGGTGATGGTGATGGGGCGCAGCTCGTCGACGGCGCGGCCGTCCGGGCGGGGGGCGGTGGGGGCGGGAGAGCTCATGGCCTCCAGTCTAGGCACGCCCTCAGACGCCGTAGCTCAGCCCCGAGACGGCGACGGCCAGCGGGCCGTCGTACACCTCGCGGGCCTCCTGGACGGCGCGCTGCGGATCGTTCCACACCGGCAGGTGCGTGAGCAGCAGCTTCCGGGCCCCGGCCTGCGCCGCCGTCTCGCCGGCCCGTCGGCCGGTCAGGTGGACGCCGTCGATGCCGTCGTCCCGGCCCTCGTGGAAGGCGGCCTCGCACAGGAACACGTCCGCGTCCCGCGCGGCCTCGACGAGCCCCTCACACGCGTCGGTGTCCCCGGAGTAGGTGAGCACGCGGGTGGTGACGTCGCCGTCGTCGTCGACGCGGTCCACCTCGACCCGGATCGCATAGGCCTCGTCGATGGGATGGCGCACGGGGACCGGGGTGAACCGGAACGGACCCAGCCGCTCGGTGCGGCCGGCGGCCCAGCACCGGAACTCGAAGTCCTGGTGCATCCCCGGCTCGGGGTCCATCCCGTACGCCTCGGCGATGCGGTCGGCGGTGCCGGCGGGCCCGTAGACGGGCAGCCGGCCGCGGCCCCAGCCGGCCGGGTTCCAGCGGATGGCCACGTGCATCCCGCACAGGTCCATGAAGTGGTCCGGGTGCAGGTGGGAGAGCAGGATGCCGTCCAGGTCCGCGAGCTCGACGTAGCGCTGCAGCACGCCGAGGGCGCCGTTGCCGAGGTCGAGCAGGATCCGCCACGTGCGCGGGGTGACGCCGTCCTCGGCCACGCCCTCCGCGGTGAGGAGGTAGCACGAGGCGGGCGAGCCCGGGCCGGGGAAGGACCCGGAGGCCCCGATGATGGTCAGCTTCACGTCACACCCTCCTGCTCGGCGCCCAGCCGCACGAAGGCCGCCGAGCGCGTCGGGACCGGCGCGGCCGCGGGGCGGGGCGCGCCGATCGTCTCCAGGCGTCGCACGGACTCGACCTCGGGTCCGAGGAAGCGGCGCGCGAGGGCCTGGAAGTGGTCGGGGTCGCCGGTGGCGGCGAAGCGGTGGCGAGTGGCCTGGCCGGAGCCCGCGGCCGAGTGGGGGTGCTCGAGGCCGAGGCGGACCAGTTCCCGGTAGAGGTCCTTGGCGGTCTCCTCCGCGGAGGAGACGAGCGTGACGTCCTCCCCCATCACGAGCGAGAGGGCGCCGGTCAGCAGCGGGTAGTGGGTGCATCCCAGCACGAGGGTGTCCACGCCCGCCGCGCGCAGCGGGGCCGTGTACTCCCGGGCGGTCTCCAGCAGTTCGGGGCCGGTGGTGATGCCGGCCTCCACGAACTCCACGAACCGCGGGCACGCGACCGAGGTGATCTCGAGGTGCGGGGCGGCCGAGAACGAGTCCTCGTAGGCGCGGGACCCGACGGTCGCCTCGGTGCCGATCACGCCGATCCGGCCCGTGCGGGTGGCGGCCACGGCGCGGCGCACGGCGGGCTGGATCACCTCGATCACGGGGATGCCGTGGCCTCCCGTGTAGCGCTCGCGGGCGTCGCGCAGCACGGCGGCCGACGCGGAGTTGCACGCGATCACGAGCGCCTTGACGCCGCGCGCGACGAGCTCGTCCATGATCGCCAGGGCGAGGGCCCGCACCTCGGCGATGGGCCGCGGGCCGTACGGCGAGTGCTCCGTGTCGCCCACGTAGAGGATGGACTCGTGGGGCAGCTGGTCCATGATCGCCCGGGCCACGGTCAGCCCGCCCACGCCCGAGTCGAACACGCCGATCGGCGCCGCGGCGTCCACGGCGGCGCGCTGGCCGCTCACTGCTCGCCCTCCGCGTCCCCGGCGCCCGGCGCGGACTCGTCCGCGCCCTCGGGCAGCTCGCTGAGCATCTCCGTCATGAGCGTCTCCAGCAGCCACGAGGTGAAGTTGTAGAGCAGGGCCATGGTGGACTCGACGTCCTCCGCGCTGCGCCAGTCGTCCACGGCGTGCACGCGGGCGGCGTCCTCCTCGGTCTCGACGCCCAGGCGGGCGGCGAGGACGAGGCGCACGTCGTTGAGCGCGCGGCCGAAGGCCGGCGCCTGGTCGTGCGGCACCTCCACGCGCGTCGAGCGCAGCAGCTCGAGGGCCAGGCGCGCGTCCGCGAGCTTCCCCTCCGACAGGGCGTCCTCGGTCAGGGCCCGGTGGGCGCCCTGTTCGGCGGCGCCGGCCTGGGGCATCGCATCCGGCAGGAGGCGTGCGACGGCCGGGTCGGTGGGGGCCGAACGCTGCGGCTCCGGGTCCTGGCTCAGGTGCAGCCCGGAGACCAGCCCCCAGAACGCGGCGTCGGACGCGTCCAGCCCAGCCACGGGGCCCGCGTCCTGCGCGGCGGACACGGACGGCGGCGCCGCCGGGGATCTTCGGGCGTGTCGACGCCGTCCTCGGCGGCCGGGGCCTCGGCGGGGTCCGCCTCGGCGGGGCGCACGTCCGCGCGTCGGCCCTCGAGCAGGGCGACGACGTCCCTGACCAGCCCGCGCAGCAGGCGCACCTCCGGCAGCTCCAGCTGCGCCGTGTACCCCCGCCGCGTCCAGCGGAACCGTTCTGCCATGCCCCTCCTCAGTCCTCCGCCTGCTCCAGCGTGGCCCACAGCCCGTAGCCGTGCATCGCGCCCACGTGCAGCTCGGCCTTCTCCTTGGTGCCCGTCGCCACCACGGACCGGCCCCGCTCGTGGACCTCGAGCATGAGCCGCTGCGCCTTGGCCGCGGAGTAGCCGAAGTGGGTGCGGAACACGTAGGCGACGTAGCTCATCAGGTTCACCGGGTCGTTCCACACCACCACGTTCCACGGCCGGTCCCGGGCTGTGTCCTCGTGAGGCCGCTCCAGCAGGGCGGTGTCGGTGGCGCCGGCAGGGACGGACTCACCCGGCGCCGGACGCACGGCGCGCGGCGCGGACGGATCGTGGCGGGTCAGCACGGACATGCGCCCCAGTGTACGAGGCGGGCGGGCCAGGACCGGCCCCGCCACGGTCCACTAGGGTGGGCGCGTGAGCCAGAACCCCGTGCCCAGCGCCCCGCGGACCGCCGACGACTGGCAGATCCCCACGGCGCTGATGACCGACCACTACGAGCTGACCATGCTCCAGGCCGCGCTGAAGGCCGGCACCGCGCACCGCCGCTCCCGCTTCGAGCTGTTCACCCGACGCCTGCCCAGCGGCCGCCGCTACGGCGTGGTGGCCGGCGTGGGCCGCGCGCTGGAGGGCCTGTCCCGCTTCCGGTTCGACACGCCCGAGCTCGACTTCCTCGCGGACACCACCGCCCTCGACGACGCCACGCTGGCCTGGCTGGCCGACTACGAGTTCACGGGCGACATCGTGGGCTACGCCGAGGGCGAGGCCTACTTCCCGCACTCCCCCTCCTGCAGGTGGAGTCGACGTTCGCCGAGGCGTGCATCCTGGAGACCTACCTGCTCTCCATCTACAACTACGACTCCGCCGTGGCCTCCGCAGCCTCCCGCATGACGGCCGTCGCGGACGGCCGCCCGTGCGCCGAGATGGGCTCGCGCCGCACGCACGAGGAGTCCGCCGTGGCCGCCGCCCGCGCCGCGGCCATCGCGGGCTTCACCGCGACCTCGAACCTCGAGGCGGGCCGCCGGTACGGCATCCCGACCGTCGGCACCGCCGCCCACTCCTTCACCCTGCTGCACGATTCGGAGCGCGCCGCCTTCGAGGCCCAGGTCGCCGCGCTCGGGGCGGACACCACCCTCCTCGTGGACACGTATGACGTGGAGCAGGGCGTGCGCACCGCGGTCGAGGTGGCCGGCCCGGCCCTGCGGAACGTCCGGGTCGACTCCGGCGACCTCGTGATCCAGGCCCACCGCGTGCGCGAGCTGCTCGACGAGCTGGGCAACACCGAGACCGGGATCATGGTCACCTCGGACCTGGACGAGTACGCGATCGCCGCCCTGCGCTCCGCCCCCGTCAGCTCGTACGGCGTGGGCACGCGCCTGGTCACCGGGTCCGGCGCGCCCACCGCCTCCATGGTCTACAAGCTCGTGGCCCGCCAGGACGACGACGGCACGTGGGTGGACGTGGCCAAGGCCAGTTCCGGCAAGGCCAGCCGGGGCGGCCGCAAGGAGGCCGCGCGCCGCCGCGACCCGCGGGGCCGGGCCACCGCCGAGGTGATCGGCGTCAACCGCGGCGCCGCGCCCGACGCCGACGACCGTCCCCTGCTGCACCGTTTCGTGCACGCCGGCGAGCTGGCCGAGGGCTGGACCGGCCCCGAGGCCGTGACCCGCGCCGCCGAGCGGCACGCCGCCTCCCTGCGCGAGCTGCCCGCCTCGGTGGGCCGCCTGCAGCCGGGCGATCCCGCCATCCCGACCATCTTCCTGGAGGACTGACCCGTGGAGAACCTGAACCGCGCCCTGGTGATCGTGGACGTGCAGAACGACTTCTGCGAGGGCGGCGCCCTCGGTGTGACCGGCGGCGCCGCCGTCGCGGCCGGGGTCAGCGAGCACCTGGCCGAGCACGCGGACGCCTACGCGGCCGTGGCCGCCACGCGCGACTGGCACGTCGACCCGGGCACGCACTTCGCGGCGGCCACCGGTGCCGAGCCGGACTTCCGCACCACCTGGCCGGTGCACTGCGTGGCCGGCACCGCCGGCGCCGAGCTGCACCCCGACCTGGACGACGAGCACCTCGACGCCGAGTTCCTCAAGGGCCTGCACACGGACGCCTACTCCGGCTTCGACGGCGCCCTCGGTGAGCCCGACGCCGTCCCGACCGGGGCCGCGGGCGAGCGCCCCTCCGGGACCGTCGGCCCGTACGGGGCCACCGCCGTGGCCGCGGCCGCCGTCGAGTCCGGCGCCCCCGGCCTCGACGAGTGGCTCCGTGAGCAGGGCGTGGACGCGATCACCGTGGTGGGCATCGCCACGGACCACTGCGTGCGCGCCACCGTGCTCGACGCCCTCGACGCCGGCTACGAGGTCACCGTGCTGACCGACCTGGTGGCCGGCGTCGACGAGGCGGCCGCCCAGGCCGCGCTCCACGAGATGGAGGCCGCCGGGGCCATCCTGGCGACCTCGTGAGCGGGTTCGGCCCTGAGCGGCACCGGCGTCGCCTCTGAGGCGCCGCACGCCGAGACAGTGACGGATGTCACTCGATGCGGCATGATGGAGGCACGCGGCCCCGGCGGGCGTGCCGGAGCCGGTGCCCGACGCAGACGAGGAGAGCAGCCATGACCGACTCCCCCATCGCCGCAGACCGGGACGGCATCCGCTACCTCTCCGGGGCGATTCCGGCCGCCGACGACGTCCGCGCCCTCTACGACGCCGTGGGCTAGTCCGCCTACACGGCGGACATGGACACGCTCATGGGCGGGCTGCAGGGCTCGGCCACCGTGGTGACCGCCTTCGACGGCGGCCGTCTGGTCGGCCTGGCCCGCGTGGTCTCCGACGGCCACACCATCGCCTACCTGCAGGACATCCTCGTGGATCCGGGGCACCAGCGCCGCGGCATCGCCTCCGAGCTGCTGCGCCGCGTCTTCGCCCGGTTCGGCCAGGTGCGTCAGCACGTGCTGCTCACGGACACCGAGGAGCGCCAGCGCGCCTTCTACGAGGCCCATGGATTCCGCGAGTCCCGTGACGTGGAGGGTGACGAGCTGCGCGCCTTCGTGCGCTTCCAGTCCCGGGACGGCTGAGCCCGGCGCTCAGGCCGGCACGGCCCGCCGCTCCCCCGGGCGGGGGCGGCGGCGAGATCGCCGAGCCGCTCGGCCTCGTGCGGGCCGGGCTTCATGGCGCGCAGCGCGTTGACGATGGCCACGACGTCCACGAGCTCCTGGAACAGCGCGCCGACCAGAGCCGGGATGGCGCCCGTGGCGGCGATGACCATCAGGACCAGGGAGAGCGCGATGCCGACCCAGATCGACTGCGTGGCCACCTGCAGGGTGCGCTGGCCGGCGGCCACGGCGACGGCGACCTTGGAGACGTCGTCGGCGAGCACCACCACGTCGGCGGACTCGGAGGCGGCGGTCGAGCCGCGGGCGCCCATGGCCACGCCCACGTCCGCGGCGGCGAGCACGGGGACGTCGTTGACGCCGTCGCCGACCATCATCACCGGGCGCTCCGGGCGCTCGGAGAGCAGGCGGACCTTGTCCGCGGGCAGCAGGTCCGCGTGGACCTCGTCGATGCCCGCCTCCCTGGCGATGTGCCGTCCGGTGGCCTCGGCGTCGCCGGTGAGCATGAGGACCTGTCGTGCGCCGAGGCGGTGGAGCGCCTGCACGGTGGCGGCGGACTCGGGGCGGATGCGGTCGGCCAGCAGCAGGACGCCGGCGAAGGCGCCGTCCACGGCCACGTAGACGGCGGACTGACCGGGGGCGAGGTCGGCGGTGACGGTGTCCGGGGCGGCCTGCGTGACGTAGGCGCGCTTGCCGACGACGACGCGCCGACCCTCGAGCACCGCCACGACCCCGTGGGTGGCCTCCTCCGTGGCATCCTGCGCGGTCGCCAGGGACAGCCCGCGCTCCTCGGCCGCCGCGCGGATGGCGTCGGCGAGCACGTGCACGGAGTACTGCTCGGCGGAGGCGGCCAGGCGCAGCAGCTCGTCCTGGGCGAAGCCGGCGGCCGGGCGCACGCCGACCAGCTCGGGGCGGCCGGCGGTGAGGGTGCCGGTCTTGTCGAAGCCCACGGTCTGCACGGAGCCGAGGGCCTCGATGGTCCCACCCGACTTCACGATCACCCCGGACGTGGCGGCGCGGGACATGCCGCCGAGGAAGGCCACCGGAGCGGCGATGAGCAGCGGACACGGCGTGGCCACCACGAGCACCTCGGCGAAGCGGACCGGGTCCTGGGACAGCCACCAGGCCAGGCCGGCGATCAGGTAGGCGACGGCGGTGAACGGCACGGCGTAGCGGTCGGCCAGGCGCACCATGGGGGCGCGGGACTCGGCCGCCTGCTGCACGAGGGAGACGATGGCCGCGTACTGCGAGTCGGCCGCGGAGGCGGTCGCCTCGAGCACGAAGGCGCGGGTGCCGTTGAGCGCGCCGGACATCACGGCCGAGCCGGTGCGGTGCGTGACGGGCAGGGACTCGCCGGTCAGGGAGGACTCGTCCAGGTCCACGGCGACCTCCCCGCCGTCCTCGGCGGAAGCCACGGTGCCGTCCACGGGAAGCACCTCGGCGGGACGCACCAGGAGCCGGTCGCCGGCACGCACCAGGAGCCGGTCGCCGGCACGCACCTCCTCCACCGGCACGTCCTCCACGGAGCCGTCCGGGCCCAGGCGATGCGCGCGCTGCGGGGCGCGGTCCAGCAGGGCGGACAGATCCCGCCGAGCGCGGCCGGCCGCGTAGTCCTCGAGGGCCTCCCCACCGGTGAGCATCAGGCAGACGAGCACGGCGGCGAGGTGCTCCCCCACCAGCACGGTGGCGACGATCGCGGTGACGGCGAGGATGTCCACACCCCAGTGCCCGCGCATCAGGTCCCTGACCATGCCCACCGAGGTCCACGCGGCCACCACCAGGGCATACGCCGAGGCGATCCAGCGCGCCGGATCCTCCGCCCCCGCCAGGTGCAGGCCGAGGGTGAGGGCGACGACGACCAGCGTCGCGAGCACCCACGGGTACCGCGCGGCGAAGCCGAGGACGGCGGGACGTGACGGGGACGGGGCGGACACGGGCATGGCGACTCCTGACATCGTGCCCCCATTCCAGCCCGTCCCCGTGCCGGGTGCCAGCCAGGGGAGGCGAACCTCAGACCGCCGCGTGCGGGCCTTCAGGCCAAGTCGGCGGAGCGCCTCGCTGACGGGATGGCATGTCACGCATCGCTTTCGGCAACATGCTCAACCATCTTTGCCCTCCTGAATGCAGAGTAAAATCCCCTCGCGCTATCTGCAAATGATTCATCCGAATTCCATGAATAGATGAAATAGTCAATATCAAGGAAATCATAGACCTCAGCAATGTCGCACTCATGCGGAGTTAAGCCCTCAGGCGCCAGCTGCTTAGCGCGGAACTCTATAGACGTTAGATCATCAATTGGCCGTGATGACGGCCATTGGCCGACACCAAAAGTCCCACCGCCGAAGAGTCGCCCCGCCACGCGCTCCGCCTGCCGGATCCACCGAGGCCGCTGCTGCGCTTCGGCAGCAGCAAGGGCCTTAATGAGGCAAGGGTCAATATTTTCACGCATACATATGGAATCGATTTGAGACCACGTCTTCTGTCCGATGTCCTTAATGGAGTAATCGATTTCCATTTGCACATCCGGACCGGACCGGGTGTTGAATCGCTGGAAAGATATCGCCAAAACGGAAGCGAACAGGGCTGTCCAGAGTGCAATAACAAGCTCCCTGACCGACGGAACCAGGACAGAGAAGTGCGGGTATACCAATACTGCGACACTGCAATAAATCGTTGTGACGACTACAGACGCCGAAAGATAGACAGTATTCACTGTAGACAATTGTCTCAATGCGCCCTTTGGGCTGAAAGTAGACCGAATTTCCGCCAAGGTCGAATAGGTCCAAAATACGAATGCTGACGTCCAATACGGGTCCCCTCCCGACTCCACGGCCAAGTTCAGGGCCAGGACAGTCACGGAAAACGTAGGTATTCCCCTGTATATAAGTAGATACTTTACCGAGCTTCTTCTTGGCATTAAATCAAGAGAGTCCCGAGCTGTCGCATAAACTTCGGGCCATCTAGTACCAATAGCCTGGTAAATTAGCCATAAAAATATTCCCCCTAAAGATCCGATTACGATTGACACACCCGCCCCCTAGAGTCTCGAATCTGAACCTCAGGTCCGGCCGACGAACCACCCGCGCAGGGTGCTCAGCCGCTTCTCCAGCTGCTCGCGGGAGGCCTGGGCCACGGCGGGGCCGCCGGAGATCTCCCGCAGGCGGTTGTGGATCACCCCGTGCGGCTGGCCGGACCGGGCCGCCCAGGCGGACACCGTCTTGGACAGCTCCGCGCGCAGCTCCTTCATCCGCCGGTGGTCCACGACGTCGGCGGGCTCGGCCGCCTGCGCACGCGGCCGGCGCTGGATCTGCTCGGCCTGCCGCTGCCGCAGCAGGGCGGAGACCTGCTCGGCGTCCAGCAGGCCCGGGATGCCGAGGAAGTCCTGCTCCTCCTCCGAGCCGACGGCGCCGCCGAGACCGAACTCGCCGCCGTCGAAGAGCACCTTGTCGAAGCTCGCCCGGGACTCGAGGGCCTCGAACTTCTCCCGCGTCAGCGCGTCCGAGCCGCTCTCGGCCCGGTTGGCCTCCGCGATGAGGTCCTCCTCGGGGGCGTCCTCGAGGTCCTCGACGTCGACGGCGCCCTCCTTGCGGTCCAGCGCGTGGTCCCGCTCGAGCTCCATCTCGTTGGCCAGCAGCATGAGCGCGGGCACGGACGGCAGGAACACCGAGGCGGTCTCCCCACGCCGGCGGGAGCGCACGAAGCGGCCCACGGCCTGGGCGAAGAACAGGGGCGTGGACGTGGACGTGGCGTACACGCCCACGCACAGGCGGGGCACGTCCACGCCCTCGGACACCATGCGCACCGCCACCATCCACCGCTCGTCCGACGCGGCGAACTCCTCGATGCGATCCGAGGCCCCCTTGTCGTCCGAGAGGATCACGGCCGGCCGCTGGCCGGTCAGCGCCTCGAGCTGCGCGGCGTACGCGCGCGCGTCCTGGTGGTCCGTGGCGATCACGAGGCCGCCGGCGTCGGGCACGTTGCGGCGCACCTCGCTGAGCCGGCGGTCGGCCGCGCGCAGCACGGACGGGATCCACTCGCCCGCCGGGTCCAGCGCGGTGCGCCAGGCGGAGGCGGTGATGTCCTTCGTGGCGGCCTCGCCGAGCTGAGCCTCCATGACCTCGCCGGTGGAGGTCTTCCAGCGCATCTGGCCCGAGTAGGCCATGAAGATCACGGGGCGGACCACGTGGTCGCGCAGCGCCGGCCCGTAGCCGTACGTGTAGTCGGCCTTGGAGCGCTCGATGCCGTCCTGGCCGAGCTCGTAGCGGACGAAGGGGATGGAGGCGGTATCCGAGCGGAAGGGCGTGCCGGTCAGGGACAGCCGCCGCGTGGCCGGCTCGAACGCCTCACGGATGCCCTCGCCCCAGCTCAGGGCGTCGCCGCCGTGGTGGATCTCGTCCAGGATCACCAGCGTCTTGGCGGCCTCGGTGCGGTTCCGGTGCAGGACGGGCTTGTTCGCCACCTGGGCGTACGTCAGCGCCACCCCGCGGTACTCGGCGCCGTGCCGCCCGTCGGCGTTCTTGAAGTTCGGGTCGATCGCGATGCCGACGCGCGCGGCGTTGTCCGCCCACTGGCGCTTGAGGTGGTCCGTGGGCGCGACGACGGTCAGTCGCTGCACGACGCCGGAGTCCATCAGGATCTTGGCCACGCGCAGCGCGAACGTCGTCTTGCCCGCGCCGGGGGTCGCGACCGCCAGGAAGTCCTGCGGCGCGGTCTGGAGGTAGCGCTCCAGCGCCTCCTGCTGCCACTGGCGCAGCTTGGGGGCCGTCCCCCACGCCGCGCGCTCGGGCATGGCGGGGGAAGGTCCTCGCCGATGTGGAACAGGTCGTGCTGGACGCTGCCGTCCGGGGTGCCGCTCGTCAGGGAGCGGCCGTCAGCCACGGCCGCGGCCTCCGAACCAGCCACCGCGCTTGCCGTCGCCGTCGCCGCCGTCCTGCGGCTCGCGCAGGCCCTCGTAGATCTCCTTGCACGTGGGGCACACGGGGAACTTGTTCGGGTCCCGGCCCGGCACCCACACCTTGCCGCACAGGGCGATCACGGGGGCACCGGTGACGGCGGACTCCGTGATCTTCTCCTTGCGGACGTAGTGGGCGAAGCGCTCGTGGTCGCCCGGCTCGATCTCCTGGCGCAGCTCCTCACGCTCGAGGACGGACGTGCCGCCGCCGGCGGGCGCGAAGGGGTCGTTCAGGTCGGGTTCGCCGGTCACACTCATGCGGGCCAGTCTAGCTGTAGGAGGGCATGACGTTGTTGACACGCACCGGGGCCAACGAGGCCGGAGGAGCCTCTCCGCAGGAGGTATGCGGCCGATGGTAGTTGTAGTGATTCACCCACACCTGCAGGGCCTCACGCCGAGCCCGCTCTGAGGAGTACGGGCGGGCGTAGAGGACCTCGTCGACCATCAGCCGGTTGTACCGCTCGACCTTCCCGTTATGGCGCGGGGTGTAGGGGCGGATCCGGTGATGCCGGCCCCCGAGAGAGACCACCTTCCGGGTGAAGTCCACGGCCCGGTAGTTGTTCCCGTTGTCCGTGACCACCCGGTCCACGGTGATGCCGTGAGCGGCGAAGAACGCGCGGGCCCGGCAGTAGAACCCGATCGTGGTCACCGCCCGCTCATCCTCCAGCGCCTCCGTGTACGCCAGGCGGGTGAACCCGTCGATCGCCGAGTGCAGGTAGGTGTAGCCGACCCGCTGGCCAGACCCCCGCTTGGAAGCACGCCCTGCCTCACTGTCTCTTCCGTGGGCGCGCCAGCCTCCCCCTTCAGGGATGCGTCCGATCTTCTTCACGTCCAGGTGCACCATGTGCCCTGGCCCCCTCGCGGTGATCCTCCGGGCCGGCTGCCGGCGGAGGTCTTCTCCGGCTGGGGTCAGGTCCCGTAGGCGGGAGATCCCGGCCCGGTGCAGCCATCGCCCCACGGTGCGAAGACACACCTGGTGGCCCTCGCCGACCAGATGGTGATGGATGCGCCGGGCGGACCACTTCTCGGCCCGGCGCAGGGCCTCCAGCTCGGCCACGATCGCGGGGTCGAGCCGGGCAGGTGAGCGATGGGGCCGGCTCGAGCGGTCTTGCAGTCCTGCCTCGCCTTCGGCACGGTAGCGGGCGACCCAGGTGGCCACCGTGGGCCGACTGACGCGGAACTCCGCGGCCACGTGGGACTGCGGGATCCCGTCGTTCAGGTGGCGGTGGACCATGCGCAGCCGGCCGGTGGGGGTCAGAGGTGCGTTAGCGTGAGTCACGAGCGGGCTTCCTTCCGCGGATGAGTGGATGTCGCAATTCCCATCCTGCGGGGCGGAGCCCGCTCGTCTCATCTCAGCCCGTGCCTCGTGTCAAGAACCTCATGACCCACAACATCTAGCCGCGCCCCTCAGAAGGCGGCCACGGCCTGGTAGGTCTCGGCCTGCGCGCGGTCGTACCAGCGCGCCCCCAGGCGCACACCCAGCCACAGCGCGACGGCGCCCCACGCGAGCCCGAGCGCCACCGTCACCCACCCCCACACGGCGGCCCCGGTGACGAGCCGGACGACGAAGGGCACCAGGAACGGCACCGCGAGCGCCAGGCTGACCAGCATCGCGGCGCCCTGGACGAGCATCGTGCGCATGGCCGCGCCCTGCGGCGTCGCGAACGGGCTGTCCCCCGGCTTCGGAACCGGGTAGACGAAGCGGGCGGAGACGAACGCGGACAGCCCGGCGGTCGTCCCGAACAGGCCGAGGGCCAGGCCCAGCATCGGCGCCAGCAGGGACCAGTCCCCCGCCGCCGCCACCGTCGCCGTCGTCACGAGCAGGATCATCGGCACGCCCCAGCCCGCCAGGCCCAGGACCCGGCCCCAGCGGTCGTCCACGCCCCGCACGCCCGAGACGACCTGCAGGTGGAACGCCGTGTGGTCGTAGGCGATGTCCGCGGAGATCGAGTAGGCCAGGGACCAGGCGGTGATCGGCCCGAGGATCAGCAGCAGGCCCAGTCCGGGACCCCCCTCCGCGGCCATGCCCCCGGTGAACCACAGCAGGACGGCCATGAGCGGGATGATGATGAGCCCGGCCGCGTACCGCGGATCGGCCAGCCAGTAGCGCTGGGCGCGGGCCGCGATCGCGGTGCGCGGGCCCGTGGCCCGTCGGCCCAGCCAGCGCAGCGGCATCGGGTCCGCTCCCGCGGCGACGCGGCGGGACCGACCGCCGCCCACGGCCACCGGCTCCACGGTGCGGCGCACGGCCAGGTGCCACAGGGCCAGGGCGGCCAGGCACCAGGCCGCCGCCACCGCGAGGTGGAGCGCGACGGCGGCGCCGCGGCCCTCGGCGGCCGCCCACGCCGCGGCGGGGCCCGCCCCGAACGGGGTCCACGCCGCGCCGCGGGCGACCTGGGGCGCGATCGCCAGGAAGTCCTCGAACGACGCGATGGCCTGCGAGAGGGCGACGCCGCCGAGCATGAGCGGGATGAACAGCAGGACGGAGACGACGTCCCGCACCCGACGCCGGCTCGCGTAGGCGGCCAGGAGGCCGGCGAGGCCGGAGCCGATCGCCACGGCGGTCACCGCGGTCAGCGCGCCCCCGGCCAGGCCCGCCGCCAGCGCGGCCGGCCGGTCCCACCAGCTGGCCCCCAGGCCCACCAGCACGGCCAGCGTGGCGAGCCCGACCGGCGTCGTGAAGGCGCTCAGGACCAGACCGGCGATGAGGGTGCGGGCCGGGACGGGGAAGAGCACGAAGCTGTGCGGGTCGAGGGTGGCGTCCACGCCCGTGACGAACGGCGGGATGACGAGCCAGGCGAGCACCACGACGGCGGCGGCCAGCACGGTCGTGGCGCCGCGGGCCTCGTCCGGCAGGGCGGGCAGGCCCGTGACGAGCAGCGTCACCGCCACGGCGGCCATGCCGAGCACGTACAGCGCGCCGAGCACGCTCATCACCAGGGTGAACGGGGACCGCCGCCACTGGTTCAGGGTCAGCGTCCAGCGCAGTCGGACGAGCGTCAGAGCCATGCCAGCCCCTCCGAGCCGTGGCGGCCGCCGACGAGGTCCACGAAGCGGTCCTCGAGGTCGCGCCCGTCCCGGACCTCCTCGAGCGTGCCGGCGGCCCGCAGCGTCCCGGCCGCGATCACGGCGACGTGGGTGCACATGCGCTGGACGAGGTCCATCACGTGGCTCGAGACGATCACGGTGCCGCCCCGCTCCACGTACGAGTGCAGGATGTCCCGGATGTTCGCGGCGGAGACCGGGTCCACGGCCTCGAACGGCTCGTCCAGGACGAGCAGGTCCGGGGCGTGGACCATGGCGGCCGCCAGGGACACCTTCTTGGTCATGCCGGCGGAGTAGTCGGCCACGAGCTTGCGGCCGGCGTCCTCCAGGTCCATCACCCGCAGCAGGTCCGCGGTCCGCTCGGCCACGGTGTCCGCGTCGAGGCCATGCAGCAGCCCGGCGTAGGTCACGAGCTGCGTGCCCGTGAGGCGGTCGAAGGTGCGCACGCCGTCGGCGAGCACGCCGACCCGTCGCTTGGCCTCGAGGGGCTGCTCCCACACGTCGACGCCGTGGATCCAGGCGCGGCCGTGGTCCGGGCGCAGCAGCCCGGTGGCCATCGACAGGGCCGTGGTCTTGCCCGCCCCGTTGGGCCCGACCACCCCGAAGAACGATCCGGCCGGGACGTCCAGGTCCAGCGCGTCCAGCGCCAGCTTGTCCCCGAACCGCTGGGTCAGCCCGCGCGTGACGAGGGCGAGGTCCGGATCGGGGGCGTCGGCCGCACGCCGACGGGCGGCGGCCGCCAGGTGGGCGGGGGCAGGCTCGGGCGCATGCGGAGTCATGCCTGGGACGTTACCCACCGTCAGGCGGACACGGCGTCCTCCTCAGGGATGAACTGTGGGTCCCTCAGAACAGCGCTGCGGCCAGCCGACGCCGCGAGGCCTGCACACGGGGGTCGTCCGTGCCCACCACGGTGTAGAGGTCCACGAGGTGGGCGCGCGCCGTCTCCCGGTCGTCGCCGGGGTGGAGGGCGATGAACCGCACGAGCCGGGCGAAGGCGTCCTCCACGTGGCCACCGAGCACGTCCAGGTCGGCGACGGCGAGCTGGGCGGCGACGTCGTCCGGGCCGTCCGCGGCGGCCGCGCGCACCGCCGCAGCGTCGGCGTCACGGGTGCGCAGCATGAGGCGGGCCGCCGACAGGCCCTGCTGGGCCACGGCGTCCGCGGGGCTGTCGGCCAGCGCCGCCTCCCACGCCGAGACAGCCCCGGGCAGGTCGTCGGCGGCGAGGGCCTCGTGGGCCGCCCGGTGCAGCGGCGGCACGGGCGGAGCCTCCGCGGCCGCGGCGCCGGCGTCCTGGCGCGCCGGGGCGACCGCGGGCACGGTGCCGGCGACGCCGTTCTGACGGGCCACCTCGAGGATCTCCCCCATGAGCTGGCGCAGCGTCTCCTCCGGGACCTCCTGATTGACCAGCGGCACCGGCTGCCCCGCCACCACGGCCATGACCGCGGGGCCGGCCCCCAGGCCCAGCGCCTGCAGCACGGCGGGCTCCTTCGCCACGTCCAGACGCGCGAGTACGAGCCGTCCCGCCTGCGCGTCGACCGCGTCCGCGAACTGCCGGTACAGCGCCTCGCTCGCCGCGTCCCCGGGCACGTGCAGGTGCAGCAGCACCGGCACCTGGGCGGAGAGCTGGACCAGCTGCTGCAGCAGACCCTGGTCGGCGTCCGCGATGACCCACGAGCCACCGCCGGCGCCGGCGTCGGCCCCCGGCGCAGTGCGCCCGGCCGAGGCCGGGGTGCCGAGCGAGGACAGGTCGACGGCGCCGCGCAGGTGGGACGGGGCGTCGGAGGGGGGCTGGGCGGTCACGTCGGTCACGATCCTTCCGGTCCGGGTCCGCCCCGTCGTCGGGGCGAGGGGCGTTGTCGCTGGGCACCACGGTAGCCTCCCGGGCGCGGCGCGGTCAGGACCGGGGCGCTGTCGTACGCTGAGCGCGTGGAGGAGAAGGAACCCGCGTCCGGTCCGGACGCCCCCAGCGTCGCCGACGTCCGTGCCCCGGCCGAGCCCGAGGGCGCCGAGCAGCAGCCCGTGGGCGGCATCCCCGTGGAACCGGTCGGGGCGGCCGCCGCGCCGCCGCCGCACGGGCCGACGCCCGCCGGGCGCCGTCGACGGCTCCGCCTGGGCTCCGTCCTGCGGCGGCGCCGACCCTTCCTCGAGGAGGACCGGGTGGACCCCGAGTCGGTCCCCGCCGACGGCGCCGAGGATCCTGCGGTCGCGGCCGTGGCCCTCGAGTCCCCCGTTCTGACCGGCTTCCTGCTCGCGGTGGGCGTGACCCTGGCCATCGGGATCGTCTCGGTGCTGCGCACGAACGGGCAGCTGATCGTGTGGATCGCCGCGGCCCTGTTCATCGCCCTGGGCCTGGACCCGCTGGTGCGCCGGGTCGAGTCCTGGGGCGCGCCCCGCTGGGTCGGCGTGCTCACGGCCGCCCTCGGCCTGGCCGCCGTGGCCGGGGCGTTCGTCGCCCTCCTGGTCCCCACGGTGATCGAGCAGTCCACGCAGCTGGTCCAGGACCTGCCGGCCATCATCGACGGGGTGATGCGGGCCGAATGGTTCGTGCAGCTCGACGAGGAGTTCCACCTCCAGGAGGCCGTCCGCGCCCAGACCGAGCGCCTCGCCGCCGACGGCGTCGCCGTCACCGACCTGTTCGGCGGGCTCCTCGGCTTCGGCCAGACCGTGCTGAACGCCGTCTTCTCGGTGCTCGTGGTGGTCGTGCTGACGCTGTACTTCCTCTCCTCCCTGCCGCACATGAAGTACTGGGCCTACCGGCTCGCACCGTGCTCGCGCCGGCCCCGGATCGAGGCGCTGTCCGAGCAGATCACCTCCTCGGTCGGCCACTACGTGATGGGCCAGTCCTTCGTGGCCGCCCTCAACGGCGCGGTGGCGTTCACGGCGCTGGCCATCGCCGGCGCCCCCTTCGCCGTCCTGCTCGCCGCGATCGCCGCCTTCATGGCGTTCATCCCGCTGGTGGGCGCCGCGATCGGCGGCACGCTGCTGACACTCGTGAGCCTGCTGACCTCGTGGCAGACCGCCGCCGTGTTCGCGGCCATCTACTTCGTCTACCTGCAGATCGAGGCCTACGTCATCTCGCCGCGCGTCATGGCACGCGCGGTGTCCGTGCCGGCGGCCGTGGCCGTGATCGCGGTGATCGCCGGAGGCGCGCTGCTCGGCGTCCTCGGCGCCCTCATGGCGATCCCGCTCGCCGCCGCGCTGCTGCTGCTGGTCCGCGAGGTCTTCATCCCCCGCCAGGACGCCCGGTAGGCCCACGACGGCGGCGCGGCCCGGACCGTCGCGGTCAGCGGCCCGGTCGGGTGCGCCAGCACACCGGGTGCCAGTGCCGCCGGTCCGCCCCCGCGTCCTCGTCCCCCATGATCCAGTCCGCGCGCCAGGCCACGAGGTGCGCCTGGCCCTGCCGGATCACCCGACCGCAGCCAGGGCACGTGTAGTCCTTCACCGCGCGCCACGCGGGGATCTGCCGGACGTGCCAGCCGCCGTCGGACCCGGACTGGCGCGAGTAGCGCGCGTCCAGGCCGAGGAGCTCCTCGAGCGGGTCGGCGCGCCCCGGCGACGGCCGGGACCGCCGGGAGGCGCCGGAGGCCCCGCGCTCACTCCGCCGAGGCGCGGACGAGCGGCGGGGGCGGTTCGAACGGGGCATGCCCCCATGCTGGCACACGAGCGGGTGGGCGCGGTCCGCCTAGGATGGACCGGTGCGACTCGTCATTGCCCGCTGCTCCGTGACCTATGAGGGCCGCCTGAACGCCCACCTGCCCACCGCCACCCGCCTGCTCATGGTGAAGGCGGACGGCTCGGTGCTGGTGCACTCCGACGGCGGCTCCTACAAGCCCCTCAACTGGATGTCGCCGCCCGCGACCCTGCACGTGGAGGAGCCCTCCCCGATCAGGCCGACCAGGGGGTGACGCAGGTCTGGCGCGTGCAGGCCAAGAAGTCCGACGACCGACTCATCGTGCTCATCGAGGAGGTCCTGGCGGACGACTCCCACGAGCTCGGCGTGGACCCCGGCCTCGTCAAGGACGGCGTGGAGGCGGATCTGCAGCGTCTGCTGGCCGAGCAGATCAGCCTGCTCGGCGACGGCCACACCCTCGTGCGCCGCGAGTACATGACGGCGATCGGCCCCGTGGACATCCTGGCCCGCGACGCCGACGGCGGCACCGTGGCGGTCGAGCTCAAGCGCCGTGGGGACATCGACGGGGTCGAGCAGCTCACCCGCTACCTCGAGCTGATGAACCGGGACCCGCTCCTGGCGCCCGTGCGCGGCGTGTTCGCGGCCCAGCAGATCAAGCCCCAGGCCCGCACCCTCGCCGAGGACCGCGGCATCCGCTGCGTCACCCTCGACTACGACGCGATGCGCGGCGTGGACGACGCCGAGTCCCGCCTGTTCTGAGGCGCCGGGCGGGCTCAGCGGCGCCAGAAGGACGACGCCGCGGACGGCCCCGCCTCGCTCCAGGCGCGCAGGGCGCCGGCGTCGTCGGGGTCGACGACGACGCGCACCGGACGTGTGCCGGCGCTCAGCTCCAGGACGGCCCGGCCGGCCTCGTCCGCCGGGAGGCGGTCGATCTGCAGGCGGCTCCGGTCCGCGCTCCAGCGCTCTCGCGAGAGGCGCCAGCCCCCGGTGAGGCGCAGGCGGGACTCGTCGTACACGCCGATCACACGCTCACGCCCCGGGCCCTCCCGCTCCAGGACCGCAGGGAAGGCGGCCGTGACACGGGCGAGGGCCCGGCGCCGCATCACCAGGGCGAGTGCCGACAGCACGATGACTGCCACCACGGTCGCCGAGGCGATGAGCACCGGGCCCTCCACCGTCAGGTCCTGCCGCGCCGCGTCAGGCCGCCGCGGCGTCGCCCAGCCGGGCGGACGTCGCGGCGATCACGACACGGTCGTGGTCCACGGAGAAGAAGCCGCCGCGGGCCTGCGCGGTGACGGTGCCGCCGTCCGTGGTCCGCACCACGACCTCGCCGTCGCCGAGGACGGCGAGCATCGGGGTGTGGCCCGGGAGGATGCCGATCTCACCGTTGACGGTGCGCGCCGACACGGCCGACGCGGCGCCCGACCAGATGGACCGCTCCTCGGAGACGATCTCGACGTTGAGCTCAGCCATGATCGATCAGCCCTCGGCCTGGATCTTGGCCCACTCGCGCTCGACGTCGTCCAGGCCGCCCACGTTGTAGAAGGCCTGCTCCGCGACGTGGTCCAGGTCGCCGTCGGCGATGGCCTTGAAGCCCTCGACGGTGTCCTTGACCGGCACGGTGGAGCCCTCGACGCCGGTGAACTGCTTGGCGGTGTAGGTGTTCTGCGAGAGGAACTGCTCGATCTTGCGGGCGCGGCCCACGGTGATCTTGTCCTCCTCGGAGAGCTCGTCCACACCGAGGATCGCGATGATGTCCTGCAGCTCCTTGTTCTTCTGCAGGATCTGCTTCACGCGGATGGCCACGTCGTAGTGGTCCTGGCCCACGTACTGCGGGTCGAGGATGCGCGAGGTCGAGGCCAGCGGGTCCACGGCCGGGTACAGGCCACGGGACGCGAGGTCACGGGTCAGGTTGGTGGTCGCGTCCAGGTGCGCGAACACGTTGGCCGGGGCCGGGTCGGTGTAGTCGTCCGCGGGGACGTACACGGCCTGCATCGAGGTGATGGAGTGGCCGCGGGTCGAGGTGATGCGCTCCTGGAGCACACCCATCTCGTCCGCCAGGTTCGGCTGGTAGCCCACGGCGGAGGGCATGCGGCCCAGCAGCGTGGAGACCTCGGAACCGGCCTGCGAGAAGCGGAAGATGTTGTCGATGAACAGCAGCACGTCCTGGTTCTGCACATCGCGGAAGTACTCCGCCATGGTCAGCGCGGACAGGGCCACGCGCAGACGCGTGCCCGGCGGCTCGTCCATCTGGCCGAACACGAGGGCGGTGTCCTTCAGGACGTCCGCCTCGTCCATCTCGACCCAGAGGTCGTTGCCCTCACGGGTGCGCTCGCCGACGCCGGCGAACACGGAGGTGCCGCCGAAGTTGCGGGCCACACGGGTGATCATCTCCTGGATGAGCACGGTCTTGCCCACGCCGGCGCCGCCGAACAGGCCGATCTTGCCGCCCTTGATGTAGGGGGTCAGCAGGTCGATGACCTTGATGCCGGTCTCCAGCATCTCGGTGGAGCCCTCGAGGGAGGCGAAGTTCGGCGCCGGGCGGTGGATCGGCCAGCGGTCCTCGGCCTGCAGCTGCGAGGTCGGCATGTCCAGGGTCTCGCCGAGCACGTTGAAGATGTGGCCCTTCACGGCGTCGCCGACCGGCACCGAGATGGGGGCGCCGGTGTCCACGACGTCGGTGCCGCGCACCAGGCCGTCGGTGGACTGCAGGGAGATGGCGCGGACCATGTTGTCGCCGAGGTGCTGGGCGACCTCGAAGGTGACCGTGCGGCGCTGGCCGTTGAGGTCGATCTCGGTGGTCAGCGCGTTGTAGATCTCCGGCATCGCGTTGGCCGGGAACTCGGCGTCGATCACGGGGCCGATGACGCGGGACACGCGTCCGGTGGCACCGCCGGTGGGGGTCCCGGTGCCCTGGTCAGTGATGGTGGCAGTCATCTCTCTCACTTCTATCGTGTGTGGATGGCGAGTCTGGTGAGTCCCGAACGGGCTCAGGAGTTGTTGAGCGCGTCCGCGCCCGCGATGAGCTCGGTGAGCTCCTGGGTGATCTCGGCCTGACGGGCGTTGTTCATCAGGAGGGTGTAGTCCTTGATGAGGCTCGTGGCGTTGTCGCCCGCCGACTTCATGGCGCGCTGACGGTTGGCGAGCTCCGAGGCCGCCGACTGCAGCATCGCGTTGAAGATGCGCGACTCGATGTACTTGGGCAGCAGCGCGTCGAGGACCTCCTCCGCGTCCGGCTCGTACTCGTAGAGCGGCAGCACGTCCTCGGCGGTGGCGGCCTCCTCCTCGACGACCTCGAGGGGCAGCAGGCGCACCACGTGGGGGTTCTGCTTCACGAGCGAGACGAACTCGGTGAACACGACGTGGATCTCGTCCACGCCGCCGTCGGCCGTGTCCGTGAGGAACGCGTCCACGAGCACCTCGCCGATCTCGGCGGCGCGCTCGGCGACGGGGGCGTCCGTCTGACCGGTCCACAGCTGCTTGTAGCCGCGGCCACGGAAGTCGAAGTACGTCTGCGCCTTGCGGCCGACGACGTACACGTCCACGTCCTTGCCCTCCTCACCGAGGCGGGTGAGGAGCTGCTCGGCCTTGCGCAGCACGTTCGCGGAGTACGCGCCGGCGAGGCCGCGGTCCGAGGACATGATGAGCACGGCCGCCCGGGTCGGATTCTCGGGCTCCGTGGTGAGGACATGATCGATGTCGTGCTGGCTCGACACGGCCGAGACGGCGCGGGTGATCGCGTTCGCATACGGCAGCGACGCGCTGACGCGCTCACGTGCCTTGGTGATGCGAGACGTGGCGATCAGCTCCATCGCCTTGAAGATCTTCTTCATCGACGACGTCGACGCGATCTTCTGACGGTAGACCCGGATCTGGGCTCCCATGGTGGTCCTTTCCCTGGCGGGAGGGCAGCCCGGCGTCGTCCCCGTGGGGCCCGACGCCGGACCGCTCCCTCACCGACCGGCGGTCAGCGCTTCTGCTTGGTGATCTGCTCCTGCGCGACCTGGTCCTGCTCGATCGCGCGATGCTCCTCGTGGCCGGCCCGCACGCCGCCCTCCTCGGAGGACTGGAAGCCCTTCGAGAACTCGGCGACGGCCGACTCGAGCGCGGACACGGTGCCGTCCTCGAGCTTGCCGGTGGAGGCGATGTCGGTCAGGACGGAGGTGTGGCGACGCAGGTGGTCGATGAACTCGCGCTCGAAGCGCAGCACGTCCTGCACCGGCACCTCGTCGAGGTGGCCCTTGGAGCCGGCCCAGATGGACACGACCTGCTCCTCGACCGGGTAGGGCGAGTACTGGGGCTGCTTGAGCAGCTCCATGAGGCGCTCACCGCGGGCGAGCTGGCGGCGGGTGGCCGGGTCCAGGTCCGAGGCGAACATGGAGAACGCCTGCTGGTCGCGGTACTGCGCCAGGTCCAGCTTCAGCGTGCCGGAGACCTTCTTCATGGCCTTGACCTGGGCGGCGCCGCCCACGCGGGACACCGAGATGCCCACGTCCACGGCGGGACGCTGGTTGGCGTTGAACAGGTCCGACTGCAGGAAGATCTGGCCGTCGGTGATGGAGATGACGTTGGTCGGGATGTAGGCCGAGACGTCGTTCGCCTTGGTCTCGATGATCGGCAGGCCGGTCATCGAGCCCGCGCCCATCTCGTCCGAGAGCTTGGCGCAGCGCTCGAGGAGCCGGGAGTGCAGGTAGAAGACGTCGCCCGGGTAGGCCTCGCGGCCCGGCGGGCGGCGCAGCAGCAGGGAGACGGCGCGGTAGGCCTCGGCCTGCTTCGACAGGTCGTCGAAGATGATCAGCACGTGCTTGCCGCCGTACATCCAGTGCTGGCCGATGGCCGAGCCGGCGTAGGGGGCGAGGTACTTGAAGCCGGCCGGGTCGGACGCCGGGGAGGCCACGATCGTGGTGTACTCCAGGGCGCCGTGCTCCTCCAGCGTGGCGCGGACGCCGGCGATGGTGGAGGCCTTCTGGCCCACGGCCACGTAGACGCAGCGGACCTGCTTCTCGACGTCGCCCGACTCCCAGTTGGCCTTCTGGTTGAGGATCGTGTCCACGGCGATGGCGGTCTTGCCGGTCTGGCGGTCACCGATGATCAGCTGACGCTGGCCACGGCCGATCGGGATCATGGCGTCGATGGCCTTCATGCCGGTCTGCAGCGGCTCGTGGACCGACTTGCGCTCGGTCACGGTCGGCGCCTGCAGCTCGAGGGCGCGGCGGCCCTCGGCCTCGATCGGGCCCAGGTCGTCGATGGGCTGGCCCAGCGGGTCCACCACGCGGCCCAGGAAGGCATCGCCCACCGGGACGGAGAGGATCTCGCCGGTGCGCTGCACCTCCATGCCCTCGCGGATCTCCTGGAACTCGCCGAGGACGACGACACCGATCTCGCGGGTGTCGAGGTTCTGGGCAAGGCCCTGGATGCCGTTCTCGAAGCGCAGCAGCTCGTTCGCCATGACGGAGGGCAGACCCTCCACACGAGCGATGCCGTCCGCCGCGGAGATGACACGGCCGACCTCGGTGCGATCGGTGCCCGACGGTTCGTACGATGCCGCGAATTCGTTCAAGGCATTGCGGACATCGTCAGCGTTGATGGTCAATTCGGCCATCTGCAGTCCCTGCTCTCTGTGCTTGGTGATCATCGACGTGACGATGATGCTTACGTTCGTGGGTGTTCCGGATGCGGGCGGGGGCCGGCGTCAGCCGGCCATCCGCCGCTGGAGGTCGTGGAGGCGCGAGGCCATGGACCCGTCGACGACGTCGTCGCCGACCTGGACGCGGACGCCGCCCACCACGTGGGGGTCCACCGTCACGTCCATGACGAGATCGCGGCCGAAGGCGCGGCGCAGGCCCAGGGCCAGCCGCTCCTGCTGCTCGGCCTCGAGCGGCCGGGCCACGGTCACCTCGGCGATCCACTGGCGCTGCCGCTCGGCGACGGCGTCCGCGGCCTTGCGGATAGCGGCGGACGGCTTCAGGCCGCGCGGGGCCGAGACGGCGCGCTCGACCAGCAGTCGGCCGGCCGGGCTGGCCGACTCGCCCAGGAGACGACCGGCCAGAGCGGCCCGCGCCTCGAGGGGTGCGTGCTGATCGGTGAGCGCCCGCTGCAGCTCGTGCGAGTCCTCCACCGTGCGGTTGAAGGCCAGCAGCTCGCCCAAGAGGGCGGCCAGGCCCGCGTGTCCGCCGCGTGCGGCCTCCGCGGCGGCCGCGTGCACGGCCACCGTCTCGAGGGCGTCCCCGAGATCGCGCTCCGCGGACCAGCGGCGGCCGGCCAGGTCCTTGAGGACCTGCAGTGCACCGGGGGTCACCCGGGCGCCGAACAGCGAGTCGACGAGGCCGTGACGGCGCTCGGTGGTCCAGGCGGGGTCGGTCAGGGCGCGGCGCAGGGCGCCGTGCTCGTCCACCACGTCCAGCGCGCCGAACAGCTCGCGTGCCAGGGCCACGCCGCCCTCGTCCAGCACCGGACCGACGGCCTCCAGGGAGGCGGCCAGGGAGTCCCTCGATGCGCCCGTCATCATTCGGCGACACCTGCGCTCTGGTGACGGTCCAGGTCAGCCAGGAAGCGGTCGACCACGCGCTGCGAGCGGGCGTCGTCCTCGAGGGACTCGCCCACGATCTTGCCGGCCAGGGTCGTGGCCAGCGAGCCGACCTCGCCCTTGAGCTGCGCGGCGGCCTGCTGACGCTCGGCGGCGATCTGCGCCTGCGCCTGCTCGGAGATGCGCCTCGCCTCGGCGGTCGCGCGCTCGCGCGCCTCGGCCACGATCTCGGCGGCCTCGGTGCGGGCATCCTCGCGGATGCGGTTCGCCTCGGTGCGGGCGTCCGCCAGCTGCGACTCGTAGTCCGCCATCATCGCGTTCGCCTCGGCCTGGGCCTTCTCAGCCTTGGCCAGACCGCCCTCGATCGCCTCGACACGGTCCTGGTAGGACTTCTCGAGGGTCGGGACGATGAACTTGATGACGATGAACATGAGCAGGGCGAAGCCCACCACGACGACGAGGATCTCCCACGGGTTGGGGATCAGGGGGTTGGCCCCCTCAGCCGCCGCGAGGATCAGTCCGTTGCTGATCATGTTTCAACCATCCTTCGGTCAAGAGTCCTGTGGAGATGGAGCACCGACGGTCTCACCGTGCGGGCGCTCCGTGGACGCGGCGCGTCAGGCGCCGATGACGAAGGCGAAGACGAGGCCCAGGATGGCGAGGGCCTCGGCGAGCGCGAAGCCCAGGAGGGCGATCGGCTGCAGGATGCGCTGGGCCTCCGGCTGACGGGCGACGCCGTTGATGTAGGCGGCGAAGATCAGGCCCACGCCGATGGCGGAGCCGATGGCGGCGAGGCCGTAGCCGATCATGTTGAGCGAACCGTGCAGTTCCATGGTGTTCCTTTCACGAGGCCGAGGTGTCCGGCCGGGTTGTGGAGGGTCGGCCTCCCGGGTGGTCCTCCTGCGGAGGGCCGGGAAGACTGGTGGCGGGCTCTCCCGCCGTACCGCAGCCGCCTGGGTCGTGCCCGAGGCGGCCCCGGAAGATCAGTGGTCGTTCGCGTCGATCGCGCCCTGGATGTAGATCGCGGTCAGCAGCGTGAAGACGAAGGCCTGCAGGTACATGATCAGCAGCTCGAGGAAGTACAGGGCCACCGAGCCGAGGATGACCAGGATGCCGGTGCCCTGCAGGGCCAGGCTGCCGGTCTGCGTGATCAGGTAGGCGGCGCCGGCGCCGGCGAGCATCACGATCATGTGGCCGGAGAGCATGGTGGCCATCAGACGCAGGGAGTGGGTCAGCGGGCGCACGATGAAGTTGGAGATGATCTCCAGCGGCACGAGCAGCGGCAGGATCCAGCCGGGCACACCCGAGGGCACGACGGCCAGCTTCAGGTAGCGCACGCCGTGGCGCTTGATGCCGACGCCGATCCAGATCGCGTAGACGATGAGGGCCAGGCCGTAGGCGGCGCCCGCGTGGGAGAAGGTCGGCAGCTGCAGCACCGGGATGGCGCCGAACAGGTTGTTCAGCAGCACGAAGAAGAAGATGGCGAAGAGCAGCGGGACCCACTGCTTGAAGTTCTTCTCGCCCAGGATGTCCTTCGCGATGTCGTTCCGGACGAAGGAGTAGCCGGACTCGGCGAGCCACTGGGCCTTGCCGGGCACGAGCCGGGGACGGCGCATGGCCCACGCGAAGAAGGCGGTGATGAGCACCACGGAGAGCAGGACGAGCAGCATCTGCTTGCCGAAGCCGGTGCCGTACTCCGCACCCCAGGGGAAGATCTCCGGGAGGTGACCATCAGAGATGGTGGGGGGCACGAATGATGCGTTGGCCAGCACGAGGGTCAGCACGCGGTTCCTCTCCGAAGTGATGCAGTCGACGGGACCGCAGCCTCGTCCCCGGACCACAGGCGGGCGCCGCGACATTGCGGGGGTACCGGTGCGATGCGAGACACGGATGGCGGCAGATGGACGCCGTCGAAGTGTTCGCCGCCAACGATACCAAACGGTGACCCGTGCTCCGTACCGCAGACGGGGCCCACGGCATGGCCCGCGGCTCCGTGTCTTCGCCCCTCGGGCGGGTCAGTCGGCGTAGATCCCGCGGCGGGTCCGGGCGAAGACGAGGACCTCCGCGGCCTGCCAGACGAGGATCGTCACGAGGGCGGCGATCGCCGCCGCGTCCGCCCGGACCCAGCCGGGGCGGGGCAGGACCCCCAGCAGCACCGCGAACACCGCGATCTTGAGCACGAACAGCCCCACGCTGACCGGCAGCGCCGCCTCGCGCGCCCGGTCCCAGACGAGTGCCGTCGTCACCCCGGTGAGCGCCGAGAGCGCAAGCACCGCGCCACCGCCCAGCAGGGCGCTCCCGGCTGCCTCCCCGCCGACGGAGAGCAGCCACGCGGCGCACGTGATCGCCAGGGCAACCCCCGCCGCGGCCAGGGACCACCCGAGGATCCCCCACCAGCCGCGGCGGTTCTCCCAGCGGCGCCGGCGTCGGCGACCTCCCGCCCCGGTCACGCGTCCCCCCGCTCGTCCGGGTGGGCCGCGGCGTCGTTCCGGTCCGCGCGACGGCGCTCCACGATCGGATGCAGGGTGAGGTAGCCGGCTCCGGCCAGGGCCACGGCGAGCACGGGCAGGACGACCATGTGGTCCACGAAGTTCAGGGACACCGCGCCCCATGCCACGAGGAACGCCCAGAGCCAGAGCAGCCCGACGGCCTGCGCCTGGGTGTAGCCGCCGTCCACGAGCTTGTGGTGCAGGTGCCCGCGGTCCGCCGAGAAGGGGCTGGTGCCCTTGGCCGTCCGCCGCAGCACGGCCAGGGCGAGGTCCGCGAGCGGCAGTGCGAGGACGGCGACGGGCAGCAGGATCGGCATGTAGGCGGGGACGTTGCGGAAGCGCATCCCGTCCAGGGCGTTCACGTCAGCGGTCACGGCGACCGCGGCCGCAGCCATCAGCAGGCCGATGAGCATGGCCCCCACCTCGCCCATGAAGATGCGGGCCGGGGCCAGGTTCCACGGCAGGAAGCCTACGCACGCGCCGACGAGCAGGGCCATGAGCAGGGTGGCGAGGTTGGCGTAGTCGAACTGGTTGATGGTCCGCGTCAGCAGATACGAGTAGACGAAGAAGGCCGAGCCGCCGATCAGCGCGACGCCCGCCGCCAGGCCGTCCAGACCGTCCACGAAGTTGATCGCGTTCATCGTCAGCACCACGGCGAACACCGTGAGGATGACCTGCGTGGTCTCGTTCCCCACCGGGATCCAGCCCACCGGCATGGCCTCGATGCGGATCCCGCCGAGGGCCACCGCGAGTCCGGCCAGCACCTGGCCGGCCATCTTCACCCACCAGCGCAGGTCCCACATGTCGTCGGCGATGCCCACGACGAGCACGACGGCGACGGCGACCAGGAGCCCGCGCATCGCGGCGTCGTCCGCGTAGATCCCCTGGAGGAACGGCACGACTCCCCCGACGGCGAAGCCGACCAGCACGGCCGCGGCCATGGCGACGCCACCCAGCTTCGGCACGGGGTGCCGGTGCACGTCCCGCTGGCGCAGCGGGGTGAACACGCGCGCGCGCAGCCCCAGCCGGCGCATGAGGGGCGTCAGGGCCCCGCAGGCGACGGCCGTGACCATGACCAGGACGAGATACGCGCGCATAGGGGCCGGTCAGGCCTCCCGGTCGGCGGGGCGCGCCGCGGCAGCGTCCTCAGCCGCGATCCGATCGGCGGCGACCGGGGGCTCCTCGCCCTCGGCGAGCAGGTCCGGCACCACCGCGCGCAGCTCCTCCAGGGGCACGGAGCCCTGCCGGGCCACGCGGAACGGGGTGACGGTGCAGTCCACGATCGTCGAGGGATCCCGGCTCTCGCGGGGGCCGGCGTCGAGGTAGAGGGCCACGGACTCCCCCAGCATCGAGCGGGCGGCGTCGGCGGTGGTGGCGGCGTCCATGCCGGTGCGGTTCGCACTGGAGACGGCCATGGGGCCGACGGCGTAGAGCAGCTCGCGGGCCACCGCGTCGTCGGGCACGCGCAGGGCGACGGTGCCGCGGGTCTCGCCCAGGTCCCAGGTCAGCGTGGGCTGGGACTTGAGGATGAGCGTGAGGGCGCCGGGCCAGAAGCGCTCGGCGAGGGCCTCGGCCTCCTCCGGCACGTCGTACGCGAGGCCCGCCATGACGCGGCGGTCCGCGATGAGCACGGGCGGCGGCATGGTGCGGCCACGGCCCTTGGCGGCCAGCAGCACGGCCACGGCCAGGGGGAGAACGCGTCCGCCCCGATGCCGTAGACGGTGTCCGTGGGCAGGACCACGCAGCCGCGGTCCGCGAGGACCTCGCGGGCGCGGGCCACGGCATTCTCGAGGGCGGCCGGATCCGAGACGTCGATGAAGTCACTCACGTCGGTCATTCTTCCACCTCCGCGCCCGCCGCGGCTTCGCCGGACCGGCGCGCCGTCAGGAACCGGTCCCGTCCGGTGAGGTCCCGGTGGACTCGGACGCCCATGAACCGCGGGTCCGCGCCGAGGGCGGCCAGGAGGGCCGGGCCCTGCGTCTCGTGGTGCTCCATGGCGAACAGGCCGCCCGGGACGAGCAGCTCCGCCGCCCGGTGCACGATGGCCTGCGGGATCCGCAGCCCGGGTGCGTCCCCGCCGTAGAGTGCCCGCGCCGGGTCCAGCCGCGCTTCGGGCTGGGCGGGCACCTCGGCCTCGGGCACATAGGGCGGGTTGCTCACGACGACGTCCACGCGGCCCTCGAGGTCCGGGCATGCGACAAGGGCATCACCTTGTCGCAGGTCGACCCCGCGCGGGGCGAGGTTCCGCCGGGCCCAGTCGGCCGCCGTCGGGTCGAGCTCGACGGCGGTGACGGCCAGCGGGCGGCCCCGTGCCTCGCCCCACGCCGCGACGGCCGCGGCGATCGCGCCGGAGCCGGTGCACAGGTCCACCACCACGCCCGCCGTGGGCCGCGCGGCCAGGTCGGCCACGACGGTCTCCACGAGCAGCTCGGTCTCCGGCCGCGGGACGAAGACGCCCGGGCCGACCGCCAGGTCGAGCCCGTGGAAGTGCGCGACGCCGGTCAGGTGCTGGACGGGCTCGCGGGCGGCGCGGCGTCCGATGAGCGCCTCGAACGCCGCCGCCTGCGCGGGCTCGGCCACGGCCCCGGCGAACACCCGGGCCAGCAGCGCGCCGCGGTCGAGGCCGAGCACGTGGGCCAGCAGCAGCTCGGCGTCCACGCGCGGCGAGTCGATGCCCACCGTGGTCAGGCGTGCGGCGGCGTCGCGCAGCAGCGCGGACCAGGCCGGTGCGCTCACGCGTCCCCGCCCAGCGCGGCGAGCCGCCGCTCCTCGTCGAGGGCGAGGCAGGAGGCGATCACGGCCTCGAGGTCGCCGTCGAGGACCGCGTCGAGGTTGTGCGCCTTGTAGCCGGTGCGGTGGTCCGCGATCCGGTTCTCCGGGAAGTTGTAGGTGCGGATGCGTTCCGAGCGGTCCATGGTGCGCACCTGCGCGGCGCGCGCCGCGGAGTCCTCGGCGTCCTGCTCCGCCCGCTGCCGCTCGAGCAGCCGCGACCGCAGCACGCGCAGCGCGGCCTCGCGGTTCTGGATCTGGGACTTCTCGTTCTGCATGGAGACGACGATCCCCGTGGGCAGGTGCGTCAGACGCACCGCGGAGTCGGTCGTGTTGACGGACTGGCCGCCCGGCCCGGAGGAGCGGAAGACGTCCACCTTGAGGTCGTTCGGATCGAGGTGGACCTCGTCCGGGGCGTCCACCTCGGGCAGCACGAGCACGCCGGCGGCGGAGGTGTGGATGCGGCCCTGGGACTCGGTGACGGGCACGCGCTGCACGCGGTGCACGCCGCCCTCGAACTTGAGCCGGGCGTAGACGCCGTCGGCCGGGTCGGCCGCGCTCCCCCGCACCGCCACGTGGACGTCCTTGTAGCCGCCCAGGTCGGAGTGCGTGGCGGAGAGGACCTCCGTCTTCCAGCCCCGGGAGTCGGCGTAGCGCAGGTACATGCGCAGCAGGTCGCCGGCGAACAGGGCGGCCTCCTCGCCGCCCTCGCCGCCCTTGATCTCGAGGATCACGTCGCGGGCGTCGTCGGGGTCGCGCGGGATCAGCAGCCGGCGCAGCCGTTCGGCGGCCTCCGCCTCGGCCGCCTCCAGACCGGGCACCTCGGCCGCGAAGGCCGCCGCGTCGTCGTCGCCGGCCGCGGCCAGCTCCCGCGCGTCGGCCAGCTCCTCCGCGGCCGCCGACCAGGCGCGGTGCGCCGTCACCACGGCGCCGAGCTCGGCGAACCGCCGGTTCAGCCTCCGGGCGAGCGCCGGGTCCTGGTGCACCGCCGGGTCGGACAGGCGCGCCGTCAGCTCGCGATGCTCCGCCAGGAGCCGATCCACGGCCTCGCGCCGCTGCTCCGAATCGAACACGTGCGTGCCTCTCCTCCTCCGGCCTCAGCGGGCCGGGCTGTCCGACGCGGACGGCCCCGCCCCGTCCGGCGGAGACGAGCTCCCCGGGCGGGACGGGGCCGTGCGACGGGGCGGTCAGTCGTCACCCTTGGACCCCAGCGTGGTCTTGGAGACCAGCATGAGGAACTCGGCGTTGGACGCGGTGTCCTTGATCTTGTTGGTGAGCAGGTCGAGGGCCTGCTGCTGCTCGAGGCCGGAGAGCACCCGGCGCAGCTTCCACATGATCTTGACCTCCTCCTGCGAGAGCAGGGCCTCCTCGCGGCGGGTGCCGGACGCGTTGACGTCCACCGCCGGGAAGATGCGGCGCTCAGCGAGGTGGCGGGACAGGCGCAGCTCCATGTTGCCGGTGCCCTTGAACTCCTCGAAGATCACCTCGTCCATGCGCGAGCCGGTCTCGACCAGCGCGGTGGCCAGGATGGTCAGCGAGCCGCCGTTCTCGATGTTGCGGGCGGCGCCGAAGAACTTCTTCGGCGGGTACAGAGCCGAGGAGTCCACACCGCCGGAGAGGATGCGGCCCGAGGCCGGGGCGGCCAGGTTGTAGGCGCGGCCCAGGCGGGTCATGGAGTCGAGCAGCACGACGACGTCGCGGCCCATCTCCACGAGGCGCTTGGCGCGCTCGATGGCCAGCTCGGCGAGGGTGGTGTGGTCGTCCGCCGGGCGGTCGAACGTGGAGGCGATGACCTCGCCGTCCACCGACCGCTGCATGTCGGTGACCTCCTCGGGGCGCTCGTCCACGAGCACCATCATGAGGTGGACCTCGGGGTTGTTCGTCTTGATCGCGTTGGCGATCGACTGCAGGATCATCGTCTTGCCGGCCTTGGGCGGGGAGACGATGAGGCCGCGCTGGCCCTTGCCGATGGGGCTGACCAGGTCGATCACGCGGGGGCCGATCAGCTTGGGATCGGTCTCCAGGCGCAGGCGCTCCTGCGGGTACAGCGGCACGAGCTTGCCGAACTCCACGCGCTGCGGGTGCTCGACGGCGGGCTGGCCGTTGACCGAGGAGATCTTCACCAGGGCGTTGAACTTCTGGCGGTTGGAGCCGCCGCCGTGGTGCTGCTGCTTCTCGCCGTCGCGCGGGGCGCGGATCGCGCCGACGACGGCGTCGCCCTTGCGCAGACCGTACTTCTTCACCATGGCCAGGGAGACGTAGACGTCGTTCGGGCCCGGCAGGTAGCCGGAGGTGCGGACGAACGCGTAGTTGTCCAGCACGTCGAGAATGCCGGCCACGGGCTGCAGGACGTCATCCTCGGTCAGCTCGGTCTCGTCGACCTCGGGGCCGCCGCGGCCACGGCGGTTGCGGCCGCGCTCGTTGCGGTTGCGGCGGTTGCGACGGTTGCGGCCGCCCTCGTCGTCGCGGTCGTCGCGGCGGCTGCGGTCCCCGCGTCCGCCGTCGCCCCGGCCGCCGTCCTCGGACTTGTCGCCGCGCTGCTCGCGCGAGCCGTCACGGCCGTTCTCACGGTCCCGATTGTTCTCGCGGCCGTTCTCACGGTCGCGGCCGTTGTCGCGGTCCCGCCCGTTGCGGCCGTTGCGGCCGCGGCCGTTCTCGCGCCCGTTGTCGTCACGGTCCTCCCTGTCGCCGCGGCGGTCCGCGCCGTCCTCGCCCTGGGCGCCGTCGGAGCGACGGTCCTGACCCTGCTGGGCGTCGTCGTCGCCGGCGCGGCGGCCGCGGGAGCGGCGCTCGGACTGCGGGCGGCCCTCGCCCTCGTCGCGGGTCTCGGACCCCTCGGACCGATCCTGGTCCGAGGCGGTCTCACGGGGGGCCTGCTCCGTCTGGTCCTCGCGGGCCTCGGCCTGGGGCTGCCCGTCCTGGGCGGCGGCCGGAGCGGAGGTGTCGGCGTCGGCGCGGCGCGAGCGGCGGCGGGCCGGGCGCTCGGCGGCCGGGGCCGCGTCCTGAGAGGACGCGGCGGCCGGGGCGGCCTCGGCGGCGGGGGCCGCGGGGGCCTGGGCCGCGCGCTCGGCGGCGTCGCGGTCCGCCACGGAGCCGCCGCGCTGGTGGTCGGAGATCGCGGTCACCAGGTCGGCCTTGCGCATGCGCGAGCCGCCGGCGATGCCGAGCTGAGAGGCCAGGGCCTGGAGCTGGGCGAGCTTGAGCGAGGCCAGGCCACCGCCGTTCGTCGGCGTGGTCTGTTCCGTGGATTCGGTCACGAAGGTTCCTTCTCCCTCGAATGCGGCCCGGCGGCGCGTGGCGCGTCGGGCTGCGGTGTGCATCCGGTCGGGCCGCGCAGCGGCGCCCCAGAAAACCGGGTTTCATGGTGTGAACTCATCAGTGGCGCCTCCCTGATCGTGCGCAGTCGCTGCGTGACGGGGCGGAGGCGTCCGGACTCGACCGAGCCGGAGGGGGTCCCGCACGCCGGCCGTGCGCAGCACGGGATGGATCGCGGCGGGGTTCCGGCCGACGGCGCACGGTGCGTCCGGCCGTCACTGGCCCGGGCACCGGAGACCCGGGCCGCGCGAGGCGGTGGGGTCAGCCGTGGTGGAGTGATTCCACCCTAACACCGTCCACGGCCACGCACGGCACCAGCACGCGCCAGGAGGCCGCCCCGTCCGCCGTCAGAGCACGCGCCGCCTCCGCGGCGTGCTCGGCCGCCTGAACGCCGTCGCACAGCGCGAGCACGGTGGGACCTGCGCCGGAGACGACGGCGGCGTGGCCGCGCTCGCGCAGCCCCGCGACCAGTGCGGCGCTGGCCGGCATGGCCACGGCGCGCGGCTCCTGGTGCAGCCAGTCCCGCGTGGCGGCCGGCAGCAGCGCGGGGTCCTCCGCCAGCGCGTGGACGAGCAGCGCGGCACGGCCGGCCTGGGCCGCCGCCACGGCGTGGGGCACGTCGGCGGGCAGCACGCCCCGAGCGACGTGGGTGGACAGCTCGGTGTCCGGGATCGCGACCACCGGCACCACGCGCTCGTGCAGCCGCAGCCGCACCGTGGCCGGGCCGGGGACGTCGTCGCGGGTCCAGGAGACGGTGGCCCCGCCCACGAGCGCGGGGGCGACGTTGTCCGGGTGCCCCTCGAAGCGGGTGGCCGCCTCGAGCAGGTCCGCGGGTGCCCGGCGCAGCGCGGCCGGCAGCAGGGCCTCGGCTGCGGCGTAGGCCGCGACGACGGCGGCCGCGGACGAGCCGAGCCCGCGTGCGTGCGGGATCCGGTTCACGGCGCGCAGATGCAGCCCCGGCGCGGTGAACCCGCGGCCCCGCAGGTGCTCGCGCGCCAGGCGCAGGATCAGGTGCGCCCCGTCCCGCGGCAGGGTGGCCTCCCCCTCCCCCTCGACCTCCGCGACGTCGGGACCCGCCACGACCGTGAGCGTCACCTCGTCGCGCAGCTCCAGGGCCAGGCCCATCGAGTCGAAGCCGGGGCCGAGGTTGGCGGACGTGGCGGGGACGGAGACGGACGCGGCGGTCCCGGGCGCCAGCGGCTGCGGTGCGGCCATGGCTCAGCTCAGGCCGAGGGCCTGGGCGACGGTGACCACGTCGAACGGCACCGAGCGCGGGGTCACGTCGGCGCCGTCGGCGCCGCGCAGGGCCCACTGCGGATCCTTGAGGCCGTGGCCGGTGACGGTGATGACCCAGCTCTTGCCGGCCGGCACGTTCCCGGCGGCGTGGTGCTTGAGCAGCCCGGCGACGCCGGCGGCGGAGGCGGGCTCGACGAACACGCCCTCCTTCGCGGAGAGCCAGCGATGGGCCTCGAGGATCTCCTCGTCCGTGACGGAGTCGATCATCCCGCCGGACTCGTCGCGGGCGGCCTCGGCCTGCTCCCACGAGGCCGGGTTGCCGATCCGGATGGCGGTGGCGATCGTGTCCGGGTCCGTCACGGGGTGGCCCTGGACGATCGGGGCGGCGCCCGCGGCCTGGAAGCCCCACATCACGGGGGTCTTCGTGGCCACCGCGGGCAGCTCGGCGTCCGAGGCGCCCTCGTGCGGGTTCACGTAGGGGGCGGCGTACTCGCGGTAGCCCTTCCAGTACGCGGTGATGTTGCCGGCGTTGCCCACGGGCAGCAGGTGGTAGTCCGGGGCGTCGCCGAGGGTGTCCACGACCTCGAATGCGCCGGTCTTCTGCCCCTCGATGCGGGCCGGGTTGACGGAGTTCACGAGGAACACGGGGTAGTTCTCGGCGAGCTTGCGGGCCACCTCGAGGCAGTCGTCGAAGTTGCCCTGCACCTGGAGGATCTCCGCGCCGTGGGCCACGGCCTGGGACATCTTGCCCATCGAGATCTTCCCCTCGGGCACGAGCACGGCGCACGTGATCCCGGCCTGCGCGGCGTAGGCCGCCGCCGAGGCGGACGTATTGCCGGTGGATGCGCAGACGACGGCCTTCGCGCCGTCCGCGACGGCGGCGGTGATCGCCATGGTCATGCCGCGGTCCTTGAAGGAGCCGGTCGGGTTCATGCCCTCGAACTTCACGTGCACGGTGCCCTGCACCAGCTCGGAGAGGTGGGGGGCGTGGATGAGCGGGGTGCCGCCCTCGCCGAGGGTGATCACGCGCGTGTCCTCGGTGACGGGCAGGCGGTCGGCGTACTCGCGGACGACGCCGCGCCACTGGTGGGCCATGGGTCAGTTCCCTTCGACTCGGAGGACGGACGCGACCTCGTGGACGACGTCCAGGGCGGCGAGCGCCTCGACGGTGGCGTCGAGGTCGCGCTGCCGCGCACGGTGGGTGATCAGCCGCAGGGACGCGCCGGGGGCGTCCTCGCGCTCGGACGGGACCTGGCGCAGCGTCTCGATGGAGACGCCGTGCTCCTCGAACACCCCGGCGACGCGGCGCAGCACGCCGGGCTGGTCGGCCGCGCGCAGCACGACCATGAAGGAGGTGTGGGCCTCGGCCGGGTCCAGGGCGGGCAGGGCGGTGACGGGGGTGCGCAGGCGCGCCGGGCCGCCGCGCACGATGCGCTGGGCGATCGAGACGACGTCGCCCATCACCGCGGAGGCGGTGGGGGCGCCGCCGGCGCCGGGACCGTAGAACATGAGCTCGCCGGCGTTCTCGGCCTCCACGAAGACGGCATTGAACGCCCCGCGCACGGAGGCCAGCGGGTGCTCCCGCGGCAGCAGGGTGGGGTGCACGCGCAGGACCGCGCCCTGGGCGCCGTCGGCGGCGCGGCCGCGCTCGGCGATCGCCAGCAGCTTGATGACGTAGCCCGCCTCCGCGGCGGCAGCGTTGTCCTCGGCCGTGATCGCGGTGATGCCCGCGACGGCCACCTGGTCCAGGGTGTACGGCGCGCCGAACGCGATGGTCGCCAGGATCGCGGCCTTCGCGGCGGCGTCGTGGCCCTCGACGTCGGCGGTCGGGTCGGCCTCGGCGTAGCCGAGCCGCTGGGCCTCGGCGAGGGCGTCGTCGAAGTCCGCCCCTTCGGAGTCCATCCGGTCAAGGATGAAGTTGGTGGTGCCGTTGGCGATGCCCATCACGCGGGTGACGCGGTCGCCGCCCAGGGAGTCGCGCAGCGGGCGCAGGATCGGGATGGCGCCGGCGACGGCGGCCTCGAAGCTGAGCTGCGCGCCGGTGGCGGCGGCCGCGGCGTACAGCTCCTCGCCGTGCTGGGCCAGCAGCGCCTTGTTGCCGGTCACCACGGACGTGCCGGCGGCCAGGGCGCGCAGGATCAGGGTGCGGGCCGGCTCGATGCCGCCCATCAGCTCGATGACGACGTCGGCGCCGTCCACGAGCGCCTCGGCGTCGGTGGTGTAGAGCGCCGGGTCCGCCTGCCAGTCGCGCGTCGCGCCCGTGTCCCGCACCGCGATGCCCGTGAGCTCGAGGTCGGCGCCCACGCGGTCCCGCAGGATGTCGGCGTCCTCGGTGAGGATCCGGGCGGTCTGGGACCCCACGGTCCCGCCGCCCAGCAGGGCGACCTTGAGTGCGGTGGGGGCATCGGTGTGCTGGGGCATGGTCCTCCGTGATCCAGGGTGGGGTCGGGCCCGCGCGACCGCGCGGCCCGGCTGGCCTCGAATCTAGCGTGGCGCCCCGGCCCGTCCCGCCGCGCGACACTCGGTGTCCGCAGAGCGGGACGGACCCACCCGGGCCCGAGGCCGGCGGCCGGGTGCGCCGTGCCCGCGTCCTCAGCGGGCGAGGCGCGGATCGGTCTCGCGGGCGAACAGGTCCTCCTGCGTCTCGCGGCGGATGATCACCCGCGCCTGCCCGCCGGAGACCGCGACGACGGCCGGGCGGGCCAGCGCGTTGTAGTTCGAGGACATCACGTGCGTGTACGCGCCCGTGGCCGGCACGGCCAGCAGGTCGCCGCGGCCCAGGTCGGCCGGCAGGTACACGTCGCGGACGAGGATGTCGCCGGACTCGCAGTGCTTGCCCACCACACGGGAGAGCACCGGCTCGGCCTCCGAGGTGCGGCGCGCGGAGACGGCGGTGTAGTCGGCGTCGTAGAGGACGGGACGCGGGTTGTCGGACATGCCGCCGTCCACGGCGACGTAGCGGCGGGCCGCGGTGCCGCCGTCGGGGGCGTCCACGTCCACGGTCTTGGTCACCCCGACCGTGTAGAGGGTCAGCCCCGCGGGGCCCGAGATGGCCCGCCCCGGCTCGAGCGAGATGCGCGGGCACGCCAGGCCGAGGCGCTCGACGGTCTTCTGGACGTCGTCGGCGAGGGCGTCGGCGATCTCCGCGGCCGGACGGGGCTCGTCCACGGCCGTGTAGGCGATGCCGTGGCCGCCCCCGAGGTCGAGCTCGGCCAGCTCCACCCCGTGCTCGGCCTTGACCTCGGCGAGGAACTCGAGCACGCGTCCGGCCGCCAGCCCGAAGCCCTCGGCCTCGAAGATCTGGGACCCGATGTGGCAGTGCACGCCCAGCAGCTCGATCGACTCGGCGGCCAGGGCCGCGGCCACGGCGACGGCGGCCGGCGAGCGGCCGGCCACATTGCCGTCCCGGTCGGTGGAGGCCGGGGCCAGGGAGAGCCCGAACTTCTGGTCCTCGTGCGCGGTGGCGATGAAGTCGTGGGTGTGCGCGTGCACGCCCGGGGTCAGCCGGAGCATCACGGGGGCGCGGCGGCCGGCCTCGGCCGCGAGCGCGGCCAGGTGGGTGAGCTCGTCGAGCGAGTCCACGATGATCCGACCCACGCCCGCCTCCAGGGCCGTGCGCAGCTCGGCGTCCGACTTGTTGTTGCCGTGCAGGCCGATGTGGGCCGGGTCGATGCCGGCGGCCAGCGCGATCGCCAGCTCGCCGCCCGAGGCGGTGTCCACGCGCAGGCCCTCCTCGGCGGCCCAGCGGGCGGTGGAGAGGGTGAGCATGGACTTGCCGGCGTAGTAGACGTCCGCTCCCCCGCACAGGTCGGCGAAGGCGGCGTCGAAGCCCTTGCGGAACGCGCGGGCGCGGGCGCGGAAGTCGTCCTCGTCCACCACGAGCAGCGGCGTGCCGAACTCCGCGGCGAGCGCGCTCGCGCGCAGGCCCTGGACGGTGAGCTCGCCGTCGGCGGCGCGGTCCACGCCGGCGGCCCACAGGCCGGGCACGAGCGCGTCCGGGTCCCCCGGTGCGGGGAGCCAGGCGGGGGCGAGCGGGGAGGCGGGGGCGGGCTGCGGCGTCCTCATCCGGGCGCTCACATCTTCTCCGGGGCGGTCACGCCGAGCAGGCCGAGGCCGTTGGCCAGCACCTGGGCGGTGGCGTCGTTGAGCCACAGGCGGGTGCGGTTGAGGGTCTCGACGGGACGCGGCGTCCCGTCGTCGGTGGGCATGGGCA
This sequence comes from Micrococcus sp. GPGPB33, assembly GCF_037853785.1. Taxonomy (NCBI): domain Bacteria; kingdom Bacillati; phylum Actinomycetota; class Actinomycetes; order Micrococcales; family Micrococcaceae; genus Micrococcus; species Micrococcus sp. GPGPB33. The sequence continues at coordinate 2,419,315 of NZ_JAQMWO010000002.1, forward strand.
CGATGCGGCAGGCGGCGTACCACGAGTGGTAGGCCCCGGCGATCACCTCGAGGTGTCGGGCCACGCGGTGGGGCTCGCGCAGGCGCGCCGCCGCGCCGACGACGGCCGGGAACTCCGCCAGCTGGGCCAGCAGCTCCGACTCGGTGGCGTGGGTGAGCAGGGCGGCGTCGAACTCGGAGCGGTCCACGCCGTGGGCCTGCGCGGTGCGCGCCGCGCCGGAGGCGCGGGCGTGGGCGTACTGCACGTAGTAGACGGGGTTGTCGTTCGTGGTGGAGCGCAGCAGCTCGGGGTCGATCGTCAGGGGCGAGTCCGCGGGGTAGCGGGCCAGGTCGTAGCGCAGGGCGTCGCGGCCGAGCCACTCCACGAGGTCCTTGAGCTCGATGATGTTGCCGGCGCGCTTGGAGAGCTTCGCGCCGTTGACCGAGATGAGCTGGCCGATGAGGATCTCGATGTTCGTCGCCGGGTCGTCGCCGGCGGCGGCGGCGATCGCCTTGAGGCGGTTCACGTAGCCGTGGTGGTCGGCGCCGAGCAGGTACACCTTCTCCTCGAAGCCGCGGTCGCGCTTGTGGAGGTAGTACGCGGCGTCGGCGGCGAAGTAGGTGGGCTCGCCGTTGGCGCGGATGAGCACGCGGTCCTTGTCGTCGCCGAAGTCCGTGGTCTTGAGCCACACCGCGCCCTCGCGGTCCTCGACGTGGCCCTGCGCGCGCAGCCGCTGCACGGCCTGCTCGATCGCGCCGGAGTCGTGGAGCGTCTGCTCCGAGGTGAACACGTCGAAGTGCACGTCGAAGGCGGCGAGCGTGTTTTTAATGTCCTGCATCTGGAGCCGGTACGCGGCCTCGCGGACCACCGGGCGGGCGGCCTCGTCCGTCAGCTCGCGCACGTCCGGGTGCTCGAGGGCGACGGCGTCGGCCAGCTCCTGCACGTACGCGCCCGGGTAGCCGCCCGCGGGGACGTCGCGGCCGTGCAGGCGGGCGAGGACCGAGTCGGCGAACACGTTCATCTGGTTGCCGGCGTCGTTGACGTAGTACTCGGCGGTGACGTCCGCGCCGGAGGCGCGCAGGAGGCGGGCGATCGCGTCGCCCAGCGCGGCCCAGCGGGTGTGTCCGATGTGCAGCGGGCCGGTGGGGTTGGCGGAGACGAACTCCATGTTCACGGTGTGCCCGGCCAGGGCGTCGTTGCGGCCGTACTCCGGGCCGGCCTCGACGATCTCGCGGGCCAGGGCGCCGGCCGAGGCCGCGTCCAGGGTGACGTTGAGAAAGCCGGGGCCGGCGACGTCGACGGCGGCGATGCCCGGCTTGTCGGTCAGGCGCTCGGCTACGAGCCCGGCGAGGTCGCGCGGGGCCATCCCGGCCTTCTTGCCCAGCTGGAGGGCGACGTTGGTGGCCCAGTCGCCGTGCTCGCGGCTGCGGGGTCGCTCCACCTTCACGCGCGCGGGGGTGATCTCCTCCCGCAGCGCGGCGGGGAGGTCACCGGCATCGACGGCGTCGGTGAGGACAGCGGACAGCAGGGCGGAGAGGTCTTCGGGCTTCACCCGCGCAAGTCTACGGAAGGGCCGCCGCGCCCGTGCGCGTGCGAACGAACCCTGCGAGATGGCCCCTCCGGCCCGCGGTGGGGGCCATCTCGCAGGGTTCGTCGGGGTGGGGGTCAGGCGGGCCAGGCGGCGAGGCCGCCGGCGAGGGACAGGACGCGCCCGCCGGCGCTCGGGTCGGCCCCGACGACGGCGTCCCGCGCCCGGGCCGAGCGGGCTCCGGCGGCGCAGTAGACCACCAGGACGCGGTCCTGCCCGGGCGCGAGGGCCGCCGGCTCCGCGAGGACGGCCTCGAGCGGGACGTGCCGATCGGCCACCGTCGCGGGGGCCTCGACCCGGCGCAGGCGGCGCTCCCAGTCCTCGCGGACGTCGAGCAGGGTGAGGGACGCGGCCCGGGCGGGGTCGGCGAGCAGGGCGGCCAGCGCGGCGGGGGCGATCTCCCCGCCCGCGGCGCCGCACGCCTCCGCCGAGCCGGGGGCGCCGGCGTCGTCCGGGCGGGGGGCCTGGTCCGCGTGGGCGGACAGGTCCGTCACGGGGGTCCGCTCGGGGTCGGGCACGAGCCGCAGCTCACGGAAGCGCATCGTCAGGGCGTCCACGGAGAGCAGCCGCCCGACCAGGGGCTCACCCACCCCGGAGAGCAGCTTGATCGCCTCGGCCGCCATGAGGGAGCCGATGATCCCGGGCAGCACCCCGAGCACCCCGGCCTGCGCGCACGAGGGCACCTCGCCGGGTTCGGGCCGCTCCGGGAACACGTCCCGGTACAGCGGCCCGCCCGGGGCGAACACGCTCACCTGCCCCGCGAACCGCAGGATCGCGCCCCACACCACGGGCACGCCCGCGATCTCGCACGCGTCGGCCACGAGGTAGCGGGTCGCGTAGTTGTCCGTGCCGTCGAGCACGAGGTCCACGGCGCCGACCCGTTCGAGCGCGTTGGCCGCGGTCAGGCGTTCGCGGTGCTCGACCACGCGCACCTCGGGGTGCAGGCCGCGCATCGTCGCGGCGGCGGAGGCGGTCTTGGGGCGGCCGAGGTCCGCCTCGGCGTGGATCACCTGGCGGTGCAGGTTGGAGCGGTCCACCATGTCGTCGTCGATCACGTGGACCTCCCCCACGCCCGCGGCGGCGAGGTAGGTCAGCACGGGCGCCCCGAGGCCGCCGGCGCCGACCACGAGGACGCGGGAGCGCAGCAGCGCCAGCTGGGCCTCGGGGCCGAAGCCGTCCAGGCTCAGGTGGCGGGCGAAGCGCTCCAGCTGGGTGTCGGACAGCGCGGTGAGGTCGCGGGGCTCGCGGGCGGCGGGGTCCAGGGCGGCGGTCACCGCTCGTCCTCCTCGGCCGTGACCCGCCCGGCCATCGGCGAGGAGGCCAGGGCGTGCTCGCGGCGCGGGATGCGCCCGGCACGGCGGGCGTGGAAGCCCGCCTCGAGCGCGAGCCGGCACGCGTGGGCCATGCGGGCGGGCTCGGCGGCGCGCGTGATCGCCGAGGCGGCGAGCACGGCGTCGCAGCCGGCCTCCATCGCCAGGGCGACGTCCGAGGCGGTGCCCACGCCGGCGTCGAGCACGATCGGCACGGAGGCGCGGGAGACGATCAGCTCCAGGTGTGCGCGGTTGAGGATGCCCAGCCCCGAGCCGATCGGCGAGCCCAGCGGCATGACGGCGGCGGCGCCGGCCTGCTCGAGGCGCAGCGCCATGGCGGGGTCGTCCGAGGTGTAGGCCAGGACGGTGAAGCCGTCGGCGGCGAGCCGCTCGGTGGCCTCGAGGGTCTCGACGACGTCGGGCAGCAGGGTGCGCTCATCGGCGATGACCTCGACCTTCACGAGGTCGGTCTCGAGCGCCTCCCGGCCGAGCCGGGCGGTGAGCACGGCGTCCCGGGCGGTGTAGCAGCCGGCGGTGTTGGGCAGCACGTCGATGCCGAGGCGGTCCAGCAGCGCGACCAGGCCGTCACGGGTGTCCGCGGACCAGCGGCGCAGCGCCACGGTGGTGAGCGTGGTGCCGGAGGCGACGAGGGCGCCCTCGAGGGCGGTCAGGTCGGTGATGCCGCCCGTGCCCATGATGAGCCGGGAGGCCAGGTCGTAGCCGCCGATCCGCAGCGGCGGGATCGCGGGGGCGGCGGGCGGGGTGCGGTGCTCGGCCATCGCTCAGCCCCCCTGCACCGCGGTGACGACGTCGACCTCGTCCCCGGCGGCCAGCTCCCGGGTGGCCCAGGCCGACCGGGGCACGACCTCGCCGCCGACCGCCACGGCCACGCCGAGCCGCCGCCCATCCGCGGCGGCGCCGTCCTCGCCGATCGCGCGCCCGGTGACGTGCGCGACGACGTCGCGGACGGTGGCCACGGCCAGCTCGGCGGGCTCTCCGTTGAGGGTCAGGGTGAGGGTGCTCATGCGATCTCCTTCAGGCGGGCGTGCAGCAGCTCGAGGATCCGCCCGGCCGCCCAGGGGGCGAGCAGGATCCCGTGACGGTGGAAGCCGGTGGCGACGACGGCGCCCGGGGCCTCGGGCACGGTAAGCACGCGCGGGGCGTCGTCGGGGGTGCCGGGGCGGGCGGCGGTGGTGATCTCGACCAGCTCGCACTCGCGGACGGCGGGCAGGATCGCGGCGGCGTCGGCGAGCAGGTCCAGCACGGCCCCGGCGGAGGTGCCGGCCAGGCCGTCCTCGCGGGCCGAGGCGCCGACCACGAGGGTGCCGTCCGCGCGGGGCACGAGGTAGACCTGGCGCCCGTGGACGAGGCCGCGGACGGTGCGGGTGATCAGGTGCGACTCCCCCGGCAGCAGCTGCTCGGGGCGCACCCGCAGACGCAGCACGTCGCCGTGGACGGGGCGCAGCGGGACCTCGACGGCGGTGGCCGCGCCGCCGATCCCGCGGTGGCCCAGGCCCGCGGCGAGGACCGCGCCGTCGGCGGTGAGGACGCCCCCGTCGGCCAGCGTGAGGCGCACCCCCTCGCCCTCCGGGCCGGCGGCGGTGACGCGTCCGGCCACGAACCGGGCGGCGGGTCCGGCGCCGACCGGGAGCGGGCCGCCGTCGGGTCCGGTCTCGGCGCGCAGGGCGGCGACGCAGGCGGCGGCGAGCCGTCGCGGGTCCACCTGATGGTCGTCCGGGGCGTCGAAGCCGGCGGCCAGGCCCGGGGCCAGGGCGGGCTCGGCGCGGCGCAGCGCGCGGACGGAGACGGGCTCGACCCGGCGACCGAGGATCGAGGCGTGCTCGAGCACGTGGTCCCAGGCGCGGGCGTCCGAGGGGTCCGCGGCCACGATCCAGGCGCCCTGTGCGAGGAAGCCCGTCTCCACATCGGTGAAGGCGGCGAGCAGGTCCACGAGGGCCGGGTAGGCCTCCCAGCCGGCCTGCAGCAGCGGGGCGAGGTCGTCCTGGCTGAACTGGGTCTCGGCGAGCGGCGCGAGCATCCCCGCCGCGGCGTGGGTGGCCCCGGCCACGGCGTGCGGGCGCCCGGCGGCGTCCAGCTCGGGGGCGATCAGGGTGACGGCGTGGCCTGCGGCACGCAGACGCACGGCGGCGGTGAGGCCGATGATCCCGGCCCCGACGACGGCCACGTGCACGGACCGGTCCTCCTCACGGCGGCATGACCCGCATCGAGTGGTGATGGTCGGCCGCGCCGGCGCGGTGCGCCCCTGCGGCCCTCTCAGCCCGGCGTGTGCGGCCCGGGCTCCCATGGAACAGCGGCCAGTCTGCCACAGTGGGCGCATGCACTCCCCCGATCCGCTCCTGATGACCGCGGCCGGCCGCGACGACGGCGGCACCGGCCCCGGCGCGCGCCGCCGCGCCCGCCTCGCCGCCTCCCGGCTGTACGTCTGCACCGACCTGCAGCGGTTCCTGCGCCCGGACGGCACGCTCGACACGGCCGCGTTCGCCGACTTCTGCGCGGCGGCGTTCCGCGGCGGAGTAGACGTGATCCAGGTGCGGGACAAGGCCGTGGACGTGGCGGTCGAGCTGGCCGCGTTCGCCACGCTCGTCCCGCTGGCCCGGGAGCACGGGGCGCTCTCGGCCGCCAACGACCGCGCCGACGTCGCCGCCCTGGCCGGGGTGGACGTGTTCCACACGGGCCAGACCGACCTGACCACCGCGCAGTGCCGCGCCCTGCTGGGCCCGGACGTGGTGCTCGGCCGCTCGTGCCACACCGAGGCGCAGGTGCGCGGCGCCCGCGCGGAGGACGGCCTGGACTACTTCTGCACGGGGCCGGTGTGGGCGACGCCCACGAAGCCGGGCCGGGCCGCCGTCGGACTGGAACTGCCGACCCTCGCCGCACGCCTGGACGCGGAGGACCCGGCGGGGGCGCGGCCGTGGTTCGCCATCGGCGGCGTCGACGCGGACCGGCTGCCCGAGGTCCGCGCGGCCGGGGCGGAACGGATCGTGGTGGTCCGCGCCGTGACGCAGGCCGAGGACCCCGAGGCCGCGGCCCGGACCCTGCGCGCGGGCCTGCCCGGCTGACGCGCCCCGCGGGGAGGTCACGGACGGGCCGTCCTGATGGTGTAGAGTCGACGAGTCCGCAACGCGCTCGACGCGTCGCGACCCCCGCCTCCGTAGCTCAGGGGATAGAGCGTCTGCCTCCGGAGCAGAAGGCCGCAGGTTCGAATCCTGCCGGGGGCACGAGCGAACAGAGCCGGACCCCCGTGGCGACACGGTGGTCCGGCTCTTCTGCGTTCTGCGGACCCGGACGCTCGAGCGGAGCGGGAGGTCCGGGTCACCGGCATTCGAGGCGGGAAATCGACCTCATAGGACGTCCCGAGGTGCGTATTCGCCGGATTTCCCGCCTCGAACGTGTCGAAGCCCGGAGGTCCCGCCCTCAGCCCCGCTGCGCATGACCGTGGTCGACGGGCCCGTGCCACGTCGGCCGCGAGGCGTCCCCGACCGCGAGCGCCTCCCCCGCCCGCATCGCGTCGGCCAGCCACGGCTTGGCCCGCTCGAGTGCGTCGTCCCAGCTCAGGCCCGCCCCGGCCAGCGTGGCCAGGGCCGAGGAGAGGGTGCAGCCGGTGCCGTGCGAGGCGCGGGTCGTCACGCGCGGGCCGCGCACCTCGTGCACGGCCCCGCCCACGCGCACGACGGCGTCCGGCACCTCCGCCGCTGCGGCCTCGGGCGCCTCGGTCTCGTCCAGGTGCCCGCCCTTGAGCAGCACCGTCACCCCGTGCTCGGCGGCCAGGCCCCGCGCCGCGTCGAGGGCGGCGTCCCAGTCCGTCGCGTCCCGCCCGGTCAGCCGGGCCAGCTCGGGCAGGTTGGGTGTCACCAGGTGCGCCACCCGCAGCAGCCGGGCCCACGCGGCGCGCCCGTCGTCGTCGCCGACCGCGGTGAGGGCGTCCCCGCTCGAGGCCACCATGACCGGGTCCAGCACGACGACGGCGGGCCGGGTCTCCTCGAGCCAGCCGGCGACGGCCCGCATGAGCTCCACCGTGCCGAGCATGCCGATCTTCACGGCGTCCACGGCGATGTCGGCGGCGACCGAGTCGAGCTGGGCGCGCACCACGTCCACCGGCAGCGGGTGGACGGCCTGCACGCCCTGCGTGTTCTGGGCGGTGATCGCGGTGATCGCGGTCATCCCGTAGCCGCCCCACGCGGCGATGGTCTTCAGGTCGGCCTGGACACCGGCGCCGCCGCCGGAGTCGGAGCCGGCGATGCTGAGCACACGGGGGACGGCGGAGGTCATGCGGGGGCTCCTTCGGGTCGGGGCGGATCGGCCGCCCGGGCCGGGCCGATCCCGCCCATGAGAATGTAGTCGCATGTCCCACGTCACAGAGAGCTCTCCCGCGCACCCCGGCCGAGCCGAGGAGTCGGCGCCGCTGCGGCCGACCTCCCCGCTCGGGATCGCCGCCACGTTCATCGGCACCACCATCGGCGCCGGGTACGCCTCGGGCAACGAGATCCTGCAGTACTTCGTGAGCTTCGGCCTCTGGGGCGGCACGGGGGCGCTCGTGATCGCCGGCGCGCTGTTCTTCCTGCTCGCGGTGATCGTGCTGCGGCTGGCGCAGAAGCTGCGGACCACGGACATCCACCGGATCGTGAACCCCACGACGTCGCGCGTGCCCACCTGGTTCGCGGACCTGTCCATCACCACGTCCCTGCTGGGGACGCTGGTGATCATGCTGGCCGGGGCCGGGGCGGCGGTGCACACCGCGTTCGGGCTGCCCTCGCTCGTGGGCTCGCTGGTGATGGCCACCGTCTGCGTGGTCTCGGTGCTGGCCGGCATCACGGGCCTCGTGCGCGTCCAGGCCGTGGTGGTCCCCCTGATCATCGTGGTCGCCGTCGGCGTCGCGGTGTGGGGGTTGGCGAACCCGGGGGCCGCGGTGGACGACGTCGCCGCGCTCGTGACCTCGTCCCCGCTGATCAACCAGTGGTGGCTCTCGGGCGTGCTGTACGTGGCCTTCAACATCCAGCTGGCCTACGCGGTGCTCGCCCCGATCGGCGAGGAGAGCTCCTCGTCGGGCCGCTCCCTCGTCGCCGGGGCCGGGCTCGGGGCCCTGGGCCTCGTGGTGATGGCCGGCGCGGTGATGGCCGCGATGACCGCCCACGCCCAGCTGATCGGCCGCGCCGAGCTGCCCATGGTCGAGCTGGCCGCGATGATCGGCGGCTGGGCCGCCCTGCTGTACACGGTCGTCCTGCTGCTGGCGCAGTTCACGACGGCGGTCTCGTGCCTGTACGGCGGGGTGGAGCGCATCGCCCTGCTGTCCTCGATGCGCCGCGTGCCGGGCTGGGTCATCGCCGTCGTCACGGCCCTGGCCGCCACCCTGCTCTCGAGCGTCGGCTTCTCCGACCTCGTGGGCACCGTCTACCCCGTCCTCGGCTACGCCGGCCTCGTCATCATCGTGATGCTGGTCGTGACGTGGATCGTCGAGCGCTCCACGGTACGCCGCCGGGCGGCCCGCGCGGCGCGCGCCTGAGCGCCCGGCCGCATGGCCGGACGGCGGACGGTGAGGCGCCGCGGGGGACGTGCTAGGGTCGCTCGCATCCCACGGGAGCCCCACGGCACGGGGCTGAGACCGGGCTGACGCCGCCCGGAGACCGTCTGAACCTGTCCGGGTCATTCCGGCGAAGGAAGAAGGAGCAGCGGCCATGTCCGTTTCCGAGCGCACCCCCTGCCCGCAGCCGAGTCGACGGCCGAGGTCGTCGCCGAGGAGAACTACCCCACGCACCGTCTGGGATGGCTCGAGGACGCCGAGCACGGCATCCGCGTGCCCGTCACCGAGGTCCACCAGGACGACTCCCCCGACGGCACGCCCAACGCGCCCCTGACCGTCTACCGCACCATGGGCCCGGGCTCCGTGCCCGAGCGCGGCCTGCCGGCCCAGCGCGCCGAGTGGATCCGCGCCCGCGGCGACGTCGAGGAGTACGAGGGCCGCGAGCGCGACCTGCTCGACGACGGCCGCTCGGCCGTGCGCCGCGGCGCCGCCTCACAGGAGTGGGCCGGCGAGCGCCGCCCCCGCTGCGCGCCAAGGAGGGCGCGCGCGTCACCCAGATGCACTACGCCCGGCGCGGCGAGATCACCCCGGAGATGCGCTACGTCGCCCTGCGCGAGGGCGTGGACGTGGAGCTGGTGCGCTCCGAGGTCGCGGCCGGCCGCGCCATCATCCCGGCGAACGTGAACCACCCCGAGTCGGAGCCGATGATCATCGGCAAGGCGTTCGCCGTGAAGGTCAACGCGAACATCGGCAACTCGGCGGTGACGTCGTCGATCGCCGAGGAGGTCTCGAAGCTGCAGTGGGCCACCCGCTGGGGCGCGGACACCGTGATGGACCTGTCCACGGGCGACGACATCCACACCACCCGCGAGTGGATCCTGCGCAACTCCCCCGTGCCGATCGGCACCGTGCCGATCTACCAGGCCCTCGAGAAGGTCGGCGGCGACCACCAGGCCCTGACCTGGGAGATCTTCCGCGACACCGTGATCGAGCAGTGCGAGCAGGGCGTGGACTACATGACCGTGCACGCCGGCGTGCTGCTGCGCCACGTGCCGCTGTCCGCGGACCGCGTGACCGGCATCGTCTCCCGCGGCGGCTCGATCATGGCCGGCTGGTGCCTGGGCCACCACAAGGAGAACTTCCTCTACGAGAACTACGACGAGCTCTGCGAGATCTTCGCGCGCTACGACGTCGCGTTCTCCCTGGGCGACGGCCTGCGGCCGGGCTCCGTGGCCGACGCCAACGACGCCGCCCAGTTCGCCGAGCTCGACACGCTGGCCGAGCTGACGGAGCGGGCGTGGGCGTACGACGTCCAGGTCATGGTGGAGGGCCCCGGCCATATCCCGCTGCACCTGGTGCGGGAGAACGTGGAGCGCCAGCAGGAGCTGTGCAAGGGCGCCCCGTTCTACACGCTCGGCCCCCTCGTCACGGACATCGCCCCGGCGTACGACCACATCACCTCGGCCATCGGCGCCACCGAGATCGCCCGCTACGGCACCGCGATGCTCTGCTACGTCACGCCCAAGGAGCACCTGGGCCTGCCGAACCGGGACGACGTGAAGACGGGTGTGATCACCTACAAGATCGCCGCGCACGCCGCCGACGTCGCCAAGGGCCACCCCGGCGCCCGCGACCGCGACGACGCCCTGTCCAAGGCGCGCTTCGAGTTCCGCTGGCGCGACCAGTTCGGCCTCGGCCTGGACCCGCAGCTCGCCGAGGAGTACCACGACGAGACGCTGCCGGCCGAGCCCGCCAAGACCGCCCACTTCTGCTCGATGTGCGGGCCGAAGTTCTGCTCCATGCGCATCAGCCAGGACATCCGCAGCGAATTCGGCGGCGCGTCCGAGCAGGCGCGGATCGCCGAGGCCGGCATGGCCGCCAAGTCCGCGGAGTTCCGGGCCGCCGGCGGGTCCGTGTACCTGCCCGAGCCGAGTCTGCGCCGGCCCGAGGGGGACGCGGTGCTCGCGAGGGACTGAGCGGCCCGTGCCGCGGCGCGGGGGCCAGGGTGCCGGCCTTGAGCACCTCCCCGCGCGCGGCGCGAGCCTGCCCTCGCCGGTCGGCCTGCCCTGGGCGCGCTCCCGGCTGGCGTGGCCCCGACCGCGGTCGCCCCCAGCATCTCCCCCCTCGCCGCACGTGCCGCTGCGGGCCGGGCGGCTCGAGTGACGAGGTCCGGCCGCGCCTCCTGCACAGGTGTCCGCAGACGGCGTTGCGTCCCCGGGCGTCGCGTTCCGGCTCCGGATGTCCGGGGCCGCTCTTAGGCTCGGGTGCATGAGCGCGCACCACGCCGACGACGGCCTCCCCGCCCCCGTCTCCACCCTCGCCGAGGATCCACCGGCCGACGGGCGACAGGCGCCGCCGAGTGGCGTCGTCGTGGGTGAGGACGGGCGGGCCCGCCCGCCGTGGGCGGCACGGGATCCGCTGCTGCGGGAGTACTACGACACGGAGTGGGGCCTGCCCGTCACGGACGAGCGGGGCCTGTTCGAGCGCCTCGTGCTCGAGGCGTTCCAGTCGGGCCTGAGCTGGCGGACCGTCCTGGCCAAGCGGCCGCGGTTCCGGGAGGTGTTCGCGGGCTTCGACCCGGACGCCGTCGCGGCGTTCGGGGACGCGGAGGTCGAGGCACTGCTGGCGGACCCCGGCATCATCCGGAACCGGCGCAAGATCGAGGCCGCGGTCGCGAACGCACAAGCCGTCGTCGGGATGCGCGGCGAGCGGTTCGCCCCGCTGCACCCGGGCTCCCCCGGCGCGGGCCCCGCCTGGCACGGCGACGGCGACCGTCCCGCCACCGGCCTGCCGGGGCTGGTCTGGGCTCACCAGCCTGCCGCGACCCCACGGCCGGAGACGGTGGCGCAGGTCCCCTCGACCTCGGACGAGTCGCGCGCGCTCGCGAGGGCGCTGAAGGCGCATGGCTGCCGATTCGTGGGGCCGACCACTTGCTTCGCCCTGCTGGAGGCCGCCGGGATCGTGGACACCCACCTTCTCGGCTCGTGGCGAAGAGGGGCGTCCGGGATCTGGGAGTGAGCGGGGGCCTCCGGCAGGATGGGGAACTCAACGCAGGACGTCCACACGAAAGGGTGACGACTGATGACCACCACCTCCGCCTCTCAGGGCTACCGCACAATCAACCCGGCCACCGGGGAGCTGCTGAAGTCCTTCGACAACGCCACGGATCAGCAGATCGCCGACGCCCTCGACGCCTCGCAGGCCGCCTACGAGCAGTGGTCCCGGAAGTCGGTGGCCGAGCGCGCCGCCGTCGTGAAGCGGATCTCCGAGCTGCTGGCCGAGCGGTCCAAGGACATCGCCGCGGTGATCACCACGGAGATGGGCAAGTCCCTCGGCGCGGCGGTCGGCGAGGTGCGCTACAGCGCCCAGATCTTCGGGTACTACGCGGACGAGGCCGAGGAGCTGCTCGCGGACCAGCCGATCAAGCAGTTCTCCGGGCAGGAGGCGTTCGTCCAGCGGCTGCCGATCGGCCCGCTGCTGGGGATCATGCCGTGGAACTTCCCGGTGTACCAGGTGGCCCGTTTCGTGGCGCCGAACCTCATGCTCGGCAACACCATCCTGCTCAAGCACGCCGAGATCAACCCCCAGGTGGCGCAGCTGCTGGAAGAGCTCTTCACCGAGGCCGGACTGCCGGAGGGCGTGTACCAGAACGTGTTCGCCACCCACGACCAGATCTCCACGATCATCGCCGATCCGCGCGTGCAGGGCGTGTCCCTCACCGGTTCGGAGCGGGCCGGCGCCGCCGTCGCCGAGCAGGCCGGCCGGCACCTCAAGAAGGTCGTCCTCGAGCTCGGCGGCTCCGATCCGTACATCGTGCTCTCCGCGCCGGACGCCCGCGCCGCCGCCCGCGACGCACTGGCCACCCGGATGGGCAACTGGGGCCAGGCCTGCAACTCGAACAAGCGCATGATCGTCATGGAGGACCTCTACGACGACTTCGTGGACGAGCTGGTCCAGCGCTCCTCGGAGATGAAGCCCGGCGACCCGACCTCGCGCGACGCCGACGTCTACGGCCCGCTGTCCTCCGAGTCTGCGGCCGACGGGCTCGCCGAGCAGATCGCCGCGGCCAAGGAGGCCGGCGCCACCGTCCACGTGGGCGGCGAGCGCGTCTCCGGCCCCGAGGGCGAGGGCTTCTACGTCTCCCCGGCCGTGATCACGGACGTGGACCAGGAGAACCCCGCCTACACGCAGGAGCTGTTCGGCATGGCCTCCGTGGTCTACAAGGTGTCCTCGGCCGAGGAGGCCGTGGCCCTGGCCAACGACTCCCAGTACGGTCTCGGCGGCGCCGTCTTCTCCACGGACCTGGACGAGGCCAAGCGCGTGGCCGACCAGCTCGAGGTGGGCATGGCGAACGTGAACCTCGCCTCCGCCGCCGGCGCGAACCTGCCCTTCGGCGGCGTGAAGCGCTCGGGCTTCGGCCGCGAGCTCGGCCCCATGGCCGTGGACGAGTTCGCCAACAAGCGCCTGTACGCGGTGCAGGGCCCCCTGGAGGGCTGACCCGGGGCCGGGTCGGCCGGGCGGGTCTCCCGCTCCGGCCGCCCCGTCGGCCTCTCAGCCGCGCAGCGGGACGGTCGCCAGCACCTCGTGCAGCGGCCCGCCGGACCGGCCCTCGCCGAGCCGGGACGCCACGACCTCGACCTCGTCGGCGGTCCACTCCGGCCCGCGGTACACGCCGAGCGCGCGCACGGCCTCGGCCAGCAGGACGGTGGCCGGCGCCGGCGGACGGGGCTCGCCCCGCCTCCGACCCCGAGGTCGGAGCGCGGCCCCCGAGACCCGCGCCACGGTGAGGTGGGCGCGCCGGCGGTCCCGGCCGTCGTCGTCGGCGAGCCAGGGCTCCGCCAGGAGCGCGCCGAGCTCCCGGACCTGCCCACCCACCCCCACCCAGAGCGTGCGGTGCGAGAACTCCCCCGCTCCGGCCAGGTGCAGGTCCAGCGGGCCATGTCCCGCCGCGATGCGGCCGGCGACGGCGACGACGTCGTCCACGGCGCCGGCGGGCACCTCCGGGCGGAACGCCAGCGTCAGGTGCCGCTGCTCCGGCTCGGTCCAGCACAGCGCGCGTCCGGCCCGGTCCCGGACGCCGTCGAGGGCCGGCTCGAGGTGGTCGAGCGCGGCCCTCGGCGGACGGATCGCGAGGAAGAGCCTCACGCCTGCGCGCGCGGATCCGCGGCGGCTGCGGTCGAGCCCCCGGCGGCGTCGCGCGTCATAGCGGCCGGGGCCACGTCCGGGTCCGGCTCGCGGCCGGCCACGATGTCGATCGCGCCGGTGAACTCGGCGTCGATCCGCCGCTGCACCCGGCGCGAGCGCTGGGTCACGAGGGACACCACCACACCCACCACGAAGGCGGCGACGAAGCCCGGCAGCAGCTCGTACAGGCCGAACCACTCCCACGTCTCGGCACTGGCCTCGGACCACACCCAGGCGACGGCGGCGCCGGTGACCATGGCGGCCATCGCCCCCCACGAGGTGAACCGCGGCCAGTACAGGGCGAGCAGGATCACAGGGCCGAAGGCGGCGCCGAAGCCGGCCCACGCGAAGGAGACGAGCTCGAGCACGGAGGAGTCCGGGTTGAGGGCGAGCAGTCCCGCCACGAGCGCCACCACCAGCACGCCGATGCGGCCGAGCCACAGGGTGAACGTCGGGGAACCGGTGCGCCCGCGCAGCATGTAGAGGTCCTCCACCAGGGCGGAGGAGCACACGATCAGCTGCGAGGAGAGCGTGGACATGATCGCGGCGAGGACGGCGGCCAGCACCAGGCCGGCCACGAACGGGTGGAACATGATCGAGGCCAGCACCAGGAACACGGTCTCCGGGTCCTCGAGCGTGGTGCCGGGGTTGGCCTGGAAGTAGGCGATGCCCACGAGGGCCACCATCACGGCACCGAACACGGACAGCGCCATCCAGCCGATGCCGACGCGCCGGGCGACGGCCGCGTCGTGCGGGGTGCGCAGGGCCATGAAGCGGACGATGATGTGCGGCTGGCCGAAGTAGCCCAGGCCCCAGGCGAGGGAGGACAGGACGCCGATCAGCGTTGCGTTCTCGAACATCGAGAAGTGGTTCACTCCGCCGCCGGCGGCGTCGGCGGCGCGGATGCCCTCGACGACGGCGTCCCAGCCGCCCATGGTCAGGATCACGACGATGGGGACGGCCAGCAGGGAGAGGAACATGAGGATGCCCTGGGCCACGTCGGTCAGCGAGGCGCCGAGGAAGCCGCCGAACAGGGTGTAGAGCACCGTGATGCCCGCGACCACGAGCATGCCGGTGAGGTAGTTGATGCTGATGCCCTGGGCGTAGAAGGAGTCGGGGCCGAAGGTGGACTCGACGAACTTGCCGCCGGCCACCATGCCCGAGGACACGTAGAAGGTGAAGAACACGAGGATGATCAGGCCGGCCACGATCCGCAGGATGTGCGTGCGGTCCTTGAATCGGTTCTCGAGGAAGGACGGGATCGTGATCGAGTTCCCGGCCACCTCGGTGTAGGAGCGCAGGCGGGGGGCGACCACGCGCCAGTTCACCCACGCGCCCACGGTCAGGCCGACCGCCATCCAGCCCTCGACCAGGCCCGCGGCGTAGATCGCGCCGGGCAGGCCCATCAGGAGCCAGCCGGACATGTCGGACGCACCCGCGGAGAGCGCCGCGACGGACGGCTTCATGTCGCGTCCTGCGAGCATGTAGTCGTCGAGGTCGGTGTTCTTGCGGGAGGCGTACAGGCCGATCGCGATCATCGCGAGGAAATAGAGGCCGATCGCCGCCAACAGGAAGACGGTGTTCGTGTCCATGGGCTCCAGGGAATCACATCCGGACTCTCAACCCCAGTCCCAGGTCCGTCCCAGATTCGCCCCGTCCGGGTCGGCCCGGGCCCCCGCGCGCCTAGGATGGAGGCCGTCATGACGCAGACTCCCCCGCCCTCCACGCCCGCCGCGCAGCCGTCGGCGACGCCCCACGACGCCGTCGCGATCACGTTCCCCGAACACCTGCCGGTGGCGGAGCGCCGTGAGGAGATCATGGCCGCGATCCGCGACCACCAGGTGGTGATCGTCGCGGGCGAGACCGGCTCGGGCAAGACCACGCAGCTGCCGAAGATGTGCCTGGCCCTCGGGCTCGGGGAGGCCGGCTCGATCGGCCACACCCAGCCCCGGCGCATCGCCGCCCGCTCCGTGGCCGAGCGCATCGCGCAGGAGCTGGGCGAGGAGATCGGGCAGACGATCGGCTACCAGGTCCGCTTCACGACGCAGACCTCGAAGGCCACCCGGGTCAAGGTCATGACGGACGGCATCCTGCTGGCCGAGATCCCCCACGACCCGCAGCTGCGCCGCTACTCCGTGATCATCGTGGACGAGGCCCACGAGCGCAGCCTCAACATCGACTTCCTCCTGGGCTACCTGCGCAACCTGCTGCCCCAGCGCCCGGACCTGAAGGTGATCATCACCTCGGCCACCATCGACCCGGAGCGCTTCGCCCGGCACTTCGGCCGGCCGCTGGCCGCGGGCGAGGACCATGCGGACGCGGTGGAGGCCGACGACGGCGGCCGCGTGGTCCCGGCGCCGATCATCGAGGTCTCGGGGCGCACCTACCCCGTCGAGATCCGCTACCGGCCGCTGACCGACGAGCCCTCCCCCGACGACCCCGAGGACGATGCGGACGACGCCGCCGAGACCCGCGACCCCCTCGACGCGATCGGCGACGCCGTCCTCGAGCTGGCCGCCGAGCCGCCGGGTGACATCCTCGTGTTCCTGCCGGGCGAGCGGGAGATCCGCGAGGCCGCGGACCACCTGACCGGCGTCGTCGCCGGCACCACGCGCCTGGCCGGCACGGAGATCCTGCCGCTGTTCGGCCGCCTGTCCATGGCGGAGCAGCACCGCGTGTTCGGCCGCGCCGGGGCCGGGGTGCGCCGGCGGATCGTGCTGGCCACGAACGTCGCCGAGACCTCCCTGACCGTGCCGGGCATCAAGTACGTGATCGACACGGGCACCGCGCGCATCTCGCGGTACTCGCACCGCACCAAGGTGCAGCGCCTGCCGATCGAGCGTGTCTCCCAGGCCAGCGCGAACCAGCGCGCGGGCCGGTCCGGCCGCACCTCGGACGGCATCGCGATCCGCCTGTACTCGGAGGAGGACTACCTCTCCCGCCCCGAGTTCACGGACCCGGAGATCCTGCGCACCTCCCTGGCCTCGGTGATCCTGCAGATGCTGTCCCTCGGTGTGGCCCGCACCCCGGGCGACGTCAAGGAGTTCCCCTTCGTCCAGCCCCCGGACGGCCGACAGGTCACCGATGGCGCCACCACGCTCACCGAGCTCGGCGCGCTCGAGGCCGGCGGCGCCCGCGCCGGCACCATCACCCGGGTCGGACGCCGCCTGGCCCGTCTGCCCGTTGACCCGCGGCTGGGCCGCATGATCCTCGAGGCCGGTGAACGCGGCTGCGTCCGGGAGGTCATGGTGATCGCCGCGGCCCTGACCATCCAGGACCCCCGCGAGCGCCCCACGGAGCAGCGCGAGGCCGCGGACGAGCTGCACCGCCGGTTCGCGGACGAGAACTCGGACTTCTCCGCGATCCTGAACCTCTGGGCCTACCTGCACGAGCGGCAGAAGGAGCTCTCCGGCTCCCAGTTCCGGAAGCTGTGCCGCCGTGAGCACATCAACTGGCTGCGCGTGCAGGAGTGGCAGGACCTGGTGCGCCAGCTGCGCCAGCTCGCCAAGGACGTGGGCCTCACCGTCGAGGCCGGACCTGTGGACCCGGTGGGCCGGCACGAGGCGGTGCACAAGTCCCTGCTCACCGGCCTGCTCGCGCAGATCGGCGCCTACGACGAGCGCCGTCGCGAGTACGCGGGCGCCCGCGGCACCCGCTTCGCCGTGTTCCCCGGCTCCGCCCTGTTCAAGAAGCGCCACCCGTTCGTCATGGCCGCCGAGCTCGTGGAGACCTCACGGCTGTGGGCGCGCACGGTGGCCCGGATCGAGCCGGAGTGGGCCGAGGAGGTCGCCGGCCACCTCGTCAAGCGGGCCTACAACGAGCCGCACTGGTCGCGGCGGGCGGGCTCCGTCGTCGCGCGCGAGAAGGTGACGCTGTTCGGCGTCACCCTGATCCCGGACCGCTCGGTCCGGTACGGCCGCATCGACCCGGAGCTCTCCCGCGAGCTGTTCATCCGGCACGCCCTCGTGGAGGGCGACTGGCGCACGCGCCACCGGTTCTTCGCCCGCAACCGCGCCGCGCTCGAGGAGGTCGACGCCCTCGAGACGCGCCTGCGCCGCCGCGACCTGCGGATCGGGGACGAGGACCTGTTCGCCTTCTACGACGCGCGGATCCCGGGAAACGTCGTCTCCGAGCGGCACTTCGACGCGTGGTGGAAGAAGGCGCGCCAGGATCAGCCGGACCTGCTGGACCTCGACGTCGCCGCCCTGCTCACCGCCGACGCCGAGGACCTGGACACCGACGCGTTCCCCACCACGTTCACGTATCCGATGCCCGGCGGCGACGTGGAGCTCGACCTCGAGTACACGTACGACCCGACCGGCGCGGCCGGCACCGACGGCGTGACCGTGGCCGTGCCGATCCTGCTGCTCAACCAGGTCTCCCCCGGCCCCTTCGCGTGGCTGGTCCCCGGCCTGCGGGTCGAGCTCGTCACCGCCCTCATCAAGGCGTTGCCCAAGGCCGTGCGCAAGAACCTCGTGCCCGCCCCGGACGTGGCCCAGCAGCTCGTCGCGGACCTCGAGGCCCACGCCGACCCGCTGCGGGACGAGCTGCCGGACGCGCTGTCCGCGGCCGTGCGCCGGGTGCGCGGCGTGGTGGTGGAGCCCGGACTGTGGGCCCCGGACGCGGTGCCCCTGCACCTGCGGATGGACTACCGCGTCGTGGACGCCCGCGGCGCCGTGATGGGCGCCGGCCAGGACCTGCCCGCGCTGCAGGCCCGGCTCGCGCAGGCCAACCGCTCCGCGATCGCCGCCCGGCTCGCCGGCACCGACGACCCCGCCTCGGCCCGGCCGGGGCCGCGCGGCACGGGCCGCGGCGGCCGGGCCCAGGCCGACGGGCGGGCCGGGGCCGAGGGACGCCGTCGCCCGGAGGGCCCCGGGCGGTCCGGCGCGACGCCGGCCTTCGAGGAGCGGCACGGGCTGACCTCATGGAGCATCGGCACGGTGCCGAAGACCGTCTCCACCGCGGCCGGGGCGCGCGGCCCCGCCATCACGGGCTACCCGAGCCTGGTGCCCGAGACCACGCCCGACGGCGGCCCCGCGGCCGGCCTGACCGTGGCCCGGTCCGCGGAGGACCAGGCGGCCTGGCACCGGGCCGGGGTGATCCGGCTGCTGCTGGCCACCCTGCCCAGCCCCCAGCGCTACGTGCTGGACCACCTGGACAACAGGGAGAAGCTCACCTTCACCCAGAATCCGCACGGCTCGGTGGACTCCCTCGTCGCGGACTGCACGCAGGCCGCCGTCGACCGTCTCGTCGGGGACGAGCTGCCGTTCGACGAGGCCGCGTTCCGCGCCCTGTTCGACCGGGTGCGGGCCGACCTGATCGACACGGTCTTCGCCGTCACGTCCCTGGTGGAGCAGGTGCTCTCCCGGGCCGCGCAGGTGCGACGCCGGCTCAAGGGCTCGGTCTCGCTCGCCCTCGCGCCGGCGCTGTCGGACGTGAAGGCACACCTCGAGCAGCTCGTGTTCCCCGGCTTCGTGGCCGCCACGGGATGGGAGCGGCTGCAGCACCTGCCGCGCTACCTGCAGGGCATCCTGACGCGCCTGGACCGGTTGGACGCCGGCGGCCACCTGCAGCGCGACGGGCAGCACATGGCGGTGGTGCAGGGGCTCGAGGACGAGTTCGACGCCGCCGTCGCGGCCCACCGCGCCCGGTTCGCGGGCACGCCCGTGCCCGCGGAGCTGGAGCGGGTGCGCTGGCTCATCGAGGAGCTGCGCGTCTCGTTCTTCGCCCAGGAGCTGGGCACGGCCGTCTCGGTCTCCGAGAAGCGGGTGCGTCAGGCGCTCGCCCGGGCCACGCGCGCCTGAGTCGGGTCCGGGCGGCGCGGCCCGTCAGTCCTGCGGGACGACCTCGCCGTGGCCCAGGTCCCGCAGGGCCGCGCGCAGGCGGGCGGCGGCGTCGTCCAGGTCCGCCGGATCGGGGGCGTTGTCCACGCGGGCCAGGTCGAAGTCGGCGAGCGAGGTGGAGGGCCACACATGCACATGCAGGTGCGGGATCTCGTAGCCGGCGATCATGAGCCCGGCCCGGCGCGCGGAGAACGCCGCCACCTGCGCCTTGCCGATCTGCTGGGCGACCGTCGTCAGGTGCGTGACCAGCGCCGGGTCGACCTCCACCCATTCGTCCACCTCCGCACGGGGCACCACGAGCGTGTGCCCCGGCTGGAGCGGCGCGGCGGACAGGAACGCGACGCATGTCTGGTCCTGCCACACGAAGCGGGCGGGCAGCTCGCCGGCGACGATCCTGCTGAAGACGGTGGCCATGGGGATCCTCCTGAGGGGTCGGCGGGGCGGGGCCCCGGGGGTCGTCAGTCCCGGCCGGACGCGCCGTCGGGCTCGGGGCCGACCGCGACGGCGTTGGACGGGTCCTGGACCCATGCTGACCACGAACCCGGGTAGAGCGCCACTCCGGGTCGCCCCGCGACGGCCAGGGTGAGCACGGCGTGCGCCGCGGTGATGCCCGAACCGCAGTACACGGCCACGGGAGTGGCGTCGTCCACGCCGACGGCGTCGAACCGCTCCGCCAGCTCCGCGGCGGGCCGCAGGCGACCGTCCTCGGCGATGCTCTCCGCCGTGGGCACGTTCCGCGCCCCGGGGATGTGACCGGCCACGGGGTCGAGGGGCTCGACCTCCCCGCGGTAGCGCTCGGCCGCCCGCGCGTCGAGGAGCAGACCGCCGGAGGCCATCGCCTCGGCGCCGGCCGTGTCCACGACGGGCATGCGGCCCCACGACGGCCGGGCGGTGCCGGGCACCGGGATGACCTCGCCGGGCTGCAGGGGCAGGCCCGCGGCGCGCCACGCCTCGAGGCCGCCGTCCAGGAGCACGGAGTCCCGCAGCCCCGCGTGGCGCAGCAGCCACCAGGCGCGCGCGGCGGACAGGCCGTGGTCGTCGTCGTAGACCACGATGGTGTCGCCCTCGTCGATCCCCCACATCCGCACGGTCTCCGCGAACTGGCGCGCGTCCGGCAGGGGGTGGCGCCCCGCCGCCGGACCGGCGTGGCCGGCGAGCTGGCTGGGCAGGGAGACGTAGACGGCGCCGGGCAGATGGCCCTGGAGATAGGCGGCGTGGTCCGGCCCGCCCCCGTGGCCCGGAACCGGACGTCGAGCAGGATCACCCGGTTCGGGCGGCATCGGCCCGGCTGGGCGTAGGCAGGGCCCCCGGGCACCGGCGGCAGGTCCTCGACGGGGGCCAGGCCGAGCCAGCCGGCCAGCACGTCCACCGTCACCAGGGTGGGCGGCTCGGCGGCCTCGGGATCGACGCCGTCGGTGTCCGCGTCCGGGTCGCCGCCGGCGTCATGGGCCGAGGGCGGGGCCGCCGTGGGCGCCGGGACCACGCGGCCCTGCCTCTCGTCGACGACGATCAGCGGGTCGGGTCGATCGGGGGCGGCGCCGTCGCGGTCCGGGACAGGGGATGGGTCCGGGCTCTCGCTGTGCACCCGGACACCCTACTCCACGCCCCCTTCGGCGCCGCTGATAACCTGGAGGATGGCCCGCGCGGACCCGTTCCGGACCGCGCAAGGAGGCGGCAGCCGCCGCAGAAGGAGTCGTGAGCACCGTGAGCGCCCCCCAGCCCGGCCCCCGCGTCGCCCGTCCCCGGGCGACCCGGCAGAAGGCCGCCGTCGACCGAGCCCTGGACCGCATCCCGGACTTCGTGAGCGCGCAGGAGCTCCATGCCCGCCTCCAGGACCAGGGCGAACGCGTCTCGCTGGCCACGGTGTACCGGACCCTGCAGCAGCAGCTCGACGACGGCCTCGTGGACATGCTCCGCCGCGACGACGGCGAGACCGTGTACCGCCGGTGCGAGGACGAGGGCCACCATCACCACCTGGTGTGCCGGATCTGCTGGACCACCGTCGAGGTCACCGCCCCCCACGTCGAGGCGTGGGCCACCGCCGTCGCCGCGGAGCACGGCTTCACGGACGCGGACCACACGGTGGAGATCACCGGCGTCTGTGCCCGCTGCCGGGCCGAGGGGCGCACCCGCGCGGCCTGACCCCGGGGCCGGGCCCCGGTCAGTGGCGGATGCCGCCCGCGGGGTCGTCCAGGAAGTCCGCCGCGTCCTCGACCGCCTTGGAGGGCCCGTGCAGGGCGCCCCGGCCGTACGCGATGTCCAGGTTCTCGACCGTGAGCACGTCCCGCGGCGGGCCCGAGGCCACGACACGCCCGCCCATCAGGACCACATGGTCCGCCTCCGCGGCCTCGTCGAGATCGTGGGTCGTGTAGACCACGGACACCCCGCGCGTCGGCTCCTCGTGGAGGAGGTCGTCGATCGTGCGGGCGGAGACGATGTCGAGGCCCGTCATCGGCTCGTCGAGCAGCAGCACGTCGTGGTCCTGGGCGAGGCCCTGGGCCACGTAGGCGCGCTGGCGCTGGCCGCCGGAGAGCTGGTCGAGGTGCCGCCGCGCCAGGTCCGCGACCTGCATGCGCTCCATGGCGGCCCGCACGATGTCCCGGTCCCGCTTCCGGAACCGGCGGAACCACCCGAGCGTGGGGTACCGGCCCATCCCGACGACGTCGCGCACCGTCACCGGCACGCCCTGGGGCACGCCGATGGACTGCATCACGAAGGAGGTGCGCTGCGTGCGCCGCCGCGGGTCCTCGCCGAGCACCTCCAGCGCACCGGAGGCCGGGTCGCTCAGGCCCGCCAGGGCGGTCAGCAGCGTGGACTTGCCGGAGCCGTTGGGCCCGATCACCGCGATCAGCCGCCGGGCCGGCAGGGTGAAGTCGGAGGGTCGGACGGCCACGTGCGAGCCGTGGCGCAGTTCGAGCGCCCGGGCGACCGCGAGGGGAGGCGGGGTCGCCGCGGCGCCCGCGGGGAAGGACGCGTTCATCGGGGGGCCTCCGCTCCGGGCAGGGCCACGACCGGCGCCTCCTGCTCACGCTGCGCGCGCGAGCGCACGTGCCGGCCCAGGAGCGCCAGCACGGCGGCGCGGACGGCGAGCACCACGAAGAACAGCAGGATCGGCATGAGCGCCATGGTGGCCGAACCCGCCGTGCCCAGCCGGTAGCTGAGGGTGAGCCCGGTGACGACGCACGCCGCGCCGATCACGACGGAGACGAGCATCATCTGGGGCACGCTGCGCGTCAGCAGCGCCGCCGTCGCGGGCGGTCCCACGAGGAGGCCGAACACGAGCACCGTGCCCACCGCCTGGAACGAACCGATCACGGCCGCGCCGATCATCACCAGCAGCAGCGTGTGCGTCAGCCCCGGTCGCATGCCCAGCGAGCGCGCCTTGACCTCGGAGAAGCTCAGCGCCAGCAGGGGCCGGTAGAGCAGCAGGGCCAGGGCGATCACCACGACGGCGATGACCGCCTGGGTCACGATGCCGTCCACGCTGACCCCCAGCACATCGCCGAACAGGATCGACGTGAGCGATCCCGTGTAGGAGTCCGACTTGGAGATGATCACCACGCCCAGGGCCATCATCCCCACGAAGAGCAGGCCGATGGCGGTGTCCTCCTTGAGGGTGGTGGCCCGGTGCACCAGCGAGATGCCCGCCATCATGACGACGGCGGCCACCGCCGCACCGAGGTGGGGGCTGCCACCGGTGACGACCGCCAGGGCGATGCCCGGCAGGACACCGTGCACGAACGCGTCCCCGAAGAAGCTCATCCCGCGCAGCACCAGCCACGTGCCCACGACCGAGCACATCACCACCGCGATGAGTCCGCCGACGAGGGCGCGCTGCTGGAATCCCATCTGGAAGGGCTCGAGCAGCCAGTCCATCCTCAGCCCTCCAGCGCGTCGGCGAGGGTGCGGGCGTTGAGGAGCATGGCCTCGGCGTAGTCCGCCTCCGGGGTGTCCTTCGGGCCGACGCCGCCCTCGTAGACCTCGATGACCGGCAGGTCGCCGGCCTCCTCGGCCACGGTGTCCACGAGGCTGTTGCGCGCGCCCACGGACGTGATCACGGCGTCTGCGCCGCCGTCGCGGATGGACCGGGCGAGCTCGGCGATCTCCTGGGAGGAGGGCTCGCCGTCGGTGGAGCCGCCCGGGACGACGACGCCGGACACGGTGAAGTCGTAGGCCTCGCTGAAGTAGCCGTAGGCGTCGTGGTCCGTGACCAGCGTGCGGCGGTCCTCCGGGACCCCGGCGAGGATCTCCCGGACCTGCGTGTCCGTCTGCTCGAGCTCCCCGCGCACGGTCGCGCCGCACTCGGCGAACCTCTCGTCACCCCGCTCCTGGGCGAGCGTGTCGCCCATCAGCTCGGCGGCCCTCGCCATGCGGGCGACGTCCATCCAGACGTGCGGGTCCTCGGACCCGTGGTCATGGCCCTCGTGGCCCGCCCCCTCCTCGGCGTGGTCATGGCCGCCGAAGGGCAGCGGATCCAGCTGGGGCGCCACCTCGACGACGGTCGCGCCGTCCGCCTCGGCGTTGGCGAGGGCGGACTCCATGCCGCCCTCGAGGCCGAGGCCGTTGGAGAACACGAGGCCGGAGGAGACCATGTCCTTCACCTGCGCGGACGAGGCGGAGAAGTCGTGCGGATCATCCCCCGGGCCCATCACCGTGACGCTGCGGGCGTCGGCGCACGCGACCACGCGGTCGAGCACGGAGCCGAGCTGCGTCGTCGTGGCGACGGCCACGGGCGCGCCCGCGGCCGAGCCGGACCCGGCGGCAGCAGAGGCGCCCGCGGCCTGCTCGCCCGCGGAGTCGCCGCTGGTCCCGCCGCACGCGGCGAGGCTCAGGGTGAGCGCGGTGAGGGCCCCGGTCAGGGCGGGCAGACGACGGCGGCGGAGCATGGGGCGACCTCGTTCGTGTCGGGAGGATGTGTGAAATCGGTTCTCAACAGTAGCACCGCGCCGCCCGCGCGACGCTCACGCGGGCCGGAACCGACGTGGCGACTGCGTCACGTCGTTGATCTCCCCGACGAGCTCCTCGAGCACGTCCTCGAGGAAGAGGATGCCCGCGGTCTCGCCCTCGGGCGTGATGACCCGGGCGAGGTGGGAGCCCGTGCGCTGCATGAGCGCGAGTGCGTCCTCGACCTCGTCCTCGAGCCGCACGTTGGCCAGCGAGCGCACGCGCGTGAGCGGGATCGGCTCGTCGTGTCCCGACGGGCCCACGGTGAGGACGTCCTTCAGGTGCAGGTAGCCGGTGTAGCCGCCGTCGGGGTCCTCGACCACGAACCGGGAGAAGCCCACGCGGCCCACGGTCCACTCGAAGTCGTGCGGCGTGATCCCCTCGGGGACGGTGACGACCCGCTCGAGCGGCACCATCACGTCCCCGGCCCGGTGGTCCGAGAACTCGAGGGCCGAGTGCAGCACGCCGGACTCGTCCTCCAGGGTGCCCGAGCGGGTGGACTCGGCCACGATCGACTGCACCTCCTCGAGCGTGTAGGAGGAGGCCACCTCGTCCTTCGGCTCGATGCGCAAGGCGTGCAGCACGAGGTTGGCCGTCCAGTTCAGCGCGGCCACGACGGGATGCAGCAGCTTCGAGAGCCACACGAGCGGCTGGGCCAGCAGCATCACGGCGCGGTCCGCGAACGAGACGGCGGCGTTCTTGGGCACCATCTCGCCCAGGGTCACGTGCAGGAAGGTGACCACCAGCAGCGCGAGCACGAAGGCGGTCACGTCCGCCGCCGCGGACGGGACCCCGAGGGCGGCCATCGGGACGACGAGCAGGTGGTGCAGCGCCGGCTCGGACACGTTGAGGATGAGCAGGGAGCACACCGTGATGCCGAGCTGGCAGACGGCCAGCATCTGGGAGACGTGCTCCATCGCGTAGAGCGCCACCTGGGCCTGGCGGGAGCCGGCCTCGGCCCGCGGCTCGATCTGCGCCCGGCGGGCGCCCATGACGGCGAACTCGCCCGCCACGAAGAAGGCGTTGGCGGCCAACAGGACCACCAGCCACAGCAGTCCGACGACGTCCCCGTTCATGCGCGCGTCTCCTCGTCCTCAGCGGCCGGGTCGAAGCGCACGCGCTCGATGCGGCGGCCGTCCATCCGCTCGACCGTCAGGGTGCCGCCGTCCACGTCCACCACGTCCCCGACCTCCGCCAGGCGCCCCAGTCGGGCCAGGATGTACCCGCCGACGGTCTCGTAGGCCCCGTCCTCCGGCACCACGAGGGCCGGGATCTGGGTCCGCACCTCGTCGGGCCGCAGCTCCGCCGGGAAGTACCAGCGGCCGGAGGCCGTCTGGAGGACCCCCGGGGTGACGCGGTCGTGCTCGTCCGCGACCTCGCCGACGATCTCCTCCACCACGTCCTCGAGCGTGACCACCCCTGCGGTGCCCCCGTACTCGTCCACGACGACGGCCATCTGCAGGTTCGCGTCGCGCAGCTCGGCCAGCAGCTGGTCCAGGTGCACGGTCTCCGGCACGCGGATGACCTCCGTCATCAGTGCACCGGCCTCGAGGTCGGCGCGGCGCTCCCGCGGCACGGCCACGACCTTCTTCACGTGCACCACGCCGCGGATGTCGTCCGAGGAGTCGCCGATCACGGGGAACCGCGAGTAGCCGGTGCTGCGGGCCAGGTCCAGGACCTCGGGCAGAGCCTGGTCCTCCCTCACCGTCTCCACGCGGATGCGCGGGGTCATCACGTCCGCGGCGGTGCGGTCCGCGAAGCGCAGCGTCCGGTCCAGGAACGTGGCGGTCTGCGCGTCGAGCGTGCCCAGCTGGGCCGAGCGGCGGACCAGCGAGGAGAGCTCCTCGGGGCTGCGGGCGCCGGAGATCTCCTCCTTGGCCTCGATGCCCACGCGGGCCAGCACGCCGTTGGAGAACCCGTTCAGGACCAGGATCGCCGGCTTGAACACGGTGCTGAACACGAGCTGGGGCCGGGCGAGTGCGCGGCCGATCGCCATGGGCTCGGCGATGGACATGTTCTTGGGGATCAGCTCGCCGAGGAGCATCGAGAGCAGGGTCGCCACGACCATCGCGACGACGAGCGAGACGGTGCCCACCACGCCGGCCGGCAGCCCCACCTGGAGCAGCAGCGGGTCGATGAGCCGGCTGATCGCCGGGTCCATCACGTAGCCGGTGAGCAGTGTGGTCAGAGTGATGCCCAGCTGGCACGCGGAGAGCTGGGTCGAGAGTGACTTGAGACAGCGCAGCAGGGGCTCGGCGCCGCGGTCACCCGCGTCCACCATGCGCTGCACGGTGGGCACGTCGATCGCGATCATGGCGAACTCGACGGCCACGAAGAACCCGGTGCCCACGATCAGGGCCAGGCCGAGGATCAGCAGGAGCCACTCCACCCGACCTCACCCCCTCGACGGCGGGCCGGGCGGCGGTGCGGGGCACCGGGACTGGAAGGCTCCGATCCGGCCGCGTCCGCGTGGGCGGACGAGCGGTCTGGCACACAGGTGTCAGGGTGATCCATAGTCCGCCCAGTATAGGGGCGTCAGGCCCCGGCGGAACGAGCAAGGGCATGCGGCCGCCTCACCACGACGAGGCGACCGGCCGGCCCTCCTCGTAGCCCGCCGCGGACTGCAGGCCGACGACGGCGCGGTCGCGGAACTCCGCCAGGTCGTGGGCGCCGGCGTAGGTCAGCGACGAGCGCACACCGGACGTGATGGTGTCCAGCAGGTCCTCCACCGACGGGCGGCGCGGGTCCACGTACATGCGCGAGGACGAGATGCCCTCCTCGAACATCGCCTTGCGGGCCTTGGTGAAGGCGTCCTCGTGGCGGGTGCGGTGCTGGACCGCACGGGCCGAGGCCATGCCGAAGCTCTCCTTGTACCGCCGACCGTCCGGACCGTGCACGAGGTCGCCCGGAGACTCGAGCGTCCCCGCGAACCACGAGCCGATCATCACCGAGCTGGCTCCGGCGGCCAGCGCGAGCGCCACGTCCCGCGGGTGCTTCACCCCGCCGTCCGCCCACACGCGTGCCCCGAGCTCGCGGGCCGCGGCGGCGCACTCCAGGACCGCCGAGAACTGCGGCCGGCCCACCGCGGTCTGCATGCGCGTGGTGCACATCGCGCCCGGGCCCACGCCCACCTTCACGATGTCCGCGCCGGCCGCGACCAGGTCCCGGACGCCGTCGCCGGAGACGACGTTGCCGGCCACCACGGGCACGCCGGGGTCGAGGGCCCGCACCGCAGCGAGCGCGTCCAGCATGGTCCGCTGATGACCGTGCGCCGTGTCCACGACGAGCACGTCGACGCCGGCCTCGACCAGGACGGCGGCCTTCTCCCCCACCGCCCCGTTGATGCCGACGGCGGCGCCGACGCGGAGCCGTCCGTCGTCGTCGAGACCGGGCGTGAACAAGGACGAGCGCAGCAGGCCCGCCGCGGTGACGACCCCGCGCAGCACGGGGGCGGCGGTCCCCACCGCCGGGTCCACGACGGGGGCCATCTCCTGGCGCGCGGCGTGCAGGCGCTCGAAGGCCGCCTGCAGCGCCTCCTTGCTCGGGGCCCCGTCCGTGCCGCCGAGCTCGGCGAGCGTGAGGGTCACCGCCGGAGGGTGCATGACGGAGGCGGCCGAGGCGAAGCGGTCCACGCCCTCGCAGTCCTGGGGGCGGACCACGCCGAGCAGCCCGCCGTGCGCGTCCACCACGCAGACGGCCCCGTGGTTGCGGCGGTCCACGAGGTGGAGCAGGTCCAGCACCGTGTCCTGCGGCCCGACGGTCAGGGCGGTGTCCGCCACGGGGTGGGCCACCTTCACCCGACGCACGACGTCCCGGATCACGTCCGCCGGGATGTCCTGCGGCAGGATCCCGAGACCGCCGCGCCGGGCCATGGTCTCGACCATCCGGCGCCCGGTGACGGCGGTCATGTTGGCGGAGACCAGGGGGATGGTGGCGCCCGTGCCGTCATCCGGGGCGATGTCCACGTCCATGCGACTGGCGACGTCCGAGTGCGAGGGCACGAGGAAGACGTCGTTGTACGTCAGGTCGACGGCCGGGTCGGTGAGGAAGCGCATGGCGTCAGTCTCCCAGACGAGGCGGACGCCGAGAGCCCCCCGCGCGTCCGCCGGGAGCGGAGTCGAGCCGAGGCCGCGGCATTCCGACCGGGGGCGTCGAAGAACTATGATGTCTCGAGGCGTTCCCGGCCCCACGCGCGCCGCGCGGGTGGCCCGGCGCAGCACATCGCATCCCAAGGCTCAGGAAGAGGCGTTACACAGTGCCAGAACTCACGTCGGACCGGCTCGCACAGGAGTTCCCGGGGAACGAACGGCTCGTGGCCGAGATCTACCGGAAGTACCGCGAGGACTCCGGTTCCGTGGACCGGCAGTGGGCACAGATCTTCGCCCGTCTCGAGGCCAGCGCCCCCGCCGAGGCCGAGCCGAAGGCCGCCGCCAAGGCCGAGCCGAAGGCCGCCGCCAAGACCGAGCCGAAGACCGCCGCCCGGGCCGAGCCGAAGGCCTCCGCCAAGGTGACCGAGCCGAAGGCGGCGACCGCCCCGGCCCGGGGTGCGCAGCCCAAGGAGACCTCGGTCAGCACCGGCCCCAAGCCCAAGAAGACCCCGGCGGCCCAGGCCGTGCCCTCCGAGCCCGCCGACACCACCGCCACCACCGCGGACGAGAAGCAGGAGAAGGCCACCGTCCTCAAGGGCATGGCCAAGGCCGTGGCCACGAACATGGACGCCTCCCTGTCCATGCCCACCGCCACCACCGTGCGCGACCTGCCGGCCAAGGTGCTGATCGACAACCGCGTGGTCATCAACAGCCACCTGGCCCGCACCCGGGGCGGCAAGGTCTCCTTCACCCACCTCATCGGCTACGCCGTGGTCCGCGCGCTCGCGGCCATGCCCTCGATGAATGTGACCTACGAGGAGCGCGACGGCAAGCCCACCATGGTGGAGCCGGCCCACGTGAACTTCGGCCTCGCCATCGACCTGCCCCGCCCGGACGGCACCCGCGCGCTCGTGGTCCCCAACGTCAAGGCCGCCGAGACCCTCGACTTCCGCGGCTTCTGGAAGGCGTACGACGACCTCGTCCAGCGCGCCCGCAAGAACAAGCTGACGATGGACGACTACGCCGGCACCACGGTCTCCCTGACCAACCCGGGCGGCATCGGCACCGTGCACTCGGTGCCCCGCCTGTCCCAGGGCCAGGCCGCCATCATCGGCGTCGGCGCGCTGACCTATCCGGCCGCCTTCCAGGGCGCCGCCGAGTCCACGCTGCACGACCTGGCGATCTCCAAGACGATCACCCTCACCTCCACGTACGACCACCGCGTGATCCAGGGCGCCGGCTCCGGCGAGTTCCTGAAGATCGTGCACGGCCTCCTGCTGGGCGAGGACGGCTTCTACGACGAGGTCTTCCACTCCCTGCGCATCCCCTACGAGCCCGTCCGCTGGGCCCAGGACGTGCAGGTGAACCCGGAGGAGCAGATCGGCAAGGTCGCCCGCATCCAGCAGCTCATCCACGCGTACCGGGACCGCGGCCACCTGCTGGCCAACGTGGACCCGCTCGAGTACTCGATGGCCTACCACCCGGACCTCGACATCCGCGAGCACGGGCTGACCCTGTGGGACCTGGACCGCAAGTGGCCCACCGGCGGCTTCGGCGGGGCGAGCAGCCTGACGCTGCGCAAGATCCTCGGCGTGCTGCGTGACGCGTACTGCCGCACCATCGGCGTCGAGTACATGCACATCCAGGACCCGGCCGAGCGCGCCTGGTTCCAGGAGAAGCTCGAGCAGCCGTACGCCAAGCCCACCCGCGAGGAGCAGCTGCGCATCCTGGGCCGACTCAACGCCGCGGAGGCGTTCGAGACGTTCCTGCAGACCAAGTACATCGGCCAGAAGCGCTTCTCCCTGGAGGGCGGCGAGTCCCTCATCCCGCTGCTGGACGGCATCCTCGGCGACGCCGCCGACGCCGGGCTGGACGAGGTCGCCATCGGCATGGCGCACCGCGGTCGCCTGAACGTGCTGACCAACATCGCCGGCAAGACCTACAGCCAGGTCTTCCGCGAGTTCGAGGGGGCCACCCCGGGCGGCGCCTCGGGCTCGGGCGACGTGAAGTACCACATGGGCACCGAGGGCACCTTCGTGTCCGACGCCGGCAACAGCACCCGCGTGTACCTCGCCGCCAACCCCTCGCACCTGGAGGCCGTGGACCCGGTCCTCGAGGGCGTCGTGCGTGCCAAGCAGGACCGCCTCGATCTGGGTGGCCAGCGCCCGGACTCCTTCTCCGTGCTGCCGATCCTCGTGCACGGCGACGCGGCCTTCGCGGGCCAGGGCGTCGTGACCGAGGTCCTGCAGCTCTCGCAGCTGCCCGGCTACCGCACCGGCGGCACGATCCACGTGGTCGTGAACAACCAGGTGGGCTTCACCACGCCGCCGACCCAGGCGCGCTCCGCGGTGTACTCCACCGACGTGGCCAAGACCATCCAGGCCCCGATCTTCCACGTCAACGGCGACGAGCCGGAGTCCGTGGTGCACGTGGCCCAGCTCGCCTTCGAGTACCGCCAGCGGTTCAACAAGGACGTCGTCATCGACCTCGTCTGCTACCGCCGCCGCGGCCACAACGAGGGCGACGACCCGTCGATGACGCAGCCGCGCATGTACAACCTCATCGAGCAGAAGCGCTCCACCCGCAAGCTGTACGTCGAGTCCCTCGTGGGCCGCGGCGACATCACGCAGGAGGAGGCGGACAGCGCCCTGAAGGACTACCAGCAGCAGCTGGAGCGGGTCTTCGCGGAGACCCACGAGGACGCGCCCGCCTCCGGCGGGGAGGGCCTCCGCCCGGCCGAGGACCGGGACGCGGCCCCGGAGGCGCCGGCGTCCACGGCCATCTCGGCCGAGACGCTGCGGGCCATCGGGCAGGCGCACATCGACGTGCCCGAGGGCTTTACGGTCCACCCCAAGCTCGCGGCCCTGCTCGAGCGCCGCGCCAAGATGGCCGTCGACGGCGGCATCGACTGGGGCTTCGCCGAGCTGGCGGCCTTCGGCTCGCTGCTCATGGAGGGCGTGCCGGTCCGCCTGGCGGGCCAGGACTCCCAGCGCGGCACCTTCACGCAGCGCCACTCGGTGTTCCACGACCGGATCACCGGCGACACGTGGGCGCCGCTGAGGCACCTCTCCGAGGACCAGGCGAAGTTCTGGGTCTACAACTCGCTGCTGTCCGAGTACGCCGCCCTCGGCTTCGAGTACGGCTACTCCGTGGAGCGCTCCGACGCCCTCGTGCTGTGGGAGGCCCAGTTCGGCGACTTCGTGAACGGCGCGCAGACGATCATCGACGAGTTCATCTCCTCGGCCGATCAGAAGTGGTCGCAGACCTCGTCCGTGGTCCTGCTCCTCCCCCACGGCTACGAGGGACAGGGGCCGGACCACTCCTCCGCCCGCATCGAGCGCTTCCTGCAGATGTGCGCCGAGGACAACATGCGCGTGGTCAACCCCTCCACGGGCGCGAACCACTTCCACCTGCTGCGCGAGCACGCCTACGCCCGCCCGCGTCGGCCCCTCATCGTGTTCACCCCGAAGCAGCTGCTGCGCCTCAAGGCCGCCGCGAACTCGGTGGAGGACTTCACCGAGGGCGGCTTCCAGCCGGTCATCCCGGACGCCGGGGTGGACGCCAAGGACGTCACGCGCGTGGTGCTGGTCTCCGGCCGGCTGTACTACGACCTGCTCGCCCGCCGCGAGAAGTCCGGTGACACGTCCACCGCGATCGTGCGGGTGGAGCAGCTCTACCCGCTGCCGCTCGACGAGATCCGCAAGGCGCTCCGCGCCTACCCGGTCGCCGACGTCACCTGGGTGCAGGACGAGCCCGCGAACCAGGGCCCGTGGCCGTTCATGGCACTGAACCTCGTGCCGCAGCTCGACGGCCCCGTGACCCTCGTGTCCCGCCCGGCCTCGGCCGCGACCTCCGCGGGCACCAAGGGCCGCCACGACCAGGAGCTCAGCACGCTGCTGGACGCCGCCTTCGGCCGCTGACCCGGACCGACCCTGCGCCGCCGCCGCACCCTCCGGTGCGGCGGCGGCGCCGGAACGGCCGACGAAAGGACACACTGTGCACAACCGCCGGATCCGGATCGCCGCCGTCGGCGACCAGCTGCTGGCCGGTGCGGGCGACGCCCGCGCCATCGGCTGGTGGGGCCGCGTGCTCGCCCGCACCCAGGCCCCCGACGTGGAGCTGGAGAACTACGTGCTGGCCGTGCCGCACGAGACCACCGAGGACCTCAACGAGCGCTGGTGGGGCGAGGCCTCACGGCGCTTCTCCGAGGAGACGGAGAACCGCCTCGTCGTGGCCCTGTCCGACGCGGACCTGGACCTGGAGGCCACCTCCACCGCCCGTTCGCGGCTGAACCTGGCCAACGTCCTGGACACCGCCTCGCAGCGGAACATCCCGGTGCTCGTGGTGGGCCCCACGCCCACCCTGGACGAGCAGCGCAACGCCCGGCTCGCTGAGCTCAACGCGGCCTACCTGGATGTGGCCGATCGGCGCAACCACGTGTACGTGGACACGTTCACCCCGCTGGTGAGCCACGAGCAGTGGCGCTCGGACCTCGCCTCCGGCCAGGGCCGGCCGGGCCAGGCGGGCCACGGGCTCATCGCGTGGCTCGTGCTGCACCGGGGCTGGTACCAGTGGCTCGGTCTGCCCGAGCCCACGGCCTGATGTGACAGAATGGACCACCGACCGACTCGTTGAAGGGAGACGTCATGAGCAAGCGTGCACGCAAGCGTCGCGACCGCCGCAGGAACGGCGCCAACCACGGCAAGCGTCCCAACGCCTGATCCGCTGATCGGCGTCGCGGACCGGCCGGGTGCCACCCGGCGACCGCAGACCACGAAGGGCCGTCCCCTCAGGGGACGGCCCTTCGTCATCGTCGGGGCGCCCGATCGGGTGCCCACGGGTCCGCATGTCGCGGTGTCAGCCCCAGGTGACGGTCGTCATCGGGGTCTGGGTGATGCGGGTCATGATGGTGGCCCGCAGCTGCGCGGGCGCCTTCTCCTGGCAGCACCGACGCACCGCCGAGCGGATGAGCTCCTCGAGCTCCTTCTGGTGTCGGCAGTCCGGACAGTCCGCCACGTGGGCGCGCACCTGCTCGATGTCCTCGGGCGTCAGGGCGCCGTCCAGGTACTGGTACAGCCGCTCCAGGGAGGCGTCCTGGGCGTCGCGGCACTCATGGCCGTGCTGGTCCACAGTCATCGCGTGGCCTCCTTCGTGCTCGTCTCGGTCTGCTTCGTTCCGCCGCGCCCGGTCTTCTTCTTCGGCTGGGCCTTGATGCCGCGCGCCGCCGCGTAGTCCGCGAGGCGCTCGCGCAGCTGCTTGCGGCCCCGGTGCAGCCGCGACATGACGGTGCCGATCGGCACGTCGAGGATCTCGGCGATCTCCTTGTATGCGAAGCCCTCCACGTCCGCGAAGTAGACGGCGAGCCGGAACTCCTCCGGGATCGCCTGCAGGGCGTCCTTCACCTGGGAGTCGGGGAGCCGGTCGAGGGCCTCCGTCTCGGCTGAGCGCAGGCCACCGGAGGTGTGCTCGGCGGCCCGGGCCATCTGCCAGTCCTCCACCTCAGGGTTGTCCGCCTCGAGGGGCTGGCGCTGCCGCTTGCGGTAGAGGTTGATGTACGTGTTCGTGAGGATCCGGTAAAGCCAGGCCTTGAGATTGGTGCCGGGCCGGTACTGGTGGAACGAAGAGTAGGCCTTCGTGTACGCCTCCTGGACCAGGTCCTCGGCGTCCTGCGGGTTGCGCGTCATACGCAGCGCAGCGGAGTACAACTGGTCCACGAACTCGAGGGCGTCGCGCTCGAACCGGGCACGGCGCTGCTGTTCGGACTCGGCGGCGACGTCGATGTCGGCGCGGTCGTGCTCGGGGGCGTCCTCGGGCCGGGCGAATTCCGGCCGGCTGTTGTCAGTGCTCATCGCGGGCCAGTCTAC
This sequence comes from Micrococcus sp. GPGPB33, assembly GCF_037853785.1. NCBI lineage: Bacteria > Bacillati > Actinomycetota > Actinomycetes > Micrococcales > Micrococcaceae > Micrococcus > Micrococcus sp. GPGPB33. The sequence goes on from NZ_JAQMWO010000002.1 coordinate 2,453,654, forward strand.
GGTCCGGGAGGCATGCGTCAGCAGGGCGGCGCTCATGCGGGGCTCCTCTCCGGCTGCGGCCCTCGGCAAGCGGGACCGGTCCGCCGACACGGGTACGGGGTCGTCCAAGTGGAGCGCCAGCAGCGTTCCAGGTATTCCCCCGAGACAGGCCGACCCCGGCCGACAGACGCCGGATAGGCTGGTCCGGTGACCCGCCCCACGCGTGCCGCCACGCACTCCCCCGCCCCCCGTCCCGACGCCGCCGAGACCTGGCCCGCGCCCATGGCGCGCGGCCCGGTGCGCGGAGACGTGCGGCTGCCGGGATCGAAGTCGCTGACGAACCGGCACCTCGTGCTCGCCGCCCTCGCCGACGGCCCGTGCATCCTGCACGGCGTCCTCGAGTCGCGGGACACGGCGCTGATGCGCACGGCGCTCACCGCGCTCGGGGCCCGGTTCGAGCCCCTGTCCGACGGTGGACTGCGCGTGCATCCGATGCCGGTCGGCGAGCCGCTGGCCGGGGATGTCACCGTGGACTGCGGACTGGCGGGGACGGTCATGCGCTTCGTCCCGTTCGTCGCCGCGCTGCGGCCCGGCCGGGTCCGCTTCGACGGCGACGCCGGCGCGCGCCTGCGCCCGATGGCCCCGGTCCTGGACGCGCTGCGCCAGCTCGGGGTGGCCGTCAACGAGGAGGGCGAGCCCGGTCGCCTGCCCTTCACGATGACGACCCGCGCGGACGCGGCCACGGTGGCCCCCGACGGCGACGTGCCGGAGGTCGCGGTCGACGCCTCCGGCTCCTCCCAGTTCCTGTCCGCCGCGCTGCTGGCGGCCGCGGGGATGCCGCGCGGCCTCCGGCTGCGGCACACCGGGCAGACCGTGCCGAGTCCGGAGCACGTCGCGATGACCGTCGGGGTGCTGCGCGCGCTCGAGGTGGACGTCGCCGAGACGGGTCCCGGGGCGTGGACCGTGGCCCCGGGGCGCATCCCGGCACACGAGGCGACCGTCGAGCCGGACCTGTCCAACGCAGGCCCCTTCCTGGCCGCCGCCGTGGCCACGGGCGGCTCCGTGACGGTGCCGGACTGGCCCACCCGCACGACGCAGATCGGCGACCGCTGGCGGCGGATCCTGCCGCAGTTCGGGGCGAGCGTGGCCCTCACGGTCGACCGCACGGACCGCTCCCGCGGCCGGCTCACGGTGACGGGGGCGGTCCACGACGACGGCGCGCCCCGCATCACCGGCGCCGGTGAGATCGCGGACACGGCCGAGCTCGCCCCCACCGCGGCCGCGCTCGCCCTGCTGGCCTCCGGGCCCACCCGCCTGACGGGGATCGGCCATCTGCGGGGCCATGAGACGGACCGGCTCGCCGCGCTCACCGCCGAGGCCGCCCGCCTGGGGATCACCGTGGACGAGGACGAGACGTCGCTCGGCTTCCCGGGGACGGACGCGTCGGGGCCGCTGTCGCCCGCCGCCCTCGAGACCTACCACGACCACCGGATGGCGACCTTCGCCGCCGTCGTCGGCCTGCGCGTGCCGGGGACCGGCATCGTGGACGTGGCGACCACCGCGAAGACGATGCCGGACTTCCCCGCACTGTGGACCGCGCTCGTGGCACCCGGCGATGCGGCCGAGGAGGCCCGCTGATGGCCCGGCGCCTCGATCCCTCCGCGTGGGACGAGTCCGATGTCCGGGTGCGCCCGTCCAAACGCGGCACCCGCCCGCGCACCAAGGAGCGGCCCAAGCACGAGGATGCGCAGGTCGGCATGGTCACCACGGTGGACCGCGGCCGGTACGCCGTGGTGCTGCCGGATCGCCTGGACGAGCGGATCACGGCGATGCGCGCCCGCGAGCTGCGCCGCACGCCGATCGCCACGGGCGACCGGGTGGCCGTCGTCGGGGACCTCTCCGGGGACGAGGGCACGCTCGCACGCATCGTCCGTGTCGAGGAGCGCAGCACGGTCCTGCGCCGGTCGGCGGACGACTCGGACGAGGTCGAGCGGGTGGTGGTGGCCAACGCCGACCTGCTGGTGATCATGGTGGCCGCGGCCAATCCGGAGCCCCGGACCGGCTTCATCGACCGCGCCCTGGTCGCCTGCTACGACGCCGGCATCCACCCGGTGCTGCTCATCACGAAGACCGACCTGCGTGATCCGGCCGCGCTGGTGGCGCACTACGAGGCCCTGGACCTGGAGGTGATGACCTCCGGTGCGGCGACCTTCGAGGCCGAGACCGGGGACACCGCCCTGGACGCCTCGCTCGTGGCCCGGGTGGCCGAGCGGCTGATCGGGCACACGAGCGCGTTCGTGGGGCCCTCCGGCGTCGGCAAGTCCACGCTGCTGAACGCGCTCACCGGCGCGGAACGGGCCACCGGCCACGTCAACGCCGTCACCGGCCGGGGCCGGCACACCTCCTCGTCCGCGCTCGCACTGCCGCTGACGGGCGACGACGGCGCCCCCCTGCCGGACACCTGGGTGGTGGACACCCCCGGCATCCGGTCCTTCGGGCTGGGCTGGGTCGAGCCGGACCGCGTGGTGGAGGCGTTCGACGACCTCGCCGGCGGGCTGGCGGACTGCCCGCGCGGCTGCACCCACACCGCCGACTCCCCCGGCTGCGGCCTGGACGCATGGGTGGCCGCGGGCCACGCCGGCCCCTCGGGAGCGGCACGCCTGGCCTCGCTGCGGCGTCTGCTCGGCAACCGGCTGGCCCCCTCGGGGGCGGAGGACGCGGCGTCGTCCGAGGACTGAGGCGGCCCGCGCGGTATAGCGTGGGCGGCATGGAGCGACCTGAGAACCCTGCGACCCGCGGCCGCGACCTCACGGAGGACCTGCGGCTGGCCCACATGCTGGCGGACAACGTGGACTCGATCACGATGTCCCGGTTCAGGGCCCAGGACCTCGAGGTCAGCACCAAGCCGGATCTCACCCCTGTCACGGATGCGGACCGCGCCGCCGAGGAGTCCATCCGCTCGACCCTGTCCCGTGCCCGGGCGCGCGACGGCATCGTGGGTGAGGAGTTCGGCGGATCTCTGAGCCGCTCCGGCCGGCAGTGGGTGGTCGACCCCATCGACGGCACCAAGAACTTCGTGCGCGGCGTGCCCGTGTGGGCCACCCTCATCGCGCTGCTGATCGACGGCGAGCCCGTCGTCGGCGTCGTCTCCGCCCCCGCCCTGCACCGTCGCTGGTGGGCCGCGGCCGGCCAGGGCGCCTTCGCGGGCACCTCGCTCACGCGTGCTCAGCGGATCACCGTGTCCGGCGTGGACCGGGTCGAGGACGCGTCGCTGTCCTTCTCCTCGATCGAGGGCTGGCGCGAACGCGGCTCGATCCGCGCGTTCCTGCAGCTCACCTCGGACGTGTGGCGCGTGCGCGGCTTCGGCGACTTCTGGTCCTACATGCTCGTCGCCGAGGGCGCCGTGGACATCGCGGCCGAGCCCGAGCTCGAGCTGCATGACATGGCCGCTCTGGTGCCGATCGTGCGCGAGGCCGGCGGCCGCTTCACCTCGCTGGACGGCGAGGACGGCCCGTTCGGCGGGCACGCGCTGGCCACGAACGGCCTGCTCCACGACGACGTCCTCGCCCGCCTCCGCGCGGGTGACGAGACCGAGGGCGGCGCCTGATAGCAGTGCGGGGGAGACGACGGCCGACCGGAGGGGCGGGCGCGGGACAGATCGCCGGCCCGGCACTGCGGGTGCGGTGGCCCTCGGCGGTGCCGCGGGCGTGCTGTGCGGTGCGGGGGTGATGAACGCGGTGACCGCGCTGGCCGGGGCGCCCAACTTCCGCGGCACGTTCGGCGCCGCGTTCGGGGCGGTCGACGTGCTGGTCCAGGCCCTGCCGCTGTTCGTGGTGAACGTGCTCGGCTCGTTCCTGCTCGGCCTGCTGTGGGCGGCCTCGCGACGCCGCGGGCCGGACTGGCGTCCACGCCTGGTGGCGGGGCTGGGAACCGGCTTCCTCGGTGCGTTCACCACCATCTCCAGCGCCGTCGCCCTGGTGCTGTGGCCGGTGCGGCTGGGCGCCGCGGCGTCCGGGGCGGGTGGCGTCCTCGCCGCGGCGGTAGCGGTGCTGCTGGTGCTCGCGCTGATGGCTGCACTCTCGACGGCGGCGGCCGTGCTCGGCCTGCGCGCCGGTGGCGCCCCGGGGTCGCGCGCGGTCGGGACGGATCGTTCGGCGGAGGACGCATGAGCGGCGCGGGATACGAGGTCTTCGCTCTCCTCCAGGTGGCCCTCCTGGCCTGCCTCGCGGCGGGCGGGGCGCTCGGCGCCCTGGTGCGCCGGCGCCTGACCGACCGGCTCGGGCCCCGGGGTCTGCTCACCGCCAACACGACGGCGGCCCTGCTCCTCGGCGTCACCGTCGGCCTGGCCGTGCCGGAGCTGGTGCACACCTCCGGGGGCGGGGGCGACGGGCAGGGGCTCGTGCTCGTCGCGGCGGTGTCCGCCGTGGTGTCCGGGTTCTGCCTCGCCCTGGGGACGTGGTCCACCGTGGCCGCTGAGGCGGCTGACGCCGCGCTCGCCCGTCGATGGGGCACAGCCGCCCGCCTGTGGACCGCGCATCTGGGGCTGGGGCTGGTGGCCGTCGTCGTCGGCTGGGGCGCCGGCCTGGGCCTGCACGCCGTCCTGGCCGGCTGAGGGGCGGGCCGCCGCACACCGGCATGGACACGACGAAGGCCCCGGAATCGGGGTGATTCCGGGGCCTTCCCGTGGTGGTGAGTGGAGCCGGCGGGAATTGAACCCGCGTCCGATGAGGTGTTGCCAGGTCTTCTCCGGGCGCAGTCTGCTGTGGGTGTTGCTCGGTCCTGGCCGTCCCGCAGACGGGCGGCCAACCCGGACCCAGCCGGATTGATGTCGGCGTCACGACCCCCGGCGAGGGTGACGCCCAGTGGCTATCTAGCTGACGCCACGATCCGAGGCGACAGCGACCTCGGGGTGACGGACTCGATCACTGATCAGGCAGCGAGAGCGAAGTCAGTGCGCTTGGATTCGGCACTTATTGGTTTGCAGAGAGCGTTTGACGAGATGACTCTGCATCCTCGGCCCGCTTCTCCCGACGCGACACACACCGTCGAAACCGATCGGCCCCATGGGGGCGACTCCTCTATGAGGTTGTCAATCACCACTGCAGGCGGAGGGCGCGAGGCCCGCCGGTCCTGAAACCGGCCCTGCGAGAGATACAACGTAGCACGCCCCCGAGGCATTCCCAAGGGGTCCACCGCGCTCAGGCCACGCCGGCGCGCCGGTTGCGCATCCGCATGGCCCGCTGGGCCTCGCGGTTGTCCTGCTGCTCGCGCAGCTTGTGCCGCTTGTCGTATTCGCGGTTGCCGCGCGCGACGCCGATCTCCACCTTCACGCGCCCGTTCAGGAAGTACAGGGACAGCGGCACGATGGTCAGGCCCGGATCCTGGATCTGGCGGGAGATCTTCGTCAGCTCGGCGCGGTGCAGCAGCAGCTTGCGGCGGCGGCGGGCGGCGTGGTTGGTCCACGAGCCGTTGAGGTACTCCGGGATGTAGACCTGCTCGAGCCACAGCTCGTCCCGGTAGAAGACCGCGAAGCCGTCCACGAGCGAGGCCTTGCCCTCGCGCAGCGACTTCACCTCGGTGCCGGTGAGCACCATGCCGGCCTCGTACGTGTCGAGGATGGTGTAGTCGTGGCGCGCCTTCTTGTTGTTGGCGATCACCTGGCGCTCGCCGGGGGCCGGCTGCTTGGCGGCCTTGCCCTTGCTGTTCTTGCCCATGGCCTCACGTCCTTCCAGCGTCCACGGCGACGGCCGCGCCCCGATCAGGGCGCGGCCGTCCAGTCTATCCCGTGCCGGCCCGATGCCCGCCGAGGCGGTGCGCCGGGGCCGCGGGGCGGCGTCGTCGGCTCAGTCCAGCGGCGCGCCGGTGAGCGCGCGGACCTGCTCCTCGGTGATGCCGGGCGCGGTCTCCACGAGCGCCAGGCGGGGCTGTTCCGGGGTGCCGACGACGTCGATCACGGCCAGGTCCGTGATGATGCGGTCGACGACGGCGCGGCCGGTCAGGGGCAGGGTGCACTGGTCGACGATCTTGGGGGTCCCGTCCTTGGACACGTGGTCCATCATGACGATCACGCGGCCGGCGCCGTGGACGAGGTCCATCGCACCGCCCATGCCCTTGACCATCTTGCCGGGCACCATCCAGTTGGCCAGGTCGCCCGCGGCGGAGACCTCCATGCCGCCCAGGACGGCGACGTCGATCTTGCCGCCGCGGATCATGCCGAAGCTCAGCGCGGAGTCGAAGAAGGACGCCCCCGGGTTCACGGTGACGGTCTCCTTGCCCGCGTTGATCAGGTCCGGGTCCACGGCGTCCTCCGTGGGGTACGGGCCCGTGCCGAGGATGCCGTTCTCGGACTGCAGCACCACGGACCGCCCGGCGGGGATGTGGTTGGGGATCAGCGTGGGCATGCCGATGCCGAGGTTGACGTAGGCGCCGTCCGGCAGCTCCTGGGCGGCGCGGGCCGCCATCTGGTCACGACTCAGGCCCTGGGGACGCTCAGTGGTCTGCTCGCTCATGCCTGCTCCTCCCCCGATGCGCGCACGGTGCGCTTCTCGATCCGCTTCTCGATGTCCGTGCCGACCTCCACGATCCGGTGCACGAAGACACCGGGCAGGTGCACGTCATCCGGGTCGATCTCGCCGGGCTCGACGAGCTCCTCCACCTGGGCGATGCACACCCGGCCGGCCATGGCCGCGGGCGGGCCGAACTGGCGGGTGGCCTTGCGGAACACGAGGTTGCCGTGGCGGTCGCCCTTCCAGGCGTGCACGAGGGAGAAGTCGGTGACGATGGAGCGTTCGAGCACATAGGTCTCGGGCTCGTCCGGGGTCTGGCTGAGGTAGCCCTCGCCGAGCACGAACGTGTCCGTGGGCTTGGCCTGCGAGGACTTCACCACGGTGCCGTCCGCGTCGTAGCGCATGGGCAGGCCGCCTTCGGCCACCTGGGTGCCGACGCCGGAGCGGGTGTAGAACGCCGGGATGCCGGCGCCGCCGGCACGGAGCTTCTCCGCGAGGGTGCCCTGCGGGACGAGCTCCACCTCGAGCTCGCCCTCGAGGTACTGGCGGGCGAACTCCTTGTTCTCCCCCACATAGGAGGAGGTCATCTTCCGCAGCCGGCGCGCGCCGAGCAGGAGGCCCAGGCCCCAGCCGTCCACGCCGCAGTTGTTGGAGACGACGGACAGGTCCGTGGCGCCCTGCTCGAGCAGGGCCTCGATGAGCTGCACGGGGTTGCCGGAGAGTCCGAAGCCGCCGACGGCCAGGGACGCGCCGTCCGGCACATCCGCCACCGCCTCGGCGGGCGTGGCCACGGTCTTGTCGAGAGCCATGTCCGGGGTCCTTTCTCTCAGGGGCGGTCCGTCAGCGGAAGAGGATCAGGGCCTCGCCCTGGCCGCCGCCGCCGCAGAGCGAGACGGCCGCGCGGCCGCCGTCGCGCCGGTCGAGCTCGAGGGCGGCGTGCAGGGCCAGCCGGGCGCCGGACGCGCCGATCGGGTGGCCCAGGGCGATGGCGCCGCCGTGGATGTTGGTCTTCTCGTGCGGGTAGTCGAGGTCGCGCAGGGACTGGACGGCCACCGCGCCGAACGCCTCGTTGATCTCGATGAAGTCGAGGTCGGCCACGTCCCAGCCCTGCTTCCGCATGGCGGCGTTGATCGCGTCGGAGGGCTGCGAGTGCAGCTGCGAGCTGTCCGGGCCGGCGGTCTGGCCGGGTGCGCCCACCGTGGCGAGGATCGTCAGGCCCTTCTCCTCGGCGAAGGCACGGGAGGTCACCACGAGGGCGGCGGCGCCGTCGGACAGGGGCGAGGAGTTGCCGGCCGTGATCGTGCCGTCCTTCGCGAACGCCGGGCGCAGAGCGCCCAGCGACTCGGCGGTCGTGTCCGGGCGGACCCCTTCGTCCTGGGAGACGACCAGCGGGTCGCCCTTGCGCTGCGGGACCTCCACCGGGGCGATCTCGCCCTCGAAGACGCCCTCGGACTGGGCCCGGGCGGCCCGCTGGTGCGAGGCCGCGGCGACCTCGTCCTGCTCGGCGCGGGCGATGTTCCGCTCGCCGTTGCCGGACTCGGTCAGCTCGCCCATGGCCTCGTGGCTCAGGGAGTCGGTGAGGCCGTCCCACGCGACGGCGTCGAGCATGGTGGCCGGGCCGTACTTGAAGCCCTTGCGCGCGCCGGGCAGCAGGTGCGGGGCGTTGGTCATGGACTCCTGACCGCCGGCCACCACCACGTCCGCCTCGCCGAGGCGGATGAGACGGGCGGCGTCGATCACGGCGGTGAGGCCGGACAGGCACACCTTGTTGATCGTCATGGCCGGGACGTTCCACGGGATGCCCGCGGCGAGCGCGGACTGGCGGGCCGGGTTCTGGCCCGCGCCGGCCTGCACGACCTGGCCCATGTAGACCATGTCCACGTCCTCGGGGGCCACGCCGGCGCGCTCGAGCGCGTGCGTGATCGCGTGGGCGCCCAGGTCCACGGCGCGCAGGTCGGCCTGCTGCGAGAGCAGCCGGGTGAAGGGCGTGCGGGCACCGCCCACGATCACGGCATCGGTGGGCTGAGGCTGGGGCAGCTCGGCGGTCATGCGGTCCTCCTGGGACGTTCAACTCGGTTCATCACGATTCACTCAAATGCAGTCTATGACCCCGGTCACAGGCGCGCCAGGCGACGACGCATCCATGACGGCGCGCCGCGGTGCAGGGACCCGACGGCCCGCACCCGCCGGCTGCGGGCGCGGGCCGTCGTCGGGACGTCCGGGGGTCGGGCCGGAGCCTCAGAGACCCTGGCCGGTCGGCGAGACGAGGATCTTCACGGCCGTCTCGTTGTGGTGGATGAGGGTCTCGAAGCCCTGGTCGACCAGGTCGTCGAGGCCGATCTTGCCGGTGATGAACGGCGCGAGGTCCACGGCGCCGTCCTCGACCATGCGGATGGTGTCCGCGTGGTCGTTCGCGTACGCGATGGTGCCGCGCAGGTCGATCTCCTTCATCACCAGCTTGTGCAGGGCCACGGCGGGCTCGTGGCCCCAGATGGACTCGTTGACGATCTCCCCGCCGGGACGGACCGCGTCCAGCAGCATGTCCAGCACCACGTCCACCGAGGTGCACTCGAAGCCCACGTCCGCGCCCTGGCCGTCGTGCAGCTCGCGGATCTTCGCGGGCACGTCCACCTCGCGGGGGTCGAACGCCTCGTCCACCACGCCGGCCTCGAGCACCTTCTGCCGGCGCAGCTCGGAGAGCTCGGAGACGTACACCGTCAGGCCCTTGCCCTTGAGCACGGCCGCGGTGAGCGCGCCGATGGGGCCGGCGCCGCCGATCACGGCCACGCCCGACGTCGGGGAGCCGGCCCGCACCCACGCGTGGTGGGCCACCGAGAGCGGCTCGATGAGCGCGGCCTGGTCGAGAGGCACGGAGTCGGCCACCGGGTGGACCCAGCGGCGCTGCACCGCGATCTGCTCGGCCAGGCCGCCGCCGTTGCCGCCCAGGCCGATGAAGTTCATGTCCGGCGCGAGGTTGTAGTCCGGTCGGTCCTGGTCCTCTTCGCGCACGATGTACGGCTCCACGACGACCTTCTGGCCGACCTCGAGGTCCGTGACGCCCTCGCCCAGGGCGGCGACGGTGCCGGACATCTCGTGGCCGAGCGTGACGGGGGCGGCGTCGCCGGAGATCGGGTGCGGGTGCCCGGCCGGCGGGATGAAGATCGGACCCTCGAGGTACTCGTGCAGGTCCGTGCCGCAGATGCCGCACCACGCGACGTCCACGAGGACCTGCCCTGGACCGGCCGTGGGCGAGTCGATCTCCTCGATGCGGATGTCCTTCTTGCCGTGCCAACGGGCGGCGCGCATGGTCATGCTGGTCGACCTCCTGAGTGGGGATGGAATCGGGTGCCGGGCCGGCGCGCGGGGGCGCCCGCCCCGGCGCTTCGAGCATTCCACCGGGCCGGTCTCCCAGGCCAGGCCCGAGGCCCCTGCGGAGCCTGAACGACGACGCCGGCCCGCGCCTCGCTGCGGAGGTGCGGGCCGGCGTCGTGGTGGCCCGGGCGGCGGGGCCGCGCCGCGGGGCTCAGTCCTCCTGGGCGGCCTTGACCTGCTCGGCGCGCCAGCGGATCCCGGCGTCCACGAAATCGTCGATGTGGCCGTCGAACACGGAGGAGGGGTTGCCCTCCTCGTGGCCCGTGCGCAGGTCCTTGACCATCTGGTACGGGTTCAACACGTAGGAGCGCATCTGGTCGCCCCAGGACGCCTTGACGTCGCCGGCCATCTCCTTCTTCTTCGCGTCCTCCTCGGCCTTGCGCAGCAGCAGCAGGCGGGACTGGAGCACGCGCAGGGCGGCGGCACGGTTCTGGATCTGCGACTTCTCGTTCTGCATGGACACGACGATGCCGGTGGGCAGGTGCGTCATGCGGACGGCGGAGTCCGTGGTGTTCACGGACTGGCCGCCGGGGCCCGAGGAGCGGAACACGTCCACCTTGATCTCGGACTCGGGGATCTCGATGGAGTCGTCCGACTCGATCAGCGGCACCACCTCGACCGCCGCGAAGGACGTCTGGCGGCGGCCCTGGTTGTCGAAGGGGCTGATGCGCACGAGGCGGTGCGTGCCGGCCTCCACGGAGAGGGTGCCGAACGCGAAGGGCGCGTTGACCTCGAAGGTGACGGACTTCAGGCCGGCCTCCTCCGCGTAGGAGGTGTCCATGACCTTGGTGGACCAGCCACGCTGCTCGGCCCAGCGCAGGTACATGCGCATGAGGGTCTCGGCGAAGTCGGCCGCGTCCACGCCGCCGGCGCCCGCGCGGATGGTCACGACGGCGTCGCGCTGGTCGTACTCGCCGCTGAGCAGCGTGACGACCTCGAGCTCCTCCAGGGCCTTGCGGATGGAGGTCAGCTCCTGGTTGGCGTCGTCCAGGAGGGAGGGCTCGTCCTCCTCCGCGGCGAGCTCGACCATGGTCTCCAGATCCTCGATGCGGCCCTCCAGGGAGGTGATGCGCTTGAGGTCCGTCTGACGGTGGGAGAGCTTGGAGGTGACCTTCTGGGCCTCCTCCGGGTCGTCCCAGAGGTCCGGTGCGGAGGCCTGCTGCTCCAGTTCGGCGATGTCCGCCTTGATGCGGTCGAGGTCCGAGACCTGCTCGATGGAGGCCAGGGTGTGGCGCAGGGAGTCGATCTCCGCGGAGAAGTCAGTGTCAGCCATGATTCGGCCAGCCTACCGCGTGGGGTGGACGCCGGTCGCGGCCGGTGACGACGAATCCTCCCGGGCCGAGACCCGCGCGACGTCCAGGAGCAGCGGTGCGGTGGGGAGCAGGTGTGGTTCGGGCAGCGGGGTCGCCGGAGGGCCACCGGCCCACCGGCCCCGTCCGGTCAGCGGAGGCGCAGCCGCTGGCCCGGGTGGATCTCGGTGCTCAACGTGGCGCCGTTCAGGCTGAGCAGCTGGGCGACCGGGATGCCCGTGGCGCGGGACACCGCGTACCAGCCCTGGCCGGGGAGCACGGTGTAGGTGGCCGGCGTCGTCGTGGTGGAGGTGGCGGGCAGCAGCAGGGTCTGACCGATGCGGATCACGTACGGGTCGGAGATCTTGTTGAGGGTGGCCAGCGCCTGCCAGCCGCCGGTGACCCCGTAGCGGGTGGCGATGAGGCTCAGGGTGTCGCCGGCCTGGACCGTGACGGTCCGGGGTGTCGTGGACCGCAGCACCGGCGCGGTGTCCACGGCGAGGCGGACCAGACGCGCGTAGACGCTCGCACCCTGCCCGCGGGGGTGGATGCGGTCCTCGCGGAAGTCCGTCACGTAGGCCGAGGCTCGCTTCCAGTCCGCCACCACCACGCGGCTGGGGTAGGTGGCGGCGAGGTTGCGCATCGCCGTGTTGGTGGACGTCTCCCAGGCGACCGGGCCGGAGGCCGTGACCAGCACGAGTGTGCGTCCGGTGCCGACGAGGTCCATCGCCCGGCGGACCTGGGTGGCCGTGGCACCGCCGTCGTTCACGCCGAGGCCGAGCACGACGACGTCACCGAGGCGGCCGGCCTGCTTGAGCTCGGCCAGGCGTGTCAGGCCCTGGGCGAAGGTGCGTCCCTCGCGGGCGTCGATGGTCAGCCCCGGCATCTCGAGGTTCATCAGGGACGCCGCGCCGAGGGCGATGGAGTCGCCGACCACGGTCACCCGGCGACCGGCCGAGGAGGGGGCCATCGGCCCGGAGTAGGGGGTCCCGGTGCGCGAGGTGGCCGGCAGGTGCTTCGAAACGGCCGGAAGGACGAGGGGCTGGCCGGCGCGGATCGCGGTGCTGGTCGTGGCGCCGTTGGCACGGAGCAGGTCCGCGAGTTCGACGCCCACGCGTGGGGCGATGTACGCCCACGTGTCCCCAGACTGGGCCAGGTAGGTGCCCGGCGCGAGCCCGGTGGTCGCGGTGGTGGTCGTCGTCCCGGAGGTGGAGGTGACCGCCGGGGCGGCCGGTGCCGCGGAGACCAGGGCGGCGACGACGAGGACGGAGGCGCCGAGGCGCGTGCCGAGGGTGGAGCGGTTCATGCGGGGCTTTCAGACGGGGAGGACGGACTTCCGCAGGACTGACCACTCGAGACGTGCGTCACACCGGATGCGGTCAGCTCATTGTACGGCGCGCGGGACGTCTCGACGCGTTGCCCGCTTCGGAGGGGCACACATGATCGGTCGGCGGCGGGCGCGCGGTCAGCGGTGGGAAGCCTGGGTGGCCACGGTCGTGTGCCAGCGGCGGATCACCGAGGCGACGGCCTCGGGCTCCGCGACGTGCGGCCAGTGGCCCGGGCCGACGTCGACGACGGTGGTGTGCTCGGTGACCGCGTCCAGGTCCCGCTGGTGGACGTCCCGGGTGCTGCGCACGTACAGCGTCGGGACGGTGATGCCGGCCCAGAGGGCACGGGTGTCCGCGGCGAGGACGGCGGCCCAGAGCTCGCGCATCGGATGGTCCGGCGTGGCGTCCAGGTCGGTCAGGATCCGCTCGCGCCACGGCTCCGGGGCGAGGAGGTCGCGTGCGAGCGAGGCGCGGAGCACGCTCCGCCAGTCCGAGCGGGCGGCGAGGCGGGCCTTGGCCGCCCGGGCGGCCAGGGCGGTGTCCGTCACCGGGACGTTCGAGTCGATGACCACGAGGGCGCGGGGTCGCACCAGCCCGTCGGCGACGGCGCGCAGCGCGATGACCCCGCCCGTGCTGTGGCCGATCAGCAGCCCCGGCGCGGGGCCGGCCTGCGCCGCCCAGGTGCGGGCGGCGTCGAGGACGGGGTCCGCATCGGTCGCCGGCCGTGCGGCCCGGGGGCGGTCCTGACCGCCGGCGTCCGTGCCCGGGTGGCCGGGCAGGGCGGGCGAGGCGGCGAGGTCGGCTGCGGCGCCGAGGGCGTCGGCAAGGGGCTCGAAGTGGGCGGGTCGGCCGCCGATGCCGTGGAGGAAGCGGATCACCGGGCCAGGCTAGTGCGACTGCTGCCCGTCGCCTCGAGGGGGACCGACAGGGGCAGTGTCCCCGCGAACGGGCCGGTCATGGCGAACAGATCGGCCCGGGCGTCGAGGGTGACGACGACGGTGGTGCCGTCGTCGGCCACGCGGGCGGTCATCCCGCCGAGCCCGGGCACGGCCTCCTGAGCACCGACGGCCGCGAGGTGTGCGCTGGCGGAGGCGGCGACGTCGTCGTCGGAGAGCACGACGCCCGGGTCCTCCCCCAGCCGGAAGCCGAGCTCCTCTGCCCCGGCGATGGCGGCCGAGTCCGCGAGCGACTGAAGGCGGCGGTGCTGCAACTGCACGGTGGTGACCGCGAGCATGACCAGCATGAGGGCCACGAGCACGGCGCACAGGCCGACGGTGAGGACGGTGGTCTGCCCGTCGTCGTGACCCAGGCGAGCGGTGAGGCGGCGGCGCATCAGAACCTCGGCACCGTCTGCCGGGCGTCGGAACCCACCGTCACGGGGGTCAGCGACCACGCTGCCGGCGTGAGGGGGACGGTCACCGCCACGTCCACCCGCACGGCGACGACCTCGCCCGGTTCGAGCGTGCCACAGCCACCCTGGTCGCAGCCGACGGTCAGGTCGTACTGGCCGGCGCCCACGCCGTAGTCGGCGAGCGTGAGCTTGACGGTGGCGTGGGCGGCGCCTGCGCTGGGGTGATCGGCCTCGGCGACCACGGCCTTGACGGCCTGGTCCGCGGCGGCGACCGAGGCGAACGCCGCGGCCTGGACCTGGGAGACGTAGATCATCAGGTACACCACGGGGATCAGCAGGACGAGGGTGAGGCCCAGGAATTCGACCGTGGCCGCTCCCCGCTCGTCGCGGACGTCATTGACGGAACGCATGACCGCTCACCTCCACGGGGATCGGGCCCGGCAGGAACCCCAGGCCGGGCAGCGAGCTCGAGACCGTGACGCGCAGGACCGGGACCCCGTCCTGGCTGGTGAGCTCCGCGGCGACGTCGGCCCCGGACTGGCCGGGCACGCCGGCCGAGAGCAGCTCCCGAGCCCGCTGGACGCCGTCCTCGGGGCTCCGGTCCGCGAGCGCCCCGTACCGGGCGCCGGCGGAGGCGGCGTCGATCATCACGTTGCGCGTGTGGATCACGACGCCGGCCTGGAGCAGCGCCGCGAAGAGCAGGACGACCAGGGTCATCACCATGGTGGACTCGGCCACCGCGGCGCCCCGGTCGTCCCGCCAGCGGACGCCCATGTGGACGCCACGGGGCACCGGCACGGCGTGGACAGCACCCCGGGGCATGCTCAGCCGCCCTGGGACACCTGGGAGATGGCCTGGTTGAACAGTCCCTGGAGCGCCGGCAGGGCGAGGGCCAGCAGGCCGGCCACGAGCACGGCGGACATGAGGGTGATCATCACCCAGCCGGGGACGTCGCCGCGCTCGTCGCGGACGTCGTCGTGGATGAGTGCGCGCAGGGCGGCCAGGACGGTGATGGCGTGGTGGTGGAGCATGGTCCCCTCCTCGGGTGGCCGGCCGCCCGTGCGGCCGGAGTGGATGGTGATCGTGGGTGGATGGATGGACTATTCAGTTGTGGGTCTTCAGAACCCCAGGCGCATCAGGGAGATGCCGGGGAAGACGGCGAAGATCACCGTGAGCGGGAGGATGCCGAACACGAGGGGCACCATCATCTGTATCTCCTTCCGGCCGGCGGCCTCCATGAGCTCGCGGCGACCCATCTCACGCACGTCCTGGGCCTGCGCGCGCAGGACGTCGGCGAGGGGCGTGCCGCGGTCGAGCGCGATGAGCACGCCCCCGATGAACCGTTCGACGGGGGCCAGCTGCACGCGCCGTCCCATGGCCTTGAGCGCCGCGGACAGCGACGCCCCGGCACGCATGTCGGCGAGCGTGGTGCGGAACTCGCCGGCCAGCTCCCCGCGCGCCGTCCCCGCGATGCGTTCGAGCGCTCCGGCGGCGCTCTCCCCCGCGCCCACCGAGAGCGCGAACAGCTCGGCCACGGACGGGAACTCGGAGAGGATGGCCTCGCGCCGCCGTCGCACCCGCAGGGAGAGCAGCTGCTCCCGGAGCAGGAACCCGGCCATGCCGCCGGCGATCACGAGGGCGACCCCCGTGATCACCGGCACGCGGCCCGTGACGGTGAGGCTGAGCGCGAGGACGGCCGCCACGGCGGCCCCCGCGGCTCCGCTCAGGACCTGCTGGGCACGGAAGTCCGTCGACGTGACCGCGAGCCCCGCGGCGGCCAGCTTGCGGTCGAGCGCCACCCCGCCCGGGGAGATGCGCTGGACCCAGCCGACTCCGGCCTGCACCACGGGATCGAGGATGCGTCCCCACGCTCCCCAGGGTGAGGCGCCCGCACGTTCCTCCTCGAGGAGGCGGGAGGCCGGGATGTGGTGGCGCAGCTGCGGTTCGACCCGTTGCTCGAGGCTGGGGCGCCAGCCCACCGGCTGGGTGACCAGGATGAGGAGCAGTCCCGCCCCGAGGGTGAGGCCCAGGAGCGCGGCCCAGATCAGCGCGGACGTCATGCGAACACCCGCTTCTCCCGGGGCAGCGCGCCGATGCGGAGCATGACGCGGTAGCAGACGACGGAGGCCACCATGCCGGCGAGGAGCACGGCCCCGCCGGCGGCGGACCGGTAGGCCGCGACCGCGGCGGGCTGGGTCCCCAGCAGCAGGAGCACGAGCCACGGGGCGCACACCGCCAACCGGGCCGCGTTCACGGTCCACGACTGCCGGGCCTCGAGCTCGGCGCGGATGCGGGCGTCCTGCCGGAGGAACTCGGAGAGGGTCTGCAGCAGACGGCCGATGTCGGCGCCGCCGACCTCGCGGGTCAGGCGCAGCGAGACCACCAGGCGGTCCGCGACGGGGTCGGCCATCCGGGCCTTGAGCCGGTCCAGTGCGTCCACGAAGCGGGCTCCGGCCCGGTAGTCCCGGGCGAACTGCTGGAACGGCTCGCGCAGCCCCTCCGGCCCGGTCTCCCCGAGCTGGATGAGCGCCTCCGGGAGAGTCAGGCCCGCGCGGATGGCCGACCGGGCGTGGTCGATCGCGTCCGGCCACAGCTCGCGCAGTGCCGTGGACCGCCGGCGGGCCTGCCAGGACAACAGCAGCCAGGGCACGGCCGCGCCGAAGACGGCGAAGCACGCGGCGATGGTCCACGTACTGGTCAGCGACAGGACGAGCAGCCCGACCACGAGACCGCCGACGGCCATGGCGGACACGACGCCGGCCGGGCTGAGACGCTGGATGCCGGACTGGGCGATCAGCACACGCAGGCGCGAGTCGGGGCGGGCGGCCCCGGGTTTCTCCGTGGGAGGGGACCAGAGGGACCACCACAGCAGGAACAGGCCGCAGCCGAGCGCGAGCCCCAGCAGCGCGGCCATCAGCGCAGCCCCACCAGCTCGTGGACGTCCACGCCGCGACGGGCGAGCGCCTCGAACTCCAGGTTCGCACCCTCGTTGAGGCGCAGGTCGCCCTCGGCGTCACGCTGGAAGAGCGCCGACGTCTCGATGACCCCGCCCTCCACCCGTGAGCCGACGGTGAGGATCTCCCGCACCCGCCGGCGGCCCTGACGGTCGCGCTCGCAGTGCACGACGACGTCGATGCACGTGGCGACCGTCGGGACGACGAAGTCCCGGGAGATGTTCTCCCCGGCCAGCAGCGGCAGCGTGCAGAGCTTCGTGAGCGCGTCCGCGGCCGAGTTCGCGTGGATCGTGCACATGCCGGCCAGGCCGGAGTTCAGAGCGACGAGCATGTCCAGCGCCTCGGCCTCGCGCACCTCGCCGACGATCAGGCGGTCCGGGCGCATCCGCAGCGCCTCCTTGACGAGGCGACGCAGCGGGATCTCGCCGTGGCCCTCCAGGTTCGGCTGGCGGCACTGCAGCCCGACGACGTCGCGCACCGGGATCTGCAGCTCGAAGATCTCCTCCACGGTGATCACCCGCTCCCGCGGGCCGATGGCCGAAGCCAGGCAGTTGAGCAGGGTGGTCTTGCCCGCCTGGGTGGCCCCGCTGACGAGGATGTTCATGCCCGCGTCCACGGCCGCGTCCAGGAAGCGGGCCGCCGTCGGAGTGAGGGAACCGCCCCGGACGAGGTCGTCCAGCCGGCGCGCCCGGGCGATGAACTTCCGGATGTTCACGGCCCAGTGCCGCCGCGTGATGTCGGGGATGGCCACGTGCAGGCGCGAACCGTCTGGCAGGGCCGCGTCGACGAACGGCATCGACAGGTCCAGCCGCCGGCCCGAGGACTTCAACATGACTTCGACGAGGTCCTGCACCTCCTCCTCGGTCAGGACGATGCCCGTCAGCTCGGAGCGGCCGGACCGCGCGCAGTAGACGGCGTCCGGCGCGTTCAGCCAGATCTCCTCCACGGAGGGATCGTCCATGAGCCGCTGGAGCGGCCCGAGGCCCGCGATGCGGTCGAACAGGTCCTGCCGCGCCGCCACGGGATCCTCCAGGTCCGGCAGCGAGCTGACCATCGCGCGGGACTCGTAGTCCGCGGCCGCGTCCTGGATGAGCGTCAGGACCCGGGCGTGCTCACGCTGCGGGTCGATGCCCTGCCGCCGGACGATCTCCCGGATCTCGTCCTCGAGAATGCGCACCGCATCCATGTGTCCCTCCTGTGCCCGATTCGGCGCCATCCCCAGCGCCGCACATGTCTCGATCAGGAAGATACCCCGTTCCGTCGATGCGTGTGGTCCAGGACACCATGACTGTGGACAACGTGGCGGCGGTCCCGTTCGACGGGGAGTTGTCCACAGGCCGCCCGAACCGCCATCAGGCCGTGGCAGGGTCGTCCCCAGGCGGCCGGACGGGCCGGTCGCCGGTCTCAGGAGGGAGGGGCGGGGATGGCCTGGAGCGTGCGGATCCTGGGCGGGGCCGCTCCCGAGACATGGCGGGTGGAGCACTTCCCCGCCGACGCGGACGAGCAGGACCGGGCGGTGCGGGAACGTTTTCCCGCCCGGTCGCTGCACCGGTGCGCTGCCGGGCCGCGCAGCGTGACGTACGCGGAACGGGTCGGGAGTGCACCGGCCCGGGGGCCGGAGCTCGCGGTGGTCACCGAGCACGGACCCGACGCCGGCCGCCTCGTCCCTCTGGGGGAGGGCGGGTTGAGCACGGGACGCGGTGGGGCGCGGCTGCTGCTGGACGACCCCTCTGCCCCGTCGCGGCCGATGCGTCTGCGGCTCGCGCCCACCGGGCTGCACGTCCACGACGGTCCTCGGGACACCGGACGCCTGTGGGACGGCCGCAGCCCGCTCCCTGTGGGCCGGACCGCCCTGGGCCTGGTCCGCGGGCCCGGGGCCGCCCTGCCGCGGCCGGTCACGCCGGAGCCGCCCGCCGTCGACCTCGGATCCCCACCGGCCCGGCAGTCCGTCGTGATCCCGCTGGTGGCGGCCCTGGGCCCGCTGGTGCTCGGGGTCGCCCTGGTCCTGATGATGGGCAACCCGGTGTTCCTGCTGTTCGGTGTGCTGTCCGTGACGGTGGCGCTGGTCATGCTGGCGATGCAGCGCCGTACCCGGCTGCGGCATGCGCGGCTGCTCGCCGCCCGCGCGGACGCGGTCGTGCGCCGGCGGGCTCAGGCGGCACTGAGCCCCGGTGCGGTGGCCCGCGCCGTCCGCTCCGGCGCGACGGACCGCTTCGGGCTGACGTCGGGGGCCGACGAGGCCGTGGCGGTCTCGTGGGGTTCCGGCGTCGGGGCGCTGTCCCTGTCGCGGGACGACCCGGACGAGGCATGGGTGGAGGCCGTCACGTCGCGGCGCACCGTGATGACGACGTCACCGCCGGAGTCGCGCGTCGTCGTGCTCGGGCCGCCGCGCGATGTGGCCGGGGCCTGCCGGTGGGCGGTGTTCCAGCTCCTGCGGCACGCGGTGGCCGCCGACGGCGCGTTCGTGGTGGAGGCCGGTGGAGTCCGCCGCACCTGGTGGTCGGGCGGGTCCGGCCCGCGGCTGCTGGTGTCGGCTCCTGAGGACGCGGCACTGGATCCGGCGTGGCGAGCGTGGCGGGCCGCCATCGGCGGCGACGCGGGGACGACGCCCACGGCCCGGGCGGATCTGCCCTGGACGCGGTACGACTTCACCGGGCCGTCGCCTGCGCCGGGGGACGCCGTCGTCGACCTGCGCGGGCGCACCGTCGTGGTCCCGGCCGAACAACAGCGCTTCGAGGACGTGACCGCCGACGGCCTCGCCGACGGCACCCTGGTCGCCTGGCTGACCGAGCTGGCCGACGACGTCGTGGACCTCGGCCTGCTGCCCACCGACGACGGCGACGGCACGCTCACACCACCGGGGCAGGTGGGCGCCCGCGATGCCGTCGACGGGCTCACCGTGACCCTCGCCCGTAGCGGCGACGAGACGGGCGTCGTCGAGATGGACCTGGCCGCCGACGGGCCGCACCTGCTCATCGCGGGCACCACGGGGTCCGGGAAGTCGGATCTCCTGCTGTCCCTCCTGCTGGGGGCTGCGGCGCACCACCCGCCGGCCGAGGTCGCGTTCCTGCTGCTGGACTTCAAGGGCGGCGCGTCGTTCGGTCCGCTGGGCGCGCTCCCCCACACGATGAGCCTGGAGACCAACCACGTGGGAACGGCCTCGTTGCGGGCGCTGAGCGCCATCCGGGCGGAGCTGCATCGCCGCGAGGCCCTCTTCGCAGAGGCCGGGGTCAGCGACTATCCCGGTTTCCGTCGCCGCCATCCGGACGCGGCGCTGCCTCGGCTCGTCGTGGCGATCGACGAACTGCGCGTGCTCGTGGACGACCACCCGGACGCGGCCGCCGTCCTGCAGCGTCTGGCCGCCACGGGCCGTTCCCTGGGCTTCCACCTCATCCTGGCCACGCAGCGGGCCACGGGTGCGGTGGGCTCGGACCTGCGCTCGAACCTGGGCAGCACGATCGCCCTGCGCACCGCGACGGAGCAGGAGTCGTGGGATCTCGTGGGCACGGCCGCCGCGGCCCGGCTCGACCCGCGTCGCCCCGGCTCCGCGATCCTCTCGACGGCGGGGCGCCCGACGGTCCCGTTCCGCGCGTCCCAGTGGACGGTCGACGGCGGCACGCCCGTGTGGCGACGGCTGGGCGAGGCCGCGGCCGCCCCGGCCGTCGCCCCCTGGGAGGCCGTCGTCTCGGTCCTGGTGGAGAAGTACGCGGCGGGTGACTGGCCGACACCCCCGCCCGTGGTCACCCCCGCCCTGCCGGAGCGCTGGGTGCCGGACCGCGCTCGCCGGGCGGAGGCCACGGCCCTGGCCCTGCTCGACGACGCGGCCCACGGCCGGCACCGTCCCTGGCGGTGGCCGACCGGCGCGGAGGGACGCACCGCATGGATCGTCGAGGCCGCGGGCGGTCGCGCGGAGACGCTGGCCGCCGTCGTCGAAGTGGCGCTGCGCAGCGGCCGGCCGGTGGCCGTGCTGGACGGCACCGGGGAGGCCGCGGCGGCCGCGCGGTCCGGGACGCCGGTGCTGACCCCGGACGTCGAGGGGGCCGGGGAGGCCGCCCTGGCCCGCCTGCGCGAGCTCGCGGCCGCCGGCGGCACGGCGGTGATCACGGGCTGGAACGCGTGGTCCGGCCTGCGCGTCGGGGACACCTACCGCACGGTCGAGGAGGACGTGCACGACTGGCTCGGCCGTCCGACCGCCGCCGGCCTGCGGTTGGCGGTGTTCGGCGGCCGAGAGCTGGCGACGGGCCGGCTGCTGCTGCACCTGCCCCACCGCTTCTTCGTGCCGGCCGGGACGAACGCCGAGCACCGGCTCATCTGGCCACGGCTGACCGAGGTCGAGCCCCTGCCGGGGCGGGCCGTGCACATCAGTCCCGCCGTCCCCGAACCCGGCATGCCCTGCCAGCTCGCGTCTCCCGCCCCGGCGTGACCGCACTGACGGCGATTCCCGTGTGACCGCAGCGGAACGGTGGACTCAGCTCCGACGTCCACCCGGCGAGACGTTCTCCCGTCCTCCGTCGAACGTGGATGCCGTGGTCGAGGTCGCCAGGAGCAGTCGGACAGGGCGCCCCTTCGTCGCCGTCCGTCCAAAGGGGACGCCGCATCGTCCGGCGAAGACGTCCCGAAGGTCGCAAGACGGATGAAGCGAGGAGGCTGCTGTCCGGTCCTGCCTCGAGTAGCCCCGTGACCGTTCGCACGAGTGCCTCGGCACTCATGCAGAAGATTCCTCGCCGCTCGCTCGCGCAGTCTCCGGTGGGCAGGAGCCTCCTTTCCGCATCCGCACCGACAGCATGCGTCCCCGAGTCTCGCCCCCACCCAGCAGAGCACGCCCGGGGAGGAGCGCTGCAACGAGAACCCAGGGCACCGGTCGGAGAAACACTGCGCTTGCCCTCCACGCAATGAGCGGCAACTCACCCGTGGCGACAGACGCGAGCCACCTCACTTCTTCGCCCCGATCACCCACCCGCACTCTGGGGCAGCCGCTCACCGCGGTCTACGCTCTGACCCATGGCGCAGATCGTCCTCTTCCACCACGCCCTCGGTCTCACAGACGGCGTGCGCGCGCTCGCCGAACAGATCGCCAGCGGCGGTCACACCGTCCACACCCCTGACCTCTACGACGGCCGCACGTTCGCCACCGTGGACGAGGGTGTCGCCCACGCCCAGCACCTCGGCTTCGAGGAGATCGGCCGACGCGGCATGCGGGCGTGTGCCGAGCACCAGGAGGCCTCCGTCGTCGCGGGCATCAGCATGGGCGTGATGCCCGCCTGGCGTGCCGCCCAGGTGGTCCCCGGCTTCCGCGCGTGCATCGCCATGGCCGGCGTCCTGGCCCTCGACGCCTACGCCCCGCTCTGGCAGCCCCACACCGCCCTGCAGATCCACCTCGGCACCCGCGACCCCTGGGCCCTCGAGGGCGACCTCGCGACCGCCCGCTCCTACGCGGCCACCGCCGAGCACCCGGACCGCCCCGCCGACCTCTTCGAGTACGACACGGACCGGCACCTGTTCATGAACTCCTCCACCGCGGACTTCGACGCGGACCTCACCGCCGTGCTGGTCCGCCGCATCCACGAGCTCCTGGCCTGACGCGCGGAGCGGGTCCGGCTCAGGCGGGACGCCGCCCGCGCATCACCGTCGCCAGGGCGGCCAGCAGCACGAGCACGAAGCCCGCGGCCGCCGCGAACACGTAGCCCGCGGACGGGGCGACGCCGTCGATGAACACGCCGGCCAGCGGGGCGCCCATGGCGGCGCCGGCGGTCATGGCCGAGCCGTAGAAGCCCATCGCCTCGCCGCGCCGCTCCTCCACCACGAGGTGCGAGAGCCGGGACGAGGCCGAGGCCAGGGTCGGCGCCGTCAGCAGACCCGAGGGGATCGAGGCCAGCGCGAGCGCCCACACCCCGTCCACGAGCGCGAGCGGCACCGTCGCCACGGCGAACAGCGCCATCAGCAGGTACGGGTGCACCTGGCGGCCCCAGGCCCCATAGAAGAGCCCGCCCACGGCGGAGGCGCCGCACCAGAACGCGTACACCAGACCCACCGACGCCGCGGCGCCCTGCGACTCCAGCTCGGCCACCATCGAGACCTCGGTGCCGACCATGACGATCCCGGCCGCCATCGACACCACGAGCACACCGAGCACCTCCGGCCCGACCCAGGAGAAGTGGGTCCGCCGCCACTGCCGCAGCCGCTCGGCCCGGGCCCGGCGCGGCGCCGTCGTCGGCCCGGAGCCGTCCGCGGCGATGACGGGCAGCGACCCGGTGACCAGGGGGATGGCCTCCGTGATGGCCGGCAGCGCACCGGTCGCCAGGCTGGGGGCGGCCATCTCCACGTGCATGGGCGCGGCGGTCACCGCCTGGGCGATCGCCTCCTGACGGTCCTGCTCCTCGGTGTAGGGATCCTCGGTCGCCGGTCCGACGACGGCCAGCTGACTCGACCGTGTCGGCGGGTTGAACCACATCAGCAGGATGCCGCCCAGCGCGCTGGAGAGGCCGACGATGGTCAGGCCGAGGGCACTCGACCACGTGGCCGCGACGACGGCGCCCAGCGCCGGGCCCATCATGAAGATCGTCTCCGTGACGATGGAGTCCAGGGCAAACGCCGTCTGCCGGTCCTTGCCGTGGGTGAGCACGCCGAGTCCCTGCCGGACGACGGAGAAGATCGGCAGTGAGAACACGCCGCCCAGGAACACGGCCAGGAGCATCGGCCAGAACGGCAGCCACGGGACGATCGGCCAGATCACGGCCTCCGCGATCACGGAGGGCAGCAGTGCACGGCGCAGCCCCTTCGCGTCCACCACGCGGCCCCGCCACGGCGAGCCCACCGCGATGCCCAGCGTCATCGCCGCCCCAGCCAGGCCGGCCTGGCCGTAGCCCAGGCCCAGCGTGAGCGCCACGTGCAGGGTGAGGATCACCCCGGCCGCGGTGTGCGGGAAGCGGGCGATGAACCCCACCGCCAGCAGATGGCGGATCCGAGGGTCCTGCAACAGCCGTCCGTACGCTCCGAAGTCCACCGTCGAATCCTACGGGAGGGGTCAAGGCACGCCCCGGAGGCGCCGTCGAGACGGCCGCGCGCTCGGCGGACTCAGCCGTTGCTGCGCCGGTCCTTGGCCCGGATCAGGTCGAGGGCGATGGCCGTGCCGAGCACGGCGCAGCGCACCACGGGCGGCATGCCGGGGTCCAGGCGCATCTCGTACCGCGAGCGCCCGGCCAGGGCGTTCATGACGCCTCCGAACCGCGCGGTCACGCGGGCGATCGGCTGCTGGCCCACGGTCATGGCGTAGTCGTGGTCCCACAGGTCGCCGGTCACCGCGAAGCACGTGCCGTCCACGACCTCGACGTTCACGGACGTCCGCAGGAACGCGATCTGGCGGACGAGGTTGGCGAAGGGCAGCCCGTCGGCGTCCAGGATCGCGAAGCGGTCGCGGCCGAACGTGGCCGGGTCGGCGAGGCGGAAGAGCACGCGGCCGTCGTCACCGTCGACCACGTCGAAGCTGCGGTTCCCCATCAGCATTCGGCCCAGGCCCCCGCCCGTAGTGACCACCGAGACGACGGTGCGCCCGTCCGGGTCCGTCACCTGGATGTCGTTGGACAGGAAGCTCGTCACCTGCTGCAGGATGAGGACGTCCGTGTGGGCGAGGCGACCGGCGTCGAAGGCGGGGCTCATGGGACCAGTCTGCCGTGTCGGGCCCTGCGGAATATTCAGGACGGGGCGGCTCGTTGTGCGGTATAGTTCATTTTTGAAGAACACGGCGACGGCGCGGCCGGCACCGTGAGACCCGCCCCCGGGCACACTGAGGAGCACACCATGCAGTTCGGCGTCTTCACGATCGGCGACATCACCGCCGATCCGACGAACGGGACCGCCCCCACCGAGCATCAGCGGATCAAGGACACCGTCAAGATCGCCCGCCACGCCGAGCAGGCGGGCTTCGAGGTGTTCGCGACCGGCCAGCACCACAACCCGCCCTTCGTGGCCCCGGGCAACCCGCCCACGCTGCTGGCCTACCTGGCCGCGCAGACCGAGACCCTCCAGCTCTCCACGGCGACGACCCTGATCACCACCATGGACCCGGTGCGTCTGGCCGAGGACTACGCGTACCTGCAGCACCTCGCCGACGGTCGCGTGGACCTGACGATGGGCCGCGGCAACACCGGCCCCGTGTACCCGTGGTTCGGCAAGGACATCCGCCAGGGCATCCAACTCGCCGTGGAGAACTACAACCTCCTCTACCGCCTGTGGCATGAGGAGACCGTGGACTGGAGCGGCAACCACCGCACCCCGCTGCAGGACTTCACCCTCACCCCGCAGCCCCTGGACGGCGTCGCCCCCTTCGTGTGGCACGGCTCCATCCGCTCCCCCGAGATCGCCGAGCAGGCCGCCTACTACGGCGACGGCTACTTCCACAACAACATCTTCTGGAACAAGGAGCACGTCATCCAGATGGTGCGCCTGTACCGCCAGCGCTACGAGTACTACGGCCACGGCAAGGCCCATCAGGCGTACGTGGCCCTGGGCGGCCAGGCCTACATGGCGAAGAACTCGCAGGACGCCGTGGCGGAGTTCCGCCCCTACTTCGACAACGCGCCGGTCTACGGCCACGGCCCGTCCCTCGAGGACTTCTCGAGGATGACGCCCCTGACGGTCGGCTCGCCGCAGCAGGTCATCGAGCGCACGCTCACGTTCCGCGACTGGGTGGGCGACTACCAGCGTCAGATGTTCCTCATCGACCACGCCGGCCTGCCCACGGACACCGTCCTGCGGCAGATCGACCTCTTCGGCGAGGAGGTCCTGCCCGTGCTGCGCAAGGAGTTCGACGCTCTGAAGCCGGACGACGTCCCGGCGGCCCCGACCCACGAGTTCCTCGTGGCACGCGCCCGCCGCGGCGAGGCTCCCGTGCCCGGCGGCAAGGAGGGATCGCAGGCCCAGCTCGACCGCGCGGCGGCCGCCGAGCAGCGCGCCACCGCCGATGCCGCGAAGGGCGGTGCCGCGCAGTGACCACCCCCGGCGCCCCCGATGCCTCCGCCCCGTTCACGCCGCAGGCCCGGCACCTCGCCGTGGTCTCCGGCGGGTCCGGGGACCCGTCCCAGACCCGCATGCTCGCCGAACGCATGGCGGAGTCCGCCTCGGCGGCGCTCTCCGAGCACGGCGTGGTCCCGCAGATCCACCTGATCACGCTGCGGGAGCTCGCCGTGGACATCGCGCAGGCCCTGGTGACCTTCGCCATCTCCCCGGCCCTGCGCGCCGCCCTGGACGAGGTCGCCCAGGCCGACGCCGTCATCGCGGTCTCGCCCACGTACAAGGCCTCCTACTCGGGCCTGTTCAAGTCCTTCTGGGACCTCGCGGAGCCCACGTCCGTCGTCGGGGTGCCCGTGCTCCTCGGCGCCACCGGCGGCACCGCCCGCCACTCGCTCATGATCGACACCGCCATGCGGCCGCTGTTCGCCTACCTCAAGGCCCGCATCGTGCCGACCGCGGTCTTCGCGGCCTCGGACGACTGGGGCGAGGCGGCCGGCGTGCAGGCCTCGATGCGGACCGACCCGCTGCAGTCCCGCATCCGGGCCGCCGGACGCGACCTGGCCGAGATCACCCTGAGCCGCCCCCGCGGGCACGCGCCGCCGCGCCCGCGGACATCGACCTGGAGGTGACCCCCTTTGAGCAGCTCCTCAACCCCGGCCCCTGAGCCCGCCGCGCAGGACGCGGCGCCGGCGGAGCCCGACGGCGGCTGGTTCGGCTCCGCATCGGAGGCGCACCGCCCGGTGGACCCGCCCAAGCGCGCCTGGCGCGCCTACTTCGAGGCCACCCAGATGCTCACGGAGGTGGTGGAGCGCCGCCTGAAGCAGGACTGCGGCATGTCGCTGGCCGACTACAACCTGCTGCTGCTCCTCTACGAGTCCCCCGAGGGCCGGCTCCGGCTGGGAGAGCTGGCGTCCCGGATGGTCTTCTCCCCGTCGCGCATCACCTACCAGGTGAAGACGCTCGTGGCCCGCGGCCTGATCGACCGCCGCCCGGTGGCCTGTGACCGGCGGGGCTTCGAGGCCGTCCTCACCGACGAGGGCCGGTCCGCCTTCCGGCGCGCCGCGATCGAGCACGCCCGGCAGGTGGACGAGCTCTTCCTCGGCGACCTGGCGCCGGGCGAGGCGGAGTCCCTCACCCGGATCTTCTCCCGCCTGGGGCGGCGGCTCGAGGGGCTGTGCTGACCACGTCCCCACCTGGCCGGGGTCGCCCCGGCCCCGGGACATGACGAGGCCCGGTGATCCGTGCGGGATCACCGGGCCCCGTCGTGTCGTTCGGGGCGGAATCGATCAGCCGACCAGCTGACCGCCCAGGGTCACGGTGGCGTCCGTGGCGGCACCGGCCGCGTCGACCACGGTCACCACCACGGAGCCGCCCGCGGGCACCTCGGCCGGCACGGGCAGCCAGGCGCGGTACTCGCCGGTGAGGTCCAGGCCGTCCTGGCCGAGGACCGTGCCGTCGGCGTCGTAGGCCGTGACGGTGACGGAGGCGAAGCCGCCCTGATCCGTCTGCGCGACCACCTGGGTGCCGTAGGCGACACCCTCGGCGGGCGCGGCCACGACGTCGGTCACGCCCGGCGCAGCGGCCTCGGCGACCGGGGCCTCAGCAGCGGGGGCCGCCTCGGCGGCCTCCTCCTCCGCGGCGGCCTCGGCGCGGGCCTTGAGCTCGGCCGCGATGGCCTCCTCCTCAGCCGGCGTGAACTCGGTCAGCTCGGACTCGTCCACGGCGGGCTCGCCGCCGGTGGGCAGGTCCTCGTCGGCCACGGGGCCCGCGACGTCGGCGATCGCCGGGGCGGTCTCGGCGGCCGGAGCGGTCTCCGCGGCCGCGGCGGTCTCGGCGGCGGGCGCCGCGGAGGCGTCCAGCGCGTCGAGGGACTCGACCGGGACCATGATCGAGGACATCGCCTGGGCGTCGCAGCCCACCACGTTGCCCTCGGCGTCGAAGGTCACCGGGGCGATGCCCGAGATGACCCCGACCACCCGCTGCTGGGCGTCATAGACGGCCCCGCCCGAGTCGCCGGCGTAGGTCGAGGCGGTGTCGAGGGCAACCTGATCCGCGTACGCGTCGTCGCAGACCGTGGCGGCCTCGAAGGTCTGCGTGTGGGACACGGTGTTCGGCGCGCCCAGCGGCACGGACGAGCCGTGGGTGTAGACGGTCTCGCCCACACCGATGGACGAGGCCGGCCGCGTGGACCAGTCGCCCACGACGTCGACGTCGTCGGCCAGGGCCACGCGGACCGCGTCCACGCCCGAATCGCCGGGCAGTGCCGAGACGGTGCCGATCGCGGTGCCGTCGACGTCGCGGACGGTCGAGCCGATCTGCCATTGGCCCGCACCACAGTGGGCCGCGGTGTAGGCGGTGGCGTCGTCGACGATGGTCAGACTGCACGCCCCGGCCGGCGCGGTGATCGCCGAGCCCTGGGTGAGCGTGGTCTGCGCGAGGGCGGGGCCGGCACCGGCCACCACCACCGCGCCCAGCGCCGCGGTGGCGACGCCGGTCAAGGTTCTGGTTCTCATGGGTACTCCTCGGAGGATGGGAGGCATGGGGCCGGCGCGCGGCGCACGGCCTCCAGGATGGGGTGGGGCCACCACGGGCCCTCCTCCCCCTCAACGGTACCGGACAGGCCGGGCGACCGATCAGGGTCGGCGGACCGTGATCTCCACGGAGTCGGCCCGCTCGGCCAGCAGCGGCAGGTCTGCCAGGAGGGTCTTGAGCGTGGCCGTCATCAGGCGCACCCCGGCCGCGTCGGCGTCCCGGGTGGGCATCGCGACGATCTGCAGCTCGGGCCCGGCCCCGCCTCCGTTCATCACCGCGCCGGAGCCCGTGTGCGTGGCCACCCCCGACCCGGGTGCGAGGCCCAGGTTGAGCAGGTTCGGGACCAGGTCGGCGACCTCGGCGATCTCGTCCGCGATCTCCTGGTCCCGATAGGCGGGGGTCCACTCCCTCTGCTGGGCGAGCGACCACACGGCCGGGCGTCGCACCACGTACGTGTGCTCGGCGCCGGCGTCGATGACGACGAGCTCACAGCCCTCGTCCACGGCGGACAGGCAGGCACGCGGCAGCCACACGGCCACGGGTCGGGCGACCGGGTTCCACGCCGTCAGCGCGGGCACGTTCGTGAACACCGGCAGCGCCTGCCGGCCGTCCGGCGCGCGCATGGTCACGAGGGCCACGTCCGCGGCCTTGTCCCCGTGCGCCGCGACGTCGTGCTCGTGACCGGTGTGGTCGGCGTGGTCGTGGACGTCGTCCTCGTCCCCGGCGAGGGTGGGCACGACGGCGGCGAACACGCGGATGCGCGCGAGCACCTCCGTCACCTCCCGCTCACCGGCGGAGCCGTCCGTCAGGGCCGACATGACGGCGGTCCACTCGGCCGGGCTGGTGCCGTCGTCCTCGTCGAACACGTGCAACGGGTTCGCGGAGCCGTCCACGCCGGGGCCGGAGAGGTCACGGCCCTGCCACGGGACGCCCGCGGTGTCCGCGGTGTTCTCGCCCGCGGTCTTCTCCCGCATGCGGTCGAGTGCGGCCCGGATGTGCCCCGGCAGCTCCCGGGCCGCCGGATGCGGCACCGCGACCGTCTCGTCGATCGGACCGAGCCCGTCGTCGCGGGCCAGGCCGCCGTCGTCGTGCGAGCCCGTCACGGGGCGACCGGGCCGGGCTGCTCGGAGCGCGCCTGCTCCACCGTGGCGCCGCCGGCGACGGCCAGCGCCTGCTCCAGGCTGAAGCGGCCGGCGTACAGCGCCTTGCCCATGATCGCGCCCTCGACGCCCTGGCCGGTCATGGCCGCGAGCGCGGCAACGTCCTCGAGGGAGGAGATGCCGCCCGAGGCGACGACCGGCTTCGCGGTCTTCGCGCAGACCTGGGCGAGCAGCTCCGTGTTCGGCCCCTTGAGCGTGCCGTCCTTCGTGACGTCGGTGACCACGTAGCGGGCGCAGCCGGCATCCTCGAGGCGGGCGAGCACCTCCCAGAGGTCGCCGCCCTCCTTGGTCCAGCCGCGGGCGGCGAGCGTGGTGCCGCGCACGTCGAGGCCCACGGCCACCCGGTCGCCGAAGCGCTCGATGACGCGCGCGGTCCAGTCCGGGTCCTCGAGGGCGGCGGTGCCCAGGTTCACGCGCGCCGCACCCATCTCGAGGGCGTTCTCGAGCGAGGCGTCGTCGCGGATGCCGCCGGACAGCTCGATCTTCACGCCGATCTCCTCCACCACACGGCGCATGACCTCGCGGTTGTCACCGCGACCGAAGGCCGCGTCCAGGTCCACGAGGTGGATCCACTCCGCGCCGGCGCGCTGCCAGTCCAGGGCGGCGGTGACCGGGTCGCCGTACGAGGTGGCGCTGCCGGCCTCGCCCTGGACGAGGCGGACGGCCTGGCCGTCCTGGACGTCGACGGCGGGCAGCAGCTCGAGGGCGGGGGCGTTCGGGGTCATGGGGTTCCTCTCGGGTGGGGCGGCCGGCGCGGTCAGGCGCCGACGGTCAGGAAGGAGGCGGCGATGGCCATGCCGGCCAGCACGAGGACGATCACGATGGCCCACAGCGGCGCCTTCTGCGTGCGCATGGACCAGGCGGCGCCGAGCAGCAGCCCGCCGAGGGCGAGGTAGAGGACGGACCAGTAGGGCATCAGAGGGTCTCCAGCCAGTTGCGCAGCAGCTGCAGCCCGGCGTCCCCGGACTTCTCGGGGTGGAACTGCGTGGCCGACAGGGGGCCGTTCTCCACGGCGGCGATGAAGTCCGCGCCGTGGTGCGCCCAGGTGACCTGGGGCGGACGCATGGCGGAGATCGTCTGGTCGAACTCCCATTCGAGCACGCCGTAGGAGTGGACGAAGTAGAACCGCTCGTCCTCGATGCCCGCGAAGAGGGCGCTGCCCTCGGGCGGCCGGACGGTGTTCCAGCCCATGTGGGGCAGGACCTCGGCGGGCAGCTCGGCGACGACACCCGGCCACTCCCCCATGCCTGCGGTGCGCTCGCCGTGCTCGACGCCGGCGTCGAAGAGGATCTGGTGGCCCACGCAGATGCCGAGGACGGGTCGGCCCCCGGCCACGCGGCGGCCGATCCAGCGGGTGCCGCCGACCTCGGTCAGTGCCCGCATCACGGACGCGTACGCCCCGACGCCGGGCACGAGCAGCCCGTCGGCCTCCTGCACGGCCTGCGGATCGCGCGTGAGCTCGACCTCCGCGCCGGCCCGCTCCACGGCACGCAGCGCCGAGTGCACGTTGCCCGAGCCGTAGTCCAGGACGGCGACGCGCGGCCGCACGCCGGGGACGGTGGTGGGGCGGGCCATCAGAGGGCGCCCTTGGTGGAGGGCACGCCGGTCATGCGGGGGTCGTCCTCGACGGCGGCGCGCAGGGCGCGGGCGAAGGCCTTGAACTGCGCCTCGACGATGTGGTGCGGATCCCGGCCTCGCACGACGTCCATGTGGAGGCAGATCGCCGCGTGGTACGTGATCGACTCGAACACATGGCGGGTCATGGAACCGGTGAAGTGCCCGCCGATGAGGTGGTACTGCTGGCCCTCGGGCTCGCCCTCGTGCACGAGGTACGGCCGGCCGGAGACGTCGACGACGGCGCGCGCCAGCGCCTCGTCCAGCGGCACGGACGCCTCGCCGAAGCGGCGGATGCCGGACTTGTCCCCGAGCGCGGTCTTGAGCACCTCGCCCAGGGTGATGGCGACGTCCTCGACCGTGTGGTGCACGTCGATGTGCGTGTCCCCGGTGGCACGGACCGTCAGGTCGATCTGGGAGTGCCGGGACAGCGCGGTGAGCATGTGGTCGTAGAACGGCACGGTGGTGGAGATCTCAGCGCGGCCGGTGCCGTCCAGATCCATCTCGACGTACACGTCCGACTCGCTCGTGGTGCGCGTCATGCGCGCACGGCGTCCGGAGATCAACTCGGCTGCCACGGGTCCTCCTCGGGCTGGGTCCGCACCGGTCCGGGACGGGTGCGGGGGGATGCGGGTGCGCGCGGCCGGTGCCGGCGGGCCGGGGCGCCGCGCGCGCTGTCCCTATCCTAGGGAGCCGGGCGGACGCCGAGACTCCGGTGACGCCTCAGGACCGGTCCCCGGTCTCGCCGAGGACCTCCGCGAGAGCGGTGAGGAACGCCGTCGTCTCCGCCTCGGTGCCGGCGGTGACGCGCAGGTGGTGCGGGATGCCGACGTCCCGCACGAGGACGCCGCGGTCGAGCAGGCGGCGCCACACGTCGGACGCGTCCTCGAGGTGACCGAAGAAGACGAAGTTCGAGTCGGACACCGAGGGCCTCAGTCCCAGGCCGCGCAGGGTGGAGACGATGCGGTCGCGCTGGGCCTTGATGTCCTCCACGGTGCGCAGCAGCGCGTCCACGTGATCGAGGGCGGCCTCCGCCGTGGCCTGCGTGACCGCGGAGAGGTGGTACGGCAGGCGCACCAGGCGCAGGGCGTCGGCGACGGCGGGGTCCGCGGCCAGGTAGCCCAGGCGCGCGCCGGCCAGGGCGAACGCCTTGGACATGGTGCGCGTGACGATCAGCCGCTCACGGCCGGGCAGGAGGGTGAGGGCGGAGCGGGTGCCGGCGAGGGCGAACTCCGCGTAGGCCTCGTCCACGACGACCATGGCGCCGGGCCCGCCGGCGGCCTCGTTCTGCGCCTGCGCGGCGTACACGGCCTCGATGGTCGCCAGGTCCAGGGCGGTGCCCGTCGGGTTGTTGGGCGAGGCCAGGAAGACGACGTGCGGACGGTGCTCCCGCACCATGGCCGCCGCGTGCTCGGCGCTGAGGGTGTGGTCTTCGGCACGGCCGCCGTCCACGAACACGGTGTCCGTGCCGCCGGCCAGCAGCGGGTACATGGAGTACGAGGGCAGGAAGCTCAGCAGTGTCCGCCCGGGGCCGCCGAAGGCCTGGAGGATCTGCTGCAGGATCTCGTTGGAGCCGTTTCCGGCCCACACGTGGTCCGCCGTGAGGCCGTGGCCGAGGTAGCCGGCGAGCGCACGTCGCAGCCCCGTGAACTCGCGGTCCGGGTAGCGGTTCAGCCCCCGGCGACGGCCGCGACCCGCTCGGCGATGGCGGTGGCGACCTCCTCCGGCACCGGATGCGTGTTCTCGTTGGTGTTGAGCATGTACGGCACGTCCAGCTGGGGGGCGCCGTAGGGGCTCAGGCCGCGGAGGTTCTCACGCAGGGGCAGAGAGCTGAGGTCGGTCATGGCCGCCAGTCTAGGAAGCGTGGAGGGCGAGGCCCGCCGTGCGTCACCGCGTGGCCGGGACGAACAGCTCCTCGCCCGGCGCGGGGGCCCGGCCCTCGAGCCCGTTGAGCTCGTCGATCGTGGCGATCACCTCGTAGACGTCCGCCTCCGGAGCCACCGTGGTGGCGATGGTCCACAGGCTGTCCCCGGGCATGACCGTGACGGACTGGGTGGCGGGCCCCGCGGTGTCCGCGGACACCGCGGCGGGCGACAGCAGCACACCCAGGAAGAAGGCGGCCGCCAGCGTGGCGGCCACGGCCGCGGCGATCACGGGGATCCCCCGCAGCACGAGGCGGCCGCGGCGGGTCAGACGGATGGTGGCCGGACGCGGCCGCGCCGTCGCGGGCGAGCCGGCGAACTGGGCGGTGGTGAGCGTCATGGTGTCCTCCTCCGGGGCGGATGCCCTCCAGGTGATCGAACATGTGTTCGAATCCGTTCGAATGCCTTTCTAGCACAGGTGTTCGAGACATGCCACGACGAGATCGAACATATCTTTGAAGGAGAGGCGGCTCTCCTCTAGGCTCGAGGCCATGCACGGACGCCCCGGAACGCCCCGGGACCGCCAAGACACAGGCAACCAGCGGGGGCGGACACGGTAAGCGTCCGGACGGCAGCCGGACGCCGGAACACGAGTCCGGCCACCATCACCCCGGGAGAACGGACGGCAGCCATGAGCACCACCGACGATCAGCCGGCGGCGCGCGCGCCGCTCACCGACCGCCAGCGGCGGATCGTGCAGACCATCCGGGACGCGATCGCCGACCACGGCTACCCGCCCTCCATGCGCGAGATCGGCGACGCCGCGGGCCTGGCCTCGCTCTCCTCCGTCACGCACCAGCTGGGCCGTCTCGAGCGGCACGGCTACATCCGGCGCGACCCCGGACGCCCGCGTGCCCTCGAGGTGCTGCTCGACGTGGACGGCACCCCGCTGGGCGAGGCCGCCTCCCCCACCGCTGCGCCGTCGTCGCGGGTCTCCGCGATCCCCGCGTGGCACACCGGCGCAGACGAGGCGGACAGCGTGCCGGTCCCCTGGGTCGGCCGCATCGCGGCGGGCGGCCCGGTCCTGGCTGAGCAGCAGGTCGAGGACGTCATGGCGATCCCGCGACGCCTCACGGGCGAGGGCGAGCTGTTCATGCTGCGCGTCACGGGCGACTCGATGGTGGACGCCGCGATCTGCGACGGCGACTGGGTGGTGGTGCGCCGGCAGGACACGGCGGAGAATGGCGACATCGTCGCGGCCCTCCTCGACGACGAGGCCACCGTGAAGACCTTCCGCCGCCGCGACGGGCACACCTGGCTCCTCCCCCAGAACACGGCCTACGAGCCCATCCTCGGCGATCACGCCACCGTGATGGGGCGGGTCGTCACGGTCCTGCGTTCGCTCTGACCCGCTCCCTCCGGCCGGGCCGACGGCCCGAGGCCGAGCGAGGTCAATCGCCCGAGGCGAGCCGTGCCAGCACCCCGCGGACGACGTCGCGGTCCGTGGTGCGCCAGAAGTCCGGCAGGGCGCTCGTGATGTAGCCGCCGTACCGCTCGGTGGCCAGGCGGGGGTCCAGCACGGCCACCACGCCGCGGTCCGTCACGGAGCGCACGAGGCGCCCGGCGCCCTGGGCCATGCGCACGGCCGCATGCGTGGCGGAGATCCGCATGAACCCGTTGCCGCCGTGCCGGGCGACGTCCCGGGTGCGGGCCTGGGAGAGCGGGTCGTCCGGCCGCGGGAACGGGATGCGGTCGATCACCACGAGCCGCAGCGAGTTCCCCGGCACGTCCACGCCCTGCCACAGGCTCATGGTCCCGAACAGGGACGTGTCCGGCTCCTCGGAGAACTGGCGCACGAGGGCGGAGAGGGTCGCGTCCCCCTGGCACAGGATCGTGGTCTTCGGCCCGAGCCGACGGCGCATCTCGGCGGCGGCGTCCTCGGCCGCCCGGCGCGAGGAGAACAGGCCGAGGGCCCCGCCCCGCGACGCCCTCAGGAGCGCCTCGAGCTCATCCAGGGACTCCGGCGAGGCCGTCCTGCCGGGCCGGGGCAGGTGCCGGGCCACGTAGAGCACCCCCTGACGCGGGTAGTCGAAGGGGCTGCCGACGTCGAGGGCCTCGAACTTCGGGGCGTCCGGACCGGCCAGGCCCACGTCGCCGGCCACCGAGTCGAACCGGCGCTCCCCCGAGCCCACGGTGAGCGTGGCGGAGGTGAGCACCGTCGTCGCCTTGCCGAACAGGCCCTCCCGCAGCTTGCCGGCCACCGAGAGCGGGGCCACGTAGAGCTGGGGCGGGTCGGTCTCGTCCCCCGGCTGCCAGCCCACGCCGGGCTCGAAGTGGCCGGGGCGGGTGGCCCACAGCACCTCGGGGAAGTCGGCCTCGGGCCGGGCGGCGAGCATGCGCTCCACCACCTCGAGGACCTCGAGGATCCGCGAGCGCGCCATCTGCCGTCCGCCGTCGGCGTCGGCCTCCTTGTCCTTGTCCTGGCCGAGGTCGGACAGGCACTGGCGCGCGGCCGTGAGGACGCCGGTGAGGGCCTGCTCCTGCACCTCGTCCGGGCCGGCGGCGATCAGGCCGGACGGGGTGTCCGTGAACGCGCGGTCCAGGGCCGCCCCGGCTTCGATCAGGTCCTCCACGGCCACGGTGGTGTGACGGCGCAGCGAGGTGGCGGCGCCGTGCACGATCGACCCAGACAGCTGCCCGGTGACCGCACCGGTCACCCGGTCCTGCAGCTCGTGGGCCTCGTCCACGACGACGGCCGAGTACGCCGGCAGCACCGCGAGCCCCTCGAAGGCGCTGATGGCGAGCATCGCGTGGTTGGTGACCACGACGTCCGCGTCCGCCGCGTCCGCGCGGGCCCGCTCGGAGAAGCACTCCTCGGCCTGGGGGCAGCGGGACGCGCCGAGGCAGTCGACTGCGGAGACGGAGACCTGCCGCCACGCGCGGTCGGTGACGGGGACCTCGAGGTCGTCGCGGTCACCGGTCTCGGTCTGGTCCGCCCACGCCCGCAGGTACATCACCTCCTTGCCCAACAGGGAGGAGGGCCCGGCGGCGCCGTCCGTGGCGGAGCCGATCATCCCGCCGTCGTCGGCGACCGTGAAGAGGGCCTCCTCGCCCTCGTCCCCGGGGTAGCCGCCGTCCACCTTGTGCCGGCACAGGTAGTTGGAGCGGCCCTTGACCAGGGCGACGACGGGCTCGCGAGGCAGCTCGTCCTTGAGCGCCTCGACCAGCCGGGGGGCGTCCCGCTTCATGATCTGGGCCTGCAGCGCGAGCGTGGCCGTGGCGACGACGACGGGGTCCTCCTGCGTCATCGCGTGCTGGATCGCGGGGATCAGGTAGGCCAGGGACTTGCCGGTGCCGGTGCCGGCCTGCACGAGCAGGTGGCGGCGCGACTCGAGGGCGCGCGCCACCTGCAGCACCATCTCCCGCTGTCCCGCGCGGTGCTGGCCGCCGGTGGCCTGGACCGCGGCATCCAGCAGGCGCAGCGCCTCGCGCTCGTGCTCCGTGCGCGGCTGCGCGCCGCCCGCCCCGGCCTCCTGCTCCTCCTCGCTCACGACGCGTCCGCCTCCACGACGAACTCGGCGAAGTCCGGCGCGATGTCCTCACGGACCAGCACGGACAGGCGGGTGCCGCCCTCCTCGTAACCCTCGGCCAGGATCTCCGCGTCCGCCGAGTGGAGGCGGGAGACCAGCTCACCC
The DNA here is from genome assembly GCF_037853785.1 of Micrococcus sp. GPGPB33. Taxonomy (NCBI): domain Bacteria; kingdom Bacillati; phylum Actinomycetota; class Actinomycetes; order Micrococcales; family Micrococcaceae; genus Micrococcus; species Micrococcus sp. GPGPB33. The sequence goes on from NZ_JAQMWO010000002.1 coordinate 2,490,305, forward strand.
CGGGTGAACGGGATCAGCAGTTCGAGCCGCACGTCCGGCCGCGGGATGGTGGCCGCGATGGCGCGCTCGAGCTCGTCGATGCCCTCGCCGGTGCGCGCGGAGACCACCACGGCGTGGGGCTCCTTGGACCGGATCCGGGCGATGACGGCCGGGTCCGCGGCGTCCGCCTTGTTCAGCACGATGATCTCGGGGATCCGGTGCGCGTCCACCTCCGCGAACACGGAGCGCACCGCGGCGATCTGGCCCTCGGGATCCGGGTGCGAGCCGTCCACGACGTGCAGGATGACGTCCGCGTCCGCGACCTCCTCGAGGGTGGAGCGGAACGCCTCGACCAGCTGCGTGGGCAGGTTCCGCACGAAGCCGACCGTGTCCGAGAGGGTGTAACCGATGCCGTCCGGCGTCATGGCCTTGCGCACGGTGGGGTCCAGCGTGGCGAACAGGGCGTTCTCCACGAGCACCCCGGCGTGGGTGAGGCGGTTGAGCAGGGACGACTTCCCGGCGTTGGTGTACCCGGCGATCGCCACGGACGGCACCCGGTTGCGACGACGGTTGGCACGCTTGGCCTCCCGGGCCGGCTTCATCCCGGCGATGTCCCGGCGCAGCTTCGCCATGCGGGTGCGGATGCGGCGGCGGTCCAGCTCGATCTTGGTCTCGCCGGGGCCGCGGGAGCCGATGCCCTCGCCGGCGGCGGCACGGCCGCCGGCCTGCCGGGACATGGACTCGCCCCAGCCGCGCAGGCGCGGCAGCAGGTACTCGAGCTGCGCGAGCTCGACCTGGGCGCGGCCCTCACGCGAGCTCGCGTGCTGGGCGAAGATGTCCAGGATCAGCGCGGTCCGGTCGATCACCTTCACCCGCACCACGTCCTCCAGCGCGCGACGCTGAGACGGGGCGAGCTCGGAGTCCACCACCACGGTGTCCGCACCGGAGAGCGCCACGATCTCGGCGAGCTCCTGCGCCTTGCCCTTGCCGAGGAACGTGGCCGGGTCCGGGGTGGCGCGGCGCTGGATGACGCCGTCGAGCACCTCCGAGCCCGCGGTCTCGGCGAGCGCGGCGAGCTCCCGCAGGGAGTTCTCCGCATCCTCCGCGGAGCCCTCGGTCCAGACGCCCGCCAGCACCACGCGCTCCAGGCGCAGCTGGCGGTACTCGACCTCGGTCATGTCCTCGAGCTCGGTGGACAGACCCTGCACGCGCTTGAGGGAGTGGCGCGCGGCGAGCTCGTCCTGGTCACCGTCGGCGTCCGTGTGCCCGTCCTCGCCCTCGTCCAGGGCGAGTGCACGGCCCGCGAGCGCGCCGGAGCGGTCCGGGGTGCCGGCGTCGGGGGCGTCCTCGTGGTCCGCGACCACACTGTCCGCGGAGCCGCGCCCGGTCGCCTCGCGCTCGGAGGCGCGGCGAGCGTCATCGGCGGCCAGGATGCGGTCGATCACGGCCTGGATCTCGTCCTCGGAGCCGTGGGCGCCCTGAGGGCCGGGGGTGTGCTGGTTCTTCTCAGTCATGGTCTCCTCTGGGCCGCCGCGGTCGGGCGACCCGATCGTCTCAGGGTAGAGGGGTCGGCGGACGCGTTAGGCGGCTGTCCGCAGGGGGCGGACGTGGCGGGTGACGCGCACGGCCGGTTAGGCGGAGGTCGGCGCCGCGCTGCGACGATCTCGCGGCGGCTCCGTCGGCATGGGGAAGGTGAGCACGCGGCACCGCAGCCACGAGGTCTCGTCGGCGGGCGTGCAGGGACGGACCACATCGTCCATGGTGGGATCTCCATCAGGTGCCGGGGCGCGCTCGACGGCCTCATCCGAGGCGGGCGCGCGAGGGGGCGGGGGCGGGCAGTGACGCGGGGGCGTCAGCGCAGGAAGATCCACATGGGCGTCGAGTGTACCGGGCGGCGCGTGTGGGCGACAGGGGCCCCGGCGCCCGGTCCGCTGACGACGCGCACGTATCCTGCGGGCATGACCGCGTCCCCCTCCCCGCCCCGCCGCGGCCCGGCCGGACGGGCCGGGCGACCGTCGTCGTGATCGGCGCGGGCCAGGCGGGGCTGTCCGCCGCCTACCACCTGCGCCGCCGCGGTTTCGTGGGGCTGGGTCCGAACGACGACGGCGCCGCCGGCGTCCCCGACGACGCCCCCGGCACGTTCGTGGTGCTCGACGCGGAGACCGCCCCGGGCGGCGCGTGGCAGCACCGCTGGGACTCGCTCACGATGGCCACCGTCAACCACATCCACGAGCTGCCCGGCGACCCGGTGCCGCCGGCCGACCCGGCCGCGCACGCCAACACCCTGCTGCCGGCCTACTTCGCCGATTACGAGGCACGGTTCGCCCTGCCGATCCGGCGGCCCGTGCGTGTGAGGCGCGTCGAGCGGATCGGCGAGCCGGGACGTGCGCGCGGGTTCTTCGTCCGCACGGACGGGGCGCCGGGCACGTGGCGGGCGGACTTCGTGGTCAACGTGACCGGCACCTGGACGTCCCCGCGGTGGCCCTCGGTGCCCGGGATGCGCTCGTTCCGCGGCCGGCAGCTGCACACCCATGACTACGTGTCCAGGGACGAGTTCGCCGGGCAGCGGGTGGTGATCGTGGGCATGGGCGTCTCGGCGACGCAGCTGCTGGCCGAGACCTCCACGGTCGCGGACACCCTGTGGGTGACCCGCCGCGAGCCGCAGTGGCAGGACTCGGCCGCGCCCGGCGCCCTGGCCGAGTCGGTGCGCGGGGTGGACGAACGGACCCGTGCGGGCCTGCCGCCGGGCTCCGTGGTCGAGGCGACCGGGATGCACCGCTCGTCCTGGGTGCGCGAGGCCGAGACACGAGGCGTGCTGGTGCGCCACCCCATGTTCACGGCCGTCGAGCCGGACGGGGTGCGGATGCCCGACGGCTCGTTCGAACCGGCGGACGTGATCCTCTGGGCCACCGGCTTCCGGCCGGCGATCCGGCACCTCGCTCCCCTGCGGCTGCGCACGCCCGCCGGCGGCATCCGCGTGGCGGGCGGGCGCGCCCTGGACGAGCCGCGCCTGTTCCTGCTCGGCTACGGGCCCTCCCAGTCCACGGTCGGGGCCAACCGCGCCGGGCGCGACGCCGTGCGCGCGATCCTCTCGGACCTGGCCGGGCCGCCGTCGGGCTGAGGGCCGCGACGACCCGCTGGCTACCATGGTCGCCGTGAGCTCCGCATCCCACTACTTCGACGCCGACCCCTCTGCACCCGAGCGGCGGCGCACCGTGCGGACACGCCTGGCCGGCCGCGACGTCGAGGTCCAGACGGCCAACGGGATCTTCTCCCCGGACGGTCTGGACAAGGGCACCGCGGCCCTGTTCTCGGCCGTGCCCGCGCCGCCGGCGAGGGGCCGGTTCCTCGACGTCGGCGCGGGCTGGGGACCGATCGCCCTCACGCTGGCGCTGCGGTCGCCCGAGGCGGAGGTGACCGCCGTCGAGGTCAACGACCGCTCCCTGCAGCTGACCCGCGACAACGCCGCGGCGCTGGGTCTCGACAATCTCGTGGCACTGCGGCCGGAGGACGTCCCCGAGGGCGCGGAGTTCGACCTCATCTGGTCCAACCCGCCCATCCGGATCGGCAAGCCGGCGCTGCACGCCCTGCTGGAGCGGTGGCTGCCGCGCCTGGCCCCCGGCGGCGAGGCCTGGCTGGTGGTGCAGAAGAACCTCGGCGCGGACTCGCTGCTGCCGTGGATCGGCCGGATGCTCGAGGAGCGCGCGCCCAGCCGGTTCACCGCGGAGCGGGCGGACAGCGTCAAGGGCTTCCGGATCCTGCGGGTGGCGCGGGCGCGCTGAGGCGCCGTTTCCCGAACGACAGCGGTTCGTGGCCCGCCGTTTCCCGAACGAAAGCGGTCAGGCGGTGAGTTCGCCGTCGAAGACGAGCTCGGCCGGCCCCGAGAGGACCACGTGCTCGGCCCCCTCCGGGCCCGGCACGACATCCACGGCCAGCACGCCGCCGGGCACCTCGACGAGCCACGAGTCCGAGCCCTGGTCGCCCGACCATGCGCGCATCGCCACAGCCGCCGCGCACGCGCCCGTCCCGCAGGACTGGGTCTCGCCCACCCCGCGCTCGTGCACGCGCATCCGCACGCGGCCGACGCTCTCGCGCACGAGCGGCTCGTGCGCGGCCACGAACTCGACGTTCGTCCCGTGCGGCGGGGCGGGGTCCACCTCGGGGGCGCGGCCCAGGTCCAGCCCCTGCAGGTCGGCGAAGGAGGCCAGCGGGACCACGGTGTGGGGGTTGCCCATCGAGATGCTCAGCGCCGGACGCGGATCGGTGAGGCCGTGGGCGAGGACCATCGAGTCCGACGCCGCCTCCTCCGCCAGCTCGGGGTCGAGGTACGACCAGGGGCCCATGTCGATCGCGTAGCCGTGCTCGAGCCGGGTCACGGCCTTCACACCGGCGCGCGTGCCGATGGTGATCGCCCGGCCGGGGGCCAGGTCCACGAGGCCCTTCTCGACCAGGAAGTGCACGAAGACGCGCACCCCGTTGCCGCACATCTCGGCGATCGAGCCGTCGCCGTTGCGGTAGTCCATGAACCACTCGGCCTCGGGGTGCTCGGCGAGCAGCGCCGCACCCTCCGGCAGACGCGCGGACCGCACGGCGCGGATGACGCCGTCGGCGCCGATCCCCCGGTGCCGGTCAGCCAGCCGTGCGACGCGCTGAGCGTCGAGCTGCGTGTTGCCGTCCGGGTCGGCGATCAGCACGAAGTCGTTGCCCGTGCCATGGCCCTTCGTGAACGGCACGCGCGGCGCGCTCGCGTGGAGGGGGTCCTGGGCGGCGGGCGCCGCGGGCTGCTCGGTCATGGGCCCAGTCTAGGTGGCGTCCCCGGCGACGACGGCGAGCGCCTCCGCCACGATGTCCTCGCCCTGCGCGTCGAGCCAGACGACGCGTGGGTCGGCCCGGAACCAGGTCTCCTGGCGTCGGGCGAACCGGCGCGTGGCCACGACGGTCTGCTCGGCCGCCTCCGCCTCGGTGAGCTCGCCGTCGAGGACGGCGAGCATCTGGGCGTAGCCGATCGCGCGGGACGCGGTCGGTCCCTGCCGCAGCCCGTCCGGCCCGGGGACGTCGAGGCGGCGGACCTCGTCCAGCAGACCCTCGGCCAGCATGCGCTCCACCCGGGCCGCGATCCGCTGGTGCAGCTCGGCCCGGTCCAGGCGCAGGCCGAGCTGCACCACGGGGGCGACCTCCGGGGCGTACGTGCGCTCCGGCATGAACGCGGAGAACGGACGGCCCGTCAGCCGGCACACCTCCAGCGCGCGCACGATGCGGCGAGCGTCCTGCAGCCGCTCCGCCGAGACCGGGTCCAGGGCGGCCAGCTCGGCCCTCAGCCCGGCCAGGCCCTCCCGCTGCGCGCGCGCCTCCAGCTCGGTCCGCAGCGCCGGGTCCGTGGGCGGGAAGTCGAGCACGTCCAGCGCCGCCCGCACGTACAGCCCGGAGCCGCCCACGAGGATCGGGGTCCGACCCCGCGCGCGGATCTGGTCGAACAGGTCGCGGGCCGCGGACTGGAAGGCCGCCACCGAGGCCTCCTGGCCGACGTCGAGCACGTCCAGCAGATGGTGCGGGACGCCCTCGCGTTCAGCCGGGGTGACCTTCGCCGTGCCCACGTCCATCCCCCGGTAGAACTGCAGGGCGTCCCCGTTGACCACCTCGCCGTCCAGCGCGTGCGCCAGGGCGACGGCGAGGGCGGACTTGCCCGTCGCCGTCGCCCCGACGACGGCGACGACGGGCGGCCGGGCCGCGGCGGCGGGCATCAGGACCGCGGGCGCAGGGTCGGCATGCCGAGGCTCGTGGCACCGGAGCCGCCCGCCGTGCCGGGGGCCGGCGCGCCGCACGATTCGGCCTGGGCGCGGTCCCACGCATCGCCGGCGCGGGAGCGGCGCAGGACGTAGTCCTGTGCGGTCGGGTCGGCGACGGCGAAGAACGGGTGGGCCTCGGTGACCGTCACGGTGACGAAGTCGCCGGGGCGGGGGTCTCGGCGCCGGCGGGCACGGAGAAGTGCACGAGCCGGTTGTCGGGTGCGCGCCCGGACAGGCGGCCGCGCTCCGCGGCCTTGGAGCCGGAGTCGGCGGTGACGAGCAGCTCCTGGCGGGTGCCGACGAGCGTGGCCATCTCCTCGGCCGAGATCCGGTCCTGCAGGGCCACGAGGCGCTCGAAGCGCTCCTGGACGACGGCCTTGGGCACCTGGTGGTCCATCTCCCCGGCGGGGGTCCCGGGGCGGATGGAGTACTGGAAGGTGAACGCGGAGGAGAAGCGGGAGGCCTCGACCACGCGCATCGTCTCGGCGAAGTCCTCCTCGGTCTCCCCGGGGAAGCCGACGATGATGTCCGTGGTGATGGCGGCGTGCGGGATGCGCTCGCGCACCTTCTCCAGGATCCGCAGGAACTTCGCGGACCGGTAGGAGCGGCGCATGTCCTTGAGCACCTTGTCCGAGCCCGACTGCAGGGGCATGTGCAGCTGCGGCATGACGTTGGGGGTCTCGGCCATCGCGTCGATGACGTCGTCCGTGAACGCGGCCGGGTGGGGGCTGGTGAAGCGGACGCGTTCGAGGCCCTCGATCTCCCCGCACGCGCGCAGCAGCTTGGCGAACGCGCCGCGGTCGCCGAACTCGACGCCGTAGGTGTTCACGTTCTGGCCCAGCAGCGTGACCTCGACGGCGCCGGCGTCGACGAGCGCCTGCACCTCGGCGAGGATCTCCCCGGGGCGGCGGTCCTTCTCCTTGCCGCGCAGCGACGGGACGATGCAGAACGTGCACGTGTTGTTGCAGCCCACGGAGATGGACACCCAGCCGGAGTGGGTGGAGTCGCGCTTGGTGGGCAGGGTGGAGGGGAACACCTCGAGCGACTCGAGGATCTCGATCTCGGCCTCGGCGTTGTGGCGCGAGCGCTCCAGCAGCACGGGCAGGGAGCCGATGTTGTGGGTGCCGAAGACGACGTCCACCCACGGGGCCCTGCGCTGGATGGCGGCCTGGTCCTTCTGGGCGAGGCACCCGCCGACGGCGATCTGCATGCCCGGGTGCGCGTCCTTCACCGCACGCAGGTTGCCGAGGTTGCCGTACAGGCGGTTGTCCGCGTTCTCGCGGACCGCGCACGTGTTGAAGACCACGAGGTCGGCCTGGGCGTCCTCGGCGACCGGGGCGTAGCCGGTGGACTCGAGCAGGCCGGAGATGCGCTCGGAGTCGTGCACGTTCATCTGGCAGCCGAAGGTGCGGACCTCATAGGTCAGGCCCTCGTGCGGGCGCGCGGCGGCGCCGTCCTGCGCGAGCGGGGTGGTGCGGGGGGTGGGGTCCGTCAGAGTCACCGCACCATTCTAGGAACTCCGGGCGCGGCCCGGGTCCGCTCACTCCTCGTGCTCGGCGAGGACCTCCTTCACGACGGCGAACGCGAGGCCGCCGCCGTAGCCCTTGCGTCCCAGCATGCCGACGAGGCGGCGGGTCACCTTGTCCCGCTCGGCCCGGGCCTCCGGCGAGGCACCGCCGGGGACGGTGCGGCCCCGCAGCCGTCGGCGCACGAGGTCGAGGGCGGCGGCCCGTTCGTCCTCGCCGTCGATGGCCTCGAGCGCCTCGGCGGCGATCTCCCGGTCCACGCCCTTCTGCTGGAGCTCGTGCCCGAGGGCACGGCGCGCCAGGCCCTTGCTTCGGTGACGGCTGCGGACCCAGACCTCGGCGAAGGCGGCGTCATCCACGAGGCGCACCTCCTCGAAGCGGTCGAGGACGCGCTCGATCAGCTCGGGCTCGGCCTGGCGCTCGGCGAGCTTGCGTTCGAGCTGGCCGCGGGAGCGGGGGCCCAGGGCGAGCTGGCGCAGGACGACCTCGCGTGCGGCCTCCTCGCGCTCACGCGGTGCGGTGGGCAGGGGCGCCGGGCCGGGGCGACGTCGGGGGCGGTCGGTCTCGACGGCGGGGCGGGGATCCACGGCCGGGCGTCCCTCGTCGCGAGGACGGCCACGCCGCGGGGGCGTGGTGGCCCGCTTCCGGCCCCGGCGCTCGATGTCCGCCCGGGTGTCCTCGCGCCCGGACCAGGGCAGCGCACGGGGCCCGGCGCCGGGCGCGGGACTGGGCAGATCGCTCGCGCGAGTCAGCAGGGCCCCGAGATCCGGTGCCGCGCCGGGGGCGGGATCCGAGCCGTCCCCCGCGGGGGTTCCGGCGTCGCGCGCGGGCACGGCGTCCCGCGCGGCGTCCGCGTCGGACGACGTCGGCTCCGGTGCGCCGGCCAGGTCGAGCCACATCCGGCCCACGTCCGAGTCCCGGGCGTCGTCGAACGCGGACGCACCGGAGGCGGAGCCGCTCCGGCCGGTCGTCTCCGACCGGTGGGCGGCCCCGCCTCCGACGTTCCTGCGCGATCGGGTCATCCGGCCGCGGTGTCCCCCGGAACCGCGGTCAGGGCCGGGGCCTCGTCGTCCTCGGCCTCCGGGGCCACGCCGATGCCGAGCTTCGTGAGGATGCGCTCCTCGATCTCGTTGGCGAGGTCCGGGTTGTCCCGGAGGAAGCGACGGGCGTTCTCCTTGCCCTGCCCGAGCTGGTCCCCGTCATAGGTGAACCACGCGCCGGACTTCTTGACGATGCCCTCCTCGACACCCATGTCGATCAGGCCGCCCTCGCGGGAGATGCCGACCCCGTAGAGGATGTCGAACTCGGCCTGCTTGAAGGGCGGGGCCATCTTGTTCTTGACGATCTTCACGCGGGTGCGGTTGCCGACGGGGTTGCCGGCCTCCTTGAGGGTCTCGATGCGGCGGACGTCGATGCGCACGGACGCATAGAACTTGAGCGCCTTGCCGCCCGTGGTGGTCTCCGGGGAGCCGAAGAACACGCCGATCTTCTCGCGCAGCTGGTTGATGAAGATGGCCGTGGTCTTGGTCTGGTGCAGGCGGCCGGTCACCTTGCGCAGCGCCTGGGACATGAGGCGGGCCTGCAGGCCGACGTGGGAGTCGCCCATCTCGCCCTCGATCTCGGCGCGCGGGGTCAGCGCGGCCACGGAGTCGATGACGACGATGTCCAGGGTGCCCGAGGAGACGAGCATGTCCATGATCTCCAGGGCCTGCTCGCCGGTGTCCGGCTGGCTGACCAGCAGGGCGTCCGTGTCCACCCCGAGCTGGCGGGCGTAGACCGGGTCCAGGGCGTGCTCCGCGTCGATGAAGGCCGCGATGCCGCCGTTGCGCTGCGCGTTGGCCACCGCGTGCAGGGCCAGGGTGGTCTTGCCCGAGGACTCCGGGCCGTAGATCTCCACCACGCGGCCGCGCGGCAGGCCGCCGATGCCCAGGGCCACGTCCATGGCCACCGAGCCCGTGGGGATGACCTCGACGGGTGCCTGGGTCTGGTCCCCCAGCCGCATGACGGAACCCTTGCCGAACTGCTTGTCGATCTGGGCGAGAGCGGCCTCGAGGGCCTTCTCGCGATCCGTCACCTTGCTCATCCTTCACCCCTAGCTCTGGTGGTGCTGCCGCGGACGCTGGAGCGCCCGCCTCGGTCATGTCCGTGAATCTACGGGGGGCGGCGGACACGATAAGCGTGGCCGGCCCCGCCTGTGCACGAGATCACCCCGTCGCACTGCTGTGCAGGACTCTACCGCATTCTTCGAACACGTGTTCGAACAGGGGCAGTGCCCCGCCAGCGCGTCGCGGCGTCAGCGTTTCGGCGGCACGTCCCGACCGAGACGCCGCTCCTGGGGGATCTCATGCAGGTCGCAGACCGCCAGCCAGACCCGCCGCGGGTCCACGCCGGCGGCGAGCGCCGCCGTCGCGGTGGTGTCCAGGCCGGGCAGGTGCAGGGAGTCGGCCACGAGGCCGGCCCGGGCGGGGCCGAACTCCTCGTCCATCAGCCGGCGGAACTCGCTCTCGCGCACGGGCGGTCCTCTCTGTGGTCGGTCGCGGGGTCAGGGACGGGGACGCAGACGGCGCGGGCGCCCCGAGACGGGGCGCCCGCGCCGTGGGTGTGGCGGGGTCAGCGGCCGGCCAGCGAGCCCAGGCTGGGGTCCGTGAGGTCGTCCGGCAGGGTGTCCGGGACGACCATGCCCTCCTGCTCCACGAGCCGGTCCGAGACCTCCCGCAGCAGGTAGGACAGCGGGATGTCCAGCGCCTGGCAGATCGAGGCCAGCAGCTCGGAGGAGGCCTCCTTCTGGCCGCGCTCCACCTCCGACAGGTAGCCGAGCGAGACACGGGCGTCGTGCGAGACCTCGCGCAGGGTGCGGCCCTGGAGCTGCCGGACGTCGCGCAGGACGTCGCCGATCTCGTGGCGGAGGAGGGGCATGCTGCGCTCCTTGATGTCGGGGGCGGCCGCGCGGGGACGGGGCTGGTCATCGACCCAGCGCGTGATTCCGTGGGAATGGACGGGATGTCGCATCATGTCTATCGCCTGCTCCTGGACTTTTCCTGAAGGGCGCCGGGCCGCGGGCCTGATCCCGCCGGGGCACTCTTCTTGACTCGTTACATTCAACGTCGGGCGGGGTCGCGTTCATTCCCGAGACATGGTCTCCTCCGCCGTCGGGCCCTCGGCGGCCCCGTCGCCCTCGTGCCGCTCCGAGCGCCGATGTCGTTCCCGCAGGGAGTACGTGGCGTTCCGGATGCGGTCGGAGTCGTCCAGGCTCGAGCCGACGGCCCCGGCCATCGTGCCCATCGACGCCGCGAGCCACACGAGCCGCACGTAGTCGCGCACGCCGCCGGGCTGGTCGAGCTCCTCCTCCAGATACTCCACGGGGATGATCATGAGCGCGACCAGCAGCAGCGTGACGAAGAGCAGCACGTAGACGACGGTGCAGGCCAGACCGACGGTGAGCACGGTGGAGAGGTTGTCCAGCCGCGAGCTGTGCCGGTGGGTCGCACCGTGCGTCCACAGGCCGTTCGTGGTGACCAGCCACGCCACCAGCAGCACCACGGACAGCACGCTGACCGCCGCGAGCCGCACCGGGGACATCACGCTGGAGAGCACCCAGATGGAGCCGAAGAACACGCCGTAGGCACCGGCCGCGCTGGCCGAGGCGATCGTGAACGTCATGTCCCGCGGCATGAGCAGCGGCCGGTTGGCCATCACCATCCCGGCCAGCAGACGCAGCGTGCCCGTCCAGCCCTTCACGTACACCGTGGACGTGCGCCGGGACCCGCCGCCCATCCGGGTGGTCGTGGTCACGTCCGCGTCGACGTCGACCAGGGGGGCGATGCCCCGCAGTGCGGCCGTGTCGGGCTCGGGGGGCTCGTCCGTCGGGGACGGGCCGTCGTCCTCCTCCACCTCGCCGGACTCGTCGGAGGACTGCACGTCCAGCTCCCCGTCCGGCGGGTCCACGTGGGGGGCGGTGTCGATGTGCTCGACGATCCGCAGCACCGTCTCCCGCAGCCGGCGGGCCGGGGTGATGACCCCCAGCGCCGGGACGCACACGACGCCGACCCGCAGCTGCGGCACGACGTCCGCCACCACGCCGCGCCGGTCGTCGAACCGGGGCAGGTCGACGACGGCGACCACCGTGTCCCATCCCTGCCCGTCTGCGAGGGAGCGGACCGGCTCCTCCAGGACCATGCCCCCGGTCGCACCGACCGGCAGCGACTCCTGCCGCGTCTCGACCCGCCAGCCGCCGGGCTGCGGCAGGCGTTCGTCGAGCCGGTCCTCGACGTCCCCGGCGATGCGGCGCACGAGAGCCCACGGGGTGCCCGGGTCGGCCACGAGGCCGATGACGCGGGGGCCCGGGGCGTCGTCGCCGTCCTGCGGTGCATGCTCGGGCGGGGTGGGAGGCGATGCGGTCTCCATCGCGCCGAACCTACGCGGCGGGGCGGGCCGGCACCAGGGACGGGGCGCCGAGGCGGGTCGGTCGGCGCCCCCATGCAGCCTCAGTGGCCGGGGCCGGCGAGCAGGTGCGTCAGGGCCTGCAGCGCCGCGGCGACGGTGGCCTCCCGGATCGCGGCCCGGTCGCCGTCGAGCCGGAGGAGGATCGCGGTGGCCGCGCCGTCGCGCTCGCCGCCGAGCACGTCCAACGCGTTCGCGTCCGCGTCGGGCACGGCCAGGCCGAGCCACACGGTGCCCACCGGCCGGCCCTGGTGGGGCTCGGGCCCGGCGACGCCCGTGGTGGCCACGCCGACGTCGGCGCCCAGGGCCGCCCGGGCGCCGAGGGCCATCCGTCGGGCCACGTCCGCGTCCACCGCCCCGACCCGCGTGAGCAGGTCCTCGGGCACACCCAGCAGGCCGGTCTTCACGGCGTTCTGGTAGGCCACCACGCCACCGTGCAGCACGGCCGACGCCCCGGGGACGTCGGCCAGGCGCGCGGCCAGCAGGCCGGCGGTGAGGGACTCCCCCGTCGCCACCGTGCGGCCCGCGTGCGCGAGCGCGTGCACCACGTCCTGGGCGCCTGCCATGGTCATCGCCTCAGGCCCCCCGCTGGGCGGCGAGGGCGTCCCGCCGCAGGACCCACGCGTCCTTGACGTACTCCAGGCCGGTCAGCACCGTCAGCACGGTGGCGGCCCCGATGACCACCCAGCCGGCCCACGGCCACCAGCCGCCCACGACCGGGGCCAAGGGCAGGAGCAGCAGGCCGATGCCCACGGTCTGCAGCACGGTCTTGAGCTTGCCGCCGCGGCCGGCCGGCATCACGCCGTAGCGGATCACCACGAAGCGCATCAGGGTGATGCCCCATTCGCGCACCAGGATCACGATGGTCACCCACCACCACAGCTCCCCCAGCAGGGAGAACAGCACGAGGGCCGTGCCCGTGAGCAGCTTGTCCGCGATGGGGTCCGCGATCTTGCCGAAGTCGGTGATCAACCCGCGGGCGCGGGCGATGTCCCCGTCGAGCTTGTCGGTGTACATGGCCGCCGCGAACAGCGCCAGCGCGAGCCACCGGGCGACGAGCGAGTCACCGCCCCACGGCCCGCCGACCCACAGCGCCCAGGCGAAGAAGGGCACCATCAGGATGCGCACCGAGGTCAGGATGTTCGGCAGGTTCCAGGCGGACACGCGCTGCGCCCCGCCCGCCGCGCTCATCTGCCCGTCAGCTGCCACGCGTCCTCCGATCCCTCATCATCGTCCTCGTCGTTCCAGTCCACGGCGGCCGGGCGCGAGTCCAGGTCCTCCTGCACCAGGTCGCGCGGAGCGGCCGACGCCGAGGCGTCGCCGTCGCCGGTTCCGGCCGAGGCGTCGCCGTCGCCGGAGGTGGCCGAGGGCGGGGTGTCTCCGGAGATGGTGGCGAGCACGTCCGCGAGGTCGTCGGGCTTGACCAGCACGTCGCGGGCCTTGGAGCCCTCGGAGGGGCCCACGACGCCGCGGGACTCCATGAGGTCCATGAGGCGGCCGGCCTTCGCGAAGCCCACCCGCAGCTTGCGCTGCAGCATGGACGTGGAGCCGAACTGCGTGGTGACCACGAGTTCGACGGCCTGCAGGAGCAGGTCCAGGTCGTCGCCGATGTCCTCGTCGATGACCTTCTCGGTCTTCTCGGGGATCACGTCCGCGCGGTACTGGACCTGCATCTGCGACTTCACGTGCTCCACGACGGCGTGGATCTCGGACTCGTTGACCCACGCCCCCTGCACGCGCATGGGCTTGGACTTGCCCATCGGCAGGAACAGGGCGTCGCCCTGGCCGAGCAGCTTCTCCGCGCCGGGCTGGTCCAGGACCACGCGGGAGTCCGTGACCGACGACGTCGCGAACGCCATGCGCGAGGGCACGTTGGCCTTGATCAGGCCCGTGACCACGTCCACGGACGGCCGCTGCGTGGCGAGCACGAGGTGGATGCCGGCCGCACGGGCCAGCTGGGTGATGCGCACGATCGCGTCCTCGACGTCGCGCGGGGCGACCATCATCAGGTCCGCGAGCTCATCCACGATGACCAGCAGGTACGGGTACGGGCGCAGCACGCGCTTGGAGTCCGGCGGCAGCTTCACCTGGCCGGCCCGGACGGCCTTGTTGAAGTCGTCCACGTGCTTGTAGCCGAACGCCGCGAGGTCGTCGTAGCGGGTGTCCATCTCCTTGACGACCCACTGCAGCGCCTCGGCCGCCTTCTTCGGGCTCGTGATGATCGGGGTGACCAGGTGGGGCACGCCCTCGTACGCGGTGAGCTCGACGCGCTTGGGGTCCACCATCACCATGCGCACCTCGTCCGGGGTGGAGCGCATGAGGATCGAGGTGATCATCGAATTCACGAACGAGGACTTGCCGGCGCCGGTGGCGCCCGCCACGAGCATGTGGGGCATCTTCGCGAGGTTGGCCACCACGTAGCCGCCCTCCACGTCCTTGCCGACGCCCATCACCATCGGGTGGTCGGTGCGCTGGGCGGCCTGCGAGCGCAGGACGTCGCCGAGGGCCACGACCTCCTTGTCCGTGTTGGGGATCTCGATGCCGATCGCGCGCTTGCCCGGGATGGGGCTGAGGATCCGCACGTCCGAGGAGGCCACCGCGTACGCGATGTTCTTCTCCAGCGCCGTCACCTTCTCCACCTTGGTGCCGGGGGCGACCTCGACCTCGTAGCGCGTCACCGTCGGCCCGCGGGAGAACCCGGTGACCTGGGCGTCCACCTTGAACTCGGTGAACGTGGTGGTCAGCGCGGCGACGACCCGGTCGTTGGCCTCGGAGCGCTCCTTCGGCTGGGGCCCGGCCGGGAGCAGGGCCGACTGCGGCAGCGTGTAGGACACGTCCCCGCCCAGCTCGGACTGGGTGCCGCGGGCCGGCTCGGCGGTCACCGGCGGCACCGGCGCGGGGGTGCTGGCGGGCACGGCGGAGGACGACGACGGTGCGGCGGCCCCGGAGCCCTGACGTGGGGCGTCGTCCAGGGCGAACGGGGTGTCCTCCCCCGCGTCCTCCTCCGGGGCTGCGGCGGCCGGGGCGGCGGCCTCGCGCTGGGCGCGGGCGTGCTCGCGGACCTGCTCGAGGGCACGGTCCGCGGCCGTGGGCCGGCGCACTCCGGCGGGCGGCTGCGGCTCGGCGTCCGCGTCCTCGGGCGCGTCGTCCTCGTCCACCCACGGGTCGAAGTCGTCCGAGGCGTCCCGGCCCGCGTCCCGCGCGTCCGCGGCGGCCTGCTCGGAGTCGAACACGCCCTGCTCCCCGCGAGCGGCTCGCCGGGGGCGGGCCGGGGCAGGACCTGGGTGGTCTCCGCCTCGGGGGCGGCGTGGGAGCCGACCTCGGCCTCGTGGATCACCGGGGAGTCGTAGGCGGTGCTGGCGGTGTGCTCCGGGGCGGCGTCGGCGGCCTGCTCCTCGCGTGCCCGGCGCCCGCCGAACAGGCGCGCGAACAGGCCGGGGCGGGAGGCCCCGGCGGCGTGGGCGCCGGCGGCCGGGCCGTCCAGGTAGGACTGGTCGTGGTCCGGGTGGGTGCGCCCGGTCTCCGCGTCCACGGAGAGCGGGGCGGCGAGGTCCTCGGCCTCGCGGCGCTCCTCACGGGCCCGGCGCCGCTCGGCACGGCGGGCGGCCCGCTGTTCGGAGGCGCCCTCGGGGTCCTGGCCCGTGAGCCAGTCGTAGCCGCCCGCGATCCGCTGCGGGATCGAGCCGACGGGCGTCGCGGTGAGCACGAGCACCGAGAAGAAGGCCAGCAGGATCATGAGGACCCAGACGGGCACGGGTGTCAGCAGGGAGGCCAGCGGCGCCGTCGCGAGGTAGCCGACCATGCCCCCGGCGCCGAGCATGTCCTCGAAGGCGTCGGCGGCCGAGGGCACGCCGCCCACGAGGTGGGCGATGCCGGAGCCCGCGACCGTGGCCATGAGCAGGCCGATGATGATGCGCCCGTTGGCGCGATGGTCCGTGGCGTGGCGGAAGCAGCGCACGGCCACGACGAGCAGGGCGATCGGCACCAGGAGGGCGAACCACCCGACGGTGCCGCCCACCACCCCGTGCACCACGCGGCCGACGGCGGTGCCGCGCAGGCCCCACCACTCCACGGCCGCGATCAGCGCGGCGAGCAGCAGCAGGACCAGGCCGGTGCCGTCACGGCGTTCCTCGCGGTCGATGCGCACGTCCGGGCCGAGCTTGCGGAAGCCGGCGCCGACCGGCGTGGCCAGCCCCATCCACAGGGTGTGCAGGGCGCGCAGGGGCGCGGCGGGCCGGTCGGCCTCGGGGACGGTCGCGGTCGACCCCTTCCGTCCGGAGCCTCGGCGTCCGGCGGAGCCGGAGCGGGACGTGGCGGAGGAGGACGACGAACGCGTGGGGGAAGTACGGGTCGCCATGCCCACCAAACTACCGCGAACCGCGGACACGGCAGGCATGGCGACCCGGAGGGGTCAGGCCTCCAGGACCACCGGGATGATCATCGGGCGGCGGCGCAGCTTGCGGTTGACCCACGTGCCGACGGTCCGGCGGACCACCTGCTGGAGCTGGTGGGCGGTGTGGTCCTTGCTGGACTGCACGGCCTCCTCGAGCGCCCGGACGATCTTCGGCTTGATCTCCTCGAACACCTTCTCGTCCTCGGCGACGCCGCGGGCGTGGACGTCCGGGCCGGACACGATCGCGCCGGTCTGCCGGTTGACCACGGTGATGATCGAGAGGAAGCCCTCCTCGCCCAGGACACGGCGGTCCTTGAGGTCCGAGTCGGAGATCTCGCCCACGGAGGAGCCGTCCACGTACACGTAGCCGCACTCCACCTCGCCGACGACCTTCACGAGACCGTCGGTCATGTCCACCACGGTGCCGTTGCCGGCCAGGATGACGTTCTCGGCCGGCACGCCGGTCTTCTCCGCGATCCGGCCGTTGGCGATCAGGTGGCGGGTCTCGCCGTGCACCGGCATCACGAACTCGGGCTCGACGATGTTGTAGCAGTACAGCAGCTCGCCCTCGGAGGCGTGGCCGGAGACGTGCACCTTGGCCATGCCCTTGTGCACCACGGTCGCGCCGAGCTTCATGAGCCCGTTGATCACGCGGAACACGGAGTTCTCGTTGCCCGGGATCAGCGAGGAGGCCAGCACGACGAGGTCGCCCTCCTCCAGCTGCACCTGGTGGTCGCCGTTGGCCATCCGGGACAGGGCCGCCATCGGCTCGCCCTGGGAGCCGGTGACCATCAGCACGATCTCGTCGTCGCGGTACTTGTCCACCTTGCGGATGTCCACGAGGATCCCGTTCGGCACGTTGAGGTAGCCGAGCTTCGCCGCGATGGTCATGTTGCGGATCATGGAGCGCCCGCCGAAGGCCACCTTGCGACCGTGCTTGTGGGCGGCGTCGAGGACCTGCTGCACGCGGTGCACGTGGGAGGAGAACGAGGCCACCACGATGCGGCGCTTCGCCGTGGCGAAGTAGCGCTCGAGGGTGGGGCCGATCTCCGCCTCCGTGGTGGTGAACCCCGGGACCTCGGCGTTCGTGGAGTCGGTCATGAACAGGTCCACGCCCTCCTCGCCGAGACGGGCGAAGGCGCGCAGGTCCGTGATGCGGCCGTCGAGCGGCAGCTGGTCCATCTTGAAGTCGCCGGTGTGCAGGATGGTGCCGGCGTCCGTGTGGATGGCGACGGCGAGCGCGTCCGGGATCGAGTGGTTCACGGCCACGAACTCGCACTCGAACGGGCCGAACTCGACGATGTCGTCTTCCTTGACCACGCGGGTGCGCGGCTTGATCCGGTGCTCCTCGAGCTTGGCCTCGATCAGGGCGAGCGTCAGCTTGGAGCCGATCACGGGGATGTCGTCGCGCAGGCGCAACAGGTACGGCACGGCGCCGATGTGGTCCTCGTGGCCGTGGGTCAGGACGATGCCGACGACGTCGTCCACGCGGTCCCGGATGTAGTCGAAGTCCGGCAGGATCAGGTCGACGCCGGGCTGGTGCTCCTCGGGGAAGAGGACGCCGCAGTCGACGATGAGGATCTTGCCGTCGATCTCGAAGGTGACCATGTTGCGGCCGACCTCCTCGAGGCCGCCCAGCTGGACGATGCGGCAGGTGCCCCGCTTGAGCTTGGGCGGGGTGGACAGGCGGGTGCCTGCGGTCATGGAACGGGTCCCTTCTAGAAGGTGATGCCGGCCTCCGCGAGGTCGGCTCGGATGACGGAGAGCTCGTCCCGCGTGGCCTGGACGAGGGGCAGCCGCACGGCTGCGGACGGGATGACGCCCTGGGCGGCGAGGACGGCCTTCGCGGCCACCGCGCCCTGGACATGGGTCATGATGCCGCGCTGGACGGGGTCCAGCGCGAAGTGGTGATCACGGGCACCGGCCAGGTCGCCTGCGTGGACGGCGTCCACGAGCTGGCGGTACAGCTCGGGGGCCGCGTGCGCGGCCACCGAGACGACCCCCACGGCGCCGAGCGCCATGAGCGGCAGGGTCGCGCCGTCGTCGCCGGAGTAGAGGTCGAGGTCCGTGTGCGCCAGGACGGTCGTGGTGGACTGCAGGTCCCCCTTCGCGTCCTTGAGCGCACGGATGTTGGGATGCTGCGCGAGCGCGATCAGCGTCTCGGGCTCGATCGGCATCACGGAGCGGCCCGGGATGTCGTAGAGCATGATCGGCAGGTCCACGCCGTCGGCCACGGTCTCGAAGTGCGCGCGGATGCCGGCCTGGTTGGGCTTGTTGTAGTACGGGGTGACGAGCAGCAGCCCGTCCACGCCCGTCTCGGCCGCGCGGCGGGACAGCTCGAGGGTGTGCGCCGTGTCGTTGGTGCCGGTGCCGGCCACGACCCTGGCGCGGTCCCCCACGGCCTCGACGACGGTGCGGAACATCGCCACGTTCTCGTCGTCCGTGAGCGTGGAGGTCTCGCCGGTGGTGCCGGTGACCACGAGGCCGTCGGCCCCGCGGTCCACCAGGTGCTCGGCCAGCGCGGCGGCCGCCTCGAGGTCCACGGCGCCCTCGTCCGTCATGGGGGTGACCATGGCGGGCACGACCGTGCCGAAGAGCAGCTCGGAGGGGATGACGGCGGAACGGACGGCACTCATGGGCCCCACCCTACCTGCGAGACTGGGGGCCCGCGCCGTCCGTGGCCCCTCCGCGACGCGCGGCGACCCGAGAGGAGCCCGCCCTGCGTCCCGCCCCGCCCCCCGCCGCCGTCCGCCCGGACCGGCCCGCGCGTCGCCGGCTGCCCGGCGTCGACGCGGCCCGCGCGATCGCCCTGCTCGGCATGATCACCGTCCACGTCCTCGACCCGGTGACGGCGGACGGGGCGCCGCACCCGGCGTTCCTGTGGTTCGCCGGACGCGCCTCGGTGCTGTTCGTCCTGCTGGCCGGAGTCGGGCTGGCCCTGTCCACGGGGGGCGCGACGCCGGCCACGGGGGTCCGGCGCGCGGCGCTGCGCCGCCGGATCGCCCGACGGGCGGGCCTGCTGTTCGTGCTCGGGCTCGCGTGCGGGACGCTCGGCGTCCCCGTGGCCGTCATCCTGTGCCACTACGCCCTGCTCTTCCTGCTCGCGCTGCCCCTGCTGGGCCTGCGCGCCCGCGCCCTGGGCCTGATCGCGGGGGCGTGGCTCGTGCTCGGGCCGGTGCTGGTGTTCGCGGTGGTCGCGGCCGCGCAGGCCGCCGTGGGGCGTCAGGAGTTCTTCGTGGGCGGGCGGCTCTGGCTCTCCCCCGGCCCCGCGGACCTGCTGCGTCCCGGGCTGCTGCTGGCCGATCTCACGGTCACGGGCTACTACCCCGTCCTGTCCTGGGGCGCGTTCCTCGTGCTGGGGCTGGCCCTGGGGCGGCTGCCGCTGGACCGTCGCCGCGTGGCCGCCGGGATCCTCGGCGGCGGGGCCACGGCGTGGGCGGCGGCCGGCGTCGTCGGTGCGGCGGTGCTGCGGGCCCCGGGCACGGTCGGGCGGGTCGCCGCGGCGATCGGCACGGACCCGGTCGAGACGGCGCTCACGCTGCGCACGGGCGAGCCGCGGCTCGCGCTGCTGATCCCGGATCCGCTGTGGCTCGCCCTGCCGACCCCGCACTCCGGGTCCGTGGTGGCCGCCGTGCTTGCGGCGGGCTGGGCCTGCGCCGTGCTGGGCGCCTGCCTGCTGGCCCGGCCGCTGGTCGGGCACGCCGCGCTGCGCCCGCTCGTGGGTGCGGGGCGCATCCCGCTCACGCTCTACGTGGGGCACCTCGTGGTGCTCGCGCTCGTGGACGCGACCGGACTCGATCCGGCCGACGGGGCGCTGCTCACCGCCCTCGTCGTGCTGAGCCTCGCGGCCGGGCTGGCCGCCGAGCTCAGCGGCCGACGGGGTCCGCTCGAAGCCGTGATGGCCCGGCTCTCCCGGACGGGTGGGGAACGGGCCGTCGGAGGGCGCTGAGCGACGCGTGGGCCGCGTCAGCCGGCGCGGTGCAGGCGGACGGCCTCCCGGGCCGCCTCGCGGGCGCGGCGGCGGTCGCCCGAGGCGTCGTAGGCCAGGGCGAGGCGGTAGCGGGCGCGCCAGTCGCGCGGTGCGGCCTCGGCCTCCACGCGGTACAGCTCGAACTGGGCGTCGGCGGCCTCCCGGTCGATCCGGCCGCCGGGCGAGCGCGGCAGGTCGTCCTCCGGCAGCCCGCCCTCGGCCTCGAGCTGGTCGGCCAGGCGTTCGGTCTGGCGCCCGAACCACACCTCGCGGGCCAGGACGGCCACGGTCACCAGCACCACGAGGATGACGCCCGCGCCGATCGCCTTGGCCAGTGGCTGCGGGGCGCGCACCAGCGCGACGGACGCGTTGAGGGCGAACCCGGCGAACAGCAGCACGAGCAGGCACACGAAGCCGACCCACACCTTGCTCATCACGGTCGAGCGGCGGGCACGGACGGCGGGCGCGGGCGGGCCCACGGCGCCGTCGTCGGGGGTGCGGGAGGGCTCAGCCAAGGTCCAGGTATCCGTCCAGTCCATAGGTCAGACCCGGGCGGGAGGCCACGGTCCGCAGGCCGAGGACGACGCCGGGCATGTAGGCCCCGCGGTCGAACGCGTCGTGCCGGACCACGAGCTGCTCGCCCGGCCCGCCCAGCAGCACCTCCTGGTGCGCCTCCAGGCCGCGCAGGCGCACCGCGTGCACGTGCACGCCGTGGACGACGGCGCCGCGCGCGCCGTCCGGGTCGTGCTCGGTGGCGTCCGGGGAGACGGGCACGCCGGCCGCGTCCCGGGCCGCGCCGATGAGCTCGGCGGTCCGCACGGCCGTGCCCGACGGGGCATCCACCTTGTCCGGGTGGTGCAGCTCGACGAGCTCGACGGACTCGAAGTACCGCGCCGCCTGCGCGGCGAACGCCGAGGCCAGCACCGAGCCGACCGAGAAGTTCGGGGCGATCAGCACGCCCACCCCCGGGTGCTCAGCCAGCTGCGCCTCGAGGCGCTCGCGGCGCTCGGGCACCCAGCCCGACGTGCCGACGACCGTGTGCAGCCCGTGCTCCACGGCGAAGGCCACGTTCTCGGGCGAGGCGTCCGGGACCGTGAGGTCCAGGACGTGGGTGGCGCCGGCGTCGAGCACCGCGTCCAGGCGGTCCTGCGAGCCGAGCTCGGCCACGAGCTCCAGCCCCTCGGCCGCTCGCACCGCGGGCACCGCGTGGCGGCCCATGCGGCCACGGGCGCCCAGGATCGCGACGCGCGGGACGTCGTCGGGAGCGGACACGGCGGAGGGGTGCGGGTCTCGGTCATGGCCTCCAGCCTACGCGGCCCGCCCCGGCGGCCGTGGCCGAGGTCAGGCCGGGGCGACGACGACGCGCGCCCGGTCCCCCGCGGCCAGGCGCGCGGCCACGGCCCGGACCTGGCCGGCGTCGACCTCGCGGACCCGGGCGAGGGAGGCCGCCAGGTCCACGTACTCCCCCGTGACCAGCTCGGCCCGTCCCAGCCGGGACATGCGGGCGCCCGTGGACTCCATGCCCAGCACGGTGCCGCCGCAGATCTGCCCGTGGGCGCGCGCGAGCTCCTCCCCGGTGACGTCGGCCTCGGCCATCCGGTCCAGCTCGGCCTCCATCAGCGCGGCCACCTCGTCCACCCGGTCCGGCTGGCAGCCCGCGTACAGGCCCCAGTAGCCGGCGTCGGAGTACCCGGCGGAGAACGAGTAGGTGTTGTAGGCCAGGCCGCGGCGCTCGCGGATCTCCTGGAACAGCCGCGAGGACATGCCCCCGCCCAGGACGGACTGCATGACGCCCAGGGCGAAGCGGTCCGGGTCCGTGGTGGACAGCGAGCGGCCGCCGACGAGGACGTTGGCCTGCTCGACCGCCTTGGTGACGGTGTGCGTGCCGGTCCGCACCCGCGAGGCCGCGGCCCCGGCGGTGTCCACGGCACGACGCGGGGCGGGCAGGGCCCCCTGGGTGAGCTCCCAGCCCGAGGCGCGCAGGGCGGCGAGGACGAGGCGGCAGACCTCGTCGTGGTCGAGGTGGCCGGCGGCGGTGACGACGAGCTCGTCCGGGCGGTACCAGTGCGTGTAGTGCCCCACCACATGGTCGCGGGTGACGGCCCGGATCGTCTCGGGCGTGCCGCCGATCGGCCGGCCGAGGGGGTGGCCGTCCAGCATGACCTCGGCGAGCTTCTCGTGGGCCACGTCCACGGGGTCGTCCGCGTCCATGGCGAGCTCCTCGAGGATCACGCCGCGCTCGGTCTCGAGCTCGTCCGGGTCGATCAGGGAGGAGGTGAGCATGTCCGTGAGGACCTCCACGGCCATCGGCAGGTCCTCGTCCAGCACGCGGGCGTGGTAGACGGTGGACTCCTTGGCCGTGCCGGCGTTGGACTCCCCGCCCACGCGGTCGAAGGCGGCCGCGATGTCCATCGCGGTGCGCGTGGGAGTGCCCTTGAAGAGCAGGTGCTCGAGGAAGTGCGTGGCGCCGTAGCCCTCGGGCGACTCGTCACGGGACCCGACGGCCACCCAGTAGCCGATGGTCACCGAGCGCTGGTCCGGCATGGCCTCGGTGAGCACGCGGACGCCGCCGGGCAGCACGGAGCGGCGCACCACGGAACCGTTGCCCTCGTCCGCCAGCACGCCGTCGAAGTCCAGGGGGATCTCACGGTGAACACTCATGACGGCCATTCTCGCCCATGCGCGACGACGGCGCCGCACCACTCGCGGGGAGGGTGCGGCGCCGTCGTGGTCACCGGGCCGGGCGGGGCGGATCAGGCCTCGATCTGCGAGGACTCGATCGCGTCCGCGGTCTCGGCCAGGGCGTCGGACTCCGCCACCACCGGGGAGAGGGACAGCTTGCCGCGGTCGTCGATCTTGGTGATCTCGACCTGGACCTTCTGGCCCACGCCGAGCACGTCCTCGACGTCGTCCACGCGCTTGCCCTCGTTGAGCTTTCGCAGCTCGGAGATGTGCAACAGGCCGTCCTTGCCCGGGGTGAGCGAGACGAACCCGCCGAACGTGGTCAGCTTCACCACGGTGCCGAGGTAGCGCTCACCGACCTCGGGGACCTGCGGGTTGGCGATCGCGTTCACCGCGGAGCGCGCGGCCTCGGCCGAGGCGCCGTCGGTGGCGCCGATCAGCACGGTGCCGTCGTCCTCGATGGTGATGTCCGCGCCCGTGTCGTCCTGGATCTGGTTGATCATGGCGCCCTTGGGGCCGATGACCGCGCCGATCTTGTCCACCGGGATGCGCACGGAGATGATCCGCGGGGCGGTGGGGGCCATCTCGTCCGGGGCGTCGATGGCGGCGTTCAGCACGGACAGGATGTGCAGGCGCGCCTCGCGGGCCTGCGTCAGGGCGGCGGCCAGCACGGAGGCCGGGATGCCGTCCAGCTTGGTGTCCAGCTGGATCGCGGTGACGAACTCCGCGGTGCCGGCCACCTTGAAGTCCATGTCGCCGAACGCGTCCTCGGCGCCGAGGATGTCGGTCAGGGCCGCGTACTGGGTCTGGCCGTCCACCTCGGCGGAGACCAGGCCCATGGCGATGCCGGCCACGGGCGCACGCAGCGGCACGCCCGCGTTCAGCAGGGACAGGGTGGAGGCGCAGACGGAGCCCATCGACGTCGAGCCGTTGGAGCCGAGGGCCTCGGAGACCTGGCGGATCGCGTAGGGGAACTCCTCGCGGGCCGGCAGCACGGGCACGAGGGCGCGCTCGGCGAGGGCGCCGTGGCCGATCTCGCGGCGCTTCGGGGAGCCCACGCGGCCGGTCTCGCCGGTGGAGTACGGCGGGAAGTTGTAGTGGTGCATGTACCGCTTGGCCGTCTCCGGCGCCAACGAGTCGATCTGCTGCTCCATCTTGAGCATGTTCAGCGTGGTGACGCCCATGATCTGGGTCTCGCCGCGCTCGAAGATGGCGGAGCCGTGCACGCGGGGCAGGACCTCCACCTCCGCGGTCAGCTTGCGGATGTCCGTCAGGCCGCGGCCGTCGATGCGCACCTGGTCGGTGAGGATGCGGCGGCGCACGATCTGCTTGGTGAGGGAGCCGTAGGCCTTGGCGATCTCGCCCTTGCGCTCGGCGAAGTCCTTGCCCTCGCCGGCGAGCTCCTCGAGCACCTCGAGCAGGTAGGCGTCCGAGGCCGACTCGCGCTCCTGCTTGTCGCCGATGGAGAAGATCTCGGTCAGGCGGTCCGTGGCGAGCTTCTCGACGGCGGCGTAGGCGTCGTCCTGGTAGTCCTGGAACACGGGGACGTCCACCGGGTCCTTGCCGGCGCGCTTGACCAGGTCGGCCTGGGCCTCGCACAGGGCGCGGATGAAGGGCTTGGCGGCCTCGAGGCCCTCGGCCACGATCTCCTCGGTGGGCGCCTGCGCGCCGCGCTCCTTGACCAGGGTCCAGGAGTCCGGGGTCGCCTCGGCCTCGACCATCATGATGGCGACGTCGTCGCCCACCACACGGCCGGCCACGGCCATGTTGAACACGGCGCCCTCGAGCTGGGAGTGCTTCGGGAACGCGACCCACTGGCGCGTGCCGGAGCCGTCGTCCATGAGGGCCATGCGCACGCCGCCGATGGGACCGGAGAACGGCAGGCCGGACAGCTGCGTGGACAGGGAGGCGGCGTTGATGGCCACCGTGTCGTAGATCTCGTCCGGGGCGATCGAGGTGACGGTCACGACGACCTGGACCTCGTTGCGGATGCCCTTGACGAACGCCGGGCGCAGCGGGCGGTCGATCAGGCGGCAGGTGAGGATCGCGTCCGTGGACGGGCGGCCCTCGCGGCGGAAGAACGAGCCGGGGATGCGGCCCGCGGCGTACATGCGCTCCTCGACGTCCACGGTCAGCGGGAAGAAGTCGAAGCCCTCGCGGGGCGACTTGCCGACGGTGGTGGCGGACAGCATCGACGTCTCCTCGTCGATGTAGACCATGGCGGCGCCGGCGGCCTGCTGGGCGAGGCGCCCGGTCTCGAAGCGGACGGTGCGCTTGCCGTACGAGCCGTTGTCGATGACGGCCTCGGCGAAGGTGATCTCAGGACCCTCCATGAGGGCCTCCTTTCAGGTGGACGGCGCCGCAGGCGTCCCTGTCCCCCTGGTCTTCGATCGAGGCCCTCGGCGTCCCGCCGTGCGGCGGGGTCCGGGAGCCACTGTCGAGGACCGCGGGCGATGGGCGCGGAACCGTCGGGTGTGTCGATGATGCGGGGATGCGCGCCATGGCGCGCCGGAGTGCCGCAGGCTGCGGCGGTCTCCCCCCGGGACACACTACGTGCGTCCGGGGGCAGACGAAAGGCGGCGCCGGCGCTCGCGGGTCCCCGCGGGCTCCGGCGCCGCCTCCTCAGGTCACTTGCGCAGGCCGAGGCGCTCGATCAGCGCACGGTAGCGCTCGATGTCGACCTTCTGCAGGTAGCCGAGCATGCGACGACGGCGACCCACCAGGGCCATCAGGCCGCGACGGGTGTGGTGGTCGTGCTTGTGCTCCTTGAGGTGCTCGGTCAGGTCCTTGATGCGGCGGGACAGGACCGCGATCTGCACCTCGGGGGAACCGGTGTCGCCCTCGTGGGTGGCGTACTCCTTGATGATCTGCTGCTTGACAGCGGGATCCAGGGCCATGGTGGGCCTCCTTCACTTCGGTACCGCGAACACGGGCCGCGCCCCGCCGGGGCGGACGACGCGGGGCCCACCCCACCGCGGACTGCAGGGAGGCCGAGGGTCGAGTCTACCGCATCGCCTACCCTGGCCCGGTGAGCACCCCACCGGTCCCCCACTCCCCGGCCCCGTCGTCGTTCCCCCTCCGGCCGCCCGCGCCGCCCCTGGATCTGCCGCTGATCGGCCACGGCTACCCCGCGCTGCTGCGCACGCCGCGGGCCCGATGGTGGAACCCGCTCGCGTCCTTCGGCCTCGTGCTGGCCGGCCTGGTGGGCCTCCTCGTGCTCGGGGGCGTGCTGGGCGCTCTCGCCCTGATCGCCACGTCCGGGCCCGCGCTGCTCGGCGCGGCCGACCCGACGGACGTGACCGACCTCGACCTGTACTCCGCGCCCATGGTGCTGCTGAACAACCTCCTGCTCGCCGCGCTGATCGGGGTCGCGCTGCTGGCCGTGGCGCTGGGCCACCCCGTCGCCGCCCGCTTCGTCCACTCGGTCGAGGGCCGCGTGCGCTGGCGCTGGCTGGCGCGCTGCGTCGTCGTGCTGACGCCGCTGTTCCTCGCCTACGTGCTGGGCGCGTGGGCCCTCGACGGCGCCCCCACGGCCCCGCGCGCGCAGGACTGGGTCTGGCTGCTCGTCATGGCGTTCGTGCTCACCCCGTTCCAGGCCGCGGGCGAGGAGTACCTGTTCCGCGGGTGGCTGCTGCTGGCCGTCGGCACGTGGATCCGCCGGCCGGTCGTGGCCGCCGCGGTCACCGCGGTGCTCTCGGCGGCGACCTTCTCGCTCGCCCACGGCTCGCTCGACCCGTGGATCCTGCTGGACCTCGCCGCGTTCGCCGTCGCCGCCGTCCTGCTCACGTGGCGCACGGGCGGGCTCGAGGCCGCCGTCGCCCTCCACGTGGTCAACAACGTGGTGATCATCGCCGTCGGCACGCTCGTGGGCACCGTCGAGGACAGCTACGTGGGCGCGGAGACCGCCGGCTCCCCGGCGGCCACGCTGCTCTCGGTGGCGGTGGTCGCGGTGGCCACGGCGCTGCTGCTCTGGCAGGCGCGGCGGGCCGGGATCGCCCGGACGGTCCCGGTCACCGTGGGCGCCCGCCCCTGACCGGCGCCGCCCACCAGGCCACCGTCACGTAGGGCACCTGCAGGACCGCGTCCGCCGCATGGCCCAGGTGCTCGTGCAGGTACCAGTCGAGGTTGGCCGTCATCCGCGACCGGATCCGCTCGTCCGCGCGCAGCCAGTACGAGCGCGAGGCCATGAGTCCGTGCAGCCCCGCCGCGGTCATGGGCTGCGTCCACGCCCAGCGCGCGTGCTCCTCCGCCCCGAACGGGGCGGCGAACCGGCGCTGCTCCGGCCGGGCGGCGTGCACGTCCCCGGCGTGCATGATCCGGGTGAGTCGGTGCACCCACGGCACCGCCGTGTCGAGCTGGTTCCACACCGCGGCCAGGCGCCCACCCGGGCGTAGCACCCGTGCGGCCTCCGCGCTCGCCGCGGCCGGGTCCATCCAGTGCCATGCCTGGGCCGCCACCACGGCGTCGGCGCTCGCCGCCGGCAGGCCCGTGGCCTCGCCCGTGCCCGGCACGGCGCGCACCCGCCCGCCCGTGCCGGCCGCGACCTCGCGTTCCAGGACGGCGCGCATCGACGCCGACGGCTCGAGGGCCGTCACCGTCCGCACCCGGTCCGCCGGGCGGGCCGCGAGCAGCCGGGTGAACAGTCCCGTCCCGGCCCCGAGCTCCACCACCTCCGCGCCGTCGGCGATGCCCGCCAGGACGCGGTCCACCACGGCGGCCGGGTAGGAGGGGCGGACGGCGTCGTAGTGCTCCCCTCCGGTCTCGAAGGGGTTGGGCCCGGCCCGACGGGCCCGGGCCGGGCGCCCCGGCAGGTTCGGCACAGCGGGGGAAGCGCCCGGCTCCGGGGCGCTCACCGGTCGGAGGGGGTCGTGGCCAGGATCGCCCGGGCCTCGTCCACGTCCTGCGTGATCTGCGCCACGAGCTTCTCGACGCCCTCGTAGGCGACCATCCCGCGCAGCCGGGCCACGAACTCGACCTCGATGTGCTGGCCGTACAGGTCGAAGTCCTCCACCCGCTCGTCATGGCGGTCGATCACGTGCGCCTCCACCACGCGGGAGACGTCCTCGAACGTGGGGTTCGAGCCGATGGAGATCGCGGCCGGCCACACGCCGCCGTGCGCGTCGTGCACCCAACCGGCGTAGACGCCGTCGGCCGGGATCATGCCCTGCACATCCGTCTCGAGGTTCGCCGTGGGGAAGCCGAGCTCGCGGCCGCGCGCGAACCCGTGCACCACCTCGCCGGCGAGCACGTGGTGCCGGCCGAGCACGGCCGCGGCCTGAGCGACGTCGCCCGCGGCCAGGGCCTCGCGCACCCACGTCGAGGAGCAACGGCGCTCCGGCTCGGCCCCGTGCTCGGCGGGGAACTCCTCGACGGCCTCGACCTCGAAGCCGTAGCGGGCCCCCAGGCGCACCATCTCCGCGACGTCGCCGGTGTTGCCCCGGCCGAAGCGCACGTCGTGCCCCACGACCACGACGGCGGCATGCAGCCCGTGCACGAGCATGCCGCGGACGAACTCCTCCGGGGACTGGTCCGCGAACTCGAGGGTGTAGCGCTGCAGGAGCACCGCGTCCAGACCCGCCTCCTCCAGGAGGACGACCCGCTGCTCGGGGCTGATGATGTCCACGTGGGGCACCTCGGGCTGGTGCACGGCGCGCGGGTGCGGGGTGAAGGTCACGGCCACGGCCAGGGCGTCGCGGGCCCGCGCCAGCTCGACGACCCGGCGCAGCACCTCCCGGTGGCCGCGGTGCACGCCGTCGAAGTTGCCCAGGGTGACCACGGTGCGCGGCAGGTCCGTGGGGACCTCGTCCAGGCTGTTCCAGACCCGCATCAGAGCGCCCCCGCCTCGGCCGGGCGGGCGGGGCGGTGCGTCAGCAGCCAGATCAGGCCGACCACCGGCAGCACGAGCGGCACATAGCCGTAGCCCGCGCCGAACCGGGACCACACGGTGTCGTGGGCGAACATCCCCGGATCCAGGACGGTCCACAGGCCCACGCCCACCACGCCGGCCAGCTCCACGAGCACGGCGCCCAGCGCCACGGCCCAGGCGCGCGCGCCGGAGCGGGCGAGCGCGAACGTCGCCACGATGTACACGACCGCCGCGACCGCGGAGAGCGTGTACGCCACGGGGGCGGCGTCGAACTGCGTGAGGATCTGGAAGAGGCTGCGCGCGCTCGCGGAGAGGGCGAACACCGCGTAGACCATGACGATGATCCGGCCGAGACCCTGGTTGCGCGCGGGGGCGCCGTCGCTGGGTGCCATGTCCATCCTCCTCACCACTGCCCGAACCAGATGACCTGCATGCGATGCAGCATCACGGCGATCGTGGGCCCGACCACGGCCAGCACGAGGTTGGACCACCGGGTCTTGTCCGTGACGGCCCAGCCCACGGCGATCACCGGCACGATCAGGGCGGTGAGGATGTAGCCCCAGAACTCCCAGCCGGGGCCGTTCAGGGTGTCCCCGCCGAGCTGGCGGACGGCGGCGGCCGCCGCATAGACGAGCGTGAACAGCTCGACGGCGGCCACCGAGAGGATCGAGGCGTCCGCGGGGTGGCGGCGGATCGCCGTCATCACCACGCAGACGACGAACGAGACGGCACCGATCACCAGTCCCGTCCAGAACCAGGCGTCGAGGATCATGCGGTCCTTCCCTGTCCCGGCCCCTCGGCCGGGGCGAACACGAGCTGGGGCTTGGCGACGTCGGCGCCGCGGCGGCGCACGTCGGAGACGAGGGCGATGACGCGGCCGTCCGGCGCGCGCCCGGCGACGAGCGTCTCACCCGTGCCGGTGGGCGCCACGACCCGCCCGAAGGCGAGCTCGTGGGCCTCGTGCTCCGTCAGCTCGCGCACCGGGAAGAGCCCGGCGGCGGCCTCGGAGAGCTCGGTCATCGCGAACCGCTCCGCGAGGGCCTCGAGCGAGAGCGCGTCGGCCACGTCGAACGGGCCGACGGCGGTGCGGCGCAGCGCCGTCAGGTGACCGCCGGTCTCGAGGGCCTCGCCCAGGTCGCGGGCGAGCGCCCGGATGTAGGTCCCGGAGGAGCAGCGCACGGTGACGTCGAGGTCGACCAGCCGGCCGCCGTCGAGCCGGCGCAGCTCGTGCACCGTGAACTCGTGCACGGTGACGGGGCGGGCGTCGAGGGTGACGTCCTCTCCCGCGCGGACGCGATCGTAGGCGCGCCGGCCCGCCACCTTGACGGCGGAGACGGCCGAGGGCGCCTGCAGGATCTCGCCCGTGAGGGCGGCGACCTGCTCGGCCACGCGCTCGGGCGTGACGGCGTTGGCCAGCCGGGTCTGCACGACCTCGCCCTCCGCGTCGTCCGTGACGGTCGACTGCCCGAGCCGGATCGTGGCCGTGTACGTCTTGTCCGTGCCCGTGATGGCGGTCAGCAGGCGCGTGGCCTTGTTGACGCCGACCACGAGCAGGCCCGTGGCCATGGGGTCCAGGGTGCCGGCGTGGCCCACCTTGCGGGTGCCCGCCAGCCGGCGGACCCGCCCGACGACGTCGTGCGAGGTCCACCCCTGCGGCTTGTCCACGAGGACGACCCCCGACGCCTCCGTTCCCGGCGCGTCGGGGGCCTGTCCCCCGGTGCTGCGTGCGCTCACCGTGCCGCGGGCCTCAGGCGCGCGGGGCGTCGTCGGCGTCGGCGTCCGGCTCCGCGGTGCGGTACGGGTCCGCGTCACCGGCGTACGACGCGCCCTCGCGCGCCTTCGCCAGCTCGGCGTCCCGCTCCTTGGCCGCGCGGAGGACGTCCTCCAGGTGTGCGGCCGCCTCGGGGACGGTGTCCGCCACGAACTCGAGCGTGGGCACCAGGCGGATGGTGAGCCCGCGGCCCACCTCGCGGCGCAGGATGCCGCGGTTGTCCTGGATGCCCTCGTGGGCGGCGGCCACCGTGGCCTCGTCGCCCAGGACGGTGTAGTAGACGGTGGCGTGCTGCAGGTCGTTGGTCACGCGGACCTCCGTCACGGTGACGGGCTCCACGCGGTCGTCCTTGACGCCGCGGCGCAGCGCCTCGGCCACGAGGACCTTGATGCGCTGGGCCAGGCGGCCGGCGCGTGCCGGATCGGCCATGGTGCGGTTCCTTCCGGTGGTGATGGTTCAGAGGGTGGGACGCGGAGGGCGGGGGCCCGTGCGGGCCCCCGCCCCGGCCGTCAGACGCGCGGCTTCTCCTGCATCTCGAAGGTCTCGATCACGTCGCCCTCCTTGATGTCGTTGAAGCTGCCCAGGCCGATGCCGCACTCGTAGCCCTCGCGGACCTCCGTGGCGTCGTCCTTGAAGCGGCGCAGCGACTCGATCTTGAGGTGCTCGGAGACCACCACGCCGTCGCGCACCAGGCGGGCCTGGGCGTTGCGGCGGATGAGGCCCGAGCGCACGAGCGAACCGGCGATGTTGCCCCACTTGGAGGAGCGGAACACCTCGCGGACCTCGGCCGAGCCGAGCTCGACCTCCTCGTACTCCGGCTTCAGCATGCCCTTGAGCGCGTTCTCGATGTCGTCGATCGCGTCGTAGATCACGCTGTAGAAGCGCATGTCCACGCCCTCGCGGTCGGCCAGGTCGGCGACCCGCTCGGCGGGGCGCACGTTGAAGCCGATGATGATGGCGTTGTCCACGGTCGCCAGGTTCACGTCGTTCTGCGTGATGGCGCCGACGCCGCGGTGGATGACGCGCAGCTGCACCTCGTCCTCGCCGACCTCGATCTTGAGCAGCGAGTCCTCGAGCGCCTCGACGGCACCGGACGCGTCGCCCTTGATGATGAGGTTGAGCGTGTCCAGCTTGCCCTCGGCCACGGCCTGGTCGAAGTCCTCCAGGGTGATGCGCTTGCGGCGCTTGGCCAGCTGGGCGTTGCGGTCCGCGGCCTCGCGCTTCTCCGCGATCTGGCGGGCGGTGCGCTCGTCGTCGGTGACGAGGAACGAGTCGCCGGCACGCGGCACCGTGGACAGGCCGAGCACCTGGACGGGACGCGACGGATCGGCCGCCTCCACGGCGTTGCCGTTCTCGTCGAACATGGCGCGCACACGGCCGTGGGCGGAGCCCACCACCATGGTGTCGCCCACGCGCAGCGTGCCGGTCTGCACCAGCACGGTGACGACGGCGCCGCGGCCCTTGTCGAGGTTGGCCTCGATGGCCACGCCGCGGGCGGCCTTGTGCGGGTTCGCCGTGAGCTCGAGGGCGGCGTCCGCGGTGAGCAGGATCGCCTCGAGCAGCTGGTCGATGTTGATGTTGTTGCGCGCGGAGACGTCCACGAACATCGTGTCGCCGCCGTACTCCTCGGGCACGAGGCCGTACTCGGTGAGCTGACCGCGGATCTTGTCCGGGGCGGCGGTGTCCTTGTCGATCTTGTTGACCGCCACCACGATCGGCACGCCGGCCGACTGGGCGTGGTTGAGCGCCTCGACGGTCTGCGGCATGACGCCGTCGTCGGCCGCCACCACCAGCACGGCGATGTCGGTGACCTTCGCACCGCGGGCACGCATGGCGGTGAACGCCTCGTGACCCGGGGTGTCGATGAAGGTGAGGCGACGCTGCTCGCCCTCGTGCTCCACGGGCACCTGGTAGGCGCCGATGTGCTGCGTGATGCCGCCGGCCTCGCCCTCGATGACGTTCGAGGAGCGGATGGCGTCCAGCAGACGCGTCTTGCCGTGGTCCACGTGGCCCATGACGGTGACGACCGCGGGGCGCGGCTCGAGGTCGGCCTCGTCCTCGTTGGCCGCCTCGGCCTCGAGGTCGATGTCGAAGGCCTCCAGCAGCTCCTTGTCCTCGTCCTCCGGGGACACGATCTGGACCTTGTAGCCCAGCTCGTCGCCGAGCAGCTGGAAGGTCTCCTCGTCGAGGGACTGGTTGGCCGAGGCCATCTCGCCGAGGGTGAAGAGCACCTTCACCAGGTCGGCGACGTCGGCGCGGATCTTCTCGGCGAAGTCGGCCAGGGACGCGCCGCGGCGCAGACGCAGGACGGTGGTGCCGTCACCCTTGGGGACCTTGACGCCGCCGATCTCACGCGTGTGCTGCTGCTCGAACTCCTGGCGCTTCGCGCGCTTCGACTTGCGTCCCTTGCGCGGGCCGCCGCCGCGCCCGAAGGCGCCCTGGGCGTTGCCGCGACCGCCACGGCCGCCCGGGCCGCCGGGACGACCCGGACCGCCACCGGGGCCGCCGCCCGGACGGCCACGGCCGCGGGCCGGCTGCGGGGCCGGGGTGATCTGCTTGGGCATCATGCCCGGGTTCGGACGCGGCCCACCGGGGCGGGGACCGCCGGCGCCCGCGGCCGGGCGCGGACCGCCCGGACGGGGACCGCCGGCACCGGCCGGCGGACGGGGGCCGCCCGGACGAGGCGCGCGGTCCTCACGACCGGAGCGCATGCCCTGCGAGGGGGCGAACGGGTTGTTGCCCGGACGCGGAGCACCGCCACGGCCGCCCGGGCGGGCGCCCGGGCGAGGCCCGGCGGAGCCGCCCTTGGGGCTGAACGGGTTGTTGCCGGGACGCGGGGCGCCCGGCTTGGGCGCGGAGGCACCCGGCTTGGGCGCGGCGGCGCCCGGCTTCGGCGCGGCCGACCCCGGCGTGGCCGGCGGCTGCGGGGCCTTCGGCTCGGCCGGGGCGGCCGGCGTCGGTGCGGCGGGGCCGGGGGTCGGGGCGGCGCCCGGCTTGGGCGCGGCGGTGCGGCCCGCGGCGGGACCGGGCGCCGGGGCGCCGGCATTCGACGTGGGGGCCGCGGCGCGCGGCGACGGGGCGGCCGCCGGCTTCGGCGCGGCGGAACGGCCCGGGGCGGCGGGCGTGGAACCGGGCTTGGCGGCGGACTTGCCGGCACCCGGGTAGGCGTTGCGCAGCTTCTTGACCACCGGGGGCTCGATGGTGGACGAAGCCGAGCTGACGAACTCGCCGAGGTCCTTGAGCGTGCTCAAGGCCTCCTTCGAGGTGATGCCGAGCTCCTTGGCGAGCTCATGGACGCGGACCTTGGCCACGGTTCTCCTGTTCTGGCCCCACGGGCCGGAACGGAGCCGCTCGGGCTGTCCGTCTCAGCGCGTCCTGGGACCGTTGACGTTGCTCCAGGCCGTCGCGCGCGCCACCAGGGCACGCGCACCACGGCCTGCCTGATAGCAGGGGGTGAAGTTCATCGCTGGGCACTCATGCTTCAGTGCTCATCGGGTACGCATCAGATCTCTGACCCGCCTTCATCTGTCGGTCTGTCAGCCGGTGCCTCCGCGGTGCGGCCCAGCGCGTCGGCGTCGACGGCGGACCGGAAGGCCCGCCCGAACGCGCGGCGGCGCAGGGCGAGGAGGAGGCAGTCCTCGCCGGGATGCAGCCACGCACCCCGGCCGGGACGGCGTCGTTCCGGGTCCCAGACGACGGATGGGGGTTCCGTCGAGGAGTCCAGGGCGACGCGCACCAGCTCTTGCTGGTCCGCCCTCGATCGGCATCCGATGCAGGTGCGCACGACCGTCCGAGACGTCATGCGTTCACCCCTCACGGGCGTCGGATCGAGAAAGGACCTCATCCATCCTAGCGCGTCCGGGCCCGGATCTGTTCCCGGGGACGGTCAGCGGCCCGGGGCGGAGGTGGTGACCCCGTCGCCGACGATGTCGATCCGCCAGCCCGTGAGCTTGGCCGCGAGGCGGGCGTTCTGGCCCTCCTTGCCGATGGCCAGGGACAGCTGGTACTCCGGCACCACGGCGCGGGCCGAGTGCTGGTCCGCGTCGAGGATCTCCACCGAGACGGTCGTGGCGGGCGAGAGGGCGTTGGCGATCATCGCGGCGGGGTCGTCCACGTGGTCGACGATGTCGATCTTCTCGTCGTTGAGCTCCGTCATGACGGCGCGCACGCGGCTGCCCATCTCCCCGATGGAGGCGCCCTTGGCGTTCACCCCGGGGCGGGTGGCGCGCACGGCCATCTTGGTGCGGTGGCCGGCCTCGCGGGCCAGCGCCGTGATCTCGACCGAGCCGTCCGCGATCTCCGGGACCTCGAGCTCGAAGAGCTTGCGCACGAGGCCGGGGTGCGAGCGGGACACCGTGACGGACGGGCCCTTGGCGCCGCGCGTCGCGGAGACCACGTAGGCGCGGATCCGGCGGCCGTGGGCGTAGTCCTCGCCGGGCACCTGCTCGGGCGGCGGGAGGACGGCCTCGAGGGTGCCGAGGTTCACCTGGA
The DNA here is from genome assembly GCF_037853785.1 of Micrococcus sp. GPGPB33. NCBI lineage: Bacteria > Bacillati > Actinomycetota > Actinomycetes > Micrococcales > Micrococcaceae > Micrococcus > Micrococcus sp. GPGPB33. The sequence continues at coordinate 2,525,209 of NZ_JAQMWO010000002.1, forward strand.
CCATGTGGCGGTTCAGGCCCTGCTGGATGACGCCGGAGACGAGCTCGCCCTCCTTGTCCTTGAACTCGCCGAGGACCTTGTCGTCGTCCTCCTCGCGCATGCGCTGGATCATCACCTGGCGCGCCGTGGAGGCGGCCACCCGGCCGAAGCCGTTCGGGGTGTCGTCGAACTCGCCGATGGGCGTGTCGTCCTCGTCCAGCTCCGTGGCCCACACGGTGACGTGGCCGGTCGCGCGGTCGATCTCCACGCGGGCGCGCTTCAGGGCCCCCGGGGTGCGGTGGTACGCCATGAGCAGGGCCTGCTCGATGGTGGGGATGAGGCGGTCCATCGGGATCTCCCGCTCCGCCTCCAGCATGCGCAGCGCGCTCATGTCGATGTCCAACTCATGCCTCCGTGTGCTCGGCCGTGTCCTCGCCCGCGGCGGCGTCGGCGTCGCCGGCCTGCTGAGCGGGGCTCCACTCTACCTGCACGATCGCCGGACCGAGGCGGTCGAGGGCGACCCGCTCGGCGGGCAGCTCCTTGGCCTTCATGCCCTTCTTCGCGGGCGGGCGCACCACGGCCAGCTCGACGTCGTCGTCCGTCACGTCCTTCAGGCGGGCGGTCACGGGCGCGGCGCCGTCGACCGAGACCTCGACGAGACGGCCGACGTTGCGGGCGAAGTGGCGGGGCTCGGTGAGCGGGCGGTCCACGCCCGCGGTGGTGACCTCCAGCAGGTACTCCCCCGCGCCGACGCCGGGCACGTGGTCGCCCAGGGCGTCGAGGGCGGCGGAGACCCGGCCGGAGAGGCGGGCGACGTCGTCCAGGCTCAGGCCCTGGGTGCCCGAGGCGCGGTCGAGGACCACCTCGACGGTGCGGTGCTCGGCGGTGCCCGTGGCGCGCACCTGCTCCACCACCACGTCGTCGGCCGCCAGGGCCTCCTCGACGCGGGTGCGCAGCTCGGCGAGGTCGTCGCGGCGGTCGGTGCTGTCCATGGGGTGCCTCACTCGTCGGGTCGGGGCCGCCGCGCCACGCGGGCGGGGGCCGGGGTCGGGATCCGGGGCCGAGCCTACCGGCGGCCCACGGCGGGGCCGAGTGCTCCCGACCGGGTTGGACGGGGCGAGCTCAGCGCAGCAGCGGGGCGAGGGTGTCCGCGCCGACCTTGACGATGAGCGCGGTCACCACCATGAGGTACACCACGCGGATGAAGCCGGTGCCGCGGGCGATCGCCATGCGGGCCCCCACGTAGCCGCCCATGAGGTTGGCCGCGCCGAGCAGCAGCCCCAGGCCCAGCACCGCGTGCCCCGAGGGCACGAAGTACGCGAGCGCGCCGAGGTTGGTCGCGAGGTTGACCACCTTCGCCTGTGCCGAGGCGTGCAGGAAGTCGAACTTGAGCAGCAGGACCAGCCCCAGGATGAGGAACGTGCCCGTGCCGGGGCCGAGGACGCCGTCGTAGAAGCCCACCGCCGCGCCGAGCGCCACGGCCCGGGCCAGCGCGGTGCTCCGCCGCGGCCCCACGCCGGCGACCTGTCCGAGGCCTGGGCGCACGGCCGTGAACACGGCGACGGCGATCAACGCCGCCAGGATCACGGGCCGGATCACGCCGGCCGGCAGATGCGCGGCGACCACGGCCCCGCCCAGGGCCGCCGCGAAGGCGACGGCGGCCATCGGCAGTGCGGTGGACAGATCCTGCCGCAGGCGCCGCCGGTAGGTGAGCGCCGACGTCGCCGTGCCGAACACCGAGCCGAGCTTGTTGGTGGCCAGGGCCTGGATCGGGCTCAGCCCGGGCACGAGCAGCAGGGCCGGCAGCTGCAGGAGCCCGCCCCCGCCCACGACGGCGTCGATCCAGCCCGCCGCGAAGCCCGCGGCGAGCACGAGGACGAGCAGCCCGGCGGTCAGCTCGACGGCGCCGAACCACTCAGCGCCCGTCGCGCACCTCCGCGAGCACCGCCGCGACGGCCCCGTCCACGGGCACGGGGCGCGCCTCACCGGTGGCACGGTCCTTGAGCTCGAGCTCGCCGTCGGCCAGGCCGCGGCCGATCACCACGGTGGTGGGCACGCCGATGAGCTCGGCGTCCTTGAACTTCACGCCGGGGCTGACCTTCGGACGGTCGTCCACGAGCACGGTCAGGCCCTCGGCCTCGAGGCCCGCGGCGAGGGTCTCGGCGGCGGCGAGGCCGTCCTCGCCCTTCGTGGCGACGACGACGTGCACGTCCGCCGGGGCCACCGCGCGCGGCCACGCCAGGCCCTTGTCGTCGTGGTAGCGCTCGGCGATCGCGGCGACGGCGCGCGTGATGCCGATGCCGTAGGAGCCCATGGTCACCACGACCTGCTTGCCGTGGACGTCGAGGACCTTCAGGTCGAGGGCCTCGGCGTACTTGCGGCCGAGCTGGAAGATGTGGCCCATCTCCATGCCGCGGCGGGTGTGCAGCGGGCCGGAGCCGTCCGGGGCCTGGTCGCCCTCGCGCACCGCGGTGGCCTCGAGCACGCCGTCCCACGTGAAGTCGCGGCCGGCCACGAGGCCGAACACGTGGCGCTGGTCCGCGTTCGCGCCGGTGATCCACGCGGTGCCGGGGGCGATGCGCGGGTCCACGAAGAAGGGCAGGCCCGAGACGGAGCCCTCCGCGCCGAGGACCGGGGTGCCCTCGACCGCGTCGGCCGCCGCGGGGCCGATGTAGCCCTTGACCAGGGCGGGGTGCGCGGCCAGGTCCGCGGCGGTCGCGGCCTCGAGCGTGGGCTCGCCGACCACGCCGAGCGCCGGGCCCACGGAGGCCTCGAGACGCTTGAGGTCCACCTCACGGTCGCCGGGCACGCCCACGACGAACGGGCGGCGCTCGCCGCCGTCCACCACCGCGGTGACCACGACGCACTTGAGCGTGTCCGCGGCGGTCCACGGCTCGCCGTCGCGCGGGGCCAGCCGGTTGGCGACGTCCACGAGCGCGGCGATGGTGGTGGAGACCGGGGTGTCCTTGACCTCGGCGGCGGGCAGGACCGCCATGGCCGCCTCGTCCAGCGGGGCGGGGGCCACCGTGGTGACGGCCTCGACGTTGGCGCGGTAGCCGCCGTCGGACTCGACGAAGGTGTCCTCGCCCACCTCGGTGGGGTGCAGGAACTCCTCGGAGCGGGAGCCGCCCATCGCACCGGAGGTGGCCCGCACCGGCACGACCTCGAGGCCGAGGCGGTCGAAGATCCGCAGGTAGGCGGCCCGGTGGGCCTCGTACGCGGCGTCCAGGCCGGCGTCGTCCACCGTGAAGGAGTAGGAGTCCTTCATGATGAACTCGCGCCCGCGCAGCAGGCCGGCGCGCGGGCGGGCCTCGTCCCGGTACTTGGTCTGGATCTGGTACAGGTACGCGGGCAGGTCCTTGTACGAGGAGTACAGGTCCTTCACCAGGAGCGTGAACATCTCCTCGTGTGTGGGGGCCAGGAGGTAGTCGTTGCCCCTGCGGTCCTGCAGGCGGAACAGCCCGTCGCCGTACTCATCCCAGCGCCCCGTGGCCTCGTAGGGCTCCCGCGGCAGCAGCGCCGGGAAGTGCACCTCCTGGGCGCCGATCGCGTCCATCTCCTCGCGCACGATCCGCTCCACCTTGGCCAGCACCTTGAGGCCCAGCGGCAGCCACGAGTAGATGCCCGGGGCCGCGCGACGGATGTAACCGGCACGGACGAGGAGCCTGTGGCTCGCCACCTCGGCCTCCGCCGGGTCGTCGCGCAGGGTGCGCAGGAACAGGGTGGACATGCGCAGGGGCATGACGGGGCCTCCTCGGACGGGCTCGCGCGGTCGGGGCGGCGCGCGGGACGGGACGACGCCGGCACGGGGTGCCCGGCGTCCTGACCGCCGATCCTATCGCCCGCGCAGGGCCCGCCGGGTCAGTACAGGACGGTCGCGAACGTGCCGCGCCGCTCGAACCCCACGCGCTCGTACGTGCGCAGCGCGGGGGTGTTGTACGCGTTGACATAGAGGCTGACCACGGGCGCCTGGAGTCGCACGTAGTCCACGACGGCGGCCATCGCCGACGCCGCCAGTCCTCGGCCGCGCGCGGCGGGGGCCATCCACACGCCCTGGATCTGGGCGCACCGGGAGGAGAGCAGCCCGATGTCCGCCTTGAAGCGCAGCGGGCCGCCCGCGTCGCGCGGTCCCGGGTCGATGAAGACGCGTCCGGTGTGGATCAGCCGCTCGACGCGGTCCCGGTACTGGGCCGCGCCCCCGGCGAATGGGGAGAAGCCGAGCTCCTCCTCGAACATCGCCGCGCTGGCCGGCAGGACGCGCGCGAAGTCGTGTGGCTGCGCCTGCACCACGTGCGGGTTCGGGTCGATCCCCCCGGCCGTGCCCAGCACGAGCAGCGGCTGGTCGGGGCGCACGGACCGGGACCGGTGGCCCGCGGCGGCGAGGGCCTCGCCGGCGGCCAGCACGGGACCGGCCGGGCCGTAGATCGACCCGTACCGGCGGCGCAGCGCGGCGGCCGCCGCGCCGAGCGCCTCCGCGTCGCCCGGCGCCCAGCCGGCGTCCGGGGCCTCGGACGCGGCGACCGGCACCACGTTCGAGCCGATCCAGACGGCCGCGCGCAGCGCGCCGGCGCCCGGGGCGTCGTCGTCGATCCCGAGGAACAGGGTGCCCGCCGCTCCCCCGCGCGGGCCGGCCAGGCGGCCCGCCTCGAGCAGGGAGTCCACGAACACGTTGGACACGGGGGCACGGGCGGACAGGGCCGCGAGCGCGGCGGTGTCCGCGTCGGTCAGCAGGCGGACGCGGTCACCCGTGGCGGCCCGGACCTCCCGGTCAGTGGACGGAGACCACCGGGGCACCGGCGGCAGCCTGGTCACCGCCGTCCTCCCCCAGGTCCATCTCACCGGCGATCCGGTTGGCCTCCTCGATGAGGGTCTCCACGATCTGGTCCTCGGGCACGGTGCGGATGACCTCGCCCTTGACGAAGATCTGGCCCTTGCCGTTGCCGGAGGCGACGCCGAGGTCGGCCTCGCGGGCCTCGCCCGGCCCGTTGACGACGCAGCCCATGACGGCCACCCGCAGCGGGACCTCAAGGTCCTGGAGGCCCTCGGTGACCTGCTCGGCCAGCGTGTACACGTCCACCTGGGCGCGGCCGCACGAGGGGCAGGAGACGATCTCGAGCTTGCGCTCACGCAGGTTCAGGGACTGCAGGATCTGCAGGCCCACCTTGACCTCCTCGACCGGCGGCGCGGAGAGGGAGACGCGGATGGTGTCACCGATGCCCTGGCCGAGCAGGTAGCCGAAGGCGGTAGCGGACTTGATGGTGCCCTGGAAGGCCGGGCCGGCCTCGGTGACCCCGAGGTGCAGCGGCCAGTCACCCTGCTCGGCGAGCAGCTCGTAGGCGCGGGCTATGATCACCGGGTCGTTGTGCTTGACGGAGATCTTGAAGTCCTTGAAGCCGTGCTCCTCGAAGAGGGAGGCCTCCCAGACGGCGGACTCGACGAGGGCCTCCGGGGTGGCCTTGCCGTACTTCTGCAGCAGGCGCGGGTCCAGGGAGCCGGCGTTGACGCCGATGCGGAGGGAGGTGCCGTGGTCCGAGGCGGCCTGCGCGATCTCCTTGACCTTGTCGTCGAACTTCTTGATGTTGCCCGGGTTCACGCGCACGGCGCCGCAGCCGGCCTCGATCGCCGCGAACACGTACTTCGGCTGGAAGTGGATGTCCGCGATCACGGGGATGGTGGACTGCTGGGCGATGACCTTGAGGGCCTCGGCGTCCTTGTCCGTGGGGCAGGCCACGCGGACGATGTCGCAGCCGGCGGCCGTGAGCTCGGCGATCTGCTGCAGGGTCGCGCCGATGTCGTGCGTCTTGGTGGTGGTCATCGACTGCACCGAGACGGGGTGCTGCGAGCCGACGCCCACCGAGCCCACCTGGATCTGCCGGGTGGTGCGGCGCGGGGCCAGCACGGGCGGCGGGGCGGACGGCATTCCAAGGCTGACGGGCACGGGGGCGCTCCTCATGGGTTCTCGGGGTCGACGGCGCGGGGCCGCCGGGTTCTCCGGTCCATCCTAGGCGCGCGGGCGCCCCGGGGCGCGGGGCGACCGCCCACGGCGAACGGGCCGGGCTCAGAACAGCCGGACCGGCTCCACGATGTCCGCCACGATCAGGATGACGCCCATGAGCAGCATCGCCGCGCCCACCGCGTAGGTCAGCGGCAGCATGCGGGCCAGGTCGAACGGCCCCGGGTCCGGGCGGCCCGTGATCCGGGCCCAGCCGCGGCGCACCGCCTCCCACAGGGCGCCGGCCACGTGGCCGCCGTCGAGCGGGAGCAGCGGGATGAGGTTGAACACCATGAGCGCCACGTTCACGCCCGCCAGCAGGGACAGCAGCAGGGCGGCCTTGTCCGTCAGCGTGGCCTCCTCGAGCGCCGCCGCCTCCCCGGCGATCCGGCCGACTCCCACCACGGACATCGGGCCGTCCGGGTCGCGCTCGGCCGGGGTCACCACGGCGACGGCGGTGTCCCACAGCCGCTGCGGCAGCACGAGGACGACGTCGACGACGCCCCGCACCTGCTGGGCCACGAGCGGGCCGGCGTCGAGCGGGGTGCCGCGGACCGTCTCGAGCTGCGCGCCCATGCCGATGAACCCGACCTCGTGGGTCGCCACGGTCCCGTCCGGGGCCCGCTCGGGCCGGCCCAGCGCGTCCGTCACGGGCCGTTCCGTCAGGCGCGGGGTCAGGGTGGCGCTCATCCGCTCGCCGTCGCGCTCCCACTCGATCCGGGTGGGCTGTCCGGCGCGGTCCCGGATCGCGGCGGAGAGGGCGTCCCAGTCGGAGACCGGCCGCCCGTCGAAGGCGAGCACGGTGTCGCCGGGGCGCAGTCCCGCCTCGTGGGCGGGCGCGGCGGGATCGCCCGGGCGGCAGTCCTCTGTCCCGCCGGAGGCGGCGCGGGCCTGCTGCTCCTGCATCGTGACCACGCACCGGTAGACCTCGGCGACGGTGGTGCTGGGCTGCGAGGTGCCCACCGTGGTGACCAGCAGGGCGGTGGCGCCCAGCGCGATGAGCAGGTTCATGAACGGCCCGCCGAGCATGATCACCACCCGCTTCCACACCGGCAGGGCGAGGAAGCGGCGGTGCTCGTCGCCGGGGCGGACCTCCTCGGCGGCCTGGGCCCGCGCGTCGTCGGCCATGCGGCCCAGCTGCTGGACGAAGCCCGTGGACGCCGCGCGGGGCGTCTGCCCGGGCCGCGGCGGGGGCAGCATCCCGATCATCGCGACGTAGCCGCCCAGCGGCACGGCCTTGAACCCGTACTCCGTCTCGCCGCGGCGCCACGAGACGAGCGTCGGGCCGAAGCCGATCATGTACTGCGTGACGCGCACGCCGAAGAGCTTGGGCCGGGACGAGGTGGCCGATCTCGTGCAGGGCGATCGAGACCGCCAGGCCCAGCGCGACCGCGAGGACGCCCGCGACGTACCAGAGGATCTCCACGACGGTCACCAGCGGGCCCGCGCCGCACGGCGCGCCCAGGCCTCGGCGGCGAGCACGGCATCCACGGTGAGCCCCGTCGGCGCGGGGTCGTGGCCGGCCGCGGCGAGCACGTGCTCGGGGGCATAGTCGGCGACGACGGCGCGGACCGTGTCCACGATCCCGTCGAAGGGCAGGGCGCCGGCGTGGAAGGCGTCCACGGACTCCTCGTTGGCGGCGTTGAACACGGCCATGTGGGTGGGCGAGGCGGCCGCCGCCTCCTTCGCGGCCCGTACCGCGGGGAAGGCCTCCTCGTCGAGGGGCTCGAACGTCCAGGTGGCCGCCCGCGTCCAGTCGCAGGCCGGGGCCGCGCCCGGGAGACGGCGCGGCCAGCACAGCCCCAGGGCGATGGGCAGGCGCATGTCCGGCGGGGAGGCCTGGGCGAGCGTGGACCCGTCGACGAACTCGACCATCGAGTGGACCACGGACTGCGGGTGGACCACGACGTCGATCCGGTCCAGGGGCACGTCGAACAGCAGGTGGGCCTCGATCACCTCGAGGGCCTTGTTCACGAGGGAGGCGGAGTTGGTGGTGACGACGCGGCCCATGTCCCACGTGGGGTGGGCGAGGGCCTGGGCGGGCGTGACGGCGTGCAGGGCGGCGCGGTCCAGGCCGCGGAACGGCCCGCCCGAGGCCGTGAGCACGAGGCGGCGGACCTCGTCCGCCGTGCCCCCGCGCAGCGCCTGCGCGAGCGCGGAGTGCTCGGAGTCCACCGGCACGAGCTGGCCCGGCGCCGCGGCCGCCTTCACGAGGGCCCCGCCGACGATGAGCGACTCCTTGTTGGCCAGGGCCAGGCGGTGGCCGGCGTGCAGGGCGGCGAGGGTGGGCCGCAGGCCGATCGAGCCCGTGATCCCGTTGAGCACGGTGTCGGCGCCGGGCCACGCGGCGATCGGCTCGGCGGCGCACGGGCCGGTGAACAGCACGGGTCGGGGGGACGGGCGCCCGAGGCGGGCGGCGGCGTCGGCGAGGGCGGCGCGCAGCTCCTCCTCCCCCGCCGCGGCGGAGCCCACCGCCTCGACCTCGAAGCGCACGGCCTGCTCGGCCAGCAGGGTCGTGTTCGCCCCGCCCGCGAGCGCGACGGCCCGGAGCCGGGCGGGGTCCTGGGCGATCACGTCGAGGCCCTGGGTGCCGATCGAGCCCGTGGAGCCGATCAGGGCGACGGCGCGCGGGGCGCCGTCGTCGTCCGCCGGGGCGGGGGCGGGCAGCGTGTAGTCGGTGAGGGATCCGTGCGTCACCCCGCCATGATGCCAGTCGGGCCTGGACACGGACGGGGGCCGGCCGGACGGACGCCGCACCCCGACGTCCCGCCCCGCCGGCCCCCGTGGGACCGGGTCAGCCGCGGATCAGTGCTGCACCGGCTTCTCGGCGCCGATGCCGGTGAGGGAGCGGACCTCCATCTCGGCCTGCTTGTCGGGGTCCTCGGCGCGCGACGAGGTCACCGAGCCGAGCCAGCCGAGGAAGAAGGCCAGCGGGATGGAGACGATGCCCGGGTTCTTCAGCGGGAACACCGCGAAGTCCGCGCCCGGGATCATCGAGGTCGGCGTCCCGGACATCACCGGGGACAGGACGATCAGGATGATCGCGGAGAGCAGTCCGCCGTACATCGACCACACCGCGCCGCGGGTGGTGAAGCGCCGCCAGAACAGGGAGTAGAGGATGGTCGGCAGGTTCGCCGAGGCCGCCACCGCGAAGGCGAGCGCCACGAGGAACGCCACGTTCTGGCCCTGGGCGGCGATGCCGCCGACGATCGCCAGGACGCCGATCACCACCACGGTGATCTTGCCGATCCGCACCTCCTCCTGCGGGGTGAGCGGGTGCTTGGCGATCACGGAGCCGTACACGTCGTGGGCGAAGGACGCCGCCGCCGTGATGGCCAGGCCCGCGACCACCGCGAGGATGGTGGCGAACGCGACCGCCGAGATCAGGCCCAGCAGGATGGAGCCGCCGAGCTCGAACGCCAGGAGCGGGGCCGCGGAGTTCTGCCCGCCGGGCGCGGCCAGGATGCGCTCGGGGCCGATCAGCGCGCCGGCACCGTAGCCCAGCACGAGGGTGAACAGGTAGAACGCGCCGATGAGGACGATGGCCCACACCACGGACTTGCGCGCCTCCTTGGCGGTGGGCACCGTGTAGAACCGCATGAGCACGTGCGGCAGGCCGGCGGTGCCGAGCACGAGCGCGATGCCCAGGGACACGAAGTCGAGGCGGGTCAGCGCGCTGGCGCCGTACTGCAGGCCCGGCTCGAGGATCGCCTCGCCCTTCGGGTTCATCTCGACGGCGGCCCCCAGCATGGCGTTGAAGTCGAAGCCGAACAGGGCCAGTGACCACACGGTCATGATCCCCGCGCCGGCGATCAGCAGGATCGCCTTGATGATCTGCACGTAGGTGGTGCCCTTCATGCCGCCGATCAGCACGTAGACGATCATCAGCACGCCCACGATCACGATCACGAGGGCCTGGCCGGCCCGGTCGTTGATGTTCAGCAGCAGGGACACCAGGCCGCCGGCGCCGGCCATCTGGGCCAGGAGGTAGAAGAGGCAGACGGCCATGGTGCCGAAGGCGGCGGCGATGCGCACGGGACGCTGCTGCAGGCGGAAGGACAGCACGTCCGCCATGGTGAACTTGCCGGTGTTGCGCAGCAGCTCGGCCACCAGCAGCAGGGCCACGAGCCACGCCACGAGGAAGCCGATCGAGTAGAGGAAGCCGTCGTAGCCGTAGAGGGCGATCGCGCCCACGATGCCCAGGAACGAGGCCGCGGAGAGGTAGTCACCCGCGATGGCCGTGCCGTTCTGGGTGCCGGAGAAGCCGCGGCCGCCGGCGTAGTAGTCGGCCGAGGACGCGTTCGTCTTGGACGCGCGGATCACGATCACGAGGGTGACCACCACGAAGGCGACGAAGATGCCGATGTTCACGGCGGGGTTGCCGACCGTCTGCGGGGCGGCCTGGAGCAGGGGGGGTGAGCGCGCTCATCGCGTGGCCTCCGGGTTCTCGTGGGCGCCGGCGGCCTCGCGCTCGAGGCGCTCACGCAGCGCGGTGGCGCGGGGGTCCAGGGTCCGGTTGGAGAAACGGACGTAGGCGAAGGTGATCAGGAACGTGGTGACGAACTGGAGCAGGCCGAGGATCAGGCCGAGGGTGATGTTGCCGCCGAGGCGGATCGCCATGAACTCGGGGAAGAACGCGCCGACGATCACGAACACCAGGTACCAGACGAAGAACGCCACGGTCATGGGGAAGGCGAAGGATCGGTGGGTGCGCCGGAGCTCGATGAACTCCTCGGACTGCTGCGCGGCGCGGAACTGCGCGGCCGTGGGGACCGGCGCCGTGGGCTCGCTGGATGACATGGGCCCTCCGGGGGTGCGTAGGACGGATCAGTGTGAGACAGATCACTGTGATGACAACCACACTCTGGCGGGCGGAGGGGTGCGCCGTCAAGCGCGCCCCGGGGCCGTGCGCCCGTGTGACAGCCCCGGGGCGCAGCCGTGCGGACGCGGACGCGCCCCGACGGCACGGGGCCGCCGGGGCGCGGAGCCGCCGAGGAGCCGGTCAGGCGCTCGCCGGCCGGGGCGCGTCCGCGCGGCGCAGGACCGCGCGGGCCTGGGCGAGGACCACCTCGTCGACCATCGCCCCGTCCAGCTCGAAGGCCCCGTGTCGGCCCTCGGCCGCGGCGAGGACGCGCCGGGCGCGTTCGACGGCCTCCGGGGCGGGCGTGTAGGCGGAGCGCACGACGGGCACCTGGCGCGGGTGCAGGCACACGGTCGCGGTGCAGCCCAGGGCGACGGCGTCCTCGGCCTCGGCGGCCAGCCCGGCCTCGTCGCCGAGGTCCAGGTGGACGGCGTCCCATGCGGCCGCGCCGTGGGCGGCCGCCGCCAGCAGCACCGTCGCGCGGGCGTGCTGGACCACGGAGCGGTAGGCGCCCTCGGGGGTGCGGGAGGAGCTGCCGCCCATCGACGCCACGAGGTCCTCGGCGCCCCACATCAGCGCACCCACGTGCGGGTGGGCGGCCAGGTCGGCGGCGGCGAGGATCCCGGCCGCGGTCTCGCATAGGGCGACGACGCGGGTCTGCGGGCCGAGGGCGGCGACGACCCCGTCCACCTGCGCGGCGGACTCGGCCTTGGCGAGCATGAGCGTGCGCCAGCCCGTCCCGGCGAGCATGGCCAGGTCGGCGTCGTGGTCCGCGGTGCCCGCGGGGTTCACGCGGACCACCACGCGGTCCTCGTCCAGCGGGCCGCCGTCGACCCCGCCCGTCGCCCGCCCCGCCCAGGCCGCCGCGACGGCGTCCCGCGCGGTGGGCCGGGCGTCCGGGGTGACGGCGTCCTCGAGGTCGAGGATCACCGCGTCCGCGCGCTCGAGCGCCGTGGCGTACCGCTCGGGGCGGTCCGCCGGGGTGAACATGACGGCCGGTCCGAGGGTCAGCGCGCTCATGCCCGCTCCCCCGTGCCTGCGGCGTCGGCGGCCTTCGCCTTGGCCTCCGCGTGCGCCTGCGCGGTCCACATCAGACAGGTGCGCTGGGCGCGGACGACGACGTCGCCGTGCTGGTTCTCCCCCGTCATCGCGAACGTGACGATCCGCTGCCCCGGCCGCGAGGAGGACTCGCGGATTGCGGTGACCTCGGAGCGCCCGTAGAGCGTGTCCCCGTGGAAGACCGGCTTCGGGAACGCGATCTCCCCCAGGCCGAGCTGGGCCACGAGCGTGCCCTGTGTGGTCTGCCCGACGGCGAGGCCCACCAGGGTGGACAGCGTCAGCATCGAGTTGACCAGCGGTCGGCCGAACGGCTGGTCCGCCGCGTACGCGTGGTCCAGGTGCAGGGCCTGCGGGTTCATGGTGAGGGTGGTGAACAGGACGTTGTCCGCCTCGGTGAGCGTGCGGCCGGGCCGGTGCAGGTAGACCTGACCGACCGCCAGCTCGTCCGCGTAGCGGCCCCGCTGCTCGATCTCGACGCGCTCCGTCACGTCAGAGGCCCAGCTCGCGGGCGATCAGCATGAGCTGCACCTCGGTGGTGCCCTCGCCGACCTCGAGGATCTTGGAGTCGCGGTAGTGACGGGCCACGAGGGTCTCGTTCATGAAGCCGTAGCCGCCGAACACCTGGGTGGCGTCCCGGGCGTTGTCCATGGCGGCCTCGCCGGCGATCAGCTTGGCCATGGCGGCCTCGGTCTTGAACGGCTTGCCGGCCAGCATCTTCTGGGCGGCCTCGTAGTAGGCCAGGCGGGCGGCGTGCGCGCGGGCCTGCATGCGGGCGATCTTGAAGGACACGGCCTGGAACTGCCCGATCTTCTGGCCGAACGAGGTCCGCTGCTTGGCGTAGGCGACCGACTCGTCCACGCAGCCCTGGGCCGCGCCGGTGGCCAGGGCCGCGATGGCGATACGGCCCTCGTCGAGGATCTCGAGGAAGTGGGCGAAGCCGCGGCCGCGGGCGCCCAGCAGGTTCTCCTCCGGCACGCGCACGTCCGAGAAGTGCAGGGCGTGGGTGTCCGAGGAGTTCCAGCCGACCTTGTCGTAGGCCTTGGCCACGGAGAAGCCCTCGGTGCCGGCGGGCACGAGGATCGTGGAGATCTCCTTGGCGGGGCGGCCGTCGTGGCCGGTCCTGCCCTCCACGGTGCCGGTCACGGCGGTGACGGTGACGAGCGAGGTGATGTCCGTGCCGGAGTTGGTGATGAACTCCTTGGCGCCGTTGATGCGCCACTGGCCGTCCTCGAGCGCGGCGGTGGTCTGGGTGCCGCCGGCGTCGGAGCCCGCGCCCGGCTCGGTGAGGCCGAAGCCGGCCAGGTGCGTGCCGGCCACGAGGTCCGGCAGCCAGCGCTGCTTCTGCTCCTCGGTGCCGAACTTCAGCAGCGGCATGGCGCCCAGGGAGACGCCGGCCTCGAGGGTGATGGCCACGGACTGGTTGACGCGGCCGAGCTGCTCGAGGGCCAGGGCCAGGGCGAAGTAGTCGCCGCCCATGCCGCCGTACTCCTCGGGGAACGGGAGGCCGAACAGGCCCATCTCGCCCATCTGGGCCACGATCTCGTACGGGAACTCGTGCTGGGCGTCCAGCTCGGCGGAGACCGGGGCCACGACCTCGTCGGCGAACTCGCGGACGGTGTCGGAGAGGACCTGGTAGTCCTCCTCGAGGGCGGGCAGGGTGCGGTGCTTGGTGCTCATGGTCCTCTCCTGTTCTCAGGTGTTCTCTGCGGGTGCTGCGTGCTCGGTGGGCTCGACGACGGCGATCAACGCCTGCGCGGCCACGGCGTCGCCCTCGGCGACGTGGACGGTCACGACGCCGGCGACGGCGGCCGTGACGGGGTGCTCCATCTTCATGGCCTCGACCACCGCCAGCTCCTGGCCCGCGGCCACGGTGTCCCCGGTGGCCACGGACACGGCGACGACGGTGCCCGGCATGGGCGTGCGGGCCTCGGGGGACGCTGCGCCGGCCGGGGCACGACGCGCGGCCGCGGCCGCGCGGGCGGCCTCGACCACCTCGGCCCGGGTGAGGCGGCGGACCTGCCACGCGGCGCCGTCGCGGTGCAGCCACGCTGAGCGCGGGTCCCGCGGGTCACCGGCCAGGAGGTTGACGCCCGCCAGGCCTCCGGCGTCCTCGTCCACCTCGGCGTCGGCGGCGGGGGCGGTGAGGATGCGGTCCTCGTCCCCGACCCGGACGCGCATCCCGGGCTGCGGGGCGCCCGCGCCGCGCCAGCCGTCCGCCCGGGCCCACGCGGTGCCGGCCGCGCGGTGCTCGGCGGCGGCCGCGTCCTCGGACACGTCGGCCAGGGCCTCGGCCGCGAGCGCGGCGAGGTCCTCGGGCAGCGCGGGGGCGGTCCACGCCTCGAGGCCGTCGATCAGCTCGGTGGTGAGCCGGCCGGTCCGCACGTCCTCGCGGGCCGCGAGCTCGCGCAGCCAGCCCAGGTTGGAGCGGACGCCGAACAGCACGGTGTCCGCGAGCGCGGCGTCGAGCCGGTCCAGGGCCTCGGCGCGGTCGGCGCCACGGGCGATGAGCTTGGCGATCATCGGGTCGTAGAAGCCGGTGATCTCGGGCTGTGCGCCGTCGACGTCCACGGGGTCCACGGCGCCGGCGGCGGGGCCAGTCTGCGGTCCGGAGCCGAACGCGCGCTCCTCGGCCGGCCGGGAGGGCAGCAGGAGGGTGTCGACGCGGACGCCCTCGCCGGCGGGCTCGCGCCAGCGCAGCACCGGCCCGGTGGAGGGCAGGAAGCCGTTCGCGGGGTCCTCCGCGTAGACGCGGGCCTCGACGGCGGCGCCGTCGAGGCTCACGTCCGCCTGGGCGAAGCCGAGCGGCTCCCCCGCCGCGATGCGCAGCTGCAGCTCCACGAAGTCCAGGCGTCGTCCGCGCACCCGGACGACCTCCTCGGAGACCGGGTGCTCCACCTGCAGGCGGGTGTTCATCTCCATGAAGAAGAACTCGTCCGGGTTCTCGTCCGAGACGAGGAACTCGACGGTGCCGGCGCCGCGGTAGCCCACGGACACGGCCGCGTCCACGGCGGCCCGGCCCAGGCGCTCGCGGAGCTCGGCCCCGTGCGCCAGCCCGGTCAGCAGGGGCGCGGGGGCCTCCTCGATCACCTTCTGGTGGCGGCGCTGCAGGGAGCACTCGCGCTCACCCAGGTGCACGGTGGCGCCGTGGGCGTCCGCGAACACCTGCACCTCGATGTGCCGGGGCGCGGTGATGAGCCGCTCGAGCAGCAGGGTGTCGTCGCCGAACGCCGAGCGCGCCGTGCGCCGGGCCGAGGCGAGGGCGCCGGGCAGCTCCTCGGCGGCGCGCACGGCCACCATGCCCTTGCCGCCGCCTCCCGCGGAGGGCTTGATCAGCAGCGGGAAGCCGACGTGCTCGGCCTCGGTCGTGATCTGCTCGTCGGTGAGCGTGGGGTCCTGGATGCCGGGGACCACCGGCACGTCGTACGCGGCCACGGTCTCCTTCGCCCGGATCTTGTCCGCCATCGCGTCGAGCGAGCCCACGGGAGGGCCCACGAACACGATGCCGGCCGCCTCCAGCGCGCGGGCGAAGTCGGCGTTCTCGGACAGGAAGCCGTAGCCGGGGTGCACGGCCTGGGCGCCGGTGCGGCGCGCGGCGTCGACGACGGCGTCGATGTCCAGGTAGGACTCGCGGGCCGGAGCCGGGCCGAGGCGGACCGCCGTGTCCGCCTCCCGGACGTGCCGCGCGTCGGCGTCGGCGTCGGAGTACACGGCCACCGAGCGGATGCCGAGGCGGCGCAGGGTGCGGATGACGCGCACGGCGATCTCGCCGCGGTTGGCCACCAGCACGGTGTCGAACAGGGGCGTCCCCTGGGCGTGGTTCTCGGTCACGGGTGCCTCACATGCGGAACAGGCCGAACCGGGAGTCCGGCAGCGGGGAACGGGAGATGACGTCGAGGGCCAGGGAGAGCACCCGGCGGGTCTGGCCGGGGGTGATCACCCCGTCGTCCCAGAGGCGGGCGGTGGAGTACAGGGGGCTGCCCTGGTCCTCGTACTGCCGACGGACCGGCGCCTGGAAGGCCTCGACCTCCTCGGAGGACATCGGCTCCTCCCCCGCGGCGGCCCGCTGGTCCTGCTTGATCTGCGTGAGCACGGAGGAGGCCTGCGGGCCGCCCATCACGGAGATGCGCGCGTTCGGCCACATCCACAGGAAGCGGGGTGAGTAGGCGCGGCCGCACATCGCGTAGTTGCCGGCGCCGAACGAGCCGCCGATCACCACGGTCAGCTTGGGCACGCGGGCGGTCGCGACGGCGGTGACCATCTTGGCGCCGTCGCGCGCGATGCCGCCGGCCTCCGCGTCCCGACCCACCATGAAGCCGGAGATGTTCTGCAGGAACAGCAGCGGGATGCCGCGCTGGTCGCACAGTTCGATGAAGTGCGCGCCCTTGCGGGCGGAGTCTCCGAACAGGATGCCGTTGTTGGCGAGGACGCCCACGGGGTGGCCGTCGATCCGCGCGAACGCGGTGACCAGGGTGGTGCCGTAGAGGGGCTTGAACTCGTGGACGGAGCCGCCGTCCACGAGGCGGTCGATCACCTCGCGCACGTCGTAGGGGGTGTTCACGTCCACGGGCACGACGCTGGTCAGCTCGGCCGGGTCCTTGGCGGGCTCCGCGGCGGGGGCGACCTCCCAGGCCGGCGCCTCGGCCGGGGGCAGGGTGGCCACGATGTCCCGGAGGATCTGCATGGCGTGCAGGTCGTCGTCCGCCAGGTGGTCCGCGACGCCGGAGCGCTCGGCGTGCAGCCGGCCGCCGCCGAGGTCCTCGGGCGAGACGTCCTCCCCGATCGCGGCCTTCACGAGCGGGGGGCCGCCGAGGAAGATGGTGCCCTGCTCGCGCACGATCACGGTCTCGTCCGACATGGCCGGCACGTACGCGCCGCCCGCCGTGGAGGAGCCGCACACCGCGGCCAGCTGCGGGATGCGCTGCGAGGAGAGCAGCGCCTGGTTCCGGAAGATGCGGCCGAAGTGCTCGCGGTCCGGGAAGACCTCGTCCTGGCGGGGCAGGAACGCGCCGCCGGAGTCCACGAGGTAGATGCACGGCAGGCGGTTCTCCAGGGCGATCTCCTGGGCCCGCAGGTGCTTCTTCACCGTCATGGGGTAGTAGGTGCCGCCCTTCACGGTGGCGTCGTTGCCGACCACCATCACGAGGCGGCCGTGGACCAGGCCGATGCCCGCCACGACGCCGGCGGCGGGGCTGTCCCCGCCGTACAGGCCGTGCGCGGCCAGCGCGCCGACCTCGAGGAAGGGCGAGCCCTCGTCGAGCAGCGCGTCGATGCGGTCCCGCACCAGCAGCTTGCCGCGGCCGGTGTGGCGCTCGCGCGAGCGCTCGGGCCCGCCGAGCGACGTGCGGGCGACGAGGTCGGCGAGCTCCTGCTCGAGCCGAGCGTGGCCGGCCGCGTTGCGCTCGGCCACGGTGGGCGCGGACTGCGCGGCCGGGGCCGGGGTGCTGGCGGTCATGAGACCCCCTTCAGTGAATGACGACTAACTGAACCGAGCCTCAGTGTAGTGACGATCGTCACTGACGTCGACCGGGCGCCCGGCGCGCCTCGTCTCGTCCTACAGTGGAACCCATGCCCGCCGCCGATCCCGCGTCCCCCGCCGCCCCGGCGACCCCGCCGACCGCCCGGGAGGCCGCCAAGGCCCGACGCCGGGTGGACCTGCTCGCGGCCGCGGCGCGACTGTTCGCGGCCCGGGGCTTCGACGCGGTCCGCCTCGAGGACATCGGCGCCGCGGTCGGGATCAGCGGCCCCGCCATCTACCGCCACTTCGCCGGCAAGGCCGCCGTGCTCACGGCGATCCTCGACACGGCCTCGCAGGACCTGCTGGACGGCGGGCTGGCCGCCGAGGCGCAGCACGCGCCGGGGGCGGAGACCCTGCGGGCCCTCATCGGCTTCCAGGCGGACTTCGCCCTCGCCCAGCGCGACGTGATCCGCGTGCAGGACCGCGACATGTCCGCCCTGCCCGACGGCGCGCGCACGGCCATCACGCGCACCCAGCGCGCCTACATCGACGTGTGGGCGCGCCAGCTGCAGGTCGTCCACCCCCGCGAGGACCAGGCCACCGCCGTGTTCCGCGCCCAGGCCGTGCTGGGCCTGCTCAACTCCACCCCCGCTCGGTGCGGCGCACCGCGGCCGACCGCGCGGCCCGCCGCGCGACCCTCGTGGCCATGGCCTGGGCCGCGGCCACGGCCCCCGGGCCGCTGCCCGGCGGGGACTGAGCGGGCGGCACCGGCCCGGCGGGCCGGTGTCGTGCCCGGTGGTACGGTGGCCGGTACCCGCGACGGCGGACGCCGTCGAACCCCGCCCCGAGAGGTCCACCGCCGTGCTTCTTCGTGACGTCCGACCCGAGGATCTGGACGAGTTCTTCCTCCACCAGCAGGACGAGCAGGCCAACCTGATGTCCGCCTTCGCCCCCCGCAACCCCCGGGACCGCGGTGTCTTCGACTACCACTGGGCCCACCTGCTCGGGGACGAGGACACCGTCGTGCGGACCATCGAGCACGAGGGCCGCGCCGTGGGTGCGCTCGTGTGCACCCAGCAGGACGGCGTGGGCGAGCTGTCCTTCTGGACCGCGCAGGACTACTGGGGCCTGGGGCTGACGACCGCGGCCGTGGACCGGTTCCTGGAGGAGCACACCGCCCGCCCGCTGCGGGCGCACGTGCCCGAGGACAATGTGGGCTCCGTGAAGGTGCTCTCCCGCCGCGGCTTCGAGACCGTCGGCGAGGAGAAGGTCTTCTCCAACGCCCGTGCCGAGGTCATCACCGAGCTCGTGATGGAGCTGCCCGCCGCCGACTGAGCGCGCCCCGCGGCCCCCGCCGTGCCGGCGGCCGCACCGGTCTGCCACGACGACGGCCCCGCCTCCCGGTGCCCGGGTGGCGGGGCCGCGGCGCGTCCGGGGCCGTCAGACCATGGTCAGGGTCAGACCCGGGCGGCGCAGGATCGCGCCGACGTCCGCGAGGAAGCGCGAGCCCTGCTCGCCGTCCACGAAGCGGTGGTCGAACGAGAGGGACAGCGTCATGACGTCCCGCAGGGCGATCTCGCCGCGGTGCTCCCACGGCATCCTCCGGACCTGGCCGATCGCGATGATCGCCCCCTCGCCCGGGTTGATGATCGGGGTGCCCGCGTCCACGCCGAACACCCCGACGTTCGTGAGCGTGAAGGTGCCGCCGGCCAGGTCCGCCGGGGACAGCCGCCCCTCGCGGGCGAGGCCCGTGAGATCGCGGATGGCGTCGGCCAGCTCCCTCAGGCTCATCGCCTGGGCGTCCTTGACGTTCGGCACCATCAGCCCGCGGGGGTGGCGGCGGCGAAGCCGAGGTTCACGAAGTTCTGCTGGACGATCGTCCCGGCGGCCTCGTCCCACCGGGCGTTGACGTCCGGGGTGCGCTCCATCGCCACGAGGCACGCCTTGGCGGCGAGCGTCATGGGCGTGAGCTTGACGTCCCGGAACTCGCGGGAGGCCTTGAGCTCGGCGAGCAGCTCCATGGTCTCGGTGACGTCCACCTGCAGGAACTCGGTCACGTGCGGGGCGGTGAACGCGGACTGCACCATGGCCGCCGCGGTCGCCTTGCGCACGCCCTTGACCGGCACGGCCTCGGTGCGCGGGCGGCCACCCAGGGTGCGGACGCCCCCGGTCGAGCCCGACTCGGCGCCGGACTGCGGCGGCGCCGCCGCGGCCGCGGGCTGCCCGCCCCCGGCCAGGAACGCCTCGACGTCCGCGCGGGTGATGACCCCGCCCACACCCGTGCCGGTGACCTGCTCCAGATCCACGCCCGCGCGGCGCGCGTACAGGCGCACGGGCGGAGTGCACCGGGGTCGCTCGCCCGGGGCCGGCTCGTGGGCCGCGTCCGCGCGGTCCGGCTCGGCGGCCTCGGGCTGCGGGCGCCCGGCGCCGGCGGGGGCCGCCTCCGACGTGGACGGCGCCTGTCCGCGGGCGGGCTCACCCACCGGGGCGGCCGACGTCGCCGGTGCCGCTGAGCCGCGCCGCGCACGGCGGCCGGGCTTGCCGGTGTCCGGCGCGGCGCCGTAGCCGACGAGGGTGGGCACGCGGCCGTCACCCTCGGCGGGCCCGCCGACGTCGGGCTCGGCGCCCTCGAGGGTGAAGGTCACCAGGGGCGCACCGACCTCGAGGGTCTCACCCTCGGCGCCGTGCAGGGCCGCGACGACGCCCGCGAACGGGCTCGAGACCTCGACCACGGCCTTGGCCGTCTCGACGTCGGCGAGCACCTGGTTCACGCTCACCGCGTCGCCCTCGGCCACGCGCCACGTCACGATCTCGGACTCGGTCAGGCCCTCGCCGAGGTCGGGCAGGCGGAAGGTCTTCTGGCTCATCGGGTCTCCTCCCCGGCGTTCTGGGCCGCGAGGAACTGCTCGGCGGTCTCGGGGGCGGCGAACGCGTCCACGGAGTCCAGCGAATTCGGCCGGCCCAGAGCACGGTCCAGGCCGTCGAGGATGCGGTCGAGGTCCGGCAGGTGCAGGTGCTCGAGCTTGGACGGCGGGTAGGGCACGTCCATGCCGGTGACGCGCACCGGCGGGGCCTCGAGCCAGTGGAACGCTCGCTCGGCCACCGTGGCCACGAGCTCGGCGCCGAGGCCGCCGGTGCGGGAGGCCTCGTGCGCCACGACGAGCCGGCCGGTGCGCCGCACCGAGGACTCGACGAGGCCGGTGTCCAGCGGGGACAGGCTGCGCAGGTCGACCACCTCGACCTCGACGCCCTCCTCGGCCGCCACCTCGGCGGCCTGCAGGGCGGTCTTCACGAGCGGGCCGTAGGCCACGAGCGTGGCGTCACGGCCCTCGCGCAGGATGCGGGCCGGGCTCATCGGCGGGATCGCGACGTCCAGGTCCACGTCGCCCTTGTCGTGGTAGCGACGCTTGGGCTCGAGGTAGACCACCGGGTCCTCCGAGGCGATCGCGGCGCGGATGAGGTCGTACCCCTCCTGTGGGGAGGACGGGGAGACCACGCGCAGGCCCGCGGTGTGCAGGAAGTAGGCCTCGGGCGACTCGGAGTGGTGCTCCGGGGAGCCGATGCCGCCGCCGAAGGGGATGCGGATGGTGACCGGCATCGGCACGGCGCCGCGGGTGCGGGCACGCAGCTTGGCCAGGTTCGCCACGATCTGGTCGAACGCCGGGTACACGAAGCCGTCGAACTGGATCTCGACGACGGGCCGGTAGCCGCGCATCGCCAGGCCGATGGCCGTGCCCACGATGCCGGACTCGGCCAGCGGGGTGTCGAGCACCCGGTCCTCGCCGAACTCGGCCTGCAGGCCGTCGGTGATGCGGAACACGCCGCCGAGGGCGCCGATGTCCTCGCCCATGAGCAGGACCTTGGGGTCGTCGGCCAGGGCACGGTGCAGGCCGCGGTTGATCGCACGGCCGAAGGTCATGCGCTCGCTCACGCGCCCGCCTCCTCGTCGTCGAACTGCTGCAGGTAGAGGGCGTGCTCGCGGCGCTGCCGCTCGAGCTCCTGGTGGGGCTCAGCGTAGATCTCGTCGAAGAGCCTGTCCGCGCCGTCCTCCTCGAGCGCCTCGAGGGCGCGGCGGACCTCGGCCGCCAGCTCGTCGGCCTCGGCCTGGGCCTGTGCGAGCACGGCGTCCACGTCCACATCGAGGGTGCGCAGGTGCGCCTCCACGCGGGTCAACGGGTCACGGGCCTTCCAGGCCTCGAGCTCGGCGTCGTCCCGGTAGCGGGTGGGGTCGTCCGCGGTGGTGTGCGGGCCCATGCGGTAGGTGACGGCCTCGATGAAGGTGGGACCGCCCCCGTCGGCCGCGCGCTCGACGGCGGCGCGGGTCGCGGCGAGCACGGCCAGGACGTCGTTGCCGTCCACGCGCATCGACGGGATGCCGAAGCCCCACGGGCGGTCCGCGATGCTGCGGCGGGTCTGCAGGCGCACGGGCTCGGAGATGGCCCAGTGGTTGTTCTGGCAGAAGAACACCACGGGCGACTGGTACGAGGCGCTGAAGACCATGGCCTCGTTGACGTCTCCCTGGCTCGTGGCGCCGTCGCCGAAGTAGACGATCGTGGCGACGTCCGCCTGGTCCCGCTGGACGCCCATCGCATAGCCGACGGCGTGCAGGGCCTGCGCGCCGATGATGATCTGCTGGGTGGCCACCCGCGTCTCGTTCGGGTCCCAGCTCGAGAACGTGGAGCCGCGCCACACCCGCAGCAGGTCCAGCGCGGGGACGCCGCGCAGCAGGGCCACGCCGTTCTCGCGGTAGGACGGGAAGACGAAGTCGTCCGGGCGCAGCGCGACGGCGGAGCCCACCTGGGCGGCCTCCTGGCCCAGCAGCGGCGGCCACAGGGCCAGCTCGCCCTGACGCTGCAGGTGCGTGGCCTCGACGTCGAGGCGACGGACCACGGCCATCTGGCGGTACAGCGCGGCGAGGGCGTCGGCGTCGACGTCCTCGATCCACGGGTCGAGCTCCGGCTGCGGACGGCGGCGGCCCTCCGCGTCGAGCACCTGGAGCATCACGGCCTCGGCCGGGCCCGCCGGGGGCGGAGAGCCGGCGGACTGTCCGCCGGTGGGACGGGTGTGGTCCACGAGGGTCACTGCACTGCCTTCCGATCGACGCCCACGGTGCGGGGCGAGGGAGTTGTACGCATGCGCGAGCAGGGGTGGAGCGCGCGGCGTCTCGGTGGTGTGATTGTAATCACTCCAGTGTGATCTGCGCCACTCTCCCGGGCCGCCGCGCGAGGGCAGGGTGTCAGGCGCGGCGCAGCAGCACGTCGACGGCGGCGTCGAGGTAGGCGTCGACCTGGCCCTCCTCGTAGCCGGCGGCACCCTCCGCCTCGCCGAACGACGCGCGGCGCACGTCGTCCGCGGTCAGCCCGCCCTCGGCGTCGGGATCCGTCGAGCCCTCCGCGCCGGCCAGGGTGACGCGCAGGCGGTCCACGAGCGCGTCCACCTGGTCCACGTCGTAGCTCACAGCGTCCGCGCGGGAGGGGCGGCGGAAGCGCTCCGCCGGGGCCCGATCGGCGCGGGCCACGAGTTCGGCCACGCGCTCCTCGAGGTCCGCGGCCCAGTCCTCGTCCCCGCGCTCGGCGACGAAGGCCTGACGCTCGGCGGCGGCCAGCTCCTCCTCCAGACGGTCCAGCTCGTCGTCCACCTCGTCGGTGGCGTAGCCGCCGTTGACGGTCGCGAAGCGGGCCTGGCGCACCTCCTCCGCCGTCAGCGGGGCACCGCCGTCGCGCGCCTCACGGGCACGCGCCATGAAGGCGTCCACGTGGGTGGTCTCGTAGCCGATCTCGTCCTGCTCGACGAGCTCGAAGACCGGCTCGGTGTCCGGGGTGGTGCGGGGGGTCATGGGCGTCTCCTGCGGTGCGGGTCCCGGCCGTGCCGGGTCGAGGGGTGGATCAGGTCAGGGGCAGCGCCAGCACGGTGTAGGCCACCGGCGCGGCGAACACGAGGGAGTCCAGGCGGTCCATCACGCCGCCGTGGCCGGGCAGGGCGGAGGACATGTCCTTGATGCCGAGCTCACGCTTGACCATGGACTCAGAGAAGTCCCCCGAGGTGGCGGCGGCGACGGTGGTCACGCCGAGGACGGCGCCGACCCACCACGGCTGGCCGACCAGCAGGGGGACGGCGACGACGCCCACCAGCACCGAGCCCGCCAGGGAGCCGGCCAGGCCCTCCCAGGACTTCTTGGGGCTGATGCGCGGGGCGATCGGGGTGCGGCCGAAGCGGTAGCCCACGATGTAGCCGAACGTGTCGTTGGAGACCACCATCAGCAGCAGGACCGCCACCATGCGGTGCCCCAGCGGCTCGTCCAGGAGCGCCGCGGCGAAGGAGAGCAGGAACGGCGCCCACAGCACGATGAACACGCCCGCGAGCATGAACTGGCCCGCCGGACGCCGCCGCGTCAGCGCCGTCCACACGGCCACCAGCGCCAGGCATGCCACCAGGGCGATGAACAGCGCGGGCACCCCCACCGCCACGCGGTGAGCGGCAGGACCGCCGCGGCCACCCAGAGCGGGGGCCGCGGCACGTCCAGGCCGATGCCGCGCACCACCGTCGCGATCTCGGACACCGCGCCGACCAGCAGGGCGACCACGAGGAGGACCAGCAGCCAGTCGAGCCAGAAGAGGCCGACCAGGGCCGTCGCCAGCAGCCCCACCCCCACGAGGACGGCGGACTTGAGGTCGCGGCCGCCGCGCGGAGGTGCGGGCGAGGTGGACACGGCGGAGGTCATGGGGAGGTCATGGGGCGAGCGCGGACGGCGGGAGGCTCAGACCTCCAGCAGCTCCTGCTCCTTGTTCTTGGCCATCTCGTCGATGAGCTCGACGTGGCGTTTGGTGAGCGCGTCCAGCTCCTTCTCGCCGCGGGCGCCCTCGTCCTCGCCGACCTCGCCGTCCTTGACGGCCTTGTCCATGGCCTCCTTGGCCTTGCGGCGGGCATTGCGCACGGAGATCTTGTGCTCCTCCGCCTTGGACTTGACCAGCTTCACGTACTCCTTGCGGCGCTCCTCGGTCAGCTCCGGCATCACGATGCGGATGACCTTGCCGTCGTTGGACAGGTTCGCGCCGACCTCGGACTCGGACAGCGCCTTCTCGATGTTGCGCAGGGCCGACTGGTCGAACGGGGTGATGAGCAGCGTGCGGGCGTCCGTGGTGGTGAAGGACGCCAGCTGCTGCAGCGGGGTGAACGAGCCGTAGTAGTCGACCATCACCTTGGAGTAGAGGCCCGGGTTGGCGCGGCCGGTGCGCACGGAGGCGAAGTCCTCACGCGTGGCCTCGATGGTGCGGTCCATCTGCTCTTCGGCGGACTGCAGGGTCTCCTGGATCACGGTGTCTCCTCGGTGTGGTGGAACAGGTCTGCCGCCATCCTACGCGGCGCGCCTCAGACGGTGACGGTGGTGCCGATCGGCTCGCCGAGCAGGGCGCGGGTCACGTTGCCCGGGCCCTCCATGCCGAACACGCGCATGTCCAGGTCGTTGTCCTTGCACATGGTCATGGCGGTCAGGTCCATCACGCGGATGTTCCGCAGCAGCGCCTCGTCGTAGGTCAGGTGCGTGAGACGCTCGGCGGTGGGGTCCTTCTTGGGGTCCGCGGTGTAGACGCCGTCCACGCCGGACTTGGCCATCAGGACCTCGTCCGCCCCGACCTCGAGGGCACGCTGGGCCGCCACGGTGTCCGTGGAGAAGTAGGGCAGGCCGGTGCCTGCGCCGAAGATCACGACGCGGCCCTTCTGCATGTGGCGGATGGCGCGCAGCGGGATGTAGGACTCCGCCACCTGCTCCATGTGGATGGCGGACTGCACGCGCGTGGTGACCCCGGCCTGGATGAGGAAGTCCTGCAGGGCCAGGCAGTTCATCACGGTGCCGAGCATGCCCATGTAGTCGGCCCGACGGCGGTCCATCCCGTTCTCGGACAGCTCGGCGCCACGGAAGAAGTTGCCGCCGCCGACGACGATCGCGATCTCCACCTGGTCCGCCGCGGCGGCGATCTGCTCGGCGATGCCGCGGACGGTCTCCGGGTCCACGCCGATCTTGCCGCCGCCGAACACCTCGCCCGAGAGCTTGAGGAGCACGCGACGGCGGCCGGTGTCGTCCGAGGTCTGCGGGGCGTGGGCGGTGGTCGGGTCCTCGGGGGCGCGGTTCGTCTCCATGGGAAGCATCTCCTGGTCGGTGGGGGGTCGGGCCGGGGACGGCCGTCCCGGGGGCGGACACGCGGACGGGGTGGCCGCCCGGTCGGGGCGGCCACCCCGTCATGCGATGGTCGTCGGCGCCATCCGGCGCCGGAGTGGACCTCGGGTCGCTCCCGATCCTACGCCCCCGCGGGGCGTGGACCGGGAGCGGCCGGTCCGGGTGCGGCGGTCAGTTGCCGACGCGGAAGCGGGCGAACCCGGTGACGTTGGTGCCGGCGTCGGAGGCGACCTTGCCGACGGTCTGCTTCGGGTCCTTCGCGAACGGCTGGTCCACGAGCACGATCTCCTTGAAGAAGCCGGTCAGGCGGCCCTCCACGATCTTCGGCAGGGCCTGCTCCGGCTTGCCCTCGGCACGGGCGGTCTCATCGGCGATGCGACGCTCGTTCTCGACGGTCTCGGCCGGCACGTCCTCACGGGTGAGGTACGTGGGCGAATAGGCCGCGGTGTGCACGGCGATGTCGTGCGCGGCGGTCTTGGCGTCGGCGGAGTCGGCGTCCACGGCGAGGAGCACGCCCACCTGGGCCGGCAGGTCCTTGGAGGTCTTGTGCAGGTAGGCGTCCACGAAGGCGCCCTCCACGCGGGCCAGGCGGCGCACGGCCACCTTCTCGCCCAGCAGGGCGCCCTCCTCGGTCACGTAGTCGCCCAGGGTGCGGCCCTCGTAGTCGGAGGCCAGCAGGCCGTCGACGTCGGTGGCGCCGGAGGCGACGGCGGCGCGCAGCACCACGTCGCCCAGGGCGATGAACTTGTCGGCCTTGGCCACGAAGTCGGTCTCGCAGTTGAGCTCGATCATGACGCCGACGCCGTTCTCGACGGTCGCGGCCACGAGGCCCTCGGCGGCGGAGCGGCCCTCGCGCTTGGTGGCGCCCTTGAGGCCCTTCACGCGGATGATCTCGATGGCCTTCTCGGCGTCGCCGTCGGCCTCGTCCAGAGCCTTCTTCACGTCCATCATGCCGGCGCCGGTGCGCTCGCGCAGGGCCTTGATGTCAGCAGCGGTGTAGTTCGCCATGCTCGTTCGGTCCTTCCCGTGGTGTGGGTTGTGCGGGATGTTCGGGGTCTGATCCGGTCCGTCGGCCCGGCCGGGTGGGGCCGGGCCGACGGGCCGGCCGGGATCACTCGCCCTGCGGGGCGGCCTCGGCGGCGGGGGCCTCGGCCTGCTCGGCCGGCGCCTCGGCGGCGGGGGCCTCGGCCTGCTCGGCCGGCGCCTCGGCGGCGGGGGCCTCGGCCTGCTCAGCCTGCTCGGCCTGCTGGGCGTTGTGCTGCTCGAGCAGCTCGCGCTCCCACTCGGCCATCGGCTCGGCGGCCGCCTGGCCGGACTTGCCGCCCTGACGGGCGATCAGGCCCTCGGCGACGGCGTCCGCGACCACGCGGGTCAGCAGGTTCACGGAGCGGATGGCGTCGTCGTTGCCCGGGATCGGGTAGGCGACCTCGTCCGGATCGCAGTTGGTGTCCAGGATGGCGACGACCGGGATGCCGAGCTTCTGGGCCTCGTCGACGGCCAGGTGCTCCTTCTTGGTGTCCACGACCCACACGGCGGAGGGGGTCTTGGCCATGTTGCGGATGCCGCCGAGGTTGGCCTGCAGCTTCTCGAGCTCACGGTTGAGCAGCAGCAGCTCCTTCTTGGTGAACTGCGAGCCGGCCACGTCCTCGAAGTCGATCTCCTCGAGCTCCTTCATGCGCTGCACGCGCTTGGAGACGGTGGAGAAGTTGGTCAGCATGCCGCCGAGCCAGCGGTGGTTCACGTAGGGCATGCCCACGCGACCGGCCTGCTCCGCGATGGCCTCCTGGGCCTGCTTCTTGGTGCCGACGAACAGGATGGTGCCGCCGTGGGCGACGGTCTCCTTGACGAACTCGTAGGCGCGGTCGATGTAGGACAGCGACTGCTGGAGGTCGATGATGTAGATGCCGTTGCGCTCGGTGAAGATGAAGCGCTTCATCTTGGGGTTCCAGCGGCGGGTCTGGTGGCCGAAGTGGACACCGGAGTCGAGGAGCTGGCGCATGGTCACGACGGGCATGACGTTCCCTTCTGTGGCAGCCGTGGCACCCCGCGCTTCACGCGCGGGCGGTCTGCCGGTCGATTTCTTGACGGTTGGCGGCCGGCCCGGTCGGGCGGCCCCTGGCACCACGACGGCGGGCTGCCGGGCCCCACGAGCACCCGCGCCGACGTCCTCTCCAGGAGGACGGCGGGGACGGGACCGAGCGTGGGGGCTGGGCCGCTGAAGCGACCCACCGCGATGCGCGGAGTCGGCGTCCGGGGCACAGCACAGGGCCGGCCACAGGACACCGCTGAGGTGAATCCTACCCCAGGTGGGCGCCCGCTCCCATCGCCGACTCCTGCACAGGGGCCGGTGCGGCGGGCGCTCTCCACGATGGGACTGCGGGCCTGCCACGCGGCCGCCCGGAACGCCAGGCTGACGCCATGACCCCTCGCACGCTCCTCCCCCGTCCGCTCCCGCGTCCGCGCATCGCGGGGTGCGTCGCGGCAGCCCTGCTCGCCTGGCTCGTCCTCGCCCTGGGGATGGGCGACCTCGGCCCCGTGTCCCGGGCCACGCCCGCACCGTCCACGCGTGACGCGCTGCTCCTCGTCGCGGCGTCCCCGGCAGGTCCGGGCGCGACGGCCGCGCCGGTCGCGTGGCACCCGCCCGTCGCCGGCGCCGCCCCGGATGACGTGCTCCGCGCGTTCGTCGCACCCGAGCGACCGTGGAGTCGGGGGCACCGGGGCGTGGACCTCGCCGTGCAGACCGGGGCTCCGATCCAGGCGCCGGCGGCGGGCCGGGTCGTGTTCGCCGGGGTCGTGGTCGACCGCCCCGTGCTGACCCTGGAGCACGAGGACGGGACCCGCAGCTCGCTCGAGCCGGTGGAGGCGGATGTCGCCGTGGGGGCCGTCGTCGCCGCGGGCGACCCGGTGGGGCGACTGGCCGGGGCGCCACCGCACTGCACGCGCGCGTGCGTGCACTGGGGCGTGCGGGAGCCCGACGGCTGGCGTGTGGGGGAGGCGGCCTTCGACCGCTACCTCGACCCGCTGGTGCTCATCGGGTGGAGCGGCCCGTCCGTGCTCTGGCCGCACGCCGCGCCACACCCAGCGCGGCCGTGAGGTCCAGGAGCCGGCGGGCGGACTCGTCCCAGCTGAACCGGGCCGCCTGGGCGACGCTCGCCCGGGAGGCCACGGCGAACTCGGCGGGATCCTCGAGCTCCCGCACGCGGGCGGCGAGCGCGGCCGCCCGGTCCCCCTCGAGCGGGACACCCCGGAAGGACGGGGTGCCCGCGCCGGCGATCTCGCGGAAGATCGGCAGGTCCGAGCACACCACCGGCGTGCCATGGGCCATCGCCTCGGCCACGGGCAGGCCGAAGCCCTCGGCGCGGGAGAGGGTGACGGCCGCGGTGGCCCGGCGGAGCAGGCGCACGTACTCGGCCTCGTCGGTGCCGTCGTGGAACACCACGTCTGCGCCGTCGGCCCCTGCGACGGCGCGACGCTCGGCCAACCGGTCCTCGAGCTGCCCGCGGCGCTCCGGGCTGATGCGGGAGAGCAGGTGCAGCGTGTAGCCCGGCAGCAGCGGCGCGGCGGCCACGAGGGACTCGACGTCCTTGTAGTCCATGAACGAGCCCATGTAGAGCAGCGTGCGCTCCGGGGTCTCGTCCGGGTCCCGCGGCTCCGGGACCGCCTGCGCCGCGTTCGCGACGACGTGGACCGGACGCCGGGTGAGGCGGTGCCGGGCGATGAGCTCCGCCGTCGTCCGGGAGACCGTGGCGACCGCGTCCGCGCGGTCGAGCAGGAGCCGCTGCGGGATCTTGGTCAGGTGATAGGCCCGCCAGAGCCAGCGGATCGGCTCGGACAGGTTCCGCGGCGGGGTGCGGTGCTCGTAGTAGATGAGGTCGTGGAGCGTGAGGATCAGGGCGTAGTCCCGCCCCCACGACCCCATGGTCTGCATGGGCGAGAAGACGACGTCCGGTCGCAGACGCGCGACCTGACGGGCCACGAACGGCTCGCGTGGGGAGGTGGGGCCGGAGACGAGGTGCCACGGCACGCCGTCCGGGAGCAGGGCCAGCTGTCGTTCGTCCGAGATCAGCATCGCGACCTCGACGTCAGCCCCCGCCGGGCCCGGTGCGGCGGCCCGGCGGGCGACCGCCTCGAGGAGGCTCGCGCCGTAGCGGGAGATGCCGTCGTGGAAGTCGGTGCGGGTGTAGCGGGCGTCCATCAGCAGGCGCAGGGGGCGGGAGGGGCTCACCCGGACCACGCTAGCGCCGCGCCGGAGCGGGGCGGGGACAGCCGCGCGCGGAGGGTGTCGAGCGGGGGGTGTCGAGCACCGAGCGGCCACCTGGACGACATCCGAATTTCTGATTGCGTTTCGATAACGATCGTGTATCTTGATCACGGATCGGTTACGACCGGTCCGCCACACCGGGGCTTCCTCCGCATCCGCGCGTACCCGGTCATCCGCACTGCTCGTCAACTCGCACCCGCGGTCCGGCCTCGTTCCGGGCACCGCCCCGAGGCACCACCCTCACGGGCCGCAGGTCCTGTCCGGGAAGAAGATCTGATGTCTGTGACCTCCCCGCACGCCGCCGCGCGTCGCGCCCCCGCACCGCCGCCGCCTCCGTGGCGCTCGCCCTGGGCGCCGCCGCCCTGACCGGCGTCGGCACCGTGTCCGTCGCCGAGACCGCCCAGGCCGCCGAGACCACCTACACCGTCCGCTCCGGCGACGGCTGGTGGATCATCGCCCAGCGCACCGGCGTCTCCATGTCCACGCTGCAGTCGCTCAACGGCATGACCGCCGCGACCGTGCTGCACCCCGGCATGGTCCTCAAGACCTCCGGCACCGCCACCCCGGCCCCGGCCCCGGCGCCGTCCACCTCGGGCTCGACCTACACCGTGCTGGCCGGCGACGGCTGGTGGATCATCTCCTACCGCACGGGCGTGTCCGCCTCGGTCCTACAGTCCATCAACGGCATGACCTCCTCGACCATGCTCCACCCGGGAATGGTCCTGAAGACCACCTCGGTCTCCACCTCCAGCGCCCCTGCCCCTGCGCCGGCGCCCGCGTCCAAGCAGGCTGCCGTCGACTACGTGCGCTCCGCCGTCCGGAACCCGTCCTCCTATTACGTGTGGGGCGGCAACGGCCCCTCCGGCTTCGACTGCTCCGGCCTCACCCAGCAGGCCATGGCCCGGGCCGGCATCTCCATCCCGCGCCGCGCCGGCGACCAGTACCTCGCCGCGAAGTCCTACGTGCCGATCTCCCAGGCCCAGCCCGGCGACCTCGTGTTCTATGCGAACCAGTCCACCGGCCGCATCTACCACACGGCCATGTACATGGGCGGCGGCCAGCTCGCCCACGCCCTCAACGAGGACGCGGGCCTAGTGTTCACCTCCACGACGATCATGAAGTCCGACATGCTCGCGGTGGCCGCCCGCTACTGAGCACCGGCACGACGACGGCCCCCGGCCCGCGCCATACCGCGCGGCCGGGGGCCGTTTTCTGTAGGGCGTGCGGGACTTGAACCCGCGACCCAGGGATTATGAGTCCCCTGCTCTGACCGACTGAGCTAACGCCCCTCCCCCGCGGCATCGCGCGGGACCCGCCCATCCTACCGACGGGTCTCAGAGCATCGCGCGGACCTCGGCGGCCGTCGCGCCGCGGTAGAGGCGCTCGAAGATGTCCACCGTCTTCTGGGCGGAATGATGCAGGGCCTTCGCGTGGG
Organism: Micrococcus sp. GPGPB33; assembly: GCF_037853785.1. Taxonomy (NCBI): domain Bacteria; kingdom Bacillati; phylum Actinomycetota; class Actinomycetes; order Micrococcales; family Micrococcaceae; genus Micrococcus; species Micrococcus sp. GPGPB33. Next base: position 2,556,424 of record NZ_JAQMWO010000002.1, read on the forward strand.
ACGCCTCGCCCATGGCGGCGCGGTCCGCGTCCGAGAGGTCGAGGATCCGGGCGATCCGATCGGCCAGGGCCACGTGGTCCCCGGGCGGGAAGAGGTGGCCGTTGACGCCCTCGTCCACGAGGTGGGGCAACGCGAGGGCGTCCGCGAGGACCACCGGGGTGGACGCGCTGAGCGCCTCGAGGGTCACGAGGGACTGCAGCTCCGCCGTGCCCGGCTGGCAGAACACGTCGGCGCGCAGGTAGGCCGCCCGCAGCTCCTCCTCGGAGACGTGGCCGCGCAGCAGGACGCGGTCGGCCACCCCTCCTCGTCCACCGTGGCACGGATGCGGTCGCGCTGCTCGCCGTCGCCGACGATCTCGGCGTGCACGTCCAGGTCGGGGCGGGTGCGGGCCAGGTGCGCGATCGCACGGATCAGCACCTCCACGTTCTTCTCCACGGCCAGCCGCCCCACGAAGAGCACGACCGGATGGCCGGGATGGTCCACCCTCTCCCCCGGCTGCAGCTCGTAGGCGCTCGCGTCGATGCCGTTGGAGACCGGGAGAACGTTGTCCAGGCCAGCGTGCTCGGCCATGGCCTGCGCGGCGAGGGCCGTGGGGGTGGTGACCACCGCGCCCTTGCCCATGAGTCGACCCATGTCCTTCCACGACACCCGGGAGACGATGTCCAGGAACCACTGCGGGAACGGCAGGAACGGCTCGAGGTTCTCCGGCATGAAGTGGTTCGTGGAGACGATCCGGATGCGGCGCCGCTCGGCCTCGTTGATGGCGGCCTCGCCGATCATGTAGTGGCACTGGGCGTGCACGACGTCCGGCTGGACCTCGCGGTAGATGCGGCGGAAGGAGATCTTGGCATGCCGCGGGAGCACCACACGGTAGTACTCGTGCGTCGGCGCCGGCAGGGAGCGCAGCAGGTGCACGGTGGCCTCCGGCCGGTGCTCCACGGTGTCCGGGCCGGCGTCACTGCGCGGCATCACGACGTGGACCTCGTGGCCGCGCGCGTGCAGCGCCGTGGCGAGGCGGTGGCCGAAGGTGGCGGCCCCGTTGACGTGCGGCGGATAGGTGTCTGCGGCGATCAGCACCTTCAGGGGGCGGTCGGCGGCGATCCCGGGACGGTCGGACACGGCGGTCCCTCTCTGTGGTGGCGATGGCACGACGGCGCCCGGCCCGTGCCGTGAGGATCGGCCGCGGGCACGGCGCGCGTCCCACGGTAGCAACCGTCGGCGCCGGCACGAGGATGCGCGAGGGGGTCAGCCCCGGCGGGACGGGTGCTCGCGCGGGTCCTGACCGTCCGCCCGCAGGCCGCGGGCCTTGCCCACCGCGCGCACGAGGTAGTCCCCCGCGGCGAGGATGTGCAGCAGGCAACCGGCGCCGACCAGAGCCAGGGCCACGCCGCTCCACGGGCCGCCGTCGACCCCCGGCACACGGGCGAGCAGCAGCAGGGGCGTGCCCACCAGCAGCAGCGCGGTGCGCACCTTGCCCAGGACCGTGACCGGCAGGTCCGGGCTGCCGCCGAACAGCCACAGGCACACGGCGGCGAGCACGAGGTCCGGGATCGCGATGGCCAGGGCGAGCCAGAGCGGGGCGATACCGGTGGCCACGAACGTCACGGCCACCACCAGCAGGGAGAGGCGGTCCGCCACCGGGTCGAGCCACCGCCCGACCGTGGAGATCATGTCGAACCGGCGCGCCACGTAGCCGTCCACCCAGTCCGTGCCGGAGAGCACCGCCAGGATCACGAACGCGTCCAGGTGCCGGCCGTCGACGGTGAGCCACACGAACACCGGGACCAGGGCGAAGCGGGCCAGGGTGATGAGGTTCGGCACGGTCAGCCAGGTGTCGCGGACGCGGTACTCGTGGCCCTCGCGCAGGCCGACGTCGATCACACGCATGGGTCGCTCCTCCAGGGTCCGCGGGCGGACGCCCCCGCCGGGCGCCCCACACGCCCAGCCTACCGACGCCGTCGCCCCTCCCCGCAGACGACGAGGCCCCGATCCGTGGGGATCGGGGCCTCAGGGGCCGGGGAGGGCGGGCACCCCCCCGGGTCAGCGGCGGCGCAGGCGGCCGGCGAGCGCCACGAACGCGGCGGAGGAGGCGCCGAGCAGCGCGAGCGGCTGCCAGTTGTCCTTCACGTAGTCCTCGGCCTCGGCGGTCCGCTCCCCCGCGCGGGCGGCACCGGTGAACGGCGCGGTCTGCTCGGTGGCGTGTGCGGTCTCGGGGGTGACGCCGCGACCCTTGCGCTGCGCGGCGAAGGCCGCGAGCTGGCCCTTCACGCTGGTCTTCTCGTCCAGGCCGGAGCGGATGTCGCCCAGGTGGCGGCGGCGCAGGTCGGCACGGCGACGGATCTCCGCCTCGCTGGCGTCGGCGCGGTCCGGATGGGGAGCGGCCTCGCCGTTCTTGCGGGCCTTCTTGTTCTCCTCCTTCTCCACCTTCTTCCGCTCGGCCTCGCGGGCGGCCTCGACACGCTTGGCCTCGGCGCGCTCCGCCTTGAGGCGGTCGTACTCGGCCGGATCGAAGGCGTTGCCCTCCTTGAGGTAGCCGAGGTCGTACTCGAGGTTGCGCACGATCTCCTGCGGCACGAGCGGCATGGCGCCCTTGACCATCATGAGGCCGACGCCGGCGAAGATCAGGCCGAGCACGAGGAACGCCAGCGCCACCATCAGCGCCGGGAACCAGAAGGTCGGGTCGGCGAAGGCGCCGATCAGGGTCACCACGAGGGCGACCACCATGAGTGCGAGGAAGAACAGGCCCACCACCGCGATGCCGGCGCCGATGCCGGCCTTCTTGCCCTTCGCGGCCACGTGCCTCTTGGCGAGCTCGAGCTCGTCCTTCATCTGCAGGGGCAACAGGCGCACGACGGCGCCGAGCAGGTCGGTCAGCGAGCTCGCGCGGGTCTGCGGGGTCACCGGGACGGCGGTCCGCGGCGCGCGGACCTTCGACGCATCGGCGGGGGAGCCTGGTGGGACATGGTGCATGCCTTCCGTGGAGTGCCTGGACAGATGCGCCCGGGCGGCGCGGCGGTCGCCGGGCATTCTCGAGCAAAGCTATCACCGGCCCGCCCCCAGGGGGACGGGCCGGGTGCGCGCGATGGCGGCTGGATCAGAAGTCGATGACCGCCGGGTCGGGGCCGAGACGGCCGTCCTCGCGGTCGAGGGCGTCGATCCGGGCGACGTCGTCGTCGGTCAGCTCCACCCCCGCGGCCTCGAGGTTCGAGACGATGCGCTCGGGCGTCACGGACTTGGGGATGACCACGAAGCCGTGGGCGAGGTGCCACGCGATGACCACCTGGGCCGGCGTCGCGCCGCGGGCCTCGGCGATCTCCGTGACCACGGGGTCGGCGAGGAGGTCGCCGCCCTGACCGAGCGGGGACCAGGACTCGTGGACGATGCCGTGGCGGCCCTCGACCTCGCGCAGCTCGCGCTGCTGCCAGTACGGGTGGGTCTCGACCTGGTGGATCACGGGCACCACGCCGGTGGCCTCGATGATCTCCTCGAGCTGGGCGGCCGGGAAGTTGGAGACGCCGATCGAGCGCACCTTGCCCTGCTTCTGCGCCTCGATCAGGGCCTTCCAGGTGTCCAGGTACTTCCCCTGCGCCGGCTTGGCCCAGTGGATGAGGTAGAGGTCGACGTAGTCGGTGCCGAGCTTGTCGAGCGAGACGTCGAGGGCGGCGAGCGCCTCCTCGTAGCCCTGGTCCGAGTTCCACACCTTGGTGGTGAGGAACAGCTCCTCGCGGGCGACGCCGGACGCGGCGATGCCGCGGCCCACGCCCTCCTCGTTCCCGTAGATCGCGGCGGTGTCGATGTGGCGGTAGCCGGCGCGGATCGCCTGCTCGACGACGTCGGCCGCGACGTCGTCCTCGACCTGCCACACGCCGAGCCCGAGCTGCGGGATCTGCTGGCCGTCGTGGAAGGGGACGGTGGGAACGTCGGTCATGAGGGAGCTCCTGGAGGGTCGGGGTCGGGCGGATGCCTCGGGTGCAACCGCACGCGGACGGGGGGCATTCCCGACGGCGGTCACCGGGCCGGGGCGCCGCCGTCGGGCGTCCGCTCCCCGCGACGACGGCGCCCACCGCGCGGGCGAAGGCCGCGAACACCTCAGCGGGGTCGTTGGCCGTGACGAGCCGGGCGTTGGGGCGCCGGCCCCAGATGTCCCGCGTGTCGTGGACGGTGGTGCCGCGCAGCAGCTCCGAGTCCGCCTCGACGTCGACGACGGTGGCCCGCGTGGCGATGCGGGCCTGGCCCGCGGCCACCTGGGCGGCGAAGAGGTCGTGCAGGTGCGCGATGTAGCCCTGGTCGTAGTCGTGGTGGAACTCGAAGTAGAAGCGCAGCGCGTCGGCGAGCACGTCCAGGACGGGGCTGCCGGTCGCGGCGTCCGGTCCGGCGACCCGCGGTCGGTCCGCGGACCAGCCGACGGGGTGGGCGCCGGCGTCGGCCAGGAGGCCGTCCAGCAGGGCGGGCGTGTACTCGATCCGCTCCGTGGTCTCGAGCGCGCAGACCACCGGCAGGCGATCCTCGGGCAGGCCCTCGACGGCCGCGAACACCTCCTTCGCGGCGTCCGGGTCCACCCAGGTGTTCCACTCGGCGGTGGGCGTGGTGTTGCCCGGATGATAGAAGGAGCCGCCCATGATCACGACGCCGCGGGCGAGGAACGGCAGGCGCGGCTCGGCGCGCAGAGCGAGGGCCAGGTTCGTCAGCGGCGCGGTGCAGAGGATCGTCGTCTCCCCGGGGTGGGCCCGCAGCTCGTCCAGCCACACCTCCACGGCGGGCCGGGGCGCGAGCCGCTCAGGGCGCCGATCGATCCGGGCATGGCCGAGACCGCCGTCGCCGTGGGTCTCCGGAGTGGTGGCCGCGGGCCGGCGCAGCGGGGTCTCGGCGCCGACGGCCACCTCGACGTCGGCCCGACCGGCCAGGTCCAGCACCGCGGCCGTGTTCAAGGCGCAGTCCCGGGCGGTCGCGTTGCCGCCCGTGGTGGTGACGGCCGCGAGCTCGGGGCCGACACCCAGGCGGTGGGCGCCCACGAGGTGGAGCAGGGCGCAGGCGTCGTCGATGCCGGTGTCGACGTCGGCGAGGAGGCGGGCGGTCACGGGGTGGGCGTGCCGCCGTTGGCGTTGAGGGTCTCGCCGTTGACGTAGCTGGACTCGCCCGAGGCAAGGAACACGTAGGCGGGCGCCATCTCCACGGGCTGGCCGGCGCGGCCGATGGGGGTGCTGTGGCCGAACTCGGGCAGCTTCTCCTCGGGCTCACCGTAGGACACGTGCTGCACCGTCCAGATGGGCCCGGGCGCCACCGCGTTGACACGGATGCCCTTCGGGCCGAGCTGCTCGGCCAGGCCCTTGGTGAAGTTGTTGATGGCGCCCTTGGTGGCCGCGTAGTCGAGGAGCCTCGGGTTGGGGTTGTAGGCCTGCACCGAGGTGGTGTTCACGATCGTGCTGCCCGGGCCCATGTGCTTCAGCGCGGCGCGGCTGAGCGTGAACATGGACATGATGTTGATCTGGAACGTCTCGTGGACCTGCTCGTCCGTGAGATCGGCCAGGTCATCGGAGATGAACTGCTTGCCCGCGTTGTTCACGAGGATGTCCAGGCCACCGAGGCGCTGCGCGGCCTCGTCCACGAGGGAGGCGCGGTAGTCGGCGTCCATCAGGTCGCCCGGCAACGCGACGGCGGTGCGCCCGGCCGCCTCGATCGCCGCCAGGACGCGGTCGGCGTCGGGCTGCTCCTGAGGCAGGTAGGCGATGGCGACGTCCGCGCCCTCACGGGCGTAGGCGATGGCGACCGCGGCACCGATGCCGGAGTCGCCGCCGGTGATCAGGGCCTTGCGGCCGGTCAGCCGGCCCGCGCCCCGGTACGAGTCCAGACCGATGTCCGGGACGGGATCCGTCTTCACGTCCAGGCCCGGCTCGGGCTGGCGCTGCTTGGTGATATGGAGCTTCGGGTGGCGGGTGCGCGGGTCGTCATGGGCCAGCTGGGAGTCCTGCACGGGGATCGCGGGGGCGTCGTCCTTCTTCTCTGGAGTGGTCATGGGCCGGATGCTACGCGGCGCGCGTCAGAGGGTGACAAGGGACGGGGCGCGGCGTCGTCGGCGTGGCCCTCGCGACGGCGGCGCGGCGGCGGCCAGGCGTCAGCGGGGCCCGCTGAGGCCGCGCAGGGCGCCACGGTGCTGGAGCACGTGCAGGTCCCAGCGTGCGCTGAGCCCCTCGAACAACCCGATGCCACGCCGGGAGTTACCTTGCTCGTCCAGGCGCGGCGACCACGTGGCGATGCCCAGGGCCCCGGGCACGGCGCCGAGCAGCGCGCCCGAGACGCCGGACTTCGCGGGCACGCCGACCTCGGCCACCCACTGGCCGCTGGCGTCGTACATGCCGCAGGTGAGCATCACGGACATCGCCTGCTGCGCTACCCACTCGTCCAGCACCCGCTCCCCCGTCACGGGGTTCGTGCCGCCAGCGGCGAGGGTGGCGCCCATGACGGCCAGCTGGGGTGCGGTGACCAGGACCGAGCACTGCGCGAGGTACCCGGCCACGGCCTCGCGGGCCGAGATGGGCAGCCGGCCGGCGTCGGCGAGCAGGTGGGCCAGGCCCAGGTTGCGGTCGGCGCGGGTGCGCTCGGCGTCGAGGACGTCCTCGCAGACCTCCAGCTCGACGCCGGCCATCGCGCTGTAGCGGCGCAGTAGCAGGGCCGTCCGCTCATCCTCGTCCCCGGCGGGCAGGAGGGAGTGGACCAGGATGGCGCCGGCGTTGATCAGCGGGTTGCACGGCCGGCCGTCGTCGTGCAGGGACAGGTGGTTGAACGACTCACCGGAGGGCTCGACGCCCACGTCCTCCAGCACGTGGTCCAGGCCGATCTCCTGCAGCACCACCGCGTAGGTGAGGACCTTGGAGACCGACTGCAGCGCGAAGGCGTGCTCGGTCTCCCCGGCGGCGGCCTGGTGGCCGTCCACCGTGCACACCGCCACGGCGAGGCCGTCCACATGCTGGCCGGCGACGTCCTCGAGGTAGTCGGAGGGCTCGCCGCGGCGGTCCGACTCCACCTCGCCGAGCATCGCGCGCAGGTCGTCGTCGAATCGCGTCGTGTCCATTCCTGTCACAGTAGTGGACGGGCGCCCGGGTCGCGGGCGGGCACCGGGCCGGTCACGGTGTGTACTGGACCGGGCGTTCGGGCCCAGCGGCAGGCCCAGCCACCTCCAGCCGATGACCATGCCGGTGCACGCGGGCAGGAAGGCGATCGAGGACGGGAGCATCGTGGCGATCAGGGAGCCGATGCCCATCTTCCGGTCGTACCTCTGAGCCACCGCGATGATCAGCGGGACGCTACGCGGGCGACGGAGGGTGAGGGCAAGACCCGGGGGCCCGGGCCAGGGCTATCGTCGGGGGATGGACGTGCGGATCGGGACCTCCGGCTGGACCTACAGGCACTGGCGCGGGACCTTCTACCCGCAGGGGCTGCGGATCGCCGATCAGCTCGACCACTACACGGAGCGCTTCCGGACGGTCGAGCTCAACGGCTCCCACTACCGCTGGCCGGCGGACAGCACCGTCGAGGCCTGGCGCGAGCGCCTGCCCGCCGGCTTCGAGATGGCCGTCAAGGCCTCCCGCTACCTGACCCACTACCGCAAGCTGAACGAGCCGCAGGACTGGGTGGAGCGCATCGTGCACACGCTGGACCTGCTCGGCGACCACGCCGGGCCGCTGCTGCTGCAGCTGCCGGCCCACCTGCACCGCGACGACGGCCGGCTCGCCGGGTTCCTCGGCCTGCTGCCCGAGCGGGTGCGCGTGGCGGTGGAGGTCCAGCACGAGTCCTGGCTGGATGAGGACGTGTTCGACCTCCTCGACCGGCACGGGGCGGGGTTCGTGGTCTCGGTGATCGCCGGGCGGGAGCCGGTGCTGCGCGCGACCGGGCGTCTCGCCTACGTGCGCTTCCACAACGCGGACCCGGACTGGCGCTACGGCGGATCGTTCTCCGATGCCGAGCTCGCACCCTGGGTGGGGCGGCTGCGGGAGCTGACGGGCGCGGACGACGGCGGCCCGGCCGGGGACGCGGCGGGCGCGCGCCCCGCCTACGTCTACTTCAACAACGACAACCACGGCCACGCCGCGTTCAACGCGCTGACGCTGCGCAGGATGGCGGAGACCGAAGCCTGACACGTGCCGAGCGCGTGCCTAGCGTGAGGAGGAAGCGGCGGCCGAGCGCCGCCGTCGTCCCCCGAGAGCACAGGAAGGCAGACGCACATGACCCTCATGCAGATCCCCACGGACCACGGCACGATCGGACTGAACGTGGAGGAGGCCGGCCACGGGCGTCCCGTGGTCCTCATCCACGGCTGGCCGCTGACCCTCGACTCGTGGAAGGACCAGGTCGCAGCCGTGTCCCCGCACTACCGCGTGATCACCTATGACCGGCGGGGCTTCGGCGTCTCGGAGAAGCCCACCGGCGGGTACGACTACGACACGATGACCGCCGACCTGCACGGTCTGCTCACCGAGCTCGACCTGCGTGACGTGACGCTCGTGGGCTTCTCGATGGGCGGTGGCGAGGTGGCGCGCTACATGTCCCGGTTCGGCGCGGACCGGATCCACTCGGTGGTGTTCGCCGGCGCGGTGCCCCCGTACCTGCTGAAGACCGACGACAACCCCGACGGCCCGCTGACCGAGAAGCAGGCCGCCGAGATGCGCGCGGGCCTCGAGAAGGACCGCGAGTCGTTCTTCGACGACTTCACGACGACGTTCTTCTCCACCCCCAAGCTGGCCGGTCTGACCAGCAGCCTCAAGGTCACCGAGGAGCAGCGCCAGGAGGCCATCCGGATGGCGCTGCAGTCCGACCAGACGGCGGCGCTGGCCTGCATGGACGCGTTCGGGGCCACCGACTTCCGCCGCGACCTGCCGGCGGTGACCGTGCCGGCCCTGGTCCTGCACGGCGACGCCGACCAGATCGTGCCGTTCAAGGGCTCCGGCAAGCGGACGCACAAGGCGATCGACGGCAGCCGCGTCGAACTGGTCAAGGACGCCCCGCACGGATTCAGCATCAGCCACTCCGAGGAGTTCAACCGGATCCTGCTGGAGTTCCTGGCGGAGTGAGGGCGCGGGCGGGCGCATCAGAGTGCGGGACGCGAGACGGCGCTCGCGGGGGTGGTGCATGCCGCCCGGTCGGCAGAACCGCCCGTCAGCACGTGGAGGATGAAGCCGCTGAGCGCGGCTGCCCCCAGATGCAGGCCCACGGCCCGGAACGGGTCGATTCCGGACGGCAGGTGGGTGAGCACACTGAGTCAGATGATCCCGAAGACCGTCATCGACGCAGCTCCCTCCACAGCGACGCGCACCTACCGAAGCCGGGCAGATCCCAGGCCTGCCCCGCCACGAACGGCCATGCTACGGAAGGGACTGATGCACGTGTCGGTGACAGCCGTCGTCACGCCGCGTGAGCGGGCGTGGGGTCCATGATCGACTCGTCCCGGGTGGCCCATCGCCCTCGGTCGATCACGCTCTTCTGGAGGAGGGCGAAGAAGGACTCCATGGCCGCGTTGTCCCCGGCTGGGCCGACCTGGCCCATCGTGCCGATCAGCCCATGACGGGTGAGCGCGTCCTGAAGAAGGCCAGATCGGAACTGCGAGCCCTGGTCCGCGTCCACCAAGCACCTGGCCACCACGGCTGCACCGCCGCGCGTGTGACGGCCTTGTCCGCGCAGGGGTAGAGCTCCTCCTCACCCGTGAAGTGCTCCCTGATGTCGGTCAGCCAGGGCCTGTTCGGCGCTTCTGGAGTGGGCTGGCGCACAGACCGATGTGCTGTCGATCCCTGACGGTGAGATCCAGGCGCGTGAGAACGATCTGGATGCAGCAGGCACGTTCCCCGGTGACGGGTTGGTCGCGGACGCCTCTGTCGCGGGCCGTGGACGCTGATCGAGGCCGGTGTGGTCGAAGGTCGCACCTTGACGTCCTTCCCGAGCATCCGCACGGACCTGCGTGACGCCGGTGCGGACGTCGTCGGCCAGGACGTCGTGGTGGACGGAACCTGATCACCAGCCGCTCACCCGATGACCTGACTGTGTTCTGCGATACGATCGTGGCGTAATCTGCGAGCAATTCGACCCAGGAAGAGGTGATGGCATGAGCGTGACGAAGGGACTGCTTGTCAGGCTGGAGGCCCTGCCCGGCAAGGAGGACGAGGTCCAGGAATTCCTCGGCATCGGGCGAGGGCTCGTGGAGGAGGAGCCGGCCACCGTCGCGTGGTTCGCGATCCGCCTCGGCCCGTCGTCCTTCGGGATCTTCGACGTGTTCCCCGATGACGCCGGCCGCGACGCGCACCTGTCCGGCGCAGTTGCGAAGGCTCTCGGCGAGCAGACCGGCAAGCTGTTCAGCGAGCCGACGATCGAGAAGTTGGACGTCCTGGCCTCTAAGCTCCCCGCCTGAGACCACGACCCCGTCGAGCGTGCCGCTGTGCGATTCTCATATCGCACAGCGGCACGCTCGTCACGACGGGGTCACGTTGGTGGCTGCCTGCAGTGCGGCGGCGAGGTAGCCCGCGGAAGCACCGACGCCCTGATCCGCAACGTGGGCGGGCGTACCAGCTGCAACCACGGTCCCACCGGCGTCGCCCGCGCCGGGTCCAAGATCGATCACGTGATCGGCCACCGCGACAACGCGCATGTCCAGCTCCGCCGCGACGACCGTGTTGCCCGCATCGACCAGCGTCTGCAGGTGCGCGACGAGACGATCCGTGTCGGCGCAGTGGAGCCCGGACGTCGGCTCGTCCAAGACGTACAGCGTGTCTCCGCGCTGCGCGCGCTGCAACTCGGTTGCGAGCTTGACACGCTGCGCCTCACCCCCGGAGAGCTCGGTTGCCGGTTGACCCAGCCGGAGGTACTCGAGTCCCACGTCCGACAAGGCTGCCAGCGATCGAGTGATCTCCTCATCCCCCACGAAGAACAGGTTCGCCTCCTCGACGCTCATCGACAACACGTCGGCGATCGTGCGCCCCCGCCACGTGACCTCGAGCGTTGATGCCTTGTATCGCGTGCCGTGGCAGTCGGGGCATTCGGTGTACACGGAAGGCAGGAAGAGGAGCTCGACCATCACCGATCCCTCGCCCTCGCAGGTCGGGCAGCGCCCGCCGGCGACATTGAAGGAGAATCGGCCAGGCTTGTACCCACGGGAACGAGCTTCCGGGGTGTCTGCGAATCGACGACGCACGTGATCGAACAGCCCGGTATAGGTGGCGACGTTCGACCGCGGGGTCCGGCCGATGGGCCGCTGGTCGATGACGACCAGCCGCTGTACACCGGTGACGGGCCCGGCGACGCGCCCCTCGAGATGTTCCGGCGCATCCGCGAGGAGTGACTCGTCGCTGACCGGCTCGTCATCGGCCCGGGCAGCCAGGCCAAGGCGATCGCCGAGCAGCGACGGAAGGGCCTGGCTGACCAGACTCGACTTGCCGGACCCGGACACGCCCGTCACCGCGGTGAAGACACCCAGAGGGATATCGACGGTGAGGTCGTGCAGGTTGTTCCGCGTCACGTTCTCCAGGCGCAGCCAACTGCGTGCCTCACGGGGTGTGCGAAGAGGGAGACCGCGGCCGCCGAAGAGGTATCCGCGTGTCACGGACTCCGTGACACCGGCGAGACCGTCGGGCGGGCCGCTGTAGAGCACGCGGCCGCCGTGTTCACCGGCACCGGGGCCAATGTCGACCAGCCAGTCCGCGTGCCGCATCACAGCCACGGAGTGTTCGACGATGAACAGGCTGTTCCCTCGCCCCTTAAGTCCATCCAAAATCTCGAGGAGCGCCGCCACGTCCTGCGGATGCAGCCCCGCCGATGGTTCGTCGAGGACGTAGACGACCCCGAAGAGATCAGAGCTGAGCTGCGTCGCGAGCCGGAGTCGCTGCAGCTCGCCGCCCGACAGCGTTGGCGTCGTCCGACTCAATGACAAGTAGCCCAGTCCCAGATCGACCAGTGGACGAAGCCGTTGCAGCACCCCTGACGCGAGCTGGACCGCGGCAGCACGCTTCTCTGGTGTTCGGCTTGCGGTGGGTCGCACATCGGAAGAGGCGGCCTCGTGGTCCTCCTCGCGTGCGACGACTCCCGAGAGGATCGTGGCAAGTTCCCGGAGCGGCAGTTGGGAGAATTCGGCGATGTCGAATCCTTCGAACGTGACAGACAGCGCCTCGGGCTTCAGCCGTTTGCCATTGCAGGTCGGGCAGATCGCAGCGGTGAGGAACTGCGCGACGCGCCGTTTCATCGAGGCGCTCTTCGTGTTCGCGAACGTGTCCAGGATGTACCGGCGAGCCCCGACGAATGTGCCCGAGTAGCTCGGCTCCACGCCTGCTTCGATCGCAGCTTTGGACTCGGAGAGCGTGAGCCGGGAGTGGACCGGTACGAAGGGGGTCTCATCGGTATACAGGATCCAGTCCCGGTCCTTCTTCGGAAGGTCCCGCCACGGCACATCGACGTCGTAACCGAGAGCGACCAGCACGTCGCGCAGCTGATGGCCGTGCCACGCGGTCGGCCAGGAAGCGATGGCGCGTTCGCGGATGGTGAGCGAGGGGTCAGGGACCATCTGCTGCTCGTTCACCTCATACACGCGGCCGATGCCGTGGCATTCCGAGCAGGCCCCTTGGACCGTGTTCGCGGAGAAGTCCTCCGCATACAGCATCGGCTGTCCCTCCGGGTAGTCCCCGGCCCTGGAGTACAGCATTCGTACCAAGCTCGACAATGTGGTGATGCTGCCCACGGTCGATCGGGCGTTCCCGGAACCCCGCTGCTGCTGCAGGGCGACCGCCGGCGGCATCCCCGTGATCGAGTCGACATCGGGCACTCCCGCCTGATCGATCAGGCGGCGGGCGTACGGTGCGACCGATTCCAGATAGCGTCGCTGAGACTCGGCGTACAGCGTCCCGAACGCCAGCGAGGACTTTCCCGAGCCGGACACACCGGTGAAGACGACCGTTGCATCGCGCGGCACCGTGAGGTCGACATCCTGCAGATTGTTTTCGCGGGCGCCGAGAACGCGAACGTCAGGCTGCACGGAGAGCTTCGGCGGCACGAACGAAGAGGATTCAACCATGGTCGCATGTTAGCCACGCACGGAACAGTCGGACGATCTGCGTCCGGAGGAGAGGGGTCTGCCGTGAGTTTGGTTGACATCTGATCTGTGGTCCCGGGAGGGACTGCTGGAAGGATGACCCCATGCCCGCTGCATACCCCCGAGAGTTCCGCCAGGACGTGGTCGCGATCGCCCGTAAGGGTCAGATGCCGATCGCGCAGGTCGCGAAGGACTTCGGCATCGCCGAGTCCTGCCTACGGCGCTGGCTGGCCCAGGATGATGTCGAGGCCGGGATCCGGCCCGGCATCACCAAGGCTGAGAACGAGGAGCTGAAGGCTCTCAAGCGCCGCAACCGCGAGTTGGAGATGGAGAACGAGGTCCTACGGCGTGCGGCCGCGTATCTGTCCCAGGCGAACCTGAAATTGGGTCAGTCCCCAAAATGACCTATCCCGTCGTGAAGGACCTGGCCCGCGACGGGATTCCCGTGAAACTCTCCTGCCGGGTCCTCGGGTTCTCCCGTCAGGCCTACTACCAGTGGCTGGCCGAACCTGTCAGCGAGCGGGAATGGTCCGACGCGCATGCCGCCAACGCCGTCCTCGATGCCCATGCCGATGACCCGGAGTTCGGATACCGGTTCCTGGCTGATGAGCTCCGCGGCCGTGGCCTGGCCGTGTCGGACCATCAGGTGTTGAAGGCCTGTCGGCTCGTGAAGGTCCGCTGCTGCCACTCGATCCGTCGCGGCTCGGGCAAGCGTCCTGGCCCTGCCGTTCATGATGATCTGGTTCGTCGTGAGTTCCGCGCTGAGAAGCCGAACCAGCTGTGGCTCACGGACATCTCAGAGCATTGGGCCGGGGATTCCAAGCTCTATCTCTGCGCGGTCAAGGACGTGTTCTCGAACCGGATCGTGGGCTACTCGATCAATCGGCGGATGAGCTCGCAGCTGGCCGTGGACGCCCTGCAGATGGCTCTGGCCCGGCGTGGAGGCAAGGCCGAGGTGCAGGGTTGCCGGGTGCATTCGGACCGAGGATCGCAATTTCGAGCCAGGCGGTTCGTGGAGACGCTCCGGGTCAACGGCCTGGTCGGGTCGATGGGCAGGGTCGGTGCTGCTGGGGACAACGCGGCAATGGAATCCTTCTTCGCGCTGTTGCAGAAGAACGTGCTGAACCGGCGTCGCTGGCAGTCCTTCGACCAGCTCCGGCTCGCGATCGTGAGCTGGATCGAGCGGACCTATCACCGCCGTCGTAGGCAGGCCCGTCTCAGGAAGCTCACCCCTGTCGAGTTCGAGATGGTTCAATCAGTCCAGGCGGCTGCCGCCGCCTGATAACTCGTGTCAAGCAAACTCATGGCAGACCCCGGGCACCGATGGGACCTGTCAGGTCAGTACCGCGTCACGGTCAGCGTTGTGGTGGTGCACAAGGCGACCCTCTTCAGGGGGGCGCCTTAGGATGCCGCCAAGGTCCCCAACATGAGCCCAGTTGCTGGTCGTTAGGGGTACCTCGTGTCCCGCGCGGCCGACGCTACCGGCGTTTCAGGCGTCGGCGGCTGCCTAACTTCCCAGACCGACCCAGCTGAGCACGATGGTGGCCAGGAGGGTGAGCACAGCCACTAGGGCGTGTCTGACAATCGTTTGGATTACGCGAGCACCGCCCGCGTCCGCTGCGGCGATCAGCATCTGAAGCACCCGATCCCAGGTGCCTTCTTCGGCCATGCGTCGATACCAGGTCCACACTTCTCTGCCGCGGCCAGAAGACCTTGGGCAGATCGCGCTAGGCGATCCCGCACCGGTACCGGTAGATGATGGCCTCGATCATCATCCGCGCATCCGAGAAGGGCCTGCCGGGCCGGCCCGTGTGAGTAGGCAGCATCGGGGCGATCAGCTCCCACTGGGCATCGGAGAGCATCTGGAAACGGGACATGCCTTCCAAGGTGCCAGTGGGCCCCTAGACTGTTTGTCAGACACGCCCTAGGAGCGTATATGGCCTCTACCTCTCCAACGCTTTTGCCGTTCCGGATCGATTCTCTAGCCACCTCGCTCTTCGCCAAGGAGACAGGCTTCAGCGGCCCCCATCTCCATGACTTCTTCGCTCGTTACACCGACATGCTGGGCCCCTATCGGTGGAACGGGAGCCCCTCCCGATGGCAGATCTTCCAGACCGGGTTGCATTCTCTTCCGCTGCCTCAACAACGCGCCGTGCTACTGGAGTTGTGTTCCTACGACGGCGAGTTCAAAAACGGCCGCCCCCCTGAAGGGGAGCTCACCCGGCTACGGGGCATGCTCCTCTCCGCCGGCACCCCCGGCGCGCACGCAGCACAGGAGTCCCTGCAGAAGCTCGAGGACTGGGAGGCCGTCAACAGGTCCTGGCAGGCCGCGCTGACCAAAGTCCAGGACGACCCCGACGGAGCTATCACCGCGACCCGCACCACCATCGAGAGCGTGTGCAAGCACATCTGCGATGAACGCGGAGTGAAGTACGAAGACGGGTGGGATCTCGCTCGGCTCTACAAGGCCACCTCAAGTGCGATGCAGGTGGCACCGGATCAGCACAGCGAACAGATCATCAAGCAGATCCTCAGTGGGGCGGCAACGCTTGTTGGAGGACTGGCCGCGATGAGGAATGCCCTCAGCGACGCCCACGGTCGAGGCAAGCGCTCTGTGGGGCCGGCACCTCGCCATGCCAAGCTCGCGGTCAACGCGGGGTTCGCCATCGCCGGCTTCCTCATCGACACCCACGTAGAGAAACCGCCCGTTTCCAGCTGACCCTCTCGGCCCCGATTCTTAGGTTTAGAACGGCAGGGCCCCGTGTACGTTGTGCCTGTGGAGCAACTTGCAGATCGCGGCGTCATCCGCGCAGCCCTGGACGACTTCGGACATGCCTGGGGTCAACGCATCGCCCGCTGGCGCGCCGATGGACAAACCCACACGGAGAAGTCCTTCGCCCAGCAGTTCTGGTCCGACCTGCTGCGCACCTTCGAGGTGATCCCCGAGCGCATCGACCTGTTCGAGCGCGGGGCCGCGCGCGCCTCCACCGGTGGGGCCGGCTACATCGACTTCTTCTGGTCCGGTGTCGCCCTGGGCGAGGCCAAGTCCCTGGGCTCTGACCTCGACGTCGCCCACGACCAGGCCCTGGACTACCTGGCTGGCGGATCCATCGGTCAGCACGAGTGGCCCAAGTACGTGCTGGTCACCGACTTCGCCCGCATCCGTGTCGAACGTCTGGGCGAGGCCGGCTGGGTGTCCGAGTTCGCGGTGCAGGACGCCGCCGATCACGTGGACGAGCTGATGTTTTTGGCCGGCCGGGACACCGTGACCAAGACCGAGGAACAAGAGGCCTCCATCGCGGCCGCGCAGCTGATGGCCTCCATGTTCACCGCCCTCGTCGGGGACGAGGTGGACGTACCCGTGGGCGAGGAGGCCCCCGAGGACGCCGAAGAGGAGGAGTTCGCCACCCAGCAGGCCTCGATCCTGCTCACCCGGCTGCTGTTCCTGCTCTACGGAGACGACGCCGGCCTGTGGGAGGCCGACCTGTTCCAGCGTTGGGTGGAGTGGGACACCACCGCCGACAACCTCGGCCCCCAGCTCGACGCGCTCTTCCGCGTGCTCAACACCCCAGAGAACCGGCGCCGCGGCGTGCCGGACTCTCTGGCCCGCTTCCCCTACGTCAACGGCGGCATCTTCGACGGCACCTCCACGGCCGGCTTCCTCACCAACGACTTCCGGGACGCGCTCGTGGCCGCCTGCCGGTTCCGGTGGACCCAGATCTCCCCGGCCGTATTCGGCTCCATGTTCCAACTGGTCAAGTCCAAGCAGGCCCGCCGCGGGGACGGAGAGCACTACACCTCCGAGGAGAACATCCTCAAGACCATCGGCCCGCTCTTCCTGGACGAGTACCGCGCCCGAGCGGACCGACTCATCCAGAACAAGACCACCACCCGGCGTGAGGTGATCGGCCTGATCGAGGAGATGGCCGCCAACATCTACGTCGACCCGGCCTGCGGGGCCGGCAACTTCTTGAACCTGGCCTACGCCAAGCTGCGCGAGATCGAGACGGACCTGCTGGCCGACCAGCGCCGCCGCACCGGGTCCCAGGACCTGTCCCTGGACGTGAGCTTGGACCAGCGGATCCACATCGACCGGTTCTACGGGATCGAGATCAACTGGTGGCCGGCCAAGATCGCCGAGACCGCCATGTTCCTCGTGGACCACCAGGCCAACCGACAGCTGGCCGCCGCGCTCGGCCAGGCCCCGGTGCGTCTGCCGATCAAGATCACCGCCACGATCTACCAGCACGACGCGCTCACCCTCGACTGGTCTCAGGCCCTGCCCGCCCCGGCCGGGCGCACGTTCGTGTTCGGCAACCCCCCGTTCCTAGGGCGTGTCTGACAATGAGTCCAGGGGCCGGCTGACACCCTGAAAGGCATGTCTCGTTTCCAGATGCTCTCCGATGCCCAATGGGAACTAATCGCCCCGACCCTTCCGACCCGGACCGGCCGCGCCGGCAGGCCGTTCGCCGATGCCCGCACGATGGTGGAGGCAATCATCTACCGGTACCGGTGCGGGATTGCCTGGAGGGATCTGCCCGAGGTCTACGGGCCCTGGCAGACCGTGTGGACCTGGCACCGCCGGATGGCGGCCGAGGGCACCTGGGACACGGTGCTGACAAAGCTGACCGCCGCCGCTGACGCGCAGGGCTTGGTGGACTGGTCGGTGGCGGTGGACTCCACGATCGCCCGCGCTCACCAGCACGCCACGAACACCACCCGCCACACAGGGGGATGGATCGAGTTACAGGAATCCGCGTGAAGAGCCGGCCGACCACGGGATAGGACGTTCTCGCGGCGGGTTGAGCACGAAGATCCATCAGCTCGTGGACGGGGCCGGGCTGCCGCTGGTCAGCCTGATCACCCCAGGCCAAGCAGGGGACTCCCCGATGCTGCTGCCCCTGCTGGAACAGCTGCGCGTGACCCGGCCTGCAGGCCGGCCCCGGACCCGTCCCGAGGCGGTGCTGGGCGACAAGGCGTACTCATCGCGGGCGATCCGCGCCCACCTGCGTGCCCGCCGGATCAAGGCCGTCATCCCCGAGCCGGCCGACCATCAGGGCCACCGGAAACGCCGGGGCTCCCACGGTGGTAGGCCCGTGGGCCTCGACGCAGCCGCCTACAAGGGCCGGAATGTCATCGAGCGCCAGTACGCGCACCTGAAGCAGTGGCGGGGCCTGGCCACCAGGTATGACAAGTACGTGATCGTCTACCGGGCCGCCGTCCTCCTGAACGCGGTGATCGCGTGGTCGAAACTATTGTCAGACACGCCCTAGTGCAGATGGCCGTGCAATCCACGTCTGAGTTCCACGCGTGCGTTTTTTGAAAGTGACATTGGTGCCCAGGCTGGAGCGGATCGCGCTGATGCCCGGTGCCGGCGTGGCCTGTTGCACCGGCACCGGCTCCGTGTTGCCCGGCGGGGCTTGGGACCGGAGCTGCGCCTGGTCGCCGACCCGGCGCCCGGCCAGGACGAGGCCGGGCTACGGCCGATGGCCGCCGCCCTCCAGTAAGTGCTCGGCGAGATCCGCACCCGGCCGAGAAGGCCGGCTCCGTGGAGATCGCCGTCGCTCGCCCAAGTCAGTTACCGCGGCGGACCGGCGAATGACCGGTGGCCGGAGCATCTGCACGCCAATTCACTGATGGCCAGCTTCCATCTTGTGCGGCTTCCCGCAACAGCCCGAGGAGCGCATTCGTGACCACTTGGGTGGCGGGTGCGGGCCGGTGGGACCTTGGGCTGGCCAGGATCAGGTCACGGACCGCCTGGGGGTCATCCAGCGGGGCCATGGAAAGGGTGGCGGCGACATCTCCATACGTGAAGCACACCGCCGGCAGGATGGTCCACCCGTGTCCACCGGCGACAAGGCGCATGGCCAGGCGGGACGCATTGACCTGCACGGAAATCCGTGGCTCCACGTGTGCGCGGGCTGTTGCTTCGTCGATGAGCGTCCGCAGGGCATGGCCACGGGCGGGAACGATCAAGGGGTGGGCGGCGACATCGCGGACGGTTATCGGCTTGACGTCGCTGAGGCCCACATCCCTGGGGGCCATGGCCCAGAGTTTTTCGGTCGCGATGGGGGTGACGCGCACCGCACCGGGGTCGGAGACGCCGAAGAGGATTGAGGCGTCCAACAGGCCTTCGTAGAGCCATTCTCGAAGATGCCCCGCGAAGGCGGTGGTGATCTGCAGGTCGATCTGCGGATGGGTCCGGGAGAGCCTCGCCACCAGTGGCTCGGCAACCAGGTCGGTGACACTATCCAGAATGCCAATCCGGACTGTCCCCTGGACAGCATCCTTTTGCTGCCGCACCTCGGTTTCCGTGCGCTCCAAATCGGAGATGACCCGACGCGCGGAGGCGATGAGGATTTGGCCGGCATCCGTGGTGATCATCCCCTGGCGCGTGCGCTGGAAGAGGTCCACCCCCAGCTCCGATTCCAGTGTTCGCACCTGCTTGGTGACCGCCGACTGAACCACGTGCAGCAGCTGTGCGGCTCGGGTCACGCTGCCGGTCTCCGCCACCGCGAGCAAAGTTCTCAGCTGCTTCAGTTCCACGCTGCCCTCCATCAGTGCATGTCATGCCCCAGACTCCCGCATACATCTCCGGGTGTCATGCGGGCATCTCCATTCATCATTCGACTCGCTATTGATTCACCTTTGAGAATGGGGTGACACAGATCATACGAGAAGGGATCGGCACCATGGAAGCAGCACCGCATATCGATCGACTCAAGGCCCTGCCCAGCGCGGCAGTCTCGGACGCACTGGACGCCCTTGGGCTTCCCGGCTCCATCCAGGGACTGTCCCGCCGGGCGACGGACTCCGTCGTCGCAGGACGGGCCTTCACCGTTCGGTACGAGGAGGCCGGGGATGAGGCCGGCACCGTGGGCGACTTCCTGGACGACGTCCCCGCAGGCGATGTCGTCGTCATCGACAATTCCGGGCGGACCGACTGCACCACGTGGGGAGGGATCATGAGCCGGGTGGCGGCCATGCGGGCAGTCGCGGGGACCGTGGTCCATGGAGCCTGCCGGGACGTCTCGACCTCGTCGGAGGCCGGATATCCCATCTGGTCCTCGGGGGTGTTCATGCGCACGGGCAAGGACCGGGTGCGATGCGCCGAGGTGCAGGGGGAGCTTCTCATCGACGGCGTCGGGGTGCATCCCGGTGATTTCGTGCTGGCCGATGCCGATGGTGTCGTCGTGGTGCCCCAGAGCGTCATCGGTGAGGTGCTGGACCTGGCCGAGCACATCGAAACCACAGAGGACAAGATCGTTGCGGACGTCCAGGCCGGCAGCAGGCTGGTGGAATCCCGCGAGCGGTTCCAATACCACACGCTCCAGAGGGCGGTAGCGCCTTGAGGAATGCTCGTGCCTGATGTGGCACTTCCCGGCAGCGCACTAACTACGTCGAATAGGTAAAGAAATCATGGAAATCATCATGGATATCATGATCCTCAGCCTGTTTATCGGGCTGGGATGGATCATCCGAGAGCGAGTCAAAGTACTCCAGAGGCTCTTCATTCCGGCCTCGGTCATCGGTGGAATACTGCTGTTGATCTGCGGCCCGCAGGTGCTCGGTATCGTGCCGATCTCGGACGCCATCGCTCAATACCCGCAGTTCCTGATCATCATCATCCTGACCGCGATGATCTTCGGCAACCGGCTCGACCGCAAGCGAGCCGCCTCCTACATGGACTACGGCGTGGTGGCCGCGGGAAACTATGGGGCGATGCTGTTCTTCGGAGTCGGTATCGGGTTCCTGCTCACGCTGGTGTGGACCACCATGCCACCGAACTGGGGCATCGTCGGCGTCTACTCCTTCTTCGCCGGACACGGCGCTGCAGGATCGGCGGCAGGCATCTTCGCGGAACTGGGCCATTCCGACTTCATGGGCATCGCGATGATCGTCGCGACCATTGGGCTCATGGCCGCCCTGGGCATCGGGATGCCCCTCATCAACTGGGGCGTGCGCAAGGGCTACACCCAGTTCGTGGCCAAGCCCAAGAACCTCCCCGCGGAGTACTACGGCGGTCCCATGCCCGCGGAAAAGCGCACGCCCATCGGCGTCAACACCACCTCGACCTCGGGGATCAACGCCATCGCGCTCCAGGTCTTCTTCCTGGCCGCGTGCATCATGCTCGGATACGGCATCCGAGAACTCCTCGTGCACAACGTCTCCGGATACTTCTCCAACATCGACGATATCGTCTTGGGCATTATCGGGGCGGTCATCATCTGGCCTCTGATGACGGTGACCAAGACCGATGTCTACGTGGACAAGAAGACCGTCAACAACATCAGCGGACTGGTCCTGGAGTTCCTCATTGTGGCCGCGATCGGCACGCTCAGTATCAGCGCGATGGTCTCCTATGCCGTGCCGATCCTCATCTACAGCGTCCTCATGCTGGCCGTGATGACGGTGCTGTACGTGGTGTCCTGCAAGCTGTTCTGCCGTGAGCAGTGGTTTGAGAAGTTGGCCCTGATGTTCGGCCAGAGCATTGGCAACTCGGCAACAGGCCTCACGCTGTTGCGGTGCATCGACCCGAAGTTGCAGAGTTCCGCCGGCGACGCCGGCGGGGTCTTCCTGCTGTTGTTCATGCCGGTATGGGTCGGGATGATTGCCCTCGGGCCCGTCATCGCCGTAACCGGAAGTGGTGTGGTGACTCTCTTGGCCATCGGCGCCGGGCTGTGGGCCGTGTTCTATGGGATCGGCTTCCTGTTCCTGCGCCGAAGAAACAACGCCTCGCCTCCGAAGAGGACGGAACCGGTCGCCGGCCGAGTCTGAGACCCAACGAAACGCCCGGCAGCGTTCAGGAATTCAAGAACAAGGAGAAGGCAACAATGCACGAGAACCTCGGAACCACCCTCTCGATGGACCACCACTTCAAGGAGTTCCAAGCGCTGGGAGCCGCCACCGTCTACGAGGCCAGCGGCCAGGAGGGAGCACTCGACTCCGGCATCAAACCGGTCAACCCGGCCAGCCGAATGTGCGGACGTGCCATCACGCTGGAACTCGACCCGGCGGACAATTGGTACATCCATGTCGCCCTGCTGCAAGCCCGGCCCGGAGACGTCCTGGTCATCGACGCCCAAGGGTTCCTGGAAGCGGGAGCATGGGGGGACGTCCTCACTCTCGCCGCCCAGGAACGGGGACTGCACGGACTGGTCATTGACGGATCCGTCCGGGACGCCCAGGACATCATCGACGCCGGCTTTCCGGTGTACAGCCGAGGAATCAGCATCAAGGGCACCACCAAGGCAAGGCACGGACGCATCAACGTCCCCATCCGGGTTGGAGGTGTGCTGGTCAAGCCAGGCGATCTCATGATCGGTGACCGCGATGGTGTCTGCCGCGTGGAAGCGAACCGCATCACCGAAGTCCTGGAGGCCTCGAAGGGACGCGCCGCCAAGGAAGAAGGGATGCGCAGGAAACTCCGCCAAGGGGCATCCACTCTCGAACTGCTGGCCCTCGAGAACCCAGAAAGGGATGATGCCGCGCTGGACATTCCCTGAGCATGCGGCAATGCTCTTGCCCCGATTCGGGTTCCCGGTCAAGACGGCATCCAGATCCCGGACAGCACGATGGCCCGCCAGGCCACCGAACTGGTCAGGGACGTCGCCACCGACCTGGTGTTCCACCATTCCTGAAGCGCCCTGGGTTTCGTTCCGATCCAACTGAAGGAGAATCGGAACATGCCCAAGAAGTTCAGCCCCGAGCTGCGTGAGCGCGCCGTGCGGTTGGTCCTCGAACGCCAAGCCGCCGAAGGAGGGCCCCGCTCGCACTCGATCCGGGCCATCGCCCCTCAGGTCGGCGTGGGTGAAGCGCCCTGGGTTTGTTGGAGACTCCTGACCTTGGAAACGAGGATGGAGTTATGCCGAAAGAGCAGACAGCGGGGAAGCCGACGACGCGTCGGTATTCGCCGGAGGAGAAGGCCGCGGCGGTCCGGATGGTGCGGACGCTGCGTGCCGAGCTGGGGACCGAGCATGGGACTGTGCAGCGGGTCGCGACGCAGCTCGGATACGGGGTCGAGTCCGTGCGGATGTGGGTCAAGCAGGCCGACATCGACGACGGCGTCACCTCTGGTGTGAGCAGCGCTGAGGCGCAGCGGGTGCGTGAGCTGGAGCAGGAGGTCCGGGAGTTGCGGCGGGCCAATGAGGTCCTCAAGCATGCTGCGTCTTTCTTCGGGGCGGAGCTCGACCGCCACTACCGGAAGTAGTCGCGTTCATCGACGCGAACAAGGATGACCTGGTCGACGCTCGCCGGCTCGGAGTCGAGCTCATCTGCAGGCTGCTGCAGGTGGCTCCGAGCAGCTACTACGCCGCCAAGACCCGCGCCCCCTCGGCTCGCGCGGTGCGGGACGAGGAGCTGATCCCGCAGCTGGTCGAGCTCTAGGAGACGAACTACCGCGTCTATGGAATCCGCAAGCTCTGGAAAGCCGCCGGCCGGGCGGGGATCATGATCGGCCGAGACCAGACCGCCCGGCTGATGCGCGCTGCAGGCATCGAGGGTGCGCGGCGGTCGAAGAGGGTCAAGACCACCCGGCCGGACCCGGCGTCGGCGCGGCACCTGGACCTCGTGAAGCGGGAGTTCACCGCGCCTGCCCCGAACCGGCTTTGGGTCACCGACCTGACGTTCGTGCCGACGTGGGCCGGCGTCGCGTACGTCTGCTTCATCGTCGACGCGTTCAGCAGGATGATCGTAGGGTGGCGGTGCGCGTCACACATGCGCACCGAGATGGTCCTCGACGCGATCGAGATGGCCCGCTGGTCCCGCGGCGCTCGCCACGAGGACCTGCGCTGTCACAGCGACGCGGGGTCTCAATTCACCTCCATTCGCTACGGCGAACGCCTCGCCGAGATCGGAGCGACACCGTCGATCGGGACCGTCGGGGACAGCTATGACAACGCCCTGGCCGAGACCGTGAACGGCTATTACAAGGCCGAGCTCGTCCGCGGACCCGCACGGCCAGGTCCCTGGCGAACGGTCGAGGACCTCGAGCTCGCGACCCTCGGGTGGGTGTCCTGGCACAACACGCAACGCCTCCACGGCTACCTCGGCGACGTCCCACCCGCCGAGTTCGAGGACACGTTCTATGCTGTCGAAGCCGGCCGCGAACAGCTGGTCGGAATCAAATAGCGCGAGTCTCCATCAGACCCAGGGCGCTTCAATGTGATCGATCTGCACCGTCGAGGCCGAGGTGTGCGTGACCAGATCCCAACCGGTCACCCACTTGCCCTTGGCCACCGTGCACTTACGGGTCGTGGTGTACGTCGGGGACACCTTGGACTCGGCGATCAGCACCTCAGCCCGCGTGTTCTGGCAGTCCCCGTTCGCGTCCTTCCAGCCACCGAACTGGGCGTCCCGGTCATAGCCGGTGTTGTTCTCCGCCGCCACCGCCAAAGACGACACCGCCGTGCGCAGCGGGGCCGAATACGTGGTGCCGGCTGCCGCCGGTCCCGCGCCCCCGAGGACAGCGGTGGCGACGAAAGCAGCAGCAGTGACCAGAGAAGCCAGAGAGCGTCGTGACATGGGCGAGTTCCTTGCTCGAGTGGAGGACGCGATGCGAAGTCGCATCGCAGCTGATCCTAAACTCGCGTGAAGCCCCTGCTCGGCACGAGATCCCCAGTCCCTAGGATGGGCAGGATCAGCGCGGACAGCGCCACATGCCACTCGGCCCAGAGAAAGAACACCCGTGTCTCGACTGACTGACCTGCTCGCCCAGGCCCGCAAGATCGACCCGCAGCTGGCCGCAGACCTGGAAGCTGAGTTCCGTCAGCTCACCCGACGCAACCAGTTCGGTCTCGTGTTTGAGCGCCACCAGCCCGAAGCTGTGGAGCTGCCCGGGCGACCCGTACGCCGCGGAGACACCGTCCGCGTGCTGCCCCCGCGCGGGACCCTCACCATCGGGGACACCCGACACTGGGTCGTCACCGACCTCGAACGCACCCCAGACGGCAAACAAGCCCACCTGACCGAAGCAGACGTCGACCCCGAGGTCCGCGAACCGGCCACCTCAACAGCAGCACTCGAGGACCTGGTGGTCGTCGCCCGATTCGAGGACCCGATCTACCCGGGCCTAGTCGAGACAGGCCGCGTCGAAAACGGCGGGCCTGACAAGCCGTTCCACACGGTCATCAACGCCGAGAACTTCCACGCCCTCGAAATGCTCACCTACACCCACCGCCACAAGGTGGACTGCATCTACATTGACCCGCCGTACAACACCGGGGCGAAGGACTGGAAGTACAACAACGACTACGTCGCCTCCGATGACGACTACCGCCACTCCAAGTGGCTGTCCTTCATGGAACGCCGCCTCCAGGTTGCCCGCGAACTCCTCAATCCTGAGGACTCCGTCCTGATCGTCACCATCGACGAGAAGGAGTACCTCCGCCTCGGAATGCTCCTAGAGCAGACGTTCCCTGAAGCGCGGATTCAAATGGTTTCTTCGGCCATGAATGCTAAGGGCGTTGCTCGAAATGGGTACTTCCGCCGCACCGACGAATATATCTACTTCCTCATGCTGGGGCGCGCATCCCCATCCAGGTTGCCCCTGATTAGCGAGTGGGATACGGGCGCGTCCACTTCCTCCGCCACCGTAACCCCCAAGAACGACCCGGGCTGGACGTCCATGATGAGGCGGGGATCAAACTCCAGGCGCCAGGACCGGCCCAATGGCTTTTACCCGATCTATGTCGACCCTGAGTCGCGAAAGATTGTGTCGGTGGGCGCGCCTATACCTCCGGAGTCTTCGGAGGCTCCGCCAATTAGGGGGCTCAAGGCGGTGTTGCCGATCCGTCGCGACGGGTCTGAGGGTAGGTGGCAGGTCGGGGCCGACGAACTGATGGTCCGCCAACAGCAGGGTCGCGTGCGGTTGGGTCGCGAAACCCACTACGGATATGTGGTGAACTATCTCCCAGATGGGGCTTACGCCAGTGTTCTGAATGGCCAGTTCAAGGTTATCGGAAATGAACCCGACGGATCCCTCACTGTAGAGGCGGTTGGCGACCCCTTAAATTTCCGCATGGCACCTACGCAGTGGAAGATTGCCAGTCATAATGCTTCCGAATATGGAACTACCTTCCTGCGCTCCCTCCTTCCCGGTCGTGCTTTCCCATTCCCGAAGTCTCTTTATGCCGTTGAGGATGCTCTACGCTTCTTCATCCAAGAAAAACCTCACGCGGTCGTGCTGGACTTCTTCTCAGGCTCTGGAACAACCGCTCACGCTGTCATGCGCCTGAACAAGCAGGACGGTGGGCGCCGTCAGTGCATCAGCGTGACGAACAACGAGGTGTCCGCTGAGGAGCAGAAGGGTCTACGCGTGAAGGGGCTTCGTCCCGGGGATGCGGAGTGGGAGCAGTGGGGCATCTGCGACTACGTGACCAAGCCCCGCGTCACTGCGGCCATCACGGGCAAGACCCCGGCTGGGGACCCGATCAAGGGCGAGTACAAATTTACTGACGAGTTCCCCATGGCCGACGGCTTCGGGGAGAACGCGGCGTTCTTCACGCTGACCTATGAGGCGCCCCGGCAGGTGCGTCGCAACCGTGCCTTCGCCCGGATCGCGCCGATGCTCTGGCTCAAAGCCGGCTCTCGCGGTCGCATCATCTCCAATCTTCCGGAACGGGGCTGGGATGTGGCCCAGGCTTACGGGGTGCTCGAGGACATGGACCATGCCCCCGAGTTCTTGGCCGCCCTGGGGGCGTGTCAACTTGTCTGTGTAAGCGGGGTGGTCACAGGTAGGGGTTGATCCGGTCGGGGTAGGCCGCGGCGAGCTGGGCGAGGGCCTGCTTCCAGTTCGTGACGGCCTGACCTTCGACGAGCCGGCCCTGGGCTTTGCGCTGGCCGGCGGGTTTGCCCCGGTCCCGAGCGCGTTCGGCGGCGCGTTTGTCTTCGATGTTGCAGATCGCCAGCCAGAGCAGCTTCACCGCCGCCTCGGTCGAGGGGAAGTGGCCGCGGTTCTTGGTCACCTTCCGTAGCTGGAAGTTCAGCGACTCGATGCTGTTGGTCGTGTAGATGACCTTGCGGAGCATGGGTGGGAACTGCAGGAACGGGATGAACCGCTCCCAGGAGTTCGCCCAGGTCGCGGCTGCAGACGGGTACTTCGTGCCGAGCTCGGAGGCCTCGAACTCGGCCAGCGCCTTCCTCGCGGTCTCTTCGTTGGGGGCGGTGTAGATCGGCTTCAGCGCGGCGGCGACCTTCTTGCGGTCCTGGTAGGCCACGAACCGCATCGCGGCCCGGATCAGGTGAACCACGCAGGTCTGGACCATCGAGTCCGGCCACGTCGCCTCGACCGCCTCCGGCAGGCCCTTGAGCCCGTCGCAGCACACGATCAGCACGTCCTGCACGCCCCGGTTGGCGAGATCGGCGCAGACGTGGGCCCAGAACGCCGAGCCCTCGGTGTCCTGGACCCAGATCCCCAGCACGTGCTTGATGCCCTCGAGGTCCACGCCGACGGCGATGTAGGCGGCACGGTTGAGGACCTGGCTGTTCTCTCGGATCTTGATCCGGATTGCGTCGAGATAGATCACCGGATAGAACTCCTCCAGCGGCCGCGACTGCCACGCCAGGACCTCTTCGCTCACGGCGTCGGTGATGTTGGAGATCGTCTCGTGCGACAGGTCCGTGCCGATCGTGGAGGCCAGGTGGTGCTGGATGTCCCGGATCGTCATTCCGCCGGCATAGAGGCTGATGATCATGTCATCCAGGCCCCCGAGGCGCCGCTGGCCCTTGGGCACCAGGCGCGGGGTGAACGACCCGCCCCGGTCTCGCGGGACGTCCAGCTCGATCGGCCCGACCTCGGACTCCACGGTCTTCGGGGTGGTCCCGTTGCGGGAGTTGGCGTGCTTCAGCGCCTCGCTCGAGCCCTTCTCGTAGCCCAGATGGCTGGTCAGCTCGGCCTGCAGGCCCCGCTCGAGCGCGGCCTTGACCAGCGCGGGCACGAACCCGCCGTCACCGGTGAGCTCGACGCCGCCCGCGTCGATCTGCGCGAACAGGGAATCAAGCTGCCCTGAGGCTTTCAGCTGCTCGACCAGGTCCTGGCCCGAGGGCTCGCCTGGGTTCTTCTCGTCGATCATGGTCATGATTCTTACCGTTCCTCTCGGTACGGCTTACACAGACCATCTGACACGCCCCGCCCTGGAGGCTGACCCCCAGGTAGGGATGGCGTTCATCGTGACCGACTCCGAGGTGGCTTTCCAGTCCGTGGCCCGGCAGCTGCCTGAACACACCACCGCGGTGCGCCTGTACGAGTCCTACCTGCACAACTTCCAGATCAACCGGAGGGCCTGACCCCCATGCGTTACACCCTCAAGGACTACCAGGCCCAGGCTGTCGAGCAGGTCCTGAACCGGCTGCATCGGGCCAGGAAGAACTACCAGGACGACGGCGTCCTGTCCCAGTTTTCCCTGGCCGCGGCCACCGGGGCCGGCAAGACGGTGATGGCCGCGGCCATCATCGAGGCCCTGTTCTTCGGCTCCGACCAGTACACCGAGGACATCGCCCCCGACCCCGGGGCCACCGTGCTCTGGTTCTCTGACGACCCGGACCTGAACGATCAGTCCCGCGCTCGGATCCATGCCGCCTCCTCCGAGCTCGACGGTCGGCTGCGCACCGTGGAGAACTCCTTCGCCGAGACCACCTTCGCCCCCGGGCAGGTGTACTTCCTCAACGCCCAGAAGCTGCGCGAAGGCGCCCGACTCGTGCGCGGCGCGGCGGACCCCAGCGGCCCCGACACCCCGGTGATGGCCGCCCCGGACATGGCACAACGCACCATCTACGACGTCATCGCCAACACCGTAGCCACCCCCGGACGAACCCTGTACTTCATCCTGGACGAGGCCCACCGGGGCATGAAGACCACCAAGAAGAACGACCAGGAGCGGGCCACCATCGTCCAGCGCCTGATCAACGGCACCGCCCTGGCCCCGGCCATGCCGATCGTGCTCGGGATCTCCGCCACCGTGGAACGTTTCACCCAGGCCATGGCCCACGCCACTGACCGGGACGCGCTCTCCCCCGTGCAGGTCGACCCCGCGCTCGTGCAAGCCTCCGGGCTGCTCAAGGACGATGTGGTCCTCACCATCCCCGAGGAAGCCGGCGCCTTCGACACCACGCTGTTGCGCGAGGCAGTGGCCCGCACCAAGGCCTCCACCAGAGCCTGGGCGGCCTACGCCGCCGAGCAGGGCGAAACGAACCCGGTGGTGCCGCTACTGGTCGTGCAGGTCGCCGACAAGCCTTCCGATGAGCACCTCTCCCGGATCCTGGACGTCATCCACCAGGAGTGGCCCGAGCTGCGGCCCCAGAACATCAACCACGTCTTCGGCACCCACACCGACCGGCACCTGCCGGGCCAGATCGTCAACTACATCGCCCCGCAACGGGTGCAGGAGACCACCCACATCCGGGTGCTCCTGGCGATGGAGGCCATCTCCACCGGGTGGGACTGCCCCCGGGCCGAGGTGCTGATGTCCTTCCGCACCTACAAGGACGCCACCTACGTGCACCAGCTGCTGGGCCGGATGGTCCGCACGCCGCTGGCCCGGCGCATCCCGGGCGACGAGGTGCTCAACTCCATCGACTGCTTCCTGCCCCACTTCGACAAGGCCACCTCCACCGCCATCGCCCAGACCTTGATGCGTGGACAGTCCGAGATGGACGACACCACCTGGGACCCCACGGGCCGAGCCTCACGGCGGGTGCTGTTCGACCCCGTTGTCTTGACACCGAACCCGGCCATCGGCGACCCCGTGTGGGAGGTCTTCGACTCCCTGCCCACGATGAGCATCCCCCCAGGCACCACCAAGCCCCTCAAGCGCCTGGACATCCTGGCCAACGCCCTCTCCAACGACGGGTTGCTGCCCGGGGCGGTCAAGACCGCCGAACAGGCGATGTGCATGGTCCTCGACGGGCGCCGAGTGCAGTACTCCGAGCAGATCGCCGCCGCCCGCCAGGATGTGCTCACCCTGTCCGCTCAGCGGATGCACGGCCGGCTCGGCACCGAGGAGCTCACCAGTACCAGCCTGGAGCTGATAGCCGATGACCGGGCCATCGAGGAGGCCGCCGCCGCGGCGGCCCGCACCCTCACCGGGTGGATCGCCGGGGCCTACATCGACCACATCGTCCCCGAGGACGAAGAGGATCTCGACCTGCGCGAAGGAGACATCATCGTCGCCTCCCTGGCCCGCACTCCCGAGGTCGTCGCCGATCTGGAGGCCGAGGCCGACAAGCTCGTGCAGAACTGGCTGAGCCAGTACCGCGTGCAGATCAACGGCCTGACCGATGAGCGCCAGGCAGTGTACGACCGGGTGCGGGAGATGGCCCGCCGGCCCGAGCGCAAGGACCTGGCCCGGCCGAAGCGGCCACACGCCGACCGGCAGCGCCGCCTCCCCGACGGCACTGCTTGTTCCCTACCCACTCGCCCTCTCCACCTGATGGCCGACGAGGACGGCACCATCCCCGTGGACCTGAACACCTGGGAGACCCTGGTGCTGGATCGAGAGTCCGCCGAGCCGTCCTTCCGAGGCTGGTACCGCAACCCCTCCCGCACGACCACGGACTCCTTGGCCATCGCCTACCAGGACGGCGCCGGCCAGTGGCAGGCCCTGCGCCCGGACTTCGTGTTCTTCCACGCCAACCAGGACGGCACGATCCGCGCGGACATCGTGGACCCCCACGGCACGCACCTGGCCGACGCCTTGCCCAAGCTGCGGGGCCTGGCCGAGTACGCCCAGACCCACGGGGACGCATTCGGCCGGATCGAAGCCGTCGCTGAGATCGAGGGGCAGCTGCGGGTGCTGGACATGAAGAACGACGTCGTCCAGGCCGGCGTCCACGCAGCCCAAGACGCTGAATCCCTGTACAAGGCCGCGCCCACGTAATGAAGCCAAAACTCAAGGGACGCCGGCGGCCGAGGATGGGGTTCAGGCTGAGGCTTGCCGGCGCAACGAGGTGTACAGGGTCTGCCGGCTCACCCCGAACGTGCGCGCAACTTCGGCCTTCGGGATCCCCATCTCGATCATCACGCGCGCCTGCTCCACGTCGGTGTCCGAGAGCTTCGGGGCCTGGACGTACTTGCCGCGGGCCTTGGCTAGGGCGATGCCTTCGGCCTGACGCTCCTTGATCCGCCGGCGCTCGAACTCAGCGAACGCCGCCAGGATGCCCAGCATGAGCCCATCCACCGGTGAGGTGCCGGACTTGTCCACGGTGATCCGCTCGGACACGAACTGGACCGCGCAACCCTTGTCTGTGATCTCGTCCACGATCGCGTGCAGATCTCGGGTGTCCCGGCCGAGCCGGTCCATGGAGGCGATCTTCACCAGGTCCCCCTCACGGACGTACCTTCATCAGCTCCGCCAATCCGGCGCGCTTGGCGCGGGAACTGCCGGAGATCTTGTCCTCGAAGACCCGGTCACACTCCCCCACCGCCTCGAGCTGGCGATCCAGGTTCTGCTCGGCCGAGCTGACCCGCACATAGGCCACAGTCTGTCCAACCACGTCTTAGACCCTCCGACACTTCTGTCTAACGGCCCAGTTTGGGACCGTCTCTGACGTGATGGTCTCGTGGGCGGACGGGGTGTGTAAAGGGGTATACCCGGCTTGACGCCGGGATGGGGCAATGAACACCCAGCTGGATTGTGAGGCATCCCTCTGTCGGAGCGTTGACGTTTACTTTACTAACCTGTTAGTATAGTTTCGTTGATGCGACTACAGGCAGAGGACAGGGGTACAACAGTGAACGACGTTGGATCATCGCCGCGGCGGTGGTGGCTGCTCATGACCGTGGGGGCCGGCCTGCTACTCATCACCCTCGACAATTCGATCCTCTACACCGCCTTGCCTACGTTGACCGCAGACCTCGGCGCGTCCGGATCCTCGACACTGTGGATCATCAACGCCTACCCCCTGGTCATGGCTGGCCTCCTCTTGGGAGCAGGCACACTGGGCGATCGCATCGGCCACCGCCGAATGTTCGTCGTCGGCCTGTGGATCTTCGGTGCCGCATCACTGGCAGCGGCATTCTCGCCCAACCCTGCCTTCCTGATCGGCGCCAGGGCACTCCTCGCTGTGGGGGCCGCAGCGATGATGCCCGCCACGCTTGCTCTGATCCGCCTCGCGTTCGACGATCCTCGTGAGCGCAACATCGCCATCGCCATCTGGGGGAGCCTGTCGATCGCGGGGGCAGCGCTCGGACCCATTCTCGGCGGCGCCCTTCTCGAACGGTTCTGGTGGGGATCTGTTTTCCTCATCAATGTCCCCGTTGTTGCCATCGCACTTGTGGCGACCGCAATCATCGCGCCGCACAACCATCCCGATCCGTCGAAGAAGTGGGATCTCGTCTCATCCCTCTATGCGATGGTCGGGCTGGTGGGCACCGTGCTCGTCATCAAGGAACTGGCCCATATTCCACAGAACTGGGTTCTGATCGCAGGGGCGCTGGCGTCAGCAGTCATCGGGTTCGTCCTCTTCGTGCGACGCCAGGGCCGATTGGAAGAACCACTCATCGAGTTCTCCATCTTCCGCAACCGCGCCTTCGCTGGCGGCTCTCTGGCAGCCTTCTTCGCGATGTTCACCATCGCTGGCGCCCAGCTCGCGACCACACAGCGCTTCCAGCTCGTCGAGGGCTTCACCCCCCTGCAAGCAGGCCTGCTAGTCGCAGCCATCGCGCTTGGCGCCCTGCCCTCAGGTGTCCTAGGGGCCGCGATCCTGCACATCGTGGGCCTGCGGATCATTATCTCCGGCAGCCTCGCCATCGCCGCCCTAGGACTAGCTCTCGCCGTGCTGGCCTCTGCGAACGGATCACTACCCCTGCTGGTCGTCAGCTTCATCGTGACCGGCTTCGGCCTGGGCGGCACCTGCGCCGTCGCTTCCGCCGCCATTATGGGCAACGCGCCTCCGCGAAAGGCCGGCATGGCGGCCTCGATCGAAGAAGTCTCCTATGAGATGGGCTCCCTCTCGGCTGTAGCACTCCTCGGGAGCCTCCTGACCTTCGTCTACGCCACAGTCGTCCGACTCCCGGATGGCACTCCCGCCGCAGCGGGGGAGAGCATTGCCGATGCCCTCGGGATCGCCGACGGAGATCTCGACGTGATCGCAGCCGCCACCTCCGCCTACGACACGGCCTATTTGGTCACGATGATCGTCCTCGCTGTCATGCTGGCTAGTGGAGCCGCTCTGACCAATCGGCTGCTCCGCGCTTACGGGCGCGGCAGCGAGGCAATGGAGTACGCCGAAAACCACTGAACCAATCGGAGGGGCGCATGATGGTGCGTGAGAGCAAGAAGACCATGATCCTCGACGCCGCGATCCAAGTGATCGAGGAAGACGGGATCACAGCAGTCACGTTTGACTCTGTCGCGGCCGCTGCAGGGATCACCAGGGCCGGGATCATCTACCACTTCCCGTCACGAGACGACTTGATCGCTGCGATCCACCAGAGACTCGCTGATCGCTGGGAGCGGCAGTTAGAGATCGCCTGTGGAAAGCCGACCGCTGAGGCAACGCCGATGGAGCGCCTGACCGCCTACATACTCACTTGTTCGACAGCCGCCTCCCACGCCGAGTTCCAGATGATTCTCGACAGCCAGCACACCCAGCACAAGGCGATCTGGGAAGACCTCATCGACCGATGGACCGGACGTAGCGAACGAGACGAAGCTGAGCGCGACCAGATGACCTCGCTCGCCCTGCTCGCTGCTGACGGGCTCTGGGTCAACGACCTGATCGGAAGCAGGCCCATCTCACAGGACCACCGGAGTGAAACCGCAAAGCAGATCATCGCGCTACTCCAGAATGACGTCCATGAATCCGAGGCCAAGCCCAACGGGTAAGCGAGCCAGCGCGCGGTTGGAGAAGGCCGGATCGACGAATCCGTCGAGCGCGATGATGGGCAACCCTGTCAAGCAAGATCGCACCCTGGCACCTCTGTCCAGCAGCACCCAACTGGCTCTGACACATGCGCCTAGTGGG